>NZ_JBBORE010000003.1:0-1389 GCF_038004445.1 Paenibacillus sp. FSL R7-0312 | reverse complement strand
CTCTTAAGCCCCCTAATCGAATTGGAGTCCTAAAGATGCATAAGGTACACTAATAGAGAAGGGGATGAGGACATGAAAAGTAACAAGTTGTACGATGAACAACGGATTAAAGTTGCCCAGGAAGCGATTAATGGGACGAAGCTCTCTTTCCTCGCCCGTAAATATTCAGTTTCTCCCAGCACGATTACGAACTGGGTGAAGTTCTACAAAGAACGATTTGGTGAGCAAGCGACACCTTCAGTTAACGAACGTATTGAAGATGCCAAACGTGTCCAAGAGTTAGAGACCAAAATGGACACTGCGATTAAACTGCTGGGCGAAAAGGATTTGGAGATCGAACTCCTGCGTGAACTGCTAAAAAAGACCAACCCCGCTTACAAGACAGACTTGAAATAGCCGATGAAAGCATTAAGCGGGGCTATGCGGTATCGGTGGTACTTCGGCTGGTGGGTGTGCTGGAATCGACCTACTATGCCCGCAAACAGCGTCAAAAGGAGAACACCAAATCTACGGTAAGCTTAGGGACAGCCGGAAGACCGATCCCAGCGTATTCGTTGACGAAAGACGGCCAGAAGGTCAGCGACGAGCAGATCGAAGAATGGCTTAGCGAACTCGTTGCAGGCGAGGAACACGGCTACGGTTACCGTAACTTAGCGCATGCCCTCTACATCCAGCATGACTTAATTCTGAACCACAAGAAGGCCTACCGGCTTTGTAAAAAGCTAGGGCTGCTCCAAAAGAAACCTGACAAGAAAGTGAGATATCCAAGACGGCTTGCCCAAAACCGCGTGGTTACCGGAGCCAACCAACTTTGGCAAATAGATATTAAGTACGGATACATTCATGGCTACGACCGCTTCTTTTTTATCTTTGACATGATTGATGTGTTTGACCGCTGTATTGTCGGCTACCACTTGGGTGCAAGTTGCAGTGCAAAGGAGATCTGCACGACCATTAAGCAGGCGTTGAAGGCCCGTATACAGCCTGGAGGGGCTAGGCCTATTCTTCGCTCAGACAATGGTCCTCAATTTCTCAGTCATGCTTTTGCAGAGATGTGTATGGACCCGGATGAACCTTTGATTCATGAACGGATTCCGCCTAAAACGCCGAATATGAATGCATATATTGAGTCCTTCCACAGCATTTTAGAACGAGATCTCTACAGCAAAATGTACTTTGAAACCTTTGAAGAAGCCTACGAGACTGTCACGGAGTACATTGAATTTTACAACGAACGCCGCTTTCACGGCAGTTTAAACCGATTGAGTCCTAACCAATACCATGCGGCATGGAGAGCAGGCCAAGTGGCAGAGGTAAACATCTCACTTTAAGAAACTGCAAGAACCAGAGATTTCAAGAGAATGACTCCATAATTAAGGGGCCGAACCG
>NZ_JBBORE010000002.1:0-43177 GCF_038004445.1 Paenibacillus sp. FSL R7-0312 | reverse complement strand
ATATGCCTTAGATTAAGTGCTGTTTTTCCAACTGCTGTTTGAGAGCAGCTTCTTCATTTATGAGGAAGTGGAAAAAATCCAACTATTTCCTTGGCCTGCTGCAGCCCCCCTGGTTAATGAGGAAGTTCCCGGTGTCTTTACCCTCCCGTTACCGCATCACCGGACTCCGCCGGCTCCGTTTCCTTCTGCCGTAACTCAGCGACATGAGGAAGCAGAGCACCATGACGAGCGCAGCCGCCGCATAAGGGAAATTCACATCCATATCGAACAGGATTCCGGCAACAATCGGGCCGGCAATATTGCCAAGACTGGTGTAGGCAGAGTTCATCCCCATGACAAACCCCTGCTGCGATTCATCCGCCATCTTGGAGAGTTGTGTGCCGACGGCGGGGCGGAGAATATCCATTGCCAAGAATACGATGAAGGTCACTGCAACGATAGCTGCGAACCCATGAACGAACAGCGTGAGGAAGATAAACAGTCCGGCAATGAGCAGACAAATGGAGATCACTCTATTTTCGCCGAAACGGTTCAAAATCCAGCTAAACACTGTAACCTGAACCACCGCACCCGCGATGGAACCGAATGTCAGGACAAACGCAATATCCTTAGGAGTGAACCCGAACTTATGATCCACAAACAGCCCGAACACTGTATCATAGTTAGCCAGTCCGAAGGAGAGCACGAATATGATCACCAGACCGAAGAAATAAGGCTCCCGGTAAGAGCGTAGCATCTGCATCCCCAGATTCTCCTTGTTCCCCTCATCAGACTTCGCTTCATGTCGCTTCTCCGCAGACAGTGATTCCGGCAGAACGGCAAAAGTAATGAGTGCCACAACGGCAGCCGCTCCGGCAGCGACGAAAAAAGGGACCCGGATGCCGAGCTCAGCCAAATACCCGCCAATTCCCGGACCAATGATGAATCCCGTAGTGATGGCCGCATTAATCAAGCCCATACCTTTGGCGCGTTCTTCAGAAGAAGTCGTATCGGCAACATAAGCCATAACCGCCGGCATAATCATCGCCGCACCCGCACCGCCGAGCATTCTGGATACGAAGAGCAGCCAGGGTACCGTGGCCAGACCAAAGAGCAGCTCCGAAAAGGCAAAGACAATTAGTCCGGCGATAATGATTTTTTTGCGGCCCATCCGGTCCGACCAGTTCCCGGCAAACGGTGATACCAGCAGCTGTGTCAGGGCAAAAGCGGCCACCAGCAGTCCGACAACACTCCCGCCAATGCCCAGCTCATTCATGTAGGTCGGCATAATAGGGACAACCAGACCAATCCCCGTGAACGCCAAAAATATATTCAACATCAGGAGCAGCATCGCGCCCCGGTTTCTTAGTAATAATGACATTGTAAATCCCTCCGTATTTCCCGGGCAAATCTTCAGGCTCCAGGTGTACTTCATCTCATGTAATAACAGTCTCTCCCATTAACGGCAAAGAACTCATAACGGCACGGGTACAGCTGCTTGCATAACGCCGTGGACTAGACCGACCATCCGGTCTATTTAAAAAATGATAATTTATACGCTTCGCACCGCAAATAATTATCCCTATCTTTCACGCAGAAACAGCCTGAAAGCAATATGCAATATCGCTGCCTCGGAAGCATAAGCTCCTATGAATGAAGCTTAGCCGTTTCTGCTTGTGGATTAATAATCCCGTTTACCGTTCAGCTCTCCCGGGTACGCAGTCCTTTAAGCAACAGCTGAATGGCCCCGCGGTAATATTCCCTGATATCCTCAGGCCCCTTGGCGAGTGCTGTAATCTCGCTGACCCTGCCGATCCCTTCCAGCATGCCGCTGACGATGGTCACATAGTTGTCCAGATTGCCTGGAATCAGATATCCGGAATCCATACCCTCCTGAAGCAGGTCACGGCAGGCCTGTGAAGCAGATTCGTAGATCTGCGAGAGCCGCTGGCGGATATCATCGGTAAGCGTACGGGATCTGGCGTATTCCTCCAGCGCATGAATCAGCGGATTCTGGAAGTCATTCGCGTAATGGTCTCCCAGCGCGAACAGCCTGGCTTCCGTCCCGCTGATCTTGCTCCGCAGCTCCTCCCACTCACAGAGCCACTTCTGGGTATCATCCTCCACCACATACAAGAACAGTTCATCCTTGCTGGGAAAATGGTGATACAGGCTACCCTTGCTGACCTTCGCAGCTAAGCAGACTTCATTCATACTTACCGCACCATAACCCTTGTGTGCGAACAAATGTGAAGCATTCTGCAGAATGCGGTTCTTGGTTTCTTCTCCATCCGAGCGTCCTTTGATATGTATCCCCCCTATAGACCGACTGACCGGTCTAATTATAACATAAGGTCAAGCCCTAGCACAACACCCGGTGAGACTATCCAATAACCCACACAGCGGGACATTATCTTCGATGATTACGCAGCTACTTTCCGTGAACTCCGAACGTATTTATCCTTGTAAAAAAGGCATACCGGATACATCTCCGGCATGCCTTTTAGTACAATTATTGATGTCATAGCCCTATATGGTTCAGAAGTCAATCAGACCCAGGCTGATTTGCAGCGAATCATCCACCAGCTTCATGGTCTCATCGTCCAAGTGGGTGATCTTATCGGTTAAGCGTTGTTTGTCAATGGTCCGAACCTGCTCCAGCAATATAACGGAATCCCGGTCAAAGCCATGGGCAGCCGCATCAATCTCCACATGCGTCGGCAGTTTGGCCTTCTGGATCTGGGCAGTGATAGCTGCCACAATTACAGTCGGGCTGAAGCGATTGCCAATGTCGTTCTGAATGACCAGTACCGGCCTAACTCCGCCTTGCTCTGAACCCACGACCGGTGAAAGGTCGGCAAAAAAAACGTCGCCGCGTTTAACAATCAATATTTACACCCCGCTTACTAAGCGGCCAAGAGTACTGTCTGCATCTTCCTCTGCGAGAAAGGCCTCGCTTGCCATGGTCAAATTAATCTTAGCCATTTCCATGTATCCCCGCTGCATCGACTCCCGGATGGTACGTTTCCTCCGTTCAGTCAAGTACAGCTTCATGGCCTGCCTGATCAATTCACTACGGTTAGAGTTCTCCAATTGAACGATCCCATCCACTTCCTGCAAGAGATGATCGGGCAAGCTGATCATGATTCTTTTGGTGTTCTGCAAATTGGCCACCTTCTCTTCCACCCCCACAAACCTTCTGCCCTTGTGTTCCAGTGTTACAATATACAAGGAATTTTATACAAGGAATATATGCCGCCAGTATATCAAGTATGCTGCATCCCATTATAAACTAGAAATGGCGGTTCGTATAGACTATAAGTCACATGCTCTATACGGGTAGTCCTTATTTTCAATTCCTGGATAAGGTCTCTGGTCAGGGCTTCAAGTCTGCAGCAAGGGATTCACGAGGTTGGGTAACATGCCTTCGCGTACATATACGCGGGGCACCCGGTGAGCCAGCATACAGATGACTTCGTAGTGAATCGTCCCAAGATGGAGCGCCAGTTCGTCTGCCGTGATCGACACAGCTCCCTGGCGGCCGATGAGTACAACCTCTTCGCCAGCTTTGATTTGTTCCGCTTCTTCAGCGAAAGATTTGAGTGATACCATACACTGGTCCATGCAGATGGTTCCGACGACAGGAACGCGGCGTCCGCGTATTAGCACCTCCGCTTTGCCCGTTAGCATGCGGGAATATCCGTCAGCGTATCCCACGGGAAGCGTAGCGATAACCTCATCGCTGTCCGTGAAATACCGGGTGCCGTAGCTGATGCCTGAGTCAGGCGGCAGGGTCTTGATATAGACAGCCTGCGTCTTCAGCGTCATTACCGGGTGTAAAGCCACCAGCTCACGGTTCACCTCACTTGAAGGATAGAATCCGTACAAGCTTATGCCTACACGCACCATGTTGCTGGATAAGAGAGGTGTATCAATGGCCGTAGCGCTATTGCCCGTATGTATGATCGGGATCTTAATATCCATATCCCGAAGCGTTTCCGCCACGCTCATGAAACGTCGGTGCTGCATCAGTGTATAGCTTTTGTTCTGTTCGTCTGCCTTAGCAAAATGAGTAAACATGCCCTCCAGCTCCGCCTGCGCTACTGAATGCACTTCAGCAATGAAAGCAGGTGCATCGGCCGGCAATAATCCCAGCCTGCCCATCCCGCTGTCAATCTTGATGTGCACCTTCAGCCGGTGCTCCTTCTCTACAGGAAGCGCTCTAACAGCTTCCAGTACTTCCGGTGTGAACAGTGTTACGGTAACGTTATTCTTCCAGGCAACGGCTATTCCTTCCGGGGAGGTGTAGCCCAGCACCAGAATAGGAAGTAGTATTCCCGCCTGACGCAGCTCCAATGCCTCATCCAAAAAGGCGACACTAACATAATCCGCTCCAAGTCGTTCCAGCTCCCGGGTCACTTCCACGGCACCGTGTCCGTACGCATTTCCTTTGACGCATCCCATGAATTTGGTCTCCGGCAGCAGTGCCGCCCGGAAAGCCTCATAATTGGCACGCAAATCATCCAGATTGATCTCGGCTACTGTCGGTCGATAGCTTGCTTGCACTTCAGGTTCACCTTCTTACATTGTAGTAAAACATCTACGCCGAAATCACATAGAACTTGGGGTCTTACTGCAATGGTAATGCTCGGGAAGGCCGCTGTCAATGTAAGCAGAACTAGCAAAAAACGGACACTGCGTGTAGAGGAATAATTCCCACATTGCGCAGTATCCGCCTACTGAACTTTATTTACCCGATTGTTCCTCCATAGAAGCGGCTATTTGCATCATTTCCGTAACTGGCAGATTATCGCTCGTGATCCGGTATTCGACGCCCTCATTCATCCAGGTCAATGTCTGCTGCTCGTCTCCGCTGAGAAGTCCCCAGGTGAACCCGAGATCGATCACACTACCTGGAGCCAGCGATACCGCACGGTCCAGCGGACGGGCTTCCATAATGGTGTACTGGTAGATACCGTCATAGCGGATAAGCACCGCATGATCCTTGCTGCCTTCGATTTTGTTCGTATCCTTCAGCTTCACGCCTGCCGGAACATAATCCGGCTCGATGATTCCGAAGTCACCCAGTTCTGCCGTAACCGGCTGGCCGGCCTGTTCCCCGTCTTCCGCCACTACCGGATTTCCGTTCTCATCCACTTCAGCTACAGTGCTCTCTGAAGGTGAGCCCGTGGCCATATTCTTTTGCATATCAAAAGAATCTGCGGCGAATTCCGGATCAAACTTGAAGCTGTCGAAGGTCACGTTAACGACAACCTTGGCTTCGGAATCCGATACCTGAACCTGCTTGGGTTCATAAGTCTTTTTGGCGAGCCAGATCTTCTGGCGGACCAGCGCACTGCTCTGATAATTTGCGGCTACCTCAAACACATAATTGTCCCCGTCCTCTACGAACTGGCGGTTGTTGTCAGAGACAATTCCCTTGAGCAGCGTCTGGTACAGATATACCTGTCCCTGGCTGTCCGGCCAGTCGCTCTGGAAGCGGAAGCTTTTGCCGAGGCTTGGTGTCAGTACGAATACGCCCTCATCATTGCGCAGCACAATCTGCTTCACATCCTTCTGGACATTAGACAGGCTGATCCGGTAGTAGGACGGATTCTTGTACCACACTTCCACTTTGTATTCCTGCGGCTGCTCCCCGGTGTACAAGGTCATCGTGCCTGAGCCTTGATAAGCTCCCTGCTTGCTCTCCAGCTTGTCAGACACACTATTCAAATCCTTGACCACAGAGGCGGCATCCTTCTTCCCGCACCCCGTCAATACTAAGGCCACGCTCATAATGATCGCGAGTACCCATGTTATCCGGCGCATGACATCATCCCCTTAACCTGTTTTGAATGCATTGATTAGTACATGTCTATGAGGAACTTGGCCGCATTATGCAGACGGGCATGACAAGCGTAAGACTTGGACCAGTGAAAAGAAAAAAGCACCGGCTACGACTGTTTCATATGTTTTCACAATTTTATATTTTTAGATCACAAATTCTCTATAACTGCTTGTTATAAATAAGTCATCCCTAGGATAGGTCGCGTAGAACGCCTAATTTTTCATAGACATATATACATTGAAGGAGACTGGATCAGATGAAGAACATTAGTAGATTCACCCAAAAATTTAACACGATTTCATTAAAGGTTAAGCTGCCTCTCTTAATGAGCTTGCTTGTTGCTGCAGTACTGCTGGCCACTTCCGTTACGATATATTGGGTATCGTCCGATTTATTAGTGAAAAAAAGCAAAGATGAAATCAATGCCAATGCGGACCGGATCGGTGAAGGACTCTGGAATTCGATGAAATTTAAGCAAGAGGCGTCTTACGTAATTTCAGTACACGATACTTTCAAGGAGCTTCTGAAGCTTAGAGCAGAAGGCACACTCTCAGACCAGGAGTTCTACTCGTCAAAAAATCCGTACTACAGCAAAGCCAATAAAATTCTGCAAAACAGCATGAAGGGTAGCGTAGGTACAGACTCTATGCTCGTGCTGGATTTAAAGGGGACTATCGTGGCGGGAACCAATGCGGATAGTCATGGCCAATCCCGGTCGGACCGCGAATATTTCATAGAAGGTCTGAAAGGCGCTCCCTATATCGCTGATGCCATTGTGTCTAGATCAAACGGTACATTAGTTATCCCATTTGCCCAGCCCATCAAAGATCAAAGCGGCAAGCTGCTTGGCCTCTTCGTCTTCACCATAGACAGCAATCTTTTTCTGGACGAATTAGGCGGCATTAATATCAATCAGGAAGGCTTCGTCCAGATTGTCAGCCGTGGCGGAACCGTCCTCTACAACTCAGCCGATCCGTCGAAGAAAGGGCAAAGCCTTGGAAACACTCCGGAGATCAAAGCTTTTCTGGCTGACCGTGCTACTACAGAGATAAAAACCCAAACCACCACGATAGGTGATGATTATGTAAGAATCAGTAAAATACCGGGTGTTGACCTCACGGTATCGGTGTCAGATCCTTATAATGACATTAAGCGCCCTGTACAGGACATGTTTAACAAGCTGCTGATCGTTACGACAGTGGCCCTTCTTATAGCCGTCGGGTTCGGTCTGCTGTTATCCCGTTCGATCGCCAATCCCATTGTCAAATTGACCAGCCTGTTCACACAATTAGCTACCGGGGATTTGACCGTTGAAGCCGAAGGCCGCTATGACAATGAGTTCAGGGAATTGGCTGACAGCTTCAACCATATGGCCCGGCAAAATAAAGCTCTGATCAGCAGCATGAACGATTCTATCGCCATTCTTCATAGCAGTACAAATGAACTGGACGAAACATCGAAGCAAACCTCCCGGTCCATTAATGAAACCTCAGTCACTTCCATGGGGATCGCCCAGGCTATGGAATCCCAGTCCGAAGATACCGATACTATTGTCCAAAAATTTCATGGGTTTGGCGAGAAATTCGCTGCAATGAATCTCAATGCCCAGCTGGTCCGGACAAGAGCAGAAGAAATCGTCGGAGTCTTCCATACAAGCACACAAGTGGTTGAACAATTAATTGAAATCAACGTAAAGAATGAAGAGGAAGTTCATAAAATTTCAGAAATTACCTTGAAGCTTCAGGAGAGCTCCAGCAGCATCAGCCAAATTACAAATGCGATTAGCCAAATTGCAAGTCAGACCAATCTGCTGGCGCTGAATGCATCTATTGAAGCTGCACGGGCAGGGGAACACGGCAGAGGATTTGCAGTCGTAGCCTCCGAAATCCGTAAGCTGGCGGAGCAAAGCTCCAGACAATCGAATGAAATCTATGCGATCATCCAACAGAATCTTGCATATGTAACTGAAAATAATAGTAGTGTCGCAGCCATTAACCAAATTTCCAATAAACAGGATGAACTCGTGGGGCATACCCAGGATTCATTCAAAACCATTCTGAAGAAAATCACAGAAATAACTGCCCAGATCAAAACCATGGCAGATGAAATTTCCTATTTGCAAAATGACAAAGATGAAGTCATGGAATCCGCCCAAAGCCTGTCCGCTTCAGGAGAAGAAATCTCAGCTTCGGTTGAGGAAGTTACAGCTACCATGCATGAACAATCCTCTACCGTACAGCGGCTTGCGGATATGGTCGAAACTATCGATCAGTTAACCAAGACCCTCGCCGATTCTGCAGCAAATTTCAAGGTGGAGTAACCTTCACCGCATGCCCATATAACAAAAACAACAGGCTGTGAACCCCCGTTCAGGGATCATTGCCTGTTGTTTGCGGTTCACCATCTGTCCCGGTTGCTATCCGGTTACCAGCGGATCGATTCGGCGATCTTCAGCACCTCGGCCCGGTCGAGACCATGGGTGCTGAGGTCATACAATACTCCGTTCGCTTCCCAGTCCAAGGTCCGTTCGTTCATCATGACGGCATCGACTCCATTGAGCTCCACCTGCTCCATCTTGCCGCTCGTCGACATCTCATAGGCGTTGTCCTTATTAGATAAGCGCAGCTGCATCCAGATCCGTTTGCCGGTCTGCTCACTAGTGAAGAACAATTCAACAACCTGTCCATTGACCCCTTCCTCGCCCTTGTAGAATTCTCCATGGTCAAAGGCGAAGCCCTCAGGCAGATATTCCGGCAGCTTCACTCTGAAGAGAGCGTATTTATCCAGCTCCGCAGGATCCTTGACGGCAAAGATGCGCGCCGCCTGTTCCTTATCCAGCTTCTCCTGCTCACTCTGGGTAATGAGTTTGTCTCCGTCAAAATTCACTATACGTTCACCCTCAGCATTAAAGACTGTGCCAAGCTTATGATTAAATGAAGTGATCGGATGGCCGTCTTTATCAAACATTTTGCCTTTCCACGCTTCCGGGAACTCCGGCTTGTAATTCGGATCCATTTCACTCGCAATAATGTGGCCGAGATTGATGGTATTCAACGCCCGGACAAGCATCTCCTGTGCAAAAGAAGGCCTGACGAAGGAAATACTCACTATGCCTGCTGCCAGCAGGGAAGCCACGATCATGGCCGGCCGTTTGATCCGTTGTCTAATGCTCATCTTTGGTTCCTCCTGTTCTGTTAAGACACGGTTTCTGGCTTGGAGGAGGACCGCCGCCTTGTTCGAGCCCTGGCTGAAATCCTGCCGGGCCAGAACTTCTCCCAGCTCCAGGAGCTCCAGATATTCCGCAGCATCCTTATCTGTAGCGGATGCCGGATTCCCGCTCCGGGCGTCCATATCTATGGAGAACTTCTGCCAGTCATCCTTGTTCATAATCCCTCCACGCTCCCAATTTCAGATTTCAGTTTCCTCATACTCCGGTAGAGGATAACCCCGACGTTGCTCTCTGATATTCCTGTAACCCGTGCAATTTCTGTATTCTTCAGATCTGCCCCGAATTTAAGGGCGATAATGTTCCGTTCCTTCGCGCTGAGTGTATCCAGCGCCCGGTTCAGCCTGTCACTCCGCTCGCTGTCCAAGATCAGCGCCTCAGGCTCTTTTTTGCCCGATACCAGCTCCCGGAGGGTATCCAGCGAGAAGAAACGGTGCCTGGCCCGGCTTCTGTAATAGTCATTCACTACATTTCGGGCAATGGCGAACAGCCACACTTCCAGCGGCGCCTTCTCCATGGAGTAACCGGATAGCTTGGACAGTGTCTTCTCGAACACCTGGCTGGCCAGGTCTTCGGCGGTGTAACGGCAGCTCACCCGGTAGGCAATATAATTGAATATCCGTTTATAGTAGGTTTCAAAGATCGCAGCGAACTGCAATTCTGTCTCCATATTTCCTCGAACCCTTTCGTGAATCAAAGGCTGCAATGCGCGCTCTTGCATCCTGATGGCCCTCCCTTCCCGGCTGAATTTACTTGGCCAAGTAATGTACATCAGCTAATACGTCACCTATAGCCATTCCATTACATCATCAGACCAAATAAAAATAAAGAAAATTCCAGCCCTGCCAATCCGAATACGAAGAGGGTGCCCTCAGCGCCATGTTAAATGGCCACGAAGAACACCCTCTGTCTATTAACTGCAGATGAACGAAATTGATTAAACCGTAAACTTAGATATACTCTCCTGAAGTTCTTCCGCAAGTCCCGACAACAGACGCGATGCGGCAGCAATTTCTTCTACGCTGGCCAATTGCTCCTGCGCTGAAGCTGAGACATCATGCGTTCCTTCAGAGGAAGCAATGGTGATCTGATTAATCTGCTCAAAAGCAATGACCAGCTCATGGGTGCCATTGGACATTTGCTGTGAAGAGTCCGATACGCCTTGAATCTGTTCATTAATTGCCCGGATAGAATCCTTGATCTCTGCAAAGGACTTCCCTGCGGTTTGAACCGCATCAATTCCGCGCACTACTTCCTTCTCTCCTTGGGAGACCATCTCTATCGTACGGTGCGTTTCCTGTTGAATCGAATGGATAACATCGGATACCCGCTTCCCGGATTCAGCCGTCTTCTCCGCCAGCTTGCGCACTTCACCGGCCACAACAGCGAACCCGCGGCCATGCTCCCCCGCTCTCGCGGCTTCAATAGCTGCATTGAGGGAGAGAAGATTCGTCTGATTGGCAATATCCGTAATAATAGCGATAATATCGCCGATTTCTTTGGAGCTTTCACCCAAAGCTCTGACCACTTGTGAGACATCTCCTACATTCGCGGACACAGCATTCATCTGGTCAACAGCGATTTCTACAGCCACGATACCGTCTGTGGCCAGCCCGAATGCTGCATCCACCGAGTCTTTGACATGAATAGATGCCTGTGCGATTTCCTTTGCTTCACCATCCATTTTCTGAACAAGGGCCACACTGTCTTCGATGCTGTTCACCTGGACCTGCGCACCTTCGGCCAGTTTCTCTGTAATCAGCGCGACATGCTCTGTAGCTTGTCCGGTCTGTTCAGCGCTGGCAGTCAGCTCTTCAGAAGAAGCAGCCACCTGCTCTGCATTCATGCCGACCTCCTGAATTAAGCTCCGCAAATGGTTGCCCATGTTATTGAAGGCTTGCGCCAATTGGCCGATCTCGTCCTTGTTCTTAATCTCAACAAGTGTATTCCTTAAGTCGCCTTCAGCAATCTGGGCGGCCATCTTCTGGAGCTTGCGGATCGGATTCGATATTGCTCTACTGATCAGAATACTGGCAAGCACGCCGAGAAGCAGGGCAGCTGCTGTCAAGGTAAGGACCAGGATCTTAATGTGAGCGACTTGATCAAACGTCTGATCGGCTGCTGCCTTCAGATCATCCTCCTGGAGCTTCACGAACCGCTCTGCGGTACTGCTGAATTTCTCCAACACTGGGGCCTGGCTGGCAATCAGCTCCAGGTAGGCGGCACTGTCATTCTGTTTCTTGCTGTCGATCACCTGCATGGCCGTACTGCTGTAGCGGCTCTGCAGCAGATCCAGACCTGCGATGATCTGTTTATCATTCCGGTCCTCGATCAGCGGCTTCAGCTGTGTTAATATTTTGTCAAAGTTCAACTGTGCTTCTGTAAATGCCGTCAGGCTCTCCTCATCGCCGTTGATTACATATCCGTAAAGACTGGACTTCTCCGTCTCTACCGTGATCCGCAAATCTTTGATTAACTGCACCGACTCCGATTTATTCCGCAGCAGATAAGTATAAGAGTTATTTACCTCTGAGAGATAAGAGTAGCTGCTGACAGACACGATGATCAGGAGCAGCAGAACTAGGCCAAACCCGCTGTACAGTTTTTTTCTGATCGTATATTCACCAATCAATCTGCTCATTTCTCGCCCTCCGTCCCAGAACCCTGCAGGATCCCGGTCGCCTCTGAGCGGTAAAATTTAGCACCTTGTTCCGGTGTAATGCTGCCTTCTACTACATGCTTGAGGATTAACAGGAAAGAATTACTTACAACAATGGAGTTCCCGGGAGCAGGAGCATCTATAGGCGCCGAATGGGTGTTCAGATATTTGATCAGCTCCAATTGCTGCTTACCGGTCTCATCCGCTTTTGCTGATAGCTTGGCAGAGATCACTTTGGATACCGGAATGCCGCGTTCGCCCTGGAGAATATCATTCGCCTCTGCATTATTCACGAAGAAGTCCAGGAATTTGACAGCTTCCTCCGGATATTTGGAATAGGAAGACACCGCCAGGAACATCGACGGCTTGATGAATCTGCCTTCACCGTCTTCTGTGATCACAGGAAGGGGCAGCAGCTTGATGGTGTGGCCGGCTAACTTGCTCAGCGCAGCAACATTATTGCTGAACCCGAAGTAAAAAGCCGATTGTCTGCTGATAACCGGATGACTCTCATCTACAGGGATATCTTGGTAGGAATCCGGCTTAATCAGGCCTTCGTCATACCACTGCTTATACAGGGACAGATAATCGGATAATATAGTATCGTCATCATATCCCAGATTCGTTCCTGCAGCGTTGAACATCGAGGCTCCGCGGGTTCTCAGATAATAATTCGCATTAAACATATTCCCAAGCGGATAGAAATCCGGAGTATCCACTGTTTCTTTCAGTTGCGTTAGCAGGGTATGCAGTTCATCAATCGTGTAGTCCATTGAAGGAACTGCAAGGCCGGCCTCCTGGAAAAACTCAGGATCGTACAAAAGAGCTTCAGAATTCATGCCGATATTCAGCGCAAATAATTCATCACCCTTCATCCCCGGAAGCAGTGTCGACTTGGCAATATCGGAAGTCGAAAGCGTCTTATTTTTTATGTAAGGATTCAGCGGTTCAATCAGATCACGGTTAATATAATCGAAGATGAAGCTGTAATCCCCCTGTATAATATCAGGTGTAGCCTGGTCGGCGGTCTCCATTGCCAGCTGGGTAGCAACATCATTATTCACTGAGTAATCTTCTGTCATAATATGTACGTTCGGATGCTGCTTCTCATAGAGTGCAATAACCTTCAGGGTATCCTGCTTGCGCTGGTCCTTCCCCCACCAGATAAACTTCAGCTTCACTTCCTGATCCTTGGCGGTCTTGTCCGCCGTACTTCCGTTTGATGAACTGCAGCCCAACATAGCCGCCAGTACAATAATACTAATTAACACCTGTGAAACTGTCCTCAATCGTCTTACACTCACTTCATCAGCCGCCTTTTCTTGTCGTTTAATGTCGAATTTTTGAATATATTGTAGTTTTATCTCTATGCTACTTTCTCTTTATCGGACACTCTATCGTCTTTATGAAATGGAAAATAGTACTTGTGAAAAAAATGTCACTTTGTATCTGTTTCCATAGCAGAACTTCTCCAAAAAGTTATTTTCCATATCAATAGTTATTGCACAAAAAAGACCTCTTGGTGTAAGAGGTCCTCAAACAGGGAGATTCCCAGTGAACCGCAGGCAGGGGTTCCGTGCTTATCCGTTATTCTTCTTTTCGGTCAAAAAGTAGACCAGCGCCAGCACCGGCAGAATAAGCCCGATCAGTGTGGCAAGGTTCCAGCCGCCGTAAGCATAGGCCCAACCGCCCAGAGAAGAACCCACCGCTCCGCCTACAAAAAATATCGCCATAAACAACCCGTTCAGCCGTCCTCTGGTTTCATTGCCGAGTGAATAAATGACCCGCTGTCCCAGTACCAGATTGCCGGATACACTCATGTCCAGAAGGATTGCCGTCAGTACCAGCAGGCCAAGTGTAAGTCTAGAATCATCTCTTAGCAGATAAGCCATGATAAACGATATTGCGGCGAGGGATATGGCAAGGCCAGTCAAGGGTCTGGTCCAGCCCTTGTCCGCCAGTCTTCCCGCAATCGGGGCTGCTACCGCTCCGCCCACACCGGCGAGAGCAAACAAGGCAATGCCTTGCTGGGACAGGTGATAGTAGCTGGACAGGTGCATTGGAACTGTCGTCCAGAACAGACTGAAGGCGCCGAACAGGCTGGCCTGGTATATCGCCCGGCGGCGTAACAGCGGCGTATGCATCCACAGTGTACCCAGCGAACGGATTAATTGGCCGTAATTCAACGTAGGTTCTGGCTTGCGTGCCGGAAGTATGCGGGACAGAAGCAGGGTCAGGAGCGCAATCACAACTGCAGAGACAACAAATATAGACTTCCAGCCCCACAATCCGGCCATGAAGCTTGCCACCGGCCGGGCAAACATAATACCCAGCAGCAGTCCGCTCATCACATTGCCTACCACACGGCCGCGTTCCTCTTCTGCCGCCAGATACGATGCATACGGCACCAGGATCTGCGCTGCCACTGAACCTAGCCCGATGAACATGGAGGCTGCAAGAAACAGCGGAGCATTCGGTGCAAGTGCCGCAGCTGCAAGTGCAGCTACGACCAGAATTAGGGACGTTACAGCGAGCCGCCGGTTCTCGATAATATCACTGAGCGGGACAATGAACAGCAGCCCGACAACATAACCGATTTGTGTCAGCGTCACAATCAGCCCCGTGGCTCCTGGAGACAGATGAATGGCCTGCCCGATCGGTCCGACCAGCGTCTGTGCATAATAGAGATTCGCCACAATCAGGCCGCAGGATACTGCGAGCAGAAATGTGATCCAGCCTGGAATAGCCTTGTGGTTTACAGAAGATACAGCTTGTTGTTGCATATCAATTCCACCTTTCAATTTTAAATACTGAACGTACAGTTTAGTAATTCCTATGACCAAATAATATACTAAACGTTCAGTTTTGTAAATAGGCGGTTTTATGATATACTCCAGTTACAGATCGATCTTGAGTTTGGATGTCGCAGGTTATATATGTAGTCATCTATTAGGAGGAACGCGCCATGGATAAGAAGAGGGGCCGGCCGCGCAATACGGAGGCGAAGAATGCCATTCTGAACGCTTCATATGATTTATTGCTGGAGATGGGATTCGGTGCAGTTACGGTGGAGAAAATCGCGGAACTGGCTCAGGTCAGCAAAGCGACCATCTATAAATGGTGGCCGAATAAAGCTGCGGTAGTGATAGACGGATATCTTTTTGCCGCTTCCGCCAGACTGCCTATACCAGACAGCGGCTCTGTGAAGGAGGATTTGGTGATCCACGCGGGAAATCTGGCCATGTTCCTGTCCAGCCGGGAAGGCAAAGTCATTACTGAACTGATCGGTCAAGGGCAATTCGACCCAGGACTGGCTGAGGCTTACCGCAGCAGATTTTTCGGTCCTCGCCGCCAGGAGGCCTGGCAGTTGCTCGAACGGGGAGTGGCGAGAGGAGAATTGAAGCAAGAGCTCGACATCTGGAGCAGTATCGACTTGATTTACGGGCCTATTTTTTACCGGTTATTGTTGACGGGGGATGCACTGAACGAGGAATCTGTCCGGAACTTAGTCTTGCTGGCGCTTGAGGGAATTCAGGCCTGACTGCTCTTTGTGATATTCATTAGTGAGGTCGTCCAATTTTTGAGACTGTCTGATTACACTGGGATGCAGGCGGCCGTGCTGCTCATCCATCTGATTCAGCCGGGTACGCTCCTTACAACGCAGTATGGCAAGTGGAAACGGCTTTGCCGTTCTTTTGTAAGGACGGTACCGTTTCAGCGAGAAATAGAAGGATAAGTTATCATGTGAAACATATAAATTCTTATATTTATATAAAAACCACCGGATATACGGGAATTTCCCCTGTCCGGTGGTTTTTGATTTTGTGCATGGCGGCATTTTTAACGGTTAGAAGGCTTTATCCTATACCCCATCTTTTCCAGAT
This sequence comes from Paenibacillus sp. FSL R7-0312, assembly GCF_038004445.1. Classification (NCBI taxonomy): domain Bacteria; kingdom Bacillati; phylum Bacillota; class Bacilli; order Caryophanales; family Paenibacillaceae; genus Paenibacillus; species Paenibacillus sp. FSL R7-0312. The sequence continues at coordinate 27,581 of NZ_JBBORE010000002.1, read as the reverse complement.
ATGGATTAAGCTTCTCCAGCAGAGCGGCATGCTCGGCTAACTCAGCATCTGATACAATGCTATGATCCGGACCGCTCATTCGGGCTGTATACATCTTCCATTCACCAATCAGCTGCTGGACTGCAGCCAATTCTTCACCGCTAAACGTCTGCTCAGCCTTAACAAGCAGTTGATCGCTAAAGGCGGCGAAATCCGTATCCGTGGTGCTTGCGGCAGTTCCCGGAGCTTCTGCCTGATTCAGCTTGTCATTATACGGCTCAATTGCTGCAGCCAACTCCTTGTAGCGTTGCTGATCTGCGGCACTCAGCTTCTCAGGATGAAGCCCCCCCTGATCATCGGCGATCTGCAGATTATAGCCAGCTAACTCATGCAGCAGAGTTGACAGTGCAGTGAAGTCATCCCCGCTCAAACTGGACTTGGCCTGCTGTAACTTAGCCTCAAGCTGGTCGTAATGCTGCTGTGTGCCGCCGATCTTCGCTGTATTGTCCTGCGAGCCGTATAGTGAATCCGCCAGATAATTGTAACCGGCATACGCTCCGGTAGGGATTATTAAGGTTGCAGCTACTACTGCCGCTACCAGCCATTTTTTCATGCGTTTCCCTCCTTGTCTGAGTGCAATCCTGTTAAGGATCTCCCCTTTCAGTTCGGGTGGAGCGTGCATAGCTCCGGCTTCTTCCTGAAGCGCCCGCCGCAAATTGTGCTCAAGATTCATGCAGATCCTCCACCTTCCCTAACCTGATCGTAGTCACCTGATGTTTCCGTCTAAGCTTCTGCAGAGCGGCATGGAGCCGTGATTTCACCGTTCCCAGCGGAATCTGAAGGATGGCAGCGATCTCTTCCTGAGTATACTCATGCAAGTAATGCAGGATAATGACCTGCTTCAGCTTGTACGGCAAACGGCTTACCATATCGGTAAGTACCCGGTTTGCCATCCGGTCCACAACATCGCTGGCGAGATCATGTTCTATAGTCTGGCAAGTCTGCTCCGCTTTGTTCTGAATTCGGAACTGTCTCCACCTTCTTCGCCTATGGGCATGAATCTGCCGTATCGTGAGCCCCATAAGCCAGGGTCTAAACGCTTGTGTCCTGTCAAATTTCCTAAGTGAACGGTACAGCTCAATATATATCTCCTGCACAATATTCTCTGCATCTGAAACCCCGGAAACGAGGAAACGCACGGCCTTATAGACATCATGAATAGTCGCCTCGTATAACTCACCGTAAGCTTCACGGCTGCCGGCTAGCGTGAGTCCGATGAGCTGCGAATATGGTTCTGTTGTCTTCATCCGTCATTCCCCCTTCAGGCTTACACTATCTACTTGGAAGGATTCAGGGATTTCGTTCGATTTAATTCGCGATCTCTTTAGTCCGTGATTTCAAAGAAACCATTACAGTCATAAGTACAACCATTCCCGCTCCCAGTGCCTGGTACAGATTGAAGGGGACGGACAGCCAGATTACGGAGGAGACAATTGCTGAGACCGGTTCCGTACAGGACAGCAGGCTGGCTTCATGCGGAGCAATGTGGCGGAGACTGCCGATGTATAGATAGAAGGCGGCTAATGTTCCCAGCAGAATAACGAATAGAATAGCCAGAATGATAGACAGCGACCAATCGGCAGACGGAACGGACCAGACCGGATGAATGAGACTCATCCCTGCTCCTCCCACAATCATCCCCCAGCCCATCAGCAGTGAAGTGCTGTACAGCTTCAGCAGCGGACCTGAATAGAGGGTATAGAACGTCAAGGACACTGCGGATAGAATCCCCCAGATCAAGCCTCTCAGGGGAACGGTCAGCTCCGAGGAATCGCCGCCGGTCAGCAGTAAATACGTTCCTCCCAGCGCGAGCAGCGCACCGATGATATCCAGCGGAGCCAGCTTCGTTCTTGTCCAGATAACAGTGTACAGGAGAATAAACAACGGGGCTAAATACTGCAGCAGTGTGGCGATTGCAGCATTGCCTGACTCAATGGAAGCGAAGTACGTGTACTGTACCCCAAGCATGCCCAGCAGCCCGAACAGCAGCATTTGAAGAACGAATCTCCGGTCCAGCCACAGCTTCCATACCTGCGAGCCCTCCTTACGGAGTGTAAACATCAGGAACAGGACTCCCGATACCAGCAGTCTCAGGGTCACCAGCCAGGCTGCAGGCAGCATGGACTGCTGGAACAAATGCTGGGCGACCGTCCCCGATACTCCCCATAATAACGCTCCGCCGGAGGCCATAATAATTCCTTGGGTCCGCAACAATAACTCCACCCTCCTGCGTATATGTATAGATATTTAGTGTTAATTATACGGAATTACCGGCTGTCTCCTCTGGTAGATAGATCATACTAAACTTGAACCGTAACAGGCTTGACTTATCTTTGTTAACAGAACGTGACCCGCAAGCGGAGTTTTTCATTTATAATAAAATGGATTGGAATTTCCAGACTCCGGAGGTTATCTTATGAAAAAATTAATTGCCGCTTCCGCGATTGCCCTGCTCATCGCAGGTCATGCGGCGGCATCATCCATAAATATTGCCCATTCTGCTGCAGCTCCACTAGCCCTTAAGGTAGACGGACAAGCCGTTCTTCCCCAAGTTCCGCCATTCCATTCCAATGGGATATTATATGTACCGGCTCTTGCCCTGAAGGAATTTTACCCTATCCAGCTGCAATGGAATAATGTCCTCAAGCAGCTTACTCTCACGACTGGTTGGGATACTAAAGTCCTTACCCCCGGCAGCTCCTCTATCCAGGTCCGCTATACACAAACAGATGGAAGTTATCAAGATAGCCTGGAGGCTACTGTTATTCTTAAGGCCGGACATGTATATATTCCGGCAGATAGTCTGAATTCGCTTACGGGTGCTACCACAGAGCTGGAATCGGGAGGAACCCGGGTCGTGATTACGCCGGGCAGTCTCAGCACAACCGTCAGGGTTCCCGCTGAACCCCTCGTTGTGGCCGGGGGTCATGCCAAGGTCAAGCTGTATGCCGCGCTGAAGGACGGCAACACCTACAAAGGATTCATCCTGGAAGTGAACGGCAAGAAGCACAGCTTCGACTGGACCGTAGACAGAGATTTCTCGAATCCGCCCCAGCTCTTCTATGCGGATGTAGATTCAGACGGGAAACCTGAAGTAACCGTTGTGTTCACACTGGGTACCGGAACTTCGCTGGTAGTGCAGGAAGTTCATGTGGTCAAGCCTGAGCAGTGGAAGGAGCTCTCCGTGCCTGCAGCGGAACAAGCTGCTTCTGCTGTAGTATCCTCCAGCATTTCGCTGGATAAGAAGGATGTGCTGCTGAAGCTTGAGCTCAAAGGAGCAACCCCGTCCAAAGTAACGATAAGAATTCCGGACCGTGCAGAAGACGGATTGAAATATTTCGGCAAGACTGCAGGAATCGGTGCTGTTACCTACTACTCGGTGAAAGACGGCAAGCTGTTAGCGGATACCAGCCTAATGGTAGGAATGACCGAGAGCATGGGAACGCTGAAGCTGGAATACAAGGCAGGGACAGCGGGGCTGGAGCTTGGCTCGATCATTTTCGAACCGCATGATAGCACTCAGCAATTTGTAGAGAAGTAACCTGCGGAGGAAGGAGCAATTACGCATGATTGATGCCCATATACATCTGGACCAATATGAAGAGACTTTGTTATCCTCCTTGCTGCAGAGCTTGCCGGAGCAGGACATTGAGGCGCTGATTGCGGTCTCGATGAACCTCACTTCCAGTCTGCGTACTCAGGAGATAGCAGCCCGTTATCCCGGGCTGGTGAGACCCGCCTACGGCTTCCATCCCGAGCAGCCGCTGCCGCCGGAGGAGGAGCTGGCCGCGCTGCTGGACTGGATCACGCTCCATGCCCCGGATATGGCAGCTATAGGTGAAATCGGGCTTCCTTACTATTCCAGGGCCGAAGCTATAGAACGCGGGGAGGCATGGGATATGGAACCTTATATCCGGCTTCTGGACAGACTCCTTGAGCTGGCAGCTTGTTTAGCCAAACCGGTGGTGCTGCATGCCGTCTATGAAGATGCCTGGACCGTATGTGATTTGCTTGAGCAGCATCACATTACCCGGGCCCATTTCCATTGGTTCAAGGGCCCGGAAGATACTGTCGACCGTATGATCAGCCGCGGCTATTATATTTCGTTCACTCCCGATATTCTCTATGAAGAGGAGATTCAGGATCTCGCGCGCCGCTACCCGCCGGAGCTGGTCATGGCGGAGACCGATGGTCCGTGGCCTTTTGAAGGCCCATTCACCGGGCGTACCACCCATCCGGCAATGGTGCATGACGTTGCCGCCGCCTGGGGAGCGCTGCATGGATATACCGGGAGCGAGGCGAAGGCTATTCTAACAGCGAATACGGTGCGGTTCTACGGACTGTAGCTTAGCCGTCACCGTACCCCGGTGAATGATGGACTCGGCCGCGCCGCGGTGACCGCCAGCAAATCCTGTACAAACTACAACATTCCCCGCATCAAATCGTCCACAATCTCAAATTGTTGTAGAAAAGGTAGCATTTCTACTCCCTCGCGCCAAAGAACGCACCCAGCCAATCCGCGGCTTGGGACGTTGTTCCGGCCATTCTCCATGCTCATTCCTTAACTAGAAGACGCTCCACCCCGGTCAACCGGCCTTCCGAGAAGGCCATGACATAAATATCTGGCTTGGTGGTCTTTAGCAAGAAGTCCAGATCATATCCGGGGGCAAAATAACCCATCATTAGCGCCATTACCAGCCCGTGAGTCCCAATGGCAATTCTTTCTCCTTCATGTGCCTGCAGGATTTCCTGCAGCGCCTCTACCGCCCTTGCCTGGCATTCGCGGTTCGATTCACCGCCCGGCAGGGCAAAGTCCGGATCGTCGTACATCTTCTGCAGTGCCGGAAGCAAATCTTCATCAGCCAACTGACGGTTGCCCTCCATCCAGACCTTCTCTCTCAGGTCCTCCTTAAGGGTAATTTCCTGCCCAAGTACCTTGGCCAAATCGGCTATCGTATCTATGGCCCGGATATACGGGCTGCTGTACAGCGTGTTAATGCCTTCATTACGCAGGCATGCTGTTACTCTGCGCGCATCCCCTTCCCCTTTTGCAGATAGGCCGCGCGTCCATTCGTCCACCCCGGTCCGGAGTGAATCCCCGTGTCTCACCATGTAAATATATGTCGTCATTGGCTCCTCCTGAATATGTAATGTGGCAGTGCAGAAAAAGCCCCGAAGGGCTTGATCTTAAACTTACTGTCTGCCTTTTTTTAATCTACCCCTGATCTACTGCGGCTACAGGCTGTGCACCTTCCAGCTTAAGCTTGGCCTCAGGCCAGAGCAGCCGCCCGAACAGCAGACCCGCCAGACCCAGAAGGAGCAGCAGCAGGCCGGTGTTGATAAAAATACGGGCAGGGCCTGCATACTGGACAAGCAGACCACCCAGCAATGGTGCAATAATAAGTACCGTGCTGAGTACGGTGTTCTGGATGCCGAAGATACGGCCTGTCATATGCGGCGGGGTTTCTTTTTGCAGGCAATAATTGAACGTAACCATAAATACCCCGTTTCCGATCCCCAGTACAAATCCGATCAGCAGAACCCATACTATCGAAGCGCCCGGCTGGAGCGATCCAAGTGCAGCAATGGAACCGCCAATCAATACATATCCCGAGCCGAGCCTCCAGCTATATCCCGTTTCCGGATTCAGCTTGTTCAGGAGAAGTATAATCAGCACAGCTCCTACTCCGGTAGCGGCTACCATCCAGCCGAGCAAGGATTCCCGCTCCGGTGCAAACACCCGGAACAGGCTGGTGAACTGGAAGTCGACCACTTGAATCACCAGTGCCCCGGCCAGCCCGAACAGCATAGTACTCAGCAGGATCCGGCTGCGCAGCATGAAGCTCCAGCCTTCCCGCCACATCGTATGCAGCGGAATCTTGTCTTCCGGCGCCTCAGGCTGTTTGCTGTTATCTTCATCCGTGCGGATGTTCTTCACGGACAGCAGCAGCAGATAAGAGCAGCCGCGCAGCAAGGCATTGATCAGGATGCACCATTGCGGCGTAAGGAAAGCGAGCGCCAGACCTCCGAGCAGAGGGCCGGCAATTTTGGAGCCCTGGTTAACCAGCCCATTGAGCGACGAGGCTTGCAGCAGCTGGTCCTCTCTGACCAGGCTGCGGGTCAAAGACTGCTGGGCAGGCATATTCAGCATGGATAGCGCTGAACGCAGCGCCAGCAAAGGCAGCAGCCAGAACATGCTCGGGGCGAATAGCACCAGTACAGTCAACAGCGCAGTCAGCAGATCGCAGACACGCATCAGCTTCAGCTTGTTCAGCCGGTCGGCGGCTACTCCGGCAACCGAGCCAAACAGAATGCTCGGCAGCGCCAGCGCCACCGGAATAAGCGCCAGCATCAGCGGCCCGGCCTGCCAGCGGTAGCCGACCAGCACCTGAATAGCCAGTGCATCGAACCAGTCGCCGAAGCTTGCCGTGGCGAAGGCGCTGTACACGCGCATGTACGTTTTGTTATGCAGCAGGCTGGTTCCCTGCTTCGTTGAAAGCTCCATCTGACATTCCTCCAGGTTACATGTAATATCATTGAATGTGCGAAACATTCATGATCCTACTGTAACGGAGAATTGTCAGAGAATTATCAGTGGGCCTCGAGCAGCGGCAGCAGCAGATTTTCGAGTGCCCGTTCCAGCCTTACCAGACCAAACGCTTCAAGCTCTGCTGTAAACAGGCTCTCGTATTTGCGTCCCAAGGGACTTCCGGCCAGAAACATGCGGCAGAAATGGTTGATCCGGTACACCGAATAGAACCGCAGCGGCACAAACCCAGACATATCGAGCACCTGCAATCCTTCATTGATCAATTTCTCTCCCTCTGCCCACTGTGCCCGCCGAAGCGCCCAGAGTCCCTTTACTACTTTGTAACCGCCGATCTCCCGCAGAAAAGGCTTGTCCCTCAGGGTCCGGCTGACGGTTTCGTCCATACGCTCCAGCTGCTCATCCCCGGTTCCCGCCACCAGATGAATGAACAGCTCCGTAATCTGCGTCGCCGGAACGAAGTTCTCAAAATCCGGTTCGGATATTACCTGATAGGAACGTTTCAGGCGTTCCAGCGCTTTGTCCGGCTGGCCTGCCAAGGTGTACAAATCCAGCATGGTCAGAATCTCCAGTTCCAGCTGTTCAGGGGGGTTCAGCAGTTTCCGCTCAATCAGACGCTCGGCATATTCCATCTTCACCTTAGGGTCACCTATGAAGAAATAGAACAGGTTGAGGTAAAAAAGCCGGTCCTTCAGCGGAACCTCGTCCGTGTAGATCAGCCACTCCAAATCTCCCTGGACGAAATGAACGACCATCGAATAATGCGGGTCCAGCTCGTAGCCGAGAATGTCCTGCTGGCGTGCGAGGGTCAGCATCGATTTGCCCTGACCGTAGATATGAAACTTCATGAATACCTCACTCATTGTATTCCGCAGCTCCGGATCATTCGTTGCCGGATTCATCGCTACGCCCTCCGGAGAGCCCTGCACAGCCAGACTGTATCCGAATCCGCGGATGGTCTTGATGTCGATTCCGCTAAGGCCGCGCAGCTTCTTCCGCAGCCGGTAGATATGATCATCGACAGTCCGCTCCACCGGATACTCCATGGGCCAGACTTTATCCAGAAGCTGCTCGCGGCTGAAGGTCCTCCCCCTGTTGCGGTACAGAAACTGCAGAAGCGCAAACTCCTTGGGCAGCAGCTCTATGGTTAATCCGCCGGCAGATACTTTATATTCACTTTCGTTCAACTCCAGATGCATAGCTGTGCCTCTCTTCTTTCTACAGATCAACCCATAAACTGATTATATCAGCAAGAAGTTCTGCGCACGATAGCAGCAGCTGCATTCATGAGGGACAGCCGGTTCGGGGATGGCGTAACTTCATCGGGAGCGTAGGGAAGCATGTAACCAGCAGACTTCGTCGGAAGCCGAGCCTGCTGGCAGGTACTTATCTGCAATATTATTTGCGGTTAACAAGAAGAGTCCCTCCACAGTTGCCGCTGCGAAGGGACTCTTCATAAATTGCTATCTATGTGACTGCAGCTGCCGCAATCCGGGGGCTTACAGATGCTGTTCTAACCAGCCATATTGTTGATGGAATCCTGTTTGGAGAATACTGAGATATGATCCACGGTACCCGTTAAATCCGGGATGATGAACTTGAGCTGGTACTGCTTGCCCGCCTGGTATATATAAATGTCATCGCTGCCGTTCACTGAGGTAGCGTCCGGCTTGCCGAGGACTTCTTCAATCTGCTTCAGCGTCAGCTTTTGTAAATCGGAGGCGCTTGAACGCACATCAAAGATTTGGCTGCCTTTGTTAAAGCCGAATACCACGTGCTTGCCGGCATACGTGGAATAAATGCCTTTGCCTGCCGATTCTTTGGTGTCCGGCTCTCCCCATGCTGCTTCCACATCGTCAATGAGTCCACTGTGTGCAGCATATTCCACGCCGGGCACCTTGCCCTGCTTGGCAAGCTGCAGCAGCTCTTTCAGCTGCTTGCTCAGCTCCTGCGGCGTAGCAGCCGACGAGGCTCCTGCCGCTGCGCCAGGCTCTGCAGCCGCAGGTGAAGCGGCCGCGCCAGTGCCGCCTTGCGCAGCAGGAGCCGCGTCAGGTGCAGCTGTTGCTGCACCGCCGCCAGCTTCAGCCGACTCCGTGCCCGCACCAGGGGCGGGACTCCCTTCCGGCTGTGCAGACGCCGGAGCCTCCGAGGCTTGCGCAGCCGCCCCGCCGGTATTCACCGCATCCGGCTTACCGGAATTACAAGCCGTTAGACTGAGCATTCCGCCAAGTAGAATTATACCTGCTATCGTTTTGAATGATGTGATCATGATGCCATCTCCTTCGTTTTCGGGAACTTCCTCTACAATCTAAACTGTTAACCTATGACGCAGTGCCCCCGCTAAAGGTTGCACGATGCTCCTTCTCAGGCCGCCCTTCTATAGAACATTTTTGGCATGTTCCAGTTGGGACTGATACTGCCGCGTGTAGTTGCAGCGTTTCTCTTACCGCTACCCGCCCCAAAGCTGCAATCCGGATCTGTTGCATTTAGCAATAGAACTCCCTAAAAATCACCCGGAATTTGATTCTATTGCACTTTCTGCAGGCAACAATCAGAAAAACACCCTTATACAGTCATTCCTCAAAATTCTGTTGCATCAAATACAGCAGATTGCTTTCCAGCCTCCAAAAACGAGTTTTCTATTGCACTTTCTGCAATTGAAAAACAAATTCGCTGCTCAAGCCCTTCAATTCAGGAATTATTTCCCTGCAGCACGCAACCTTCCTCCCGCAGCACGCATCTTACTAATAAAGGGAGGGGAGCTTCATCTGGATATTATAGAGAGAATCAAAGCCAGGGATGAGTCCGCTCTCCGCCAGCTGATGGAGCAATATGGGGATATGCTGCTCCGGACCGCCTGGCTGCTCCTGCGGGACCGGCAGTCTGCCGAGGAAGCCGTGCAGGATACCTTCATTCAGGCCTATGCCAAAATCGGGCAGCTGAAGGACCCTCAGCGTCTGAGACCCTGGCTGATTGCCATCGTGGTTAACCGCTGCCGGATGAGGCAGCGGACATGGAGCTGGCGAAATATTTTTCCTGCGCCGGAGGGCGGGGCCTGGGTACAGAATGAAGCAGGCGCCTCCGCAGGCGCAGAAGAGCTGTTTATAGCAGAATGGCATAATCTGCAGCTAAGTGAAGCTGTAAGAAGTCTGGATTACATCTACCGCGAATGTCTGACGCTGTACTATTACCATGAGATGAGCATCCGTGAGATCAGCGGGCAGTTGAGATTACCGGACAATACGGTGAAATCCCGGTTATCCCGGGGACGGACACTGCTGAAGCAGATTCTGGAGAAGGAGGGGCATGTTCTATGAGCAATGAACAAGAACACATCAAACGCCGTCTGGATGAAGAGTTGAGCAGCCTCTCCTTCAGCGGACAAGAACGGGTTCTGCAGCAGACTCATCCTACCGCACCGCTGGCCCGCCTGCGGGCACTATGGAATAAGGAGCTGGAAATTCCACTCAAGCCACTGGGTGCGCTATCTGCGCTATTAATCGCAGGTGCGCTGATCCTCTGCTACCCGCAGAGCGGGCCCCCGGAACATGGGGCCCGTACACTGCCCGTACAGGGCCAGCGGGAACTGATTGAAGCTGGCGGCAATACGTACTGGAAAGACATCTATGAACAGGCGGTGAGAAGCCATGAAAATTAGGATCAAGGTCAAGCAGCTGGTGCTGTTCGTGCTGCTTCCGCTTGCGCTGCTAATTCTAATACCAGCTGTTCTTCAACAGGCAGCAGCGCCATCGGTTCAGCTTGCAACCTCCGCCACAGCGGATACCGGGACTCTGGCACGCGAAATGCTGCTGAGCAAGCTGGATGCCAGCAGCGGGAGCAAGCGTATGACGCTTATCCGCACTAAAATAATTGAACCAGGCAATTGGATACAGCCCTATGATTTCAATGTGTATATCGGCTCCTCTTCTAGCCAGTGGAGCCAGAACAATAACGAAGAAACACCACTGCCGCTGCTACCCGCAGATAAGCTCCGGTTCCTGAGAGAATATATGCTAGAAGGCCCTATAGACGGCTATTTGCTTACTGCCGCTAAACAGCTTGTATATGAATACGATGTCCTGGGTGCCGGAGATGACGGGGATGCGGTACTTACGGAAGTACGCACCAGAATCAGCAGTAAATCCTCTATGTTCAGAGAGCTGGCTTTGCTTCAGGCTGAGAGGGCATTGAACGCAGGGAATTGGGCGGCTGCAGGAGACTTGCTGAAGCAAGCCCATTCCCCCGTACATGATGGCGAATACGAACATGAAGCCCGTTCAGCCTGGCTTGGTGCGCGGCTGCTCTTTGCAGAAGGTAAGTGCAGCGAAGCGCTGGAGCTGGTGAACAACAGTCTGAAGAGTTACCAGGAGTCACGTGACAAGAATTATCATGAAGTGAACGAAGGAAATGACTTAAGCCCCCAGGGCTCCACAGAGCAACCTTCATCGGCTCAAGATTCCCTTGAAGCTGCTACAGAGAATATGAGTGAACCCACTTCCGAAATGCAGCGGCAGCTGCTTGCACTGCAGACCGCACTTACAGCTGCTGCGGAAGCAGGAAACTCTGCTCCTGCCACATTGTCAGGGACACTAACCTACAGCGACGGCACTCCGGTCTCCCGGGCAGGCATCTTCCTGCGGCCGGAGAGCGAAGTTAGTCATAGTGTGTTTTATGGCTCGGAGCCGTATGAAATCGTCACAGATGCACAGGGCCGTTTTTCCTTCTCAGGCGTCATTCCCGGCTATTATCAGTTATTTTTGGGCCTGAGCTTTGAGCAGATCGATGGCTGGACCTGGCCTGTGCAGGCGGATGACTGGATCGAAATCAAACCAAATGACCGTTTGACTAATAATATTATCCTTCAGCCCTTGCTGGAGCTGAAGTCACCGGTAAATTCGCAGCTCCTTACAGGTGATTCTGTAGAATTCGAGTGGGAGACTGTCCGGAATGCGGCCTCTTACAGTCTCAGCGGCACAGTCTCAGCCGAAGGCAGCACCTTCAGTTATGTAATCCGCCAGCATATCACGGGGAATAAGATTTCCATCCCTGTAACAGATCTGTATAACAGCGGCGGTTTCTCCACCAGCAGCAGCGGAGAAGGCTGGGAATCCGTTGAGCCCTCCTCGCTGCTCGGCTTCGCCGATCCAAGCGGACGCTTCTCGTGGAGCATCGAAGCCTATGATGTATCCGGGCGGGTGATTACCCGCAGCAATGGCTACCGGCTGAACGAGGACACCGTCGGCAATCTGCCTTTCTTCTATTTACAATCACGCAGTCTTACCGCTGCCGATCAGCTGGTTAAAGCGCAGAAGCTTGAACAGGCACTGGAAGCGTACCGCCACGACTATGCCAGAGATCCACAGGATGATCATGCGCTCAAAATGCTGGTTCATCTCATGACAGCCAAGGCTTCCTATACTAAAGACAAATCCTTAGAAGCCGCAACGATACCTCTGCTAGTGAAGCTTGTAGAGCTGCGTCCGACTGCAGACTCTGTCTTCAACCTGGCGCTTTACTACTATGAGCAGTCCGACTGGAAAAGCTACAATCATTATTATTCCTGGTTTCTTGAGCTGCGTGACCAGAAACCGAACAGCTATGATCTGGGTATTAACGCTACCGCGCTGATGCACCAGGGGGAATTGGACGAAGCCCGCAGGCAATTCATCGCCTCACTGGAGGAGGATGGCAGCCACCGCTTCACCGGCAGCTATCTGGCTGCAGAGCTGGCGGCGGGACAGCCGCTCGATGCCGTACTAAAGCTTGCTCAGCATTATCCCCAGCATAGTCCCGGCTCCAGCCCAGTTAACTGGGCGAAGCTGATAACCCAGATGAAGGCAGAGCGTACGGGACAGCCGGAGCTCTTTGACCGGCAGCTGAAGCAGATGCTGGAGCTATATACAGCAAGGTCCGGGAAGCTCAGGGAATGGACTGGAGAAAGCGGGGATTCCGCGCTTAAGACGTTCATGAAGGCCGTTCTGGAGGTGGGCTAATCCACCTCCGGAGCAGGGCAAAGGGGATAGACAGGAGCGGCAGCGCCGCCTGGTCTATCCCCTTTGCAGTTGGCTTATTCTATTCTTTTGGCTCAAACAAGACGGTCCAGTGCATTCTTTTTAACCACATAGGTTCCGGCCATCATATCATGCAGCGCCCGGCTGCGCCGGGTGAATGCCACGAATAGGCAATCGGCGACCACGACCCAGCCAAAGAACACATTCAAACTCATGGCGAGCGGGCTCCAGTTGGCCAGACTGCTGGAAACCGCAGATAATTCCTCAGTGTTCAGACTCACAATAACCGCAAGAAAGCCGTTAACGATGTAGAAGAGATATCTAATCAAAGCCTGCTTCAGCACCGGATATCTGCCGTCCTCATTAATAATTCTTACCCCCAGAAGCAGTCTGCCCGGAGTGCCTCCATATTTGACTACCATGAACATATTGAAGCCTATCAGCAGCACAAACTGAATAAAAAGTGGAAAAGCCGACTCCGCCGACTCTGCGGCAGAGACACAAAACCTGTTCAAAAAATACGTAGGAAGGGCCAGAATCAGAAAATCAATGAAGCTGATCAGTACCCTTTTCCCAAAACCTACATAGTCATCCAAATCGAGCTGTTCCTCTACCCGCTGCTCCATACTGTTCCCCCTCCGCCTTCTACTTGCTATCCCAGGCCGAACCCATAATATCCTTCCCGGTCTGTATGGCCTCCTCTAGCGTATTAGCCGGACCCGAGATATATCCCTCTCCTGCGGCAAGTCCGTAGCGCTCATCAAGATGGGTCAGCATAATCCAGAACTTATCCAGCTTCTGAGACGCTATAATTGAGCCAACCGAACGCCGTGACCGGTCTGCATCCAGGACAGTAAGAATTCCCAAATAGTATCCGCCGCTATCCTTAAGCTTCACATCATAATGAAGATCCCCATCCAGTGTAAGCTCTCCGGTAAACTCACTTCGTCCGGGTACGCCTCCCCATACTTCACCCTTCAGCCCGATTGCGCTATGCTTCACGACTTCATTATTGGAGTAGATCACACTAGGGTACTCCCGCTCCACATGCTGCGGACGAAACCATGCATAACCCAGGGATGCTACGATCAGTACTGTTATTGCGGACATTATCCATGATTTCCGGGTCAAAGCTCTCCCCCCCCTTGTACCATTCCAGGAGATGCGTCATCCTCTGTACAAAACTAATTACATCAAGAACGGTACCGCAAACGGAACAAAAATCAGCAGCAGCGCAGCGGCACTCAGACCCCGGGTCCACACCGGCTTCAGCTTCTGATTCTTCTCCGATTTGTACCAGCCCTTGAACTGCCAATAATTCCGGTATAACACAAAGAACAGGAGAAAATTACCGATTACAGCAGTATACAAATACCCGGTCCATCCATATAACATTTTGAAGATCCACTGCTCCGCACCCCCGAGTACACCTAGTGTCAGAACCAGCAGAACCACTAAACGCAGCATTTCTGCCATAAAACTTGCGAGTTTACTCATTTTGTCCTCCAGATCAATGTTTTCCATCATCCTTCTATAAATTCTATATTTATCCTGTCATTCCTTCTTCAGCAACCGCAAGCTGGCGGTATAGCGGCTGTCGTGAAGGAGCATTTCTCCCTTGCAGTATCTGCCTGTGTTATATCCAACGCCGGAGTGATTATAGTATTCTGTAGAAAAGAACGTGAAGAGGTGTCTAGAATGCAACGAACAGATGTGGTAATTGGAATCGATGGAGGAGGAACTCATACCCGGGTCATAGCCGCTGATATCGAAGGGAATGTACTGGCTTATTGTAAAAAAGGAAGCGCTTCCGCATACCGGGATTCTGCTGCTCAGCACAATGTGCGGTCCGCAATTATGGAAGCGCTGGAACGCGGCGGCATCGAGCCCGGAAGGGTCATCGGCATTGCTGCCGGGATTGCCGGTTACGACTCGCCTGAGGATTTGGACTGGATCTTGCCGCTCACCGGGGTTCCGGAGCTGAGTTGTCCGAGGTGGCATGTCAATGACGCGCTTATCGCCCATTATGGAGCACTGCTTGCGCAGCCCGGCATTATTGTCATTTCGGGAACTGGCTCCATCATTATTGCCATTAATGAAGACGGACGTTATTTACGCAATTATGATTTCCATCATTATGCCGCAAGTGCCGCCCGGCTCCTCTCATATAATACCGTCTTTGAAATACTGGCCGGTCACACGGATTCCAGCGATGAGCTGCTTGTCGCCCGGATGCTGGCACACTGGAATGTCACTTCAGTCATTGAACTGTACATGCTTGCAAGTGAAGGGTTTGACGATGACCGGAAAGCCCGGGACAGAAGCTTTGGAGAATTTGCTCCTATAGTTACGGAAGAAGCGGAGCGCGGAAGCTCCACCGCCGACCGGGTCTGCGGCAGAGCTGCAGAGCAGATTAAGACGGGCATCGGGCTGCTGGCTTCTTCTTTTGCGCAGCAGACCGTCCCGGTAGCCTTCATCGGCAGTGTGGCAAACAGCAGGTATTTTCAATTGGAATTACGCAGTTTACTGAAGAACGGGGCCAACAAACAGTATAAGGTGGTAACGCCACAGCTCCCGCCCGAAGCAGGAGCTGTCCTGTATGCAATGGAGCAATTAGGCCGGCCGGTCACAGAAAACATAATCAGCCGGTTGCAGCATAGCAGCAAGCTGCCACAATGACATATATGCAGCGCGTAATTGCTACGAACAGACCTTCCATCTGGCAGCTTCTAGCTTAGTCGCTTCACAGCTCCACAGTCGCCTCTTTGGCATTCCATATGACGGGAAGGCCAAAGAGCGGCGTCAAGCTGCCTAAGGGAATATACAACCGCCCGTTTACGCTCCGCGAGGCCAGCATGGCCACCGTTTTGCCGTTCACCTTCGCTGTTTCGCTAAGCGGTTGATGGACCGCGGTGTGCCCACCTATAGTAATGATAAGCGCTCCGGTTCCCGCCTCCAGCTTCAAAGTTCCGCCCAGCAGGGCAACCGATTCGCGGAGCGGAACGAATACCCGTGAATTCTCCAGCAGGAAAGAATCCTTAACCTCCAGCTTTTCTCCATTGATGATAAAGACGCCCGCAATCATCGTCGGCCCCGCGGAATAGCCGCTCTTCACTGCGATGCTTGCCATATCAAGTCCTGAAGTAGTAATGATCACGGGAGTATTATTGGCTACCCTTGGATACAGCCAGTGGATATCCTCATTATGCATCCGGATGCATCCGGCGCTGACATATTTACCGATGGAGGCCTCATTATTGTTGCCATGAATGGCATAGGTCGTGCCGTAGGTATCGTTCACTTCCAGCCCCAGCCAGCGGTCGCCCAGCGGATTGGCCGGATCGCCTCCGGGAATCTTTTCTTTGTAATAGGGTCTGTTCTTGATTTTGACCACAATTTTGAAGCTGCCTTCAGGCGTCAGGCTCTTGGTCTTGCCGGTAGCGACCGGAAAAACCTTCTCCAGCTTACCGGCGCTGAAATAGGCCAGCTTATTCGTCTTTTTGTTCACAATAATCAGATCTGAGGATGATGATGACGCTGCTGCGGCTGATCCTGTGAAGCATGCTGTGAACAGCACTGCGAACACAAACATAAGCTTGATGCTCCTTGGAACATAAGTTGTAGTCAGGCTGATACGCTCACGCAGATTCATGGTTGCCCCACCTCCAGGTTATGGGTGATTCTGGAAACTCTTTTCTACATAGACGCCAGTCTGCCGCATTAGTTGCACAGCAGCATGTACCTATTCTTATCAACTCGTCCCTGCGGATTTGAAGCAGAGTTTGCACAATTGTAACCGTTCAAGCGGTGCTTCGCGTGCGGTTTCATGAGGATGAATATTAACTGCCTCCGCCAGAGATAATAAGCCCGCATGACCATTACAGCACCCGCCAAGGAGGCCACTTACTTTGAATCCAAACCATTCCAGCCAGATCAGCCAAAGCGAACAAATCATCCAGCAGCTGATGACACAGACCCAGCAGGGCACGCAGAATTACCAGCAGCTTCTGCAGCAGGAGCAGGAGCATGCCGCCAAATTGCAGGAGCTCAGCCAGCACAGCAATAAGGCCATTCAGATGATTCAGCAGGCATTGCAGGGCCATCAGACCGCTATGCAGCAGCTGCAGCAGGTCTCGCAGTTAATCAGACAGCTGGAGCAGATTCCGCAGACTGCCGGCTACAATACAGGTGGTATTCAAAGATTTAATACCGAACAACAGGGCTTCAATACAGGAATCCCAAGCTTCAGCACTGGTAACTCTGGCAATCAAAGCTTCAGCACAGGCTCTGGAGGATATAATTCTTCCTTCAGCCCGTCCTTCACTTCCAATAGCCAGCCGGTAAATTCACTGCATAGCCCAATTAACGCTTCAATTAACTCTTCATTTAGCCCGCAGCCGCTGCATACACCCATGCAGACTAACCATTCCTACGGTTCTATGATGAATCAGGGACGCAGCTTCCAGCAGTAATATACGCCGGACTACGCGGTTCAAGACAAAAGGGGTTCTCTCAGCCATACCAGCGGCACGCGGAGAACCCCTTCTTTGTATCTGCGCTTTGCGCCTCGGCATTCATACATATGCATGTTAGACTACCAGCCGTCCCCTCTTCTCCGCGAGACCAATCGTCGCCTCTACGCCGGAGTTGAATTCCAGGTAGTCGCTCTCGACTCCATCGCTGAAGATTACCCCGTCTTCCGGCATCTGCGAAGTAATTCGCAGCGGCATACGGCTGTTGATCCTGCCGAATACCAGATCGGCCGAAGTCGTCCGGCTGGGAAAAGGCTCCCGTACCGTAAAGTAGAGCTCCGGATGATCCCAGGCCAGCTTGAGCACCCCGCCGCTTTCCTGCGGTCTGCCCCCATCTACAGACACGTGTGCTTCCAAGCCTGCATTTACCGTCACCTGTTCCGCTGCCTGCCATTGTGCCGCCTGGCTGACAATTCCCGCTGCTCCGGCGAGAACGCTTTTGAGCCAGCCGGTGGAGCCCATGCCGGTGGAGACAATAATCCCGCTGGAGGACTGCTGCTCCAGCGTGCCGTTCAGTTCAAGCTGATAACGGGCCGAGACATGGGTCCGGCGGCCGATGAACAGATCGTTGACACCGTACAGGCTCTGTCCGTCGTTCAGCTCTGCCCTGGCAAGTGTAACCTCGCGCACCTGCCGCTGGCTGCGGAGGACCTCCGGCACCAGCTGCCGCAGGTCCTTAACCGTGAAGGGCAGCAGCACACCATCCCAGCGCTGCGGATCCGGATTCACACCGATCAGCGGCTGCTCCCGCAGGTATTTCAGCGTATTGGCGACCAGACCATCCTGCCCCAGCACCACTACTGTATCCCGCTCTCCAAAAATAAAGTTAGGCACATGCTGCCGGTCCAGAAGCTGCAGCCGGCCTACCGCGCTCAGCTCGGTTACAGCAGCCTCTACCGCCTTGCGGTAAGTGAAGTCCTCGCTGAGATAATCGCTGAAATCGGCCCCCAGCCGTTCAATATAGAACTGGGCCTGCTGGATCGTATTGTAGCGGACCACCAGTTCTTCCAGGCGCGTCTTGCGTTTGATCAGAATAATCTTGTTCTCGGATACCGGGCTGCTCATCGTCCGTTGCCTCCTCTTACCGCGCCCGCCCCGTTACCCGGCGACCCGGCCATAATTCCCTGCAAAAGATCCGGGGTAATATTGAGCTGCCCGATCTTCCCGGCATTCTCAGCCAGCTCCTGGAACGCGATGGCAATCAGCTTATCCGGATTCATGCCTACATTCGTCAGTGCCTGAAGTACACCTGGTGCTACGCCCTGGAGCGAATTCATCACCGCCGACAACTCGTAGGCCTTGGCATCCGCTTCCGCTCTCTGATTCGCCACCGTCAGTTCAATCAGCTCCTGCTTCTTCTCCTCCAGCGCAGTATCGAAGCTGAGCTGCTCTTCCTTCATCTCGTTCTGCTTCTGCTTCACCGAGCGTTCGGCATCGAGCTGGGTTTCGCGGATCTGCCGCTTCTTCGTCTCCACGGCGATCTCCGTATTCAGCTCATTCTCCTTCACACGCCGCTCCTGCTGAATCGAGGCATTGCGCCGTTCATACAGCGCATCGTCGGCGCTGCGGAGAATCTCCTCCCTGGCCTGCGCCTCCAGCGCGCGCAGCGTTTCCTTATTCGGCACGATCGCCAGAATGGACAGCCCCATTAGCTCGATGCCCAGCTTCTCTATCTCCGCACTCTGTCCGATTTCGAGCGTAATTGTCTTAGCCAGACGTTCACTCGACTGAATGGCTTCCTTCAGCGGCAGCTGCCCGAGCTGCTTCTTGGTCAGCACCTTGGCGATATTGATCACCCGCTGGGCCAGCTTGTGCGGATCATCGGAGAGGTAGGTATTCTTCCGCAGATTATACGTATAGTTAAGAATCTGTGTAGTCTTGCGGTAATCCACGATCCGGTAGGTCAGCTGCCCCTGCACGGTCACCGTCTGATAATCAGCCGTAATTTCCTCGAACATAAACGGTACATCAATCGAAGAGACCGGCACCACTACAACCGAGGTCGTAGGCGCGTAATAATGGAAAGAAAGTCCTACACCTTCCTGCACTACCTTACCGTTCTTCACCTTAAGGACATATTCACTGGGCTGGAACTTTACGAAGCGGAATCCGAACATGGTCATTACCTCCTGCTGTTTATTTTAGAGATTGATATTAACTTAATGTTATTATTAATTTGTTATTAACAACATCTTAGCAGACTTTGATGATATTATCAATATGTTAATAACTAAAATCCGCTATATTTCCCCACACCTAAGAAGACCTGCGGAAGGGACGGATTTCATGCATCATTACAACCCAAACTGAATATTGACTGAATGGCGGCATTCTTCTTTTGCACAAACTCGAGTTCCCGCTTTGGGTTTTGTCCATTGAGTAACGAAGGGTTATCCTCTATGATAATTTAAACGAGAATGATTATCATTATTGGTAATCGGTATACACATGGGAGGCATACTTACAATGAACAAGGCAAGACAACCTTTCGCTATCCTGTGCATCATCTTCCTGATGAGCACCTTACTGCTCGCCTGCAGCAGCAAGAATGATGAAGGCAACGCTGCGGCTAACACAGCTGCCGGCAATACCGCTGCAACCGCCGCTCCAACCGTAGAAGCTACTTCAGAACCGGCAGCCACAACACGCCCTTACACCGATTACAAAGGCCATACGGTTGAGATTCCTGTGAACCCGCAGCGAATCATCTACTCCGGGGAAACTTACGGCGATCTGATTGCCCTGGGCGTACAGGCCATCGGCTATCCGCTCTCCATGGCTGAAGGCCAGGTGTTCAAGGACAAGCTGACCGGGGTAGAAGATGTCGGCTTCCCGATCAACCTGGAGAAGACGCTTGAGCTTCAGCCGGATCTGATCATCTATGCCGGAATTGAAGAGGCTGATTTCGATGCCTTGTCCAAAATCGCTCCAACGATTATCTTCGATACCTTCGCCCCGCTGAAGGAACGGATGCAGGAAATCGGCGGTATCTTGGGCAAGACGGCAGAAGCAGAAGCCTGGCTGGCCCAGTACCAGACACAGGAAGATGCCATGTGGGCCCAGCTTAAAGCTTCAGGCATGAAGGAAGGCGAAACTGCCGCAGTCTTCACCTACTATCCGGGCGACAGACTGTTTGTAATGGCTACAACCGGCCTGTCGCAGGTACTGTATGGGGAGAACGGATTCAAGCCTACTCCGGCGATCCAAAAGGTGCTTGACGCCGACATGGGCTTCCAGGAGATTTCGATGGAGGTTATCCAGGAATACGCAGGGGACCGTATTTTCCTTCTGACGCCGGTAGCTGACGAAGCCAAGGCATCGACCGACAAGCTGCTGGAGAGTGCAGTCTGGAAAAGCCTGCCGGCTGTTAAGAACGGCTATGTCTATACACAGGACATCATGAAAACCTCCAGTGATGCCGCCACCAGAGAATGGCTGCTGGGTGAAATCCCCGCCATGCTGAATAAGTAACGATTACGCATGCAGACAGGACGAATATTAAAAGCAGCTTATCAACTAATGTTGATAAGCTGCTTTATTTTATATACAATGAGGTTTATTGATAATCGTTCTCAATATACATCTAAATTCAACTGCCCTGAAAGGAGTGCTGAGCCTTGAGACAGAATGCCTTGAATCCGGGACTCCCCCCTGCCTCCGCACTCGCAGCGGCTCCGGCCCTGCCGGCGGTTCCGCTCCGCTCCCTGCTGTTTCAGCTGAAGGGCATTGAGCTGGTAATCCAGAGTGCCAACACTGTGTCCGCTGTGCAGACTGCCGGTCAGCATACACTTCTGATCTTTACCGGAGGCCGCGGTGAGCTCTGTATCGGGGAGCAGCCGGCCCTTTCAGTACATGCAGACAAGTGTTGTCTGCTGTCCCCCGGAACTTCCTACAGTACGGATAACGCAGAAATGACACTATACTATTATTTGATATCCTTTGCCGCTATTACGGCTGGAGATTCCCCTGCTTCCCATACAGCTGAATTGCTGCCGGGCCGGAAAGAGCTAATCGTCCACCCTTTCACCCGGGTGATCCGGCTCGCGGAAGAGCTGCTTGCGAACCCGGGCAGCGGGGACGAGCTCCAGTATTTCAGACAGCAGCTGCAGTTCCAGGAGCTGCTGCTCCTGCTGTTTGAACATAATTACTCCACCCGCCAGCTGCCCAGTCCCGCGCAATCCGTGGAGAGTACGATCCAATTCCTGCAGGATCATTATATGGAGAGCATTACGGTGAAGCAGCTTGCGGAGCTGGCACAGGTCTCTCCCTGGCAATACACCCCTATCTTCCAGAAGCTGACCGGCAAGCGGCCGCTCGATTATCTGACCGATTTGCGCATCGGGCACTCCAAGAACTATCTGCAGGAATCGGCCGAGCCGCTGCGCGAAATCGCCCGGCTGGTCGGCTTCTCCGATGAATATTACTTCAGCCGCCGCTTCCGGCAGAAGACGGGAGTCACGCCCGGGCAGTATGCCCAGGCCCAGCAGCGCAAAGTTACCGTCAAGGATTGGACGGGGCATGAAGTGGAAATTCCGGAGCGGCCGAAGCGGATTGTCTACCACGGGGAGACACTGGGAGATTTGCTGGCGCTGGGAGTCAAGCCTGCCGGAGGCGATGAGGCCTTCGCCCGGAACAGCGTCTATAAGCACCGGGTCAAGAATCTGGCCAATGTCGGCTTCCCGCTGGACCCGCAGCTGACCCGGCTGATCAGCCCTGACCTGATTATTATCGCGAATTCGGACGAGCGCGCCTATACGCGCGTCTCCGGTATCGCCCCGACCCTCACCTTCGATTCGTTCGCGCCGCTCGAGCAGCGGCTGCGGATACTTGGCGGGTGGCTCGGCAGGCAGCGTGAATCGGAAGCCTGGCTGGAGGCCTATCACGCCAAAAACGCTGCCATGTGGCAGCGTCTGTACGCAGAGGGACTCCAGCCGGGAGAAACCGCCTCCGCGTTGGTCTACGACCATGGCAACCGCCTGTTCGCTATGGCGATGACCGGACTGTCCACGGCCCTGTATGCTCCCGGCGGCCTGCAGCCGACGGCAGAGATTAAGGGCCTGCTGGACCAGGGGCTTGGCTTCGGCGAGGTTGATCCGGCGAAGCTGCACAGCTACGCGGGGGACCGCGTCTTCATGCTCATCCCGGAGCGCCCGGACTCGCGGGAAGCCATGGAGCAGCTGCTGCGGACGCCGCTGTGGAACAGCCTGCCCGCCGTACAGGAGGGCCGCGTCTATATGCTCGACGGCGCCAAATGGAATTCCGGCGATGCCCTGACCCGCGAGCGGCTGTTGACCCTGCTGCCCAGGCTGCTGGGGGGAGCGGGCGGGTAGCCCGGGCAGTGGCTTAGGTTGCCGCCTCTCTACAGCTCAAATGTTTATTTTGCCGCTTCAGGAGTAAAGTCCTTGATTTTCAGCAACAGAATGCCCAGGCCGGCTTCGCTTCCGGCAGTTCTATAGTGCGGCCGCCTGCGGCCCGGCTCCATTTCAGCTCTCCGTTCCAGCTTCTGCTCTTTGCGCAGTTCATGCAACGTCCGTTATGTCAAAGTGCCAAAGCTCACCTCTTCTATGGCTGGAGTATCCTGCGGACAGCTTCCAGCCGCCGGGGGTCAACAGGCTTCAGCGGATCACCGTCCAACCGGACTGCTGAGCCGAAGTGTACCCGGCTGACTGCGGTATGGGCAAGGAAATCCTTCAGGCTTGCAGCGTTTAAGCCGCTGCCGGCCAGGATGGATAGCGGAGTATCTGCAGACAGCTGCTGCAGTACGGCAATCCGTGCCATTCCCTCCGGCGAAGTAGCTACGGCACTGCCGCCGGAGGTCAATATATCCGTAATCTGCGGATACCGCTTCAAAACCTCTAGGGCCTCAAGCTGATCCCGCACCTCATCAAAGGCCCGGTGGTACGTAACCTCCATTCCGTCCGCAGCATCAAGCAGCCGGATTAGCAGTTCTTCATCTACAGTCTGGTCACTGCGGAGCATACCCATAACCAGGGATAAGCCGCCTATCCCGGCAATGTGGCGGATATCGCGCAGCATCGTTTCTGCGTCGGATGGGTCATACATGAAGGAATATGCATGCGGCCTCACCATCACTCTTACGGGAATACTGACTGCCTCCCGCACAGCTTCAATCAGCCCTAGGCTGGGTGTTAATCCGCCTTCACGGATCCCGGTAATCAACTCGATCCGGTCCGCTCCATAACGTTCTGCTGTGATTGCATCACTTACTGTCGTGGCTATGACCTCTAGCAGCATAATTCACGCTCCTTCCCTTCCTTGTTTTATCTTGTTCCTAATCATCCACGCCGCGCCCGGTCATTTCTATCCCAGCCGCCCGCTGCCTCTAGTTGTTCCACCGCCACATATCATCAGCCTCTTCCACGATCCAATAAATTTCATTCAGTATAAAGGATTCCGCAGGCTGATGCATCGAAATGTTCACCATCCAAATTTGTGAAGGCCAGCCTCAAAATGAAAATGTTGTACGTAGTGCTACTCGAACCTCCCTATACTGAAGCATTTTTAAGGATTGTTGTATCCGTTAAGCGCAGCAGCACAAAAAACCGCCAAACCGTTAGGTCTGACGGGTAACTTTTCTATCGACTGCAAGGCTAGAGGTTATACACCTACTGTGCTTCTAATCGGCTCCAGTGCCTCGGAATGGCCGTACACCGGAACATCACGCTTGACCGGAGCACACCAGTTCACGCCGTTGATGATAACCTGCTGAATTTCCTTGTTGTAATAGGTTGGATAGGACTCGTGGCCGGGCTGGAAATAGAAAATATTCCCGCTGCCGCGCCGGTACGTTGATCCGCTCGGGAACACATTACCGCCTTCGAACCAGCCGACAAAGATCAGGCTCTCCGGTGCAGGCACGTCAAAGTGCGCCCCGTACATCTCTTCCTGCTCCAGGTCAATATATTCGCCGATGCCTGCGGCAATCGGATGGCTGGGCTCCATCACCCAGAGGCGTTCTTTCTCCCCGGCTTCACGCCATTTCAGATCACAGCTTGTGCCCATGAGCTTGATGAAGATTTTGGACATGTGGCCTGAATGCAGCACCACCAGCCCCATCCCCTCCAGCACACGCTTATGAATCCGGTTCACTACCTCGTCACTCACTTCCTGATGGGCAACATGCCCCCACCATACCAGTACATCAGTGTTATTCAGCACTTCTTCTGTCAGGCCATGCTCCGGCTCATCCAGCGTTGCCGTTCTTGTATCCAGTCCCGCTGCGCTCAAAAAAGAGGCCAGCTGTACATGTATGCCATTCGGATAGACCTGGCGGATTCGTTCTTCCTGCCGCTCATGGCGGTATTCATTCCATACGGTTACTCTGGTCACTATGGACACTCTCCTGTTTCAAAGGTGAATTTTACGGTTAATTTTAATTTTTGACTACTTTTTATACCTCTATCATACAAATCCGCAAGCAGGCTTTCTTCCTGCATTCTTGCTCAATTCTTCCCGGATATTGTCTTGCGGTATTTAAGCGGAGAGATCCCCGTAGCTTCCTTGAATAAATGGTGAAAGGTCTTCCCGCTGCCGAAACCGGCCGCTTCCGCTACCGCTGACATCGGCAGGTCTTCGTTGAGCAGAATCCACTTGGCCTTATTCAGCCGGTATTCCGTCAAAAACGCAACAAAGGTCATCCCCGTATTCTTCTTGAACAGCTTGGTGAAATAATACGGGCTGAAGCCCATGTATCCGGCCACCTCATTCAGTGTAATCGCTTCCTGATAATGCTGCTCCACATAGCTGAAGATCCGCTCCAGCCGCTCCAGCGTCTCTCTGGACTGGGACAGCGTGTCTTCTGAGAACTTGGGCTGCTTCTTGACCCTGCTCTTCGGCACCTCCCGCATAATAACCGTCAGCATTTCAAACATCCTGGCCTTAATCAGATAAGCGTAGCCTTCCCGGCGCTGTGTATCCTCCTCATAAATGCTCTCAATCAGAGCCTTTATACTGGCGGCAGCCCCTTCCGGCCACTTTGAACTGGAGAATTCCATCTCCATGAACATATCCCGCAGCGGATAATCATTGCCTCCCAGTGCTGCAACCTCCTGAAAGAAATTCAGATCAAACTGTATCACTACCCGCTCACTGCCCGTTGACGCCAGGAAATAATGCACATCTCCGCCGTTGATGAACTGCACTTCACCCTGCTCCATCCGGATCGGCACATCATTGATTCCCAGATTCAGGCTTCCCTTGGTTACATAGATAATTTCGATTTCTTTATGCCAATGCGGATAGGTCAGATCATCTCCTCCGCAGACCAGGCTGCGAAACGGAAAATGCTTGTCCACATCCGGAATTTCCAGATAGATATTCATAAGCGCGGCTCCTTGTCCGGGATATTGATCACTGCACACTCTATATTCATTTTAGAGAAATATGCCTGCCCATGCCACCTTAAAGTAAAGGAGAGCCGCACTAGACCAAAGACCAGTATTATTCCCGCCTCCGGGTGCGTGTATTGTATGGATTTAACCTTTATACTGAAGAAGGTAAAATTTGGAGAGGGGTTGCCCTGATGTTACGACGAAGTATAAATGCGTGGAAAATGCTCATGCTTTCTTTGCCTAAAGGAATTATCGCTTTTGTTATTGCCGTTACAGGCCTATGTGTAAGTCTGCCTCTGGTAATTATATGGGTTGGGCTGCCTCTGCTGGCCCTGACACTAACCTGGTGCCGCACGATGATGATCAGTGAACAGAAGGCTGCTGAAGCCTGGTCTCATGGTAAAGGGGGAGCCGCGCAGCTAATTATGCCAGACCATCCGCCTGCCTTCCGCTGGGAAGGTCTGCGGACATTAGGATACCAGCTTCGCCAAGGCCAGTCGTACCGGGGAATTCTGTACAGCATACTGCAGCTGCCCGCAGGTATTCTGGGATTTACCCTTGCTCTTGCCCTGCCCTCGGTTGCCATTAGTGCCGTCCTGTCACCTGTAGTCCAGAAAGTCAGTTCTTCCGTATTCTCCTTTGACCAGAATATGCTGGACCCGGACGTCTTCGTGTTCCTGTCTGATACAACACCGGACGAACGCTCCTGGATCGTATGCGGAATGGGATTTGTACTGCTGCTGATCCTGCCGCTACTGCTATCGGGCCTTGGACGTTTGTATACTGCCTGGATCAACATGATCTCTGGAACACATCAGGATGTGAAAGCTCCGCTCGAAATATTAGCGTAATGATTTGTCACTCTTAGTGGTTATATTTCTCAATATTCTCCAAGTAAAATATACAATTATTCCAAGTAGCATTAGACTGGAGAATTCAATTATTCTCCACATTGAACTATATTCATGTCCAAATGTTATTTTATGTTGTAGATAATCCATAGTCGTATACTCATTTACAATGTCTGGAACATATTTCTTTGAAAGATACATCCCGCGAATAATCTGAATAGCATAATAAACAAATGCAAATATTAGTCCTACAATCAGGCTTCGAATTAATGGTTTTTTCATAGTGACCTCCTTCTATTCAATAGGCAGCCAATGATTTTGGCTGCCTATTGTCATGCTGCTATCATTATCCGTTAGCTCAACCTACGGGTGCCAAGTTTAACAGAGAACTGATACAAGGGCCTTGGCAGTCCGCTAAACTCTAAAACCCCTTGGTTAACTAAGATCCATATTCTATTGGTAATAAATGAGTACCCTACAAGTTGGTGCGACGTATCACATACTCTCGCGAAGACAATCCCCGCCTTGATAAACCCGTTCTCATCTTGTTCTTGCTTTAGTTCAATGACCGACCTTATTATCACTTCGTCCAGAGCAGTTTCATCAGTGCCTATAACAGAATCTTCTTTCCACAAACGGAGCACATGATCTTCATTCGAGAGCATTAGCCATTCTGATTCATACCTTTTTCTTTGGTTAGGATCAAGAGGAGCACCTTCATAATTCTTTTTTACGATTTCCTGAAAATGCTCTCGATCGATTAAACCACTAAAATAGGGGTTTAATCCTTCTTTGTAATGAAGCCCAGTAGCATTAAAGAGTTCTGTCACATTGACAACATTAACTGGCTGTTTTCGATCTCTCAACAAATGTATTACGAAACGTAAGCCTGTCTGATCATGTGCGTTATCCGCGCACCAAATGACAATGGTTTACTTTCTGGAATATTCTTTACTGCCTCTACCATTTTCGCAAGCAGATGCTCTGGGACATAGCTAAAGTCTCCATCGTTTTCCGTCAACCAAAAAAGTCTATTCTGCTGCCCAGTTTTCTGTGAAAATACGTCTGGCACTGCGATAAACGCACGGCTTACGCGGCGCACCCAGTCCAATTGTGTTCGGTTTTTCGATTACATTTGGCCTACGCGGCGCACCCAGTCCAATTGTGTTCGGTTTTTCGATTACATTTGGCCTACGCGGTGCACCCAGTCCAATTGTGTTCGGTTTTTCGATTACATTTGGCCTACGCGG
>NZ_JBBORE010000001.1:4800000-7668762 GCF_038004445.1 Paenibacillus sp. FSL R7-0312 | reverse complement strand
ATATCAGCCAAAGCAGTGGAAGCGCATGGAATTAAATGACGTTTATCCAACTAATTCACTCAAATGCTCCAAAACAGCTAAAATAAGATACGTTTATCCAACTACTGTTGCAGAGCGGGTGCCTGAGGGAACCTTAAACGGGCAAGATATGTAAGGTAGGCTCCAATTAACCTTGGTAAGCTGCATATTTCGCCTTTCGGGCGAAATATGTTTTGGGATCCCGCAAATCTGCTGAGTTATCACCGGGTTGGTAGCTTGCGTTGCGGGGTACTTTACCGTGCCAAACTTTGGTCCTGCGGCAAACTGTGATAGTATTTTAGTAGAGAGTTATGAACTCAGACTGTGTATAGAAAGAGGGATATACTTGAGCGTTGATACTAATATGGCAGGTCAAGCGGCGGAAGAAGCAGCTGCCCGCCAGGAGCAGGAACTGATTACTGCAGCAATTGCGAAGGAACTGGGCATTAGCCTGAAGCAGGTACGGACTACGGTAGGGCTGCTGGATGAGGGCAACACGATTCCGTTTATTGCCCGGTACCGCAAGGAAATGACCGGAGAGCTGGATGAGAACGCGCTGCGCGACATCGAGGAACGGCTTGGATATCTACGCAACCTCGGTGAGCGGAAGAAGGATGTCATCCGCAGCATTGAGGAGCAGGGCAAGCTGACCCCGGAGCTGCAGGCGCAGATCATGAAGGCAGTGAAGCTGCAGGAAGTGGAGGACTTGTACCGTCCGTTCAAGCAGAAGCGCAAGACACGGGCCAGTGTTGCCAAGGAGAAGGGGCTGGAGCCGCTTGCCGATTGGATCATGGAGCAGCGCCGCCAGGGTAATCCTTATGAAGAAGCGGCGAAATATATAGATGCGGATAAAGGTGTAGACAGTGCTGAGCTTGCTGTCCAAGGGGCAATGGATATCATTGCCGAGAATATTGCCGATGATCCGGCCATCCGTTCCTGGGTGCGCCAGTATACGGCGAGCCAGGGGATTCTGGTCTCCGAAGCGAAGGATGCGGAGCAGGAGAGCGTATATGAGAATTACTATTCCTACCGTGAGCCTGTGCACAAAATGCCGCCGCACCGTATTCTGGCCATTAACCGCGGGGAGCGGGAGAATGTGCTGAAGGTCGGCATTGAGATTATTGCCGACAAGATTCATGCTTTCATTATCCGCAAGCTGGTGAAGGGTCCGTCCCCGGTCAAAGAGCTGCTAGAAGCAGTGACCGAGGATGCCTACAAACGGCTGATTGCACCTTCCGTCGAGCGCGAGGTGCGCGGGGAGATGACGGAAAAAGGGGAGGCGCAGGCGATTTCCATCTTCTCCGGAAATCTGCGCAGCCTGCTGCTGCAGCCGCCGGTGAAGGGCCGCCATGTGCTGGGCGTAGACCCGGCTTACCGCACCGGCTGCAAGCTGGCCGTTGTGGACGATACCGGCAAGCTGCTGGAGGTAGCGGTCACGTATCCGACGCCGCCGAACAATAAGAAGCAAGAGGCGGCGGCCAAGTTCAAAGAGCTGATTGCCAAATATGGCATCCAGCTCATCGTAATCGGCAACGGCACCGGCTCGCGGGAGACGGAGCAGTTCACGGCCGAGGTCATTGCCGAGGTCGGGAATCCTGAGCTGGCCTACCTGATCGTTAACGAGGCAGGGGCCAGCGTGTATTCGGCCTCCAAGCTGGCGCAGGAGGAGTTCCCGGACCTGGATGTGGCGGAGCGCAGCGCCGCCTCCATCGCCCGCCGCGTGCAGGACCCGCTCGCGGAGCTGGTGAAGATCGACCCGAAGGCGATCGGTGTCGGGCAGTACCAGCATGATGTGTCGCAGAAACATCTGGAGGAGAGCCTGAAGGGCGTCGTGGAGTCGGCGGTTAACCACGTCGGTGTCGACGTGAATACCGCTTCGGCCTCGCTGCTGTCCTATGTGGCGGGAGTCAATGCGACGATCGCCAAGAATATTGTGAAGTTCCGCGAGGAGAACGGCAAGTTCGCCACGCGCAAGGCACTGCAGAAGGTGCCGCGCCTGGGCGCGAAATCCTACGAGCAGTGCATCGGCTTCCTGCGTATCCCCGGAGGGGATAACACATTGGACCGCACGCCGATCCATCCGGAATCCTATCCGGTGGTCGACCGGCTGTTCCGTGAGCTGGGCCTCGATGTGGAGAGGCTCGGCAGCAAGGAAGTAGCACAGCAGCTCGAGGTGCAGGATGCCGCCGAGCTGGCTGTGAAGCTGGATGTCGGCGTGCCTACGCTGCGCGACATCCTGGAGAGCCTGCAGCGCCCGGGCCGCGATCCGCGCGAGGAGCTGCCCCTGCCGATCTTCCGCACGGATGTGCTGAAGATCGAGGACCTGGTTCCCGGCATGGAGATGCAGGGAACCGTCCGCAACGTGATCGATTTCGGCGCGTTCGTCGATATCGGCATCAAGAACGACGGGCTGGTCCATATCTCCCAGCTGAGCGGCAGCTTCGTGAAGCACCCGATGGACGTGGTCTCCGTGGGAGACAATGTCACCGTATGGGTGATGGGCGTCGATCTGAAGAAGGGCCGCGTCAGCCTCACCATGCGCCAGCCGCGCGAGGTGGCCGGCAGCGTGAAGTAGACCCACGATATCGCCGGCAGGTTGAAGCAAGGGCAGGCGGTATACGGGGAGTCTCTGGAGTCCGCAAGGAAGAATGCCGACATGTCCAGTGGAGTGGAGCACCCGGGCAACTGGATCTTGGACAGTCACTGTGGAGCTCCAGCAAACTAACCTATTAATAATGGCCAGCCAATGAATACAGCAGCAGAAGAAACGAATACGAAACACCACGGCTAATAACCAATCAAGATAGAATAAGACCCAAATCAGCACCAACCCAAGCACCAACCCAAGCACCAACCCAAGCACCAACCCAAGCACCAACCCAAGCACCAACCTGCTTGACCAGACGGACGGCTGCGCTTCCTTGACCAGGACGGCGCAGCCGTTTTTTGGCAACCTTAAATAGCAGAAGAAACGCTACAGGCCAAGCTGCGGTAAAGAATGGTTATAATTATTAATGATCTTAATCCCTCTTCTACACAGTGTTATGATGAACAAAAACAGAAGGTGGCGGACTGGTATTGAGCAATAGAGTGATCCGGAATTTCGGGCAGAATGATATGGCGGCGCTTGGGGAAATGTATGCGCAGGTATCGGCACAGGAGGATGTGCTTTTTTGGTGGGTAGGGGAGGAGAGCAACTGGAAGAATGTAATCTGTGCCTTTGAAGGGGACAAAATGGTGGCCAAAGGCCAGCTGCAGATTTTCAATGTAGTTCCCCCTGGACGTCTGCCTGGGAGCAAACATAAGATTTTTGTGAATCTGAAAACACTGCCCGGGCGTGAACAGGATATCGGACTGCTGGATAGTATCTACTCCCTTCTGCTGGAACGGGCGCATGAGCTAAAGGGAACACTGCCCCGGGAATACGGAACGGTTCTGTGTACGGGGAATTACGCTGCGGAGGAGAGCTGCAACACTTATTTCGCACAGCATCTGGGTTACCTGCCGCATAGCCGGTTATATACGCTCCATCGTGACTTGAACGAAACTATACCCGTAGTAAAGCTTGCGGCAGGTCTTGAATCAGCGTGGGTTCAGTTGGATTCGCCGGAGCAGAGAGAAGCTTATCTGGAACTGGAGGCGGAGATCTGGCCGGATACCCCGCTGGGCGTGGAACGTCTGATGGAATATCAGGAGCATCCGCTCTGGACATCGGCTGTTGTACGGGATGCAGGCAAGGTTGCCGGCAGTCTGATGGTCTGGCAGGAAGATCAAAAAGGGATTATCGAGGATGTGTTTGTCCGTGAGCCATGGAGAAGACGGGGGATCGCCAAGGCGTTGCTGGTCCGTGCCCTGGCGTATCTGAAGGAGCACGGGCTGGAGCAGGCGCAGCTTATCGCCATGACTACCAATGAATCGGCGCTGTCCCTGTACGAATCCGTGGGTTTTCAAACCGGACGGCAGGAGATCAGATTGTATACGGAGCTGGGATAATTTTATATGACTGTGGAACTAAAGCCAGTGTGTATTAATAATTGGTATGAATGCACCCAACTTACAGTTAAGCCAGAGCAGTTGAATGTTTTTCCTGCACCTGTGGTTTATTGGATTGCTGAATCGAAATATGTTGATGAATTTGAATTGCGTGCGATTTACTCAGAAGAGGTCCCCGTTGGATTTCTCGTATTTTGTACCCGTCCAGACAAGGATGATAACTGTTGGATTCCTGCCTTAATGATTGATCACAAGCATCAAGGCAAAGGTTATGGCAAGGCTGCAATGGAAACCTTGATTCAGCTGATGAGTGATTCCAATTGTACTAGAATCATGATTGGACACCGGCCAGACAATCTGATTGCGGGAAGAATGTATGAAGCTTTAGGGTTTCTAAAAGCCAGTGAAGAAGTAATTGACGGTGAAATTGTACGTCTGCTGCAAATCAGTAACTAGCCCCCTCCCAATGCTTACCTCCCCATGTGACAAGCGCCCTGCAACTATATCGGGGCGGGCAGCGTCTAAAAGGGTAAGAATAGCAGCATGAGGAGGGATATCATGTATAAGGCAAGATCCATTGGATTCGCTGCGTTAACGGCCGGAATGCTAATGCTTACAGCCTGCAGCTCAGCGCCGGAAGCGGCGCCGGGGACCACATCCACACCGGAGCAGACTCAGACATTTGCCCCAGCGACTGCTACGGCCGTACCATCGCTATCTCCATCCCCGGCACCGGCGGCAACGCCAGCTCCAAGTCCTGAGGCTACGGAACCAACTC
Organism: Paenibacillus sp. FSL R7-0312; assembly: GCF_038004445.1. Taxonomy (NCBI): domain Bacteria; kingdom Bacillati; phylum Bacillota; class Bacilli; order Caryophanales; family Paenibacillaceae; genus Paenibacillus; species Paenibacillus sp. FSL R7-0312. The sequence goes on along the minus strand of NZ_JBBORE010000001.1, from coordinate 7,663,973 downwards.
CGGTAGCGGAAGACCCCGGACCGCCGGAGGAAGGCACACCGCCTACAGCGCTGGAAGCGGCAACCACAGTAATGCGGGCGCTGAAGAACGGGAATATGGAGACGCTCGCCGCGTGGGTACACCGGGACAGAGGGGTCCGCTTCTCCCCTTACGCTTATGTAGATGTTGATAAAGACATTGTGTTAAGCCAGGATGAGCTGAAGGCTGCCATGCAAGATCCGGTAAAGCGCGAATGGCGTGAGTTCGCCGGTACGGGAGAGCTGATTAAGCTGACCTTTGCGGACTACTATAAGCGGTTTGTGTACGATGCGGATTTTTCCGGTAAATCTGAAGTTGCACTGAATCAGGGCTTGGGCCAAGGAACAACTCTAAATAATCTCAATGAGGTGTACCCCAAGGAGACCCATGACTTCGTAGAATATCATATCGCCGGTATCGATCCTTCCTTAGAGGGCATGGATTGGCGCAGCCTGCGGCTGGTTTTTGAGAAGAATGGCCAGGACCATATTCTTGTAGGGATCATTCATGATCAGTGGACACCTTAACGTAAGGACTGAAAGCGCCAGCCAGTTATTCGTAAAATCGCAAAGAGCCGCATCCCTTGGTTATCCCAACGGTGATGCGGCTTCTTTTGACGAATATGCGTTTATAAATTTCTCACTTACATCCCTGCGGATGAAGCAGCAGAAGCTGAACCTGTTACAGATTTGGCTACCGCTGTATAACCTTCTGGCAGGTAAGTCACGGCGGTGGCACTGGAGATGACCTGCAGATTCATGGAGCCGGCAGGCGGTGCAGTCACTTTGAAATAGATCACTGCTGTTTGGTTAGCACCGAATTCAATCCGCTCAATCGACAGGCCGTAACCCGGGTTAGGCAGATTCTCAACCGTTACAGTGGCTTTGTTTACGCCTGTTGCCGCTTTTTCCAGTGTAACCGCTGCTTCATAGTCATTAACCGGAGCAGTGGCGCTGTCATCGGGAGTGATTACCTCTTTGGCAAATTTGGCTGCATCATAGATCAGGACTGCGGCTTCCGCGCGGGTAACCGGTTCATTCGGACGGAAGGTGTTATTCTTCTCTAGTGTGATCAGGCGGGTATTGACCAGAATCTGCAGACTGTTCATTTCTGCTGTAGACAGCTTGCCGCCATCTGTGATCTCCGCATACATCAGCGTAACCGGGAAATTCCCTTTACTCTGCAGCGCCTGGGTCAGCAAGTGAGCGAACTGGATCCGAGTCATTGCCGCATTGGGGTCGATGGACTTGTCCAGAGACAATCCGCTTTGCTTGGCAGCCACGAATGCGGAGGCATACCATGCGTTATCTTTTACCTTGTCGAAGTAATCGCTGGCTTTGCTGCCGGTAGTATTCTGCGGAGACAGCTTGAGGCCGCTGACGATGAACTGCAGGCCTTGGGCGTAAGTCAGCTTGGATTTCGGTGCGAACCTATCACTGGTAATTCCGTTAATGATGCCATTTTGATGAAGTGCATTAATTTTGGATTCGGAAGCATGGCCTTTCATATCCGAAAAGGCGGAAGCCGATGCTCCGAATGATACTGTTGCAGCCAGAATGCTGCACGCTAGAGTGATTTTTGTAGCGCGCTTCTGGAATGATTTATTCTTCATTGTGCCTCACCTCTTATACTCTTAGATGGCTAAAGGGGCCGAAATGTTGCAGGCAGATCTGATTAAGCTGAAAAATATTAGTTAGGCTGAGTGATGTTCGTCTGTACCCTAATTGCAGAAGACTCGTTCGTTGAGGGTAGTATCAGCAGACGGGAGGACTGTCATCCGGGAAAGTGCTTAACGATTGAACATTAGCGGCATTTGGCTGTACACTTGAAGCAGAGTCAGTAAACGGATTCAACTACTATCGGGCCATTCATAAATTCAGCTCATGACAGGAGAACATAGATGATTCAGCAGCAGGAGATTGAACGGATCAACGTGGGGATTTTTGCCCATGTGGATGCGGGGAAGACGACTACGACGGAGCATATTTTGTATGAGAGCGGGCGGATTCGCGCACTTGGCAGTGTGGACAGCGGAACGGCGTTGACGGATTCCATGGAGGTTGAGCGGCAGAGGGGAATTTCGGTGCGGGCGGCTCTGGCTTCGTTTACATGGCGGGGAGTGCAGATTAACCTGGTAGATACCCCGGGGCATGTGGATTTCCTGTCCGAGGTGGAACGCAGCTTGCGGGTGATGGATTGTGCGGTATTGATCCTGTCAGCAGTGGAGGGCGTGCAGGCACAGAGCGAGATGATCTGGAATGCGCTGCGTAAGCTGGGAATTCCGACGCTCATCTTCGTGAATAAAATGGACCGGATTGGCGCGGATCCAGCCGCTGTGCTAACACAGGCGCGGACCTATCTGTCCGGGGATATTGTGCCTGTGCAGCAGCCCTTCTATAGGGAACGGGAATACATAGGGGCGGCGGATTTGTGGAGTGAAGGCGCAGACGCGGCGGCGCGGACAGAGCTGCTGGAAGCGCTCGCGGAGCGGGATGAAGAGCTGCTGGAGCTGTATATGGCGGGCGGTACGGCAGATCTGGCGCGGTGGAAAAGAGAGCTGGCCGTTCGGACGGCTGCAGGAAGAATGTATCCGCTGGTGTATGGCGTAGCGGCCAAAGGTCTCGGTGTCACGGCGCTGCTCGATGCCATGACGCAGTATTTCCCCCGCGCGGGCGGGGATGCGGAGCAGCCTGTGTCCGGCATCGTGTACAACATCCAGCGTGACAAAAGCATGGGCCGCATGGCCTTCGTGCGCCTCTATCAAGGAACTATCCGCAACCGGGACACGGTGATGAATTATACGCAGGAGGTTCAGGGCAAGGTGACGCAGATCCGCAAGGTCGAAGGCGGACGCACCGAGGATGTGGGGGCGCTGGAAGCGGGTGACATCGCTGTAGTCTATGGGCTGTCCGGCGTGCGGATCGGCGATGTACTGGGCCGGCCGGAGGCCATTCCGCAGGAGGCCAAGCTTGCCGTGCCGCTGCTGACCGTGCGTGTCTTCTGGGGAGCGGATGCCGACGACCATAAGGTGATTGCCGCATTTCAGGAGCTGGCCGACGAGGACCCGCTGCTGGATACTCAGTGGCTGCAGGAGGAGCGGGAGCTGCATATCAAGGTGATGGGGCCGATCCAGCTGGAGATCCTGGATAGTGTATTGCAGGAACGATTCGGACTGAAGGTCACCTTCGGCCCGCCGTCGGTGATCTACCGCGAAACGCCAAGCCGCGCAGGAGAAGGCTACGTTGCCTACCTGATGCCGAAGCCGTGCTGGGCGATTCTGAGGTTCCAGATTGAGCCCGGCCCGCCGGGCAGCGGCCTCGTCTATGAATCATTGGTGCGCAGCTCCGATCTGTTGCCGCAATACCAGAACGAGACGGCCCGCCGCGTGCCGGAGGCGCTGCAGCAGGGTCTGCGCGGGTGGGAGGTTACCGACCTCAAGATCACACTGGTGGAGGGGAACCACCATGTGTGGCATACCCATCCGCTGGATTTTGCCGTGGCTACGCCCATGGCCATCATGGATGGGCTGGCCCATACCGGCACCAGCCTGCTGGAGCCGGTCCTGCAGGTGCGCATCGTCGTGCCTGAGGAGAACGGCGGCCGTGTGATGAACGACCTTGTGCAGATGCGCGGCACCTTTGAGCCGCCCGTGCTGCAGGGCGATCGGATGATCATTGAAGGCAGGCTGCCACTGGCAACCTCGCTAGAGTATCCTGTGACCTTAAGCTCCTACACGAAGGGGCGGAGCACGTTTACTTCCTTTTTTGCCGGCTATGAACCGTGCCCGCCGGACGTCACTGCTGAGCGTACCCGCCGGGGCGTGAACCCGCTGGATCAGGCCAAGTATATTCTGAGCGTGCGGAAGGCGCTGCAGGGGTAGGATGGGTAGAGAAATAGGCAGGGCGTGAGAATCAGTAGCATAGTATAACGAGAGAAGCAGCAGTGGAGAGGAGTGAACCGCATGTTCAGAAGCCTGAAGCGGCGAATCGACAATGCGAACCAAATGCAGCGAATGCGAAGCGAGAATCCAGTGGAGTTCCGGCGGGCACTGGAGAAGCATACCCGTGAACAGCAAGCCCCTGATAACACTCTCCCGGTACAATCCGGACCAGTTATCCGGTTTACCCGTTGGTTCCTCTACTTGCTGACTGCGCTCATACTGCTGGTCATTTTCCTCGGTGTGCCCCAGGCGGATAACCCCATATTTTCACTGCTTAGCTTCGGCCTGCTGCTGTCACTCCTGTATATGACGGCTGGTCTGGCCCATCCCTCTATTTTATTTTTCCGGAAAAAACGTTCCCGAATGTTTGCACTCGAACTGTTCGGGCTGATCAGCGGTTTGCTGATTCTTCTAATGACGGTTTTTCATACTTAGGAGGGAAGACTTGTGCGTGGGGATATAAACCCTAGGAAGCCCTAATAAAATCTTCGGGTTTAAGTGAATCTGGTAAATTTGGCCAACCAGGAATTTTCGCCAGCCTTAAGGTCGGACTTTCATTTTTTGAGCAGAGGCCAGAATAAGTAAAGTTCGACGGACCCGAACCGGATCGGCTCCCTTGCAGGCAATCCGAAGGAGGCAGGTGCCTTATTCCTGAGTAAGTACGAACAAAAATAGTCATACCGCTCACCTCGAGAGAGTTGGATTTACGTAAAATTACCCGTTGTCCCAACAACTATAATCTCGGAAAGGGCACTAGTAGCCAGCTTCATAAGGGGATGTATAATATCCTACCACTAATTGAGTATCCAATTGGAAATTATCTCAAATTTTGACTTTCCATTTTTTATGAGATAGAATAGGTTTTGAGATTGGCCAATCTACTAATATTTAATCGAGGTGCTATTTTGTTGAAATTGAGTAAATATTTTAAATTCATTGCAGTTTCTCTATCTCTCGCAATTAGTATAAACCCAATTTTCGCATTCGCATCTTCTTCCTCAGCAAATGTCACTGATCAAGCGGCAACAAACGTCCAAGTTATAAGTAGCGATCCTTATGAAGAAGGGTTGCTGGAATATCAAAAAAGTCAAATCAATCAAAACGAATCTGATCCTCAAGCAAGAGCTGGTATTGTTAGTTTAGTAAAAGTTGTTTTTAAACTTCTTGCTAAAAATGCAGATGACGTTGTTGTAACTGCAACAAAGAAAAACGTTACAACTACTCTCAAAAATCATGCAATTAAACAAGCTGTTGCACGAGGTATTACAGAAATAATGTTAGATAATATATTATCCGAAACTGCAGTATCAATGTTAAGAGTTTTAAAATTTGAAGATGTTCTAGGGCAATCAAGAATAATGTATGACCCTGGTAGCAAACTCACCGTTGTCTTATCTTTGGTTGACAACATCATAATTACCACTTACGTTGACAATGATAATACTATGCCAAATAGAGTTAATGCAGGTCGTTGGAAGCCTTCAACATTTACTTTTAGATAATATAATTATTAGTTATTGGACTAGGCATTTTTATAGTTGATATTGTTTTTAATCAGTGAACAATCGATTATAGATTTGCATAGTCCTTTAACTGTTAACGGGGGTATTACTGTGGCTAAATTACAAGACCATTATGACAATAATAAATTTTTGGATTTGGAATTTATTTATCGTGATGTGAGACCTGATCAAGGCTGTAGATTTATTGTTTCAAATACTGAGAATAGAAGTATTATAGATAGTCAAATAGGATGGACGAACTTTACCTTAAATAAATTCATTGAAATGCTTATTAATTTTCCCGTGATCTCATACAATGGTTATTTTTCACATTATGATGAATCGTTTGAATGGAAATGGACTCAGCAATCTGATAAAGAGATGTATTTAATTACAATTTATTCTTCGGGCAAAGTATTTACTTATTACAGCAGTATTAAAGACATTCAGGAATTTGGAACAGCGGTTCTTAAGGATATTGATACTGCTCAAGATTTAGATTCAATATAAAGAACCAACACAACAATTCCAAAGACGACAATTAAGAAGATGATTACAAAAAAATCGTCCTAAACTCCTCGCTCCTTCCTCGCCATACATCATCTAACGGGCAGTTTAACGTGCAAACATATTCCACATACTACAATTCTAGGTTATGGTAATGTAGGATTGAATTTATGAAAAGTGTTCATGGGAGTGCAAGTGAAATAGCTGAAGAACCGTTCATCTTTTTAGCGAGTATAGTATGTTTTATCGTTAAGAAGGGATGAATGTAAATAATACATATGGAGGTATCTAAGTTTGAGTGCTCACTACTATTTCAGTTGGTTTAATAATTATTTTCCAGAGAAGCTGGTCCATTGTTTGCATGAGGATATACAAGACAGACAATCGCTTGTCATGATTAGCGCTGACCCGTCTGGTTATACAGATGAGCAAATTAACTTTGATGATATTTCTGAATGGACATGGCTCTATCAAGCTAAATGAATATCATTTCATTGATTACCGTATGCAGAAGGAGGATGCCCAGAGGTTCATTCACAACGCTTCTGTCATTTTTTTATGCGGTGGGTATCCTGCTTTGCAGAGCGATTTTTTGACGGATTATGAATTATTAGATGTTATTAAGAACAGCGATGCCGTTATACTGGGTGCCAGCGCCGGTGCGTTAAACATGGCTGCCAAATGGTTAAGCCTGGATAACACTGGCGATGAAGTTGAAACAAGTACGATTTATGAGGGAATTGGCTTTGATCCTTTTGCCTATGAATCCCATTCTCAACGTGACTACGCCACGTTTGTTCGAGGCTACCTGTTCCCTTTGTCTGAAGAGATTGATGTATATGCGGCAGAACAAGAGAGCGCTATACGAGTAAAAGACGGCAAAATAGCAACAATGGGTCCTATATATTTAATTTCCCGCTCAAAGATTCAGAAATTGGCTGAGACGCTCTAAAGGCTTACGGCGAGTCATCTCAGGTTTCCTAACATGGAATACGTGGAAGTAAAAAACAGATCATGTCCCGGAAGGCAGGCATGATCTGTTATTTACTTTATTTGTAATTATTTTTACAATTAGCCTTGCTTCACAAATTAATCACTCAACATCGGTTGCCGGCTGCAGCCAACGCGATCCCATAACAGGCTCTGCTGTAGCAGTGTAGCCTTCGGGCAGATAAGTGGAGACCGTCCCTTTGGTGATGACTTGCGGGTACATCATATCCGGATCGGGCAGGGTTATTTTGAAGTAGATCACTGCTTTGGTGGGACTGGTGAATTCGATGCGCTCTACCGCCAGGCCGTAGCCGGGATTAGGCAGATTATCGACGGTGATGGTGGCTTTATTAACGCCTTCAGCAGCTTTTTCCAGGACAACATTGGAAACGTATTGATTAACCGGAACCGGTTCTGGTTCAGAAGGCTCAATTACTGTATCGTCTTGGTTGATGGCCCGTGCTGCAAACTCAGCGGCATCATGAACCATAACAGCAGCCTCGGAGCGGGTGATGATATCCGCCGGGCGGAATTTTCCGTTGTCCAGCGTAATAACCTTCGTGTTCAGCAGAATTTGCAGGCTGTTCATGACATCAGAAGAGAGCTTGTCGCCATCCTCAACCATGAAATACATTTTGGTAACGGCAAAATTACCTTTACTCTGCAAGGCTTCCGTGAGCAGATGAGCGAATTCTGCGCGGGTCAGGTTTGCATTCGGATTGGCATTCTGTGCCAGAGTCAAACCGCTCTGTTTGGCGGCCAGGAAAGAGGAAGCATACCAGGCATTATCTTTTACATTGTCAAAAAAACTGCTGGCTGTAGAAGGGGTGTTGCCCATATCCGCCCTTGGTGTCAGCGCCAGCCCTTTGACGAGAAATTGAACGCCTTGCGCCAGGGTTACTTTAGCGTTAGGAGCAAAAAGATCACTGGTTATACCGTTAATCACACCGGCATCATGCAGCGCATTGATTTTGGGTTCGGCAGAATGTCCGTTCAGATCAGAAAAGGCAAAAGCGGATGCTCCAAACGACAAGCTGGCAGCCAGGATTCCGCACGCGATGCTCATTTTTTTTGCGCGCTTTATAATATTAGTTGTTCTCATTGTGCATCACCTCTATATACTATGATGGTTATTAGAGGGGAAATGTTGCAGTTGGTGTAGAAAAATCTAAAGCGGGAGATAAACATTACTTTGTTAATGATAGTTATGACAATGGGATAAAGCGGGTTGTCCATAGGTAAAATTTGTTTTGAGGATCGACAAAGCCTCTTTTATTTTGTTCCAGGGCACAGATTTGGTTCATCTCTTCGTCAGACAGCGCAAAATCAAACACTTCCATATTTTGTTTCAGCCTTGCGGGAGTAACCGATTTCGGAATCACTGCGATATCCCGCCCAAGGTTCCATCTCAGGATGACTTGCGCCGCTGTTTTATCATATTTGGCTGCAATTTCGGTTAGTACAGGGTGGGCAAGCATCTGCTTGTTCCCGTGTCCAAAGGGACTCCAGGCAACATGCTGGATACCATGCTTACCCATGAATTCATGAAGCGCACCTTGCTGCAGAAGCGGGTTCGTTTGGATCTGATTCACAGCAGGTATAATCGTTCCCTGCATCATGACCTTTTCCAGATGATGCTGCTCAAAATTAGAGACTCCAATGGCCCTGATCTTTCCTTCTTTGTATAGAGACTCCATTAGATGCCAACTCTCCAGATAGTTTTTGGCTGGCCAGTGGATCAAATAAAGATCAATATAATCGGTTTGCAGTTTTTGCAGACTGGTCTCAAACGCCTGACGGGTCTTCCGCCCCAGATCAGTACTCCATACTTTGGTTGTAATAAAGAGATCGTTTCTGTTTACGCCTGATTTCCGGATGGCACTGGCGATCAGCTCCTCGTTGCGGTAAGCTGCCGCCGTATCCAGATGCCGATACCCGTTATTGAGCGCCCACAGTACAGCGTCTTCATTATTATCTTTGATGTTATACACACCCAGACCAATCTTCGGCATCATCACACCATTATTCAAAACGAAATGTTCCATTTAAGAGTCACCCTCCTCTTTTATTTCAGGCATGGAAGCTTCCTGAAGATCGTCCCCTTCATTAATGGTTTGACTTTGTGAACGATTATAGCACAAGAAGGCAGGGATCAATCTTTGGGAAAGATAATCGAGACGAACCAAATGGCTGAACGAAGGGCCTTGCTCGCTGTGAATGCCAAGCCCCATGAAATCCCCGGGTCCTTCGCACCTCGGACTTTGTCGAACCCATAAGGAATAAAGAGTGTTTATCAAAAGTCAATGATTGATGTATACTTTTTCTCGTATAGTTTAATGAAAAAATAGAGAATTGATGCGGGGGAAGCATAGATTATGCGGATTTCCACTGTCGCACTCCGTGTGGGGAGCGTGGATTGAAATCCGACTGCCTGTGTCTCTGTGATATAAATGTACTTGTCGCGCTCCCCGTGCGGGATCGTAGATTATAATTTGTTGTGCCTCTTCTAGAGCAGCCAGTAGCTTAGGTCACTCCCCATGCGGAAACGTGGATTGAAATCATATCTTCAATTCTTTGCATCTTCGTATGTTCATATGTTCGGAATACCTTTTTTAACAACATGTGATCGCGAACATATATTAGTACAGATGAGAAGAGGAGGTACAGAAATTGGCCATTGATAAGGACCTACGCGATATTGAAATTGCCCAGTTGGCTTTTATTGGAGGCTCTATTGCTGCATTAGGTGACGGAATCGCGGCGCTGGCTGCCGGATTAGCGTTAGATGCTTTAAAACAGGATTATAAAACCAAAAAAAATAGTCGTACTGCTTCTATTAAATCAACTAAGAATCAACTTGATTATTTTATTAACGAGCTAATTAAGATCAGAAATATTGTTGATTGACAAGATCGTTAGTAGGCTTAATGATACATTGGATAATCTACCGGCACTTTTGCCGGTTTTTTCTTTGCATCTTACTGGCGTTACCTCTTCGTACTGCGTAATAACTAACGGAACCACTTCTCATAAGAATATAAAATATTAGCCGTCGAAGGCATTAAGCTAACAGGCAGATTAGTGGAGCAAAAGGTCTAAAACTTTTCTCACATTGAAACTAAGGATTGTGGTACATTTAGGTAAAATATTACATGATTGGGTGAGCAACTTGGCTTTAATAAATAACAATCTCCTAAAATTGTTACAAGAGACTGCAAAGAAATATATGGACCCTAAAGCAGAAGTTTTAAGCATTGAAAGCACTCCTATCAGTATGGGCTCACAAGCAGTTGAGTTAATGCGCCATAGTGTACTAATAAAAGTACTTGACGAAACATCGAAGTTGTCCCTTGTTTCAAAATATGCAACCAGGATTGAACGTCAGGTACTGACGAGGCTTTACTCCCAAAGAGCAAGTGTACCTTTTTCTTATTCCGATGGTTCTGAATTAGATGAAAGGTTTCTTATTTGTATACAGGATGTTGATTATCAAACAAACTATAGAAACATAAATGTTAGGTTACTTCAGAAAAGTGAAACGAAGGCACTATCATACATTCACGCCTCTAACTTTGGCCAAAGGAGAGAACTTTCATGGTTACCTGAAGTAGACAGCTTACATATAGAAAAGATGATATACGAGCGGTGGAAACCCCAATGGCAAGCTGCTAAGAGAAACGAACAGTTTATAGACATCTTCGGGGATTACATCCCCTTTGTGGAAGCTGTAGCTAATACGATTTTCGAGGATATTCAACATTTAATAAATGATGAAAGCAGCCAAACATTAATTCATAACGACCTTAATCCAGGAAATGTATTGGTACATAACAATACTGACGTACTTTTTATTGATTGGGAAGAAGCTAGGTATGGCTCTTTATTTTTAGATATCCCTCTGCGTTGTGGTACCTCGGAACAAATTGAGGATTACAAGGGGCTACTGGCTGATAAAAGCATAGAATTTTCTTATGATCATTTCAATCAAATGTATGCAATCGCCTCCCGCTACCTGGGACTTAGATATATGAGTTGGAATTTAGGAGCTTGGACTAGTAATTCACACGCCAAAGATGACTTAAAGAAATATTTAGACATGGTGGTGGGAACTTCGCCAACCTAACGAGAAACGTTAGTGAAACAACAACACAGCGGCAGTCTATGGCTTTGGTTTTCGTTTAGAGCTGCCGCGATAGGCTAAGTTTTCTCACCATAATTTTCCTCCTTACTGCACAGTTTGCGTCTACTGCTCAGCACGTGCAGTCACGCTCTATACAGGCATGCATCCCCCATAATAGTACATATCCCGCAAGTGAGTATCGCACCAGATCCATACATGTTAAAATAGCAGAAATGTGTTGATCAAATCTACGTGCAGCGGGTGAATGGTTTGAGATTAAGAGATTTCATGGGCCCCTCGGATACTTCCGCACAGCGGCAGGCCAAGTGGATCAAGCGTTTTTTGCGTACCTATTGGCTCGTGATTGCTCTGCATTTTGCTGCGCAGCTCTGGGCCTTTCTGTTTCTTACATACCCTATGGGACCGTATGAATTTTATTATGATGTCCTGCTCTATCCGACGCTGCTGATGAGTGCGGTTGTCGGGGTGACCCAGTTCGTCGATGCGATTGCGCCAAAATATTCCTTTGTCCTGCTGTTTGTGTCCGGGACCATTATTGCCATGATGATTATCCATCTGAATATGGATATCCGGATTATCGGGGCGCTGATGCTGCTGCCGATTTTTGCGTCGGCGATCTTTTTCCGGCTGGATCTGACCTTATTTACGTCTGCCCTGCAGGCGGCTGCGTTCTTCATTCTCTACCGCTGGGATTACTGGTTCCAATATTATCTGAATGATTTCGATCTGATTGCCATTCCGCTATTTCTGCTGGTGGGCACGCTGGTAGCCGGCATTATTATTATTAACGGGCGGGAGCTGGCGAGTGATCTGGAAGCGACACTGACCGCCAAGCAGAATCTGATGATCGAGAATGCGGTGATCCGCAAGCTGTCCACTACGGATGCGCTGACCGGCCTGTACAATCATATCTCCTTCCATGAGTTCTACGACAAAGCGCTGGAGTATGGGAATCAGGGTGCGCCGTTTCATCTGGCCTTGATTGATATAGACAATTTCAAGCTGGTTAATGATAAATATGGACATCGTACAGGGGATATTGTGCTGGCGAGGGTCGCGAAAGTGATTAAGGAATTCATCTCTCCAGCGGATATCGCCGCACGTTACGGCGGTGAGGAATTCGCCATATTGTTGTTTGAGAAGACCTTTGAGGAAGCATATGAGCGGATAGAATGTATCCGCCAGAAGCTGTCGGAAACATTCCATGAGGAAATGGAAGGCCGGGAAGTTACCGTTAGTATCGGCCTCCAGAGCTATTCCGAAGGGATCACCAAAGAAAAGCTGTTTGAAGAAGTTGATAATCTGCTCTACACGGCTAAGCATTCCGGTAAGAATAAGACCCTCACTCCGCTGACCCAGCTGATTGTGGTGTAGCCTGCACGGTTGCGCTCTATAACCGGGGTGTTATCCGGGCGGGCCTTCATCCTCCGCAGCCTTCTTCCGCGCCCGGAACCGTCTGACCTTCATCAGATTGCCGCACATCTTGTCATCGCAGTAGCGCTTCGAGCGGTTGCGGGTATCGTCGTAATAGACCCAGAGACAATCGGGATTCCCGCAGATCCGGAAGCGTGAGGACTCCTTCTCCATTAATGCTTCGGCAAAAGAAGCCGCTATCTCCGCCATAATCTGCTCCCAGTCTGCACGCTGGGGGAGCAATGAAATCCCGGCTTCGCCGCCGGTACCCCAGACTACTTTCCGCAGAACAGGCCCGTTGCTCATATATTGATTCAGCTGTACCAGCAGAGCGTTTTCCGTAGGTTGTCCCTGTACCAGCCGTTGTACCTCGTCCCATAATAATCCGCGCAACTGCTTCAGCCGCTCCAGTTCAACCGGCAGAATCGGTCCTGCCGCAGGTAATTTCTGTGCCGCCAGCCATTCTGCCAGCCACTCCGGTTCATCCAGCCTGTCCCGGTCCTTGCTCCGGTCGCCTGTCCGCCAATTCCGCCAGTAGCTGTTAATGAAATCCTCCCACAGCAAGCTTCATCGTTCCTTTCACCGTGATGTTTCCTTTGATTGTAACAGTTAAAAATAAGTTTTGCTAGTTACTTGAAGCGCTTCGGCAAATATGCTACATTGCTAATGTAACCTTCATTAAGGTTGTTTAACCGTTACGAAATTCGGATTTTCTAAGCTCTGTAATCAGGGAGCGAATGCTCCGAGAAACGAAGCTGATGATTTCGAAGCTTGCCTTACTGCGAAGAAACTCGAGGTGCATAGGCTCCGCAAAACTTTTAGGAGGGTGAAATATGCAAAATAAGATTAGCGATGTTCTGGTGGAGAACTGGGATTATGTGATGGATGTTGAGGATTGGCAGCCGCCGCTTAAAGACGCGCTTGAAGGTGTGACTAGTGAACAGGCAAGCTGGAAGCCGGAGGGGGCAGCGGGCAATTCTATCTGGGAGACCGTCAACCATCTGACTTATTATAAGGAACGTCTGCTGCGCAAGCTTAAGGGCCTGGAGAAATTGCCTGATCTTGAGAGCAATGATGCTACGTTTACGGTAACGGAGAGCGGGGAAGAGGCGTGGAAACAGGCAGTTGCCAAGCTGAAGTCCGTTCATGCCTCTTTGCGGGAGATTATTGTGGCCCTTGAGGAAGGCGCTTATGAATGGGGCGGCTCCGGACATGCACCGGGCGAAGAAGTGATGAGTCTGATTCTGCATGATTCCTACCATACCGGACAGATCGTACTGGTCCGCAAGCTGCAGGGCTCCTGGCCGGGCCAACGCAGTTTTGACTAAAAGCTGATTTTCAGCAGAAACGGATGCTGTCCCTTAGGACGGCGCCGTTTCTTTTTGTTTCAGTCCGAAACACGGGGGTTAATGGAAGACATACAGCTAACGAACCGAGAGGAGAGATTGAAGATGGAACCGAATACCAAGGATAGAAGCATTGAGGTCGAACGGACAGAGGTACACAAGAAATCCGATTCCAGTCTCGTCGCATCCACCTTTATTAAATATGCCGCGTATATTATCATCATTTTTGGACTGCTGTTCTTCCTGGTGAAGTATGTATTCCCGATGTTCTAAGCAACAGAATCCGGCCTGGATATATATGTTAAAGGGAGTGCCTCACAGCCATGATTTCTACGGCTGCGCGGTCACTCCCTTTTGGCGCTTACGGATATAATGCGGAATAATACCTATACGTCTTTGGTGATGAATTCACGGGTTTCGGCAGAATTCCGGTAAAAGAACCAGCATTCATTCAGCAGTTTGATCTGACGGCGGTCTTTCTTGAAATAAGCCTTCATGAGCTGTTGGCAAAGCCACTGCGGCAAGGGTACCCCTCCTCTGGCATGCATCCTATGTACAGATAGCATATGGAGAAGGCCGCCCAAAGGTGCGGCAGCAGCATTCATTTACAGGTGGTAATTAGCCGTACAGCTCGATCCATACAACTGCTAGCTACTGCACACTTTCCTCTTCCTCTTCGTACCATTGCTCCAGCTGGGCCTGCAGCGCGCGGATTTCCGTTAATAACGAGATCAGCGGATACTCAGTCTCTTGTATAGAGGCAAAAGCATTTTCCAGACGGTTGATATAGGCCAGTCCGGACTCCAGGTGATGCTCCTGACGCAGCAGCTCCAGGGAATCGCACTCGGCAATCGCCCGCGGCAGACCGGGTACATTCTCCGCAGTCAGCTTGTCAATTTCTTTATTCAGGCGAAGATTGAGGGCGCTCAGCTGGTAAGCATACTCCTCCGGCATCTCCACGAATTGCAGTTCCTGATCCTGCTGCAAAATTACATACCGCATTTTCGGCATAACTCATTCTCCCTCCGGACTTGTCTTCCTTCTTGACAGTGTAGCCTATGGGCAAGTTACAATTCAAGTAGAGATCTTATTTCCTTAAGGAGAGGAGCCGTGAAGGAGCGTTATGATAAGTATGAGCAACGAAGAGCTGCAGCAGTGGATCGAGCAGGTGTCACTGAACAGCTTCGGCGTGCCTTTCCGGCATACAGCCAGCTTTAACAGCAGACTTACGACAACGGGCGGACGATATTTTACCAAAAGCCATAATATAGAGATCAATCCCCAGCAGCTTGCCATCCACGGCCGGGAGGAGACGGAGAAGATTATTAAGCATGAGCTCTGCCACTACCATCTGCATCTGGCGAAGCGGGGATATATGCACCGGGATGATGATTTCAAAACACTGCTCGCCCGGGTCGGGGGCAGCCGCTACTGCCAGACACTGCCGGGAGCCAAGGCGCGTAAGCCACAGCCTTACCGGTACAAGCTGGTGTGCGTGGCCTGTGCCACCGAATATCTGCGCAAACGCAGAGCCGATCCGAAGCGTTACCGCTGCGGGAAATGTTCGGGCAAGCTGAAGCTGGTCACCCTGGAGGCAGACGGGAGTCCGGCTACTTAATATTTAATCACGAGTCCCAGCAGTCCGGCGAATGAAGCCGCCTGCTCCGCCGAGATTACACAGCCGTCCAGATCCTGGAGGTCAACCACTAGGCCGGTGAATTCGCAATCGCTCAGGTCAATATCCTTCAGCTTGCACCCGGCCAGTGTGGCCTGATCCAGATTGCATTCAGAGAAGTAAAGGCCGCTTAGGCTGGACTGATAATAATCCGCGCTGATCAGCGAACAGCGCTCGAAGGACGCTCCTTTGAAATTCGCAAACCTGAACACCGCGAACTCCCCGATGCACCCGGTCACCGATACATTTTGAAACCGCGATCTCGTGAAGTCCGTGCCAATCAGCCGGCAATCCCTGAATTCTGTCCGGTGCATGAAGGCATCGCTGAAATCCACATTGGACAGGTCACAATGATCGAAGATGACGTCGGTAAGCTCAATTCCGTGTAAGGAAGATTCAGTAATGGTGACGTTCTTGAAGATGGTTTTGTCAAAAGAAACTCTGGCGGCGTCCTGATATTCAATGAGGGAACCTGAAATGAGGCAGCGGCTGAATTCGTCTTTGGAAGACAGAGAATGAATCTGCTGCGGCAGCAAAAGCTCCGGTTCCGGGATTCGAGGTTGTTCGATCTTGTTATTCATGAATGCCTCCGTAGAATTAGTTCCATCCGTTCAAGTATGGACAACTTGGCGGCTGAATGAGTTAACTATCCTGCGAACCGGGACTTTTGTCAATTACAGCGGCTACAGCCCGCCTTAAGCATGTACGTACAAATACACCTGTGGATGGATAAAATCACACATCGTCTTGTAAGCGTTACCACACTAAGATGAACAAGAAGTCCATTTTAGTTAGAGGGGGCGCACTTATGAAACGATTCAGGTCCGCGGTCGCGGGTCTGCTGGCGCTGTTGCTGTTTTTTCCAACCCTGAGCCTGCAGGGAGCCGGCGGGTTCGTTCATGCAGACGGTATCGGGGGGACAGGTGCAGCGCAAATTCCTACAGGCACCGTTCTGATCAAGAACAAGTGGAAAAACAATTTTTTGTACGAGACCAGTGAAGGCGTTGTCCGCTACGGGATGACCAATCCGGCTGACACCTCTTCCCACTGGACCGTGGCGACGGAGGGGGGCTTGTCACGGATTCAGAATGTGAAGACAGGCCACTTCATTACGCTTGAAGGCAATGCGGGCAAAGAGGATTCACTCAAGGCAGCTGCTGCCCCGGGCGGGGGGAGCACTGCTGACCAATGGCTGATAGATACTTCAAACAGAGCCGGCTATATGGTCATCCGCAGTGCAACCGCTCCGGAGAGCAAGCTGGTCATCCATGAGGAGAATCAGCTGGGTTATGCCCAGGCCAGCGCGGATATCAACATTACATTTGAAAGTCCGCAGTGGACTTTTGTAGACCTTGATACCGCACTTAGTGTGCGGCTGGAGAGCCGCTTCCGCCCGGGTCAGGTCATGTATGAGGATAAGCAAGGCAATGCCCTCTATGGAGAGCAGCCGTCCAGCAATAGGGCCGCACTCTGGATCTTTGAAGAGGGGACAGATGCGGGAAGCCTTCGGATCCGCAATCTGGAGACAGGCCACTTTCTGGGGCAGAACGAGATTACCTGGGCCGGGCTTCAGGTAACGGTAATTGATCCGGTGAAGCCGGGCTTAAGTGAATGGATTCAGGAAGCCGCACCCGGGACAGAAGGAATGGGGTATGTGGCTTACCGGAACTATGGCTTGACCGAGGGCGGCGGTTCTTTATGGTTAAACGCCCAGTTTCCTACGGACAATAATGTCCGCTCCAATACTTGGACGGGCGGACCGGGTAATCCCAGTGCACAGTGGCGGATTGTTCCGTTCATTGGTTCGCAGCCGGTGCGGCTGGGCACCTATACGGATGAACAGTCTGCAACGGATTTTCTCTATGAAGCGGCAGCTGCCGGTCAATTGGGGCACGGGACCATTGGCGCAGGCGGCCTGAACGGAATGGTCTATCAATGGATTGCCGAGGACTATGACGGCCATAAACGCATCCGCAATGCAGCAACCGGACATTATCTGAACTATGCGGATGGTATCGCTGCTGCCGTGACGATGAATAGTAGTCTGCCTTCTGATCAGTGGGATTTCAATGAATCGGATGATTATGATGACTACCAGACGATTGAGAATGTAGGGACTCCGGGGATATATCTGGCTCAGCTGGGAGGCGCGCAAGCCGGCGCCGGCTCTGATGCCACTTCGCTGTCCGCCCAGTGGCAGCTGCTTGATCCGAATATGCCGGCAGACGGGGCCCTGCACTACTTCAGGATCCAGAATACCTGGCAGTCCTTCTACTGGTATGAGAGCAGCGACGGTGTGCTGAAATACGGCAATATGCAGGAGGATGGGTCAGACCAGTGGCTGATTGAGAAGTACAACGGCCGCAAGCTTTTCAAGAATAAAAAAACAGGCCACTACATGAATGTAGCGCAGATGCCGGATGGTCATATTTCAGTGGCTCCGCTTGGCAGTAAGGATAATGTGGACCCGGCGTACATCTGGACTGGCAGAAATACCGGAGACAGCACGTATGTTATTGCCAATGTGCTGGATAAGGAGCCAAATAAGCATCCGCTGAAGTATATTTCTTTGCAGAATCTGACCAAATATGCCGAATATGGGGTGATCAATCCCGATTGGGGCAGTCCCAAGTGGACGTTCGTACCCGTAACCGAGAAGAAACATGATTTGTTCCGCTTCAAGCTGGATGGAGTGAACGGGGAAGATCAGTATCTTAAGGATGATGCTGTTCCTGCTCCTGTGCTGAAGGTTACGCTTCCGGTTAATGATGATACCGTTACAGAGGATGTATATGATCCGCAGGATCAGGCTGGCGGAGACCTGGAGGATATAGCGGAGAAGGCTGGTTTGGAAGAAGAGCCCCCGCTTAGTGCAGGTGGCGGTGCTGCTGCTGCTGATCCGACGGTCGGTCAGGCTACGTACGGAGAGCTTATTCCCGGAGACGATTCCTTCGTCTGGCAGCTGATCGATATCCCGGGCAGCAATGGTGCGGTAAAGATTAAGAATAGAGGGACCGGCAGGTTCATCTCTCTGGAGAGTCTGGGGGCGGTGATTGAACAGGAAGAACCGCCGGCTCCTGTCCGGACTGAGCAGACGGTATATGACGTCTGGGCAAGCATCAGATGGATAGTTGATATGCAGGAATCCGGACGGACTACCTTCAAAAGTGCCTGGGCAGGCCATTACCTGTATGGCGCCGCTGATGATAACGGCTATCCGGTAATCCGGATTAGCAAGGCTGCGGATGCCCCCACCAGAAACAGTGCGCAGTTTACTGCTGAACCTGTTTTCGAACCGGTACCGCCTCTTCCAGTCACCCCTGTCCGGTTCAAAAATGCAGGCACCGGAGATTACCTGTACGAGAACGAACACGGCGTGGTCCTATACGGCCAGCCTGCTTCAGATAACGGCTACTCGCACTGGAGCATCGTTACGAATGAAGGGCAGCAATATATCGTGAATCGGGCCACGGGCCACTATATTACTTTGAATAGTGATTACTCATTCCTGGAGAGTACCGGCGGTGATCCGGCGGATACCGGCGCTTCAGCATGGGATATCAGTCTCGCTGCGGATGCCAAGCATTATACCGTCCGCAGTCTCTACGGTGAATATAACGATGAGTACATCCACTTGCAGAACAAGACGGGATATGCTGAGCGTGCATTGCTGCTGGACACTGAGGCCTCATTGCAGTGGACCCTGGAAGCTGCACCGCAGGACTTCGGCATGCCGGAAGGTGAAGCCAGAAACACGGATACGGCTACACCGGTTCAGAACGACACGAATATCATTACCATCGCACCGCAAGGAATGGACGGCACATTCGTGGCGGAAAAGGACGGCAAGCTGGTTTATGCCGATGCTTCTACAAGTCCCGCCCAGGCGCAGTGGCTGGTGCAGGATTTCAATGGCCGGAACCGGGTGATGAACGTTAAGACCGGGCATTATCTTGCTCGCGATCAAGAAGGCGCTATTGTCCTCGTGGATTCCGGTGTCAAGGAAGACTCGCAGTGGACTATCCAGGATAAGCTGGGATACCGGCTGCTGTTAAGTGCAGATAAGCAATCTGCGCTTACTTACGGGGAGGCAGGAGTTCAACTGGGAGCGGCTGGAGCACAGGCTGCGCTATGGAGCTTCGTTCCCGTAGCTAAGGATGCTGCGTATGCCGGGACAGAGGCTTTTCATGGGGACGGGGTGCTGCGGTTTGCCGTGAATGCTGATGTAGCGGGGGAATACGACGTTGTGCTCCGTTACCGGAATGCGTCCGCCGCTGCGGCTGAGCTGGAAACCCGGGTCAATGGCCTTAAGCAGAGTGAGGTAAGCCTTGCTGCCAGAGCCTCCGCTTCCGTATGGCAGACGGCTGAGCTTACGCTGGACCTGCGGACAGGAATCAATACGGTTTCATTCAGTGGCGCAGAGGCGTCATGGAGCGGGATTACAATTGATAGCCTGACTGTCAAAAATAGCATCAATAAAACCTACCGCGGAGCTACGCTTCCTTATATCAGCTATGAAGCAGAAGATGCCGTTACGAATGGAACGCTGATCACGCCTTCAAGGAAATACCGCAGTCTGGCTTCCGAGGCTTCAGGACGTGAAGCCGTCATCCTGAAGAACACCGGCGAGTATGTGGAGTTTACGATGGCCAAACCTGCGAATTCAATAGTACTCCGTTATTCCATACCGGACAGTCCGGATGGAGCGGGTGCAGAGGAAACATTGTCGCTCTTCGTGAACGGGGAACGTCAGGTGCTTAACCTCACGTCAAAATACGCCTGGGAATATGGCAGCTACCCATGGTCGAATGACCCGCGTCAAGGCAGCGGACACCGCTTCTATGACGAGATTCATGCGCTGATCGGTGAGGCTCCGGCAGGAGCGGTGATCCGCCTTGAGAAAAGCACGGATGATCATGCTGCCTCATATGTAATCGATCTGGCAGACATGGAGCAGGTTGCACCTGCGCTGGCTCAGCCTGAGGGGTTCCTGTCTGTCACTGATTTTGGAGCTGTCGCCGGTGATGATGGCGATGATACTGCCGCATTTAAGGCAGCACTTGCCGCAGCCGAAGCTCAGGATGCAGGCGTCTGGTTCCCGGAAGGCAGCTTCAATGTCGGCAGCGGACTACTGGATCTGGACGATGCGCAGATCCGCGGCGCAGGCATGTGGTACACGACGCTGAACGGCGCCAAGTTCTACGGGCACGGCGGCAAGATCGGCGTATACGATCTGCTGATTGAGGGCGGCATTAACGTGCGCGACGATGAGGCGGTTACGAATGCTTTTCACGGCGCCTTCGGTCAAGGCTCGGTCATTCAGCATGTATGGATTGAGCATACCAAAGCAGGCTTATGGCTGACCCAGCCCAAAGGTGAGAAGGCGCGCACCAATGGCCTCTATATGGCCGGGCTGCGTATCCGCAACCTGATGGCGGACGGGATCAACTTCGCTGTAGGCACAGGGAACAGCATGATGGAGCAGAGCGATATCCGCTATCCAGGCGATGACGGTATCGCCATGTGGTCCTTCACCGATGCCGGGCTGAATGATGTCAATGGCAGCGAGCGGACGCCAAGCTTCAATAATACGGCGCGGTTCAACAATGTATCCCTTCCTTGGCTGGCTGATAATATCGTTGTATTTGGCGGCAGGGATAATAAGATCCAGGATAATATTGTGAAGGATACTGTGACGAACGGAGCGGGGATCGCCGTATCTACACGCTTCAGCGCAGAGCCGTTCCAGGGCACAACCGTTGTGGAGCGCAATACGTTGCTGCGGACCGGCAGCTATGATTCCGGGTATAGTGTGAATCTGGGAGCTATATGGCTCTATACCGGGGAAAATAACATCAACAGCAATGTGCTGATCCGCAATAACATCGCACTGGACAGCACCTATTCCGGACTCATCGTCCACGGCAATCTGAATATGGAAGGAATCACCCTAACAGATAACGTGATCGACGGAGCAGGCACTAACGGAGTAGAGATTACGAAGGAAATGAGAGGCAGTCTGCTGGCCGATAACCTGATTATCCGCGGGGAGCGGATGAATCTGGTGGCGAATACCTCGTCAACATTTACGGTTCTGGAGAAGAATCAAGGTATCGCAAGCAGCGTCAAACCATTCTCGATCAAGCTTGGGGATGGACAGACCGGACCTGTGGTATTAAAAGAGGGAACAGGCTCCAAGCTGCAGGTACTGGATCAGAAGGGGACAGATATCACTGCACAGGCAGTCATCAGTATTGCAGGCAGCAGCCTTGCCACTGTGAAAGAAGGGAAGCTGCAGGCAGTTGCTAAAGGGAACACTACCTTTACCGTGTCCGCCCTTGGCAGCACAAGAGTGTATGATCTTGTGATATCGGCCGCTGACCCTGTCGATCCAGTCGATCCAGTCGATCCAGTAGACCCTGTCGATCCGGGAACTCCAAGTCCGACCCCGAGTCCGACTCCGAGTCCGACGGCGGCTCCGGGGCCGAATACGAACCCGAACCCGCAGTCAACTCCTGCGGCTACCCCGGCGCCAGTGATTGTGCCTGCGGCAAATAACGATGCACAGCTTAAGAGTATTGCCGCCGGGCAGAAGGTAATTGAAGTGGCGGCTATTGCAGACGGTACCGCACGCTTCAGCGGTGCGGCTCTGCGGGCAGCGGCAGCGGCGAGTCCGGACGCTGTGCTGGTGGTCCGGAGCGGGGAGGCGTCCTACCGTCTCCCGCTGGCCCTGGCAGACAGCGTTCTGAAGGGCGCGAAGCTGCCTGATGGAACGCTGGAGTTCAAGCTCGCGCCGCAGACAGGCGCGGAGCTTGCGGGGCTGCTTGCCGCTGCAGGCAAGCAGAACTATAAGGTGAAGGGAACGCCGGCAGGCTTCACCTTGAATGTTACGGACGGCAAGACCTCATTGCCGGCCGGAAGCTTCGGCACTGTACATGTCGAGCGTACCTTCACCATTAACGAAGTAATGGACGTCAAGACAGCGGTGGCGCTGGTCTATGATGCCAAGGACGGAACCTTCCGTTACGTTCCGGCAGTATTCGAATCCGGGGCGGGTATGACCCGGATTACCGTTAAGAGCAGCTTGGCCGGAGGTGTAATGGCTGTTGCCGTGAATCCGGCAAGCTTCGGCGATCTCTCCGCCCACTGGGCCAAGGATGAGATCAATCTGCTGGCCAGCAGATTGATTGTAAACGGCCAGTCGGCTGGCGTCTTTGCCCCGCAGCGCACCGTCAGCCGGGCGGAATTCGCATCCATGCTGGTCCGCTCGCTTGGACTGCAGCCGGATGCGCTGCCGGAAGCTGCAGCCGTCGCTTTCCGCGATGTGCCGGCCAGCTCCTGGTACGCCACCGATGCGGAAACCGCCGTATTGTTGGGGCTGGTTCAAGGCTACGCGGACGGTTCCTTCCGTCCGGATGCGCCGGTCACCAGAGAGCAGATGGCGGTCATGGCCGCCAGAGCTTGGAAGCTGCTTCACGCCAATGCAGCAATTAATGAAGCCGCTTCTTCGTCAGCACTGCCGGGGCCAGGTGCGTTTAAGGATGCTGCCAGCATCTCTGCTTGGGCTAAGGAAGCTGTGGGCACATTAACCGCCACCGGCATTATGAACGGCCTATCCGGCGGATATTTTGCGCCGGACAGCAACACCAGCCGTGCAGAAGCCGCCGTTATTCTGACCCGCCTGCTCCGTGCCGGCAAGCTGCTGAACGAGTAGCCGCAAGTCGTTACAAGCCGCTGCAAAGGAACGCGGGATTTCCCCCCGTCTTCCTTCGCGGCGGCTTATTTTTATCTAGGCCAGGAGGCCGTGTTTTTTAACTCGCTCGAAGTGGACTAAAGAGGAAAGAAGCGCGGAAGTGCCTTTGATATCGCTCAAAGTTGGCATATTGGAGGAACAGAGACGCAGAAGCATTTTTGAATAAGCTGAAGTGTGTTAGAAAATTAGCTAAAAGTTAGCAGAAGGGAGTGAGGGAGACGCATAAGTCTGTTTAATATCGCCCAAAGTCGGCAGAGTGGAGGGACAGAGTGATGCGAGACGGCAGAAATTTTGCAGAAAATACAACAATCCCGGATCTGAAGGTAACAATTCTCCAGTACTCCCGCTCATATAGGAAGAGTAGCTATAATTTCACTCAAAGTCGGCTGAGCGGGACATACAGGGATGGAGAGTGTTTATAATTTTCATCTGCAGCAGCAAATAATATTTTCATCGAAATTATCGCTGAAGCTTTCGTAGGGGTCCACTGCTGGTTCCATAGCTACTTCCGCTGCCGGTCTTATGGATGATTCCATACGTAGTTCTATCGTGAGCACATCGGCGGGTGCAGCTCCTAGAGAACCAATTAAATCGCTGCCCGGATAACTTGTTTCTAACTATGACTTTAACCTCGCCCCCTATCCGCAAGGAAGGCAATCCTTACAAAAGCTTCGCTCTGTTTGCCTTCGGCTGCCCTCTGCCTGCCCTATACTTGCCCTCAGCCAGCAACAGAACTACTTGATCTGGCCCATGTCCAGGTTGACCCGGTAATTGCCGTACCTCAGCAGCTCGTCGAGAAATGCAGTCAGCGCTTCCTGATTCACAGTGCGTACGCGCATCCAGTAACAGCCTTCCCCGCTGATGCGGTACAGCTCCGCAACACTCTTATGGTTCTTCGCAAAGTTCTGGAAGGGCAGATGAGCGGCGTTGGTGCTGAGAAACACTGTAATAAAGGCATGGATATTCTGCCCGATCCGGAGCGGGTTCCAGCGGATGGTGTAGCCCTGAATAATCTCCAGCTCCCGCATTCTGCGGATACGCGCGCCTACGGCTTGGCCGGTCAGGTGAACTTCAGCTCCGATATCTTTGTGGCTTAATGTAGAGTCTTCTATGAGAAGCTGTAAGATGCGGTAATCTGTATCGTCAATGAGGTAGGGCATCATAAGTGTAATTTCCTTTCCGGGTGAAAGTAGAACAGGCTAAACTCTTTCGCGGCACAATGTATTCTAATCTGCGGCCGATTTATAATTGATTGTAGCAGAACACAAGCACAAGTATAAGGAAGAGGTGTTTATTATGAAAATCCAACTGATCCGCCACGCCTCATTATGGCTGGAATACGGCGGAGTAACCTTTCTGGTTGACCCGATGCTGAGTGCACAGGGAGCCAATCCGCCAATTATTAATACCTCGAATGAGCAGCGGAATCCGCTGATTCCTTTACCTGAACCTGTACAGCAGTGGCTGGAGCCGGATGCTGTGCTAGTGACCCACCTCCACCAGGATCACTGGGATGCAGCGGCGGCAGAGCTTTTGTCGCATGAGCTTCCGGTACTATGCCAGGAGGGAGATGGGGAGAAAATTACATCACAGGGCTTCGACCAAGTTACAGAGATTAAAGACAGTACGGCAGCTTCTGTGCGTGGAGTAACCCTGACACGTACTGGTGGCCGCCATGGAACGGGAGAGACCGGGGAGAGAATGGGCAAAGTCTCCGGTTTCATATTCCAGGCGGATGGAGAACCCGATCTGTATCTGGCGGGAGACACAATCTGGTGCGGCGAAGTCCGGCAGGTACTTGATGATTATCACCCGGAAGTTATCGTCGTGAACGCCGGAGGGGCAAGCTTCGTAAGCGGAGGACATATCACTATGAACGAACAGGATATTGTGGATGTATGCCATGCAGCCCCGGAAGCATCCGTGATTGCCGTTCACATGGACGCCATTAACCACTGCCACGTTACCCGTAAACAGCTGAAGTTCCGCCTTGAACAAGAGGAACTGCTTAACCGTGTCGCTGTACCATTGGATGGAGAATGGGTGTAGTCCCAAGGAAATTTGTATAGTTTGAAAACGTTCTTACAATCTCTTTTGCTAAGCTTGACTAACCTAAAGAATCATGATAAATTAATCCTTGTTCATGTTAATGTTCCCTGATAGCTCAGTTGGTAGAGCACTCGACTGTTAATCGAGTTGTCACAGGTTCGAGTCCTGTTCGGGGAGCCATTACTTGGAGAGATACCCAAGTGGCTATAAGGGGACCCTCTGCTAAGGGGTTAGACTGCGTAAGCGGTGCGAGGGTTCGAATCCCTCTCTCTCCGTATGATTAATACAGAAGGAGCTCATTTTGAGCTCCTTTTTTTGCGTTCATCCAGTCAGGGCGATGTGAAGCCTTGAAGTATGCGGGTTTCTTCTCGTGTCGTAATTACATATAGTTATTGTCGCATTTATCTACTAAAAAACCTGCATGTTATGTGATACCTTATAGTTAATGTCAGAATACTATATATGGAGGTGCAGGCGAATGAGCATTAGGATTGGCAAAATCAGCTTTTGGCATGTGCATGCCTGGGATTATACGAAGCAGGCTCAGGAACATAGTGATACTGCAATCGCTGCGGTGTGGGATGAGGATGCGGAGCGCGGCAAGACGGCTGCGGACAGCTTGAATGTTCCGTTTTATGATTCTTTGGATGACCTGCTTGCCCGGAAGGATATAGATGCCGTTATTGTGGACGCGCCAACCTGTCAGCACCGGGATATCATCATTGCGGCCGCCAAAGCCGGTAAGCACATCTTCACCGAAAAGGTTGTGGCTGCAACGTTGAGTGAGGTCAATGAAATCCTGTCAGAAGTCTCGGATCATGGAGTGAAGCTAACGGTCTCCCTCCCGCGTCTAAACGATGGTTATACTTTATCGGTTCAAGAAATTCTAAACCAGGGACTGCTTGGAGAAATAACGTATGTCAGAGTCCGCTTATCTCATAATGGCGCAACTGCAAACTGGCTTCCCGAACATTTCTTTAGTCTGGAGCAATGCCAGGGCGGTGCCTTAATTGATCTTGGCTGTCATCCCATGTACCTGACCAGGCTCTTTCTAGGTCAAGAAGTGACCGGTGTAAGTGCGAACTTTGGATATGTAACAGGCAAGGAAGTTGAAGACAACGCGGTGGCGACGCTCTATACCGATTCAGGAGCTATTGGTGTGGTGGAAGCCGGATTCGTGAATAGCTACTCACCGTTTACGATCGAAGTGCATGGAACGGAAGGAACCCTTTTATACGGAACGCCTGAAGAGAAGCTGCTCGTTAGAAGTACTAAAGCGCCAGACAAAGGGGATTCCTGGATAGATATGCCTCTGCAAGACCACCGGGAAACTGCATTTCAACAATGGGTCAGCCACATTCAGAACAACACGCTTGCTACCGAGAATATTGAAATCGCAACTGAGCTTACAAGGTTAATGGAGGCGGCGAATCTCTCCGCGAGTGCAGGCCGTGTTATCCGGTTAGCCGAATTGAACGCCTGATTACTCATCCATGAAGAGCTTAGCTCAAGCAGGAGGATTACCATGAGCCATTTTCCCTTCGGGATTATGTTTGAGAAGCAGGATATGCTTGAAAGGCTGGATATTTCAATCCTGTGGGGACATTATGAAATTTCAGTTCTCCGGTTTCATTTGACCTCTTTTCCCCCGGGAAAGGTCATTGATTTCCATAACCATGCTGAATTTGAATTTCATTTCATTCCGCGGGGCAAGGGGACGGTTATTCTTGGCGATCAGCGGTATCCTTTATCGGAGGGAATGCTCTATTTAACCGGACCGGGAGTCATGCATCGTCAGGAAGCGGATTCGGAAGTATCGATGGAGGAGCTGTGTCTGCATGTCAATATTGCAGCAAAGCCCAGAGAAGATGCGGATCCATGGGAGGTTGCGGAAGCCGAGGAATGCGTGGAGAAGCTGAGGAGGCTTCCCACTGTTCCTGCACAAGATTATCACAGAGCTATGAAATGCTTTCTCGAAGCTTATGAGGCCTGTGACGGCAAGCTTACGGGATATTACACTTCTATTAAACATCTCGTGATCAGTATTTTACTGAAGGTAACCAGAGCTTACGATGCAGGCGGGATGGGAACCTCCGCACCGGTCCGGGATATGTTGACCTCCCGCTATCAATATGCCATTCAGTATATGGAAGCGAATTCTTCAGCAACCGTAACCCTGGAGAATGTTGCGGAGAAGCTCAATATCAGCTCCAGGCAGCTGCAGCGAATATTTAAGCAGATCGATCCGGATAGAACATTCAGCCGGGTTCTTGAAGAGATAAGGCTGCAGGCCGTATGCAGCAAACTTGAGACCAGCGCTCTGCCGATCGAATACATCGCTGAGTCTGAAGGATTTACGAATGCGACTTACCTGCATTCGGTTTTCCGCAAGCGGCTCGGAATGACCCCGGCGGCCTACCGCAAGTCCAAAAAACTAAATTAAAGTGAGGATGAGAGGATATGAGTAAAGTGTATCGTGTTGGAGTTATCGGATGTGGAGGTATTGCGAACGGGAAGCATCTTCCGAGCTTGAGCAGACAGGATAAGGTCCAAGTGGTTGCCTTTTGCGACATTATTAAGGAACGGGCGGAGTCGGCTGCAGAACAATATGGAAACGCGGAGGCTGTTGTCTATACGGATTATCAGGAATTATTGAAGGATGCTTCTATTGATATTGTCCATGTGCTTACTCCGAATGATGCGCATGCGGAAATATCTATTGCGGCATTAGAGGCAGGAAAGCATGTGATGTGTGAGAAGCCAATGGCCAAAACAGCGGCAGATGCCAAGCGTATGGCCGAGGCGGCGAAACGTACAGGCAAGAAGCTGACGATCGGTTATGACAACCGGTTCAGACAAGACAGCTTGTATTTGAAAAAGGTTTGCGAATCAGGGGAGCTTGGCCATATCTATTATGCGAAAGCACATGCCATCAGACGGAGAGCCGTTCCGACCTGGGGTGTTTTCCTGGATGAGGAGAAGCAGGGTGGAGGCCCGCTTATTGATATCGGGACCCACGCGCTTGATCTGACGCTCTGGATGATGGATAACTACAAACCGAAGGTTGTGCTGGGTACCAAGTACCACGAGCTCGCACAGAAAAAAGATGCGGCTAACGCCTGGGGCCCATGGGACCCGGAGAAATTCACCGTAGAGGACTCCGCGTTCGGAATGATTGTGATGGAGAATGGTGCAACGATTACGCTGGAAGCAAGCTGGGCACTGAATTCGCTTGATGTGGATGAGGCTAAGTGCAGCTTAAGCGGAACCGAAGCGGGTGCGGATATGAAGAATGGTCTCAGAATTAACGGGGAGAATCATAGTAAGCTATACACGAAGGAAGTTGAGCTTGGTGCCGGAGGGGTAGCGTTCTATGAAGGCAAAGCAGAGAAGGCTACGGATGTGGAATTGAGAAAGTGGATTGAAGCTATTGAAGAGGATAAAGATCCGGTCGTTACTCCTGAACAGGCTTATGTAGTCTCCCGGATTCTGGAAGCTATCTATGAATCGGCACAGACGGGTAAGGCGGTTTATTTGGACTAAACGTTAATCGGTCTGCAGAGTGTATCAGGCAAATAAGCTGGACCTCCCGATGTAAGAGGGGCCAGCTTATTTGCTTTTCAGACAAATAACGACAAAAAGTCTGTCGGTTCAACCCGTTACCCCTTTAATAAAATGAAGGA
The DNA here is from genome assembly GCF_038004445.1 of Paenibacillus sp. FSL R7-0312. Classification (NCBI taxonomy): domain Bacteria; kingdom Bacillati; phylum Bacillota; class Bacilli; order Caryophanales; family Paenibacillaceae; genus Paenibacillus; species Paenibacillus sp. FSL R7-0312. The sequence goes on along the minus strand of NZ_JBBORE010000001.1, from coordinate 7,634,956 downwards.
GTGATGCTGTAAAGAGACAAATGTTATATTAATTGCGTGAAAATAAAGTATTGTATAAGAAAAGGAAACAAATCCTAAAACTATCCTGCTTTAAAATCCTCTGTTTTACTCCCGTTTTCTACGAATTTTTCGAAAACTAACAAAAACCTACCGAATACTACACATACCATGTAATTTAACATAACATCAAATCTTGAATTTTATATTAATTCACATAAAAATTAGTGACGACACCCAACCCTTGTGTTAATATAAATGACATCATAAAGAAATAAAAGAGAGGCAAGGCAGAGAAAGGGGAATTATGATTATTATGGGGAAAAGGGGATGGCGATGGAGTACTTCATTCAGCAACTAATTAACGGGATTTCCGTAGGCAGTATCTATGCTCTGATCGCCCTTGGTTACACTATGGTTTACGGTATCATCAAACTGATCAATTTTGCGCACGGCGATGTATTTATGGTAGGTTCGTTCATCGGACTCTACAGTGCCAAATATCTGGCGAATGCCGGATTGCCGCCCATCGTTGTCCTGCTCTTGTCGCTGATCATTTCGATGACCATCAGCGCATTGCTCGGTATAACAATAGAGCGTCTGGCTTACAAGCCGCTTCGCAAGTCAACCCGGATTGCCGCGCTGATCACTGCGATTGGTGTATCCTTCCTGCTGGAATATACCGGGGTATTGATTCTTGGCCCTCAGGCTCAAGGCTTCCCGGATATTATGGAGAAGAAGCAATATCATCTGTTCGGTTCTTCCATCCAAGTGGAATCTAATCAGATCATGATTCTGCTAACAACGATTATTCTAATGCTTGTCCTGCAGTATATCGTCCGTTATACCAAAACCGGTAAAGCAATGCGGGCGGTATCATTCGATGTGGAAGCGGCGCGATTGATGGGGATCAACGTAGACCGCACCATTTCAGCTACATTCGCAATCGGTTCAGCGCTTGCTGCTGCTGCCGGAGTCATTTTTGGAATGACATATAACTCAGTAGATCCTTTGATGGGCGTTATGCCTGGACTCAAAGCTTTCGTAGCTGCGGTGCTCGGGGGAATCGGAAGTATTCCTGGTGCCCTTGTAGGCGGATTGCTGCTGGGAACGGTAGAGACAGAGATTTCTTCACTTGGGTTCTCCTCATGGCGTGACGGCGTGGCATTCGCGGTACTGATTCTGATCCTTATCTTTAAACCATCCGGACTGTTTGGCAAGAATGTCCGGGAGAAAGTGTAGGAGGGAACTGCCGTGAAAAATATAAATAAAAAGTTCTGGATGGGCATAATCGTTGCCCTTGCGTTCTATGGAGTCGTCAAAGTTCTTCTAACAACGGGAGTTCTAAGTGATGTAAACCAATCTATGCTGCTTCTCATTGGTGTTAACATCATGCTTGCGGTATCCCTCAACCTGATTACCGGGATTACCGGACAGTTCTCCATTGGTCATGCTGGATTTATGTCCGTAGGTGCGTACACTTCGGCTATCCTTACCCTTGACTACAACGTGCCATTCATTCCAGCCATTATTGCAGGCGGACTCCTGGCGGCGGTGTTCGGCGTATTGATCGGGATGCCTACTCTCCGGCTTAACGGTGACTATCTTGCCATTGCCACACTGGGATTCGGTGAAATCATCCGGATTATCATGCTGAATACAGAATTCGTTGGCGGAGCTTCCGGGCTCAGCGGTATTCCTGCCAAAACAACGTGGACGATGTTATTCTTCTTCACCCTGATTTCAGTAGTTCTGATTAATAACTTCATTAGATCCACACACGGCCGGGCGTGTATTGCTATCCGTGAGAATGAAATTGCAGCAGAGGCTATGGGTATTAATACGACACGCTACAAAATTATCGCTTTCACCATCGGTGCCTTGTTTGCCGGGATTGCAGGCGGGCTGTCAGCTCATACGTTCTACGTTATTACACCGGGTAGTTTCAACTTCCTGAAGTCGTTTGAAATTATCGTTATGGTTGTTCTCGGGGGACTTGGCAGCACGGCGGGTTCCATTGTCGGAGCGGTGTTCGTTACCCTGCTCTACACCTACTTACGTGAATTCCCGGAATGGCGGATGATTATTTACTCCATTGTGCTCATCCTGATGATGATCTTCCGCCCAAGCGGCCTGCTGGGCACAACCAAATTCTCATTCGGCAAGTTCGGCAAAAAGGAGGCTAAGGCAAATGACGCAATCGAAGGCAGCAGTGCTCCTTGATGTTAAGGAGGCCAGCCGATCCTTTGGCGGACTTAAGGCAGTCAGTGAGGTTTCCCTTCATATTAACAAAGGTGAACTGATTGGTCTGATCGGACCCAACGGCGCCGGCAAAACAACATTGTTCAATCTGCTGACCGGGGTTTACCCCCCTTCATCAGGCAGTATTCTTCTGAATAACGAATCCATTGGCGGGATGAAGCCTTATAAAATTAACCATAAAGGTGCCGCCCGTACGTTCCAGAACATCCGCTTATTTACGGCTATGACTGTGCTGGAGAATGTCAAAATTGCTTTTCATCAGCATGCCAAACACTCGTTATTCTCGTCTATGCTCCGTTTGCCGAAGCATTTCAAAGGAGAGGACGAAATTACCCGGAAGGCGATGGATATTCTCAAAATATTCAATCTTGCCGATCAGAGTCAAGAGGTAGCCAGCAACCTGAGCTATGGTAACCAGCGCCGACTTGAAATTGCCCGGGCGCTTGCTGCCGGACCTAAGCTGCTGCTGCTCGATGAGCCGGCAGCCGGAATGAACCCGAATGAGACGCGTGATCTGATGAATCTGATTGCCTGGATCCGTGAGGAATTTGACCTTACCATTCTGCTGATTGAGCATGATATGTCACTGGTTATGGGTGTCTGCAACCGGATTTACGTACTGGACCGCGGAATCCTTATCGCTGACGGAACTCCGGTGGAAATCCGGAATAATCCGAAGGTTATCGAAGCGTATTTGGGACAGGAGGCGTAGAACTATGCTTACAGTACAAGGAATCAATGTTTATTACGGAGCTATTCATGCCTTGAAGGATCTCAGCATCAACGTGAAGCAGGGAGAGATCGTTACACTGATCGGTGCTAATGGCGCCGGCAAGTCAACGCTGCTCAAGACGCTGTCGGGGCTGCTTAAACCCAAGACAGGAAGTATTGAATTCCTGGATAAATCGATTGCCAATCAAAGTGTTCAAGCGATTGTTAAGGAAGGGCTAATTCATTGTCCTGAAGGACGCCGCGTCTTCGCGAATATGTCCGTTGAGGAGAACCTGGAGCTGGGTGCTTATCTGCAGGATTCCGGCAGCCTAGCAGCTGACTTCCAGAGAGTCTACAACACTTTCCCGCGTCTGCTGGAACGTAAGAAGCAACAAGCCGGAACGCTGTCCGGCGGGGAACAGCAGATGCTTGCCATGGGGCGGGCGATTATGGGACACCCCAAGCTGCTGCTGCTGGATGAACCGTCCATGGGGCTGGCGCCGCTGCTGGTCCAGGATATTTTCAAAATCATCAAAGAAGTCAATGACGCCGGAACCACTGTACTGCTGGTTGAGCAGAATGCCCATCAGGCGCTCAAAATCGCTGACCGTGCCTATGTTCTGGAGACAGGTAGAGTAGTGCTTGAAGGGGACGCCAAGGAATTGGCCGATTCCGATGAAATCAAAATGGCTTATCTTGGTCACTAAACAGATACGCCTAACTACAGCAGCATCACAGAAACAACATATAAAAATTAATTAATCGGGAGGCTGGGAGAAACAATGAAGAAAATTGGGGCCATTATTTTGTCGACAGTACTGACTGCGGTATTAGCATCGGGCTGTGGCAACAACACAGAGAACAGCGGTAACTCTGCAAGCGGCGGAAATGCTGCCGGAGGCACAATCAAAATCGGGGCTGACCTTGAGCTCACAGGCGGTCAAGCTTCTTTCGGCGACTCCGCATCAAAGGGCGCGAAGCTGGCTGTTGACGAGATCAATGCTGCAGGCGGGATCCTGGGCAAACAGCTCGAGCTGGTCGTAGCTGACAATGCTTCGAAATCTGAAGAAGCTACACAGGCGGCACAGAAGCTGATTACCAATGATAAGGTTGTTACAATCATCGGGGCTTCCACTTCTACCAATACGCTGGGTATCGTTCCGGTTGCTACCGAGAAGAAGATTCCACTCGTTGCAGTAGGTGCCACCAACCCTAAAGTTACTGTAGATGAGCGCAGTGGCAATGTGAATGAATATGTGTTCCGCGCAGCCTTTATCGATCCTTTCCAAGGTGAAGTGATGGCTAACTTTGCAATCGACTCCCTGAAAGCCAAAAAAGCAGTAATCTATACAGATACTTCGAGTGACTACTCCAAAGGTCTGCAGAAGTTCTTCGAAGAGACCTTCAAAGCTAAAGGCGGCGAAGTGCTCAGCCAAGAGTCCTATCAGCAGAAAGACTCTGACTTCAAAGCGGTTCTGACACGTATCAAAGCAGCAAACCCCGATGTGATTTACCTGCCGGGCTACTATGAAGAGGTTGGTAAAATCGTGAAACAGGCCCGTGAAATGGGCATCACTGTTCCTTTCCTGGGCGGAGACGGATGGGATTCCCCGCAGCTGGCTGAAATCGCTGGTGCAGAAGCCTTGGAGAACACTTATATGTCCAATCACTACTCGCCTGAAGATACAGCTACTGAAGTAACAAGCTTCGTTGAAGCCTACAAAGCAGCTAATGGCGGTGCAGTTCCGGATGGTATGGCTGCCCTTGGTTACGATGCACTGAAGCTGGTGGCTGATGCCATCACCCGTGCCGGTGAAGCGGATCCGGCCAAAATTACAGAAGCTTTGGCAGCAACCAAAGATCTGCAGCTCGCTACAGGAAAAATTACCCTGAACGAAACACATGACCCGGTTAAAGCGGCTGTCGTTCTAAAATTCGTTGACGGTAAACAGACCTTCGAAACAAAGGTTAATCCTTAAGAGGTAAATCCGCATATACTAGGGTGAATGGAATTGGGGTTCTTTAGCACCGCAAGAGGCCGCTTGGCCTCCTGCGTCACCTTAGCTCTGAAAAGAAAGGCTCAATTCTGAGCCTTTCTTTTCGCATATCACAGGAAGGCCATGCTCACCAAACTAAGCCTATGCTTCCGAAGCGAGTTTTGCCGATGTTATATCAAGGAAGGTTATGCTCACCAAACTTTTAGGGGGAATCAGCATGATTGTTGGCGTACCCGCAGAAATCAAGAATAATGAGAACCGCGTTGCCATAACCCCGGCCGGGGTAGAAGCACTCCGGAAGGCGGGGCATGAAGTGTATATTGAAGCCTCTGCCGGCACAGGCAGCGGCTTCGATGACCAAGAATACCTGGATAAAGGTGCTGTGGTTCTGGACACCGCTGCGGAAATCTGGGGCAAGGCGGAGATGATCATTAAAGTCAAGGAGCCTCTGCCGGAGGAATATGCTTATTTCCGCAAAGGGCTGATTCTCTTCACATACCTGCATCTGGCGCCGGAGGCGGTTCTGACCAAGGCGCTTGTGGAAGGCGGGGTAACAGCGGTAGGGTATGAGACCATCCAGCTTGAAGATGGCTCCCTGCCGCTGCTTATCCCGATGAGCGAGGTTGCCGGACGGATGGCTGTGCAGATCGGTGCCGGGCTGCTGGAGAAGCCGCAGGGCGGTAAGGGTATCCTGCTGGGCGGGGTGCCGGGAGTTCAGCCTGGAGAGGTAGTGATTGTCGGCGGTGGCATTGTCGGCACCAATGCGGCGAAGATTGCCCTGGGGATGGGAGCACGCGTGACGGTGCTCGATCTGAATGCGGGCAGGCTGCGTGTTCTGGATGATATTTTTGGCGGAAGGCTTGTTACAGTGATGTCGGATTCCTATCATCTTGAGCAGGCTGTCCGCCGAGCCGATCTGCTGATCGGGGCTGTACTGATTCCCGGTGCCCGTGCTCCCAAGCTGGTTAAAGAGTATATGGTACAGCAGATGGCAGAGGGTTCTGTAATCGTGGACGTGGCGATTGATCAGGGCGGCTCGATTGAGACCATCGACCGGATTACAACCCATGAGAACCCGACCTATGTGAAGCATGGCGTGGTGCACTATGCGGTGGCCAATATGCCGGGGGCGGTCGCCCGGACCTCTACACTGGCGCTGACCAATGTGACAATCCCTTATGCACTGCAAATTGCCAATCATGGCATTCATGTGGCTGCGGTCAACAATGCTGCGCTTGCGCGCGGCCTGAATGTGGTGGCTGGATACGTAACGAATCTGGCAGTAGCGCAGAGTCTGGGCTATGAATGCTCGGATGGAATCCGCGTCCTAGCTGCGGCTGGCGGACGTATTTAAGAAGGGGAGAATATTGTTTTCGGCTTCGCGGGAAGGCGGGCTGGGAGAGGGAGAAGCGGAAGCTGCACGCCCAATTCTCCCTGATATTTTCTTGAGAAAATAAAGCTTGTCAAATTCATTAAGGTTTGATATACTCATTTTTGTTGTGACAAACACACAAACTTATCATCTGGCTCGTTGGTCAAGGGGTTAAGACACCTCCCTTTCACGGAGGTAACATGGGTTCGAATCCCATACGAGTCACCATAATCTTCTTCGAATGATGGGATGAGAATCCTTGGGTTCGTTGAAGCCTCGGCTAGGTTAGGAATACTTCGCAATCTCGTAACAGAGTGGAGAGTATCCCATACGAGTCATCAATATGCGGTAGTGGTGGAATGGCAGACACGCTATCTTGAGGGGGTAGTGGGTGTATACCCGTGGAGGTTCGAGTCCTCTCTACCGCATAATTTGAAATGAACGGGAAACCCTTGATGATTCAAGGGTTTTTTTGTTATATAAATAGAGCGTTTAGAATAGCGACTTGTCTCCGGATGAGTTGCTTTTTTGTTGTTGGTTGTGAATTATTGTCATCCCTACAGTTAGGGAGGTATTTCCATTGACGGCGTCTTCATGTTCCGTTATACCTGCATATATATCCGAAAACGACAGGAACGGGAGGATCTGCAATGAATTTTGTAATTTCGGTCATGCTTGTGGATGATGAGCCGCTTGCACTGGAGAATGTATATGATATGGTGCCTTGGGCAGAGCATGGTTTTGAGGTAGTTGCGAAGGCAACGAGCGGGCGTATGCGCTGCGGTTATTCGAGAAATTGCAGCCGCAACCGCCTGTTGGAACAGCTGAGGAAGAAGGCCGCGGACATGCACTTCAAATTCTGCTGAAAGATATGTTAGCGGGCAAATATCAAGTCCCTGCGGGAATCAGGAGTCCCGGATGCACCGGCTGGTTACAGAATATCAGCAGAGGCAGCCTGCGCTGCTGTATCTTGAGCTGACGGCTGCCATGCTGCTGGATGGCAGCCGCCGGAACACACGCTGGCCGGTATCCTCCGTGTGGAAGAGCATCGAAGATGAAATCCGCCTACAGTCCACGGAGATAGAGGGAATTCACATTTTAGAGATGGATGAAGGAGGCTACATAGTGCTGCTGAAGCTGTCATCTTCCAGCAGTCTGTTGCTCCAGCATTATATCTTGCGGCAGATTGCAGGCCAAATGCTAGTTACGGCTCGACCTTCACACCAATCTGGTATATGTTCGACGCTTCCTTCAACGGCAGTGCGTTCAAGTATGGCAAAGGGGCAGCAATCGCTTATGGCACCTTCCTGTTCATCGCCTTGTTCTCGGTAGTTGGCATGAAATGGATCAACAGGGATGGTGACGACAAATGAGAGCAAAGAAATTTTTTACCGTATTGCTGCTTAGTCTGATCGCTGTCGCTTTCCTGTTCCCGTTCTATATGATGATTGTGATGGGAACCTATTATTCCGAGGACCTGTTCAAGCAGCTTCCAATTCTGCCCAGCGGCTATCTGCTGGAGAATCTGCAGACTATCATGTCCGCCAGCTTCCTGCGGAATTATTGGAACAGCTTCTATGTAGCCGTATTGTTCACCCTCGTGACGGTGGGGGTGGCCTCGATTACCGGGTTTGCTTTTGCCAAATATGAATTCAAGGGTAAAAATGCGCTGTACGGCTTCATTCTGCTGACGATGATGATTCCCGGACACCTGGGCCTGATTGCTTATGTCATGGAGATGAAGTGGTTCCATCTGAACAACACCCATGCGCCGCTGATTCTGGCCGGACTGAACAACGCCTTCGGCGTATTCTTCATGACCCAGTTCATCCGTTCCTCTGTCCCGACCGAGGTCATCGAAAGTGCGCGGATCGACGGCTGCTCGGAGCCGGCGATTCTCACCAGAATCGTCGTTCCGTTCCTGATGCCGGCCATCAGCACCCTGGGGCTCATCTCCTTCCTGGGCTCATGGAACGGTTATCTGTTGCCTCTGGTAACGATAAACAAGCCGGAACTGTACACGCTGCCGCTGGGAATTGCCAATCTGTCTACCGTCTTCCGCACGGATTATTCGGCAAGTATCCTGGGGCTGACCCTAGGCACGCTTCCGCTGATCGTCCTTTTCCTCTTCGGCTCCAAAACATTGGTCCGGGGACTCACCGGCGGTGCGGTTAAAGGGTGAGGCCAAAAATCAAGCAGAATACCTGAACTAGTTCAGCAGAAGAATAGGCCGCCATTTTGGCGGCTTATTTGTTTTTGAGTACTACAAAAATTGAGGTGAAGAAGTATATTCCCGCAGGTATTTTATTTTAATAGGACAATGGAATAGTTTTGGCGCAGTCATTATTCATAGTATCGAAGTCCTGATGCAGAGAAGCCGGCTGTGGCTGATAGCTAAATAAAAAAATGACGGAGATGTAGTGATAACAAAATACATTTAAAGTAAAAATGTACATTGGATGGGGAATAGGGTAGGGAGTGGGTTGGGAATGTAAATATGCCATTATGCATAATTCTGGTGCTTGCGGAAATGAGCAGTGTGGCTATGGAACTATATCTTTATCCTCTGTTAATTTTAATGTGATAAAGAGAATGATGACTTATTAGGGATTAATGAACTATATTAACAATAAATGTTATGGAAAATATAAACTATTGTCGAGGATTGCCGATAATGCTAAATATAAATCCCGAATTAATGAGATTTTATATTTTTTATTCAAAATTTTAAATTAAATGAGCTTGGTAATCCAAAATTCCTATCCAGTGGTGATGAAAAAAATGAGTGTACAAGAAATGCTGGTCAATCAGGTACGATAACGGCAGTCCATTATGGCCGGGAGCGCCAGCTGAAGCTGGATCAGGATGTGCTGAGTGTGTTCTACAGTAACCTGGCGATGAAATTCGGACTGGAGAATAATAGGGCTGAATTGAACAATCTGAAAATGCATATGCCGGCTCTTGTGATGTTCGGTTATAGCGGATATACGCTGGTTACGCTTGATGATACAGCCGGTAACGGGGGAGAGAAGGAGCTTAAGCCTGTCAGCTGGCCGGAGCGGCCCTACTACTACAAGCTTCGGAATAATAACCTGCTCTATTTCACCTTAGATGATAACGCCCGGGTATACGACACTGGGACCAATGAATTCTATGAAGGAGAGTATGCAGAACTGGCTGCAGAGACGAATCTCGCACCTATTAACTCACTTGAGCTATTCCGCGAGATTCGCCAGAGCACGATCACTTCACTGGTCGAACAGGATCTGGCCACGGCCATTAATAGGCACATGGAGCTGGTGAAGCGGATGGGCTTGTCCATCCAGTTCACACTCCCGCGGGGTCTTCAGGAGCAGTCAATTCAGGATGTGGGAATTATGGCCTTTATACAAGGCTATCCGCTTCCCGGCGGGGAACTGCTGGATGCTTATTCCCTCGGCAGCGGCGCGGTCATGCGGCGCAAGGTGCTGATCGGAACCCGGAATGCAGCAGGCCGGCGTACGGCCTACGGTGAAAGCTGCTTGCCTGCCGGAGCGAATGTCATTGAGAGCCTATTCGATCCGGAGGAGGCAGCGAGGAAAGGGTATTTTGTGGAGGATTGTGCGGTTAGGTGAAGGAACATGAATGAGCCCAATACAATAGTGGAGGTACATAATGAGAAAAATAATACTTAACAGTCTATTGATTGTTTCTATGATATGCACAAGTTTGTTGGTGCAGAGTCGTCCAGTGCTAGCAGCAGAGCAGTCTGCTACATTTACGGACATTAAAGGACATTGGGCCAAAGCAGCTATCGATACGGCGGTAAAAAATGGCTACTTCAAAGGTTATGCTGACGGCACATTCAAACCGAATGGATCAGTAACCCGGGCAGAGTTCGCGGCATTGTTGGCAAGGGCGTCGAAGGCACAGCCTGAGACAGCACAACCGGGAAATTTCCCGGATCTGGCAGGGCATTGGAGTGAGACTGAAGTGAACCGGGCAATTGGACTGGGGTACATTAATGTCAGTGATTATCCGAATGGGTTCAAGCCAAGCACGCCCATTACACGGATGGAAATTGCCAAATGGATGGCATCCGGACTTGCGGCAGCCGATCCAGAGTATAAGGAGGCCTTGCAGGACACGGTTACAACGGTGCTTCCGGTAAAAGAGTATTTTAAACCGGGAGTCTCACAGTCCCAAGCTCCGTATATTGCGGTTTCGCTTGGGACCAAGCTGATGAGCGGCTATCCGGACGGATCCTTTGGATTAACTCAAAAAGCGACACGAGCGGAAGCATCCGCTATCCTGCTGCGTTTGAATGAGATTAGCCAGCAGGAGGCAAGCAGCCTTGTAGGTTTAAACGAATTGCGGGAAGTGGGAACCAAGCGGACGAATATGGAGAGCATCAGTCCGTTTACGACGGGTAAATCTTCCTTTAATGATGCTGCTGAGAAAACATTCACATTCAAAAATAAAAGCTGTATTGTCAAATTAAATCATTTCATTTTTGTGAATGCACAGGATCCCAAAAATCCTAAAGGGATTTATGCACCTTTGTTTTTCGATGAAAGTGAAATAATAGCTGAACAAGATAAACCTGGAGTATATAGGGCGTATGTTGAAGTTACTATTTATCCGTTGAAAAGTCCATTCTCCATAGGTGATTATTACAGTGATCATGATAGTGGTTTATTTACAGGAAATAGAACAAGGACTGATAATCTTAAAAATAAATATGGATATAATACTTTACCCTATGATGAACCTCAGCAATTCTTTGCAAACTATATGGACGGAAAAGGGGTTACTTTATGGCAGGTGCAATTCATAGAAGTTGGGCAAAGTAAAAAGGGTTTGACGATGGATGACGGATACTGGCTCTATTATAAACCGAAAGAGGAATAGGTGAGGCGGTATGAGAAAATGGGGCGTTGGCTTACTCCTTCTAGCTTTAATACTTGCTCTATTTCCAGTTCCGTCTTATGCAACAGGATTTAATCAGGGATACCCGGAAGGGGTCCTAGACATTGATGTAACTCCGCAAGGTCTGGCACCCATGCAGACTGTGAAAGTAAAAGTAAGAGGTGAGAAAGAGGCACGTCCCAAAGTCGTATGGGTGCAATCAGATGGTCCCGAATGGACAGCAACTTATACAGGCGGGCCAAAAACAACTTTAACGAATGGATCTGGAGACTCTGCGGTTCCGAAGAAAGAACGTACCGATTTTATTTTGGATATGAGAGATTATGCCCCTGAATCCATGAAAGACCAAAGAGAAAATGCATTCCCCATATCTGAAATCAAAAATCTGGAAATATCAGATATGGCATGGAAAGCAGTTGGGGACACTTATACGCCAGCTGTGGCTGGCGGAAATCCGGAGTTTCAGGCAGGTACAATGACAGCTAACATCAAGGTCTATACGGGCTATCCGTTAAATTATAATCTAAAAACAAAATTTGGTACTAGAGCGGATGGGGCGAATAAATATACAGCAGAATACTATATTCCAATGGATGTAAAATACGAAGGGTATGTATGTAGTTGAAAAAAAACAAATGCGTGTACTCCAAAATGCTACTCTTCAAGTTAATGATTCGAAAAACCTGCAGGCTCAGGTGCGGACAATGGCTACTGACATGACCGAATTCCCCAACAACTGGAACGATGTGACATCGGCGACAACGAATACGACCTGGAGCTCAGATAATTCAGCAGTAGCTACTGTAGACCAGTATGGGAAAGTAGTGGCCCATGCAGAAGGAACTGCACATATCACAGCCAAGTGGAACAAATATCCATATTCCCTATATGGAACTGCTACCATAACCGTAGGCGGGGGAGAAGGCTCAGGTTCAGGCGAATGCACCTACACCATTCAACCTCCGAACAAGATCGCGGCTCCGCAAGCATCATTTATGGACCCGTCAGCGAGCGGGGTAATTCTGGGTGATGATGCATCGAATGGGATACACTTTGATGCACCGACCGGAATTCCTACCTCAGATCATTTATACGCTAATGCGTGGGGAAAGAATTATTTGTTTGAACATACCTTTGCCAATATGGCAGGGCAGATACGCTATTCCTGCAGTGTGGATGTTACCTATCCTACTAAATGGGAGGAAGCCCAGCCGGATCTTCCGGGAGAGGATGGTGGAGATCCGATCCCCCAAGATCCAATTCCCAAAGATTCATCCTTTGACAAAACCTATACCTTTGAACTGACGCCTAGAGAATATGCGTACTGGCAGATCGATCAGTTATCCGTCTATCAAATCGACCGGGCACTGATGGAGAACTATGCCCTGCCGGGAGGGTCGGTCACACTTTACCCTAACAACTATAATGCTCCGGCGGTTGAACTTGCCAACAGTACTGTGGTGGAAGAGCATGTTGTTCCCCAAGAGACAGGAACCCTATCGTTTACGCCGGAGGTGGTCGATGGCGGGGACCATGAACCAAGCCCGAGCGATGTTGATGATAAAGATGAGCTTAAGAGTCTTGCAGAATCGCAAACGAACGATCCAAAGGTGCAGAATGACCGGCTGGTATTCAACGGACAGATGATTATGGATGACACTGTCTCTACAAAGACCGGGCCCGTTCCAGGAAGGATTGCCGATCCGCAGGATACCGGAGGCGATGTACTTTATCAAGGCCAGTTGATGATTAACCGGAGTCTGCTCAACCGGGCAAATGCGGCCAGTTCTGGCTCAATATATTACACGATGCTGCCGGAGAATGTGGAGGGACAGGGGGACCGGGCGTATTCAATCAATGGCATTAACTCCATCACCGTACACACACCAGTCGTCAACTATTCACTTCTCCCGGATGATAACCGTCCTTACGACCAGCGGATGGACCCGGATTACGACCGGACGGTGCTGATTCTGGACCGGCCCTTTACTGTTCATTTCACAGAGAGCGGGCAGCACCTGAACATCCCAGGCTATGGCAACCGGGATTATGGCAAGTACACGCAGAACAAACGCATCCAGTTTCCGTTCGGTGTGTTCCAAGAGGGAATGTATTACCCGGAGAACACCTGGATCAATATCCCTGTCGGGACACTGTACATGAACTTTACCATGCCGACTTGGGTTAACGAAGGGGACTACACCATTCATACACAGTCTTGGGCAATCAATGCCCCGTCGGACGGGGCGGAGTTGTGTCAGGTGAATCTGAACGGAAATCTGGCAAATTACTGCGCAGCAGAGAGCTTCAATGTCGGGGTGGTCGGCCGGCTGTTCGATTTTCGGATCTGGGATATCGGGGATTTCCGGTTTGAAAAAGTATTCCGCACGGGAACGGGCAACCTTGATCATAGCAACGCAATGTATTATACGGGCGGGAACGATGAGAATGGAACACCAACGGCTTTAAGCAGCCAAAAACAGTGGCATCTCCCAATCCGCAAAGGCTCACATCCCACGGAGCAGATAACAGTTCCGCATAATGGCTACTCGTTTCTGTTTGACTTTCGGACCATCGGGAATCTGTGGCAGCCGGGAGAGGGAATCCGGATTGAGCCAAGCTTCTATTTTATTCCGAAGACTGGAGGAAGTGCAGCGCCCGTTGATCTGTATTATGACGTCTCGGGTTCGGGCAATAAGATGATCGGCGTCGGCTCACCGAAGGACAAGCTGAGCTATACCCGCACCTACCGCTTAGCCGATGGTCTGCGGAACATATCAGGTGGCGAGTTATCCACGGCGGCCAGCTATGAGTATAACTACATCCTCACGGAGGCGGAGCGGGGACAAACGAATTGGCTGAAGTTCTACGAGAAGTATCTAAAGCGCAAAACCGAGATTTCCGAAGGCTATAACCTGGAAATTCTGCCTTATACATCGCGTACCTTAGTCGGTCCTACGAATATTCCGAATGGAGTAAACCCCATTGCCGCAGTACGCAGCGTGCAGCACTGGTACGGGGAATACAACCTGCCGATAGCTCCTTACATCCTGCCCAAGGGGACTAACATTGTGACTTTGGCGACTCATTATGGCGGCGCACTGGACGGCCATGAACAGGAGTTCATTTCCGGCGGCTATATTCTGGTGAAGTTCGAAATTTATACGGTCAAAAATAGTGATGCCGGCACCCGCATTCTGGGCTACAAGGCGCCTGAAGCCAATATGTGGGCGATTGAAGGCCAGATGACCACAGACACTGATGAAATGGGACATCCGTTTTCTTTTTCCTCCGGGGACATTATCCTGTTCGAATCGGATTTCTCGGTGCGCAATGACTATCAGGGTCAGGGGAAATGAACCTGAATTAAGTAGAGGTAAAAAATTCTTTAAAAGGAATAAAATATAAAATTATCAACGCATTAGACCGATAAATAAATTATGCAGAACCAGAGCTATACTAATGGACTTGAAATTTTCTGCAAGTTTATAACTGTGTTTTTCAAGTTCATTTTTATATAAAAATATGATTTATAAGGAGCGATTTATAATGGCAGACAAAGTTACGGTAAATTACGATGGTTTGAAAACACTTGCAGACAATATTATAAAACAAAAAGGAGAATACGATAATTTAATGAAAAAAATTACGACTACAGCTACGACATTGAACAGTATCTGGGAGGATACTGCCGCAAGAGAGTTTGCCGAAAAGGTGAAAGGAATGGATAAAACCTTTACTGCATTTGGCCAAGCGCTTGAGAATATTGGAATTCATATGAGAAATGTTTCGAACAGTTATGAAACTCTTTCTAAAGAAATTAAAGCTGCTCAGAACAAAAGCTTCTAATATTTTCTTTATCCAATAAACAGCAAGAGTCCCACTACATAAGAATGCAATCAGCTATGCAGCATGCTGCATAGCTGATTTTATTAGAAATTGGCAGGGGGAAGCCATGGCGACGACGAAATTATTGTTCAATGTCGATGAAGTAGAGCGCCTGCGGACGAAGATTGGACTGGTCAGCCAGGACACAAACCGCCTGCATCTGCAGTTCAAGGGAAAAGCCTCGGACTGGGGCGGCATCCCGCTGGGGCAGGAGCTGCTAAAAGCCCAAGTGCTCATTAAGGAATTAACCAGCGAAGCTGAGAAGCTAGAGGATCTGATCCGAAGTGCCGTCCAGGGAGTCCAGAGTGTTCAAGCCGAGAATAAGCGGCAGGCAGGTCAGCTCAGCCAGCAGCTGGGTATACTGGCAGGGCTATTCGGAAGCGCAGGCAGCCGTGGGTCATTCGGTCCGCTTTCTATCCCCTTCTTGGCACAGAAGGCCGTGACCAGCCTGATTCGTACGTTAACGATCCTGAGTGCCAAGGATGAATGGAGCAGCGATCCGGTGGTGCAGAAGCTGCGGGGAATGATTCAGCAGTCAGGCCTGGTAAGCATCGATGGACTGGCCGCGGAGATGAAGCTGAAAGAGATTTACGAAGCACGGGAGCAGATTGGAAAGTCACAGATCGCCTACGAGGTGTACAAGACCTTTGGCAATCAGGCACAAATGGAGGCGGCCCATCAGCAGGCGGAGGAAGCGCGCAAGAAGCTGAAGTCGATGGGGATCAGCGAAGTCCAGTATCAGCCCGGGAAGGACCTCAGCGGATATTACAAGGAGTCCGCCATCAAAGCCTGTGACTACGATCCATCCATTACAGACAAAAGCGTTCCGCTGCTGGAGAAGGAAGAATATGCGCTTTTGCTGCGGATGGCGATGGAGCCGGGAATACAGGGGGAGTGGGCGAAGCAACAGCTGGCCCTGATCCAACCGGAAGCAACGATAGGGCCGGTAGACCCGTATAACAGCGTGTCAGAAGCGGACATTCTGAACCGGAACGATCCGAAGGTGATAGAGCGGTTGAAGGGCACGTACTGGTTTACTTTGCCGCCTGAGGAGCAGGACCGGCGATATGAAGAGCTTAAGGCATATTACGAGAAGCTGGATAAGGAAGCAGCAGACCAAGACCGATTGGTGAGAAGCGGAGTCGGAAACCAGACAGTGGCGAACATCCTGATGGGTGGAAGCAATATAATTGTCCAAGCGATTAATACGGCCTCATTTGGACTCCCAAGGACGCTGGGGGACTGGATTGCGGGTCCAATGCCGGAAGGCTATGTGAACCCAATGGACGATCCGTATGGGAAAAAAGCGGGACAAATAGCCGGAACCTTCATCAGTATCGGCCTGCCCTGGAAGTATCTGAGCGCCGTGAAGACGCCAGGCGTGGTAGGTAAGTTCTCGCCTACCTTACTTAAATCCATGGTAGCCGGAGCGATTAGCGGAACCCTTGAAGAAACCATGGACGCTGTCAATGATTACCGGGAGGATGGGAAGCAAAGCGTGGGAGCGCGGTTACTCTCGGTAGGCATCAATACCGTAATTGCCGGGGCGGGAGATGCGTTATTCACCGCCGCCAGCAAGGGGCTGGCGAATGTGAAGAAGCTCGTGAACGGTACGATAGGCGATGTGAAGGTCAAAGAGGTGGATGGTACCGCTAAGGCTAAGGCGGAGATCGATGGGAAGGGTAAGGAGCTTGAGGAGGTTCGGGTTGGGGGGACGGAAGGAGTTGATTTTGATCAATTTAAAGGAGATCCTGCTCGAGTATTAAATGATTCGGGAAGGATATCACAACCTGAAGAGTGGAATAAAATAATTGCTGATGTTGAACAGGCAGGGGGAACGGTCCGACTAGTTGATGGGGATACTATGGGGTACACACCTAAAATTGGAGATACACCGGGCGAGATTACGATAAATAAGGATGCTTCTTTATCAGCTTTAAAGCATGAAGCACAACATTTTTATTATGATAAAGAGACTGGCTGGCCAGGCTGGATGTCACTATTTGATCCGGAAGCACGTATTGCGAACGAGTTGAAAGCCTACAGCCAAGAAATTGATCTGGCCAAAAGTTTGGGGCAAACAGACTTAGCGAATAAGTTATGGGATAATTTTCTATTAGAAGTTGAAACGATTTGTAATGACTATAACTTTCCAAACCCATACAAATAATATGTAATCAGGAGGTAGTATGCAAAAATCAGATTGGGAACAAAAAATGGATATGGCGTTGATAGACGTAGCTGCGATAAACTCAGCGTTGGAGTCTAACCTGAAAATGATTCAACTTAAAGCAATGTTCAAAATTGTTCAATCAGGATTGTTTGATGATAAAACAATTGCGGTTCTTCAAAGTATGAGCAAACGTTTTGAAAAAGATAAGGATCAGGTTATGGGAGTATATATGCTCGGGCATTTTAGCCTAGCTACCTTGTTTGAAATTTGTAATAAAAAAAATTCAGATTCATTTAAATCTGTTTTTGATGTTTTAGATGAGGATACCCAAAGACAAGTGAATATTTTAATAAAATCAAAATCCTTATATCAATCATAAACTTATTTACAAAACAAACAACAAGATCGTGCAATACATTCTGCCAAGCCACAATGCAAGCTACACGCCTGTATTGTGGTTTTCTGTTGTCCCTTTCTCAACTCCACACAGTGCCGAATGTGAAGGGAACCTACTGGTTCACCTTACCAACTGAGGAACAGGACCGGCGGTATGAAGAGCTTAAGGCATATTACGAGAAGCTGGATAAGGAAGCAGCAGACCAAGACCGATTGGTGAGAAGCGGAGTCGGGAACCAGACAGTGGCGAACATCCTGATGGGTGGGAGCAATATGATGGTCCAAGCGATTAATACGGCCTCATTTGGACTCCTAAGGACGCTGGGGGACTGGATTGCGGGTCCAATGCCGGAAGGCTAAGTCAACCCAATGGACGATCCGTATGGGAAAAAAGCGGGACAAGTAGCCGGAACCTTCATTAGCATCGGCCTGCCCTGGAAGTTTCTGAGCGCAGTGAAGACGCCAGGAGTGGTAGGTAAGTTCTCGCCCACCTTACTTAAATCCATGGTAGCCGGAGCAATCAGCGGAAACCTAGAAGAAACCATGGACGAGATCAACGATTAGCGGGATGATGGGAAGCAAAGCGTGGGAGAGCAGTTAATCTAGGTAGGCGTGAACACGACGGTTACCGGAGCGGGAGATGCGTTATTCACCGCCGCCAGTAAAGGGCTGGCGAGTGTAAAGAGGCTTGTGAACGGGGTTCTACGTGAAGTGTAGTTCAAGGAAGTAGAAAGCACCGCTAAGGCTAGACGGAGATGGATGGGAAGGCGAAGGAGCTTCAAGAGGTTGGGTTAGGGGACGGTAACCCTGGTAGACAGATAATTGATGATCTTTATGATACTGGACAGTCAAAAGTTCTACACCTGTAAATAAGCGGCGACGGTAGCCTTGGAAACCACGGCATGGGACGGCGTACGCAAATTGGGAAAAACAACGCTGGCGTCAGGCTGGAAAAGCGCAAGGCATTAACTGCAGTAGTCCCATTATGATGCACTGGCACATGACAAAACACTCGATTGCTTGAATCGTTTGTTCAATCCGATGCTGATCCTGTTCATCTTTTACGGTTTTGAGCGCGAAAACTCCAGTGGAGAACGGAAATCCTTAGCGATAAGGGTTTCCGTTTTTTTGCAATAAAATGCTACAATACTCGTAATGACAGCCTGCGAATGCTTGCTTTGAATCATAAATTCAGGGGAGTGTAGGTATGAATAGTGACCGGTTTACCGATAAAAACGAAATGCCAACGGAAGACGAGCTGTATTCATCTCTTGGAAGTGGGGCGAAGGCTGCCTGGGTTCAATTAATGAGCTTTGCAGAGGAGCATTACGACCACGTAGCCGAATGGAATTACGGAGGCAAGAATTACGGCTGGAACGTCAGGTACCGTAAAAGCGGAAAAACCCTATTTAACATGTTCCCGGAGAAAAACGGATTTACCGTCCTGCTTGTCCTTGGAAAAAAGGAGATTGAAGGATATCAGGACAGATGTGCAGAGTTCAGCGGCGCTTTCCGCTCCTTGTATGATTCTGCAGCCCAGTATCATGACGGGAAATGGTTATGGATAAGGGTCGAAGCTGCAGGACAGCTTGAGGATATCCAAAGGATGATTCTGATCAAGAGGAAAGCGAGAGTCCACCGATGAACTGGACGGTTGAACGTATTCTGCATTTTGAAGAGCGGAGCACAATTATCGACGGATACTGTCATTTCGGTTTTCACGACGGTCAGGGGAACCGGTTCATACTGGATCATGATACACATTGGCTGGGGAAAATAAGCGGGAGCAGCAATGCGCTCAGCTGGACGGCCGGGAAGTCACCGATGAGGGCTGGAGTCCGGCATATCCATGTTGATCTGGCTAACCCCACTTATATGACTACAATAGATTCAGATACAATCATGGTTGTAAGCAGCGGGAATAACAAGGTATTCCGGATAAATCACTTTACAGGCAGTTCGCAGCTATTGATCGCCGGAGACGTATGGGGGCTGAAGGACATCGGCAATTGCGAGTATGATCCGGACGGTTTCCTATGGATTAATGAGGTGACCGGATGCAGAGTGCACAAGTTCGACCTTGAAGGCCAGCTGCTTACCACTTTTGGCAACGGTGTACCAGGGTTTGCGCAGGATAAGGCGGCAAGGGATGAAGTGCAGTTTAATTGGATTTTTGATCTGCGGCGCGGGCCTGATGGCAATATCTATGTTCTGGATAGCGGGAATTATTGCGTACGGATGATTGATGTTAGCTGTGATGTAGTAATACGAGTGGCAGGTACGGGGACAGGTGGTTATTCCGGAGATGGCGGCCCGGCATTAGAGGCAACCTTCGGATCTAATCCGGATGAGCACTTCGATGGGCCCTGGTCTTTGGCGATTGATGAGGCGGGCAATCTATTCATTGGTGACACACAGAATCATGTGGTTCGAATGGTCGAACGGGAAACGGGGAGGATAATCACGATTGCCGGCCGTACCCCAAGGGTCCCTTCCTACATTAATGATTCAGCTATATCTATAAATCCGCTTGCTCTGCAGCTGCCCAAAATTTGCAGTCTTGACTATTATAACAACCGCTTGTTCATTCCCGAATGGGATGGAGAGTTAATTATTCTGGCAAGGCCTCGCTAACAGAGCTTATTAACCGGATTCACCACTTCAGGGCTGCGGCGTATTTCGGGTACAGCTCGCGGATGCAGTCCGGGCAGATATCATGAGTGAATTGTAAAGAGAGCTGCAGCTGCAGGAAACGTTCAATGGAGATCCATTCCTCCTGGCTGCTGCGGACTGATTTGCAGGCTGCACAGATGGGGACGAGCTGGGGGCTCGGGTGTAGATGGACGACGCTGGGGCACTGGGTTACAAGGGCAGGACCGGCAGATTCCTCTGCATTAGGGGAAGGTCCAATATCACGCAGTGTAAGGACGGCAGTCTGATGCGCGGGTGCTTGTTGTTCAGTAAGGAGCGGGAAAATATCCAGGTGAAATATTCTGTTGCCGTTATTCCCGGTCAGGAGTGTTAGCTCAGCGCTGGCAACAAGGCGGATTCCCTTGAAAATATCACGCAGCAGCTGCTCCAGCTTTACCATCCCGTCCGGATCAGCCAGCTTTTGCCGAAACAGCTCTAGCACATTCAATTCGAGCCAGTTCCCAGCACTTGAGAAGCCATACAGCCGGTTAAAGTCCTCCCAGTGATCGCTGGCGAAACGGATGTTTCCAGTGCTGCCGATTACCAGCGAGTTATGCTTCATGGCATTCAGGGATTGGATGATGGAAGAAGAGATACTGTCCGGCAATGGTAATCGCTCCTTGGGTGGTGCAGGAATGACAAGCTAGGATGGCGGGAGGTTCAGCAGCTCGGCGACTTGGCGGCGGTAACGGTCGGCTTTGCGTGTGCCGTGAATCAGGTTGGACAGGCGATAGGGTGGGATGCCGTGTAACTCACAGAATTTCTTCTGGTCCAAATGCAGTTCTGTCAGACGTTGTTTGATAGCCCAGCCATATGGAGTAATAGGTCGTTTGCTGTTCAGATCACTCACCTCTTATCGACTATCCAGCCGCTATGTTATAATTAGGAAAAGACATAATAATAGTTAATTATATACTTTTTTACGTCATTTTACAATAAAAATAACGTTTTTACGTATAAAATATTTTGGCGGAAGGCGGGTACCGAATGCACTCCATTTACGAACGAATTGAATCTCTGATCAAACGGCAAGGACTTACGAAGAAAGCTTTCTGTGAGCAGCTGAATATCAGCACCGGCAACATGGGCGACTGGAAGCGGGGCAAGTCGACGCCCGGCACGCATAAGCTGATTGAGATCGCCGCATTTTTTAATGTCAGCCTCGATTGGCTGATTCTGGGCAAGCGGAATGTCGACACGGTGAAAGAAAGCGGAGAGGATTATTTTTTTGGCCAAATGCGGCAATTGAATTGCCAAACGGATGAACTGCTGCAGAAGGAGAAGGAGTTTATCAAGGAATACATTGAATTTACAGAGTACCGTAAGCGCAAGGCGGATGGCGATAATTCTATCTGAGTATGGGATGCTCTGACAGGATTAAAAATTCTTAAAAGGGCATCTTTACTTTTCGAAGCAATGGATTTATAATATTGAATGTTGGCCTCAAACAAAGCTATAACTTTTGTACACACCGCGCGGTAGTGGTGGAATGGCAGACACGCTATCTTGAGGGGGTAGTGGGTGTATACCCGTGGAGGTTCGAGTCCTCTCTACCGCATACTATGTAAGCAGCAGAAACCTGAAATTCCTTATCTATAAGGGACTTCAGGTTTTTTGCTGTTTAGGAAATTATGAATTTCGTCTGTTGTGGATAAGAGTGAATAAAGATGCGGAAAACCGAAAACAATCTGCAATGTGCTGGCGCGAAGGCGTTCAGACCAACTGTATGCGAAAAACCGAAGGCACCAGCATCGTTCACCCGTCAGGGTGATTTATTTAAGTTTATTTGGGTTTGTAGCTGCAAGGACTGGAAGCAAATATGAAGGAGCTTAGATTGTAATAGAAAAAAAACCCTTCACACCCGCATTCATTCGGGCAGAAAGGGTGTTTGTGTTTTGCGGCAGACAGATGAATTAGGTCGCTCTACCCCAGCAGCTTGGCGATGTCTGCTTCAATCTGGTCCGGTGTGGTTTGCGGTGAGAACCGCTTCAGCACGCGGCCTTCCTGATCCACCAGGAATTTGGTGAAATTCCATTTGATGCTCTTCGAGCCGAGTACACCGGGTGCTTCTTTGGACAGATATTTGAATAACGGATGGGCTTCGCTGCCGTTGACATTAATTTTCTCGTACATAGGGAAGGTTACGCCATAATTAATCTCGCAGAACTCGGAGATATCCTCACTTTTACCCGGCTCCTGTCCGGCAAATTGGTTGCTGGGGAACCCGAGAACTTCAAACCCGCGGTCTTTGAATTTATCGTAGACCTCCTGGAGACCCTTATACTGGGGGGTTAATCCACACTTGCTGGCTGTATTCACGACGAGCAGTACTTTACCTTTGTATTTGGAGAGTGATTCTTCCTGGCCCCGCAGGGTGTTGGCTTGATAATCATAGACACTCATGGATAATTCCTCCCGAACATTGATTTATCACAATTTAATTGTACACTATTTACCGTCAGAAGCAACCCTCCAGGTTGTGACAACATTGCATAATCGTTTCAAAATGCAGGGGATGTTTAAGTTAAAGGTATGTGTCGATACAAAATCCGCTTGAAAAAGGAGAAGATCAAAGATGACTGCAGTGCAACTTAAGGCGTTATATACAGCTACAGCAACCGTTCGCGGGGGTCGCGAGGGTTCAGTGGAATCATCGGATGGAGCCCTTAAGCATGACCTCAAAATTCCGAAGGAGCTTGGCGGTCCCGGCGGTGCCGGTACGAATCCTGAGCAGTTGTTCGCAGCGGGATATGGTGCCTGCTATGAGAGTGCGCTAGCCAACATTGCGCGTAAAGAGGGCGTGAAGCTGCAGGATGTGGAGATCACTTCCAACGTTCTGATTGGCAAGGACGAGAGCGACGGAGGCTTCAAGCTTGCGGTTAAACTGGATGTGAAGCTGCCGGGTATTGAACGGTCTGTAGCGGAAGATCTGGCGAAGAAAGCTCATGATTTCTGCCCGTATTCGAAGGCGACCCGCGGGAATATTGAGGTTGAACTGAACGTACTGTAAGGTATGGTGAAGTTATATCATTGAAAGTGATATGTTCCCGTATAAGGCCGGACAGCCGATGTCCGGTCTTATCCTATGTGGAGCCGCAGAAACAACGGGTAGGAATGAACAAAGCTGGGAATAATGGCTAAATAGAGTCGGAGAAGGTTAGAAGTGCAATAAATAGCGGGCGCGAGCTTGCTGTTTGGTTGACATCACCCCGGAAATTCTTTAATATGTCTAAGTATCTGTTAATGTCGCGTGTGCTATTAACTACCAAAAATTTAAATAATGGGTGATGAAGATGTCTTACAGACCGAATATTACGAATGTGACCAAAGCCAGCAGCAATGATAAGGAAGGATTGTACGAGTTCATTATCAAGCTTGCTGACGGAACGGAGTGCCGCGCGTTCTACAATCGGTTTCCGGAATGGAAAATGACGAACATCAGCCGCCTGCTCAAGACGCCATGTCCGGTATGCCGCAAAGATTTCATCTGCAGATGCATGGATTCCTTCACAGCTGATTTCGAAGGGCAAATGATCGGGGACGAGTGGATTAACAAGGCAATTGCTGAATAATTACACGTACGGACGTTGTAGGCGCGGGAGCTATCCCGCGTTTTTTGTTTTTTTTCAGAAGAGGATATGATGGGTACACTATGCTTAAGAGGAAGGGGGCGGCGAAGTGGCTGAAGAGTACAAGGAAATGCAGGGTAAATCCATTGTGCTGATTGATGGAGTCTGTCATCTGTGCCAGGGGCTGGTCCGGTTCATTGTTCCCCGTGATCCCCGGGCGAACTTCATGTTCGCCTCCTTGCAGAGTGAGGCGGCAAAGGAATTGCTGAGGGCTGGCAGCCTGCCAGACAATCAGTTAAACACTGTGGTGCTGGTGGAGAACGGCAGCTATTATACAGAGTCGGCTGCAGTGCTGCGGATTGCCCGCAGACTGCGGTTTCCGTGGCCGCTCGCCTATGTATTCATCCTGGTGCCGAAACCGCTGCGTAACGCCTTGTACAGGCTTGTGGCAAGGAACCGCTACCGCTGGTTCGGCCGTGATGAGCAGTGTCTGCTCCCTTCACCGGATCTGAAGCGGAGATTCCTGTAGCGGGGAGCCCTGTTTAATGAAAAGCAGTGCCGGCCTCTGAGGGCGGCACTGCTTTTTGGCAAGAAGATGATTAAGACTTAGATGAATTCCACGGTTTCTGAACGGGGCCTTACGGCTTCAGAGGTTCTGTCTTAAGCATATAGCTCTGGGAAAGCTTCCATTTGCCGTCAGCAGACTTCTTCAGGGTTGTCACAGTGGTGGAGCGGCTATCCGGTAATGCAGGACCGCTTAGTTTCTTGGTCGTCTGCACCAGATATACGGAGGCTTCATCAGCTGTATAATCAATGATCTTCGAAGACTCGATAGCGGAATCCAGATCATAGACCTGGAACATCTGGGCATACGCCTGCTTGGTCTGAGCATATGCCGGAGAAGTCTCGTCAATGGTCGAGAGCAGGCCGTCCAGGTTCTCTTTGTTGGTATAATCAAAATTAGCCTGAACCACAGCATTGATCAGATCTTCGTCAGCTTTGGGGACCGAAACGGCTGCTTCGAGCGTTCCCTCCGGAAGGGAATACTCTATAGCTTTGATCTGCAGATTACTAATCTGCCACTGTGTGCTGGCGGTACTCCGGGTCAGGGAATAGATGTATTCAGCTTTGCTGTTCAGCATAAAATCACCGCCGAGCTTCTTGCTGGTTTCAATCGTCTGCACGGTTGCTTCACTCTTCTGCACATCAATAATGTTCAGCTGCTCAATGGTGGTCTTGGTATCATACTTCGCCATTTGTTCCTCAAGCTGCGGACCAATCGCGGTTAGCGGAGACTGCGGATCGATAAGCGACACGAAACCTTTGGCATTCTCCTTATTCAAATAGTCGGCGTACTTATCGAACAGGGCTGAGATTTCTTTGGTGGATGCAGCAGTGTCTACTGCACTGGTGATCGCTACGGTATTGGCTTTGGCATCCCAGGTCACCTGATTGCCAGTAGCTTCACTGACGAAGCGCAGCGGGACGTACGTCACATTATTAATCATCCGGGGAGCGGATACCAGCGACTTGACCGTTCCATTCACGCTGGCTTTTTTGCTGCCGATCTGCAGCTTGATGCTCAGGCCTTCCTTGCTGGCGGTGACGGTGCTGGTCTTGGCATCCCAGGCTAGCTCCAGGCCCAGCTTCTCGAAGATCGGGCGCATAGGCACGAGGATAGAATCGTTGTCTTTGACCGGCGAGCTGGAGCTCAGGTTCAGCTTCTGCTGATCAATGAGGACAGTAATAGGTTGTTCTGCTGCGGCAGCGGATAAGCTGACTGCACCGGATAAGGCAAGAACGGCAAGGAATCCGGGAATTAGTTTCATAATTGTAAAACTCCTCTCTATAATCTGGACTAACTTATGTATGTACGTTTGTATTATAAAGGTTTGCGGAGAATGATCACATATCCCTCGCAGGACATGTAAGGTAGGGGGATTCTGGGAGGTTCACTCGGATATTGGTAAAAAAGCTATTGCTGAGCTCTTATATATATGCTACTATAGCTGTAAATTATAGGAACAGTAACGGAAGCACCGTTCAATGACCGTATCCCACGGTTATTGGCGGTGCTTTTTTGCTGCCATTTTTGCCAATTTTCTGAGAGGAGAGTGATTTCATGACGGCAAGAATTGTACTTGCAGTCCGGGAGAGCGAGTACATTGAACCGCTGCTGCATTATCTACACCATAGTGAGTATGGGGAAATGCTGCGGATCACAGCGTTCAGCAGACTAGACACTTTTATGGAATTTATGAAAGGAGACGAAATTCCGGATGCTGTTGCCGGAGACCCATCCTTCATAGAAGCCTGGCTGGTTGAAGGAAGGAGCGCGGTTCCGTGGGCAGTGTTGAGTGATGCGGGAGACCTGCCGAATGCCGGTAATGTGGCAGGAGGAATGAGGATTGCCAAATACCAGGCGCTCCCCTCTCTGCTGGAATCCATTCTCCAGCTGTGTGATCTGAAGCGGGTCAGAACTGCTGCTGCCCCCAAGGAGCAAACGCTGCTGCTGGGAGTTGTCTCGGCAAGCGGCAGCAGCGGTAAAACAACGCTTGCCCTGAATATGGCGAAGCAGCTTGGTGCACTCGGCCTCTCCGTGTTCTACCTCAACCTGGAGAGTGTGGACAGCAGCGGATTATATCTGCGGATGCCGGGCGGTAACGCTCCAGGCTTTGAACGCCTGCTCTACGAACTCAAGGCTGGGGGAGAGAATAAGGGAGGGAGGGGGAAGCCCTTATGGAAAGATTATGCGTTCAGGCATGATAGCCTGCGTTGTGATGCATTCAGACCTGTGGAGAATTTCAGGGAAATGCTCCAGATGTCACGGCAGGATACGCTGGAGATATTAGAAGGGCTGGCTGCGTCCGGAAGCTATGATGTGATCATTGCGGATACCGGAAGCATTGAGGAGGAGCGGGCTCAGGCTGTATTGCACAGATGCGGACTCCTGCTGTGGGTACTGAAGAACGAGCAGGTAAGCCGGCACAAGACGGAACGCTGGCTTACCCACGTCGACAGCCCGCACTCCGGCATGCCTCCGGAACTGAGGGGCAGGAGCAGATTCGTGATGAACTGCTGCACGGAAGCGGTGAATGACAACCCGGCGGATGCCGGAACCGGGCTGGCGGGTACACTTCCGTATATTCCTTCCTGGGGGATGCAGCATTACGGAGAGCTCTGCCTGAGCTCACCCCAATTCATAGCGGGAGTACAGCAGCTCTGCAGAAGCATTATTGAACCGGCATTGCCAGGCGTATTTACCGGGAGTTCTGCATGAATGAAGAAATGTTCAGAGCACTGCGCAGCGACATCCGGGCAGGGCTGGACGTTACTTCGGCCATAGGAAACCATGAGCTTGCCGTCTTTATTGAACGGATTATTCTTGAACGGGACAATTTGCAGTTTTTGACGGCTAAGGAGAAGCACGAACTGGTGAAGAAGCTGTTTGACTCCTTCCGGGGGCTGGATATCCTTCAGCCGCTGATAGATAATCCGGCCATTACCGAGATTATGATCAACAGCCATGAGGAGATCTTTGTGGAGGAGGACGGGATGATCCGCAGACTGCCGCTGGCTTTTGAATCCAGAAGCCGGCTGGAGGATATTATCCAGACTGTAGTCTCAGGCGTTAACCGGGTGGTGAATGAGTCTTCGCCAATTGTAGATGCCCGGCTGCAGGACGGTTCGCGTGTCAATATCGTGCTGCCGCCTGCTGCGCTAAGGGGCCCGGCAATGACCATTCGTAAGTTCCCTGAGACGCCTATGACCATGGCCGAGTTGGTGAAGCGTGAAGCACTCAGTAAAGAAGCCGCAGAGCTGCTGCAGATTCTGGTAGCGGCGAAGTACAACATCTTCATCAGCGGGGGGACAGGCTCGGGAAAGACTACCTTTCTGAATGCTCTGTCGCAGTTCATACCGCCGCAGGATCGCGTGATTACGGTAGAAGATTCTGCAGAGCTGCAGATTGTTACGGTCCCGAATCTGGTCTCGCTGGAGACCAGAAATGCTAACACGGAAGGAAGGGGCGAGATTACCATCCGCGATCTGATCCGCACTTCACTGCGGATGCGGCCGAACCGTATTGTTGTCGGTGAGGTGCGTGGAGCAGAGTGCCTGGATATGCTGCAGGCGATGAATACCGGCCATGACGGGTCGTTATCAACGGGGCATTCCAACAGTGCGCAGGATATGGTCAGCCGGCTGGAAACTATGGTCCTCAGTGCCGCGGAGCTGCCGGTGGCTGTAGTCCGTCAGCAGATCGGGTCAGCGATTGATATATTCGTACATCTCTCACGGCTGCGGGACCGTTCGCGCAGAGTCATGGAGATTAGTGAAGTTGCGGGTCTGCGCAGCGGAGAGGTCGAGCTGAATCCGTTATATGAATTTCGGGAAACCGGAGAACGGGATGGCCGGGTACTGGGCGGCCTTGCCGCCTGCGGCAATCCGCTGCTGCATACAAACAAACTGCGAATGGCCGGAATTAGTGATTATTCATTGCTGCGCTTCAGCGCAGCCAGCCGGAAGCCAGAGGAGGTTGTGTCCTGAATGCCTTGAAGAACAGAAGCCAGAGTGTACCCCAAGCGGATAGAAGGATATTCGCGAAAGGAATTAAGCCGGTTCAGCCGTCTGGCGGGTCTGCTGCGGGTGAGCAAGCAGTGCTTCCGGATTATACCCGGTACGAACTGAACGCTCTGCAACGAATTCTGGTCATTCTGATGGGTGGTGTACTGTTATTTGGCCTTGGTTACCTGTTCTATCATCACCTGCTTCTCTCTGTGCTGCTTGTGCCGGGTAGTGCAGCCGGCCCACGCCTGCTGCGCCAATACCTGCTCCAGCGCAGGCGCTCAGCGCTTAATCTGCAGTTCAAGCAGATGCTCTTCTCGCTCTCTTCATCGCTATCCGCCGGACGGTCGGTAGAGAATGCATTTCGCGAGGCTGTGCTTGATCTGCGGATGCTTGACCCGGAGGGCAGCGGTGACATGATCGCTGAGCTGAATATTATCTGTACCCGCATGGAGTACGGGGAGCCGGTAGAAGAGGCGCTGTATGATTTCAGCAAAAGGGCAGGCATGGAGGATGTGGAACGTTTTGCAGATGTATTCATGGTCTGCAAGCGGACGGGCGGTGATCTCGTGGAGATCGTGCGCCGCACTTCTACAATTATTGGCGAGAAGCTCGATATCCAGCAGGATATTGCGGTCAGTATTGCCCAGAAGAAATTTGAGGCCAAGGCCTTACTCGTCTCTCCGCTGATGATGGTGATGTTCATGAGCCTGACAGCGGGAGACTATATGCAGCCAATGTATACAGGTGCTGGAATAGCGGTCTCCACACTGGCGCTGATTGCCTTATTTCTCTGCTATCTCTGGACCTCCAAGATCATGGATATTCCATTGTGAAGAGAAGGGATGGATGACATGTCACTGTTATGTGCTGCAGTCATGCTTATCTTCACCGCCGGCTGGCTGATTCTGCGCTTCAAATGCGGCGGCCGCTACGCAGCGTTGCGTGAGCTGCCCATGGCAGGGCTCCGGCTGCGGTGGCTGGGCGAGCCAATCCTGCTGCTTGTGGAGAAGGGGAAGGTCGTTAGCCTAATCCCGGCAGTAATGTTCAAAATTCAGCGCTCGCTGCAGCGGATCTACGGCATGCGCCATAGCGCAGAAAGAACTTTGCTATTCATGGGAGAGATGCTTAGCTACAGCTTGCTGTTGATCACAGGAGGCAGCGCACTGACCTTGTTCACGGGTGAGCAGGCGGGAATCTCAATTGGCGGCCTCTTGGCAGTTCTACTTCCGGTTGCGATGGTCAGTGACCTGCACAAGAAGGTGCGGCTGCGGGAGCAGCTAATCCTGCTTGAATTGCCGGAGCTACTGAATAGTTTAGTTTTACTTGTTGGTGCCGGCGAGACGGTGCAGCGGGCGATTCTCCGCTGTGTCAACAGCCGCCTGGGAGACAACGCCCATCCGCTGTATGCTGAACTGCTGAAGATGACAGCGGAATGGGAAGGCGGCTATTCGTTCCAGCAGGCGTTTGAGAACTTCAGCAAGCGTTGTGCGGTGCAGGAAGTCTCCATCTTCACAACTACAGTACTGCTAAATTACCGTAGAGGCGGAGCTGACTTTGTTCTGTCGCTGCGTGATTTGTCACGGATGCTCTGGGAGAAGCGGAAGGCTATCAGCCGGACGCAAGGGGAACAGGCTTCCTCAAAGCTGGTCTTCCCGATGGTGGTTATCTTCTTGATTGTAATTGTGCTGGTGGGAACACCGGCGCTGATGATGTTAAAAATGTAGGAGGTAGAAGCATATGATGACGCTGTTTGCAGAAGGTGTGAGGAATTTTTGGAGAGATGAAGATGGACTGGGTACGCTCGAGATGATACTGATTATTGCGGTGTTGATTGCGGTAGTGCTGGTGTTCCGTGAAGAGATTGTAAAGGTAGTTAAGGACTTGATTAGTACTGCCGGAGATAAGAGTCAGGAAGTATTTGAGTGATCCCTCTACAGGAGGAGGAGGGAAGCTTCACAATCGAGGCTTCGCTTCTGCTGCCGATCATTATGTGCATCACAATGCTGCTACTGTTTTTCTCCCTCTATAGCTACCAGAAGTCGATGCTGCTGCAGGTGGGCTCAGCTGCAACCGAGCGTGCGGCCTATAATTGGGAGAATAGCAACAGGGCGGTGAATGGGGAATTCGCAGCTGGCAATTATGATCCGCTGTACTGGAGAATCAGCGAAGATGGATTATTGGGGTCCTTGTTCGGAAAGAGTGCTCAGAATGGTAGTACGGCAATTGCACTGCCTGGTGAGGCGGAGGGTGGGGGCGAATTGCCCGTAGTGAAGCTGCGGCAAGCTTCGAAGATTGTCCCGTTGAATCTGACGGGAGAGCTTAGCTACACTTACGGATTCACAGGCCGTAAGATCAGCGCTGAATTAAAGAAGGTGCTGCGTTTACCGGTCTTGGATGAATTATTGGCGGATGAGGCGGTTCCCGAGGTGTCTGCCAGCTCCTATGTTACTGAGCCTGTTGAGTTTATTCGAACCGTAGACCTCATGCGTTACTACGGGTCCAAGTTCAAGAATCATTCATCCGGCAGCAAGGAGGACACGGGCATGGAGAAGAAGAATGCTGCCCTCATGCTGGACAAGCTGCACTAAGCTGCCAAAATCTCGGCGGGACTGGTTCAGGGGATAGGGCCTGAGGGAGGTAATAACGGATGCAGCATTCCAAGGAATGCAAGTTGTTCAGCAAGCTTCCTAGCCCGAGCAGCTGCTGGAATTATGCCGGGCGGAGCGGAACTAGGAACAGAAGTAGGAACAGGACTAGCAACAGGGGGAGCGATAGTAATAGAACCGGAAGATTAGTGAGGTGTACCGTCAGATATCTGCATACAACTGAAGGATCTGTCTCCATTTTTCTGATTATGATACTGGCTTTCGTATTTCTTTTCACCACTGTGCTCATAGATTACGCGCGGATTGCGGCTGTGAATGTGCAGGAGGAACGTTTGGCGAGAGCAGGGGTCCGCTCCGTGATGTCCTCTTATGATATTACTTTACGGGACCGGTACGCTCTGTTCGCCTTCGGCGGTAACGATGGCAATCAGCTGCTGTCCAAGGTGCTGAACGATAATCTGTATGAGAGCGGGCGGGCGGATGCTTTTAATCTGCTGCCGGTAAAGCTGGATTCCTCTTCCCTGAACTGGAGCCGGCCGCTTGGCAGCTATGATATCTTCCGGCGGCAGATTATTGAAGAAATGAAGTATAAAGCACCTGTTGATTTCGCACTGGAGCTGGCAGGAAAGCTGAAACCCCTGTCTGCGGCAATGACGGAGGCTTCACAGACAACACAGATACTGGGAGACCTGCAGCCTTTATATACTCAGCGTGAGGAAGCATTGGAACTTATGCTGCAGAAGAGAAGAGATGCCGCTGACAGTACAGTGAAGCTGCAGAAGCTTCTGATGAATCCTCCTGCTGATCATATATATCCTACTGAGCTGGGCTCCATTACTTCAGCAGCGGATATCCCGGCGATGTATAACGATTATTTTGCCAAGTATTACGAGGATTTGTTCCGGGATACTAAAAAATCGCCGAAGTACTCAGGTGTTCTATCGCTGTATAGAAATCAAGTATATGATTTGATCAGCCGGATACCTGGTGTTCTGGCTGAGGTTCAGGCAGACCATAACTCCCGGTTACAGGAGGCCAGGTCAGCACTTACGAAGGCTGAGGATCTAAACCGGCAGATGAAAACCATGCTCGATCAGTCAATGGCTGATGCAGATCCAGCCGGAAATGATCCTGCGCGGAACTGGGACATCCCGGGGAGCGCGGAAGAAATGAATTCAGAGCCGCTCAGGAAGCTGAGGGAGCAAGCAGCAAGTCTTATTCTCCCATCCTCCGAGTTCAGTACTATGGACAATAATTTAGGGGAACAGGAACGGGCAGCAATGATCCTGGAGCCGGCAGTATCCGGATTACCAACCGTATTGAGTTCATTATCTGAATCATCTGGAGAGTATTCAGGCATGGTTACAGGTGTTCTGAATGCTTCAGGGACAGTTCATAGTTATATACAGAATTATGGCGAGCATGGATCCATTATTACAGCTGAGGCCGCGCAGATTGACGGCCGCCGGACTTCGGACAGCGGGCGCAGGCAAACGGAACAACAGGCGAAAACCAAGCTCGGGGAGGCCATGAAACTGCTTGATCAAATCCGCGGTGTGGGTGAAAGTGCGGGGGAAGCCATGGAGCGGTACCGTAGTCTGCGCCAATACTACGAGGAGAATGTCTCTTTCAATGAGGGTATTGAGCAGGACGCAGCAGCTACCGTGAATAGTGGTGATCAATATACTGCCGGAAAGTCATCGATGAAGATTATGGACGGCTTGTACACAGCGATGAGCAGTGTTCTGGAAGGTGCCAGGGACAGAATATATCAAACAGAGTATTCAGCAATGTATTTCCGTCATTTTGATCTATCTGCGCTGACTCCGCTGGCTTCCGGGTCTGCTGAAGAATTCGGAGAACAGCTGGGGGAACAACTCGATCCTCAGGCTCAGGAGCTGGAGTATATTCTGTATGGCTTCTATAATCCTGCCGGGAATGTAGCGGCGGCATATGGGGAGATCTTTGCCTTGCGGCTGGCCGTACGGACTATGGAGGGAATGATAGAGAAAGCCAGTCTGGGTAATCCGCTGGCGGTCTTGGCTGCTGCACTTTTGTATGGAGTTGAACAGGCTGTTCAGGACATGCTCCTGCTCTGCCGGAACGGGGAGATTCCCTTATCCAAATATATGACCGCGAAGCTTACCTATCGTGACCATTTGCGGCTGTTTCTTCTGCTGCATGGAGGAGGGGAGGAGCAATTGGCCCGGATGCTTGCACTTATCCGCCTGAATACCGGCACTGATCCGGCGGGTAAGTTCACGTATGCCTCAGCAGAGCTCACAATGAGCATGCCGCTGTGGTTTCTCCCTGGAGTAGTGAAGCTGGTGGATTATAGTGCAGGACTCTCCGGGGACGTCCGGGGCAAGAATTATTTCAGGAAAGTAGGGGCCGACTTTTCTTATTGAAGGAGGATTGGCCGAATGAAGCTCTGTCTGCGGAAATCGCCGGGCCCGCGTGATGAAGGCAGCATGGTTGTAGAGGCGGCGCTGGTTCTACCCATGTTTCTGTTGTTTGTCTTGTTCCTGATCTTTATTGTGCAAATGACACTATATTCCACGGCGCTGCAGAGCACGGTATCCGATACGGTTAAAATAGTCTCGGCGCATATGTATCCTGCGGCTTTGGCCGCACAGCAATGGGATGCTGCAGGTGAACCAGAGAACACAGATTCGTCCGCTGGCTCTGCCTCCCCGGATGTATGGAGTATTCCGCGGTTGTCGCTTGCCGAATGGAGCGAGAATTATGTAAAAGAGCTTCCTGAACCTATGGAATCTTGGGTCAGCGCTGCAATCCAGCAGGGAGAAGGACCGCTCCAGAAGATGCAGGCCGGAGCTTCCGAGGCCGTACTGGATATAGCACTTAAGCCTATGCTGAAGCCGTATCTGTCTTCGGACTGGCTTGAATACAGCCGGATTCATGTGTCTAATGTAACCGTCCCTGATCTGAATAAAGGAACACATCCCTACTTCGGGCTGGTAGTCAGCTATGACTTGCCGATGAAGGTCCCGTTCCTGAATCAAAAGATTGTACTTGAGGCCAGTGCAGTCGAACGCTTATGGATCGGCAACACAGATGTATCCGGAGATGGTGCTGCGGCCGGACCTGATGAAGAAACAGGCATCATTGTCGTCCTGGAGAAGCCTAATCCGGGCGTGGCGAACCATCAGGGCCTGATGAAGGTTAAGGTGCCTCCGGGTGCTTCGGCGAACCTGGCCATTTTTTACAAAAGCGGTCAGAGCACAGCCAAATATCTGGGCTGGAAGCAGGCGGATGAGAACGGATATATCGAATGGGAATGGAAGATAGGCGTAAATACAACACCGGGGACCTGGCCCTTCGTTATTTGTTTGGCTGACGGCACCACCTTGGAGGCTACTTTTACAGTTGTGAAATAACTGAAGTTTACGGGAAGGGGAGTGCGGATGACAGAATGGGCTTTTTGGGGCTTCCTGCCGTTCCTGACAGCAGCATTATTCACAGATATACGCTGGATGAAGATCCCTAACTGGATTACATTGCCTGCACTTGTTGCGGGGATATCCCTGCAAGTGATTATGAACGGCCGACATGGACTGCTCTTATCTCTGTGCGGTGCAGGTTCGGGGTTTCTGCTGCTGCTGATCATGTATTTCATCGGGGCAGTGGGGGCTGGAGATGTTAAGCTTTTTGCCGGAATTGGTGCCTGGACTGGTGTATTGTTCTCCCTGCAGGTAATTGTGTATTCTGTGCTGTTGGGAGCCGTTGTCGGCTGGATCATGATTCTCTTCAGGCGGGAAGCAGGCCGGAGGGTACGCGGTGTGTTAAGCAGAACAGCGGGATTCCTGCTGCTCCGTAATACGGATATGTTCAAAAAAGGGCAGGGGACTGACCTGCTCCGGTTTCCTTTTATGCTGGCTGTTTTTCCGGGATTTATCTGTGCGTATTATTATTTCTGACTTGAGGTTTGGAGTTATAACAGCTCAGGAGGTGAAGCTGCTTGTTTGGACTGGAACGTGATTTCGTGCAGCAGGATGGGATAACGATGCTGCTCGGCAAGCCAGAGGGGTTGGCGGCAGGAGAGCTTAACATGGTTCAGGCCCGCATGCTGATGAACACAGGTATTCCGCATCATCTGCGGCTGTTGCTTAGAGAGATAGACCTGCAGGTGACACTGGAATATACCGTATCAAGACGAAAAATGCTGGGGGCTCTGCTCAAAAGTGAGAGGCTGAGCATGCTGGAATTCTTCGGGCTGCTGCTGCAGATCGCTGCAGGAATGGAGGAGGGGCGCCTGTATATGCTGCGTGCAGAGCAGTACGCGTTGCATGAAGACTACATCTTCATTGAGGGTCCATTAAACAGTGGAAAAGTGTTCCTTACCTACCTTCCGCTGCAGCATACAGAATCAGCTGTAAGTCCGGGGAAGTCACTCAGATCGCTGATCATGGTTTTTATGGCGGCCATCCACGAGCTGTCCGGTGACGGAATGCAGCGGCTGCTGCAATACTGCGGGGAGGAGGCTTTCAGCCCTGCAGGGCTTAAGGAACTATTAGCAGAATTGCTGACAGGGGCAGACCAATACAGGGCTCCTCCGGAAGCCATGGGGCTGGTTCAGGGGAAGCTGGCAGGAGCGCCGATTCGGTCAGCAGACAGAATGGAACAGCCTCCGCTCCGTAATCTGGAAGAGCCAAAGACGGCTTTCCCGGGAAGAGCAGCCTTCGCGTGGGAGCAAGAAGATAAAGACACAGTGACTCCTGCTCCTGGACAGGCGCCAGATCAGGCTCCATGGATGAGCGGCGCACCGCGGCTGAAGCGGAAGGATGGGGGAGCAACCGGAGAACAGCTGAGGCCTGATATGCCTGAACAAACCCTCCAAGCTGCTGTGGACGGAACATCATCGTATCGGACGTATATTGTACTTGGTGCAGTGCTGTGCGATGCGTTGTTATGGAAGTTTCTCTATTTAAATAATCCCTTGATGCTTTGGCTCGCGGTCTGTGCAGCAGTAACTCTGGGGATGGCAGTTGTATGCTGGATGGTGTGGAGCGGTAGGATTACCTGGGGCGGATCTGCTGAAGAGGAAGAATTTTTGGAGGAGGGGACAGAGGAACGGAAGGGTGCAGGCCGGCAGCTGAGGAATGAGCTGGAATGGGATTTTGACAGAAATCCTGTAGCGCCGCTCCGGACTTCAGCTCCCGCTAATATGCGTTCAGAACAAGCAGTATCTGCTGAAATCTCTTACCCAAGGGTGACAATGGCAGGCGGACAGGGTACAGCCCCGGAGATTGCGGAGGGCCGCCTTCATGTGAAAGAAGCACCTGCTGCTGTAGCTGCCACAGCGCTGCTTATCCGGGAACCGGAACCGGTCAAAGGGGGCGGGCTCTCATCATGCGGGCGGGCAGCTCCTTATCTGGAAAGAAGCGAGGCGGATGCTGGCGGAACTCCTGAGAGAATTGAACTGAACCGCCCCAGCTTCATTATTGGCCGCTCTTCAGAGGTTGCCCAGTATGTAGAGACATCTGAAGGGGCATCGCGGGTACACGCCGAAATTTCCAGAAGCTCCGGCGGGTATATCCTGAAGGATCTGGACTCCAGGAACGGCACGTTTCTCGCTGGTGAGCTTATGGTTCCTTATAAAGAGTATCCGTTGACCGAAGGAACGGTGTTCACGATTGTTAAGGGCTGTTATACGTTTCACACTTGAGATTTCAGCTGTTCAAGCGCCGGCTGCAGGGTTGGAAAGGTGAATGTGAAGCCGATATTCACTGCTTTGGAAGGAAGTACGCGCTGTCCCTCAAGCAGAATTTCCGACAGCTCACCTACGGCAGCCTTCAGCAGAAATGCAGGGACGGGGAACCAATGCGGACGATGATAGACTTTGCCGATCATCCTTCCGAATTGTTCGTTCGTAACCGGCTGCGGAGCAGTAGCATTAACAGGACCTTCGATCTCAGGATGAAGAATGCAGAATTCGATTAGCCGGACGATATCTGTCAGGTGAATCCAGGACAGCCACTGCTTGCCGCTACCGATTCTGCCGCCGAAACCAAGGGAATAAGGCAACTTCATTTTGGGGAAAGCACCGCTCTCATTGCCCAGCACAACGCCTGTGCGCAGTTTGACCAGCCGGCAGCCGGAATATGCTTCATCGGAAGCCTCTTCCCAGGTCTTGACGACTTCTGAAGGGAAGTCTACAACGCGGGTTGGAGAGGATTCATTATAGGTATCCTGCCGTGAAGTCCCGTAAATGGCGACAGCAGAGGACTGGACGACTACCTGGGGCTTATGCTGCAGCGACTGCAGCAGCTTCCCTGCTGCGGTAACGGTTTCCAGCCGCGATTTCATAATCGCCTGTTTGCCGCTTTGAGTCCAGCGCTGGCTAAGGGAAGCTCCGGCAAGATTAACCAGTGCATCTGCGCCTTCGGCAGCTTCGGGATTTGATTTCAGACTGTCCCAGGTAAGATAGCTCAGACCCGGATGAGATCGTGGGTTCGCCGGAAGCTTGCGGCCGACACTGATGAGCTGATGCCCGCTTTGCAGCCAATATTCGGTCAGCTCGCTGCCGATGAAGCCGCTGCCTCCGCAAATGATAAATTTCATAGGGGGTGCTCCTGTTCTGGACGCCTGACCATGGCGTGACCCTGATTAGCAGTTATTTGACTAAATGTTTATAAGGTGTGTAGTCGATGCCGTTCTTTTCCAGGAAGGTAACCAGAAAGCGGTTGTCGCGCCGTGGTGTAGCTATAATATAGCCTTTGATGCAGTGCTCGCGGGTTACCTCCGGAGCGTTGCTCTCCACAGCAATTCTGCCGATCTCGGCAGCAATGGAATGTTTGGCGATGTCGCGGAAGGGGCTGGGTACCGGCTGAACCAGCTGGTCCAGAAAAGCCTTCATCTCGTCGCTCCATAGTGGACGGCTGCGTTCTACCCAGTAATTCTGCCAGTCCAGCTTGGACTTGCCGTCAGCCTTGGGCAGTACCTTCAGAAATTTGCGGAACATAAAATAGCCGCCGATGCACATACAGCCCAGCAGTAAAAAGGTCCAAAATGCGATGGAATTCATAAACCAATTGCTCGGAGCTGCAGATAACAAGCTTGAGGGTGAATGAAAATGCATGGTTACACCGCCTTTGACAATGATGATTGTCACTTTCCTTTTACTCATCTAAAGTATAGCGTATTTCCAAAGTTTTGCGAAGCGGAAGCGGCCTTCTGGCGCTTGCCTAGATTTATTTTCCCGATCACGGTAGAATAAGGGTTAATTCGTGAAGGAAAGAGGGAAATAGGCATGCTGAAAATAGGTTCACATGTGTCCTGCGCGGACAAGGGTCTCCTGAGCGCGGCCAATGAAGCAAATGAGTACGGATCTACCTCGTTTATGATATATACGGGAGCGCCGCAGAATACGCGCCGTAAGCCGATTGAATCGATGTTCCCTGAGGAAGGGAAGCTGGTAATGGCGCAGAATGGCGTCGAAGAGATAGTGGTTCACGCCCCATACATTATTAACCTGGGCTCCTACAAGGAAAGCACCTACCAGCTGGCAGTTGATTTCCTGCAGGAGGAGATCCGCCGTACCCATGCACTCGGTGTTAAGCATATTGTCCTGCATCCGGGAGCTTTCACCGACAAGGATGCTGAATACGGCATTCAGCGCATTGCAGACGGACTGAACGAAGTGCTGGGCGGTACGAATGAGACGGAAGTGCATATTGCTCTGGAAACAATGGCCGGCAAGGGAACAGAGGTCGGACGCAGCTTCGAGGAGATTGCTTCCATTATCGATAAGGTCGTACATAATGAGCGGTTGTCCATTTGTCTCGACACCTGTCACATTCATGATGCCGGATACGATATCGTGGGCGATCTGGATGGCGTGCTGAAGAAATTCGACGATACCATCGGCCTGGGACGGCTCGGCGTTATCCACATTAATGACAGCAAGAATCCGCGGGGAGCGGGCAAAGACCGCCATACTCCGATTGGCTCGGGCTATATTGGTTTTGAGACGATCAACAATGTCGTACATCATGAAGCACTGGCGGGTCTGCCGTTCATTCTGGAGACCCCGTGGATAGGCAAGGATGCCAAGAAGCTTCGTCCAATGTATGAAGTGGAAATTGCTCTGCTGCGCGGCAATGTGGCTGAACGTTTCGGAGCAGAATTCCTGCAGGAGCTGGAAGAGCTGCATGCTTTTTTTGCCAAACAGGAGCTGGACTCCCGCCGCTATGTGCTTGATGTATGGGAATTGCTGAAGAATGATGCCAAAGCGAAGAAAGCCGATCCCCGTGAGCCGCTGGAACGTCTCTATGATCAAGTAATTGCCGCCGGATTATTCCCTCAGCTTAGTGAGGAAGCCGTCAACCAGCGGCTGATCGCCTGGCTGGCAGGCAAGCAGCTGCTCGTGAACGCTTAATCCAACAACAGATTGCGCAAGCAGATGAGAGGATGGACGGAGAAATATGGAGTTACATGTGAAAAGAGATCATTCATCAGGCAGTCAATATCCGGACCGGGCGCGTATGCTCATTTCCTGTCCGGACGGGCCGGGTATCGTAGCGGCTGTGTCGCATTTCTTGTACCAGCATGGTGCGAACATTGTGCAGTCGGATCAATATACGATGGACCCGGACGGCGGAATGTTTTTTATGAGAGTGGAGTTTGACCTGCCTAAGCTGAATGAACGGCTGGAAGAGGTGCGTACGATCTTTGGCGGCGTTGCCGAGCGCTTCAAGATGAACTGGCAGATCTTCAATGTAAGCCACAAGAAGCGGCTGGCGATCTTTGTATCCAAAGAGGATCACTGTCTGGTGGAGCTGCTATGGCAGTGGCAGGCCGGTGATCTGGATGCGGACATTGCTCTTGTGGTCAGCAACCATACGGACATGCAGGCTTATGTTGAATCCTTCGGCATTCCTTTCCATCATATTCCGGTTACGGCGGATACGAAGGAAGCCGCAGAGAAACGTCAGCTTGAGGTGATCGGTGATGATATCGATGTGATCATTCTGGCCCGGTATATGCAGATTATCTCCCCTTCGTTCATCGAGCATTACCGGCACCGGATTATCAATATCCACCACTCGTTCCTGCCGGCATTCGTCGGTGGCAAGCCGTACGCTCAGGCGTATCAGCGCGGGGTCAAGATTATCGGCGCTACTGCCCACTATGTGACTGAAGAGCTGGACGGCGGTCCGATTATCGAGCAGGACGTGCAGCGGGTCAGCCACAGTGATGATGTGAACGAGCTTAAGCGCATCGGACGCACCATTGAACGAGTAGTTTTGGCCCGTGCAGTGAAATGGCATATTGAGGACAGAATTCTCGTGCATCATAATAAAACAGTAGTTTTTAATTAAGCAGCGAAGCTTTCCAGTTAAACTATTACAACCACTCCGGTAAAAGTCAGGAATCACACGGATGCATATAACATCCTTCCGGTCTGATTTTTACCGGCATCATCTTCTGCCGGGAGCTTCTCCCGCAGCCTCAAGCTATACAACAACCTCACAGTAATAATCTAATACACTTCTCACCACGACAGGTAAAAAAGCATTTTACCGGCATTTTGGATCTTAAGCCAAAATGTATTTTGTTATGTGCAGATTTCACATTCAAAGGGGGTAAAGGGCTTGTCATCGCAACGCGGACATTTATTAAAACGCAATTACATCTTTGCCTTCCTCATCCTGACCACCGGCTTCGGCGGACTGCTTGGCTATGATCTCTATTTCAAACCCTATGTACTCTCTCAGACTGTCGTCAAAATCAAGGTGGATGGCGGAGGCTTTTTACCGAAAAATTATGAGCTGAAGCCCGGAGATCTCTATCTGGATTCCGTGCAGACCAAAGACATTCCGGCTGGTGTCATCCGAAGCCTGGATCAGGTGGAACGGAAGATTACGAATGTGAATCTGACGGATGGCAGTATTCTGACCGAATCACTGATTGATGTGAGCAATCTGGAGCCGCAGCAGGATGAAGGGATTTTCCCCATACCCAAAGAGGCGATCTATGCCATTAACGGTTCTCTCCGCAGCAGAGATAAGGTGGATATTTATCTGGTCGAAGGGGATTCGCCGGTTAAGGACCGGACAGGCTATAGCCCGGCAGCCGGGGCAGTAGAAGCTTCTTCAGGAATGAAGGTTTCAGGACCGGCATCTGCGGTGGATGAGGAAATTCAGCCGGCGCTTCCCGGCCGTAAAGTATTTCTCAGCGGAGTAACCGTGAATTATGTGCGTACCGAAGACAACAATGATGTGCTGGATTCGGAGAATGGCAACAATAATAACCGCTTTACCTCGACCGGCAAAGTGGCGGCACCGGAGCTGAAGCTGAAGAAGAGCGACGGGGAGCTGATGGGGGCATATCTGGAACAGGGCAAGAAGCTGTGGATCGTAAGAGTGGAGTAGCAAAGTGAAGCAGAAGGGAGGAGGGATGAGCTTGAAAATATTCAGTCTGGGTATGGATCAGCTGACAATTAATGAAATAAAGCTTGCCGGATTTACGGTCATTGCCCAAAGCGTGCTGCCTGAGCCTGCGCAGGCCGGAGGACATCTGCTGATGGTGACAAGCGAGCAGGTACCCGTATCTGGACTCAGCGGGCTGCGCCGGAGTTATCCGGATTCCAACATTTTGTATGTATATCTGCAAAAAGGGGTGAGGGGTTATCAGGCTATTCATATGCAATGTGAGAGCCTGGGGATCTTCTTCATGCCTCCGCGTTCGACCTCATCGGCTATTATCGATAAGCTGCGCTACATGCTTGAGGATGAGCAGGCAGAGCGGGGGAATCTGATTGGATTCTTCGGGTCCGGGCCGGGCATTGGCTGTACAAGTGCAGCTAAGCTATTCGCCAGACGAATTGCGGCTTCGGGGCTGCGGGTAACCGTGCTGGGTCTTGATCTGTACGATCCGGGTTATGACCGTAAGACAGCAGTCAGCCTGGACAGGCTGCGGCCGCGGATTACCGGCAAAATGCTTCACGATGAGGACTTTGCCGGGTTTGTGAAGCAGGAAGGATATTCGTATCTGCCGGGCAACTTCGATTATTTAAGCGCTCAGGACTATCAGGAGGAGGAGATCGAGTATTTGCTGGACAGAGCAAGTGACAATGCCGATGTGGTGGTGGCTGATTTTGGGTCCATTCCGGAAAGTGCCGCCTGGTATGTGGGCATGCAGAAATCCGTCCTGCGGATGATTGTAACGCATCCCCGTCATGAGTACAGGCTACAGCCTCTGATGGAGCTGGCCGGGCATATGGATCTGCATCCGCAGGATTTCCAGTGGATCATTAACCGCAGCAATGTAGAAGAGCTGACCTCTTCCAAGAATCTGGCGCTGCGCTTTGGCAGTGAGATCCTGCTGGAGCTTCCATATTACCAGCCTTTCCTGGAGAGCCTGCCGCTCGGCAAAAAAGAACTTCAGCATGTAGACGATAAGGTTCATGCGCTGCTGGTCTCGCTGGGTCTGGCTTTGGAAGTCCGAAAGAAGGGGATATTTCAATGATTGAATATCCGGATGAAGCTTGGCTGCTGAAGCAGGGACGCCCTTCATCAAGATGGACGCCGCGGGACCCTGAGCATGGAAGGCGGCAGGAAGAGGAGGACGGGAGCGAACAGTTAAGGTTGTCGGAGGCTACTGAGAACAGGCGGCTTTTCTCACTGAAGCAAAGTGTGCTCCGTACCAGCAAACCCGGCAAGGAAGACTTCTACAGCTTTCTGCAGAAAATGAAAAGTGAAATGAACGCCGGACTAGAGCGTGAGGATGACAGCTATTTCGAGCTAAATGCCAAGGCATTGATTGGTGATCCGCAGGCAGTCAGCTTTTTCATGAACGAGATCGAGAAGTATTTGCGCCGTACCCCGTTTACGGGCAAGGTGCCGGAAGCTTACCGTACAGCGGCAGAGGCGCTGTTCCATGAATGGAAAGGGTTCGGACCCGCTTACCGCTGGTTCACGGACCGGGCTTATAGTGAATCGACCGGGCTGCAGATGATCGGACGGCAAATTTTCTATAACCACCAGGGCAGGTTTGTAGCTTATCCGTATGAGATGCCTTCGCTGGATCGTGTAGAGCAGCTGAAGCGATCTCTGTTGAAAAGCGATCCCAACAAAAAGCTGAACAAGGATAATCCTTCGGTGGAATTCAAAATGGATGATCCCCTCTGGCCGGGACGGTTCATCCGGCTAGCCATCTGGGTATCGCCACGGGTCTGGGAAGGCTTCACCACCATATCGCTGCGCCGCCAGGTCGTCGAATTTCTGGATCTGGATGATCAGGCCGGCACAGAATGCATCCCTGCGGAAGCGATTGAACTGATCCGTGCGCTTACGGGGACGTTTCGTAATACGATTATCGCGGGTGCCGTAGGCTCGGGCAAAACCACTTTTGCCAATACAATTGTCGGTGAGCAGCTGCTCGGTTCCTCCTCCTGCATGGGAGTGGTGATGATTGAGAAGCATCCGGAGTCTATTCTGCCATATCAGATCAAGGGCCACCGGATCATTCCGATCCAGGCATCCAATGAGGAGCTGATGGAGGTCGGCGTGGAATCGTTGCGGCATGACCCGAACATTCTCTATATGACGGAGATGCGTTATAACGAATGGGAATTCTATCTATGGAGCGGCGAAAAGGGCTATGACGGCATCACCGGAACCTTTCATACCGTGGATTCGGAGGATATTCCTTACCAGGGCGCATTTGCCGTATCTACACGGATTGGCGGCAGCCTGAAAGGGCATTTAATCTCAGCGCTGAAATCCTGTGAGCTGGTCTTTATTCTGGAAAGTGTGCCCGATGGGAAGAAGCGGCTCTCGCGGATATCCGAGGTTTTTTATGAGGAAGCCAGCAACTCGGTATTCGCTAATGATCTGATGCGCTGGGAGCCGGAGCAGTCGGCCTGGAGCTATAATGACAAGCTGACGCCGGGGCTGATGGTGAAGATGAAGAAGAAGAATGCACGGGCCACGCGGATGATGCTGCAGGAGCTTGGACATCTCGCTGCCCAGAAACCGATGGTGGGCCCGCTGAAGGAAAGCTTGAAATCCAGGATTGTTTTGAATGAATGAGGGGGGAGCCTGTGGCGCTGCTGTACTATATCATCCAGTTTGTCTTTCATTTACTGGTCGCGGGCGGATTATGGCTATTGGTGAAGCCGCTTATTGAGCGGCATTT
Organism: Paenibacillus sp. FSL R7-0312; assembly: GCF_038004445.1. Classification (NCBI taxonomy): domain Bacteria; kingdom Bacillati; phylum Bacillota; class Bacilli; order Caryophanales; family Paenibacillaceae; genus Paenibacillus; species Paenibacillus sp. FSL R7-0312. The sequence continues at coordinate 7,590,656 of NZ_JBBORE010000001.1, read as the reverse complement.
ATCGCAGTGGGGACAAAAGATGGATTTCCGGATGAACCTGAGGATGAGTCTGTTCGGCAAAAAAGTAAGCATGATTAATAAAAGAATGTGGCTATACCGCCATCTGGATGATTTGCTGTATTTTGCCCATAAGCGGTATGAGCCGGGAATCAGTGTTATGCGTTTTGTCACTCGTTCAGGCATGCTGTTCACGGGGATATTTCTATCGGGTCTGCTGACTCTGCGGGAGCTGCCGGGACATATGAGCTTTAATAATCCTTTTCTGGAGGGGATTGTGTTAAATGAGGGTACAGCTGTGCAGGACGCTTGGCGGCTCCCGCTGTTTCTGGCAATTCTCTCGGCAAGCATTCCATACTTACGGATGAGGTATACCTATGCTCAGAGGAAAGTGCGGGGGAGCTACGATCTGCTCGATGTGATCAAAATCGCCACCAAATTCACTCATTTATCTGCGGATTCCATTCTGTCGAGGACCAGTGATTTGCTGGCCGGGGATAATGTGCTGAAGACTCCCTTGAAGCTGCTTGGAGCGGCGTTTGCCAATTACAGCAATGAACGGGAGCTGAATGAGGAAGCAGGGCGTTTTGCCGGAGCGATCGGAACGACCTTTGCCGTAGAATTCGTATCGGATCTGCTCTATTGCGAGAAGGAAGGCACACGTTATCTCAAAAGCTCGCTCATGATGCTTAACCGCTCCATGGAGCAGCAACGGGAGACGATTCTGACGGTCAAAGCAAGCAGCAGGGATGCGATTAGCCTGGGGCTGTACGGAAATCTGGTTGTGCTCGTTTCTTCGGTTGGAACATTTATGTATATGCTGAAGCCAGACGTCTATTTCAAATTGCAATTTGAGACTACAGTTGGCCTTACATTTATGATGGTCATCATTGCGGGAATGTTCATCTCGTTCATGATCAGTACCATCCTCGCCAGGCCCAAGCTGGACTACCACTAAGGTGATGAATAATGGATAGATTACTACTTTTAATAGCTGTAACAGGTATTGTGTATCTCGCTCTATTGGTTTTTGTCAGCAGCAGCAGCCGTCAGGAACGTTATGTACTCCGTCTCGGTGTGAAGTGGAAGGCCTTCGGGGAACGGGTGCAGAATGAACGGCTGCAGCACTTGCTGAATCAGAGCGGTCTACCCATATCAGCAGCCAAAATTACACTGTTCCGGTACTCGGCGGCGCTGATTTATCTGCTGGTGCAGACGGCAGGTGACTTCGTACGTTCAGAGCCTTTATCTATCTATGATCCGCTTATTGCTGCGCTTATTCTCCTGATTACCAGTCCGCAGCGGGTTCTGCCGCTTGGCTGGCTGCTGATCTGGCTGCATCAGAAGACACTTATTCAAAAAGACGGGGAGCTGATTTCCTTCATCCGTCTCTATGAGAATAACCGGCTGCGCAAGCGCGGGTATGTGGAGTTTGGAGCTTTTTGTGCAGGGACAGCCAGCCACTTCAATTATATCCGTCAGGATCTATATGAGCTCTCGGAAAGGGCGGTAGATGAGGGAACCGAGCGTGCGATTGAATGGTTTTGCGGAAAATTTCCCGAGAACCACGCTTTTATCAACGATATCCGTTCGATTCTGCTGGCGACGGAGGGCATGGATGATGATCATGAAGCAGCGAATTATTTACGGGAGCAGGGCAAGATTATCACCAAAATATCGAGCGACCAATATTTGAAGAAGTGGTCCTTCATCGGCGATGTATCGACCATCATTAATGTAATTCCGTCTATCGCTACCTTCCTGATGATTGTATGTCTGGCTATGCAGTACATTATGCTGATTAAGGGCAATTTTAGCGGTGTGGGGATGTTTCAATGAGTGAATTTTTGTATATTCAAACAGCAATTAAAAATATAAAATAAAAAGGGAGATATTAACAATGAAAAAGGACGCTATTTCTACTGGTTTATTTATCGCTATCGGATTTCTGTGTGTGGCTATCGTAATCGCAATACTGATTCCTGTCGTACGGGACGTAATCGACGATGCAGATGATAACAGACCGCTCATTCCGGCGGTTAGCCTGGTTAAGCCGTCAGGCTCGGGTGTAGATGCGGCAGGACATAAGTTAGTTGATTTCCTGGTTTAACGGAGATGAAGAAGGACTCGATTTCCGTCGCACTGTTTCTGGCTATTGGCTTTGTGATTGCGGGAATTTTTATCGCCGGGGCAACAAGCATTATCGGCGGTAGCCAGGATGATATCATTACCCATGTCAAAGCAGTTGAACAGTATTAAAAGGAGGCGCTGCGCTTGAAGGCAACCGTCCTCCGGGCATTGTTTATGTGGCTGGTGCTGTTCATTATCCTGCAGCCGATTTTTACGTATATTGATTATCTGCTGGATTTGCAGGTCAAAGCCAACACATCCTATATCACGCAAAAGGCCGCAACCGAAGGAATGGTTACAGCCTCTATGAGAGGCGAGGTCATCTCGAACCTGAAGGCGGTCGGTTTTCCGGAGAGCTCTATTGAAATTACTAGCAGTACGGAAATGATTCTTGAGCGCAAACAGCGGATAGATGTGTATGTAACAGCACCAAGGGTAAACCTGTTTCCCTACAATTTCTCCGGCGTATCCCAGCCGACAAGGTATTATGGGCACGGCTCGATCATGAGTGAATATCTCGATTAATTAAGGGATGAAGCTAACCTATGGATTATATTATTAAGCTGGCATTTGTCCTGCTGATCTTTATCTACTCCTGGTTTTTTCAAATTCAGAATCAGGAGTGGGACATCATGCGCAGTATGCTCAAGGATGCTAACAATATGGCGGTTCACGATGCATCACAGGAGTTGAACGAAGCAGCGCGTGCACAAGGACGGTTGGTTATTGACCCTGATGAAGCCTATGCTACCTTCCGCCACACGCTGCAGAGTAATCTGGGACTGGACGACGGCTTATCCCCCTTAGCGGGGAGCCGACTCCAGGCTCAAGTGAGGATCGTCAAGTTCGATATTGTGGATGAATCAACGGGAAATACGTTTCCCATGCTCTATGAAGACCCTGCTTACGGCATCACCAAATACATACAAGGACCTTCGGTCATCGCAGTTATTCAAACGGAGCATCCGGTCCTGATCTCCAGAAACAAAGTACAAGAAGCAATTACCGTGCCGGCGGTTCAAGAATATAAGCTGAATCATTAGCCATATGAGCTTCGGCGGGTCCTGACCCAACTACTACAATTAAGGGAGAGTTCGATTATGAAAAAGACGATGCTCAGCAAGACAATGGTGGGGAGAACAGCTGTAAAAGCCTTACTGGCAACAGCATTGTTAGCCGGTGTAATTGTAGGTCAAGTTGGGCCTGTCAGTGCAACAGCTGCAAAGCCGACGGCGGCTCCGATTATGAGAGATAATCTTTCGAAGTATGGATTAGTGAAGGATGTGGAGCTTCCGGTAACAGTTGAGGCTGGCGGACTTAGTTATACGCTGGAGAAGATTATGATTTATGATTTTAATTCTAAAGATGCAATCAATTTGAGAAAAACATATAAATATGGTGAAGAATCCGGGCTTATTTCAAAGCCTACCTATTTTGTTTGGACAAAGATAACAATAAAAAATAATAGCAAAAAAATAGTGAGTAATGATAAAAACGGAGAATACTGGGTATTGAGCTTTAAAGGATTGGTATCAGTTGATCCTGTAAGAAATTGGTCACGCATTAAAAAGCCAAATGATAAAATGGCTCTTAATAGTTTTATTCTTAAGCCAGGGGAACAATTATCAACCTATCAAGCTTATATGTATGGCAACACTGCTTTCGATCATTTTGCTATTCGTTTGTACTTCGATGGTCAATTCAACGAAAAATTCGTAGTGGAAGAACTGTAAGGAGGAAGTATGAGGAAATTTAGTTGTTTGATTTTGATTATTATTTTACTGGCAGCAAGCTTTCCGAATGATTATGCTCAAGCTTCGAATGGCACTAAATCAAGTTCTGTCGCTGTTCCCATCACTACAGGTTTAGTAGGATCAAATAATAGTGCAAAAAGTTTTTACTTGGATTTGCCTAGCGGAGTTACCAGCTCTGCAATCTTACACAATACACTTAATTATACTGGCAATAATAAGACCATTGGAAGTATTAATATAGAGAATGGAAAAATAAAAGTTACTTTAAAAGGTACGGAAAATAAAAAAGTTCTTGAAAAAGTTAAAGGGTATAGGGCTTCTTTTGAAGCAATGTACAAGACTGAAATCTACAATTCAATATGGCTGTATTCAGATGGAAGACGTTGGCAAATTAATGAATATGATGAACGTAATGATCGAATGAAGACAAAAGATGTAACAGCTACCGATGATTATCCATCACAAAATCCTCCATCTATAGTAGTAACAGCTGGTCCTTTACAAGATCAGCTGTATCTCAAATGGTATAACGGTTCTAAAACAGAAGATATTGATTCAAAAGATATTGTTGCATCGTCTATAAAACCAATATTACTCGAACATTCTTCATATACTAAGGGGTTACCAACATTTAAGAATGGAAGAGTAATTATAAACTATTTTATCCCCAATAGTACTCCATGGAAATCAGAACCGGATGACGGACTTTCAGGAAAAGCAGAAGGTCGGAGATATTTTGCACTGGTTACTTATTATTACGAAGCAAACGCAAACGTCACCTCCTACAGCTACGGCGGCCTAGTCACCTTCGACTACGGTCTCCCCGATGAAGCGACCCTCACAGGGGCAGCCATTCTTGAAAAACCCTCACCCAACCCGGTGAAATTTGAGGATAAGGACGTACCCGTACAGATCAACCTGAAAGGGGAGCTGTTGGCATATAAAGATTCGTCTAACATCGAAGAATGGGTGTTTTATGCTAAAGAAAAAGGAAATGAGAGTTCGCTGAAAACGCTAAAGGATTATTCTAAAACCCTTACGTCCTCAAAGAAAATAGATTTTACCATTCCAAAATCAAAAGTGAAATCTCCTAGTATCACACAGGAGTACGAATTAAGTGTAGTCGTGAGGTTCAAGAAACCCGTTGTAACCAAAACGGGAACCATCACTTCATTGAAGGAGTCCTACAACGTTAAAGCCGGAGTGTATACAACTCCAACTCCTCCAGGCGGGGACTTTCCAGGACCAACTTCTCCTCCAAATCCTCCGCGAGAGCTGAAGCCGCCGATTGCCCTTATCTCAGCGCCAAAGACGATTAAGGCAGGACAAGAGTTTGAAGCCAGCGGCGCAGGCTCTTTTGATCCGGACGGCTTTATCAAGAGCTATTATTGGGACACGCCGAATGCTATAGGAGAATTGACGGATCGGCCGCGGGGGACCCTTTGGTACGATAAGGAGCATTTGGGCGAGCAGTCGCTGGCACTTACGGTTTTGGATGATGATTCAATGTCCGGGAGCACCAGTACTGAAATTACGGTCATTGAGCCGGTTCCGAATGCGTCCATTTATGCTGAAGGAACCTTGAAACAGAACCGGAAGGTCATTATTCGCAGTTATAGCAGCAGCCCTACACATTACCCGTTGGTAGATTCTAAAACTAAAATCACCATCACTGCCGTTTCTGGGGGGACTAATGCAGACATAAAATACAGCGGGTCGCTGAATGGCGTGCCAAGTAAAGATGTACTGTTTAAAAAGCCAGGCAGATATAAAGCAACAATCTATGTCGAGAATACCCTGGGGCTGTCTGCGAGCAGCGAAGTGTCGTTTGATATTGTACCGGATGAGAAGCCCTTTGCTTACTTCACACTTCCTGGATCCGCGTACCGTAACCCTGCAGATGGCAATCAGGCGACGATCTCTATCGATGACATGTCCTATTCTCCGGATAAAGACATTGTGGCCCGGAGGCTATGGGAATATCGCTACGATTCGAATAACAACGGAAATTTTGCAGATGAGAGCTGGGTCATCTTTAGTAACGAGAATTTAGATCACCTTAATCTTAAAGTGCGGGATGTTGGACAATACCTGGTACGGCTCACTGTGTTTGAAGAATTTGGGCAGCCAACCATAGATGAATTTGTTACCCAGGATGATCGCCAATCGAACAACTCAGACGTTACACAAAATACCATTGAGCGAATCTTTAAGGTTAAAAATCAGGCGCCAGATGTGGATTGGTCATGGTAGAAAGGAAAGAATATGCTGAAATTTAACAAGGCACTCTCAATATTCATGGCTGCTGTTTTACTGCTTCTAACATGGCCTGAAGCTTTGCCGGGAAAGGTGCGGGTAGAGGCAGCGGGTGATTCCAATGTAATCAACTATATCGATATACATGTTGAGGCATTTAGCGATACTAGGTATTGGGAACCATATATGGGGGGAATCGGAGATGTAACTCTTGATATGCCAAGTTTTACGCTTAAAAATGTCCGATTTGACCTAACAACTCTTATATTTGAATATGATGTTGTTCTGGATGCACCAATTATAATGAAATCGTCAAATAAGGATTGGTATTCTGACTACTGGAGAACTAGATTTGCGAGCATTTCCACAAGTTTTAGTTCGCCAACAAAGAGCGCTACAGTTAATTATAGGGAATGGTTAGTAAATGAGTTCCCGGCTACTCAAACATATAATACATTGAGTCTATCAGGACCACCTACGAGTCAGGTGAGTGTACCATGGGATCGGGAACTTCCTACCAAGTTAGATATTATGGTATGGGCAAGAGATAGTCATTGGTATAACAGTCCTACGAATGGTTGGGCGAATGCCGCCCAACGTTATATTTACGATGTGCCGTTAATTATCAATTCAGCTCCAAGTCTAACCGTAACGACTCCGAGTGAACAGCAGCTAATCAACGAGCCTGGCTTCAGCGGAATGAACATCGAAGGATACGTACGCGATGTGGACAATAACGATTTGGTGGTCAGTGCGGAGATCCCGAATGTGTTCTACAAAAAAGTAACCATTCCGCAGGCATTATATAATAAACCATTTTCCATACCCATAGACGTTTTGGCAGACGGGATACCTCCTGGACGGCATACGATTATTGTCAAAGTCGTTGATCCCTACAACTTCAAAGACGAGAGGACGCTAAATGTAAATGTATCCTACAGGTTAAGGAATAAGTCATTTATCTTAATTAATACACCTGTGGACATTACGACAACCTACACAGATTATGAAGGGGACCCGAAGGTTCAAGACAGGTACCGGTATGATCATGACCCGAACTTTTTTGACAATTCAATGGGGATCATTGGTGACAGTGGTCTATGGCGAAATTCAAAGTACCAGTCGTTCCCCTACAGCGGGGTGTATGTGGCCACCTTCCAGGCTCGGGATAATCCAAAAAGTGATGATCGGTTCGATGAATACCGGCTATGGAGCCGCGATAATTTATCATCCATGACGTTTCATGTACACCGGAAGCCAATTGCTCTGTTTAGTGCGAAGCTAACGGGAGGATGGCTGCAAATCACAGATAGCTCCTACGATCTTGATCATATCAAGGCGTATAACAAGGGGTTGATGGATTGGCAATGGCAATATAAAACAACCGAATCTGAAATGTGGATGGACGGGCAACCGCCTGCACAGCTGCCAACAAACGAGCAATATGATATCCGGCTACGTGTGCGTGATGTGGACGGAGAAAATGGAGCAGGGGTCTGGAGTGATTGGTGTGTGCGGACCGTAGGTGGCGGTGGTAATCTTCCACCGGTAGCGCTTTTTACGGTAGAGCCGAATATCGTTTCTTACCGTAAAGCCACGGCGGTTACCGACAAGTCTTTTGACCCTGATAATGATCCACTTGATGTGTATAGCTGGACGGTGGTTAAGGACGGGTGGCAGCAGGTATGGAGTCATTGGGGCGGGGCAACTACACCTCCGAATATTGCCGCCTACGGAGTGGGGACTTACCAGTTAACCTTACAGGTCCATGATAATCGGGGGCTGTGGTCAGAACCTTACAGTCAAACCGTACAAGTCATGAACCACCCGCCTGCAGCAGCATTTAATATGCCATCTGAAGTGTACCGGGATACGTTAATTTCAATTGAGAATTTGACGCCCGATCCGGACGAGGATGGGGACGGACTGAGTTATGGCTGGAACGCACGAATCAATAACTCCAGCTATTATTATGCCAGCGGTAACCGGAGTCCGATGATGACGATCCGTGATTTAATTGCAAACTATGGCATATCCCAGCAGCAAGCAATTTCTGAGGGATGGGAAATGAGGCTTACGGCTTCAGATGGTTCGTTAAGCTCGAATGCTACCCGTTTGTTTACGGTCAAGAATCATGTTCCAACGGCTGAGATTAATGGACCAACGGTTATATACCAATATGACAACAAAACCTACTATGGTGTGGATACGGATGAAGACTCGTCGGATGCGAGCAGCTTACAATACTACTGGAAGGTTACCAGTAGCGATGGAACTACAACAATGTACCGCACAGCCAATATAAATATAGATTTCCCTGACACAGGGGCCTACACCATAGAACATTGGGTAGTGGACCAAATCGGTGCAAAGTCAAACGTGGCTAAGCTGAAGATTGATGTCATAGAAAACCAGGCTCCAGCAATCACGCTTACTACGCCGGCAGGTACAGTTACCAATCCAACTGTTCTGGATGCTGAGCTGCAGGGCGATCCTCTCATTAGGTGGAACTACAGTGACCCGGAGAACGACCCGCAGGAGAAATACCGGCTGGAGTTCTTCGCGACAGACGGGCAGTTGACCAAAACAGTCGAGAATACAGATTCGACCGGCGGATTGCGGCAATATCAGGTGCCTAATCCCACCTTTGAACGGTTCTCAATTTTCAGCCTCTACGCCCGGGCTTATTCAAAAGGCTCCTGGTCAGAAGTCTCCAATGAAAAAGCCTTCATCATCGATAATCCGCCGCATGCCGGTTTTAACCTGATGACGGATACGGGCCGCAATGCAGCAGCGGTGCCCATTTACCGGACGGATGTACTGCAGATTACCAGCACTGCAACCGATGCGGATATCCCGAAGGGTGACAGTATTAAACATCAATATTTTCTGAAGCCTTCAAGCGGGACGGAAGGGCTGGCCAGCGTACAGGAGAGCTTCACCAAGCAATTCACATCAAACGGAACCTTTACGCTGCGGCAAATCGTTACGGATACTCTGGGGTTATACCGGGAGCTGTCGCAGAATATCACTGTCGTGAACCGGATCCCGGCTGTGAATATTATTTATCCAACCAGCACCAACCCATCCAGTCCGACCATTGTTAGTACACTCACCCCTGTGATTCAGTGGGATTATCAGGATGAAGACGGCGATGTGCAGCAGCGCTTCAAAGTACGCATTGTTAATCTGGCAAGTGGTGCGGTAAAGGCCCAGTCTGGTGAACAGGTATCCGGGGCTAAGCAGTGGAAGGTTCCTTCCGGCACGTTTGCAGAGAATGAGAAATATGCTGTGGAAGTTGAGGGGTATGACGGGTTCGGCTGGAGTAGTGTGTCTCCGCGCAAATATATGATGGTCAATCTGCTCAGCATTAAGGGGGCTGTCCAGCACACAGAGGAGTGGAACAGTAACCGTCAGGCTTACAATTTGAATAAAAGCGGGAATGCGGAGAATCCGCGGGGGTATACTGTTTATTGGGCGGGGGAGAAATTCGTGCTGCAGGGCACGGCAACCGGATTGCCGGATACCGTTCAGGTTACAATGAGCGGAGGGTATACAGCGCAGCTGAGTCCGACCGGAAGTGACAGGACCAAGTGGATAGGCGAATTGGCAGACCCGTCGTTTGAAGAGTTGCCGGATGGTCCGGTTACGTTCACTTTTACCGCCACTAATGAATTCACGACCAAAGTCGATTCGGTTACGGTAACCATCCTGGGGGATTGGTCAGAATATTATCAGAGTCATCGCGTAAAATAACGGAACGTAGTCACTCCGTTACCGGTATCTTGTTCTTACGTGTCTATATCACGCAGCATCCTACGGGCGGAGGGGGATCGTTCAGACGATCCCCTCAGTCCGTTCTTCGTTTAAGCGGAGCATTCGTGCGGCAACCGCCCCCGGAACGGGTGAACTGGTGGTATGTAAGCTGGATGTGAAGAGAGCCACACCATTATTACGGCGCATATAATAGGAAAGTTTGCCGCTGAATATCTTGTGGGCACACAGGGACGAGGCGAAATCCTCCGGAGTTACGAAGCAGGAGGGCTTGGCCACCGGATGCACGGCCGTTTCTTCAAATACAGAGGCTACAAATTGTGAGCAGAAAAAAGCATCCTCCCTGTCGATCCGGATATTCAGCAGCACACCCACCAGGCCGAGCAGATGATATTTATAGCGCTCCTGATTCTGCATCATACCTTGAACATGATTGTACATGGTGTCATACTCTTCGGCACTGACTCTAAGCTGGTAGATGGCACAGTCTGCACTGCTGTAGAACGGATGGATAAAGTTCTCATGGATCAGTCCGGCGATAAATGGATTGTGCACTCTTTTTCTCCCGAAGCTGTAGACCTCGCGCAGTTCACTGTCAAAGGCGATCGAAGCATGATTCAGCTCTGCTTTGGTGAACCATTTAATAATTCCGCTGAAGGCCGTACCCGTTCCGGTAAGCACAACATAGATATCTCTATTTGCAGTCATCTTCGAAATCCCTTTCTGCTGGAAGTAATGGATAATCCGGTAAAAAGTATTGCTGAGGTACTTCCATCTTACTGTATAAATCAGCTTTGTAAAACAAACTTTAGTCTTAGATAGAAACTAGACTTAAGGCTAAGTCCCTCCATTCGCGGCTTGCATCCTCCCAAACCCTCCTGAAACTCTGTAAAGCTGGCGGTAGAGTGCATAGACCCGGCAGAAGCCGCTAACTATAAGCTGTAGCAAAAACAATTGGAAATGCTTCCACTTACGTGATACAATAATAGTCAAAATGACATTCTTGATTTGAGGAGGATTATTTTAATGACTGAACAAGCAAAAAAAGATCAAGCCATTCATAAAGAAGAAAACTCGACGGTGGACAACCTGGCCATCACTACGATCCGTACCCTTGCTATTGATGCGATTGAAAAAGCAAATTCCGGTCATCCAGGCATGCCAATGGGTTCTGCACCCATGGGATACCAGTTGTTCGCCAAGACGATGAATCATAACCCGGATCACCCGACTTGGGTAAACCGTGACCGGTTTGTATTGTCCGCCGGTCATGGCTCCATGCTGCTCTACAGCTTGCTCCACCTGAGCGGTTATGATCTGCCGATGGAAGAATTGAAGCAGTTCCGTCAATGGGGCAGCTTGACACCGGGACATCCGGAGTTCGGCCACACTGCAGGTGTAGACGCGACAACCGGTCCGCTTGGACAAGGTATCGGTATGGCTGTAGGTATGGCGATGGCTGAAGCGCAGCTGGGTGCTACTTACAATAAAGACGAACATAATGTAATCGACCATTATACGTATGCGATCTGTGGCGATGGCGACTTGATGGAAGGGATCTCTTCCGAGTCCGCTTCGCTTGCCGGCCATTTGAAGCTGGGCAAACTGATTGTAATGTATGATTCCAATGATATTTCCCTCGATGGCAAGCTAAACCTTGCGTTCTCCGAGAATGTGGCTAAACGTTTCGAAGCTTACGGCTGGCAGGTTCTGCGCGTAGAAGACGGCAACGATCTTCCTGCACTCAGTAAGGCTCTTGCTGAAGCTCAAGCAGACAGCAGCAAACCGACGCTGATCGAAGTGAAGACCGTTATCGGCTACGGCAGCCCGAATAAACAAGGTAAAGGCGGCCACGGCGGTACTCACGGCTCCCCGCTGGGTGCCGATGAGGCGAAGCTTACGAAGGACTTCTACAAATGGGTATATGAAGAAGATTTCTTTGTTCCGGACGAAGTGCGCGCCAGCTTTGCTGAAGTGAAGGCTAAAGGAATCGCGGCTAACAAAGCATGGGATGAGAAATTTGCAGCTTACAAACAAGCTTACCCTGAGCTTGCTGCACAGCTCGAAACTGCACTTAGTGGTGAGCTTCCAGCAGGCTGGGATGCCAATCTTCCATTCTACAAAGCAGAAGACAAAGCAGTGTCCACGCGTGTAGCTTCCGGTAGTGCACTGAACGGTCTGACTGCCGGTATCCCGCAGCTGGTTGGGGGTTCCGCTGACCTTGAGAGTTCGACAATGACTCACTTGAACGGTCTGTCCCAGTTCACTTCTGAATCGTATGACGGCCGTAATATCTACTTCGGCGTCCGCGAATTCGGTATGGCTGCGGCCATGAACGGGATTGCGCTGCACAGCGGGCTCAAAGTATTCGGCGGTACGTTCTTCGTATTCACAGATTACCTGCGTCCGGCTGTCCGCCTGGCTTCCATCATGAAGCTGCCGGTAACCTACGTGCTTACACATGACAGTATCGCTGTCGGTGAAGACGGTCCTACCCATGAGCCGATTGAACAGCTCGCGTCCCTGCGCATTATTCCAGGCCTTACTGTGCTTCGTCCGGCTGACGGCAACGAAACTTCGGCAGCTTGGGCTTATGCTATGGAGAACACGTCCAATCCGGTAGCACTGGTACTGACCCGTCAGAACCTGCCGATCCTGCCAGGAACTGTTGAAGGCGTACGCGATAACATCAAACGCGGCGGCTATGTAGTTTCTGATTCCAAGAACGGTACCCCGCAGGCACAGATTATTGCTACAGGCTCTGAAGTACAGCTGGCTGTTAAGGCTCAGGCTGCTCTTGCCGAAGAAGGCATTGATGTCCGTGTAATCAGCTTGCCGAGCTGGGATCTGTTTGAGAAACAGGACAAGGCTTACCGTGATTCCGTAATTCTGCCTGAAGTAAAGGCCCGTCTGGCGATTGAAATGGCGCAAACCTTCGGCTGGGAACGTTATACAGGCGATCAAGGCGACATTCTGGGGATCACTACCTTCGGCGCTTCCGCCCCTGGCGACACAGTAATCAGAGAGTATGGCTTCACCGTGGAAAATGTAGTCAGCCGCGTGAAAGCCCTGCTATAATAGATTGACCTAACGACAAAGGGGAGAATAAGCATATGAGTCAGTTTACGGGCGCGACAATTAAAAAAGCAGCGAACATCTATTACGACGGAAAAGTTACCAGCCGTACAGTTACTTTAGAGGACGGTACTAAGGTGACACTCGGTATTATGCTGCCTGGAGTATACGAATTCGGCACAGAAGGTCCAGAGACGATGGAAATCCTCTCCGGCAACCTTAAAGTACTGCTTCCCGGTACTGACGTGTGGAAGGACATCGACGGAACAGAAACGTTCCATGTTCCCGGCAACTCCAAGTTTGCGCTGGAAGTCTTCGCATTAACTGATTATTGCTGTTCTTACCCGATTGTGTAATTAATTATCAGAATGAAATATCCCGGCAGCCTAAGCTGCCGGGATATTTTTGTTTGTTCCACAAATCAATAATAGATGAAATAAACGGGAATCAGCTCCCCGTGCTTTTGTAATGCCTCACACCTATGCGCCAGATCAGCAGAGAGAGTCCGAGGAAGGCAGCTCCGGCGGGAAGTGAGAGGAAGCCGAGCCACTTAGGATAGTCCCAGCCGCATACTGTAGCTGCCGGATAGAAGCTGATGAACAGCATCGGCAACACAAAGCTAAACACCGATTTCAGTGCCCGTGGCATGTATGGCTCCGGGCAGCGGGTAATCTGGTAGCTTGCATTGGTCAGCAGATAAATCCAGTCGAGACCTTTAATAGTGAAGAAAGCAAGCCCTGAGGTCAGAACGAATACTCCGCAGTACATCAAGCAGCCTCCTGTCAGCGCCAGCGCCAGAATTCCGAGCCTGCCCGGCGTCAGGGAGACGCCCAGCTCCCCGAGCGCCCAACCTGCCGCACAGATTCCGGTGACAGGCCGGACCAGCCGGTGCAGATGGAATCTGGAGGCGGCAACCTGGACGAACAGAGAACGTGGACGGAGCAGCAGCCGGTCGAAATCTCCGGAGCGCAGCAGATGCCACGGGAAATAATCAAAGCCGCGGCAGAGGCTCTCGGCGAGTCCGAAGGAAGCTACAGCCAGTGAGTACACGAGGATGATATGGGCAACGGTCCATTCACCGATATTGCCAAAGCGGGAGAACAGCAGGACGGTGGCAATGGGATCAGAGACCACAACGGTTAGTACCTGAATCAGCATTAGCCACCAGCCCTTATATTCCATGCCGGACAGCAGATGCATCCGTAAATATTTGAAATAGATTTTACCTTCAGCAATCATTCGTTTGTCTCACCCTCCCTGGACGATAATGCTGTTCAGTCTACGTTTCATTATGATCCGGCCCGCCGCAATGAAGAGCATGCTCCAGAAGAACTGAAGCCCTATGCCGGGCAGCGCGGCGGACGGAGCCATGGTTCCTACATACAACTGCAACGGGATATCTGCGAACCCTCCAAACGGCTGAAGGTACAGGAAGGTCTGCATGAATTCAGGCCAGAGCCGCAGGGGGAGATAGGTGCCGGACAAGATACTGCTCACTAGTAAAAGCATATAGGTCGGCCCGTCCCCCCAAGTAATGTTTAAACGGATAGCGGTCACAAGCATGGCAAAGGCCGAGCAAAGCACAAACGCCATGACTACCGAGAGAAGAAAACAGAACAGTGCAGTTATTGAGGCTGGCCCACCCAGTGCATATCCTGCAGGCATCAGAAGACCCACAAACACGGTGGACAGGCCCCGAATCCAAGAGGTGCCGAGCTTGCCGGCAGAGCTTTTGACAAACCAGTGGGTATACAGGTTCATTGGCCGGCATAACTCGATCCCGACGTCGCCGTTGTTGATTTTGCCCAAAATCTCACTGTCGATGCTCATACTCTGCAGCACAAACAGCCCCTGGGCCAGCCACACATAAGATATCGTTTGCGGAAGACTCAGCCCGTTATTGTTCCAAGAGCCGTTCTCGCTGTATGTATAGAACACGGTGAACAGCACACATTCCATAAGCGCCCAGAACACGCCGACCATCATGCCTGATAGTGCTGATATGCGGTATTGGAGCCCCTCGGCCATTCTGATCCGGAAGAGGGAGCCACAGGCCCGGCATGTATTTCTGAAATTCATCTTGCACCTCCTGATTGATGAGCTTAGAGACACGGGTCCCGCCAAACGGGCTTAAGTCAAAGCCAAATCATTGTACATGGCAGCAATCATCGCATCTGTGTTGACCTTCATAACGACCTCAGGCGCATATTTCTCTTGTAGACCGGCGAGTTTTCCGTCATAGAGCAGTTGGCCGTGCCCGATCACCATGACCCGCTCGCATAAGGCCTCAATGTCATCCATGTCGTGAGTGGTCAGCAGCATCGTAACCCCGTGCTGGCGGTTCTCTGCCTTTAAAAAATTGCGCAGTGCGAGCTTCGATACCGCATCGAGTCCTATGGTTGGCTCATCCAGAAACAGAATTCTCGGCCGGTGCAGTAGCGCCGCCACCAGTTCACAACGCATCCGCTGCCCCAGCGATAGTTGTCTCACCGGTATCCTTAATAGTGTTTCCACACCAAGAGTTGCTGTTAACTCCGAAAGTCTCAGCCTGTAGTCTCCGGGGGGAATCGCATAAATATCCTTCAGCACATCAAAGGAATCAGCCACAGGTACATCCCACCAAAGCTGAGAGCGCTGGCCGAAGACAACGCCGATCTTGGATACATGATCTACGCGGTGCTTCCAGGGAACTTTGCCTAAAATGGTGCATTCTCCGCTGTCCGGCGTCAGGATACCGCTCATCACCTTGACGGAGGTGGATTTACCTGCACCGTTAGGGCCGATGTAACCCACCAGCTCGCCTTCAGCAATGTCAAAACCGATTCCGCCGAGTGCCTCTACCTGTGTCACATTCCTCATAAAGGCTCCTTTCAGCAGCCCCCATTTTCCTTCGGGCCGTTTATAGACTTTAAAGCTTTTGCGGATATCTCTGAGTCTGATTTGCATCCTAGTCGCCTCCTTCGTGGAGAAGATCATATCATTACAGGGGAATAGGAAGACATCAGCGCAAAGTACCTCCTTGATCCTTTGCTTCCAGTCCGAGGGGGGGATTCATTTATTTCCTTCGTTTTCCACAAAAATGCTTGTTATGTTGACATTTCTGTGCTACATTAATTTTATAGTTAACACAAGGAAATTAGATGTTTTTTTGTATATGTATCTCAAATACAACCTTTAACGTACCGGTGATGAGAATCACCGGTATTTTTGCGTTTTCTTATAAGAACTGAAAGATTTGATGAAACCAGTTGTTAATGCTTGCCATATAATCGGGAATTTGCTATCTTAATATAAGAACGTATGTTTGTGAATGTATACATAAGCTTTAACTATGAGGAGGCCGGAGAGGGCTGCTCCAGGCAGTGAAGAAAATGATCGAAGTGTTGATACCTGACGAACATCTGCAGCTGGAGCAGGAGGAGCTGTTCGGGATGATGACCCGAGAATGGCTGACCAGAGTAAACCGCGCCAGTTAAGGGCTCATTCCGCGGTAATCCGCTCATACTCCCAGATGCTCTCATTGTTCTCAATGTCCTGAATTTCTCCAGTCCGGACGAATCCGTGCTTCTGATAGAAGTAATGATTCCGGACTGCCCAGGAAGGTGTATCCAGTGTCCATTTCTTCGCCGCAGGATAGCTTGCATACAGGAAATGAAATGCCTCATGCCCGAGGCCCTGATTCTGATACAGCGGATCGATGAAGATCCGGCCCAAATGGCACTCCTCTTCACTTACCGGGATGATAATCATTCCGCCGATAATCTGTCTGCCTTTCAGGAATTTATAATAATGGCTCTTGTTCATCTGCTCTGCCTGCCAGGTCACGGAATCGTAGCCGGGAGGCCCGTCTTCTTCTTTGTTCTGATAACGCCGTGCATCTTCATCGAATGTTCTTTTCTGTACATCAGCCAATGCTGAAGAATCTTGCGGTTGGGCTAATTCAATGGATAGCATTTCATATTCCTCCTAAGGGATGTGTAATTGTACCGCCGGGCTTTATTCTATGCAGTTGTAGAGAATTCTGCCGTTATATTGGTTACAGTATCCTAATTAGAGTTCTATGCATAATGCTGCACAAGAAAAGACGCAGCCTGTGATCCGGCTGCGCCTGAAGTGGGAAGTCTGTTATTCCTTGCCGGTTGCGCCGCCGATCTTCTGGCCGATCCAGTCTTCGTAAGATTTCACCACAGCAGACAGGTCCTCATCCCCGTAGCCGTGATTGAAGCCCGCCTGGAACATACTTTTGGCGACACCAAGCATAGGGGAAGGTACGCCGGTGGAATCGCTGAGCGAGGATGCCAGCTTGAGATCCTTGAGCATCAGGGCAAGGGAGAACTGGTTGCTGAAATCATTATCAATAATCTTCTGTCCCTTCAGCTCAGCCTGCTTGCTACCTGCCGATCCGTTCTTCACCAGCTCGAGGAACTTATCTGCGGGAACACCTGATTTCACGGCAATGGAGAAGCCTTCGGCGAGTGCGACATTATGAATGCCGACCATGGCATTGTGAGCGAGCTTGGCTACGGCACCGCTGCCGTTAGCACCCATATGCAGCAGCAGTCTGCCCATGGAGTCGAAGATATCACGGTGCTCTTCAATCACAGCGGCGCTGCCGCCAACCATGAAGACCAGTGTGCCTTCGATAGCCGCAGGTTTGCTGCCAGTTACCGGAGCATCGAGGAAGCTGCCGCCCCGTTCTTCCACGGCTGCGGCAATTTCCTTCGCAAGCCCGGGCGAGATGGTGCTGGAATCCACAACGGTGGTTCCCGGTTGAAGGGTAGCCAGAATACCGTTATCACCGTAGAATACTTCCCGGATCGAATCATCATTACTGATCATGGTGATAATAACATTCTTGCCTTCAGCCGCAGCCTGCGGAGTTGCGGCAACCTTCGCGCCTTCCTGCTCCAGAGGTCTGCATTTCTCTGCTGTGCGGTTGTACACCGTAACCTCAAAGCCGCTGCGCAGCAGGTTAGACGCCATAGGCGCTCCCATCGTTCCGAGTCCGATAAAGCCGATCTGTTTCATTTCATTTCCACCTTTGCTCTTTGAGATCATAATATAGAAACTAAGTTTGTCTACATTCTATCAGATGGTCCTGGCATGTTCCACAGACAGGTTTCCGGTTCCGGACAGCAAACGCTTCCATGAAACTTTCATAAACATGGTTCCAAAGCCGGGGATATGCCTTAAGACCTTGCCAGTCAAGGCAAATTAAAGTATCCTAGATAATAATGTTGCAACAAACGGTGTCAAATCTAAAGAGATAAACAGGAGGCTACCATTACCGATGTCCAAGAAGATTAATTTTGACTACACCAAAGCCCTTTCCTTCTTCAGCCAGACTGAGATTGACTATTTCGCCGCTCCGGTGAAACTGGCCCACGAACAGCTGCATAACAAGAGCGGAGCAGGCTCCGATTACCTGGGCTGGATTGATCTCCCTACAGCGTACGACAAAGATGAATTCGCCCGTATTCAGCAGGCTGCCAAGAAAATTCAAAGTGATTCCGATGTACTGATCGTTATCGGTATCGGCGGTTCTTACCTGGGAGCACGCGCAGCTATTGAGGCGCTTTCTCATTCGTTCTACAATAACCTGTCCAAGGATAAGCGCAAGACTCCGGAAGTTTATTTTGCCGGCAACAACATCAGCTCCACCTACATCACGCATTTGCTTGATCTGGTAGAAGGCAAAGACTTCTCCGTGAACGTAATTTCCAAATCCGGTACGACTACTGAACCGGCAATTGCCTTCCGTATCTTCCGTGCGGCACTAGAGAAGAAATACGGCAAGGAAGAAGCCCGCAAACGTATCTACGCAACTACAGACAAGGAGAAGGGCGCACTCAAGAAGCTGGCTAATGAAGAAGGCTACGAGTCGTTCATTATTCCTGATGATGTTGGCGGACGTTATTCCGTACTGACACCAGTTGGCCTTCTGCCAATCGCTGTAGCCGGAATCAACATTGAAGAAATGATGCAAGGGGCCGCAGCTGCAGCGGATGAGTTCAACAATCCGGATGTAGCTACGAACCAGAGCTATCAATATGCGGCAGTGCGTAACGCACTTTACCGCAAAGGCAAGACTACAGAAATCCTCGTGAACTACGAGCCGTCCCTGCACTTTGTATCTGAATGGTGGAAGCAGCTCTACGGCGAAAGCGAAGGCAAGGATTACAAAGGAATCTATCCTTCCTCCGTTGACTTCTCTACAGACCTGCACTCCATGGGTCAATTCATTCAGGAGGGTAACCGCAATATCTTTGAAACGGTTATCCAGGTAGAACAGGTACAGCACCATGTATCGATCGAGTCTGATCCGGATGATCTGGACGGACTGAATTTCCTGACAGGCAAGACAATGGACTTCGTGAATAAGAAGGCCTTCCAGGGAACCATGCTGGCGCACACAGACGGCCAAGTGCCGAACCTGATCGTCACTATTCCTGACCAGACTCCTTATACTTTCGGCTATCTGGTCTACTTCTTCGAGAAAGCCTGCGGCATCAGCGGATACCTGCTGGGTGTGAATCCGTTCGATCAGCCGGGCGTTGAGGCTTACAAGAAGAATATGTTCGCATTGCTGGGTAAACCGGGCTATGAGAAAGAAAAGGCAGAGCTGGAAGCCAGACTAACTGAGTAGTTCACAACATAAATACGGATCATTCATACTAAGGTAAGTCATCAGGGAGCAGTCCATAGGTAACCATTACCTGGGCTGCTCCTAATATATATCAAGTTATCATATGTAGATTAAGGAATGGACAACAAATGCTGGAACAATACAGGACGGTACGTGCTTCCGGTTCACGGGAAGTCGTAATCCGTAAATCACGTTTCATCGGACATGTAATGCCGGTGGAGAGCGAAGAAGAAGCGATGCAATTCATTGATGACATCAAGAAGCAGCACTGGAACGCTACACATAACTGTTCTGCTTATATGATTGGTGAGAGGGATGAGATCCAAAGACAGTCGGATGACGGTGAACCGAGTGGAACGGCCGGGAAGCCGATTTTGGAAGTAATCCGCAGCCAAAAGGTTAAAAATGTCGCTATTGTAGTTACCCGTTATTTCGGAGGCATTATGCTGGGAGCAGGCGGACTGATTCGGGCCTATACAGACGGTGCAGTGCTGGCACTTGAAGCCGGAGAGGTGATCACCCGTGTGCTGAGGCGGGAGGTGTTCGTGGAAATCGAATACACCTGGCTGGGCAAGGTGGAGAACGCGCTGCGGGGCAGAGGCATCCAGACTGGTGAAACTTTATTTACGGATAAAGTTACGCTGCTATGTCTTCCGCGCAATGATGAAGGTGACGCATTTATCGCATGGATAACCGATCTTACCGGGGCGCAAGCCCAGGTTACGGAAGGGCGGCGGCTTTACTACAGCGAAGGGGAATAAATTTATGGCAAGAAGAGCAGTGGAGCAGGAATTGTCGAGGGAGAGGATACTGGAGGCGGCGAGGCATCTTTTTATAACCAAAGGGTACCGGGCCATTTCGATGCGCAGCATCGGCCAGCATCTGGGTTATAGTCACGGTTCTCTCTATTATCACTTCAAAGAGAAAGCTGAATTATTCTACGCAATCGTAGTCGAGGATTTCAATCATGTGGCTACACTGCTGAATCAGGCAATGAGCATGCCCCCTGAAGAGGGAATGACCCGTGTTGAACAGCTGATCATGGAGTTCATCCGTTTCGGGCTGGATCATCCGTACCAGTATGAGATCATGTTCATGATCCGCGATGAAGAGCTGCTTGCTTATTGTAGAGCAGAACAGGGCCGATGTTTCGAGTTGTTTGCAGGTATTGTCCGCCGTCATATGAAGGAAGAGGGATATGTCTCGGAAGACTGGCAAAGTGTACCGCTGACGCTGTTCTTGTCTGCTCACGGATTTATCTCCTATTATATTCAAGATAAGGTGCTGTTCGAAGATGTGAAGCAAGCCGCACTTACGCATGTCAAAGTACTAAGCCGCAGTTTATAATAACTGTTTTTTTTAACAATCCGTACTTTAGAGCGTTGCATTGGTATAACATTGATTGGCGAAAGTGTTATAGAAGCTATAAATAATATAGTGAGCAGCTCCGCAGGAACCGGCGAAGCTGCTTTTCTATAAGCATCATAAGACTGGACTAACCCCCGATGATTTTCAGATAACATTGCCGGTGTCTTGGACCATCGAACTCACAGAAATAGATCCCCTGCCAGCGGCCCAGCAGCAATGCTCCGTCGTGAATGATAATGGTTTGGGAAGGGCCTGCTGTGATTGACTTCAGATGGGAAGCGGTATTACCCTCGGCGTGGCGGTATTTCGGATGTTCCCACGGATAGACTTCATCCAGACGCATCAGCACATCATGTTTCACATCCGGGTCGGCGTTCTCGTTAATCGCAATCCCCGCGGTGGTGTGCGGACAATACACTACAATAATTCCGCTTCGCACTGCGCTTTTCTTCACATAAGACTGGACCTCGCGGGTGATATCCCGTAACTCATCCCGTTTGCTGGTACTGATCTCCATAGTATGAAGCATAATAAACTCCCCTCTCTTACATAGGCAAAATGATTGATATATATACTTTAACCCAAAAGCTACGAAAGTAATTGACGGCAGCAACCGGTGTTTGGTAAAGTAGTGATAACTTTAAACCAAGTATATTAATAGGAATAATTACAGCTTTAAAGACGAGTATACCGACCGGATAGCCGGAGGTGGGAGGCTTAACCATTGAATTCGTTAATTAGACACAAAGGCTGGACCTGGGGATTCCGTACAACTATTTTACTTTATTTTGTAGTGCTGATCGTGCTGCCAATACTCGGTGTCTATTACAATTCATTCTCGCTCGGTATTGGCAGTTTTGTCGAGAGTATTATGGATCCGATTGCCTGGAAGTCGGTCATATTAACGCTTAAGCTGGCGGTGATCGCCACACTCATTAACGTGCTGCTGGGGACGATGATTGCCTGGGTACTTATACGCTATAAATTTCCCGGTAAAGCGCTGCTGAACAGTCTCGTTGATCTCCCGTTTGCTCTGCCTACTGCCGTAGGAGGCCTAATGATTCTGCTGCTGTTGGGTCCGGGAAGCCTGATCGGCGGTTTGGCGGAGTCACTGGGGTTCGAGATTGTTTTTCACCAGCCGGCGATTGTCATTGCTATGGTCTTCGTCACTTTTCCCTTCGTGATCCGGGCGGTGCAGCCACTGCTGGAGGAGCTGGACGCTTCTGAAGAAGAGGCGGCGTATACGATGGGGGCTAAGCCCAGCCGGGTCTTCCTGCAGGTCATTCTGCCGTCGATGTCACCGGGTATGATTGGCGGGGGGATGCTGGCCTTCTCCCGGGCGCTCGCTGAATTCGGAGCGGTTGTGCTGGTGGCGGGCAATATTCCGGGGCGGACGCTGGTGTCTTCGGTATTTATTTTCGGCGAAGTTGAGAGTGATAATCCGGTGGGGGCCGCAGCGGTCTCGATCATTCTCCTGACCTTGTCCTTTCTGATTCTCTGGCTGATTAGTCTGCTGCAGATGCGGGGGAGAAGATCATGAGAAGACTCTGGATTATACTGACGTATCTCGTATTCTTCCTGCTGATTGCCGCGCCGCTGGGTAAAATGACAATCGGTGCCTTCAGCGAAGGCTGGGGCGGCTTCTGGAATGCCCTGACCCGCCCGGAGGCACTGCACGCGCTGATGATGACGGGGTTTGTGGTGGTTGTAGTGACGCTGCTGAATACGCTGTTTGGCATCATGATGGCCTTGTATCTGGTACGTGCAAATTGGCTGGGACGGCGCCTGAAAAGCCTGCTGAACAGCATCGTTGACCTGCCATATGCGGTATCGCCGGTGATCGGCGGTCTGATGATCGTTCTGCTGCTGGGTCCGGACAGTGCGCTCGGAGCGCTGTTTGAACAAATCGGAGTGAAGATCGTGTATGCTTTTCCCGGAATGGTGATTGCCACATTGTTCGTGACCTTCCCCCTGATGGTGCGTGAGGTGATGCCGGTGCTGCAGGAGATTGGCTCCCAGCAGGAGGAAGCGGCTTCGACGCTTGGTGCGTATGGCTGGACGACCTTCTGGAAAGTTACCTGGCCTTCGATCCGTTGGGCAGTGATCTATGGGGTGATTCTGACGGTGGCCCGTTCGCTTGGTGAATTCGGTGCGGTGCTCGTTGTGTCCGGCAATATTATGAACAAAACGCAGACTGCGACCACGCTGGTCTATCAGGATGTCGAGAATTTCAATGTTACGGCTGCAGGCGGTATAGCGCTGGTGCTGGCCGCATTCTCCGCAGGTCTGCTGCTGTTGATGGAATGGAGCAAGAGAAGAAAGGGTGTGCACTAGTTATGCATGTAGAGGTCCGGGGACTGAATAAGCATTTTGGAGATTTCCATGCCGTGAAGGACGTCAATTTCGGGATTACCAAAGGTCATCTGATCGGACTGCTCGGCCCGAGCGGAGGCGGCAAAACCTCCATCCTGCGTATGCTGGCCGGCCTTGAGACACCGGACAGCGGGGAGATTATTTTCCACGGCAAAACTGTGAATAACCTGCCGCCCCAGGAGCGTGAGATCGGCTTCGTGTTCCAGAACTATGCACTGTTCAAGCACATGACGGTGTTTGAGAATATTGCTTTCGGGCTGAAGGTCAAAAAAACTTCGAAAGATACCATCCGTGACCGCGTGGCCGAGCTGGTGGAGCTTACCGGGCTGAAGGGCTTCGAGAAGCGGTATCCGCATCAGCTGTCCGGCGGTCAGCGCCAGCGTGTGGCTTTTGCCCGGGCGCTCGCGCCTGAGCCGCAGCTGCTGCTGCTGGATGAGCCGTTCGCGGCGATTGATGCCAAGATCCGCCAAGAGCTGCGTTCCTGGCTGCGGGAGCTGATTGAACGTGTCGGTATAACCTCGATCTTCGTTACCCATGACCAGGATGAAGCGATTGAGGTGGCGGATGAGATTATGATCATCAACCAGGGCCGCCTGGAGCAAAAGGGTACGCCGTGGGATATCTACAAGGAGCCGAAGACACCGTTCGTGGCGACCTTTATCGGGGAATCGACGCTGATCGAAAGTGCTTCCGAGCTGAAGGGCTTCAAAGGGGCAGGCGGCGGAAAATTGACCAAGGCGCTGATCCGTCCCGAGTATATCGAGGTGGGCCATCTGCATGAATTCAAAATGGCTTCGGCCACCGAGCAGGGCATTGTGAAGCATCTGCATTTCCGCGGCAGCGAATGGCTGGTGGAGGTTGAGGTGAACGGACATAAGCTGGTAACGTACCGGTCACTGGAGAAGGAGACGCTGATTCCCGGTCAGCAAATTTCTGTGCTTGTGCACCGCGCCTACCTGTTTAATGATGAGCGGAGCTGGATTCAGGAGAACGGGCTGAAGGAAGACCCGATGCCTGTATTTATTTAATAAATATAACCCGTATGTAATTAAAAATATAAGATGTGGGATGTGTCGCCGGTATGAGGCTTTTCAGAAGGAGCAGACAACTGCACGGCTGGCTGGCTGTCTTAATGCTGGCGGTGCTCACACTGACCGCCGCCGGCTGCGGAAATGAGCAGGAAGGTTCAACTGCTGCTGCGCAGCAGGGGGACTTGACCCTGGTGGTCGGTGCGTACAGCGTAGCGAAGGATGCGATGGGCGAAATTCTGCCCTTGTTCGCGGAGGAATGGCAGGCCAAGACCGGCCAAAAAATTGTATTCCAGGAGTCCTATGAGGCTTCCGGAACCCAGGCGCGGGCGATTGCCGGCGGATTCGAGGCGGATGTCACTCTGCTGGCGATGGAAGGCGATGTTGAGAAGCTGGTCAAAGCGGGCCTAGTGGAGAAGAGCTGGAAGGGACGCGGCGAGGCCGGAATGGTCACACGTTCGGTTGTGGCCCTGGGTACACGGGAAGGCAACCCTAAGGGCATTCATGATTTTGCCGATCTGGCGAAGCCGGGCGTGAAGGTGCTCTATCCGAATCCGAAGACCTCCGGCGGTGCGCAGTGGGACATCAATGCGATCTATGGGGCGGGTCTGAAGCTGTCTGAGGAGCAGAAGGGGGCGAAAGACCCTGCTGCCGCGAAAGCTTTTCTCGAGAGCATACACGCCAACGTAGAGTCTCTGGATAAAAGCGGACGCGCTTCGATGGCGGCCTTCGAATACGGGGTAGGCGATGTAATCGTCACTTATGAGAATGAGCTGCTGGCACGGATAGCCCAAGGGGTAAAGTATGAGGTGATCATCCCGCAGAATACAATCCTGATCGAGAACCCCGCTGCAGTGGTGGACAAATATGCGGATGAGCATGGCACCCGAGAGGCGTCAGAGGCACTGGTGGATTATCTGACCACACCGGAGGCACAGGAGGTCTTCGCCAAATTCGGCTTCCGTCCGGTGAACGAGCAGGTCTATGCGGAGCATGAGAGCCAGTATCCGGTTCCTGCGGGACTGTTCGACATTAACTATCTTGGCGGCTGGAATGAAGTCCGTACAACCTTGTATTCTAAACGCGGGATCTGGTATCAGGTGCTGGCGGGGATTTAGGCGGAGAAAAAGGGATGGTAATAGAAGGTCAGACAAGGATGGATACTGATGTAGACTGAAGGAGATCGGGAGCCGGTGATTCCGCATACTGTGAAGTCTGAGTGACTAGGAGAGCTGTTCTGCGGCCGTTATGCGGTGCAGGACGGCTCTTTGTCTGTCCACGTGTTACGGGCGGAGGGGAAGTAAGAAGCGGGATGCAAGATGCAAAGCGGAGCCTGCTGTTTTATAATAAACAGGTTGATACATTGTGTAATGTGAGGGAGGGCTGGCTTATGGATACATTGGTTTTTGCGGGAACAGGGGATGCCATGGGCGTACCCCGGGTCTATTGCGACTGTGACACCTGTACGGAAGCAAGAACAAGTGGGCGCAATAACAGGCTGCGTTCTTCTGTTCTGATAGATAATGGCAGCAATTTTCTGATGATTGACTGCGGGCCGGATTGGCGGCGGCAGATGGAGCTGCTGGGGCACCGCGGCATGCGCAGACTGCTGGTGACCCATGCCCACTTCGACCATATCGGCGGACTGCCGGAATGGGCGGACAGCTGCCGCTGGATGGGCTACCGGGGTGAACTCTACGCTCCGGCGGAAGTGATTCCCGTCATTCAGCGTCAATACCCGTGGCTTGCCGGACACATCGACATGATTCCCTGCGATGACGGCATTTCACTGGACGGCTGGAGGATCAGTACGTGGCGGGTCAATCATGGCAAGAACGGATACTCGTACGCCTACCGGCTGGAGAAGGAGGATTATGTCTGGGTCTACTGCCCGGACTCCATTTCTCTGGGGCCGGACGAAACGAAGCCTATGCACGGAGCAGATCTGCTGGTGCTGGGGACCAGCTTCTACTACGAGGCAGCGGAGCTGTCCACCCGGTCTGTATACGATATGACAGAAGCGGCAGAGCTGCTGAACATTGTGCAGCCGCGCCGTGCGGTATACACGCATATGTCGCATGACGTGAATCTGGAGAAGGAATATATTTTGCCGGAAAAAGTAACGCTTGCCATTACCGGGATGAGGCTTCCGCTGTATCGGGAGAAACCCTAATCAGCCGGAGCAGCTTGTGATTTCAGCATGGACAATCCTGCCTGTATGTAAAGAAGCTCCGGATGCCCCGGAGCTTCTTTACATACAACCTGTTATTCTTGTCCAAGCAGCTTCTCAGTTTTGGATAAGAAGGTTTCCAGTGCTGAGGCGAAGTCGATATTCATCCGTTCAGCAAGAACCATCAACCACCACGCACATTCCCCAAGCTTATGCTCGAGTTCGGTTACAGTATCCCCTTGAGCCAGCCAGCGCCCCTGCTGGGACATCGTCAGACGGCCCACCAATCCGGCATCCGTCAGAAAAGCAAGCGCATCCTCTTCTACAGTCCACTCTTTACCATGATGCTGCCGCTCCAATTGATGATAAAGCTGTCTGATTTGAGCGGAGCGCAGAGCTGCTTCTTGAATATTCATGTTTCATCCCCTGCTTTCTTTTACCAATATAGCACTCTTAAGTAGACGGCAATATGTCATGTTACAATTACAGAATGGACAGGAGAAGCCTGCGGTGAAAGCTGCTTGTGAATCTGCCCCCGGCTTAATATGACATAATGTAGTCCTATTACATGGCGTATATTGAACTTGTAGTCTTGAACCTGTCAATTTAACCTGGAGAATGAAAAATTGCACATTTAAGCAGATATGGAGTGAGCGCGGGTGAACATGAATATGAGAACTCTGCAGCATGATTTTGAGCTGGATAATGCTATTTTTTTCGGCAGCTATGTCCTGGTGATAACAGATGGGAAGATGACAGGCGGGGGCGTGTGAACGGGTATGATGAACATGAGGTAGTCGTGGGAGGACGTAAACATTCGCGACACCTCTCAACGTTCGTTCTTACGCTACCTCCGCAAATTGAAATCGACTTTATATAATGAGTACGGATGCACGGCAGCAGCTTCCTTTCGTTCTAGCCTCTGAAGGGATCATCGCTGATTCCGGCATCCAGCACAATCCGGGCGTACTCCTTAGCGCTGAATAAGGAATGGTCCTTATAGTTGCCGCATTCCAGTGCAGAGACCGCAGGAACAACCTCTGTATCCAGTACTTTATGAAGAACCTTGGTTAGCGCGGCAGCGACGTCAGCAGGATTATGCTCATCCCAGATAATCAGATAGAAGCCGGTCCGGCAGCCCATCGGAGAGATATCGATAATGCCCTCCAGCTCATCCCGCAAATAGGTGGCCAGCAAATGCTCCAGCGTATGGACAGCGGCAGTAGGCAATGCGTCTGTATTCGGCTGCAGGAAGCGCAAGTCATATTTCTGAATCGTACTGCCCTTCGCATTCTTCTCCGTACCGGCAATCCGCACATAAGGGGCTTTTACCTTCGTATGATCCAATTGGAAGCTTTCAACCTTCGCCATCTTCTTCCTCTTCCCTTCTAGCTTTTCATATCAAATTATCACACCGGATAAAAGAAGTAAACCTGTATTGACCCGTACTCTCAGCGTCCCTCCAAGAGATACCCCGTCAGTTTCAGTCTCAAGACCGATCTCTGATTCCGTCTGCCGACGCTGGGGAAGAGTCCTCCAGTTCTGTAAACTGAAGTCATAATAGGCAATAGAGTTAAGAATGAATAGAGGGGTCTGGCATTTTTATGCAACTAATGTGTATATTTCTTTATTTTCAAGAAGAGTAGGACGCACTATAATAACGATATTCTAATGGAATATTTTAAAAGATAAGGATTTATATGCTTCCCGCCTACAAATATCCTTAGCTTTCTCGCTGAGACAGATGCCGTCATCCAAAGGACGGCGTAGCCGTTTCGCTTGTAATTTCATTAAATCGATTATCGTGGAGGGTGAAATTGAATGAGTGAGAATATGGTTCCGATTCTGCTGGATATCCCGGAGAGCTTTGAAACCGAGCGCCTGCTTGTCCGGGCTGCGCAGCCGGGGGACGGTGCTGAGATGAATGAGGCCATCGGGGAGAGCCTGAAGGAATTGCAGCCGTGGATGCCCTTTGCCCGAAGCATGCCTGCGGTGGAAGAGACCGAGCGATTTGTCCGGGAGTCGCGGGTAGCGTATCTGAAACGCTCTACGCTGAATATGCAGATCTACAGCAAAGCGGAAGGGAAGTTCATCGGCAACATTGGCCTGCATCACATTGACTGGGAGGTCCGCTGCTTCGAGACGGGATACTGGATCAGAAGCTCGTGCGCAGGCAACGGATATATTACGGAAGCGGTGAACGGGATTACGGATTTTGCTATCCGTGAGCTTGGGGCTAACCGGATTGAAATCCGCTGCAGTGCGCGGAATAAGCGGAGTGCCGCTGTCGCCGAGCGTGCAGGGTTCACACTGGACGGCATTCTGCGCAAAAGCACCCGCGAGACGGACGGGGAGCTCCACGACAGCAAGGTATATGCTAAGGTGCGTGGTACAGAATTTTAAAGGGAGATGATGATGTGAAGAAGAAGGGTGCTTTCGCCAGATTAAGTACATACATGCTGAGGCATAAGCTGACTTATACCATATTGCTGCTCGTTACCCTGTTCAGTATCGTACTTGATCTCACGATGGCCTGGTTTCTGGCCCGGATTACAGATGCTGCGGTCCGTCTGGATGTGGAGGCCTTCGAAGGTCTAGCCTGGTTCGGGGTTATATTCTTGGCTGTTGCCGGAATTAATACGTTTCTCAGTATGTATCTCAAAACCAATATATCAGCCAAAATCAGAAATGAGCTGCGGCAGGATATGATGGGACATACGCTGGCCTTGCCGCAGTCGTATTTTGACCGAAATCATTCGGGCGATCTCTTGTCCCGGTTCACGAATGACAATCAATCGGTCGGTGAAGCCTGCGGACAGGTCATGATGGACCTGCTGCGCAATCCGCTGCTGGCGGTGGCATCCTTCGCCTATCTGATCTATATTAATTGGCTGCTTGCACTGATCTGTCTGTCCGTAGGACCGCTGTTGTTCCTGACCGGCAAAGTATTTGGTAATGCGATGCGTGCCAACAGTGTACGGGTGCAGGAGAGTATGAGCAAAACGACGGCTTTCCTGAATGATATTCTGGGCAGCAGCATGGTGTTCAAGGCCTTCTCAATGGAGCGAAGACTGCAGAAGCAATATGTGGGATACAGTGAGAGCATTGCCTCCGGAGAGAAGAAAAAGGCGAGAATCGAAGGGGCAACGGGGGCTCTTTCCGCTGTGCTGGGTAACCTTACCTTTCTCCTGGCGCTGGTCATTGCCGGATGGTTCGTGGCCAACGGAAGGCTTGAGGTCGGAGCGATGATTGCCTTCATTCAACTGATGAATTATCTGGTAGGGCCGTTCTCGGTACTGCCGGGGCTGGTTGCTTCCATGCAGCAGTCGCTGGGTGCGGCGCAGCGGATTTTTGAAGTAATGGATGCTCCTGTTGAGGTTGATGCACTTCCTCACCAGCTGGTGGAGCAGCCCGATTTCAGGGTATTGCAGCTCTCAGATCTGTCATTCGGATATCCGGAGAGTGAGAAGCTGAGTCTAAACAAGGTAAGTCTGGAGCTGACGCAAGGGAAACAGATGGCGGTGGTTGGCCCGAGCGGCGGCGGTAAATCCACACTGTTCAAGCTGCTGCTCGGTTTCTACAAACCGGATGAAGGCGAAATTTCAATCAATGGCCAGCCGATTGGCGGGATGCCGCTGGAACAGCTGAGAAGTTATTTTGCCTATGTACCGCAGGAGTCGGGGCTGTATACGGAAGCATCCGTGACAATATCGAGAGCGGCAAGCCGGAGGCAACGGAAGAAGCGATTATTGAAGCGCTGCGGCAGGCGAATGCTTATGAGTTCGTAATGGAATTGCCGGACGGCATTCACACGGATATTGGGGAGCATGGCTCCAGATTGTCCGGCGGGCAGAAACAGCGCCTGTCCATTGCCAGAGCGATGCTGAAGAATGCGCCGATTCTGCTGCTGGATGAAGCTACGGCTGCGCTCGATAACGAATCGGAGAAAATGGTCCAGCAGGCGATCCGGAAGCTGATGAAGGATAAGACAACACTTGTCATTGCCCACCGCCTCACAACCATTCAGAATGCTGACATCATTCTGGTGATGGAGAACGGGGAGATTGTAGAGCGGGGCAGACATGAGGAGCTGCTTGCTGCAGAGGGGCGATATTCCGGTCTGTATCATTCGCAGCTGGACGAAGAAGTGGCGTCAGAGGGGCTGGAGAGCTGTAAGCCTGGTTTACAGCCAGCGGGAAGTGTGGAGTATGAGAAGCCGGGTCTGGAGATCGCGGTAGGCGAAGCCTAATATCAAGGGATCAATATAACTGTCTTCAGGGTAGCCTACGGCCTTCCCGAAGCATAAACAGCGGGTTTCCGGTTATGGGGGCCCGCTGTTTTTGTCGGATTTTTTTGTTGCGAATGACAGTTCTCACATACAGAGTCAGTAGTCACAAAATATAATAAAAGCAGATTATAAATTTTCGATCTATTCCTCATCAACCCCCTCTAGTACAAACATACGCTGTTGGTTTTGCAGTTCCTTATGGAAGAGCTTTTTAGAATTATACAAAAAGCAGAAATGTGCAAATCACACCCGGCATGTAACCCTCATATGCAGCATAATCATTAGTAATTCATTGTTTATTCCAACCTGTTCGATTGACAGAAGATTGAGAGAAAGGTAATTCACCAAATAGCCAGCATAGGGAATGGAGGAATACGCCCTGATGGAGGTATTGCTCGGCAAATTAGTTGAGCAGAATGAGCTGACTAAGGAAGAAATTATGTATTTCCTTAAGAATCTAACTCCTGATTTCAAGCATCGCTTGTACATTCTAGCGGCACAAACTAGAAAGAAACACTATAATGAAAGCGTTTTTTTGCGAGGCTTAATAGAATTTTCAAACTTCTGTAAACAGGATTGCCTATATTGCGGCCTGCGCAGGTCCAACTCTAGGGCTAGTCGTTACCGGCTGACCGAGGAGGAAATTCTGGAGTGTGCGGCAGAGGGCTATCGTCTGGGATACCGTTCGTTTGTCTTACAGAGTGGAGAGGATTTTTACTTCACGGAAGAACGGATGATCCGCTTAGTCACGAGCATGAAGGATCAGTATCCTGATGCAGCAATTACCTTGTCCATTGGAGAACGAAGCGAAGCATTTTATCGTGCGCTTTTTGATGCAGGGACTGACCGATACTTGCTAAGGCATGAGGCAGCCTCACGCTCGCTTTACGAGTCTTTGCATCCAGGGATGTCGTATGATAACCGCTTGAACTGTCTGCGGACTCTCAAGGAGATTGGCTACCAGGTTGGAGCCGGTTTTATGGTTGGACTTCCGGGTCAGACCTACGAGCATCTTGCAGAGGATCTGCTATTTCTGAAAGAACTTCATCCGCAAATGATAGGCATAGGTCCATTCATCCCGCATAGCGCAACACCGCTTAAAGATGCTCAAGGTGGAACTGTTGAGGACACGCTCGTGATGATTGCCATGGCAAGATTGCTCGTTCCAGATGCTCTTATGCCTGCTACCACGGCAATGGGAACTCTGGATAGAGAAGGCAGGGAGAAGGCGCTTTTGGCAGGAGGCAATGTTGTTATGCCTATTCTGTCACCGCTGAAGGTTCGCGAGAAATATGCCTTGTATGAGAACAAGATTTGCACGGGTGACGAAGCTTCACATTGCAGGAACTGTATTGAAATGAGAATCGCAGCCGCTGGATTTAAGATTGAACTCAGTAGAGGGGATCACTGCAGCTTCATTCGCACACCAGATAAAAGCTAATGCTGTGAACATCATTCTTAATAATGTAAGTGAATACTTTCACGTTCTAAGGAGGAGATTTAATGTCAACTTTGCCAAAAAAGAATGCGCTAGGTTTTTACGAAATCCGTCTTGAATCCATCGGCGGACTTGGTGCCAACCTTGCAGGTAAAATGCTCGCCGAGACAGGTGCTATTGAGCTTGGCTTCAATGCAGCGAACTTCTCGTCCTACGGCTCGGAGAAAAAAGGCACCCCCATCAAAACCTTTGTCCGCTTCTGTGATCCCGAAGTGGAGATCAGGGACCACAGTCCGATTGAAGAGCCCCATCTGGTTGCGGTTTTTCATGAAGCCCTGTACAAGACAGTTAACGTGGTAAGCGGCATGCAGCCGGATGGAGTTGTACTGGTTAACACCTCACGTGACTTCGATGAGGTTCGCGCAGACCTGAAGCTTGAATACGGCACGATTGCATTAGTAGATGCGATGGGGATAGCCGTTGAAGAGAAAACCAAGGTAAATACCTCGATGCTTGGTGCTATGTTCCGTATCTGTGACTTCCTGGATCCGGAAGCGATGCGTAAGGTAATCCGCAGAACCTTTGAGAACAAATACCCGCACTTGGTAGAGCCGAACATCCGTACCTTTGATCGCGGTTACAATGAAGTGAAATTCAAAACCTATGATGTGCCGGAAGGTACCGAAGCCAAGCCTTTCATACGTGCCAAATCCGTACTTGGCTATCTAACACAGCTGCCCGGTGGCGTTATTACAGCTCAAGGCAACAGTATGCTGAAGGATTTGAGCGGCTCGCGGTCTGGAATGCTGCCGGTACTCGATTCAGATTTGTGTGTTAGCTGTGCGGCTTGCGACAATGTTTGCCCTGATTATTGTTTTGTTTGGGAGACCACTGAAGATAAACGCGGACGCCAGCAGCAGCAGCTCCTCGGGATCGACTATCAATACTGTAAAGGCTGTCTGAAATGCATCGATGTATGCCCAACAGAGGCACTCACCAGTCTCCGTGAGGAAGTTGGGTTTGCCGAACAACATCGCGTTCCTCAAGTGTTGTAAATCAATCGAAAGGGAGGATACAAAAAATGGCTGTAGTTGAAAATCAATTGACAGGGGTTAAACTTGCCGAGCAAGTCACACACTTCGAATCCGGAAATGAAATGGCTGCAACAGCAGCAGCTCAAATTAATTACCATATCATGGGGTATTTCCCGATAACGCCTTCCACGGAAGTAGCTCAATACCTGGATCAGATGAAAGCCCGCGGTCAGCACGACATTCAGCTGATCGCAGCGGATGGTGAGCATGGTTCTGCCGGAATATGCTACGGTGCGGCGATGGCGGGCGCACGCGTGATTAACGCTACCAGCTCCCAAGGCTTTCTATATATGCTGGAGCAGCTTCCCACCCAATCCGGGACCCGGTTCCCGATGGTGCTCAACCTCGTTACCCGTGCAGTCAGCGGACCGCTCGACATCCGGGGGGATCACTCCGATTTGTACTATGGTCTGAATGTAGGCTGGGTCATCCTGACAGCCAGTACACCGCAAGCAGTATATGACATGAACATCATGGCACTCCGAATTGCTGAACATTCTGAAGTGCGCCTACCCGTTATCGTTGCTTATGACGGCTTCTTCACATCTCACCAAAAACGCAAGGTCCAATATTTCAAAGAGAACGAAGTCGTACAGCATTTTGTGGGTCCAAATCCGAATCACAATTATCCCAACGTCTCAGATCCTTCCCATCCGGTAACCATTGGTGCACATATGGGTGGCGATGACCTGCTGAATAACCATTATCAGCTGTCGGTAGCGCTTGAAAAGGCGGGTGAAGTCTATGCGGAAGTTGCCCGGGAGTATGCCCTCTTGTCAGGACGCGAATATCCGATTCTTGACCTGTATCGTATGGATGATGCCGACGTAGCTGTGTTTCTGCTCAACTCAGCAGGTGAATCAGCCAAGGATACCGTTGACGCGCTGCGCGCCAAAGGCATCAAAGCAGGGTTAGTTCGTCCGAACATCATCCGTCCGTTCCCGGCTGAACAGCTGCGCCAAGCGCTCAAGAACGTCACAGCACTGCTTGTCGGTGAACGCGCAGACTCTTATGGTGCTCAGGGCGGCAACCTGACTCACGAAATCCGCTCCGCTCTGCAAGTAGATCCGGAGAACAAGACTATCATTCTCTCCCGTATCTTTGGCCTGGGCGGTAAAGACTTCTATGCTGATGATGCAGAAGCTTTCTTTAAATTGGCTGTTGAGGCGGCAGAAAAGGGCTATGCGGAGACACCTTTTGACTATCATGGATACTACCCTGGTGAAGAAAAGGATGCTCTTGCTCCGGTGATGGAACCGATGCATGGGGATGCCTTCAAAACGGGCCTGATCACAGTCACCCAAAACGAAGATACCGGTTTATTGAAAGTGAAGCTTCCGCCACTTAGTCAATTGACTGTGAAGCCGCACCGCTTGGCTTCAGGACATGGAGCATGTCCTGGCTGTGGTGCACTCTCCGCACTGGAGCTGTTTTTCAAGGGAATCGAAGGCGATATGGTCGTCCTGTTCCAGACAGGATGCGCCTATGTTGTAACGGCAAGCTATCCGTACTCGTCTCATAAACAAACCTTTGTCCACAATCTGTTCCAGAATGGTGCAGCCACCTTAGCCGGTATGGTGGATGCCTTCTATGAATTGAAGCGGCGCGGCGAAGTTCAGGTTAGTGACGATGTGACCTTCGTGATGGTATCCGGTGACGGCGGCATGGATATCGGGATGGGCGCAACCGTAGGTGCAGCACTCCGCAACCATAAAATGATCATCCTTGAATACGATAACGAGGGTTACATGAACACTGGCTCTCAATTGTCCTACTCCACACCTATGGGACACATGACCAGCACCTCTGGTGTCGGTAAAACTCAAAAAGGGAAGAAGGGGCATCACAAGGATACGGCTCAAATTCTGGCGGCCTGCAACATCCCTTATGTATTCACCGGTGCCGAATCCAATCCTCAGGATTTGCTGCAGAAGGCAGCCAAGGCACAGTGGTACGCCAATAATGTCGGGACTGCCTACGGGAAGCTGCTCTGCGCCTGCCCGCTGAACTGGAAATCCGCTGACCATAGTGGCTATGACCTAGTGAAGGCGGCTGTGGATTCCTGCTTCTTCCCGCTGTATGAAATTGAGCAGGGCATCACCAGCATCACCTACAATCCGGAACTGAAGGGCAAGCGTATTCCGGCAGTGGATTGGCTGAAGGGAATGGGCAAAACCAAACATCTGCTCAAGGATGAAGAGCTGCTGAAAGACTTCGAAACCGAAATTGAGCGCCGCTGGAGCAGGCTGAAACTTAAGAGCGAAAGTTCGCTGCTCTAGTATGGGTTGTGATGAGGCTGACAACTGCCGGAGTTGGCCTCATTCTTTTCACTGAAAATCATTCTCAATACATTATATCCGGAGTTATGCAAAAAATGCAATATTCCTGAGTACCTTGCCTAACTTTTTTACCTTGAATGGAGGGAGTATGGACATGGAACAACAAGCCAGCAGTTGTGTGGGCGTAGCCGAAGCGGATGAAAAGCTGATGAAGGTACAATCCGCGATTTCTCAGTTCAAAATGATCAAGGGGGCACTAATCCCCGTACTGCATGAAATTCAGGATATTTACGGGTATCTGCCGGAGCCGGTGCTCCAGATAGTGTCTGCCGAGCTAAACTTGCCGATGAGTGAAATCTATGGTGTCGCGTCCTTTTATCATTTCTTTTCGCTAACCCCCAAAGGGGAGAATGTGGTCCATCTATGCCTCGGGACAGCCTGTTATATCAAAGGCGCACAAGGGATTCTCGACCGTCTGAGCACGGAGCTTAAAGTGCCTGTTCAGGGAACTACTGAGGACAACAAATTCACACTTGAAGCCACACGCTGCTTGGGGGCCTGCGGTCTTGCACCAGTTATGACGATTGGCGAGAAGGTCCATGGACGGCTGGCGCCTAATAACATTCCGGTAATTCTGAAGGAATACAAATGATGATCCTGCGCCTCTGGCGCATGTGATAGGGGAGGTATGAGTATGAAGCTTCTAACGGATCTTGAGGCCATCAGAACGCTTACGCAAGCTCGTCTGGACAACCGGAGAATCACCGGGGAATCTCCGGATTCCATCTCGTTCAGATCAGTGATGGTATGCGGGGGGACGGGATGTACATCGTCCGATTCCAATCAGATTATTGCTAAGCTTAACCAGGAAATAGCAGGCCACGGCATTCAGCAGCAGGTGGAAGTGGTACGTACAGGCTGCTTCGGACTATGCGAGCTCGGGCCGGTCGTTATCGTCTATCCGGAAGGGATTTTTTACAGCCGGGTGGAGGTTCAGGATATTCCAAAGCTGGTGGAAACGCATCTGCTTCAGGGCAAACCATACGAGAAGAAAATCTACGAGAAGACCAAGCAGGACGGCGAAATCCTGAATTTTGAAGAAACCGAATTCTACAAGAAGCAAGTGCGGATTGCTTTGCACAACTGCGGTGTCATTGACCCGGAGAATATTGATGAATATATCGGCAGTGACGGCTATCAGGCGCTTGACAAAGTACTGAAGACCATGAGCCGTCAAGAGGTTATTGATACGATGAAGCAGTCCGGACTGCGGGGACGCGGCGGCGGCGGATTCAACACTGGTCTGAAATGGGAGTTTGCCGCGAAGCAGGATAAAGAGCAGAAGTACGTCATTTGTAATGCGGATGAAGGAGACCCGGGGGCATTCATGGACCGCTCGATCCTCGAAGGCAATCCTCATTCGGTCATTGAGGCGATGGCGATTGCCGGCTATGCGATTGGCTCTAACCAAGGCTTCATCTATGTCCGTGCGGAATATCCGATCGCAGTCCAGCGGTTCATGAAAGCGCTTGAACAAGCCCGTGAATATGAGCTGCTCGGCGACAATATTCTTGGAACAGGCTTTAGCTTCAGCATCGATGTGCGGCTTGGCGCGGGGGCTTTTGTCTGCGGGGAAGAAACGGCTTTGATCCATTCGATTGAAGGGCACCGGGGAATGCCGACGCCCAAACCGCCTTTTCCGGCTGTTCAGGGCCTGTGGGGGCAGCCGACGATCATCAACAATGTGGAAACCTTGGCGAATGTTGCCCAGATTATTCTAAAAGGCGCCCCGTGGTATGCAAGCATCGGGACCGAGAAGTCTAAGGGCACTAAAGTATTCGCTCTGGGCGGAAAGGTTGTGAACACCGGGCTCGTTGAGGTTCCTATGGGAATCACGCTGCGCGAAGTTATTTTTGAAATCGGCGGCGGGATTCCGGGCGGCAAAAAATTCAAGGCCGTACAGACCGGCGGGCCTTCCGGCGGCTGTCTGACGGAAGAGCATCTGGACTGCACCATTGATTTCGATACACTGACCAGCCTGGGCTCCATGATGGGCTCAGGAGGCATGATCATCATGGATGAAGACACCTGTATGGTTGACGTTGCCAGGTTCTACCTGGATTTCACACGCGATGAGTCCTGCGGGAAATGCACGCCTTGCCGTATAGGCACCAAACGCCTGCTGGAGCTGCTGGATAAGATCACGGAAGGCAAAGGAAGCTTAGACGATCTTGAGAAGCTGGAGAACCTTTCGGTGCAGATCAAGAATGCCTCACTGTGTGCGTTAGGCCAGACTGCTCCAAATCCGGTATTATCCACCATTAAGTATTTCCGCGAGGAATACTTGGCCCATATTGAAGGTCATAAATGTCCGGCTGGTGTCTGTAAATCGCTGATTTCTTATGAGATCGATCCTGATCTGTGCCGGGGCTGCAGCCTTTGTGCCAAGAAGTGTCCAACGGATGCGATCTCCGGCGAACTGAAGGAACCGTTTGTCATCGATACGGCGGTCTGCATCAAATGCGGCGTCTGCTTCGATGTATGCAAGTTTGAAGCCGTAGCGATAGTCTGACGAGAGGAGTGAACACTTTGAATACGATAAAAATCATGATCGACGGGATCGAGACAGAAGTCCAGAAAGGCACGACTGTGCTCGAAGCGGCGCGAAATCAAGGCATTGATATCCCCTCCCTGTGTTATTTGAAAGGAATCAACCACTCGTCCAGCTGCCGGGTATGTGTGGTGGAGGTGGGTCCGAGGCTTATTGCCTCCTGCACGCTGATTGCGGAAGAAGGCATGAAGATTCAGACGAACACCCGGAAAGTCCGGGAAGCCCGTAAAGCTTCCGTTGAGCTTTTACTGTCCGATCATAGTCAGGAGTGTCTCAGCTGCTCCCGCAGCGGCGGTTGTGAACTGCAGGACGTCTCCAGTGCGCTGAATATCCGCAAAGTGACCTACACAGGTGAGAAATCCAGCCAGGAGAAGGATTATACATCCCCGTCTATCGTTCGGGATGCATCCAAATGTATCCTTTGCGGCCGCTGTGTCGGGGCTTGCGGGACGATGCAGACAGTGGGTGCCATCAGCTTCGCGAAGCGCGGGTTCGATACGGTAATCTCTACCGCGTTCGGCCGTCCGCTTGCCGAGTCCACCTGTGTCAACTGCGGCCAGTGTATTATGGCTTGTCCGGTAGGTGCACTTAGTGAGCGTGAGAACATCGATGATGTGTGGAATGAGCTCGCAGACCCGGGCAAATATGTTGTGGTCCAGACAGCACCTGCTGTTCGCGTAGCCCTGGGAGAAGAATTTGGCCTGCCGGTTGGAACCCGGGTTACCGGTAAAATGGTCGCAGCACTGCGCAGGCTTGGATTTGATAAAGTGTTCGACGCCAACTTTGGCGCGGATCTTACTATTATGGAAGAAGGGACCGAACTGCTCTCCCGTATCAGCAGCGGAGAGAACCTGCCGCTCATGACATCCTGTTGTCCTGGCTGGGTGAAATTTATGGAGCATAACTTCCCGGACCGGCTGGATAACCTGTCTACCTGCAAGTCACCGCATGAAATGGAAGGCGCTATCGTGAAGTCCTTCTTCGCCAAGAAAATAGGGATGGATCCCAAAAATATGTCCGTAGTCTCCATCATGCCTTGTACCGCCAAGAAATTCGAAGGAGCGCGTGAAGAGCTGTCAAGTGAAGGGCTGCAGGATGTCGACTGGGTCCTCACCACCCGTGAGCTGGCATCCATGATCAAGGAAGCCGGTATAGACTTTGCGAACCTGAAGGACGAAGCGTTCGATAATCCGATTGGCCAGGGCTCGGGGGCAGCCGTTATATTCGGTGCAACGGGCGGTGTAGCAGAAGCAGCACTCCGTACGGTATTCGAAATCACCTCAGGCAAGGAACTGGATACGGTCGAATACACAGCTGTGCGGGGAATGGATGGCATTAAGGAGAATGTGATCGAGCTGCCGAATGGCCAGAAGATCCGTACGGCTGTTGTTCATGGTCTGGGCAATGCCCGCAAGCTGATGGAAGCGATGGAGCTCGGGGAAAAAAGCTATGAGTTCATAGAAGTTATGGCCTGCCCCGGCGGCTGTATTACGGGCGGAGGCCAGCCGATCCTGAATGCGGGGACATCCGAGCGGATCAATATTAAGGCTGAGCGTGCCAAAGCGATCTACACGGAAGATGAGGCGCAGACGGTTCGCAAATCGCATAACAATCCTTTTATCAAAGCGCTCTATGAAGAATTCTTAGGGGAGCCTAACGGTCACCTGGCCCATGAGCTGCTGCATACTCATTATAGGGTGCGTTCCAAAGTATAAGCTTATGGCCTACACATTTAAGAGGAGGTGAAGAATTTGCGGAAGGGCTGGGAAGCGGCGGATTTTATCAATGATGAAGAAATTCTGCTTAGTCTGGAAGAGGCGAAAGTGAAGGCTGGCGATCAGGCCTATGTGCAGTCTATCTTAGAAAAAGCAAGGGCCTGCAAGGGGCTTACGCACCGGGAGGCAGCTGTCCTTCTTGAGGTTACAGATCCAGAGGTGCTAAGCAGTATTAACCGTTCTGCAAAGGTGATTAAAGAGAAAATATACGGCAACCGTATTGTATTATTCGCTCCTTTATATATAAGCAACTACTGTGTGAATAACTGCGACTACTGCGGATACAAGCACACCAACGGGGATTTCCTGCGGAGGAAGCTAAGCCAAGAGGAATTAGCCGCTGAAGTACGTGTGCTTCAGGAGCTGGGGCATAAGCGCCTTGTTCTGGAAGCGGGGGAAGATCCGGTGAACTGTGACATTGACTATGTTGTCGAAGCCATCCGGACGATCTATTCTGTCAAGGTGGATAATGGCAGCATCCGCCGTGTGAACATTAATATTGCGGCTACTACAGTGGAAGATTATACGAAGCTTAGGGATGCGGAGATAGGCACCTACATTTTGTTCCAGGAGACCTATCACAGACCCACCTATGCAGTCATGCATCCACAGGGACCCAAAAGCGATTATGACTGGCACACTACGGCCATGGACCGGGCACAAACGGGGGGGATCGATGATGTGGGCATAGGCGTTCTCTACGGCCTATATGACCATAAATACGATACTGTTGCTATGCTGATGCATGCCGAGCATCTGGAAGAGAGGTTTGGTGTGGGTCCTCATACGGTATCTGTTCCCAGGCTGCGTGAGGCGGAGAATGTAAATCTGGATGTGTATCCGCATCTGGTGAAGGATGAGGATTTCAAGAAGCTTGTTGCCGTCCTGCGCCTGGCTGTTCCCTATGCCGGAATGATTCTCTCCACCCGTGAAGAGCCAGCCTTCCGTGACGAGGTGATCAAGCTGGGGATTTCACAGGTGAGTGCAGGCTCCTGTACCGGGGTCGGAGGCTATATGGAGAACAAGCAGGGGGCCGCAGGCCAGCAGGGAGAGAAGCCTCAATTCGAAGTCAGTGATCACCGGTCACCGGAGGAGATTATTCTTGGACTATGCCAGGATGGATACGTTCCCAGCTATTGTACCGCCTGCTACCGGGAAGGGCGGACGGGTGACCGTTTCATGCGGCTGGCCAAATCCGGGCAGATTCATAACATCTGCCAGCCCAACTCTCTTTTAACCTTCAAAGAATACTTGCTGGATTATGCGGACGAAACGACCCGTACCTTGGGGGAAGAGATCATCCGTAAGGGGCTTGAGGATATTCCGAAGGAAGCTGCGAGGAAGGCAACGATTGACCGGCTCCTGCGCCTAGAAAACGGTGAACGGGACATACACTTCTAAAAATCGCATATTGAGGAGAGAAAAGTGATGCAATTTACACCCCAATCTAACAAAATGCATATTGCTGTTTTTGGAAGAAGAAATGCAGGGAAATCCAGTCTGATTAACGCGCTCACCGGGAAATCAACGTTGCTGGTCAGTGATGAGCCGGGAACGACAGCTGAACCGATATTCCAATACCTGACTATGAAAAATATGGGGACCCAGATTATCGTAGATACAGCAGGAATTGATGATGAGGACCTGTTCCGGGTCCAAAAGACGAGAGAGGTCATGGATCTGACAGATCTTGGAATCATGATCTTCTCGGATGAGGCCGGCGACTATAAGCTGGAGAAGGAATGGGTCCGGGAAATGGATAAACGGAATATCCCTGTTATCGGGGTGATCACCAAAACGGACGACCATTATACAGATATTGATTCCTTAAAAGCGGCGCTGACTATACCCTTCGTGAAGCTCAGTGTGAAGCGGAACACGAACCTTGGCAGTCTGCGTTTTGCCATGAGCGACCTTGCTCCCGCCGAGTTTGAGCGGAACAGCATCGTAGGGGACCTCGTGAACCTGGGCGATCTGGTCGTAATGGTGATGCCTGAACTGATCCCTGCACCGAAATACCGGCTGGTCGCCTCACAGCAGCAGATCCTCCGCGACCTGCTCGATCATCACGCCATAGCCGTATCTGTTACTGAAGAAGAACTGCCGGAGCTGCTTGCGGGCTTAAACCGTCTGCCGAATCTGGTCATTACCGATTCACAGGTGTTTGACAGAGTGAACGAGATCATACCTGCGAGTGTGCCATTAACCACGTTTGCGATCCTGATGGCGCGCTTTAAGGGGGATTTGAACACCTTTGTGGCCGGTGCCGGAATGATCTCAAGCCTCAAGCCCGGCGACAAGGTTCTGCTGTCAGAGGCCTGCATCCATCACCCGCATAACGGAGAGATTGACCGTATGCTGGTCAAGGCCAAACTGGAGGAGATCGCCGGCGGCAGACTGGAGATTACGACCAGCGTGGGTCCGGATTTCCCGGATGATATCTCCGGGTATAAGCTGATCGTTCACTGTGGGGGCTGCATCTTTAACCGGAAGCAGCTGATGATGCGGCTGCGGAGCTCGGGAGTGCAGAACGTGCCGATTACCAACTACGGCATCGCTTTTGCCTATTTCCGCGGGATCCTGCCGCGTGTGCTGGAAGTTCTGGAAGTAAAGGCCTAAGCAGATTATCCCCATGGAGAATCCGCTGAACGCCTTCCGTATGGAGCAGGATGCATTAGGCACCAGAAATATACCGCAGTCAGCGTATTACGGGATTCATACTGCACGGGCCATGGATAATTTTGCGGTAAGCGGCAGAACGGTTAATGCGCATCTGCTGCATGGCCTGGTGACGGTGAAGAAAGCTGCGGCGCTGGCCCATATGAAGCTGAATACCTATCCGGCAGCGATAGCCCTGGCGATTGTTGAGGCCTGTGATGAAATTCTGGCAGGTGCTTACCGTGAACAATTCACTGTAGATGCCATGCAGGGCGGTGCCGGGACATCAACCAATATGAATGTGAACGAAGTGATCGCGGGCCGTGCGATTGAGCTCCTGGGCGGAGAGCGGGGCGACTATTCAAGGGTACATCCTCTGGATCATGTCAACTGCTGCCAGTCCACCAATGATGTCTATCCCACTGCGCTAAGGATTGCCGCTATCGGGCTGGTCCGAAGGCTGAGTGAGGCCTTCGCGTCTTTGCAGGAAGCCCTTCAGGAGAAGGAGAATGCCTTCGCGGATGTGCTCAAGCTGGGCCGTACGGAGCTGATGGATGCGCTGCCGATGATGGCAGGGCAAGGCTTCGGAGCCTATGCCAAAGCGGTAGCCCGGGACCGCTGGCGTCTCTACAAAGTGGAGGAACGGCTCAGGGAGATCAACATTGGGGGGACTGCCATCGGAACAGGTCTCAATGCACCGGTGAAATATACGTTTTTGATTACTGATATCTTGCAGGATTTGACCGGGTATGGTCTGGCCCGCAGTGAATACCCGATGGACCTTACGCAGAATATGGATGTGTTCGCTGAAGTATCCGGACTGCTGAAGGCTGCGTCTATTAATCTGTTGAAAATATCGGGTGATCTGCGGCTTCTGGCCAGCGGGCCGTCCGGAGGCCTCGGGGAGCTTGAACTGCCGGCTGTGCAGGCCGGCTCCTCGATTATGCCGGGTAAGGTCAATCCCGTCATGGCAGAGATGACGGGGCTTGTTGCGATGCGGGTCATTGCGAATGACACCGCTGTGACGCTGGCGGCGGCCGGCGGCCAGCTGGAGCTGAATGCATTCATGCCGCTGATCGCCGATGCGCTCCTGGAGTCTCTGGAGATTCTGGCAAAT
Source organism: Paenibacillus sp. FSL R7-0312 (assembly GCF_038004445.1). NCBI lineage: Bacteria > Bacillati > Bacillota > Bacilli > Caryophanales > Paenibacillaceae > Paenibacillus > Paenibacillus sp. FSL R7-0312. The sequence continues at coordinate 7,546,825 of NZ_JBBORE010000001.1, read as the reverse complement.
GCCGTTAACCTGTTCGAAGAGCGGTGTGTCCGCGGCATCCGTATTTGTGAGCAGCGTTGTCAGGAGCATGTGATGAATTCCTCTGTGCTGGCCGCTGCGCTGGTCCATCACATCGGTTACGAGAAGAGTGCGGAGATCGCCAAGCAGGCAAGCCGGGAAGGCAAAACGGTACGGCAGGTGCTGCTCGAGGCACAGCTTCTTCCGGAGTCTGAGATTGCACAAATCCTGAATCCCAGTCAAGTGACCAGACCGGGTGTTCCCGGCAAATAAATACGGACACGCGCTAACCGTTATTGGGGAAGGAGAGAGCCGTATGAGTATGAATCATACGCCCCGTTCGAATCGTCTGCACATCGCTATATTCGGCAGGAGCAACGCCGGGAAATCAAGCCTGATCAACGCGATCACAGGGCAGGATGCCGCGCTTGTGTCCCCCGTCAAAGGAACAACAACAGATCCCGTGTATAAAGCTATGGAGCTGCTGCCGCTCGGACCAGTCGTATTTATTGATACCGCCGGCCTGGATGAGACGGGAGAGCTCGGTGAACTGCGGAAGCAGAAGACGCTGGATGTTCTTAATAAATCCGATCTGGCCCTGATCGTCGTTGATGCTGCTTGCGGTGTGCTCCCGCTGGACCGGCAGATTGCTGAGACCGTCCGCAGCAAGGGTATTCCAGCGATGGGAATACTGAATAAAATAGATTTATTGATTGGCAATGAGTCTTCCCGGACAGAAGAGTTTGCCGCTCTGGCCAGCCGGACGGAGCTGGAGCTGGGGATGAAGGTGATTCCCGTTTCTGCGTTGGACCGGCAAGGGATACCGAAGCTGATGAAAGCGCTGGGCACTGCTGTGCCGGAAGCCGAGGATAAATTCCGCATTATCGGCGATCTGGTCTCTCCGGGAGATTTGGTCGTACTCGTGGTTCCGGTTGACCAGGCTGCGCCCAAAGGCAGGCTGATTCTTCCCCAGCAGCAGACCATCCGTGACTTGCTGGAGAGCGATGCCATTGCAGTGGTAACAAAGGAATTCGAGCTGAAGGAGACCCTGGAGAGTCTCGGCAAGAAGCCGCGGCTGGTGGTGACCGATTCACAGGTGTTTCTGAAGGCTGCGGCGGATACGCCAAGGGATATCCCGCTGACTTCATTCTCAATCCTGTTTGCCCGGCAAAAGGGCAATCTTGAAGAGATGGTTAGAGGCGCGCGTGCCATCGACAGGCTGCAGGATGGGGACAGGGTGCTGATTGCCGAGGCCTGCACCCATCACAGTCAAGCCGATGATATCGGCACCGTGAAGCTTCCGCGCTGGCTCCGCCAGGCTACCGGCAAGCAGCTGCAGTTCGAGTTCGCCAGCGGCATGAGTTTCCCGGACGATCTGGAGGATTTCTCGCTTATTGTTCATTGCGGGGGGTGTATGCTCAGCCGCAGGCAGATGCTCTGGCGGATGGAGCAGGCACAGGACGCCAGGGGTCCCATCGTCAATTATGGGGTTGCGATTGCATTTGTGCAGGGTATACTGGAGCGGGCAATTTCACCGTTCCCGCTTGCGCGTATGGCCTGGGAGGAGAACAAGCCGCAGGAATAATTGTGATTCTATTTGAAAAAAAGAGTGCCTACCGCCGGGTTCAGTAAACCGGCGGTAGGCACTCTTTGTGCTGCTGCCGGAGGGCAGCAGGGGGAAGCGGGTAAAGCTTAGGCTGCTTATTCAGCAGTGTTCAGAATGAATTTATCAATCGCGTATTTCACGCCGTCCTCATTGTTGCTGAGGGTAACGAAATCGGCGATTTCCTTCAGGGCAGGAATAGCATTCGCCATCGCGACACCGAGACCGGCGGCTTCGAGCATCTCATGATCGTTCCAGGAATCGCCGACAGCGATAGTCTCGGACAGCTCGCAGCCGAAATGCTTAGCCAGGAATTCGAGCGCCAGGCCCTTGGTGCCTTCATGATGCATGATCTCCAGGAAATGCGGCTTGGACTTCGTGATGTGAACCGAATCACCAAGCAGATTGCGCAGGATCGGAGACAGTTCATCCAGGAAGGCCGGATCGTCGATGATGAGCATTTTAGGTGTTTTTTGCGGAACCAGCTTCTCTTCCCAGTTCGGCTCAATGTAGTATTGTGTTCCGTTCAAGGTAGAATAATCGATCAGCTTCTGGTTCTCTTCGCGGGCATAGAGCTTGTCGTCGATGTAAGTCTGCAGATGCAGGTCATGCTCCACACAGTACTGGAACAGCTTGCGCACTGCATCCTGCGGCACATAACGCTCATAGAGCACTGCTTCATCCAGCAGATTCTTAACTAATGCACCCTGGTAGGTGATGATCGGCACATTCAGTCCGGTCTGGCGGGCAATCGCCTGGGCGGAGGCATATGCGCGTCCGGTAGCGAGTGTAACTACAACGCCTGCGGCGACAGCCTGTTCCAGGGCGGTTTGGGTGGCAGGGGTAACTTCCTTGTTGTCATTAATCAGGGTGTCGTCAATATCGATAGCAATCAATTTGTACATTTGGGTTCTCTCCTAAAAGGTTGGTTTAGTCCGGCTTTCCGCTGAATCTTCTATAAGAAGGGGAACAGAAGCACGACTTTTTGTCTGAAGCATGTAACTTTTAAAATGGGGCTAGCCCTCCGCCTTCGTCCGCACTGGATCAGGACTCAGCTCCGCCATCAGCATGGCGGCAAGTATGCATCCACAGCCTAGCGCAGCGGACAGGCCGAGTATCTCTCCGCCGAAGAGCAGGCCCGTTACTGCAGCGAATACCGGCTCTGTGGCATAAATAATCGCCACCCGGGACGGGGTGGTGTATTTCTGGCAGGCGGTCTGAATCCAGAAGGCGAAGGCGCTGGTCGGGCCGATGGAGATTAGCATGGCCCAGAGCACTTCCGGCTTCGCGAGCAGCTCTCCGCTGTGCATAAGCGGTGCGGGGCCATCCACCAGAAGGGAGGCCAGGACGCTGAACAGGCCCACAAAGGCAAGCTGCAGCGCGGCCAGCGGCAAGGCCGGATAACGCGGCGCATATATGCCGGTATACACGATCTGCAGTGCAAAGAAGGCGGCGCAGAGCAGGATCAGGCCATCGCCCTTATTCAGGGAGAACGCAGAGCCGGTGAAGGTCAGCAGATACAGGCCAACCGCAGCGAGTCCGGCACTGAACCAGGTGAAACGGGAGATGGCATGCTTCAGCAGCGCCAGAGACAGGAAAGGTACAAGTACCACTGACAGTCCGGTAATGAACCCTGTATTGGAGGTGGTAGTATACAGCAGTCCTATGGTCTGGAAGCCATAGCCCAGGAAGAGCAGCAGGCCCAGCAGCAGAGCATGCAGAATCATACGTAAGCTTAGCTTCTTCCATTCCTGACGGTAGAAGACGGCAGTAATTAGGGCAAGCAGCAGGGCGGCACCTATAAACCGGATGCTGTTGAAGGCAAGCGGCGGCAGTACCCGGACGGCAGATTGCACAATAAGAAACGTACATCCCCACATCATCGCCACCAGCAGCAGACTTAGATCGGCGATTCGGGAGCGATTCACAAGGTGTCATCCTTTCAGGGCCGGTTGAGTTGTCCAAATTGTATCCTAAATCAGGGGGCAGGACAAGCCGAAACTGCGTAGCGGCCGTGTCCGTACGGGATACAGGAAGCTTGTAACCCGTTATCCGCTGGACAAAAAAGGAAAGCCTTGGTATACTTCGATAACCGCACACTTGTTCTTATTTCGGGCATCCAGAATCATTATACTCTCATATGAAGGAGCGGATTCACCATGATGGGCAAATCCCATTTAGTTATCAGCACCGGGGTTACCTTGTCCGCCATGAGTTTATTTGGGCTTGAAATCACTCTTCCGGCCGTCGCCGTTGCGGTGGTCAGCTCGCTGCTGCCCGATATCGACGAGCCGAATTCACTACTGGTACGCAAGGCAGTTCCCGAGTTTCTGCTGCGTATCCTGCAGGTATCCCTGATCGGGGCAGCAATTTATCTTTATTTTGCCGGAATCGCTGCTCCGCCGTGGAATATGGCCCTGGCTCTGCTGGTCGGCAGTGTGTCTTTTCTGCCGGGCAGGAGGCTGAGGCATCTGGTGATGCTGCTGATTGCGCTGGCGCTGTTTGCTTTTGCCGATGCCTATGAGCCATGGAACTATATTGCCGCCTGTGTGCTGGTCGTAGCTTCCGTTGTCCCGCACCGGGGAATCACGCATACGCTGTATGCCGTGGCCGGCTGGGGGGCGCTGCTGTATTTTGTATCAAAGGGCATGGATGATGGAGGCAGTCTCTGGATTGCCGGGAGTATGTCCTACGGCCTGCATCTGCTGGCCGATTCCCTGACCCAGCGCGGAATTACGCCGCTGCCCCCGCTGCCGGTCAAGCTGCGGCTGAAGCTGATGAGCACCGGCACGAAGAAAGGCAATGCGGTGGAGAAGGTGTGCGTAATGCTCACGCTGGCGCTGGTTGTCTATGTGTTTGTGCTTACACCCTCTTTGGGATGACGTCTGATAGCGAACGGGTTAGGTCAGGATGCGGTGAGGACCGGAAATAGTTGGATTTCGTACACTTGCTGATGAATGAATGCTTCCTGCTGCAACAGCAGGTGGATAAACAGCACTTATAACCTCTCGGTTCGGCCTAAGTAGCGAAAGAGAGCAATAATAGATGCTGTTTATCCACTTGCTTCCCTGGAATCCTCAGAAACGGGCGATTTAAGATACGTTTATCCACTTGCTTGTTGAGGGGGAGCGGCAGTGCTTGGTTCAATACCGGCAAGCGTATACGGCAAAGCCCTCCGGTGCGGAGATCATCCGCGCGGGAGGGCTTTGGCCTGTAATGCCTTCTATTTTATTCCTCAAGTTTATTCTTCAAGAAACACCAGTCCGATGAAGTCTTCCGGCTCAATGCGGCCGAAGTAATGCTTCAGATCGAGATCAGCCAGTGCCTCTCTGACGTCAGCTTCCGCATAACGTTTGCCGCGCAGCGCGTTCTCCACATCCGCCACATCGCCGACACCGAAGAAGTCCCCGTAGATTTTGATCTCGCGGATGACAGAATCTTCAATATCCATGCGGATATCCACCAGCCCTGCCGGGAATTTGCGGGTATGCTTCACATTGCTTTTTGGCGAGAGGCCGTAGTTCCAGTCCCAGTTCTGGTAATGCTCCTTGGAGATTTCATTGATCCGCACCCAGTCGTCCATGGTCAGCTTGTACTGGGGGACCTCGGACGCCTCCATCCCGAAGATGGAACGCAGCAGGCCTTCGCGGAACGCCTCAATCGTCATATCGGGGTTGCCCAGCAGCTCTTTGATATTGGCGACGCGGCTGCGTACGGACTTGGTGCTCTTCGATTTGAACTTCTCGGGATTCACATTCAGTGAAGCCTGGACATCATCCAGATTAAGGTCAAACATTAAGGTGCCGTGGCTGAACATACGTCCGCGTGTGGAGAATTGGGCATTGCCGGAGATTTTCTGCTCCCCTACCTGAAGATCGTTGCGTCCGCTCAGCTCGGCGTTCACTCCCATCGACTGCAGATAGTCGATAACGGGTTGGGTGAATTTGAGGAAGTTATGGAAAGACTGTCCGTCATCCTTGGTAATGAAGCTGAAGTTCAGATTGCCCAGATCATGATAGACCGCGCCGCCGCCGGATAACCGCCGTACAACCTGGATATTGTTGTCCTTCACATATTCCTGGTTGATCTCTTCGATGGTGTTCTGATGTTTGCCGATAATAATCGACGGGCTGTTGATATAAAAAAGCAGATAGCTCTCGTCCATCGGCAGGTTCTTGAGTGCAAATTCCTCAATGGCCAGATTGACCGATGCGTCTGTAATTCCGGTGTTATCGATAAAAAGCATAGTGATTCCTCCGCTTGGCCATAGTAAACTGCTGTACTTATTCTAAACTAAAAGAGAGATTTCCACAAAATCGAAAGTTTACTTAGCCGGCCGGAGTTACGCAAGGGCCACCAGTTTACCCTCCACTGAGGCTGGAGGAGGACTTCTGCCCGGCAGAATCAGCTTCGCCCGGTATTTCTCCGCTTGATAAGTGCCTGGGATCATCATGCCGGGCGCACCTGTGCGTTTGCTGTGGAGCATTGACGTACTTCCGGCAATTGGCCGATAATTGGGTGACAGATTGCTAAGTTTCACACTACATAGGCTTATGTGTTGTACGTATTGCAACTTTGCATCCTAAATACCTCATTATTCACACAGATTGTTGTATGAGATACAAGAATTGTCCTGCTAAACCGCTTGGAGGGGACGAAATGCTGCCTTTTATACAACAGTTCTGGATTATTGCCGGAATCATGCGGAGAATGTTGTATTATGGGCAGGATTTTGGCAGCGGCTGATCTGCTACTCAAATAAGTGTAGTTCAATTAAATTAATGAAGTAATGATTGAGCGTAAAGGGAGTGTACTCATGCTTGAAAAATACGGACACGGCGGCGATCTGTTGACTGCGGCCGAGCTATACGGAGAGAATAGCGGTGGCTTCCTGGATTTCAGCGCCAATATTAATCCGCTGGGCCCGCCGCCGGGGGTGCTCGCGCTGCTGCGGGATGCAGTCTCCGCGATTACAGCGTATCCTGATCCGGGACACCGGAGGCTGAAAGCGCTGCTCGCGGAGAGCCTGGGCGTAGGCACGGACTGGATTACCGTTGCCAATGGAGCTGCCGAGTCGATGGCCCTGCTCCTGTTGGCAGCGGCCCCGCGCCGCGTAGGCATTGTCGAGCCGTGCTTCTCCGAATACCGCCAGCTAGCAGAGCAGTTCGGTGCCGAGGTTTTGTCCGTTCAGGGGACCCGCGGCACCGATTACCGGGCCTCCGTGGACGAGATCTCCGGCCTGCTGGAGCAGACGGATCTGCTGTTCCTCGGCCAGCCGAATAATCCGAACGGCGTCCAGTATCCGCTGGACGAGCTGCGGGTGCTGGCCCGCAAGGCGGAAGCCTGCGGGACGATTCTTGCCGTGGATGAAGCGTTCATTGACTTCATACCGGAGGCGGACCGGCAATCCCTGCTGCCGGAGCTGGGGGCTTACCGTCATACGGTGCTGGTGCGCTCGATGACGAAGTTCTTTGCCATTCCCGGGCTGCGGCTGGGCTTCACCGCCGCGCACCCGGAGCTTGCCGCGGCGATGACCGGCAAGCAGGTGACCTGGAGCGTGAACGGCCTGGCGCTGCTGGCCGGGGAAGCCTGTCTGCAGAGCGGCGACGGCTACGGGCAGGAGACGCGCGCGCTGATCGCAGCAGAGCGGCAGCTGCTGCGCCAAGGTCTGCTTGAGCTCGGCTGCGAAGTGCCGCCGGGCGAAGCGAACTTCCTGCTGCTGCGGCTGCCCGCTCCGTGGAGCGCGCAGGAGATGCAGCGGCGGCTGGGCGCGGGCGGCATACTCGTCCGCAGCTGCGCGATGTACCCCGGCCTTGAGCCGGGGCATATGCGCGTCGCAGTGAAGGGCTGGGCGGACAATGCCCGGCTGCTGCGGGAGCTGGGGGCGGCGCTGCGTGCGGGGAGCTGAGAGCTGCTGCAACAATGGAGAGTGAGCCCGCCGCCATCCGTTAGCGTGCCCGCCGTCATCCGTCAGCGAGCCCGCCAGCAACGGTTCTCCGTCTCGCTTCGCTGCCAGTGTGCACGTAGCCTCTCCTCAAGAAATTAGTGGAAAAAGAGCATTTATTTAGCCTGAACCAGACATTTTCGGGACAGCAGTTGGAAAAAGTACATCTATTCGTCCCGCATCCCCGTTTGGAGGCGAAATCAAGAGAATTAGATGCTGTTTTTCCACTTAATAACCGCCGTATGCACGGTTAAAGCATATAATTAAATGTCATAATTCCACTTATTAGGCCGGCTATAGCACGGAACGGAACCCGTCTCTTATCGGAAGGGTCCATCATCTGGTGAGTATACATAGAAATCGCTCCTTTAGAAATGGCGGGTGATACCTCCATTAATTACAGGAACGGTTTTTTTGTGTTTGAAGAATGTATTTTTGTGTTTGAAGAATGTATGTTACCTGGATATTACCGGCAACGCGTTCACCCCGCAGACTTGTTGCTAAGCGTACATGAACCCAGGCATTAAGGTTAACCGGATGGCCGGGCCGTAAAGAGGTAAAAAAAGTCGGCTGGATGTAAAGATATTCGTATGTTTAAATTTACCGGGTTTTTATATGCTTAAATCAAATACACAAGGAGGTTAAAGAATGTTCAGAATACCCTTACGAAAAATCCCCGTCTTGATATTGCTGGCTTCACTGGTCCTATCCTCAACCCCGCTTGGCCAGCCCCCGGCCGCTTATGGAGCAGAAGGCACAGATGCCGCTGTAAGCTCCGCCGCACTTGATATTACCCAAAGTAAAGTAGAAGGTGAGTATGCGCTGGATCTGTCGGAGGTTGGGAATGTAGACTGGCTGCATCTGAGAGGCAATGGACCGGACGACATCATTCAGATTAAAAAGGCCGTTCCCAGCTCTGTAACCTTCAGCGTGTACGGGAACGGTACGACAGGTACCGAAGGGAAGCCAGATAGGGGCAATGACGGGAATTATTTGTCCTATTCCTGGAATGACGGCATGCCTGGTTATGAAAGGGCTGTCAAGGATACCGGATTCGGCGTGTTTTTCCCCAAGAATAGAGATTCGGGGATATACGGGAATGTAGGCTGGACCTTCCAAATTGCCCCGCAGCCGCAGGAGTCAACGGTCGTCTTCGGCATCGGGCTATGGCAGGCGAAAGCTGCTGTGAGGATCTATGCAGATATGAACCTCATGGAGACGAAGGAAATCAATGCGGGTGGGACCTCGGAAGTATACAAGTATCAAATTAAGGTGCCCGCCAATGTGCAATTAAAGGTTGAGGGTCTGCAGGCAGAAACCCTTTCACGGTACGGTAACATGTCCTTCTCGGGACTTGCGGTAAGCAGCAAGGAGGTAGCCGACAAAAGTGCGCTGCAGCTTGCCTATAATCAGGTGAAGGACAAACTCCAAGGTGTACACACGGATGAATCCTGGCAGGACTTTGCCAAAGCAAGGATTCAAGCCAAGGAGGTTCTGGACAAGCCGGATGCCCTTCAGGCGGAGATCGACACGGCCCTGTCTCTTCTAGAGCAGAAGCAAGCGGCTCTGGTAAGAAGAGAAACCAATCTGATGATCGATTACACAGGTGCTGCGGAGAATGAATACGAGTTCGGCAGTAATGGGGATCAGCAGGATAGATATCAGACTTTTACTGCTCAGGAGAGCTTCGAGATGCAGTACGCACAAGTAAATGTGAGAAAAATGTCCAATAGCGTAAGCGACTTGACTGTGAAGCTATATGGGACAGACCCTTCCGGCTTCCCGGCAGGTGCTCCTCTTGCAGAAACCGTGGTCAGCCGGGACCGTGTTGCGGACGGTGAAATGACTACGATTCCACTCCGTTACAGTCTTGCCGGAAATACAAGGTACGCTCTGGTTTTATCACAGAAGAATCTCTCCGCCGGCAAATACCGCTGGATGGTCATGAAGAAGAACGGGGAAACGGCAAGTGAATTTTTTGGCAAAAGCGTCTCCGGAGCCTTCCAATCCGAAGCACATCTGGGCACCGGCATTTTAAGAATTATTAAGAATACGGATGTGGACAGAACCGCCTTGCAGGCCTTAATCGATGATATTGCCAAATCTAACTACAACAGCAGGCTGTACACCGTGCAGTCGTGGTCTGCACTCGAAGCCGCGTTGGCTAATGCCGGTCTGGTTTTGAACGATTTTGACGCTAATCAGGAGGGGATCGATGCAGCACTCAGCCATTTACAGGCGGCAAGGGACCAGCTGGAGATTAAGATGGATATGGCGGCGATTGCCGGACAGATCGATCTTATTAGCCGGGCCGTCATTAAAGGCTACACCCTCAGTTCCCTGAACACCTTGAATGAAGCTGTGCAAGCTGCCAAGGCGCTGGGGGCCAACGCCCCGGATAACGAGAAGCTGACCGCCTACTCCGCTGTTTTGGAAGCGGTTCATAATTTGAAGACTGCGGGCAAATACCAGTACGATACCCATGCACAAATGACTGCGGCCTTCGGCTTCGAAGGAGATAAGAATGCTTCCCTCGCTTTTCTGGACGGATCGTATCAAATCGGCGGAAGCCGTCCGGAGCAGCATGGTCCGGTGGCCCCGAAACAAATGGTTACCTTCGGAGTTGCGGACACAAGCAACATCAAGTGGACCAAGGGGGAAGGTTATTTACCGGTAATGATCAGTGAATATACGAAGAATAAAGTAGACTACAAGATTGAGACCTTCGCCAACAAGCATACGGTGGACCATAAGGATTATGTCGTCAACTATTCGAGAGTCACGGCTGCGAATCATTCAGGCGAGCTCATGCTGCTGCCGGTCGTCTCGGGCAATCTGGTGCCACTCAATGCGGACGCTGTAAATACGTACACCGTTCAGCCGGGGGAAAGCGTTGTCAGGGAATATGCGATTGAAGCTGATAAATATGAATATTTTGACAAGAACTTGACCCGGTTTACTTCCTTAACTAAAGAGCAGGTGGCGGGTCTGGGAACCTTCGAAGCCAACTACAGTGAGATGAAGGCTTATTGGCTGACGAGACTCTCAGCAGTAGTGGATATCGGATTACCGAACCGGGAGCTTGAAAATGCGTTCAAATCCGGCTATATCGATACGCTGATTATTAAAGATGATTCGTATCTGCATGTGGGGGAGAACGGCTATGCCCGGTTATTCTCCCATGATACGCTGGGTATTCTGGTGAACCTGATTCAGAGCGGGGATTTCGCCCATGCGCAGGATTATCTGAAGAGTATCCCATTGACAGGTGGAATCAACATGGAGACGGGGCAGGTGGACAGCAATCTGTATTGGGATACGAACTGGAAAATTCCGTGGGCCTATGCGGTTTACTTAAGTAAAACCGGTGACGCCTCCATATTCGATGAGCAGATGACCGCCGATGACGGCTCTACCGGTACCGTATTTGAGAAGCGGGTTAAATTCGGGGCGCGAACCATCGAGAGTGACCGCAACGCTGACGGAATTATGAAAAAAACGTATGCGATTGATTCCGAGGGCAACTGGACGATCGACAATTATTCCGCCCTGACCGGTCTGACCGCCTATGAATATGTAACCCGCGAGCTCTACCGTATAAAGAATGACGAAGCCTATTTGCAGGAAGCAGAGTGGGCAAAAGCAAGGTATGACGACTTATTGGCCAAATTCACAACCAAGCTGCAGCAGACGATAACCGAAGAAGGACTTGATTATATTCCGGCTTCGGTCGTTGAGACCAATGATGAGAACCGGATGAGAGACTCCAGAGATGCGAACTGGGCTTCCATGTTCCTGTTCGGCAGATGGCACTGGGACGGATATCTGTATGGGGCGGAGCAGCCCGAGGACAACATCAGCCTGAAGCTGCTGGACGATACGTATTCCTATGGAATCAACCGGCGTATTCAAGAGGATACGACAGATTCTCCGTACAACTTCGGGGGGTATCCGCATGGCTTTTATTCAAGCGCATACAACGCCGGATACGGAAGCGCTGCGCTGCGCGGAGAAGAATACCGGGATATGGGCATTAAAGCGTATGAATTCATGATTGAAAATTCGATGAGCGGGCCGTTCAGCTGGTGGGAAGGGATCAATTATCCTGTCGCGGGAAGTCCTTGGGCACAGACGAATGATCAGCTGAACCTTCAGAATGCACCGGGCGGCGGTGGATCGGCTCAGCATATGTGGGGACAATCCGTTAACTCCAAGGTACTCATTGACTCCCTGATTGCCGAGCGGATTTATGATCAGAATCAGAAGACGGAGATTATTGTAGGCCGCGGTATTCCTAAGGAGTGGGTCAAGGATGCTGCCAGGAACAATAATGCGGTGGCCCGTGTGCAGAATTACCCCGCCCTGCAAGGCGGCAGAGTAGGGTACAGCATTGTAAGACAAGATAACCAGCTCATGGTTACCTTCAGCAGCGATTTAAGCCAGGCGAAAGCTGGTGCCGGAGAGGCTAGCTTCAGTGTCCAATTGCCGAGCATGGTGAACAATATTACGGATGTATCTGCAGGCATAATGGATAACAGCAAAGGTATCGTTACGGTTCCGTTAAATACAGCCTCAGTAACAATAACTTTAGGTGATTTACCGAAACCGCTGGCTGTTAACTTAGATAAGGATCAGCTTGAAATTGTTTATGCCGATGGAGACCTCCAGGCCTCGGTTACGAAAGACGTTATTTTGCCGGCAGCAGGTGAGCATGGAAGTGTAATTACCTGGACCTCAAGTCATCCGGATATCGTTTCGGGCAAAGGGGAAGTTAAGCGTCCGGCGAGTACAATCGGGGTGACTTTGACAGCCACTCTGAAGAAAGACGGGGCGGAGGCGCAGAAAAGCTTTGTATTGACGGTTCTAAAGGCAGACACCAAGCCTGACGGAGGCACGGATACAGGGAACACCGGCAACAACAGCAACAATGGTAACAACGGTAACAACAGCAATAATGGGAATTCAGGCAACAGCAGCACGGGGAGCGCCGGAACTATCGGTACTATCGTAACCACCGGCAATACGGGCAGCACAGGCAGCACAGGAAATACAGGCGATGGCGGTCTGGCTACTCAGCCTGCGTTCAAGGATGTAGAGAAGCACTGGGCAAAAGAGAGCATTATAACTGCGGCGCAGCGCAAGCTGGTGAACGGTTATGCAGACGGAACCTTCCGTCCGGACGGAGCCGTTACACGCAGTGAATTCGCGGTGATCCTGGGCCGCGCTTTACAGGTGAACCTTTCGCAATCCGGACTTTCCTTCACGGATGAAGGCATCATTCAGCCATGGGCGAAGCCATATGTTGCCGCAGCGGTTAAATCCGGCTGGATTACAGGCTATACGGATCAGTCCTTCAGGCCCGGCGGAAAGATTACCCGTCTGGAGATGATTACAATGATCGCCCGGGCGCTGGAATGGAAGACTGACTCCAAGGCTAAGGCAGCATTTGCTGATGCGGATCTTATTCCTTCATGGGGTCAGCCGTATGCGGCAGCCGCCTATGAAGCGGGTCTGGTTGAAGGCCAAGGCAATAACCGGCTGGCTCCGAATGATCAGGCAACGCGGGCAGAGGCCGTGACCCTGATTCTTAGACTGTTAGACAAAACTGAACAGCAGTAGAATGAGGCAGAGTAAGCTGGCGTCCGGATTTCCGGCGTCAGCTTTTTGTTTGCAGGCTACAAACCTTGATACAGAGGAGACGAGAAACTATATATCAAGAAATCTGGGGCGGGCAGCGGTCGGAAGTCCAAAGGTTCACTGCAGTGACGACTAAGCTTCAGGTTCAAATCTTAAGTGCGTCTTATATATATAATGATATAGTGGGTTTAGGAATAGTTTACTGCGCGAGAGGAGCGGATGTAATGTGAAAGAAATGAATGTGAACCTACCCTTTAATCTTGACGGTGGATTGGCGGTGTACCAGAGCAGGGTCTGGCAGGGACTAACGCTGGAGTGGCGGGAAGGCCATCTGCTGCTGGAATTTCCGGCTGAGGCGGACAGTATATCAAGCGCGGTGTATGGCGGAGGAACAGGCCGCCTGAAGCGGGCGGTGAACCAATATGTCTCCCGGGACTACGAATGCAGCAATCCGGTACGGGATATGGAAAATAAGCTGCAGGAGTGGGGTTATCCGCTGGACGGCTGTGCCGGACTGATGACGGCCGTTCCGCTTGAACATGCCGCAGTTGCCGAGGAGGATACCGGCTCTGCGGGGATTATGTGCTGCGTGACAGCGGCTGCGGGCAATGCCGCCCGCGCCGGCTCGCAGCGCAGCGTGCTGGCGGCATACCGCCCGGGCACGATTAATATCATGCTCGGCATTGACGGCTGGCTGTCGCCATCGGCCATGGTCAATGCCGTGATGACGGCCACGGAAGCGAAGGCTGCCGCACTGGCAGATCTCGGAATCACGGATTCCGAGAACGGTCTACTCGCAACCGGGACCACAACGGATGCCATCGTGCTTGCGGTGAGCGGGAGCCGCCGCTATGCAGCGGAGCATGTGTATGCCGGAACAGCGACCGACCTCGGGGGAGCCATTGGTAGGCTGGTGTACAGTGCGGTGACGGAAAGTCTGCGTTCGGTGAAGGCGGCGGAAGCTGTGCGGAGAGCGGAACTAGCTGACTTGGCGCAGGCAGAGCAACTGGCGGCTTCTGTGGAAACTAGGCAAGCCGCGGGTGGAGAAGAAGCAGTTGAAGTCGAAGCAGTAGTGGCAGCTGAACTGTTACCGCCGAAAGAAGCACTAAATGGGCAGCACGGCCATCTGAAGAAAGGCGGCCGGGAATAATGTCTGGATTGATAAACATGGTCCGCCAGGAACTGCAGCGGGGTGAACCAAGGTGAAGCTTGCCATCATACTGTTGGCTGCTTATATAGTGGACCGGATTGTCGGCGATCCGCGTAAATTTCCCCATCCCGTTGTTTATATGGGGAAGGCCATCAGCGCGATAGAGGGGCTTATCCGCCGCTTCGCATCGGCGCCCCGTGCCCTGAAGCGGGCGGGGCTGCTGCTTCCGCTCCTGATAGCAGGAGGCGCATGGGTGCTGACAGCGCTGCTAGTGCTGCTGCTCTACCGGATATCCCCCTGGCTGGCCGGGGCGGCCGAAGTGTGGCTGATCTCGACAACGATCGCCTCCAAAGGCTTGAAGGATGCCGGGATGGCGGTATTCGCAGAACTCCGCCAAGGGGATATTCCCGCTGCCCGCAGAGCGCTGGGAATGATTGTCGGCCGGGATACGGGCCACCTGGAGAGTCCGGAAATCGTTCGCGGCACAGTGGAGACAGTGGCGGAGAATATCGTCGACGCGATCATCTCGCCGCTGTTCTTCGCCCTGCTGGGCGGGGCTCCGCTGGCAATGGCTTACCGTGCGGTGAACACGCTGGATTCCATGGTCGGCTACAAGAACGACAAGTACCGCGATCTGGGCTGGGCATCCGCCCGGCTGGATGACGTGGCCAATTACATACCGGCGCGGATTACAGCGCTATTGCTAACCTTATGTGCAGCACTGCTGCGGCTGGACTGGCGGAGATGCTGGCGTACCGTCCGGAGGGATGCACGTCTTCATCCCAGCCCGAATAGCGGTTACCCGGAATCGGCAGTTGCCGGAGCACTGGGCATCCGGCTGGGTGGAGAAAATGTATACCACAGCGTAACCTCCTTCCGCGCCTACATGGGAGATCCCCTGCGGACAATGGAGCCGGAGGATATTATCGTGACTGCGCGGATAATGATGCTGTCTTCAGCCATATTTGTCTGCCTGTGTGCAGCGGTTGCCTTGTTATGGCAGGGGATGGGGGGCTGAGCGGAGTGCAGATGGACAAGGACAAGGGTAAGGATACGAGTAAGGACAAAGATAAGGACACGGACAAAGATAAGGATAAGGACAAAGATAAGGACAAAGATAAGGAAGGCCGCTTGGCTCCGTCAGGTCGCAGTAGCATAAGAAACCCGGCACCGCAGCAGGAGCTGGAGTTGAAGTTGGGGCAGGAGCAGGAGCAGGAGCAGGAAATGGAACGGGAGCAGGAAATGGAACAGGAGCAGGAGTTGGGGCAGGAGCAGGAGCTGGCACGGGAGCCTCAACTGGAGCAGGAACTGGAGCTGAAGTTGGGGCAGGAGTTGGAGCAGGAACTGGAGCAGGAACTGGAGCTGGTGCTTGTCCGTCATGGGCACACGCAGTGGAACAAGGAACGGCGCTATTTAGGGAGTACGGATCTGCCGCTGCTGCCGGAGGCGCGGCAGCAATTGTCCGCACTAAGCGACCAGCCTGCGCTCGGCGGGGAATTCTGGCGTGTCTATTGCAGTGACCTGCTCAGGTGCAGGGAGACGCTGGTAGCCGTGGCTCCACACCTGGAGCGGCAGGCCAACTATGATTCGCGGCTGCGCGAGCTGGATTTTGGTGCCTGGGAAGGATGCAATTATGACCAGCTGAAGGATAACGGGCATTACCGCAGCTGGATTGACCACCCCGAGTTAGTAACACCGCCGGAAGGGGAAGCGTGGGAAGAGTTTGAAGCCCGGGTGGATGATTTCTGGGCTCAGCTGGTGCAGGAATTTGAGCTAAGAAGCATGGACGACGGTATGCCCTGTCTTGAAGCCAGCAAACCAAGGGTGGTTCCACCAGCGGTAGTTCCTCCAGCAGAAGTTTCACCAGTGCCCATTTCAACTGTGGCGGTTCCACCAGTACCAATTTTATCTTCGGGAGTTCCATTAGCGCCAGACTCACCGCCCAATCCCCCGCCTCCGCGCGTGCTGATTGTAACTCATGGTGGTATCATCCGTCTGCTGCTGGCGCGTCTGACCGAAGGAGTAACCTTCTATACAGCAGCTGCACCCGCTCCGGGTGAAGTCACTGTACTGAATCTTCTGAAGGATGAAGGAGCCTGGCGCATGATGCCGCGCGAAGTGTAGCTACCACGGGTGGACTAGGGACAGCTACAACTCGGGTGCGAAAAACCGACTACATTGCACCACCGATAGCGTTCACGAGCCAAATGTATGCGAAAAACCGAATACAATGCGCCGTCGACAGGGTTAACCAGCCAAGTGTATGCGAAAAACCGACTACAATGCGCGTCGATAGGGTTAACCAGCCAAGTGTATGCGAAAAACCAACTACATTGTCCCCCTTAGAACCACAGCCGGAAGAAAATCCCGGGGCTGTGGTTCTTTTTTTACGGCGGCGTCTGTGCCATGATAGCTATGGGGGCGATAGCGGTATGTTTAAGGATTTCAAGCTCATTGCCGGACGTCCGGTATATATCCAGGTGAAGGATTACATGAAGCATCTTATTATCAAAAGCGCGCTCCAGGGCGGGCAGAAGCTTCCCTCTACACGGGAACTCAGCACACTCCTCAAGGTCAGCCGCAACTCCATTATCTCAGCCTACGAGAGTCTGGAGGATGACGGCTTCGCGTATACGGTGCAGGGCCAGGGAAGTTATATCTCACCAGGTGCAGCAGCGGGGCACGGAGATCCGGAAGCGGCCTCCTGGAGCGTGGACTGGAAAGAGCGGCTCAGCGGCCAGGCGCTGCTCGCGGAAGAGCTGGACATTATGAAGCGGGGAATCCGCGCGGGGAAAGGAACGATTTCTTTTACCAGTATCGCGCCGGATGAGAGCCTCTTCGATCTGGATCAGGTCCGGAGAGCTTTTCTGGAGCGTATGTCCGTAGAGGGCAACGTTCTGCTGAATTATGGATATGCCAAGGGATATAGACCTTTAATAGATTATTTGCGGCAATATATGGAGCACAAGGGCGTGAATATGCGCGGGAAGGATCTGCTGATCACCAACGGGTTTACGGAGGGGTTTGACGTGGTATTGTCGGCTCTCGGCAAGCGGCATGGCGCTGTGGTCTGCGAGAATCCGACGCATCATACGGCGATCAAAAATCTGAAGCTGCACGGCTTCGGGATACATGGGGTAACGATGGAGCGGGACGGCATCCACTTAGGGGAGCTTAGGCAGGCGCTCGAAGAGCGGGAATATGACTGTGCCTATCTGGTCCCCTCCTACCATAATCCCACGGGCATTGTCATGTCTCCCGAGAAAAGACATGGGCTGATGAAGCTGATGTCGGACTACAAAGTGCCGGTCATTGAGGACGGCTTCAACGAGGAGCTGCGTTATTCGGGTGCCCATGTGGCTCCGTTAATCGCGGCGGCGGGCGGCGGGAACAGCGTCATCTACCTCGGCAGCTTCTCCAAAGTACTGTTCCCCGGACTGCGGGTGGGCTGGGTGCTGGCGGATCAGGAGCTGATCTATTATCTCGAAAGTGTCAAAAGGGCACGCAGCATTCATACCTCGACGCTGGACCAGTCTATCCTGTACCAATATCTGCTGGGCGGCAATCTGGAGAAGTATCTGAAGAAGGCCCGGCTGGAGTATAAACGCAAATACGAGCTGACGCTCGCGTACTGCAAGGAGCATATTCCATATGCCTCATTGTCAGGGGATGGAGGGCTGCATCTGTTTGTAACGTTCGCCGAAGGCTTCAGCACAAGGGAATTGCTGGCGGCCTGCCATAAGCAGGGAGTGATTTTTACCGCAGGAGACATCTTCTTCACTGACGGGAAGGGACAGAATACACTGCGGCTGGGCTTCTCCAGAGTGGCGGATGAGGATATACGCAGAGGGATCGAAATTATCGGCAGGACAGCACGGCAACTTATGGGATGAAGGGGTGTACGGATATGATTAAAGTGGGAGTTATTATGGGCGGCGTATCGTCTGAATATGAGGTGTCCATGAATACCGGCAGGGAGATGCTGAAGGCACTGGATCCGGCAATATACACCGGGATTCCTGTACCCATCACCTCGCGGAAGGAGCTGCTGGAGGGAGTCGTGGGGCTAGACTTCGCTCTGCTCGCCCTGCATGGGACCTACGGCGAGGATGGCACTGTGCAAGGTACGCTTGAAACGCTCGGCATTCCTTATTCCGGGAGCGGCGTGCTGTCCAGCAGTCTCTGCATGGATAAAGGGCTGGCCAAGACGGTTATCCGCAGCAAAAGCATCCTCACACCCGACTGGCTGTGCTGGGAGCATATCAATGAATATGCACCGGAAGCCGTGGACCGGCTGGGTTATCCGGTGATGGTCAAGCCGAATTCCGGCGGCTCCAGCATCGGCATGACCAAGGTGAATCATCCGCGGGAGCTGCGCGGGGCGGTGGAGAAGGCTTTTGCCGCAGACTGCTCGGTGCTGATTGAGCATTATACAACAGGACAGGAGATTACCTGCTCCATTCTCGGTGGAGAGCTGCTGCCGGTAATCGGGATTCAGTCGCTCGGTGCCGACTGGTTCGATTACAGCGCCAAATATGAGCAGGGCGGGGCAGAGGAACAGATCATTCAGCTGCCTGCGGAGGTCGAGGAACGGGTGCGGACGGCGGCGCTTACCTGCTACAGGGCGCTGAAATGCGCGGTGTATGCACGGGTGGATATGCTGCTGAAGGACGGGATTCCCTATGTGCTGGAAGTGAACACCCTGCCCGGCATGACTGCAACCAGCCTGCTACCCCAGAGTGCAAAGGCCGCAGGTATTTCCTTCACCCGGCTGCTGGATGAGATTATCACCGGATCGCTGCGGGAGCGTGGAGGTACGGGGGAAGCACCAGAAGCACCAGAAGCACCAGAAGCACCAGAAGCACCAGAAGCACAACTGGTACAGCAAGGGGGTGGCGGGTTATGAACAGCAAACAATCCGCTTTGCCTGTGGACCGCCACCCCCGCATCCCGCGCCTCTCTGGCATCTCCATGCACAACGACCCCATTACTCCGCGTCTAAGGGAGATTCCGCCTTCGGGCATCCGCGCTTTTTTTGATCTGGCTGCGGGTAACAACGATATTATTTCACTCGGGGTTGGCGAACCTGACTTCGCTACTCCTGAACAGGTCAGAGCGGCCTGTATCCGCGCCCTGGACCGCGGGGAGACGATGTATACGCCTAACAGCGGGAGGATGGAGCTGCGGGAGGAGATTGCCGGGTATTTGCAGAAGGGCTTCGACCTGCAGTACGATCCTGCGGATGAAATAATGGTTACTGTAGGGAGCAGTGAAGCCGTGGATCTGGCGCTGCGCGCCTTCATCGCACCAGGCGATGAGATTCTGATTCCTTCCCCGGGTTATGTCGCCTATGCGCCTATCGCCTATCTGAATGGCGGAACGCTGGCCACGGTGGAGACGAAGGTGGAGCAGAGCTTTAAGCTCACGGCCGAAGCATTGAAGCGGGCAATCACTCCGCGATCCAAGCTGCTGATGGTGAATTTTCCGAGTAACCCTACAGGGGCGGTAATGACCTATGAGGACTGGCTGCCGGTAGCTGAGGTGGTGAAGGAGCACGGGCTGATCGTGATTTCGGATGAGATCTATGCCGAGCTTACCTACGACAGCACACATGTAAGTATTGCCTCACTTCCCGGCATGAAGGAGCGGACGGTGGTGATCAGCGGGTTCTCGAAGGCTTTTGCCATGACCGGCTGGCGGGTCGGATATGCCTGCGGGAACGGCGAACTGCTGGCGGCTATGCTCAAAATTCATCAATACACGGCCATGTGCGCACCCGTGCTGGGCCAGATCGCCGCTGCCGAATCCCTGCGCAGTGCTCTGCCGGATAAAGACCAGATGAAGGCATGCTTCAAGGACCGCCGGACAATATTTGTAGACGGCCTGCGGTCTGCAGGACTGCCCTGCCATGTGCCTGAAGGGGCATTCTATGCCTTCCCGTCCATTGCCCGCACAGGCATGAGCTCGGAGGAATTCGCCTTAAGGCTGCTGAAGGAGTCGGGAGTCGCAGTTGTTCCGGGTCATGTGTTCGGGGCTGGCGGAGAAGGGTATATCCGCTGCTCCTATGCAGCTTCTACAGCGAAGCTGACCGAGGCGCTGGAGCGGCTTGAAGGCTTCATGAAGGTAAAAATCTAATTGTAAGATCAATCTATATCACCTATAATCCTTTAAGGAAGAAATAGGGATATGTTAGAATTCAATTGGCTTGCAGCCAAGTCAGCGGAAGCTCCCTTCTTCAGAGCAGGGGAGCTTTTTTTGTGTTCTGATGACAGGATGATGAGCAGCTAGAAGTAGATTGTTTTTAATAGAATATACAATAGATAACAGGAGGCAATATCATGATCACAGCCATACAAGAAGTAACCGGACGGATCGCTCCGCCTGATGAAAAAGCGACCTTGCGCGCGGTGCTCCGCCTGAACAGCCTGACCAAGCCGCCGGGAAGCCTCGGGCGGCTGGAGGCGCTGGCCGTCCGGCTGGCCGGGATCTCCAAAGTAGAACAGCCCTGTTACAGCAAACGTACGGTAGTAGTTATGGCAGCGGATCATGGGGTCTGCTGTGAAGGGGTCAGTGCTTTTCCGCAGGAGGTTACCATGCAGATGGCCTATAACTTCCTGAGCGGCGGCGCCGCAGTGAATGTGCTGGCCCGCCAAGGCGGTGCAGAGGTGCAGTTCGTGGACATCGGTATTAACGGTGACATCAGCCATCCGCACTTGATCGACCGCAAAGTGCGCCGCGGCACGGACAATATGGCGGCAGGTCCGGCCATGAGCCGTGATGATGCGCTGCGCGCGATTCTGGCCGGAGTTCAGGTGGCCCAGGAGGCGGTGAAGAACGGAACGGAGATTTTTATTACCGGTGAGATGGGCATCGGCAATACTACGGCAAGTGCTGCGGTGCTGTGCGCACTGGAAGGCATCCCGGCGGAGACAGCAGCCGGACGGGGGACAGGTATCGACGACGAGCGGCTGCGCCACAAAATATCGGTGATCGAACGCGCCCTGAAGGTTAATGCGCCGAATCCGGCTGACCCGATCGATGTACTCTCGAAGGTAGGCGGACTTGAGATTGCCGGTCTGGCCGGTCTGATTCTGGGGGCGGCGGCCCTGCGGATTCCGGTCATTCTGGACGGCTTCATTTCCGGAGCGGCAGCCCTGGTAGCGAAGGCATTAGCGCCGGAATCGACGGCCTACATGATTGCTTCCCATGTCTCGGGCGAGCAGGGGCATAAGCTGATGCTGGACCGCCTCGGTCTGGAAGCCCTGCTGGATCTCGGACTGCGCCTCGGTGAAGGCACCGGCGGCGCGCTGTGCCTGCATTTCATTGAAGCGGTCTGCCGGATTATGCGGGAGATGGCGACCTTCGAGAGTGCGGGGGTCTCCGGTTCGGAGAGCGTATGAGCATCCTTGTAACCGGAGGGGCACGCAGCGGGAAAAGCGGATTCGCCGAGCGCCTAACCAAGAAGCTGGCAGACCCGCAGCAGGCGGTCTATGTGGCGACCGGGCAAGCGTTCGATGAAGAGATGAAGGCGCGGATTGCGCTGCACCGGCAGCAGCGGGAGGAGGGCGGCTTCCGCTGGGAGACACTGGAGGAGCCGCTTGAACTGTCGGCGCTGCTCCGGCGGCTGTCCGGCAGCGGCAGCGGTCAGCCAGTCTTGGTGGACTGCCTGACGCTCTGGCTGTCCAACCAGCTGCTGGCTGTGGAGGAACGCAGTGACCGGCAGCCACTGGTTGAAGCGGCAATTACCGGGCTGGAGCAGAGTGTCTCCAGCTTCAAAGGAACGCTAATTCTGGTTACCAATGAAGTAGGCGACGGCATTGTGCCGGAGTATTCACTCGGCCGGCTGTACCGTGACCTGGCCGGACGGATGAACGCGCGGCTTGCCCGGCAGTGTGAGCAGGTATTCCTGGTTACAGCCGGGATTCCTGTGGAGCTGAAGAGCCGGGAGTACCTCCTGTGAGCGCGCGGGGGGATGCCGCTGCCGCGTTTCAGTTCCTGTCGCGGTTTCCGGTCAAATACAGCCCGGATTTCTCGCCTGAGCTGCTGCGCCGCAGCGTGGTCTATTATCCGCTGGTAGGCGCAGCGATCGGCCTCAGCGCCGCGCTTGGCGCAGCTGCCGCCGCCTGGCTGCTGCCGGCCTGGCCTGCCGCTGTCATCACCCTCATCCTGTGGGTGGGGCTGACCGGCGGGCTGCATCTGGACGGCTGGATGGACAGCGCCGATGCGCTGCTCAGCTATCGCTCGCGGGAGCGGATGCTGGAGATCATGAAGGACAGCCGCGTAGGCGCTATGGGCGTGCTGGCCTGCGTGCTGCTCCTGCTGCTGAAGGCCTCGCTGCTGGCGGCATTAATTGAAGGCGGCAGCTACAGCATGCTGCCGCTGCTCCTGCTGCCGCCGATCTGGAGCCGCTGGTACATGGTGCGGGCCATGGCCCGCTATCCGCTGGCCCGCGGCAATGAAGGGCTGGCCGCCAGCTTCGGCGGGCTGCCTGCCTGGCTGGAGCGGCGCGCGCGTCTAAGCGCCGCGCTGCTTACGCTGGCCGCGCCGCGGCGCCTCTGGCGCTCGGCGCGGGCAGCGGGGCCTGGCCGCAGCTGGCGGCGGCGGCCATCCTGGCGCCGGCGGCTGCGGCGCCTGCGGCATGCTCGCAGCGCGGCGGATCGCCAGCCGGCTCGGCGGGCTCACCGGCGACGTCTACGGCGCGCTGGGTGAGCTGCTGGAGACGGTGGTTCTGCTGGTGCTGGTGCTGCTGCAGCACAACCTGTAGCGGACAGCGTCCGCCATGCACTTAGGGCAGCGCCGCACAGCGCTCCAATAGGCCATAGGGCTGCACCGCCCTGAACACCGGCAGCAGCAAGAAAGCGAGGAAGTGAAGAAGATGAACATGGAAGTTACAGCCTCAGGTAAGGCCGCGCTTCAGGCAGCGACGGGAGCTGCTCGGGGAGCGGATAAGCAGCCAGCTACCGTCCAGGCAGCGCCGGTGGTTGCAGATGGACGCGGCAAGCAGCACCCAGCCGCCGTGCTGATGGTGCAGGGAACCGCCTCCGATGTCGGCAAGAGCCTCGTCACCGCCGCCATCGGACGGATTATGACCCGGGACGGCTACCGTACGGCACCGTTCAAGTCGCAGAATATGGCGCTGAATTCTTATGTTACAGCGGACGGCAAAGAAATCGGCCGCGCCCAGGGGATGCAGGCGGAAGCCTTCGGTATTACGGCTACCAGTGACATGAATCCGATCCTGCTGAAGCCTTCCGGTGAGATGAGCGCGCAGATTGTGGTGCATGGTGTGCCGCATGCCGCGCTCAGTGCAAGGGAATACCGCGAGAAATTTCTTCCCGAGGCCAAAGGGACCGTAATGGATGCGCTTGGGCGTCTGCGCGAGGCATACGATGTTGTGCTGATGGAAGGCGCAGGCAGCCCCGCGGAAATCAACCTCAAGGCGCGGGATATCGTCAATATGAATCTGGCTGGCTGGGCAGATGCCCCTGTGCTGCTGGTTGCCGATATTGACCGGGGCGGCGTGTTTGCCTTCATCGTCGGGACGCTGGAGCTGCTGGAGCCGCATGAACGGGCCCGGGTCAAAGGCTTCATTATCAATAAATTCCGCGGCGATGTCTCGCTGCTGCAGCCCGGGCTGGACTGGCTGGAGGAGCGTACAGGCATTCCGGTGCTGGGGGTGCTGCCGTTCCTGCCGCAGCTGCGGATTGAGGCGGAGGACTCCGTAGTTCTGGAAGGAACCTCAGGCCGAGTGC
Organism: Paenibacillus sp. FSL R7-0312; assembly: GCF_038004445.1. NCBI lineage: Bacteria > Bacillati > Bacillota > Bacilli > Caryophanales > Paenibacillaceae > Paenibacillus > Paenibacillus sp. FSL R7-0312. The sequence continues at coordinate 7,522,742 of NZ_JBBORE010000001.1, read as the reverse complement.
GTGAAGGTTCTATGAAAGAACTTGATATTGCGGTCATCCGCTATCCGCGCATCTCCAATTTCACCGACTTCGATCCGCTGGAGGATGAGCCGGATGTTACCGTACGCTATGTACTGTCGGCAGACGAGCTAGGAACGCCGGATGTCATTATATTGCCGGGCACGAAGAATACGGTCGCCGACCTGCAGTATTTGCGGGAGCAGGGGTTCCCGGAGGCAATAGAGCGTGCATTGGGACAGGGGACGCAGCAGCTTGCCGGAATCTGCGGCGGGTATCAGATGCTGGGGCTGAAGCTGCTTGATCCTCATGCGGTTGAGAGTGCTGAACCAGGTGAGAGTGAGGGCCTCGGGTATCTGCCGCTGTCAACGGCGTTCCTGCAGCAGAAGACCACGGTACGCGTGAGCGGAACACTGGCTGCGGATCATCCGCTGCAACTAAGCACACAAGCGTCCGCCTCAACCGGAGAGATACCCATTACCGGCTACGAGATACATATGGGAACAACGAAGAATCATGATGCTGCTTCGGTACGTTGCCTGTTCAGTCTGGACGGGCCGGAACGGCAGGCTCTGCCGGAAGGCTGGGGAACCCCGGACGGCAGAATCTGGGGCAGTTATCTGCACGGCTTGTTCCACAACGACGGGCTGCGCCGCAGCTGGCTGGACGGATTGCGTATTGCCAAAGGACTCGCACCGCTGTCGGTAACCTCCTCGGCGCTGCGCTCCGTGAGCAGGAATTCGACCGGCTGGCGGATGCTGTAAGGTCACATTTGGACATGAATGCCGTTTACAATATTATGGGCTTGCGGGGAGGAGGGGAATAGGGATGACTATTGCGGTTCTGCTGTTTATGGTTGCCGGACTGGCCGAGATCGGCGGCGGGTATCTGGTCTGGCTCTGGCTGCGGGAATCGCGGCCGCTGTGGTACGGTTTGGCAGGCTCTGCCATCCTGATCGCGTATGGTATTATCCCGACGCTGCAGAAGTTTCCTTCCTTTGGCCGGGTATATGCCGCCTATGGCGGAGTATTCATCGTGCTTGCTGTGCTGTGGGGCTGGCTGGTGGACCGGAAAACACCGGATCTCTACGACTGGATCGGCGCCGGCGTCTGCGTGATTGGAGTCTCTGTCATCTTGTGGGCACCGAGGCACTGAGCATGTCCTAATCAGTTATCGCACGAATCCCTCTATTCTCATCCACGGATTGTGATGGAACCTTGTTGTTCCATGGAATCCTGCCCAAAATACAACATTTATCCTGAACCCGCGTGAACTTAAGAATCTCAAGGTGTCAGCAACGAATCAAACTTGAGGAAATGAATGCTTGCGCTTGTCCCTATGCAAAAAAGCAGCTCCAACAGCCGTGTGAACTGTGACCCGATTTGAGGACGGTTTAAAAGAAATACCCTAGAGCTAGCTCGCAAGGAGATGACTTCTGAATTCGTCAGGAGTCATCTTCTTTAATGTCCATTGGTATCGCTCGGAGTTATAGTAGGCAATATATTCCGAAACACGAGCCCTGACTTCTGTGAGATTCTGACAATCTCGAACGCTCATTTCATCTTTCATATGCCCAAAGAACGACTCCATCGATGCATTGTCCCAACAGTTCCCTTTACGGGACATAGACTGTTGAAAACCTGCCTGCTCAATTTGGAGACGAGTTTTAGGATGTGTGTAGTGCATGCCCTGATCGGAGTGGAAAATGGCTTCTGGATGAAGATTTCCATCAAGCCGTTCCAGCAGACGCCGAATGGTTTTTTCAACGATTGGTAACTCTAGTGTCCCTGCTACACAGTCAGCAAGAATTTGCCGGGTTGCTCCATCTTTTATGCACGAAAGATAAGCCCACTGTCCGTTTCCGTACCGCAGATAGGTGATATCGGTTAGAAAGACTTTCTCCGGCTCTTTCTGGTCAAATTGGCGTTTCAGTAAGTTTGCGCAGGTCTGATGCTCCTGCGTTGCCTTTGCCATCTTACGGTACGGATTAGCTTGCCGTAAGGCTGCGACAAGGTTAAATTTACGCATTAATCGGCGAATCTTCTTGTGATTCATGGTGACACCGCTGAGATGCTCCAAACGCATCTTAATCACCAAAGCGCCAGCTCTTCCTTGTAATGCGTTGAAGTGTTGCTTAATAAGAACAAGGTCGCGCTCGTCGTCGGCTGCACGAAGTTGACGCCTTTGCTCGGCGCCCAGCCATCTGTAATAGCCACTGGTGCTCACAGCGGCGACTCCACATAGATAACGAGTCATACGGCTTAATCCATGGGCTCTCAGGGTGTGATAAATGATTTCGTAGCGCTCCGAAGGTGTTAAGGTTTTCCTTGGTTCCGTTCGAGCGCTTCGAGCTTTTTTAGAAAGTCGACCTCAGCTTCTAGTAATTTAATCTTCGCCTTTGCGCGCTTCAGTTCTTCGTCAGCAGACAAGGCACATGCAGGCTTTCGTCCAGCGCTGCCTTTGCCACGCCGTTCTTCCAGTAGTCCTAGTTCACCATATTTAGCAAAGCTATCTCTCCAGCGTTTCAAACTATGCTTTGGTTTTTTAGAACCGATGAGATTTAGGTCAAAGCCCGCCTTAAGAAATATTTCTGACGGGGGTGTCCCCTCGTTGTAGGCCTTCACTGCCGCCAACTTAAACTCAGCAGTATACGAAATATTCGTCTCGGATACTCGCTGAACATTTGGATTCTTCTCTAATCTTCTAATGATATCTTCCGTAAATAGGGTTCGATTTAAATTTCCCACAGTCTTATCCCGCTCCTTTTCCAATATTCTGATTAAAACACAAAAGACCCACAAGAAGGTCACTTTTTTCAAAGTGTCTTTCTTGTGGGTCACAGTTCAGTGTGGCCTTTGGAGCTGCTTTTTATAGTTTACTATTCTATTGCATTATAGATTTGATTGAACAGGGAACAAGCTAAATCTTAAACTGCTCGACAGCCTTCTGCAGCTTCACGGCCTGCTCATGCAGATGCTCTACGGTCAGCGCGTGGCCTTCCAGCTCCTGTTGCTGGCGGGCAGAGTTGCCGGCCAGCGTATCAGCGCTCTGCTGCGACTTGGCTGTAATCTGTGCCGTTTCTTCCACCGAGGCGCTGACTTCTTCGGTGCCTGCCGAAATCTGCTGGGTAGCGGCAGATACGGACTGGATGCTGTGGTTGATGCTCTGAATAAGAATAAGCAGATGATTGAAGGCATTGCCTGCTTCCACCACTTTGTTCATACCTGAAGCTACTTCAGTATTCACGTGGTTCATCTCGGATACCGAGTGGTTCATATCTTCCTGAAGTCCGAGCAGGAATTCACGGATCTGCTCATTGGATTCCTTGGACTGCTCAGACAGCTTGCGCACTTCACCGGCCACGACAGCGAATCCCCGGCCATGCTCTCCGGCGCGCGCGGCTTCAATAGATGCGTTAAGCGACAGCATCTGAATCTGCTTCGTGATTTCGGTAATGCCCTGCACCACTTCCCCGATCATCAGCGAGCGTTCATTCATGATACGGAATTGCTCGAGCGACTGTACCGAGGCCTGTTCCACCTGGCGCATCTGCTGCACAGCACTCTGGGCAATGTCATTACCGCCCATGGCTTCGGTGGAGGCTTCACTGATCTGCTCCGTGACCTCACCGGCGGCAGAAGCGATATGCTGGATGCCGATGTTGATCTCATCCATAGCCCGGGAATTATCGAGTGCGCTGCTTGCAATAGCGGTGCTGCCTTTACCGATTTCTTCTACAGAAACAGCGGATTGCTCAGCCATATTGTTCAGAATCTGAACACGTTCCTTCAGATCATTGGAATCGGCAACGACGGCGCCCGATGTATCCAGCACATGCCCGATCATCTCCTTGAGCCGCTCGCTCATGATCCGGAAGCTCTCGGAGAGCTGGCCTACTTCATCGTTGCCTTTAATCGTAAGTTCTTCGGTGAAATCACCTCCGGCCAGCTTGTTGCTGTAGGCCGCCAGCAGTTTAATCGGACGGATGATTCTGCGGCTCATCAATGTGGCGCCGGAGAGTCCGACAATAAGTGCCAGCAGGGTGATTCCCGCACTGGTCCATAGAATGCTGCTCATCTTTTCTTGAATAAAGCCGACATCCGAGCTTACGCCAACGAGCATGGGGGTGCCGGGAACGCCAACAAATGCAGTCTTATGTATACCATGACTATCACTATAGATTTCACTAAGTCCGGACTTTCCTTTGGAGGCTTGCTCCATGGCAGGCAATACCTCAATGGATTCTTCACGTTGAAGCTTGGCGTTATGATCTGCGACCAGGACAGTAGCTTTGCCTTCCTTCAGTTCAATGAGGAAAATGGTCTCAACATCGTGCTGCTTCCGCTTTTCCTCGAAATAAAATTCTACATTGGTCCCCGCCTGTTCATTCTTGTTAAGGGCCTGCTGCGCGCTTGTAGCATTCAGATTCTTATATACATCCTGGGCTGAGGCAGTCAGAGACTTGTTGATCTGCGGCATCACATAGCTGTCGATAATATTAATGGATATGAAGTAGAAGCTGATACTTAGCAAAAGAGAAGTGAGTAACAGAACGACAAACAGCAGAAGCGTAAACTTGCGGCTAATTGATTTTTTGAGACGGAACATTTCTTTCTCTCCTTTTCTGTCAATTGCATCTGAATATCCCAAGCCAGACAAAGTGCCAGGCAAGCAGCAATATATTCCATTGGTATAGGTCATATATGAAGCTATCAGTGAACGGGAATGGTGATTGATAACTATTCTATAGAATTAACCTCAGGTTGAATAGTGAAAGTTTGCTCTATATTGCACTATTTTTCAGAAAAAATTGAATATTTAACGAGTCTATCACCAATTTGCCGAAAAAAATGAATTATACGCTGTTTTCGTGAAAATTTAAAATTTCATAGTATGTTAGCTTTTTCTGTGGTAGAGTATTAATGTTTTGTTTCTATAAGAGTGGATAGCCGCGGTTCGTAACCATCCCGCGTAACCAAAACTAGGAGGAGTTAACAGAAATATGTTTAATTTGTTGTGGGGGATTTTGTTTGTTGTTGTTAATTTTGTGTTTTTTCTGCTCTGCTACCGGCTGTTCGGTAAAAAAGGGCTCTATGCCTGGGTCGGCATGGCAACCGTGGTCGCCAATATTCAAGTCGCCAAGACGATTGCGATGCCTTTCGATATCGTAATGACGCTGGGAAATACGATGTATGTCACGTTATATATGACCAGTGACCTGCTGAATGAGAGATACGGGCGGGCTGAAGCGCGGAACGCCGTCTGGTTCGGATTCTTCACCTTGCTGATGACTACCGTCATTATGCAGATGGTGCTTGTCTTTGAGCCGCAGGAGGGAGATATGGCCCAAGAGTCTCTTCAGAGAATCTTCGGTCTGATGCCGAGACTTGCGCTGGGCAGTCTTACCGCATATTTTATCAGCCAGTTTCTGGATGTACGCTTATACGCATGGATCCGCAAATACTACGGCAGCTCACGGCAGCTCTGGATCCGCTCCAACGGCAGCACCATGATCAGCTCTTTTGTCGACACTTTGATCTTCTGCACTATTGCGTTTGCCGGAATGTATGACCTGAAGGTATGGACTGAGATTCTGCTGACCACCTATCTGGCCAAATTCCTGCTTACAGGTGCAGGCACACCGGTACTTTACCTTGCCCGTTCCTTTAAATTCGCTGAAGAGGAGCAGGCAGTCAGCTCCCAGGAGACCAAGCGCAATATTTCATAGCATAGTTTATATATAAAAGCCCTGACCTCCATTGATGATCTGGAGATTGGGGCTTTTTTTTGATTTCTGAATTACAGGCTCAGCACTGTCAATTCTTTGGGGAAGCTGGTCAGCGTCTGCGGGCCCTCTGCCGTAACGAGCACATCATCCTCAATGCGCACGCCGCCAAGATTCGGCACATAAATCCCCGGTTCTACTGTGAAGACGTTGCCGTTTGCGATAATATCCGTATTGAGTCCATGCAATGATGGATATTCATGGGTATCCATGCCGAGACCATGTCCGACGCGGTGCATGAAGTATTCGCCGTAGCCGGCGGCTTCAATAACGTCACGGGCAGCCTTGTCAACAGAACCGAAGGTGGCTCCGGCAACAGAAGCGGCGATACCAGCCTCATTGGCAGCAAGCACAGTATTGTAGATATCTATCAGCTTGCTGTCGATTTCGCCTACAGCGAAGGTGCGGGTAATGTCAGAGGCATAGCCTGCGGCGTATACGCCAAGATCGAACATCAGCAGATCACCCGGCTGAATCTTGCGTTCACCCGGTACGCCATGCGGCAGGGCCGTATTCGGGCCGGAGAGCACCATGGTGTCGAAGGAGGGGCCGGAGGCTCCGACTTTTTTCATCAGGTATTCCAGCTCCGCTACCAGCTCATTCTCGCTGACACCGGCTTTGACATGTGACAGGCCCCGGCGGAGAACTTCCTCCACAAGCTCGGCGGCATGCTTCATAATGCGGATTTCTTCAGGCGTCTTCATGGCGCGCATAGCGCGGAGCAGATGGCCGATGTCGCTGAATGCCCCCGCTGGGATGGCGTCTGCCAGCAACTCATAGCGGCTGACGGAGAAGTGCTCCTTCTCTATGCCGAAGCTGCCCGGAGCAGCGCCGCCGAAGCGGGATTTGAGCAGCTCGTACGGGTTGTCCGTATCGCTGTGTGTCAGAATAGTCTTCACCGAGGAGGCGGCATGCGCCGCTTCGGCGTCCAGCGCCGGAACGATCAGCACAGGCTCCTCGCCGCGGATCAGCAGCAGGCCCAGAAAGCGTTCATGCGGGTTGCTGGCGAAGCCGGTCAGATAGTATACATGCTTGGGATCGGTTACGAGGAGAGCATCCAAGCCCTCTTCTGTAAGTCCTTGCTCCAGTTTAAGCAGAGCTTCATTCATTGCAATAGTTCCCCTTTCATATACACGCTTGAAACAGCATTATTCTCATTATAATTCATAATCCGGGAGGCTGCACGTTCCTGGAACGGATGCAACAGGGAGTTTAGTGAAGTTAAGCACCGGGTAATAGTTGCCACTATCATTTCTGGTTTCTATTCCCGCTTCACTTAACAGGAGGTTATGAATATGTCCGGTACATCGGCCCTCTTCCATACATTTCTGCTGCGCGGAGCTTTGGTCCTGCTGATGGGCCTGCTGTCAGCCTGCACCTCTGCTGAACAAGATCCTAGGCAAGGGCAGCTGACAGGTGAGAATCCGCGGTTTGACGCACAGCCTGCCGGCACTGCTCTTCCATCTTCAATGACTACGATGACCGAAACGCCGGTAAGAACACCGGGAGCGTCTGCGAGTGCAGGAACAGGTGCGCCGGTTGGCGCAGCATCACCTGGTGCCTCTGGAAGCACACAGGCACCGGAAGTAACGGCTGCCGCGCCGAAGCCGCCAGCTTCGTCAGCCTTCCCTTATACCGCCCATACGCTGGCAGACGGATTGAATGTGCCTTGGGAGATGGCGTTCGCTCCGGACGGGCGGATCTTTTTCACCGAACGGCCGGGCAGCCTGCGGGTCATAGAGAATGGCAAGCTTCGTGCGGCCCCGCTGCTGGAGCTTGAAGCCCCCTTTATCAGTAAGGGAGAGGGCGGGTTGCTGGGACTTGCGCTTGACCGGGAGTTCGAGAGCAACGGATTGGCTTATGTATATCATTCTTACCGCAATGCGGAGGGGAGCATGGCAAACCGGGTCCTGCGGATTAAGATCGGCAGCAGCAAAGCGGAGATCAGGCAGGTCCTGCTGGATAATATACCAGGGGACACCAATCATAACGGCGGACGGGTTAAGCTGGGCCCGGACGGCTACTTGTACATCACCACAGGTGAACGCTATGAGCCTGAGCTGGCGCAGGATAAGACCAGTCTGGGCGGGAAAATCCTGCGGATTACGACCAGCGGCGGCATCCCTGACGATAACCCGTGGCCGGGATCTCCGGTCTATAGTATGGGCCACCGCAATCCGCAGGGTCTGGCCTGGCAACCGGAGAGCGGAGTCTTATACAGCTCGGAGCATGGCCAGTCGAGCCATGATGAGATCAATCTTATTCAGGCCGGGTCCAATTACGGCTGGCCGCTGATTGAAGGCGATGCGAATGGAGCCGCAAAGCTGAAGCTGAAGGCTCCGTTGGCACACAGCGGGGAGGAGACCTGGGCGCCATCGGGTATGAGCTTTATTACGCAGGGGCCATGGAGCGGCGAACTGTTGGTTGCCGGTCTGGCCGGGCAGCAGCTGCTGCGGGTATCTTTGTCTCCTTCGGGCGGCAAGCCTAAGATTACGGCTGTATTCAAAGAGAAGTATGGCCGAATCCGCAATGTGGCGGAAGGGCCTGACGGCACCCTGTACCTTATGACCAATAACCGGGATGGCAGAGGCAACCCACGCGCACAAGATGATAAGCTGATTGCGCTGCGGCCGGATTGGAAATAAGGGCTGTTAGGTGCATTTTCCGTGTACTTCCTCCGGAACTTTATCACGGCCATACTATTGACGAAGGGATTTCACGGCCACCCGGCGCTGAGCGGACTGAGAAGCCGTTATTTCCGGATATTAGCCCGGTTTCTGTCCGTTGCGGACTCAGATGCCCTTAATGGCTCAGTTTTACCGTATTCGGGTCTACAATAATCCCAATAAGGTCTCCTGAGTCCGCATATACGTCAAAATCACCCTTTTCCGCAAAATAACGTCATCTGAGTCCATCTCACTCTGTAACTATGTAATGTAAGTATGTAACTATGTAACTATGTAGCAAACAAAGGCTGTCCTCCTTGCAGATCATCTGCACAGAGGACAGCCTTTCCTGTTATGGGCCTGCAGCGTGTAAACCCCGCCTACAGGTAGCCCGCAAGCGAACCATCAACGCCTGCAGGCTGTCTTCATAACGTGCAACGTGGTAGCAGAAGATATTCTGTACCGTCAGGTCTGAGAGCTTATGCAGACTAGGCAGCGTAAGCGGCATACCTTGGGGAGCCGGTTCAGCGGCGGGTCCGCTACGCGATCGGCGTCCCGTTCGGAACCTGCTGCTCCGGAGCCAGCAGAATCACATCGCCTTCCTCCGGCACACCGCCCAGGACGAGCACTTCCGAGAGGAAGCCGGCAATCCGTCTGGGCGGGAAGTTCACGACAGCGGCAATCTGCCGGCCGATCAGCTCTTCCGGAGTGTAACGTTTGGTGATCTGCGCACTGGAGGCCTTAATGCCGAGTTCCCCGAAATCGATCTGCAGCTTAATCGCCGGTTTGCGTGCCTCAGGAAAAGGCTCTGCGGACAGAATGGTTCCTATGCGCATATCTAGCTTCAAGAAATCTTCAATAGTAGCCATGTCCCCGCCTCCTGTAGTGGATAAGTTGCTTCGAACCGGGAATAGACCTCTTGAGAAGCTATTCCATGCCCAGGGGCTATTTTAACCCTCAGAAATGATGTAACATTATCATAAAACATATACTCTGAAAAGGCTACGCCATGCTCTGGCCTGGCTGGCCCGCAAGAGAGGGGAAGATGTCCATGAAAGGAAAGACCGTGCTTGTCACCGGTGCGAATTCCGGCATGGGACTGGCTACGACAGTGGAGATGGCCCGCAGAGGAGCCCATGTAATCATGGCCTGCCGCAGCCGCCAACGCGGGGAGGAAGCTCTTGCAGAAGCGGTACGACAGAGCGGCTCTGATCAAATCCGGCTGATGCTGTGCGATCTGGGTTCGTTCGCAAGCATTCGCGCTTTTGCAGAGGAATTCACGGCCGGCTATCCGGTGCTTGATGTTCTGATCAATAATGCTGGCGTAGTCGCCATCAGACGTGAGCTTACTTCAGACGGCTATGAGCAGGATTTGGGCGTGAATCATCTGGGTCATTTTCTGCTTACCATGTTGTTATTGGATAGACTGAAGCATGCTGAACAGGGCAGGATTGTGGTAGTGGCTTCAGGTGCCTACAAGATTGGCAAGCTGCATCTGGAGGATCATACGCTGTCACGCGGCTTCAATCCGGCTAAGGCTTACGCCCGTTCCAAACTGGCCAACATCCTGTTTACCCGGGAGCTTGCTGCACGCCTGAAGGGCACCAGGGTTACTGTGAACTGTGTGCATCCGGGAGCGGTGGGGACGAGTATCGGAGTGAACCGGGAGACAGGCTTTGGGCGCTCGCTGCTGAAGCTGCTGTCCTACTTCTTCCTGACTCCTGAGAAAGGTGCGGACACGGCCATTTATCTGGCGGCTGCGCCGGAGCTGAGCGAAGTAAGCGGGCAATATTATTACCGCCGCGAGATCAAGGAATTATCGCCAAGGGCGAAGAATACAGAAGAAGCCGCACGGCTGTGGAAGTGGAGTCTGGAGCAGACAGGGCTGAACTAGCCTCGTTTTCCGCAATGCAATGAAACTAGTGGACAGGCATCAACTGATTATAAGGATCTCTGTAAATGCTTTTGAACAACCATTTTGGATTCGGGCCGATATGATGAGGGGAATGTTGTTCACATATCACATACAACTTCTAGGAGGAATCATAGCATGGATTGGAAAGGTTACAGCATAGAGGATGCGGCAATTGAGGATTTGGGAGCGATTGTGGAGATTTATAACACGACGGTTGCCGGAAGAATGGTGACAGCGGATCTTACGCCGGTGGCCGTGGAGGATAGAGTAGAGTGGTTCCATGAGCATAAAAGTCATCACCGTCCGCTCTGGGTCCTGCGGCAAGGCGGAGAAATTGCAGCCTGGTTCAGCTTTCAGTCATTCTATGGGCGTCCGGCCTATAATGGAACGGCAGAGATCAGCGTCTATGTAAGTGAAAAATTCCGCGGCAGCGGCGCCGGAAGTATCCTGCTGACCAAGGCGCTTGAGGAATGTCCGCGACTTGGACTGCAGAACTTGGTAGGCTTTGTGTTTGGCCATAATGAGCCAAGTCTTGCGCTGCTGCGGAAGTTTGGTTTCGGACAATGGGGCCTGCTGCCGGGTGTCGCCGTGCTGGACGGCATTCCGCGTGACCTTGTTATCGTAGGCCGCAAGCTGTAAATTTATATAAGGCTTTCGCAGAAACAGTGTGTGAAACTTATTGCGGAGGAGCAGCTGAAGCAGACCGGCATTCCTCTTCTGTAATCCAGTCTTCCGACCATACCTGCAAATCACGGATGACGGATTCCAAGGCCCGGCCCTTGTCAGTTAACGAATACTGGATTCTTACAGGCGTTTCGGGAAAAACCTCGCGCAGGACGATGCCCTCCTGCTCCAGTTCTTTCAGCCGCTCGGACAAAAGCCTGCCGCTGACCGGCAGCGAAGCTTCAATGGCGCCGAAGCGCTGGGGACCTTGCAGAAGCTGATAGATGATTAAGCCCGTCCAACGTCTGCCGATAATATCCATGCTTTTTTGTAACCTTGGACATAACTCTGTGGATTTCATTAGGCTCACCTCTTACTGTACATTATAAACGAAAAGACCTATAACTAAAACAAATTTGAACTATTTGCACTACTTGAAAGGATGATTCCCTTGGCTAAAAAGAAGAAGATAACCCCGGCTCCGCGGCCTGCGGCGACCGATGCTCCGGCAACACTCAAAGACCTGCTCAGCCGAGAGGTGCTGGACAAGCTGAAGGCGCAGTCCGATGCGCTCAAAGCCGAAGAGCAAGGCAAGAAAGACGCCGCCCTCAAGGAAGCGGAGGACAAACGCAAGGCAGAGCAGAAACGTCTGGAGAATGATTTCGGCCACCTGCTGGAGAACAGCAATCAGGACTGGTCGAAATTTAAATAAAACAAACTTTACCAGTATCAGGGTTGACAATCTGCAGCAGCGCCCTATATTATTGGGTTTATCATTTAGAGAAGGGAGGCCGATGGGTCATGATTGGAACAAATGGTTTGAGAACGCCGCACAGTCACATTACAACCGCATATGAACAATCTGATCTCATCGCCTTCGTCCGGAAGACATAATGCGCAGCGTGCTTATTATGTCACAACTGCATACGGGTGTCCCAGCTTGAATTCGAAGCTGCACCCAGCGCTCCGGGAGCCGCATGATCAGAACTGATCTGCGGCTCTTTTTGTGTACCACAAAACTGGGATTTATCTTACCAACCTGAGAGGAAATGAAAACATTTATGAATAGCATGAAGCAGCAAGCGGGGGAGATATCCCGCTACAAACATGAGGTAGCCCTTCCGGGCGGCGACCTCAGGGTATATGCCAGCGAGCAATTATTTGGCTCACTTGATTACAAGGTCCTGGAAATGGCTAATAACAATCTGCAAATCCCGAATATAGAATATATGAGCTACACCCCGGATGTGCATGTAGGCGTCGGAACCTGCATCGGGACCACGGCGGTCTGGGATGCCGCGTCAGGCTATGTATCGCCGTCCATTGTGGGCAGCGATATCGGCTGCGGCATGCGCGTGCATCTGACTAACCTGCATATGGATGATCTGCGTGAAGTGAAGCTGCGCCGGAAGCTGGTCCGCAGGATAGAGGCTTATCTGCCGATGGAGGCCCAGCAGCGCGGCCATTACAGCGATATCCGGCTGGAGAATATCGTCCGCAAAAGGCTGCACGGCCTGCCGAACAAATATATTCCGGACAGCTACACGCCGAAGAAGTCGAGTGCGCTGTCCCATGTGGAGATCAGCAAGCTTGCCTTCGATGACGAGATTCTGAATGAGCTGCCGGATATGGCCTGGCACCGGGGTCACCGCCAGCTCGGCACCCTTGGCGGCGGCAACCATTTCGTCGAGATTCAAGCGATTGAGATTGCTGAAGAGCAGCGGCAAGTGGCTGAAGCGTGGGGCCTGAAGGACGGGCAGCTTGCCGTGATGATCCATTCCGGCTCCCGGGCCTGGGGAGGTATGGTCAATCAGTTCTGTACCCCGGCCTTCGCCAAGGTCATGGGCCAGCTTGGACTGGGCAGCGCCGACCCGCGCCTGATCTATGCGCCTCTGGCACATCCGCAGGCCCAGCGCTATGTTAATCTGATGTACTCGGCGCTGAACTATGCGGTAGTGAACCGCCATCTGATCGCTTATGGTGTACGTGAGGGCTTCCGTGACGTCTTCGGCACGAAATGCGAGCTGCGGACCCTCTATGATCTGATGCACAATTATGCCTGGAAAGAGGAGACCTCCTCCGGCACCAAGTTCGTACACCGCAAAGGGGCGACGCGCGCCCTGCCGGCCGGACATCCGGATAATCCGTCAGCCTATGCGGCGACCGGGCATCCGGCGCTGATTCCCGGCTCGATGGGCACCGCTTCCTACATCATGGTCGGCCAGCCCGGAGGAGAAGAGAATTATTATTCGATCTGCCATGGAGCCGGACGCATCCGCTCCCGCTCGGCAACGAAGCGGCTGGTGTCTGTCCATGAATTCTCCCAGTCGATGAAGGTGGGGACGGCAGACGAGATTGTAGTGAATCAGCATTCCCTGGAATCTATCATTGACGAATCTCCCCAGGCCTATAAGAATGTAGATGAGATTATAGAAAGCGTTACGGGCGCCGGCCTGGCTGCTGTTGTGGCCAAATGCAAGCCGCTCGCAGCGATAAAGGGGACGAAATAGGATGGAGCAGGAGATTAAGAAGCCTACTGTAATCTACGAGTACGATGAAGACAGAGCCGGAATCATCAAAGGTTATGATGTGTACGCACGCCTGGTTGACGGCATACTTGAAGCGCTCTACATCCGCTACGGCGTCCGTTATGAGCTGTATGCGAGCGATGACCCCAACAGTGAATACTGGAAGCTGCTGGAGAATGATGTGCAGAGTGGAAATGCCGGGGTGGAGCATGTGGCGCGGATTTTTGACCGCCTGGAGGACCGGACGTTTGTGTATGACGATGATAAAGAGCAGCCGGAATACAATATCCATCTCTCGATCCGCAATAATGTGCTGGCGTATCCTGCCATGGGCATTGCTCTGGCGCGGGTGCCGGTGTTCCAGGAGAACGGCATCAACTTTCAGGACTATGTGTTCGCGGCATCTGACGCGCAGCTGCAGTTCTTCCTGGCCAATGTGCGTACCCGGCAGCGGGAGCAGAACATCAATAAGGTGACGGTGTTCACTGACCGGCGCAATGGAATCTTCCGTGACGATGAACCCATCACCCGCTCTGTCGGGCGTGAGGAGGTCGTGCTGGACGCGGGGATCAAGAAAGAAATCTACCGTTCGCTCGACCAGTTTTTTGATTCGGACCGCAGCTTCTACGTCACTTACGATATCCCGTACAAGCGGGGCATTCTGCTCTACGGCCATCCGGGCAACGGCAAGACTACGCTCGTCAAATCGATCGCCGGAAGTGTACCGGGACCTGTGATCTACTGGCAGATTACCGAATATACGAGCAGCGAGTCAGTGAATGAGGTGTTCGAGGCTGCGGCCCGGCTGGCGCCGATGGTACTGGTGATTGAGGACATCGATTCCATGCCGCAGGAGGTCCGCTCCTTTTTCCTCAACACGCTGGACGGGGCTACTTCGAAGGAAGGCATCTTCCTGATCGGCACCACCAATTATCCGGAGAAAATCGACCCGGGTCTCATGAACCGCGCCGGGCGCTTCGACCGGGCTTATGAGATCAAGATGCCAAATGAGGCGCTGCGCCTCGAATATCTGCAGCTACGCGGGTTCTCCGCCTTCGCAGGTGAAGAGGGTACGGCCACCGCTGCGCGCCTGACAGGAGATTTCTCCCTGACTCAGCTTGGCGAGCTATATGTCAGTGCGGCGCTGGAATGGCATGAGAATGGCATGGCAGATGTCGAGTCTCTGGTGCGCGGCATGCGCGGCGAACTGGACAAGGGGCGCAAACGGGAATGGATGAAGGATGCTTCGTCCAGTATCGGATTTTATTAAGTATGTGAGAAGCGACTGTAAAGGGAAGATTTGGGGAGCCGGGAGGCTCCCTTTTTGCGTAGGGATGAAGATAAATCTGCTATAGTAAGATGGATGATTCCTGAAATATATGGCTGGAAGCTGTAACTTTTGGCGTTCTCATACGTGGATGGATTAAGGGGGGAGGAGATGGAGCCGAATTCGCTGGATGAGGTATACGGAAATTATGTTATGGACATCTACCGCTATCTGCGCTCCCTCTGCCAGGACCACCATGCGGCCGAAGATTTGATGCAGGAGACCTTTTACCGCGCTTATCTGTATTTGGAGGATTGCCGGGAAGATAAGATTAAGCCGTGGCTGTTCCGCGTGGCTTACAATGCTTTTGTAGATTATAAGCGCAAGGAGAAGCGGAGTGTGTCCAAGGAAGCCGGTTACTTCAGCGGTTTGGCTCATCCTGACACAACAGAGGGGACTTTGCTGCGTCAGGAACGCTGGGCGGAAGCGGCCTTGGCGCTCAATCTGCTGCCGGAAGGACAGCGCCATGCGCTGCTGCTGCATGATTATCACGGGCTGAGTTACAAAGAAGCCGCAGTCGTTATGGATGTGGGCCTGTCCCAATACAAGATACTGGTATTCCGCGCCAGGCAGAAGCTGCGTGAGGCGGAGCGGAGGAGGAATGAGCATGAGTGAGGAATTCAAGGAGAAGCTGCGCCAATACAGCGAAGGCACACTTCCGGAGGAAGAGCGTGAGGAGCTGGAGAGTGAGCTGGCGAAGCTTGAAGCATATCAGCTGTATCTGGAGGAGCAGATGGAGCGGGAGGAGCAGACCAGCGAACGGTGGATCAAGACTGACCCAGAAGGAAGCGCACCTACAGGGCTTAAGAAGACCAAGAGGAAGGCCAAGCGAAGAGAGAAGTCTATTATCCGGCGCGGCAAATGGAAAGCACGAATCACCAATACGTTTACTGTATTTTCTGCGTTTCTGATCTTGACGGTCATCAGCAGCATCATTACTGCGGTCTTCTACAGCACTGGAGACCGTGGTGACACTTACAAGGATGTGGTGACATCGGCGATTGCCGTTACCCGTCCCAATACAACGGTGAGGCTTTCATCGAACGCGCATTATTTTTTCCGACTGGAGTTAACCGGGAATCTGCTGAGGCAGGTGGGCAGCGAGAGCATTCAGGTGGGCAACTATACCCAGAATCTCTTTCTGGGAAGGGCGAATCTTGGGGAGTTTAACTGGATGGATGAGCAGAATGCGGCTACTTATGTATTCTATTATCCGTCTGCGAAGGGCACTGCCGGGAGAGGGGACAACAGCGATCAGTGGAAGAAGCTGGGGAAGCTTCCTGAAGGTACGGTGGCCGAGGCGTATCTGTCGCTGGACCATTTGTATACCACAGATGAGCTGCTCAAGCAATTGGAACCGCTGAACCTTCTGCCTGTCTGGTTCGGTGCAGATACTGGACCTTCAACAAGAGACGATGTGGTCAGATATCCGCTGGGCTTTCCCTACCAGCCCATCTGGCATGAGGATGATATGAAGAAATCGGAAGTCACTACTACCAAGACAGGCTGGTTCAGCTCGGTATCCTCCTATAGCAGCGTATCGCCTTCCGTTGAAGCGTACGGGAGCGGCGCGCTGCGGGATGCCAATTTCATCAAGACCCTCAAGCTGTTGCAGCAGCATCAGACACTTGCGGGCAGAGCGGTGTATATTGACCAGCTTGACACCTCTCTGGCCTATCTGGAGCAGAACGGGGTTAAGCTCTATGGAGCCGTTGTCACCGGGCCGGTCAAGGAACTGCTGAAGCTGCGCGAGGCCTCCTGGGTCAGCTATATGCGGGTGGGTGAAGTCCGGCTGTGGAACTGGCGGGAATAAGGCTTAGGCCGGGCGCGGCTTGCTTCTAAGTTCGCCAAACCGTACAATTATAAGTACGTAAACTTGAGAAGGTTGATGTGAAATGGCTGAGGAACGTTGTTTACAGCGTTTCTCAGCTATTTTACTTCCAGTATCTCGGGTCATCTTTGAACACTTGGAATTAGGATGGAAATTTACCGGGGTGCCGGCAGGAGGACTATAAGAATTAGGAGCTGAAGCAGATGAAGATTGGAGTAGTATCGGATACACATCTCTCAAGCAGGGCCAAGGGACTGCCCTCCGTGCTTATGGAAGAATTCAGCAAGGTGGATATGATTCTGCATCTGGGCGATTGGGTATCGCTGGAGATCTACGATCTGCTGGCCGGGCTTGCTCCGGTAGAGGGAATTGCCGGCAATAACGATGGATATGAGATCATTCAGCGCTTCGGCGAGAGCAAGATCGTTACGCTGGAGGGCATGCGTATAGGAATGATTCACGGACATGCGCCGTATTCCCGCAAGGGGACGGATGGAAATGCGCTGCTGGCCTTTGAAGGCCAGGAGGTGGACTGTATTCTCTTCGGCCATTCCCATCAGCCGCTGATGCGCCGGGAGAACGGTATTCTGCTGTTCAACCCCGGATCACCTACGGACAAGCGCCGGGAGAAGCAGTATTCCTTCGGCCTGATGGACATTGAAGACGGTAAAATCACGGCCCGTCATGTCTTTTATGACTCCAAGGAATAAAGGAAGCAGGGGAGAAGGAGGGAAGAGCTGTGTTGAAATTTCGTTTTGAACGGGCAGGGCTTGAGGATGTGGAGGAGCTTGTTCCACTATTCGATGAATATCGCAGCTATTACGGCCAAGCCTCTGACCTGGAAGCAGCACGGGAATTTCTGAAGAAGAGGCTGTCCAATGAGGAATCTGTAATTTTTATAGCAGCAGCCGGTGAGGGTGCGGACAAGCGGACGTATGGAATGGCGCAGCTGTACCCTTCCTTCTCCTCCATTACAGTTCAGCCTGTATGGATTCTGAACGATCTGTTTGTGACGTCGGAGCAGCGCGGGCATGGACTTGGCTCACTGCTGCTTGAAGGCGTGCGCGGATTTGCGCAGGGTACTGGTGCGAAGGGACTGACGCTTTCAACGATGACGCATAATACCGGCGCACAGCGTCTGTATGAAGCCCAAGGCTACATCCGGGACGAGAGTTTTTTCACTTATCATTTATATTTCTAAAGATATAGTTAGGGGAGTTTACGTGGAGACAAGCAATAAGCTGGCCGTGTTTTTTGATCTGGATGATACGTTGTACGACCATTTGGTGCCTTTCCGGGAAGCGGTGCGCGAGGTGCTGGCGCCAGATGAAGACAAGCTGGATTATGCGGAGCTGTTCTACACCGTACGGCATCACAGTGACCTGCTGTGGCCGAAATATCTGCGCGGGGAGCTTGAACTGGAGGAGACCCGGGTGATGCGGCTGGAGCTGGCTTTTGCCGAATATGGCCTGCCCTTGAACCGGGAGCAGGCAGCCAGAGTTCAGGCCTCCTATATTGCCCGCCAGTACACGATCGAGATGATCGAAGGCGTGGCGGAGCAGCTTAAGCGCTTCATTGCCCTGGGTCATCCGGTAGGCATTATCACCAACGGACCGCTGAGGCATCAGATGGGCAAGCTGCGCGGGCTGGGTATAGATAAGATCATTCCGCCGGAGATGATCTTCATCTCGGATGCTGTGGGTCTGGCTAAGCCCGACCCGGCCATCTTCGCCCATGTCAATAAGATGACGGGAACTGCACCTGAGAACAGCCTCTATGTAGGCGATACATGGGCTAACGATGTGGTTGGTGCGCTTGCGGCAGGCTGGAAGGTATGCTGGTACAACCCGCGCGGCCGGCAGCCGGGTGGGGATCACAGGCCAAGCTATATTTTCACCAATTATAAGGAGTTCAGCGAGCTGCCGCTGGTATGACAAAAAGGTGCCCTCCCCCAAAGGAAGGCACCTTTTCTGCTTACATACGATGCTGTACATCCACACTGCGCGGTATTAATCAGCGAAGCTGTACGTAGGATCGGTCAGATTCAGCCGTTCTCTCAGCGAAGAGGTGGCATGAATCTTATTGTCGTCTGTGATGAAGAAGGCATCGATCTTCTCCGGGAGTGCTTCAAGATACTTCATGCCGTCTTCGAGACCCATCAGGAATACACCGGTTGACAAGGCATCCGCATCTGTTGCGTTCGGACTCATAATGGTAATGCTCTTAAGCCCGTTCTGGGAAGGGAAGCCCGTACGCGGGTCAAGAATATGATGGTAACGCACACCGTCCTGCATGAAGAAGCGTTCGTATACCCCGGATGCGTCAATAACCTCGTCCGAGATTTTGATGGTACCCAGCTGGGTACCTCGGCTCTGATCGGGGTCCTGCAGGCCGATATTCCAAGGCGAGCCGTTCGGCTTGTTGCCAAGCGCAATAATACTGCTGCCGCCGAGATTGATCATCGCACTGTCCAGGCCTTGCGCCTTGAGGTAGTCGGCGATCCGGTCAGCGGCATACCCTTTGCCGATCCCGCCCATATCCAGTACCATGCCTTCTTTAGCCAGCTTGACCGTCTTCGCGGCATCATCCACAATAACATCCTTGTAATTGGTCAGGCTGCGGGCTTTATCAATCGCTGCCTGATCGGGAACATGCTCTCCGCCTTCACCGATTGCCCAGAGGTCAACGAGCGGTCCAACAGTCGGATCATATAGCCCGTCCATTTCTTCGGCATATTTGAGGGAAAGCTTCACGATATCCAGCGTTTCGTCGGATACGGCTACGGCTTCTTTACCGGCTGCCTGATTCACAGCGTATAATTCCCCATTCTCCTTGGTGCGGCTGAACTCGATGTCCATCCGTTCCAGCATCGCCTGAATATCATCCATATTCTTCTGCTCTACAGTATTACCGAAGACCTTGATATTCACGACCGTATCATAAATATAAAACGTCTGTTCCAGGGACTTCGTATCGCCATCCTTCGTGACCGTTGCACCGCCGGGGGGTTCAGTAGTCGTGCTGTCTTTTCCATTGTTGCCCACCAATAGCCAGATGCCCACAGCTGCGACGATAACAATGACGAGAGCAGCCAGAATAACGCCAGATTTCTTGTTCTTAAACATATTCCACCATCCATAAAGTTAGTTTCTTGATCACATCTTTATTATCATACCCCAGAAAGAATGGCAAGGGATACTAATTTCATGACATTTTGTGCAGAAGAGCAGCTTGCAGAACGGAAGCGGATTGAAACTTTTATCAAAAAGTTGTCTTCTTGCCGGTGACATGATAAATTGATTGTGACTTGGTGACCAAAAATAAAATTTAGTCAATTTATGGTCGTACAGGAAGAAGGGAGTTTTACCTATGTCCATTGACCGCAAGGCGTTGATCCTGCAGGCAGCGACCCTGTCATTTGTACAATTTGGCTATAAAGCTACGACTATGGATCAGGTATCCAGAATCGCTAATGTGGGCAAAGGCACAATCTATACTTTTTTCAAAACCAAAGAAGAGCTGTTTGAGGAAATTCTGGACAAGGCTTCGCAGGAATTAATGTCTGTGATGAACCGTGTAGCGGCGGAACAAACGACCTTTGTGCATAACTTGCTTAATCTGCTGGACTCCATTCTGGAATTCCGGTCCGATCATGAGCTATTTGTGAAGCTCGCCCAGGAGGTGCGGGACATCGGGACAGCCCAGGCGCTGGAAGGGGTTAAGCGGATGGAGGCATACGCGCTTGATTTCTTGAAACAGCAGATTGAGGAAGCCATCGGCAGCGGTGAAGTGAAGCCCTGCGATTCCAGTGTTGCGGCATTTATGATTCTGCGAATGTACCTGGCGCTCACCACGGAATGGAACAAATCCCATGAGCCGCTGGACAAAAACAAGATTAAAGAGCATATGATCCTGTTCATTTCGACGGGGATTCTGCTATAGTGTGGGTGGGCTTTTCCCGGATGAGGGGAGTCCGCCCCACGTCTATAATGAGAGCGTCTTCATATATACCGGAAAGCGAGGCTGATCCAAGTGAAGGGCAATAACAATGATTCTACCGGCGGCAGAATGGAAGGTCCGGCGGCACCCAAAGATCCGGAGGACAGAAGAGGCGGCTTCTTCGTAATGTTCGAAACAGCGATAGAGGCGACAGCCAGAGCGGAGGGCAGTCCATCCCAGGAAGTGTATCTGGAAGGCAATTATCTGACGGATAAGGCAAGATACATAGGCGGGATTACGGATGAGGGGATGCTGGCGCTTCTGACCACCTGGGCCGGGTTCCGTGAGCTGGTGCATAGCATCGGGGTGTCCGTGAAGACCGGGACAGGCAGTGAAGGGGGAAAGGTCTCCTTTCTTATGCAGAACTGGGGCGGAAGCAGCAAGTATGAGACAGGAACGCAACTGCGTGTCCCCTGTCCGGGGGACGGGACGGAGGTATTGCTGAAGCTGGAGGAGGCCATGTGGTCCGGGGACGATATAAGTCCCGGTAAATTCGCTTTTGAATTTAGCCGTGAAGGAGAGCTGGCAACGGCGAGTATTATTTTCTATTTGAATGACGGCTATACTGCGCCTGAAGTTGCAATGGAAGCTCCGGTTGCCTTCGGTTCGCTGGAATACCGCGCAATGATTGCTAAATCTCTGCTGCATTCGGGCAATAATTACCGGCTCAGAACAGCTATAGACAAAGCAATTAAGGGTGAGGATGTCACTATTGCTTATATTGGAGGGTCCATCACCCAAGGTGCAGGGGCTAAGCCGATCCACACCGGTTGTTATGCCTACCAATCTTATTTGCAGTTCAAGGAGCTGTTCGGTAAGGACGGTGGAGAGAATATCCATTATGTGAAAGCCGGAGTGGGCGGGACGCCTTCTGAGCTTGGAGTGATCCGTTATGAAAGAGATATTCTGCGGGAGGGTGCGGTAACGCCGGATATTGTGGTGGTGGAATTTGCAGTGAATGACGAGGGCGATGAAACGAAGGGCAATTGCTTCGAGAGCCTTTGTCTAAAAATTCTGTCTGATCCGGCCCGGCCTGCCGTGATTCTGCTGTTCAGTGTGTTTGTGAATGACTGGAACCTTCAGGAACGGCTCGCTCCTGTGGGCAGGCACTATAACCTCCCGATGGTCAGCATCAAAGATGCGGTAACCGGACAGTTCCGTTTGAGCAAGACTGAGGGGAATGTCATATCGAAACGGCAATTTTTCTACGATATTTATCATCCTGCGAATGACGGGCACCGGGTTATGGCTGACTGTCTGGGTTATTTATTCTCCGAGACCTGCCGGTCGCTCCGGGACGAAGAGGATATTACAACCGCTAAACGGCCGGTTCTCGGAAATGATTACGCGAATATACGGCTGCTAGACCGCAAGAGCCTGAGCGATCTCAGCGATGTCCGGGTGGAAGCTGGCGGCTTCAGGGCAACCGACACGGATTTGCAGCGGGTAGAGCTAGATGCCGATCCCTTCGGCACCCCGGAATTTCCGCATAACTGGCAGCATACGGCAGCATCCGGTGAGGAAGGCTTCAGGCTGACCATCACCAGCAGCAATCTGATCCTCGTATACAAGGATTCGGGCAGCCCTGATTTTGGCAGAGCAGATATCTTCGTCGATGGCAGCCTTGTACTGACTGCTGATCCGCATGTGAACAGCTGGACGCACTGTAATCCGGTCATTCTGTACCAGAATGAGCAGAGTCAGGAGCATGTCATTGAGATCCGCATGGCGCCGGAAGATAAGGACAAATGCTTTACGGTACTGGGCTTCGGTTATACTGCTTGATGGTTTAAGAACCAGCACACAACAGGACTGAAGAAGTGAGTTCATTCAGACAATGCAGCGACTTATGTATTCAGTCCATGTGGAAATTGAGTGATAGTTGTATTATGTACAATTAAAACCTGCGAAAAGGGTTGCTGCCTTCTTATAACTGCAGTTTGTACAACTAAATCCGCCCGATCGGACAGAACCCTCTACAACCGGCATTTTAATTGTACGAAATACAACTAAACGGAGAATGGGGTGTAAATTAGACGATTTAGTTGTATAAAGTACAATTAAGCATGCCGGATATCCCATATTCCGTTCACTGCAAAGGTACGTAGGGGATTTTGGAACTGTAGGAGCGATAGCGGACGCCTTTGTCACCGGATTCCCACCGCGAACAGCGGTACAATTCATTCACCGCAGCTACTTCCTCGCTTAAATGGGGGAATCTTTAGTTCAATCTATATAGGTTAAATCTGGCGCTGCTAGTCCAGCATAAATTCCCTGTATTTATCCTTACGGGGGTTCAGTACGAAGAGAATTCCGCTGGCATAGCCCGAGACGGCATTGAAATTCCGCTTGAGGGTAGCTTTGCCGGTTAAATAGGTCAGTGTCCACAGCAAAGCGGCATAATTCTTCACCGGTGCCTTGCGCAGATTAAGCAAATAATAATGATTTACTGCAGTAGCCCGGGCCACCCGGCCAGCCTTGTCGCGGGAGCTGGGAGATTCATGATGCATGATCTTCATCTCCGGGTTGATGACAAGCTTGCCGTATCTGCTGGCCAGATGGCACATATAGATATCGTCAGCCACCGCATAGCTGGTCATCCAGGGGTAAGGCTTCATATCCTGCAGCGCCGACGTCCGGAAGGACATATTGCAGCCATGGAAGAAATCCGTCTCAAAAATATTCTCGGTCTCCCCCCACAGCAGCAGGGAGCCTGCCAGTGTGCTTGCCGACAGCCGGCCGGGTGAAGCCGACATCTGGCAGGTCAGCCTGCCGAGCAGTTTGCCGGACTTGCTGCTGGAGAGGCCCTTGGCGATGCCGCCAACTCCGGCAATGGACGGGTCCGAAGCGTAAGTGTCCAGCATCCGGCGGATGTAGAGCGGATCATCCAGCTCGGCATCGTCATCGAAGCTGAGCAGAATTTCACCGTCGATAAGACCCAGGGCTTCATAGCGGGAGAGCCAGACGCCGGGTTTGGTTTTGCGGTAATAGCGCAGCTCGGCTTGAGGCATACGGCCCAGTACCTTGCGGAAATACTCCAGCACTTTCTCCTCAATCTCGCCGTCATCCACAATCAGCAGTTCAATTGAAACATCCTCCAGCTCTGTCTGCCTGCCGATGGATTCAATGCACAGGGTCAGATCGCTGATCCGGTTGCGTGTAGGAATTACTATAGACAGATCATGCATACCGCTGACTCCTCCCGGGACGTCCTAGACCGTCCGCTTTAATTTTAGATTACAATGCACCGAAAGTACGTGTTGATCTAATTTTACTCCCCCTTTTGTAGGCCGTATATACCACTTTGGTTTACTTTTATTTAGTACAGTTGCGCTTATAATAGAATTAATTTCAGAATGTATATGCTTTCAAAACCTAAGCGGTGCTTCCGAAATGAGCTCTGTTCGAGTTATACAGGGTGTAAAAAAATTTTAGGAGGGGACGTTATGCATGTCGGGATCTTTATGCATACCAATTACTTTGAAGATTTCTTCGTAAAGGGTCTGGGTCTCAGTGAAGAGGAATATGTACATTCGTATCATAACGATTTTTCTTTCGACTATGCGCGTCTTCTGCAAACCAAGGGGATCCGCACGACCATTTATAATTTCACCAGAATTGGGAGTGAGGTCCGCACCTATCAGCACGGAATCGTGGATTGTACGATTAAGTTTATCCCGGTGGGCATGCTGTATAAATGGTATTCCGTCATTCCCTTGTCCCACCGGACACCGATCGGCAAATTCGTATCACAATATATATCCACGATTCAGAGAGACCTGTGTGATATTCTGCGGGGAGACGGAATCAGCCTGATTTATGCCCAGGAATATGCTTCCGGACGGTTTGAGCGGCTGGCTGCCGCTGCGAAGAAGCTGAGCATCCCGATCATTGCCGCTTACCACGGGGGCAGCATCCATAAGTGGATTCTGCCGATCAAGAAGCATACGCTTCATAAGGCAGCATTCATGACTACGCTTAACGAAGATGAGCAGAACAGCATGGTGCGCCACTTTCCGCATCTGGAGGGGCGGATCCGGCTGCTGCCGAATTTCGTGAATTCGGCGATCTTTTACCAGCGGGATAAGGATGAAGCAATAGCTGCGTTGGGGCTGGACCCCGGCTACAGATATATTATTACCGTTGGACGGCTGTTTGAGCATCAGAAAGGCCATTCGCTGCTGGTGCAGGCCATGGAGCAGCTGAAGCAGTACCCTGACCTTAGAATATTGGTTGCCGGCGGCGGTCCGGATGAACAGAATCTGAAGAATATGATCCGGGCCAAGGGGCTGGAGGACCGCTTCATCATGCTCGGTACAATCCGCAACAAGGATATGCTGGCCAGCTATTACAGCGTCTCTGAGCTGTTTGTGCTGCCTTCGCGGTATGAAGGATTGCCGCTGGTTATCCTGGAAGCGGGGGCCTGCGGTCTTCCAACCGTTGCTTTTAATGTGATGGGGGTCAGAGGTCTGGTACGCCACGGGGAGAGCGGACTGCTCGCTGAAGGGCTTGATCCGGCTAAACTTGCTGCATCCCTGGATCAGCTGCTCGGCAATCCTGAACTGTGCCGGGAGATGGGGGCAGCAGCGCTGCAGATTGTCCGCTCTGATTATTCGGAAGAGATTATCGGAGCCAGACTCTACAATCTGCTTCAGGAGAGCTTAGGGCTTGATCCGTCCGCACCGCTCTTTGGTGACGGGTATGCTCCAGAGTTAACGTCTCCCTTGTAAACCGCTGTCTTATTGTTGTGCCGTTGTGACTGAGGCCGCTGCTGCTGGAATACGGCCGATGGTCACTCCTCTAATTGGCGAACCCGTTGCAGATCTGATGCTCTGCGACTACATAGAAGCCGATAGCTGCTGTATGCCTGCATAGAAGCCGATGGCGGCTATACAGGCATACAGCAGCTTGTTGCGGAACGGGGCGATTTTGGGATAGCTGCCGCATATATCAACAGACCCGCCGTAAGCAAGCATCCAATCTGCGGATGGCAGAAAGTTTGTTTGTAATTTTCGGTTTTTAACTATATAATAGTAAGTGACATGTAAGACTCGTCAATTGTAGTACAGCGTTACATCCAATACATTTCAGGAGGAATTCCCATGAGAATAGATATATGGTCCGATTATGCCTGCCCGTTCTGTTATATCGGCAAAAGACGGCTGGAGCACGCCCTGAGCCAGTTCCCGGACCGTGACAAAGTGGAGGTCGTATTCCGCAGCTTCCAGCTCGATCCGAATGCGCGCACCGACGAAACGAGAGATATTCACGACATTCTGGCTGCCAAATATGGCATGACCCGTGACAAGGCTAAAGCTACGAACGCACAGCTTGCCGAACAAGCGCAGGGTGTGGGTCTTGAGTTCAACTTTGATACGGTCCAGTCGACCAATACGTTTGACGGTCACCGCTTAAGCCATTTCGCGGCTACAAAGGGTAAAGCCCAGCAAATGACCGAACGGCTGCTGCGCGCGTATTTCACTGACTCGCTGAACCTCGGTGACCGCAAGGTACTGGCTGAGCTGGCCGCTGAAGTCGGCTTGGATCAGGCTGAAACGGCTGCGGTGCTGGAGAGTGACGCTTATGCTGATCAGGTGAATGCAGATATTGATGCAGCCCGGCTGCTGAATATCACCGGCGTGCCGTTCTTCGTCTTCAACAATAAGTATGCGGTGTCCGGCGCGCAGCCGGGTCCGGTATTCACCGAAGTCCTGGATACCGTCTGGGCCGAAGAGCAGAATACCCCTGTGCTCCAGGTAGTCGGCAAGCCACAGGCGAAGGCAGAGGATGCTGACGGCTGTGATGATGGCTCCTGCAGCATCTGATTCCGTTTAGGCAGACTACACACAAATACCCCGCTGTATGGATTTTCTCCATGCAGCGGGGTATTTCTTTTACCTATTTCGGGCCATATAACAGTACTATCTGAACGAAGTCACAAGGCTCGATAACAGCGTGCGCACATCATGCTGGTATTCCTTAATCGGCTCAACCGGACGGCCCATGCCGAACAGTGTGTAGACAGCGATTCGGGCCGCCCTGACGGAATATTCTTCCGTGAAGACCACATCATCCGGGATTTCACAGTATTGGCCGACAAAGGCCAGGTTAGTGGAGCCTTCAGGTACAACCTGCGGCCGGTCGCTGTTCAGCCGTGGCATAAACTGGGAAGTGATATAAGGCATCATGCATGGAATGCAGTTCGCTGTAGCCATGATCTCTTCCTTATGCGCTTCGAAATGGAGATGGCCAATCAGCTCCTGCATGATCTCTTCGCCGGTACAGTCACACATTTTCTTGTGGACATAATCACCGACCTTATCCGGATACAGTCCGTAACCCCAGAATACTTTGACATGCTCCGGCTGGTTGCGGAAATGCGGCTGGAAGGCCAATACAACGGACATCAGCCAGCTGGAATCCTTGAAGGTCACTAGTGCCCCAGTGCCGGCACGGTTGCGGGTGAAGTCTTCCATGAGGTCGAAGAACTTCGAGTCCTGGAAGGTAACCGTGAAGGATTCCCATTTGGACTCGTCCACATGATCGTCGAAGGACGAAGGATTGCCGAGACCCTGCTTCTTGGCGGCGATATTCTCCCACAGCTTCCAGGAGCTGCCCTTGCCGTTCAGGCGGGGTGCGGAGGTCATCGATCCGAGGCTGGAGCCTTCGGTCATCGAGCCGTTGGTGATAATGACACGGTCACCTTCGTTTACCTCGATCACGTCTTCCACGCCTTGGCGGGAGACCTTCATTTTCGTAACGGTAATGCCGTCGCCTTCTTTGAATTCCAGATCGGTTACCGTACATCTTAACGTGAAATCTACGCCAAACGGTTCCAAGTACTGGTGCAGCGGCAGAATAATCGAATCATATTGATTGTAAGGGGTGCGGGTTACGCCTTCGAGCGTCTGAATTCTCGGGAATTCATGAATGAAGCGGATCATATACCGTTTCAGCTCAACCGCACTATGCCAAGGCTGGAAGGCGAAGGTAGTCGCCCACATATACCAGAAGTTGGTGGTGAAGAAATGTGGCCCGAACCAGTCATTAATCCGCGCTTTGCCCATTTTGGCCTCCGGAGTAATGATCAGCTTGCCGAGGGCCAGGCGGTCAGCCATATCGAAGCCCATTGAATTGACGTCCTGAATCTCACCCTTGCTGTCGACCAGGCGCGCCTTGGAGCGGGTGGGATTGGCATCATCGAACTGGGTGATTTCTTCCCGCAGCGTCAGCCCCGGCTGGTCAATCGATGGAATCGTATTTAGAAGTTCCCATAGGTTCTCATAGGTTTCGTCGTTCAGCATCCGGCCGCCCCGGATCACATAGCCGTGCTCCTCATTGCCTGAGCCGTCATTGCTGCCGCCGAGGATCTTCATCTCTTCAATAATGTGAATGTTCTGTCCGGGAAAACCACAGTCTCTGACGAGGTATGCCGCACCCGCAAGTGATGCAATTCCGCCGCCGACAAAATACACCTGTTCGTTACCGTACTCTTTTTTCACTGATTGTCGCCTCCATAGGTTTGCTTGATTGCTGTACCTGAACCGAGTGTAATATAGCGCCGCTGTGGAAGGTATCATCAAAAGTCCGCGAGTGTATGAAATTTGGTCATATCGTGCAAAGTGTATAGTTTTTGGACAGAAAAAAACCCCACAATGTGGGGCTTTGGCTTCGCTGCTTACCCGGGTAAGCAGCCCGGAGGGTTACGACGTCGCCTGTTCATATTTATGCAGCGCCTTCAGGAAATTTCCCTCGATCAGCACACTGAGCTTCTCAATCACATGCTTCGGCTGATCCTTCATGCCGTCGCGCATCCACTGAATCACAAGCCCGGTGAAGGCCAGCGTATAGAAGTTAGCGATAAATTGCTTATCCTCCAGCCTGATATCCATTCCCGTGGCCAGCTCGTCAATGACTCCCATGATCAGATCATTAGTTACTTCATACAAGTAGGCGTCGAGATGTGTCCGTCCAAGCGAGTCCAGCGTGTTGCAGCAGAAGGCTTTATTGCTCTCGATATAGCAGAAAATCCGGTGAAAGCCGTCCGTCCACGTGCTGTAGCTGCGGTACTGGGCAATGCTCTCGACCGCCTCAGTCTTATAGATCCAGCCCAGGAGGTCAAAGATATCCTGAAAATGATAATAAAAGGTCTGCCGGTTCACTCCGCAGTCGTCAACCAGATGCCTGACGGAGATTTTGTTCAGCGGAATATGTGCCATCAGCTCTTTCAGGGAGTGGGCGAGCGCATTTTTGGTCAGCAAGGAATTGGACATCAGGGTCATCAGCTCCTCTTGTAAACCTGTATAAGGGTAGAGTCCGGCCAGCAGAAGGCATCAGCGTCTGCGCAAATATTGAACAAGCAGCCGGCTGCCTTCCACAAGCAAACCCAGGACGAAACCACCCGCCGTGAACAGGAGAAAAGACAAAAAGCCCGCAAGATCCTCCCAGCCTGACATATCGCGGGAAGTGTACATGAACATCAGGCTGATCCCGAGCACAACACCTGCGGTCGAGAATATCCACACCAGCCGGGCACCATACCAGCCGAAGCTGTTAATAATGCCGGAGAGCACGATGGCAAGAGCAGCCCAGCGCAGTAAGATCAGAAGATCGAAACCCTCGCCGAGCAGCACGAACCGGTGCAGAATCAGCAGCAGCCACACAATCAGCGCATAACTGACATACCACCAGAGCCAGCGGCCTATCCGGGCAGGAGGCAGAAAGTTCATAAGCAGTTCACCCGCCTTAAGAATTATACCTCCTCCAGTTCCCCGGCGCTTTGCAGCAGGAACTTCAGAAGGTTCGGAATATCTTCCATTTGTTCTTCAGTAATTTGTCGCTTGAACTGCAGTTCTATGCAGTTATTGTAGGTATCGCCTTCTTGACCGTACCGGAAGCTGAGGGATTGGACAGGCTGGAAATCCGGCCCCCAGATCGTAGACAGAATCTTCTCCGCCGCAGGACACTGCACGTTCACATCGTCAATCTCCATATAAAATCGTAATAGAAGAGTGCAGCCGGGATCGCTCCCCGTTGTTTCCAGAATTTCGTCACCCAGATCCTTCACCGAAGACTGCAGTATAATTTCGGAGGTTACATTATTGCCTTCAGTCAATTTGAACGCAAGACTGAATTCCCGTGACATCAGCGCGAGGTTCAGCATATCCGACCGATCCGTCACGACGAGGATTCCATCCAGATTATCGTAATCGTAGATCTGGTTCTCAAAAGCAATTTTAATATTGTCAAAGACAGTAGGATGGAACAAGAGCGGCACCTTCTCACGTTTCTCTGTATTGTACCATGACGCAGAAAAAAGTGACAAAGAATGCGGATGAATCGAAGAATCCCTGCAATGACAAATGAGAGGCATAAATGCCTCTCATTTGCCCTTCAAAGAAATTAGCCGGCTTGTTTAGTTCGTCGGCGCAGGTGCAGTATACTTCAGGAATGTCTTTGGAATCGGACTCTCGAAGGTCAAGATTTCTCCCGTAGTCGGATGAGCGAACGAGAGAACGCGGGCATGCAGTCCGAGACGGCCTACGGCTTTGGTCTCTGCGCCGTATTTCTTGTCACCGGCAATCGGATGCCCGATATCCGCCATGTGCACACGGATCTGATTCTTACGGCCGGTCTCCAGATGCACTTCCAGCAGGGAGAAATGGCGGTTGGCCTGGAGCAGCTTATAACGGGTTACGGCATGCAGCCCGTCCCCTTCATGCGGACTGGAGTACATCTTCAGCGTTGAAGTTTCCTTCAGCCATGAACTGATAGTGCCTTCCGGTTTCTTGACTGCGCCTTCCACCAGCGCCACGTAGGAACGTTCCTTGACGGTCTCCTTCCAGCTGTTCTGCAGGGACTGCTGAATCGCCTCGCTTTTGGCAAACATCATGACTCCTGAGGTATCACGGTCCAGCCGGTGTACCACAAAGACGCGGTTCTTCGGATTCGTCAGGCGCACATGCTCCATCAATTGGCGGTAAGCTGTCAGTTCATTGTCTTCTCCGGTAGCAATCGACAGCAGTCCGGCATCCTTCTGAATGACGATGATATCATCATCCTCATGAACGATGGTCAGGCCGAGCATTTCTTTGGCTTCTGCATGCCTCTCCTGATCAATTGTCACGGTCTGGCCGGGGTGGAGCTGATGATTATGCTGGGTCACCGGCTTGCCGTTCACCGATATCTGTCCCCGGGACAGCATCGACTTGACTGCATTCCGTCCCTTGTTCGTAATCGTCTTAAGCAGATAAGGCAGCAGCTCTGCGGGCTCGGACACCGTATAGGACTTTATCTGAGCTGGTGTTTTAGATATTGTTTTGGCAGGTGCTCCCGGCCTTGCTCCCGGTTTATGATTAGAGGTCTTGTTCCCCTGATTTCTGGTTCCTGATTTAGGCTGGGCCTTGGAGGCTGCTGCGGGCTTCACGGACCGCTTGGAACCCTCTTTCGGATTTCTTCTTGTATTCATGCCTGCATTCTCCGTCCTGTAAGATTGTACTCCTCAATATACCATGCACTGTGAAGAAATACTACGGAGAGCGCGGGGATAACTAGACATAAATCATCAGCCCGATAAGAATAAATACGCTGAGAATACAGTAGATCCATCCCATAACAGCAGCGTATTTTTTCTCCCGGAACCAGCCTCTGTCTTTATATATCCTGGAATCTACAGTCAGCATCAGCAGCGCGGAGACAAACAGAATGATCGAGGAACAGGTGAGTAACCGGATTATGCAGATCAACCCTCTCTAAAGTGAAAATATTGTACATTCGCGATTTTTACTGATCTTTAAGTCCGACTCTCCGGAGGCGCAGAGACAATTTGATATCGACCTCCACAGTGCTGTACATCATTTCCCAATCGTCTTTTCCATGGATATGCTGCTTCCAGAATGAAGGATGTTTGCTTCGGATCATTTCACCCATACCAAAGATATCGGAATGATCCTTTTGCGTTTTTTGAATCAATCCGGTCAGCAGCTTGCTGATCCCTTCTTCGAAATCCCGTTCAATCTCATGCAGATTGGCCGATGAATTGACCGGTTTGTCACTATTGTAGTGCTCATCCAAATCCCCTTCCAGAAAAATCTCATAGGAGACATGGGGCTTGCCCTCCGTGATTCGGCTCCTGACCCGGGTAAAGCGTTCATTTGTCTTGGTCATAACGACTCCCAGATTCTTCGTTTTGAAGAGGGCAGAGTACCCCCCGGGGTCTATTCCCTGGATGGCCATGAATACGCCGATCTCAATCGGTACGGTCCTGCTGACCATTTTTCCGCCGCTGAAATAAGCCAGGCCTTTGATCATAATATTATCTTTATCACGGAGTGCGATATAGGGAAGGTAAGCACTTTGTCCCCATGCGGAATGTGCTGACCAGAACGTGCCGATACAATCCCGGGGGAACTTGCCGGAGGCGACGGATTTCTCCATCATGGCCAAAATGTAGAGCGTAGGCACACGTTGAAGCGGGGGCTCCAGATCCATAAATGCTGAAGCCGGCCCTTCGGACACAAGCAGCCAGGTTCTGCGCCGGATCTCCGGATTACGCCTTAGATAATCGTTCAGCTCATTGAAATTGCCCCGGGCGATACCCTCGCTGATGATAATGATCCGCAAATGAACCAGGTAACGCGGGTCAGCAATTTGCTGCTGCAGATTATTCATAGCGTCGTCCAGTGAAATGCCGTATACATGTACCACCCATAGCGGATTTGAGCTTCCTTCACTAGATCCGCCTCCGCTGCTCGGCCCAAGAGGAACCCTTCCGGGAACTGCAATCTGTGCCGTAACACTGATGTATTCTGCAGGTAAAGAATCATTATCCATATGAGTGACCTTATCTTCTTTTTCTGCCACTTCCGCTTTGACCTTGTCGATGGAGAGGCCAAGCACAAGCGCGCGGTCTTCAATCTCTACCTGATCCCAGCATCCCGCCAGAAGCGGAGCGATAAAAACCAGCAGCAGGGTCAGTGCAGAATTGCGAAGAAGCCATTTACTCATGCGGGAACCTTCTTTCTTGGAAGCCGGATCAAGTGCGCAAGCCATAGTAGCAGCGGATAGCCAATCAGCAGAACCATTACGGCATTCCCGAGCTGCAGAGACCAATAATAAGTGTCAAATACATTCGTAGGAAACATGGATATGGCAAACACCACCGGGAGCAGGACACTGGAAGCCATACGCTGGTCGCGGAGAGCGAACAGATTCTGTATAAGGTAAGCAGATACGTAATACGTAGTGTAGACCGTTGTGTAGACGGAAATGACCCAAAGAACTATAAAGATGGCATCCAGCCGTTCAAAGACTCCTTGCTCAAAGGCTGCATTCCGGGCCATCTCCAAAGTGGGATAGATCAGCAGCTTGCTCTCCTCAGCACCGAATATTCCCAGTGAGGTGATAACGATCAGCAGATAAATGGCACCGGACGTGAAGATTGCCAGTGCTCCTGCCCGTACGGCCTGCTTAGGCTTCACCATAAAGGGAATCAGCAGTGTGATTACGAATGAGCTCTGAAACAAATAGCTGGCGATCTGTGCCCCTTTCCAAAACTTGTGATTCAGGGGCATAAGAATAGGCTGAAGATTAAGCAAAGTAATATTGTCCATTGAGATCAGAATCATGATTACGATAGAGCCGACAATCAGCGGTAAATAAAAGGCATGGATATAAGAAAATTTCACAATATTGCGCCTGGAGGAGAGCAGGCATACGAACAGCAGCAGAAAAATGGTGGCCTCAATGGGTGTCTTCCGGTAGAGCACGGTTGTGGCGATATCGCCGAACTGGCGGGCAGTAAGGCCCGTCTGTATAACGAACACCAGCATAATCACAGCAGTGAACAATACAGCGAACGGACGGCCGATCAAACGGCGGCTGAACACAAACAGAGTTTCTTTGGGGTAAAGCTGGCATAGAGAGGTAAGCACATAGTAGATTAAAAAGGAGATGATCACACCTGTGAGCGCGATAAAAGGCCCACTGTTATCCCCTGCTGCGATCATAAAACGGGGGAAACTCTGTATTCCTACGCCGATAATCGTGCTACAGATGACGGCTGCCGCCCGAGCTGTTGTGATCTGCCTGAAATTACTCATCGGTCTCACCTTCCTGACTGAGGATCTGATCTACATAAGCGGAGGAAACACTGCCAGCTATCCTGGTGTTATCCTTGGCATGCAGGAAGCTGGGGCGGCGGCGCATCCACCACAGAGGAACTCTGACCAGAGTGTCCTTAAGGTCACGCCACTTCCCCGGGACGTAAGGCGACATGTATGGAACTCCGAAGGATTCCAGAAACAGCAGATGATTCACAATAAGGATCGTGCCGATCATTACACCATACAGGCCGAACATCCCAGCCAGTATTATTAGAGGAAACCTAAGCATCCGCAGTGCGATTGCGGCATTATACGCCGGTGTGGCAAAAGAGCCGATTGTCGTAAGCGCGACAATGACGACCGTGATCGGGCTGGCCAGCCCGGCACCCACGGCGGCCTGGCCGATGACAAGGACGCCTACAATAGATAAAGCTCCGCCGATCATTTGCGGGAGGCGGATGGTGGCTTCACGCAGCACTTCCATGGATACCTCCATGATCAGCACTTCCAGTACAGCCGGGAAAGGGACACCGGCTCTTCCGCCCGAGATGGCCACGGCGAACTCTGTAGGCATTAATTCGGGGTTAAACGAGATTACAGAAACATAGAACGCCGGGAAAAAAAGGGAACAGGCTAAAGCGATCAGACGGATCATACGGATCAGGCTGCCCATAATGAAACGCTCTGTGTAATCATCTACCGTCTGAAAGAACTGGTTGAACAGAGCAGGGACGATCACAGCAAAGGGAGAACCGTCGACAAGCATGGCAACCCGCCCTTCCAGCAGAGCGGCAACCGTCTTGTCGGGCCGCTCTGTGCATTGTACCTGCGGGAACGGAGACAGCGGCTGGTCTTCGATGAACTGCTCAATATATCCGGCATCAAGAATGCCGTCGGTATCAATCATTGAGATTCTGCGCATCGCTTCAGCAACGAGCCCGCTGTCGGCAATGCTCTCGATATAACATAATGCCACCCTCGACTGGGTACGTGTTCCGATCGGGCTGATTTCGATCCGGAAATCCGTGCTCTGAAGCCGGTAGCGCAGCAGGGAGAGGTTATTCTCCAGCTTCTCCACGTAACCTTCACGGGGGCCGCGGATGACCTGCTCGGTCTGCGGCTGCTCCACGCCGCGCATGTCAATCTGGCGCATATCGAGTACGAGGGCTTCGGGCACTCCCTCTATCAGCAGAATTAGCTCACCCTTCACGGCCGCGTCAGGCAGCACAGAAATGTCTGTAGTGGTGGTTCCTTGTGTTACCTGGACGGCTGTGCTCCAGATATAATGGATCATGCCGGCAATAGAATCCGGAATATCCTGATGCCCGGAGGGCCCGGCCATTAAGGGTTTAAGGACATGCTCGCGCACCTGCTCCATATTAACCAGTGAAGAGAAGAAGAGCATTGCGGCCTGGTGAGCTCCGAAGAGCTGGAAGTCGCGGACTACGAGGTCGCCGTTGTCGCCGAGCCGTGCCTGCAGCGCTTGTAAATCGGCCTGCAGATTTCCTGTAAGCGGACTTTTGTCAGGCTCTGGAGGAGAAGCTTGCTGCTGCTTGTGCATATAAGAGGTATATATATCTTTCCAGGCTTGCAAGTGGCCGCCTCCTCAGCAGTACAATTTGAATGTATTTCTATAAAGTGTTGCTTGAACGCGTGATTTTTATGTAAATTTTATGTAACAGGCCCAAAAGGAGTGCTATGATATCTGCTTCAAGCGGTTGCCTAAGTACCCTGTTGCCCGGTAAACTAAAGGTAGAAAGTCTTAAGGAGTCAGAAGAGATATGAAGATGCAAGGATCACTAATGGAACAAGCGCAGGCTGAACTGCAAAAATATTACGGTTATCCTGATTTCCGGGAAGGCCAGAAGAAAATTGTGAACAACTTACTCGAAGGCCGCGACACGCTGGGCATTCTGCCTACCGGGGGCGGTAAATCGATCTGCTATCAGGTTCCTGCACTGCTACTGCCGGGACTTACACTTGTTGTATCCCCGCTGATCTCGCTGATGAAGGATCAGGTGGACGCCCTTACTACCGCCGGAATTCCTGCAGCCTATATCAACAGCACCTTAAGCGGCAAAGAAGTGAATGACCGGATCCGTGCCGCCCGCCGGGGCGAATTGAAGCTGCTCTATGTGGCGCCGGAACGTCTGGAGCTGGACTGGTTCCGCCTGGAGATGGCGGGTCTGTCCATCTCCTGCGTAGCTGTCGATGAGGCGCACTGCGTATCGCAGTGGGGCCATGATTTCCGCACCAGCTATCTGGCGGTGTCGCCGTTTGTAGAGGAGCTGCCACAGCGGCCAATCCTGGCCGCTTTC
Organism: Paenibacillus sp. FSL R7-0312; assembly: GCF_038004445.1. Lineage (NCBI taxonomy): Bacteria > Bacillati > Bacillota > Bacilli > Caryophanales > Paenibacillaceae > Paenibacillus > Paenibacillus sp. FSL R7-0312. The sequence goes on along the minus strand of NZ_JBBORE010000001.1, from coordinate 7,486,610 downwards.
ACCGCTACAGCTACACCTGAGGTTATGGAGGATATGGTCCGGCTGCTTCGTCTGCGCGATCCGGGTGTCTTCATGACTGGACTTGGCCGTGATAATCTGGCCATGCAAGTGCTGCGCGGAGAGAATAAGCGCGAATTCGTGCTGGACTACACGGCGCAGCATTCGCATCAGCCGGGCATCGTCTATGCCGCCACCCGCAAAGAGGTGGATGATCTCTATCAGCGGCTGCAGGCGACGGGAGTCGCCGCGGGCCGCTACCATGCCGGGATGAGCGACCAGGAACGGGCCGAGAGCCAGGAAGGATTCCTGTATGACGATATCCGCGTCATGGTGGCCACGAATGCTTTTGGGATGGGGATCGACAAGTCTAACGTTCGTTATGTCATTCATTACAATATGCCGAAGAATATGGAGGCTTATGTCCAGGAGGCCGGACGTGCCGGCCGCGACGGGGAGCCGAGTGACTGTATTCTGCTCTTCAGTGCGCAGGATATTATGACGCAGAAGTTCCTGATTGAGCAGAATCCGCAGGACACAGAGCGCAAAGCCAATGAATACCGCAAGCTGCAGCAGATGATTGATTACTGCTACACCACCCGCTGTCTGCGCAGTGCACAGCTGGATTATTTCGGCGAGAATCATGACGACGATCCGTGCGGCATCTGCAGCTCCTGTACCGATGAACGGCAGCTGGTAGACATGACGGTGGATGCACAGAAGATCTTCTCCTGTATCCACCGTATGCGCGAACGCTACGGGGTGGCGCTGGTGTCCTCGGTGCTGAAGGGCTCGCGCAACCAGAAGGTGCTGCAGTACGGCTTCGAGAAGCTGCCGACCCACGGGGCGATGTCGGGCCGCAGCGAGAAGGAGATTACCGAGAGCATCAATGTGCTGATCTCAGAGGGGTATCTGGCCTTGTCCGAAGGCCAGTATCCGGTCGTGCGGCTTCAGCCGCTGGCAGCAGAGGTGCTGCGCGGCCAGCGTGAGGTTCACCAGCGCGTGGCCCGCACGCTGGTCACCTCCGGCACGCGGGACCGCAGCCGGACGCGCGACCATTCACCGTCGGCCGTAAACGAGACGGTCTTCGAGCAGCTGCGTCTGATCCGCCGCGAGCTGGCGGGGCGCGAGCATGTGCCGTCCTATATCATCTTCAATGATGCGACACTGCGCGAGATGAGCGTGGTTTGCCCGCAGACTGAAGGCGAGATGCTGAGAGTGAAGGGTGTCGGCGAAGTGAAGTATCGTAAATACGGTAAGGCATTCCTGGAGTTTTTTCAAAATGAAATGTAAAGAAGGTTATAAGGCATGAGAATCATCCTGGCCACATTAAATGCCAAATATATTCATACATCGCTGGCGATCCGGCTTCTGAAGGCGTACAGCGAGCATGAATTCGAAGATATCCTTTTGGCGGAATACACCATCAAAGATCCCGTGATGAATATCGTGTCGGACCTTTTCCAGAAGCAGCCGGATGTGATCGGCTTCTCCTGTTATATCTGGAACATCGAAGAAACAGTCAAGCTGGTCTCAATTCTCAAGCAGGTGATGCCGGAGGTGAAGATCGTACTTGGGGGGCCGGAGGTGTCTTATGAGCCGCTCTACTGGATGAAACGGGAAGCCGGAATCGACTTCGTAGTCAATGGGGACGGGGAAGAGACCTTCCATCATCTGCTGCAGGAGATCCGGGATGAGCATAAATACCATTTTGTATACGGCGCTGCCTACCGCAAGGGGGAGGACCTGATCGTCAACCCGCCGCGGCCCAAAAGCGACCTTAATACCCTGCCGACGCCCCACCGGTTCGCGGAGGATCTGCCGGAGCTCAGCAAGCGCATTGTGTATTTTGAGACAAGCCGGGGGTGCCCTTTCAATTGCCAGTTCTGCCTGTCCAGCATCGAGGTAGGCGTGCGTTATTACGATATTGAACGGGTGAAATCCGATCTGCTCTATCTGATTGAAGGCGGGGCCAAGGTGATCAAATTCCTCGACCGCACCTTCAATATCAACCGCAATTACGCGATGGAGATGTTCCAGTTCCTGATCGACAATCATCAGGGCTGTGTGTTCCAATTCGAGATTACAGCGGATATTATGCGTCCGGAGGTGCTGGATTTCCTTGCGCAGAATGCGCCGCCCGGAGTTTTCCGCTTCGAGATCGGTGTGCAGTCGACCAATGATGAGACCAACGAACTGGTCAAACGCCGCCAGAACTTCACGAAGCTGTCCCGCACGGTAATGAAGATCAAGGCCAGCGGCAATATCGACCAGCATCTCGATTTGATTGCCGGACTGCCGATGGAGGATTACTCGACCTTCCGCAAGACCTTCAATGATGTATTCGCCATGGAGCCGGAGGAGCTGCAGCTAGGTTTCCTCAAAATGCTCCGCGGCACCGGGCTGCGCGCCCAGGCAGCCAAATACGATTATACGTACATGGAGCATGCGCCGTACGAAATTCTCAGCAGCCATGTAATGCCGTTCTCTGACATTATCCGGCTGAAGCGGCTGGAGGATGTGCTGGAGAAGTACTGGAACAGCCAGCGCCTGGCTCATTCGGTCAAGTATCTGATCCGCCATGTCTTCCCGTCACCGTTCGATTTCTTCCAGGAATTCGGCGACTACTGGGAAGCGCGGGGCTGGCAGAAGATCGGGCATCAGCTCGAGGATCTGTTCACCCGGCTGCATAATTTCCTCACGGACCGGGGGACGGCTTCCATGGACATGGACATCATCACCGGGCTGATGAAGCTGGATTATTTCCTCGGCCACAAGTACAAGCCGCGGAAGATCTGGTGGGATGAGGTGATGGGCAAGTCAGAGTGGGCCAAATACCTGAAGCAGATTGCCGGGCAGCCGGAGCTGATTTCGCCCAAGCTGGCCGAGGCAGGCTTAAGCGAGCGTGAATTGCAGAAGTACATCGTGCTGGATGTGCTGCCGTTCGTGCTTGCGCCGGTGCTGGATTCGATCAGCGGGCTGCGTTTTGACGGCTTGGCTGGTGCTGAAGGTGAGGCGGCAGAGAATGCGACGGTTGCCGTGGCTGGCTATGAAGGCAGCGACAAAGCCGAAGGAGGCATGTCCGGCAGCTTGACTACGGCCGGGACGGCAGCTACGGTGGCTCCGGCAGCACTGCTGCAAGCTGCAGTAGCTGTGGCCGGGGACACAGTACCGGCCGTGGCGGATGCGCATCCCGGTTCCAGCGGCGGCAGTACGCTGCTGATTGTGCTCTATCAGCAGGATGAGAGCCAGCGGGCGCAGTATTACGCGCTGCCTATATAGACGGAAGCCTGCTGAAATGGCCGGAGCTTACGGTTGTCCCTTGGGGGCAATGAAGCTCCGGCTTTTTGCTGTGTTCATGGCGCTCAACTACTTCAGCAGATGGGATATGAAGAAAGTGGCAAGCCTCCATTAAGAAATACGACCGGGTAGGATTGTGTAGAACGAGTAGCGAATAGATTGAGTACCAATAACAGACAGGAGGATTTCAATGACACAGTTTTATCTCATCCGCCATGGTGAACCCGATTGGAACATCAATGAGCAGTACAAATTAAAGGGCCATGGCCGGGATCTGGTACCTCTTACGGAAGCAGGAGTGAACCAGGTATATCGGACAGCACAAGATGAGCGGCTGAAAGAAGCGGAGGTCATTATTTCTTCTCCTTACACAAGAGCACTTCAAACGGCCGCTATTTTATCCAAGGAACTCGGTTTAGACATAAAGGTTGAATTGGATTTAAGGGAATGGCAGCCTGACTTAACCTTTGAATATGATTCCCTGGAGCAGCTTGCAGAGCTGGGGAACGATTATGATGCTAATCTTGGGGTATATCCTCCAGGGGCAACCAAGCAATGGGAGTCCAAAGAACTGCTGAAGAACCGCGTGGAGAAGGTGATTGACAGATATCTCGGATTTGAAAAAGTGATCATTACCGGACATGGCATGGCTTTTCGTACCCTCGTAGGAGAGATGGAAGAAATTCCGCATGCCTCCATTACCGGATATAATAAAACACAGGCTGTAATAGGAATTACGTAATTGTAATTGGCGGTATCCGGTGTTAATATCAGGAATGAGATGCCTGTAAAGGAGCATAAACCGTATCATGTGGATGACTCTGTAAAGATTAACAAGCCGGAAGAATGCCTGAAATAGTGAACGCACTATTGTATTAGGCATGTCTTTCTTTAATCTTACAGGGTATGCAGGATAAGGTGTGTCATAAAACCACTTCTGCGGATACCCTTTTGGTATCCGCTTTATTGTCGTGTCGCGGGAAATACGCATCTCCCTTGATTCTTACCTGCCTATCCTCCTAAAAATGACTGGAGGAACTACTATATGCATACTAAATTGATCTTAATTGAGGGCTTACCGGGCTCCGGGAAATCAACCACGGCTCAGCTGGTGCATGAAATTCTTACAGAGAATAATCTTAGGGCTCAGCTATTCCTTGAAGGGAATTTGGACCATCCTGCTGATTATGATGGAGTCGCTTATCTAGATGAAGTTGAATACGATGATCTATTGAGCGACTATGAGGAATTTAGGGATTTATTAAGCCCATATACATGGAATCAAGAGAATAGTTATTTCGTGGAATACCGGAAACTAATCAATGAACACTGTTCAAGTATTCCAAATGAAATGCTGGATACTTTGGTGAAGCACGATGTGTATGAATTGCCGCTAGACCGAAACAGGGAACTGATTACGGCAAAATGGAAGCAGTTTGCAGAGAGAGCCTTAAATGGCGCTGACCTTTATATTTTCGATTGTTGTTTCATACAGAATCCTGTAACCATGGGAATGATCAAACATGATGCTGCCAAGGAAGACATCACAAATTATGTTGTTGAACTGGCAGCCATATCAGAAGCGCTGAATCCGCTTCTGATATACGTTGACCAGAACGATCTTGAGTATTCCTTCGGCAAGGCTTTTGAAGAGAGACCCCAAGAATGGTCTGAAGGCTTTGTTGACTATTACACCAAACAAGGGTTTGGCAAAAAACAGGGTTACACCGGCTTGGAAGGAACTCTGCAGGTGCTTAAGGCAAGAAGGGACTTAGAAGAATCCATATTAAGCAGCTTGAATATGGCTAAGCGCAAAGTAAACAACTCTTCATATGATTTAGATGCGTACAGACAGGTTTTAGTGAAGGTATTATCAGGAATAAACTGAAGGGATTTTAAAGGCAGATGGGCGATGGAACCTGGAATTGGATCATCCTCAAGCTTGGGCCTGAATTCGGTGCAATCGGTAAGGATTGAGACCATTCTCAAGCAGAGAGCCTAGCAGATAATTGTATTTCGTGCAGTTAAAATACGGCGAAAAGCCGGATGAGCAGGGATAACTGTATTCTGTACAATTAAAATACTGCGGCGTCAATCAGGTGGAGACCCTGGCAGCAACAGAACTTTGGCAGCATAACCGAAAGCGAGGCACTCCGTCAGGTACGGGGTGCCTCGCTTTATTTTAAAGATATATCTTAAGCTGCTGACAGTTCTCATCCTTTCCCCTGCGGGTTACATGAATGGTCAGCCAGGGTACCAGAGCCAAAGCTCCATTGAAGCTAGTTCGCCGTAGGCTGAAGCCGCATGGAGCCGGCAGGGAGGTGGCGGGCAAGCCAGTCCAGTACATCGGCGGTGACCTCATCCCGGTTGACCTCGTTCAGCATCTCATGCCTGCCTTCAGGGTACAGCTTGCACTCTACGTCCTGTATTCCCTGCCCGCGGTACAGTTCGGCCAGACGCTTCACCCCTTGACCGTTCATCCCCACGGGGTCTTTCTCCCCGGAGAACAGATAGACAGGTTTATCTCTGCACAAGGTCAGCAGGGTAGTCTTGGTATGAAGCTCCCGCAGCATATGGAAGAAATCCCGGAAGAAGCGGGTAGTGCAGATCGCCCCGCAGAACGGGTCGGAGATGAAGTGGTCTACTTCCTCCCGGTCTCTGCTGAGCCAGTCGAAGGCTGTTCTGACCGGTGAGAAGGAACGGTTATATGCGCCAAAAACAAGACCGTTCAACAATACGCTGCGATGGTGGTCTCCCTGCAGCCTTAGCTGCATTGCCGACAGAGATTCGGCCAGCCGCAGCATGCTCCGCGGACCGTTGGTACCGCTGAGAATGAAGCCGCTGTAGATGTCGTTACCTACTTCGCACATCAGCTTCTGGGCCAGGAATGAACCCATGCTATGGGCGAACAGGTAAATCGGCACATGCTGATGCCGGGAGCAGGCGATTCCCGCAAGCTGCAGCAGATTGCGGCGCATCCAGTAGAAACCGTTCTCCCCGGTATCGCCGAGCAGATTGACTTGGCCGGCGGTGAGGCCATGGCCCCGGTGGTCATTGGCATACACCGCATAACCGGCTGCGTTGAGCGCGGACGCAAAACGTGCATAACGCGCAGCCGTTTCACACATGCCGTGAGAGATCTGCACGACCCCTCTGACGTCGGCTCCAGCTTCCGGCAGCCATTCATAGACATGGATTTTGACGCCTAGTGGATCGGTCATTGTAAAGGTGTTCTCTGTCATCGCCGTCCTCCTGAAAGTTAAATTCAGCAATCCTAGCGTAAGAGTACTTCGTTATACTAAATCTGCCCGGTATACCAGTTATGAATGGATGTAAACCGCTGCTGCTTACGGCAGATAAGAGCGGAGAACGGTGGACATGCCTTCAATGCTGTAGGCGCCGAGGCTGGACGGGAGCAGATAGCATTCGCCCGCTGCATAAGGCTGGGAGCCGTCTTCCCAGATCAGGTGGCCGCTGCCTTCACAGATCACCAGAATGGTGAAGCTGTCGTCCGTGGTGGCGAGCTGCCATTCACCGGCGACCACACCTTTTTCTACGATGAAATAAGGGGAGGAGGCGATTTGCAGCCATTCACCGGCCACTGCACCGTCTGTCTTCATCGAAGTCGCGCCTGCACCTTCATAGGCAGTAACATTCAGGGAATCCTCAATATGCAGCTCGCGGGGCTTGCCGTCCAGGCCGGGACGGTCGTAATCGTAAATCCGGTATGTAGTGTCGGAGTTCTGCTGGATTTCGGCTACAACGACACCTGCACACAAGGCGTGAACGGTGCCTGCGGGAATATAGAAAGAATCTCCTGCCGCTACAGTCACTTCCTGCAGGCTGTCCATAACGGTCCCGTTCTCGAGAGCATCCTGCAGAACCTCGCGGGTTACGCCTTCTTTCAGACCGTAGATGATTTTGGCGCCCGGCTTGGCATCCAGCACGTACCACATTTCTGTTTTGCCCAGTTCGCCCTTGGGTAATCCGGCATAATCATCAGTAGGGTGTACCTGTACGGAAAGATTGTCATTGCAATCGAGCAGCTTGATCAGCAGCGGGAATCTTCCGCCGTCCTCCGTAATACCCTTGCTGCCAAACCATTCATGTCCGAACTGCTCACGGATGGCATCCAGACCTAGTCCGGCGAGTTCGCCGTTCACTACAGAAGAAGTTCCGTTCGGGTGGTCAGCGATCATCCAGCCTTCGCCGATATGGCCTTCCGGCAGCTCCAGGCCGAATTTCTCCAGCGCACGGCCTCCCCAGACACGTTCTTTGAACTCCGGCTGAAATTTCAGAGGATATGGTTTCGTCATTACAACATCTTCCTTCCTGATTATAGAATGGTTAAAACTTAATATTTAAACGGTACATCGGACTATAACCCAATAAGTAACCGGTCAAACGCTGGTCAACCAAGCCGGATCATATGTGACACGCTTAAGCTCACACATTATTGGCAGCATCATGGTTATGTTGTACTTATTACAACATTGATTGAGCGATACCAGGGTGATTGGAAGCAGGGCTATCTATGCGCCGGCTGGAAGAACTCAAGCTTCTCGCTGTCCGGTCCCTCGAAGAAGAAATAGCGGCTGCCGTTTGCGAGCTCTGAAATACCGGTCAGTCCCAGGATGCCGAGTCCGGCAAGTCTACTGTGCTCTTCCTCAATGTCATCGACTGTGAAGGCGGTATGGCTTACCCGTCCTTCCTGCGGCAGACCCCCGAATGCCCGTTCAATCAGTTCAATCTCCACACTGGCCTGTCCGGGGAAGCTGAGAAAGGCGAGACGCACTTCATCTCCAGGCTGGCCCAGACTACCCTGAAGCGTCAAGCCGATGACCTCTTGGTAAAATTGCAGTGAACGCTCAAGAATGTCCACTTTAATGCCAACATGCTCCATTTTGGTTACTGCCATTTAGTGATCAGCTCCTTTTTTCTTCTCTACAGCTACAACATACGGGGCGGAATCGCGCTGCAGCTGGCGGTACACGATGGATTGCGCGTCCGGCTGGGCCAGTCCGGCGGCCCAGGCTTCCACGGCGGCAGCTTCACGGCCGCCGCCTTCGTGGCCGGGATACAGCACGGCCGTGATGACCCCGCCCGGGCGCAGCAGCAGCAGCGCCGCCTCCAGCGCGGCCAGCGTGCTCTCCGGCTCGGTGATGATGGTCTTGTCGGCATCGCCTGCAGGCAGATAGCCGAGGTTGAACATCACCGCAGAGACCGTTCCGCGCCAATCCGGCGGAACGGCTTCAGCCATTGCTGCATGGCTCCGCTGCAGCAGGGTCACGGGAGACAGCGCAGCAGGCGCTTCCTCCCGGGCCAGCCGCAGGCGCTCTCCGGCAAGAGCCAGCGCCGCGTGCTGGATGTCGAAGCCGTAGACCCCGCCGCGCGGCCCCGCCGCCTTGGCGAGGAACAGGGTGTCGGCACCTGCGCCTACGGTGGCGTCAATGGCCCGTCCGCCGGGAGCGAGCCGCTCGGCGGTTAGTTTATGAGCAAAGCTAAGGACGGACATGAAGCCCATTAGCTCTTCCTCCAATACTTACCCTGCCAGGTATCACGGGCAATCAGCTCGTGGTCGATGGCATTAAGAACTTCCCATTTCTTGAGGCTCCACATCGGGCCGATCAGGGCATCGCGCGGAGCATCGCCGGTCAGGCGGTGGACAATCATGTCCGGCGGCAGAATCTCCAGCGAGTCGGCAATCAGCTTCACATACTCATCCTGCTCCAGGAAGCGCAGCAGACCGGCTTCGTACTGCTTTACCATCGGCGTTTTGCGCATGAGGTGAAGCAGGTGGATTTTGATCCCCTGCACGCCCATGTTGGCAACAGCAGATACAGTCTCCAGCATCATCTCGTGCGTTTCCTGCGGAAGCCCGTGAATGATATGGGTGCAGACCCGGATACCGTGACGTCTGAGCTTCGCAACGGCTTCGGTATAACAGGCAGTATCATGCGCCCGGTTAATCAGATCGGAGGTGGACTGGTGGATGGTCTGAAGCCCCATCTCCACCCACAGATAGGTGCGCTTGTTCAGATCGGCAAGGTATTCGACCACATCATCGGGCAGGCAGTCCGGCCGGGTAGCAATGGCGAGGCCGACCACACCCGGCTGCTGCAGGATAACCTCATAATATTCCCTTAGCTCCTCAACGGGAGCGTACGTATTAGTGTAGGCCTGGAAATAGCCGATATATTTAGCGTTTGGCCATTTCAAGTGCTGGCGGTCACGTACATTGTTGAACTGGGTTACCAGATCATCGCGGCGGCTTCCGGCGAAATCACCAGACCCTCTGGCGCTGCAGAAAGTGCAGCCTCCTTTGGCGATGGAACCGTCACGGTTTGGACAGGTGAAGCCGGCATCCAGCATGACCTTGAACACCTTGGTATCCATCTGGTCACGCATTTCATAGTTCCAGGTATGGAACCGTTTATCCCCCCACAGAAGCGGAGAGGAGGTCTGTAGAAGATTAGACATGTGCAGCTCCTTTCATTAACCTTCCCATTGTATCAAAAATCAAAGAGGAGCGTAACAATTACTCCCGGAAATCCAGCGGAAAAGGACTAGAAATAGGCAGGAAACAGCCGGGATTTCGCTTGTAAATGCTTACACAATATGTTATATTTAAAGTGTAAAAAAGCCGCTGCAGCAACCACAATCACATTTTTGAATTCATAATTTCGTGTCGTCCGGTCCATAATAAACCATAGAGGTGATAACGATGAATTCTCCAACGGTGTTTCCCGATAATAAAGGTTCGATTGATGTGCAGCTGACTCCCGATGAGGCCCTTGCCCTGACAGGCGTGGAATTTAACGGCAACCACAAGATTAAGACCGAAGCGCAGCGCAAGATCCGCAGTGCCTTCGAGAAGACATTTGATTTTAACGCTCCGGCAAGGTAGACTATGTACTGTTGAAAAATGGACCCCAATTCCAAATACAACAAAAGGGGATTTTCCAACCGGCCTTTTTCAGGCTGGACGGGGAATCCTTTTTTTTTTTGAACTATTGCAGGGATATTTCAGCTTCCTGCTTAAATCCCTTTACTTTTGACGGCAAGTTCGGCACAATATTGCAAGTGGCAGTTATCCTAGAGACTGCGACGAAATAAAGTACCGCTAATTTGTTGACAAAACTCCCAAAACCGTGGAGATTTTGTCAACAAAAGCGGGTACTAATTTCCTCGCAGCTCCCTATTCACAGATAATGCAATAAGAGATAAGCGGAGGAATACTTAATGCGTTTACGCGGAAGAAAAGGAATACGTGAAAGCCTTGAGGAGCAGACTGACCTGGTCATCCTTGATCCACGCAGCCTGAAGGGCCGGTGGTCAGAGCTGTTCGGCAATGATCATCCGATTCATGTGGAGTTCGGAATGGGCAAGGGGCAGTTCATCAGCCAAATGAGCTTCAAATATCCCGGTATCAATTTTATCGGCGTGGATATGTACGATGAACTGGTCCGGCGTGCAGCCGAGAAGGCCAGAAATGTGTGGGAGCCGGCAGGGGAAGAGACGCCGCCGAACGTCAGAGTGGCACTGGCTAATATCGATTATGCGGAGGAAGTATTTGCTCCGGGTGAACTGGAGCGGATCTACCTGAATTTCAGCGATCCGTGGCCGAAGAGCAAGCATGCCCGCCGGCGTCTGACGCATCCGCGTTTTCTCGACAAATACCGGGGGCTGCTTAGTCCGCTTGGCGAAATCCACCTGAAGACGGATTCCCGCAGCCTGTTTGAATTCTCCCTGAATGCTTTTGCCGACTATGGTCTGCAGATGAAGAACATTTCCCTTGATCTGCATGAAGGCGGCGTGATCAATGAAGAGCATGTCATGACGGAATACGAAACCAAATTTTACGGACGCGGTGTGAACATTCAGCGCTGTGAGGCCATTGTCGGGGAAGAGGCGATGAGGCAGTATCAGGCCTCACGGTTGGACAAATACCGCCTGTAGTCCGCCCACGGGTAAGAATATCATTCCGCATTATTAGCTGTATAGTACAAATGGCAGTCCGGAGAAACTTCCCAGGGCTGCCATTTGCCGTTTCTCAACCAAATATAAGAAGGATCATACCTTAAGTCCCATTGTTCTATAAGAATCCGGGAGGCTATTCCAGCATGTCAATGATGCTCTGGGCGCTTTGCAGCGGATTGAACCGGGAAATCTCCTCCAGGTGTGCTTTGCGTTTGGCCCGCACATCCCCGTAGTCGCCCAGCAGCCGTTCCATCCAACGGTCGACCACATCAAGGGAGCTTATGGGTTCCCCGAAGCCGGCTGCCGTGAAATAACGGCAGTTTTCTTCTTCCTGCCCCGGCAGCGGGGAATGGAAGAGCATAGGGATGCCCTTGGCCAATCCTTCGCTGCAGGTCATTCCGCCGGGCTTGGTGACCAGCAGGTCCGAGACCTCCATGAGCTTATCGACTTCACGGGTGAAGCCCAGCAGCTTGATGTTGGGGTGGCTGTAGCGCGGGTCTTCCTGCATTCCGCGCAGCAGCTTGTCATTCTGTCCGAGGCAGAACACAAGCTGCACCTGCTCCCGCCAGCCGGCGAGGGTCTCGTTCACCACCTCATCGTTCATCATGCCCCAGCCGCCGCCCATGACCATGACCGTAGGCATGTTCCGGAGGCTGAACTGCTTCTGGATCTCATCGCGGCCAGGATGCTCCCAGAAATCGGGATGTACCGGCATACCGGTTACCCGGATCTTGGCGGCAGCAACACTGCGGCGGCGAAGCTTGGCCTTGACCTCCGGTGTAGAGACCAGATATCGGTCCACTTCAGGACTAATCCAGCTGGCATGGGCGTCGTAATCCGTGATGACTGTGATCAGCGGCGCTTTCAGCGACGGATTCAGCCGCTTGAGTCGGGACACCACAGCGCCGGGAATGAAATGAGTGCAAACGATGATGTCCGGCTTCAGCTGCTTCACAATATTTTGCGTATGCGTATAAAATAGGCGGTGCAGGGCAAGTGTGGTAAGACGATTGAATGATTTCTGGTGCCGGTATACATAGCCCATCAGCCGGGGCTGGGAGATCACCGTTTTACGGTAGGCCGAGACAATGATCGGCGCCATCTTAGGATTGAGGAAGCTTCCGAGCTCCAGCACCTTCGTCTGCACATCAGGCGACAATTTGCGCAGGCTGCTCGACAGCGCGTATGCTGCCTGGGTATGCCCTGCGCCGAAACCTTCCGACAGCAATAATACTCTTTTTTTGCGCAATGTATAGTTCACCTGTTCTTTAGTGGTATTCAGGGGTCCGGCAGCCGGGAGGGCGTCAGACCCAGAGCGCAAGCGTGCCTGCGGCAACGCCGGAGCCGATTACCGCACCAGCGATGACATCGGACGGATAATGCAGCCCGAGATAGATCCGGGAGAAGCCGACCGTGCAGGCGAGCGGAAGCAAGATATAGGTCAGGGCAGGGTAAGCCATCATATAAGGAACCGTAGAGGCGAAGATAGCTGTAGTATGGCCTGAAGGAAAAGAATGATCCTTAAGCGGATTATGAAACGTATTGGTGCCCGGCAGCGCCAGATAAGGCCGCATGCGCGGATAGAGCTTTTTGGCAACGGCAACGGGCAGATGGCTTACTGCCAGCGCGGTCAGTGCCTGCAGTCCTGTAGTTCTCCATGGCTGTGGACACAGTGCCCAGATTAGAAGATTGATACCAATGGAGCTCGTAGCTCCTCCGAGATGAGTGAGGTACCAGAGCCAGAAGTTCAGAAAGCGGTTGTGCAGCCGTCCGTTAATCCATTGAAAGAGAAGCCGCTCCAAGAGATGCAGTTTCTTGAAAAAAGGTCTCATATCTTGTCCCTCCGTTAGTCCGGCTAAAGATATTTGGCGCAGCTTAAGCAGCAGGTTCCAAGACCTGAAGCTGTCTTTATCATACTTTTTTAAGGCAGTCCATTTCAAGAAAAAGCTCGGAATCACTCGAAAAATGCCAGTTTTGACTTGTGTACCCCAATGCGTCTACAATGATTCAAGCAGGAAGATCCCGTTTATAAGGTAACAGAGAAATAAGGATTCGGCCATGATCCGGATACCATGTTCATATCTTAGGAACGGGGCTAATACACAATCGGAAGCCTGCCCGAGAAAAAGGGATAATTCTTGTCTGCTGTAAGGGATGCAACAAAAGGGTCAGAAAGAACGTTAACAAGCCTGAGAGAGAAAGAGAACATCTAGACTTGGAAAAAGGGGGCATCAAAAGATCATGACAGACGCATTGTTTGTTACGCTCCAAGTGATCTTGGCGGCAATTGCAGTTTATCAGTTTGCATTCTCGCTGTTTGGACTGCACAAGAAAAAGAACAAGGTTAAGTATGCGCCGCAAAAGTCATTTGCCGTACTGGTTGCCGCGCACAACGAGGAAGAAGTAGTCGGCGCGTTAATGGAAAATTTGAAACAGCTTAATTATCCCCAGGAACTGTACGATGTATTTGTCATCTGCGATAACTGTACGGATAATACAGCAGCCATCGTACGGGAGCACGGCATGAATGCCTGTGTACGTACCAACACGAATCTTCGCGGAAAAGGGTATGCTATCGAGTGGATGCTCAAGGAGCTGTGGGCGCTGCCCCGCCAGTATGATGCTGTCGTGATGTTCGATGCCGACAACCTCGCGCATACCGAATTCCTGACCGAAATGAACAATGATCTATGTTCAGGGGGACGTGTAATTCAAGGTTATATTGATACCAAGAATCCGGAGGATTCATGGATTACCGCTGCTTATGGTGTATCCTACTGGTACATCAACCGGCTCTGGCAGCTGTCGCGCCATAATCTGAAAATGGCCAACTTCCTCGGCGGAACAGGCATGTGCTTCGAGACGAACCTGCTCAAAGAAATGGGCTGGGGGGCTACAAGTCTGGTTGAGGATTTGGAATTCACCATGCGCAGCGCTTCTAAGGGTGTGTATCCAAGATTCAACTATGATGCCAAGGTCTTCGATGAGAAGCCGCTTACGTTCAAGGCTTCCTCCAGACAGCGTCTGCGCTGGATGCAGGGGCATTTCACAGTCGCCCGCCGTTATTTCTTCCCTTTGCTGTGGCAGAGCATCAAAGAACGCAGCCTCACGAAGTTTGACTTGGCGCTCTATGGAGCGAATGTCTACATTGTGCTGCTGACATTCCTGATGACGGCTGTAATGTGGATCGATAACTCCATGTTCGATGGTCCGCATATTGCTAATATTTACGGTCATTTGCCGCTCTGGCTGAGCTACTTTGCCATTGGAGCCAATATTCTGACCTTCCTGCTGGCCATGGCGCTTGAGAAGGTGAAGTTCAAAAAGGTATATCTGTACCTCCTGGCCTTCCCGGTTTATCTGCTCTCGTGGTACCCCATTACGTTCTACGCGTTCTTCACGCAGAACAACAAGCAATGGAGCCATACCAAGCACACGCGTGTGGTGCGGCTTGAAGAAGTGCAGAGCAAGCAAGTGTAGTATAATGCCTGATTGTTATCTAAGTATTTTTTGGAGAAGATATTGACACTGTTCGCTCAGTGTTGTATAGTATTCAAGTATGCAAAACATAGGGATTGCAAGCAGAAGCACCGGCTTCTCACCTGAACGGCTAAATTGCCGGCTGGTTTTGATCTCAATGCTTTATGAATGGTTATAATTCATGAACGTTGATCAAACGGGGTGTCGGGGAGTTACCGGCATCCCTTTTTTATGGAGAACCGCATTACAAGAAGATCCGGAGGTGGAGTATTATCAGTAAGGAACATATGATCAATGATGAAATTCGGGCCAAAGAGGTTCGGCTGGTTGGAGCAGAAGGTGAACAAATCGGGATCAAACCGATCCGCGAGGCGTTGCAGATGGCGATCGATCTTAATCTTGATTTAGTCAATGTAGCACCGCAGGCGAAACCGCCGGTATGCCGCATCATGGATTACGGCAAGTTCCGTTATGAAACGCAGAAGAAAGAGAAGGAAGCGCGCAAGAACCAGAAGATCGTGGATATCAAGGAAGTCTGGTTCCGTGCTAACATTGAAGAACATGATTATCAGACCAAGTTCCGCAATGTTATCAAGTTCCTGGGCGAAGGCGATAAAGTGAAGTGCTCCGTTCGTTTCCGCGGACGTGAGATTACCCATGCGAGTATCGGCCAGAAGATCCTGGAGCGTGTGAAGAACGAAGTGGAAGATATTTCTGTTGTTGAGCGCCAGCCTAAGCTGGAAGGCCGCAGCATGATTATGATTTTGGCTCCAAAAGCCCAATAATTCTGGAGTCACTTGCACAGCAATTTGGCGCCGCATAATATTCAAGGAGGAAACACCATGCCTAAAATGAAAACACATAGCAGCCTGAAAGGCCGCTTTAAGATCACTGGAACTGGTAAAGTATTGCGTTACAAAGCTCACAAGAACCACTTGCTGTCCCACAAATCGAAACGCGCAAAACGCGTATTGAACGGCAATCCAGTAATGGCCCCTGGGGATGTAAGACGTTTGAAACAAGGACTTGCTAACTTGAAATAGTTAATTACACATTTTTGGGAGGTTTATTAATATGGCAAGAGTTAAAGGCGGATTTGTAGTTCGTCGTAGACATAAAAAAGTATTGAAACTGGCAAAAGGTTACTTCGGTTCCAAGCACCGCATTTTCAAAACAGCTAAAGAGCAAGTAATGAAATCGATGGTTTACGCTTACCGTGACCGTCGTCAGACTAAACGTAACTTCCGCAGACTGTGGATCGTTCGTATCAACGCAGCAGCGCGTTTGAACGGTCTTTCCTATAGCAAGCTTGTATACGGCCTGAAATTGGCTGGCGTAGAAGTGAACCGTAAGATGCTGGCTGATCTGGCAGTGAACGATCTGAATGCATTCAACTCCCTGGCTGTAGTTGCCAAAGAGAAGATCAACGCGTAAGAATGATATAAACCGAAAAGCACCGCCTGCGGGTTGTCCCGCGTGACGGTGCTTTTTTGTGCCCGAAGGCTGAGCTACTGCTCCCTGCTATATTGAAGGAACAGAATTCCGGAGGAGTGCTATTCCCAGTACTTTGTTGTGCTGAGTTGTGAAGCCAGCTTCTTGCTGCTGGCGCGTCTGATCTTGCGCAGTTCCGAACGCTCGTTGGCCGATTGGCAGATCAGCTTCTCTTCCTCAGTCTCGGCAATGATGGCCGGAACCGGAGATGGAGTGCCATCTTCGTGAACTGCAACGAAGGTAAGGAACGATGTAGCGGCAACAGCCCGTTCGCCTGTATAGAGGTTCTCCGAGATGATTTTGACGAATACCTCGATGCTAGTGCGCCCCGTCCAGGAGACGAAGGATTCGAAGCAGACGGAATCTGTGGGCCTGATCGGCAGAAGGAAGTCTACAGAGTCAGCGGAGGCGGTTACCACATTCGCACGGCAGTGGCGCATGGCCGAGATGGAGGCAACTTCATCAATTGTGCTCATCAGTTTGCCGCCAAACAATGTTTTGTGGTTGTTAACATCATTCGGGAAGACACGGCCGGTTTTGAATACGCGGGATTCGTGGCAGTATTTAGAGGCCGGAACAACTTGAGGTTTGTTTTCTTGATCCATTTCAGTAACTCCCTTTGCGAACAATATGTAAACATTCATGATAATAGAAAAGCCATCACTGTGCAATAATAACGTTAATGCGAGGGTATCACAAGATGAATTTTGAGGTTTCCTGACACCTATCATACATAGTGGTTACATGCTATGTCATGGTAAGCGGTTTCTTGTTGAAAAATGCAAATTATTATTGACCTGAGGTCATTAATAGACTGGATTTTAGCTTTTTTTGCAGGTATAATTTGTTCTAATGGTATGTCCAAGCAGAACACAGAAGACATCCAATTTTCTAAGGGGGATCACATTCGATGAAGAAGTTTTACCAACTATCTTTAGTTATGGTTATGGCATTCACTGTTATTTTGGCAGGATGCGGAAACAATAACAACGCAAACACCAATGCTGGAGCAGCAACTACTGCACCAACCACAGATGCAGCAGCTACAGAAGCACCAGCAGCAACTGAGGCTCCTAAGGCTGTCAAACTAGGTCTCGTAACTGACGTGGGCGGCGTTAATGACAAATCCTTTAACCAATCCGCTTGGGAAGCCCTGCAGGCTCTGGAAACAGAATCTGGCGCGGAAATCAAATACCTGCAAAGTAAATCCAATGCAGACTACGAGCCCAACCTTAACCAATTCGTTAAAGGCGGCTACGACCTGACTTGGGGAATCGGCTTTGACCTTGGCGACGCAGTATTGAAGGTTGCTACTGAGAACCCTACTGCTAATCTGGCGATCATCGACAGCGTAGTAGAAGCTCCTAACGTTGAATCCGTAACATTTGCTGAGAACGAAGGATCCTTCCTGGTGGGTGTTGTTGCAGGTCTGACAACCAAAACTAACAAAGTAGGCTTCATCGGCGGTATGGAAAGCCCGGTTATCAAACGTTTTGAAGTTGGCTTCAAAGCCGGCGTATTGGCAGTTAACCCTAGTGCGAATGTAACGATTACTTATGCAGGAGCTTATGACAAGCCTGATACTGGTAAATCCCTGGCTGCTACCCTGTATGATGCAGGCAATGACATCATCTTCCCGGCTGCCGGCGCTACAGGTAACGGCGTATTCAATGAAGCTAAATCCCGCAACAAAGCTGGCGGTACTAAAGTATGGGTTATCGGCGTAGACAAAGACCAATCCCTGGAATTTGGCGACGACGTAACTTTGACTTCCATGATCAAACGTGTTGACGAAGCGGTTAAGAAGGTTTCCCAGCAAGTGGTTGACGGAACATTCAAAGGCGGCACTACAACTGTTCTTAGTCTGAAAGACAACGGCGTAGGCCTTCCTGAAACATCCAAAGCTAACGTTTCTGCTGAAATCCTGGCTAAAGTTGACGAGTACAGCAAACAAATCATCGATGGAACAATCACTGTTCCTGCCGAGTAATTCGTTGCCTCACCTTTACTGGATTTAACCATATCAAGAAACAAGGCCGGTTACTTGAGCTGGCCTTGTTCTCTGTTACAACATTTGTTATAGGTATACACAGCGGTACCGTCCTGCATAGGGCGGTACAGCCGTGTCTATAAGGCAGTATTATATATTCTGTGATGAGGGTGATTCCATGAGTGCTGCGGCTCCTGTCGTAGAGTTGAAGCAAATCACAAAACGCTTTCCCGGTATTGTCGCGAATGACTCTATCAGTCTGACGCTGGAAAAAGGGGAGATTCATGCGCTGCTTGGTGAGAACGGGGCAGGCAAATCAACCTTGATGAATATCGTATTCGGACTGTACCAGCCCGATGAAGGCAGCATCGAAATCGACGGGAAACCGGTTATTATCGATAACCCTAATAAGGCTATTGAGCTTGGCATTGGTATGGTTCACCAACATTTCAAGCTAGTAGAGCCTTTTACGGTAACAGAGAATATTGTTCTGGGAATGGAACCGAAAAAAGGTCTTAAAATCGACTATAAATCCGCTGCGGAGCAGGTTCGTAAGCTATCGGAGCAGTACGGTCTTCAAGTCAATCCAAATGCCAAAATTCATGACATTTCGGTAGGCATGCAGCAACGGGTAGAAATTATGAAAACCCTGTACCGCGGAGCGGATATACTTATATTCGACGAGCCGACCGCTGTACTTACGCCTCAGGAAATTACTGAACTGATGGCGATTATGAAGCGGCTCGTTGCCGAAGGCAAGTCCATTATACTTATTACCCATAAGCTGAAAGAAATTATGCAGATTTCTGACCGTGTAACCATTATCCGGCGGGGCAAGGTAATTGATACCGTCAAGACCTCCGGCACGAATCCGAACGAGCTGGCCGAAAAAATGGTCGGACGCGGTGTTACCTTTAAAGTAGACAAGCAGCCGGCACATATTGGTGAAGGCATCCTGAAGCTGTCGGATGTCAGAAGTAAAAGCAAGGATGGGGTCGCTGTGCTGAACGGCCTCAGCTTTGAAGTGAAAGCGGGCGAGATTCTGGGGATTGCAGGAGTCGACGGCAACGGACAAAGCGAGCTTATTCAGGCGATTACCGGTTTGCGCAAGATCGATTCCGGTTCAATTACAGTTTCGGGCAAGGAAATTGCCAACCTCTCTCCGCGTAAAGTGTCTGAAATGAATGTCTCCCACATCCCCGAAGACCGGCACAAGCATGGACTGGTACTTGATTTCACCGTGAGTGAGAATATGGTGCTGGAAACCTATTATAAGAGCCCGTACAATCAGAACGGATTCTTGAATAAGGATGTTATCAACCGGCATGCAGAGGATCTGGTGAAGCAATTCGATGTACGCACGCCTTCAATTGAGAACAAGGCCCGGTCATTATCCGGCGGTAATCAACAGAAAGCGATTATTGCGCGGGAAATAGACAAAAATCCGACCCTTCTGATTGCAGCACAGCCTACACGTGGCCTTGATGTTGGAGCCATTGAGTTTGTTCAGAAGCAGCTGATTGCCCAGCGTGACCAGGGTAAAGCCGTATTGCTGATCTCTTTTGAATTGGACGAGATTATGAATGTATCTGACAGAATTGCCGTTATTTATGAAGGACAGATTGTCGGAGAAGTATTCCCGCAGGATACGAATGACCAGGAACTGGGTCTGATGATGGCGGGCAGCTTGAAGCGGGGAGGCCACGCGGATGTCTAGAATCAAAAAAATATTCGCTACAGACACCTACATTATTCCGCTTATTGCGATTCTGTTGGGTTTCCTGGTCGGCGCTATCGTTATGCTGATTGGCGGATACGATCCGGTCGCAGCCTACTCGGCGTTATTCAAACGCGTATTCGGCAGTCCATACGATTTCGGTGAAGCTGTACGCGAGATGACTCCGCTAATGTTCACAGGTCTAGCGGTAGCCTTTGCTTTTCGTTCAGGTATGTTTAACATTGGTGCGGATGGCCAGGTAATGATCGGTATGACGGCTGCATCAGTAGTCGGCATCAAGCTTGGCGGCGTATTGCCTGCATTCCTGCTTGTACCTCTTGCGGTGATTGCAGCGGGTGTATGCGGCGGACTTTGGGCGGGGATTGCCGGTTACCTGAAGGCCAAACGCGGAATCAACGAAGTTATTACTACGATCATGTTGAACTGGATTGCCCTCTTCCTGTCGAACTATATTGTCCGGACATTCCTGCTCTTACAGGGGCAGAACCGTTCGGAAGATAACCCGGCATCGCTGTCGATGACTTTCCTGTTCTCCACATTCGACAATGCCCGTCTGCACTGGGGAACGGTTATTGCCCTTGCAGCGGCGACATTCTTCTACGTCTATTTGTGGAAAACCAAGCAAGGTTACGAAATGCGTGCGGTAGGTTTGAACCCGCATGCTGCAGAATATGCAGGGATGAATGTAGGACGCAATGTGATCAAGGCGATGTTCATCAGTGGTGTGTTCGCCGGATTGGCGGGCGCTGGTGAAGTACTGGGTGTGTTCCATTATCAATCGGTATTCGCGGCATCACCTGGTTATGGATTCGATGGTATCGCTGTGGCTCTGCTGGGGCTGACTCATCCGCTCGGCGTCATTCTCGCTGCTATTCTATACGGTACGCTTACGTATGGCTCTGCAGGGATGAGCTTTGGTGCTGATGTACCTCCGGAGCTGATCCGTATTGTCATCGGTTCAATTATTTTCTTCATTGCTGCGCAAGGCATTGTACGCTGGGTGCTCAAACCGTTTTACTTCAAGCGCAAGAAAGAGAAGGTGTTATAGATGGAAGTCTTAGGCCAACTGCTCAATACAACGCTTGTTTTTTCCACGGCGCTTATATTTGCCGCCCTTGGCGGCATCTTCTCTGAACGATCCGGTGTCGTCAACATCGGACTTGAAGGCTTGATGATGTTTGGTGCATTTGCTGCAGCAGTAGGCGGGTACTACGCTCAGGAAGCAGGAATGGGTGAATGGGCGCCTTGGGTTGGTGTGCTTTGTGCCATGGCTGTGGGTGTGATTGGTTCACTGATTCATGCGGTGGCTTCAATAACCTTCAAGGCCGACCAGACGATAAGTGGTACGGTCATCAACTTCCTTGCCGCAGGCAGTACACTGTATATGGTTAAGCTAATCTTCGACGGTTCGGGTGAAACTCCGCTGATCGATGGTTTTAGCAAATTATCCATTCCCGGACTTTCCAAGATACCAGTGATCGGGGAAGGGATTTTTAATTCCTATCCAACGACCTACTTAGCGATTATATTGGTGATTGTTATTTATTTCGTCCTGTTCAAAACTCCGTTTGGACTCCGTCTGCGTGCAGTCGGTGAACATCCGAGTGCAGCAGATACACTGGGTGTAAATGTAAACAAGATGAGATATATTGGCGTAATGCTGAGCGGCCTGCTGGCTGGTATCGGCGGAGCCACGATTACTTTGACAACTACGGGTACGTTTGCGCATAATACCATCTCCGGACAAGGCTTCATTGCCATCGCAGCGATGATCTTCGGTAAATGGAATCCGCTGGGTGCTTTCGGAGCGGCCGTGTTCTTCGGTCTGTCCCAGGCCATCCGTAACTATGTGCAATTGTTTGAATGGTCCAAGAGCATTCCGCAGGAATTCATTTTCATGATTCCTTATGTACTAACTATCATCGTACTGGTAAGTGCAGTCGGACGTTCTTCGGCACCTAAGGCTCTGGGGGAACCGTACGACCCGGGTAAACGCTAGGGTCAGTTTCTCCTTGTTTAATTCTCTTTCGTTGCAGTGCGCATTTTCGGTTATCCGGAAATGCGTTTTTTTTATTCGCGGTGATGCTGCTCCTTCATGATTCGGGCAGGACAGATGTACAGGCAAATACCGGCTGAGGCGAATAGACTGCTTAAGAAACTCATTAGGAGGGATATTATGGCACAGCCGGTTACGAAAAAACAAGTCATGAAGCTGGTGGGTAGAAATATCGTTGCAGTAAAAAAAGACGGCTCCAAGGTGATGGGCAAGTTACTCCGTGTTTCGGGCAACCGTCTTGTTTTACAGCGTATCAGTGGTAAAAAAGTACAAACCAAAGCATTGATTCCGCTTGTATTATTTGATTTGCTGGCCGTCGGTACGGCTCCATACGCTTATGGCGGCGGGGGTTATGGATATGGAGGGGCTCCTTACGGAGGCGGATATGGTTACGGCCCTGGGCCTGTTCCCGGTCCTTACGGCGGTTATGGTCCTGGTCCCGGTTATGGTGTTCCGCCTATTGGATTCTTTTAAGCTGTAGAGCGGTCAGAGTTCGTCAGATAAACTGTTTTTCAAGCTCATAACAGTAGTTTTGCGGTTGATAACGGGCTACGCTGTAGCCCAGTTTTTCATAAAAGGCAAGACCGGCTGTATTTCCGGTATCCACAGAAACCTTAGCCCGCCGGCATGCACGTGATAGTGCAAACCGCTCCGCTCTGTCCATCAGCATATTCCCGTAACGCCTACGCCTTGCATTAGGCGCAATGGCGAGCATATCGATATATAACAAATCTCCATGCAGCATAAAGTGTACGAACCCCAGCGGATCACTCTCATAGTCAGGACAAGCCACGAGAGTAACGCCTTGCCCCAGACGGCGGGGCAGATCTTTTCTGACCTGATTGATAATCGTCTGTGGAAGATGGGATAGCGGGACAAGCTGCTTTTCAATCAAGTCAAAAATGACGGTGTCATCCTGCTTGGGTCTGCGGTAACGAATCATAAAATGCCCCCTTTCCACGCATTGTCGTACATCATATGCCCTGCTTGGTGTGGGCGTTCCGGAAAGGGTAGAACAACATTTTGTGAAGAATTTAATATATATCCGGAAGATGGGTATTGACTTACCGTGTGAGGAAATCATATAATGTGTCTAAACATTTTAACGAACATACATGTATCGGCGATGAAGAGGACGAAGTTTTAAGGGCTCTTTTGTTCAGAGAGTGAGAGGAATTGCTGCAACCTCCACCAAAATCCCTTATATACGAGCTCACCTCGGAGCTGTTTCCCTGAAAGGTCCATCAGCAAGAGCGTTGGAATTATTAGGGGGAATCGTCTAGTCCGCGTTAGGGACTTCAGGTTACAGAGATTTGGGCCCTGCCTACATCGATGGATTTTTGTATCCTGATAAGGCATTTCATCGTGAGATGGAATGCAAACATGGGTGGTACCACGGAAGCTAAACCTTTCGTCCCTCACGCGCTTATTCTGCGCGTGGGAGGCGAGAGGTTTTTTTGTTGAATGAGGAGGATTTACGGCCCGTTCGCCAATATTAATTGTTGTATAAAAGACGTCCTGTCATTTGAATAATGAATGTGAACAATCGAAGGGAGGAATACTGATGAGCGCGCAATTACCGGAAGAAGTGCGGTCTATAGAGCAGTTACGTGAGAAATGGAAAAATCCTGAGGTGATTACAGGGTCTGAAGTCCTGCTGCGCAGTCTAGTACTGGAAGGTGTGGATACTGTATTCGGATATCCGGGCGGGGCTGTACTCTATATCTATGATGCTCTTTATGGATTCGATGATTTCAAACATATTCTGACACGCCATGAGCAGGGAGCGATTCATGCGGCTGACGGATATGCCAGAGCGAGCGGCAAAGCAGGCGTATGTATCGCCACTTCAGGCCCGGGGGCAACTAATCTGGTAACAGGAATTGCTACTGCATTCATGGACTCTGTTCCGCTGGTGGTAATCACCGGGAACGTATTCTCCAGCCTGATCGGCACAGATGCTTTTCAGGAAGCGGATATTACTGGTATAACGATGCCGATTACGAAGCACAGCTATCTGGTACGGGATGTTGAAGACCTGCCGCGAATTATTCATGAGGCATTCCATATCGCGAATACCGGACGCAAGGGTCCGGTGCTGATTGATATTCCGAAGGATGTATCGGCTGCGAAGACATTGTTCACGCCGGTTCAGCAGCAAGGCGTTAACCTTCGCGGTTACAACCCGCGCACAGTGCCTAACAAGCTTCAGCTTGATAAGCTGGTGAAGGCCATTGCTGCTGCAGAGCGTCCGATTATTATTGCAGGCGGCGGGGTCATTTACTCCGGAGCGCATGAGGCGATGTATGAATTCGTGAAGCGTACAGAAATTCCTATTACTACAACATTGCTGGGTCTCGGCTGTTATCCGAGTGCGGAGGATCTGTGGATGGGAATGCCGGGCATGCACGGTACCTATACAGCGAACAATGCGATTCAACAATGCGACCTGCTGATTAATATCGGTGCCCGGTTTGATGACCGTGTAACCGGTAAGCTGGATGGTTTTGCTCCAAAAGCCAAGATTGTTCATATCGATATTGATCCGGCGGAGATCGGCAAGAATGTATCGCCTGATATTCCGATCGTTGGCGATGTAAAAACCGTGCTGGAAATGCTGATCCCTGATGTGAAGCGGGCCGCGAATGCGGATGCCTGGAGAACGCAAATCGCCCAGTGGAAGCTGGATCAGCCGTTGCGTTATAAAGATTCTGAGGCAGAGCTGAAACCGCAATGGGTAATTCAAATGATTAATGACACCACTAAAGGCGAGGCAATTGTTACTACTGACGTAGGACAGCACCAGATGTGGGCTGCACAATATTACAAATTCAATCACCCTCGTGCATGGATTACTTCGGGTGGTCTTGGTACAATGGGCTTCGGCTTCCCTGCGGCAATCGGGGCGCAAATGGCACATCCGGAGCGGCTGGTAGTCTCCATTAATGGTGACGGCGGCATGCAGATGTGTTCACAGGAACTTGCGATTTGCGCGATTAATAAGATTCCGGTCAAAATCGTCGTAATCAATAATCAGGTACTGGGAATGGTCCGGCAATGGCAGAATCTCATCTATGAGAAGCGTTACAGCTATACCGATCTTGCCGGCAGTCCGGATTTTGTGAAATTGGCTGAAGCTTACGGAGTTAAGGGTCTGCGGGCTACGAATAAAGAGGAAGCCGGAGCCGCGTGGAAAGAAGCCCTGGAAACACCTGGACCCGTCCTGGTAGAATTCGTTGTCCCTAAAGACGAGAATGTCTACCCGATGGTAACCCAAGGGTCAACCATTGATCAAATGCTGATGGGGGATGAATAGCGGTGATGAGACATACGATTTCCGTGCTTGTAAATGACCAGCCGGGTGTGCTGCAGCGGGTATCCGGACTGTTCGGCCGCCGGGGGTTCAATATTGAGAGTATTACTGTAGGCCAGTCTGAAGAGATTGGGCTGTCCCGGATGGTTATCGTTACTCTTGGAGACCAGCATACGCTTGAGCAGATTGAGAAGCAGCTCTATAAGCTGATTGATGTCATCAAGGTCATTGATCTTGGCTCCAAGCCCATGGTTGCCCGTGAGCTGGCGCTGATTAAGGTCAAGGCTGATCCGGCTGAACGGCCTGAGATTATGGGCGTGGTCGAAACCTTCCGGGCCTCGGTAGTGGATATCGGAACAACTAGCTTATTAGTACAGGTAGTTGGAGAGACCCAGAAAATTGATGCTATGATTGAGCTGCTGAAGCCATATGGTATTAAGGAACTGTCACGAACAGGTGTAACGGCGATGATTCGCGGCAATGCCTGATCGTCACAATTTATAGCTTTAACGAATTACTGCTTGCTTGCATTAATTTATTAAGATATGGTTAGGTTTTCCCGCGAAAGAGCGGGGGCTTGAGGAGACGCCAATGCATAAGTATTGAAGCCCTGCGCTCTTGAAGCACCCGCTCTTTACGATGGGTCCAAATTAAAGGAGGATATTGACAATGGCAGTTACAACGTACTATGAACAGGATGCAGAACTTAGCGTATTAAAAGGAAAGACAATTGCAGTAATCGGGTACGGAAGCCAAGGGCATGCTCAGGCACAGAACTTGCGTGACAGTGGACTCCAGGTTGTCATCGGCCTGCGTGAAGGCAAATCATTTGAAACTGCGAAGAATGACGGTTTTGAAGTATTGTCTGTTGCAGAAGCAGTATCCCGTGCAGATGTAGTGCAGATTCTCATGCCGGACGAAACACAGGCATCCGTATATAAGAATGAAATTGAACCGAACCTGAAGAATGGCGCGGCTCTGATGTTCTCCCACGGCTTTAACGTACATTTTGGTCAAATCGTTGCTCCTAAGGATGCAGACGTGCTGCTGGTAGCACCTAAGTCCCCGGGCCACATGGTCCGCCGTACTTATGTTGAAGGCTTCGGAGTTCCCGGCCTGATCGCCATTGAACAGGACGCAACCGGTAATGCCAAGGCGATCGGACTTGCATATGCCAAAGGTATCGGCTGTACCCGTGCAGGAGTTATCGAAACTTCCTTCCGTGAAGAAACAGAAACAGATTTGTTCGGTGAACAAGCTGTCCTCTGCGGCGGTGTATCCGCACTGATCAAAGCCGGATTCGAAACACTGACAGAAGCCGGTTATGCTCCTGAGATGGCATACTTCGAGTGTCTGCATGAAATGAAATTGATTGTGGACCTGGTGTATGAAGGCGGACTTGCCACTATGCGCGATTCCATCAGCAACACAGCTGAATACGGTGATTATGTAACTGGACCACGCATCATCACGGATGAAACTAAAAAAGCAATGAAAGAAGTGCTGTCCGATATTCAACAAGGTAAATTCGCCCGCGACTTCATCCTTGAGAACCAATCCGGCCGCGCCTTCCTGACTGCTACCCGCCGCAATGAAGCCGCTCATCCGGTAGAAGTGGTAGGGAGCCAGCTGCGTGAAATGATGCACTGGATTAAGAAATAGGACATATACTTAAGACTACATGAACCATAGGTGATCCTCAGATGCGGCCGTAATTTTGCGAGCCGCATTTGGGGATTTATGGACAATTTGCAGGAGGTGCTCAGCATGCGGAAAATATATGTGTTCGACACGACGCTGCGTGACGGAGAGCAGTCACCGGGTGTGAACCTCAACACGCGCGAGAAGGTGGAAATCGCCTATCAGCTGGAGAAGCTGGGAATTGACCGGATGGAAGCCGGATTCCCTGCGGCTTCACCCGGAGATCTGGCTGCGGTTAACGCAGTGGCCAGAGCCGTGAAGAACGTCACTTTGATTGGCCTCTCCCGTTCTAGAGAGAGTGATATCGATGCGGTTAAGGAAGCGCTGCAGGGTGCACAGGATCCTTGTATTCATATTTTTCTTGCTACATCACCGATTCACCGCCAGCACAAGCTCCGTATGGATAAAGCACAGGTACTGGAAACTGCGCAGTCGGCTATCCGTTATGCCAAGAAATATTTCCCCAAGCTGGAGTTCTCTTTGGAGGATGCCGGCCGGACAGAACGTGATTTCATGGCTGAAATGGTGTCGATGGCGATCCGTGAAGGTGCCAATGTGGTGAACATCCCTGACACTGTGGGCTATTTGAATCCTTCGGAATACGGAGCGATTTTCAAATTCCTGAAGGATACGGTGCCTGATATCGAACGTGTACAGCTCAGTGCACATTGTCATAATGATCTGGGGATGGCCACCGCCAATACGCTGGCTGCGATTCAGAATGGTGCAGATCAGATTGAAGGGACCATCAACGGTATTGGAGAGCGGGCAGGAAATACAGCGATTGAAGAGGTAGCGCTGGCGCTGGAGACCCGGAGCGAATTTTTTGACGCCAAAACTTCACTGGTCCTGTCGGAAATATCCCGTACCAGCCGCTTGGTCAGCAAGCTGACCGGGATGGTAGTGCCCGGGAATAAAGCCATCGTCGGTGCCAACGCCTTCGCCCATGAATCCGGTATTCATCAGGATGGCATGCTGAAGGAGAAGACCACCTACGAGATCATGACACCTGAAACGATCGGCCTCAAAGAGAGCAAGCTGGTGCTCGGCAAGCACTCCGGACGCCATGCCTTCCGCGACAAGCTCAGTGATCTGGGCTATGACGTCCCGGAGGAAGAGCTGAATGCCGCTTTTGCCAAGTTCAAGGATCTGGCGGACAAGAAGAAGGAAGTCTCGGATGAGGATATTCTGGCTCTTCTGGAAGAGAAGCTGATCGATACACCGGAGACCTTCAGCCTGCAGACGATATATGTGACTTATGGTAATGAAGCTACGCCAACGGCCAAAGTTATTATTAACGGGCAGGAGCCGCAGCCGATTGTGGCAGTTGCTGAGGGCAATGGTTCCGTAGACGCGATCTATAACGCCATTGATCAGGCTACTGGTGAAGAAGTCACCTTGGGAGACTATTCGATCAAGGCAGTCAGCAGAGGCAAAGACGCGCAGGGTGAGGTTCATGTTGTGCTGTCCCAAGGCGAAATCGCAGCGCAGGGCCGCGGACTCAGTACCGATATTCTGGAAGCGAGTGCCAGAGCCTATCTGGATGCGCTGAACAAGCTGATTGAGAAGCGTAAGTCGCTGCTCCCGGCTGACCAGGCCAGCCTGTAAACGGTATATATAGTAGCTTTAACTTAATTGAAACCTATGGTTAAGCCATTGGGCCAGCAGAACATTCTGCTGACCGGATGGCTTTTTTTGTTTTTCCTGGGGGAATTATGGTCTATGAGCGGTTTGTCAGTGATTTATCAGTGACTTTAGTTACAATTTAACTTGTCATAAACACGCCTTTTGGCACTTTCTTTGTCAATACTAAGCGGTTTTTAGGAAATTGGAGTGAGAAATGGAGAAATTACTTAGCTGTTCAGAAAATGTTCATGTCACTGCTCTAATGTCTAATCTGATCATTCCACGACTGAGGTAAGAACAAATTATACATATGAAAGAGGGAGAGGTCTTGAGATTATTGAAAAAGAAAAAATGGGCACTGGGGCTTGGAATAATACTATTTGTAACAACATTTGCTCAGGCAATGGGTTTCTTCACCAATGTAAATGCGGATGCAGTGAACACAGAAATTACCGAAGATATTGTTAAAACTGTAACACTCTCGGTTTACGAAAATGGGATGCAGGTTACGGATAGTGTGTACAAGCTGGATTCTATGGTTAAGCTGAATTTGACATATGAGCTTCCGGATGCAAAGTATGACAAAGGCGCTACATACACGTACACCCTTCCTTCCCAATTAAAAATTAATCAAACGTATTCCGGTACGCTGGTTAATAGTGAATTCGCTAATGGAATCGGTACTTATACTGTAGGTGCTGATAATAAAGTCGTATTTGTTTTTAATGAAAATATTGAAGGGCTATTAGATATAAAAGGCACTTTTTGGGTTGAATCTACCCTAAGCTCAACTACAGTTACCGGCAGCACAACGCAGGTGCTCCATTTTCCGATAGCGGGAAATGCCAATAACTCAATTACACTCCAGGTTCAACCCAGTAACGGCAAAGCTATCACCAAAACCGGAACACCAATGCCGCAAAAATATAATGCCAGCAGTATTGACTGGACGGTTGATGTAAATACGCTTTTGAACAAACTTGATAATGCTGTAATTACGGACCCCATGCAGACAGGCTTGGAGCTGGATCCGGCTTCTATTGCTGTATATGCCTTGACGGTGGATGTTAAAGGAAACTTAACCCTTGGCGGGCAGGTCAGTTCTGCACTCTATGACACGACCGCAAGTGATCTGACCAAACTGGATCTGAAATTCAAAAATTCAATAAATGAAGCCTACCGGATAAAGTTTACTACCAAGAACATAAGTACTACAGAGCAAACAAAGTTTAATAATACAGCTACACTGACTGCTAATGGCTCACCTCAATCTGCCTCTGCAGAGGTTAATATTAACTTGGGCAAAACGCTGGAAAAGTTTACAAGCGGATATAATTCCTCAGATGAGACTATTACTTGGGAGATTCGGTTCAATTATAATGAAAAGTCAATAACGTCAAATAATGCTGTCCTGACTGACTATTTCAACATAACCCAAGACTATGTTGCTGATTCAATGATTATCTATAAAGTCAAGCTCGATCAAAATGGGTCTGGAACAGATGACGGAACGTTGCTTGCAGATACGGATTATACGCTTACCCAACTACCTGACGTATCAGGTACAGCTGGATTTAAGCTTCAGTTCAACCATGATATTCAATCTGCCTACCGGATTGTCTATAAGACAAAGGTAGCTGAGCGGGTATACACTGGTGAGAGCATCGTAAATAAGGCGACTTATAACGGGCAAACTGTTCAAGCGAGTACTTCGACTACCCAACGTATTTTGAACAAGCAGGCTGTAAATAACGGTACGGATGTAGACTACTTGAACAAGACCGTGAAATGGACTATTAAGGTTAATGAAGACAGCAGAACTATGACAAACCTGGTACTTACCGATAAATTTACTAACGCAGGATTGCAACTGATCGGGAAACCGGATATTTCGCCTGCGCTTGTTGAAGGTACAGATTATGAGATCACCAATTTAGGCTCTGGTGAATTTAAGGTGAATGAGGGTTTTGAGATTAAATTTTTAAAGCCAATTACTAAGGCTTACACGATTACGTACAGTACAAAATTTGATTATTACTCATTGATCACTGCTTCAAAATATTTCATTAATACTGCATCCATTGTGTGGAATGAAAAAACATCAAGCAGTGCTCAGACATCAAGTTCAACATTCACTCCAGACGGTAAGGTTATTAAGAATGGATTTAAGACAGGAAAGTATGATATAGCCAGTAAGAAAATCACCTGGACAGTTGGAGCGAACTATAATAAAAGAGTGCTCGCTGCAGGTGCGGAGCTGGTTGATACCCTTCCGGCGGGTCAGCAGGTAGTTGCGGGTACTGTAATCGTTAATAAGCTGAATTATGGTGCTGATGGAGCACATTACTCTGTAAATCCTGCTTTGGTTGAGGGTACAGACTACACAGTTACTGTAACAGATAAATTGCTCAAGGTTAAATTCAAAGACAGCGTGGATTATGCTTTCTATGTAGTTTTTAAAACGGAGTTCAAAGACGGTGATATTAACCTGTCTAGCGTTGCTAATAACGCCATTTTGAATAACTCGGACGATAAGCCAGTCTCGGAAGTATTATCCGGTAGTGCAAGTGTAACGAATGGCGGACAATATGTAACAAAAACCGGATCCCGGGATAGTTCTGATCAAACTATCATTAACTGGACAGTAACGATTAATGCAAACCAGTCAAACGTGAGCAATGTTCAAGTCGTGGATACTCCGAGTAGTAATCAGGTACTGCTTCCTGAAAGCTTCCAGCTGGTTGAGACCACTGTTAACCCTGCGAACGGTACTGTAAATGTTACGGCTACCAAGCTTGAGCGTGACAAGGATTATACGCTGGATTTCATCACGGATAGTACCGGCAAGGATACATTCAAGCTGGCATTTACGAACACCATTAATAAACCATACATTCTCACCTATAAGTCAGTCATTGCGGCAGTAGGGACCGTACCTGTAACCAATGCTGTATCGTTCAGTGGATTGGGGTCCCAACTGGTAAGTAAACCTTCTTCATTCACCCAAAACTTCACCATCGTTGATACCGGAGGCACGGGAAGCGGTGTGAAAGGCTCGCTTAAGGTGCTGAAAACAAATGCAGACCAAACTAAAAATCTGCAGGGTGCTGAGTTCTCCCTGGATCGTATTGTAGGCACAGAACTGAAGGATACAGTGAAAGCAGCCAGCGATTCAGCTGGCAATCTGGAGTTCACTAATTTGCGGGCCGGTAAATATGTTCTAAAGGAAACAAAGGCACCCTCCGGATATGCACTGGATACTACAGTGCGGACGGTAACCATTAATTCTTCTACACCTGTTCTGCTGACCGTTACGAATGATTATAACGGCTCGCTCAAGCTGACTAAGGTTGCTCAGGATGATTCGTCCAGAAAACTTGCAGGTGCAGAATTTGAACTGTATGATACTACGAATAAATTGGTCGAAACGGGAACTACCGATTCAAACGGCGTAGTATTATTTACGAAATTAATGGGAGGAAGCTACACATACAAAGAAACTAAAGCACCGGCTGGATATAAGCTTAATGGTAATAGTGTTCCCGTAACTATTGATCCGGCTCAACAAAAGGCCGTGACGGTTACTAATGAAGCACTTCAAGGTTCGCTTAAGCTAATAAAGGTAGATAAAGATGATGCAACGAAGAAGCTTGCAGGAGCAAAGTTTGAGTTATACAATTCCAGCAATACTCTAGTGGCAACATCTACTACTAATGCCAGCGGGGAAATTGTATTCAGTAATTTAAAGTTCGGAACCTATTTCTATCAGGAAACAGCTGCTCCGGCCGGATATGAATTGGATTCAACAAAGCAGAGCATTACGATTGATTCGGATGTGCAGAAGGTTCTGGAACCGATCAAGAATACAGCAATTCTGGGCTCACTCAAGCTCGTTAAGGTAGATGCAGCTGACAGTACGAAGATGCTTGCAGGAGCGAAGTTCGAGTTGTACAATTCCAGCGATGCCATGGTGGCAGCGGCAACTACTAACGCCAGTGGTGAAATTATATTCGATAATCTGAAGATTGGAGCATATACACTGGAGGAAACCAAGGCTCCGGCCGGATATGATTTGGATTCCACGGTGCGCAACCTCACGATTAGTTCGAAAGTACAGCAGGTGCTGGCTCCAATTACGAATAAAGAAACCTTGGGTTCACTCAAGCTTGTTAAAGTAGATGCCGCGGACGGAACGAAGCAGCTTGCCGGAGCGAAGTTCGAACTGTACAATTCCAGCGATGCTATGGTGGCAACGGCGACTACCAGTGCCAATGGTGAAATAGTTTTCAATAATTTGAAGCTTGGAGACTATACACTGAAGGAGACCGAAGCTCCAACTGGGTATGAATTGGATGAGACGGTGCGTAATGTCAAGATTGATTCGAAAGTACAGCAGGTTCTGCCGTCGATCCCCAATAAAGCAACCACAGGCTCACTCAAGCTCATAAAGGTGGATGCAGCGGACGGAACGAAGAAGCTTGCAGGAGCAAAGTTCGAATTATACAATTCCAGCAATACTGTGGTTGCGGCAGGGACTACCAATGCCAATGGTGAAATTGTATTCGATGATTTGAAGCTTGGAACGTACACACTGGAGGAAGTCAAGGCTCCAACCGGATATGATTTAGATGGAACAGTGCGTAGTATCAAGATTGATTCAAAGGATCAGCTGGTGCTGGACCCAATTAAGAACACCAAAACATTGGGCTCACTCAAGGTAAGTAAGGTAGATTATTATAATGTGAATAAAAAGCTGGCCGGAGCAGAGTTCAGACTCACGAATACCAGCACAAATGTAGCGGTGACGGGTGTTACGAATGCCGATGGTGAGATTGAATTCACTGATCTGAATCTTGGGGACTATACCCTGGTGGAAACCAAGGCCCCATACGGATATGATTTGGATGCAAGGGTACGCAATGTCAAGATTACTTCGAAGGATCAGCTTGTACTGAGCCCAATTGCAAATATAGAGACCATAGGCTCGATTAAGTTTGTTAAGGTCGATGCAACTGACGGGAATAAGAAGCTTGAAGGAGCTGTATTCAAGCTCACGAATTCCAGCAAGGTTGTGGTAGGAACAAAGACTACCAATGCCAATGGTGAAATTGTGTTTGATAATTTGAAGGTCGGAGTCTATACCCTGGAGGAGACTGCAGCTCCAGCCGGATATGACTTGGAGGGGACTCCACAGAATATCACGATTGATTCCAATGTACAGAAGGTGCTCGACCCTATTAAGAACCAGGAGACCCTGGGTTCGCTCAAGCTCGTTAAGGTTGGCGGAGCTGATTCCACGAAAAAGCTTACGGGAGCAGAGTTCAAGCTTACGAATTCCAGCAGCGGTGCGGTAGTAACAGGCACCACCAATGTTAGTGGTGAACTGGTATTTAATGATTTGAAGCTAGGCAAATACACACTGGAGGAGACCAAGGCTCCAGCCGGGTATGATCTGGATGGAACAGTGCGTAACATCACAATCAGCGGGAAGGCCCAGCAGGTGCTGGCTCCCATTCAGAACGTGGAAACCTTGGGTTCGCTCAAGCTCATCAAGGTAGACGCCGCTGATGCCGCCAAAAAGCTTGCCGGAGCAGAGTTCAAGCTCACGAATTCCAGCAAGGTTGTGGTAGCAACGAAAACTACCAATGCGAACGGTGAAATTGTGTTCGATGAGTTGAAGCTGGGCACGTACACGCTGGAAGAAACCAAGGCGCCAACAGGATATGAAATAGATTCAACGGAGCGCACTATTACGATTAATTCAAAGGTGCAGCAGGTATTAGCACCAATCACAAACCAAGAGACCTTGGGTTCAATCAAGCTCGTTAAGATCGCCGAAGGTAATGCAGCGAGAAAGCTTGCCGGGGCTGAGTTTAAGCTTTATGATTCCAGCAAGAGCGTAGTTGCAACGGGAATTACCGACATGAATGGTGAGATTGAATTTAAGGATTTGAAGCTTGGAGTATACACACTGCAGGAAACCGTGGCTCCTATAGGCTATTATTTGGATTCATCGGAGCGCAGCATCATCATTGATTCGAAGGTACAACAGGTGCTGGCCCCAATTACGAATAAAGACATACCGGCACCGACAGGAGCGCCCGGAACGTACCCGGTGGTTACCCCGACACCTACTCCGGTTAGTACGGTAACGCCAGGTGTAACTAGTACACCTGGTCCTTCAGCAACAGGAGTACCTGGCGTAGCGGTTACACCGGGACCTACACCAATAGCGACCTTAAGTCCTACTGCACCTGCAGTAAGCAGTACACCGACGCCACAGGCTACGTCAGCAACTACTGTTCAGGATATTCCAATCGAGGGGGAGATTCCGCTGGGCGGCATTCCAAGCCTTAGCGTGGAACCGACACATGGTACAGTAGTCGTTACACCAGACGGCAAATGGACTTATACTCCTGATCCGGGATATACCGGCAAGGATAAGTTCATCATTACTGTAACGGATGAAGACAGCAATGATCAGGATATTATTATTGAGGTGGGTGTTGACGAAGTGCCGACAGGTACGGTAACTGATACAACCTCCAGTGAAGATGGCCTGCCTGGAGATCTCCCTAAGACAGGTGAAGAAAGCCCGCTTCCATTGTATCTGATGGGTGGAGGACTGATCGTTCTGGGGATAATCCTGGCACGGAGATTCAAGACACGCAATAAACCGGAGTAATAAGTGATAGCATAAACAAGGTTACAGTGGTATACAGACAACCCGCCCGAAGCAAATGCTCCGGGCGGGTTGTCTTGTTCTTATATTCAGCAGAAGCATAAGATTAATTCACAGACTTCTGAAATTATTCTGCTTCCATTCCTCGTACCACCGGGTTATATTTGCCGGCAGGCTGATCCCCAGTTCCCCGTTCCAAAGAGCTGTCATCGTGTTATATTGCTCCTCAACCCCTGAGCGTTCACCGATGATATCATACGTTTTCATGAGTCCGAAATATCCCTGTTCGAAATAAGGCTGAAGACGGACAAGACGCTGATATATCGTAACAGCCTCCGGGAGTTTGCTGGTCTCTATATAGAATGCTGCCAGACTCAGTGCATGATGCAGCCAGATCGTCCGGAGCCGCTGACGTTCACTCTCAGCCCACAAATAATCGTAGTCGGCCAAATAATCACCAGTGTAGAAATCCAGCAGACGCTGATGCTCTTGAATATTGCCTGCACTGACCGGCTCCAGAGTAAGAAGGCCTTTCTCCCATTCGTAGCTGTCAATTAAAGCGCCTCCGGTCTCCAGGGTATAGCCTTCTCCGCCGCTGACATTATTGATGGGGAGATCGATTTCTCCCTGCTTCAAGCACTGCCTTACCTGATAAATGGTAGTGTACAGGTGGGTTGAGGCTTTTTTGAGATTGAAATCAGGCCACAGGAGATCGATCAGGCTGTCCTTGCTGACAAACCGGTTACGGTTATGGAAAAGATAAGCAAACAGCTCCTGGGCTTTCGAGGTACGCCAGCGAATATTGCTTAGTGGCTGTCCGCCGCGCTCGAAACGCAGGGACTGGAGGCTGCGGATCATGATTTGATGATCTGCAATTTTCTTGTCGGGCTCCAGCTCTATCCGTTCCTCCAGACGCTGGATAGTCTTCACCAGCCTGCTTCTGCTTACCGGCTTCAATACATAATCAAGCGCGTTTAGTTCAAAAGCATCTACAGCGTAGTTATTGTATGCGGTCACAAATATGATTTTGGCACGGGGGCAAAGATTCTGCAGGATTTCACCAGCTTGAACTCCATTCATCTCGGGCATATCAATATCCAGGAAAATAACTTCCGGGTCCAGCTCCGGCGCTGCTTTTACCGCTTCATAAGGGTCTGTAAAAGCGGCAAGGATCTGTACTGACGTTAATTCTTCAAGCATGAGCTGAAGTTTTATAAGTGCAAGACGTTCATCATCCACTAGCATAGCTCGAATCATTTCTGTCCACCGCTTTCCTTATCTTTATCGCTGAAACGGATAACATGCTCTTAAGGGGGAGCAGCCGCTTCTATTTGTATGCTGCCTAGCCATGATGATAAATGATTTCGACAAGAAAAGGGAATTCCCTTTCTGTAGAGGATAAGCTCCATGTAGGATATAGTAAAGTAGAATAGACTACAAAAATTATTTTTAAAAAATTCTACATATCCTGCAGGGGCATCAGCCTGCCCGGCGTCTAACGTTATGTAACTGAAGGAGGGGAGAATTACGTGGAAGAGACGGAGTGGATTACTGCTGTGCTCGGCGGAGAGCATCAGGCCTTTGGGCACCTGGTGACGCGTTATCAGGGCATGGTATATAGTGTATGCATCAAAATCACTGGAGAAGCCGAGTCGGCCAAGGATATGGCCCAGGAAGTCTTCATCAAAGCCTATAAGGCTCTCCCCTCCTTCAGAGGACAGTCCTCCTTCTCCACTTGGCTGTACCGTATTGCTTACCGGACCTGTCTGGACTGGAAACGGGCCAATGACCGGGAATGGCGGCACCGGAGCACTGCGGACTACACGGAGAATGATTGGGTGACTTCGCAAACGCCTGAGCAGATGGCGCTCCGTAAGGAAGCCTCCCAGGAGCTCGGTGAGAATTTGAACAGTCTGACAGAGCCGTACCGGTCGGTTGTGCAGCTGTACTACTTTCAGCGACACTCGTATCAGGAGATTGCCGATCAGAAAGGGATTTCGGTCAAAACGGTTGAATCGCAGCTGTATCGGGCCAGACAGATGATGCGCAAAAGCGGGGAGGAATGGCGATGAATTGTGCAACAGTAAAAGAATGGATGCCGCATTATATCGATGGCCAGCTGCCGCCTGAGGCGCAGCAGACAATCCGCCTGCATGCCGAGTCCTGTCCCGACTGCGCGCAGTGGCTGGAAGAGGCACGCGGTCTCGCAGCGCTGTGGAATGAGATGGAAGCAGGGCTGGACGGCCTTGGCCAGGAAGCAATGCAGCCTATGAACTTCCCTGATCTTACAGCGGATGTGATGGCTAAGATTGACCGTATGGAGAATGGCCGCAGGGAACGGGTGATTAAAGCAACAATGTCCAGACGGCGTACCGCCCCGGGAACCTCCTGGATGCATTATGGCGTTGCCGTGGGGCTGACTTTTCTCCTGCTGCAGTTCGGTGTGTTCGAACACCTTGCCTATGGCATTACCGAAATTAATGGGCAAATGTCCACTTCAGTCAGCGCCTGGTTCGGCCCTCAAGGCAAATAATCCAACAATCCGCAGGGGCTATTCCGGCTAATTCATACTAAAACCTGCGTACGATAGCAGCAGCTCTGCTGCAAGAAGATTTCGAAGAAGCGGATGTTCCGCAAAACTTTTAGGAGGGTATTATATGATTAAGAAAAGACGCTGGCTCACCTTTCTCCTGGCGATGGTTCCGGGACTGGGCCATATGTATTTAGGCTTCAAAAAGCTGGGTCTTGAGTATATGCTTGGAGCATCGCTGTGTATTATGTTCATTCCGTCGATGCCCACCGTATTTCCGTTCGCGCTGGCAGCACTCTGGTTCTATCAGCTATTCGATGCGCTGCAAAAAGCGGCCTGGATGAAGCTCTCTGCGGCTGAGCATGAGCGGATGATGTTCCATCCGGACAGCTTCGGGGCACCTTGGACTATGGGGATGCCGGCACCTCCGGTGTATCCGCATGATGATGTTAATCCGGTATGGGTAGGCATAGGCTGTGTAATAGCGGGTATTATGCTAATGCTCATTACGGCATTCCCAACCCTCTGGAGAATACTCAATGACATGAACATCGGGGCGATCCTGCTGTCTCTTGCCTTGATCGGATATGGACTGAGAATGCTGAAGAACAATTCTAAAGTATAGTGAAATGGGGAAATGAACCATGGGGAGATGGAAAATCGGCAGCTTTACCGCCGCGATAGGCTGCATTGTGATTGGGGTCATTGTAGTACTCGCCCAGTACGATGTAATCACTTACGAGGCGCTGGGCTATATCTGGCCGGCATTGCTTATTCTGTTCGGGCTGGAGATGCTGCTTAGGCTCTTCATTAAATCGGATGTCAAGAGCCGCGTGAGCGGCTGGGCGATTGTACTCATTATCGTGCTTGTCGCTGCAAGCGGGGCACAGACGGTACTGGCCGGCGGTTCGTTGAGCAGTATCTTGGGCAATACAACGCTTGTCCCGGTAAGCGGGACGGTAGAAGTGAATCAGGAAATTAAGAATGTGCGGATTGAATTGCCTGACGGCAAGGTTAAGATTGAAGGCGTGCAAGGAAACACCCTTGAGTATGAAGGAAAGCTGGAGCTGCCGGGCAATACGGACAGTGAAGCAGCAAGCGCACTGGAGCGTAAATGGAAAGTGACGACCGAAGGGGACACGATTGTCATGGAGCTGGAAGGAGATTCCGGCTGGCTCGCGAACATTCAATTCGGGATCAATGTTAAAGCTCCTTACCTGAATGTCAGCATTCCGCAGAATTTAGCCGCCCAGGTAGAGACCAGCGACGGATCTATCGAAGCTGCCGGTCTGACGGCAGGCATTGATGTGGACACCAGCAACGGGACAATGGATATCCATGATATTACCGGAGGCGTGGAGGCTCACACCAGCAATGGTACAGTAACCGTGCAGAATATACAGGGTAAAGTGGAGCTGGTCAGCTCGAACGGGGCGATCACACTGGGCAATATCGACGGCTCCTTATCTGCCAAGAGCAGCAACGGCAAGA
Organism: Paenibacillus sp. FSL R7-0312; assembly: GCF_038004445.1. Lineage (NCBI taxonomy): Bacteria > Bacillati > Bacillota > Bacilli > Caryophanales > Paenibacillaceae > Paenibacillus > Paenibacillus sp. FSL R7-0312. The sequence continues at coordinate 7,447,235 of NZ_JBBORE010000001.1, read as the reverse complement.
TTACGGTCAATTCTGCGGTGACAGGCGACTGGGAGCTGAAATCCAGCAATGGCAAGGTTGTGGTGGGCCTGCCGGCTGTTACAGATGCGACAATCCATGCGGATACGAGCAATGGCTCGCTTAAAGGGAATGTTACCTGGGACGGCGATGATGACAATGGAACAGCTGTGCTTGGCAGCGGAACCCATGAGGTTACTTTGTCCACCAGTAATGGTTCTGTGACGGTGGACACCGCAGAGTAAATTGCACAAAGAGCTGTTTACCGGATAATTGCCGGTGAACAGCTCTTTTTATGCCCTGCTATAGAATAGAATAGGAGTCAGATCTGGCTTCTTAAACCCTGCTTACCAGGCATAAGCCTTCGGAGCAGCACCGCCAGGTCCCGGGAAAATCTCGTCCAGACGTTTCAGCACGGACTCGTCCAGGGTGATCTCCAAGCTGCGCAGCGCGCTTTCGAATTGTTCCAGCGTACGCGGTCCTATAATCGGAGCCGTCACCGCAGGATTGGCCAGGAGCCAGGCCAATGCGAGATTATCCTGCGGTTCGCCCAGCTCCAGACTCAGCTCCGCAAAGGCTTCCAGCTGGCTCTTATGCTGCTCTACACGTTCTGAATTGCCCCCGCTGCGGCTGCCTTCGATCTTCTTCAAGGCATTGCGGCCGAGGAGTCCCCCGTCAAGCGGGCTCCACGGGATAATTCCAAGACCGAGATGCTGGGCCGCAGGCAGGACCTCCAGCTCCGGCAGACGGCAGGTGAGGCTGTATTTATGCTGCTCCGATACCAGTCCCAGGAACCCGCGGGCCTTCGCTTCCTGCTGGGCTACGGCAATATCCCAGCCGGCAAAGTTACTGGAGCCGACATAACCGATCTTGCCCTGGCTGACAGCAAGCTCAAAGGCGCCCCACAGCTCATCCCACGACACGTTGCGGTCGATATGGTGCATCTGGTAGAGTTCAACATGATCAGTCTGCAGACGCTGCAGAGAGGCTTCCAGGTGCCTGCGGATAATATAAGAGGAGAGGCCGGCCTCATCGTTTGGACCATCCAGCTTGTCACTCATGGCGCCATAGACCTTAGTGGCGAGAACGACCTTTTCACGGCGTCCGCCGCCCTGCTTGAACCAACGCCCGATAATGGTCTCGGTCAGGCCGGAATTTTCTCCCCAACCATACACGTTAGCGGTATCAAAAAAGTTGACTCCGGCGTCCAGCGCAGCATCCATGATGCGGAAGGCTTCCTTCTCGTCGGTAATCGGCCCGAAATTCATCGTTCCCAGACAGAGGCGGCTAACCTTCATACCGGACTTGCCAAGCTTAGTATATTGCACCTTAGTATCACTCCCTCATTAAGATGGACTAACGGTTATTTACAACATTTGCATACTAATTGTAAACAACTTCAGATTTAAGAGCAAACTGTGCAGATTAAGTCAGTGCTTCCTCCTTTATAGGGAAAAACTATCAGTTCAATAGAATCTATATCTTTGTCCTTTGTCTGTTGTTATGATACAACAATATACAGAAGAACTATGTCTGCGAGCAGCAGGACTACCTAAGGAGTGACAGGAATGAGCGAGGTTAAGAAAATCGCCGTAATTGCCGGGGACGGTATCGGACCTGAAGTTGTGGCAGAAGCGGAAAAAGTATTGAAAAGAACGGAAGAAGTGTTTGGCTTTGCTTTTGAAACGGAGCATGCCCTCTTCGGCGGAATTGCCATTGACGAGCGGGGAACACCGCTGCCGGAGGATACGCTGGAAATCTGCCGCAGTGCAGATGCCGTACTCCTGGGAGCCGTTGGCGGACCAAAGTGGGATAACAACCCGAAGGAGCTGCGCCCGGAAACGGGACTGCTGGGTATCCGCAAAGCACTGGGTCTGTTCTCCAATCTGCGTCCTGCAGTTGTCTTCGACTGCCTGAAGGATGCTTCAACGCTGAAACCGGAAGTACTGGAAGGCACGGACCTGATGGTGGTGCGTGAGCTGACAGGCGGTATTTATTTCGGTGAGAAGCTGCGCCGTCAGGGTGAACACGGAGAAGAAGCTGTGGATACCTGCGTGTACAACGTAACGGAAGTAGAGCGCATTGTACGCCAGGCGTTCGAGATTGCCGGCAAACGCCGGAATAAGCTGGCCAGTGTCGATAAAGCCAATGTGCTGGAGACCTCGCGCCTCTGGCGTGAGGTAGTAAACAGACTGGCACCGGAATATCCGCAGGTAGAGCTGGAGCATGTGCTGGTGGATAACTGTGCAATGCAGCTGCTGCGCCGCCCTTCGAGCTTCGATGTCATCGTTACTGAGAACATGTTCGGAGATATCCTGAGTGATGAAGCAGCGATGCTGACCGGTTCCATCGGTATGCTGGCTTCCGCTTCACTGGGAGAAGGCAGCTACGGCCTCTACGAGCCGGTACACGGCTCTGCGCCTGATATTGCCGGCCAGGGGCTCGCGAATCCGATCGCGACGATTCTGTCGCTTGCGCTGATGTTCCGCATGACCTTCGGCTACGAAGAGGCAGCGGCTGCCATAGAAGCAGCTGTCGCTGAGGTGCTCGATGCCGGTCACCGGACCAGCGATATCGCGGTAGACAAGACCAAGGCAATCAGTACTACTGAGATGGGCGATCTGATTGTTGCTGCTATCCGCAGAGCCTAGTTCTACCACATATGCCCTCCTTTGACGCAGTAAGAAGAAAAACTTCACAAAATGTTGCTTATTTATAATAATTATAAAAAAGTAATCAATGTAATATTGACTTTGATTTTGTACGATGATAACATTTGTTCTGTAGAAGCAACAATGTAACCATCCCATCAAAATCAAGAAAAGCATATTGCACCGGCTAACGGCACCGTAGTTGTTTTTCTTACATAATCAAAGGAGGATTTAAGCAATGGCAGAACGTTTGGTAGGTAAACCAGCCCCTGATTTCTTCATGGAGACAGTAACGGGCGACGGTAAGGATTTCGGTAAGGTTAGCTTGTCCGACTATCGCGGCAAATGGCTTGTATTCTTCTTTTATCCGCTTGATTTCACATTTGTATGTCCGACCGAAATTACAGCACTGAGTGATGCTGCGGCTGATTTCGCAGAACTCGATACAGAAATTCTTGGGGTGAGCATCGACTCCATCCACAGCCACAAAGCCTGGTTGACAACCCCTAAGGATATGAATGGCCTTGGTCCGGTTAACTTCCCGCTGGCGTCTGATATCACGAAGAAGGTTGCCAGCGATTATGGCGTCCTGATCGAAGAAGAAGGTATCGCACTCCGCGGATTGTTCATTATCGATCCTGATGGCGAACTGAAATATCAAGTGGTTAACCACAATGATGTAGGCCGCAGTGTAGAAGAAACTCTGCGTGTTCTGCAGGCTCTGCAATCCGGCGGGCTATGCGCTATGAACTGGAAACCAGGCGACAAGAATCTGTAAGCTGCCGGTCCTCATAGCTGCGATCTTTGATATACGAAGAGAACCTCCTTGCGGGAGTATTTCCCGGCAAGGGGGTTTTTTGCACCAAACGGCCCATCCTTACCGGACAAGCCGTTTGAAAATGGGCGTTAAGGTTAATATATAGCTTCAAGGAGAGGAATCTCTCCTGCCATTGTGTAATATAATAATAGGAATTCAACGGAAAAAATCAAGGAGGGTGAACAAAAATGAGCTTTTGCTGTGGAGCGAGTATGGTTGGAACTAAGGGGACCCTAAAGCATTATCGCACGCAAGTCCATAATGTTCCCCTGCTTTTTTGTCCGGTATGCCACCGGGTAGAGGTACATTATAAAGTCGAAAATGAATATGAAATCCTGGCAGAATATGCCCATGGCGACGGAGTTACGGATGTTGATTTCCAGGATTATGTAATGGAAGATGAGGAAGCGATCTTCGAGAATGTGATAAATATGGAGAGCGAGGATCCGCTCGCTATTGTGCGCAGCCAAATCGACATGTCGCTTGACCTGCTGGCCGTAGCCAAACAAATTGGCGATACCAAATGGGAACGTGAACTGAAAAAGCGTCTGGCGGTTATGAGTCAGCGGCGTCACCGGCTGCAGCAGAAAGCCTGAATACCAAGCTTAATGCTTCCACGGAATGTCATAAAAGAGGAGAGTCTTCGCGAAATGCGGAGGCTCTTTTCATTGTATTTGCAGGAAACGAAATATTCTAACGATATTTAATGTGTCTTAAGAATCATTTTAAGAATATTTTTATCATTCGACAGTTTCTCCGGTTGCGTTGTCTTCTTCTCTTGGATATGATTGGAATATAGTTGAAACGGTTGGATAATATAATACGATTTCCGAATGTTCTGGCGGCTTCGTCATATACTCATATACATAGTAATTTGATGTCGCTTAAGCGTCTCGTCAATTGCAGTAAAAGGGGGAACTTCGTATCGTGATAAGCCAATATCAGGAAAGCTTGCTTTTACCGGCAAGAACGTTTCAATCTGGACCGATGGATACTACATATGAGGATGTTCTGGAGCATATCGACAGCGGAATTATGCTTTTTGATGAAGAGGGAGTTCTGACGTTCGTAAATAAGCAGATGTACGGTATACTGGAGCTTAACCGCCATTCTCTACTCGGCTGCACTCTGAACCATCTGTTAGCCCATATTCAATTAAGCCGTTTTAAGAAGAAACAGGTATTGCGGAGCTACCGTGAAATGGTGGTCAAAGGTAAGCCAAGCTATGAATTTGTAGATGAATATGGCCGGTACTGGCGCGCTTCTCTCTGCAGTGGAGAGCAGATGAAGGGCTGCTACCTGTTCACGCTTAAAGAGATCTCAGACTTTAAGCTGATTGAACAGACAGCATACCAGAACGACAGTCTGGCGATGCTCGGCAGATTATCGGCTTCAATTGCCCATGAGATCCGCAACCCGCTGACTGCGATCCGGGGTTTTATTCAATTGCTGCATCCCCATCTTCACCTGCTCGGCAAGGAGGAGTATGCGAAGATTATATTGGCTGAGATTGATCGTGCCAATGACATTATTCATGAATTTCTGACTTCCTCCAAGCCATCGGTACCACAGGTCAGTATGATTCCTGTCTCGGCGCTGCTTAAGGAAGTTGTTCTGCTTACAGAGAGTGAAGCGCTGATGAAGGGCTGCCAGATTAATCTGCAGGTGCTTCAGGAAGATCTGTTCATCTCCGGAGACACGAAACAAATGAAGCAGGTCGTCTTAAACATGATTCGAAACGCTATGGAAGCGATCTCGGAGAGAGCGGATGATTCCATGGGCAGAATAGAGGTCGGAGCACGCAAAGAAGGAACAGAGGTGCGGATTTTTATCTCTGACAATGGCAAAGGCATGGATATCTGCACACTGGATAGGCTGTTCAATCCTTTCTTCACTACCAAGGAGAATGGTACGGGATTAGGACTCTCAGTCAGTGACCGTATCATCAAGAATCATGGTGGCTGCATCTCTGTCAGCAGCCGGCTGAATGAGGGAACCCGGTTCGTGATTTCGCTTCCGCTCATTCATTAATCTAACAATAGACTCGGTATTTCCAGGTTTCCGGGTTATAATCAATACATTATGGGCTGATTCCTGCAGTGCACGGTTGTGTGCGGGAGATCAGCCTTGTCTGCGTTATTTAGAATAATACAGTGAGCCAGTGGAGGGATGCAGCATGAATATTGAATGGAGCAGCGGTTCAGAGGCAGCTTCGCTGCAAGGTGATGCCTTATGTCTCATAGTCTCGGAGGCACAGGCGCTGGGAGAAGGACTTTCGGCGGAATGGGCGGAGAGAATCGGCCTGTTGACCAAGGCAGGGCTGTTTAGCGGCAGGCTGGGGCAAATCTACCTGCTGCCGGTGACTGGCCGTCCGGGTCCGCCGGTTGTCATTCTGGCCGGAAGCGGCAATGGCAGCGCAGCAGTCCATGACCTGCGGCTGCTGATGGCGCATGCCGCTAGGGCGGCTCACAGACTGAAGGCAGATACTCTGATCGTGCAGATCCCGGATCAGCTGAACCTGCTGCCTGAGGCCCTGAAGGCAGAGGCAGCAGGTCAGGCCCTCGCAGAAGGCCTGGTTCTTGGGGCCTACCGCCGCAGACAATACAAGCTGGAGCAGCCTTACGCCGGCTTAACCGCCGTAAGGCTGCATATGGAGCGTCAGTCCGAAGAGTCAGAGGATAAGCGATGGAAAACAGGCATGTTGCGGGGACAGGTTTTTGGGGAAGCGACGAATCTGGCCCGGGATTTAACCAACCTCCCTGGTAATCTCCTGACCCCTTCAGAGCTTGCGGCAGCAGCCATTGAAGTAGCCGAACGCCACGGCCTTCCTGCTGAGGTGCTGGATGAACGTGAGATTGAACTTAAGGGAATGGGCGGATTACAGGCCGTCGGCAAAGGCAGTGTGAATCCGCCGCGTATGATAGCCATTCGCTATCAGGGAACCAATCAGTGGGAGAATGTGGTGGGGATTGTCGGCAAGGGCATCACCTTCGACACTGGAGGCATTTCGCTCAAAAGAGCTCCTGGGATGGAGGATATGATCAGTGACATGGGTGGTGCAGCCGCAGTACTCGGAGTCATGGAGGCCTTGGGGCGTTTGCGTCCCCGGATCAATGTGGTCATGCTTATTCCGTCGGCGGAGAATATGCCGGCAGGCAATGCTTTTAAACCTGGTGATATTATAACCTCCCTTAGCGGAAGAACGATTGAAGTGTTGAATACCGATGCGGAAGGCAGAGTAGTTCTGGGAGATGCAATCACGTATGCGCGGGAGTGGGGGGCAGAACGGATTATTGATGTCGCCACGCTAACCGGGGCGGTCTTGTCCATTCTGGGCGATGTGGCTACGGGCGCAGTAACGAATGATGAAGGGTTCCTGACGGAGCTTCTGGAGGCCTCCAGACTGTCAGGTGAGCAGATATGGGCTCTGCCCGTCTATCCGGAATTCCGCGAGATGCTAAAAAGCGAGGTCGCCGATATCCGCAATGCTGCCGGAAGATACGGCGGAGCTACTACAGCCGGATTATTCATCGGTGAATTTGCGGAAGGTCTGCCATGGATTCATTTGGACATTGCCGGAACGGCATTTTTGTCAAAAGAGCGGGGAGTGAACCCGAAGGGGGCAACGGGTGTGATGGTGCGTACGCTGCTTGAATATCTGCTCCGCTTAGCTTCTGATCCTGTTAACCAGGCAGATACTGCCGAAGCTTCTTCATGAACCTGATAAGGCCTGTACCAAGCTAAACAGCCGCAGTCTCCGGATTCCCGGGACCGCGGCTGTTTAGGATTGAGTTATTTTTCGGCTGAGTAGAGCCTGGGTTACACCCTATTTTCTGGCCTTCATCTGTGCAGTAAAGGACTGGACCCCATTCATGATCTTGTCCCGCGTATTCTTATTCTTCAGCAAGTAGGCTGCTCCCAATGCTACCGTAGTAAACAATGTCTTTTTGGTGTTCATGGTAATTCCTCCTTGGTATGGTCTGGCTGTAATTGCTTATAACTAACATACCCGCATGCCAAGGATTCTAAACGAATTGTATTCTTTTCTCTAGGGACGCAGACGGATCTAGTGTTTGGGATCGGCTGTAGTTCCGCAGCAGGACAAGGGTGAATCCAGCGACGCGGCCGAACAGGTTTTGCTTTTGTCACAGCCGGCACAGGCGCCTTCTTTGCCCTTTTGAACATGACGGTACAGCATCCAGCCGGAGTACCCGAAGATAAGCGCTACAATCAGAATATTGACTATCATTGCTGCTCTCGCTTCCTCTCAGTAAATCTTGGACTTGCTATTTCTACGACCATCCTAATAACCGGCCGCCCTGGAAAATAACCAGTGACACGGCATACGCCAGTACCAGTGAATATCCCATGGAGAAGAAGGTCCATTTCCAGGATGCCGTTTCTTTCTTGATCACTCCGACCGTGGCCAGGCAAGGAATATAGAGCAGAATAAAGGCCATGAAGCTGATCGAACTAAGCGGTGTGAAGACTGACGCAATTTGTCCTTCCAGCCCTGCGCTATCCGGCGCATGGTAAATGATATTCATGGTGGATACGACAACCTCTTTGGCAAGGAAGCCTGGAACCAGTGTGGAACCAGCCTGCCAGGTGCCGAAGCCGAGCGGCTGCAGCAGCGGTGCGATCAGCCCGCCGAATTTGGCCAGGAACGAGTTGTCCATCTCTACATTGAATCCGGCAGGACCCGCGTAAGACATCAGCCAGATAATGACCGAACCGGCAAGAATGATGGTTCCTGCTTTTCGCAGGAAGCCTTTGCCCTTCTCCCAGGTGCTGCGGCTGAGTGTCTTGAACTGCGGCATCCGGTAAGGCGGCAGCTCGATAATGAAGATGGAGGATTCATTCTTGAACAGATGTTTGGAGAATAATTTACACAGAATCAGGGCGAAGACTACTCCCATCACATACATCGCCAGCACCGCCGTTGCTTGCCGGGCCGGGAAGAAAACCGCTGCAAACAGCAGATACACCGGCAGCCGGGCTGAACAGGACATCAGCGGCATAAGCAGCGTTGTCAGCATCCGGTCTTTGGGCTGTTCGATACTGCGCGCTGCCATGATCGCCGGTACGTTACAGCCGAAGCCGATAATGAAGGGGATAAAGGCTTTACCGTTCAGGCCCATCCGTTCCATCGTGCTGTCCATCAGCAGGCAGACGCGTGCCATGTAACCGGAATCCTCCAGGAAGGAGATCATCAGGAACAGTATGAAAATCTGGGGAACAAAGACGAGCACGCCGCCGACACCCCCGATAATACCATCGACAATCAAAGCATGGGTAAAGCCCGATGCACCGATCATCTGCAGCAATGAGTTGGCTCCGTCACTGAGGGGGCCGCCAATGAAGCCGTCCAGAAGATCCGATAAAGGTCCGCCTACCCAATCAAAGGTCGTTTTGAACATAGCATACATAAAGACGATAAACAGAGGCAATCCCAGGAAACGGTGAGTCAGGATGGAATCCAGCCGCTCTGTCAGATTATGCGGCTTCTGCTTCGTCGCATCGATGGCTGCCGCGCATACACTGCGGATGTAGTCCATGCGGATGGAGCGGATCCACTGCGGAAGGGTAAGCGCCAGCTTCTGCTTTTGCAGCTGGGTCTGGCAGGTATCACAGAGGAGCATCAGCTCGGAAGTATCCATACGTTTCTTGAGCAGCTCCAGTACTACCGGATTCTGCTCCATCAGTTGCAGGGAAACCCAGCGCAGGTTAGGCAGCCCGGAGATCTGCTGCAGTTGATTTGATATAGAAGCTATCGTCGCTTCAACGAGTTCACCATAATTCAGACGGAAGCTTACAGGCGGAATACTCGCCGGCTTCTCAAGAACGCTGAGCACTTGGCTGCTTCCTTTGCCTGTTCTGGCAATCAGCGGTAACACGGTTATCCCAAGCTGTGCCTGCAGTACTTCAGGATTCACCTGAATTCCACGGGCATTGGCAACATCGATCATATTCAAACCAAGTACAATCGGCTTGCCGTATTCGAGCAGCTGCAGGGTAAGCAGCAGATTTCTTTCCAATTGCGATGCATCGACAATATTGATGAGTGCTTCGGGTGATTCTTCGATCAGATATTGGGCGGCTACGCCCTCATCGCGGGAGAGCGGATGGAGTGAATAGATTCCGGGTAAGTCGATCAGCTTGCCGGCTCCGTTCTTCAGGCTGCCGACCTTCTTCTCAACAGTAACGCCCGCCCAGTTTCCGACATATTCATACGAAGATGTGAGTGTATTGAAAAGCGAAGTCTTTCCGGTGTTTGGATTCCCTACAAGGGCGATAGAGCTCATGAAACCTTCACCTCGATCATCGAAGCTTCCTTTCGGCGGATCGCGAACAACTGGCCGTTGCATTCCAGCGTAATGGGGCCCATAAAAGGACCTTTACCCTTCAGACGGATCATTACACCTTCGGATACTCCCAGATCGGCAAGACGGCGGCGCAAGATGGGGTTCATACCTTCGATTCTATAAATAGAGCCGGTAGTGCCCGGTTGTAAACGCAGCAAGGAGCAGGATGCAGAAGCCATTGTAATCCCTCCGAGAGAGACTGATAATCAATCTCAATTATTTTCTTGTACTGTAGCATTTTGTTTGAATATTTTCTGTGATTAATGTCATTGAACGTCTCTTCTGAAATCTATATGGAAATTACTGAAATTTTCTTTACAATATATTCTTCATTAAAGTATGATTGAACGATAATGTAAGCATAGTAAGTTTGTGGCCGTGTTTATTATGAGGATATAATATGAAGCTAAGCCCGAAGGGAGAACAGATTGTGAAGACTAATCAGAGCAAAATTGTCGATTGTACCATCCGTGACGGGGGATTGGTGAATAACTGGGATTTCAGTATTGAATTTGTTCAGAAATTATACGCTGGTTTGAATGAAGCCAGTGTTGATTATATGGAAATCGGATATAAAAACTCACCGAAGCTGCTGAAAGGGTCCGAGGGTGCCGGGCCGTGGCGTTTTCTTAATGATGATTTCCTGCGCAAGGTTATTCCGCAAAAAGGCCACACCAAGCTGTCGGCACTGGTCGATATCGGCCGTGTTGACGTGAATGATATCCTGCCCCGCAGTGAGAGTATGCTGGACCTGATCCGTGTAGCCTGCTATAGCAAAGATGTGGACAAGGCGCTTGAGCTGGTGCAGACCTTCCACGATCTGGGGTACGAGACTACGATTAATATTATGGCTCTATCCAATGTCATGGAGAATGAACTGCTTGAAGCGTTTGAACAGATCCGCGAAAGCGTCGTTGATGTTGTATATATCGTTGATTCCTACGGCAGTCTGGATCACAATGACATCCATTACCTGGTAGAGAAGTTCAGAACACATTTGCCGGATAAACGCCTGGGTGTACATACGCATAACAATCTGCAGCTGGCCTTCTCCAATACACTGATTGCAGCGGAAAAAGGTGTCGAACTGCTGGACGCTTCCTGCTACGGCATGGGCCGTGCTGCCGGCAATTGTCCTACAGAGCTGCTGGTTACCCATTTGAAGAATACCAAGTATACCCTCCGTCCCGTTCTGGATATTGTTGAGAACCTGATGATTCCATTGCGCGAGAAGGAAGAGTGGGGGTATATCATCCCATACATGATTACGGGAACACTGGATGAGCATCCGCGCTCGGCGATGGCGCTGCGTTCTTCAGCCGATAAAGACAAGGCGGTTGACTTCTATGACAAACTGACTACACCTGAGGTTAATTTCGGGGATAAATAAACGTCCGGAAGATGAAAGCACTGACCTCTCTTTAGAGGAAGGTGCTTTTTTTCTGCCAGAGATGGTTTCTTTTAATATTGTAGGATGAACGATGTAACTTTACAGGAGTATTTAACCGATATTTATTCATAGGACCAAAAACACATCGACTAGTTATTATAGATATCATTTTTAGACGCGAGGGACATATGAGACAAGAAGAGAGAAAGACCATTCATGCGGCGATTATAGGGGCTGCGCTGTTCCTTCTGATCCAGATTTTCCGTACACCGCTGGGCGATATAGAGGATAAAGATTTACTGCTGGCATTCTATCTTATTTCGGGCTGCTGCACTGTGGCTTTCGGCTTTGCGATTTTTGCCCAGGGCTGGTTGTTATTCTCCAATAAATTATCCAGAGCAAGACTTTATACATCCGCTCTGTTTTTGGGTGTAAGCATCTTTGATTTCCTGCATGTTCTCGGTTTTGTAGGCATTCCCGGAGTTGCCTCTTATATTAGCTCCGGACAATCCCTATGGCTGCTGACCTTCTCGCGGCTTGCGAGTGCGCTGGGGATCGTGCTTATCTTCTGCAGGGCAGATCAGCCGATGTCGGTAGACAGCAAGAACAAGGTGTTCCGGAATTCCTTTTTGTTGATTCTGCTATCCGCGGCTGTGTTTGGCTCCGGCAACCTGATTGTTCCTGGACTGGCGAGTTATCCGTGGGTGGAGACAGTAAGAGATTTGATGAATATGGCCGTACTGTTCGTTTATCTGCTTGGAGTAGGGATTATTGTATATCCGGGCAAAATTGAGAAGTCTGCTTCGCTTCTGATTATTATCCGCTCCCTTGTATTTTTTGCACTGGGCCAGGTCTTCTTCATGAATCTGTTCAGTGTCGGAGATATGGATTATCTGTTCGGGATGCTCAGCAGCGGAGTGGCTTATTATCTTCTGCTTACCGGTGTCTACAGATTAACGATAGAGGAGCCCTTTGAAGAGAACCAGCAGGCAGAGGCGCGGATTAATTATCTGGCCTTCCACGATGATCTTACAGGTCTTCCGAACAGGCGCCGCCTGATGCAGCGTATGGAAGAGATCGTGATCCAGAGTGAGAAGGACAAAAGCCGCGGATTCTCGGGTCTGGTCATCATGAACATCAATCATTTCAAGAATATTAATGACTCTCTTGGACATTATGCAGGAGATTTGCTGCTGCAACTGGTCGCCCAGCGGATCGGTAGTGAGGTTAGAGTGAATGAAGAGCTCTATAGTATGGGAGCGGATGAGTTTGCTTTTCTGATGACAGAGCGGACTGGTCTTGAGAACTGTCTGGTCCGGGCGAATGATCTGCTGCGGCTGTTCGAGACACCCGTAAGCCTCGAGTCCGGAGAATATCACATCTCGCTTAGTCTGGGGATGAGCATCTTCCCCGGAGACGGTGATACGGCAGAGCAGCTAATCCAGAACGCGGATACTGCTGTGCACAATGCGAAGATGCAAGGGGTGGATATCCGCCGCTATATTCCGGCTATGCAGATGAAGGCTAAGGAACGCCTCAAGCTGGAGAATGATCTGCGCAGAGCCCTAGAGCGGAATGAATTCTATCTCGTCTATCAGCCTCAGGTACTGCTTGAGACCGAAGAGATTGTCGGCATGGAGGCGCTGCTGCGCTGGAATCATCCCAAACGCGGACTCGTCTCTCCCGTAGATTTCATTCCAATCGCAGAAGAGAGCGGACTGATTGTTCCAATCGGGGAATGGGTGCTCAGAACGGCTTGCCAGCAGAATAAAACATGGCAAAATGCCGGTTATCGGCCCATTTGTGTCTCTATTAATCTATCGATGCGTCAGTTCCTGCAGCCGAATCTGGCTGGTAAGATAGGGGCGATTCTGCAGGAGATCGGTCTCGATCCCAGCTATGTTGATCTGGAGATTACCGAGAGCATGACACTGGACAAGGAGACTGCCTTTGACCAACTGAACCGCCTAAAGAGACTTGGCGTATGCATCAGTATTGATGATTTCGGCACAGGGTACAGTTCATTGCATTATCTCAAGAACATGCCGATTGACCGGCTCAAGATTGACCGCTCCTTTGTCTCGGATGTCATGGAGGACAGCAACAATGCGGCGATTGTCTCCACGATAACGTCCATGGCTCACCACCTGAAGCTTAAGGTAACTGCGGAAGGCGTTGAGAACAAGGAACAGCTGCAATTCCTGCGCCAGCAGCATTGCCATGAAGCACAAGGGTTTCTGTTCAGCAAGCCGGTCAAGGCGGAGGAATTCGAACTGTCTTTTTTGAAGCCGCTGCTGGAAATGCCATCGTAATATGATCCGGGAGATCCTGCTAGGGTTGCAATTTATTCGTAGTAATGCTACAATGTTTCTTGTACTCAATTTGAGTTGCGGGTGTAGTTCAATGGTAGAACTTCAGCCTTCCAAGCTGATAGCGTGGGTTCGATTCCCATCACCCGCTCCATATTTAAATTCCAAATCCTTGTCCGCAAGGGTTTTTTTGTTGTTTATTTTCGTTATACAACAAGTATTCTGATCCGCAACAAGCCAGGCTCCCGATTCTCCGGGAGCCTGGCTTTGCTGTTGCAGCTATTCGTGGACCAGCTTGGACAATGCTGTGCCGGATTATACGGTCTTCAGGAACTCCACAATCGTCAGCAGGCCTTTATCGAAATTCTCCAGATTGAAATGCTCATCCGGAGCATGCAGGTTCTCGTCGTCCAGCCCAAAGCCCATCAGTACCACAGGAGCCTTCAGGATGCGGGAGAAGCTCTCCATGATTGGGATCGAGCCGCCGTCTTTGGTGAAGAGGGCGCGGGTGCCGTATACTTTGCCGTAAGCATCTGCAGCGGTCTGCAGGATCGGATGAGAGGGATCGATGTTGAAGGCGCGGGCCTTCTCCATCTGTTTCACATGCACTTTCGCACCACTCTGTATATTGGCCTTCAGATGTGCTTCCACGGCATCCAGGATATGCTGCGGGTCCTGGTCGCCGACAAGGCGGCAGGTGATTTTGGCATGGGCTTCCTTCGGAATAACCGTCTTGCTGCCTTCGCCCTGGAAGCCGCCGTATACGCCGTTCAGCTCCAGGGTTGGACGTGCGCCAATGCGTTCTACGAAGCTGTAGCCTTCCTCGCCGTACAGCTGCTCCAGGCCAAGGGACGCTCTGATCTTGTCTTCGTCTACTCCCTGCTTGGCGAATTCATCGCGGAGGAGAGGAGAGAGTACAGGCACGCCTTCATAGAAACCTTCAACGGACACACGGCCCTTGTCATCATGAAGCGAGCTGAGAAGAGACACCAGTGCATGCAGGGCATTTGGAACGCCGCCGCCATAGGAGCCGGAGTGCAGATCCGTTAATGCGGTGTTTACAGTGACCTCAAGCGAGCATAGACCGCGCAGTCCGGTGCAGATCGCAGGGCGCCCGCGTTCCAGGAGGGAGGTATCCGAGACAAGGACGGCATCTGCCGCAAGCTTGTCCTGGTTGGCTTCCAGGAATGGAGGCAGGTTCACGCTGCCGATCTCTTCTTCGCCTTCGATGCACAGTTTGATGTTGACCGGCAAGGTGCCCTCCTGCTTGAGGATGGCTTCAATGGCCTTGATATGCATGAACACCTGACCTTTATCGTCAGTGGCTCCACGGGCGTACAGCTTGCCGTCACGGATCTCCGGTTCAAACGGAGGGGTGGTCCACAGGTTCAGCGGATCAACCGGCTGTACATCATAATGTCCGTACACCAGAATGGTCGGCTTACCTGGGGCATGAAGATAATCTGCATATATCACTGGATGTCCTGCAGTAGGGTGCAGCTCGATATTTTCTAATCCGGCGCGTTTCAGAGTCTCTACCAGCCAGCCTGCAGCGGCGTTCACATCCTCCTTGTGTACGGAGAGGGCCGAGATGCTGGGAATGGCCAGCCATTGCTTGAGTTCGGTTAGCTGAGCGTCACGCTCAGTCTGAAAATAAGTTTCGTAAGACATCGTAATTATGTACCTCCTTGGAATTCGCTGCCTAGTACCGCGGAGCCCTGTATCATGCAACGCAAGATGACAGGCCCCGTCGGTTTAGAATCGGCAGTGTAATGCATCCATTATACTGGAGATATAGAGATGGATCAAAAAGGATTGTTCAAGCACCTTACCAGAGGATGGTGGCTGGCGTTACACCTTGTGGAAAAGTATCCTCGGGCTGAGTTCTGCGGGAGTAAAGATCGTACCATGCACCGGCAATGAGATTCGGATCGGCATCAGTCCCGGGTCTGATAATGGCTCCTATAGCTAAATGACCTACATAAATGCCTAGTGGTGCCAGATCCGTGTGCAGGTTCATAGCGTAGTTGCGCAGCCCGCTAAATGCAATTCCCATGTTGCCCATCATAGGAATCGGATACAGGGAGGACAGTCCGGTTTTGAATAAAAGAGCGCCTGTATTCTTCTCCAGCATCTCCGGCAGCACCTGCTCCACACTACGGATCGCGCCGATGACCTGCGACTGGAAAGCGTCAAGTGCAATTTCTTCTGTTACCTGTGTTGCCGGAGTTGGAGGAAAGCTGCCGCTGGTAGGGCTGAATTCCAGTACATCAATGAAGCCGTATTTGTCTTTGATGTTCCGGAATGCTGTGGTGAGCCCTTCCTTGTTGTAAAGATCCGCAGGGAATGCGGCTGCTTCAATACCCAGCATTGTAAGTTCTTCTACCAAAGTTTTTAATTTGGCTCCGTTGCGGGCGATCAAAGCGACACGGAAGCCCTGTCCGCCAAACTTCTTGGCAATGGACAGGCCGAGGCCCGGTCCTGCACCTACGATAGCGATGGTTTGCATAGTCGATCAGTTCCTTTCAGGTTGTTGATTACTAACAGTAACCATGATAGACTTAGTGGGCCTAAGCGGCAAGAAGGCACTATTAGATGCTTAGGTTACATGGAGGTAACTGCCTTGAACAATCAGGAGAAGGATGGATTACAAGCTGGCCGGCAACTAACTATACTGGAGGATTGCACGGTTACCCGGCAGATCCTGGACCGTGTCGGAGATAAATGGAGTATGCTGATCATTGTGAACCTTGGAGCGCAGTCTTTACGTTTCAAGGAACTGCAGCGCCGTTCCAGCGGTATCTCTCAGCGTATGCTTACCCAGACGCTCCGCCATCTGGAACGTGATGGGCTGGTCTGGCGCAAAGCCACCCCTACAGTCCCTTTAACTGTAGAGTACGGTCTTACAGCGCTGGGTGAATCTCTTCTTGGCCCGCTGACTTTACTGGTAGAATGGGTGAGGGGAAACCGTGGAGAAATCGCCAAGGCAAGGATCAGCTATGATGGCGGGCATGGAGATGCTGAACCGGCGGATAGCCCGGAAAAGTTCAGTTTAGAATCAGAAACAGAAGCGCCGCAAGCGGCGGAAGCGATAGGAGCGGAATAACAGTGTCAGCGAATGTATCAGCAAGTCTTGAATATGAAGCACAAATGCCCGAGGGCGGAAACAATTCTTATATCTATACATACGCCCATTCTGAGGATGAGGCATCCCTATGCGGTATGGAGCTGCGCTGTCTGTTTGGCGGCGAGATCCCGCCGGCTATATTCTCAAGCGGGACCCGGGTGGACGTCAGCCGCAGCCCTTTTATCAAAGAGCGGATTGATGTGATGTACGAAGGGGACACGCTCCCGGAAATCTACCGGCAGACGGAACGGGTAGAGCTGAATGGACGGACCTTTAAGGTGATTTTTGTGAAGACGAATGATCTGACACCAGAGCATAAAATTGAATACGATGAACGCAGAGTAATTGAACGGGAAATCGGCCTGCGGATCGAAGGCGAGGCGGATGTGAATCATCCGGAGCTGGTGTATGGAATTGTAACGCTGGGCGGACGCTGGTACTTCGGAGCTTATCATAAGAATAAGGCAACCTGGTTCCGGCAGATGAAAAAGCCCCGCAGCTACTCCATAGCACTCAGCACACGGGTGGCCCGGGCGGCGGTCAATATGGCAGTTCCCCGCATAGCCGGAGTGAAGATGATAGATCCCTGCTGCGGGATTGGCACGGTAATGGTTGAGGCACTGTCTATGGGAATCGATATTGTAGGACGTGATATTAACCCGCTTATTGCTGCCGGAGCGCGGACGAATATCGCCCATTTCGGCTTCGAGAGTGAAGTCACGCTCGGGGATATCGCCGACATTAAGGAGCACTATGATGTTGCTATTGTGGATATGCCTTATAATCTGTATTCGCGGATTACCCCTGAGGAGCAGTTTGCCATTCTCACCAATACCCGCCGGATTGCGGACCGGGTTGTTATTGTGGCGATCGAAGCGATGGATAAGATGATACATTCTGCCGGCTTCACGATCATCGACCGCTGTATTGCGAAGAAAGGTGCGTTCTCCCGTCATCTGATGCTGTGCGAGTAGCGCTAATATAATGAATGGAGCTGCTGGAGTTCTGAAAAAGTATGTTCTATCCCATATCTGATTAAAGGCGGTGTACTTATGGAACAGAAATGGTTAACCTGGGCCAAAGAAATACAGGGGATTGCCCAGACCGGTCTGACCTATGCCAAGGATGTATATGATATCGAACGTTACCAGGCGCTGCGGGAGCTGAGTGTAGATATTCTGGCTAACTATACGTATGAGAGCAAAGAACGCATCCGGCTCTCATTCGCGGGAGAGGGCGGATACAGCACGCCGAAAGTGGATATCCGCGGAGTGATTTTTGAGGATAACCAAATTCTGCTTGTACGTGAGAAGCTGGACGGTAAGTGGGCATTGCCTGGAGGCTGGGCGGACATCGGCTTGTCTCCAAGCGAAGTGGTTGTGAAAGAGATTGCCGAGGAATCCGGCTATCAGGCGGAAGCCGTACGTTTGCTCGCTGTGCTGGACAAGAAATTTCACCAGCATCCCCCGGAGCCTTATCATGTCTACAAAATGTTCATCCTGTGCCGGATTACCGGCGGGGCAGCGGAAGCGGGTGTGGAGACAAGTGGGGTAGGCTTTTTTGCCGAGGATGCCTTGCCTGAATTGTCTGAGGAGCGCAATACGGTGGAGCAGCTGCACACACTGTTCCAATATTTACATAATTCTGAAAAGGCAGTAATATTGGACTAAAGTACTGCATATAATAGATGATCAGGAGTATATAAGTTTTAAAGTAGACAAAAATTGGTTAATATTATTTATGTAAGCCTTTGCATTAATCAACCGCTGAGCCTTTATATCTAAAAAATTTATCAGAAACACAACTTTTTGGGCCAGGCGGTCTACATTTTTTCCTCTGCTGTGTCGATAACAATTTTAGGAGGGGATCACATGGAACAAGAAGAGTTAAGACTTCCGCTGACGCAGGAAGGTGTAACACGTCCTGCAGAAGGTAATATTGCCACCGGCCTGGTATGGGGCGTCCTAATCAGTATTCCATTATGGATCTCGGTTATCGGCTGGATTACGGGCATCTGGAAATTTTAAGATTCACCTTGAAGCTCTAACCTTATACTAACGTGCAACTATACAATGAAGGCTGCCTCTTCGGTTAAGAAGAAGCAGCCTTTTTAAGTGCTAAGATTTACAGTTTTTTATTGATATGCACCAGTCGAAAGGTCTCGCAGATGACCCGCATACCAGGGTCGAATGGCTTACCTTCATCCTCAAGCTCTCTGGTGAAGAATACTTCATGGTTATAGCGCCACGATTCGAGGCTGCGGTCATCCTCCCCTTCAGAATACGCGAACTCAGCCGTTACATCCGCAAACGGAACAATCTCAACCTTCGTAGTCTCGATGATTCCGCGCGGCTGCCCCGTACTGTCCAGCAGCACGGATAGCCCGCCCGCAAAGGGCAGAGGCGTACCGTGTGCATCATTTAACTCATAATTTTGTGCCGTTCCAGTCTTGATTCCAGCCAGGACCAGCTCCAGCAGTTCATCGGCCAGCCGGGGGTTGTCGCCAAAAGCCCAGGCGCTGTCGAAATTCTCCGCTGCCTCAGGATGGTCTTGCAGATAAGACTCCCAGTATTGTGCTATTGCCGGGGTTAATGTCACCTTGTTCACCTCTGTTATGGGATTAGTAATCAGTCTAAAGAATAATCGTAAATGATCTAAGAGTTATCCGCTTCGCTTAACCAGCTGCTGTACAAGTCATCCAGCTTCTGCTGTGCGGCATCCCGCGCCGTCATAAGCTCAGCCAGCTTCCCGGAATCGCTGGCAAACCGAGGGTTCAGCATCTCGCCGTCGATAACACTTAGCTGAGCCTCAACAGCAGCAATGTCCTGCTCCCAGGAGACAGCCGGACGGGGCTTGCGGGAAGGAGCGGAGGATGCGGCATCACCGGCTGGGCGGGGCTTAATGACAGCAGCAGATTTACTCCCTGCTGCTGCCTGCCGTTCGGCAGCCGCTGCTTTCTCGGCCTGCTTCTCCTTATAATATTCATAATTCCCGGAGAAGGATGAGAAACGTCCGCCATCAATACTCCATAGCTTTCCGAAGCAGCGGTTAATGAAATAACGGTCATGCGATACAGCCAGCACGGTCCCGGGGAACTCCTCCAGCGCCTCTTCCAGCGCTTCGCGGGAATCGATATCGAGATGGTTGGTCGGCTCATCAAGAATGAGCAGATTCGGACGGCGGTGCATCAGCACCGCGAAGCGCAGCCGTGTCCATTCTCCGCCGGAGAGATTGGTGATGTTCTTGAACACATCACTGCCGTAGAAGAGAAACCGGGCCAGCTGCCCGCGGGCTTCTCCTTCTTCAAGCCCTGCTTCCTCGCGGAAATAACGGAGCACGGATTGGCCGTTCTCCTCCGGTACAGCTTCCTGGGCCAGGTAGCCGACAACGGCTCTGGAAGCCAGCGTACAGCTGCCGCTGTCCGGGGCTTCCAGCCCGAGAATAATCCGCAGCAGCGTGCTTTTGCCTGCGCCGTTGCCGCCGATCAGTGCCGTAGTCTCTCCATATCTGAGAATATCACTGGCTGCCGAGAAGAGCTTACGCTCTCCGAAGGCTTTGCTAATCTGGTCAAGGATTACGACCTGATTGCCGGTCCGGTCATCCTGCTCCAGCTGCAGATCCATGGACTTGCGTTCCAGAACCGGCCGTTTGACTCTGACCATCCGGTCCAGCGCCTTCTGCATGGAAGCTGCGCGGCGGGGGAACGAGATGTTCTGCGGATTCAGCTTTCCCCATTCAATCAGCCGCTTGATGCTCTCCTGCATCTGCTTAATCTTCTTCTGCTGCTCCTGATAGTCAGCGAACTGCTGCAGGAGTCTGGCTTCCTTCTCCACCTGATAGCCGCTGTAGTTCGTATGGAAGGTGAAGGCTTCGCCGTCTTCGATCTCAATGACCTTCTTAACGACGGCATCGAGGAAATAACGGTCATGGGAAATGGCCAGCACAGTGCCGTCATAGCTCTGCAGGAACTGCTCCAGCCATTCGATAGCATCCATATCGAGGTGGTTGGTCGGCTCATCGAGCAGCAGAATATCGGGACGGCGCAGCAGCAGCTCGGCGAGGCCGACCTTGGTCTTCTCCCCGCCGGAGAGGGAAGAGAACCGGCGGTCATACTGGCCGCTTCCAATGCCAAGGCCGGCGGCAACACGGCTGATGGAGGATTCAATTTCATATCCGCCAGCGGCTTCGAATTTCTCCTGCAGGTTGCCGTATTCCTTAAGCAGCCGGTTCCAAGCCTGTTCATCGTCACTTGCACCGGAAGCGGACATGGTCTGCTCCAGCTCCCGCAGGCGGCGCTGCCACTGCAAGGGCTCCGCGAAGCTGCGCTGCAGAACCGCATATACGGTTTCATCGTCGCTCACCTGCTGAATCTGCGCGAGCAGTCCGATGACGCTGCTCCGGCGGATGGAGATCTGTCCCTGATCGGGACGTTCTTCCCCGCTCAGCAGATGGAAGAGGGTGGTCTTGCCGCAGCCGTTGCGGCCGATCAGGCCGATTTTTTCGCCTTGGCGGATATCGAAGGTGATGTTCTCCAGGACGAGCTGGGCACCGTGGTATTTTTGGACATTTTGGCATGAGATGATCATAGTTATTCTCCTTTTATAGGAACGCCCTGACTACAAAACAACATAAAAAGGCCGCAGGGAAATTTCCCCGCGGCCTGAGTATTCTCCGGTTTATGAGATCCGTTGAAGTGTAGGCGAGAAAGGCATTTCACAATGTTGTAGTGTTATTAAGTTCTTGTAAATGGACAGACTTCTCCCGTCCAGGGCATTTACATGAACGATGCCAGCCATAATATTAATCAGCCGGCTACTAACACTGTTGGTCCGATTGTGATCCATTCTCCTACACCTCCTTCTTCTAAATTTATAGTCATTTTAACCAATAAACCGGGAATAAGCAAGAGGGAAATCCCCTTGCTCTGGTATAAATCCATAAATCTGCAAGTAGTATGGACTATGGCAGAGGAGGATTTGCTGCCAATCTATTACAGGAAAAGGGGATGACTATGGCGATTTTTAACGGATTGCTGGGCAATGCTTCCCAGGTCCCGCTGGAAGATGTGAAGCGGGAATATGCGCAGATTCTGGCTCCGCAGGAAACGATCGAACGCGCCTATAAGCTGATCCGGGATATGTTTATTTTTACAGACAAACGCCTGATCCTCGTAGATAAGCAGGGGATGACCGGCAAGAAAACGGAATATCACTCAATTCCCTACAAAAGCATCACCCATTACTCGGTGGAAACGGCCGGGCATTTCGATCTCGATGCGGAGCTGTGCCTCTATGTGTCCGGTGCGGCGGTGCCGCTGAAGAAAACCTTCAACAAGTCCGTCAATATCTATGAGGTGCAGGCGGTGCTGTCGCAATATATTCTGAAGTGAGCGTGGTCCCGGAGAAGGTTATTAGCCAGGGGGAACGTGATCGTCAGCTAGAACGTGTACTGCAGCACCAGCCCGCCATAGGCAAAAGCAGCGAGAATAACCAGCGCGGGGTGGAGTTTTAAGTGCTTCAGGGCCCAGAAGGCTATTGCGGCAATGATCAGGGTCTGCCAGATGCCAATGGAATCTGCCGGGCCTTTGGCCATTTTAAAGGTAAGCACAACCATCATAATGGCGATAACCGGCTGGACAAGCAGCGTCATGCCTTTGACAACAGGCGACTGCTTGTATTTCTGCATCACGTTCAGCAGGATGATCAGCGCAGCAGCGGAAGGGACAATCGTCGCCAGCAGAGCAGCGGCCAGTCCGGGCCAGCCATAGACATCGTAGCCTACATAAGCAGCGATTTTGGTGGCAATCGGTCCGGGGAGCGCATTGCCGAGCGCCAGCATATTGGAGAATTCTTCATCGGTCAGCCAGCCGTAATGCGGCACAATCTCTTCGTACATTAGCGGAATGGAGGAGGGGCCGCCGCCGTAGCCGAGCACGTTGGCCATGAAAAAACCATAGATCAGCTTGAGCCATTCCATTTAGGCGGTCCCCCCTTTGTTCTGTTTCGCGAGTATCCGGTAATGGACTGTTCCATAACCGAGGTATAGCACGATGACTATGGCCGGATGCAGATGCAGCACTTCAAGCAGCACCAGAGCGAGCAGCAGGAAGCCGGTCCCGATCATTACACCAAGGCCTTTAAAAGCCTTCCGGGCAAATTCATAAGCCATCATTCCCAGCATAACCGCAATCACAGGGGAAACCGCAGCGATCATTCCGGCTACAACCTTGGAACCGCTTAAGTAATTTACGGCAGATAACAACGCGATCATCGCAATTCCGCTGGGAAAGATATGTGCCAGTACGGAGAGAGTGGCTCCCCGGACGCCTTTTAGCTTATAGCCGAGGTAAGCGGCCATTTTGGTAGCGATCGGACCCGGCAGCGCATTGGCAATGGCAAGTGTCTCGCCGAACTCCTCATCGCTCAGCCAGCCATAGCGGGTTACGGCATCATGCCGGATCAGCGGGATGACGGACGGTCCGCCGCCATAGCCGAGGATGCCTGTTCTGGACATAGCCATAGCCATCTGGATGTATTCGTTACCGGTGGTTTTCATTAGGATAGGCCCCATTTCATAAGTGGATTCCGCAGCGCGGAATGGTGCTTGGCCGCTTGATCAGCTTATTCTATACAATTCATATGCCCGGTTCTATATTACAGGCTCTTGTAGACGTAAAGTTTGTGCATGGCTCACAAAAATAACAGCGTGAATTTACGGTTTCCCGGAACCGATTGACAAAGGTTTCGGGCGTACTGTTAAATGACACTAACTTGAACGACACCGGAATGGGAGATGGTCAGCTTGACGAGAGGACCTGTAATCGGCACGAAAACGATGGTGGTCAGTCCCCATTATCTGGCATCCGCTGCAGGAGCACGGATGCTGGAAAAAGGCGGCAACGCCTATGATGCGGCGGTTGCAGTCAGCGCCGCGCTGGCTGTAGTCTATCCGCATATGACCGGGCTCGGCGGCGACGCCTTCTGGCTGGCCTACAGCGCCGGGGAAGGGCGCGTCCGGGCCTACAACGGCAGCGGACGATCCGGTTACGCCGTCCGCAGGGACTGTTACGCGGGGGAGACGGCCATCCCGCGGCGGGGTGTGCGCAGCGCCATTACGGTACCCGGAATGGCGGATAGCTGGGAGGCCGTCCAGCGTGAGTATGGACGGCTGACCCTGGCTGAGGTGCTGGAGCCGGCAATCGGCTACTGCGCCGATGGATTTCCGCTGTCGCCGGACCAGCACGGGGGCAGCGTTCTGGCCGGAGCCGCGCTGTCTCCTGAGGCAGCGGCGATCTATCTTCCCGGCGGCCGGATTCCGGCGGCGGGCGGGAGGTTTGTGCAGCGGCAGCTGGCCGGGACGCTGCGGGCCTTGGCCGCCGGAGGCCGGGATGCTTTTTATAAGGGAAAGATCGCGGAGGAGATAAGTGAGTATATGCGGGCGTCGGGCGGATATCTTACCCGGGATGATTTCGCCGATCACCGGGGGAACTGGGAAGAGCCGCTGTCCACGGACTACCACGGGCACAAGGTCTATCAGGTTCCGCCCAACTCGCAGGGCTTCACAGCGCTTATGGCACTCAATATACTGGAACGTTATAACTTTGCTGACATCGGGCATGGCTCGTATGAGTATTATCATCTGCTGGTGGAGGCGCTGAAGCTGAGCTTCCGCGACCGGGACCGGGTGCTGACCGATCCGGCCTTCAGCAGGATTCCGCTGGATCAGCTGCTGGATAAGGGGTATGCAGCACAGCTGGCAGCTTCAATCTCCCCGCAGCAGGCGCTGGCTATCGGCAGTGAGCCGGTCGGCCGGGATACGGCCTATGCTGCGGTTGTGGACGGGGAAGGAAATGCGGTTTCGTTCATCCAGAGCCTGTACTTCGAATTCGGCTCCGGGGTTGTGGCCGGAGATACGGGGATTCTGCTGCAGAATAGAGGCTCTTTCTTCTCGCTTGATCCAGGTCATATTAATACGCTGGAGCCGCATAAGCGCACGTTCCATACACTGATGCCGGCGATGGCCTGCCGGGACGGCAAGCCCGCCTATCTGTATGGCACGCAGGGCGGCGAAGGTCAGCCGCAGACGCAGACCCTGCTGCTGACCCGGATGCTTCATTACGGCATGAACCCGCAGACGGCAGTGAATGAACCCCGCTTCGTCTGGGGCAGAACCTGGGGAGAGCCTACCCAGGAGCTGAAGATAGAGAGCCGGGTGGCAGCAGGCGTGCAGGCCGAATTGGCAGAAGCGGGGCATCTGGTCCGTGCGGTCGGGAGCTACGATGGGATCATGGGCCATGCCCACGCCATCTCAATTGACGGCAACGGCTACCGCAGCGGCGGTACGGACCCGCGTTGTGACGGAGCGGCCATCGGGTGGTAAGCATATGGGAAGCTGGCCAACACCGCTTCAAGGAAACAGAGGAAGCCCGGTCCGTCCGGGAAGAAAGGTGGGAACAGCATGGCTCTACATAATCATTACGGTGCGTTCAGAGTTCCGGAGCTTGCGGTTCCCGGCAGCGGACACGGGACTCTGCATGACTTAAGCTTCACCGTTAAAGATGTATTCGCGGTAGCCGGACACCGTTCATCCGCCGGCAACCCGGACTGGCTGCGCAGCCATGAGCCTGCGGCTGCCCACGCACCGGCAGTGAGCAGGCTGCTGCAAGCCGGAGCTGCGCTGCGCGGGGCAGCTCATACGGATGAGCTGATGTACAGCCTGGGCGGCGAGAACTATCACTACGGCACACCGGTGAATCCGCACGGGGAGGACCGGATTCCCGGCGGATCTTCCAGCGGCTCTGCGGTGGCGGTAGCTTCCGGCAGTGTGGACTTCGCCTTGGGCACGGACACCGGAGGATCAATCCGTGTCCCTTCGGCATATTGCGGGGTATACGGCTTTCGCCCTACCCATGGAGCAGTGGATATGGAAGGTGTGATTCCGCTGGCACCGGGTTTTGATACGGTGGGATGGATGGCGGGCAGCGCGGAGCTGCTGGTGAAAGCTGGTGAGGTGCTCTTGGGACAGCCCGTGAGGGTGACGGATCAGCCTGGTGAGATCCAAAAGGACAAGCAAACGGGTGCTCAAACCGGCAAGCAAACCAATGTGCACAGGCTGTCCCGGATGTTCATCCCGCCGGAATGCTGGTCATTAGCCGGTCAGGAGTACGGCCGCTATCTGAAGCTGGGGCTGAATAGGCTTCAGACAGGTTCCACATTGCAGACTGCCGAAATGGAGATTGCCCCGGAAGGCTTGAAGACATGGATGGATGTCTTCCGTGAACTGCAGGGTGCCCAGATCTGGTCAACGCATGGAGCGTGGATTGAGCAGGAGCGGCCGGTCTTCGGACCGGATATTGCCGCCCGGTTCACTTGGGCGGCGGGGCTGGCCGGAGCGGACCACAGCGGGGCCCGCTCCTTGCAGAGGGAGTTCACGGAGCGGCTGCGGGGGCTGCTCGGGAATGACGGCTGCCTCGTCATTCCGACCGTGCCCGGCCCGGCGCCGCTGCGTGGCGGAGATCCCGCGCAGTTGGAGCTGAACCGGAGCGGTGCCATGATGCTCAGCTGCATTGCCGGACTGGCCGGGCTGCCGCAGGTAACGCTGCCGGTGGCGGGACCCGGTGATCTGCCGCTTGGACTGTCCATTATTGGCGGGTATGGGCAGGACCTCCAACTCCTAGCATGGGTGCAGGAAGTATGGAAGCAGTGATACGCTGAGTACTGGGAAGAGAGTAAGAGAGTAAGAGAGTAAGAGAGTAAATGAGGAATAAGAAAAATGTGCTGACCATGTGTACGATACTTAAGCAAACGGGCAGCTGCAGAGTGAATCGGACTCAGAAGACCCTATTTTGCCCGAAAACCTGTTATTCTGCCGGTTGCGGACTCAGGAGCCGTTATCTTGTTCATTGAAGCCTGAAATGAGGGGAAATGAGCTTAATAACGGAATCTGAGTCCGCATAACCTGTTGAAAGGCTATAATTCGCCTCAATAAGGGCCCTCCAGTCCGGAACGCTTTACGGCTATCGGTTCATCCCTCTCCGGGGGGGCCAAACCGGTGCTTATTGCCGCCGGATCTGAAGGACGCCAGCTACTGCGCAGAGCAGCTGATTATCCCTCTTAACATCGCACTGCGCACAGCAGCTGATCATCCCTCTTAACATCGCACTTGCACACAGCAAGCCCTAGCTCTCCCGACGAGGAGAATCGGGGCTTTTTCTATTTTTTGCGTCAGATTAGAACCTGTGCTTGAGGATTTATTGAATTGACAATAAGGAAAGATTTAATTATCCTCCAGCAACCAATCGTTAAAATTCTGTGACATACGTAATATTACCTGACATTCTCAGTTTATATTTTCACTTTTCTCTTTCCATGAAGGGTCATTTTATCTATAATGTTACATAAAGTAACACTGAAGAAGATTTAAAGAAGATGAAATTATAGAAGGAGGGATGGCATGCATCTTACGGTTGAAGAAGCGTTGTCCATTTATCCTTTATCTGAAGCTAAACTCATTGCAGGCTCCAAGGGGAAGCACAGGATTGTCAAATCCATCAACGTAATGGATGCCCCGGATATCTCAGATTGGATCAAAGAAGGGGAAATGCTGCTGACTACCGCCTATCTGATCAAAGACAGTCTCGAGGATGCCTCGGCACTGCTGCAGACGCTGAACCGCCGCGGATCGGCAGGTCTTGGCATCAAGCTGGGCCGCTTCTGGGATGCGGTGCCGGAGGAGTTGATTGCCGAAGCGGAAACGCTGAATTTCCCGCTGATTGAGCTGCCGTTCCAGTTCACCTTCTCCGATCAGATGAACGGTTTGTTCCGCGCCGAACTCTCGCGCAGCACAAGTGTGCTGCAGAGCATTATGGAGAAGCAGCGCAAGCTGATGCGCTTCGCCCTGCGTTCCGGGCGCAGCCGTCCGCTGCTCGAATCAGTCTCTGAGGTTATCGGCTATCCGCTGGCGGTGATCAGCGTCCGGGGCGCTGCGGTCTTCAATAACTCCGGTTATTCCGACAGCCAGCTGCTGGAGGGCTGGCCTTGGCTGAACCGGAATCAGCGCTTCCGCATGGGCGAATGCTCGGGATACCGGATTCCTCTGATGCAAGGCGAGAAATGCTCGGGTTATCTTCTGTACTGCAGGATTGATCCATTGCTGCTGCCGGTCGAGGAAAGCTTGTTTATCCAGGGTGCTGAACTTATTTCATATCATATCCATACCGGGTTTGAGGATTATTTCGAGCATCCCGAGCACCGGGAATTCAGCGGGCTGCTGCGGCGTTGTCTGAACGGCGGGCTGTCGTGTGCCGAGCTGTCCCAGGCGGCGCTTAAGCTGGATGTATTGCTGCTGCAAGCCCCGTTCCAGTTTCTGCTTACCGATGTGGCTGCTGCCGGAGAAGCAAGGCAGGCGGAGCTGCTGCGGCTGAAGGAGGAGTATCTGGAGCATCCGGTGCTGCATGGGCTGCAGGCGGTTCATTTGATAATGGAAGAGGGATTGCTCTCCCTCTATCCGGCAGGACCGCTAGCTCCGGAGCAGTTCCGGGAGCTGATTAATGAATGTTTTCACAATCTGAAGTTTGATAAAGGTTATTATCCGCGGGCTGCCGTCAGCGGGGTGAAGGTGAAGCCGGAAGGGCTGAAGGAAGCTTTTGCCGAGATTAAGGAATGTATGGGGATGGTCCAGCAATGGGGGGCACATGGAAATGTGGTGCATTACCGGCAGCTTGAGCTCCATCTGTTGCTGAACCAGATCCCGGCGGAGACGATGGAGAGATACTGCAGCGGCAGTCTGCGCGGTCTGCTCAGCCGTGAACCGGAATACGTCAAGGAAATGCTCCATACGCTGGAGGTCTATCTGGATAATGACGGCCATGTGAATGAAACTGCGAAGAAGCTGTTTATTCACCGCAATACCGCCACTTACCGCATTGAGAAGCTTAGTGAGCTGCTCGATGTCGATTTCAAAAAAATCAATGATCTCATGAGGCTGAAGCTGGTATTCCTGTTCCGCAGAATGCTGGAACGTGAATAGCTGTAGTATGCCTCTGCAAATTAACGGAAGGAGTGGAGTGCACATGAGAGTAGCCGGAATCTATCTGGCGGCAAGCCGGAGCAAGGAAGCAGCAACTGGAAGTGGTTCTCTGAAGCAGCCGGGTGGAATAATGGCGGGAGCAGCCACGCTAAGTGAGCTGGAGCGGTGCGGTCTTGATCCGCTGATTGTGGTGGTCCGGGCAGATGATCCTCTAAAATGGATGCCTCCCGCCAGTTCCCGGAGCAGCAGGCGCACGGAGACCTGCCTGACGGCTCATTTAGGGCTGTCCTTCTCTCTCCGGTGCGGATTGAATGCCATATCATCTCTACAGCCTGATGCCGTTGTCATCGCTCTGGCGGATCAGCCGTTTATTCCTGCGGCGCTGGTGAACCGGCTGACGGATGCCTTTGAGCGGAATCCCGGTCTCGACTATGTGGCAAGCATAACTGAAGGCATGGTGAATCCCCCTGTGTTGTTCGCGAAATCTGTGTTTCCGGAGCTTCAGGCACTGGACAGTGATAGGGGGTTATCGGTTGTTTTTCATTCTCCAGGCTATAAGGGAATGATGCTGCAGAGTGATTCCGGCCGGGATTTCATGGATGCGGAGCTGCCGGTCAGCTTTGGGGAGATTCGCAGGGAATGGAGTGCGCCAAGGGACATCTGACAGAGAAATTGCTATTTTCCAAAATTATGTTAGGGAATATCACATATTTTAAGCATAATTCAAGGTACTCTAGTGCACAAAACACAAAAACGATAGCAATTCTTATAAAATGACACAAAGCTATGTTATATAAATTTACGTAACTGCCGTGTCTCAGTATAGTAGAGATACATTAATGGCTAGAGCCATTAGAAGAGATATCCTGGAGGAGGAGAATTATGAAAAGAAGGGGTCAGGGATTTAAATTCAGCCTGGTAACCATGTTCCTGTTAGCGGTGGTTCTGACGGGGTGCGGCAACAACAATACGGTATCGAACACGAACGCGGCGGCCACTGAGGCGCCTGCGGCAACGAATGCAGCAGCCACCGAGGCAGCAGCAACAGCAGAGCCGGCAGCAGAGAAGCCGACGGTTGCTTTTGTCTACATCGGGCCTCCGGGTGACGGCGGGTATACGTATCAGCATGATCAAGGCCGTCTGTACATGGAGAAGGAACTGGGCATTAAAGCGGATTTCGTGGAAAATGTACCGGAAAGCGCCGATGCGGAACGCATCATTACAGAACTCGCCCAGAATCATGACATTGTCTTCACCACAAGCTTCGGATATATGGATTTCACCTTGAACGTAGCCGGCAAATTCCCTAATGTGAAGTTCCTTCATGCCTCCGGTTACAAAACAGCCGATAACATGGGGACTTATTTCGGCAAAAACTATCAGGCAAGTTATCTGTCCGGTATCGCGGCAGGCAAAATGACGACGAAGAATCATCTTGGTTATGTTGGAGCCTTCCCGATCAGCGAAGTTATTTATAACCTAAATGCTTTTACCCTGGGAGCACAAAGTGTAAACCCTGATGTCAAAGTGGATGTAGTATGGACCAACACCTGGTATGACCCTGCTACTGAACGTCAGGCGGCAATCAGCCTGCTGGATAAAGGTGCAGATGTTCTGCTGGCTTACCAGGATTCACCGGCTACGCTGCAGGCTGCTGCAGAACGCGGAGCTTTTGCCGGAGGAAATGACTCTGACATGAGCAAATATGCGCCGGACAACTATTTGACCAACCCTGTATGGAACTGGGGCCCTTATTACGTAAAAGCCGTTCAATCCGTTATGGATGGAACCTGGAAGAGCGAGCAATACTCCGGCGATATGGCTGATGGTATGGTTGAGCTTGCGCCGTTCGGCAACAAGGTTCCGGATGATGTGAAGCAACTGGTGGAAGAAGCCAAAGCCAAAATCATCAGCGGAGAGCTGGATGTATTCACCGGCCCGATCTCGGACAACCAAGGAAATGTAGTGGTTCAAGACGGCCAAAAGCTGACGCTTGAAGAAGTGCTTTCCATGAACTGGCTGGTTAAGGGTGTTGAAGGTACCATCCCGCAATAATGGCAGCTTTGAACTGAATACAGCACGGCCTTATGGGTGGGGCGGGTTCCGTATGTCGGAATCTTCCCCACCCGTACTACAACTATAAAGGAAAGGAGCTTCCCACAATGCAGGACCATTCAGTTGAAATGCGCGGGATAGTGAAAAAGTTCGGTTCTGTAACGGCCAGCGATCAAGTCGATTTTTCGGCAAATGCGGGTGAGATTCACGCGCTGCTTGGTGAGAACGGAGCAGGGAAAAGCACAGTCATGAGTATGCTGTCAGGTGTGTACAGGGCGGATGCGGGGGAGATCCTCATTCACGGCAAACCAGCCAAAATCCGTTCTCCGAAAGATGCGGCACTCCTCGGGGTAGGCATGGTATTTCAGAACTTCAGACTGGTGCAAAGTCTCACGGCAGCGGAGAACATCGTGCTTGGCGAAAAGTCGTCTTTCTGGCGTGGCAGCAAGTGGATCAAGCATAAACATGAAGAGATTGAGGCGCTCGGAGAACGGTTTGGACTTAAATTTCCGGTTGACCGGCCGATCTGGCAGTTGTCTGTCGGTGAACAGCAGCGTGTTGAAATTGTCAAAACCCTATACCGCGGTGCAGACATTATTATTCTCGATGAGCCGACCTCGGTGCTGACACCGGGAGAGGCGGAGCAGCTGTTTGAAACCCTCAAGGTGATGAAGCAGACGGGGAAGACGGTAATCATGACGACTCATAAAATGAAGGAAGTCATGGCTTCCTCAGACCGGATCTCGGTGATGCGCAAAGGGAAAATGATTGCCACTCTGGAGACGGCAAAGACGGATGAGCTGGAGCTGGCCCGGCTGATGGTGGGCAGAGAAGTGACGATCACCCGTCAGGAGCGCGAGGCTACTGCAGGTGAACCCCTGCTGGTTGTTAAGGAGCTGGATGTTGCTGCCGATCATGGACGCAAGGCACTCGATGCCTTGTCGCTCACCGTACGTGAAGGCGAGATCGTAGGGGTGGCCGGTGTCGCCGGCAACGGGCAGAAGGAGCTGGCCGAGGTGCTGACCGGGCTTAGAACGTGGAAGACCGGCGAGATTATTTTTGACGGCAGTCCTGTAAAAACAGCCTCGGTAAGAGGCGCCATCGACTCGGGAATCTCGCATGTGCCGGAGAACCGGATGAAGAGCGGTCTGGCCGGACGTCTCGGTTCGGTCGATAATCTGCTGTTCAAGTCTTACCGCAGTGAGGAGCATTCCAGATTCGGCTTCCTGAAGGCTGCGAAGAACCGTTCCTGGTCACAGGAGCTGGTCCGCCGCTTCAATGTGAAGACACCGGAGCTGGATACCCCGGTGCAGCAGATGTCGGGCGGCAATCAGCAGAAGCTGCTGTTCGCCCGCGAGGTCAGCCACCAGCCGAAGCTGATGGTTGCCGTTCATCCGACCCAGGGGCTGGATGTCGGCGCGACGGCTGGTGTCCACGAGCTGCTGATGGAGCTGCGGAGCTCCGGCAGCGGCGTACTGCTGATCTCCGAGGATCTCGATGAGCTGCTGCAATTGTCTGACCGCATTCTGGTCATATACAACGGTTCAATCATAGGGGAAAGCGATCATGAGCATGCGGACCGGGAACAAATCGGACTGATGATGGCCGGAATCCGGAACATGGAGGGGAGCGCCGTATGAGTCCGAATACTGGAAGCAATTCTACAGTGCTGGAGCCCTCACCGGGGAAAAGCGGGAAATGGTACTCCCTCAGGCTTGAATACGATTCAAGCCGTACCCGTTCACCGTGGTGGACGCCTGTTCTGTCTGTTATTCTGGCGCTGCTGCTCTGTGCGGTGTTCATTGCCGCCAATGGCATGAGCCCGATTGTTGTATACGAAAAAATGTTCCGCGGAGCCTTCGGGACCTCCTACGGCTTCACAGAAACCATGGTAAAAGCCATTCCGCTATTGCTATGCGGACTTGGTATCGCGGTGGCTTACCGGATTTCCGTCTGGAACATCGGTGCGGAGGGCCAGCTGACTGTAGGGGCTATGGCGGCTACAGCGGTGACGATTTATTTCCCTGATCTGTCTTCGTTCTGGTCGATCACACTGATGCTGGTCTTCGGTACGGCGGCCGGGGCATTGTGGGGTCTGATGACCGCAGTTCCGCGGACGCATTTCGGTGTCAATGAGCTGATTACCTCGCTGATGCTGAACTACGTGGCTCTGCTGGCTCTGGACTATGTGGTCTTCGGACCGTGGAAGGACCCGAAGGGCTTCAACTTCCCGGGTTCACCTATGTTCACCGCTGCTCAGTCACTGCCTGTCCTGGGAAGCACACGGCTGCATATCGGGCTGATCTTCGGGCTGGTGGCCGTCCTTATCTATTATCTGATGATCAAATTCACCCGCTGGGGCTATGAGCTGCGCCTGATCGGTGCCAATCCTACAGCTGCCCGCTACGCGGGGATTCATATCAAGAAGCATATCATTATCGTCATGCTGATTAGCGGCGGCCTTGCCGGTATTGCCGGCATGGCTGAGGTCTCGGGGGTTACACATAAGCTGATGCAGGGGATATCACCCGGTTATGGCTATACGGCAATCATCGTGGCTTGGCTTGCCAAGCTGAACCCGCTGGGTCTTATTGTCACCTCCATTCTGTTCGGCGGACTGATCGTCGGCGGCTATAGTGTACAGACCATCGGACTGCCTTCGTCCATATCGGAAATGCTGCAGGGTGCGATCCTGTTCTTCCTGATTGCCGGCGACATGATTCACCGTTTCCGCATCCGCCGGAGCGCATAACAGCATTCGCTTAGAGAAGGGAGTTTACTCATGGATTTCACTACACAGTTATTAATAGCCGCCATATCCGCCGGAACACCGCTGCTGCTGGCTACACTGGGAGGCATTCTGACCGAACGGGCCGGCATCATTCAGCTCGGTGCGGAAGGGCTGATGCTGATGGGGGCGGTGACGACCTGTATCGTCTACATCCGCAGCGGGAACCTGATCCTTGCCCTGCTCGCGGCTGTAGCCATTACTGCGCTTCTGGGTATGGTGCATTCCTTCCTTACAGTTACCCTCCGGGCGAACCAGACCATGTCAGGGCTTGCCATGACGCTGTTCGGCAGCGGACTCAGCGCCTATCTAGGTAAGTCCATCAGCGGCATTCCGCTTCCCGGCACCTCACCCAAGCTGGATCTGGGGGCGCTGAAGTCGGTTCCGGTGATCGGGGATATTTTTGGCCGGATGGATTATCTGACCTGGTTCAGCCTGCTACTTGTTCTCGTGCTGCATTTGCTGATTCATCATACCTCCTGGGGCCTGCATCTGCGGGCAGTCGGAGACAATCCGGCTACTGCGGACGTCATGGGCATCCGTGTACAGCTGATCCGCTATAGCTACGTTACAGCCGGAGCTGCACTGATTGGTCTTGCCGGGGCAGATATGGTGCTGGCCTATGCACCGACCTGGAATGAAGGCCTTACGGCCGGCCGGGGCTGGATCGCCGTCGGTCTGGTGATTTTTGCCAGATGGAATCCGCTGCGTGCGCTCTTCTGCGCATACTTCTTCGGGGCACTCGATTCCCTGGGCTTCCGCATACAGCTGCTGGGCAGTGTGGTGCCGTCGTATTTCCTCAAAATGATTCCTTATGTCGTTACGATTCTCGTCCTGATGTATCTCGGATACCGCAACCGCAACAAGCCTTCCGGCACGCCGGAATCGCTGGGAACCCCTTATGTTCGTGAACAGCGGTTCTGAGTTGCTGAATGCTGCATAGAAGGTACAATATAAGATAGTAAGTATATGCGAACAGGAAGGAATATCACACGGATTTCAGAGTAATACCGGTATGGTCCATTTCATGCAGTTCGGACATCTTAAATCACTAAGAGATCGGCACTTCAGGTGCTGATGGCTAAGTAGATGGCTTGAATGCGGAAATGGGCTTTTTTTACCCTAAATAATGTTTGAATTTAAACTATGCAAATTAGATGGATGGAGGATGAGCCATTGAATACACCTGCGGATATTGTGACACTGGAACAGATCAACAGCATGGAACAACCGGAATTTGTAGAGAGCCTTGGTGGTATATTCGAACATTCGCCCTGGGTTGCGGAAGGCGCCTACAGTGAGCGTCCGTTTGAATCGGTGCAGCAGTTGCATGACACTATGGTGGAAACGGCACGGAAGGCGGATCGTAGCCAGGTACTTGCGCTGCTCCGAGCCCACCCTGATCTGGCAACAAGGCTGCAGGTCACTCCGCTATCGGCGGCAGAGCAGCAGGGGGCCGGGCTGGACCGGCTGACACCGGAGGAATTCAAGCAGCTTACGAAGCTGAATGCCGCCTATACTGATAAATTCCAGTTCCCGTTCATTCTGGCTGTGCGCGGCAAAAATAAAGATGACATCATTAAGGCCATCCGTGAGCGGGTGGACCGAAGCTTGCAGGAAGAATGGGATCAGGCGCTGCAGGAAATCGGCAAGATTACCCGTTTCCGGCTGGAGGATCTGCTGGCGGAGGAATAGGGTACAATGCAAGTGGCCTCATCCGATCCGCACATTACAGCATACTTGCTTCTAACAAATCAGCAGGAGGTATCGTTCATGACCGGAACCAGCGGCTTAATCCTTAGTATGGTGCGAAGAATGAACAAAAAAATAGGCAAAAAGTGCGGCAATCTGTGCGGGGGAAATAACCCAGAAATGCTTCTGCCGGAACCGGAAGTCCGCTGCATCAATAGATGCAGCAGGACTGGAGGGTACCTGTCATGAGCGGGCGGTTAACGACTCATGTGCTGGACCTGTCGCAAGGGAAGCCTGCAGCGGGCATGTCGCTACAGCTTTGGAGTTTCGGTGAGGGAATGCCCTCACTGTTATGCGAGGCTGTCACGAACAGTGACGGCAGGCTGGACGCTCCCCTGCTGGCAGGGGAAGCATTGCTGGCCGGAAGCTACGAGCTGCTCTTCATGGCTGGTGATTACTTCAGGGGTGCTCAGGCGGGTGCTGGCAGTGAACCGGCAAGCGGGACCGGCAGCATGTTTCTTGAGCATATCCCGATCCGCTTCAGCATTACGGACCCGGCAGAGCATTATCATGTGCCGCTGCTGGTTGCACCGGGAGGATACAGCACATACCGAGGCAGTTAAACGTACCTATACAAATACAAATACGAATACCATTACGAATACCACTAGACCGGAGGTGACCGTTACATGGAGGAATCCTATGAGCTTATTATCAGGAATGGGGATGTTGTACTCCCTGGAGAAGTCCGTAAGCTGGATATCGGTGTGAAGGACGGCAGAATCGCTGCCCTGGGCGAAGCGCTGCACGGCTCACCTGCCACTACAATAATTGATGCAGCAGGACAATATGTGCTCCCCGGCATGATTGATATGCATGTTCATTTCAATGAGCCGGCGTTCGGCCATTGGGAAGGCTTCCGCAGCGGATCGGCTTCCCTTGCTGCTGGAGGCTGTACCTGTTATGCGGATATGCCGCTGAATGGTAATCCGCCGACTGTAAATATAGAAGCACTCCGCTTGAAGACAGAAGCTGCAGCCGGGAATTCGGCGGTGGATTATGTGCTGTGGGGCGGACTCGTGCCCGGCAATCTGGAGGACCTGGAGGAGCTGGCGGCGGCAGGTGTTACCGGCTTCAAGGCGTTTATCTCGAATCCCGGCGGTGAAGGCGAAGGCCGGTTCCGCGAGGTGGATGACGACACCCTGTATCAGGGGATGGTCCGCATCGCCGCAATCGGCGGCATTCTCGCCCTGCATGCGGAGAGTGAAGAGATGACCTCGGCGCTCGGAGCAGCTGCACTCCGCGAGGGGCGGAGCACTGCGCGTGATTTCGCCGCTTCCCGCCCGCCCGAAGCAGAGCTTGAGGCTGTTGCACGGGCACTGCTATATAGTGAACGGACCGGCTGCCGGCTGCATTTCGTGCATATCAGCACCTCCGCAGCCTTGGAGCTGATTCACGAGGCGAAGAAGCGGGGGCTGGATGTTACAGCGGAGACCTGCCCTCATTATCTGATTCTGAACGAGGACAGCATGGAGGAGCTGGGGCCGCTGGCGAAATGTGCTCCGCCGCTGCGCAGCAGCGGGGAGCGGGAACGTCTGTGGGATGCGGTGGCTGCGGGCCTGGTGGATCTGATTGCTTCTGATCATTCCCCATGTCCGGCGGAATTGAAGCTGGCGCCCGGCTTGTCTTTTTTTGAAGCCTGGGGAGGAATATCAGGGGCGCAGAGCAGTCTGGAGCTGATGTTCCATGAGGGGGTGCGGGTGCGCGGCCTCCGGGTCACTCAGATTTCAGCGCTGTTGTCGGAGCTGCCTGCCCGGCGTTTCGGACTGGAGCAGCGCAAAGGCTCCATCGCTCCGGGGCTGGATGCCGATCTGGTGCTGCTTGATCCGAATGCGAATTATACCCTTCAGGCGGAGGATTTATATTACCGCCACAAGCATAGTCCTTATGCCGGTATGACCTTATCCTGCAAGGTAACGGCAACCCTCTCCCGCGGCAATGTGGTTTATACAGCCGGAGAAGGCATTGTTGCAGCGGATGGCGGTGAATGGCTGCGGATCTCCAGCCGCCGGCCGGCCCGATGAAGCTGCCGGTCCGGCATGTCCCGGCCGGAGAGATGCTGAAGCTGCTGGATGAACTCGCAGCCTTCAGTGCTCCCGGCCAGGGGGTTACCCGGCTGCTGTACACGCCGGAGTGGTACCGGGTTCAGCATTTTTTGCAAGAGAGAATGTCTGGACTCGGTCTTGAGGTCAGAACGGATGAGGTCGGAAATGTATACGGCAAGCTGGCCGGATCAGAGGTGGAAGATAAAGTCATCTTAACCGGCTCACATATCGATACGGTGGTGAGCGGCGGACGTTATGACGGTGCTTACGGAGTAGCTGCTGCTGTAACTGCACTGCATTATCTGCAGAGGACCTTCGGCCAGCCGCTGCGGTCGCTGGAGGTTGTGTCCTTTTGTGAAGAGGAGGGCAGCCGCTTTCCGTTAACGTTCTGGGGTTCGGGCAATGTTACAGGGCTGTATGACGGAAGTGAACGTGAGAGCTGTGCTGATGCCGAAGGGGTAACGCTCGCGGCAGCGATGGCTGCCTGCGGTCTGGGCGGCAGCCTTGAAGCCTCGGGAACCGGCTCGTATAATACTTCTGAGAGCGGAGACGCTGTCTTCGGACACAGTCCGGTCCGCAGTGATATTGCCGCCTACGTGGAGCTGCATATTGAACAGGGTATTATTCTGGAACGGTCATCCCGGGAGATCGGTGTGGTGCAGGCGATCGCCGGTCAGCAGAGATGCAAGGTCAAGGTGTG
The DNA here is from genome assembly GCF_038004445.1 of Paenibacillus sp. FSL R7-0312. Classification (NCBI taxonomy): domain Bacteria; kingdom Bacillati; phylum Bacillota; class Bacilli; order Caryophanales; family Paenibacillaceae; genus Paenibacillus; species Paenibacillus sp. FSL R7-0312. The sequence goes on along the minus strand of NZ_JBBORE010000001.1, from coordinate 7,409,212 downwards.
CGGAACGGCCAATCATGCCGGAACAACGCCGATGGGGCTGAGGCAGGATGCGCTGGCAGGCAGCGCAGAAATGCTGCTGGCGCTGGAGCGTGCCGCTCTGGCGGAAGGAGATCCGCTGGTGGCTACATCGGGCAGGCTGGAAGTCTATCCGGGGACGCCGAATGTCATTCCGGGCGAAGTGCAGTTCACACTGGATATCCGGCATAGCGAAGCCTTGAGGCTGGAGCGCTTTTGCTCAGGAATTCTTGATGAATTCGCAGACATTGCCGGCAGGCGAGGCCTGATTCTGGAAGTGCTGCCTCAGTTGGCCACCACTCCTGCACCAATGGATGCCGGGTTGTGCACGCTGCTGGAACAAATCTGCCTGGAGCAGGGGCGATCGTACCGGAGCATGGTCAGCGGGGCAGGGCATGATGCCCAGCTGTTCGCGCCGCGCTGCCCGTCGGCAATGATATTCGTGCCCAGCCGGGGAGGGGTTAGCCATTCTCCTGATGAATATACGTCACCGGAAGAGCTGACTGCGGGACTCGAAGTACTGACGGCAATCTTATATAAATTGGCTTATACAGAGAACTGAAGCTCAGGGGTTCATGAGAGGGTGCAATTCCGGAGATTCAGGAGATCCAGAGAGACAAGAGGGGGAGAGAGTGATGAAGCGCTACGAAGATTTATCGCCGTCCTTGCGGTGTATTATGACTCCGGGACCGGTAGAGGTTGATCCGCGTGTGCTGCGGGCCATGTCGTATCCGGTATTGGGTCAATTCGATCCCGAGTTTACAGATATTATGAACGAGACGATGGAGATGCTGCGGGAGCTGTTTGCCACAGGCAATAAGTGGGCCTATCCGGTGGACGGCACATCACGCTCCGGGATTGAAGCGGTAATGGTCAGTCTGATCGCTCCGGGAGACCGGGTGCTGATTCCGGTCTTCGGGCGGTTTGGCCATCTGCTGCATGAGATTGCCGAGCGCTGCGGTGCAGAGGTATTCATCATTGAGCAGACCTGGGGCAGCGTGTTTCCGCCGGAGGATGTGATCGCGGCCATACGCAGCTTTAAGCCGGATGTGGTGGCGATTGTCCACGGGGAGACCTCTACGGGACGTGTGCAGCCGCTGGCCGAGATCGGGCGGGCTTGCCGTGAGCAGGATGCCCTGCTGATTGTGGACGCGGTGGCGACCATTGGCGGGGTGCCTGTGGAGACGGATGCCTGGATGCTCGATGCCGTGGTCGGCGGAACGCAGAAGTGTCTGTCTGTCCCTTCGGGCATGTCCCCGGTCACCTATAACGAGCGTGCCGAAGCTAAACTGCTGAAGCGCAAACAGGTAGAGCGGGGCCTTAGAACCGGTGTCGATGAGGCAAGCGAGCTGCCGGTTGTCCGCAGCAACTACTTTGACCTCGGCATGCTGCAGGATTACTGGAGCCCCCAGCGGTTGAATCACCATACGGAGATGACCTCCATGCTGTACGCATTGCGTGAGGGACTGCGGCTGGTGCTGGAAGAAGGGCTGGAGGCCCGGCATGTCCGTCATAAGCATCATGAGCGAGCCCTGGTAGCCGGCCTGACCGCAATGGGTTTGGAGCTGTACGGTGATCCGGAGAGCAAGCTGACGGTAGTCACCTGTGTGCTGATTCCGGAGGGAGTGGACGGGGAGTCGGTGCGTTCCATGTTGCTGAACCATTTCGGGATAGAGATTGCCAGTTCGTTCGGTCCGTTAAAAGGAATGATCTGGCGCATCGGCACCATGGGCTTCAGCTGCCGGGAGAATAATGTGCTGCGTCTGCTTGGAGCACTGGAGGCGGCGCTTGTACGCCACGGATTCGCCGTTTCAGCCGGCCAGGGTGTCCAGGCGGCACTTGACGTATACGAGTCAAAAGTAAGATAATCATAAAAATGCGCTAAGTGGTGAAAGGTAAGCAGCACAAGTTACGCTCCGGAGCAGCCGGACGGCTTGTGTTTTGGGCTAAATACGCTGTATAAGCATCGTTAAGCTCCGCTTAGATAAGCAGTCAGGTCTATTCTCCTGGCGATAGTTCAAACAACGGCTTGCGACCCGTGAGGGGCGTCAGGGCCGTTTTTGCTAAATAGAATATAAATATAGGAAACCAATAACAGGAAGGGAGTGTGTATTATGACTTATACAAGAAAACCACTTGCGGACTGCGTACCTGGACTTGTGGCTACTGCCCGCGGCGACCAGCCGGCGACACTGGTGATTACTGGCGGCAAACTGGTCAATGTATGCTCCGGAGAGATTCTGGAGGGGATGTCTGTAGCAGTACAGGGCGGACGTATTGCCTACGTTGGCAAGGATGTCTCGCATACGATCGGTGAGGGGACACAGATCATTGATGCTGCAGGCAAATACATTGCCCCGGGTCTGCTTGACGGGCACTGTCACATCGAGAGTACACAGCTGACGGCGACTGAGTTTGCCCGTGCAGTGCTGCCTATGGGCACGACCGGCGGATTCTTTGATGCTCATGAGATCGCCAATGTATTCGGGCTGAAGGGCATTAAGCTGATGCTGGATGAGATGCGTGAAACTCCGCTGGCGGCTTATATGCAGGTTGCCTCCTGCGTACCTTCAGCAGGAGCGGAATTCGAAACAACCGGCGCATCGATCGGACCGGAGGAAGTAGCCGAGGCCTTTACCTGGGGCGAGGATGTCATTGCGCTGGGCGAAGTGATGAATTTCCCTGGCGTGGTGTACGGCGATGAGAAGATGCTTGGGGAAATTCAGGCGACTCTGCGCGCGGGACGTTATGTAGACGGTCATTTCACCTGGCCGGCGGATGACTGGAGACTTCCGGTTTATGCCGCCGCAGGTGTAACCGGCGATCATGAGTGTGTGACGGCGGAGGATGTAATCGAACGCGTACGTCTTGGGATGTATGCCAAAATGCGCCGCGGCTCCGCCTGGCATGATGTGGCGAAGACCATCACCGCGCACACCGAGCATGGGCTCGACCCGCGCCGGATGATGCTGGTGACCGACGACCGCAGCTCGGAGTCGCTGCGGGATGAAGGTCATATGGATTTTGTGGTGCGGCACGCCATCTCCCAGGGTCTTAAGCCGGTCACGGCTTTTCAAATGGCAACGATCAATACCGCCGAACGGTTCGGGGTAGCCCGTGATATCGGCTCAATTACGCCGGGCTCCTGTGCAGATATCATTCTGCTGGACGGAAATCTGGCTGATGTACACGTCGTGATGACGATTGCGGCTGGAGTTATCGTAGCAGAGAACGGGATCATGACGGCTGAGCTGAGTCCGTACACTTATCCGGATGAAGTGTTGGCCTCTGTACATCTGCCGCAGCCTCCGGTTCCGGAGGACTTCGTAATCCACGCGCCAATTGCTGAAGGTATTCTGGCCACACGGATCATCAAGGTGATCGAGAATCATGTGGAGACCGGGGAACTGATCATCAATCTGCCGGTCGCTGAATCCAAGCTGTTGGTCCAGGGGGGCTTGTGCAAAATCGCCGTCCTGGAGCGGCATAAGGGAACCGGCAACAAATCGGTTGGCGTGGTTGAGGGGATCGGCTTCCATGAGCCTGCTGCGATTGCCATGACTGTAGCCCATGACAGCCATAATGTGCTGGTCATCGGCAATGATGATAACCTCATGGCTAAAGCTGCGGGTGCAGTAGCTGAAGCTCAGGGCGGTGTTGCGGTTATTACCGCTTCCGGAACAACTCTGTTCCCGCTGGCAATTGCCGGACTGATGTCGGCAGAGCCGTTCGAGATTGCTGCAGCCCAGTCTGCGGCCATCAGTAAAGCGCTGTATGATGCAGGCTGCACATTGAATTATGCTTTTATGACCTTGTCGCTGCTTGCACTGGCGGTCATTCCGACGCTGCGGATTTCAGATAAAGGGCTGGTGCGGATTTCGCCGGAAGAGGGGATTCAGCTGGTTCCATTGTTTGTGAGCTAAATCTACGTTCAGAAGCCGGCAAAAGTCTTGCAGGATCATACAGACATCACCGAAACGGGATGCTGCCCGCTCATTATAGAGCCTGGGCAGCATCCCTTATTTGCATGTGATTTCTCTTGTCAGAATAGCCTTTACTGCTAAATTAATGACTTTAATCCGGTGCGGGGCATATAATTAACCATTTCAACACAATTAGAAACATATTTTTTTAAAATTTTAATGAAAAACATTAACAAATTGTGAGAAAAAGTCGATAATACTTTTAAATTAGTTAAAATTATTGTCGAATCGTGTATGTGCAGAAAAATACTGAAAGGCCAAATATAAGGAACGGGGTGTATGAGATGATGAGATTAGAAACACAGGACATCGTGAATATCACCAAGAAGCAAATTACCGGTATTTTTAAAATGGAGCCGGTGGAACTGAGATTTGTCAACGACTTTCAGGGTGAGCAGTATCTCTTGACCAATGATAAGCTGCATCTCAGCAACCAGCATTATTGGGCCAAAGTAATGGATTGTGTCTTCGACAGTCATGTCAGACCTGTATTGATGTGTGAGGTGCTATACTTCCTGCGGAATGAGTTTCTGGAGAGTGATATCAAGCTGATGTTTTCTTATGACTTTGCGGATGGGGCAGATGGGGCAGCGGTCGCTACTGCTGAAATCAGCTTCAATGATTCGCCGGAGCTGCAGCCGGGAGAGATTGCCGAATTGATTGATTTTGCGTTGACTTTGCAGGATAAACAGTGGTTCGAGGAACTGACTGCCAAATATAAACAGCTGACCGCTTGAATCTTATGCGGAAGGTAAGCTGCCTGAATACAATTCAAATAATAAAGCCGTCCGGGCCGCAGGGGAAGTCAGCCTGCCGATCAGGCGGCTTTTCGGTTGTATAGGAAATGATGATATTCGTCTGTCGGGGATAAAACCCGCATGATGCTTTGGATACGTTTCTTTGGGAGTTGGAGCAAATCCGCCTAAAGGACGAATTTGTCCTTGTATCAGGAATCCCGCTGAATCCGCCGAAAGCGGGCGGTAGGGGGGAAAAGGGATAAATGCCTCTGCTTCTACCGGAGGCTGCCAAAAGGAAGAAATGAGGGGCAATAGTGCCCCTGATTACACCGGGATGATGTCCAAGAGGTAGTCTGAATGGAGCAATGTGAAGTGGCCTATAATCTGCATAAGCTGCTCAGGCCGCATAAGCCCCGTCTTGATTCACCCGTTAGGGTAATTTTTTCTTTAAATATAGAAGGAATGTTTACGCCATACGTTATCCTTATACTTCCCGCTGAAACGGGAGTCGTCCCTTAAAGGACTGCATAGCCGCTTCCACTTAGGTACTGAACGTCTCCGGAGTGGACGATTCCACAGCTTCCACAGCTTCTGCAGCTGGGAGCCAGCCCAACGCTGTGCCATTCACCATCCGGGCGAGGAAGTCTATCCATTCCGGATGGTCATTCAAGCAGGGGGCGACAGTTAAATTCTCAGCCGTTCCACCGCCTGAAGCGAACAGCTCCCGGCCTTCAACAGCCAGCTCATGCAGCGTTTCCAGGCAGTCGGTTACAAGCCCCGGCGAGAAAATCATAGGCCTCCGAATTCCGCGTCCGCTGAGCTCTTTGAGCGTATGGGCAGTAGAAGGGCCGACCCATTTCTCGGGTCCGAAGCGGGATTGGAAGGAAATCTGCCAGCGTTCCGGTGCCCAATTCATAGCCTCGGCAAGCAGACGGCCGGTCTGATGGCATTGCTGCGGATACGGGTCTCCAGTCTCCGCATAACGGCGGGGTATTCCATGGAAGGACAGAATATAGTAATCTGGTTCTTCGTCCAGCTCTCCAAGCTTCCGGAGCAGCAGCGACTTCATCGCTGAGATATAGTCCGGTGCATCATAATAGGCTTCTATGAAACGCAGCGCCGGCACGAAACGCTTGGAGACCTGCCCTGAGCGGCTATCCCTTCCCAGTGCGGCGAAGCTTGCAGCTTCATAGACCGACGCAGTTGTGGTCGAGGAATACTGCGGGAACAGCGGCAGTACAATGATCCGTGTAATACCTGCAGCTTCCAGCTTGCGGAAGGCTTGCGGCATGCTTGGCTCGCTATAGGCAAGTCCTAATTCAACCTGGTAGCGGCCGCCAAGCAGGGACTGCAGCGCAGTCTGCTGAGCCCTGGAGTGGACGAGCAGCGGGGAACCTTCCTTCATCCAGATCTCCTGATACAGCTTCGCAGACCGGCGCGGCCGGGTGCGCAGAATAATCCCGCGCAGCAGAGGCTGCCAGAGCAGCGGATGATAATCAATGATTCTGCGGTCAGACAGAAAGCGCTTAAGATATGGACGAACCGCCTTGGCGCTGGGGGCGTCAGGTGTTCCAATCTGAGCAAGAATAACTCCTATAGAAGGCTGATTCATGAGCAGTAGCGGCTCCTTTTCACGAACATGACATCGTTTTAAAATATCACATTAAGGGGCTGAGTTACAATATAATCTGTCACATTAATATCATAAGACGGTGTAAATGGGAGAATTTGAGAGGGATAACAATTGTACTTTTTACGTTAATTTCGAAATAGTGATGTTTCTTATAGGGTGTGTGATTTTATATACAGAGAAAAGTGTTTCAAATTTGATACCATCAAGCCAGAAATTACCGCTAGCAACCTGAAATCCTCTTATGTGAATTAATTCACCTTTTTATGTGAATTGTTTCACCTTTTGAAAGATTGTATAAATGGATGCATCTTTTTCACACACGGGATGGGTCGCGCAGGAACGGGAAAGGGGGGATGACCTCTTATGAAGAGTCCGGGTACTCTTCGTAAGAAGGGATGGTGTGAACGGGAAGAACAGTTTAAAAGGGCTACATACTACTGGGGATATAATAAAGGAGAATACGCATTTGAAAAAACTAATTGCTTTGACTGTAAGCGCAGCCTTACTGCTTGCGCCACTCGCCTACACGATTAATGCACCAGCCTTGAACCTGAAGGTGGATGCGGTGTCGGCAGCTTCGGAGGAAGCTCCGGCAGCTACTGCCAAACCAGCTCCGAAACCGACAGCTAAACCAGCTCCTAAACCTACCGCTAAGCCAGCAGCAACACCTAAGGCAACCGCTAAGCCAGCAGCAACACCTAAGGCAACTGCTAAACCGGCAGCAACACCTAAAGCAACTGCTAAACCGGCAGCAACCGCTGCACCTGCAGCATCCGCCAAAGCATCTGCTAAACCAGCAGCAACAGTTAAGCCAGCTGCTACAGCTAAGCCTGTTGCAACAGCAGTACCAGTTACTGTTAAAGCAGCCGTGTATCAAGACGGAGTCTATGTAGCCTATGGCGATGCTTACTCCAAAGGTACTGAAGGCGCTAAAGTTACAATCAAAGACGGCAAAATTGCCGACATCGAGCTGCTGAGAACCAGCCCGAAAATTATCGACCGGAACGCCCGTGATAACTACAGCGGCGTATGGGTGGCATACGGTCTGATGAAAGACAGACTGATTGGCAAAACGAGAGACGGCGCAGCAGCTGTTGACGCTGTATCCGGCGCAACCCGCTCCAGCAACGGCTGGAAATTGTCGGTGGACAGAGCGTTCGAAAGATCGCTGCAGGATAAGCCGGCTGATGCTACTTATTTCGCCGGCGTTCACATGGGTGTAGATCCTGAAGCCAAATATGCAGTGTTTGCTACTTACGATGCAAACAAACTGACAGCAGTTAAATTGTACCCGCTGACTGCAACTGGTGATTTCGCAGATGAGAAGACTTATACTGCTGAACAAACGGCAGCGATTGCAGCAATTACACCAGTACTGCTGGCCAATGGTTCTGCTGCCAAGTCTGTAGCCGGCTTCGAAGCTGAATCCAAAGCTGCGATCAAAGCTTTCTGGGATGCTGAGCAAAATGCCAGCATCAACAACACTTCCGCTTATGTGGACGGGTTCTACTCTTCCTACGGTACAGCAAGAAGCGTAGGCGTTGAGAGAGCCGATGTTGTAATCCGCAACGGTAAGCTGGTTGATGTGAAATTGTTCAGACTTGGCACTAACCTGATTGACAGAGGCGCAACTGCTTATGCTGAAGTAGTGAAAGCAAATGCTCCTATGACTGCTAAATTGCTTGCGAACGGTTCTTATATCGCTAATTATGATGAGAAGGTAGACGGAATTTCGGGCGCCACTGAGAGCAGCCACGGCTGGAACCAGGCTGTAGAAAGAGCTTTCGAGAAGGCTCTGAAGGTATCTGCAGAAGGTAAATACTTCGACGGCAAATTTGCCGGAGTGGATAACCAGTCTAAAGTTCTTCTGCTGGCAGATGTTGCTGGCGATCAAGTAACTGCTATCAAACTGAGCCTGTTCGGTACAGACGGCAAGATTATTGCTGATGACAAGCGTACAGATGCGCAGAAATCCCTTGTTGATCAACTGACTGCCGGATTGCTTGCAAACGGCGTGGACACTGCTGATATCGCTGGCCAGGAAGCTGTATCTGCTGCAGCAAAGGCAGCACTGACTGATGCCCTGACCAATGCTTCCAAAGTACAAGGCACTTATAAAGACGGCACGTTCACCGCTTACGGCGACGCTTATGACAAGGGTACAAACAAAGCTGACGTTACCCTGCGTAACGGCAAGATCGTAAATGTTGCTCTTTCCCGTGTAGGAATGAACATGGTAGACCTGGGTAAAGCCGCTTATGCTGAAGTTCAAAAAGCAATTCCGGTGCTGACAGCTAACTTCCTGGCTGCAGGCACAAGAGAAGGCGCAGCACAAGTAGATGCTGTATCCGGCGCTACCAGCAGCAGCAATGCACTTAAAGCTGCCGTTGACAGAGCTTACGGTAAAGCTGAAGTTGTTGAAACCGAGAAGGCTGCATACTTCGATGGGATCTTCATCGGTGCTAGTGCAGACAAATCCGTCAATGTAATGGTTACTACTAAGTTCAATGTTCCAGTAACTATGGTTGTTTACTACCTTGATGATAAAGGTAAAGTAAGATATAACCTGACGGATGACGAATTGCTCGTGAAATACGAAATTGAGAATACTTCTAACGGCAAAGGACTGCACAAGTACGGATACCGTGCTGCAGCATTCGGAACGAATGATGCTCAGAAAGCAATCTCTGCCAAAGCTGTTGAAGCTATCAAAGCAGCACTTGAAGCAGCTGGAAAATAATTAAATCTAACCACAAAGGGGCGTCCTTGACCATGCAAATGGTTGGGGGCATCCCTTTTTTATTGTTGCACGAACGGGCTGCAAGGGAGGGATCGACATAATTAAGAATAGATATCGTATAGTAATTTAAAGGGATTTCGGATGTGAATGTCTAAACTTTAATATACACCGCAGGTTCAAAGCCTGTAAGTAATAGGAGGCTCCTCATGACATTAATTAAACAGCTATCCCCACAGGATGAATTCACCGGCTTCTATCTGCTTAGGGAACTTGTGCTCAAACAGACAAATGGTACTCCTCCAAAGGATTATTTTGATATTGTACTTGGTGATTCCAGCGGCCAGCTGTCGGCTAAATATTGGGATGTAAGTGTAACGGATAAAGAAACTTTTTTCCCGATGGCCCTGGTGAAGGTCCGCGGGATTGCCCATACTTACCGGGAGAAGCTGCAGGTCAAAATAACCAAAATCAGACTGGCGGATGAGTCCGATGGCGTGTCGCTTACCGAGTTCATCCGTTCAGCCCCTGTGCGTCCTGTGGATCTGATCCACACGATTAAGAATGCAATGGCCAGTATAACCGACCCGGAGGTCGCATCGATCGTTTCCTTCTGTGTGGGGAAAGTGGAAGAGAAGCTGATGCACTATCCTGCGGCCAAAACGCATCATCATGCTTATTTCGCCGGACTGGCTTATCATATGGTGCGGATGCTGGAGATCGGGGATTTCCTGTGCAAGCAGCGCCCGTTCCTGAATCCTGATCTTATGAGAGCGGGAATTATCCTCCACGATATTGCCAAACCGGAAGAAATGATCTCGCAATTCGGCATTGTGTCGGATTATAGTGTGCAGGGCAAGCTGATCGGACATATTTCGATGGCGTCGAGCTGGATTACGGAAGCGGCTATCCGCACCGGCATTGATCTGGAATCGGAGAAGGTATTGGCGCTGCAGCATCTGGTATTATCGCATCATAATCTGGGGGAATGGGGAAGTCCGGTCCAGCCCCAGACAGCGGAAGCGGTCGCCTTGCATCATATCGATGCCATGGACGCCAAGCTGCAGATGGTGGAGGATGCGCTGGATACCACTCCGGAGACGGAGGAATGGACACCGTTCATCAGGGGACTGGAGAATAAAGCGGTTTACCGTATGAAGATCTGAGGCCATGCTGTAACGCATAAGAGAATAACAACACCCCCAAGCCACGATTGCAGCTCGGGGGTATTTGTGTATGCCATAAGGGGCATGAATTCTATGAATTGCGGGCAGACGGAGGAATCCTGCCGGCTGTTCGTACTATTTCTGCCGTTTCTATTGTTACGGCTGATTCAGCTGTAGACTCAGCCGCAGCCGCAGCTTCAGGAGGTTCCACCTCAAGACCATAATGATTACACAGGGCACGGAGTCCGCCCGGGAATCCCTCTCCAATGGCAACAAATCTCCATTTGTCCTTGTACCGGTAGAATTCGCCTATGAATACTGCCGTCTCAAGGCTTAAGCCCAGGCCAAAGGGAAAAGCGGCCAGCCTGGTTCCCGTCTGGGAATCAATCAGTGAAGCGGAGGCGTTATTGATCTGGCCCGGGTTCTGGCCGGAAGCCTCCCCATAGAGTGTGAAGGTCAAAGCGATCCGCGTAATGGACGCAGGCAGCTTCGCTAATTGAAGATGCAGATGTCCCGCGTTTGGCGCAGGCTTCGAGTAGAACACAGAACCGCTGGGGTCTTCCATGTTGCCATAGAAGACAAAATCCTGATCCTGTTCGCAGCGTCCTGTGTCCCGGAGCAGGAAAGCAGAGATGTCTGGTTCCATGGCTGAAAGCGCTGGATCCCACTCCACAGACACGAGAATTCTCGAAGCACTGAGCTTGTCGCCGATATCCACCCGCTGGCCTCTCACCAGCACGGGTACAGCTTGAACTTCAGGGGCAGGCGGTGTTGTAGCCGGGAGACTTGCAGAAGAAGTCAGACGCTGAGTGGATACGAAGAGAACTCCGTGATCCGGTACAGCCTGGATTACGGGAATTCCCGTCTTCGCAGCAGTCTTCGGGGCCGCCGGTTTCTTGGCGGCTTTCTTGGGTGATGCTTTGAAGGCTGTATAACCGCCCGCATACATCGTGCCTGCCTGATAGCCCTGGCTGCCGGCTAAGAGGAGGGGATCGAACTGCTGCCACTGCTCCATCAATTTCAATAGAATGAGTGCCGAAGCTCTGGCGTCATCCAGCGCATCATGGTGCTTCAGCCTAATGCCGAAATGCTCCGAGACGACATTCAGTTTATGGGAGGGCAGCTCCTGAAGCATTTTTTTGCCCAGCAGGTAGGTACACATATATTTGAAATCCGGATAGCTGAATAACGAATCATCCAGGCAATAACGCAGAACGCTCATATCGAAGGAAGCATTATGCGCAATCACAATCTCGCCTTGCAGCAGCGGTTCAATCGTGGGCCACAGCTCTGCGAAGGTCGGTTTGCCTTTAACCATCGAGGGTGTAATTCCGTGTATCGCGATATTCATTCCGTCGAACCTCTGCCGCGGGTCAATCAGCCAGTCATATTCTGCGGTGACCACACCATTTCTAACCTGAACAAGCCCCAATGCGCAAGCGCTGGAGCGGCTGGAATTGGCTGTTTCAAAGTCTATTGCTGTAAAATCCATAGGTAAAGCCCCTTATCTATCATGTATAAGGTTCATATTAAAGGAGCGCAGAGAGAATTACAATCCAGCAGAATGTACAAAACGCAGCGGATATGGTATGCCTTATCTATGAACTGCTGGAATATGCTGCTAAACGGGGAGATGAGAGACTTGCAGCTGTTAAAAGGCCAAAAAGTAGATATTACCAAGGGTAAGGGCGTAAGTGATCTAACCATCCGGTTGCGCTGGAATACGGAGCACGCCGGAATCAGTGTGGATGCAGCCGCTTTTCTGCTGTCGGGGCAGAACCGGTGTGAACGGGACGAGGATTTCATATTCTACGGTAATCCGGTATCAAGGGATGGAATGGTAAGTCATACGACAGAGGGGGAGAACGGGGAAAGCCTCTTGATTTCATTATCCGGAATTCCGGGGCAATATGCCCGGATTGCAGTGACATTGACGATCTACGAGGGGGAGCAGCAGAATCTGCGGATGAAGGAGCTGTCCGGACTGCAGCTGTCACTAATGGACCGCAAGAACGGTGAGGAATTATACCGCTTCGATTATGGAACGGATCTGTCCGACGAGACAGCAGTGGTAGCCGGGGAGTTGTACCGTCATCAGGGAGAGTGGAAATTCAGCGCGATCGGCAGCGGTTTTAACGGAGGCTTGGCTGCGCTCTGCAAGAGCTATGGGCTTGAGGTTGAACCGGAGGCAGGCAACGAAGCGGCAGCCGAACTATTGGAGAAGACGGAGAAGCTCGAGAAGGTATTGGAGACGGCGGAGGAGGAGGTAGAGAAAGTAGAGAATGTAGAGGAAGTAGAAAAGTCGGAGACCGTCCTTCCGCAGACTGCACCGGCCGCCGATGTCAACGTCCTGTCATCCATAGATTTGCGCAAGAAAATAGTCGGGTTCACCCTGGTCAAAAAACAGCTGACCAATGTAAAAGCCAGGGTTGGAATTGTGCTGGACATCACCGGCTCCATGAGAAATCTCTATTCCAGCGGTGTCGTACAGGAAGTGGTGGAACGTATTCTGGCCGTAGCCTGCCAATTGGATGACAACGGCTCGCTGGATGTGTGGGTGTATGATACGGAATTCAGCAGGCTGCCGCCGGTAACGGAACGGGATCTCGGGAGCTATGTCTTCAATCATATTATGAACAACGATTCAATCCATAAGTTCGGACGCAACAATGAACCGCCGGTGATGGAGGATGTGATTCAGAAATACACCCGCGAGGAGATGGATACAACTCCGGTTTTTATTATCTTTATTAATGACGGGGGCGTAGTGAAGCCAACCAAAAAAGTAATTATGGCGTCTTCCTCGCTGCCGATCTTCTGGCAGTTTGTGGGGATCGGTGATTCCGATTTCGAGGTACTGAAGAAGCTCGATACGATGGGCGGAAGGCTGGTGGATAACGCAAACTTCATCCATCTGGACCGCATAGAAGAAGTGAACGACGAGCAGCTCTATGATCAGCTGTTGAATGAATTCCCGCAGTGGCTGAAGGCGGCGAAGGCGAAGCGGATTCTCTAGCGGCGAACTACAGTATGGCGTACGCCTGTATCGTGTTCACGCTGGATAGCGTTTATTCATAGCTGTATTCACCCGTATGGCGCTCACACTGGATAGCGTTTATCTATAGCCGTATTTACCACTATAGCGCTCACCAATGATGACCTTCACACTTTATAGGCATTATTGTTGTACTTTTTACAACTTTGACTCGCAGATAGTTGGGCGTTTGGGAAGATTGTTGTATGAAATACAACAATCTTTCCCGCTAAGCGGCTTAGAGGAGGAGGAATGCTGTATTTTATACAACAATTTTGGATTAGGGCTGAGATTATGAGGAAAATGTTGTATTTTGTGCAGGATTTTTTAAATACCCCGGATTTCCACCATGATTGGCAGATCTCCACCATAATTAGCATATCTCCATCACAATCACAGGACCTCCACTACTATCAGCGGCTAAAATAAACCAAACCCCCCGGCCTGGACGGAGCTATAGGCTCCTGCCCAAAATAAAAGTCTGCCTATCAGCGCAGCTAAGTACTCCTGCTCGGGTTTTATCCTGCAGGCGGGTTTCTTTCAGCACAACCTCCGCATACTTTATCCTTATATTCCCGCTGGAGCGGTTACCGTCCCCTAAAGGACGGCGGGACGTTTCCGCTCAGCTGTGGAGGTGGAGGTTCGTTGCGTCTGCAGGCCCGCGGAGACGGGCAGCTCCAGGCGGTATCCTTTGACCAGCGTGTCCCCGTTCTTAATATCCGTTTCATAAGCACGCTGGAAGCCGAGCTTCTCGTACAGCTTGATCGCGGATACCATCATATCTGAAGTATGAAGATTCAGGCTGGCTGCTCCAAGCAGCATGGATTGTCTGGCGGCCTCGCTGATCAGCAGTCTGGCAACCCCGCGTCCACGGACAGCCGGAGAAACAGCGAGCAGACGGATGATTGGCGTGTGGATACCCAGCTCCGGCCTGCCGTAAGCGGCCTCTGAAGAGGTGAACAGCAGCACACTGCCTATGATCTGCCCATCCAGCTCCGCTACAATCCGCGAGACTGGAGCGATGCCATGGACGGAATCGAGAATGGAGTCGCGGTACTGCGCCCAAAAAGGTTCGGGCAGCACGGCTGAATATTCGCTGTAAGCCTCAAGCAGAACTCCTGCGATAGCCTCGCGGTCAGCATCTGCGGCTTCACGGATTACAATTTCTGCGGAATGATTCATCGGGTACCTCCTGTTCAGAAATGGGATGTGACGCTTATTATAATCCACAATTCCGACGAACATAAGAGGAATTTAATAAAACCGATTAACAGATAGAAAAGTTCTATCTGGTTTTGTGATCTATGTAATGGTTTTTGCTGTATATTACACGATGAGTCGGTTGACAAAAAAAGGGCCGGTGACTAAGATATAAACAAAATCTATACATACGTACGGCATTAATTCCATGTTAATCGATTGGAATAGTTAATTTAAATAAAGTTGTGGAGGAGGACTACACATGAATATCGAGAACATTGAAGCCTTTGTCTACATCAACCACTACGGAAGCTTCAACAAAGCGGCAGATGTACTCTACATCTCCCAGCCGACAGTAACGGCTCGCATCCAGTCGCTTGAACGGGAGCTGGACTGCAGAGTATTCGACCGGCTGGGCAAGCAGATTAACCTTACGGATAAAGGACGCCAGTTCCTTCCTTACGCGCAGCAGATTTTGCAGGTCTACCAGAACGGCAAACATCAGATCCAGTCCAAGGGCCAAATTCCGGATGAACTGAGAATCGGCAGCACGGTGTCGGTCTCCAATTATCTGATGCCGCAGCTCCTGCTGCATCTGAAGCGGAAATATCCGCAGGTCCACTTTAAACTGACGACCTCATCCACCGATTCATTAATTGAGAAGCTGAAGGCGAAGGAGATTGATCTCGCTTTTATCCGCAAAGTGGTCAATCCGGCCATTCAGTCGTTCCCTTTCTGTGAAGATCCGATCTCGCTGTATGTATATGCCGGTCATCCGCTGGCCCGCCAGGGCCGTGCCTCTATCCAGGAGATCCGTGAGGAGACTCTCGTATTCTTCGAGTGCGGTTCGCTGGACTGGATGCGCCTGCACCGGGTATTCGAGAGCATGGAGCAGCCGCCGGACATTGTGTATCAGGTGGATAATCTGGAGACGGCCAAGAAGCTGGTGCTGAGGCAAGCGGGGATTTGCTTCCTTCCGGCCCTCAGTGTGCAGGAGGAAGTGGAGGCAGGAACGCTGATCAGGGTGGATGTCGCCGAGACGGAAGGGATTTCCCTGAGGACCAGCCTGATCTCGCTGAACGGGGAGAATGCGGAATTCATTGAGTCGCTGCTGGAACTGGCGGTGGGCCGCAGCAAGCCGGATCGACTTCTTGTATAACAGTATTAAAAAACTCTATTAGCGCATGGCTGCATGCAGTGATAAAGTTAATTGCATATAATAACCACTAAACAGATATGAATTATATAAATTGAGAAACGGGGGCACGAAATGAGCGAGGTATACCGGCAGGCCGGAGAGAAGGATGCCCAGCAGCTGCTGGATGTGACCTATCGTGCCTATCAGCTGATCCGCGAGCTTGGACTGCACTGGCCGGCGGCAAACGCCGATTTGGCTCTAATTCAGGATAACATCGCCACCAATGAATGTTATGTGCTGGAGATCGACGGCAACGTGGAGGCGACGATCACCCTCTCGAAGAGCGGAGAGGTCAAGGCGGTAACCGAGCTGCCTTTTGTGAAATGGTTCGCAGTGAATCCCGAGCGCAGCGGCAAAGGTTACGGCGGGAAGCTGCTCGACTGGGTGGAGGAGCATATTATTCACGGCAAGCTGGGGGCTTCCGCTGTAACCCTGGCTACGGCGCAGAAGCATCCCTGGCTGGTTCCCATGTACGAACGCCGGGGGTATGAACGGATTCTGGAGCTGGATGCACAGAATGGTGACGGCATTATGTATCTGATGAGAAAGACACTTACCGCTCAACCATACTACAACCTAAAGGGGATAGAGAGATGAAAAAGACCATTTCGCTCACAACTGCATTGGCATTGACGCTGGTGATCGCCGGCTGCGGCAGCAATAACAGCGCGAACAGCAGCAGCAGCGGGAATGTGGCGGAAGCAGCACCGCAGACCAGTGCGGAGGCAACGACTGCAGCCGCAGAACCGGCAGAGGTGACCAAGATCGTGGTCGGCACAGGCACCGCTTTTCCGAATGTCTGCTTCATTGACGAGAACGGCAAGCTGACCGGGTTCGATGTAGAGCTGCTGAAGGAAATTGACAGCCGTCTGCCGGAGTATGAGTTCGAATTCCAGACGATGGACTTCAGCAATCTGCTGCTGAGCCTGGAGACCAAGAAGATTGATCTGGTAGCCCATGTTATGGAGAAGAACCCGGAGCGGGAGCAGAAGTATTCTTTCAACAAAGAAGCTTATGCCCACTGGAGAAACCGCATTATTGTAGCCAAAGGCAATGATTCGATCCAGACGCTGGACGATCTGCAAGGTAAAAAGGTGCTGACAGGCGCAACCAGCGCACAAGCGCAAATTCTCGAGAATTACAACAAGGAGCACGGCGCGGATTCGATCAAAATTGTCTATCAGAACGGTGCGGCCAACGATACGGTGAGCCAGATTGATTCGGGCCGTGTGGATGCTACGCTCGCTGCGGATTTCGTACTGCCGATTATTGATCCGCAGAGCAAGCTGCAGGCGGTAGGTGCTGAGCTGTCCTCCGCTGACATTCTGTATGTGTTCCGCAAGGATGATGCCCCGTCGCAGAAGCTGTCGGATGCCATTGACGGAGTGGTCGCAGAGCTGAAGGCAGACGGCACGCTGGGCAAAATAAGTACGCAGTGGCTGGGGGCTGACGTCACCACATCCGCGGTTCAATGATGAGGCTGCCGTTATAGCGGAGAAGGAGGGGCAGGATGGGAGCACCGTTTGATCTTAGTTTTGTATTCTCTTTTCTGCCTAAGCTGCTGACTACGCTGAGCACAACACTGCTGATCGTAGCCTGTTCGCTGCTGGCAGGTGTGATTGTCGGATTTATCATTGCCCTTCCCCGCCTCTACAAGGTGCCGGTCCTGAAGACCTGCGCAGAGGTGTACATCTCATTCTTCCGGGGGACGCCGATTCTGATCCAATTGTTCCTGTTCTATTACGGTCTGCCCGAGGTGCTGAAGCTGGTAAATCTCGATATGACGCGGACGCCGGTGCTGGTATTCGTAATTCTGACCTACGGCCTGCATACGGGAGCTTTCATGTCGGAGATGATCCGCGCTTCGGTAACGGCTGTCGATAAAGGCCAGGTGGAAGCGGCTTACGCCACGGGGATGACCTCTTATCAGGCTTTTACCCGGATCGTATTGCCCCAGGCACTGGGGATTGCCATTCCGGTGTTCTCGAACCTGGTCATTGCGCTGCTGAAGGATACTTCGCTTGCGTTCACGCTGGGCGTGATGGAGATGACGGGTAAGGCGCAGACTTTGGGCAGCGTGACCCAGCATTTTATTGAAACCTATATTGCACTTGCACTTATCTATCTCGTGATTAGCTTTACGATTGAGAAGCTGCTGCTGGTGGCGGAACGCCGGTTACTCCGTCATGAAGACCAGGGCAGTCCGGTGAAGCGGAAATTCAGTCTGCAGAAAAAAGCGTCCTACCGCCATATCATTGCGGACATGGGACCGGGTAAAGGAGGCGGCGCGTAATGAAGCTGGACCCATCGTTTATCTGGACGGCGTTCCTGCAGATTCTGGGTGCCATTCCTACAACGCTGTATATCACGGTAGTCTCAGTATTGGCCGGTTTCGCGATTGGAATTGTGGTGGCACTGGTCCGGATTTATAAAGTACCTGTCCTGTATCCGCTGGCGGTGGGGTATGTCACCTTCATCCGCGGCACCCCGATGCTGACGCATCTGCTGCTGATCTATTTCGGGCTGCCGATGATTATCGACGGGCTTGCTGTACAGTTCGGATGGAGCTTCCGCTCGGTGTCGATTCCGATGATCGGCTTCGCCTACATTTCCTTCTCCATTACAGCAGGAGCCTATATGTCCGAGGTGGTCCGTTCCGGCCTGCTGGCGGTGGACCGCGGTCAGATCGAAGCTGCACATTCCATAGGGATGAGTACTCCCCAGGCGCTCCGGCGGATCGTATTCCCCCAGGCGCTGGCGGCGAGCCTGCCCAATCTGTCGAATTCCGTGATCGGAATGCTGCACGGGTCTACGCTTGCTTTTACCGTATCGGTCGTGGATATCAATGCCCAGGCGCAAATCGTAGCTTCGACAAACTGGAAATTCTTCGAGGCGTATCTGGCGGCGGCGCTGATCTTCTGGGGGCTGACCTTCCTCATTGAGCGGGCCACCGCCCTGATCGAAAAACGGATAAATCTGTATAACCGGGGTGGAGTCGCATGATTAAGCTGGAACGTATATCGAAGTCTTTCGGGCGCCATCAGGTACTGAACAATATTGATCTGAAGGTGTCCAAAGGGGAGGTTGTCGTCATTCTCGGCCCCAGCGGTTCCGGCAAAACAACCCTGCTGCGCTGTGTGAATTATCTGGAGAAGCCAAGCGGCGGCGAAATCTCGATCGGTGAGTTCAAGCTGGACTGCCGGCATGCCCGCAAAAAGGATATTCACCAGCTGCGGCAAAAAACGGCCATGGTCTTCCAGCAATACAATCTGTTCCGCCACAAAACGGCGCTGGAGAATGTGATGGAAGGGCTGCTGATCGTCAAGAAGCTTCCGAAGGAGGAAGCACGGAAGAGAAGCATCGCACTGCTGGAAAAGGTCGGCTTAGCAAGCAAGCTGGATGCCTATCCAAGCCAGCTGTCCGGCGGCCAGCAGCAGCGGGTCGGCATTGCCCGGGCGCTGGCGCTGGAGCCGGAAGTGATTCTGTTCGATGAGCCGACCTCTGCACTCGACCCGGAGCTGGTTGGCGAAGTGCTTGCGGTGATCCGCAAGATTGCCAAAGAAGGGATAACGATGATTGTGGTGACGCATGAGATGGGTTTTGCCCGCGATGTGGCGAACCATGTGGTGTTCATGGACGGCGGCGTGATTGTAGAAGAAGGCACACCCACCGAGGTGTTCAACCATCCGCGTGAAGAAAGAACGAAGCAGTTCCTGAAGCGGATTACGCCGGAGCTGAACTATTCCATCTAGGAGGCATAACTATGGCGATTACAATCAGCGTTTTGGATCAAAGCCCGATTTATCCGGGAGAGACGCCGGAGGAGGCCTTTCAGCATACCATCAAGCTGGCGCAGCTGTCGGAGCGTCTCGGCTTCCGCCGGTTCTGGGTATCCGAGCATCATGATTCCGAGCAGGTGGCCGGTTCTTCACCGGAGGTGCTGATCTCGCATCTGCTGGCCAAGACTGAGAGTATCCGCATCGGGTCCGGCGGGATTATGTTGCAGCACTACAGCCCTTATAAGGTGGCTGAGAACTTCAACGTGCTGGCTTCGCTGGCGCCGGGCCGTGTAGATCTGGGCGTCGGGCGTGCTCCCGGCGGGCTGCCGCGCAGTACGCAGGCGCTGCAGCAGGGAGGCGGCGAGGCTCCTTCACTGACCGATAAAATCATAGAGCTGGAGAAATATGTACATAACCGGCTGGAGGAGGATCATCCGCTCACCGGGCTGAAGGCTGGCCCGCTGCCCGGAACTCCGCCGCAGCTGTATTTACTGGGGGCCAGTGTCGCCAGTGCCGAAATCGCTGCGGAATTGGGGCTGCCGTATGTGTTCTCTTTGTTCATCGGCGGCGATCAGGCCGTTGCCCTGGAAGCGGTGCGTGCTTACCGCAGCGGCTTCAATACCAGCAGCGGGAAGGAGCCGCAAGTGATTATCGCGCTGGCTGTAATCGTGGCCGATACGGAAGAGGAGGCCAAAGAGCTAGGCGGAGCGCATAAGCTGATCCGCATTCAACTCGCCAGCGGGAAGAAGCTGACGGTGGCCACCCGCGAGCAGGCGGAGGAGTTCACCCGCCAGACCACGGAGCCTTACACCCTGGAAGAACGGGAGCCGGAGGTTACCAAAGGAACGAAGGAAAGTGTCCGCGGGCAGCTGCTGGCGTTGGCTGAGGCATCCGGGGTGGAGGAGTTTATTATCACGACCAATGTGCAGCCCTTTGACAAACGGCTGCGTTCCTTCGAGCTGCTGGCTGAAGCGCTCGCCGGGGTTCCGGCGGAGGCCTCATCATGACAAGTACAACTGCGGAATCCGCTGCACAGGCAGTTAACAGGTTATCGTTCAATGAGCGGCTGGCCCAGATCCGCCGTCATCTGCATCGGCATCCTGAACTCTCTAATGAAGAATATGAAACTACGAAATATATTACCTCACTGCTCAAGCAGGTAGGCGTGAAGATAGCAGATTACGGGCTGAAGACCGGAGTGATTGCTGAAATCGGCGGCTTGCAGGGCGGTCCGGTGATTGCCTTGCGGGCCGACATTGATGCACTGCCGATTCAGGAAGAAACCGTATTGCCTTATGCCTCGCAGGTTCCCGGCAGAATGCATGCCTGCGGCCATGACTTCCATACGGCGGCGCTGCTGGGGGCGGTTTATCAGCTGAAGGATCAGGAGAGCAGCCTGAAGGGAACGGTCCGCTTCTTGTTCCAGCCTGCCGAGGAGAAGGCAAAAGGCGCGCAGCAGATCATCGCTGCCGGAGGGCTGAATAATGTCCGCGCGGTCATCGGGATGCATAATAAGCCGGATCTGCCGGTAGGGACCATCGGTATTAAGGAAGGTCCGCTGATGGCAGCTGCTGACGGCTTCATAGCGGAGATCCGCGGGTTCGGAACCCATGCGGCAGTGCCGGAAGCCGGTATAGACCCCATCGTAGCAGCTTCCCATATCGTTACGGCGCTGCAGTCCATCGTCAGCCGGAATGTGAGCAGCCTGAACAGTGCCGTCATCAGCGTTACGCAGATTCACAGCGGGAACTCGTGGAATATCATCCCGGAAACGGCGGTGCTGGAAGGGACGATACGTTCGTTCGACGAAGCGGTGCGCGGCAGGGTGCTGAAGCGCTTCGAAGAGGTGGTGACTGGTGTTGCGGCCGCACTGAGTGCCGAAGCCAGCGTGCGCTGGATCGGCGGACCGCCGCCGGTTATCAATGACGCGCTGCTGGCCCGGCTTGGAGAAGAAACGGCCGCGGACCTTGGCTATACCTCTGTTAAGCCGGTACCATCACCGGCCGGAGAGGACTTCGCCTTCTACCAGCGGGAGGTTCCCGGTTTATTTGTCTTTACCGGCACGGCCGGAAGCCGGGAATGGCATCACCCTGAGTTCGATCTGGACGAAGCGGCTCTGCCTGTGGGTGCCGGGTTCTTCAGCAGTCTGGCGGTACGGGTGCTGGAGCATTTCGCGGCTGAAGGGGGTGCGGATCATAGCTGACCATCCCGTATATGACGTGATCATTGTTGGCGCAGGGTCGATGGGAATGAGCGCGGGTTATCATCTGGCCCGGCAAGGCGTGAGGACGCTGCTGATCGATGCCTTTGATCCGCCGCATACCGAAGGCAGCCATCACGGGGAGACCCGGCTGATCCGGCATGCCTATAGCGGAGATCCGGCCTATATTGACCTGGCGCTCCGTGCCCAGGTGCTATGGGAAGAGGCCGAAGCGGAGAGCGGGACGGAGTTGCTTGTCCCTTCAGGCGTGCTCAATCTGGCAGACAGCGGCGTCTATTCCTTCGCCGGTCGCCTGGCGGAAGCGCGTAAGCGGAAGGTCCGGGCCGAGCAGCTGGATGCGGAGGAGATCCGCCGCCGCTGGCCGGCGCTGAAGCTTCCGGAATCCTTCGAGGCGATGTATGAGCCGGATGCGGGTTACCTCTACAGTGAGCGGTGCATAACAGCCTACCGGCAGCTGGCACTGGCTCATGGTGCAGAGCTGCTGACGAACACACCTGTGCTGAATGTAACGGCCCGCGAAGGAAGTGTCACCGTTCATACGAAGAACGGCGATTATCAGGGGGCGGCTGCTGTGCTCAGCGCTGGAGCCTGGTTCAGTTCATTATCACCCTTCGTCAGCCTGCCGATTAAGGCCGTCCGTAAGGTAGTGGGCTGGTTTGGGAGTACGCCGGACTTCGAGGCCGGGAAGTTCCCAGGCTTCACGCTGGGCGCTGAGGAAGGAGGCTTCTACGGCTTCCCCAGCATCGGCGGTGCTGGACTGAAGATCGGCCGCCATGATACAGGCGAGGAATGGAGGCCCGGCGAACCGCTGGCACCGTTCGGCAGTCTGGAGAGCGATGAAGACGATCTTCGCCGTGTATTGGAGGCTTATATGCCTGGCGCAGCCGGGAAGCTGCTTAAAGGGTCCGTCTGTAAATATGAGCATACGCCGGATGAGGATTTCATTATTGACCGCCACCCGGCCTACAGCAATGTGCTGCTGGCCGGAGGCTTCTCGGGACATGGCTTCAAATTCTCCAGCGTGGTCGGGGAGATCCTCGCAGATTTGGCTGTACAGGGAAATACTAGGCAGAATATTGCGCCATTTGTGCTGTCACGCTTCCCTATCAGGCCTGACCAGCCGCAACCGAAACTTATATTGGAGGAGATCGAATGAGTAGTGTGGAGCTAACAGAGTACTTGAATACGCACGGGCAATTGATGCAGGCACTGGAAGGCTTATCCGATGAGCATCTGAAGTGGAAGGCGGAGCCGGCCAGCTGGAGCGTAACCGAGGTACTGTCACATTTGGCTGATCACAGCATTGTGGTCTCCTTCCGTATCCGTGATATTCTGGCGGATACGAAGGTGCAGCTTCCGGCATTCAATCAGGATGCCTGGGTCAGCGGGCAGCACAGCAATCTGGGTAAGGCGACAGACAGCCTGGAGCTGTTCCGCAGCCTGCTGCATTACAATAGTCTCCTGCTGGGAAGACTGACTGCCGCAGAATGGGAGAAAAGCGGGATTAATGTCAAGGGAGACACCGTCCGGATTGCCGATATCGTCCGCAGCTTCACCGCCCATGTGCAGAACCATCTGGCCCAGATCGAACGGGTCAAGCGGGGAGCAGAAGCCAGTCTCTCTGCCCAGCAAGCCACTTTGTAATGAATACACAACCTTGAGGAGGAATGAGCATGACTAAAGCGAGACAATTGAAGCTGGGAGCACTGCTGCACGGGGTTGGAGGAAGTACCTCCATGTGGCGTCATCCCGATGCGAAGCCTGATGCCAGTGTGAACTTTGAGCTATACAAGGAATGGGTGCGTAAAGCGGAGGAAGGCAAGCTGGATCTGATCTTCATTGCAGATGGTCTGTTCATCAATGAGAAGTCTATCCCTCATTTCCTCAACCGTTTCGAGCCGCTGACGATTCTTAGTGCACTGGCGGCGGTCAGTAGCCGTATTGGTCTGGTAGGTACCCTGTCCACCTCCTACAGTGAACCGTTTACTGTGGCCCGGCAATTCGGCTCGCTGGATGTCATCAGCGGCGGACGGGCCGGCTGGAATGTGGTGACCTCACCGCTTGAAGGCTCAGCTCTTAACTACAGCAAGAAGGAGCATCCCGATCATGGCAAGCGGTACCGCATTGCCGCCGAATATCTGGAGGTAGCGCGCGGGCTGTGGGATTCATGGGAGGATGATGCATTTGTTCGCAATAAGGAGACGGGCGTCTTCTTCGATCCGGGGAAAGTGCACACGCTTGATCACCAGGGTGAATTCTTCTCTGTGAAGGGACCGCTGAATATCGCCCGCTCGAAGCAGGGACAGCCGGTTATTTTCCAGGCAGGGTCCTCAGAGGTCGGCAAAGATTATGCCTCGAGTGTAGCAGATGCCGTCTTCACGGGTCATGACACGCTGAAGTCTGCCCAGGAATTCTATAAGGATGTGAAAACCCGCGTAGCTTCGTTTGGGCGCAATCCCGAAGAAGTGCTGATCTTCCCTGGAATAGCACCGATTCTGGGAGCTACCCCTGAGGAGGCGGAACGCAAATACCAGGAGGTTGCCGGTCTGGTGACGATCGAGAATGCGCTGAACTATCTGGGCAGGTTCTTCGAGCATCATGATTTCTCGCAGTATCCGCTGGATGAGCCATTCCCGGATGTCGGTGATCTGGGCCGGAACAGCTTCCAGAGCGGCACGGACAAAATCAAAAAGGATGCTAAAGAACAGGGCTTAACTCTGCGGCAGGTAGCCTTGCAGTCTGCTACGCCTCGCAGCAGCTTCATCGGCACGCCGGAGCAGGTGGCTGATCAGATTCAGACCTGGTTCGAGGCCGGAGCAGCCGATGGCTTCATGCTGGCAGCCGCCGTACCGAACGGGCTGGAGGAATTTGTGGATCTGGTCGTTCCGATTCTGCAGGAACGCGGACTGTTCCGCACCGAATACGAAAGCGATACGCTGCGGGGCAATCTCGGACTGCCAGTGCCGGAGAACCGTTACTCTAAGGCTTCTGAACCGGCAGGGCAGGTGTGACGCAAATGCAGTCCGGTGCAGACCGTCTGAAACCGGATCTTGAAGCCATGATGAAGTATGCCGGCGGGCTGGAGGCGGAGCTGATCGCGATCCGCCGTGATCTGCACAGCCATCCGGAGCTGCTCTACGATGTGGCCCGCACTTCCGGCAAGGTTGCTGCGCACCTGGAGTCATGGGGGATTGAAGTGCGGCGGAATGTGGGCCGGCATTTCGGGAGGGGAGTCACCGGGACGCTGCGGGGAACGGCAGGGAGCGGACCGGTAATTCTGCTGCGGGCGGATATGGACGCGCTGCCGGTTGCTGAGCTGAATGAGGTGGACTATAAGTCCAGGAATCCTGGTGTTATGCACGCCTGCGGGCATGACGCCCATACGGCGATGCTGCTCGGGGCCGCGCAGACACTGGCGGCATTCCGGCATCAGCTGAGCGGGACGGTGATCTTCGTCTTTCAGCCGTCGGAGGAAGGCGCAAGCCGGAGTCCGCTGGACGGGCACCTGCTCTCCGGCGGTAGGGATATGATCGAAGACGGCATTCTGGAAGGTGTGGACCAGTGTTATGCGCTGCATGTGATGCCGGAGCTTGCCGTTGGTAGGCTGGGCATTCATCCCCGGTATGCCATGGCGGCCTCAAGCCATTTCACCGTGAAATTCCGGGGCACCGCCGGACATCACAGCGCACCGCATGAAGCGGTCGATGCTATACAGATGGCGGCACGGTTTGTGACCGAAGCCAATGGGCTGATGGCCAATCGGATCAATCCGTCGGAAGCAGCGGTGCTGGCCTTCGGCACACTGCGTGCTGGAACAGCAATCAATGTCATTGCTGAGCACAGTGAGCTGACCGGCACCTTCAGAGCCTTCACGAAATCAACCGTCAGCCGGATTACGGAAGGACTGAAGCGCCACGCTGCAGCGATAGCCTCGGCATATGGAGGCAGCAGCAGCCTGGAGCTGCGCGAAGGCATTGCCGTGGTGAACGACGGCTTGGCCGTTCAGCGGATGCTCGGCGCAGCGCGCAAGGTGCTGGGAGATGAGAAGGCGTATCTGCTGGAGCAGCCGAGCCTGGCCGGGGAAGATTTCGGCTGGTATCTCGATCAGGTGCCCGGGGCGTTTGCCTTTATCGGCTGCGGCAATGCGGAACAGGGGATAACCTATGCGCTTCACCAGCCCCGGTTCAACATTGATGAGGCTGTGCTGGTACAGGGCGCCAGAGTATTGGTGAGGCTTGCTGCTGAGTAGTATTAAATCAGGTATATTACACATTTGGATAAATTGTATATCAGCAAAAGAAAGGATGCCAGCCCTTATGAAAAGGGAGGCATCCTTGTTGTTGCTGACCTCACGCTGTCAGCTTATTTGCGGTTACGCAGGCGCTCAAGCTCAGCCTCTACCGCGCTATTCATCGGAGATTCAGGAGCTGCTGCTGCTGCCAGTCCGGATTGCTCAGCAAGGGCTTCCTGCATGGCAATCTTGTCCTCCATCCGTTCGAAGCCGCGGGATGCGCTGCCGGCGTTCAATACCTGGCCACGGCATCCGGCCGGGGAACCAGAGGCGCTTGCTTGAGCCGCCTGCTTCATCTCTGCCGCTTTGCGGGCACGTTCCGCCAGCTCTGCTCTTTTGGCTTTGAGGCGTTTATGTTCTTCCTTCACATTCGCCAGTTGAACCTCAAGCGAGGCGAGTGTGGCCTGAGTCTCCTGCAGTCCGGCTGTGCATTCCTGTCCGCTCTCCGTATAGCGCAGTTTAGCCATTACCGCAGCGCGGGCTGCCGGCTCATTGCCTTCACTCATGGCTTGAACAGCTTCCGCTTCGCTGCGCTCCGCAAGCACCTGATATTCATAGATGCGGCGCTCCAGCACACTGGCAGCGGCTTTGAATTCACGCTGTTTGCTCTCGGCATCGGTGATTTTATCCTCCAGATCCCGCAGATATTGGCCGGTAAGCAGCATCGGATCTTCCAGTTTGTTCAATCCCTCGTGGATAGCTGCTTTGGTTAACGTTGTGATTCTTTGAAATATACTCATGATTATGATCTCCTTTTTAGTTGGGGTGGGTGTAGCAGAAATGAAGGATTAGTAGTCGAAACCGTCAGTGAAGCCGCCATAGGATTCTTTGGGCACGATGACACTGCCGATGACATAGAGGACTAGGACGGTACCGAAGCTAAATACGGCAGCGGCGGCTACGAGCAATCTAACAAGGGTAGTGTCAACATTGAGCCAGCGTGCCAATCCTCCGCATAAGCCTGTAAGTTTGCTGTCAGTTACGGAACGGTATAATTTTTTCATATGAATATCTTCCTCTCTTATATGGTGATCGCCGGTTGGCGGCGTGTTCACTGCGTTGTCTATGTATGTATTGTACGAATTAATCCCGCGCAGCAAAACAGCCTGCAGACTGTTATTTGTTCCCGACCTTAGTCGGGGATGCTGACCGCAATAGGACGGGGAGAGGTCGGGAAAATACGGATGAATCCAGGAAAACACGGATTTTACACAAAGAGGTCTTGTTGTTCATTCGGGGTTAATACTGGAGGATTAAACTGTACTCTAGCGGAGCCTATCATAAACATACGGGAGGACTGGCCTCATGGGGATTCACAAGTATTTTCGCTCTCTGAACGAACTGGAACGCATTATCCGCTGTCCGGGCAAATTCAAATTCGAGGAGCACAGCGTAGCGGCCCATTCCTGGAAGGTCGTACAATACGCCAAAACACTGGCTGATATTGAAGAGAAACACGGTGCGGTGATCGACTGGAAGAAGCTGTACGAGATTACGAGCAGCCATGATTACGGAGAGATTTTTATCGGGGACATCAAAACGCCGGTGAAGCACTCCTCACTCCAGCTAAGGTCGCTGATTCAGCAGGTTGAGGAGGGCATGATCGACAACTTCATCAAGGAGCATATCCCGGATGAGTTCAAAAGCACCTTCTACCATCAGCTGCGCGAGGGCAAGGACGAGTCGATTGAAGGCTTGATTCTGGAGGTTGCCGACAAAATGGATCAGGTATATGAAGCTTTTGCCGAGCTGCAAAGAGGGAACACGGAGAAGGAATTTGTGGTGATGTACCGCAATGCCCTGATCAAGATCAAGAACATTGAGCTGAGATGTGTGGATTACTTCCTGGCAGAAATTCTGCCGGATATGGTGAATGAAGAAACACTGTCCTCCATTGATATTAAAAGAATTACGGAAGAGGCGCTGGCTCTGTAGATGAGCTGTGGCTCTTTTTTCATATATACATATAGAAATACGTCAGGCCTGAAGGTGCTTGCTTGCGTAAGCCCGGGCATACAGCACGGCCGATCCGTTAAAAGCGATATGCAGCGGAATCGTCAGCAGGAGGGAGCCAGTCACCTGTGCGAATAACCCGAAGAAGATCCCTCCGGTAAAAGCAAAGAGCATAAACCTGACGCTCTCGCGGTTCAGCCTGTAATACTGCAAATGGGACACCGCGAACAGCAGCGAGGTTAGGAGAATAGCCCAGCTTATATCGATGATGGAATTGGAATGCAGCTGACCGAGTGCCGGATGGCGCGCAAGTACGGGTAGGATAAGTCCTCTGAAGGCAATCTCTTCAAAGACAGGGAAGGCAAGGACGAAGTTGATTGTATTATAGGTTCCCGCAGGAGAATAGCCGGAGGTTCTTGAGATGATCAGGTTCACAAGCAGAATGACAAGGAATAACGGAAGCACCTTCATCACTTGCTGTGGAGCGTTGAACGTATAGCTGTTGTTCCAGAGAACACTTACCCCAATCATGGCGGCTCCCCAATAATAAATGGTAAATCGTGCTTGTTGCTTAGAGACAACTCCCAGTATTCCCTCGAATATCTTGTATGAAAAAGACAGCAGCATAGCAGTAGCGAATGATTCCAGTAACAGCATAAGTGATTACCCTCCGGTGAAAGTGAAAGTGTGTTCAGAACTTCTTCTGATTCTTGCAGCTTTGCAGTTAGAAATCTATTACATATATTACAATAGTGAAGGAGATGAATGTTACGGCGGGAAGTTCGGATGAAATGCTACGATAAAGGAAAAATAAGAATGGTGCGTTATATTAGACAGCAATTTTGTGCTATTTGTGAATCAATTTTACGGTGGAATCAGAGAAGGATAGCCGATACAATGATTCTGTATCCACAATAAAATACAATTCATTCACAAATGGAGGTTACATTAACTTATGAATCATAGGGAATTTGCCCCTACTCCGCCAATGGGCTGGAACAGCTGGGATTGCTATGGTGCTTCAGTGACAGAGGCGGAAGTGCGGGGAAATGCCGATTATATGGCCCGCAACCTGAAGGAGCATGGCTGGGAATATATTGTGGTTGATATTCAGTGGTATGAGCCTGGGGCAGTGTCGGACCAATACCGTCCTTTTGTCCGTCTGGAGACAGATGGCTATTCCCGGCTGATCCCAGCGGTGAACCGTTTCCCTTCGGCAGAAGGCGGCCTTGGATTTAAGCCGCTTGCAGATTATGTGCATAGTCTAGGCCTCAAGTTCGGAATTCATATTATGCGTGGTATTCCCCGGCAGGCGGTTCACGACAATACACCTATTAAGGGAACAGCGGTGACAGCACGCGATATCGCGCATACCTGTTCCTTCTGCGGCTGGAACACGGATATGTATGGTGTGGATGCTTCTAAGGAAGGTGCGCAGGAATATTACAATTCTTTATTCGAGCTGTACGCTTCATGGGATGTCGATTACATCAAGGTGGATGACATCGCAGATTCCTGGCTGCATGGCGGCCCGCATCTGGCTGAGATCGAGCTGATCCGCAAAGCCATTGACCATACTGGCCGCAGTATTGTGCTGAGCCTGTCGCCGGGACCTGCACCTGTGAAGCATGCGGAATTCTTGGAGAACCACGCGAATGTATGGAGAATGACGGATGATTTCTGGGACCGCTGGCCGCTCCTGCTGGATATGTTCGACCGCTGTTCCACTTGGGAAGGCCGGCCTAAACCCGGCTGCTGGCCGGATTGTGATATGCTGCCGCTTGGGCGTATTGGAATACGCGGTGTACAGCATGACCGCTGGACAAACTTCACGAAGGACGAGCAAGTAACGATGATGACATTATGGACCCTTTTCCGTTCGCCGCTGATGTTCGGAGGCGAGATGCGTGACAACGATGAATGGACACTGTCACTACTGACTAACCAGGATGTACTGAATATGCACCGCCACAGCTGTAATGCCCGCCAGATCAGCCGTACCGGTGATAGGGTAGTGTGGTTAGCCGAAGGACCTGAAGGAGAGCGGTTCGTAGCCTTATTCAACACAGGGGAGTCACTGGCGGAGGTATCCATATCTATTGCCGATTTGGGAATAGTGGGCAGGGTTAACGCCAAGGAACTATGGACCGGGAAGCAGACAGGTCCGCTCGAAGATACGCTGAGTTCAGCTATTCCGCCGCATGGAGCAGCGTTGTTCAGAGTTTCGGCGAGGTGAGATATACCTCGATAATATAGCGACAGTGACATATAAAAGTAGAAGCAGTACATTAGCATTATAGCTGACGTCCTGCTTCTATATCTGTCCTGCCGCAGCAACTTTACACTTGAAAACGGTACCCCGCTCCCCATACAGTCTGAATATACTTCGGATTGCCGGGGTCCTGTTCGATCTTG
Source organism: Paenibacillus sp. FSL R7-0312 (assembly GCF_038004445.1). Classification (NCBI taxonomy): domain Bacteria; kingdom Bacillati; phylum Bacillota; class Bacilli; order Caryophanales; family Paenibacillaceae; genus Paenibacillus; species Paenibacillus sp. FSL R7-0312. Next base: position 7,378,850 of record NZ_JBBORE010000001.1, on the reverse strand, counting down.
TCGCGCAGCCTGTTGATATGAACAGCTACTGTGGCATTATCCCCCATGGCATCGAAGCCCCATATGCGCTCATACAAGGAATCTCTGCTGAACACGATGTCAGCATGGATAGCCAGGAAATGCAGAAGGTCGAATTCCTTTTTCTTCAACTCCAGCTCCCGGCCATGAAGATAGGCTCTGTGAGATAAGGTGTGGATCACGAATGGACCGATTTCGATGCTGCTGCTCTGGGCTGTCAACCCGTTCCCGCCCTTGAGGCGCGAATATTGAGCTAAATTGGATTTGACCCGGGCCACCAGCTCACTTGGTGAAAAGGGCTTGACGATATAATCATCCGCGCCTAGCCCAAGCCCGCGGATTTTATCGATATCCTCCTGCTTGGCAGTAACCATAAGGATAGGAATATCCAATTGGCCTCTGAGCTTGCGGCAAACCGAGAAGCCATCTTCCCCAGGCAGCATCAGATCGAGCAGAATAAGCTGGAATTGTCCTGAGAGTGCCAGCTCGATCCCGGTGATCCCGTCTTCCGCGACCTCCACGGAGAATTGATTAATTTCCAGGTAGTCACGCTCAATGGATGCGATCGCACTGTCATCTTCAATGATTAATATTTTTGTCATAGTTAGCCCCTTTATCCAGCACTGGCAATTGGATGATGATGCACAAGCCTCCTTCAAGAGAGGGTTTAGCGTGAATACTGCCGCCCATCCGGCTGACTGCTTTTGCGGTTATTGCAAGCCCTAATCCACTGCCCTTGGTAGGGTTGTTGCGCGAAGGATCGCTGCGGTAGAACACATCAAACAGCTTATCAAGCGCATTCTCCGGCACGCCGGGTCCATTATCCTCCAGGTAGATAAACATGTCACTTCCCTTAACTTCGGTACGAATAGTTACTTGAACACGCTCTTTCATTTTATATTTCCAGCTATTCTCCAGGATATTGAAGAAGATACTGCTCAGCTGCGCCGGATCGGCAAAGATATGCACATCTTGAGCCAGAGCAGCAATGATTACATCCAGCCCTTTCTCTCTATATTCTTCGGCAGTAGCTTTAATTAAGGAGAGAAGCTCTTGATTGACTTCCAGGACCTCCGGTTCATAAGGATAATCCCCCAGATCCATTTTGGAGAAAAGAAAGATTTTACCCACCATCCGGTCAATATCCTCAGCTTTAGTCTTGATCATGTGAATATATTTCTTCTGGGATTCAGGGGTTGTGGCCACACCATCCAGCAGACCCTCTGAATACGCCCGGACCGAGGTCAGCGGAGAACGGAGATCATGCGAGATACCGGCAAGCAGCTCCCTGCGGCTCTCATCCTGCTTCTGAATCAGCCGCTGAGACTCCTTAAGGCGTAGGGCCATGTCATTAAAATCTTCACAAACGGGAGCGAATTCATCCTTATTCTCGTAGTGAATTCTAACATCGAGATTGCCGTCCCTGATCTGATGAACTCCCTCTGCCAAAGTATCCAGGGGCTGCTTGATCCGTTTGAATACAAACCGGGTTAGAAATTGATTCGTCAAAATAATAGTGGCGATGATCCCCAGGGTGATCACAATAATGAAGGTAACCATAGCTGGAGTGACCTTCCCGTTATCGTAGTTGGTTGCCGTGCTGAAAATGCAAACGGTATATGCTCTGCCGCCAACCCGCAGTTGTTCTGCATAGACCTCCTGGTCCTTGACGGAAGCAAAACCCTCTCCATCCATGGCCCAAATCGCCTGCAGCAGCTTGTCTGTCTGCCCGCCCTCAAGGAGGCCAAAGCTGAACAGACTTTTCGTTGAGGAATAAATAACGAGACTCAACCCGTCTCTCTGCAATATATCTTCGATCTTACGTGTGGTTTGTTCCTGATTCCCGTCTCTGCTGTCCTCAAGCAGCTTCGTGGACAGCTGAATCAAATCATCGTATCCGGTATAGAACGGGCCTTGCTTATCCTGCTTCGATACTTGAAAAAGAAGTGCCACACCAACAAAAGCAATGATCAGGGAAATACATACCGGTATTACAATCATAAGGATATTTGAGATGAACAAGCGCCGCTTAATGGTCATACCCGGTTCCTTCCTGTCGACATTTTCTCGTATATTTAATGCAATCATAACATCCTTGCAGCAGGGCTGCTAATCTGTACGCAAGGCGTAGATGGGCCGGAGTCTTGCCGCTTTGTTGGCGGGCATGATGCCGAAGAACACACCGATAAAAAGTGAGAATATAAACGAAATCGTCACCATGTTCCAGGCATAACCTACCTGCAAGGCTGTCAATTGGCCGACAAGCCAGGTTAGCCCTAATCCCACTCCAATGCCGATGATTCCGCCCAAGGTGCTAAGCACAACCGACTCAATGATGAATTGCAGCAGAACATCTATCTTTTTGGCGCCAATCGCTTTGCGTATGCCGATTTCGCGGGTGCGTTCGTTCACCGAAATAATCATAATGTTCATAATTCCGATTCCGCCGACGAAGAGGGAAATCCCGGCAATCCCGGCGAGGGCCATGGACAGGGTGCCGGAGGTCTTCTTCAAGGTGTCCAGCATCTGCTTGGAATCGAAGATGCTGTAGGCATCCTTGGCGTGCAGAAACTTTTTGTCCAGAATCTGTGAGACGGCTGCTTTAACAGGCGCTACGTCAGTTTCACTCAAGGCGGTTATGGCAAAAGTCTGAATGCCCTTGCTCTGCAATAGCCGCTCGGAAGAAGCCAAGGGGATCAGGATTTTCTTATCATTTGATCCGCTGAGTGAGGAGCCTTTCGCCTGCAGCAAGCCTACAATTTTGAAGGTTGTGCCGTTCAGCTGGAGTTCATGGCCAACCGGGTTTTCAGCACCAAACAGCTTTTTAGCGGTTTCTGTACCGATTAGAGCAGTCTTCTGCCGGTACTCGTTGTCGATATCAAGCAGGAACCGGCCGGACTGAACATGAAAGTTCTGCACCTTCTCGTAACTCGGGGTGATGCCTTCGAGCGAGACGGTGGTATGGACCGAAAGGTACTTGGCGGTTACATTGCTGCTGATCGTAGGCGAAACCTGGTCTACACCAGGCAATTTGCCGAAAGCTGCGACTTCCTCATTCGTGAGGGAGGTGACTGTTCCGCGTCCGGCGATCATTACCGTTAACTGGTTGGTGCCCAAATCACTGAACTGACTGGTGATCTGGCCCGTGACACCCTGTCCAACCGAGACAAGCAGGATGACCGAGGATACCCCGATGATAATACCCAGCATGGTGAGGAAGGAACGAACCTTGTTGCCGACGATGCTCATCAGCGCCATTCGTATACTCTGAAAAAGAATCATTGGTCATTTCTCCGATCTTCCACCAGACATCCATCTTGAATCCGGATCACCCGCTTCGCTTGTTCAGCAATCTCCAGATCATGAGTAATTACAATAATGGTATGCCCCTGTTCATTCAGCATTTTGATCATTTGCATGACCTCTTGTCCTGTCTTGGAATCCAGTGCCCCGGTAGGCTCATCGGCAAGCAGAATGGGGGGATTGCCGGCCAGTGCTCTGGCGATGGCGACTCTCTGCTGCTGGCCTCCCGACAGCTCACTGGGACGATGATGCATCCGGTCCTGAAGGCCCACCTTCTCAAGAGCTGCAGCGGCCAGCTGTCTTCGCTCACGGTGAGACAAGCCCCGGTAGACAAGCGGCAGTTCGACATTTTCGATAGCGGATAATTTCGGAAGCAGGTTGAAGTTCTGGAAGATGAAGCCTATTTTCTCGTTACGGATTTGCGCCAGACGGTTATCGGATAATCGCCTGACGTCTTGACCGTCCAGCAGATAGCTTCCTTCATTGGGAATATCCAGGCAGCCTATCATGTTCATCAGAGTTGATTTTCCTGATCCAGAAGGGCCTATGATGGCAACGAACTCGCCGTGATGGATAACAAAAGAGAGGCCTTTGAGTACCGTCATCTGTTCCTTGGCCATCATATATCCGTGGACCATATGCTCAATCCGGATCAGGGGTTCTGCAGTCATTGGACACCGCCTTCAGCGCTGCCGCTGTTGTCGAAGCCGCCTTCATCTCCGCCACCCATGTCGAACAGGCCCGGGGCCGCAGGAGCGGCAGTGCTGGCAGCCACGATTGTTGGAACAATCACCTGTTCTCCTACGCTCAGACCACTGGCAATTTCAATCCGGCTTTCATCGTGTATACCTACAATAACAGCCTTTGTCTGTATTGGAGGCGGAGTGGCGGAGCTGCCCTTGGCGGAAGGGGTCTGCTCCGGCTTCTGCTCTTGCACCTGAACGTAATATTTGCCATCCTTTTGCGTCACGGACTCGATGGGAAGGAGGAGAATGTTGTTCTTCTCCTCAATCGTAATCAGCCCTTGTGCCGACATGCCCGTTCTGGCTCCGTTAGAGTCAGCGAGCAGAAGAGTCACTTCAAAGACGGAGACGCCGCCCGTCACCGTTCCCTCGTCAGCAATTCGCGTGACTTTGCCCGGATAGGCTGTAGTGGGCAAGGCATCCATTCTAAGGGTCGCCGGCATGCCCAGCTTAATCTTGGGAATATCCAGTTCATCAATCTTGATAGTAACGCTCAGATTCTTGTAGTCGGTAATGGAGAATACTTCGGCTCCGTCCGTGACCATCCCGCCTGAGGAGGCGCTGATCTTAGTGACTGTTCCGTCCATAGGTGCCTTAATGGAAGCGGGAGGGATGTGATCCTTCTTCAGTGCTTCAAGCTCGGTCAGTGTCGCCGTAATCGTATCCTTAGTTCTTTCAATAGCAAGCTTCGCCGCATCGACTTCGGATAGGATAGCACCGTCCATGATGAGCTTCTTATACTGATCCTGTTTTTCCTGCAGATCATTTTGCGACTGTCTGAGCGTATTTTCCTGTATTCTCACGTTGCTGGCTACATTGGCTCCCTCATAGGTCAGCAGAACCTGGCCCTTTTTTACCTGTTCATTTTCCTGAACCGATACCCGGGCTACATTCCCCGAGTCCTTAGCATAGACAATTTTTGTATTCGTGGCTTTCACAGTGCCGGAGCCTTTCACGGTGACGGAGAGATCGCCCTTTGTCACCGCAGTTGTTTGAACAGCGGGATGATTTCCTTGCGTGCTCTTGTCCGGCCACAAGCTAAAGGCTATGATTCCTGCGGTCACAATTATTGCGGCTGATAGCCAGACTGTTTTTTTGATGTTCATAGCGATCCTCCGCTATCTGGATTTGTCGTGTTTTTCGGGGCAGTGGTTGCCTCCGGGGCTTTCGCCGCAGGCGTGTAGGTCAAGTTGTAGCTTTGGCTGCCCAAGAGAATTTTCTCTCCCTGGAACTCATCATATATAGTCACAAGGAATTTTCCGCTCCGGAGTGTCTTATAAGCGCTGCTTGTCAAGGTTGCCGAATAGGTCAGGAATCTTCCTGTCACCAGATCGGTCCCAGGTACAAGTGTCTTTTCCTGCGTCTGACCGAGAGGATCTGTCAGCTGCACGACCAGCTTATGCGCGTAAGCGCCCATATCATACAGATTATCCTTGGCAAGGGAGTAGATCAGATTAACATTCAGCGTATCCTGCCCCTCAGCTACAGCTCCCGTGGCATTGGTTACTGTGAACGTGTATGGGAACAATTGCAATCCGTTACCAAGGGTGGTCAGTGCAGCGGGAGTCTGAATATGGAGTCCGAGTGCTTGAGGGTTAATATAGGCTGTCGGAGTCCCGCTTGGTGCTGTCAGCTTACCTTCGCTAACCCCTTCTCCGACGGAGAGCATCAGCTGGGAGGCATCGAGGGATGCGGGCAGCTTGCTCCACACGGTCACCACATTCTTGCCCTTGGGTGCAGTCGCAAGCACGGATTGGCTGACTTCCGCTTCATAATAGGTATTGTCTGGCGTCTTGTAGTACGCCACGAGTCTGGACAATTCCGCTTTCCGGGCTTCAAGACTGTTTACCTCAAGCTCCGTATACACAATATTCTGGCTCGTCCCGTTATATAGGATCGTCCGGCGTTCTTTGACCTCCGCCCGTTTGCCTGCGGTTTCGATGTTGAACGCTGTTGTACCGTCGGCTGCCGGAGGGATGCCGGGGGCTACCTGCCGTGTGTTCAGGGAGAGGAAGGCTTCCGCAGTATCGTCCGCACCGCTGTTCAGTCCGATCTTGATTTGATCGAGTGACTGCTCATACGGGAGCTTGCCGATCACATAATACACTGCGCTGGCTCCTGCGGCGAGCTGCTGGCTGGAGCCTGCGGCCACTACCTGCACCGAAGGGTCCAAGGCGGTTTGTCCTGCTTTGATTCCCCCTGTAAAAGCAGGGAGTATCACTGCCGCATCTCTGGCATTGCGGATCCTGATTTTGGCCACAAGCAAATCCTCGGTAGTCCACGGCAGGCGCTGAACCGATTCCAGAACGACGCCGAAGGTTCCGAAGCTGTTATCAATGGTGTACTCGGAGTCTACGGAGTTATTCATTTCCAGAGCATATGGGATTTGGTACAAGGCTGCAGGAAAGAGCACCTTGCCCTCGGCGGCCGGCTCCACCAATTGGAGCTTAAGCGTCCCCTGGTTCACATTAAGCGGTACTTCAGCAGAGAACGGCAGGATTTTCTCTTCAAGTGGCTTCAGCGTAAGGCTTGCAAGCGCCTTGTTATTGATGGGGAAGGAGTAGCCTTCCTTGGCTATTACGGATAATTCATAAGCCGGCAGGGTGACTGCTTTGTTACCGGCATTTTTGATCCGCAGCTGTATCGTCCACAAGGCTTTTTCACCTGTAGAGGAGACAGATGCTTTTTGTAGCTGGGTCTCAATGGTATTGCTGTTGATCCCGATTTTTTTGACCGCATAGGCATTCACGTTAAGGCTTGGATAGGTTGCGTCCGGGAGCCGGAAGGAGACCACAGGCAAGTCAACCTTAAGTCCTGCATTCTCCTCAGTAATTAACAACGACATCTTTGTTGTTGTTATGTAGGAAGGAATTTCAGCCAGGTAGTAGACCTTCTTATTCTCACCGGACTGCACTTTGTAATCACGGCTGGCACTATCCAGCGTCAGCTCAAGTGTGGAGCCGCCGGAGGATTCGAGGTACACCCGGTGGCCGGGTGCAGAGAGTGCCTTAGCGCCAAGATTCGTTAAGCCCAGAGCGACTTTGGCATAGGTCTTGTTATTGAAGCGGTAGATTTGCAGACTGTCCGGCTTCAGGGTAATCGGAAGGTTGCTGATGGTGATTTTTTGGCTTATACCCTGCTGAACGTAAGGGGTATAAACGGCCGGAACAGTGAAGCCCCCAAGCTTCTTCTGGTAGTCAGAGCCGCTGAAGTCGAAGCCGAATAGTGAAATCTTGATTCCGCCAGGCTTGGCTGTCTTATTGATGTTTGCATAGTAGGTTACAGATAATTGTTCTTTGGGAGCGACCTCCAGCTTAGCTTTATCCTCCGGAATAGGGCTGCCTTTAAGCGTTGCTCCCTCAGGAGTGGTAACCTTGGAGAAGATATTGAACAGCTTATAAGAGCTGCTGCTTGTATTGCTATAAGTCAGTGTATAAGTCAGGCTGTTTCCGCCATTCCCCCTGGCCAGCTGCACATCGGTCAGCTTTACGCTAACTCCAGCCTGAATGGCCACAGAGGACAGTTGAGACAAGGCGTGGGTATGATTTTGCTGCGGCTTATTTACAGTAACGCTGCTGGACGCCGCAGATGCAGATAAACCCAAGTGTTGACTTGCAATAATCGCTCCCAATACCAGAGCGGCATAGGCACGGTAATTCTTCATTTCATTCCCTCCTAACATTCATCATCCGTCTATGGCTAGGTCAGCCGCTAGAAGATGTTTCTTATCTTAAGGCAAAGGTTTAACACAGGCATAAATAAAAGGAGGAAGAATCCGGGTTAAAGTTAAATAAGAGATAAACTTTTTATAAATTCTTGTATGTGTGTTTAGCCTGCCTACCAAATTAGATAATCCTAAATCCAATTCACCTCCCGAACAGCGTATAATAATGAAAACATAACATCTGGTGAGCAGAGGCAGGAGGATCAGGATGGTACAGGAATTTGATAAGTTCAGCTGGGTGGGCAGCGATGATATGTATTCGGATCATCCGATAACGCTTACACATAAGAGTATGGTTATCGGCCGTTACGGCGGGAACACTGCAGCAGGTGCAGATAAGAATGAAGATGGTGCCTATGTATTACTGGAACCCGGCGGCGGCTGGGAATTCACCATGCTTCTGGATGCGCACAAAACTGCAGAGAGTGCGGAGCTACTGGTCCGTACAATCGACAGAGAGGCTGGCGAAATCATTAAGCTCCTCTCCCTGCCGGTTCATCAAGCGCTTCACGCGCTGGAGGGACTTCTGTTGTCTATATTCAAATCGGAGGATTTCATAAGGCAGTGCCGGCAGGTTACAGGGGAGACGGCGTGCCTGATCTGCGTACGCATGGAGAATTACATCTGGTGGTTCTCGGTAGGCGATAATTCGCTGTATTTGCTGCATCCGGAGCTTGCCGCCCGCGGGCAGTATGCATTGAACCAGCGTAATTTCTATGAATGGATCGGATTCGTGAATACCTTCGCCCAGCCCGTTGCCTGTTACTCCTCGGGAATCCGTGAGTTGCGGCAGGGGCCTAACATGATCGTGCTGACCACGGACGGTCTTTTGGAGGTTGGAGCGAGGGTACTGGAGGACCCGCGCAGACTTTATCTTGCTTTTACAGGGGAGGACGATATGGGTATTTGTGTAAAAGGCTTGTTGACGGATGTGCATCAGCAGTTAGGGCGGGACAGCGCTACGGTTATTGCCTGGAGTTACGATAATAGCAAGGGGGCTGCTATGCCTAGTGATTAGGGAGATTAAAGTAAGGAAGGGAAGAGGATACAAATGAAAGCAAAGCGAACTGGCGGCCGGGTGCTGCACATCGTAATGTATCTGTTATTTGGAGTGTATTTGCTATTTGTTATGCAAATTGTTCTGTTTAAGACAATTCCCGTAACTTCTATGTTTGATTTGGATTCCCAGCTGAGAAGTATAAATGTGATTCCTTTCCACACCATTGCCGGGTTTGTTACCAATGAGACCATGGGAAGTATGAGGGCGCTAGCGAATATACTGGGTAATATTGTTATTTTTATTCCTTTGGGGCTGTTTGTTTCTTATCAGGGCCACGGCAAATCTTTTAGGGTCAAGGCCATTATTATTCTGTCCGTTTCTCTGGCTCTGGAAATGGTTCAATATATTCTGGCTCTGGGCAGCAGCGATGTTGATGATATTCTGTTGAACTTTGCAGGCGGGATGCTGGGAATCGCTGTGTACAAGGGAATGAGCCGGATGATATATTCGCGGCAACGTCTTTTAGGGGCGATTGTCGGATTCTATCTGCTGTCGGGTATCGGGGGAATCGTTGGGATTGGGTTGGTCCAACCTGAACTGCTGCCATTCATGGATACTGGGGTAGAGTATGTCACCGAAAATAAGCCGGAGCTGGGCGGAATAGACGTATATATGAAAGGTGATTTATCCGGTAGGCTGGCTGCGGTGGAGGAGAATTCATTCACGTTATCTACGGAATCCGAGGCTGTTATGGTTAGCGGCAAAGACAGCAGTGAATTACCTGAGTATGTAATCGAGGATCAGCAGATATCTATCAATGCATCTACGCGGATCTTCTTCGAGTATGTTCGTGTGGAGAAGAAAGGTCTTTTGAAATTCAAGGTTATAAGCAGATATGAAGAAAAAAATCCCGGAGATCTCGGAACAATAATGAATTCACCAGTTAAAGAGACAGACACAATGCCCACTGCCAGAGTGTGGCTTACCGGTAGTTCTGAGCCAACCGCCATGGTACTGTTGGTTGTTGTTCAGGAGGAATAAAAAGCTGATCCTACCAAACCACCTAAATTCAACACAATAAGTGGAAGAACCTGTGAGGTGAATGGGCTAAAGGGATATAGGAGACCTATGTTATAATTAGGATCTGAAGCTTATATTCATTAAGTTCTATCCACTAATTTAGTTCAGGAGTTCTTCATATGAATATGAAACAAATGATAGAGGAACACCTTAGTCTGTACAAAAAGGCGACCATTGCGCTTGAGGAACTGGAGTTGTTGTTTGCCGGCGTGGCAGCCGATCCCCGCGAGTTTGCGGGAGCCGTACTTGAACTGGAGAATAGTAGAGTGCTGGAACCGGTGAAATCGGCTGGCCGCACGTTGAAACAACCGCCGCTGTGCTATCGTTACCGTGTGAACAAACAGTTTATAATCATGTACCATACCCATAAGCTGCAGCAGTATCGTCTGAGACTTCATCCGGCGATTGGGCTGGACAGCTATTTTTCGTTGTCCGAGCAGCAGTTTGAGCAGGACAGGCCGTGGATCGAGCGGATTGACCGATTTTTACAAACAAACGGATTCCCGTCCGCCCCGGTTCCCGCCCCGGAACGAAGCTTTCAGCTGACCGGCAATGAGAAGTGGATTACAGAGCTTGGCGGCTATGCGCTGCTGAAGCGGCTGGGTCTCTGGGAGCAGCTCCTGATCCATCCGGTATCTGATCCTCTAATGTTTGCTATAAACCCGCAAGCCCTGAAGAGCACAGCCTCCCTCCGTAGTCTGCATCTAATTGTTGAGAATAAAACCACCTTTCAGGCATTGCTCCCTGTTCTGCCGTCCAGCACGTTCAGCACACTCATCTACGGCAGCGGCAATAAAATCACCGGCAATATGGACATGTTCCCGTTACAGTATCCGGTGACAGGCCGTGAGCAGGTCTTTTATTATTTCGGTGACCTCGATGTTGAGGGAATCCGCATCTGGTATGATACACACAAACGGCAGGCGATGGTTCCGGCGCTTCCCTTTTATGAGGCGTGTCTGGCTAAGCCGTTTGTACCTGGCAAAAGCAATCAGCGGAGAAATGAGGATGCGGTTCAGGCGTTTGTCCACTATTTCTCCACGGATCAGCAGGCTCTGATTGCAAGATGTCTCGGTTCCGGCAACTACTACCCACAAGAAATCTTGACGACTGAAGAACTGCAGGTTATATGGAGGAGCGAAGAATGGAAGCAATGGACCGATTCGAATTAGAAGGCACGCTTTCCGGCTTTCAGGAACGAATGTCGAAGGTGGCGCTGTTTGATCCTTTATTTGAACTGCAGCGCAAAAAGCAGACCGACGCAAACGGACAGCCGGTGGATATGATGGAGCTGGGCCTGCTTGCGCTGCTGTTTTTCTTCGAACAGAAGCTGGTCAGGAATTCGAAGGTAGGCGCCAGAGACCTGGCCTTGTATTTGCTGCGTGTTATGGACGATAAGCTGCAGGTGGACATTGCAAAATGTGAGGAGCTGGCGCGCGATATCATTCAAATCTTCCGGCCGGCCTCGGGCAAGAAACGCGAATTCACCTTCTTCAACTGGGAATCCCGGGAACGGCAAACTGTGTATACGTCAATTCTACGGGCGAATGCTTTTGATGCCAAGACGAATACGCAATACTATGCGCTGGATGAAGACGGGCTGGAGCTGGTGTTCGCCACGAAGGAGTTCTACTCGGAATTTCAGCTGTCCATTCATCAATTGGTGCTGCGCAAACAGCTCGAAAAAGGCGAATTCCAGGGCGCGCTGCGCCAGATCAATGAAATGCGGGTTGACGTTGAGTCGCTACAGGAGCGTATGGTGAAGCTTGAGCATGAAATCAAACGCAGCATTGTCTCGGAGGAGACGCTGAAGCGATATAGCGGACTTCTTGATGATATTTACACCCGACTGCAGCGTGAGAATGAAGAGTTTGACGAGCTAAGGCAATTTGTGAGAGATACGCGGACGCGGCTGTATGCTGCGATCCATCCGGACAAGCATGAGCGGGCTTATGAATATATTTTGCGGATAGCGGGTGAGCTGGAGAAGGTACATGCTGAACATTCAGGTCTATTGCAGAAAAGTATGGATCTCAAGAATCATGCGCTACATTCGGCCAAGGAATCATTATATTACACGGGGCTAAGCTCCTTTAACTTCGAGCAGGATGTTGCAGGTGTGATCTTCGGGCTGCCGCTTCCGCTGGAATCAATGAGAGGGATTGTATCTCCCTTTATGGGAATTGCCCAAAGAAAAACGTGGTCACCACTGACGTTGTTTGCCGAGCAGAATACTACCGGGACAGCGGAGCAAGGTCCGCGTGAGGAAGGATTTCTGGAAGCGGCGGACGAACAAAGCGGGCTGCAGTTTTCGCTGCGGCGGAGCGCGTTTTTTGCAGAAATTATGGAATTGTTAATTCAGGAGCTGGAGCAGCAGCCGGAGCTTGAGCTTCTTCAATTCATAGACCGGGTTAAGGGTTACGGGTACCAGCATTGGCTGGAGCGGCGCAGCTTCTATGATTTCATGCTGATTCTGCATCAGCGGAGTCCGGTAAAACCACTGTCTGTAGAACAGGGTAACGACAGTGCCGGGTTGGACAAGGTATTCGGCCTGCTTGGAGGAAAAGTGCTCCTGATCCAGGAAGCTGCAGGTATGGCCATGACGGGAACACGTTATCAGATTCAGAATATGAAGCTAAAATGGGAGGACGGATAACATGGCCTTTACCTACAGTAATGAAACGGTAATGCAGGCGTTCCGGCTATATTCGCAGCTTGCTATGAACGGAGCAGCGGCTAAGGAGCGCTTGCAGGAATATATGGCGGATGATGAAATCCGGGGACTTGTCGATCAGTTTGCAGCGGAGGTAGATTGCGCAGTCATTGCAGCGGGAGATGAGCTGTATCTCATTCCGCTGGCGCGATTGTCCCCATTTCATGTGAGCAATGATTATATGAAGAAAACCTATTTGCGGGCTTCTGCGGTGAATGCCGATCTGTACCTGATGTATCTGGCGATGATTGTGTTCATTGGCGCTTTCTATGACAGCTATCAGAGTCTGGAGCCAACCCGGAATTTCCTGCCGCTGGATGAATGGGCGATGCTGGTTCAGGAGAGAATTGAATCGCTCAAGGAGCATGATGAGGAACAACTGAAGCGCTTCGAGCAGGAGTTCTCCTATAACTGGTCAACAATCATTGAGAAATGGGATACGATGGACGATATCAAGGAAACGGCCAAACGGCAAACGGGGAATACGATCAGCCGGCTCAGCTTTCTCGATACGGCGAGACGGTTCCTGCTGGAGCAGCAGCTGGCAGAGGAAGTGGGTGCAGGCGAGCTGGCGTTGACCGGGAAGACGAGGGTCATTGTGGGGCGGTATTTTATGGAGCTTGAGTATAACCGGGGGATTCTGGAATTTCTATATCGTCTGGATGAGCGGAAAAAGGATGCAGAGGGGGAGGAACCGGATGCCGTCGATCTCGAAAATTAGGTTTACTCATGTGCTGTATGAAGGCGGAAACAAGCGGTACAATGACGAAGTTTTTCTGTTCGACGGCTATAACGGCGCGATTGTACTGGAGAACGGCGGAGGGAAGACCGTATTTATCCAGACGGCGTTACAGGCAATGCTCCCGCATACGGACCTCGCCGGACGCAAGCTCAAGGATACGCTGCTGCTGGAGAATGGTCCCGCTCATGTCGCCGTTGAATGGATTCTGAACGATAAGCCGCGCCGCAGATACGCGGTCACTTGTGTCAGCCTGTTCCTGAACGCCAGCGGAGTAGACTCCTTCCGGTATGCCTATGAATATGGTGAGCATGATGCTCATGGACTGGATCATATTCCGTATGTGAAGGAGTACATGGGCAGGAACCGTCCGGCGGACAAGGGCGAAATTCAGGATTATTATACTTCGATGGCGCAGCGGTTTCCGCTGACGGCACGGATGTTTGGCACCATCAAGGAGTATAAGTCTTACCTGGAAGAGAATTATCATATTATCTCCTCGGAATGGGAGGCTGTCGCCAAAATTAATAGCACGGAGGGCGGGATCGAGAGCTTTTTCGATGAGTGTAAATCGACCTCCCAGCTGTTCGACAGACTGCTGATTCCCACCGTGGAGGAGACGATGGAAGGCTTCGAGCAGGGTAGCTTCGCAGGTCTGTTCGAGTCTCATCGCGAAGGCTTTAAGCGGTACAAAGAGCTGAAGGAGCAGATTGGGGAAAATAAGCTGATTCTGCAGGAGCTCAGCCAATATGTGCAGCTATACGAAGGGCTGCATAAGGCGGAGGAAGGATATGATGAGGCACGTGCAGAGGCGAAGGCTTACCAGCGGCTGGCCAGACAGCAGCATGATGAACAGAAGCAGGAGCAGGCCGGACTTGCCGGGCGCCTGCAAGAATGGGTGAAGCAGAATGAGAATCTGCAGCTGCAGTTGAAGTCACTGGAGCTTGCTGAGGCTGAACGGGAACAGTCCGTACTGGAAGCTGAGCTGGCACAGATTCAGGGAGAGGCGGATGTCCTGCATCAGCGGCTGCGGCAAGCGGAGCATTCTTTTTATTCGCTGAAATATGCCCAGCACCGGGTGGACCGGGAGATGGCAGAAGCGCGTTTGCGTCAAGTAGATCAGCAGCTCGACAGATTGGAGCAGAATGAAGACGAGCAGCAGCTTCAGGAGCGCTGGGAACAGAACGGCGGGGAATTGCGGAGTGTTTTTGCCCGGAAGGAGACGGAAATAGGGGAACAGCTTAAGGCGCATACTTCCGAGCTGGAGAGCTTGCTGAGCGAAAAACATACGGCGGAGACGGCCATCGACGGACTTCGCAAGGAGACCCGGAAGTGGGAGCTTACGCTGCGGGACAAGCAAACGCAGCTGGATGAGAAAAAAACGCAGCAGCATAAAATCGCCCGCGCCATCCTGGCTAATCCGTCGCTGGAGAAAGTGCAGGAGCAAATTCCGGTCTGGGGGGCGCGGCAGCAGGAATTGGAAGATAAGCGGATTGAATCTATGCGCCAGCTCAAGCAGATCACCGAAGAAAAAGGCGCCATCCGCGATATTCAACGTACCGTGGTGGAACAGGTCCGTAAGACGGAACGGGAGGTTGCCAGGATTGAACAGCAGCAGAAGCAGCTTCGTGAGGAGCAGGCCGGGCTTGTTCAGGAATTGGGCGGACTACGTCCGAATTGGGAGAGGCTGACCTCCGTATACGATACAGAAGCTTCCATTACAGAGCGGCTCCGTGAGGGAGTGCAGAAGCGGCAAGAGCAGAAGACGGCCTCTCTGCTGAAAGAACGGCTGGCCTACAGATATGTGGATGACTATAACGGGCAGGAGATATTTTTTGCTGATCCGGTGATCGAGAGATTCATCAAGTCCTGGGGCAGACAATTCAGCCTACTGCAGACAGGTACCGAATACATCCGTGCCCTAGACCTGGATGATGAGGTCCGGGGCCGGAGGGAAGACCGTTTATGGTCCGTGACACTGGTAACTACCGACGGGGATAAGAGGCAGCTGATGCAGAAGCTCTCGGCTGCCCGAAGTGAATTTGTCTTTCCAATCCGTGTGCTGGGTACAGCGGAAGCGGCAGCGATGGTACAGGGAACGGTGAACGGAGGAGCGGAGCAGTGGATTGTTCCACTGCACTTTCAGAACAATGAAGATGAAGTTAAATTCCGGCAGTGGAAGACAGGGCTTGTGGAGCGTGCGGAGCAGACCCGGCGTGAGCGTGAGCAGCGGGAAGCGGGGCTGGCGTTGTGGCAAAAGGCGGAGCAGCAATTCCAGCAGTTTCTGCTGAAGTTCCCGCTGACTGTCTCTCAAGCCCTGGAACAGCAGCTCCAGGCAGGCCGTGAAGGGCTGATGAAATCTAATGAAGAACACAGGCAGAATGAACAGCGACTGAAACAGCTCGAAGTGTCGATGGAGACCATTCGTACGGAAATGACTGAGATGCAGGATTTGAGTCATCAGCTTGGGGATTGGCTGAAGGATGGTCAACGTTACCTGACGTTTGGTGTAGAGATAGAGGAACTGGAGAAGGCGCTCTCTCCGGTCAAAGATCAGGTTACAAGTCTGGAAAGACAGCTGGGAATGAAGCAATACAGCCTGACCCGGGTTCAGGAAGAGCATGAGGCGGTGCAGCAGGCAGCGAGTGATGCCAGGATGCAGCTGCAATTGTTGCACATGGATGATTTGTACGGGAAGGTTCAAAGCTTTACTTACACCGCTTCCAGCCGTTCGATGGCAGAGCTTAAGGAAGAGCACAGAGTGCTGGAGTATGAGCGCGCCGGCATCCTGAAAGAGCGCAACCAGCTGGAAATTGGACAGAAGCATGAGCGGGAGAAGATAGTATCGGCCGACCAGGCGATGAAGGATCTGTCCCGCGAGGTTCCGGAGCTTGATTCGGGGCTGGCCCTGCCTGCTGAACCGGAAGCGAAGAAGCAGGTCTTGTGGAAGCAGATTGAGCAGTACCGCAGGGAACGTGAGCAGACGACTGAGCGGATTCAGACCCATCAGGGTAAGCTGCAAAAGAGTGAAGGGCGCATGACCGTTCTGCGCGAGCAGTTCTCTCAGCAGTTTCCGGAGCAGACACCGGCAAGGTTTGACGGGGAACTGGAGCAGGTGAAGCAGCGGCTGCAGCAGGAGACTGCCCAGTTGCAGCAGGAGCATAGACAGTGGAAGCAGCGGAGTGATGCGGTAGAACGCCAGCTTCATGATCTCGCAGGGGTGCTGCAGCTGTGGAACCAACATGCCCTGCTGTACCGATTGGATGACGAACGGCTTCAGCCGGTACAGCTTGAGGAGCGTTCTCTGATAGATTTTGCATATGCACGTATGGACTTCAGTGAACGGTCGATCACCGTTCTGCAAAGTAGTCTGCAGAAGGCGGAGAAGGAGCGGAGCCTGGTTACCAGGGGCAGAAACAGCTTCAAAGACTTCTGCATTTCACGTGTGAAGGATGTGAAGCTCAGGCAAATGGCGATCCAGGGGATTGAACTGAAGGAAACCTATGCGGAGGTTATCGAATTCAGGCAGACGATGGAGACGCGGATTCAGAAGGCGATTCATATTATGGAGGAAACCATTCAGACCCATGACCGTGACCTGCAGGAATTCATTCAGCGGATTCATACGCACCTGAAGCATATTGTACAGGAGCTGAAGGAGCTGCCGAAGAAGACACGCATCAAGACGTTGGACGGTTGGCGGGAAATCTACAGCTTCTCCATTCCGGAGTGGGAGGACCAGGACGGCAAGGACCGTATCCGCAGCCATATCGAATGGATTCTGACCCAATTGGAGCGCAGTCAATCTATGGACGAGCAGGGCAAATCTCAGCAGAGTGATGTGCGCAAAAGTCTGGAAAAATGGCTCGACTCGAGGCAACTGCTGCAGGTTGTTCTGAAGAGCGAAGCGATGAAGGTCACCTGCCGCAAGGTAATGAACGACCACCAGGTGACGAAGGCCTCCTACTCCTGGGAACAGTCGGGCCGCTGGTCTGGCGGGGAGAAATGGAGCAAGAATATGACGTTGTTCCTCGGGCTGCTCAATTATGTTGCTGAACGGCGGCAATATATCAAGGCCAATATGAAGCTGCACCGCACCGTTATCCTGGACAACCCGTTCGGCAAGGCGTCCAGCGATCATGTACTCAGTCCGGTCTTCTTCATCGCTGAGCAGCTGGGCTTCCAGATTATCGCCTTGACCGCGCATGCAGAAGGCAAGTTTCTCCAGGACTATTTCCCGATTGTCTACAGCTGCCGTCTGCGCACCACTACCGATAGCTCCAAACAAATTATCGAACCGGCCCAGCAGATCCAGCATGCCTACTTCCGGGATCATGCTCCCGAAACGCTGGAGCGAATGAAAGCGCGGGTGGATCAGTTAGGGTTGTTTTGAGATTATGAGTTTAATATATAAGGACGTGATTATATTGTCAGGCAGGAAACGAAAGCGGAAGAAGATAGCAAAGACAATGGAACACGATGTATTGGAGCAGGATGAGAATTTTTATTATATTGCCGGATACACAGAGGGTGGATTCCCCTTTGGAATTACTTGGGAAGAACATGAAGCGTAACAAAACGGTTCTGAGACTAGAGAGACTCTACCCCTTAATGAAAATGCTTCAGACAGAGATGAATTATAGGGCTACCTAGAAATAAAGAAGGTGATTAAGATAAATTTTACTTTAGAAGATATCAAAGGCTTCTGCGGGAACACCTTTTATAAGCGCGGACAATCCTATTATAATTCCGGGCGGGTAAGCAAGCTGACCTTTGATGCAGAAATCAACCGCTATAGAGCATGGGTAAAAGGAAGCAAAGCTTACCACGTTGAGATTTTTAATATCAATTTTACAGGAAATGATACCGAAGTCTACTGTACTTGTCCTGCTTACGAGAACTCTGCCAGTTGTAAGTATGTGGCGGCAACACTTTTTGCTATATACGTACTGCAGACCAAGGAATCAGCGAGTAGCGAATCCAAGAAGCGGACCGCAGCCTCCGCTGCACCTTCCTAAAGCACAGACAAACGCAAATATAATCAGATGGATCATTTAATTTCCTTAATAGCCGGGATGGAACCTGGTATTAATAGAGAGAAAGCTCCTCTGTTGTTTGATCATGAAGAACAATTGCAGTTTGAATCGAATACAGATCGGTTTCATTGTACATGTGCGAGAGGTGTCGCCAAGGTGCCTGGAATCATAAGCACGATTGCGCTGCTGATCAAAGAACTGACGCTGCTGGTATCCTACGTAAGGAACAACGCTTTTCTCCAGCCTCTATCGGAGCAGGATGAGAGCAAATACTTAGGGATGATGGCCGAGGGGGATGCTAAAGCACGGAATTTGCTAATTGAGCATAATCTGCGGCTGGTTGCCCATATAGTGAAGAGGTTTGGACGAGCAGGGTGGGAGGGGACTCATCATTGTGGCCAGTATTCAAGATTTGTCGGAAATAACGGCGGCAGGAAGAGCATGATTCGAAATCTGACTGTAGACACGCTTGGCATTAGCGTCAACATTGACCCTGATGCTTTGATTTTTTAGTCAGAAAAAAGGTAATAATTATTAGAGAATTAGAAAATTTTCTTATGACTCTATTGGTTACTTAAGCTATAATTAGGTCTAAAAAAGAAAATGGGGTTAGTAAATGAATCAGTTTAAAGGTGACAAAAATATGCTCACGGAGAAGAAGGAGCGATTTTCTTCCAGTGGTTTTATTTTCGCTGCCATCGGCAGCTCTGTTGGTCTAGGGAATATGTGGAAGTTCCCTTATATTACAGGGGAAAATGGCGGTGCGGCTTTCTTCCTTCTCTTCATCGTCTGTCTGGTACTGATCGGCTTGCCGGTGCTGCTGGCCGAACTGGCCATCGGACGCAGCGGACGCGGAAGCGCGGCGACTTCGTTCATACGTGCCGGAGGCGGGAAAGGCTGGAAGGCAGCCGGAATTCTGCAAGTGGTGGCACCTTTTTTAATCCTCTCCTTTTATATTATTGTTGCAGGCTGGACGCTGAACTATGCGATGATTGCCTTCAATGGACAACTGTTCAGTACTAATGATTACGCAGGTGAATTTGGCTCCTTTATCTCAGGGTATATGCCGATTGTCTGGCAGGGCGTAGCCATCCTGATTACGGCGGGCGTAGTCATCCTTGGGGTTTCGGGCGGGATTGAGAAATTCAACAAAGTATTGATTCCCAGCCTAATCGTTCTCCTCATTGTGTTGATGATTCGCGCGCTAACCTTGCCGGGTGCAGACCAAGGTGTATCCTTCTTCCTCAAACCGGACTTCTCGGTGCTGACGGCGGAATCTGCGCTGGTCGCCTTGGGACATGCCTTCTTCTCATTGTCGCTCGGGATGGGGATTCTACTGACTTACGGTTCTTATGTGGATAAAAATCAGTCGCTGGGTACCGCTGCATTTGCGATTGGCGCCGGAGATTTGCTATATGCGTTTATCGCCGGATTGATTATTTTCCCGACGACGTTTTCGTTTGGCATTGCCCCCGATCAAGGGCCTTCGCTGATTTTTATCGCTCTGCCAGCGGCTTTCTCAGCTATGCCTTTCGGTGCGTTCTTCGGTGGTCTGTTCTTCATCCTGCTGGCGATTGCTGCTTTGACCTCGGCCGTATCCCTGCTAGAAGTACCAGTATCCTTCGCGATGGAGCGCTGGAACTGGAGCCGCCAACGTTCGGTCTGGATCTTGTCTCTGCTCTGTTTCCTGCTCGGTGTTCCTTCAGCGATGTCGCTGGGGATGTTCCCTGAGCTTACGTTTGGTGGCAAAGCCCTGTTTGACTGGATGGATTTCATCACCTCCAACATTATGCTGCCGGTTGGCGGTCTGCTGATTACCATTTTTGCCGGATTTTTCTGGAAAGGGGCAGCGGAAGCAGCTGGACTACAGGCACGCTGGTTCCGCATCTGGTTGTTCATGCTCCGGTATGTTGCGCCTATTCTGGTGTTCCTGGTGTTGCTCCATACCTCGGGAATTCTCACCTTCTAATTCAACAACCATTCATCTGCAGAATGAATAATCAACGGGGTGCCCCGAGCCATTTCATGGCTTTCGGGACACCCCCTTTTTGAATGAATTGTTTCTTTTCCTTATAAAACTCATGATACAGTATGGATTAGTCAGGTTTTTTCCAGATGCCCTCCACTATGGAGAAATAGAGAATGTTTCTTTAAACAGCTTTCTGAAATATACCTCGCTCATATGTGACATTTCTGCAAGCTTTCTAACCGTAATAGAAGAATCCGTATAGTGACTATGAATATAATATTGCTCGCACCGGAGGTTTTCAATTCATTCTGTATCATTGCAAGAATTTCGTGAAACTGTGCAGAGCAATGATATTGATATCCTGCTTTCAAAAGCTTTTCTAAACTCCGAATAATCTTTGGGGATGACCACCTGCTGATGCTGTTGTTGAATATTGTCTGAAAACCCATATAAGAATGAAGGGCCATCCCCTATTCTGGCAGGAATTTATACCAGCATGGTTGTAAAGAGACTAAAAGAAATAGCTCAAAGATATGAAATGATACAGTGGGTGCTTCGTTCTATGATTATAGAGGTAAATATAGCGGTTATTCTCAGAATAATTAAGACATGCTGCAAAAAGGGATAAGAATAGACGAAATAAGGACCGCAATAAATATGTAATGTCGGATGATAGCTATTCGCAAGCCCTTCTAGGATCCATTCCATAGTAAATCCTGTTCACCATAGCTCGTACCTATTTACCCGTACATGCACTTCTAGGCATCTACCCACATACAATAAAGAGACCATGAACCCGTAGTTCTCGACTACAGATCGGTTTCATTGTACATGTGCGGGAGGTGTCGCCAAGTTGCCAGGAATCATAAGCACGATTGCACTGCTGATCAAAGAACTGACGCTGCTGGTATCTTACGTAAGGAACAATGCTTTCCCCCAACCTTTATCGGAGCAGGATGAGAGCAAATACTTAGGGATGATGGCCGAGGGGGACGCCAAAGCACGGAATTTGCTGATCGAACACAACTTGAGACTCGTAGCGCATATAGTAAAAAAATTCGACAACACCGGCGAAGACATGGAGGACCTGATCTCCATCGGCACCATTGGGCTGATTAAGGCGATTGAAAGTTATCGGCCTAATAAGGGCACGAAGCTGGCGACTTTTGCTGCCCGCTGTATTGAAAACGAAATCCTGATGCATCTCCGGTCGCTGAAAAAGACCCGGAAAGACGTGTCTCTGCACGATCCGATTGGGACAGACAAAGAAGGGAACGAGATCACGCTGATCGATATCCTCGGGTCTGAGGCGGATGATGTAATTAAGGAAGTCGACCTTAAAATCGAGAAGAGCAAGATATACCGTAATCTTGATATATTGGATGATCGCGAGAAAGAGGTCGTGGTCGGCCGCTTCGGTCTGGACACCGGCGGTGAAGAGCGGACGCAGCGGGAGATTGCGAAGGACTTAGGGATCTCGCGGAGTTATGTGTCGCGGATAGAGAAGCGGGCGCTCATGAAGCTGTATCATGAGTTTTATAAGGCGAAGCGGTGAGGTTAGAAGTTGCCTGTGGGAATGAGACATTAGATGTCTCGATCCTGCAGGTTATTTGTGATTTCTAAGTTAGGAATTCAAAATTCACTGTATTGTGCTTAAGCTTTAGGCGGATATAAAATGCGCTGTACTGTAGTATACTCGAACTATAAGTACGGGAAAGATCGAGAATATGAATGAACAGGACTTCATCCATGAATGAGACAAAGGCAACGATGTTTGTGTTTGCCGGTAATAATGGGCATCCTGAAAAGAGTAAAGTATCTGCTGGAAAAGAAGCCATAAGAATAGCCAGGGAATGTATCCGGAATAAGTGGGACTTCACCGTGGAAACTACTTTAGCCGGTGGTAACGTTGTAAGGCAGATGAGAGCTGCAAAGGAACAAGGCTTTAAAATTATTATTTTTTATGTAGGTTAGGAGATATTCGGTTAAATATTGAACGTGTTGCTTTGCGCGTGAAAAACGGTGGTCATCATATTGAAACCGAGGATATTGTTAGACGCAATGTAACAAGTATGAATAACCTGTTATCTCACTTAGACCTGATTGATCAATTAATTGTTGTTGATAATAGTAAAGCTGATGGGGAATTTATTCTTGAAGCAGATCAAAGCGGGATAAAATATTATTTAAAGGAATTACCTGAATGGGTCAAAATAATTGATAAACAATTACAGATTAAATACAAAACGTAAAAGAACCAATTAGAATCGGAAACGATCGTGATTGGTTTATTTTTTTGACATCGCATCGTGTCCACAACCTCAAAAAATTCGACAACACCGGCGAAGACATGGAGGATCTGATCTCCATCGGCACGATCGGGCTGATCAAGGCCATCGAGAGCTACCGCCCGAACAAGGGCACGAAGCTGGCGACTTTTGCTGCCCGCTGTATTGAAAACGAAATCCTGATGCACCTACGTTCACTCAAAAAAACTCGCAAGGACGTGTCCCTGTACGATCCGATTGGGACAGACAAGGAAGGCAATGAGATCACGCTTATCGATATTCTTAGTTCCGAGGCAGATGATGTGATTAAAGAGGTGGATCTCAAGATAGAGAAAAGCAAGATTTACCGTAATCTTGATATATTGGATGAACGCGAGAAAGAGGTCGTCGTTGGCCGCTTCGGCCTGGACACTGGCGGGGAGGAGCGGACGCAGCGGGAGATCGCGAAGGATCTGGGAATCTCGCGGAGTTATGTGTCGCGGATGAGTTGCTTTTTATCTTTCAAACTTAATTTTGAATAGGTTTTGTTTTACGAATATATCGTCCTGGAGATACCCCTTCTGACTTCGTAAATTGTTTGGTGAATGAATATATATCCCCGTAACCAAGACTAACGGCTACGTGTTTGATGGGAAGTCCGGATAGCAGCATCATTTTTGCCTGTCTCATTAAATGTTCAGTGTGATATCGCTTAGGGGACATCCCCGTAGTATCTTTAAAAAATTTCCGGAAGTTCTCGTAGCCCATATTCACGGCAGATGCCACTTCCTGAATATCAAAGTGAATATCATTGGAAACACTAATCAGCTCGCAGGCTTTTGTTATTTTACTTTCATTTTCATTGCTATGAGCATTATGAATGCTACTGTGTAATCTGATAATCAAATCCTGAGACTTCATTAGCAGGGAGGGAAGACTTTCATCTGTTGCACTTTTCAAGGCTTTCAGCAAGGAAACAAAATCAAAGAAAAAATCATTCGTATGCTGTGTCGATTGAACTTCCTTATCGGAATTAATAATTCCAAGTGTCTTTAAGTATGAATAGACAGGATACCCGACACTGATATAGAACTCGATCCAATTCCCATCTGGTTCAATTGCAGTAGAGTGCAAACGTTCAGGTAGACGTTGAATAAGATCACCTGCTTGCATAGGAGTAACGGTACCGTCCGTAGAAATAAACGTTCCACTGCCTTGCAAGACTACAAAACAGCTGTAATATCCTATCTTAAAATCATATTGAGAACGCTCCGCTGATCTTTTCCGCATAAAGCCGCAAGATAAAATACCTTGATTAAAATCTTTGCCGATACATCGGTAGATTACATCATTTTCATTAATGTCTTCAAAATTCATGCATTCACACTCCTACCAAAATGGATAAATGAAATACCATACTCAACATTTAATATAAGGTATTTTCCTTATATTATAAGGTTATCTACATTGAAAGATCAACCAATTAGAACAATGGATGGGAGTGTTATTTAAGCCAATGAAGCTAAGCAGAGATTGGGAAAATCAATATGTTACTCAAAAAAACCGTTATCCCATGCATGAGCCCTACGGAGTATACGAAACCGTTGAACAGGCTTTAAGCGGAGACCGGAGAAAGTCTAAATACGTAAATAGCCTGAATGGAATGTGGAAGTTTAAGTGGTTTGGGTCTCCCGATGAAGTAACGGATGAATTCTATAGTCCTGAACATGATGTTTCCCATTGGGATAATATTTCGGTTCCTTCCCATTGGGAACTTTCGGGGTATGGAAAACCTGTATACACCAATATGTTGTATCCCTTTGTTCAAAAAGGGGAGGGTTCTCATCACGAAATTCAACTCAAGAATAATGAATACATTTTGAATCCGCCTCATGTGCCGGATAGTAACCTTACCGGTTGTTACGTCCGAACGTTTGAAGTTGACGAACATTTTAACGAAAGGGATATATTTATCGATTTTGGAGGTGTAGAATCGTGTTTTTATCTTTGGTTAAACGGCAAAATGGTTGGTTATTCTCAGGACAGTAAGCTTAACGCTTCTTTTGATATCACGGATTACATTCAAAAGGGACAAAACCGTATAGCGGTTCAGGTGATGCGGTTTGGAGCCGGGACCTATCTGGAGGATCAGGATTACTGGCATCTCTCGGGGATCTACCGAGATGTTCTCATTTATGCAAAACCACGTATGCGCATTCATGATTATAAGATCGAAACCCTCTTTTCAGGGAATTACAACAATGCCGAATTAAAAGTGACGGTTGCACCTAATAATCAAGTGAATGGTTATGGTGAGGCCCATGTGCGGTTGTCCCTGTATGATAGCGATCAGCAATTGGTTACTGAGTTTGAAACGCCAAAATTTGCGGATTGTGATTTCTACCTGCAAGAAAAATATGTAGCAAAGGTTACGAAAAGCATTTCAAATCCTCAATTGTGGAGCGATGAGAGCCCTTACCTCTATAAATTGGTGTTAGAAATGATTGATTGTTCTGGAAATGTAATTGATATTGAGAGCGCGAATGTCGGCTTCCGTGAAGTGAAGATCGATCGAAAAGGGGTCCTGAGAATTAATGGGAAGCGTCTCATTATACGGGGAACCAATCTTCACGCCTTTTGTCCTGAAACCGGACGAGCCGTAACAACAGAATATATGCGCGAGCAAATCAAGGTCATGAAATCGCTGAATATCAATGCGGTAAGAACAAGTCACTATCCGCACGCAATCGAATGGTATGACCAGTGTGATGAACTGGGCATTTACCTGGTAGATGAAGCTAATATTGAAACACACGGTCTTGGCGGCCAGTTAAGCGCATCCCCCGAATGGACACATGCGTATATGGAACGGGCTACACGGATGGTTCTGAGAGATAAAAATCATCCATCCATTATTCTCTGGTCTCTGGGTAATGAATCCGGTTATGGAGCGAATCATGCTGCGATGTACGGCTGGATTAAGGAGTATGACAAAACAAGGTATGTTCAGTATGAATCTTTGAATCCTCCGGCAAATATCTCCGATATTGTGGCGCCTATGTATCCTCAGAAAGATTGGATCTTGGATGTCATGGCTGAAAGCGAAGATTTGCGTCCTTTTATTATGTGTGAATATGCGTACGCGAAAAGTAACAGTAACGGAAACTTTAAGGAATTTTGGGATCTCATTCATAAATTCCCGCGGTTTCAAGGAGGATTTATTTGGGATTTTCAGGATAAAGCGCTTGTTAAGCAAGATAAAGACGGAAATAAAAAGTATGTCTATGGCGGGGCATTCAATGAAGAAGTTACTGATCCTGCTCCTGATATGTGCCTGAATGGTATTGTTTTCCCTGATCTAACTCTCAAGCCGGCTGCGAATGAAATAAAAAATGTACAATCTCCTATCCAAATGGATTACATGCCTGGGAATAATGGCTATCGAATTTATAATCATTACACGCATCGGGATTTAAGCCATTTGAATATGGTTTGGGAGCTGGTTTGCGATGGAAATGTGATTGAAAGCGGTAGTTTGCCTAGATATCACACAGCACCCGAATCCGTTGATAAGCTTCAAGCGCCATACGATTCGTCTAAAGTCTCCGGGGAAGCTTTTCTTAATTTCTATGCTTATTTGGACGAGGACACCTTTTATTCTAAGAAGGGAACCTGTATTTATGCCTGCCAGATAGAGATTAGAGATTCTGTGAATAAAGTGCATACCGGAGATATAGAAAAGGATAGCTTGAAGTATGATGAAACGACAAACGAAATTCATATCTATAATGAAAATACAACGGTTCTTTTCTCGAAAGAAACCGCAGAGTTCATTTCTGTAAAATACAATAACAAGAATTATTTCACGGGAGGAACAAATAACTTCTATCGCCCTCCAACAGGAATTGATTCAGGTATTCATCTCGAAACGTCCAATTATGCAGATGAATGGAAAGCTCTCGGGCTCCATTCCAATGAGAAAGAAATCAAGAATATTCGGGTATTTGCAGCACCCGCTGCTGTTATCATTCAAGTTCATTGTATATATCATGGATGCATTGAAACAAAAACCAATTATACCGTCGGCGGCAAAGGTATAGAAATCACAAATACAGTTGTGAACAATGCCAAGGTCGACACCCTCCCGAGAATTGGGCTAAGCTTTAAGTTCTCTGATGCTTGGAAGAAGATGAAATGGTATGGTCGTGGGCCATGGGAAAACTACGCGGATCGTAAATCTGCCGCATTCGTTGGAGTATATGAGAGCACTGTAGAACAGCAGCACGTACCCTATATCTTACCGGTAGAATGCGGTGGTAAGGAGGATGTCCGGTATTTATATTTGTCATCCAAAGAACAAGAAGTAAAAGTATCGGCAGCGGGACATTTCCATTTTGATATTCATGGGCACAGTATTGAGCAATATGACAACGCCGCCTATGAAGACGAGCTGGGAAATTCAGATTCTGTTTATCTTAATATTGATTATAAACATGCAGGTCTTGGCGGAGATACCGGCTGGACCAAAAATATTCACGATCCATATAAAATTAAGAAAGGTATTTATGTTTATACGGTAACTATAGAAATCATTTCTTAAGAAAAACTAATATGTAGGATAATAGCCTGTAGGGATGAGAGAATAACGTCTCATTCCTGCAGGTTATTTATGTTTCTATATCATGAATATGCCATTAAAGAGCTTCGGATAGGAGGCAAAAGTGCAAACTTCAGATGATATCCTTTCGTTTATAAGCCGAAATGATCCCGATCTGTTCTACCTGATTTGGTATCAGCAGGAGGTCAATCAATTCGCGGTCATGGACCCGCAGGAGCGGTTTCGTATTTTTGCTGAAATGCATGGCATTGATCAGGTACAGCACAACTGGGAAGAAAGTATGGAGAAGTTGAAGGAAGTACAGGAGAGTCTAAGAACAGCGGATATCAACGTGGCCAATAAACAGCAATGGCTTGGGATGGCGAAGGTAGCGCTGGAACGATATGAGAATAATCGCAAGCGCCTTGTAGAAGGAGGCCGGATGTACGCTGGAGCACTGCTGAAATTAGAAACCTTGTACAAGCAGGAACAACAGCATTTATTAGCGAAGCAAGATTTGATTATTTTAGAAAGCAATGAAGGAATTAGCCAAAATAAACTGAGTGAAGAAGTTGGTAATGATAAAGCGATGTCGGCAAGAACCATAAAAAAACTCATTGAATTGGGCTACATCTATAAGAAGCAGCACGAGAGTAACAGTAAGGCTTACAGAATATATCTTACCGCTAAGGCAAAGGACATACTGCCTGAAATTCATGAGAAGAAGGCTGCGGTGGAATGATCCATGATGATCAGCGAAAGGAATATATAGCAACCATTCATGAAGCACTTGATTCAGGAGTCCATCATTTGAATACAGGTGACTTTTACGGTTCGGGGAAAAATGAAATGATTATCGGCGAAGCGCTCAAAGGTCAAAAGAGAGAAAGTACTTTTATATCGGTCAAATTTGGCATACTGGCTGCACCAAATGGTTCGATGTATGGGTTGGATGTGAGGTCCGCAACGATTAAGAACTATATAACCTACCCACTAAGTAATCCATGAGCAAGAGCGCCAAAAGCAACAATTCCAATCCCCAGCTCTCTGGCTGTAGGAACAATCTCTTTCTCAATGCTTCTATTAAATAAGGAATATTCCATTTCGATAAAACTTATAGGATGAACAGCATGGGCTCTTTTAATTGTCTCAGCATCTGCATCATTATGTTTTATGTAGGACTAGGGAGTGTGCGGTTAAACTACGAATTGGTGAAAGGCAGGCCAGATCAATCTGCTCCGCTGAACACAACATTGCATCTGAGATCGAGGTTGACATCGCATCGTGTCCACAACCTCAAGAAATTCGACAATACAGGTGAAGAAGTGGAGGATCTCATCTCCATCGGCACCATTGGACTGATTAAAGCCTTTGAAAGCTATCGACCGAACAATCAAGATCGAGAAGAGCAAGATCTATCGTAATTCCATTGGTATCGCTCGGAATTAGAAATATTTCTGATGGGGGTGTCCCCTCATTGTAGGCCTTCACTGCCGCCAACTTAAACTCAGAAGTATACGAAATATTCGTCTCGGATACTCGCTGAACATTTGGATTCTTCTCTAATCTTCTGATTCAAACACAAAAGACCCACAAGAAGGTCACTTTTTTCAAAGTGTCTTTCTTGCGGGTCACAGATCAAAGGGCTATGCTTCTTTTAATTCACAGTCTCCAGTAATCTGGATACCATGGTTGCAAACTCTGCTCGGGTAATATCTTTTTCAGGCTTAAAGGTGCTGTCGGCGTATCCGGTAATAATCTTATTGGAGGCGAGGGCATCAATAGAAGCATAATACCATACATTTCTGTTAACATCTGCGAAGGATGTATTTCCGGTTCCTGTCAGCTTAAAGGCTCTAGTGATTAGTGCTGCTAATTCACCACGGCTAATCTTCTTGTCCGGACGGAAGCTTCCATCGCTGTATCCGTTCATCAAGCCTGATCCGGCCGCTGCACCAATGAACTTATTCGCCCAGTGAGCCCCAGATACATCTGTAAAGCTACTTGCTTGCCCTTCAAGTCCCATGTACGTTGCAATGACCTTGATGGCTTCAGCACGGGTTAATCCTGAATTTGGACGGAAGGTTCCATCGGAATAACCTGTTAGTAGTCCCTTAGCAATAAGCGCGTCAATGCTTGCTTTTGCCCAATGATTCGTTGTATCTGTAAAACTGACCACTTCCGGCTTAGGGGTTGGTGTTGCTGTTTCTGCAGGTGCTGTAGGAGCCGGTGTTGGTGTGGGCGTTGCTGTTACCGGGGGAGTTACGGTACCTCCTCCAGGACCTGGATTACTTGGTTCATTATCTACTGGATCAGGATTAGTAGGGTTTGAAACGTATTTAAGTGCTGGAGCAAATGCGGTAAGCAGTCTGGCTTGACTTTGTTGCTCAAGAGCATAGCCCATACCTAATACTTTTGCATCGTCCCATGCTCTGCCAACAAGCTGCATAGAGATAGAATATCCGCTGTCGTTCGTTCCTACAGGAACCACTACCGTAGGGAGACCCACGTTAGACGTTAATACCCCTGTGTTGCGGTCCGAACTTAATTGAGAGGCTGATGCGTCATTGTTATATACGTCACTAATGAAACCTGCATAAACAATAGCATCAACGCCATTCTCATCCATCCAGCCTTTGATAACTTCCTTATAGTCAGTTCTATACTTGATGTAATCTTGTACAGCCTGTTCAGTCATACGCGTAGGTTGAGCATAGCCTCTTTGATTATAGATAAGCACCTTATCTGAAGCCAGTACACTTGCTCCATCCATGTAAGGGAAGTCTTTATGGAGCTCAATATAGCGTGCCCAACCTTCTGTAGATCCATTAATGCCTGCTGGACGGGTAGGTGCTGACGGTACTTTTGACATTTCAACCATTGTCGCTCCCGCTGCCTGAAGCTCGGAGAACTTATTCATTATGGCTTGTCCGGTATCATCATCGGCATAACTAGAGACAAAGGAAGCAGGGATATATCCGATTTTCTTTCCTTTCAATGCATTAGTATCCAGAGATTCCTTCCAGTTAACCGGACGCTTATGGTCTGCATCAGCGGTCACTGTGAAAATATCCTGTGGATCCGTACCCGTTGTAGCATTCAACATAATGGCAAGGTCAGTTACTGTCTTAGCAATGGGACCTGCATAATCCTGTCCCCAAGTGAGCGGCAGTACACCTGTAGTACTGGCCATACCGTCTGTACCACGGAAGCTTTTTAAGCTGGAGCCTGTCGTAGGTGCATAGAGAGAGACCCCTGTTTGCGATCCCATTGCTGCTGCTGCAAAATCAGCTGCAATTGATACTGCCGATCCGCCGCTTGAGCCAAAGGATGTTTTGGATGGATATAGCGCATTCCATGTTTGCATCCAGCCGCTTTCACTAAAGCTTCCGCTATTAGCAAACTCCGAAGTATTTGTCTTACCAATAATTACAGCTCCAGCTTCTCTTAGCTTAGCGACCTGGAATGCATCAGAATCAGGCCTCCAGCCTTCAAGCGCCTTACTGCCGCCTGTAGTAGGCATATCCTTGGTATCATAGATATCTTTTATCGCAATTGGAATACCCAGCAAATCACCTTGAGCGCCTTGTGCACGGGCATCGTCAGCAGCTTTGGCTTGGGCTAGCGCAGTTTCAGATACATGCAGGAAGGCATGGAATCCTAATTGACCCTCATCGTACGCCTTGATTCTATCTAAATATGCTTGAGTAATTTGTACAGAAGTCGTTTTACCGTTCGTCATATCCTGCTGCATTTCTGCAATTGATTTATTCGTGACATCATAGGGGGATGAAGTTAAGAATGTTTTGGCAGCAGGAGCATCTGGAATAACCAGGCTATCTCCAGTATCAAGCCCCTCTATAGCAGAGATATCCCAGTTACTGATTGTACGGATTTGTGCATTGGTTAATCCAGATACATCCAGCTGACGATTGAGTCCATCCAGAATAGTAACCAGATTGTTCAGCCCTTCTTCGCCAGCTTCACCGACTTGTACAAAATGTACCAGGGATTTTGACTGACCTGGCTCGATATTTAAGGTGTTAATGAAACCGTAGAAATTCGCCTCATTTCCGGACCTGGCTAATGGTGTGGTAAATGGATTCTGCTGCTGATTGCCTAGTCCGGTTAATCCATTCTCAAATGGATGTGGAGATCCGACTGCAACGCCTAGGGGTTTATTGTTTTTGGCACTGCTGTCGACAACAATCCATGAATCGTCTGCAGTCACCTCCAGATCATCGGAGTAAGTTGCCTTGACTACTGAAGCATTTGCCGCTGTTCCATACCCTAAAGAGCCGCCGAAAGATACATCAACCTTTACTGCCATATCATTCTTATTAGTAAATGTATCAAAAAATCTCGTTCTATTATTTATTGTATCAATATACACATCACGAGTGACTGTTACATTTCCTAGATTTACAGATTGAGTTGAAGTGAATCTATTCACGCCATCGTATTTCAGGTCAAACCCGCGCATCATTTGTCCATTCATCAGGGAAGCAGAAGGCGATGACACTTTAACAAAGATATTACCGAAGCCTTGTACTTGTGTAGTCCCAACGGTACGTAAGCTTCCTGTGTCTAAGCTAGGCGCAAAGACATCATGAATCTCCCATACTGTGCCGCTTGCTGAAGTAACCCGGGTTAAAGCATCAGCGGTCTGAAACGGAATGACACTCGAAGCGATAACAGATAACGCAATGGACGTAGCTATAAATTGCTTTTTACTCCAATTATTTTTTGCTGGTGAATATTCGGAGCGGGGGGAACCAGAATGATTTCTTTTAGTTTTACTTAGACGTTGTAGCTTATTCATTTCAGTAATCTCCTCTTCCTGTATGTATATTTATTAATATTTGTTAGGAAATATAACATCGTTATTCCTATCAGTCAATAAATATTAAAAATTTAATATATTTTCAGAGTTTTGATATAGAATAAACACTATATTTATTAAAATTTGTGATATATATGGTAACTATCAGATAGATTAACTAACATAATGTGATATGTATAGTTCTGGATACCGATGCACCTCCGTTCGCTGTAAAAAACCCGGAAGGACTTGTCTCTGCATGATCCTATTGGGACAGACAAGGAAGGGAACGAGATTACGTTGATTAATACTCTCGGCTCAGAGGCAGACGATGTGATAAAGGAAGTGGATCTGAAGATTGAGAAGAGCAAGATCTACCGAAATCTCTATATTCTGGACGAGAGAGAAGGGAGTCGTGGTAGGGCAATTTGGTTTGGATACATGCGGGGGAAGAGCGGACGCAACGGTAGATTGCGAAGGATCTGGGGATATCGAGGAGTTATGTGTCGCGGATAGAGAAAAGCGGTGAGCAGATGATCTAAAGCTCAGACAATACAATATTTGAAATGGGATTTTTTTGCTTGTTAATTATGATATTCAAAGGAGAATTAGAATGAAGCGTCTTCGCTGGAGAATCTTTATTTATTCCATGCTGTTCGTGGTTGTCTTATTCCTGGCACTCAATGACTATTCACCAATCCTGATAGTAGGGGAAACTGTGGTAGCTGGCCTTATTGCTTTTATAACTTTACTAAGCAACTTGTCTACGGATGAGTTGCTTTTATTATTTTATTGAACACAAAGCGAAATAAATAACCACTTACTCTCGGAAATCCCAAGCCTAAGTGGTTAATTGTGCTTGTGTACCTAAGAGCAGCAACCTTAAATTGCTTTGTTAAATGCCCCTTGATACTCATTCATTAAATTGTCGATAATCTGCTGTACGGACAAAATCTCTTTAATCTCATGAACTCTGGACCCGGCAAAAACCAATCCGTTCTTAACATCTCCTCTAAGGGAAGTGAGCAAGGATTCCATTGTACAGAAGCGATGTGAACAAACCTTTAGACAATCATAGCATTTGACTATCTTTAATCTGGCATCATTACTGATCCGGTCCGTAAATTCATTCCGAATCGCTCTGCCTTCTAGACCCACAGTAGACTTGATCAGGACGGTATCTCCTTGCTGAGCATCTACATACTTTTGCTTGAAGGCTAAGGGAGCATCACATTCATGGCTAGCCACAAAACGGGTACCCATTTGAACACCAGATGCGCCAAGCCGAAGGGCTTTTGCGATATCGTCCCCTGTCAGAATTCCACCCGCAGCAATAACCGGAATCGAAACGGCCTCTAAGACTTCAGGAAGGATATCAAACATGGATCTGTCTGT
The DNA here is from genome assembly GCF_038004445.1 of Paenibacillus sp. FSL R7-0312. Classification (NCBI taxonomy): domain Bacteria; kingdom Bacillati; phylum Bacillota; class Bacilli; order Caryophanales; family Paenibacillaceae; genus Paenibacillus; species Paenibacillus sp. FSL R7-0312. Next base: position 7,345,444 of record NZ_JBBORE010000001.1, on the reverse strand, counting down.
ACCTAAATGTCCCCCAGCTTCGAACCCTTCCACAACGACTGCGGAGGCACCAAGTCTTTCGGAGATTCGGGCTAATTTGGCGGATGAAACAATAGTTACCACAGGAGTATCATATTCTCTGCCCCAAGCATAAATATCTCTGGAAATTCCCGCTCCGGAAATAATGAAGTCAACCTTTTCCTCCAAAGCAACCTTCATTTTTTCGGCAAAGTCCTTCACTGCGAAGAGTACATTCACACCGATATAGCCAATCCCTTTAGAGAGTTCTCTTGTTTGGCGAATATGCATTCTCAGCTCTTCAGTAGTGATCCCTGTACCAGAGATGGTGCCGATCCCGCCTGCATTGGCTACAGCGGCGGCTAATCCACTTAAGGATATGCCCACGCCCATTCCACCTTGAATAACAGGAACTCTCGACTTAATATGTCCGAATTGGATTGTTGGAAGTTTCAATTACACACCTCTTTCGCAAGTTGTTGACAATATAAGACTCCTCTTGAGGAATAAGATATATCGTAACACAGTTAAGTCTTTCCCGGATGTGACTGTAAACATGCTCAAACTATGTTAAATGTCATGTCTTTCAACTGTTTTCTTTAAGATGTTGATATCAAGTGGGAGAGTGACATCATACATAATCCCATACCAGTAGGTAAGCAATAATAATTTGGACTTAGGAGAATCGTCATAGATCATGCGCAAGAAAAGGACATGCCTCTAAATGGTACAGATGATATGATGGAACTAAACCTGCATTGAAATGAATAAAGATAGGGCTGAGAAACGGAGTAGATCCTCAAGATGAGAAAAATGCTGATGGGCCTGATTATAGTGGGCCTCGGATGTTTTGCTATATTATTCGGCCTAGTGAAGGCCTCTGATCATAAAGCCCAGAACCCCGCTCCCGCCCGGCATGGTGTTCTAGATTTGAGTGCATGGGATTTTCAGGGAGAACAGGTGGTTTCGCTGGATGGACAGTGGGAATTTTATTGGGATCAGCTGCTCAGGCCGGGGGGAGCACCTTCTGTTTCCCCTGGATATATGCAGGTACCCGGTTTTTGGAAGCATGCGAATGAAAACGGGGACGTAAACAGCCAAGGAGCCGTTACCTACCGTCTAAAGATTAAGCTTGAGCCTTCGGCAACGATGTATGGGCTTAGAATATCTAACATCCGCATGGCCAGCGAGATCTATGTGAACGGGAACAGGGTGGGCGGCAGCGGTAAACCCGCGGAATCCGAAAGCCTGTATACGTATGAGAATAAACCGTTTAATGCTTTTTTTACGGTACAGGGAGATACGGCGGAGATCATCATCCATGCAGCGAATTATGAGAATTCGCAGGGCGGGATTCCTTATAGCCTTTATTTCGGGAGCGCCGGGGGAATTCTTAAGCTGAATACCCATACAACCATTCTTAATTTAATTCTGATTGTATCGCTCCTTATGCTCGGGTGCTATCAGCTTAGTGTGTTTATTATACGGAGAGAGGAAAGAGGACTTCTTTATTTCGGACTCAGCTGCATCATTATCGCCTGGTCTTTTGCCAGCAACGGTGACCGGATTCTGGTTGAGTATGTGAATCTGCCGCATGAGATTTATTATAAGATTCAAGCTGTATCGCTGTATCTCTCTCTGATCACGATGGTCATGTTTATTAAGACTATGTGTAAAAGCATGATTCCTGAGTGGTTAATTAATAGTGTTGTCGGTGTGACGGCATTGTATATCGGCTTTGTGCTGCTCACGCCGTTTCAATGGTATTCGCGTTTCAATGCGGCATTCAGCTATCTGCAGCTATTCATCTATGTCATCATTCTGGGGTTGATGCTTCATTCATACCTGAAGGGCAGGTATGGAGAATTCAGCAAACGGACACTGCTCCTCTTTATATTGGCCTTAGCCGGATATGTAATAGGGCTGTTCGATTACGGGTTGTATCTGAGCAGCCTGACGCCCAGTTACACCCTAGGATACTGCTCTATACTGATTTTTTGTTTTCTGGCCTCCTTCCTCCTGTCTTACCGGTATTCGGAAGCGTATAAGACGATAGAAGGAATGGCTGTAATGCTACAGCAGGCGGATAAGCAGAAAGACGAGTTCCTGCTGCATACCTCTCACGAATTTCAGACTCCGCTTCACGGAATTATTAATTTATCCCAATCCATGCTGGAGGCAGGAGCCGGAGCAGAAGCAGGAGAACTCAGCGCAAGTCATATCCAGAATCTGTCCCTGATCAGAGATACCTCCAGAAGGCTCTCGGGACTGGTTCATGACATTCTGGATCTGGAGAAAATCAAACGCAACGAGCTAAAGGTTCAACTAACCGGTGTGGATGTCCGTGTGTCCGTCTCCCTCGTGTTCGATTTATTCCAGGGTTTGATCACAGGTAAAAAAATCAGATTTGTTAATGCCGTACCGGAGCATCTGCCCCTCGTCTATGCGGATGAGAACCGGCTCAGGCAAATCCTCCACAATCTGGTCGGCAATGCGGTGAAATTTACTCATGAGGGTATGATTACGATTCATGCCCAGGTGATAGAGGGTCAGGTCAAAGTTGTGGTGGAGGATACCGGAGTGGGGATGAGCTTATCTGACTGGGAGGATATATTCCAGCCCTTTGAGCAAGCACATTCTCCCGAGGAGTACGGGGGAACAGGACTGGGGTTGTTTATCTGCAGGAAGCTGCTGCATTTGATGGATGGAACCATTAAGGTAGAATGGTCAGAGCCGGAGCAGGGGACGGGCATCGCTTTTACACTTCCGGTTGCCGAAGCAGTCCGGAATTCACTCCCGGATTACGAAGCAGCCAAGGAATCTGTCTCCATAAGCGAAGCATGGGGCATGGCGGAATTACCAGGCAGGGACAAGAGCACCTTCACGCTGCTGGCCGTTGACGATGAACCATCCAATCTTCAGGTCCTGTCCCGGGTTTTTGCCAATGAGCCTTATCAGGTCATCTGGGCGACCAACGGGCTGGAGGCCTTGGAAATGTTGAAGAAACGCTCTGATATCGACCTGGTTCTGCTCGATGTAATGATGCCTAAGATGTCGGGGGTTGAAGTCTGCACAGAGATCCGCGAGCAATATACCCTATTTGAGCTGCCTATTGTATTGCTGACGGCGCGTTACGGCAATAGCGATATTGCTGCCGGCTTCAAGGCAGGGGCGAATGATTATATCATCAAGCCGTTTGATGCTGCAGAGGTCAGGGCCAGAACGGAAACGCTCCTGAAGCTTAAGAAGTCAGTGGAAGACGCCTTGAAGGCAGAGGTGGATTTTCTCCAGTCGCAGATCAAACCGCATTTCTTGTTCAACTCGTTGAACTCGATTATTGCCTTATGCCGGACAGACGGCGCGCGTGCGGAGAAGCTGATTATGCATTTAAGCTATTACTTAAGAAGAAGCTTTGACCCGAAGCCTGACAGCTTTGTCCGGATTGAGGACGAATTACAGCTGGTCGATGCTTACGTGCAGATCGAGGAAGCCCGGTTTGAGGAGAGGCTTACGGTTGTATATGATGTGGACCCGCAGGTTCTGAAGAGAAAGATTTTGCCGCTGACGATACAGCCTTTGGTAGAGAACGCTATCCGGCATGGGGTAACGAAGAAAATGGAGGGAGGAACGGTCAGAATCTCCATTTCCCTGGACAAGGATAGGGTTAATGTGGAAGTGTGGGATAACGGGGGCGGTATCAGTGAGACGGGGCTCCAAGCCTTATGGACGAGCGAGAGTGCTTCTTCCGAAAGACGGGGAGTTGGACTCGTGAATATTCAGCGAAGACTGAAGCATTTCTATGGAGAAGCATTACAGGTATCCAGTGAAGAAGGGGAATGGACAAGCGTTCGGTTTCATTTCGAAATTCAGCATTAGCGTAAGCTTTTAGAAGAGGGAAGGATCATTCATGAGAGTTGCAATTGTTGACGATGAACGGCTGGCGGTCCAGCGGCTTGTACAAATCCTGGAGTGCCCTGACGATGTCGAAGTGGTTGGGGCGTTTACCAAATATACAGACCTATTACATGACTTCACCTGTTCAAGACCTGATGCAGTCTTTCTGGATATTGATATGCCCGGAATGAACGGGCTGGAATTGGCCGCTCCACTCCGCATATAGAATGTTTCGGACATTTTCATGTTCACCATTCAAGTGGAACCGGGCCGGTAGACTTTCCGACCGCTAAGGCGGAGGAGCTGCTGGCTTTTCTGCTCATTCACAGGGATGATACGAATGTGTCCAAATGGGTCATTTGTGAGAGCTTATGGCCGGAGCATGATCCCCATAAGGCAGAGCAGAATTTACATACGACTGTATTCCGGATGGAAAAAACTTTGCTGGAAAGCGGACTCTCCATCAAGAAAAGCGGGCGGTTCAACGCCGACTTCCTGCTGCAAGGCTGTTTTCATATTTCCCAATATAACGTACGGTATTTTAAAATAGTGCAAGTGCAGAAAATCACAAAAGGAAGATTCCATTTCGCTGAGTTAACCTTAAACAAGGGTAGCCCGGACTCTGCAAAATATTGCAAGCCCGGCTACCCTTTTGTCGTATACTCAGCCCTTGGGTTCCCGCTTCTCCTTGTGATCCGGTGCAATACCGGGAGCCGACACCTCCGGATCATCACCCATCAGAGCACCCACAATTTCGTCCAGCTTGCCAGAGGCCCCTTTTTCTTCGTTCAGGCTTGAATCGGCTTCAGGTATAGGGTGAACGCCCGGGCTGCGCCCGTCAAGCGGAGCTTCCTTATTGTCCTTCATCTGTCCATCTCCTTTTTGTATGCAGCGTCTGTGATAGAATGCGTCAATAAAAGTCGTTCTATGTAACGATAACCGCCGCCCGGCGGGGTGAACCACCAAATCCTGCTTTTCCCGATTCACATCCTCCCGTTAAAAGCTTGTCACCTTCTTGGATTTATGAATATCTTCCGTACCGCTGTCTAAGGCAGTCTTATAATAAGAGCATTTATGTTCGATGACTTCCATCGTTTTCTTCAGCTCCTCCATCTGTGCTTCTACGGAGGCTTTCCGCTCCAGGAACATGTCATATCTCTGCTGCAGGGTGGAATCTCCCTCAGAGCACCACTCAATGAAATGTTTGATTTCCTTAATCGGCATCCCTGATGATTTCAGGCATTCAATTATTTGTAGAGCTTCCATATCCGCTTCCTTGAACACACGTCTTCCGCTGGAGGTCCTTTCGATAAAGGGCATCAGACCTTCCTTGTCATAGTAACGCAGAGTATGGGGTGTCATATTAAAATGTTCTGCAGCCTCAGTTATAGAGTATGTCTTCATCACGAATCTCCAGTCTCAATTATATTTTGTGCTTGACTTAGAGTTAACTTTAAGTAATATCATATGGTTTGTAAAGTTGGGCTTATGGATTCTACTATGAACAAGAAGAGAGGTTACACCATGATACAAGTTAATGCACGCGCTACATTCAGCCAGGAAGGCCCGTTCAAGCTAACGACCATTGAGCGCCGGGAGCTTCAGCCGCAGGATGTTCTGATTGAGATTAAATTCGCCGGGATCTGCCACTCGGACATTCATACCGCCCGCGGGGAGTGGGGGCCAGTCAAGTATCCGCTCGTTCCGGGCCATGAGATTGCCGGGATTGTCAGCCAGGTCGGTTCCGGAGTTACAAAGTATTCCGTTGGTGACCGGGTTGGAGTAGGTTGTATGGTTGACTCCTGTGGAGAGTGCAGTAATTGCCATAAAGGCGAGGAGCAATATTGCCTACATGGAAATACGGGTACCTATGGAGCTACCGACCGGTACGGTCACTATACACAGGGCGGGTATTCCACCCATATTGTGGTGACAGAAGACTTTGTGGTCCGGATTCCAGACGCTATACCGCTTGACGCCGCTGCCCCGCTATTATGCGCCGGAATCACAACATATTCACCGCTTCGTCATTGGGGAGCCGCTCCAGGCAAAAATGTAGCTGTAGTAGGTCTTGGCGGACTTGGACACATGGCTGTGAAGATCGCTCATTCCATGGGGGCTGAGGTTACGGTTCTGTCACAGTCACTGAAGAAGAAGGAAGACGGTTTGCAACTAGGGGCGGATCATTATTATGCGACTAGCGATGCGGAGACATTCAAGCGGCTTGCCGGTTCGTTCGACCTGATCATAAATACGGTAAGCGCGCAGATTAATATCGATGCTTATCTATCGCTCCTGGCGCTGGATGGTACCTTAGTCAATGTCGGTGCGCCTGCTGATCCGCTGGCTGTTAATGCATTCTCGCTGATCGCCCACCGCCGTTCATTTGCCGGATCGATGATTGGCGGAATCCGTGAGACGCAGGAGATGCTTGATTTCTGCGCTGAACATAACATTGCCTCTGAGATCGAGGTAATCTCTGCCGACCAGATTGATGAAGCCTGGGAGCGAGTACTCGCTTCTGATGTCCGTTACCGGTTTGTCATTGATATCAGCACGATGGGTAAGGAATAAGGGGCGTATTGTTTAATAATATGTATCTTTTCTGCTTTAATTAATATGGCGGCTGCATCCTTGCTGAGCAAGGGGCGGCCGCTTTTTTTGCGAGTTTAAGCAGCAGTATTCGTTCATACTAACTGTCATAATATTTACCTATAGTGATCTTACCACCTTCCAAAAGGTCAAATCCATTGATTTAGCTGGTGCGACCAACCTATTCTATGATGATAAGGGAAACCTTTATTATTTCTTTGATAACACTTTGTTTATCAACTGAATCCAAATAACGGAATGAACCAATTGCAGCGTTAAAAGGGGGTGTCCCATAAGCCATGAAATGGCTGGGACACCCCCTTCTTTTGGAGTTGGATAGACACTTGAGCTCGGTGAGGACGCTCCGTGAACACATTCCCTTCATGTGGCTGGCGGGACGACAACGCCCGGATTTCCGCACGCTTAGCCGCTTTCGTTCTCAGCGGATGAAGGACGTCCTTGAAAGCGTATTTACCGCCGTGCTTCAGTTTCTGGCTGACGAAAAATACGTTTCCCTGGAGCATTACTTTGTGGACGGCACCAAGATCGAGGCCAACGCGAATCTGTCAATTTCGGCACCACTGTCCCATTGAATACAACAACGGTCCGTTCGCGCAGCGTTCTCACGGGCTCCATCGTCTATCTGACTTCAATTTGTTGTCTCACAATGTCTTGGTCATAAACACACTGTAAGGATCTTCAATGTAATCCGCAAACGGGCTGCAGGTCTCAAATCCGAATCGCTCGTATAATTTCCGGGCCGCCTCGAAGCCTTCCGTCGATCCGGTTTCCAGACTCAGCCGCGCATAGCCCTGCGCTCTAGCTTCCTTAAGGATGTGGGCAAGCATTGCAGAGGCGACACCCTTTCTGAGGTGCCTGGCAGAAGTCCGCATGGATTTGATTTCACCATGATGGTCCCCAAGGTCTTTAAGCGCCCCGCAACCTAACAATTCGCTGTGTTCCCAGACACTCCAGAAGGTGATTTCCGGTGTCCGTAATTTGTCCAAATCCAGTGCATGTACACTTTCCGGCGGGGATTGCTCAAACATGCTCTGTAAATGCTCGCTGATCAATGCTATGATTTCAGTTCCAGTCAAATTATCGATTCTGATCTCCATGTTATTCACTCCTAAATGTAAGATGACGATTCATTCTGCATTTGTTTTTTGTGCCAAAAACGCCATAATGAAATAACGATATTCATTAGTATATATAGATTCATTATTGTTGTAAATACAACATTATTGGACGGACAGGTGATGAAGTGAAAGAGATACTTCGTGAGGTTGGAATGATTGCGAGGGCACTGGATTCTATAAGTAATATAGAATTCAAGGAATTAAATCTTACTAAGGGGCAGTATTTATATCTCATCCGTATCTATGAGAACCCGGGAATTATTCAGGAGAAGCTGTCCGAAATGATCAAGGTAGACCGGACAACTGCCGCACGTGCAGTGCAGAAGCTTGAAGTCCAAGGCTTCATTGAGAAGAAGGATGATGAATCAAACAAAAAAATAAACAGACTGTTTACAACTGAAAAAGGTGAACAGGCTTACTCTTTTCTGAAGAGAGAAGGGGATCATACAGACAGGGTAGCCTTAGCCGGATTCTCCGGACAAGAATCAGAACTATTGTATCAGCTTCTGCAGAGAGTCCGGAAAAATATTGAGGTCGAATGGGAGTATGTGAAGAAGGGGAATAAAAGAGAGTACTAATTTATCCGCCCGAGGGGAATTGTAGAGATGAGAACTCTCAAATTCTAATCAGGATGAGGACAGAATTCATGAATCAAACTTTCAGTAAAACCGGAGAAGACAAGAAGCTTAAATGGTGGCAGCTTAGTTTATTGGGCATAGCAGGGACTATAGGAACCGGATACTTTTTGGGCTCGGGACTGGCCATCTCCATTGGCGGTCCTGCTGTGCTGCTGGCCTACATTTTAGCGGCTGGCGGAACCTACGTTGTATTTGATGCGCTGGCAAGGATGACGGCGGAACATCCGGAGCAGGGCTCCTTCCGGTCCTATGCCAAGAAAGCCTTCGGCGGATGGGCAGGGTTCGGAAGCGGCTGGGTATATTGGTTCTCGGAGCTGCTGATTATGGGAAGCCAACTCACAGCGTTATCCATCTTTTCGCGTTTTTGGTTTCCGGCCGTACCGATGTGGGTTTTTGCTGCCGGGTTTGCCGCAGTGAGCCTGTTGATTGTGTTTTTTGGGAATAAGGGATTTGACCGGGTTGAAAATATACTGGCTGTCATCAAAGTGGCGGCGATTCTAATGTTTCTTGTGATTGCTGCTGCGCTTCTGGCAGGCTGGATCGGCGGCGGGAAGTTCACACCGAAGGTACCCCTTGGGTATAAGGCATTGTTTCCGTCAGGGGGCATCGGACTTTGGTCTGCCTTTATTTTTGCTTTTTATGCTTACGGCGGCATTGAGGTGCTGGGGATTATGTCCTACAGGCTCAAGAAGCCTGAGGAGGCTCCAAAAGCGGGGAAGGTCATGCTGCTCGGTCTGGCTGGGGTGTATGTCCTGTCGATTGGACTTGCGGTGATCATGGTGCCGTTAAGCGCCTTCAACCCGAAAGAAAGTCCTTTTGTTCTCGCACTCCGCAGTGATCATCTGGCCTTTGTGCCGCATTTGTTTAACGGGGTGCTGATCATTGCCGGATTCTCTACGATGACAGCCTCGCTGTATGCCATTACCTCGATGATGATCACTCTTGCGCAGGAAGGCGATGCACCGAAGTTATTCTCGAAGAAATGGAAGGATAAATATCCGTTCTATGCCCTATGTCTGATTGCTGCCGGTCTGATAGGCGCTATCATGATGTCATTGTGGCTGCCGGGAAAAGTATATGAATACATTACCACGGCTGCGGGCCTCATGATCCTGTATAACTGGTCCTTTATCTTGCTCTCAGCCGGCCGGCTGCTTAAGCCCAGTTTTCTCAGCGGTGTGAAACGCTGGACAGGCCTGGTGCTGATTGCGGCTGCTGTAGCAGGGACACTGTTTCATACGCTCAGCCGCCCGGGCTTCTACATCAGTCTGCTGATTGTTTCACTGATTGCGCTGAGTGACTGGATGGTTCAACACTTTCGCGGCAAAAAAGGCGGTACCCGTGAATCCCATTCTCTGCAGGGCGGTCCTGAGTTCCGGATCACAGGGATCAGGCTGCGCAAAAACAAGATTTAATTATAAACGGTAAAGATGGATAAAGGACAGCCACCAAGAAGGCCCGCGAAAGCTCGCGGGCCTTTTATATATGTGGAGTGTGCTTTAAACTTAGGTGTATTAAATAATGCCGTAGGAACCACAATAAGCAGGATGTGATTACAAAGAAGGTGGTTCGCCATGAAAGGTTCAAAAGGAGCATTAATTGCACTTGCTTCCATTCCGTTAATCATGACACTTGGCAATTCCATGCTGTTGCCTATTCTGCCGCAGATCTCCAAAAAGCTTGGTATCACTGCTTTTCAGGTCAGTATGATCATCACGGTGTATGGCCTGATTGCGATCTTGATGATTCCGGTTGCCGGTTACTTATCGGATCGCTATGGGCGAAAAATCGTTATCTTACCCAGTCTTTTCCTTGCAGCCATAGGCGGAGCTATTTGTGTTGCCGCTGCCTGGTTCTTAACCGGAGTCACTGCTTACTGGGTCATCCTCGGAGGGCGTTTAGTCCAGGGGGTTGGAGCCGCAGGAGCCTTTCCGATCGTCCTTCCCTTTGTAGGCGATCTGTTCAAGGATGAGAAAGAGGTTAGTAAAGGATTGGGAATCATTGAGACCTCCAACACCTTCGGTAAAGTATTAAGTCCAATCCTTGGTGCTTATCTCGGGACATTGCTATGGTATGCACCCTTCATCGCGATTCCAGTCCTGTGTATGATTTCCTTTGCGCTTGTTGTATTTCTGGTGAAGAAACCCAAGTCGGAGGAGAAGGCCGAAAAGAAAAGCATTGGGCAATTCTTAACCGGCATCAAAGAAATCCTGCATGAAAGGGGCCGCTGGCTGTATGCCATATTTGCGATAGGCGGAATCTGTATGTTCGCAACCTTCGGCGTGCTATTCTATTTATCGGAGACGCTGGAGTCGGAGTATAACCTGCATGGGGCCTCCAAGGGGTTTGTACTGGCCATCCCCCTTGCACTTCTGTGTCTGGCCTCCTACGGAAGCGGCAAAATCATCGGCAAAAATAAGCTGTTAATGAAATGGATCGGTTTCGGAGGTATGGCGGTGCTTACTACAGCCATGCTGATCACAGGCTTTAGCCAGAATATATATTTCATGGTAGGCTTCTTAAGTTTAAGCGGAGTTGGGATTGGTGTGGTTCTGCCCTGCATGGATGCGCTGATTACGGAGGGAATAGACAAAGAGAACCGTGGAACAATCACTTCCTTATACAGCAGCATGAGGTTTATCGGGGTTGCGCTGGGCCCGCCGGTCGTGTCCCTTCTAATGAACCGGGGGCATTGGGTCTTATTTGGCACTATGGCAGCCGTAGGGGCAGCTGGCGGACTGTTGTCCTTTTTCGCTGTTACTCCAAGCAAAGGGGAGGCTGGAGGCGAGAACAATTTGAAGCAAACCAGCATGAAGCTTAAAAAAGGAAATCCGATGCGCCAGCGTGTCCGTTAGAGCGGTTGATATCAAATTTTATCAAATTTCTCCTGTACAAACTTCTCCAGCACCCTGAAATCCTCGGTAACACGCTTGAAGGGTAAAGCTCCCAGCACCTTATCCCGGTAGTCCTTATGGGCTGCAGCGGACAGACGGGAATCGAGGATACTGAGCACACCCAGGTCCGTTTCACTGCGGATCAGACGCCCGGTGCCCTGTCTCAACCGGAGCAGCATGTCCGGGACGAATACGTCTTTCAAGGGGTCCCCGGCCAAGGAGGCCTTATATTCATAGACCGGATCGGCAGGAACCGGGAAGGGGAGCCTGACCACAATTAACTGCGATAAATCGGAGCCTGCGATATTTACGCCCTCCCAGAATACCCCCGTACTCAGCAAAACGCCTTTACTGGCCCGGAATTCAGCGATTATCCCGTCCTGGGACGAGCCTTCCCTCTGCACATGCAGCGCCCAATTAAGCTTCTCGGCGCTTAGCTTCTTATGAATGTACTTCATATCCTCTTTTGCCGAAAAAAGCACCAGTGTCCGCCCGTCCGTCAAATTACAGAGTCTCAGCATCTCCTTGTACGCTGCTTCCAGATAGGCTTCCCGGTTGTTGTGGTTATAGTAGGGAACGTTCCTGGCAATGTACATCAGGGTGTGGTTATCGTAATCAAATGGTGAAGCCTGGCGCTCCATATAATCTCCCCGGTATCCGAGAGACTCTGTCAGATAAGCGTATTGTTCCTCCAGCGTATCTCCGGACTGGCACAGGGTTGCTGACGTTAAGATGACAGAGGTCTTCCCGTTAAACAAGCTGTGTTTCAGGAACTGGCTTATACCTTTGGGACAGATACTGACCGTGCTCTCCCCCCGCGTATGGCTTGCCCAGATCAGATAGTTGTCCTCCGCTCCGGCGAGTACAGCAAAGAGGTCGATAAGTCCGTTTATGGCTTCAAAAGCATTGTCAATCTCCCGCTCACGCCGGGAAGTGAAGACGGACAGGCTGAGACTGAACTCTTTCAATACCTGAATTCCCCGCTGCAGCGGGACTCCTGTAATCTCCGATACTTTGATCCGGTCATTGTCCTGCTTGGCTGTGTGCAGCAGATCCGCCTCTACCTGTCTGAAAATATCTCCGGCGCATCTTTTTATGAATTTATACTGTGCCATTAGCCCCTTATCTGCGGATTGCCTGAAAAGAATCTGTAGGGCGTCCTCCAGTATGCGGCAGGTTCCCCGGAAGGTGAATTCGAGCGTTCTTGCATCTCTGACCTTTGCTTCGAGATTATGCGCTTCATCTATTATGATCAGCGCCGGCCGTTCCGTAATTAAGCCCTTGGTTCCTTCCTTCTTCTTAATCAGGTCACGGATAAGCAGGTCCTGATTAACGATAATGAAATCCATGTCGCCGGGGCCGGCATTAATTTTGGCCCTCATCTCGTAGAACGAACAGGTGCTACGGTAATGGCATTGCTCAAATTTGCAATCATTCACACAAACACCGGACCACACCGCGTCGCTAACACCGCCCTCAATATCTGCCCGCTCATCGATCCCGTAATTCACAATACGTTCGGCAAGCGCAGACAGGGGGGAAGCGGCAGCATCCGGCTTGTATAGTTCAGCAGCCCTATACCGGCAGGCATATTGCCCCATCCCTTTCCCTACTACGGAGCGGACCGAAGTGAACCCGAGCCGGCTGCCGATGAACCGCAGATCTTTATGGATCTGTTCGGAGAGCTGGATGGAGGAGGTGGCAATAACGACCGGCTGCCGGGAGATCTGGTTAATGAGCAGGCCGGGTATAAGGTAGGCGAAAGACTTGCCGATGCCGACTCCGGCCTCAATCATCGCATTGCGGCTATGTACATAAGCATCCGCGATATCCAGAGACATATCCTGCTGGCCGAGCCTCTCTGTGAGGCCGATCCGGGGAAACCGGTCATACATCCGGAAGATGGCATTGACCAGAGCGGGTTCGATGTCCTTTTTCAGCTCCCGCTTCTGTAATTTATAGAGATCATTTAACCAGCTGATAACGACCGCCCCTTTTCTATAATCAATGATGTGCCTGTCCCGTATCTATTTGGGTGAGGTTGTTATTATCATAGATGAAGCGCTAACAGTCAAGGGTTAGAATGTAATTTAATGGATTTTGGACACCTTTAACCTTTTCAGATACACTACAAGAAGTAGATGTTTTGCACACTTGAAGGGCGATTATATTTCGGGTATTAACATATAATGGGACAAGAATCTAAGTCTGCGGACTTATACAGAACAGGAGAGATACAATGAGTGAGCGTCTGCCCTGTCAGACTCCGGGCTGTGAGGCGACCATTCTTCCTGCAACGGCGCATAAAACAGGTGGAATCTGCATGCCTTGTCATCAGAGGAAGCTTACGCTTGCGGAGAAGGCATATATTGAGCAAAACCGCAAAGAGGTTAATTTGTATGCCGGTGTAGGGGATTTGGTTGAAATTCTTAAAATCATGCACCAGCCGCGGAAATACAACCCTCTTATCCAAGAAGTACCCTATCCCAAGACCGCGAAGGAGCTCTATCATCAGCTGACGGAAAGCGGACGGGAGCGTCTGGTGGCTTACGCGGTTACCTTAATGGAGGAAGAGGATTTTGACCAGGCGGAAACCATTCTATTGTCGCTTACCTGTTATACAGACACCCGGATTGGGCGGGGGCTTGAGGTGTTTTTTCGCAAAGGCAAGTATTATCCTGCAATTCTCTATAAGGACGCAGGAGCCGTTATACGTGATCAGCTCATGGATCAAGTGGAACGCGATCCGGTAAATCGTAATCACTTGCTGCTGGCGCTGGCCTGGATTGGCGATGAAGAGGTGGCCCGGCTGTTTGCGAAATGGAGGCAGTCGCCGCCGGAGTGGGCCTCAGAGTTATACCAGTCTCCGGAAGCCTATGCTCACGAAGCGGGCTGGGAATTAGATGCCGGAGGCAGAAAGAGGCTGTTGTTTCACCCGGAAAGTTACCTTTTTAAAGTGTGCGGGGAAGACAATAAGGGAGTATCCCGGGATCTTTCAGCGGTGAAGACTTTACAGACAGGAGCCTATTCCTGCCCATGGTGCAGAAGTAAGTTGACAGTTATTTTTGATTACGACTTGCACAATTCATTAGTCCAGTTTATGGAGCTCTCCGGCCGATATTTGAGAATTGCCGCCTGTTTGCACTGTAATTGTTACGGCACCGTGTTTATGAAAGTGGATCTGGATGGCGGCTATGCATGGAGCGAATATAATACTGTTCCTGACTACTTGCCTGATAACGAAAGCGAGTTGGAAGAACCGGCATGGCATTGTATGCAGCTGTCGGAACAGCCGGCAGGCAGCTATGAAAATGCACATTGGATGCTTGAGGCGCCGGCATCACAAATCGGGGGACATCCGACCTGGATTCAGGATGCGGAATATCCCGCATGCCCATGCTGCTCGGAGACCATGGAATTTATCGCGCAGATGGATATGGAACAAGCAGAGGACAGCGAGGGAATCTATTATGCATTTCTGTGCAGGGATTGCCTGATCACAGCTGTGAATTATCAGCAGACATAGGCCTGCTTTTGTCACAGATAAGTTCCAGACAACATGTTACCATGGATGGAAAATAAACTGGCCGCGGGAGCTGCTATATGAGTTGTTTTTCCGTTCATCACAAGATGCATTATTCGCTGTATTCCTTTGCCGAACACAGTCCGGATCCGATTTACATTCTAGGCACTGATAAAAAGGTGAGTTACGCCAATTCAAACTTCGTCGAGCTATACGGCTGGACAATGGAGGAGCTGAACCAGTACGATTTCCCGCATGTCCCTATGGTGCTTAGGAACGAGCTTGCACAGATGTATGTTTTCATTGACCAGGGGCAGCGGCTGTTTGCCCTCGACACCTTTCGGATTAAACGGAACGGTGAGCTGATCAGTGTCAAAATAACCATCTCTCCTGTAAAAGATCTGGAAGGGCGCATTACGGCTTATGTATGTGTGCTGCGGGATGTAACGGAGATCAAATTCTCAGAGCTGAAATATTATAAACTTTTTAATGAAGCGAATGATCCTATCTTCATTTATGAACAGGATGAGGGGGGCAAACCCTCGAAGTTCCTGGATGTGAATGAAGCAGCCTGCCGGATGCTGGGCTATACACGCCGCGAACTGCTGGACAAGACTCCTTATTCCATCGCTGCGGAGGTGCTGGTGCCTGAGGTGGACAAGACGTTTGGGTGTATTCTTAGCGGAGAAGGGATGTTCGTCGAATGGGTTCAGGTAACGAAAGACGGCAAGGAGATCCCGGTGGAGATCAGTGCAAAGCCGTTTAAGCTGAATGGCCGGGAAATGGTAATTTCGATTACCCGTGACATGACAGAGCGAAAGAAAACCGAAGAGTTCCTGAGGTATAACGAGAGCTTGTCCATGATAGGTGAGTTGTCAGCAGGCATTGCACATGAAATCCGCAATCCGCTGACCAGTATCCGGGGGTTCGTCCAACTGCTCTATTCCCAGTCTAAGATGAATAAGGAGCTGCACGAGATAATTTTATCTGAAGTGGACAGGATTAATTCTATTATCAGCGAACTGCTGCTCCTGGGCAAGGAGATGCCGTCAGAAATGTCAGACTGTAATCTGGTCCAGCTGTTAAGCCAAGTAGTCGTACTGCTGAATGCCCAGGCGCATTTGACAGACAACGAAATTATTATGCACACGGACCTCGACAGACTGCTTCTTAGATGTGCGGACAACAAGCTGAAGCAGGTCTTTATCAATATGCTGAAAAATGCGATAGAAGCAAGTCCGCACGGAGCAGAAATTACCGTAGAGCTGAGCCGTGAGGGGAATATAGGAGTTATTCGCATCACGGATAATGGGCCAGGCATACCGGCAGAGCTTATTAGCCAGATCGGTTCGCCGTTCTTTACGACCAAACCGGGAGGCAATGGGCTTGGTGTTATGATCAGCAAGAAAATCATACATAATCACAAGGGGACTCTCCAATTCTTGACGAACCTGCCGGCAGGGACGATAGTTGAGATTATTCTGCCTGTGCTTTAATGATTAGAGTGTACATACATAGCATCCCCTAAGAGCAGGAGGTCAGGAAATAGACCTCACTGCTCTTTTGATTTTACTGACACCTTTGGTGATTCCAAACTGACGGAGATTCTCTAGATCTTTGAGCCGGAAGTTACACCGGGATTAACCCGGCTGACATGTTCAAGTATTCCGACGTTGACGATCCGGTCAAAGATCTGGCTCCTCCAAAGATATATTCAAAAAAAGTCCCTTCTTTTCTGGAAATATAGATTGATTAGACAAAACGCCGGGAAACATACATGTGACCGGCGACAAAGGCTGGGGAAAGTCGAGTTTCGTTATTTGAAATTAGGGGTATATAAGCTATATTTTCGAAATATAAACGTCAGCAAGCCACAAGTCGGAAAGTGAGGGTCCTCATGGATTTCCCAGTCAACATCCTTCTCGTAGACGATCACCCCGAAAACTTGCTTGCCATTGAGGCCCTTCTAAGCGGAGAACCCTACCATCTATTTCGGGCATATTCCGGGGTAGAGGCTTTGCGCTGTTTATTGGAAGAAGAATTTGCCGTCATCGTCATGGATGTGCAAATGCCGGGAATGGACGGGCTGGAGACGGCACGCCTCATCCGGACCCGGGAGAAAAACAATTACGTGCCTATCATCTTTGTGACTGCGACCAGCAATGCAATGGAGGATATCTTCGCAGGCCATTCAGTCGGAGCTATGGACTATATGACGAAGCCCTTCGTCCCGCAGCTGTTCAAATCCAAAATCGAAGGGTATGTCAGCATGTATGAAGCTAACAAAACCCTGCAGATCCAAAGCGACATGCTCAAGCAACAAGCGAAGCAGATGGAGAAAACGAATCAGGAGCTCAGAGAGGCCAAGGAAGCGGCGGAAATCGCATCCCGTGCGAAATCAGAATTTCTGGCCATGATGAGCCATGAAATTCGGACTCCGCTGAATGGAATCATAGGCATGTCTGATCTGCTGCTCACCTCCGATTTGCCGGAAGAATATGCTGAGATGGCGGGAATTATCCACACGAGCAGCAATGCACTGCTTTCGGTCATCAATCCTATTCTCGATTATTCCAAAATTGAATCCGGAAAGATGGAAGTGGAAGCGGCGCCGTTCTCCCTTCAGGACTGCCTGACTGAAACGATTGATTTGTTCACAGCCAAAACCAGGGAACGGAATCTGGAGATGGCTGTGACCGTAGATCCTTCGGTTCCGACTTATATAATGGGAGATATGACCCGCCTCCGTCAGGTATTGAATAATCTGGTGGGCAATGCAGTGAAATTCACCCATGAAGGCAGTATATACATAAGGGTTAACAAGCTGTCCGAAGAGGCGAATACGCTTACGCTTGAATTTATAATTAAAGATACGGGGATCGGAATTCCCCCGGATAAGATAAACGAACTGTTCCAGCCCTTCTCCCAGTTGGATGCCTCTACAACACGCAGGTTCGGAGGCACGGGGCTGGGATTATCGATCAGCAAATCTTTAGTTGAATTAATGGGCGGCAGCATCCGGGTAGAACCGTCGATTGAACCTGGCGCCACCTTTGTTTTTACCATTTCAGTCAAACAATTCCAAGTAAATAATGCATAAGGGGCAGGGTTGATACTATGAGCGATCAGAACCAAAGCAAAGAGATAAGCGGGGATCAGATTGATGCCGGCGAATTGCTCAACGCCTTAATGGCGATGAAGAAAGGAAACTTCTCCCACAGAATGCCCTATGACCGCACAGGAATAGCCGGTAAGGTAGCGGATACCTTCAACGAGATCATGGATATTCAGGAAAGTCTGGTGAATGAAGTCCAGACAGTAGCCAGAGTGGTCGGTAAAGAAGGTAATCTGTCGCGCAGATTCGTGCAGAAGAATCTGGGCGGCTCCTGGGAGACCATTACCGATTCGCTGAACGGGATGGTTATTGACTTAATTCAGCCGACCAGCGAGATGGTCCGGGTAATTAACGCCGTAGCCAAAGGCGATCTGTCCCAGAAGGTGGAGCTGGAGATTGAAGGACGACCGCTCACTGGTGAATTCCAGCGGACGGCAAGCAATATTAACATGATGGTGAATCAGCTCAGCACATTTGCCTCCGAGGTCACCCGGGTAGCACGCGAGGTCGGCACGGAAGGGATTCTGGGCGGCCAGGCAGATGTCAAAGGGGTATCGGGAACCTGGAAAGACTTAACTGACAGCGTAAATTACATGGCGACTAACCTCACGGATCAGGTACGTAATATTGCGGCGGTAACGACTGCTGTGGCGAACGGTGATCTGTCAAAGCAAATTACAGTAAATGCACGGGGAGAAATCCTTGAGCTCAAAAATACGATCAACACCATGGTGGATCAGCTCTCCATGTTCTCTTCCGAGGTTACTCGTGTAGCACGAGAGGTTGGCACGGAGGGTAAGCTTGGCGGGCAGGCAGACGTGAAGGATGTATCGGGTACATGGCGGGATCTAACCGAAAGCGTAAACTACATGGCCTCCAACCTGACCAACCAGGTGCGTAACATCGCGGTTGTGACCACAGCGGTCGCAAACGGCGATCTGTCGAAGAAGATTACTGCCGATGTCCAGGGCGAAATTCTGGAGCTCAAGAACACCATCAACACGATGGTGGATCAGCTGTCGACCTTCGCTTCCGAGGTTACCCGGATGGCGCGTGAGGTCGGTACGGAAGGGATCCTTGGCGGACAGGCGGATGTCAAAGGCGTATCCGGCACCTGGCGGGATTTGACGGAAAGCGTAAATTACATGGCCTCGAACTTAACCAATCAGGTGCGCAACATTGCCGAAGTAACAACCGCCGTCGCTAAGGGCGACTTATCGAAGACAATAACCGTTGATGCGAAAGGCGAGATTCTCCAGTTGAAGAGCACCATCAATATTATGGTGGATCAGCTCAGCAACTTCGCCTCCGAGGTGACGCGGGTAGCGCGGGAGGTCTCTACGGAAGGAATCCTCGGCGGTCAGGCAGATGTGAAGGGGGTATCCGGCACCTGGAAGGATTTAACGGACAGTGTGAACTTTATGGCGGGTACCCTGACCGATCAGGTACGTAATATCGCTGAAGTGACAACGGCGGTTGCCAAGGGCGACTTGTCCAAGCAGATCACGGTAAATGCGACCGGAGAAATCCTGGAGCTCAAGAACACCATTAACACGATGGTAGAGCAGCTCTCTACCTTCGCTTCCGAGGTTACCCGTGTGGCACGTGAGGTCGGTACCGAGGGCATGCTGGGCGGACAGGCCCAGGTTAAAGGCGTTGCCGGGACCTGGCGGGATTTGACCGAGAGTGTAAACTATATGGCCTCGAACTTGACCAATCAGGTGCGTAACATTGCTGTTGTAACGACGGCAGTAGCGAACGGGGATCTGTCCAAGAAAATCACTGCCGATGTCCAGGGCGAAATCCTGGAGCTCAAAAATACCATCAATACAATGGTGGACCAGCTCTCGATGTTCTCCTCTGAGGTGACGCGTGTGGCCCGCGAGGTAGGTACAGACGGCAAACTGGGCGGACAGGCGCAGGTGAAGGGCGTCGGCGGAACCTGGAAAGACTTGACCGAAGGCGTAAATAATATGGCCCGGAATCTGACGGACCAGGTGCGGAATATTGCGGACGTTACGACGGCGGTAGCCAAAGGGGATCTGTCCAAGAAGATTACCGTAGATGTCAAAGGTGAAATCCTGGAGCTCAAGAATACGATCAACACCATGGTGGACCAGCTCTCGATCTTCGCTTCTGAGGTTACGCGTGTAGCGCGCGAGGTCGGCACGGACGGCAAGCTCGGGGCGCAGGCAGAAGTTAAGGATGTTTCTGGTACCTGGAAAGATCTGACCGATACGGTCAACTACATGGCCAGCAACCTGACCATTCAGATGCGCAACATTGCCGGTGTTACGACAGCGGTAGCGAACGGCGATCTGTCCAAGAAGATTACGGTAGACGTTAAAGGCGAACTGCTTGAGCTGAAAAATACGATTAATACGATGGTGGACCAGCTGAATTCATTCGCTTCCGAGGTTACCCGTGTGGCCCGCGAGGTCGGTACAGACGGTAAGCTGGGCGGGCAAGCCCAGGTGCGCGGCGTCGGGGGGATCTGGAAGGATCTGACCGACAACGTTAACATTATGGCGACCAATCTGACGGATCAGGTGCGCGGGATCGCCAAGGTTGTGACGGCTGTTGCGAACGGTAATCTGAAGCAAAAGCTGACCGTGGAAGCCAAAGGCGAAATCGCCGAGCTGACCGATACCATTAATAATATGATCGAGACGCTGGCGACCTTCGCCGACCAGGTGACCACGGTGGCGCGGGAGGTAGGCGCCGAAGGGAAGCTGGGCGGACAAGCCAGTGTGCCTGGAGCAGCAGGAACGTGGCGTGACCTGACCGACAACGTTAACTACATGGCGAGTACGCTTACCACGCAGGTTCGAGCCATTACGAATGTTGCCACGGCGGTAACGAATGGCGATCTGTCACGGGCCATCGACGTATCCGCCTCCGGAGAAGTCGCGACACTCAAAGACAATATTAACGAAATGATCCGGAACCTGAAGGAGACGACCCGTATCAATACTGAGCAGGATTGGCTCAAAACCAACCTGGCCAAATTCTCAAGGATGCTGCAAGGGCAAAGAGATCTGTACGCGGTGAGCCGCATGATCCTGTCCGAGCTGGCTCCGCTTGTATCTATGCAGCATGGGGTCTTCTACATCAATGAACCGTCCGGCGGTGAAGCGGTTCTGAAGCTGTTCGCCAGCTATGCTTACCAGAGCCGCAAGCATCTGGCGAATGAATTCCGGGCCGGGCAAGGGCTGGTCGGCCAGTGCCTGATTGAGAAGCAGCGCATCCTGCTTACCAACGTACCGGGTGATTATGTAGTGATCTCGTCCGCACTGGGAGAAGCCACACCGCTTAATATTATTTTGCTGCCGATTATATTCGAAGATCAGGTGCTGGCGATTCTGGAGCTGGCTACCTTCCGTCCATACAGTGATATCGACATTGCCTTCCTGGATCAGCTTACCGAATCCATCGGCATTGTGATCAACACCATGCAGGCAAACCAGCGTACGGAGGAATTGCTGATCCAATCACAGTCGCTCACCGAGGAGCTCCAGAAGCAGCAGATGGAGCTGCGGAGTACGAATGACGAGCTTGAGGATAAAGCGAAGCTGCTGGTGCTGCAGAAGGCGGAAGTCGAGAGCAAGAACCATGAGGTAGAGGTAGCCAAACGTTACCTGGAGGAGAAAGCGGAACAGCTTGCCCTCACGTCCAAGTACAAATCCGAGTTCCTGGCCAACATGTCTCATGAGCTGCGTACCCCGCTGAATTCCTTGCTGCTCCTGGCAGAACAGCTGGCCGAGAACCCGGATGAGAATCTTCATGAGATTCAGGTGAAGTTCGCGAAGACCATTCAGGACTCCGGACTTGAATTGCTTAACCTTATCAACGATATTCTGGATCTGTCCAAAATCGAATCGGGCACGATTACGCCGGATTACAGCGAGGTTTCTCTGGCAGAGCTGACAGACGGGCTGGACCGTACCTTCCGCCATATGGTGGATGCCAAGAAGCTGGACTACCGGATCATCATTGATTCCGGTGTGCCGGCCAGAATAGCAACGGATTTCAAGCGGCTGCAGCAAATTCTGAAGAACCTGCTGTCCAACGCCTTCAAGTTCACGGAGCAAGGGCAGATCATGCTGCAGATCCGCAAAGCAGGCGAGGGCTGGCATCCGGAGAATGAATCGCTGACGCGGGCCAAAACAGTGATCTGCTTCTCTGTAAGCGACACAGGAATCGGTATCCCGCCTGAAAAGCAGCAGATTATCTTCGAAGCCTTCCAGCAGGCGGATGGCAGCACGAACCGGGAATACGGCGGGACAGGCCTGGGTCTTGCCATATCCCGCGAGATTGCCGAGATGCTAGGCGGAGAAATCACCCTGTACAGTGAAGCGGGCAAAGGGAGCGTCTTTAATCTGTACCTGCCCACTGAAGCGGAATTCACCGAGCCGGAGATCCCCAAGGCACATGTTCCGGAGGTGATCGATATCACCCCATCCAAACGCAGAAGTACTCTGGCTAAGCCGGCAGATGACACGTTCCTTGATGACCGGGATCAGATCGGGCCGGGAGACCGTGTCTTCCTGATTATTGAGGATGACCAGAAGTTCAATGAAATTATGCTGGATCTGCTCCACAAAAAAGGAATCAAAGCCGTGATTACATCCAGCGGCTATGATGTGCTGGAGCTTGTTCATAAGTACCAGCCGATTGCTATAACACTCGATCTGCATCTCGGCGGAGACGCCGACGGCTGGCTGGTACTCGAGCAGCTGAAGAACGATATTGAGGTGCGGCATATTCCGGTCTGTGTGATGACGGTCGATGAGGATGAGGTACTGCTGTTACAGCGGGGCGCTCATGATTACTTCCGCAAACCGGTAACCAATGAAGAGCTGGAGAATGCGCTCGACCGTCTGAACCAGTTTGCAGATCAGAAGACCAGAAATCTGCTGGTGGCGGTCCAGAATGAGGAAGAGCGCAAGCAAATCATTGAGCTGTTAAGCAACGCTGATATCAGTCTCACGGCAGTGGACACGGCACGCAAAGCATTGAACCAGATCAACACCAAAGAATTCGATTGTGTGGTGCTGGACAGCGGCCTGACGGAGATGAATCTCATCCGGTTTATCCGGGATATGTACAAGAACGCCAAGAACAAAAGGATTCCCGTCCTGGTCCACATGAGCAGGAAGCTAACACCGGCGGAAGAAAGTGAGTGGGATGAGCTGGTCAAAATGGCGGTGCTCAAAGAGGTGAAATCGAATCTCCAGCTGATCGATGAAACGACCCTCTTCCTGCACCGCAAGGCGGAGAACCTGCCGTCCGGTTCAAAGGATAAGCTGGTTAAGCTGCATCACTCGGATGAAATGATTGAGTCTAAAAAAGTGCTTGTAGTGGATGATGATATCCGGAACATCTTCGCACTCACTTCCATTCTGGAACGTCATCAGATGAAGGTCATCCCTGCGGAGAACGGCCAGGATGCCATCACTCTTCTGGAACAGACACCGGACATCGAAATTGTCCTGATGGATATCATGATGCCGGGGATGGACGGCTATGAAACGACTCGTGCCATCCGGCTCAAGCCGGAATTCAAGGACCTCCCCATTCTTGCGCTGACGGCGAAAGCGATGAAGGGAGACCGGGAGCTATGCCTCGAAGCAGGCTGTTCGGATTACATTACCAAACCGGTCAACAGTGCGCAGCTGTTATCTATGATGCGTACATGGCTGGATAACGATAACTAAGACTTATCAAACAGGAGCCGATTCCAAAGCCATGAAAAAGGCTGCTTGGATCAGGCTCCTATTTTATTCAAAATGATGGGAGGGTTCAAGCCGCAGGCAGGATGATCTTTCGATAAACAGCGTATCGACCTTGACCTTGGTGGTGACGGCAGACGGCCTTTGAATGGCAGCGGTTAACAGATCAACAGCCCATGCAGCCATCCGCTCTTTCTCTACATGAACAGTAGTCAGCTCCGGTGTCACGATAAGAGCTTCGTTGATATTATCAAATCCGATGACAGACACATCATCCGGAATCGAGAAGCCCAGTTCGCTGAGCGCCTTCATGGTGCTGATGGCAATATAATCACATTCACAGAAGAAAGCTGTGGGGAAGGGCTGTCCGCTCTCCCGTAAGTGCTGAAGCTTGTCCAGCAACGGCCCCTGGGAGGAGAACATGGTTGGGGGCACCGCCAGAATGTTGCTCCGGGATATCTCCACATGATATTCAGCCATTGCTGACATGAATCCCCGTTGCCGCTCATCGAAGTTATGTATCCGTTCCTCGGAAGCGATATAACCTATTCTCTGATGTCCCCGCTCTGCCAGATAGGTCCCTGCCTGATAAGCCCCCATGTAATTATTGATCTCCACAAAATGGACAGGGAGCGCATCGAAGCAAGTGTCCAGGACGACCAGGTGTGGCAGCTTGTCCGCAATATCGGCAATTCTGGAAGCCCCTAAATTGGTGCCCAGAAGAATAACTCCGCTGGTCCGTTCCTCCATAATCGTCCGGATTCCCTCCGCATAGTGCTTCTCTTCGATCGCTGAGAAGATCAGGCTGTAACCGCCCATACGGCAGCGCTCTTCAATATGATGAATGAGCTCCCGGAAAAAAGGCTGCTGATAATATTGCTCATGGACAAGCCCGGCATTGGTGAACACCAGGAACCTCAAGGATCTGCCGTTCGGATCTGCAGGCGCCGCCCGTCCTTTACCTGAATATCCTAATTCTTTGGCCAGGCGGAGAATACGCTCACGTGTATCCTGTGAAACCCCTGGTTTCCCGTTCAGCGCCAGAGAGACGGCTCCTTTGGAGACCCCGGCCAGTTTAGCAAGCTCCTCCATATTCAACGGATATTCCTCCATTCTGAGCATGTTAAGTATGTTTAGTGTAAGGGAAGATATTAAATTTAGCAATTGGACAGATTTCTTATGGGATCGATCGGGCGAGTTGATAGAAGCTCATAGGTTATGGTGGAGTGTTTAGCTTTGTTTAGTTGATCTTAGAGCTGATTAAACCACTTTTCATACTGAGAAATAACGTTATTGACGAAGTTTGCTTGCGTAGTGTAGGATTATTTTATATAAACAATATTGGTTTATGTTAAATTTGTTTAGTATTTGTTTAGTTTTTTTTTGTTATTTTTATTGATCGTTATTTATCTAATGTTTCATGCTGAAGGGAGCAGGTATTATGACTATTCAAGGGAGTGTCTCTATTTCGGTCCCAAACCCGGTCCTCCAATGGGGAGTATGTGAAATTGTACTGCATGGAGGGCCAGTACAGGGAAATCCGTTTACGGATGTTTCATTACATGCACAATTTACACTCGGAGAGCGCTCAATTCAAACTTCCGGGTTCTATGACGGGGAGGGTGTGTACCGCATCCGGTTCATGCCAGGCAGCCCAGGGAAGTGGGGGTTCCGGACAAGCAGCTCAGAACCCTCTCTTCACGGAATTGAAGGAGCCTTCGAATGTTCTGCGGCAAGTGCAGGGAATCATGGGCCGGTCCGCGTCAGGAATACCTTTCATTTTGCCTATGAAGACGGGACGCCGTATCTTCCTGTCGGAACCACGTGCTACGCATGGACCCACCAGGAAGAAGAGATGGAACAGCAGACTCTGGAAACTTTGAAAGCGACTTCATTCAACAAAATAAGAATGTGTGTCTTCCCTAAGTCATATTCCTACAACTCGAATGAGCCAGTGTATTATCCGTTCGAAGGCTCGCCTCAGGATGGCTGGGATTATAGCAGATTTAACCCGGCATTTTTCCGGCATTTGGAGGAGCGGATTGCCGACCTCGGCGCACTTGGCATCGAGGCAGATCTTATTCTATTCCATCCCTACGACCGCTGGGGATATGCTGATATGGGCAAGGAAGCGGATGACCGTTATCTTCATTACCTCGTGGCAAGACTCTCGGCTTACCGCAATATCTGGTGGTCTCTTGCGAATGAATATGATTTCATGGGAAACAAGACGCTTGAGGACTGGGAGCGATACGCCAGAATCGTGACAGACAATGATCCTTATCAGCATCTGATCTCTAACCACAATGGCTCGATATTCTACGATTTTGGCCAACCCTGGGTTACCCACTGCAGTATTCAGCGTGTTGACGTATACAAGACATCTGAGAATACAGACGAATGGAGACAACAATGGAACAAGCCGGTAGTGATCGACGAATGTGCTTATGAAGGCAACATCGAACACGGCTGGGGGAACATTACCGGAGAAGAAATGACCCGCCGGTTCTGGGAAGGATTCGTCCGCGGAGGATATGTGGGGCACGGTGAAACCTATCTGCATCCGGAGGACAAGCTTTGGTGGGCCAAGGGCGGCCAGCTCTACGGAACCAGTCCTGAGCGTATTGCGTTTTTGCGGCGTGTATTGGAAGAAGGACCTGCCGGGGGCTTGAACCCCTTGCCTTCCCAGTGGGATCTGCCTTGTGCCGGGGTTGAAGATGAATATTATCTGTTCTATTTCGGGTTTAATCAGCCTATGTTCCGTGATTTCAAGATGAACCCTGGTATCCGTTATACGGTTGAGCTGCTCGATACCTGGAACATGACCGTGGAGACACTGGAGGGCGGCTATGAAGGCACTTTCCGGATCGGCCTGCCCGGGCGGACTTACATGGCGGTGAGAATGACGCGTCTCTATGGAGACAATCAGCAGTTAGGGACATCTTAGTAGAGGTGAAGGATATGTGGAAGATAGGTGTTGTGGGTGCGGGGTATTGGTCCGATAAGCATTTGAAGGCTTGGCAGCGTATCCCCGGGGTTCAGATTCAAGGCTTGTGCGATACAGATACGGAAAGGCTGCATAGAAAAGCACAGGAATACGGTATTCCTGCCGGTAAGCAGTACGCTACGCTGGAAGAGATGCTGGCTGCTGCAGATGTAGATGTGATAGATATAATTACTGCGCCTGGTACCCATCCGGAGTTAGTTGGTTCAGCTGCCCGGGCAGGCAAACATATCATGTGCCAGAAGCCGTTTGCCCGTTCCATCGAAGAAGCCCGTGGCATGGTTGAAACCGCCAAGGCTGCGAAGGTGCGGCTGATGGTCACAGAGAATTGGCGCTGGCTGCAGCCGGTCCAGACCCTCAAGCAATTGCTTGCTGACGGTGCAGCCGGAGACTTACAGATGATCCGCTACATTCATACCGATTATTATTCGCCGCGGTTTGCACCGGAGAATGAGCTTCCGCAGCCGTTCTTCCGGGAGATGCCGAAGCTGCTGTTCTATGAGATGGGCGTTCACTGGTATGATACATGGCGGTTCCTGTTTGGAGATCCTAAGCGGTTGTATGCGGAGATGAGACGGATCAGCCCGTACATTACAGGTGAGGATGCGGGACTGATTACCCTCGGATATGAGGATTATATGGGCTTAATGGATATGAGCTGGGCGACCCGGCAGAATCTGCAGGGCAAGCTAACGGCACCTGTGCTGCCTAATCATCTGGAGCAGCTGATCATCGAGGGAGATAAGGCAACAGTGAAGCTATACAGCAGCGGCACCATCAGCGTGATTGATAACAATGGTGAGGAGACTATAGCTTCGGAGAATAACGGTCTTGATTTCGAAGAGAGCCACTACCGCCTGCAGTCTCATTTCATTCACTGCCTGAACACGGGCGGGGAATTCCAGACGAGCGGAGAAGACAATTTGAAGACGCTGGAGCTAGTATTCGAAACGTACAGAAGCGCTGAGGAACATAGGGTTATACATTTTGAGCAGCTTTAGCGCCGTGATGTGTTCATGATAGATTATTACCAACACCCCGAACTACTCCGCCTAAGCGGAAGGCTTGGGGTGTTCTGTGTTTATACAAATAGATATTTTGAAATTGAAGTAAATATAGATTTGCTTATTTTGAAGCAGGAAAATATAAACACATATTGAATACATCAAGCAAAGAGGGAGGATGGAAATGGGATACAGTGAAAATCAGTTGCGCTCGTCATTAACACCGGCAGTTTCAATGATTCTGAACACTCATTATCACTCTGTAATCATGAAAAACCCCCAATCCGCCTGGTTCATAGAGACGCATAAGGAATTATTAGATGCAACCTTCACTATGACCTTAATGTCTATAATAGAAGCATTGTTCCTGGGGCCTTCTGATTATGAGCAGTACCTGCACACACAGGAGCAAGAGGGGTTTGCGCAAGGGGCTTATACTGCAGAGATATTTGGCGACCATTTTGATATTCTGCTTGAAATGAGCAAAGATTTGAACTTAACCGCCCAGAATATGATGTTTCGGACCATTGAAGCGCTTGTGGATGATTCGGCGAATCGGCTTTTTTTCTATAATCGGCTGATGGAATCCAACTGGACCCGGTTTACCGGCTTCGCTCAAGGTTATTTGTCTAATAAAAATCAGCAGATCGACAATCTGCATGAACAAAAAATCACGGTTATGGGACAGATGGCGGCAGGCATGGCACATGAAATCCGTAATCCGCTGGCTTCAATTAAGGGCTTCGCCCAGCTTGTGAATAATAGGCTTAACGAGCCTGAGATCAAAGCTAATGAACTGCGGGCCTATATGGATATTACAATTAAAGAGATCGATACGCTGAACGGCTTAGTTACAGACTTCCTGATGCTGTCGCGGAAAGGGGATCATGCGAAGAATAGCGGCGAAGTGTTTAATGTAATTGAGGTTATACATAGAGTAAACAATATTGTGAATCAGCTCATACTTAGCGGCGATATTATTCTGGCTGTGGATTATTCCGATGAAACTATTCTGACTTTCGGAAATGCCTCACAGCTGGAGCAGGTCTTCCTGAATATTTTGAAGAATAGCTTAGATTCCTTCACCGCATGCCAAGGCAAGATAGATATTACAGTAACCACTGCGGATGAGACCCATGAAGTCATGTTGATCTTCAAAGACAATGGCGAAGGGATACCGCCGGATAAATTAAAAAGGATCTTCGATCCGTTCTTTACCACCAAGCCAAAAGGGACAGGCATCGGCTTGTCCATCTGTAAACAATTAATCGAAATGTATGGCGGACAGATTAGGGTAGATTCAGAACTTCAGGCAGGAACCAGCGTGAGGGTTACTTTGCCGTGGGTGTGCGAATCCAATGAGCGTGTGAAGAGTGGTCTGTTGAATGCCCAGTAGGGAGCTTTGGTGTTTTCGCTGTGGTCCCCAAAGGCATAATTCGAGTAGGTTAGGGAGTGGAAGATGACTTCTATACTCAGTATGATTATTTTTTATATCTTCGTAGTCCCTTTATCTGTGTTCCTTCATGAGATGGGCCATGCAACTGCTGCAATAAGTTTAACTAAGAAGGAAGTGCTGGTCTGTATGGGGTCAGATAATCCCAGCCAACAGGCATCATTGAGATTAGGCCGTTTGAAAATTCACTTCACCTGGGGGTTAACCGGTAGCGTTTCGACAAAGAATGAGGGAGCAGCTCTTTCAAAAAGACAAATTATTGGCATTGCATTAGGCGGCCCCATCGTTTCGCTATTGTTAGCCGTTTCTATGCTCGTTGTATATCTATCTGTTCCAAAGAGTGCATTTATAGACAATCTAGTTTTTGCAGCCGGTATATTCAATCTCATTAACCTTGCTGTAACGTTAGTACCGGTGATCTATTCTGCAGGACCTTATGCCGGTCGTCCATCTGATGGGTATCGGATTCTTGCTGCTTTGGGGAGAAGATAGCTCATTAATATGTTTTGGCGTACACTGGAAGGATAGAGTAATTATCGAACTGTGCTGCGGGGTGAGTGGAATGGAGAAGCTGATCGAACGGATCAAGGGTGAATTATTGGCAAAAGCAACGATAGAGAGTGTTGATCCACTGGAACCCGTGAAGGTCCGTAGCGTGCCGAAGCCCTGGAGGGTGCTGGGAACAGGGAATTACGCCGCCGTATTCTATCATCCGGAAGCTCCCGATTATGCAGTGAAGGTGTACGCCCCGGGCAGGCCGGGCCTTGCGGAAGAAGCAGAGGTGTACCGCCGCCTCGGCCGTCATCCGGCATTCTCCGAATGCAATTACAGCGGACCGGACTTTCTGATCCTGAAACGGCTGCAAGGAGTTACCTTCTATGACTCGATGAAACGGGGAATTCTCATCACCGCGCAGGCCATAGAAGATATTGACAGTGGGCTGGGTTATGCCCGTTCCCGCGGACTCCACCCGCATGATGTCCACGCCAAGAATGTGATGGTTCAGGACGGCCGCGGCCTGATCGTAGATATATCCGATTTCCTGAAGGATGAGGACTGCAGCATGTGGGAGGATTTCAAGAAGGCGTATTATCACCTGTACCGGCCTGTTGCCTCCCGCTGGATGTTTCCGGTTCCCCGGCCCATTCTGGAGATCGTCCGCAAGGGCTACCGGTTGTGGCGGCGGTTGAAGGAATAAGCTGGGCGGTCACTTATTTCTATTACCGGAGGATGGAATAGTAGGCGACCGATTCGTCGATTAAGCGGGATAACGTCAACTCACGGAAGCGGCTGTTTACCGGGTATGGAGTAAAGACGGCATGTGAGTTTCCCTGATGCGCATGTTCTCCGTGCCCCGCGGTAACGGGAACCCTGACCTGAAGAATGCCGGATAAGGCGGATTGCAGCAATCCAAGCTGACCTGTTGCCCACTCCTGCTCCTTGCGGCGCAAGGTTACCAATATCTCCTCCACTGTTGAATGGTGAATACATCTCAGAGGAGCCCCCCATCTCGTCAAATCAAAGGATTGTCCACTTCTTGTAATCTCGATCTCGCATGCCCCGTAATGAATTTGTTCTCCCCAAGTGAGCCGCAGCAGCAGATATAATGAACCGGCCCGGACCGGTCTGTCGGCGAACGAAGGAGTGGTATCAAATGCAAAGAGTTCAATCTGTGACAGCTTGTTACTATTCATGGATGCTGCCCTCCTGAAGTTCCATAGGCACTATTGATGTTAAATGATGGGTTTGTTTCACCCGGGCCAGATAACCGGTAAGCTGGGCTTCATTCTCGCAAACGGCCGCATGCTCCAGCCAGATACTATATTTAGTTTTACGGACAACAGACAGATGCAAGGGGAAATTGTCACGGGACCGGAGGACATACCAGCCGCAAGGCATACTTTTCCAGGGTTCCTTGAAGGCTGTCCAAAAAGCCAGCCGCTTGCGCGTCTGCCAGTCACGTTCCTGCTGCTTGACTCGGATGCTAGTGTAAATATTGTACAGCACCTGTTCATTCGAACAAGTGAAGTAGGCTGAGGATCTGCAAAAGTGAAACAGAGTTTCAATCTGGTCTGTCCCAAATCCGTAACCCACAACATACCGTTGCTTGCCCTCTTCGTACCACAGTACCCCAAAGCTCGAAAACTCCAGACTTACCGGATCCAGCATATACGGATGAATGCCCAAATAATAGGTTTTCGCTGTCTGTATCTCTGCCACTCTTCAAGACTCCCTCCTGCTTACAGGAACTCAGCATAGTTGTTAAAGGGAATCATACACGCAGTTCTATTCCTTGTAAAAAGCGCAACCGGCGTTAAAAGTCTGCTATGGCACATATCCCGCCAGAATGTGAATATAATCCTGCTTAATCTTGGTGCCTGCATGTTTTTTCTTCTGTATACGTTAGTTTATTACGTTCTTAACGGGATCTTAACTGATGGCAGAATAGTCTTATAAGTTCTTAATCCCGGGGCAATGTCTATATTCTCCTAATCGGGTGACTTGAAAATTAAGGTTTGATATAGCCGGGTCCATTTACAATGGTAGGGATAGTTACAGCTAATTGAAAATGGACAGGAGCGCGGCCCATGCAATATACCAACCCCGTAATACCCGGATTTCATCCCGATCCCAGCATCTGCCGGGCAGGTGACGATTATTATCTGGTGACCAGCACATTTGAATATTATCCGGGAGTACCCATTTTTCACAGCAGGGATCTTGTTCATTGGCGTCAGATTGGACACTGCCTTACAACGGCCGGACAGCTACCTCTGGAGAATGCAGGGAGCTCCGGCGGAATATACGCCCCGACGCTCCGCTATCAGAACGGCTGGTTCTATATGGTGACAACCAACGTTAGCGGAATGGGCAATTTCTTCGTTAAGACACAGAACCCGGAAGGTCCCTGGTCACAGCCGTACCCGGTTGCGCAGAGCGGCATCGATCCCTCCCTGTTATTCGATGAGGACGGACGCGTCTACTTTCAGTCCGCCCGGGACGGTGAGCAGGGGAACGGTATCTACCAGTGTGAGATTGATATCGATACCGGGTGTATGCTGACAGAGAGTGTGCTGATCTGGAAGGGAACCGGCGGCGCTCATCCCGAAGCTCCGCATGTTTACCGGATTAACAGCTGGTACTATTTGATGATCGCCGAGGGCGGAACGGAATACGGGCATATGGAGACCATCGCGAGAAGCCGCCAGCCTTACGGGCCTTATGAAGCTTGTCCGCATAACCCGATTCTGTCCAACCGCAGTATGCACAGCAGCATACACGCTACGGGTCATGCGGATCTGATTGAAGCACAGGATGGCAGCTGGTGGGCATTTTGCCTGGGGATCAGACCGGTCTCTTATCCGATGGGGCATCATTTGGGCCGGGAAACCTTTCTGGCTCCGGTGACCTGGACGGCTGAAGGCTGGCCGGTGATTGGAAACGGCGGCCACATTGAGCCGGTTATGGACTCGCCGCTGCTGCCGGAAGTTTGCTGGCCGGAGAGGCCTGTGCGGGACCACTTTGACGGCACCGGGCTTGGCCTGGATTGGACTTTTTTGCGCAATCCAACAGAGGGAAGCTGGTCGCTGCTGGAACGGCCGGGGCATTTGGTGCTGCATGGCCACGAGGCCACGCTGAATGAGGCTGCTGCGCCAGCTTTTGTAGGCCGCCGGCTTAGTCACTTCACAGCCAATATAGCCGCAGCGCTGGATTATGAGCCGCAGCATGAAGGAGAAGAAGCCGGGCTTACGGTGTATAAGAATGAGAGGCATCATTATGAGCTGGTCCTCCGCACTGCAAACGGCCGGAGAGTCGCCGTGTTCCGGCGGACGGTCGGTTCGCTTCGGGTGGAGCATGTAGAGGAATGTCCGGCCGGACCGGTTATTCTGAGGATTAAGGCGCTGCCCGGGAGCATAGAAGCCTCGGTTCAAAGCCCGGAGTCCGGGGTGATAGAACTGGGCAGCGGAGAGACACATCATCTCAGCACAGAAATCTCCGGTGGATTCACAGGCGTATTCGTTGCGATGTATGCAACGTCAAGGGCGGGGCTGGCCGCTCCGGCAGCGTACGACTGGTTCGATTATGAGCCGCTGGATCAGCCCGCGGTATAGAGTACGGCGCAGGGGTCCATGCAGACCTGCTGTATGGACCCCTGCAACTGCTGCCCTGGCGGCAGGATCACCCGTCCCCGCTGGAGTTTAAATTATAACTGATTGAGCTTGCTTTCTGGCTCTTCCCCATTTTCTACACGTTTTATATTATTTATGAAGAAATCATATCTTTTTTTATGAAATTTTCGGCCATCAGGCATCCCTGCTGTATGGGGAGTAAGGATCACATTACCCAGCTTCCGGAGCTCACTGTCAATGGGAAGCGGTTCCGATTCAAACACATCCAGGCATGCGCCTGAAATATCCCCGTTTTTTAAGGCATCAATCAAATCTCTTTCATTGACAATCCCGCCGCGGGCTGTATTGATAAAAAGACTGGTATTCTTCATTTTGCTCAATGCCGCTTTGTTGATCAGCTGTTTGGTTTGCGGAGTCAAGGGTACATGTACACTGACTATGTCCGATGTGCTTAGAAGAGTATCGAAATCTGTCATTTTCACAAAACCGTCTGATTGAGGAGCAGCATGTCTAGCATAAGCCAGTACATTCATATCAAAAGCCCCGCAAAACGCAGCTACTTTTTTTCCGATAGCGCCCAAACCGATAATTCCAATCGTTTTGCCGTTCAATTCACTCCCTGCATAGTCCAATTGATGTTCATCCAGCTTGTTTTTCATGAAATTATCAAGAAACGGTATGTTTTTATAATAAGACAATATTAGTGCCATTACGTGCTCGGCCACTGCCTGTGCATTCACTCCTGCAGCATTGGCCACCCAAACGCCGAGCTGTGTACAGGCAGGGATATCTACATTATCAAATCCTGCACCCGTCTGTACCAACTTTAATTTCTTTGCGTTAGAAAGCAGGCTGTGATCCACTTTAATATGTTCAGGGATGAGTACCTGGCAATCTTCAATATGATGCAGCATTTCTTCTCCGGGCGGGACAATTACAACGTTCCAGTCTTGCGGAAAATACCTTACAATATTTGATTTTGCGGTCTCGTTAAAATAGCCAACTATGAGAATCTTCATTACTAAACCACCTTTCATATTTTTAAACATACTGAATAATTTTGTAAAACTCAAATATTACTGCTGACTGCGGTAAGCCTTCGGGGACCTGCCATACGTTTTTTTGAAGAGGCGGGTGAAGTAGTTGCTGTCATTAAATCCGCAGCTATAGGAGATTTCGGTTATGGGTTGTCTGGTTTGCTTGAGCAGTGAGCAGGCCTGTTCCAGCCGGAGGCGCTGAATATAAGCAATCGGTGTAGTCTGATAATACGCCTGGAAGATCCGGTTCAAATGCCGGACAGAGATATCTGATTTGGCGGCAATGGTATCAAGGGTCACCGGTTCATGATAGTGATCCTCAATATAGGAGATCGCACTGGCGAGGTGCATCAGGCTGTTGTCCACGCCCTTCTCCTGAGTATCATAATGTCTGGACAGATAGACGACAAGCTCCATGAATCTGGAGGCGAGCATAGTCTGATAGCCGTGGTGCTTCTGCTCATATTCGCTAATCATGCCGGCCACAAGCGATGAGACATACTCCAGGCTGACGATGGGGAGGTTCATTTTGCTTTTATAGGCGTTAATGCTGCGGTAAAAGGGTTCTAAGACAAACAGCGCCTGATAGCCGTTCAGCGTTCTTAAGTCCGGTCCGGCCAGCTTGAGCATATCGGCTTTGTACATAATGTTGCAGATCTTGAAATCATACGGGTCCTTATAGGCATGCGGAGTACCGCCGTTAATGACGAATACATTGCCTTTTTTGATAAAGGCTTCCTCATCATTGACGATATGCGAAGCATGCCCTTTCAGCACAATAACAAGCTCCGAGAAATCCGCATGCATATGCAGATCCATATCTTCCTCATGGCCGCCGTATTGAATAAAGAACGGGAAATGCTCATCGGTCGTGAACCAGTTCAAATATACATTGCTCATAAAGCTCCCACCTCTGAAATACGTGTTTGTCTATATAATGCTAGTCTGCGACTCGAAAATCAAGGTTATCCGCCAACATCGGCGCTAAAATGAGACTGTAAACGCATTCAACAAAAGGGGATGAGAGAGATGAAAGCAATACTTTCAAGAAAACTAGGCACAGCGCTTCTGACAGGCTCACTGCTTATTTCGGCAGGCTGCAGCAGCAATGCGGGCAATAACGCCGGGAATGCTGCGAACGGGAATACCAGCGGAAACGATACAGATCCGGTCACCTTTACTTTTTTTGGTGCCGATGCCAGTCCGAACTGGAACAAGATGCAGGATGATATCGGCAAAGAGATTACCGCCAAGACAGGGGTTACCCTGAATGCGGAATTCGATGTCGGCAGCGGCGGCGGTCAGGACAAAATTTCAATGATGGCAGCCAGCGGGGATTATCCCGAACTCATCTATGCCAAAGGCGAGCTGGGCAAGCTGGTGGATGCGGAAGCCGTCCTTGATCTGACCGACCTGATCGACAAATACGCGCCTAATATCAAAAAAGTCATGGGCGATAATATGAACCGGATGAAATACAGTAACGACAATCAGGCCATTTACTCGATCCCGACCAATGTCGGTGTGGATAACCAGAATTTTGATGCAACCAACGGCTTTCAGATTCAGCACCGCGTATTGAAGGAGCTTGGCTATCCGGAGGTCAGAACGGTGCAGGATTATGAAAAGGTGC
Source organism: Paenibacillus sp. FSL R7-0312 (assembly GCF_038004445.1). Lineage (NCBI taxonomy): Bacteria > Bacillati > Bacillota > Bacilli > Caryophanales > Paenibacillaceae > Paenibacillus > Paenibacillus sp. FSL R7-0312. The sequence goes on along the minus strand of NZ_JBBORE010000001.1, from coordinate 7,309,659 downwards.
TTAAGGAATATGCGGCCAAGCATCCGACCACGGACGGGCAGCCGACGATCCCGATGACGGTGAACGCAGACGGCTGGAAGGTTATGATTACCGTCACCAATCAGGGGGATATCACTACAGGCGGAACCAATGACGGCGAATATTATGTGAATCCGGAAACGTACGAGACGATGCTGCATTATAAGAAACCGGAGGAGAAGGAGTACTTCCGCTGGCTGAACCATATGTATAATGAAGGGCTGCTCGATAAGGACTCTTTTGTCCAGAAGGATGATCAATACAAAGCCAAAATCGCCAGCGGCCGGGTCCTGGGTCTAACCTCTGTAGAATGGGAGTATCAGGATGCGGAGAATGCCCTCAAAGCAGCCGGTAAAGATGAATATACGTATGCGCATTTCCCGGTGACGCTGGGTGAGGAGTATAAGGATCATGCGATGCAGTCGGTCGGAGTGGACGGCTATGGCATCAGCATCACCACTGCCTGCAAGGATCCGGTCCGTGCGATCAAATTCCTGGACTGGCTGTCCTCGGAAGAAGGCCAGGTGCTGAGAAACTGGGGCATAGAAGGCAAACAATACAATACGGACAATGGACAACGTGTCATTCCTGCTGATATTCTCGACCAGAAGGTTAACGATGCTGCGAATTTCACCAAGAATACAGGGATTGGCCTATACTCCATCCTGGGTGTCCGCTACGGTGACGGGGTGAAGGATTCCACGGATAATTACTATACCACGAACTTCCCGGAACAGATCCTGGCCGAATATTCGGATGCAGAGAAGGAGAGCCTGGCCGCTTATAAAGCGACAACCTGGAAGGATCTCTTCCCTGCGGAGGATGAATTCCCGGTCAAGGAGTGGGGTGCGCTGTACAACATGCCGGTGCCAACTGATGGAGACTATCAGGTCATCTATCAAAAAACACAGGATATTGTCCACAAGCGCATACCGGAAGCCATCCTCGCCAGCACAGCCGATTTCGATAAAATCTACGATGATTTCATTGCCGAACTGAACAAAGCCGGTGCTGAGAAGATGGAGAAGGAATATACCGAGCTGGTAAAAGCGAGAGTATCGCTGTTCACCGGGAAGGATGTTGAGTAAACGGAGGGGGAGGAAAGCTCTGCAGAGTGCAGGGCTTTTTTGCATGGTGTTAAGGCGGATCAGCCCTTCGGAATATTGCGGTAACTGGAGGGCGAGAAGCCGGACATTTTCTTGAACAGCCGGGAGAAATAATAGGGATCGTTAATGCCTACGGCCGAGCTGACTTCCTTAATGCTGAGCTCGGTAAGATCGAGCAGATGACCTGCCCGCTGGATCTTGAGCCGCAGGAAATATTCAATCGGAGAGACTCCGGTTTCAGAATTAAACAAATAGATCAGATGCTGTTTCGATACCCCTACATGATTAGCCAGCTCAATGAGTGAAATAGAGCCGTCCATATGTCCATTCATGTATTGAACCGCCTGCTCCAGATAAGTTTCGCGTTTCTTCTCTTGTGCGGATTTCCCGGCGCTCAGGCCAATTCCGGAGAGCAGCTGCCTTACGGTCTGCGCAACATGTATATGTGTAGTCAGGGCATAAGTCCGCTCGGCCAGCATCTCAAAGGCAGGGACGAACCATTCAATTAAACGGGCTTTACCGCTTGGTGATAATGAGAAGGGAGCATTAGATAAACCGAACAGCTGCACCAGTCTATTTGCGTGGCTTCCTTTGAAATGAAACCAGTAGATGCTCCATGGGTTCTCTTGCATTGCTCCATACCTGTGTGCAGTTTCGGGAGGGATAATCATCATATCTCCCTGCTGGAGGTGCATGCGTTCTCCATGATTCAGCTCGATCCAGCCCGCTCCGGCTTCGCAAAAGATAAAGATATGCGACGGGCTGCCTTCCAGGCGTTCCCTGAAATGATACTGGGCGTTAGGGAAATAACCGATGTCCGTAATAAACAAGGAAGCAGTCAGCTCCTCCTGTTCCAGCTCCTTCATCCAGTATTCCGGAAGCACATATAGCTTCTCCTCGACAAACCCTTCAGGCTTGCGAATATGGTCATGACTCATTTCTGCTGCCCCCCTAATAAATACTATATAGATTGAATGAACTAGTGGTTTTATAAATGGGAAAAAGTGACGGAGGAAAAGTTTGGAACTGTAGGAGCGATAGCGACCGCCTTTGTCACCGGATTTCAACCGCGAAAAGCGGCAATAATCAAGAAATCTGGTGACAACAGCGGCCGGAAGTCCAAACATTTTCCGCAGTCGCGACCCTTGCCCATTATAAATAAAGTAGTGTTCAATCTATATAGAATAAGAATATAATCCATCACTTCCCGCATTTCGTCAATTGGAACCTTCCTCGCCAGACGCTAAAGTATAACTATCAAGACTAGGGAGGCAGTTTAAGCATGAAGCAAGAAGCTGTAGGGCATACATTGGAGGCAGCTCCAGCCGGATCTGGCCAAATCCAAGTTAAGGTGTGGGGGACAAGCGTGTTGATTCCTACGTATGAGGCGGGAGAAGCTGACCCCAATCCTATGTTTCTGGAGAAAAGAGTCTATCAGGGAAGCTCCGGCCGCGTGTATCCCCACCCGGTAATCGAGTCCATCTCGGATGTGAAGTCCGATAAAAACTACAAGCTGGTGATCCTGGAGAATGAATATATCCGGATTGAAATCATGCCGGAGATCGGCGGCAGAATCTACCGGGCACTCGACAAGACCAATAATTACGACTTCGTCTACTATAACCGGGTCATCAAGCCGGCACTGGTGGGTCTGGCCGGACCGTGGATTTCCGGGGGGATTGAATTCAACTGGCCGCAGCATCACCGCCCGAATACCTTCGGTCCGGTAGAATACCGGTATGGGCAAACCGAAGATGGAAGCGCTACAGTATGGGTCAGTGAAATTGACCGGATGTACGGCACCAAGGTTACCGCCGCCTTCAAGCTGTATCCGGGCAAAGCTTATCTGGAGATTAATGCTCAAGTTTACAACCGGACATCTGAGCCGCAGACCTTCCTGTGGTGGGCGAATCCGGCGGTGGCGGTCAATGATCATACGCAATCGGTGTTTCCTCCGGATGTAACTGCCGTATTCGACCACGGCAAGCGCGATGTATCCCGTTTCCCGATCGCGACCGGAACCTACTACAAACAGGATTATTCGGAAGGTGTAGATATTTCCCGCTACAAGAATATCCCGGTTCCGACTTCTTATATGGCTTATAAATCCGATTATAACTTCGTCGGCGGCTATGATCACGGCGTAGAAGCTGGGCTGCTGCATGTGGCGAATCATCATGTTTCGCCTGGCAAGAAGCAATGGACCTGGGGCAATGGAGAGTTCGGCCAGGCGTGGGACCGTCAGTTGACCGATGAGGATGGCCCGTACATTGAGCTTATGACTGGCGTATACACGGACAACCAGCCTGACTTTACCTGGCTGCAGCCTTATGAGGAGAAGACCTTCACGCAATATTTCATGCCTTACAAGCAAATTGGGGTCGTGAAAAATGCTTCAATTGAAGCAGCTGTCAATTTGGAAATTGATGTTGAATCCGGTCAGGCCTTGGTTAAGGTGTATGCGACCTCGAAGCTGGAGCAGGCAGTTGTAGAACTGAGCGGGGGAGCCAACTGCTACCTGCGTGAGACGGTAGATGTGTCCCCGGTGGATGTGTATCAGACAGTTATAACACTGGAGAACGGTGAGCAGGAGCATGACTTGAAGCTGTCTGTCCGGAATGCGGAAGGCAGACTGCTTATCGCCTATCAGCCGAAACGTCCTGAGATTGAGCGTATCCCCGATGCTGCCAAGCCGCTCGCGGCGCCGGAAGAGCTGCGTTCAGCAGAGGAGCTGTATCTGGCAGGCCAGCATCTGGAACAATACCGGCACGCTACGTTCGAGCCGGAAGCCTACTATCTGGAAGGCTTAAAGCGGGACAGCGGAGATATCCGGCTGAATGTTGCATATGGAATCCTGCTGATGCGCCGCGGACTTTACAAGGACGGTGAGCAGCATTTCCGCAAAGCGATCGAGCGGTTGACCTGGCGGAACCCTAACCCTTATGACAGCGAGGCTTACTATCAGCTGGGTGTCGCACTTCGCGGCCAGAACCGTCTGGACGAAGCCTATACTGCTTTTCACAAATCAGTCTGGTCGGCAGCCTGGCAGGATGCAGGTTACTTCTCTCTGGCGCAAATTTCCAGTCACAAGGGAGAGTACGCGGAAGCGCTTGACCAGGCGGAACGTTCGCTGATCCGCAATTCACGCAATTACAAAGCCCGTAATCTGAAGGCAGCTATGCTCCGCAAGCTTGGACTATTGGAGCAGGCCAAGGCATTCGCTATGGAAACTATGGGTCTGGATATCGCTGATTTCGGAGCCTATAACGAGCTGGCGCTTGCACTACGTGCACTGGAAGACACTGCTGGTGCTGAAAAGGTTCTGTCCGAACTGCATCTGCTTATGCGCAGTGACGCATACAACTATCTCAATCTGATCTCGGACTATATGGGCTGCGGCCTGCTGCCAGAAGCCATTGAGATTGGCGAAAGAGCTGTTCCTGCCGGAAGCTCCGTGTATCCGGTGCTGCATTACGCTCTTGGAGAGCTGTATGCACGTACAGGTCAGCTTCAGAAGGCGGAAGAGCAGCGCAGTGCCGGCCAGTCTGCTGACCCGGCCTATTGCTTCCCTAATACCTTATTTGAGCTTGCCCTGCTGGAGAGCACTGTCGAGGCCAGTCCGGAAGATGACAAGGCGTATTACTATCTGGGCAACTTCTTTTATGATAAAAAACGTCCGGAGGAGGCCATCGCAAGCTGGGAGCGTTCACGGGAGCTTCGCGGAGATTACGCAACGGTTCACCGTAACCTAGGACTCGCCTATTTCAACAAGCAGGATAACCCGCAGGCGGCCATGGCTTCGCTTAAGCAAGCCTACGCCTGCTCACCGGAAGATGTGCGGATTCTGTTTGAACTGGACCAGCTCCGCAAGAAGCTGGCCTGGACCTCAGCGGAGCGCCTCGCCCTTCTTGAAGCGAAGCGCGGCCAGGTGGAGCGGCGTGATGATCTTTTCGTCGAATATGTTACGCTGCTTAACAATCTTGAACGGTATGACGAAGCTCTCGCAGGCTTAAGCTCACGGAATTTCCACCCTTGGGAAGGAGGGGAAGGCAAAGTAACCGGACAATACCAATTCGCCCATACGGAGCTTGGTAAACAGCATCTGCAGGCTGGACGTTACGAAGAAGCGGTTGTCCGCTTCAAGCAGGCTCTTGTCTATCCGCTGAATCTGGGTGAAGGCAGGCTGGAGGGTGCCCAGGAGAACAATATCTACTATTACCTCGGGCTGGCCTACGAAGCTCTGCAGCAGCAACAAGAAGCCATCGCCAGTTATGCCATAGCTTCACAGGGGCTGGATGAACCGGCAAGCGCGATGTTCTACAACGATCAGCCGCCGGACATGATTTTCTATCAGGGGCTGGCGTGGCTGAAGCTGCATAATGAGAAGGAAGCCAAACGCCGCTTCAATAAACTGATTGATTATGCGGAGAAGCATATATTTGATGAGATCAAGATGGACTACTTTGCGGTGTCGCTGCCGGATTTCCTGGTGTTTGAGGATAACCTGGACCGCCGCAACGTGATTCACTGCCGGTATATGCGCGGACTGGGATTGCTTGGACTCGGACGTACCTCAGAAGCTGCTAAGGAACTGGAAACGGCTCTATCTATGGAGCCTAATCATCAAGGTGCGATGATTCACCGCCGCTTATGTGTACAGAAGTGAAGGGTCAGATCGGGTTAGAATACACAGGTGAAAGGACGTGGGTATCTTGATCAATGAAGGACGTTACACTACCAGACTGGAAGAGGGCTGGAAGTTCCAGCCCGGCCCTGTAATCCGAGGCGAGCAGGAAGGATGGCAGGCTTCAGGCTTGCCGTCCCCGGTTACGGTCTCCGTGCCGCATACATGGAATGTACAGGACGGTCTTGAGGATTACCGCGGGGCAGGCTGGTATGAACAAATGTTAACAGTTCCTGACGAGTGGAAGGATTGCCGGATACGGCTTTCCTTTGAAGGGGCTTACCGCGATACGGATATCTGGGTGAATGGTGTAAAGGCAGGCTGCCACTACAATTCCGGCTATACCCCATTTGAAGCAGATCTGACTCCATATATTCATGCGGGAGGCGGGAACCGGCTTGTGATTCGAGTGGACAACAGCAACAGTGACGTGGCCTTGCCTCAAGGCAACAGCTTTGACTGGGCCGATGACGGCGGGCTGATCCGGCCGGTAACGCTTGTTGTCACAGGATTGGCGTCCATTCAGCAGTTCAAGGTGGAACCGCTGGTCATCTTCGCTGACCAAGGCGGAAATACAGGCGGCAGACTATCCGCCGCTATTAAGCTTTGCGAACCATCCGCTGACGCGCTCAGTGCAGACATTGCCGACTACCGCAATGAAGTGCGGATTTGGCAGGGGACGGAAGAAATCACAGGCGGGGCCTTATCCTGGAGTTTCACAGACATCCTGCTGCCGGAGGTTGATTTGTGGCATTTTGACCATCCGGATTTATATGAGCTTGAGATTGTACTGCGCACCGGGGATCAGGTCCAGGACCGGGTAGTCCGCCCGTTTGGCTTCCGGGAGATTGTTGTTAAGGGACATGAGCTGTGGCTGAACCGCGAACCGGTCCGGCTGATGGGTGTGGAGTGGATGCCTGGCTCGAATCCGGCGACTGGAATGGCCGAGAAGCAGGCAGATCTGATTGCGATGCTTGAGCGGTTGAAGGAAGCGAACTGTGTCATTACACGATTCCACTGGCAGCAGGGAAATGATTTGCTGGACTGGTGTGACCGTAATGGCCTGCTGGTTCAGGAGGAAATTCCGCATTGGCAGCAGCCTTCAGAGCCGGGGAAGGACACCTTCGTGCTTGCCCTGTCTCAAGCCAGGGAGATGATTGATAGTCATGCGCATCATCCCTGTATCTTTGCCTGGGGAATGGGGAATGAGCTGGATGGCCAGTCTGCAGTGACTCTGCGTTATATGGAGCAGCTGAAGGCGGAGCTTCTGCAGCTCGACCCGAGCAGGCTGATTAATTATGTAAGCAACAGTGTTCTCTATCAGCCTGACAGGGATGCGACTGGTGCTGGAGATCTGCTGATGTGGAACGAATACATCGGATCATGGCATGGTGATTTGGATGAGCATAAGGTCATCCGGCAGATTATTGCCGATTACCCTGAGAAGCCTATTGTTGTGGCAGAATATGGGCTTTGTGAGCCGGTGTTTGAAGGCGGGGACGCCAGAAGAGCCCGGTTGCTTATCGAAAAAACAGAAATCTACCGCCAGTATCCCCAGTTCGCAGCGCTGATCTTCTTCAGCCTAAATGATTACCGTACGCAAATGGGCGAAGAGGGTGAAGGGAAGCTGAAGCAGCGGGTTCATGGTTCTGTAGACATTTATAACCGGGTGAAGCCGTCGTTTGCTGTCTTGCGCGAGATTTCTTCCCCCCTCTTGCTGGCAGAAGCCCCTGTATGGCACGAAGGGGGGCTTGAGGTGAGTCTCAAATGCCGGAAGGATATTCCCAGCTATGCCGCGCGGGGTTATTACTTAACGGTGTCCTCAGCAGGCGCGGAAGGAACCAGACTGGTAATTCCAGCTATGCAGCCGGGAGATATCCTGAACTTGAACATCCCTGTGCAACCAGCGCCGGGACAGCAGCAAGTGCTCACCGTGTATCGGCCTAACGGGTACAGTGTAGTTGAACGGGAATTGAACTAAGGAGAGACAGACCTTTATGAAGAACTACCCGATCAAAGTAAACGATGATAAAAAGAATATATTCTCAGGTCACATTAAGCTTGGCGGTGTGAACCCTTCGGGCGAACGGATCAGCTTTACGAACTATTATATGGAGAAGAACGGGGAGCCGTTTTTTGGCGTGTGCGGTGAATTCCATTTCTCCCGTTATGATGAGCTGTACTGGGAAGATGAGATTATTAAGATGAAGATGGGTGGCGTTAACATCGTCACGACTTATATTTTCTGGAATCTGCATGAAGAAATCGAAGGCGTATATGAATGGTCAGGCAATAAAAACTTGCGCCGGTTCATTCAGCTATGTGATAAGCATGAGCTGTATGTCATGATCCGTATCGGCCCTTTCTGTCACGGGGAAATGCGAAGCGGCGGGATGCCGGACTGGCTGTTCGGCCGCCCGTTCGAGGTCCGCTCCAATGATGAGGGGTATCTGGCCTATGTACGGAGGCTATATGCAGAAATCGGTTTGCAGGTTCAGGGCTTGCTGTATAAAGACGGAGGCCCGATTATCGGTACCCAAATCGAGAACGAGCATAACCATTCCTCGGCGCAGTGGGGCCTTACCACCGGCATTAACAATATGTGGCTGAACGGCGGCAGCGGCGGTAATGAGCATATGCTGCTGCTGAGAGACATGGCCATTGAGGCAGGAATAGATACGCCTATCTATACTTGCACTGGCTGGGGCGGCGCTACGACACCAGTACCGGATATGCTCCCGTTATGGGGCGGTTATGCCTACTGGCCATGGATTTACTATGAGACAGACCGCTTCGACGGCATTAAGGAGCATCCGGCAACGCCCGAGTATATTTTCCGCGACAAACATAATAATGACCTTCCGGTGAGCTATAATTTCGAACCGTTCTACCAGCCGGAGGATTATCCGTATGCCTGCTGTGAAATGGGCGGCGGGATGGTCCAGTTCTATAAATACCGGTTCGAGTTTCCGTATAACAGTGTTCCGGCCATGTCTGTCATGAAGACGGCGGAGGGCTGCAATATGCTCGGATACTATATGTATCACGGGGGAAGCAATCCTAAGGGCAAGGTTAACCCCTACACGAATGATCTGGCGACGCCTAAGATCTCCTATGACTTTAACGCGATGATCGGCGAATTCGGGCAGGTGCGTGAATCGTATAAACGGACGAAGCTGCAGCATTATTTGTTCACAGAGTTCCAGCATCAGTTCGCTTTGACCAAGACGATCCTGCCGGGTGACACCTCGGAGAATGATCCGTATGATGTGAGCGAATTACGCTATGCTGTACGTTCGCACGAGGGATCAGGCTTCCTGTTCCTGAATAATTTCCAGGATCATGCGGAGAATCACGATCTGCAGGATATGAACGTCAGCATCGAGCTTCCCGGCGAGACGCTTACGATTCCGGCTCAAGGAGAGCTGACACTGGGCAGCGGGAGCTTTGCGATTCTGCCGTATAACTTCGATCTGGCCGGAATTACGCTGAAATATGCAACCGCGCAGCTGATCACGAAGCTGGACGTAGCGGATGAGGTGTATTACTTCTTCTTTGTGCCGGAAGGCATGAAGGGGAGTTATGCGCTGCACTCAGCCGATGTGGCGGGTATTGAGACCGAAGGCGGTCATACCAGGCAGCTTGAGGATATGACGATCATTGAAGTTGAAGAGCAGACTTCGGGCATCGTGCGCCTCGTCTCCGCAGCAGGCAAGAAAGTTATCATCTACACCATGACGGACGAGCAGAGCCTCGGCTTCTGGAAAACCGAAGTCCGCGGGAAGCAGCGTGTCCTGTTCACAGACGCCAATCTGCTGGTAGCTGGGGATGAAATTAAGCTGGAATCGACAGACAGGGAGGAAGTTACGCTAAGCGTATTCCCTGATTTTGAAGCGGGGTTAGGTTCGGTATCGGGCGGAGAGCTGGCGGCAACTTCCGATGGCGGTTTATTTACAACCTACAAGCTGCTTATCCCCGGGAGAGAGATCGCTTTTACATGGACGAAGGTCAAGGATGAACGGGCGGTTCTTGAATTCGCATCCGGCTCTCTGGACGGTGTGAAAGAAGCCTTGCTGCAAATCGATTATTCCGGTGATATCGGCTACGCCTTCATTGACGGAGATCTCATTAACGATAACTTCTGCAACAACACGACCTGGGAAATCGGACTCAAGCGGTTCGAAGAGCGGCTGTACGACAAGGGGATGTACCTCTATGCATCACCGATCCGCAAAGGGACTGTCGTGAACAGTAATACGACGATGGCAGGCTGGAATGAGACCGCTGCTGAGCTGATTGCCGATATAGCTTCGGTCCGCGCTGTGCCTGTATATGAGATTGTGATCAGATAACATAAGGAGGGAGTAACAACTATGGATTCTGTATTTGAACATTTGCCGCGCAAACTAACCATTACGATGTGGGATTTCTCCTGGTATACGATGACCCTGCCCGGCGAGCCTTACCACGATTTGGCCGCACGCTTCCAGGAAGCAGTGGATAGAGGCTACAATACGGTCCGGATCTGTGCGATGCCGTTCTTATTGTTCACGGCGGAAGGTAAACGGCCGGGCCCGTTACATTTCGGCAGCCTCGGAGAAGTCGGGCAGCGGACCCGCTGGTATAATTGCCGCGGCGGTGCCGAGCTGGACGGGCACGCCCACCTGCTGGAGCTGTTCAGGCAGGCCAAGGCACATGGCGTCTACATCATGCTGTCTTCCTGGGAATACCAGCAGAGTCCGAGCTTCCTGGCGTATCCCGCGCTGCGCGACGAACTGGCCGCTATCGCTCCTAAGGATCGCTTTATGGCAATCGCCAGATCCATGGATCAGCTCATCTTGTTGGTTAAAGAAGAAGGCTTCGCCAGTCAGATCGTCTATGCCGAGCTGCATAACGAGGTGGAATTCGGACAGCTTACCGCTGTCGGCGTGGAGCGGGGGATCGGAGAGACGGATACGCCTAAGCTGGTGGAAGCGATGCAGCCATACATAGAAGAAGCGGTGGATTATCTCCGGGCGCAGCATCCCGACATCCTGATGACGGCCAGCTATACGCTGAATGAAGCCTATCCGAAGGCTTATGTGGCCCGCAATATGCAGGTCGCCCATTATCATCTCTATATTAAAGGCGTATTAAATGAACTCATGGATGCAGCCGGATTAAATGATGAACAAATGTCATTTCCGAATGCCTTTGTCCGGACTTTATTAAGAGAGGATGCTCCACCCTTTGAGAAGTGGACACTGCCGGCAGGGCAGGAATGGCGGATGGAGGGCAATCCGGTCGGGATGAAGCTCATCTACCTGCATGATTGGGCCGATCCGGACCGGTGGGACCTCTATTTATATGACCGTTACGGTGCCCATAAGCTGGCAATGCTGCAAAAAGCGGATATGCGTCTGGAGGAAGCCCATGAGTGGGCCACGCATTCCGGCATACCGGTCGTTATCGGTGAAGGTTATGTCGGTTATACCCCGCTGCATGCAGGCTTCGAGGAAGGACCGGTCGGCAAATTCATTGCCGAGTATTCGCTGCACAAAGGTATGGCGCTGGGCTTCTGGGGAATGACGTTATGCTCCAACTGTGCACCGCATCATCCATTCTGGAACGACATCGCCTGGCAGCAGAAGTGGAACCGGTTCATTCTTGAGGCGGAATAGCTGCAGCGTATGGGCAGCCCTGACTGGTACGGTAACGCATTCTTACGGGCAGCCTGTCACTGGCAGGGCAATTTGCTCCATGGTATATTGAGTGTAATAAACAACGGTCTGTTCCAGTATGAATAACAGGAGGGAGACTAGATGTTAGAGCGTTCCTGCCGGAAGTCAACTGACCTTCCTTACTCTATATATCTGAAGCGCGTTTATGAGCCGGCGGCTCCGGAGGACGGGTACCGGATACTGGTGGACAGGCTATGGCCCAGGGGAATTACGAAACAGCAGGCTGCCATAGACGAGTGGATGAAGGAGCTTGCTCCGAGCCCCGGGCTGCGCCAATGGTTCGGCCATATTCCAGAGCGGTTTGCAGCATTCAGTGACAGCTATATCCGGGAGCTGGAGGAAGATCCGGCGCGCGGGAGACTTGCTGCGGAGATCGCAGAATTAGCGCTGGGGCAGGACGTTACACTGGTATATGCCGCGAAGGACCCTATACACAATCATGCGCAGGTACTATATAAATGGCTTCTTTCCCGATAAAAAGCACACGAACCTCCCCGAATCGTTAATGATTTGGAAGGGGTTCGTGTGCCTTTTTGGTATACCGGGTTCATGGGCTGCGTACTTAGACCCGCAATCTATTTGCTGTTCAATTGAAGGGCCGGTCCGAAGAACTCATAATGAATCTGCTCTTCCTTCATTCCGAGTGCCCGCAGCTCTCCGATCATCGCTTCCATGAAAGGAACAGGGCCGCAAACATACGCATCGCCGGTAATGTCCACATAACTCTTCAGAATCTCGCCTGTAATGATGCCGTCCGGGCCGCCGGAGTAGAAGGTTCTGGTCTGTACATTGCTCATGGCTGCAGCATGTTTCTCAATATCCTTAACGAAAGCGGCGAGCGATTCATTCCGTGCAGAATGCAGGAATACGGTCTTTCGGTCCGGTGTTACGGCCGCAACGGTCTCGAACATGCTCATCATGGGGGTAATGCCTACGCCGCCGGAGATGAAGGCAACAGGTGTGGTTTTGGTAACATCGAGCAGAAATTCGCCTGCCGGAGCGCTGACTTCAACAATGTCTCCTTCATTCACCTGGTTATGGAGATAGACGGAAACCACACCATTCGGATCATTCGTCTCTTCACGTTTCACGGAAATACGGAATCCATCTGCCCGGGGAGCCTGCGACAGGCTGTATTGGCGGATCATGGTGTATTGCTCTCCAGGAATCAGCACACGGATAGAGATGTACTGGCCCGGCTTGTAATCCGGTACGCCTAAGCCGTCCGCCGGCTTCAGATAGAACGATGTAATACTGCCGCTTTCCTGAACTTTACGTTCAACGGTAAAAGGCTTGAAGAAGTTCCAGCCATTATCCTGTTCGCGCGCTTCCTTGTACATGCTGTCTTCGACGCCGATAAAAGCGCCTGCAATAACTCCGTATGCTTCTTCCCAGGCTGTAAGAATCTCATCCGTAGCTGCCTCGCCCAACACTTCCTTGATCGCCTTCAGCAGGAATTCCCCGACAATCGGATAATGCTCCGGCTTGATGCCGAGGCTGACATGCTTGTGTGCAATCTGGACTACCGCCGGCAGAATATTCTCAAGATTATCTATGTGGACTGCCGCTGCGTAGACCGCATTGGCCAGTGCCGCCTGCTGACGGCCTTGCGCCTGGTTGGCATGGTTAAATACATTCAGCAGTTCCGGGTGGGCTTCGAACAGATTCCGGTAAAACACCGTTGTAATAGTGGTGCCGTGTTCCGCCAGGACTGGCGCTGTGGATTTGACAATGTCACGAGTTTGTTGTGATAAAATATCAATCATCCCCTCTCCATATACTACAAAATTAATATATACGCTTTTTAAGATAAAAGATATATTTAAAATACCACTTTAACAAAATGGACAAAAAATATGATATCATCTGTTAATAATATCACTTACATAAGGCCGGATTTGTGTTCTCCTTCTTCGCTTGTTGGCTGTATGTCCGCTAGACAAGCAGAAATCCGTTGACTGCATTGCATTTGTAAACAGAATGGAGAGAAGAGATGAGGCTGACGTTATATACCGACTATTCCTTGCGAATCCTCATGTATCTCGGAGCGAAGCAGCGGGAAGAGCTGACAACTATACAGGATATCTCCAGCGCATATGGCATCTCCAAGAATCATCTGATGAAGGTCTCGCATGAACTCGGTAAGGCGGGCTATATTGAAACGGTCAGAGGGCGCGGGGGAGGGATTAGGCTTGCGCTTGCGCCGGAGAAGATCAATATCGGGGAGGTCGTGCGCCGGATGGAGGATGATTTCTATCTCGTCGAATGCTTCCATCCTTCAGGCGGCAGTTGTCCGATCTCCCCGGTGTGCGGACTCAAAGGCGTGCTGGGCAGAGCCCTGCAAGCTTATCTGCAGGTACTGGGCGAGTATACGCTTGAGGACCTGTTGATGAATAGAGATGATCTGCGTGCCATTCTGCAGGAGAGCAGCAGCCGTGCTACTCCCCGAACAGAAGACGTTCCTCATCCCGGCTATGAACCGCGTTCACTACCAGCAGTGCGTGGAACTGGTGAACCACCTCAGGAGTGAGGCCTTGTTCCGCCAGCATTGCTTTGACATCCTGAACTATAATCCGCAGTAAGTCATGATCACGTGCAAGCCGGAGAACTGCGTCTTGCAGGCCGGGATGCTTCCCGGCCATCTCCTGATAGAATCCGTCTTCCTCCGCATCGGCGTGGCTGATAATCCGCGTCTCCCAGTACTCGATTAAATGCTCAGCGGCCTGGTGCGCCACTTCGAATTCCTTCGCTTCCAGCAGTTCCTCTACTTCCTCCGTCTTGGCTACAGCGCCGGATAGCCCGCCCTGATGTATAGCGTGATGGGCGTGCAATTGGCGCAGTGAGGGTCCTGGCATGTTGCTTCATCCTCCCGTTTTTGTGTCAGTATAACACACAGATTTGTAGTGTAATTCCCGCTAAGGCATTCCCCGGACAAGAAAGAGGGAAGTCCCTAACAGGCCGCTGCCGGATACAATAAACGGCCAGAACACAGCTTTTCTCCTCAGCGGGAAAGGCTTATTTGCATTGGATTCAGATCAAGGGAATTCCCGAGGTTCAATAGGTGTTTCCCTAATGGGAAGCAGGGCCGGGGAGATCCATAATGGACTTAACTGAATAGATTTTGAAGGGAGTGTTCCTGAGCGATGAAGAAGAAATTCGGCCTTAACTTTTTTAAACCGGTGGAGAGCTATTCCGGGAACTGGTCCATTCTTGAAGAGAAAAACAGAGATTGGGAGAATATGTACCGCCAGCGCTGGTCTCACGATAAAGTAGTGCGCACCACTCACGGAGTCAACTGTACAGGCTCCTGCAGCTGGAAGGTGTTCGTGAAGAACGGAATCATCACCTGGGAGAACCAGCAGATTGACTATCCTTCCTGCGGACCGGATATGCCGGAATTTGAGCCGCGCGGCTGTCCCCGCGGAGCTACCTTCTCCTGGTACGAATACAGCCCGCTGCGCGTGAAATACCCGTATATCCGAGGGAAGCTGTGGCGGCTGTGGCAGACGGCGCTGCAGGAGCATGACAATTATGTCGACGCCTGGGCCAGCATTGTTGAAGACCCTGAGAAGGCAAGCCTGTACAAGAAAGCGCGCGGGAAAGGCGGCCACATCCGTGTGGCCTGGGACGACGCGCTGCGGCTGATCTCCGCACAGCTGATCTATACAATCCGTAAATACGGCCCCGACCGGATCGCCGGCTTCACCCCGATTCCGGCTATGTCGATGGTCAGCTACGCCTCGGGGGCGCGGTTCATCTCCCTCCTCGGCGGCCAAATGCTGAGCTTCTATGACTGGTATGCCGATCTTCCTCCGGCTTCGCCGCAGATCTGGGGGGAGCAGACGGATGTGCCGGAATCTTCGGATTGGTACAACGCCGGTTACCTGATGATGTGGGGCTCTAATGTACCGTTAACCCGGACGCCGGATGCACACTTTATGACGGAAGTACGCTATAAGGGAACCAAAGTCGTGTCGGTCGCGCCGGATCTCGCCGAGAACGTCAAATTCGCCGACAACTGGCTGGCTCCGAATCCAGGCTCGGATGCGGCGCTTGCCCAGGCCATGACGCATGTCATCCTGCAGGAGTTCTATCAGGAACGCCAGGAGCCGATGTTCCTGAATTATGCGAAGCAATATACAGATATGCCGTTCCTGATTCTGCTTGACCCTCATGAGGATGCCCTGAAGGGCGGACGCTTCCTGCGGGCGAGTGATCTAGGAGATACCTCCCCGCACTCGGACTGGAAGCCGGTCATCTTCGACGAAGCAGCGGGTGAGATGATGGTTCCGAACGGTACGATGGGGCAGCGCTGGGAGGAGGGCAAGAAATGGAACCTGATTCTCGAGCGGGAGGACGGCCGTAAAGTGCAGCCCGCGCTGACCATAGAAGGGCACGGGGAAGAGTGGACGGAAATCGTGTTCCCGTTCTTCGATAATGCGGGCAACGGCACGTTCAGACGGATGATTCCGGCCCGGACAATCGTGCTGGCCGATGGCACAGAACGTTATGCCGCCACAGTCTATGATCTGATGATGAGCCAGTATGGCGTGGCGCGTACAGACAGCCCGCTGAATGCCAAGGGGTATGAGGATGAATCCTCACCGTACACCCCGGCCTGGCAAGAGAAGATTACGACGGTGAAGGCGAGTGTCGTCGTGCAGATTGCCCGCGAATTCGCCCAGAATTCGCTGGATACAGGCGGGCGCTCCATGATCATCATGGGCGCAGGGATCAACCACTGGTTCAACAGTGATACCATCTACCGTTCCATTCTGAATCTGGTGGTGCTGACCGCTTCCCAGGGTGTCAACGGCGGCGGCTGGGCGCATTATGTCGGCCAGGAGAAATGCCGCCCGATTGAAGGCTGGTCAACGGTTGCCTTTGCCAAGGACTGGCAGGGTCCGGCACGCCAGCAGAACGCGACATCCTTCTTCTACTTTGCCACAGAGCAGTGGCGTTATGAGGAGAGCGGCACCGATTCGCTGAAATCACCGACGGGCGGGGAGGTAGCTTACCAGCATCCGGCGGACTACAACGTGCTGGCTGCACGTCTCGGCTGGCTGCCTTCCTTCCCGCAATTTAACAAGAACAGCCTGCTGTTCGCCGAGGAGGCTGCGCAGCAGGGCAAGAAGACGAATGCGGAGATTATCAGCCACACCGTGGAAGAGATCACCTCGCGGAAAACACGGTTTGCCGTGGAAGATCCCGGCGCACCGGAGAACTTCCCCCGCTCCCTGTTCATCTGGCGCTCGAACCTGATCTCCAGCTCCGCCAAGGGGCAGGAATACTTCATGAAGCATCTGCTCGGAGCCTCCGACGGGCTGCTGGCCGAGCCGAACGAGGAACAGAAGCCGGAGGAGATCGTCTGGCGGGAGGATGTGGAAGGCAAGCTTGATCTGATGGTGGCTCTGGATTTCCGGATGACGACTACGCCGCTGTATGCGGATGTTGTCCTGCCGGCTGCAACCTGGTATGAGAAGACCGATTTGTCGTCCACCGACATGCATCCGTTTGTGCATCCGTTCAATCCGGCCGTGAATCCGCTATGGGAATCCCGTTCCGACTGGGATATCTACCGCCAATTGTCAGAGGTATTCTCCGAGATGGCGAAGTCGCAGCTGCCCGGCGTCTATAAGGATGTTGTGATGTCACCGCTGGGCCATGACTCCATCAGCGAGATTTCGCAGCCGATGGGTCTGGTCAAAGACTGGGCCAAGGGCGAAATCCCGGCCATCCCGGGCCAGACCATGCCGAACTTCACGATTGTGGAGCGGGATTACACCCAGATTCATGACAAATACACCTCACTCGGACCGAATCTGGCAACCGGCAAAGCAGGCGCGCATGGCATCAGCTTCTCTGTTGCTGAAGAATACGAGGAGCTCAAGAAGATCAGCGGCGTGCATTACGATGAATCGATTAAGAACGGACTGCCGAAGCTGCTAACCGCCCGTCAGGCCGCAGATACCATTCTTCATCTGTCTTCAGCCACCAACGGCCGCGTATCCCAGAAGGCTTATGCTGCAGCGGAGAAGGATTCAGGTGTAGAGCTGAGGGATATCTCGGCAGACCGGGCAGCCGAGAAAATTACGTTCCAGAGCATTACCGCACAGCCGCGCGAAGTTATTCCGACCCCGGTATTCAGCGGCTCGAACAAGCAGGGACGGCGCTATTCCCCGTTCACCACGAATATTGAACGTCTCGTTCCGTTCCGGACCCTGACGGGAAGACAGCATTTCTACATTGACCATGAAATCTTCCAGCAGTTCGGCGAAGCGCTGCCGGTCTACAAGCCGACGCTGCCTCCGATGGTGTTCGGGCCGCGCGACAAAGAAGTGAAGGGCGGGCAGGATGCCCTGGTTCTGAGATATCTGACACCGCACGGGAAATGGAATATCCACTCGACCTATCAGGATAACCAGCATATGCTGACGTTGTTCCGGGGCGGTCCAACGGTGTGGATCAATAATGAGGATGCCGCGGCCCATCAGATTGCCGATAATGACTGGCTCGAGGTCTATAACCGCAACGGTGTCGTAACGGCACGTGCGGTAGTCAGCCACCGGATGCCGAGAGGCACCATGTTCATGTACCATGCCCAGGACAAGCACATTCAGGTGCCGGGTTCTGAAATTACGGATACGCGCGGAGGAAGCCACAATGCGCCTACCCGGATTCATCTGAAGCCTACCCAGATGGTCGGCGGATATGCACAGCTCAGCTACGGCTTCAACTACTATGGTCCGATCGGCAACCAGCGTGATGTCTACGTAGCCGTCCGCAAAATGAAGGAGGTCAACTGGCTTGAAAATTAAAGCGCAAGTCGCAATGGTAATGAATCTGGATAAATGCATCGGCTGCCACACCTGCAGCGTGACCTGCAAGACGACCTGGACGAACCGCAAGGGTGCGGAATATATGTGGTTCAATAACGTGGAAACGAAGCCCGGTATCGGTTATCCGAAACGCTGGGAGGACCAGGAGCTCTACAAGGGCGGCTGGCAGCTGCGCAAGGGGAAGCTGGAGCTGAAATCCGGCAATAAGCTGTCGAAGATCGCACTCGGCAAAATCTTCTACAACCCCGACATGCCGGAGATGAAGGATTATTATGAGCCGTGGACGTACAACTACGAGCATCTGACGAATGCTGGAGAACAAAAGCATTCCCCGGTGGCGCGGGCCCATTCCGCTGTAACCGGTGAGAAGATGGATCTGGAATGGGGACCGAACTGGGAGGATGATCTGGCGGGAGCCCATGTAACCGGCCCGCTGGACCCGAATATCCAGAAGATCGAAGAAGAAATCAAGTTCAACTTCGAGAAATCGTTCATGATCTATCTGCCGCGCCTCTGTGAGCACTGCCTGAATCCAAGCTGTGTCGCCTCCTGTCCTTCCGGTGCGATGTACAAGCGGGATGAGGACGGCATTGTCCTCGTGGATCAGGAAGCCTGCCGCGGCTGGAGATACTGCATGACCGGCTGTCCGTACAAAAAAGTATATTTCAACTGGCAGACCAACAAAGCAGAGAAGTGCACCTTCTGCTTCCCGCGCGTGGAAGCCGGGCTGCCTACAGTATGCTCCGAGACCTGTACAGGCCGGATCCGCTATCTCGGGGTGCTGCTGTATGACGCCGACAAGGTTCTTGAGGCGGCATCCACGCCGGACGAGAAGGATTTATACAAGGCGCAATGTGATCTGTTCTTGAACCCGCATGATCCGGAGATTATGGCGCAGGCGAGAAAAGACGGCATCTCCGAGGACTGGCTGGAAGCCGCCCAGAACTCGCCGGTCTATAAGCTGGCGATTGAGCACAAGCTGGCCTTCCCGCTTCACCCGGAATACCGCACACTGCCTATGGTGTGGTATGTACCGCCGCTTAGCCCGATTATGAATTATTTCGAAGGCAAGGATTCGCTGAAGAATCCCGATATGATCTTCCCGGCCATCGAAGAGATGCGCTCGCCGATCCAGTATCTGGCGAACATGCTGACGGCCGGCGACACGGAGACGGTCAAAGAAGCCCTGCAGCGGATGGCGATGATGCGCTCCTATATGCGCGCCCAGTCCACCGGCCGGGAATTCGATCTTACCCGTCTGGACCGTGTCGGCATGACCGCACAGCAGACAGAGGAAATGTACCGGCTGCTTGCGATTGCTAAATATGAGGACCGGTTCGTCATCCCGACCTCCCACAAGGAGCAGCACATGAATCCTTACCGTGCCCAGGGTTCGGCCGGTTACGGCAGCGGGATGGGGGACATGGGCTCCGGCTCCGGCTGTGACGGCTGCGGACCGGCCAGCCCTTCCGGCGACACCATGAAGACCGGCAAGGAAATGTATGAAGAGAATTTCTACGGGGGGATTTGGCGTGATTGATCTGATCAAACTGCATGATTACAAGGAATCCTTCGGTTATTTCGCCCTGCAGCTGATGTATCCGGAGAAGCTGGACTTTCATCCGGCTTTTCTGGAAGAGGCGTTTGACAGCACTCATCCGGGTTATGCCCACGTGCATGCCTATTGGAAGCAAATGCAGAGCTTCAGCCTGGATGAGATCCAGGAGAGCTATGCGGCCACCTTTGATTTTCAGAAGGACTGCGCGCTGTATATGACCTATTTCAAATTCGAGGACGCCAAGGAACGGGGGCAGATGCTCGCCAAGCTGAAGCTTCTGTATGAAATGTTCGGCCTTGTCATGCCGGAGAGTGAGCTGCCTGATTATTTACCGCTGATGTGTGAATTTATATATGCCGCCCAGTGGCTGGAGGTTCCGGGAGCGCCGGAGAATTTCCGGATGCTGATGGCGATTCTTGAGGATGGCACCTACCATTTGCTCAAGGCGCTGGAGCGGAATGAAAGTCCCTATTACCACCTGGTTAAGGGATTGCGCGAAACCTTCAAAGCTTGTGTTGAACAGGAGGCCCTGAGTCAATGAATATGGCAGGTCAGTTTTTATGGGTCATTTTCCCCTATATGTGTCTGGTGGTCTTTATCGGCGGGCATATCTTCCGTTACCGTAAGGACCAATTCAACTGGACAGCCAAATCGAGTGAATTTATTGAAAAGAAACAGCTGAAATTCGGCAGCATTCTGTTCCATCTGGGTATTATGCCGGTTATTCTAGGTCATATCGGCGGGCTCGCTGTCCCGAAATCATGGCTGGAGGCCGTCGGCGTGAGTGATCATCTCTACCACATCGGCGCGGTATATATCGGGGGAATCTTCGGCGCAGCTACCCTGCTCGGGATGCTGATACTGACCTCGCGGCGCTTTACGCTGAAGAATGTCCGCCGGCTCAGCAGCGCATCGGACCTGATTGTCAACTCCCTCCTCCTGTTCATCGTGTTCATGGGGATGTACTCCACGATTGTAACGAATGCCGTACAGCCTGAGTTTGATTACCGTGATACGATTTCTGTCTGGTTCCGCGGTTTATTCATGTTCCGTCCGGACCCGTCGCTGATGGCTGATGTGCCGTTTTCCTTCAAGCTTCACATTCTGTCAGGGTTTGCGATCTTTGCCTTTTGGCCGTTCACCCGGCTCGTCCATGTATGGAGTGTTCCGTTGAATTATGTAGGCAGAAGTTATATCCTATACAGAAGAAATAAATCGAATTAACGGAAAGAGCCGGGTGAATTTCTTTCCCTGTTCAAATGAGGAGAGAAACGATGAACAATAAGGTGGATTACCAAATTGAGCTTGACCGGATGCGCACAGCTTTGGGATATGACTTTATGTCGCTGGCCTTTGCCGAACCGGCGGAATATGACTATGTCATCCGGTGGAAATACGCCTCAGGCCATACAAATGACCGTTACAAACGAATTATACTTCAATCCGGCAGGGGGATTGCAGGCATCGTGTTCAAGACAGGCAAACCGTTCTTAATCCCGTCCGTGCAGACAGATGTGCAGCCGGACACCTTGTTTAACTATCCCATTACCAAGATGGAGAATCTGAGCAGCATCGGGGCTGTGCCGGTGTGGAATGATGCCCGTGTCGCAGGCGTGCTTCTTGGCGGTTTCAGGGGCGAACGGCAGGTAACCCCTGACATGCTGGGGGACCTGGACAGGGCAGCGCGTAGGGGGATTGGAGACTTGAACGGAAAGGAATTGTTGCTAAGTTGATGACACCCGGAACGGATCTGCAGAGTCTGCTCATGACGAAGCTGTTTGAGAACAGCTCGGAGGCGATGTTCTTTTTTGACCGGCAAGGGAAAGCCCTGGCCATGAATCCGGCTGCCGAGAACATCGTGGACAAGGATATTCTGAAGCAGCTGTATCAGGGGAATCCTGAGGCGCTTTGCGGGACCTGCCGGGGATACACGAGTGAGACGGAGCTCCGTACCTGCCTCAATTGTTATTTTCATACACCGGACTCCGAGGAGTTCACCTCATACCAGGTCTATCTGGAGACGAAGGATAAGGGGGTTGTCCCTTATGCCGCCACCTTTCACACCATAGATGACGAGAAGGGTATCAGAGTATTTATGCTTAGGGATCTGACCAGACAGTTCAAGACGCAAGAGAAGTTCTACCAGAACAAAATGATGAAGCATATCATTGAGGCGCAGGAGAATGAACGCAAGCGGATCTCCCGGGAGCTGCATGACAGCGTAGCCCAGGAGCTGATGAGTGCCGTGATTGATCTGCGTGTGCTGAAATATATGACAGCGGATGAGCAGCTGCTGAAGAAGATGAAGCAGACCGAGGTCTCCATGACCAGGCTTCTGAATGATATCCGCAACCTTTCGGTAGAGCTTAGGCCGGCTGCTCTGGATGATTTCGGCCTGGAGGCCGCATTCCGGTCGCACTTCAAGCGGGTGGAGCAAACCTATGGCCTGGTGATTGATTATGAGTCCCGGCTCTCCGAGAAACGGTATGGGAGTGAGATTGAAACCGTCATGTACCGTGTGTGCCAGGAAGCGGTGCTGAACGCCCTGAAGTATGCGCAGGTTGACAGTGTTAAAGTTTCCCTTACCGAAAACGACGGTGTGCTGCTGCTTCGGGTAGAGGATAAGGGAACCGGCTTTAATCAGGGTGACGAGCCGGATGGAACCGGACTTGGCCTGTTTGGCATGCAGGAGCGGGCGGAGCTGGTGGGCGGCACCTTCAGCGTAGATTCAGAGACAGGCAGGGGTACGACAATTATTTTACAGGTACCTGTATGATTTGCGCGAGGAAAGGAATGAGCTTCTGATGAAGATCGTCATTGCAGACGACCATGCGATCGTACGCAGCGGATTCTCCATGATTCTCAATTTTCAGAATGACATTGAAGTGATCGGGGCGGCGGCAGACGGCAGGGAAGCTTACACCATGGTAGCCAAATTCCGGCCGGACATTCTGATTATGGATTTAAGCATGCCTCCGGGAGAGAGCGGGCTGACCGCTACCGGCAAGATTAAAGAGGACTACCCCGATACCAAAATCCTGATTCTGACGATGCATGACGATGATGAATACCTCTTCCATGTGCTGAAGAACGGGGCCTCCGGTTATGTGCTCAAGAGTGCGCCGGACGAGGAGCTGCTGCTGGCCATCCGGACCATTTATGAAGGCGGGACCTATATTCATCCCAAGATGGCAACCTCGCTGGTCCGTGAGTTCATCAAGCAGGACAAAACCGGCGGTACAGAGGATCTGTTCGAGCTGTTATCCAAGCGGGAGCTGGAGATCCTGCCGCTCATTGCCAAAGGATACGGGAACAAGGAAATTGCCGAGAAGCTGTTCATTTCGGTGAAAACTGTGGAAGCCCACAAAGCGAAAATTATGGAGAAATTAAACCTTAAAAGCCGGCCGGAGCTGGTCGAGTATGCTTTGAGGAAAAAAATGCTGGATTTCTGACCGGCGAATGGAGGTAAGCCTTGATGCCGGAACATGCAGGGCTCAAGTTTACGGTGCCCGCCATGCGCATTCTTGAGAATGAACACCGCTATTTATCTTTTCTGATGGAAGAATGGCATGATATCGTACTTTGGTTTGAGGGGGCGCAGCCCGCTCCGGAAGAAGCCAGAGCTCAGCTTCATAAGCTGCGTAAGGCGGTTCTGGAGTTTACGGGCCCGCTGAAGAAGCATACCGTGAAGGAAGAAACACATTTTTTTCCGCTGCTGGGCCGTTACATCGGTTTTGAACAAGGGCCGCTGGTCGGCATCCAGGAGGAGCACCGCGAGATTGACGGGTATATAGGACATTTCCTGCATCACACAGAGGGCAATGCTGATCTGATGACGCTTGAGGATATTCGTGCTGCGGTGAAGGATGCAGGGGAAGCCTTTGAGGTGCTGACGGTACACTTTGTCAAAGAAGAGACGGTTATCTTTCCGATGGCTGAGCATCAGCTGAGCGCGAAGGACAAAGAGCGGTTAAGCCAACAGCTGAATACGCTTATTACTTGAGAATGCACATTTAAGAATGAATAATTATGTGATTCTGAACAGGCTGCTCCTATGGGGGGCGGCTTTTTTTGTGCACAGGAAATTAGACAACAAGAAATCCGGATAAATCGGGGGGAGGCGGCAGGAGTGAATAAGCTCTGGAGCAATGCCCCGCTGTGCGGGGTTATTTTTTTAGGGTTTCCCCTGTCAGGGAAAGGGGACTCCCCTATATCTGAGCCGGGGGACCGGCGGATACAATGAGTACAGGAAGTATTCATACGAATAATCAAGAGAATAAACGGCGAAAAGGTGAGTCGAATGATTAAAAAAGTGCAATTGCCGCTACAAACCTTAAACTTGATTACCGGATTCATGGTGTGGGTGATCATCTCTTCCCTGATGCCCTTTATTTCCGAGGATATCAGCATCCCTCCGGGAAGACTTGCGATGGTCACAGCGATTCCGGTGGTGCTTGGCTCGATTCTAAGAATTCCTTTGGGCTATTATGCGAACATTCTGGGAGCACGCGTTATTTTTATGTCCAGCTTTATCCTGCTGTTGTTTCCCGTCTTCTTCATCAGTGAAGCGTCCACGGTTACTCACTTGATTATCGGAGGCCTGTTCCTTGGAATCGGCGGGGCCGTATTCTCGGTGGGGGTGACCTCTCTGCCGAAGTATTTTCCCAAAGATAAGCATGGTCTGATCAACGGGATCTACGGAATCGGGAATATCGGGACGGCGGTCACAACCTTCTCGGCTCCGATGGTGGCGGCACAGATAGGCTGGGCCCCTGCGGTGAAAATGTATCTGATTCTGCTGCTGGTGTTTATCGCCTTGAATTTCTTCTTCGGGGACCGTCATGAGCCTAAGCTCAAAACACCGATCATTGAACAAATCAAAGGCGTATCCAAAAATGAGAAGCTCTGGCTGTTCTCCTTGTTCTATTTCATTACCTTTGGCTCCTTTGTGGCCTTTACGATTTATCTGCCTAACTTTCTGGTATCGAATTTCGGTCTGGAAAAGGTGGATGCCGGGATGCGTACAGCCGGCTTCATTGCCGTTGCGACCTTCTTCCGTCCGGTAGGCGGCTGGCTTGCCGACAAGTTCCAGCCGTTGTTCCTGCTCACCGGCACCTTCAGTATCTATACAATTGCAGCTATTATCCTGGCCTTTATGCCAGACATGGGATTATATACAGCCGGATGCCTTGCGATTGCGTTCAGTGCAGGAATCGGTAATGGAGTCATTTTCAAATTAGTCCCGCTATACTTCAATAAGCAGGCGGGTGTCGCGAACGGAATTGTATCGATGATGGGCGGCCTGGGCGGCTTTTTCCCTCCGATCATGCTGTCTGTGATATATTCGGCGACCGGGCAATATTCCATCGGGTTCATGCTGCTCTCCCAGGTGGCGCTGGCCAGTCTGGTGCTGGTCGTGTGGCTCTATTTCCAGGACCGGCTTGCGCTTACCTCTGAAGTGTTCAATTCTACCGGACAGGGGATTCTGGTTACCGATGTTTCCGGTTTGATTAAGACCGTCAATCCGGCCTTCACGAAGCTCACCGGCTATACGGAAGACGAGGTTCTCGGCAGACAGCCCAGCATTCTCAAGTCAGGCCGTCAATCCAAAGAATTCTACCGCGTCATGTGGGGGGAGGTCAGGGACAAGGGAATGTGGCAGGGGGAGATCTGGAACAGGCGCAAGAACGGGGAAGAGTATCTGCAGTGGCTGAACATCAGCGCTGTGAAGGATGACACCGGCGAGGATGTCCGGTATGTAGGCACATTCAGCGATATTACGCAGAAATAACCGGATGAAGTGGCGTTGCACCGCAGCAGCCAATCCCTTTCCATACAGGACGGCATAGCCGGTTCTGCTGGGTCCGGCATCAAGTTAGGAGCAGATGAAGGTGGAAAAGACCAGAAATCCGGTTACCGTGGCGGAGGCTGTATTCCGGGTAACCGAAAGAGTGTGCCGCACAGGTACAGAAAGAGTCCCGCTTGCCGCAAGCTATGGACGCATCCTGGCAGAGCCGCTGACGGCAACCCATGATGTTCCGCATTTTACGCGGTCCCCCTATGACGGGTATGCAATTGCTTCGGCAGATTCAGCCGGTGCTTCCGGCAACAGCCGGATCAGCTTCACGGTTGTAGATCATATCGGCGCAGGGGAGATATCTCAGGTTACGCTTGGGGCATTTGAAGCTGTCCGTCTGATGACGGGAGCCGCGCTGCCGGCGGGTGCCGATGCGGTAGTCATGTTCGAACAGGCCTCGGATGCGGGCCGGACGTTTACCATCCGCAAAGCCTTTGCGCCGCAGGAGAATCTGTCCCTGCAGGGTGAAGATATGCGGTCAGGCGAAAGGATCGTTCCGGCTGGCAGCTTCATTCATCCCGGAACTGTGGCGCTGCTGGCTACCTTCGGGTATGGGGAGGTACGGGTCGGCAAGCGGCCGGTTGTAGGCATATTGTCAACGGGAAGCGAACTGCTGGAGGTGACGGCTCCGCTCGTACCCGGTAGAATCCGCAACAGCAACGGGCCGATGATCGCTGCCCAGCTCGCCCGGATGGGTATTCCTTACCGGATGTACGATACGGCAGCGGACCAGCTGGAAGAATGCCTGCTGACGGTCCGGCAGGCGATGACAGAAACAGACTGCCTGATCACCACAGGCGGCGTATCCGTCGGCGACTATGACTACTTGCCGGAAATATACAAGCGCCTCGGGGCCGATGTGCTGTTCAACAAGGTGGCGATGCGTCCGGGCAGTGTGACTACAGTCGCGGTTGCCGGGGAGAAGTGCTTGTTCGGATTGTCCGGCAATCCGTCGGCGTGCTTCACAGGCTTCGAGCTGTTTGTCAGGCCCGCCCTGCTCACGATGATGGGGGCAGATAAAGTCTATCTGCCGCGTACGACAGCCGTACTGGCAGAGGATTTCCCGAAGGCCAATCCGTTCACCCGGTTTATCCGGGCTGTTCATGACCGGACCTCGGTGCGTCCCGCCGGCTTCAACAAATCGAATGCGGTATCTTCCATCGCACGCGGCAATTCGCTGATTGTGCTGCCTGGCGGGACAAGAGGTTATGCTGCAGGGGATCCTGTGGATGTACTGCTCCTCGGCGTTGAGGAAGGTACGGACGAATGGGTGCTGTAAGCTTACACGAAGGGAGATAGACCTATGACTGCTCATCCATTGCAGGACCAGCTGCGGCGGCCGATCCATGATTTGCGGATTTCGGTAACGGACCGGTGTAATTTCCGCTGTTCCTACTGCATGCCGAAGGAAGTGTTCGGTGAGGATTATGCCTTCCTCCCGGCAAGCGGGCTGCTTACCTTTGCAGAAATTCTCCGGCTGACGAAGCTCTTCGTCTCCCTTGGCGTAAGCAAAATCAGGCTTACCGGAGGCGAGCCGCTCATGCGGCGGAGCCTGCCCGAGCTTGTTGCCGGAATCCGCGCTATCCGTGGTGTCGAAGATATGGGGCTGACGACGAACGGGGTACTGCTGGGCGGGCAGGCATTGCCGCTCTATGCTGCGGGACTCCGCAGGCTGAATGTCAGCCTGGATGCTCTGGAGCCTGAGCTGTTCGGCAGAATGAACGGGCGGGGTTACAAGCCTGGAGCGATTTTACGACATATTGATTATGCCGTAGCAGCCGGCTTTGAGGTCAAAGTAAACATGGTGGTACAAAGAGGGGTGAACGAATCGGAGATTGTGCCGATGGCGGCCTACTTCAAGGATAGAAATATAACGCTGCGCTTCATCGAATTCATGGATGCCGGCAACGACAACGGCTGGAGCTATGAGAAGGTCGTTACCAAAAAAGAAATTCTGGAGCGCCTTCAAGGTGCTTTTGTGCTGGAAGCCCTGGAGCACCATTATTTCGGCGAGGTTGCGCAGCGTTATGGCTACAAAGGCAGTCAGGCGCAGATCGGCTTTATCACTTCCGTATCCGAATCCTTCTGCTCCTCCTGCACGCGGGCCCGGCTGTCTTCCGACGGCAAGCTGTATACCTGCCTGTTCGCATCGGACGGCTTTGATCTCAGGGCAATGCTCCGCAGCGGTGCGGATGATCAACATCTGCTGGCTGCCATTAGAGATGTCTGGGAGAAGCGCGTTGACCGCTATTCCGATGAGCGGACAGAACAGACCGCGGGGAACAGAACCAAGATCGGCATGTCCTATATTGGAGGTTAAGCACAGAACGCATTATTCAGCGGTTGAGCGGGCAGGAATGCAGCCTGAAACTACATTGTATATGACGGGAGACGAACTGAACTTATGAACGGAGCACAGCTGCTGATTGAGATGCTGATCGAGAAAAAGATTGAGACCCTGTTCGGCTACCCCGGCGGTGCCGTATTGCCTATATACGACGCGCTCTATGATTGTGACCGGATTCAGCATGTGCTGGTCAGACACGAGCAGGCTGCGGTCCATGCTGCGGACGGATACGCAAGAGCGACGGGACGCCCGGGGGTAGCCCTTGTTACCAGTGGTCCTGGAGCAACCAATGCCGTCACCGGAATTGCTACCGCCTTCATGGATTCGGTTCCGTTAATTGTCCTCACCGGCCAGGTATCCACCGAGCTTATTGGTCTGGACAGCTTTCAGGAAGTGGATATTTACGGAATGACGATGCCGGTTACCAAACACAATTATATCGTAAGGGAGATCAAGGAGCTTCCAAGAATTATACATGAGGCGTTCCATGTGGCGACAACAGGACGGCCCGGTCCGGTTCTGATCGATCTGCCGAAGAATGTCATGAATGCGGAGTTCATTGCAGACAATGACTCCTCCGGCCAGCCCTCCCCGCCAGTTATCCGGGGGTACCAGACCGAATATTTCATAGACCCAGCGGATTTTCAGCTGGCGGCAGAGCGGCTGAACCGTGCGCAGCGGCCGCTTGTGCTTATTGGCGGAGGCTGTATTCAAGGGGAGACCCCGGCACTCCTGAAGGAATTCGCTGAGCAGCTGGGACTTCCTGTAGCCAGCACGCTGATGGGCCTCGGAGCTTTCCCGTCCGGACACTCCCTGCATCTGGGCATGGTCGGGATGCATGGAACAGTAGCTGCCAACCGTGCACTCCAGGGTGCTGACGTTGTGCTATGTCTCGGTGTGCGGTTCAGTGACCGGGTAACGGGCAACCGGAAGGCGTTCTCACCGGGTTCCTATAAAATTCAAGTAGATCTGGATACCTCCGAGCTGAACAAGAACATTCCTATAGATCTTGCGGTCACCGGTTCTTGTGCAGATTTCCTTAGCGGATTACGGGGACAAGTACAGGCAGCGGAGCATTCCACCTGGGATCAGCAGATCATGGCCTGGCTGAAGCGTCCGGTGAAATCAACCAAGAGCCAGGATGCCAAGATGACTCCACAGGAAGTTATCGGATGCATTCAAAAGGCTACAGCGGGCGATGCGATTATAGCCACAGATGTCGGCCAGCATCAGATATGGACGGCTACGCATTACGAGTTCTCGGAAGCACGTTCGTTCCTGACCTCCGGCGGACTGGGCACCATGGGGTACGGCTTGCCTGCTGCAATTGGCGCCGCTGTTGCTTTTCCTGACCGCCATGTGATTTGCATTACAGGGGACGGAAGCTTTCAGATGAATATGCAGGAGATTATGACGGCTGTTGATCATGGGCTGAACGTCAAGGTGGCTATCTTTAAGAACGGGTATCTGGGGATGGTAAGACAGTGGCAGCAGCTGTTTCTGGGCCGGCGGTATTCCTCGGTGCGGATCAGCTCTCCGGATTTTGTCGCCTTGGCGGCGTCCTTCGGCGCCCACGGGTTCCGGGCACGCACGCTTGCTGAAGCAGAGCAGATTATTGAACTTGCGCTGCATACGGAGGGGCTTGTTGTTATGGAGTTCGATATTACCGAGGAGAGCAATGTATACCCCATTGTGCCGCCGGGATCGAGCAATCAGGATATGATTGTGGAATAGCATTATGCTGCAATCAGGAAGCTCCTCTACCGTGATTACCGGCAGAAGAGCTTCCTGATTATACGTTTGGGGTTATTTTATACACTAGAAGTACAGCACAAGCACAGACACATATAACATAACGGAGAAGCCGATCTCGATGATTCCGGTACGTTTGGCAGTGATGCCCGTCTTAGGCAGGATGGCCGCCCGCAGGAGCAGGATTAGCAGCGGAACCAGCAGAGACGGAAACAGGAACAGTCCGGCTGCTGCAACCAGCAGATGATAGAGCACAGAGCCGTAATAGAAGCGGATATTGTTCCGTTCACGGATGACGGTTTTGACATATAATGCGGTTCCTGTGAAGTACAGCACGGCCAGCACGAACAGCTCGGTCGCAGTCTGCCAGCTCCCGCCCTGACCGACATAGAAGACCGGATATATGATCAGGCAGAAGGCCACTATGGCCGAGATGTCATTGAGCAGGGCCCGTTCATTTTTGGTTTTGGCATAATAGAGATTCACAGCGAACAAAGGCACGAGCGGCAGAACAAACCATAACAGCACAGGCTCAGCTGCCACCAGATAGATGATTAAAGGGAGCAGCAGAATGCCATACAGCTTCAAGGGCTGGGCATAACGCTTGAATTTCCTTGTCTTCACCCCCTGCAGCAAAGGAAAACTGAACAAATAGATCAGCAGCCAGCAGACAAACAGCGGAATATGTATAAGCTGCCCCCGGGATGCGGCTACCCCGAACAGAAAGGGCAGAACGAGCATCGCCCAGGCGCCGTGCTGGTTAGGAATATATTTCTTCATACTAAACATGACCTCCTACCCTGAACTATCATGGCATGTGAGGATGCCAGACTCCTTAACTATACTTTTTTTGATGGGGGACGCGGGTGATTTGAAGCACAAGATATGCACTGCTCCCCAGGGTTATCACTGAACGTTATTATGACGAAGGAGAGGCTGCAACGTGACTATGGAATCTCATCATGCAGCAGTACGGGGACCGGTTCCTGTACTGCAAATTGTCGGTTATAAGAATAGCGGAAAAACAACCCTGGCCTGCCGCATAATCCGCGTCTTATCCGCCCGTGGGCTGCGTGTCGGGTCGGCCAAACATGATGCTCACCACTTTGAATTGGATGATCCGGGCACAGACAGCAGCAAGCATCTGCTGCATGGTGCAGTTGAAGCTGTACTGACCTCGTCAGAGGCTACAAGAATCATGCGGAGGTCCGAAACCTCATTGGAAGACATCGCAGCATCTATGTACGGTAAGGTTGATCTGCTGGTTGCAGAAGGCTTCAAGTCTGCGGATTATCCCAAAATCGCATTAATCCGCAATGCAGACGAGATGATTCTGCTGCGAAACCAGACTGCGAATATATGCCTATGGCTGAGCTGGGAGGAAAACGCGGTTGAGCACCGTGCAGCCTCTCCGGTCAGCCCGAATACTATCCCTGTACTGCCTCTGCAGGATCAAGCGCTTATTGATGAAGAAGTTCTTTCACTGGCTTTGTCACTTCTCTAATCCAATGGAGCCGGAATACTTACGGGAGGTGCTTGATTTGCTGACTGGAATCATACTGGCAGGCGGACAGAATTCCCGGATGAAGGGCCAGAATAAAGCGCTCCTGACCTATCAAGGGGAGCGTTTCGTGGATAGACAGCTGAAGGAATTGCGAACCGTCTGCTCTAAAATTATTGTTGTTACGAACGATGCTTCTCCGTACATGGATTACCCTCCCCAAGGAGGTATCCGGTATCTTCCGGATATCTGTGCGGGGCATGGACCGATGAGCGGGTTTCATGCTGCTTTTGCCGGGGTGGAGACGGAATATGCCTGGGTTGTGGGCTGTGATATCCCTAAGATTTCCGCTCCCGCCGCTTCGTGGATGCTTACCCGGCTCATGGAAGGGAACTATGAGGCTGTTCTTCCCCTGATGAATGGCAGACATCAGATGCTCCATGGGGTATACCGGCCGCACCGGATCCTGGCAGATATTATTGAACGAATGGATACACGGCAGTACCGGCTATCCGGATTATTAGATTCGATGCACTGGTTAGGGGTAGACAAGGACGATCTTGCTGGTGCGGGTATACATGAGGATTTCACTGCAGATATTGATACACCTGAGCAGTATAAGGACTTGCTGCACGCAGATATGGAAAGGGAGTGATCACTTGGGCAGTTCATTATTCGAAATTACAGATAACCCGATTCAGCCGCAGGCGGTGTCTGATAAAGTTCTGCGGAGAGAAGCAGGAGCTGTCACTTTATTCATAGGTACGGTAAGGGAGCTCACGCAGGGTAAGCGGACATTATATCTTGAATATGAAGCGTATCCGCTTATGGCGCTCACGCAATTGGAACGCATCGGGCAGGAGGTCAGTGAACGCTGGCCGGATACCAGGGTTGCTGTGACACATCGGGTAGGAAAGCTTGAAATTATGGATATCGCTGTGGTGATCGCTGTATCTTCGCCGCACCGTAAGGCTGCTTACGAGGCAAATGAATATGTGATAGACCGGATTAAACAGATTGTACCGATCTGGAAAAAAGAAACGGGCGAAGACGGCAAAGCATGGATTGGCGACCAGCTGAATCAATGTGCTTATCCGGAAGGCCGGCCCCTCTTGCCGGATATTCCTGTGGAAGACAGGAAGTAAAGAATCCGCAATTCGCGATCCGATGAACTATCGGATCGCTGATCTGAATGCATTAAGGGAGCTCCGTAACGGGGCTCCCTGTTTTTTTATATCCCGGATATACGCAAAGCGGTGCAGAGATAGAGCGCGGATACCCGCAGGCTCTACTTCTGCTTGTTACAAGTACTCGCACTTAAACTCTGTGAACTCCGCCGAAGCATCTTCCCCGCAAGCGTACAGTCCGATGAGTACCCCTGTAAATCCTCCGGCCACCTCGGAAGAGAGGTATCTGGTCTGGGCCGTGCCGAGGGGGATTTCACCGTGTTTACTACTAATGAAGAAGCTGTAGCGCTCCTTACCGGATTTGATCAACAGCGTGGCCTGATTGTCACTGCCCAGATTCACTACATGCTGGATGGATTTCACATCTCCAATATTGAGGCGTTCGATCACCCGGTACTGCGCCCCGTCTTGGCGGATTGCCAGATCATAATGATGATTCTCATCCATATAGAGTGTGAAGCCGGCTTCTCCGCCTGTGAGCGTTACGTTGCAGGAAATCACCGCGTCGAAATCCCGTTGGCGGAGGCCTATAAAGGTCGGGGATGCCGGAACATCCAGTGTTACTTCTGTGCCTTGTAACGTCAGCTTGTCTTGTCCCAGTAGATACTTCTCTGTGGCCGGATGGCGGAGATAAGCCCAGTCCAGATTCCAGTCGGTATTCTCAAAAGTATAGCTCTTCTTCTCCTGCTGAACCACCGTGTCCGGAATGCGGTCAGTCTCGAAGCTCAGGAGAACCGTTCCGTTATGCCCGGCTGTAAACCAGCCGTCTTCGCCGAAGGTCACCGGAGTAAGGAACACTTCGCGGCCCAGATGGTGGTAAGTGAGCCAGCGTCCGGTTTGCCGGAATCCCAGATGCAAGAGCCACCAGTTCCCGGCGTCATCCTGGATCAGATCGCTGTGCCCGACACCCTGCAGCTCGTAACCGCCCAGATTGCGGTTGGTCAGGACAGGATTCTCCGCATAGGCTTCGAACGGGCCGGAAGGGGAAGTCCCCCGCGCATAAGTCGCCATATGTCCGTATTCGGTTCCGCCTTCGGCTGCGAGCAGGTAGTAATACCCGTTGATTTTATAGAGATGAGGGCTTTCCAGATAACGTCCGCCCGTTCCCTGCCAGATAGACTGGCTTGGCGATAGCTTGCTGCCCGTTTCAATGTTAATTTCACACTGAATCACACCTGGAGTGCCGTTATCGTCCAACCCGTTGCTCATAAACAAAGTCTTGCCGTCTTCGAAATACAAATCCGGATCGATTCCGCCCTGATCGACATAGACCGGTTCCGACCATTCGCCGTAAATATCGTCCGTCCAGACATAGAAGTTCTGGTGGGTCGTGTCATTGGTAGTCACCATGTAGAAACGGCCGTTATTGTGGCGGATGGTAGGGGCGAACACGCCGCCGGAGCTGCTCACCGTACCCAGCTGGATCTGGCTCCCGCGGGTCAGGCAATGGCCGATTTGCTTCCAGTTAAGCAGGTCCGTGCTCTCGAAGATGGGCACTCCAGGGAAATACTGAAAGGAGCTGCAGACCATATAATAGATGCCGTCCACTTTGCATACGCTGGGGTCAGGGTAGAAGCCTTTGATTACCGGATTGTTGTATTTCATACATACACCTCTTCTATAAATTCATATATATATAAATTCAATATGATCACTTCTAAGGAAATTAAACACCAACTTGAGATTCATAGCAATAGATTAAGCTTGTCTGCGGGATTTAAATCGGTTAAATTAATAGAAATATGAATTCAGTGATCAGGAGAAAATCATGATGATAAAAGCGGACGGGAAACCGGAGTACATGCCTTTATACGAGGCGCTGGCCAGTGAAGTCAGGTGGAGAATTATGAGCCTCATTGCCGAGTGTGAAATGAATGTGAAGGATATCGCGGATAAGCTTGCGCTCAGCCCGTCCATCGTTACCCTGCACATCCGGAAGCTCGAAGCCGCAGGGCTGACCGGAAGCCGCAGGGTCCGGCTGAACGGGGGGACGCATAAGCTGTGCTTCCTCAAAGCAGCAAGCATTGATATCCAGCTGCCGTCTTCCCGCAAGGACGCGAAGATGCTCGAGCAGAGCATTTCTGTGGGTCATTATACGGCGTTTGAAGTTCATCCAACCTGCGGGCTGGGTACACATGAGATGGAGATCGGGGTATGGGATGATCCGCGTTATTTTCTGGATCCCGAGCGGGTTAATGCTGCGATTCTATGGTTTGGCAGAGGATACGTGGAGTATAAAATGCCCAACTATCTGGCCGCCGGCCAGACGGCGGACTTCCTTGAAATATCCATGGAGCTGGCTTCGGAAGCGCCTGGCTTAAGAGACGAATGGCCGTCGGATATCGGCTTCACGTTTAACGGTGTGTTCCTTGGAGCCTGGACGAGTCCGGCGGATTTCGGCAGAGCGGCACGCGGCAGATATACGCCGGAATGGTGGCACCGGAATGTGAATCAGTACGGGCTGCTCAAGACGATCCGCATTGACGCTTCGGGTACTTTTATAGATGGAGTGAAGATGTCGGAGGTGACCATTCAGGAGGTGAAGCTGCATGAGCCGTTCTGGACGCTTCGGTTCACGGTGGACGAGCAGGCAGAACATGTAGGCGGATTGACGCTGTATGGGGCGGGCTTCGGCAATCACGACCAGGATATTGTGGTTCGGGTATATCTCCGGTAGGTTGCGGCAGAACAGGCAGTACAGTACACTTTCAGTAACCGGTGATGCCGGTCAGGCTTAAGGGATCACATTGAAGAGAATACTTCGGATAAAGGGAGTGTTATATAATGAACGCAGAAATGGTCATGCAGGAGCTGGAAGAGCTCGGTAAGGAACGAACCAAGAAAATATACAGCTCGAATGGCGCGCAGGAACCGCTTTTTGGTGTAGCTACCGGGGCGATGAAGCCGATTTTCAAAAAAACTAAAATTAATCAGCCGCTGGCTGAAGAGTTATATGCGACGGGGAATTATGACGCGATGTATTTTGCCGGGATCATTGCCGACCCTAACGGGATGACGGAAGCCGATTACGACCGGTGGATGGACGGGGCTTATTTCTATATGCTGTCTGATTTCGTGGTGGCCGTAACTCTGGCGGAGGCGGATATTGCCCAGCAGGTTGCTGATAAATGGATCGCGAGCGGGGAGGACCTGAGAATGTCGGCGGGCTGGAGCTGTTACTGCTGGCTGCTGGGAAGCCGCCCGGATAAGGAATTCTCTGAGAGCAAGCTGGCCGGTATGCTGGAGCTGGTGAGCAAGAGTATTCATGAGGCGCCGGAGCGTACCAAATATTCAATGAACAACTTCCTGTACACCGTAGCCGTATCCTATTCGCCGCTGCATGATCTGGCAACGGAGACGGCGAAAAGGATAGGCCCGGTAGAGGTGGGCAAGGACAAGCCTGCAGGCAAATTCATTAATGCCTACGACAATATACAAAAGGCGGTCGAAAAAGGCCGCGTCGGATTTAAGCGCAAGCATGTGCGGTGCTAGGAAGGTATCCGCTGAATCTAGTACTTTAATTAACATCTGCCTCCTGACGTGGGCAGGTGTTTTTTTGTTGGGGCGGAGTTCACGATTTGTAAGCCGTCTGCAAAATACGTTCCACCCACGTCAACCCTGTTCCACCCTGTTCAGCACATGCTCAAACCACGTTTAACCTGTTTTTTGCGGCTGGAATCCGGTTGCCTTTATAATCCTGCACAGTATACAACCTTATCCTCCTAATGCCGTACATAATCGCCAATTATTGTATTAAATGCAGCATTTCTCCTCCTCCAAGCGGCTTGTCAGGAAAATTCTTGTATTTCGTACAACAATCCGGCCGAAACCCCCGCTAGCCAGGAGCCCGAGTTGCAAAACGTACAACATTTCCGGGCTAAGCTTCGGCGGCCGCAGGCCCCGGGAACCGGGGAGCCGCCCGTGTGGCGCTATGGCTGGACCGCTAGTTGTATCGCATGGTTTTTACATAACGAGATCAACAGAGTACTGTCTGTTGGTCTCTTTTGCTGCGGAGCCCGGGATAAATAATTGTCACGCCTCAGGCTGCTCAAGTGTTATATCTATAGAAACAGAAGAAATAGAAGAAAGGAGACCAACGTGGATTCTATCGAAGAGAAGATTGGGAGAATACAGGCAGGAGAAGCCCACCTGTACTCCGAAGTGATCAGGCTGTACCAGCAGCGGATATACCTCTACTGCTTCCGGCTACTGAACAGCAAGGAAGAGGCGGAGGATGCGGTGCAGGATGTTCTGATTAAGGCCTACCGGAATATCGGGCAATACAAGCCGCAGGCGGATTTCGTATCCTGGCTCTACAAGATCGCTTACCACCATTGTCTGAACCAGCTGCGGCGGCAGAAATTTCAGCTTCAACTGCGCAAGCTGCTCCGGCAGGAGGTTGCAGTGGACAGCGCCGAACAAATGGTGGAGAACCGCCTGTTCAGCGAGCCGGTCTCGGCCGCCCTGGGGAAGCTTGATATGGAAGACCGGAATTTGTTGATTCTGCGTATTTATGAAGATAAATCGTTTGCAGAAATCGGCGAAATTCTGGGTGTTAGTACGGCTACCGTACGCAAAAGATATGAACGGACCAGAGACAAGCTAAAAAAAGCGATTGAGAGAAAGGAGAAACAATTATGGCCAAGAGTGAATTGACCCCGGAGGAGCGGTTTCTGAAGGACGGAGACCGGTCTGCTAATTATATCTCCGTTGATGTACATGACCCGGTAATGAAAGCGCTCGGGCTTGGAGGGACTTTATCTGCTGATGAAGAGCAGACAACGGTGCAGACGCTTCCGCCAAACGGAGGTGCTCCTAACATTATGCGCAGGGTTGAGACAGAAGCCGGAACGGGACGTAAGCGGAAGCGAATCCTGCGGATTCGGGTGCAGGGCTGGGTGGCGGCACTCCTTGTGGTAGTGTTGCTGGGCGGCGGTTATACCCAGTATTCCGGTGAAGTCCGGCAGGGGGCTGGGGCTCAGTACAAGGTGCTGCCCTATAAGCCGCTTCCGGTGACGGCATCAGGCGGCATGATAGAGAAGGCGAAAGAACCCTTGATGCCCTATACTCCTCAAGCACAGCCGGGTATAGAGGATGAAGCCTACCAGGAGAGTAAGCTCTACAGCCAGAAATATTCAAAAGGGCACGAACTCATGAAGGAGTTGCTGCTTCCCGGAGAGTATGCCACCTATGTAATTGCGCGTGAAGACCGGCAGGAAGAGGGGAGTCTTAACATGTACCTTCCACCGCTCACGTTCAAGGAGTATGCAGCTTACAAGACCAGCGTAGAGAAGCACAACATTCCGCTAGTGAAGCAACCGGCGTATATGCCGGAAGGGTATGTCTTGGACGAGGCAATCATCAAGCCTTCTTTCCTAAAGGTCCCAGATGAGAAGCAGCTTGAGGGCGGAAACGAGAGAGACCTGGGGGACAACTTCCGGCTGATCTGGAGAGTAGAGAAGGCGGAGAACCTTGTCTACCAGTATTCCTCGCTGATATACAAGAAGGGGGAGACTCAGGTAAGAATTGGTGTCTCACGTGTTGATGACAATTCAGGAACGGCATATCCGCTGCCGTGGAGCGAAAAGACAAAGGTGGAGAATGTTGAGATAGGTGGCAAGCAGCTCATTTATCTCGATGACTCCAGCAACACAGAGCTCGACTTGGGGTATAAGTATAAACTGGTTTGGTCTGACCCCGAAGCGCAGATCATCTATTCCGTGGCGGTTGGTCAGGAGAATTCGGAGTTAACCAAGGATGATATCATCCGCATTGCAGCCAGTATGATAAATTAGACGAATGCAGATTGGGCGCTCAGGGCTGTCCCGCTATCTATGATAGCGGGACAGCCCTCGGGCATTTTTTATATCCGAAAGATTGCATTTCCGGGAGATTTTAAAATAAATCGTGCATTGCCCTTATATAAACTTCAATTCCTAATTGTTACTATAGCAATGTAGCAAGACAATACAGATTTATACAGGAGGGTTAAAGATGTTGAATTGGAAGCGTTCTCTTTCGATGTTGGCCATGACAGCTATATTAGGTACACTAGCTGCCTGCGGCGGCGGAGGGAATGGAGCAAACAATGCAGGAGCTGCTACTGAGGCACCTGCCAGCACAAATGCAACTGAGGCTGCAACTACTGCTCCAAGCAGTGAACCTGTCAAGCTTCGTATTATGTGGTGGGGCTCCCAGCCGCGTCACGAAGCTACCTTGGCGGCGCTGGATTTGTATACGAAGAACAATCCGAATGTAACGTTTGAGCCGGAGTATTCAGGTATGGACGGTTATCTGGACAAATTATCCACCCAAGCTGCGGCCAACAATGCTCCTGATGTT
The DNA here is from genome assembly GCF_038004445.1 of Paenibacillus sp. FSL R7-0312. Lineage (NCBI taxonomy): Bacteria > Bacillati > Bacillota > Bacilli > Caryophanales > Paenibacillaceae > Paenibacillus > Paenibacillus sp. FSL R7-0312. The sequence goes on along the minus strand of NZ_JBBORE010000001.1, from coordinate 7,270,748 downwards.
GTTCAGCTTGACCCGGGCTGGATGCCGGACTGGATGGCACGCAGTCAATTGGCAGATTTGGCTCCTGAGGTGGATGTAAGCAAATTCGACGTGAAGCTGCTGGCCGGAGGCCAACTGGACGGGAAGCAATATGCCGTTCCACTGGGCTCGGTAGCCTTCGGTATGGTATATGACAAAGCTGCCATGGATAAGCTGGGCATTGCCAATCCGGCGAACGGCTGGACCTGGGATGAATTCTTCGCTTTAGCTAAGGAATCCAAAGCCAAGCTGCCGGACGGTCAATATTTCACCCTGGACTATGCGGGTAACTACTTTATGTATTCCGCTTACCAATACGCAAGAGGTAAAGGGCAGGTTATCACGGATGACGGTCATTTCAACGTGGATGAAGCCACGTACCTGGAATGGACCAAGAAATTTGAAGAGCTGCGTAAAGAAGGCCTGGTTCCTCCAGCGGACGTGAATGCATCCGATAAGGAAAACGATCCGCAAATGGACCTGCTGGCAGCGGGAAAAGTCTTGTTCCGTTACAGCTTCTCCAACAATCTGGGTACTTGGGACAGTATTAAACCAGGGGCGTACGCACTTGTAACTATGCCGCGTGCAGAAGAAGCCGGAGGATGGCTGAAGCCGTCGATGTACATGGCTGTTTCCAAGAATTCCAAGCATGCAGAAGAAGCCAAGAAATTCATCAATTGGTTTGTGAATGATCCGGAAGCCGCCCAAATCACCAAAACCTTCCGTGGTCTCCCGGCCAACAAGGACAATGCCGCTCTGCTGGAAGCGAACATGAGCGATCTGGATAAGGTAGGCTTAGGTCTTCTTCGTGCTACGGAGCCGGATGGCCAGACCTGGTCGGCCGGAGCCGGAGGCTGGACGAACTTCGTGGACAAAGACTGGGTGCTGGTCCGTGATCAGCTCAGCTTCGGGAAATCCACGCCGGAAGAAGCATATAAGCAGCTTAAGGAAGCAGCGCAATCCTACGAGAAATAGAAGGATAATTTATAGCGTAAAGCATATACATTCTTATTTTTGAACGTAAGCCTGGGACAGCAATGTCCCGGGCTTTTTTATTGAAATGAGAAAATAGACTTTGCTCCATAAATTAATCGTTATATTTTAAAAGAATTCGAGCATTCCCCTCCTTTAGCAGAGCGTGGACCAATTATATACTTAAGCTATAAAAATTGACCACAAGAGGTGACCACAGATGAACCGTTCCACAACGACTATAGCCGAAGCCGCTCCATCGCCGAAAAAAAGCTCATACTTTCGAAGCCGATGGAACGCTCCGCTTGCAGGCTATTTGTTTATTTCACCCTGGCTGATCGGGTTTCTGGCGCTGACAGCGTATCCGTTATTCCTATCGCTGTACTATTCGTTTACCGACTACACGTTGATGCAGCCCATGCAATGGATCGGGTCCCGCAATTACGAGCGGATCTTTACTGCAGACCCGAAATTTATACAATCTGCCAAAGTTACCGTCATGTATGTGCTTGCTTCGGTGCCCTTGAAGCTTGCGGCAGCTCTTTTCGTGGCAATGATCCTCAGCAAGGCCGTTAAAGGGATCAGTGCTTACCGTACGGCGATCTATTTCCCCTCACTTATCGGAGGCAGTATCGGGGTCTCGCTGCTCTGGCGGAACATCTTCGGGGTAGACGGGATCTTCAATAAATTGATTGCGGTCTTTGGCATCGAGGGGAAAAGCTGGATTACCAATCCCGATACAGCGCTGGGCACATTAATCCTGCTGACGGTCTGGCAATTCGGTTCCACCATGGTAATCTTCCTGGCTGGACTCAAGCAGATTCCGAACGACTTGTACGAGGCATCTTCGGTCGACGGGGCTAACAAGGTAGTTCAATTCTTCCGCATCACCCTGCCCATGCTGTCGCCGATCCTCTACTTCAACCTTATCATGGCCGTTATTGGTGCCTTCCAGATGTTCACCTCCGCCTTTGTGATTACAAACGGAGGACCGATGAACGCTACATATGTGTATGCCATGTATTTGTATGAAAGGGCATTCAGCCGCTATGAGCTGGGTTACGCTTCGGCACTGGCGTGGATTATGCTGGTCGCAATCGTGGCTGCAACGCTTGTGATCTCCTACACCTCGAAGTATTGGGTATTCTATGAAACAGACACTGGAGGGAAAAAACGCAAATGACAACTCTGAATTGGAAGCCTGCACTCCGACATCTGTTCATGATTCTCTTCAGCTTCGTCATGGTCTATCCGATTGTCTGGTGGATCGGGGCTTCGCTGAAGGATAGCACTGAGCTGAGTTCACCGGGTATCTTCCCGGCGGTCCCGCAATGGGAGAACTTCACCAAAGGCTGGAATTCGGTTCCCGGACATACCTTTACGGATTTTTATCTCAATACCTTCGGTCTTGAAATTGCTGTACTTATCGCAACCTTGCTATCCTGCACTCTGGTTGCCTTTGGTTTCGCAAGACTGGATTTTCCGCTGAAGAATTTCTGGTTCTCCATTCTGATGCTGACCCTGATGATGCCGGGACAGGTGCTGATCATCCCGCAGTATGCCTTGTTCCATCAATTAGGCTGGGTCAATACGTATTTGCCGTTTATCGTTCCCCATCTGCTGGCGGGCGGGGCCGGCGGGAGCTTCTTCGTCTTCCTGCTGATTCAGTTTATCCGCGGTGTTCCAAAAGAGCTTGATGAATCGGCCAAAATTGACGGCTGCTCCTGGTTCGGGATCTTCTGGAGAGTGGTTATGCCTCTGGCCTTCCCGGCGATCGTTACGGTGACCATCTTCTGCTTCCTGTGGAACTGGGATGATTTCCTGGGTCATCTCCTCTACATCAACACGGTAGATAAGTATACAGTCGGCCTCGCGCTGCGCATGATCAACGATTCCCAATCTGCGGCGGAGTGGGGTCAACTGCTTGCTATGTCGCTTGTATCCATTCTTCCGGCTACGCTCGTCTTCATGTTCCTGCAGAAGTATTTCGTAGACGGGATTGCGACAACAGGGATAAAGGGATAAGATGTAAAAAAACATCCGTCACATAACGGTAAAGCGCCCGAGCCTCATTCGCAGCTTTACCGTTTCTTTCGTGTGAACCGGAAGTGAAGGAAGGTAAGGACTTGACCAATCCTTTTAAAAAATTCAGAATCGACCGCCTGTTTTTCCACAGCTTTGCTATTGTGCTCATTCTAGTAATCGCAGTTACAGCTTGGACAAGCTACAGCAATTCATCCAAAGCCCTCGTGCAGACGACCTCCCATTACCAGCAGCGGCTGCTGGACGAATTGAATAATGAAATTACAACGCGGCTGGATATGATTGAGCAGATTTCACTGTCTACCTCACGGGACAATGAGCTGACGACCTTTCTGCTGAACAGGCAGGATGATTTCGAGCGGTACCGCAAGCGTGTAAGCGTTGAGAGTGCGCTCGCCAATCTGACCTATGCCATTCCTTTAATTCAGGGTATTGATCTATATATGGATGAACCTATGCCGAGTGAGAGCCAAAGCTACATCCAGTTCCGGAATATTATTGATCTGGATAAGCAGGAATGGTCCAAGCGTCTGGTGAAAAGCGACTTCGCCTGGTCCGGGGAATATACCATTCCCAGCTTTCAAGGGGACGTCCCGGTGCTTAGCTTCGCCCGGAAAATCATGTATGAGAATGACTATCTGGGCGTGCTGGTCGTCCATATTAAAGCCAAGGAAATCCGGCAGCTGCTGACCGGCAATTCCTCCGGGTCAAACCGCATCATGGCTGACAGCGAAGGGAAGCAGATTCTGAGGATCGGGGAGACGCTCGAACAGAACGAGTGGTCTAAGTGGATCGATCTCAAGAGTAAGAAGTCGGGCTATGTGCATATTCCGGGCAAAGCAGGTTCCGGCAACACCCTGCTGGTCTATTCCAGAATGGATAACTCCATCTGGACGCTGATCGAATTCACGTCATGGAAGCAGATTACGGCAAGCAGTTTGAAGCTGGCAGAGTGGATCGGTCTGATCGGTATCGCAGCGATCCTGCTGGTGGTGCTGCTGACGCACTATCTGAGCAAGCAGTTTACCAAACCGATCAAGAAGCTTGTAAGCGCGATGCGCATGTATTCCGTCGGCGGCCACAAAGAGGAGCTGCCTACGGATTATGAGAATGAATTCGGTTATTTATTCTCCGGCTACCGCAAGCAGAACGAGCGGATTGAGGAGCTGTATCTCTCGCTGGAACGGCGTTATGAGCAGCAGCGGAAAGCTGAGATTGAAGCGCTGCAGGCCAATATCAATCCCCATTTCCTCTATAATATGCTGGATCAGCTAAACTGGATGGCAATCGATGCCGGGCAGGAAGAGCTCAGCCGGATTCTGGAGCTGATGGGACAGATGTTCCGGATCGGCTTATCCAACGGGGCGAGCTTCATTACAATCTCTGAAGAGCTGCTGCACATCCGGTGTTATCTCGAAATCCAGCAGCTCCGCTGGGGGGAAGGGCTGGAATACAAGATCGAGGTAGCCCCGGAGCTACAGGATGTGTATATCCCGAAGCTTACCCTGCAGCCGTTCGTGGAGAATTCAATCGTACACGGATTCAATAAGCAGAGCAGCGGCGTTGTTGCTGTCTATATAGGCAGAGCAGAGGAGGCGCTGCAGATTATTATTGATGATAACGGAGCAGGCCTGAAGCAGCATGAAGAGCGGCCGCGTAAACGCCATACCGGCGGCTATGGCATTCGCAATGTGCGGGAGAGAATTGCCGGATATTTCGGCAATGGCTATGGGGTTACGCTGAAGGAACGTGAAGCAGGCGGAACCAGAGTAGAAGTGATTCTGCCTTTGCTTACAGAGGCTCCGGGGCAGCGACTAAGCGAGAATCGAATGAGCTAAGTGGAAGGCAGAAGTGGGAGCGCTTCCCACGCCGGGCAGGGCAGATAACGTTGCGGCGGATAGGATAGCAAGGAAGCTTAAGGAGGCAGAGACGATGTGGAAAATCGCCATTATTGATGATGAGCGACAGGTCCTCCAGGGGATGAAGCGGGCGATCCCATGGGATGAACTGGATGCAGAATGGGCCGGGGAAGCACTTAACGGGGAGGATGGTCTGGAGATGATCCGTGCAACCTGTCCGGATATTGTGATTACCGATATCTATATGCCGGTGATGAGCGGCCTCGAGATGATGGAGCATCTCAGGAAGGAAGGCTTCAAGGGCAAAATTATTATTTTGAGCGGATATTCAGACTTTGAGCATGCCAGACAAGCACTCAGGCTTCAAGTAAGTGACTATGTCTCCAAGCCGATCAGTCTGCCGACGCTTAAGTTGATACTGGGCAGGATCACTGAGGAGCTGATCAAAGAGGAGGAGGAGCGGATCAGACAGGGAGAGCTTGAGCTGAAGATGATGCTGTACGAGCCCTTTGTCGAGAAAGAATGGGTTCGTTCCGCAGCTGTCGGCACTTTGGACCCTTCTTACCGGAACAATACCCACCTGCCGCCTTCTTATCAGTATTGGCTGGAACGCAAGCATGCCACCATCGGTATTGAACTGATCCGCGATGAGCGGGCCAGCTCCTTCTCTGTCTCCGACTGGAATCTGTTTCGCTTCGCCGTCAGCAATATTGCCTGTGAGGTTACGCGCAAGTTTTGCACGGACATGGAATATACAGAGCTGAACAGCTATAGGGCATTATTAATTATTCATCCCGAGGAAGAGTGCGCGCACCGGCTGGAGGAGCTTGGGACCCGGCTGATTGACAGTATCAGCTCATATCTGAAACTGGTAGTACGTATCGGAATCGGAGGACTGAAGGAAACGTGGATCAGGATTCCCGAATCCACGGAAGAGGCTTTCCGTGCGATGGATCAGGGAGCCTTGCGGATGAATCCGGCCTATGAAGTGTATCAGTACCGGGAGAGCAGCAGCGGCGGGCAGGAGAGGGGGGCACTGTTTCCGGTCAAGTTCTCCTATAAACTGGCCGCTGCGATGAAGGCATCGCAGGAAGCCGAAGCGCAGCAGCTTGTAAGCGAATATGTCACAGAGCTGCAGAAACAGCGAGGGGTCTCAGCCGGCTACGTGCAGATGCTTGGCAGTGAATTGTGGGGAATCATAACCTACTCGCTGTATGAATCGGGACTGGTACTGGATGATCTGTTCACCAATGACCAGATTGCCAAAGAGATCGGCAATCTGGCAATGCCCGACCAGCTGGCAGGCTGGTTGTCCGCCAAAATAACCGCGATCTGCGCCAGCCGGCAATGGAAAGGCAGCGGCAAACACAGGCAGGTTGTTGATTTCATGACCAGCTACATTCATGAGCACTATGCGGAAGAGCTTACGCTGGCCGATCTGTCAGATAAGGTATATATCTCACGGAATCATCTGTCCATTATATTCAAGAATATTACGGGTGAAACCTTCAACAATTACCTGACCCGGGTGCGGATTGAGAAAGCCAGAGAGCTATTAATGGAACGGAATATGCTGGTCTACGAAGTGGCAGAACGGGTGGGCTACAAAAACATTCCTTACTTCAGCACGCTGTTCAAGAAAATCACCGGCATGAACCCTACAGAGCTGATCAACTAAATCAAATGGATCTGTCAATCGCCATTCTGTCTTATCCAGGAGGCGAATTGGCCCAGGTTACCAGCTGCTGTTCTGATTGACGGGCATGAAGGAAGACGCTGGAGCTGGTCACCGCCATCTATGAAGCCTCGATTACCGGGCGGCCGGTAACTCTTCCATTAGCTAAGGACTGTATGCTGTATACGAGGGACGGTATTCTCGCCAATGCCCCGCGGTTCCCTCTCGGCAGCTGATAAGGGAGGTAAGAATATGACAGTGAAATTCAGCATTATCGGCGGAGCGGGCTTCCGCGCACAATATTTCCTCAGAATCGCCCGTTCCATGCCGGACCGCTTTCAGATTAGCGGGCTTGTGGTAAGGGATGCGGCCAAAGGCAGAGCCATGGAAGAAGCATGGGGGGTTCAGACTTACCGTTCTCTTGAAGAGCTGCTTACGAGCGAAACCCCGGATTTCGTGCTTGTCTCGGTCAGCGGCCGGGCATCCCTGGATTATCTGTACCTCTTGGCAGAGAGAGGCATCCCGGCGCTGACGGAGACGCCGCCTGCCGCAAGTCTGGAGGAGCTTGAGCAGCTGCACAAGGAACTGACTATGCACGGTGCGCGGATTCAGGTAGCCGAGCAGTATCCTTATCATCCGGTGCAAGAGGCGCGGCTGTCGCTGATCCGTTCGGGCAGACTCGGACGGATCACGGAAACAACGGTGTCCGTCTCGCATATGTATCATGGAGCAAGCCTGATCCGCAGGATGCTTGGGCTCGGTTTCGAGGAAGCTAACATTAGGGCTATGCGGTTCGGGTCCCGCTGGATTAACGGCCCTACCCGCAGCGGCCCTCCGGCTGAGGACAAGCTGATTCCTCTGAAAAGAGACCTTGCCTGGCTGGATTTCGGAGACCGGCTGGGAATATACGACTTCACCAAGGATCAGCACCGCTCCTGGACCCGTTCGAATCACCTCTCCGTGCGCGGAGAGCGGGGAGAAATCTTCGACAACCGTGTGCTGATTCAGCAGGATAACCTGGTTCCGCTTCAGCTGGAGCTGAGACGCATCAACAAGGGGGAACTGGAGAATGCCGAAGGCTATTATCTTCAAGGGATAATCTGCGGTGAACAATGGCTCTACAACAACCCGTTCACCCCTGCAAGGCTGTACGATGATGAGATCGCGATTGCGGCCTGTCTGGATAAAATGGCTGGCTATGCCGCCGGCGGCCCCGGATTCTATGGACTGGAGGAGGCCTCACAGGATGTGTACCTCGGACTGATGATTGAGCAGGCGATACAGACCGGTGAGACCGTCAGAACTGAGCGGCAGTGCTGGGCGGGTGAGAGGTAGCACGGGTTAACTTGATTCAACAATGTATGTATCAGCTAACCTATTCAATAAGAGATTTTCTTGCGCGGGTGTCGTAGCAATTCCCAGCATACAGGAATCTCTTTTTTTGCTTTTAACAAGGGTGAGGTGCCAGGTTCATTGCAAAGTGATTGAGACTATAGAGTAAATCTGCCGTTAATCCAAAATTTTATATTAAATTTATAATTTTAAAGGAATAATTATCCAGAATAAGATATAATATGATCTGTGTTATATTTCTCATTTAATAAGACGTGGAGGTTGAAATGATGAGGAGAACTGTCGATAAATACATCCGTCTATCTCTAATCGGAATCCTTGTTGCGGGTGCAGCCAGTCTGGGTGTAAGTACTACGAAGGCCTATGCAGCGGATAACTTCACCCTGGCAGCAGGGAATAACTCTGCCTTGGACGTGGCTCTGTTCGCTCAGCCGCCATGGCCGCCCAATGTAACTGCAGATGATATTGCAAACACCATTACAGGCGCGAACGAGAAGATGGAGTATTCCACCGATGGGGGCTTGAATTGGACTGCCTATGATCCAGTCAACCCGCCGGTCTTCTACGGTGCGGTAACGGTGCTGGTGCGGATAGCGGGAGACAGCGTGAATTACATTCCGGCCGGGTTCATCACAACGCTGACCTTTACGCCGGATTAATATCAGCTCCCCATCTAGTTCAACGCGAGACCCTTAAGTTCAATGCTTATCGGAACAGACTCCAGCGATACCGGAGCCATAAGGTGATAATGTTCTATCCGAAGGGATCAGCAGGCTTTATCGAGGCTGCTGATCTCTTTTTTTGCGGAGTAAGCAAGGATTTAGCCTTAGAAATTACTGCCTCAAGTACCATATCCCTAATCAGCAGCGGTTGCTATAATGTGGAAGAAGAGGATAAAGTGAACTACACACCACCTAAGAGGTGGGTGCTTCTTGGTCAATAGAGCTACTGCTCCAAGTTTACCCAAGCTTATAGGCTAGTTCCTAACCCGCTAATGGCCATTTACATGGCTAGTTGTAGAAGATTCAGTGCCGCATTCCGGTCTCTGTCATGCTCTGTATGACAGGCAGGACAGGACCACTCCCGTACGGCTAGGTTCTTTACTTCTGCATTTTTGTAGCCACAGCAGGAACACAATTGACTGCTTGCAAAGTGTTTGGGGGCAATGATTAATTCTCTGCCGTACCATTTCGCTTTGTAGGTCAGCATGTCTCTGAACAGGCTCCAAGACACTTCGGATATGGCTTTGGCTAACTTATGATTCTGCATCATGTTCTTTACACGCAAGTCCTCCATCACGATCACTTGGTTTTCGTTTATCATTTGGGTGGACGTTTTGTGCAAAAAGTCTTTCCGTTGATTCGCTATTTTTTCATGCAGTCTGGCGACCTTCAGCCTTGCTTTATACCGGTTACGGCTCCCTTTCTTCTTTCGTGACAAGTCCTTTTGCAGCTTGGCTAATCGTTGTTCAGACTTCCGCAAGTACTTCGGATTCGGTATGATTTCGCCATGTGAAGGAATCGCAAAGTCTTTCAACCCCAGATCCACACCGATCTTCGTCTCGAGTGGGGGCAATGGGATGATATCCGTTTCCACCAATACGGAAGCGTAATATTTTCCCGTGGGTGTTTTGGAAATGGTGCATGATTGAATACGTCCCTCGAATGGACGGTGCAGCTTGATTTTGATTTTCGTTTTTAGTTTAGGAATTTTGATCCTTCCATCTGTAATGGAAATGGTTCCCTTCTGGTTATTGGTTGTGAAGCTATGGCTATTCCTCTTCTTGCTCTTGAATTTTGGAAATCCCGCGTTCGGTTCACGGAAGAAATTCTGATATGCCTTGTCCAAGTGAAGCTGGGCATTGGCTAAGGCTAGACTATCCACTTCTTTCAGCCAGCCAAAATCCTTTTTGTAGGGCGCAGGTGTCGTTTGGAGCATCGTTTCCGTTTGCTTGTAATGTTCAATCTTATCTGCAAGCATTCGATTGTAGATGAAGTGAACTGCGCCGAATACTTTAGTGAAGTACTGCTCTTGCTTATAGGTGGGATGGATTCGATACTTATAAGCCTTTAACACCTGTCCACCTCATTTCTGACCTTGAGATTCGATGTACTTCCGGATGACTTCAATCGGCGCACCGCCAGTCGTCAGTAGACAATAACTTCTGGACCAGAAATATTCCTTCCACAGCTGTTGACGAATTACAGGAAATTCTTTCTTAATTAGACGGGAGGATGCACTCTTATAAGCGTTCAGAAATTTAGAAATATCGCTATTGGGGTGAGCTTTCATTAGAATGTGAACATGATCCTTGTCATGCTTCCATTCCTGCAGGGTGATATTGTAATTAGGCTGAATAGACTCAAATATCTCTTGTAACCGATTCGAAATGTCATCGTCTATTACTTTTCTGCGGTACTTCACGACTAGAACAAGATGATAATGAAGAGAGAATACTGAATGATTATTTGTGTCTAATTCCACGGATATCACAACCCATTTCATAATACTACTGAATAGTTTTATTGTAATATTTTAGGTTGTATTTGTCTATGAGAAAGACCGCTGACATTCATCCCGCCACTTAGAGAAGTGGGGGAATTCTGACAGCTAACTGTTAAAATATATTCACGAAAGGATAGATAAGATTGAGGACAATCAAACTGGTGGTTGCCGGACTGATTGCGGGTACGATTGCGGGTGCCGTCACACCGGATTATCCGGTTAGAGCGGATTCAGTGAGCTATGAGGAAACAGCGGATGACAATGACACGGGAGTCACCTCTCCTATTTTCCCGGATATTCAAGGTCATTGGTCGGAGCGGTGGGTACGCTGGGCGCTGGGGAATCAGTATATAACCGGTTATTCAGACTTGACTTTCCGGCCGGACCAGCCGATTACGGAAGCTGAATTTCTGAAGGTGTACTATCTCTCCTTCGGCTATCCGAAGGCAACGATCTTTGGGGAAGAGTGGACCGCTGGACCTTATCGGATGGCCAAAAATTGGAAGCACCCCATCCCGGGTCTCCAGGACCCACAGGCACAAGCTGCGCCTATAACCAGACAGACGGCAGCGCAGTTTATAGCTTCTGCTCTGGGCAAGAACTATAATGATAGGGATTCCATCATTTTTCTGCTTGGAAATCAGCTGCTTCCGCTTCCGAAAGAGCCTACTGTGGAGGGATTCAAGGGGAATGCGACTTTAACCCGGGCAGAGGCGTTGGAGTGGATCAGGATGTTAAAGCTGAAGGGAAATATATTGAAACCCCGGCCGCAGGAGCTGTCAGACCCAGGGTTACTGCCTCCATTACCGGACAAGGGTACGGGATTAAAGGATTTCACAGCGGTACCTGTTACTGAAGGGGATTTCGGGATAGGTGATCCGGACGGGAAACTCATTATGGAATGGAACAGCCCGAGGTCTCTGGTTGAACAATACTATGGAGCCTCCACCGGACAAGATGTGTTTAACAATGAGATGTATAAGGATGTATCCGTCCACTATGATTCATCAGGCAAGATGGATTCATGGTCGGTAAAAGCAGATGAAGACGCAGGGGAACCTGCTTTGACCGCTACCCTGCAGCATATCCGCCCCGGAGTAAGTACGCTGGAGGATGTGCTGATGGCGTATGGTACATATGCAGAAGTAAGCAGCACATATGGAGTTATTCTAAGCTACACCTTTGAGAATATGGACGGGGTGTTGATCCCGCGCCTGTTTCCTGGCGATAAGGTCAATACCGATAGAGGATATGTCATGGCGTTTGGCTTCGATGAGGAGACGCTAAAAGTAACACATATGAAATTATCTACGCTCCAGCGGGCCATCAACCCTGACGATAACTGATCGGCGATTCCGGCTGTTACCGGAGGCCGACGAGTTCATTGACGCCGGGAAGCAGCAAGAACTATAATCTATAAAACGGATGAAGCACATCCCGTACCCATGGCTTTTTGGGTGCGGGATTTTTTGTGTGCATTACTCCGCCAGAAACTATAGGTTCTGGAGTCTACGCAAGGCAACCGGGCAATCAAAGAAGACAAAAAGGCTCCTCTTTGCGGGGGGGCGGGGGATTTTGCAGAGGAGGAATAGAGGAATGGGGTTCGCTGAAGAGCATCACCAATGGCTGGAGTATCACAAGAAACGGAGAACCGGGGAACGTCTGGACCGGCTGGAACGGGGACACCGGCATGGTGAGCAAATGTTTGTGGAGCGGGTGTGGTGGCCGATTTTCGGGAATATGGACGATCTTCACCCGGAGTATGAGGTTGCGGATTGGCGGGGAAGGCCTTATTTTGTTGACTTTGTATGGAAGCCGGGTCAGGTTAAGGTGGCTATTGAGGTGAAAGGGTACGGGCCGCATGTTCAGAATACAGACCGGACCCGCTACCGCCAGGAGCTAAACCGGGAAACGTATCTGCAAATTGCCGGGTACCGTGTGGTTGCGATCCCTTACGATGATTTGGAGTCTGCTCCGGAGCTGACAATCTCTCTTCTGAAAGCCTTACTTACTCCATGTTTGTTGAAAAATACGGATGAGGGTGGGCGTCAATATACGAGGATGGAGTTGGATATTCTGCGGATCGCCAGCCGTAAGAACGGGTTCCTCCGGCCCGTGGAGGTGGTGAAGCAGCTTGGGATAAATCGGCGTACAGCGAGAAAATATATAAATGCTTTATGCGAAAAAGGTAAATTCAAACCTGTGTTAGAGCAGGGAAGTAATCGAGTTTGCCGGTATGAGCTTATTCATTCTTTTATGGATTTAGAGGTATGGTAGAAGATCAGTATGAGTACCTGAATCCGCCGAAATCAGGCGGCAAGCGGGAACGAGGGGCAGAAGTGCCCCTGAATCCGCCGAAATCAGGCGGCAAGCGGAAATGAGGGGCAGAAGCTCCACAGCCCCCTAAAGAAGTTGGAGTCCTCCCCCACAAAAATGTAGACTGAATACAAGAGGAGGAGGAGCACAATGGGACACCTAACAGGAACAAGAGAGAAGGCAGCGCAAGAGGTGTTGTCTGGCATAAAGGCAGCGGTGGTTGCCCGGAAATATGGGGTGACCCCAGCGACGGTGAATCAGTGGGTGAGAGACTACCGAGGGGCCCATGGGGAACAAGATCATCCGTATCCCCAGGAGCAGGTGGAGGAACTGAAGCGCCTGCTGGAAGTGGAGCAGAAATACGAGAAGGCCGTCAAGATGCTCGGCGAAAAGGAGTTAGAGATTGAGATTCTCCGTGAACTGCTAAAAAAGCCAACCCCTGCTTATCCGAAAAAATCGAGGTAGCCGACATGTTCATTAAGCAGGGGAATACAGCGGCCTTAGTGCTGCGTCTCATAGGGCTAGCGGAGTCCACGTACTACGACCGTAAGAAACGCAGGTCACTGTCCCCAACAGCCGTTCAAGGGGGGCGTGGAAGGCCCCAGCCAGGCTACTCCTTGACCGAGTCTGGCGAGAAGATTAGCGACGAGGAAATCCAGGAATGGCTGCTGGAATTAATCGCTGGAGAAGAGCACGTGTACGGGTACAAACTGCTGGCCAAGTGCTTGTGGAATCAGCACCGGTTGAAGCTCAATCACAAGAAAAGCTACCGGCTGTGTCAGGCGCTGGATATCCTGCAGCCCCAGCGTCAGAAGCGCTTTAAGCATCCCCGGAAGCTGCCGGAGAACCGGTTCATTACCGGAGCGGGCCAACTCTGGCAGATGGACATTAAGTATGGTTACGTGGTGGGCCGTGACAGGCACTTCTTTGTCCTGAGCATTATCGATGTGTTTACCCGTGTCATCGTCGGCTACCACCGGGGATCGTCGTGTGAGGCGAAGCATGCCTGCCAGACGCTGGGACGCGCCATGGAGCAACACTGCGCCCCTGACAGCGCACGTCCGGTGATTCGCACCGACAACGGACCACAGTTCGTCAGCCACCTGTTTGGCGACATGTGTGAAAGCTGGAAAATGACCCATGAACGCATTCCGCCTCGAACGCCGGATTTAAATGCTTTTATTGAATCGTTCCACAGTAATATCGATCGGGATTTGTTCCGCAAAGAGGCATTCGACACGTTCGAAGAGGCCTATGAAGCGGTGGACCGGTACATGGACTTTTACAACAATCGCAGAATGCATACGAGCCTTCGTAACATGCCGCCAGCTACCTTTGCGGAGTGGGTCCTGACTCTAGAAGACCGCTCCAGCTTCTTCTGGCCGAGAGAAAAAGCGAAATAAAGAGCATGTCTACGACAAGTACTGATTTTATACGCAGGACTCCGGGATAAGGGGGTCACACCGGCAGAAGTGCCCCTGAATCCGCCGGAAACTGGCGGCAAGCGGGAATGAGGGGCAGAAGTGCCCCTGAATCCGCCGAAATCAGGCGTCAGGTGGAAATGAGGGGCAGAAGTGCCCTTGAATCCGCCGAAATCAGGCGTCAGGTGGAAATGAGGGGCAGAAGTGCCCTTGAATCCGCCGAAATCAGGCGATCAGCGGCACGAGGATCTAAGAGTCCTCCGCCCCGGCTCCCGCTCCGCCCCGGCTCCCGCTCCGCCCCGCTCACGCCCCCGCAACCGGCAGCTTGATCGTAAACGCCGAGCCTTGCCCCGGCTCGCTGCGCACCTCAATGGTTCCCTTGCTTAAGCTGATGATGCGCGCGGTCAGCGGCAGGCCGAGGCCGTTGCCTCCGGCCGCGCGGGCGGGGTCGCCCTGATAGAATTTCTCGAAGATATGCTTACGCACCTTCGGAGTCATGCCGATCCCGGTGTCGGAGATGATCACGGAGATCCAGGAGCTGTCCGCCTGGATGGAGACCGAGATTTCCCCGCCTTCCGGCGTGAATTTGATTGCATTGCCAAGTACATTGAGCCACACCTGCATCATCAGCTCTTCATTTCCATAATAGCGCTGCTCCTCCAGGTCGAGATTAAGATTAAGCTGTTTGGCAGACCAGAGGGACTCCAGCAGCAACAACGCCTGGCGGAGCTGCTCATCCAGAGGGTATTCAGCCAGCTCGGTAAGCATTTCCTGATTTTCGAGCTTGGATATTTTGAGAATGTTGCCGGACAGATTGGACAGCTGCCGTGAACTCTCAATAATCATCCCGGTGTATTCGTCATGCTCCTCTTTGCTCAGGTTCTCTTCCTGCAGGAGCATGGCGTAGCCTTCGATAGCCGCAATAGGGGTCTTGAATTCATGAGACACATTGACTACGAAATCATTGCGCAGGGTCTCAATGCTGCGCAGCTCCTGTACCATGAGATTGAAGTGATGTGCCACCTCACTGATCTCATTGACGCGGTGCGACTCATTCAAATAGATATCGAAGTTGCCGCCGGCGATCTCCTTGGCCGCTTTGCTGAAGTCCGTAATCGGGGACAATATTTTGCGGCCTACCATAATGCTGATAGTGGTCCCGATGACCAGACTGAATAACATCATAGTCAGAATAGGCGGGAAGGGGTTTCCGTGCTCCCAGGTGTTATTTTCTACCCGGAAATACAGGAAGGCCAGCACAGCCATAATGAAGACAAACGACAGAATGATGATGAATACCATGGATACAAAATACCACCACAGGCCACTGTTTTTGCCGCTCCTCATCCCCGTTTCACCGCCTTATAGCCAAGCCCCCGGACGGTGACGATTTCAAAATCAGCGCTATCCCTGAAACGCTCACGCAGGCGGTTAATATGAACCACCACCGTGTGCTCATCCGATTCGGAGTCCATCCCCCATATTTCATCCATCAGCTGCTGCTTGGTGAAGATTTTATTCGGATAAGAGATCATTTTATAGAGGAGATAGAATTCCTTCTGTGGAAGCAGGATACTCTCAGGCCCCTGAATTACAGTTAACGTATCGTAGTCCAGCACGGTTTCTCCCCATTCAATTTTGCGCTCGCTGATGATTTTGGCCCGGCGCAGCAGCGCCCCGACACGCAGGATCATCTCATTCACATTGATCGGCTTGACCATATAATCATCGATCCCGACGAGGAAGCCCTGCTGCTTATCGGCAAAATTCTCCCGCGCCGTCACCATAAGAATGGGAAGCTGCTGATCATTGTCCCTAAGCGTCCGTGTCAGCTCGAAGCCATCCATCCGGGGCATCATTATATCGCAGATAATCAGATCAATATATTCCTTATCCAGCACGTCCAGCGCATCCTCGCCATTCACGGCCGGCAAAGCCTGGTATCCATTTCTGGTGAGTACGGTACAGAAGAGCTGGCGTAACTTGGCATCATCCTCAACCACAAGAATATTAAACATAAGGTCTCCTCCTGGAACGGTTCCATGTTATTCAACGTATAGCTTGTTTATATATGGTTTTGGGCCCCCCCGAAGCCAAAGTACTTGTTCTAGTATACCTCATCAAGATCAAGTCAAGCTCAACTGGGAGTTTAGGTTTAGTTTATATTGGGCGGCTATACTGGGGTACAGTAAGACTAGAAGATTTCAGAGAGACTAATGATTACAGGGATGGAAAGGGAGATCGGACAATGCTGCAATTAAAAAACATCACCAAGAGCTACAAGACCGGCGAATTTACACAGGTTGCACTGGATAAAGTAAATCTCAATTTCAGGGAAAGTGAATTCGTCGCGATTCTGGGCCAAAGCGGCTCGGGTAAGACCACGCTGCTGAATATCGTCGGCGGGCTGGATCAGTATGACAGCGGAGAACTGATCATCAACGGCCAATCGACAGAGCGCTTCAAAGACAGCGAGTGGGATGCGTACCGCAATAATAGTGTCGGCTTTATTTTTCAAAGCTATAATCTGATCTCACATCTGAGCATTACAGACAACGTGGAGATGGGGATGACGCTCAGCGGGATAGCTTCAGCTGAGAAGCACCGCAAGGCGCTTGAAGTACTGGAGAAGGTTGGACTTAAGGATCATGTGCACAAAAAGCCGAATCAGCTGTCGGGCGGACAGATGCAGCGTGTAGCGATTGCCCGTGCGCTGGCGAACAATCCGGACATTATCCTTGCGGATGAGCCTACAGGTGCCTTGGATTCAGAGACCAGTGAGCAGATCATGGAGCTGATCAAGACCATTGCGGAGGATAAGCTGGTGATCATGGTTACCCATAATCCGGAACTGGCAGAGAGCTATGCAGACCGCGTCATCCGCTTCTCGGACGGTCATGCGATCTCCGACAGCAATCCGCTGGCCACGCAGAAGACCTCAAGTGCGTATAAGCTGAAGCAAACGAGTATGAGCTTTTTCACAGCACTGAAATTATCCGGTAAAAATATCGCCACCAAGAAATGGCGTACGGGGTTGACCGCTTTTGCCTCAAGTATCGGAATTATTGGCATCGCGCTGATCCTGTCCTTGTCCAACGGCTTTGATAAACAGATCAGCTCATATGAAACCGGCGCACTCTCCAACTTCCCGGTCTCGATCAACCAGACGGCGATAAATTTGCAGAATGCTGGCCCTCCGGGTCAAGAGTCAACGGAACTTACCTCTTATCCTGTTGATAAAAAGCTCTATCCGTATGACCCGACCGTGAATTCAGCCATGCATACGAATGTGCTGACCAAGGAGTATATGGAGTATCTGGATGGAATTGATCCGAAGCTGATTGACGGCGTTTCTTATACCCGCACCGTGAATATGAACTGGCTGGTTATGGATGGGGACAAGGCAACCACTCTGGATAAAAGCAATATTACTGTAGCCCCGTATCCAAGCAAACAGGGCAGCGCTTCGGGAAGCTATCTGGAGCAATATTACGATCTGCTGGAAGGATCATTCCCTACAGAGAAGACGGATCTTGTGCTCATCGTGGATCAATACAACCGTCTGACCGATGCTGCAGTGGATGCTCTGGGGCTGGATTATAAAGCGGAGAGCA
Source organism: Paenibacillus sp. FSL R7-0312 (assembly GCF_038004445.1). Lineage (NCBI taxonomy): Bacteria > Bacillati > Bacillota > Bacilli > Caryophanales > Paenibacillaceae > Paenibacillus > Paenibacillus sp. FSL R7-0312. The sequence continues at coordinate 7,252,972 of NZ_JBBORE010000001.1, read as the reverse complement.
TCAATCTGAGCGATCTTGTAGGAACTCAATTGAAGCTGATAATGAACAATGATTATTATAAGAAAAATGGCGAGCAGTTTGTTGTCAATGGGACAGCTGCTGATCTGACCGGTCTCTACAATAGTCCTAATGCCGTGACGCTGAACATTGTTGGTGTTCTGCGCGGGCAGGAAGGTTCCAGCATTTCTACGCTGTCTCCCGGCATTGTCTATTCCGATGAGCTGGCCGCTACGTTCATTGCCGATGCACAGAAATCTGAGATTGTACTTGCACAGGAAGCCGCAGATACCAATGTATTGACAGGGCAGGCCTTGTCAGAAGGGGTAGCCGGCATGGCTTCGAGTGGTGCAATGGGCGGTTCTCCCCTCATGAACGCTGGTATGGCAGCAGCAGGCAGTATGGCTTCCTTGACTAAAGACGATGCACTTGCCGCTCTGGGGGCAACTGAAATTCCAAGCGCAGTCTCGCTGTACCCGATTGATTTCAGTGCCAAAGAATCCGTTACAGCCTATCTGGACAAATGGAATGAAGGGAAGGCAACGGAGGATCAGGTGCAGTATACCGATCTGGCGGCTATTGTCACCAACATTTCCGGCGGGATTATGGACGGAATCACGATGGTACTGATTGCTTTTGCAGCGATTTCCCTCGTGGTCTCACTGATTATGATCGCGATCATCACTTACATTTCTGTTATGGAACGGACGAAGGAGATCGGCGTACTGCGTGCGCTGGGTGCCCGCAAGAAGGATATTACACGGGTCTTCAATGCCGAGACCTTCATTATCGGGGCTTGCTCGGGGATTCTGGGGATCGGCATTACCTACCTGCTGACCATTCCGGTTAACGCGATTCTGTATAACCTGACGGAGCTGAAGAATGTGGCTCAGCTTAACCCGCTGCATGCGCTCATTCTAGGCGTGATCAGCGTCCTGCTGACCATGCTCGGCGGTGCGATTCCGGCCAAGATGGCAGCGAAGAAGGACCCGGTTGCTGCACTGCGCAGTGAATAATAGACCGTAGTCCTGACAATCCGGACAAAATTTCAAGAAATCCAAAGGGCGTACATCCCTTTGGATTTTTTTGTCATTGATCACAGACGAATAGAGTATTGTGGGATAAAATAACAGAAATGAGAGTTTCTTTTGGTATGAGGCCCGTATCAGAACTGTTCAGGAGAGTGTGAGAAGAGTGAATGATATACTATTAGAATTAAAGGAAGTGGATAAAAGCTTTGGCAGCTTTAAGGCAGTTGACCACTTGTCCTTCACGGTGAGGCGGGGTGAAATTTTCAGTCTGCTGGGCCCAAATGGTGCCGGCAAAACAACGGTCATTCAATTAATCGCCGGTACATTGGAACCGGACAAAGGGGATATCCAAATTGGCGGTATCCCGTCCCGGAGCAACCGCTCTTTGAACAAGCGGGTGGGAGTCTGCAGTCAGGAATTGCAGCTGTGGCCGCTGTTAACCTGCGAAGAACAGCTTCATTTTGTAGGGGATTTGAATAGAATGGATAGGCAATGGATCAAACAACGTACAGCTATGCTGCTGGAAAGCGTCGGGCTCGCGGATAAGCGTAGGGTGCTGGCGAAGAATTTATCCGGGGGCATGCAGAGAAGGCTGCATATCATTCTGTCGGTCCTTCATGATCCCGAGCTGATCATCCTGGATGAACCCGAAGCCGGGCTTGATCCGCAGAGCAGGGTGCTGGTTAGAGATTTCATCACATCGCTGTCACGTTCCAGTGCTGTGCTGCTTACTACGCATAATATGGATGAGGCACAGCGCCTGTCTTCCAGAGTAGCTGTGATGGACCGGGGAAGAGTACTGGTCTGTGACACGCCCGCTATGCTTCAGCAGAAGATTGCTCCTGAGGAGACGCTGGAGATCAATTATCAAGAGCCTGTGCAGAGGACAGCGCAGCTGGATTCACCGGAATATACTGTACAGTTCAATGATACAAGCATCTGCATTAGAGGGGATCGCCTGACTGCAGCAGTTCCGCGTATTCTTAGCCGGCTGACCTCCATATACGGTAATCCGTTAACTTTCACTCTAAGGCAAAGTACGCTGGAAGATGTATTCATTAAGCTGACGGGAAGGTGCTTGCGGGAATGAGAGTGTGGGCGGTGTTCAAAAAAAGCTTAGTGGAGCAGTTTCGGGATTACAAGGCGGTCCTGCTAACCATTCTTTCACCCATTGTCTTTATCGTCATCTTCGGGCTGGCTTTCGGACAGGGATTCTATACTTATTCGCTGGCGATATCGGATGAAGATCAGGGGGGGCTCGGCGGCAGCCTGGTGCAGCAAATCGTAAGCAGCGAGTATCCGAACGGAAATACGATGTTTAAGACCATTCAGGCGGATTATAACAAGCAGGAGTTACTGGATGGGGTTAAAAAAGGTAGATATGATGCGCATTTGTACATTCCGCCCGGCTTCAGTGAGTCGCTCCTCAGCAACGGGCGTTCCGGCCAGTCCTCACAGGTACAGGTGAAGCTGCTCGGCAATCCGTCCAATCTGACGTACAGCTTCATCAGCAGCTTCGTGGAGAACTATATTCATAATTTTGTGTGGGCGAACGGCACGGCGGAGAGTCCGGTGCAGATTGTATATGAGGAAACCGGTGAAGTGAAGGTCCAATCGGAATTTGAGAATATGGCTCCGGGGCTGATGGTATTTTCGGTCTTTTTCCTGTTGATTCTAAGCTCGATGGTGGTGACGAGGGAGCTGGAGAACCGGACGATTCAGCGGATTATGCTGTCCAAGGTCAGAGCGTTTGAATTTTGCGCAGGCGTCAGCCTGTCACAGATGGTGCTCGCAGCGATTATGCTGCCCCTTGTTTTTGCTTCCAGCCTATTGCTGGGCTTCTCATCCTCCGGCTCCTATGCGCTGGCTTACCTGGTCAGCCTGATCGCAACCTTCTCAGCCATCGGCATCGGGCTGATCATCGCGGCATTTTGCCGAACTTCATTGGAGGCCTTCATCATCGGCAATGTGGTGGTGACGCCTATGATGTTCCTGGCCGGGATTTTTTTCAAAGTTCCGCCGGTTAAGCTATTCGCGGTTATGGGCAAAGAGATTGAGCTGCTGACACTCATACCGACACTTGATGCTGTAAGCGCGATGAACAAGATTCTGATTAACAACGCCAGTTTCAGCGAGATTCTTCCAGAAATTATTGTGCTTGTGTTGTTATCTGCGGGCTATTTCTTAGTGGGAGGGTATTTGTTTAGTCGTAAAATTATGCACTCAGGAGGGGTAAAATGAAAACCAAAACCAGTAATAGCGTCACTATGACGGCGTACTTTCTTGTGCTGGCGGCTGTTATTACATTGCAGGATGTATTCACGAATTACAATCTGAGGATCGTATTATCTTTGGCGCTAGCCATTGTCTTTGCCTACATCATTTCAAGAAGTGCCATTCAGCAGCCGTCATCCTACAGAGCGATAACACGGTTATTAATTGCTTTCTTTGTCTTTACCTGTGTATATCATATCCTGCTATCCGTAGCCTTAGGACAGAGTATATTTGCTAATTACTATTGGGGCTTCTTATGCGTAATCTATTTGTTAATCTGGCTGCGTGTCCGCTTTAGCCCGCAAAAATAATATCTGGCATGGCTTCACGGACATAGCCGGCAACAGCGGATTACTCCGCAGGCGGAAGCTGGGCGCGCGTGGACTTCTTTTTGTTAATCTCCTTGGACAGCTCTAAATGCTGCTGGGAGATTTTTTTGAGTTCTGCCTGTAATTTAGTGATCCGGCTCATTTTGCTGCTAAGTGCGCTGGGGGAAGTGCTTAATTTACAGTCTTTTTCGATCTGGTTAATTTTGAGCCGGGTCTTGTGGGTCTTCTTCTGGAGCTCCGCTATACCCGATTCCATCTCTGTGATTTCCTGATTTAAGCGGTTAAGCATAGATTTCGTGAAGCTAATAGCCATCCGGGCACCTCATACTCTTCTTCTATAATGTACAGCCAAGATATTATTGTACTACAAGCGTTTGGTTTATGCGAGGAACCCGGCAGTAACGGTTGTGCCGTCAACAAAAAAGGGGCTATCCCAGGCAGCTATTTCATGGCTTTTGGGATAACCTCTTTTGCATAACCTAGACTTCCTTGGCAACAACCGTCTTCAGCTTCATTTCGGGTTCTTTCTCCGATGCCTGGCCTACCTTCTTGATGAAGAAGGAGAGCAGCAGGCCGATGATGCCGATACCCACGATGACCAGATACGCATCATTGATACCCTGGATGGTAGCTGCTGTAATCATATGCTCCTTAGTGTCTTGCACGCCACTGACCATCATATCCTTCATGTGGGTAGTAGTACGGCTGGTCATTACGGTAACCAGCAGGGAAGTACCCACAGCGCCAGCCACTTGTCTTACAGTATTCGAGATGGCTGTACCATGCGAATTAAGCTTGGATGGCAGCTGGTTCAGCCCGAGGGTCTGAATCGGCATGAGCAAGAGCGCCATTCCGATCCGCCGTCCGGTGGACATGAGCATCAGATAGGCATAGCTTGTCGAGTCGGTCAGATTCACGAAGCTCAGGGTAGCGAGGATCGTGATCAGCAGGCCGATAATGGCCAGCCACTTCGCACCGAAGCGGTCAAACAGCTTGCCGGTAACCGGCATGAGCAGGCCCATAATGACTGCACCGGGAAGCAGCAGCAGGCCGGATTCCATCGCTGTGAATCCGCGTGCGTTCTGCAGGTAGAGCGGCAGCAGCATCATATCTGCATACATCACAATCGTAACCATGACACTGATGACAGTGGTCAGGGAGAACATATTATATTTGAAGGCCTGCAGATCCAGCAGCGGGCTATCCGAAGCCAGCTGTCTCCATACGAACAAGCCGAGGGAGATAACACCTGCAGCCAGCGACAACAGCACTTCTGCGCTCGACCAGCCAGCGCTGGCCGCCCGGCTGAAGCCGTACAGCAAGGTTCCGAATCCGATGGTGGACAGGGCCACGCTGGTTAAGTCGACTTTTGGATAAGAACGCTCTGCTACATTTCTCAGATAAACAAATCCGCAGACAATAACGATAACCGTAAGCGGAAGCATGCCGTAGAACATAGTCTCCCAAGAATAGTGTTCCATAATGTAACCGGCCAGTGTAGGGCCGATCGCCGGGGCGAAGATAATGGCGAGTCCGACCATACCCATGGCGGCGCCTCTCTTCTCACGCGGGAACAGGGTTAAGATGACATTGGTCAGCAGCGGCATAATAATACCGGCACCGGCTGCCTGAATCATACGTCCGGTTAGCAGAATCGGGAAGCTTGTCGCCATAGCTGAAACGACCGTTCCTGCGAAGAAGATAAACATAGATGCCTGGAACAGCTCGCGTGTAGTGAAACGCTGCATCAGATAAGCAGTGATTGGAATCAGCACACCGTTAACCAGCATATAGCCGGTGGTCAGCCACTGGGCCGTTGCGGCCGTGATGTTGAAGTCATGCATTAACTCCGGTGTGGCAACGCTCATTATCGTCTGATTCAGTGTGGCCAGAAAGGCGCCGAGAATCATTACGAAAAGAATAGGTCCCTTTTTGATGGAACTGTCTTGAATGTCTGTCTTGTTACTCACTATTCTCCATCCTTTCCAATCGCCGAATCATGGACTAAATTTACAGTGTGTTGTATAGTTTACAATGTATAAAGTAGATTATAGATGAAATTTTCATGTAATCAAGCAACGATTTCTGAAAAACTGTATATTAGTTTACGATTAAGCTATAACTGTAGTTTATATAGGCGATAAACGACATTTTATTGAAAAGTGTAGTCTGCGATTTGAACGTTGAAGAATGGAGTGATTAAAATGACGAAAACTCCCCCGCATGTGGACCCGCGTGTCCTGCGTACACGGCAATTGCTTAGAGAGGCTGTAATTGATCTGATGGAAGAAATGAGCATTGAGAAAATTACGGTCAACCGCATCGCGGAGCGGGCCAAAATTAACCGGGTGACCTTCTATCTGCATTACCGGGATATCCCCGATATGATGGAGAAGATGGCGGATGATATGGCCGAGGACGTGCTTCAAGTGGTAAGCGGTTATATGGGGAATGCTGAAGCAACTGAAGGAGAACAATGGCCGATGCTGGAGCGCCTGCTGACGCATATTGCGGAGAACGCGAAATTTTATAAAATTGTGCTAACGTCGAGGAAGAGTACGATATTCACCGATCGTCTGTTCAGGCTGATGGCGGATATCATTTCCACCCGGGTGGAGAGAAGATTGGCTACCCGCAATGCTTCTGAAGTAACGGTTCAGAAGGACATTGCCGTATGGTACGGCTCTGCAGCCCTCATCGGTACGATCATCGCCTGGCTCCGGGAGGATATGCCGTATTCGCCGCAGTATCTGGCCAAACAGATCACTTCGCTGCGTTCGAGCTAAGGAAAGTCCATAGGTCCAAGAACCGCCAATTCATCCCGCATATAAATAGTAGATATTACTGTGCATCGCGAATCTGTTGATATGAGGTGGTTCCAGGTGAATAGGCAGGCACGTCCAAAGCGGAAACGGGTAATTCCGGCAGGGCAGCAAGCTGTACCCCGGGTAAAGCGCAGAGTGAAGGCCCAGGCCGTCGAATTTGCGGTGTTTGGCGACAGCCATGTGGGATACGGAAACAGCTTGAGTATTTTTAAAAGTCTCTTGCCCAAAGCAGTGGGCAGCGGCAATAAACGCTTTATCATCTTTGGCGGAGATAATGCACAGGCAGGAGCGGATCACGGGAATAATGCGAACGCGTATTACAAAGAATTCAAGAATACAGTAACAAGCACGCTCGGAAGCATCCCGTATAAGGCCTCTATAGGAAATTGGGAGGCAAGCACCCGGTCCCTATTTACGCAATACTTGGGGGCGGTTACCGGACAGATGAATTTCCCAGGGACACAAGGTAAGGTGAAATATGTATGGCTTGATTGTGCTCTGGGACAATTCACTCCGGCGAGTATCACCCTGCTGCGCAATCTGGATGACTGGTATTTCTATATTATTGATTTCCACTGGCCGCTAAGAGTGCAGGGAATTACGGTTGATTCCAGCCATGTGCTCAGCGCTGCGGAGACATCCAGATTCTTCTCGGCGATTCCGGTAAAAGCTAGAGATAAGGTCCTGGCTATCTTCACACATCATGGACATAAATTCTACCGGAAGCTTAGCAATATTAATCCGGGATACCCACGGACGAAATTCTTCGTATGCGGCTGCTCGGGAGACTATAAATGCAAGCCGGATGGAAACATGGGTTACTATAATGCCAAATTAACCAGCAGCGGCTCCGGATATAAAGTCGACGCGTATATTGCACACTGAGTCTGTTCCGGCTCCAGGTTATATTTAGTAGAGAAGAGAGTGTTCCTGCGGGAGCATTCTTTTTTTGCAAATATAAGAATTTATATATTTCACGCTATAAATTATCGTTCTATTTCTCGCTGAAACGGTACCGTCCTGTATAAGGACGGCAAAGCCGTTTCTACTTGCTGCCTGGAAGGCATAGCTGACATACACTAAGGCCAAAATAAGCAGAATTTGCTATTGTATATGGCAGATAGGGGAGTTGAAAGCAGTTTGTTTGGACGATAATTGTTTGTTTATAAGCTTTTCTTACATATATGACGTGTGTTTTAGGGTGGAAAATGGTTTATTGTGCACTTATCTTAACTCATGTAATACTAGGTGACATCAAAGGTGCTTGCAACAAGTTAATCGGCAACTGAAGATAAGTTTTCTGACATTGATAAGGGGAAAGGTGATGAGAGAATGACAACAAGAGGGTCTAAGAAATGGGCAAGCCCGGCAATAGCGGTGCTGATGGCCTCCACAATGCTGTTATCCGCGTGTTCTTCGAAGGAGGATACGGCGAGCGGCAATGCCGGTTCCGGTTCTCCTGAGCCTGCTACATTAAAGGTAGAGGTGTTCGACCGCGGAAATACGCCTTCCGGTTATACGATCTCTGACAGTTACCTGACCAGACTTGTGCAGGAACGGTTCGGTAAGCTGAACAATATTGATGTAGAGTTCGTTCCTGTTCCCCGTTCAGAAGAAATTCAGAAGCTGAATGTGCTGATGGCCAGCAAAAGTGAAGTGCCTGACATCGTGTTCACCTATGATTCGGGAACATTCAACCGGTATGCCGAGCAGGGCGGGCTTACGGATCTTACAGAGCTTATTGACGAATATGCCCCGAACCTGAAAAAGTTCCTCGGCGAGGACACGTTGGCTTACGGACAATACAACGGCAAGCAATTTGCGCTTCCGGGAAGAAGGCTTGTGCTTGGTAAATACGCCGGATATGTCCGCCAGGATTGGCTGGATAAGCTGGGACTGCCGGCACCGACGACTACGGAAGAGCTCTACACCACACTCAAGGCGTTTAAGGAGCAAGATCCGGGCAACACCGGCGGTAAGGTGATTCCGTTCGGAGTAAGTCTCGCAGCTGCGCAGTATGAACCGCTGATCTGGTCGTTCATCAAGCCGCTTACTGATGAGCAGCGGTATACGCTGACCCAGCAGCTGGGCTCAAGCGATTACCCGGCGCTGCTGCCGGGCTTCGAGGATGCGCTGAAATTCATGAATAAGCTCTATAATGAAGGGCTGATGAGCAAGGACTTCGGTCTGGATAAAGATAAAAAGCAGCTGTGGCAGAGTCTGCAGAATGGTCTGGTAGGCTTCTATACAGAGGATGCCGGTGAGCCGTACTTCACCTGGAACGACTTCTATGAGAATCTGCAGACCCATGTGCCGGGTGCCTCGATCACGCCGGTAGATACCTTCACGAATGCGGCGGGTGAACATGCCAAACCGGCCTATGCACCCAATGCAATGTATGTCATGATCCCGAAATCAAGCAGCAATGCTGTAGCGGCGCTGAAATATCTCGACTGGATGGCTTCGGACACGAACCTGTTCGATATCCAGTTCGGTGTGGAGAATGAGAACTACACCCTTGTGAACGGAGTTCCGGTTGTTAAACCGGATGCGACCTCTGAAATTACGGACCGTCTGTATAACTTTGGAGATATTGCGGTAATTGTTAATGGCAAATTTGCCGGTGATGATGCCAAGAATGAAGCGGCTTACATTGCCCAGACTCCGGAGAAGTTCCAGGCGGACATGAAGAAATCTGTTGAAATCTCTAATGTTGACACCATTCAGCCGGTACGGTTCGGCCATCCGATTGAGGCTGAAGCGAAATACGGAACGGCGCTGGCCGACAAGTTCCAGGAAATTATCGTGAAGATGACCATGATTAAGCCAGAACAGTTCGAGAGCACTTATGATTCGATGATCAAAGATTATATGGCGAGCGGCGGTCAGGCGATTCTCGATGAACGTACGGCAGCTTATAAGGAAATGACGTCCAAATAAACGGACGGAGCATAAGAAAGAGAAGGGTATGCGCTATGGAGGCCGGTCAAGGCCTCCAGCCGCTGCCGCAGACAAAGGGCAGGAGAGGGGAGTGGAGGCAGTGAAGAACACGACTTACTTACGCAGAAACTGGCAGATATACGCTTTGCTTATGCTGCCGGTCATTTACTTTCTGATTTTTAAATACGGGCCGATGTACGGGGTGCAGATAGCGTTCAAAGAATTTAACTTCTTTGAAGGTATCGCCGGCAGTGAATGGGTCGGGCTGGATATTTTCCGCGAGGTCTTTCAGAGTAACGATTTTTTCAAAGCACTGCGCAACACGCTACTGCTCAATCTGCTGGATCTGATTATTTCTTTTCCAGCACCGCTGATTCTGGCAATTATGCTCTATGAGCTGCGGATCATCTGGTTCAAGAAATTCGCCCAGACCATTCTGTATGTCCCTCATTTCATCTCTTGGGTCATTATCGGCGGCATCGTGCTGCAGGTATTCGGCACAGAGTCAGGCTTCATCAACAACCTGCTGACAGGTATGGGGCTGGACGCTATTCCGTTTCTCTCCAACAAGCATTACTGGCTGATCACGTATTTGCTGGTCGGAGTGTGGCAAAGTGCAGGCTGGGGAACCATTCTATACCTGGCGGCATTAACCGGCATCAACAAAGAGCTGTTCGAAGCCGCAGAGGTGGACGGAGCAGGCCGCTTCAAGAAAATCTTCCATATTTCTCTGCCGGGCATCAAAACAACGATTGCTACCCTGCTCATTATCAACCTGGGCAATATGATCTCCATCGGCTTTGACCGGCCGTTTATCGTCGGCAATGTAGCCGTCCGCGATTACTCCGAGGTGCTCAGTACCTTCGTATACCGTGTCGGCATAGAATCCGGACAAATCTCTCTGGCAACTGCAGTCGGCTTATTCCAGGCGCTGGTAGGTCTGATCTTCCTGCTCGGTGCGAACTATGCATCCAAGAAGCTGGCGGATGAGAGCATACTCTAGTCAGTCCAAAGCAAATAGAGACGAGGGGGAACAACGATGAGCGAACGCGCATCAAACCGGATATTTGATATCCTTAATATCTTGATCATTATTGCCGCTATTCTTGTATGTCTGCTGCCCTTTGTTCATATTATTGCGATCTCGCTCAGCTCCAGCCGTCCGATCATGTCGGGCCTGGTGACCTTTTTTCCGCGGGAATTCACTTTTGAGGCCTATACCAAGGTCTTCTCCGATATGTCGATGATCCGTTCACTGGGCTTCACGATTATGCTGACTATTCTGGCTACCGTGCTGTCGATGGCCATGACAATAGCCGTTGCTTACTCTTTGTCCAAGAAGGAGCTGCGCGGACGAAAATGGTTCATGCTGATTATCGTCGTTACGATGTTCTTCAGCGGAGGCATTATTCCGGATTATATCCTGATCCGGAACCTCCACCTGCTGGATACCGTCTGGGCGCTGGTGCTGCCCGGTTTAATCAGCCCCTTCTATATGATTATCCTGATATCCTTCTTCAACAGTATTCCGAAGAGCCTGGAAGAGGCAGCGGAGATTGACGGGACGACGCATCTGGGCACCTTGTTCCGCGTTATACTTCCGTTGTCACTGCCGTCACTGGCCACATTAAGCTTATTCTATGCCGTAGGCCGCTGGAACGGATTCCAGGATGCGCTGATGTATATCAACCGTCCGGATCTCTATCCGCTGCAGCTGAAGCTGTATCAGATGATCCAGAACAATCAGGTCAGCGAGCTGATGCAGCAGGAGGGTCTGGGTATGGCACAGCTGATGCCGGAGAGCTTGAAGGCGGCAAGCGTAGTCTTCTCCACAGTGCCGATTCTGATCGTATATCCATTCCTGCAGCGTTATTTCATCAGCGGCATGATGGCAGGTGCGGTTAAAGGCTGAGGAAGACGAATAGGAGGGGAATACAGTGACGCAGGTGATGATCGACAGGCTTACGGAAAGACAGCGCCATCTGGTAGAGCAGGCGATGGCGCTGATGGATTCATTCTATGACGCAGAGATGGAGCTGCTGATTGATGAGGAGCAAAGTGACCGGCATAATACACGCAGCAGTGCGCACTATGCACTGGGACTGCTGATCCGCAGCGGTGAGGGTGATCATGAACGGGCAGTGGGGCTGCTGAATAAGGTCATGGACCTGCAGTTTGACTGCCCGGATGAGATTTATCACGGCACCTTCCGCGTGTCGCCCCAGGCTGCGCTGCCACCGGCCGGGAACTACAATTGGAAGGAATTCGCACCGGGTTTTGCATACTTTCTCAGTGAAACTACTGACAAAATCGGCAAGCGGCTCGGCACCGCACTTTCCCGGGAAATAAGTCAGGTTCTGCCGGATTTTGATGAGCTGGCGGTTAGGAGATATCTGCAGTCTGCAGTGGATGAGGTTCTGCCTCCGGTATGGAAGAGCTATGACCCGAACTGGCGTGAGTTCATCGCCAGCACGTTTGCGGTGATTCTGGGCGAGTTCGGTGATGTACTCCCTGCGGAGCTTGTCTCACGCATGGACGAATCCATGCAGCTGGCAGTCTCGGCTTCCATCGACCGGCGTCTCTCCGATGCCGTGCCGATGAACTCCAATATTGAGCTGATGCACATCTTTATCGTCCATTATTACGGGCACAGGTTCGCCCGGGAGGACTGGACCCGCCATGCTGACCAAGAAGCCGCTGCATTCCTCGCGGCCTATGCCGAATTCGGCTCAATAGCCGAGTTCAATACAACGACCTATTACGGCGTTGACCTTACGGTGCTGGGCTTATGGAGAACCTATGGATGTTCTGCCGCTTTCAGGGAAACCGGGCAGACACTGGAGCGGGGAATGTGGAACAACATTGCCTTGTTCTATAATCCGGTACTGGAGAATCTGTCGGGACCGTTCTCCCGGGCTTATGAGATGGAGATGACCGGACACAGCTCCATCGGTGTGTTCCTCTATCTTGCGCTGGGGGCAGGCTACGAGCATCTGGCTGCACCGAACTGCGAGACAACACATGATCCGCTGATTGCGCTGGCTGGCGTTGACATTCCGGCTGAACTAATGCCGCAGTTCGTAAGCTTTGGCGGGAGCCGCAGAGTGGAGAAGCAGTTCCGCGAGCTGTGTGAGCGGGACAAGCCGGGAGAGAACCGCAATCTCTGCACCGCTGCGGCCTGGATCGGGGAGAAGCGGATGATCGGGGCGATGTCGGGGAGCCGCAATACGAACGGCCAAATGCATCCGGCGACCATTCACTGGATGGATACCGGCGGTGCCCGTTATGATCTGCGCCTCATCCGCAGGGAGCCGGGCAAGAGCTGGAACAGCCATCTGCGCGGCATGATCTTTGAGGCTACGGCAGAGAAGGATCTGCTGACTGCGGCTGTTCGGCTAGATACAGACGTCCCGGTTGAAGTGTTGTTTGAAATTACCGGACCGGGGCTGGATGCTGCCCGGATAACGCCAGAGCGCTGGATATTGCCGGCTCTTGGCTGTAGTGTAGTAGCGGCTGCATCGGCCCCGTCCATACAACTGGATGAGCCGGGAGAGAAGCTGGAGATTATCTATCTGCACTGTCCCGAAGACGGCGTGCAGGAGATGACCTTTACGCTGCGGTTGGACCCGGCTTCAGAATAGATAAGGCCTGTGAAGATAGACCTCAAGCAAACGGCGAGGTCTATCTTTGTCTACAATGGGGCATCCGCAGAAAGCGGAGAGCCTGAATATGGAAGGTGGCATACAGAAATGGCAGAGGCGAGAGTAACCCGGATTTACGCCGGTATTGATGTCGGCAGCACCAAAACAATGTTCTGCGTCACCGGCGGCAGTGGAGAAATTCTGCTGCTGGAGCGGAGAAGTACGGCGGCGTATGAAGCCCCCGGACCGTTTATGGCTTGGCTGTCTGGTGAATTAGCGCATCTGCTGCGGCCATCTTGTGGTAAAGGAAGAATGCAACATGGATAATACGGCAATCATACCTCTGGAAGCCAGGACCGAGCTGCTGAAGCTGCGCTTATTATATTTGCTATCGGGTCTTGCAGGCGGACTTTTTAATCCCTATCTAACGCCCCTGTTTGTACATCAGGGCATCGGGGCCAATGTCGTGGGGGTGCTCATGTCGATCGGAACGCTGCTGTCCATCACAGTTCAGCCGGTATGGGGCCTTATGGTAGACAGATACCGCCAGACGAAGCTCGTGCTGTTGCTGAGTATTTCTGTACCGGCTGTTTTGTCTTGCTTATACGGCTTCAAGTACACTGCGGTAATTATAATGGCCTATATACTCTCTATAGTCTTTCAGGCTACCCAAAGTCCTGTAGCGGACTCCTATGCTGTTACTGCGGCCCGCAAAGGACGCACCTCCTACGGAACGATTCGCAGCCTGGGCAGTCTTGGCACGGCAATAGGCGGTTATGCCGGAGGATTCTATCTTTCGCATTTTGAAATTACTCAGCTCTGGATGCCGTTTCTGTTCTTGAGCCTGGGCGGGGCGGCAACTGTACTAACACTGTCACGCAGTACGGAGCGGACAGCAGCGGCTATATCACTGTCGCAAGGCATGAAGGAGCTGCTGGGAAATAGGCTGTTTGTGTTGTTTCTACTGGCCTGCTTTTTCGTAAACCAGACGCTTACGGCTTATAATTCCTTCTTCGTCCTGGCGTTTCAGGAGGCCGGGGGCAGCTACTCCCTGGTCGGGACAGCGCTGCTGCTGGCTTCACTTACGAATATACCTTCGATGCTGCTGGCTGACAGAATCCTGAAGCGGATCGGACATGAACGGACGCTGCTGCTGGCTGCCTTCTTTTATGCGCTGCGCTGGGGAATTCAATGGCTGTTCCCGGTGCCGGCGGTCATGGTGGGGATTCAGGTGCTGCACGGGTTGTCCTTCGGGCTGTTCTATGTGGCTGCGGTGGAATATGTGGCAGAGGCTTCCGGCAAAAGAATGCAGGCTACCGGCCAAAGCTTGTTCAACATGGTTTTTTCCGGATTGGGCGGGATTGTAGGGAACCTGTTAAACGGTTATTTGTTCTATTCAGGCGGTGCACAGATGATGTATCTGGCCTGCACGGTTAGTGCACTTATCGGCGCGGGCATGCTATATTGGATAAACCGAATGGCCAAGTCATCTGTGTGAGCTTTTCTTTCATCCCGCAGGCAAAAGGTTTCGGATTCCATTTCAAGAAGGGCGGGAGTACATATGAAACGAAACTGGTCGAGCAGAATGATGTTCTCCTATTTCCCTATCTTTTTGCTGACCGTGTCGATCCTGATTTTCCTGTCGTTCCTGATTGTGGGCGAGCTTTCACGCAGTGAGACGGACAAAGCCAACCGCATCTCTACCGGCTACGTAGTAGATTCCCTGCAAAATGCGCTGAGTGATGTGGAATTATCCGTGCTCCAGGAGATGGAGACCAATCATGATTACGGCGATTTCCTGAACGGGCTGAGCGATGAAGGCGACCGGACCCGGCTCTATAATACTGTAAAAGATATGAGTGCTGTCCTCTACCGCAATCAGCTGATTGACTCGATCTATATTTACCGTAAGTGGGATGATAAAGTGCTGACACTCAGCGGGCTGGTGGACAGGGAAGTGTTCGCAGACCGGGAATATCTGAACCAGGCGCTGACGGAGAGCGGTGAGCGGAACTGGAGTGATGTGCGTACGCTGCGGATATTCAGCTCTGACCAGCCGGTGCGGGTGATTAGTATGCCGAAGAAGCTGCCGCTTCCCTTCGGGGCCGAGGGGATGATCGTCGTCAACTTAAGCATGTACCGGCTGGAACAGATGATTGACAGCATGACGAACAGCCAGGTGTCCTTCATGCGTGTGGTGGACGGACAGGGACAGCTGATCTATACGGCGCATGGGGACAATAATATGCAGGAAGGCAGCGTGCTTACCCGCATCTATTCGGATAATACAGGCTGGACCTTTGAGAGCGGCATTCGTGCGGGCGAGTTATTCGCCTGGATGTCGGTCGTGTCGTATGTCTGGATTATTATCGGCATCCTGACCGTCGTGCTGGGCACGCTTTATATTCTATATATCACCCGCAAAAACTACCGGCCGATCCAGGCCATGATGAACCGGATTCAGGCGCTGCAGTTCCGCGAGGAGAGTCTGGACAGCAAGTCGCGCAGCGAGCTTGTGCTGATTGATCAGGCGCTGGAGACGCTGATTAATCAGACGGTAAGCTATCAGGAGCAATATGACGAGAACCTGCTGGTGCAGCGCCGCCAGCTGTTCCTGGATCTGATGGAAGGTGAACGGGGCGATTCCCCGGACGGGAAGCTGGAGCGGTTCAAGCCGTTCACGGAAGAGGCTGAAGCTTATGCGTTTATTGCCGCAGAGATGAACCAATATGACGGGTTCCGCCGCAAATATCCGGCGAAGGAGCAGAATATGCTCAAGCTGACGCTGATGAATCTGTTCCAGGAGCTGGCGGCGGAAGAAGGCTTGCAGGGCTGGGCCGAATGGGTGAGCGGCAACCGGATTGGACTCATCGTCGGGAGTGCTGACAGTCTGAAGGATGACAAAATTACTTTGCGTAAACTCGCGGAACGTTATCTCCGCTGGGTGAGTGACAACCTGGGGTTGTCGCTGGCGATTGGAGTAGGCCCGGTGGTTACCGGCCTGGAGGCCATTTCGGATTCCTGCAAGGCGGCGGAAACGGCACTGCAGCATAAGCTGTCACTCGGTAAAGATATGGTGGTGCTGAGCGACAGCCTGCCTGACCGCTCCACGTTGCATTCCTATAAATACCTGCAGATGCTGAGCGAATTTGTCCGTGAATTCCGGATCGCCGATGAGAATTGGCGGAAGCGGGTAGATGAGCTGTTCGTCTGGTTCAGCGGTGATCAGATCAGGGATGAAGAGATTCGTATGCTGCTGCATATGCTGATCCAGATGCTTGACCGGGAGCTGGGGCAGCTGTCGGACAGCCTGCGGCGGATTTTTGGCGGGCCGAGTCTACAGGGGTATTACAGTGAGATCGAGGCGCAGGCCACGCTGGAGCAGGTTCATACAGTAATGCTGAAGTGGCTGGCGGAAATTTACCGGATCTATGTCTCGGTCAATGAATCGAAGAGCTACCGGGCGATGATCAGCGAGATGAAGGTATATATAGAAGAGAACTTTGATAATCCTGATCTTTCGCTCAAGCATCTAAGCGACCGGTTCCAGATCTCGGGCAAATATGCCAGCCATTTGTTCAAAGAGGAATTCGATATGAAATTCGTCGATTTCCTGACCCAGCTGCGGATGCAGCGCGCGGAATATCTGCTCGCCACAACCAGCGATAATCTGCAGGACATCGCCTTGAAGCTGGGCTATACCAGTTCGATCACGTTCGGCCGGGTCTTCAAGCGGGTCGTCGGGGTTACGCCGGGTGACTACCGCAAGCACCGGATGAAGCCGGGAGCGGAAGATTAAGACAACAGAAAAGGGGGCCCGGTGCATCGTATTTAAGGCGATAACCAGCCGATTGCCAATCCATAGGTGATGGGAGAAGTCGTGTGCCTTATATAATTTGCTGATAATGAGGCCCACTCAAGTTGACGACTGGAGAATTGTTGTATAAATTTGCAACTCTAGCCCGTAGATGCCGGAGTATTTGAGCAGATTGTTGTAGGAAATACAAGAATGTTTCATTAATCAGCTTGGATGGGGAGAATTGCTGCATTTCGTACAATAATTCCCGCTTACGGCGGATTTGACGGGCAGAATGTTGTATTCTGTGCAGGAATTCAGAGCGGCTCATTACTTTAGTCGGCAGTCACCGGGTCTCCGGCACATCCAGAGGGTTAAGTCGGTGATTCTTGCGGCACAGACACTTGAAGTGCGAGGATTCGCTGCTCTGAAGAGCAAAATCTGTTGTTTTTTACCGGGAAGCATCTCTGTGCCAGGCTTGACAGCCCTTTCATCGTTTGGGTATGGTAGTCTGGTCAGAATAGAAGGAGGTATAGCCTGATGTCAGGATTGCTTGGGAATCACTTCATTACGCAGATTGGAATTCTGGTGAATGATATCGAGAAGGTAAGCGCGGCGTATGCGGACTTCTTTGGCATCGAGAAACCGGAGATCGGCATTACAGATACGGCAGATATTGCTCAGACTAACTATAATGGCGGGGCGACGGAGGCTCGGGCGAAGCTTGCTTTTTTCGATATGGGCTCCCTGCAGCTGGAACTGATTGAACCGGATCATCAGCCTAGCACATGGCGCGACTATCTGAATGAGCACGGAGAAGGGCTTCACCACATTGCTTTTGCAGTAGAGGGAATGAAGGAGAAGATTATGCTGCTCGAAGGCAAGGGCTTCCCGCTTCAACAGAAGGGGGAGTACACCGGAGGACGTTATGCTTATATGGATACGTTCAAAGAGTTGAAGGTGATCCTGGAGCTGCTGGAGAACGATAAATAAGTAAGAGTGTCATAGAGGAGGAATGATCATATGAATATACTGATTACCGGGGCCGGACGGGGACTGGGATTGGATCTCGTTAAGATAGCGCTGGAACACGGACATTCAGTCATTGCCGGTGTGCGTGACCCCCGCCGGGGGCAAGACGCATTGTCCGGGCTTAGCGCAGATTATGGAGACAAGCTGACGGTGGCTGCGCTCGATGTTACGGACGAAGAGGGGATCGCAGCGCTTGCTGCCAGCCTGAAGGAAGAGGGGCGCGCGCTGGGCTCCATTGTTAACAATGCTGCCGTGCTGAATGCCTCAGACACCCCGCTTGAAGAGCTGGACATTGCTGAGATGCAGCTTGCGCTGGATATTAATCTGTATGGGCCGATGCGGGTGGTCAAGCACTTCCTGCCGCTGCTTACAGAGCCGGAGGCTTCGATCATCAACATCTCGTCCGAGGCAGGCAGCATTACGAATGCTTACCCGGGCAGCTACCCGTACACCATCTCCAAGACAGCACTTAATATGTTCTCGCAGAAGCTGCATGTTACCCTGAAAGAGCGTGGTGTACATGTACTAAGCGTGCATCCCGGCTGGATGCCCACCGATATGGGCGGGGCGAAAGCGCCAACGAGCCCGCGCACCAGTGCCGAAGGTATTATCAGTCTGCTTGAGCAGCGCACCGCGCCGGAGGGGCACTTCAGGTTCGTGGATTACACGGGTAAGGATATGGAGATTTAGACTTATATATATTGAAAAAGAGATCAGCGGATCGTTCACCGCCGGTCTCTTTTTGCGTGCTGCCGTAATTATAGGTCATATCATCTGGTCTGAGCGCTGGAGCTCCGCTTGTTCGAGATAGGGATGATTATAACCGTTGCTCATCCCTGCTGATCCAAGCAGCAGCATGTCTTCCAGCTCCCCAAGTTCAATGGGCTTCAGCAGAGAATCGATGCCGCCCTGGCAGAAGGCCTTCAGGACAAATTCATGGCTGCTGGTGACGATGATTCTGCCGTTTGTCTGCTGATCATACCACTGGTCCAGCGGCATGGCTTCGCTCAGCAGCAGCAGCCTGGCATCTGTAATAATGAGTTCAGGTCTATGCTTCTGAATAAGCCGCAGGGCAGAAGGCTCGCAGCCGGATTCCAGAATATCCGCCGCTTCGGGGAAGAGCTGCTCCAGCATGTGCTTTAGGCGATCACGTACATGAGGGTTATCGTCAATGAGTAGTATTTGCATAGGAATGCCTCCTGTCAGGATGCCATTTGATGGGTGATTTTCTCTTCCGGGGAACGCTGCGGCCATAACAGCAGTCCCAGTGAACCTACAATAAGGATCAGGCACAGCCAGTAAGAATGCCGGTAGCCTACCCACTGTGCGGCGGCTCCGCCTGCCAGGCTTCCGGTCAGTCTGCCGATCGTTGTAGCATTGGTATACAGCGTTGATGCGTAGCCCGGGAGGTCCGGCAGCAGGTCCTGGATATAGCTGATTCCAATCGCGGAGATTACGGCTACGAAGAAAGCCAGCAGCACCTGTCCGGCAATGAGCTGCCACAGCTCTCCAGCCCCAAGCACCAGCAGGTAATAGACTGCACCGAGCACGATTCCCCAGCCCATCAGCGTCTTGTTAGAATATTTGGCGGATAACAAGCCAAGCATGAACATGAACGGAATTTCCAGCAATGCGCATATACTCGCAACCGAAGCGACATTCTGCGTATTGCCTCCAAGCGTATTGATGATGAATAGTGAAATGTTCAGGTTATTGGCCCAGTGTCCGGCATAGAGCAAAGTCAGGACGAGAAAAGGTACCAGCACCCGGGTATTCCGGTGCAGCCGTACCGGCTTGTGTACACTTGTGCGGGCCTGTCTGACGGCTGCGGTTGCGGATGAACGTACGAAACTAAACACAAGCAGCGCATTCAGTAAGAAAATTATGGTGGTAGACAGGAACACACCCTGATATCCGAAATGGTCCAGCAGAACGGCTCCTGCCAGCGGACCGCTAATGAATCCGAGTGAGAACATAGAGCGTAAGGTAGAATTGGCAAAGGCATGGTCAGCGGATGCGCTGGCGTTCACAGCTTCCCTGCTACTAGCGAATAATTGCGGCATCGCCGGAGCGCCGGCTGCGGTGAACACAGTCATATAGATCAGCAGCGGGTAGAAGTCATGGATAAATATATATCCGGCAAAAGCGATGGCATTAAACGTCATGCAGATGACCATAAGCTTGCGGCGGCTCAGGCCGGTATCCGAGCGTTTGGCAATCAGCATACTTAGAGCGACACCGCTGATGAGCGTCACGGCAGTGAAGATTCCAAAGGTTCCGGCGGATACGCCAAGCTCTTCCGTGAAGTAGACAGCCAGGAACGGGGCGCTGATTGAGATGGCCATTCCCTGCAGCAGCATGCAGAGCAAGAATATCGGATAGGTTGGAATCAGAAGCAGGGCATAGGTTCTTTTTAACATGGAGGCAGTGCAGTTCCTTTCGGTATAAGCTTGCGGACTTATCTTTGATTTGGTTATAGTATAGTTAATTATTTGCGAATATTGAATGTTTTATCTGATCATAAAAATATACTATTTGGCTGGGATGGTGACGATTGTGGACGTGAGACTGCATGCCTGCGCGTATTCTTTTCATACGCTGCCCTTCAAAACCTCCTTTACTCCCCCGCCGTTTTTCCTCTTCCGGCTGCAGGTGGTGGGCAGCTGCAAGGCGCTAGTCAACGGGAGAATGACAAGAATTCAACCCGGGGATTTGCTCATCTACCAGCCCGGAGAGCCTTATCATCTGGTGGTGGAGGAAATGGACGGGAGGATCGAGAGCGGCGATTATTATCTGCTCTGTGAAGGCTCGTGGATTCAGCAGTGGTGGGAATCGCAGCCCCGTCTGCTGCATCAGCGGATCCATCTGGATGCCGGCATGCTGTCCCTCTGGCAGCAGCTCAGCATAGAGCAGCACCGGATCGTCCAGGACAGCCCGGAGCTGATCCGCCATCTGCTCTGCGCGCTCTGCCTGTCGCTTGACCGCTTGTCGGTGGAAGCCGCCAATGTTGAGGATGCGCCGAAGCGGTCCAATGAAATGGTGATGAGAATGCACCGCTATATTAACGAGCATGCGCTCAGTCCGCTGCGGGTAGAGGATGTTGCGGATCATGCCGGGCTCAGCGTGTCGCGTGCGGTGCATCTTTTCAAAGAGCTGTCAGGGTATACCATTATTCAATACACGCAGGAAATCCGGCTGTCGAACGCCCTGGAGCGTATCCGCTATACCGACTTCAGTCTGGAGAATATTGCGAATGCCTGCGGCTTCGCGACCTATTCCTATTTCCACAAAGTATTCAAGGCCAGGTACGGCATCTCCCCCAAAGAGATCCGCAAGCGGCCGCTGGAGAACAAGCCGGAAGGGGATTATGTAATTACGAGCGGAGACCTTAAATTTACCGGATTGTCGGCTGATGCGCTGAAGTTTCATTATCCGCACGGAGATTCCCCGCAGCCCGGCAGCTCCTGATTTCAGCTGACGATTCTCTAATTATGAACTGATTTTTATGTCAATTGTTCAGGTGTTGCTGTAAGCGCTAATCTTTTATGATGAGGAAGGATAGAACAACCGGGCTGTGCGGAGGACTGTGAACGCCTGGCTTTGGATGTGATGAAACCGTTATCATTAAGATTGAAGGAGCGAATATTCATGGAAACAGCTACATATCCGTTTAGACAAATTGAAGTACAGCTGAATGAACGTGTTCAGGATCTGCTCTCCCGGCTGACGCTGGAGGAGAAGGTAAGTCTGATGCCGCAATACCAGGCGGCTATTGACCGTCTTGGTGTAGGCGGTTACAAGCATGGTACGGAAGGGGCTCACGGGATTTCGTGGCTGGGCAAAGCAACCTCATTCCCGCAGCCAAGCGGACTGGCCTGCACCTGGAACCCGGAGCTGCTGCAGCGGATCGGTTCAGCGATCGGCGATGAGGCCCGGGCGTTCTACCGGAAGAATCCAACCGTTAACGGCCTGACTCTATGGGCACCGACCGTGGACATGGAGCGGGACCCGCGCTGGGGCAGAACAGAGGAAGCCTACGGGGAAGATCCTGAGCTGACGGGCCAGCTGAGCACCGCACTTGTAAAAGGCATCCAGGGCGATCATCCGGTGTATTTGAAAGCGGTAGCAACCCTTAAGCACTTCCTCGGCAACAACAATGAAATCGACCGCGGTGTGGCTTCATCCAGCATTGATCCGCGGAACATGCGTGAATATTATCTGGAAGCGTTCAAGCCGGCCTTCAAGGAAGGCGGAGCACAATCCATGATGACCGCCTACAACTCCGTGAATGGCGTGCCGGTTATCCTGCACCCGGCCGTGATGGAGATTGTGAAGGGCGAATGGGAAATGGATGGGTTCATTGTAAGCGATGCCGGGGACCTGTTCGGGATTGTGAAGGATCATAAATATTACGATTCATTCGCCCAGTCGATGGCCGAGTCGATCAAGAACGGGATTGACAGTGTAACCGAAGAGACGGAGGAGACCATTAAAGTCATCCATGAGGCGCTCCGTGAAGGCCTGCTGACCGAGGAAGATCTGGACCGCGCGCTGGCGAACACCTTCCGCATCCGCTTCCGTCTGGGTGAATTTGATCCGGAGGAAGGTAATCCTTATGCGGCAATTGATGATTCCGTTATTCTCAGTAAAGCGCATAGCGACTTGTCTCTTGAAGCGGCCAAGGAATCTATTGTCCTGCTGAAGAATGACCATGCAGCCCTCCCGCTGAGTGCATCCGCGCTGTCCAAGGTAGCTGTCATCGGCCCGCTTGGGGACGAAGCCTTCAGAGACTGGTATTCCGGCACACTGCCTTATGGGGTGACACCTCTGCAGGGAGTGACCAAGAAGCTGGCAGGCAAGCAGGTCTCCTTCGAGAGCGGCAGTGACCGGATTCTCTTAACCTCAGCGGCCAGCGGCCGGACGGTGGGCATTACCGGCGAAGATGGACGATTGGCTGTGCTGCATGACAAGCCGGAGCGCGGAGAATTGTTCCGCCATACGGCTTGGGGCTGGACCGCGAATACCCTGGAGGCCACAAGCCGGGGACAATATGTCACCCTGACGGATGCCGGCACACTGACAGCTTCCGCTGATGAAATCTACGGCTGGTATGTGAAGGAATCGCTGAATCTGGTGCCCGAAGCAGAGGGTGCAGTATCCCTGCGGACCTGGAATAATAAGCCGCTGATTATTGGCGCCGAGGACGGAACCATCCGCGCTGCTGAAGAAGAGACGTCTGCCGCAGCAGCTCTATTCCATAAGAAAGTTGTAGTGAACGGCATAGAAGCTGCGGTAGAAGCGGCCCGGGCTGCTGAGGTCGCAGTTGTATTCGTCGGCAACCACCCGCTGCTGAACGGGAAGGAAGAGATCGACCGGCCGGATATCGTGCTGCCCCTAGAACAGGAGAACCTGGTTAAGGCGGTCTATGCCGCCAATCCGAATACGGTAGTGGTGATTGTCGGCAGCTATCCGATCTCTTCCACCTGGATCGATGAGCATATCCCGGCAGTGCTGTACACCTCCCACAGCGGACAAGAGCTCGGCAACGCGGTGGCAGAGGTCCTGTTCGGTGATTATAGCCCGTCCGGCAGACTGAATATGACCTGGTACCGCTCCGTGGATCAGCTTCCGGAATTCATGGACTACGACATCATCCAAGGCAAAAGAACCTACATGTACTTCGACGGGGAGCCGCTGTATCCGTTCGGCCATGGTCTGGGCTATGCGCAGGTGGCTTACAACAAGCTGTCGTTGGCAGCAAAAGAAGTGCAGGAGGACGGCATGATCAGCCTGACGGTAGAGCTGGAGAACAGTGGAAGCGTAGACGGCGCTGAAGTGGTTCAGGTGTATGTGCAGTCCCTGTCAACCCGGATCAGACGCCCGCTTAAGCAGTTGAAGGGTTTTGACAAAATCCATCTGGCCGCAGGACAATCGCAGACCGTAGCCTTTGCTCTGCCGGTGTCTGATCTCGCCTTCTGGGATGTAAGCCGTGAACAATACTGTGTAGAAGACGGAGAATACAACATTCTTGTGGGCCGTTCCTCCGGCGATATTAAGCTGTCGGCCAAGATTAGAGTACACGGCGACACGGTACCGGCGCGTAACCTGTACACAGCCGTCAAAGCCGAGAACTACGATGATTATGAAGCGGTGTTCCTGGATGAATGCAAGGCAGGCGGAGCTTCGGTACGTCCGGTGAAGGACGGGGCCTGGATTGCCTTCCATAATGTACAGTTTGCCAAAGGCGCGGCTGGCGTCGAAGTGCTCGTGTCTTCCGTGAATGGCGGCAGCATTGAGGTCAGAACCGGCGGTTCGTCCGGCAAGCTGGCAGCAACGCTGGAGATTCCGGCAGGCGGGGTTCAGCAGTGGCATAGCCAGTGCGCCATCGCAGGCGTGGATGCCGGAACGGCCGATGTGTACCTTGTATTTAAGGGTGAGGTTCTGCTCAGCCGTATTCAGTTTACAGTGTAGAAGGTCCCACAAGTAGAATTGGTAAGGAAAATTGGTCTATGGACTATTGAATGTACAAAGAAATCGCTCTTTTTGAAATGGTTGGGTGGTACCTCCATTTACCAAAAAGGCGATTTTTTTTGTGTTTCAACAAGGGGTTTCGTATCCCGCTCAAACAGCGGAGAGGACGGAACGAATGTGGAAAAGCGAATGCGTTCGCCTTGGTCTCCGGATTTTCACCGCTAAGGGGAATGAAAAAAATCTGGAGACCACAGCGATTGGAACATCGGTCCGTTCGCGCAGCGTCCACCCAAGTGCTTAAGTTGATCCACTTGCTTGTTGCATGATCCGCCTGAATCAATACGACAGCGTGGACGAAGCCCCGCCGGACAAACTCTGCTGCTTACGGAATGCGGAGGGTGACATGCCGCTGAGCTTATTGAAGATGCGGTTGAACTGTGAGAAGCTGTTGAATCCGCATTGTCCGGCAATGTCAGAGATCTTCTGACGGGTATGCAGCAGCAATTGCTGGGCTTTGCGGACGCGGGTCATCTGAATGTATTCCGTCAGAGTGAAGCCGGTAACGGTTTTGAACTGATGGGACAGGTAATAAGGGCTGATATAGAATTCCTTGGAGATAGAATCCAGGGACAGCTCGCTGCTGTAATGGCTGTGGATACGGGCAGTGATCGAATAGATTTTTTGCATCATCGCGTTTCCGATCTCCTCCAGCACATAAGCATTCTGGCCGCACTGCTGGGATAGGCTGCACAGAAATTGCTGGAACAGGCTGTGTATCAGCACCGGATTCAGCGGCGAGTCGTTGTGAGACAAGGTGAAAATGGCATTCAGCGGCTCGAACACGGCACTGCGCGGAACGCCTGTGAACCGGTAGATCGGAACCTCCCCGGCGAACGGTTGCAGCATGGTATGGTAAGCGGCCTCAAGTCCGGGGATATTCCCGGGCATGTTGAAGTTGATGATCAGCCGCTTATGCGGCGGCCCTGCGGGATACTGGGTCATATGCAGCCGGTACGGGGCGAGCAGAACAATATCATATTGCTGCAGGGCATGAACATTACCCTCAATAATATGCGTGGCGCTGGAATCGAGCAGTATGTGGATCTCATAAAAAGCATGATCATGCTGAAACTCCATATTAATGTCGTGGGACCGCTGATCGTAGTCAAAATAATAAAACAGCGGATCAGCCGGAGTATTCATACGGACGCTATATCCTTGCTCATACAACAGGTCGCTTTCAAGCATAACCTCTCTCCTCACCGTTGCCGTTATCCCAAAAGATGTAACTGCGTACTACTTACCAATTACCTGTATATTATAGGCCCGAAAAAGCAAGATATGCAATGTACAGGGCGAAATACAGCAAAAGTAAGGTAGTTTTTGAGGCGGAGGGTTTGCTATAGTGATGATATGAAAGCGGATACAAGGAGTGATGAGATGTTATTCACAGAAGAAAAGCTGATCAAGCGCCAGGCCGAGGTGGACAAATACAGATACCTTAGGGTTCTTGAGCTTACAGAGTTTGCGTTCGCGGAGGATGAGGAAGGGGCTAACGGCGTATACCCGGAGGCCGTCTCCTTTGATGGCATAATCAGACTTCAGGAGCATTGGCGCGGGCGGGACCGTTATGTCTGGCTGCGTACAGTGATCGTAATGCCCCAGAGTCAGGCAGGCTTCAGAATCGCCGGCAGATTTGACTTCGGGAAGACCGGGGACTTCAATAACTCCGGCTTTGAATCGCTGCTGTTCGTGAACGGATCGCCTTACCAGGGCGTAGATAATAACCATAGAGAGGTGATCTTCGGTGATGAATGGGGCGGGCAGACGGTAGAGCTGGTCTTCCGGCTGTGGTCGGGGCTTGAAGGCGGCGGGCGTCCCAAGATTCAGGATCACCGGATCAGCGAAGCCTTCATCGGCTACCTGGACGAGAGAATTGACGATCTGTTCTATATGTCGAAGGCCGCGCTGGATGCCTTCCGTTACCTGGGCAGAGACCAGCCGGAGAAGCAGTGGCTCAAAAAAGCGCTGAACGACGCCTTCCGCCTGATCGACTGGTCGGAGCCCGGCTCGCCGGAGCATATCACCTCGCTGTACGAGGCAGGCTCCAGTCTGAATCAGGCGGTAGAGGTTATGCCGCAGACTTTTGACGTAACGCTTACGGCTGTAGGCCATACCCATATTGATGTTGCTTGGCTATGGCGGCTCAAACATACCCGTGAGAAGACTGCCCGCTCCTTCTCCACCGTTCTGCGGCTGATGGAGGAATTCCCGGAGTACCAGTTCCTGCAGACACAGCCGCAGCTATACGCCTACCTGGAGCAGGATTATCCTGAGCTGTTCGGGCGGATCTCGGAGAAGGTGAAGGAGGGACGCTGGGAGGCGGAAGGTGCAATGTGGCTGGAGGCCGATTGTAACATCCCGTCCGGTGAGTCGCTGGTCCGCCAGATCATGACGGGCAAACACTATCTCCGTGAACAATTCGGAGTCGAGAGCAAATACCTCTGGCTGCCGGATGTATTCGGGTATAGCTGGGCGCTGCCGCAGATTCTCCGCAAATCGGGCATTGATACCTTCATGACCACCAAAATCAGCTGGAACCAGTTCAACCGGATGCCGCATGACACCTTCTGGTGGCGGGGGATGGACGGCTCGGAGGTGCTCACGCATTTCATCACCACCTCAGAGAAGGACGGGGCTGAATATACGTATAACGGCCGGATGACGGCGGCGCTGCTGCGCGGGATCTGGAATTCCTATCAGGACAAGGAGATCAATGATCACCTGATGTTTGCCTACGGCTGGGGCGATGGGGGCGGAGGACCTACACGGGAGATGCTGGAGCTTCGCCGGCGCTTCAACAAGCTTCCGGGCATTCCGAAGATTGAGACGGGCAGTGCCGGGGACTATTTCACCGGACTGCATGAACGGATCGGGAATGCAGAGGCATTCGTGCATACCTGGAATGGCGAGTTGTATTTCGAATGCCACAGGGGAACGTATACCTCGCAAGCCCGCAACAAGAAGTACAACCGCCGCCTGGAGCTGCTGCTGCGTGATGCGGAGTGGCTGTATACGCTGACCGGGGTAAGTCGGGGGAATCTGCAATCGGTATATCCTGCGGCTGAACTGGCGGGAATCTGGGAGATTCTGCTGCGCAATCAGTTCCATGACATCATCCCCGGCTCGTCCATCCAGGAGGTCTACGAGGACAGCGACCTTGAATATGCGGAAGGAGAGACACGTTCATTGGCGCTGATTAACGGCGCGGCTGAAGGAGAGACTGGCAGCCGGGTCACCCTGCTGAACAGCTCCAACTGGAACCGTCCGCGGTATGCACTGATTCCCGCAGAGGCCGCAGACAGCGTACAGGTTCATGACGCGGACGGGAACCGGCTGATGCAGCAGCAAACGGCAGACGGCGGAGTGCTGGTGTATGTTCCGTCGGTGCCTGCACTAGGCACGGCAGTCCTGCAGGTCGTACCCGGACATGCAGAGGAGGCATCCCGGGAGGAACAGGTTCAGCCGCTTGCAGCCGTATCCGGCAACACGCTGACAACACCGCTCCTGGAGGTGGTGTGGAATGAGCAGGGCCAGTTCACTTCGATGCTTGACCGGCGGAGCGGCCGTGAGCTGCTGGCTCCAGGGCAGCGGGGCAATGTGCTTCAGGTGTTCGAAGATAAGCCGCTGGACTTTGAGGCGTGGGATATTGATATTTTTTACCAGGAAAAGATGACGGAGATCTCACAGCTGACCGGCTGTGAGCTGACCGAGAACGGTCCGCTGCGGGCTGTGCTGCGCATGAGCTGGACCTATCACCGCACAGCGGTAACCCAGGACATCCTCTTCTACCGGGATACCGCCCGGATTGATTTCCGCACAGAGCTGGACTGGCACGGACATAACCAACTGCTGAAGGTGGCCTTCCCGGTGGATATTCATGCGCTGGAAGCTACCTATGATATTCAGTTCGGCAATGTAAAGCGCCCGACTCACTGGAATACGAGCTGGGATGTTGCCCGCTTTGAAACGGTAGGCCATCAGTGGGCGGATATCAGCGAGAAGGGGTATGGCATAGCGCTGCTCAATGACTGCAAATATGGCTATGACATCAAGGATAGCGTACTGCGGCTGACGCTGCTGAAATCGGCGGTTCATCCCGATCCTGAGCAGGATCAGGGGCATCATGCCTTTACGTATGCCCTTTATCCGCATACTGGCGATTTTGTGGAAGGCGGGGTAGTCCAGGAGGCGTGGGAGCTGAATAATCCGCTGCGCACCGTTGCAGGAGAGCTGGCGGGAGCGCCGCTGCTTAATATCGGAGGCGCACATGTAATGGTGGATGCCATCAAGCGCTCGGAAGACGGCAACGATGTGGTGCTGCGGCTGCATGAATATGCCGGTTCCCGGACGCAGATCACGGTGGAGAGCGCATATTCCATTGCCTCCTGGCAGGAATGCAATCTGATGGAGGAGCCGTTCGGAGCCTGGCAGGAAGCGGAGCTGTCCTTCCAGATTAAGCCTTATGAGATCCGGACATTCAGAATGAAGCTGCGCGGGGCGCAAGCATGAGAGGGGAGCATAGCGGCATGGAAGCAGGACAGAACCTGAAGGTGTATGGAAGCACTATTAATAGAGTGGAGCTGCTCCGTAAGCTGGACCTGGTTACAGATAAGCTGATGAGGCTGAGCCGGCCGGACAACGAAACGGAATTGCAGAAGCAGGTGGAAGGAGCGGGACGGCATCGTTATTTTGCCCGTGACTTCGGGATGGAGGAATGGGATTGGCCGCAGGGGGTAGGGCTGTATGGTCTGCAAAAGCTTGACCGGCATTTCGGGGACGGCCGTTATGAGGCTTACACCAAGCCGTGGATGGCCCGTCAACTGGGGAAAGGCCTGCCCAGCCGGAACATCAATACAACCGCTCCGCTCTTATCACTGATGGAACTGGAGGAGGCCGGGGAGCTGAGTCTTGAATGGATGGATTGGCTGATGCATGGCCTGCCCCGGACACTGGAGCAAGGGTATCAGCATGTCACCACAGGTGCGGAGAAGCATGAAGTCTCACTCCATGAGAATGAGCTTTGGATCGATACGCTGTTCATGGCGATTCTGTTCACGGCCAAAATGGGAGTGAAGCATGATAACCCGCAGTGGCGGGAAGCCTCGCTGCATCAATTGCTGCTGCACATTAAATATCTGTATGACAAAAAAACCGGCCTGTTCTTCCATGGCTGGCATTGTGAGCAGCGGCATAATTTCAGCGAAGCCTTCTGGTGCCGCGGCAATAGCTGGTTCACACTCGGCCTGCCGGAATATCTGGAGCTGATGCGCCCGTATCTGGCAGAGGGGATCTTCACGTATCTCCAGCAGATCCTGCAGGCCCAGGCAGACGCCTTACTGGCTTGCCAGAGCGAGGGTGGACTGTGGCATACGCTGCTGGATGATCCGGACAGTTATACCGAGACGTCCGGCTCGGCCGCCATTGCCGCCGGTATTCTGAACGGTGTACGCACCGGAATGCTGCCGGGAGCTTATGCGGAACCGGCGCTGAGAGCGATCCAGGCTGTGCTGGATCAGATTGATGGCGAAGGCACCGTGCTTGGCGTATCGAGCGGTACTCCAATCGGTGCTGCTAAGGAGGATTACAAAGCGATTGTTATTGCCCCTATGGCCTATGGCCAGGCGATGGCGCTGGTTGCACTGGGCGAGGCTCTGCCTTACTGCTGAGGCGAAGGCGGATTTGTAGAACAGGCGGAGCGCAAGAGAAATGAGTCTGTATAAGCGGCAGCTAAGGACGGGAGAATCGTCTTCGGCTGCCACTTTTTTGTACAAGCTATAGATCTTGAGACAGGCGTATCCTATCGACAACTTGGATCCCATTCTCAAATAGCGCTTCATACACCCCGATTACACGGCTATCCGCCTCAGCGACGAAGCAATGCCCTCTTTCGGTATATTCATCAACAAGCTTCGGGGAAGGGTCCGCCGACAAAAGCAATTCTCTTGGGGGCTGTTCACCTGTAGTTAACGCTCTGATCTTCATACTATTACCTCGTTTCGCATTCACTGTTCATCCAAAGCGCCTGTGCCCCATCTGGTTTCGATCTTGTTTCTATATAAGTTCAGGATTCGAACCTCAGCCTCGCTTAGCTCTTTGAAGTTCCAGTACCTATGCATCTGATTATATTCGAAACATTCTTTAAGCTTCAGAAATAACGGGAATTTCGTAAGCATCTCAGAAGAGAGGTTATACTCCTCCTGATATCCTTCGAGCAGCGCCTTAGTAATGGATCGCTCGTAATCCCTCAGATTTCCGCCGCCCATGAAGGAGTACTCCAGTGCAGAATAGATCGGCACAACTAAATCGTATATATAGAAATGCTGTTCACAATCTTGAAAGTCAATCATGGTTAGTGCAGAGTCGCGGTCTACAAGGATATTTTCCAGCCACAGGTCACCGTGGATTAAGCCGTAATTGGTTTGATCCTGCGGCAGCTCTTTAATTTGGGCTACCACGCCGGCTGCAATCTCCCGTATGGACTTCTCTTCTACAGGAATATATTTGAGGAAATCGTATTCTTTACTTTCATACCAATGACGAATAGTTACAGTAGCTTCAGCATTCATATATCCTTTACTGACCCGGTGCATCCTGCCGATTTGTTGTCCAAGCACTCTAAATACAGCTTCATTCCACTCTGTCCGCGGCAGATGGATTCCGGGTGCAGCCTTAAATACAACGCACAGCTGTTCTTCGTCCAGGCTTAAAGGTTCAAGAAATGAACCCTTGCTCGAGGGTACAATCTCTGCGACACCTACACCTTGGTGGAATAAATAATGGGTCCACTTAAGCTCTTCTAATTGTTCTTCATAGGTCTTGTAATTTGTTATTCGGACGTAGAAGATACCCTTTCGGGAGTGACAACGGTACATTTCATTGGTTACTGCTTCAATCTTATAGAACTCTACTTGGTAGGTCTCGTTTAAAAATAACAATATTCGTTCTTCCATAAGTTAATCCCCCCATATGTTCCTCCTGCGTAATGAGCATCAACGTGTTATGGGGAAATTAGAGCCTTGCAAACGTGATGTAATCGACTGGAGCAGGCTCTGCCGAATCCATCCGAAGCGCCCGGTTAATCTGTCCCCGGTGATATTGCCCATGTAAAAGGACCTGTAACAGGATATCCCGGACGGATGTTCGGAACGGAACTCCGCTCTGGTTGGCATAATCAATCATCTTGTCCAGCCCGGATTCCTCCAGCCCTTCGATATAGATGCGGTATTGCTCAGCATTCTCTTCAAATATCTTCCGGATTGCCGTCAGGTCTTCAGCTTCCTCCCACAATGAATATTGTGCGCTGCCTTGACCCTGTAACCGGGACAGCCATACCCGCTCTGCGACTGCGATGTGCCGTACCAGCTTCAGCAGCTCTTTATTCTTCGTGTCACTCGCCTCCAGCGCGTCCAAGATCCGGCCGTCCGCCCAGTACAGGTGATCCAGCATGGACTTTATCGTTTTCATTTCGTTTCCTCCTCTTTATGTTCGAATTCCCCAATCTCCGGCAACATCATATCCGAGCGAAGCATCCTATCGTTATGCTCAAAACGCACGATTTCATCTGCAAATATAGTAGTTAAAAATGCAGCTTCCTTCCTAGAATATAGTTACTACAGGATCACCCTCTGAGTTGATTGGAACAAGGGCTTCGCTAGGCAGAAATGCTACATTGCGAGGCACAGCACCCCTATTAAAAACGGCCTCCACGAATGCGGCTGCAGCTTCTGCAGTAACGTCATGAATTGGAGCTGCATGGTTATCACCAGAATGAAGCGGGATGTCTCTTGCCGAAGCAGTAAAACCGGAACCGATGACACACTGTTATCACGGCGTATCAGGTGAAAACTGGGATCAAGAAGGATCACAGCCTTGATCCGATTATCGTGCTTGGCGACTTCGAGAACAGCTGCACCCCCAAGTGAATGCCCCATTGCAGCAACCTTACCTATATCGAACAGGCCTGCAAGCTCTGAGTCGGAGCGGTTAAGCGTATCCATATATTCCAGAACGGCGGTTATTAAGTGGGCGCGGCTTTCCAGGAGACGGGACCAGCCAGCATAGTCATTGCTTGCTAATTCTGCTATTGCTGCCGCTTGCTTGATCGTGCCGCCGTCTGGAAATACGGTGAACACGGACTCATGCGGAGCACTGATAGTAACAACCATAAATCCTCTGGGGATTAGCTTAGCAATGATCCCAAGATACATATCGCGTTCCACACCGAAGCCAGGCGATATAAGGATGACGGGGTATCCTCCCTTTTTTATAGTCAACGACTCACTTGTTGTTATAACACTGGTAATATTCAGGTTGTCAAGATTAACGCCCATCTCCGTTAAGACCGCAGCGGCCTCCGCCTGGCAGGGTGCGTATAAGTCTATACCACTGACAGAGGCTCCCCCGGAGGCTGGATAAAAAACACTAATTACAAATCTGGGGTTGCCCTCCAGAACTCTTATGGTCCTCCCGATCATTTCAACACTCCTTAAACCAGCTCTTTTGAGCAAAATCAATTTCCAATCGGGTATTCCCAGTTAGCTTTTTTGAGAGATTTCTTTGGTCAAATAATAGTGAGAGTAGCCGCCAGCGTTATGTATCGTTCCAAATACCTCGAAGCCTTGCTTCAGGTAGAAGTCCAATGCCTGAAAGCTCAAGGTGTCTAATTTGATGAAATCACATTTTTTCTCCTTAGCCATTGTTTCAGCTGCTGAGAGCAGTTTCTTACCGTATCCGAATGTCCGGCAGGCCTCTTCCACAAAAAGATAGTGCACCTCTAACCAGTTCCAACATATCTCACCGACCAATCCGCCGTAAATATGTCCAGCCGTATCTTGTAATAGCAGGTTCACTTCCTGGTATCTGCCCTTCAACTCATCAGGGAAATGCTTGAGATTAAATTCAATCATCTTGTTGGTCACATAAGACTTGTGGTGGTCTGTCTCCGGCCCGTTAACGATCTGCAATTCCATTGGCAACACTCCTTCAAGCAAGCAATGTAATAACTTAATTGTACCATTGAATTCCAGTATCAAGCTGTAAAAAACATCTAAACTTAAGCTATCCTGTCTCTTCGCCTTATCCTAGAGGAGCCGGGTAAAAGATTTGCTTGAAGCATCCGGGAGCATGAAGTATACTATTCTCGGGAAGGTTAAGCGCTTACCCTCTGAGGAGGATAAGCGAACATGGTAAATCCGATTGTAGTTGGCATTATCGGCGCGGGAAGAATCGGGCGCCTGCACGCGGATAATCTGCGTGCGATGCCGTCGTTCAAGCTGAAGTCCATTGCAGAAGCAATGATGAGTGATGAATTGCTGGCCTGGGCGGAGAGCCGGGGGCTTGGCTCTGTTTTTGCAGCGGGTGAAGATATTCTGAATGACTCCGAGATTGAAGCGGTGTTCATCTGTACACCGACGGATACACACGCTTCGTGGATTGAGCGGGCTGCGCTTGCCGGGAAGCATATATTCTGTGAGAAGCCGATCAGTCTGTCATCGGAAGAGACCCTTCGGGCATTACAGATTGCAGAGGAAGCAGGCGTGCTGCTTCAGGTCGGCTTCAACCGCCGGATGGACCCCAGCTTCCGTAAGCTGAAGCAGCTGGTTGAGTCCGGGGAGCTGGGCAGCCCGCATATTGTGAAGATCACCTCGCGTGATCCGCAGCCTCCCGGTGAGTCTTATGTGCGCTCTTCGGGCGGCATGTTCATGGATATGACGATTCACGATTTCGATATGGCCCGCTACCTGATGGACGGGGAAGTGGCTGAGGTCTACACCCGGGGGGCGAACCTGATTGATCCAATGTTCGGCCGCTGCGGGGATGTGGACACAGCCGTCATCACACTGACCTTCGAGAGCGGAGCAATCTGCGTGATTGATAACAGCCGCAAGGCTGTCTACGGCTATGACCAGCGGGTGGAGGTATTCGGCACGCTCGGTTCGGCGACTGCCGACAATTGCCGTCCGACGACAGTGGAGGTGTCCACCGCTACTTCGGTTACCCGCGACCAGCCGGAGCATTTCTTCCTGGAGCGCTATAATCGGGCGTTCATGGATGAGATTGCCGCGTTTGCCCGTTCGGTACGGCTGCAGGAGCCGCTGATCTGCAGCGGCCGCGACGGTCAAGCAGCACAGCTGATAGCCGAAGCAGCCAGAGCATCCTATGTGAGCGGGCTTCCGGTCAAGCTGTCTGCTGCAGGAGCGGGACTATCGGAGATGCAAGCCTTGTAAGCGGATGCAAACCTTGAAGACAGAGGAGGATGAGGAAGATGTCCGAACTAATCATTAAGGCTGGAGCGCCAGACCAGGATGGACTTGTGGCTGCGGTCAGCCCGGAGAGTGCCGGGTGGAAGTATGTAGGATTTGAGGTGTACCAATTGCAGGCCGGGGATACACTGGACCGCAGGGCAGAAGGGAACGAGGTCTGTCTGGTACTGCTTGCGGGCAAGGCGGATATCCGGGTGGATGGCGAGCTGTTCGCGGGTATCGGCGGGCGTATGTCGGTCTTTGAAGACATGGCACCATACGCTGTGTATGTTCCGGCGGGAGCGAATTACAAGGTTACAGCACTGACAGAGCTGGAGCTTGCAGCCTGTCTTGCTCCGGGAACGGGCAAATACCCGGCCCGGCTGATTACGCCATCCGATGCGGTTGCAGAGGATCGGGGGTATGGCAGTATGTCGCGCAGGGTCGTTAATATCCTGCCTGAGCAGAGTGTAGCTGAGAGTCTGCTGGTGGTGGAGGTGCGCACGGGCGGCGGCAACTGGTCCAGCTATCCGCCGCATAAGCATGACCGCGATAATCTGCCGGAGGAATCCTATCTGGAGGAAACCTACTATCACAGGGTGAATCCCGCCCATGGCTTTGTGGTGCAGCGGGTCTACAATGACGACCGCAGCCTAGACGAGACTCTGGCTGTAACCGACCGGAGCATCGTGCTTGTTCCGGAAGGGTATCACCCCGTCTCTGCGCCGCCGGGTTATGATTCGTATTATCTTAACGTGATGGCGGGTCCGGTCCGCACCTGGGTATTCCATAATGATCCAGATCATGAATGGCTGTTCAAGTCGGGGCAGGGCGCGGCTGCTGTGGAAGATTGAACGGAGTCCGGGAGGGAAGATTAAGCGGAGTCCGGGAGGGGAAATTGAACGGAGCCCGCGAGGCAAGTTAATAGATTAATCTGGGGCTTCCGCGTAGCGGGGGCCTTTTGATGCGGGGATAAGCAAATTATAGATAAGCTCAGCGGTTCACATCCGAAGAAGTGCCGGGGCGGCTTGATCGAGCGGTGATACTCTGGGAGCGAAATAGTGAATAGTGAAATAGTGAAATGCTGAAATACAGTGGTTATTGCAATTTGTGTTCATAGATAGCCAGCCGGGTGCATGGAAGAGATGTTGCAGAGAATACAAGAATAGTCTTGCTATGATCGCATAGTGAAGGTGAAATCTTGCTTTTGATGCAACAATTATGGATTAGAGCTGATTTTGGTGAAGGAATGTTGTATTCTGGTCAGGATTTTAATCTGGACAGGATTTCAATAAGGAGGAAGCCGAATGCAGAACAAGGAAGCCGAATGCAGACAAGTCTGAGTTTCTGCGGTCTCTATTTTGCGGAGGAGGCAGCATGCCTGTTAGATAGACACCGCCGGAGGACTTCCTTATAATCGAGTTATAAGAAGGCAAGAACGCAAAGGCGGGCTTAATAACGATGAAACCTACGATCTATGATGTGGCACGGGAAGCGGGAGTCTCCATCGCTACCGTGTCCAAGGTATTGAATAAGAGCGGACGGATCAGTGTCAATACGCGGGAAAAGGTAGGGCGGGTCATGGCGGAGCTGAACTATCAGCCGAGCATGGTAGCTTCCGCCCTGACCAACCGCCGGACAGGGACCATCGGGCTGATGATTCCCGATATTGCCAATCCTTTTTTTGCTGAGACAGCCCGTGGTATCGAGGATTATGCCCAGGAACAGGGCAGTGACTTAATCGTGTGCAGTACGGACCGCAGTGATGAGAAGGCCGCACGGTATATCTCGCTGCTGCTGCGCAAACGGGTGGACGGCCTGATCATTGCTTCCCATCCCGGGAATCCTGAGCTGATTCGTGGGATGGTGGCCGATCATGTGCCGCTCGTGCTGTTCTCAGCAGATATCCGCAGCTTGGAGAGCAACAGTGTCACGGTGGATGATTATAAAGGCGGCTATCAGGCAACAGAATATTTACTGTCCCTCGGCCACCGTAGGCTGGGGATAATCTCCGACAATCTGCCGGGGAGCAAGCTGCGTGTGGAAGGTTTCCTTGATGCGCTGAAGGCGGGGGGAATTGCTTGTGACAATCCGGCGAATATGATACACACCTCGGCTACGCTGGAGAACGGGCGGACAGCAGCAGCAGAGATGCTGAATCAGGCCACAGAAATCCGCCCTACAGCCATCTTTGCCTGCAATGACCTGCTGGCGATCGGGGTGCTCAAGGAGGCGCGCAGTGCCGGCCTGTCCATTCCCCGCGACCTGTCTGTAGTAGGCTTCGACAATACGGTGCTGGCAGAAATCTGCCATCCCACATTAACCAGTATCGCCCAGCCTTTGCGCGAGATGACAGAGCAGGCGATGATTCTGCTGAATGAATCGATCAGTAATCCGGCCAGCCCCAAGCGGAAGATTATGCTGATGCCGGAACTGGTAATCCGCCATTCTACAGGCCCGGTTCCGCAATAAGGAATTCATAGGCTGGGCAGCACCCGTGAGACCCTCAAGCAGAAACAGCGCGCCGTCCTTCAACAATACGGCCTCCGTTTCAGCGAGAAGGATAAGAAATATTTATTGCGCGAAGCATATAAATTCTATATTTCAAGGATAGACCCC
This sequence comes from Paenibacillus sp. FSL R7-0312, assembly GCF_038004445.1. NCBI lineage: Bacteria > Bacillati > Bacillota > Bacilli > Caryophanales > Paenibacillaceae > Paenibacillus > Paenibacillus sp. FSL R7-0312. Next base: position 7,215,713 of record NZ_JBBORE010000001.1, on the reverse strand, counting down.
ACTTTGTGGGGTCTTTTGCTGAAACGGAGGCCAAAGATGCCCAGAGGGGGCTGGATAGTCTGGAAGTGAGAGTAATCAGGAATTAGTTGGATTTTCTCCACTTGCTGATGAACGAATGGACGCTGCCAAAACAGTAGTTGGATAAATGACACTTAAATTAGCATAAAATCCCCAAAGTAGAGAAACTGCCGCCAGTAGATGCTATTTATCCACTTGTTTCGGTCCATCTCTCGAAAATCGGCGGATTAAGATACATTTTTCCACTTGTTTACTGGGAGAGCCGGAATCCCCCGGTGTTCTCTCGTCGTCCCGGCGTTCCCAGCTTCTCCCCCTGGCGCTTCTCCCCAGAGTCTCATCAACCTATCCTTCAACGTTCTCTCAATTCCGCTCAGCATCCTCCCATTAACTGAAATAACCCTGTCCTTTCAAAAGAGGATAACGGTTCAGTGGTGTGCAATTTCCAAGGTTGTTATCGCTTTCAAATTGAGGATTGCCAAATGCCTTGTTCTAATCTATACTAAAGAGGAAAATTAGGTTAAGCGCTTACCCTCCCCCCGAAAAGAAAATAACTTTCTGAGAAAGATCAACTGGCCAATTATTCAACTATTCAATCGACAACCAAACAAACAAAAAAACAACCAAACAAACAACCAAACAAACAACCAAACAAACAACCAACCAAACAACCAACCAAACAAACAACCAAACAAACAATCAACTAACCAACCAACACTCGGTCAGTTATTCAACGACCGTATTCCCTAAGCTCGATCAAGGAGGCATCACTATGAACGGTTTACAGTTCGACCCTACCCGGCAGCTGGATTTAATCGCCATTGGCCGGCTTTGTATAGATCTGAACGCCAATGAAACCGGGAGACCGATGGAAGAGACGATGACCTTCACCAAATATGTCGGCGGCTCTCCGGCCAATATTGTAATCGGTGCAGCGCGTCTGGGTATGCGTACCGGCTTCATCGGCAAGATTGCCGATGACCAGATGGGCCGGTTCATCCGCAGCTATCTGCAGAAGGGCGGCATAGATGACAGTCAGGTGAGCGTTGACCGGACGGGTGCGGTGACGGGGCTGGCTTTTACAGAAATTAAGAGCCCGCAGGAATGCAGCATTCTCATGTACCGGGATCATGTGGCCGATCTCCTGCTGAAGCCAGAGGAAATCTCGGAGGAGTATATCCGCAGCTCCAAAGCGCTGCTCATCTCCGGCACCGCTCTCGCGCAGAGCCCTTCCCGTGAAGCGGTATTCCTGGCGCTGGAGTTTGCCCGCAAGCATGGGCTTACTGTATTTTTTGATCTCGATTACCGGCCGTATACCTGGACTTCGAAAGCTGAAACGGCGGTCTATTATAACCTGGCGGCTGAGAAATGTGACTGTATTATCGGGACCCGGGACGAATTCGATATGATGGAAAACCTCTATAATCTCGCAGGTGCGGACGATAAGGCAACGGCGGCACGCTGGTTCGCGCATCAGGCAGAGCTGGTGGTCATCAAGCATGGCGGCAGCGGATCGATCTCTTATACCGCGGATGGGCAAAGCCATAGAAGCGGTATTTTTCCGGCTAAGGTGCTGAAGACGTTCGGTGCAGGTGATTCCTATGCCTCGGCCTTCATCCACAGTCTGATGAACGGGCACAGTGTCAGTGAGGCGATGCGGCGCGGCAGTGCGTCGGCATCCATCGTCATCTCCCGCCATAGCTGCTCCGATGCCATGCCAACCCTCAACGAGCTGGAAGACTTCCTGCTCTCGAACGAGGAGATTACATCAGGCGCACAATAAGCACATATGCGGGGGACAGAAGGAACCGGCGGCGATTACACATTCAGGCAGCAGCAGAACAGACTGAAGTCATTACCAGCAGACATCAATAGAGCCGAAGGAGTGGACAGAATGACAGTGCCAACTGCACAAATACTGAAGAATTATATTGACGGACAATGGGTAGAAGCGGATACAGCGCAGACGGAGCAGGTAGTTAATCCGGCGACGGGTGAGGAGCTGGGCAGAGTTCCCCTGTCTTCGAGAGCCGATGTGGACCGGGCGGTGGCGGCGGCAAAAGCAGCTTTTGCCGGATGGTCCAGTACGCCGGTGCCGCGCAGGGCACGGATTCTGTTCAAATACCAGCAGCTGCTGGTTGAGAATTGGGAGCCGTTGGCGAAGATCATCACACTGGAGAACGGTAAAAGCTTCAAAGAAGCCTACGGCGAAGTGCAGCGCGGCATTGAATGTGTAGAATTCGCGGCAGGCGCCCCGACGCTGATGATGGGCCGGCAGCTGCCGGATATTGCGACTGGGATCGAGTCCGGCATGTACCGCTATCCGATCGGGGTGGTCGGCGGGATTACCCCGTTTAATTTTCCGATGATGGTGCCCTGCTGGATGTTTCCGCTGGCGATTGCCTGTGGCAACACCTTTGTGCTGAAGCCTTCGGAGCGTACACCGCTACTGGCGGCACGCCTCGCTGAACTGCTGGAGGAAGCCGGACTTCCGAAGGGCGTGCTGAATGTAGTGAACGGTGCGCATGAGGTGGTGAACGGCCTGCTGGAGCATCCTGATGTGAAGGCGATTTCTTTTGTCGGATCGCAGCCGGTGGCAGAGTATGTCTATAAAAAAGGGACAGACCATCTGAAACGCGTCCAGGCTCTGGCCGGAGCGAAGAACCATTCGATCGTACTGGCGGACGCGAACCTGGAGGCATCGGCTTCCCAGATTGTGAATGCGGCCTTCGGCTCTGCCGGGGAACGCTGTATGGCCTGTTCTGTGGTGACGGTGCAGGAGGAAGTGGCCGATGAGCTGATCTCCATCCTATTGCGTGAATGCAACAGCATGACCATCGGGAATGGCCTGCAGGAGGATACGTTTCTTGGGCCGGTGATCCGGCAGGGGCATAAAGACCGGACGGTTGCCTACATTGAACAGGGGATCGCGGAAGGGGCGAAGCTGCTCAGGGATGGCCGGGAGGATGCTGCGGTGCAGGAAGCGGGTTATTTTATCGGGCCAACGTTGTTTGACGGAGTGACGGAGGAGATGAAGATCTGGCAGGAGGAGGTCTTTGCGCCGGTGCTGTCGGTCATCCGGGTGAAGGATGTCGCTGAGGCGGTGGAGATTGCGAACCGCTCGCGGTTTGCGAATGGAGCGTGTATTTTCACCAATGATGGCGGCAAAGTCCGCTATTTCCGCGAGCATATCGAATCCGGGATGCTGGGTGTCAATGTAGGCGTACCGGCACCGATGGCCTTCTTCCCGTTCTCGGGCTGGAAGGATTCATTCTACGGCGATCTTCATGCGAACGGAAGCGACGGGGTGGAATTCTATACGCGCAAAAAAGTGGTCACCGCCCGTTGGCAGTAGGGCGAAGATGAAGGGGGGACATCAGGTGGAACGGATCAAATTAACGACAGCGCAGGCGCTGGTTAAATTTCTGAATCAGCAGTATGTCGATTTCGGCGGCGGGCCGGAACGCTTCGTGCACGGTGTATTCACCGTGTTCGGACATGGCAATGTACTCGGACTCGGACAGGCACTTCAGGAAGCGCCGGGGGAACTGACGGTCTATCAGGGACGCAACGAGCAGGGAATGGTTCATGCGGCGACCGCGTTCGCCAAGCAGAGCCGCAGGCGGAAGATTATGGCCTGTACCGCTTCGGTAGGGCCGGGGGCGGCCAATATGCTGACGGCTGCCGCTACGGCGACGGCGAATCAGATTCCGGTGCTGCTGCTGCCGGGGGATACTTTTGCCACCCGCCAGCCGGACCCGGTGCTGCAGCAGATGGAGCATACCTATAATCTGTCGATCTCGGTTAACGACGCCTTCAAGGCAGTAAGCAAATACTGGGACCGGGTCTGCCGGCCTGAGCAGCTGATGTCGGCTATGCTGAATGCAATGCGGGTGCTGACGGATCAGGCGGATACCGGGGCGGTAACAATCGCGCTGCCGCAGGATGTACAGGGGGAGGCTTGGGAGTATCCGCTTGATTTCTTCCGCAAAAGAGTTCACCGCGTCCTTCCCCGGCTTCCGCATCCGGCTGAGATCGCTGCTGCTGCCGAGCTGATTGCGGGCAAGCAGCGGCCGCTGCTGATCTGCGGCGGCGGTGTCCGGTACAGTGATGCCGGAGAGGCACTGCGCGCTTTTGCAGAGAAATTCGCCATCCCGTTCGGGGAGACCCAGGCCGGAAAAAGCGCGGTCGCCAGCAGCTTCGAATACAACCTCGGCGGTATCGGTGTCACCGGCAATGGCTGCGCCAACGCGCTGGCCCGGGAGGCTGATCTGGTGATCGGCGTCGGCACCCGGTTTACGGATTTCACTACAGCTTCCAAGAGCCTGTTCGGTCATTCCGAGGTGAAATTCCTGACGCTCAACGCCTCGCCTTATCACGCGGCCAAGCTGGATGCGCTGGCTGTTGTCTGTGATGCTGCGGAAGGATTGAACGCATTATCCGCAGCTCTGGAGGAGCGGGGGTACCGCTCAGCGTATACGGATGAGATCGTGGAGGCCAAGAAGGCTTGGAGCGCGGAGAGAGTACGTCTCGCCGGTGTGGAGTATCCGGGGAATGCCGGAGATGCGGGCAGCTTGCCGGGTGGCATGACGGAAGGTAGCGTTAAGCAGGATCTGGCTGATCGCGCAGCAGATTCGTTTATTCCGGAGATAGCTGGTCATCTGGATGAGAAGCTCACCGAATATGCTGAGGTGCTGGGTACTTCGCTTACACAGACGCATGTGCTGGCGATCCTCAATGACACCATACCGCAGGATGCAATTGTCATTGGAGCCGCAGGCAGTCTTCCGGGAGACATGCAGCGGATGTGGAACTCGGAGATACCGGATACCTATCATATGGAATATGGATTCTCTTGTATGGGCTATGAAATCTCGGGTGCGCTGGGTATCAAAATAGCCGAGCCGCAGCGCGAGGTCTACGCGCTGGTCGGCGACGGCAGTTACCAGATGCTGCATTCAGAGCTGGTAACCAGCCTGCAGGAGAACCGCAAGATTAACGTCATTCTGCTGGACAATGCAGGCTTCGGGTGCATTAATAACCTGCAGATGGAGCAGGGAATGGACAGCATGGCAACGGAATTCCGTCACCGGGGTCCGGACGGCCAGCTCAGCGGTGAACTAATGCGTATCGACTATGCTGCGAGCGCTGCCGGTTATGGGGTTCAGACCTTCCGCGCGGCGACAGCCGGGGAGCTTCAGGCTGCTCTGGCGGCGGCCCGGAAGTCGGAACGCTCCACGCTGATCGACATCAAGGTGCTGCCCAAGACGATGACCCATGGCTATGGGGCCTGGTGGAATGTGGGGGTAGCTGAAGTATCCGGCAGTAAGGCTGTGCAGGCTGCTTACCAGCAAAAATCCAGCGAGCTGAAGAAGGCCCGCAGCTACTGAGAGTGCACAGGGTTTACTGAAACGGAAGCCCTCCTACTTGAAGGAGGGCGCAGCCGTTGCGACTTGCCGAAACGGCGGGCTGGTCAGCTTCCTGAAGCCACATCATGAAGATGAAGCCTGCCATACTTGGGATTGTGGAAGGGGTAGAACAAGATGATGTTCCGAGAACATGCCATCCAGCTGGCCATTGCTCCGATCGCCTGGACCAATGATGATATGCCTGAGCTTGGGCAGGGCAATACCTTCGAGCAGTGCATCAGCGAAATGGCGCTTGCCGGGTATCAGGGCAGTGAAGTCGGCAACAAATACCCGCGCTCCCCGGAGGTGCTGCGCCGGGCATTGGAGCTGCGCGGTCTGAAGATTGCCAGTGCCTGGTTCAGTGCGTACCTGACGGTACGCCCGTATGAGGAGACGGCAGAAGCTTTTTGCATACACCGTGATTTCCTGCATGAGATGGGCGCCAAAGTCATTGTAGTATCCGAACAGGGACGGAGCATTCAGGGACAGATGGACACGCCGCTGTTCGCTGACAAACCGGTATTTACCGGCCAGGAGTGGGCGGCGCTTGCGGCTGGTCTGGGCGGACTGGGGCGGCTGGCGGCTGAGAAGGACATGACACTGGTGTATCACCATCATATGGGGACCGGTGTGCAGACGGCTGCGGAAATCACCCGGCTCATGGAGCTTACCGATCCTGGTGAAGTGTCGCTGCTGTACGATACGGGGCATCTGGCCTTCTCCGGTGAGAACCCGCTGGAGGTTCTGCGCGAGCATCTGCCGCGGATCAGGCATGTGCATCTGAAGGACATCCGGCCGGAAGTGGTCCAGCGGGTGACTACGGAGAAGCTGAGCTTCCTCCAGGCGGTAAAAGCGGGAGCGTTCACCGTACCGGGGGATGGCTGTATTGCGTTCTGGGAGATTTTTGCCGAGCTGGCTGCCTCCCCCTATACGGGGTGGTTCGTCGTCGAAGCGGAGCAGGACCCGGCGCTTGCCGATCCGCTGGAATATGCCATCAAGGCACGGCGTTATATCCGGGAACTCAGCGGTTTATAAGCCATAAGGGTGGTAGTCGTTATAGCTGAGGGGTGAAAGTATGCGGGGGTGCACGGCTGCGGCTGTGCTTACTCCGCTTTTTCATGGAATGGTGGTTGATGGGGGGCACCCGTATGATAAAAATGGGCTGGGGGCGTGAATAAGGAGCAGGAGTAGGCGAGAAATCACATTTTTCAGGTAACCGCCGACCCTCCCGCCGCTCGTCCCTGGTGACATCCGCCTCCACATCCCGGGTGCTGGCTCCTATTCCTTTGGGCTATATAGATTGTACTTGTAAGTTGTCCGTTCTGGGATGGCCGTGACTGCTAATGCTCCAACAGTTATATAATTCTCCTATGTCACTTTTCCCTGTTTGTATATTTTTCAAGTTCAATCAATATAACTCATCGTTTCTGCTGATGTCCGTCCATCGGGTTGTTTCCACATATATCCACACCTAGCTTGCTTAACCCAAGCAGGCAGGGCATAAGAAGCTGGCGGGGAAGATAGCTGCGGCGAATTGACTTTATCTGGTTGGCTGGACCGGGAGCGCGTATGCTATAATGGCAGGAATTCGGGCAGAAGTTATGTCTATGACCCCCTCAGTTGAATGTCTGTATTTGCCGCGGCTTCGTTCAGAGCGGTGTTTGTTATTGAGCGGCCGGACCGCGGACGGGTATCTAGATGGTTGTGGAGGAGGTTGTCTATTGTTTCGTACCTGGTATCGCCGATTGGTGCTGTCCTATTTCCCTATTTTTTTGCTGACGGTGACGATTCTGATCTTTGCCTCATTTGTGTTTATTAACGATATCTCCCGGATGGAGACGAAGAAAGCAGACCGCATCTCAGCCAGCTATCTCAGGGATAGTGTGGACCGGACGATCAAGGAAGCCGAGTTGTCGGTGCTGGAAGCGGTTGAGCGAAGCGATATCTACAAGCTCTATTTCAATAATCAAGGCGAGCCGGAGCAGGGAACAGTCTATGCAGTTGCCCAGAGTCTGCGTAATATGATGAAAGAATCCTCGTATATTCAATCCGTCTATTTGTATGACCGTGTCCATGGAAGCGTTTTAACAGATACGGGCTTGAAGGAGCTTGAAGGATTCTTCGACGAGGACTGGATTAAGGCCATGACCTCCACTCCAGTGTTACCGGAAGGGTGGCAGCCGGTCAGGGAGTATAATTCTGACCTGTTTCAGCGTACCCCCATCCGTGTGCTGACTACCAACAAAGCGATGCCGCTTCCCTTCGGCTCCGGGGGCATGCTGGTCATCAATCTCAAAATGAGCGCCATGGAGCAGCTTATCGACAGTATGGTCAACCAGCAGCTTTCTTACATGACCATTCTGGACAGTAACGGGGAGACGCTGTACCAAGCGCATTCCGACACTGAGGGTGCCACCCGCGGCAAGCTGCTGAATACGCTGAAGCTGGAGAGAAACGGCTGGACGTTCGCAAGCGGAATCAAGGCCGGGAACCTGTTCAATTGGGTTTCTGTGATTTCTTATCTCTGGGTAGCGATTGCCATCGGGACTGTAGTATGTGCGATATTGTATCTGATCTATGTGACCCGGCGCAATTATAAACCGATCCAGGTGATTATGAACCGGATTGAAGGCCATCAGATCCGCATGATGGATCAGTCTACCGACAGGCCTGACGAGATGATGCTTATTGACGGGGTGCTGGAGGATCTGATCAATCACATGACCGATTATGATAAAAAAAGCAGGGAGAACCTGCTTCTGCAGCGCAGCAAGCTGTTCACCGATCTGCTGCATAGCGAGCGGCTGGAGCAGGTGACCCAGCGGCTGGAGGAGCTGTCGCCCCTTACCGGTGCCGAGGCCTCATCACGCTTCATGGTTGTATTAGCTGAGATTAACCAGTATGAGCAGGTCTTCGAGGACCGCTATACCCGCGGCGACCAGAATACGCTTAAGTTTGCCCTGATGAATGTGTTCCAGGAACTGGCGCGGAATTCGGAGCTGCAGGGGTGGGCAGAGTGGGTAGGAACCGAGCGCGCTGCGATTCTCTTCCTGGCAACCGGCAGCGATCAGGAGATGGAGGCCAAGATCCGCATCTTCGCGGAGGACTGCCGCTCTTGGGTAGAGCAGAATCTGCGGATTTCGCTCAGCTTCGGGATTGGCTCCGCAGCAGCCGGGCCGGCCAAGATCCGGGAGTCTTATGCTGCAGCCGAATATATCATGCAGCATAAGCTGCTGATCTATGGGGATATCGCTTTGGCCGAGAGCGGCGAAGCGCGCCAGCCGCTGCTGGAGACGTATAAATATCTGCAGATGATCGCGGAGTTCGTGAAGCACTTCCGCATGTCGAGCGGACAGTGGCGGGAGCAGCTGGAGCGGATCTTTGAAGCGTTTGAACAGGATTTCCTGAAGGACGAAGAGATCCGTTCCCTAATCCAGGCTATGCTGCAGATGCTGGGCCGGGAAGTGGCGGTAATGTCCGAGCAGCTGCAGGACGAGCTGTCGGCGGAGAATGCGCAGGTCCGGCTGAAGCAGCTGGAAGAGGCCGAGGCCATCCATGAAGTGAAGGCTATTTTATTTGAATATGTCACCGATTTATTCCGCACCTATGTCTCTGTCAGCGAAACCAAAAGCTACCGGGCCATGGTCAATGAGATGAAGGATTATATCGAAGAAAATTTTGCCAATCCCGATCTGTCGCTGAAGCATCTGAGTGACCGGTTCCAGGTCTCCGGCAAATATGCCAGCTATCTGTTCAAGACGGAATTCAAAATGAAGTTTGTGGACTTCCTCACTGAGCTGCGGATGAAGGAAGCTGAGCAGCTGCTGGCGGAGACGGATTATTCCCTGCAGGATATCGCGCTTCAAGTAGGATATGCGAATGCCATTTCATTCGGCAGGGTATTCAAACGGATTGCCGGCATCACGCCGGGCGATTACCGCTCCTCGAAACGCCGCGAAGCCTCCAGAACCTGAGCCGCAGGTTGGGCCGAAGCTTCAACATGGTTACATCAGCTACACTCTGTACACCCAGGCCGCATCACTCGTCCGCTAACCTCCGAAAAAGGGGTGCGAACAGCGATGCGGCCTATATTTTTGCCGATGTGAAAGCGGTTTATCGTACGAAAATCGTTGGTCTGATAAACCGGATGTCCGAATTCAGGCGCTGTAGCTCATCCGAAACAGGTTTATTGCCAGACCCCCAAAAGTTATGGAATACTGTGGGCATCCCGAAGCAGCAAGCAGCCTTGAACGCTAAAGGCCCATGTTGCTTGAGGGACACCGCTAAGAATCGGGCACTATACAAGCTCGGGGGTATCATGAAGTCACCATTATAGCCTGCTAAGGCGAGGGAGATGGAACAATGACAGTGAACGTAAACCAAAGAGTTCTGAAGAAGGCAATCGGCATCGGCTTGACCGCAGTAATGGGGGCTACTCTGCTTGCAGGCTGCTCCTCTGATGGCAAGAGCAATTCGGCAGCCGGAGGTACAGAAGCACCCGCTAAAGCCGAACGCGTAACTCTAAAGGTGGAGATCTTCGACCGCGGCAAAAGTCCGAAGCAATACACGATTACCAATAACTTTATGTCCCAGATGATTCAGAAAAATTTCGGTGATCCCAATAACATTGACGTCGAATTTGTACCGGTGCAGCGCTCCGAGGAAGTCACGAAGCTGAATGTACTTATGGCAAGTAACTCCGATGTGCCGGATATTGTGTTTACTTATGATTCCAGCGTCTTCTACCGTTATGCCCAGCAAGGCGGGCTGACGGATGTCGGTCCCCTTCTTGAAGAGCACGGTCAGACGCTGACAAAATTCATTGGTGACGAGACGATGGCCTTCGGCCAGCTCGACGGCAAGCAGTTCGCCATCCCGGGTAAACGGGCGATTACAGGCCGCTATACTTCATACATCCGCCAGGACTGGCTGGATAAGCTGGGGCTGCCGGTACCGAAGAATACCGATGAGCTGTACACTACTTTGAAAGCGTTTAAAGAGAAGGACCCGGGCGGTCTTGGCAGCAAAACCATTCCGATGGGCATGTCCCTTGGCTCGGCTCAGCTAGAGACGCTGATCTACTCCTTCATTAAGCCGATCAGCGGCGATCTGACCTACAGCCAGCGCTACGAGCTGCCGCTGCATGAGGGCTTTAAGGATGCGGCACAGTTCCTCAACAAGCTCTACAATGAAGGGCTGGTCAGCAAGGACTTCAGTCTGGATGAAGACAAGGCCCAGGTGTCCAAGGACATTCAGAACGGCAACGTCGGCTTCTTCTCCGAGGATGTGGATAGCCTGTTCTATGCCGACGGTACGCTGGATAATCTCTACAAGAATGTACCGGGCAGCAAGCTGCTGCCGGCGGATGTCCTCACCAATGCCAAGGTGGACAATAAGTATATCAAATCCCGCTATGCCTCGAACGGCATGTACATCATGATCCCTAAGAGCAGCAAACGTGCAGTGGAAGCGGTGAAATACCTTGACTGGATGGCGACAGGCAACAATCTGATTGACATCTACAACGGTGTTGAAGGCGAGAACTACGATATGGTGGACGGCATCCCGGTCGTTAAGGCTGATGTATCCCAGGAATTCCAAGACCGTCTGTTCACTTCCGGGGACACCGCGATTATCTCCAACGGCAAGAACCTCGGCGACCAGGCTATGAATGAGAAAGCTTGGATTATGGGCTTCCCTGCGAACAACCAGGAGGCGCTGAAGCAGTCGATCGATATTGCCAACACGGATACCGTGGGTCCTATCGTCTTCGGTAAGCCGATTGAAGCAGAATCGAAATACGGCACTACGCTCAGCGACAAGCTCAACGTCATTATCGTGAAGACCGCGATGGCGAAGCCGGAGGAGTTCGATACCACCTTCGAGCAGGAAATGAAGGATTACATGTCTCTGGGCGGAGACAAGCTGAAAGCGGAGCTGGAGCAGGCGCTAACAGAGATTTCAGCCAAATAAACTAAAAAAAGTGAAAACCGGGGGGAGCTGGCATGCTGCTCTGCCCGGTTTTTTCTCCATAGGAGGAGAGTAACTTGAGCAAAGCGTCCTACATCAGACGGTATTGGCAACTATACGCGCTGCTTTCACTGCCCATTATGTATTTCCTGATTTTCCGCTATGGCCCTATGTATGGGGTACAGATTGCCTTTAAGGATTTCAACCTGTTCCAGGGGATCAACGGCAGTGAGTGGATCGGCTTCGATGCCTTCCGCGAGGTTTTTGGCATGAAAGAGTTTTACAGCAGTCTGCGCAACACGTTTTTATTGAACTTTCTGGATTTGGTTGTATCTTTCCCGGCCCCGATTATTCTCGCCATTATGCTATATGAAGTGAAGTCGGTATGGTTCAAAAAAATATCACAGACCCTTCTCTACATTCCCCACTTTATTTCCTGGGTGATTATCGGGGGAATCGTCTATCAATTGTTCGGCAACCAATCCGGTATGGTGAACGGGGTGCTGGAGAGCATGGGGCTGAACCCCATTCCTTTTTTGACCGAAAAAAATCCATGGCTGATTACCTATCTGTTCACTGGTGTCTGGCAAAGTGCCGGCTGGGGAACCATCCTGTATCTGGCGGCGCTTACCGGTGTCAACCGCGAGCTGTTTGAAGCTGCCGAGGTGGATGGGGCGACCAGAATGAAGAAGATCCGCTACATTACGCTGCCCAGTATCAAACCAACCATTATTACCCTGCTGATTCTCAATCTGGGGAAAATGGTCAGCATCGGCTTCGATCGTCCTTACATCATCGGGAATACGGCAGTGCGTGAATATTCCGATGTGCTCAGTACCTTCGTCTACCGGATTGGTCTGGAATCGGGCCAGTATACGCTGGCGACTGTAGTTGGATTATTCCAAGCTGTGGTTGGACTGGTATTCATCCTTGGTTCCAATTATATATCGAAAAAAGTGACCGGCAACGGCATTCTATGATAATGAAGAAAGGAGGCGGAGTACTATGAGTGAACGTACCTCAAACCGGATATTCGATATCGTTAATGTTACCTTTATTACCCTGTTCGTGCTGTTTTGTCTGGCTCCGTTTGTACACGTGATTGCGGTGTCCCTCAGCTCCACGCGGGCCATTACTTCCGGGGAAGTAACGATTTTCCCGATTGAACTGAACTGGAAGGCTTATGTGCAGGTCTTTACCGACAATGCAATGATCCGCTCGCTGATCTTCACTATTATCCTGACGGTTGCTACTACGGTATTATGTATGCTCTTCACAATCGCAGCCGCTTATCCGCTGACCAAAAGCAAGCTGAAGGGCCGCACCATGTTCATGTATCTGATCATCATCACCATGTTCTTCAGCGGTGGGATTATTCCTGAATACCTGCTGATCCGTGATCTGCATATGATTGATACAGTCTGGTCGCTGATTCTGCCCGGTCTGGTCAGCCCGTTCAACCTGATTATCCTGATCTCATTCTTCCGCAGCATCCCGCCGAGTCTGGAAGAATCAGCCGAGATCGACGGTAGCTCGCATTTCCGCACCCTGATGAAAATTGTTCTGCCGTTATCCATGCCGGTTATGGCTACACTTGCGCTCTTCTACGCGGTTGGCCGCTGGAACGGATTCCAGGATTCCCTGATGTATATCAATAATCCCGATCTGTATCCGCTTCAGCTGAAGCTCTTCCAGATGGTTCAGAACAATATGATCACTGAGCTGACACAGCTGGAGGGGGCGGCCCGCACCAAGCTGCCGCCGGAGAGCCTCAAGGCTGCTACTGTCGTCTTCGCTACCGTTCCGATTCTTGTAGTCTATCCTTGGCTGCAGAAATATTTCGTCAGTGGTGTGATGCTTGGTGCGGTCAAGGGCTAACCTGCAACACTGCGCTATAGGGAAAGGAGAGAACGGATATGGAGGATAAAGGCGAATTCGCATTCTCAACCTGCTGGAACATCAGGCGTCACACTACAGGTGACGGGATGCTGAATGAGATCCGTGAGCTGGGCTTCCGGCGGGTGGAGCTGAATTACAATGTGACGGAAACAATGCTGGCTACGATTGAACCGATGATTGAGCGGGGGGAGATCGGCGTATCCAGTGTCCATAACACCTTCCCCCACGTGGCAGACCCTGATTATGGCACGGATTCCGTGCTGCTGGGCTTCGCAGACAGGGAGAAGAGGAAGCGGGCGGTAGACCTGCTGGTCCGTTCGGCAGAGTATGCCGATCGCTTCGGCGGGGAAGCTGTGGTGGTGCATCCCGGCGAAGTGCCTTTTCCGGGTGATATCTCCGGGGAGCTGGAGCAGCTCTATGGCGGGCAAGGGAAGAATTCGGAGGCTTACCGGAGGAAGTGGGCAGAGCTGCTCGAACGGCGTGAAGCCTATAGCGCGGGTTATGTGCAGACGATTATCGAAAGTCTGGATGAAGTATGTAACCGCGCCGCGTCCAAGGGACTGAATGTCCGCTTCGGGATCGAGACACGTTCCAAGCCGCAGCAGATTCCGACGCTTGCCGAAGCCAAGACTATAATAAGCGCGCTGCAAGGAGCGCCTGTCGGCATCTGGTATGACACCGGTCATGCCATTATGATGGACCGTCTGGGACTGTACGACAGCATCGGGGAGATGGAAGGGCTGATGGATGACATTGTCGGTGTCCACATCCATGAGACTATCGGTCTCTCCGACCACTGGTGTCCCTATGTGAACAGCGGGAACCCCGATTTCTATGACGCCTATTTGCCGATGATTGAACGGGCGCAGGTTAAGGTGTATGAGCTGAAGGCGGCCTGCCGCCCGGAGGAGATTCATGAGAGCCACCGTCTGCTTACGGCCAAGCTGGATAGGCTGAGTGCGTCTTATATATATGAGAAGCGCTAAAGAAATAAACAAAAAGCAAAAGAAGATATAGCAAGATTTTCTGCAAGGAGGAAGCATAATGTATAAGCAGCTGGTGGACAGCAATGACAGAGCAGTGGAGAAGGGCATATCCCGGCAGGTGCTTGATACGGAGAACCGGTATTACGGAGGAACCATTGATCCCCATACGGGTGTTGCCTGGGTCAATCATACAACCGGAACGCCGACTGACATGTGTTATTGGGGGGCTGCCCTGGCGAACCCCGATTCCAAATACTACCGGAATATGGAGATCCTGGACCGATTGAGGCTGGCCACAGAGTTTGTGCTGCGCTTCCAGCATGAGGACGGCTCGATTTCCCCGGGCTGGACGAACTATCATTCTCCGCCGGATACGGCCTTCGTTGTGGTAGGCTATGCACAATTGTATCAATTGCTGGCTAAGCAGGAGTGGGCTCCGCTTCAGCCGGTGCTGGACAATATGCTCCTGTTTCTTGAACGGACCCTTCCCGTGATGCTTACGGGAGGTGTTCACACCCCGAATCACCGCTGGGTACTGTGCGCTGCACTTGGATTCCTGCATGAGCTGTTCGGAGTGGAAGAGGCCGTACAGCGGGCCAGCCAGTGGCTGGCGGAAGGCATGGATATTACGCCGGACGGGGAATGGACAGAGCGGAGCAACGGCATTTACAGCGCTGTTAGCGACATCATGCTGATTCATGCCGCCCGTCTGCTGAACCGGCCTGAGCTGCTGGACCCGGTCCGGCAGAACCTGCACATGATGGTCTACCTGGTTCATCCTTCGGGTGAGGTTGTGACCGATTATTCCGGGCGGCAGGATCTGGGGAGCGTGCATGATCTGTCTCCCTATTATTTGCCGTATGCCATTCTTGCCCGTTCCGACAAGGATACTGTGCTGGCAGGCATGGCAGAATGGGCAGGGAGAGCACTTGCCGATCCCGGTGTCTGCTCGGCCAATGTGCTGGTGCGGCTGCTGCTGGAGCCGGAGCTCCAGCAGCCGTTCGAGTCAGCGGCAGGGCTGCCCGAACAGTATGAGAAAATACTGAACGGTGATTTCCTGCGGCACAGCTATCTGCAGGAAATGGAGTCTGCTGGTCATCAGGGGCGGATTTTCCACAGCCGGCTGCATACCGATTTCGGAGCCCCCGTTGCCCGGATCAGAGATGGGGATACCAGCGTGACGCTGATCACGGAGACGCCATCGTTCTTTGCGCTGCGTCATGGTGCCGCAAGGCTGTTGGCGGTACAGCTGGCTTCCTATTTCTATCCCGGCTTTGTGCCGATGCAGGAGATGACTAGACTTCCGGAGGGATACCTCTTGAAGGGAGAACAGAAGAAGGGCTACTACGGTCCGGTTGAAGGTGCGCTTCTTCCGCCTTCAGCGGGTACAGCGCTCAGTCCCTGGTATCTGCTGCCGCACCAGAGCCGTCTGCTGACGCATGAACAGACGCTATCCGTGGAGGCAGAGGTGCAGCGCACCGGGACGGGCTGGACCATCCGGCTGCATTGTGAGGAACCGGGCGAGGTCATGGCACAGCTGTCTTTCAATTTTGGCTGGGAAGGAAACTTCACCTCCGGAGAGCTGCAGACTGTGGAAGAGGACTGCTGCCTGTGGACAGGCGGTAAACTCCGCTATACTTATGGCGGGGACTGGATAGAGCTGACGGGGGGAGAAATGGCTCATCGGGCAACATCGGTACGTGAGGCTAAGCTGCAGAATAACTGCAAGGCAGTGCTGGTTAATCTGATGACCCCGTTTGATAAGACGTTCACCCTTACGCTTTCTCCTTCTATAATAGGAGGCGGCAATTAAAGTATAAGAGACTGCAATTGAAATGGTGTGGTCTTGCAGCTGCCAGCATCTTCGGATGCTGGTGTTTTTGTGCATATATCTGGTTATACAGCCTGAACCGTGCATCCTCCGGCCGCACCAGGCATCCGCATCATTAATAATGTCCGGTTGCCTGCTTTGCTCTGAGACTCCCGTTCAGGGGATAACTGTACCGGGGAGTTTTAATTGCACTCTGTACACTTATTTAACTCTGTTAGGGCATAAAAGGATACTTTTCCCTTTTTTAATTGTACAGAATGCAGTTATTCCTGCTCATCCGGTTTTTACGCCGTTTTTAGTTGTACCAAATACAATTATCCGCTATGCGTTACGTACGGCCAACTCAAGTACACCGTGCTGCTTAACGGTCTGTCACATCAAAGTACATTTTTATGTCCTGCTATGCAATATAGATACAGATATTAGGAGGAAAATCACTGCTAGTTCAGAACGTATGTTCTATTGTAGCTAAAGATGTATTAATCTTTCGGAGGATGATAGTTATGATGGACAAGATTAAGTTTCTGATAGAGGCCAAGCAAGCAACCTATGCAGGTAAGGGGCCGGAGTTAATCCCGTCCCGGCCGGCGTCTCATGATCTGGAATTTGTGCGCGGGAACCTGAAATACATAGACACCTACCTAGGTTCGGAGAAGTTTGCCGGAGAGGAAGCCTTGTTGGAGGATGACCAGCCGCTGTGGGCGATGAATTACGCCGGGCGTGTGACTGCGGAAGGCTTCAGCGGAGACTTCCTGAAAGCCGCCCTGCAGCTGGTGCCGGAGGATAAACCCTTCCGCGGGCCGGAGCATTATACGGATGGCCATCTCATCTATAAATGCTCAGTAGACGGGGACTTCTCCTGGTTCAGCGGGTCAGAGGTGATTTGGGCCGGAGATACAATGGTCTATGAATGTATGTTTCATGGCGGTGTAGTTAAGGAGTAGCACGCGGAACGTCCTTTCCTGCCAAACGCGCGCCCGGACGATGCTCAACACAAAAAGTCTCCCGAGCAGCCAATTCATGGCCTATAGGAGACTCTGTTGTTCAGTCAATCGCCACCACCGCCGCCGCCGGAATCCCCGCCACCGCCGGAATCGCCACCACCACCGCCGAAATCACCGCCGCCATGTCCTCCATGACCGCCGCTATCCATGCCGCCGTGGCCGCCGTGATGACCGCCGCTATCCCAACTGCTTCCGCCATGGCTGTGGTTATGATGCCCGTGATGATGGCTGGCTCCGCTGTGCCCGTCATGGTGATGGTGATCATCGCTGCGGCTGTCTCCGGCAGAGTTGTTCAGATCTGGCCCCGGAAAGAAATAATTATCAGCCGAATTATTTCTGTGCTCGTAATGCTTGTTTTTGCGTTGAAGACGATTACTGTGATTAATCCCCAGCATAGCGACATATACAACTACTCCAACAAATACAATGCTACCGATCATGCTGAATCGCTCCTTTGTAAGAAAGTAGAAAAGCGTCCTTAACCGGATCATACCATAATTTTGCAAATCTATGCTGTGATTACACAGTAGGGCGGACCGCGATCCGTCATAATCGGGAGCTTGGCTCAATTGTCCACACTTAGGTGAAACGGGAGAACCGCTCTGAATCCTGCTTGTATTGTCCGGGAGTGAGGCCCGTGTATTTCTTGAATACCTTGGTGAAATAGCTCTGGTCGTTGAAATGCAGCCGGGAGGCAATATCCGACAGCGGAATGCCGGGCAGCTCCATCAGCCGTTTGGCTTCTTCGACCCGCTGTTGCTGGATATAATCGCTGATGGCGGTTCCGGTCTCCTTTTTGAACAGCTGAGACAGATAACTGGCGTTAAGTCCGGTGAATTCGGCCAGCCTGCTGAGCGGAATCTCTTCATATAAATGATTGTAAATATAATTCTGGCACAGCGCGGAGATGCGGGAGAGCTTCGAACTGCGGCTGCCCAGCACCTGGTCGGCGAAGTCACAGAGAGCGGCAAGCTGGGCGCGGTCCACGGCCGGAATATCATGAAGCTCTTCAATATGCTGGATGTGAAAGTCGCTGAGGGTATAGGCAATCTCCCAGAACAGCCCGCCTTCAATCGCTGCGCGTGTCGCCAGTGTAATGGAGGAGACGGCCAGGTTTTTTTTGCTGCGCAGCTGGCTTTTCTTCGACAACCGTCCGTAGCTCTCTTCCGAAAAAGAAGCCTGGGTCCGCAGCAGCCCCGCCTTGTCCCCGTTCGCAATATGGCGGAACATCTCCCGCTCCAGCATCGGGTCATGGTGCAGCCAGGTGTTCTCGCGGCGGTAGGACAGGTCCAGATCCGGGCTGTCATCCGGCTGCGGGACAGACTGCTCCGCATTGCCCGCAGCCAGCAGCAGCTCTGTAATGGACAATGCCTCACCGGTGGCGAGGGTGTAGAGCAGCAGCGCAGCATGATACCAGCGCATCCGGCTGAGCACAGGCAAGCTGCGGTAATACTGCTGCCAGCCTTCCTGCTGCCCCGGAGGAATGCTGTAATCGCGCATCAGGCTGGCCGCGTTATCTCCGGTGACCGGTGCGCTTAGCACCGGACCGATGAGGATGGCTCCGCCGGCATGATCTGCTTCAGGCAGCTGGAGAATAATGAAATTCTCCAGGAAGCCGGTAGTATGCAGATACGGCGGAGCCGCAGTGCGGGCAGCCTTCCCGGCAGCTGTTGCAGCAGGGCTGCTCCTACGGGCAATATCCATGACCTCTTGAAGCAGGGAGTGAGCCCCCTGAACGGCCGGGCGGCATTCGAATGCCGGAGGCAGGGTCAGCCGGGGAGTGTCTGCGGCATCCAGCCACATGACCGGAACCCGGTAAGCCTCATATATCAGCTTGCAGGTATACTCTACTCCTTCGCGTTCTTCCATGTTCTCGGGCATAACCAACACTTCCTTTTCTTATATAACCAAATTACCAAAAATCCAAATAAAATGCCATAAATGCCGGAACAAGTCGTATAAAATAAAGAAAAGAAAACGCATTCTTAGGAGGGCTACACTATGGCAACGGCAACAGCAGCGGAAATCCGGCAGCTAATTTCACAAATGACACTTGAAGAGAAGGCTGGACTCTGCTCCGGACTGGATTTCTGGAATACCAAAGGCATTGAACGGCTGGGCATTCCTTCACTGATGGTAACAGACGGGCCTCATGGTCTCCGTAAGCAGCAGGGAAGTGCGGACCATCTGGGCCTGCATAACAGCGTACCGGCGACTTGTTTTCCGTCAGCAGCGGGTCTGGCTTCTTCCTGGGACCGTAAGCTGATTGCCCGGGTAGGCGAGGCATTGGGGGCGGAATGTCAGGTCGAGAATGTTGCTGTTCTGCTCGGGCCGGGCAATAATATCAAGCGTTCACCGCTGAATGGCCGGAACTTTGAATATTTCTCGGAAGATCCTTATTTGGCTTCGGAGATGGCCGCGCATCATGTGAAGGGAGTGCAGAGCCAGGGGGTCGGGACTTCACTGAAGCATTTTGCCGCCAATAATCAGGAACACCGCCGGATGTCCGTGGATGCCGTTATTGATGAGCGGACCCTCCGCGAGATCTATCTGGCCAGCTTCGAAGGCACGGTGAAGCAGAGCCAGCCTTGGAGCGTGATGTGTTCCTATAACCAGGTGAATGGTGAGTATGCTTCAGAGAGCCATAAGCTGCTGACGCAAGTGCTTCGCGACGAGTGGGGCTTTGAAGGCTTTGTTGTGTCCGACTGGGGTGCGGTCAATGAGCGGGTGAAGGCGCTGCAGGCGGGTCTGGAGCTGGAAATGCCGTCAAGCGGAGGCATCGGCGACGCCAAGATCGTAGCTGCAGTGAACAACGGGGAGCTGTCCGTGGAGACTCTGGATCTTGCGGTAGAGCGGATGCTGGCTTTTATCTTCAAGAGTACGGGCAGCCGGGACGAACAGGCCGTCTTCGATCAGGACAAACATCATGCACTGGCACGTGAGGTGGCCCGGGAGAGCATGGTGCTGCTGAAGAACGAAGACAGTGTTCTGCCGCTTGCCAAGAGCGGTACCCTGGCAATTATCGGCGAATTCGCCAAGACACCGCGCTATCAGGGCGGCGGCAGCTCGCATGTGAATCCGACGAAGCTGGATGATGCTTTCATCGAGATGCAGGCGGTTGCAGGTGATCGGGCTAGCTTCCTCTACGCACAGGGGTATGAGCTGGCCAGCGATGAGGTTAATGAGGAACTGCTGCAGGAAGCCCGCGATACAGCGGTGAAAGCGGATGCTGCCGTGCTGTTCCTTGGATTGCCTGACCGCTATGAGTCGGAAGGTTATGACCGCAGCCACCTGTCGCTTCCGGCGAGCCATCTGGCTCTGCTCGATGCTGTGGCTGAGGTTCAGAGTAACATTATCGTGGTGCTCAGCAACGGCTCTCCAGTAGAAATGCCTTGGCTGCCGCAGACGAAGGCTGTGCTGGAAGGATATCTCGGGGGGCAGGCTTTTGGCGGCGCGGTGGCCGATCTGCTCTTTGGTGAAGTAAGCCCAAGCGGCAAACTGGCGGAGACGTTCCCGCAGAAGCTGAGCGACAATCCATCATTCCTGAATTTCCCTGGAGAAGGCGATACCGTGGAGTACAAGGAAGGCTTGTTTGTCGGCTACCGTTATTATGATAAAAAAGAAATTGAGCCGCTGTTCCCGTTCGGGTTCGGACTCAGCTATACAGAATTCGAGTACAGCAATTTGTCGCTGGATCAGACCAGCATCAAGGATACGGACACCGTAAAGGTTAAGGTGACCGTTAAGAACACCGGCAGCAGAGCAGGCAAAGAGACCGTGCAGCTCTATGTCAGCGATGTAGAGAGCAGCGTGCTCCGTCCGCTGCAGGAGCTGAAGGGCTTCGACAAGATTGAGCTGCAGCCGGGGGAAGAATGCGACGTAACCTTTACACTGAATAAGCGCTCCTTTGCCTACTACAATGTGAAGCTGGCCGACTGGCATGTGGAGAGCGGGATGTTCAAGATCGCCGTAGGTTCATCCTCACGCGATATCCGCCTCACCTCAGAGCTGGAGGTAGTATCGACGACGAAGCTGGCCGTAAGGTTCCACCGCAACTCTACGGTCGGAGATCTGCTGGCGAATCCGCTGACTGAGGGCAAAGCCAAGAATTACGGCAGTATCTTCGGGATGGAAGATGCGATGGGTGATAATCCTGAAATGTTCCTTGCCATGATGAAATACATGCCGCTGCGCGCGCTGATCGGCTTCGGCCAGGGCAAATATACCGAAGCCGATCTGGCTGAAGATTTGCGTGAAATGAACGCATTGGCCGGACAGGAGTAAGACGCAGCAGCGGTGCCGGCAAGAACATAGGGGTTGCTTTTCACAGGGGGATTTGCTAACATACGTTGTAACTTAATAATGCTTTATATGTTCTCTAGGGTTCCGCAGCTGTTATGCTGGTCTGGTCCGAGGGAGAACGCACGGAGTGAACCATAGCCGTGTATACACGGAGGGATAAAAGCCCGGGAGGTATCGTCATACGACGATAACCTTCCGGGCTTATTTTATTTTCAGGAGGCAGAAGAGAAATGAGCAAAAATAACAACAGCAAGGCATGGACAATGATTGCAGGTGCTGCCTGCTTTGAAGTGGTATGGGTAATCGGGCTGAAGCACGCTGTGGCCCCCTGGGAATGGGCGATAACGATAGTAGCGATATTGGTCAGCTTCTACGCCCTCATATGGGCCAGCGGCAGGCTGCCGGTCGGTACAGTCTACGCTGTATTTGTCGGGCTCGGGACTGCGGGAACCGTTCTGGCCGGCGGAATCCTGTTCGGAGAGCCGCTGCGTCCGCTGAAGCTGGTACTGATAGTGTTGCTGCTGGCCGGAGTTGTTGGCCTGAAGCTGGCCACGCCTGCGGATATGGCGGATAAGCAAGCAAAGGAGCTGAATTAATATGGCATGGGTAATGTTGATTGCCGCCGGGTTATGTGAAATGTTCGGGGTGGCCATGATAGGTAAGCTGCATAAGAACCGCAACTGGCAGTCTGCAGGCCTGCTTGTCCTGGGTTTCGGTGCAAGCTTCCTGCTGCTGTCCCTGGCGATGGAGAGCCTGCCGATGGGGATAGCTTACGCAATCTGGACAGGGATTGGCGCGTCTGGAGCGGCGATTATGGGTATGTTGTTCTATGGTGAAGCCCGCGATCCGCGGCGTATTTTCTGCATCGTGCTGATTCTTGGAGCTGTAGCCGGGTTGAAGCTGATCGGCTGATTCCGCTGAAAGTTTATGATTTGGACACTTGCCGGATGTTTCGGGAGAGCGGATATGGTAAATATAATAAGTAGTAGCAAGTCACACCATTCATCCTATAAGGAGACTTCCATTATTATGAGCAAACCTGTATCTGATAAAATCCTACTGCCGGACGGAGTTATGTTACCCAAACTGGGCCAGGGAACCTGGTTCATGGGCGAGCATGCAGCGAACCGGGCTGAAGAAATCGCTGCTCTGCGCTTTGGCGTAGAGCTGGGAATGAATCTGATTGATACCGCTGAGATGTATGGGGACGGCCGTTCCGAGGAGCTTGTCGGTGAAGCGGTGAAGGGAATCCGCGATGACGTATTCCTCGTTTCCAAGGTTTACCCGCATAATGCTGCAGGAGCCGGACTAATCCGCAGCTGTGAAGCAAGCCTGAAGCGGCTGGGCACCGATCATCTGGATCTGTACCTGCTGCACTGGCGGGGGACCATCCCGCTGGAGGAGACTGTAGAGGGAATGGAGGCACTGGTAGCTTCCGGCAAAATCGCCCGCTGGGGCGTCTCCAATTTCGATACGCCCGACATGCAGGAGCTGCTGCGCATTCCCGGCGGCAATCACTGCGCAGTGAATCAGGTGCTCTACCATCTCGGCTCCAGAGGCATCGAGCATGAGCTCCTGCCATATCTGAGCGGACACAAGATTCCGGTAATGGCCTATTCTCCGCTGGCCCAGGCTGGAACGCTGAGAAAAGGATTGACGGAGAATGAAACCGTGCAGAGGATTGCCCGGGACCATGAAGCGACTCCGCTGCAGATTCTGCTCGCCTGGAGCATCCGTGAAGCGGATGTGCTGGCGATTCCCAAGGCGGGCACCCGCCAGCATGTGGAAGAGAATGAAGCCGCCGGCAAGCTTGTGCTTACGTCAGATGAGCTTTGGCAGCTGGACGATGCTTTTCCGCAGCCGTCATGGAAGGTTCCGCTGGATATGATTTGAGAACGTGCACTAAGCATGTTAAGAATGATAAGCATGAGAAGACAAGGCTGTCCCCGTACAGGGGGCAGTTTTTCGTATTATTAGGTCAACCAGAAGTTTCTGGTTGGCTTTTTGTTGTATTTTTGTTAGGAACTCATGAATTCCGTCTGTTGTGGATAATCTTCATTGGAGCAAGAAGCAAAAACGTCTGAAGGATCAATATGTTCTTGTATCAGGAATCCCGCAGAATCCCCCTGAAGGCTGGCCAGAGGAGGCCGATGTATGCGCGAAAAACCAAACACAATGAGCTGCTGCGAGGGGAATCAGGCCAAATGTATGCGAAAACAAACATGTCTTCCAAGGCACAACTCCAGCATGAAAATGAGCAGCGTGGCTAAAAAACAGAACATCGTCTTTTCATTTATTTAACATATTTTAACGGAAAACCGAACACAATTGGACTGGGTAAGCCACGTAAGCCAAATGTAATCGAAAAACCGAACACAATTGGACTGGGTGCACCGCGTAGGCAAAATGTAATCGAAAAACCGAACACAATTGGACTGGGTGCGCCGCGTAGGCCGTGCGTTTATCGCAGTGCCAGACGTATTTTCACAGAAAAACCGAATACAATGAGCTGCTGCGAGGGGAATCAGGCCAAATGTATGCGAAAACAAACATGTCTTTCAAGGCACAACTCCAGCATGAAAATGAGCAGCGCGCCTAAAAACAGAACGTCGTCTGTTCATCTATTTAACAAATTTTAACGGAAAACCGAACACAATTAGACCGGGTGGGTAGCGTAAGCCGAATGTAATCGAAAAACCGAACACAATTGGACTGGACGCGCCACGTAGGCCGAATGTAATCGAAAAACCGAACACAATTGGACTGGGTGCACCGCGTAGGCCAAATGTAATCGAAAAACCGAACACAATTGGACTGGGTACGCCGCTTAAGCCGAATGTAATCGAAAAACCGAACACAATTGGACTGGGTAAGCCACGTAAGCCAAATGTAATCGAAAAACCGAACACAATTGGACTGGGTAAGCCACGTAAGCCAAATGTAATCCAAAAACCGAACACAATTGGACTGGGTAAGCCACGTAAGCCAAATGTAATCGAAAAACCGAACACAATTGGACTGGGTGCACCGCGTAGGCCAAATGTAATCGAAAAACCGAACACAATTGGACTGGGTGCGCCGCGTAGGCCGTGCGTTTATCGCAGTGCCAGACGTATTTTCACAGAAAAACCGAACACAATTTGCATCCCTGGAAGAAATGAGGAGCATAAGTAGCAACTGGCTATCCAGCAACTTTGTGCGGTTATTTTGTACGGCAAGGCTGGAGGATATGATAAATAACGGTAATTGGGTGCATCCTAAAAGGGGAATGCGGCGGACAAAAGGTTTGCACACAGAATGGAGTATCCTTGCTAATAGGCCTGATATAGGTCATTGGGAGCAGTGGAAACACCATACTATAGCCCCTTGGCAGGAACTCTTAAATGATGTCAACAACATTCATGACGAAACCGTGTTTTCAATTTGGTGACAAAGAAAGCGCTTTGATTTACGATGTGTTCATAGGAGATGACCTTCAAGAAGAAGTAAATGAAGGGTTCTCATTCAATTAATTAGGGGGGCATCTTAAATGGCCACAACGGCAACTCAGCAAACTTCATCCGGTGGTGCACGGGTAAGAGTCCAGCAATTCGGACGCATGCTCAGCGGTATGGTTATGCCGAATATCGGCGCATTCATCGCATGGGGGTTAATTACAGCATTATTTATTCCAACAGGCTGGCTTCCAAATGAAAGCCTAGCAGCTCTGGTTGATCCAATGATCAAATATTTGCTTCCGCTGCTGATCGGATATACCGGCGGTCAGATGGTTCACGGCAAACGCGGCGGTGTTATCGGGGCTGTAGTTACCATGGGGGTTATTGTCGGATCATCTATTCCGATGTTCCTTGGAGCTATGCTGGTCGGTCCGCTGGCTGGCTGGGTATTGAAGCAATTTGACAAAGCGGTTGACGGCAAAATTAAAGCCGGCTTCGAAATGCTCGTTAATAACTTCTCACTCGGTATTATCGGTGGCGTACTATCCGTTGGAGCACTTAAAGGTATCGGACCTCTGGTTGAAGGTTTGACTAACATCTTGTCTAATGGTGTTGAGTTCCTGGTAAATCATAATCTGCTGCCGCTCATCAATATTATCATTGAGCCAGCCAAGGTATTGTTCCTGAACAATGCTATCAATCATGGTGTACTTGGACCAATCGCGCTTGAACAATCACAACGGGTAGGTAAATCTATTCTATTCATGCTTGAATCGAACCCTGGTCCAGGTCTTGGTATCCTGCTTGCTTACTGGCTGGTTGGTAAAGGCTCTGCTAAATCTTCCGCACCGGGCGCAATCATCATTCACTTCCTGGGCGGTATTCATGAAATCTACTTCCCTTACATCCTGATGAACCCGCGTCTGATCCTTGCAGTTATCGGTGGCGGTGTATCGGGTACATTCACCTTCCAGATGCTGGGTGCAGGTCTCGTAGCTTCTCCTTCTCCAGGCAGTATCTTTGCATACTTCGCGATGACACCTAAGGGCGGATATCTTCCAATGCTGGCCGGGGTTATCGTCGCAACCGTCGTGTCCTTCGCTCTTGCGGCCCTGCTGCTGAAGACTGTTAAGAAGAATGACGAAGAAGAAATGGATATTGAGGAAGCAGCAGCCAAGGTTAAAGACATGAAATCCGCGGGAACTGCAGCTCAAACTGCGGCAACTGCAACTACTGTAGCTGCTAATGTACGCACGAAAGCCAATGTGAACAAAATCGTCTTCGCTTGTGATGCAGGGATGGGTTCCAGTGCGATGGGCGCTTCCGTACTGCGCAAGAAACTGCAAAGCGCAGGGGTTAACATTACGGTTGTGAACTCTGCTGTCAGTGAAATTCCTGCGGATGCCGACATCGTAGTTACGCAGAAGACACTTACTGACCGTGCCATTGCCGTGAATCCAAACGCAGAGCACATCTCGATCGACAACTTCCTGAAGAGCCCGAAATATGATGAGCTCGTGGAACGTTTGAAGTAAGACGCAGAAGTGTAAGATAAATTAATAAGCATAATGTCAAATAAGGAGACGCTGGCCGACAAAGCCAGCGTTTGTCTCCAAATATAAGAAAGTATATGTTCCACTATACTTTACCTTATATTTCTTGCTGAAACGGATGCCGTCCCTTATAGGACGGCATAGCCGTTTCTACTTGGTGTAGGGCGGAGGGTGTTCGCGGAATATGAGGAAAATTACCGCCAGGCAGCGCCAGATTATATGGCTTTTGCTCGGAGTCAGCGGAGAAATTACGGCCGCTGAAATCGCCGAGGCTACCGCTGTGAGTGTAAGAACCGTTCACCGGGAGATGGAGGACATAGAGTCTGCGCTGAAGAATTTTGGTCTGAATCTGATCAAAAAATCGGGAAAAGGCATACAATTGAGCGGCCCGGAGGCCGGTCTTGCGGAGCTGCGCCTGTTTTTGCGGGAAGAGAAGCCGGCGGAGTATTCTGGAGAAGACCGCAAGGTGTATGAGCTCTGCGCCCTGCTGGAGGCGGAAGAGCCGGTGAAGCTGTTCACGCTCGCGCATTCACTCAAGGTGACAGTCGCCTCTGTAAGCTACGATCTGGACGAACTGGAGCAATGGGTCCGTAAATTCGGCCTGGAGCTGGTCCGCAGAAGAGGCTACGGCGTTGAAATCACCGGCAGTGAGATCGATAAGCGCCGGGCGATTGGCCGGCTGGCCGCTGAGCATCTGGATCTGTCCGATCTGGTAGGTCATGGCTCCCAGGCTGAGAGCAACCCGGCCTTCCGTGTTCTGCTGTCTACGGTAGGGAAATCCAATCTTATGGAGGTAGAGAATACCCTGTGGGATATGGAATGGAAATGGACCGCTGAGCTTCCGGAAATTGTCTACATGGAAATGCTGCTGGGTCTAGCCGTAACGACCAGGCGGATCGAAATCGGCCGGAGCATTGACAGCGGTGAAGAGGCGGGTTATTCCAGAATGTCTGATCACCGCAACATTGCCGGGGCTGAGAGCTTTGTCCAGCAGCTCGGAGCGGCGCTTGGGATGGAAATTCCCCGGGTAGAGGTCTTGTATATCGCCGGATTATTCGACCGGGTACAGGATTCATTCTCTTCTGCCGGCTTTGCCTACGGCGATATTGAATTAATGGAGATCGTCTACAAGCTGACGGAGAGTGTGGTCAAACGGACAGGGCTTCCTTTCCAGAGTGACCGTTCCCTGCGCGAAGGATTGCTGGAGCATATCGATCCCGCCCTGAAGCGGATTCGTGAAGGTACCCGCATCCGAAATCCGCTGCTCGGACCGATCCGCCGGGATTATGAGTATCTGTTCAACATCGTCCGTGCCTCCGTAGAGGATATGCAGCTTGAGCTTGAAATTCCGGATGAAGAAATCGGGTTTCTGGTTATGCATTTCGGGGCTTCCGTCGAGCGGCTTAATCAGCTAAGGCGTAATGTCAGAGCCATTCTGGTCTGTGCCAGCGGACTCAGCTCCTCCCGTCTGCTGGCTACCCGGCTGACCAAAGAAATGCCGCAGATTGAGATTCTCGGCAATATTTCCTGGTATGAAGCCGCACGCCTGCCGGATGTGGACTACGACCTGATTATTTCTACCATTGATCTGCCAATTGATAAGGAACGTTATATCAAAATCAGCCCCCTGCTCACAGGGGAAGAGATAGAGAAACTGCTGAATTATATCCAGAATACAACGCTGCGTGAGCGGGAAACAGGCCCATTAGGTGAGCAGGACCGGGCTATGCGGGATGAGGCTTCACTTGAGCGGCTGAGGAGCTACAAGGGGATTCTTGATGAAATGGTCAGCCTGCTGGAGCGGTTCCGGTTCCATCCCATTGACAATAAGGATATGGATTTGTCTGCAACACTGGTGGAAATGCTGGCACTGCTGAATGGAAGCGGCGTAATTGGGGATGCGGACATTGTGCTGGAGCGCCTGCTGGAGCGGGAGCGGATGACCAGTCAGGTGATACCGGACACGGGGCTGGCGCTTTTTCATACCCGCAGCAGCCATATTCATCTGTCATCGCTTACGTTGTACCGGCTGCGCCAGCCTGTGATTCTGGAGGGAGACACTGAGGTTAGAGTGATTCTGCTTATGCTGGCTCCGCGCAGACTGTCCAAGGAGAGTCTGGAGGTGCTCAGCGAGATCAGCGCTTTGCTGCTTAATTCCGAACTGGTACAATTGCTGGAGGAGCGTACGGAGCCTGAGATCCGGGGATATCTGTCCTCAGAGCTGCTTCATTTTTTCCAAACTAAAATTTAATTTGAAAGTGAGAGAAACCATATGAGTATACTGTCAGAGAATAAAGTAATTATGCACGGTGCCGCTAAAGATAAATACGAAGCGATCACTATGGCGGGTAAGCTGCTTGTCGATGCAGGACATGTAACGGAAGAATATATCCCTAAGATGCTGGAGCGCGAGGAAGTGGTGTCCACCTATATGGGCGGAGGGCTGGCGATCCCTCACGGGACCAAGGAAGCACGGCCATTCATCAAATCCACAGGACTGTCTGTAATCCGTTTTCCGGACGGTGTGGATTTCGGAGGGGATGAGCCGGCATTCGTAGTGATCGGTATTGCCGCCGCAGGCGACGGGCATATGGAGGTCCTGACCAACGTGGCGATGATTTTCACAGAAGATGATGCCATTGAGCGCGTAATGAATGCTCCAACGGCTGCTGATGTGATCGCGATCTTCGAAGGAGGCATGGAATAATGAAGGCTGTCCATTTCGGCGCGGGCAACATCGGCAGAGGTTTCATCGGACTGCTGCTGTCGCAGGCAGGGTATGAAGTAACTTTCGTGGACGTGAATGAGGCTTTCGTATCCCAGCTTCAGGAGCGCGGTGAGTATCCCGTAACGCTGGCCAGCGATGGTCAGGAGACGGTAATCGTCAACAATGTAACTGCACTCAGCAGCGTAACTCATGGTGAAGAAGTTGCCGCAGCCATTGCTGCAGCCGATCTGGTTACCACCGCTGTCGGCGTGTCGATTCTGAAGCATATTGCGGGTGTTCTGGCTGATGGCATCAGCAGACGGGTAGCAGTCTCTTCCGCACCGCTGCATGTGATTGCCTGCGAGAACGCGATTGGCGGCAGTGCCCAGCTCAAAGAGCTGGTGTATGCCAAGCTGGATGAAGCAGCCCGCGCCAAAGCGGATGCTTCTGTTGCCTTCCCGAACGCAGCTGTGGACCGGATTGTTCCGCTGCAGCAGCATGAGGATATTCTGAAGGTGGTCGTAGAGCCATTCTATGAGTGGGTCGTAGATTCCTCCCAGATGATCCCGGGTTATACACCTATTGAAGGTGTGCACTACGTGGATAACCTTGAGCCTTATATCGAGCGTAAATTGTTCACCGTGAATACCGGACACTGCTCCGCAGCGTATCTTGGCTTCCTGCGCGGGTACGAAACCATCCAGCAGGCTATGGCGGATGAAGCTCTGACTGCACAGGTCCGTGAAGTGCTGGAAGAAACCGGCGCGGTGCTGATCCAGAAGCACGGCTTCGATCAGGCAGAACACAGCAAGTATATCGACAAAATCCTTGAGCGCTTCCGCAACCCTGCGCTGACCGATGAAGTGTCCCGTGTAGGCCGTTCGCCGCTGCGCAAGCTGTCGCCGAATGACCGTCTGGTCTCACCTGCGCTGCAGGCGTATGACCGTGGCCTCAGCTATGCTGCCCTGACCCGCTCTATGGCCGGCGCGATGCTGTTCAAGGTCAGTGATGACCCGGAAGCAGTGGAGCTGCAGACAGCGATTGCCGAGCTTGGCGCAGAAGCTGCGCTGGCGAAGTATACCGGCATTGCTGCTGATCATCCGGTTCATCAGTCCGCAATGGAGCAATATGCGAAGCTGAAATAAATCTATAGAACTACAGCCGCAGGGGCAACCTATCCCTGCGGCTTTTTGCGCTTCCGCCGCTCATACAATCACGGCATAACAAATACGGCGCCCCCTTTGTAAGAGAGGCACCGTAATAAGATTGGCATAACCATACCCGCCGAATTAAAGCTCTGCTTAGCTGTTCTCCAGAATCGTCTGCAGTGTAGTGCGGTCCAGGCCTTCAACCAGCTTGACCAGCAGCTCCTTGGCCGCTGCATAATCGTCGCTATGAATAATGGAAGTAGCCGTATGGATATAACGTGAACAGATCCCGATCACCGCCGAAGGAATGCCGATCCCGCTGACATGCACCTGACCGGCGTCCGTTCCCCCCTGGGAGACGAAATACTGGTATTTGATCCGGTGCGTATCCGCCGTATCCTGAACGTATTCAATCAGTCCGCGGTGGGTAATCATCGTAGGATCGAAGATGCGCAGTAGCGCGCCTTGTCCCAGCTGGCCGAAGGCCTGGCGGTCACCGGTCATGTCGGCAGCAGCACTGGCATCCAGGCCGAAGAAAATATCCGGCTGAAGCAGATTGGCCGCGGTCCGCGCACCGCGCAGTCCGACTTCTTCCTGGACGGTAGCGCCGGAATAGACAGTATTCGGCAATTTTTTGCCGTGCAATTCCTTCATTAATTCAATTGCCAGACCTACGCCATAGCGGTTGTCCCAGGCTTTGGCCATAATCTTCTTCGGATTGGCCAGCGGGGTGAACGGACAGACCGGCACAATCTGCTGCCCCGGGGCAACGCCGAAGCTCTGTGCTTCCTCGCGGCTGTCCGCGCCGATATCTATGTACATTTTACCGATATCGCCCGTCTTGCCCCGCTCTTCCGCGCTCAGCAGGTGGATCGGTGTACTGCCGACAACGCCATTCAGTGTCCCCTTTGGTGTGATAATCTGCAGCCGCTGCGAAGCCACTGCCGAAGCAAGCCATCCGCCCAGCGGCGTGAAACGGATCATTCCGTTGTCCGTGATGCCGGTAACCATGAAGCCCACTTCATCCAAATGTCCGGCGACCATGATCTTGGGGCCGTTCGCCTCACCGCGCAGCACGCCGAACAGGCTGCCCAGGCGGTCCTGCACGAATTCATCGGTATAAGGCGCCATCGCCTCCTTGACATAAGCGCGCAATTCACGCTCGAAGCCGGGGGCTGAAGGGAATTCGGTCAATGTTTTGAACAAGTCGAGTGTTTCTGGATTCATACATATATCGCTCCTTTTATACACTTATAGGATGAACTTAAGTTATTGATAAAAGATAAGAGTTTTATGCTCCGCACATAAATTATCCTTATCTTTCTCGCTGAAACGATACCGTCCTAAAAAGGACGGCAAGTCCGTTTCCACTTGTCAGGATCAGGTGTTATTGCGGTTCCTTCTCGCTTTTGGTGATTGTCCTTTGTTCATCTTACCCAGTATGAACATTGTTACGCCGATTGTCCATGGCAGGAAGGCACATGAACACAGTGACCTGGTAGACGAATACTATGTTGTAAGGGCTCTGCAGGCAGGAGCCGGGAAAGGATGCGAGGAGAATGTGGCTATCAGGTAGCGTAGCCGCAGCAGGCAATCGGGGAGTGTCCAGGAAGGTGCAGGCCCGAGGTCTCCACAAGCGGTACCCCCGCCGGTACCGGCGGGACAATGAAACCGTGCTGATACTGGTGCTGTTTTTGCTGCTGATTGTTGTGCTGTTTTATTTTTCCTGAGCTTAAGGGGACATAACGGGGCCGCCTATAGTGAACAATAAGGAAAAACCTTTATTGAAGCACAAACCGGAGGGACGGGAAACGCGTATCCCGCTGCCCGCTCCCTTTCGTATCCTAACTGGAGGTGTCTGCATTGCCGGCAAAGACAAAGAAATCAGGCGTCAAGCTGCGGCTTGATACGCTGACCCCGCAGGATTATAAGGAGCTAAGCAAGCCATATGTGCCATCCCGTCCTGTGTTTAAGAATTGTGTGCGCGCCTTTATTTCAGGCGGCCTGATCTGTGTGCTGGGACAAGGCATTCAGGAAGCGTTCATGGCTATATTCGATATGACTTCGCGGGAAGCAGCAAGCCCGACAGTGGCTATTCTGATCCTGCTCTCCGTCATTCTGACCAGCTTCGGTGTATATGACAAGCTTGCCCAGTGGTGCGGGGCAGGTTCGGCCGTGCCTGTCACAGGGTTCGCCAACAGCATGTGCTCGGCGGCACTGGAACACCGGGCAGAGGGCCTAGTGCTCGGGGTTGGCGGTAATATGTTCAAGCTGGCCGGATCTGTTATTGTATTCGGCGTGGTTGCCGCTTTTATCGTAGGTGTCGTTTATGCCGTTATGGGCTGGGGAGGTGCGCATTAAACGATGAAGCAGCTCGGCAGTCAAACTTGGGAATTCACGAACCGTCCGGTCATTCTCGGCTCCTCCGCAGTGGTAGGCCCGGAAGAGGGAGAGGGCCCGCTTGCTTCAAGCTTTGATTTTATCTACGATTCGCTGGAAATGGGCGAGAAGACATGGGAGAAGGCAGAGCGTGCATTGTTTGAAAAAGCTTCCAAGCTCGCGCTCATGAACGCGAATCTGGAGCAGGAGAAGCTGGAGTTTTTTGTCGGCGGTGATCTGATGAACCAGATCATCAGCAGCTCCTTCGCCGCGCGGAAGCTCGGCGTGCCTTATCTTGGCGTCTTCGGCGCCTGCTCGACTTCCATGGAGAGTCTGGCTATCGCCTCCATGATCGTCGACTCCGGCGGCGGCAAGTACGCACTGGCAGGCACATCAAGCCATAACTGTACGGTGGAGAAACAATTCCGCTATCCTACAGAATATGGCTCCCAGAAGC
Organism: Paenibacillus sp. FSL R7-0312; assembly: GCF_038004445.1. Taxonomy (NCBI): domain Bacteria; kingdom Bacillati; phylum Bacillota; class Bacilli; order Caryophanales; family Paenibacillaceae; genus Paenibacillus; species Paenibacillus sp. FSL R7-0312. The sequence goes on along the minus strand of NZ_JBBORE010000001.1, from coordinate 7,182,617 downwards.
CGCCAACGGCCCAATACACAGTTACGGGCTCAGGCTGTGCAGTGGTCGGCGTGAATGACGGTACCGTTAAAGGTCCTTATGTCGTATCAGCAACTCTTGGGCGTATTATGGATCTTGGACTGAAGGATCCGTTCAATATGGGAACCGCAATGGCACCAGCTGCCGCTGATACGATTACCGCGCATTTCCGGGACACCGGGCTGTCACCGGGGCATTATGATCTGATTGTAACGGGAGACCTGGCATCTGTAGGTCTGCCGATTGCCAAGGAGCTTTTGGCCAAAGAGGGGATTCCCATGGAGCAGACAGTCTTCAATGATTGCGGGCTTATGATCTATGACCTGGACAAGCAGAAATATGTTATTGCGGGGGGAAGCGGCTGCGGCTGTTCGGCGGTAGTGACCTATGGACATATTCTGAGCCGTCTGAAAAAAGGTGAACTGAAACGGGTGCTTATTGTGGCAACCGGAGCGCTGCTCTCACCGCTGTCTTATCAGCAAGGGGAGAGTATTCCGTGCGTAGCCCATGCGGTAGCCCTGGAGAGCGGAGGTGAAGAAGTATGATTTATTTATGGGCTTTTCTGATCGGAGGAGCCATTTGTGTCCTTGGGCAGCTGATGTTCGATGTGCTAGCGATGACTCCCGCCCACACTATGAGTACGCTGGTCGTACTTGGTGCGATTGCCGATGCCTTCGGGATCTATGACCCGCTGGTGAAATTCGCCGGAGCCGGAGCAAGCGTTCCGATTACCAGCTTCGGTAATTCCCTGGTGCACGGCGCATTGACGGAGCTGGAGAGGGATGGCTGGGTCGGGGTGGTGACAGGGATCTTCGATGTTACAAGTGCAGGGATTTCCTCCGCGATTGTTTTCTCATTCCTGGCAGCGCTTGTTGTCCGGCCGAAGGGCTAGGGTGAAGAGAAGGCTATAGAATAAATAAGTGGAGTAACGTATGTAGAAGGATTAAGTGGGAAAAGAAAAACTAAGTGAAATAAAGCTAAATTAGGAGGGCCGCCTTTGGCGGTCTTTTGACTTTGGGATTACACTGTAACCCAAAGCAATGCCATTGATTTTAAAGGTAGCTATTAATTTGCTATAGGCGATTGCGGTGGGCGGAAATAAGGGGAGGGAGGGAGTGGCTGTGAATTTCCGGAAAGTAGAAGCCTTTGAAAGGTGCTTGGGGTAGGCTAAGTGAGGAAATGTGAGGTATTAGTAATCTCGGCCTGCCGGTTAGCAGAGCATTATGAGGAGAACTCAAGAAATCTTGCACAAATTACAACAATACCGGATTTCCCCCCTCAGGACGCGAGAAATCCTGCAAAAAGTACAACATTATCTAATCAGCCTCCCGAACACCCCAACGCTATCGAATCTATCGAACGTACCAGCTCCTGAACGCCCAGCCCGAACATACCAGAAGCCCAAACACCCCAGCCCCGCTGGTAATTCCGCTATAGAGTCAGCGTTTCTTCGAACTCGGTAATAGCGGACAACCACAACTTAATGAAAGGTATCTGTGATGCTCACTTTTTCCAGTGGCTTCCCTGAAGGCGCTCCTCCGGGCTATGACGGAAGATGCTGTGTTTTGCTGCGGCCGGTAAGTGTTTCTTTTGGACAAATCTCGTAAGCCGCTCTATAATTTCACGGCCCCTAACATGTACTTTCACTACTCGAATCATGTAAAATGTATATATTACTGCTTATTCTGACATAGGAGGTTTACCATATATGCCTGTACGTCAAGAATCTACGCAAATTATGAACGCTGTCCGCACTAATCTAGAATCCTGTATACTCGGTAAAAGCTTCGAAATTGAACTGCTGCTCACGGCACTCCTTGCTGGCGGACATGTCCTGATTGAGGATGTTCCGGGGACTGGCAAAACGCAGCTGATCCGGGCGCTATCCCGTTCCATGTCTGGTGAATACCGCCGGATTCAGTGCAATCCCGATATTCTTCCGAGTGATATTACGGGTGTATCTGTCTATCATCCGCGCGATGAAATGTTTCACTTCCGCCCGGGGCCGGTCATGACCAATATTCTGCTTGCCGATGAGATTAACCGGGCGACCACCAAGACCCAGTCCGCACTGCTTGAGGTCATGGAGGAGCGCAATGTGACGGTCGACGGGGAGACCTATCCTCTGCCGCATCCGTTCATGCTCTGCGCAACGCAGAATCCGATAGACTTTGAAGGCACCTATACCCTTCCTGAGGCCCAGCTGGACCGCTTCATGCTGCGGATCAGCCTGGGTTATCCCGATGCCGCGACCGAGAAGAATCTGCTGATTACTCACCAGCAGGGCCAACCGGTAGACAAGCTGACTCCGGTCACCGGGATGGATACCATTGCCGCCATCCAGGAGGAGATCCGCGATATTTATATCAGCGATCCGGTCCTGAACTATTTGCTCGATGTAGTCCGGCAGACGCGGGTACACCCGCTTATCCTTCTGGGGGCCAGCCCCCGGGCATCGCTTTCGTTCATGATGGCATGCAAAGCTTATGCTTTCCTGCAGGGCCGCGATTATGTTCTGCCTGATGATGTGAAGACCCTTACTCCGTTTGCCCTGGGACACCGCATTCTGCTGCGACCGGAATCACGCCTTGATAATGTAAGCGTGGATTCCCTGCTGCAGAAGCTGCTGCAGAGCATTCATGTGCCTGTAACGATGAGGCAATAAGATGAGGAGCATCTTAGCGGGAGCGGCCGCCGTTATTCAGCCAAGGAAATTCATGGGCGTGCTTGCGATTTGGGTCATCACTCTGCTCTACGTGCTGTTTCAGGGCGGCAAAACCTCGTTCATGCTGTTCATTATGGTATCGGTCCTGATCCTGTATCTAATCATTGGGGGACTGGGCGGCGTCCGGAGGGCCAAAGGTACCCGCAGCTTCTACTCCGAACAGGATAAGCCTGATCTGCTCTATGCCGGAGGTTATCTGCGGGTGAAGCTGGAAGTCACGATTCCGGGATTTCTGCCCTTACCCTACGTGGTGGTGCGGGAAATCCTGAAGCGTCATAATGGAGAGTCATGGGTGTTTGAGGAGAGCCTCATTCCTAACATGGGAGGTCGGGGGGAGCTGTTGTTCCAGACGCCGCAGCTGGAGCGGGGCTGCTATGCTTTTGAGAACACGGATATTCTCAGCGAAGACATCTTCGGCCTGATGGAGCACAAAGGCACATTTAAGGCGGAAGGACAATTCAGGGTGATGCCCCGGGTGGTCATGGTGCCGCGATGGCAGCTGTATGAACGCAAAGCACGCCTGTCAGGGCCGCAGGTCTCACTGCTTCAGTCGCGGCGCGAGACGACGCAGATCAACGGAGTCCGTGATTATGTCTACGGAGACCGGCTGACACGGATTCACTGGAATGCAACGGCGAAGACCGGGGATTGGAAGTCCAAGGAATTCGAGCATGAATCTGTGCCCAGGACGATTCTGGTGCTGGACGGCAGCTCAAGCGGTTACTACAACTCCGCTCAGTTTGAGCTGGCGGTATCCATCACGGCTTCACTGCTCGGCTTTGGCATCCGGGAGAGAATCGGCATCGGCCTGTGCTGCCTCGATAGACATACGAAGGTGTTCAGTCCGGCGGAAGGCAATGCAGAGCGGCAGAAGATGATTCAATATTTGATCGATATCAATGCGGAAGGCCGTGGTCCGCTGATTACCAGACTGGAGAGTGCCCAGCGGATGTTCCCCAAGGGGGCGTACTTCGTCCTGATCAGCCCGCAGAGCGGCAGGGTGGTACTGGATACCTTGCGCTGGGCTGACAGCAGGGGGATGACCCCGTCCCACATTCATGTTCTTCATCCTTCAGGGAAATACCGGGCCGGAGAGTGGCTGAATATTCTTCAGTCGCATGGGGTTACCGGTCATAATATCAGCACACTTCATGAGCTCCCTGCGGTACTTGGAGGTGATCCTGTACGATGAAGCATTGGAAGAACGCAGTCAAATCCTCATGGCATCACGCATTGACACTGCTATGGCTCGTGATCATCGCTTTGCAGTGGGTCTCCTACACTGTGCCTTTCTGGCTGGAGGAGACAACAGCCGTTGTATTGCTGACTCTTGTAACAGTAGCCTTAATTGAAATTATTATACCTGTTAAATGGATTTACCGCCTCATGCTTGAAGGTGTGGCGATAGGGTACCTCGTGTATCGTATTCTTCTGCATTACGGGGAATATGTTCCGAATCCCTGGCTGCCTACATTTCGAGAACGGCTGCCGGATATCATCACACATATGAATCCGTATATCTGGTTTGCGCTGGGTGCTTGGGTGCTGATGCTGCTGTCATCCTGGTGGGTGAATGGCAAGGTGCGGATTCTAATGTTCATCGGGATGAATATTACGGCGTTCGCCGCGCTGGACTCTTTTACAACATCTGTATTATGGCAGGAAGTAGCCTGGACCGTGTTTGCCGGAATGGGCTGGCTGGTCACCAGGCATCTAAGAAGCTTCCAATTGTATTATCCGCGGGGCTGGGCCTATCTGCTCAAATATCCTTTCAAAGTCGCCCTTAATATAGCGATTATCTTCTCACTTGTCATTATTGCCGGAGTGAATATGCCGGATGTACGTCCTACGTTAACCGACCCCTATACGGTCTGGCAGGAGTGGAGCGGAAATACACCTTCTTCAGGCACCTCTTCAGGCGGCGGTGAAAGCTCAACCGGTGAAGGGACAAATGGCGCAACCACCTCCGGCTACAGTCTGAATGATGATAATCTTGGCGGAGGCTTTAACTTTGATTATTCTCCCGTAATGACCGTCACCTCCGATTTGCGGACCTATATGCGTGGAGAGATCCGGAGTACGTATTCCGGAAAAGGCTGGAGTGACGATGATACATTCAGCCGGGGAACCTTTAGGACAGTCCAGGTAGGAGAAATGCTGGAGCCTGTTGCGGCCCCTAAGACAGAGACCCGGACACTGACGCAGACGGTTCAGCTGCTGGGCGGCAACAACTATCCTGTGCTCTTCGGCGGCTACTCGATTGTAAAAGTGAATGCTGTGGATGGCGTGGCGGAGAGCAACGGGCTGTCATGGCGGGGGGGAGACAGCGAGCTGCTGTGGAATGCAGCGGGCAGTGCACGCTCTTACCCCCAGACCTATGTGGTGACCTCGGAGGTACCAGTGGTACCGTTTCAGGAGCTGAGTACACAGACTTATGAACAGCTGTACGGAAATCTTGTTCTTGACCCGTATCTCCAGCTGCCGGGTAACTTCCCAGAGCGGGTCCGTACGCTCGCGGAGGAGATTACTGCCGGAGCACAGACGCCGTACGAGAAGGTCATGCTGCTGCAGCAATATCTCCAGCAAACCTTCCCCTACACGAATCAGCCGGATGTCTCACGCGCAAGAAGCAAAGATATGGTCGAGAGCTTCCTGTTTGAGATTATGGAAGGCTACTGCGATTATTACTCCACTGCACTCGTCACAATGACGCGTTCCCTGGATATCCCGGCCCGCTGGGTCAAGGGCTATGCGCCCGGCGAACAGGCAGAAATCCCGGATAATCTGGCGCTTCAGCAAGGCGGTCTAGTGAATAATAACTATACGATTACAAACGCAGATGCCCACTCCTGGGCAGAGATTTATTTCGGTGACTACGGTTGGGTTCCGGTGGAGGCCACGCCCGGCTTCAATGTACCGGTGCTGACCCAGACGGAGGAAGACAACGTATCAGAACCAGAAGTGCAGGAAGAAGAGCAAGCGGAGCCTGAACAGGAGGCGGCAAATACGGCCCCCGGAAGTGAAGGGTTCCATCCGGGTGTCTGGGTAGTAACAGGAGCGGCGGTTATTCTTCTGCTCTGGACCGGATTCCTGCTCTGGCAGCGGCGCATGAGTCTGCGGTTCCTGATCACGCGTCTGCGCATCGGCCATCAGCTGACTCCGGTACAAAAAGTTGTAGCAGAAACGCAGCGCTGGGTAAGGTATGTCCGAAGTAAGGGTATGCTGAAGAAAGAGCATGAAACCTTGCGCGAATCTGTGGAACGCTGGAGCCTAGAACGGCCTGCGGCAGCGGCAAATCTGTCCACACTCCTGGGCATGTTCGAGCGGGCGAATTACAGCCCTGAGGTTATTGAAGACAAAGACTGGCACAGCGTGTATACTGAAGCTTTGCGGCTGCGAAAAAGCATGAAATCCGGCAAGTAATGCTCCAGTATCATAAAGTACCGCTAACAGGTGGATTTTGACAGTTGGATATAGCGCTGGATACAAGTTTTACGTATGAAAATGAGGTGAAAGTATTGTTTGAAAGGTTAGTTCCCAAACTCCGTGTAAATACGGTATTTGATATTGATCTGGAAGAGCTGTACCGTCAAGGATACCGCGGGATTATTACGGATCTGGATAATACGCTGGTCGGCGCCAAGGCGCCTCTGGCTACGCCTGAGCTGCTGCTCTGGTTCACGAAGGTGAAGGAGCTTGGCTTCAAGCTGATCATTGTTTCAAATAACAATATGGACCGGGTGTCGCGCTTTGCAACACCGCTAAATATTGAATTTGTACATCAGGCCCGTAAGCCGAGCAATGCCCCTTTTCTGAAGGCGATGAAGCTGATGGATCTGAAGCCGGAGCAGACGGTAGTGGTCGGCGACCAGATGCTTACAGATGTATACGGCGGCAACCGGCTCGGCCTGTACACGGTGCTCGTGCTGCCGATCTCCGTCAAGGATGAAGGCGTGGGTACAAGAATCAACCGCAGGGTGGAGCAGATTGCTCTAACACGTCTGCGCAAGCAAGGATTGTGGCAAGAGGAGGATAAATCTTAATGAATGCATTGAACGACGACAAGAAACGGCCTGAGAAATGCAGCGGCTGCGGTATCAAGCTCCAGACTGTAAACAAGGAGCTTCCCGGATATATTCCGGAGACTGCCTTTGAACGGGAACCCGTAATTTGCCAGCGCTGTTTCCGGATTAAGAATTACAACGAAGCTTCTTCCGTATCGGTGAACCAGGACGAATTCCTGAAGCTGCTCAGCGGAGTAGGCGAGAAGAACGCACTGGTCATCCACATTGTGGATATTTTCGATTTCGAAGGCAGTCTGATCTCCGGGCTGCAGCGGTTTGTCGGCAATAACCCGGTTATTCTGGCGGTCAACAAAAGCGACTTGCTCCCTAAGGTGACCAATTGGAACAGATTGCGCAACTGGATGCAGCAGCGCTGCAAAGAAGAGGGGCTGCGCACGGCGGAGATTGTGCTCGTCAGCGCGAAGCGCAATCAGGGCTTCGACCGCCTGCTGGAGGCCGTAACCGAGCTGCGAGGACAGCGTGATGTCTATGTCGTCGGAGCGACCAATGTAGGCAAATCTACGCTGATCAACCGGCTGATCTCCGATTACAGCGACCTGGAAGAGGAGCTGACTACCTCTCGTTATCCGGGCACGACGCTGGATATGGTAAAGATTCCGCTGGATGACGGCCATTACATTATTGATACTCCGGGGATTGTCTATCCTTGGCGGTACAGTGAACTGGTTGAACGTAAGGATCTGGGTGCTGTAATGCCGGAGAATCCGCTCAAGCCTGCAGTATACCAGCTGAATGAGGGCCAATCACTGTTCTTCGGCGGACTGGGACGTTTCGACTTCGTTCAGGGCGAACGCCAATCCTTCACCTGCTATATCAGCAGTACGCTGAAGATTCACCGCACGAAGCTGGAGCGCGCCGATTCGCTGTATCAGGACCACCGCGGCGAGCTTTTGTCGCCTCCGGGAACGGCGGATATGGATAAGCTGCCGCAGTGGCAGCGTCATGAGTTCCGCATCGCCAGGAATAGCGAGACTGACCTGTTCATCTCCGGCCTGGGCTGGATCAAGGTGAATGGTACGGCAGGTGCAGTTGTAGCTATACATGTGCCGCGTGGCGTTAAGGTGCTTACCCGTCCTTCGCTGATCTAACATAAGCCGATGCTTCCGGAGTGAGCTTTGCGAAGCGAAATCAATGAAGCAGATGCTGACAGAACTTGCAGGAGGGCGATACTATGGCTGAGACAGGCCTGAATGGTAAGGATGGACACCCGGAGCTTCTGCTGGGCGTAATGGGCGACCCGATCGCCCAGTCCAAATCTCCGCTGATGCACGGTGCGGCGCTGAAGGCGCTTGGACTCTCCGGCGCTTATGTGCCGCTGCATATCACTCCGGACAAGCTGGGGGATGCCGTGCAGGCGGTCAGGACCCTCGGCTTCCGCGGGGTGAATGTAACCATTCCGCACAAGGTTGCGGTGATGGACTATCTGGATAAGCTGGATGCCAGCGCGGTGGATGTCGGTGCGGTCAACACGATTGTTAATGACAAAGGTGTGCTGACCGGCTTCAATACGGATGGAATCGGATATGTCCGTTCGCTCAAGGCGGAGGTTGCGCCCGAACTCGCAGGCACCCGTATTCTGGTGATTGGAGCCGGCGGGGCGGCCAGGGGCATTGTCTCAGCCCTGCTGCAGGAGCATCCCGCTTCTATCTTAATCGCCAACCGTAACGAGGAGCGTGCCCATCAGCTGGCAGACGGCTTCCGGAATAGAGGGAGCGTAGCCGGAACGGGTATTGAAGCCATTCCTTCCGTCATCGGCAACATGGATATTGTGATCAATACGACCTCAGTAGGCATGTTCCCCCACATGGAGGAGATGCCGATAGATCCGGCTTGGCTTCATGAAGGAATGATTGTAAGCGATCTGATATACAATCCGCTGCAAACCCGGCTGCTTACGGAGAGCCAGCAGCGGGGCTGCATCATTCACGGAGGGCTGGGAATGTTCGTCTACCAGGGTGCCTATGCGCTGGAGTACTGGACAGGACTCCCAGCACCCGTAGATATCATGCGGCAGACTATTGTGGATTGCCTCGGCGGGAGTGCCGGGGAAATGATTTCGTCCAAGTAAGGTAATAATATATGTTAATTAAGGAGTTTGTTCATTTATGTTAACTGGTAAACAAAAACGCTATCTCCGCTCTTTGGCCCATCATCTGGATGCTGTATTCCAGGTCGGCAAAGGCGGCGTCAATGATCATCTGATCCGTCACATTGAAGAAGCTATTGAGAAACGCGAGCTGATGAAGATCAGTGTGCTGAATAACAATGCCGAAGATCCTAAGGAAATTGGTGCCGCGCTTGCCGAGCAGTCCGGTTCGGAGCTTGTTCAGGTGATCGGCAAAACGATCGTTCTGTACAAGGAATCACGTGATAACAAAACGATTGAGCTGCCCCGCTAAAGGTTTGGCGGCGCAGCCCGCACACTTGTGCGAGGGTTGCAGCCGGATGAAGTTCATCGGATAATAGGAGGAGGTTGACCTCTTGAAAGTAGGAATAATGGGAGGAACCTTCGATCCTCTGCATATCGGCCATATGATGGCCGCGGAAACCGCGCGGGAGAGCTACGGTCTGCATGAGGTCTGGTTTATGCCTTCGCATATTCCGCCCCATAAGCATGAGGCCGGAGCAACGGGCGAGGACAGGCTGTCTATGGTCCAGGAAGCGGTTAAGGACCATCCCTCATTTGGCATCCTCGACTGGGAAGTGGTCAGAGGCGGAGTGTCCTATACCCTGGAAACGGTGATCAGCCTGCAGGAGGAATATCCGCAGCATGAATTCTTTTTCATTGTCGGAGCGGATATGGTTCAGTATTTGCCCAAGTGGCAGGGGATAGAGGAACTGGTACAGAGACTGACCTTCATCGGTGTCGGCCGGCCGGGGACTCCGCTTGATCTTGGTCTGCTGCCCGGTTTCATTGCGGAGCGGGTAGTGCTGGCGGATATGCCGCTGGTGGACCTCTCCTCTACAATGCTCAGAGCCCGGGCTGCCGAAGGGAAATCCATCCGCTATATGGTGCCGGACGCAGTCTTTGAATATGTTCAAAGGAGTGGATTGTATGGGGTACAGCCGCGAAGCGCTGATTGAAGCGGTTTCTGACCAGATGCCGGACAAACGCTGGAAGCATACACTCGGCGTGATGGAATCCTCTGTGAAGCTGGCGCAGCGTTATGGCGCTGATCCTGAACGTGCCGAGACAGCGGCAATTCTGCATGATGTCGCCAAGTATTGGCCTGTAGAGCGGATGCGGGAGATCATTGAACAGAACGGGTTATCCACCGAGCTTTTGAAATACGACAAGCAGCTATGGCATGCCGAGGTGGGCGCTTTTGCCGCTGAGCATGATTATGGAATTACGGATACTGAGGTACTGAATGCCATCCGCTACCATACTTCAGGTCGGGAGAACATGAGCCTGCTGGACAAAATCGTCTGCCTGGCTGATTATATTGAGCCTGGGCGGGACTTCTCCGGTGTGGATGAGATACGCAGGCTGGCCAAGGTCAGCCTGGAGGAAGGGCTGATCGCAGGACTGGATTCCACGATCAGCCTGCTGCTGGAGAAGCGCCGGATCGTGTTCCCGCTTACGGTGCTGGCGCGCAACGATTTAGTAAGAATACTGGAGGATAAAATATGAGTGTACAATCAAACAAACTTCTGGAGCTGGCGCTGAATGCCGTTCAGGACAAAAAAGCAATGAACGTGGTGGCACTGGATCTGCGCAGCGTGTCGCCGATCAGTGATTATTTCATTATCTGCCACGGTAATTCGGATACCCAGGTGCAAGCGATTGCTACTGAGGTTCGCAAGGTAGTTCATGAAGCCGGAGGAATGATCAAAGGCATCGAAGGGATGGACGCAGCCCGCTGGGTACTGATGGATCTTGGGGATGTTATCGTCCATGTCTTCCACCGCGATGAACGCGAATATTACAACATCGAGCGTCTGTGGTCGGATGCCAAGGTTGTGGAAACGGTATGAGTCTGATAGCTGGAACTACGGTTATGCTTGAAGTGATGCGGGAGGTATCCCCTTACGGATACTTCCTGAGCGCCGGTGACCAGGATATCATGCTTCACTACACCGAGCTGGTCGGCAGCAAGCCGAAGATCGGTGACAAGGTTGAAGTGTTCATCTTCTTCGATACCGAGGACCGTCCTGCAGCTACAATGAAGAAGCCTTACCTGACGCTGGGCGAAATGGCGCTGCTTGAAGTGGCCGATATTCATCCGCGTCTGGGCTGCTTCCTGGAGATGGGGCTTGGACGCCAGCTGCTCCTGCCCATTGGCGAGCTTCCGGAGCTGGTGGAGCTGCGTCCGCAGATCGGCGATAAAGTGTTCGCCATTATGGAGCATGACAAGCAGGGGCGTCTTCGTGCCAAGCTGGCCGGAGAGCAGGAGCTTGCGCCGCTGGCGCTGCCCGCACCTGAATCATGGCAGGGACAGACTGTAACGGCGCGGGTGTATAAGCCGCTTCAGATGGGTACCTTTGTCCTTGTAGATGCAGGTGTCCTCGGCTTCGGCATCATCGGGATGGTTCATTCCTCTGAGCGCAGCCGGCTGCTGCGTCTGGGAGAAATGATTGAAGCACGGGTTGCCCATATCCGTGAGGATGGCCGCGTCAACCTCAGTATGGGCCACCGCAAGGAAGTAGGCCGTGATGTGGATTCAGCGGCACTGCTGGACTTCCTGGCTACCCGTCCGGGCGGCGGCATGCCGTATTCGGATGCAACGCCTCCGGATATTATCAAGCAGCGCTTCGGCATCAGCAAGTCAGCCTTCAAGCGTGCGCTGGGCAAGCTGATGAAGGAAGGCCTGGTTACCCAGAAAGAGAACTGGACCTATCTGGCCGGCAAGGAAGAGGCAGATTCGGAGCCTGAATCTGACAACCAATAGTTTTCTGACAACCAATAGTTTATAGAAAGCGGTGTACGCCAGTGTCCTCCTATGGGAAATTTGCTTATGTATACGATGAGCTGATGGCGGATATGCCATATCCGGATTGGCTGACCTTTGCGGAGACGGCATGGAGCAAATACGGCAAGCCGTCTACGGTAGCCGAACTCGGCTGCGGTACCGGCAGCCTGACCATTCCGCTGGCCGCGGCAGGTTATCATATGACGGGGATTGATCTCTCTTCGGACATGCTGGCGGTGGCACAGCGTAAGCTGGAGCAGCAGCCGCAGGGACGGCGTTTTTTACGGGAAGGCAGTGTACGCTGGGTTAGACAGAATATGAAGGAATGGGAGATGCCGGAGCCTGTAGATTCGGTTATTTCCTTCTGCGATTGCCTCAATTACGTACTGGAAGAACAGGATGTAAGGGACGTATTTGTCTGTACCTATGCCGGACTTAAGCCGGGCGGAACCTTCCTGTTCGATGTACATCATCCGAATACGCTGACGCGCTACGAGGAAGAACAGCCCTTCGTGCAGGATGAGCCGAACGTATCGTACATCTGGACCTGTGAGCTGGACGTACCGCGCCGGGAGATTGAGCATCACCTGTCCATCTTCGCCCGTGAAGAGGGCCGCCAGGATGTGTACCGGCGTTTTGAAGAGACGCATACCCAGCGCGCCTATGATCCGGACTGGATGAAACAGGAACTGCTGAAGGCCGGTTTCAGCGATGTTAAGATCTATGCGGACTTCGAGTGGATCGAAGCTGACGATTCCGCCCAGCGGCTGTTTTATGTAGCTGTGAAATAAACCTTATGTATACAGCGGTCCTTACCCGTAGGAGGGTGGGGGCCTTTTTGTTGTTTCTTCTATTTGGATTCTGATAAAAGGAACCGGCCCGTGCATCCGCACGGACCGGCCATCTTTCAATGTTTTTACCTGTGTTCGAACAAATCGATGGTGCCGAGTACAATATGCGCCAGACCAAATCCAAGAATGCCTGTTGCAGCCATTTTATATCTGCTGCCTAAAAAAGCTGCGCTGGAAGCAGTTACTACGGTTCCAAGAACGGCGGGTATCAACCCTTCACGCATTCGAAACACTCCCTCACGGTAGTTTGAAAGACATTCGTTAGTGTGGGTTACGGAGGGGACAATTATACGGGGAGTTTAGCGCAGCGGCGGGCCGGAGGATTCGGAGAATGCGGGGGACGCTAAAACATCATAAAAAAGACCATCCTCTTGAGCGGAGAATGGTCTTTCTGCCTTGCAGAACCTGTCAGTCCACGGCCCCCGCCGTGGTTACACGGCTGGAAGGAGCTTCAACCTCATGAACATTGTAGAGCACACGAGCCAGCAAATCCTGGCTATAATTGCCGAAATGCTTGCCGTAAATGGTTAAGCCACGTTTGTTCACCGGCTTGTCGGTGACGGCAATGCGGAAGGTCAGCTCGCTTTTGTAATCCAGCTTGATATCATCGAGGGTAATATCCGAGATGCGGCAGCCGTCAATGAAGCTTCCCTCATTATTGATCCGGATCAGCTTCAGCATTCCGTACTGATTGAGGTGAGGAGGCCACCAGTCAGGATTGAAGGTGCCGCGGGCATCACCGAAGTCTCCGGGACTGGTCCAGAAACCGATCTCAATCCCGTTTACATAGAAATACAGGTCGGAAGGATAATTATCGTTGAAGCCTGGTGCTTCAGAGCCGATTTCCATGGAGAACTGGATCTCCCGGAAGGTCTGGTTCGCTTTGAGATAATTAGGGATCCGGTATTCCAGGAATCCTTCGGCCATCCAGATAATCTCGGAATCAATCCGCTGCGGATCGGCGAAGTAACGCGGCTCGTCGAAGTCGCCGATAATGCTGTCTTTGGTTGCCAGTCCGCAGGTAGGGACAGCCTGATAATTGCTGTAGTGGCCTACCTGAATTTCGACCTCGTACAGATTGTCAACATCCTTGCTGCGCAGATCTACCATCAGCTTATCTTTATTCAGATAGCAGACCTTCTGGATCCCATGCTTGCCTACTGAGGTATTAATCTCGATTAGGCCGCTTTCCTCCAGCTTCTTGATATGCATCGTAATTGCACCATTGCTGAGATTAAGCTTCTTGGCAATTTCATTGAGGTTCAGCGCCTGATTCGTGGCCAGCAGTTCGAGAATCTGGATGCGGATTTCGGAGCTGAGCGCCTTGAAAATATCAATCCCGCTCATCAGATCTTTGATATAAATCATATTTAGGGTACCTTCTTCCAGTGAGGTCATTAGAAAAAAACTATTTTATAAAATTATAAACTAATTGAGCCTAAAAGGAAAGCATTCTTCCTTTATTTGTACATTATAATTAAATTTAAGCTAAATATGAAACGAAAAGGATTTTTATTTTATATTTTTATAAATGAATAAAGCCGATAAATTGCGAAAAAAGCCTGTTATATTCAGTAACTATATCTTCAAAGACTTTTGATTCAAATATATATGAATAGTTTTATATTTATGTGTTTACAGTGATCTTTATATATGTTATTTTATATCTGTAAGCGAATACATTCAAATGTTTTTTAATTATTTTAATAATATATGAAACGTAAGTCGTAAGATGAGGTAGCTTGAACTAACAAACCTGTATACGGTTACTTTAGTTCTTCTATATAGCATTATAATTGTTCAGCAAATCCTAGGAGGGGTTACAGTGTTAAAGAAAAAGGGCTGGTTTACACTGCTGTCGTTAGTTCTGATGGTATCAGTTATACTTACAGGCTGCGGCGGGAACAACAATGCATCATCCGGTAGCAATAGCGGAGGCGAAGCCACTGCAAATGCCGGCAAGAATGATTCGAAAGAAACCAAAAACCTTACCTTCATGTTCCGTGGAGGAACCGATGAGCAAAAAGCCTATGAAGGTGTCGTGAAGAAATTCGAAGCAGACCATCCGAACGTCAAGGTTAAAATTGTCGTTACTGCGGCAGATCAATATGCTACCAAGCTGAAAGCATCTATTACAGGCAACAGCGTGCCGGACGTATTCTATTTTGAATCCGGGGACCTGAAGGCTTATGTGAACAGCGGCGTGCTGCTGGACCTTACCAGCTATGTAGAGAATAACCCTAATATCGATTTGAACAACATTTGGAAATATGGTGTGGATTTGTACCGCTACGACGGCACTATGGCCGGACAAGGCAATCTGTACGGAATGCCTAAAGATGTTGGCCCATTCGCACTCGGCTACAACAAAACGATGTTCGAAGCAGCAGGCATACCTCTGCCGGACAAAGACAAACCCTACACTTGGGATGAATTCATCAAAGTGGCCCAGCAGCTGACGACCGATAAAGACGGCGACGGCAAGCTGGATCAATTCGGCGCAGGCTTCAACGTGCAATGGGCATTGCCATCCTTCGTATGGAGCAACGGGGCTGACTGGATCGATGCTACCAAAACAAAAGTAACGATTGATGATCCGAAATTTATCGAAGCTCTGCAGTTCTTCACCGACATGCAGCTTAAATACGGTATTACGCCGTCCACAGAACAAGCACAGACACTGGATACCTACCAGCGCTGGATGAAAGGCGAAATGGCCTTCTTCCCTGTAGGCCCTTGGGATATGAGTACCTATGAAACACTGCCTTTCGATTATGATCTGATTCCTTATCCTGCAGGCTCCACAGGCAAATCCGCTACATGGACCGGATCACTTGGTATCGGTGCTTCCGCCAAGACCAAACATCCGGATGAAGCTGTAGAGCTGATCAACTATCTGACGGCATCCAAGGAAGGTATGGAAGCGCTTGTTAAGGCTAAAGTACAAATTCCGAACCTGATTGATATGGCTACCGAGTGGGCTGCAGATACAACAACAAAACCAGCCAACAAAGAAGAGTTCCTGCAGGTGGTTAACGAGTACGGAAGAGTGCTCCCAGGTCATTATACTTACAATGCTGAGTGGTATAACCTGTTCTACACCGATATCCAGCCGGTTCTTGACGGCAAGGTTACACCGGAAGAGTATGTGAAATCAGAGCAGCCTAAGATGCAGAAGCTGCTTGATAAAGCAGTGGAGCAGGAAGCTAAATCCAAGAAATAAGCTGTACACCATAGTTCTAAACCAGAATAAAAGTGATGCGGGGTCTCCTGTAACAGCGGACCAGCATCACTTTGTTCTGAACTATCTGAATTTGAGGTGATTGTAATGAGCGCTAAGTCAGGCCTCTACCGGAAGGAGAAAATCTACGGATTTCTGTTTATTCTTCCTCCGCTGCTGGGACTACTCATCTTTACGCTGTATCCGATGATTTATTCGATCTATGGCTCATTTACGGATTGGGATGGACTTGGACAGATGAACGTAATCGGCCTGAGTAATTTCACCGATCTTTTGACAGATGAGCTGTTCCATAAGGCCGTATTCAATACACTCTTCATGATGCTTGGCATTCCAATCGGGATTACGCTCGCATTGCTGCTGGCGCTGGGCCTTAACCGGGGCGTGCCCGGCACTACAGCATTTCGGGTAATCTATTATGTTCCGGTCATCTCTTCACTGGCGGCAGTGTCCATTATGTGGAACTGGGCTTACAACGGTGACTATGGACTCGTGAACCAGTTCCTGGACCTGTTCGGCATTAGCGGCCCGAACTGGATGGCCAATAAATTCACCGTCAAGCCTGCGCTTATCATAATGGCGGTGTGGAAGGGACTCGGCTATACAATGCTGCTCTATTTGGCAGCGCTGCAGAGTGTCTCCAGATCCTATTATGAAGCGGCTGAGCTGGACGGAGCGAACGGCTTCCAGTCGTTCCGGCATATTACCTGGCCGATGGTGCGTCCGGTAACCTTCTTCATTATCGTTACCAATATTATCGGAGGATCGCAAATTTTTACCGAGATGAACATTATGACCCCGACAGGCGGTCCGGAATATGCTTCGGCTTCCGTGGTGTTCTACATTTGGCAGAAGGCCTTCGGCAGCTTCCAGATGGGTTATGCCTCCGCAATGGCGGTAGTACTCGGCGTGTTCATATTTGTCGTGACTCTTATCCAATTCCGAATGAACGAGAAACAATCGTTCGATGTCGATTGATCTGAGAGAGAGGAGACCCTAAATATGACGAGCAGAAGAAGAGTTACCAATACCATCATATTCGTTCTACTATTAATCGGCGCGGTGTTCATGATCGGCCCGCTGCTCTGGATGCTGTCCACCTCATTCAAGGATAAGCAGGATGTGTTCGCCCTGCCTCCAGTGTGGATTCCCAGTCCGTTCCATTTCGATAAATACAGTGAAATCTGGGATGCTGGCCCGCTGCTCAGCGGGATCAAGAACAGCTTGATCATTGCAGTGACTGTGACCATTGTCGGCACGTTCACTTCCAGTCTCGCGGCGTTCTCCTTTTCCAAATTGCGCTTTCCCGGTAAAAACAAGATTTTCCTGTTAATGCTGTCTTCACTGATGATTCCGTATCCGGCAGTTATGATTCCGCAATTCTTCATGTTCTCCAAGCTGGGCTGGATTGACACCCTGCTGCCGCTGATCGTTCCGGGTCTGTTCGGCAATATCGTGATGATCTTCTTCCTGCGGCAATATTTGAGCAGTGTGCCTAACGCAATCATTGAAGCGGCCAAAATCGACGGAAGCTCGTATTTCCGCCTGTACAGCTCGATCACCTTCCCGCTGATCAAACCGGCGGTAGCTGCACAGCTGATCCTGTGGTTCATGGGCATCTGGAATGACTACCTGTCTCCGATCATCTACCTGAATTCACCGGAGAAGCAAACACTCCAGCTGGTTATCGCCAACTTCAATGCGACCTATGCAATCCAGACGGACTATCCGCTGATTATGGCAGCTTCGATTATTGCCCTGCTGCCGATGCTGATTATCTTCCTCGTGTTCCAGAAGCAGATTATTGAATCTGTAGCCATCTCCGGAGTAAAGGGGTAATGGAAATGTTAGATCCTTTAAGCGGCACAGGAACTGGACTGAAGTTCCCCTCCTCCCCGGGAGAGTTCAAAATGTACGACACCTCTATTCTTGATCAGGAGTCACAGTGGAGTGTACATAACGCGCATGATCCGGGGATCATTAAGACCGGGGAAGGTTACTATGTGTTCTCTACTGATGTAAGAGTCGGCGGGGAACTGGTGCCTGGAGTCATGGTCCGTAAATCAGAGGACCTGATCCATTGGCAGTGGGTACAGTACGCGCTTCCAGGTATCCCTCAGGTAGCCTTGGACTGGGCGAACTCCGTGAATCTATGGGCGCCGGATGTGGTAAAGGTGAACGGCAGATACCGGATGTACTATTCGGCCTCCTCGTTCGGCAGCAGGCAATCGCTGATCGGCCTGCAAACTGCAGCGCATATCGAAGGGCCCTGGGAAGACGAAGGTGTTGTCATTAAGACCCGCGGCGAGGACCCGGTCAACGCCATTGATGCCAATGTACTTGAGTGTGCGGATGGGCGGATGTGGATAGTTTACGGATCCTTTTTTGGCGGGATTCATATTACGGAGCTGGACCCTGATTCGGGCAAACCGCTGGAGGATGGCTTCGGCAAGCTGCTTGCCGTCCGTGACAAGGCTACGGAGGACGGGGCAGTAGAAGGCCCTTATATTATCTACAATGATCAATTCAAGCAGTATTATCTGTTCCTGTCGTATGATTCGCTGTTTGAGGATTACAACGTCCGCGTAGCCCGTTCGAATTCTATTACAGGCCCATATCTGGATGCGCACGGCTGCGATGTAGCCGATATTACACATATGCCGCAGCATGAGGTCGGAGTCAAGGTGATGGGCGGTTACCGGTTCGGAGAAGATCCGGGTTGGATCGCGCCGGGGCATAACTCGGTTCTGAACGATAACGGCAGCTATTACATGGTGCATCATGCACGGGGCGGAAGTGACAAGCTGTGGCCGTACCTGCATATCCGCAGAATTCTCTGGACCGCAGAGGGCTGGCCGGTGGTTTCACCTGAACGTTATGCCGGCGAGACGCAGCAGAATATTCCTGCAGCGCTGATCCCGGGAGAGTGGGAACGGATCGTTCATGATCCGGGGGTAGACGGCCAGGTGCAGTCCGTTCCGCTGAAGCTGTTCTGGAGTGGAGAACTGTCGGGTGAGCACGGACAGGGACACTGGACCCATGATGGGGAGCAGACACTGACGCTGGTCTGGAGCCGCCTTGCAGAGGGTGAAGGACACGTGGAGAAGGTGCAGCTGCTGCCTGCCTGGGACTGGGAACAGCAGAAGCCGGCTTTGGTATTCACCGGCATGAATGACAACGGGATTTGCAGCTGGGGTAAGCAGAGCTCCTGAGAAGAATGTATACATGGAGCAGGAAAGGATGGAGAAGAGAACGATGACTAATGTGAAGGTAAGCACAGGTCAAGGGGCAATCAGGATCAGCCGCCATCTGTACGGGCATTTCGCCGAGCATCTCGGCAGATGTATCTATGAAGGTCTATGGGTAGGTAAGGATTCGCCGATTCCGAACACGGATGGTATACGCAATGATGTGGTTGCCGCATTGAAACAACTGGATATTCCCGTTCTCCGCTGGCCGGGCGGCTGCTTCGCCGACGAATATCACTGGAAAGACGGCATCGGCCTGCCTGAAACCCGTAAACGGATGATTAACACTCACTGGGGCGGTGTGGTTGAGAACAATCACTTCGGCACCCATGAATTCTTCCGCCTGTGCGAGCTGCTGGAATGCGAGCCGTATATCTGCGGCAACGTGGGCAGCGGTACCGTTCAGGAAATGTCGGAATGGGTCGAGTATATGACCTCTGACGGTGAATCTCCGATGGCTAACTGGCGCAAGGAGAATGGCCGGGGGCAACCTTGGCAGCTGAAGTATTTCGGAGTCGGCAATGAGAATTGGGGCTGCGGGGGCAATATGCGGCCGGAATATTATGCCGACCTGTACCGCCGTTATCAGACCTATGCGCGCAATTACGGTGACAACAAGCTCTACAGAATTGCCGGAGGCGCCAATGTGGATGATTACAACTGGACGGAAGTGCTGATGCGCGAAGCCGGACATTTCATGGACGGGCTCAGCCTGCATTCGTATACAATTCCGGGAAGCTGGGAAGAGAAGCGTTATGCGCTTGGATTCGATACGGATGAATGGTTCGAAACGATGAAGAAATCACTCCATATGGATGAGCTTATTACCCGGCATTCGGCGATTATGGACCAATATGATCCCGGGAAGCGGGTAGGATTGATTATAGATGAATGGGGGACCTGGTTCCTCACCGAGCCGGGCACCAATCCCGGATTCCTGTATCAGCAGAACACGCTCAGAGATGCGCTCGTGGCCGGAATACATCTGAACATCTTCCAGAATCACAGCAGCCGTGTGCATATGGCCAATCTGGCACAGATGGTCAATGTATTGCAGGCGCTGATCCTTACGGAAGGTGAGCAAATCCTGCTGACCCCTACCTATCATGTATTTGAAATGTACAAAGTTCATCAGGATAATGAGCTGCTTGCAGTCGATTTCACCAGTCCGGAATATACCTGCGGCGGAGACTCGATTCCGCAGCTTAGCGTATCGGCTTCCCGGGATGAGGCGGGGGTCATCCACATTTCCCTCTGCAATATGAGCCATGCGGATAATGCCAGTCTTGCTATTGAGCTCCCCGGTGTCACTGGTTCTGTAAGCGGGAAGATTCTGACGCACAGCGATCTGAATGCCCATAACACCTTCGAGCTGCCGGAGGCGGTAGCTCCGGTACCCTTCGAAGGCGCCCGGTGTATGGATGGAGTGCTGCAGTGCCAGCTCCCGCCGGCGTCGGTTGTTGTCCTGACCCTGAGACAAAAAGCTCAAGACCAAAGGAGAAACCATGATGAGCACAAATAGAGAATACAGTAATCCGATTGTAGAGCAGCGTGCTGACCCCTGGATATACAAGCATACAGACGGCTATTACTATTTCACGGCTTCCGTGCCGGAATATGACCGGATCGAAGTGCGCAGAGCTGCAACCATAGAAGGACTTAGAGAGGCGCTGCCAGTAGTAGCCTGGCGCAAAGAGGAGAACGGCCCGCTCAGCGCCAATATCTGGGCTCCCGAAATCCACTATATTGATGACAAATGGTACATTTATTTCGCGGCTGCCCGGACCACGGAAACAAAGGAAGGGCTGTTCGACCACCGTATGTTCGTGCTGGAGAATGCTTCGGCGAACCCGTTGGAAGGGGAATGGGTGGAGAAAGGCCAGATGAAGACTGCCTGGGAATCCTTTGCTCTGGATGGCACTTCATTCGAACACATGGGAGTTCGATACTATGTATGGGCGCAAAAGAACCCCGCTATCGAAGGGAATTCTAACCTGTATATCTCGGCCATGGCTAACGGCTGGACGTTAACAGGTCCGCAGACCATGATCGCCACGCCGGAGTATCCGTGGGAGATTATTGGCTTCCGGGTGAATGAAGGCGCAGCTGTTCTGAAGCGTAACGGCAAGATCTTCATAAGCTTCTCGGCCAGCGCGACCGACTATAATTACTGCATGGGACTGCTCACCGCCGATGAAGACAGCGATCTGCTGGATGCCGCCTCCTGGACCAAACATCCTGAACCGGTCTTCAAGACGAGTGAGGAGAACGGGCAATACGGCCCGGGGCACAACAGCTTCACGGTCGATGAGAACGGTGAGGATGTGTTAATCTACCATGCCCGCAACTATAAGGAGATTACCGGAGATCCGCTCTACGATCCGAACCGCCATACCCGGGCCCAGCGCCTGCATTGGAATGAAGACGGCACGCCGGATTTCGGCGTACCGGTGAAGGACGGCGGGAAGTAACGGACCGGTTCCCGTGACCCGGAGCCGCAATGGCAGATGACAGGCCTGCGGATGCAGAAAGGTTCTGCTATATAGAGTGAACTTAAGTTCAGCTTATATAGACACAAACATCCCGCAACCCTGATAGGGGAGCGGGATATTTTGCGTCTTGCTTTTATCTGATGGGTTATAACTGTATTTGGTACAACTAAAGTCACCAGTTATTGCGCGGTAAGTATTATAGTTGTATTCTCTGCAATTATATTGACCTTTGTGCCGCAAAGGAGCACTTTTCGCTACTTTTAGTTGTACAGAATACAATTAAGTGGCCGAATTTGCTTGCTGGCCGTCTTTTAAGTGTACGGAATACAACTATCGGTGAGAGAAGCTAATCTTAAGATATTCTTGATTACCCCACCGTTTGTGTGGGAGTTCCGAGTGGTTTTATTGAGTTCATGCGATATCCTGCACAAAATACAACATTTTCCTCAGGATATCGGTCCTAATCCAAGATTGTTGTAGGAAATACAACATTTCTCCTCCCCCAGGCGGTTTAGCCGGATAATTCTTGTATTTCGTACAACATTCCTCCCGAACAGCCAGATATATAGGGGGCCAAGTTGTAAAACGTATAGGCGTGTTGATTTCCCAAAAAAAGGGACGAAAAAGGCCGCCATTTCGGGTAATGGTAAGTACGACCAAACCAAACCGAAATGAGGCGACCTCATGAATAAATATACCCCATTTTTAGCCGTTTTCAAACAAGTGTTAACACCGGAAGAAGTCCAAATGGTGACCGGACAAACCGAGGACTACGTGGATAGAGGAACCAAAATGACCGTCGGGTTGCTGCTCGATTACTTTGTCCAAGCCTGCTACCACAAATGGGACGGATTCCGGCAGAGTGCCCGCTTAGGCCCAAGCTTTGACTTGCCAGAAATTCATTACTCCACCCTTTCCGGCAAGGCCGGTGAAGTCCCTTACGAAATCTTCAAACGTATCTTTCAACTGCTCGTCACGAAATGTAACCGCCAAACCCGGCGGCATTTGAACCTTCCTAAAGATCTTTTGCTGATTGACTCGACTACGGTCACGGCAGCGAACTCTCGAATGCCTTGGGCCTCGTACAAAAAATTCAGAGGGGGTATTAAGCTGCATGTTGCTCTTTCGCATGGCCAGCGTTCACCCCTGAACGTGAAGGAATCGATCGCGAAGCGCAATGACGCTCCGTTTGGAGAAGTCTTGGCAGATACGGACTACATTTTGGTACAGGATCGGGCGTATGGAAAAATCAGCAGATTGGATCAATATGTGCTCCAGGGCCAGTCGTTTGTGATTCGGCTCAAAGACAATCTCCATTTGGTGAAGCCAAGAGAACTCCAGCGACCCGCAGAGGGAGAAACGAAAATTGTTCGTGATATTACTTGTTATATCGGTCAAGGGAAGTGCCAATCTGCTCAGCGCCACCGGGTCGTAGAATTTGAAAATGACCGGGGTGAAGTCGTACGGGTCGTGACCGATTTGAGAAAAGAGTCCGCTCATGTGATCGCTGAAATCTACAAGGCACGCTGGGAAATTGAAGTCTTTTTCCGCTGGATTAAACAGCATCTGAACGTGCCATGTCTATTTGGAACCACCGAAAATGCGGTATACAGCCAATTGTTTGTGGCCCTTGCTGTCTATGTGCTTCTGAAACGCGTTTATGATGAAATCCACCCCAACGTGCCTGCCTTTGCTCAACTGACCCTTTGGGAATTTATGCAGCATTGGCGTATATTTAGTCTTCCGCTGGAGTGGCAGGTTCAACTTAGTCTGCTCAGGAACAAAGGGGTTTTGGGGATTATATCCATCCCATAATATGGGGAATCAACAGGCCTGTAAAACGTACAACATTTATGCCTAGGTGAAGCTCTGTGCCGCGAATTGTGGATTGAAATTAGCGCCGCGGCACTTCGAAGACATAGTGCATTTCTAGTGTTTCTTGCCATCTATAGGAACCGTTATGGACTTGTTATAAGTCTTAATGTAGTGGAATCCGTCCAGCAGCAGGAGCTGCGGCGCCTCCTCCGTATTGAACGAATACGTCCGCTCCCACAGGATGTTGCCGTTCTTCAAGTCCCATGGACGGGACTGGGATATAGAAGTGACGGGAACTGTGGTTCCTCCGGCTTGGACAGCTAAAGTCTCCGTGTCAAGGAAGGTGAACTGCTTCCCGGCGATCACGATATCATAGCCGTAACCAGTCCGGGTGACGCTTCGAATCCAGAGCTTCTCCTCGCCAAGCAGGATGGAGCGGTCAGAGGGCGCAGCCAGGGAGACAGGCTGCTCTATTTGCTCATATCCGGTGAAATTATCGAGTACCAGTTCAACAGTTTGCAGCTTGTCTGTCGGGAGTACATCGTATTCGATTTCAAATTCCGTAAGTCCTGTTTTGCCGGAACGTGCCGACCGCATGGACCAGTAATTCACTTCAATCCCATTCACATAGAGCTTGGTTACAGCCGAAAATCTCGGAGTTTCCCCATCTTCCAGTTCATAATGCCCCTTCACAAGGGTTGAAGTTGGAGAAGCTGTAATAGAGTCATAGTGGACCGTTCCCTGATCCACCGGAACAGCTTGGGAAATATCCGCTGTAAGCAGGCTTTTCATGGCTTTGTTCGCTTCAAATTTGAAGGAGACAGGATAGTGTGCCACTGTCCCATTCTCCAGCCGCTCGCTGAAAGTAACGGTCAATGTTCTGGAGAAAGGGCTGGCCGGCTCGAATTTGAATACTCCCTCGTAACGGGTACCGTCTTTGCTGCCTCCGCCGCTCCCCCCCAGAGGATCTGAATCCGTCAGGAACCCTTCCAGTTTATCTACTCCGTAACGGAGAGAATAGTTGCCGGCAGGGAAGTCGCCGGTATATATACTACCTGAAGCCGGATCAATGCTGTAATACATCGTCAGGGCGTTGTCGTCCGCAATCACCCCGTTAATGGTAATAACCGTTCCGTCATCTAACGTTTTGCTTTTATGGACGCTTTGACCGTATCCGTGGTCCGCCAATTCAGCGAAGGCCATGGTATCCAGCTCGCTTTTACTAAACAGCTTCCCGCCGTAATATGCAAATGCAGGATATTGATAGATGCCAACCGTCAGAATAAAGGCTGCAACTGCTGAGGCAACCCAGGTTTTCACTCTAATCCGGGTTCTTGTCTTCACAGGAACGCGCTCAAGCGCTGTTCGAAGTCTGCCCTCAAGTTCTGATGGGGTCATGATCTGCTGATGCTCCTGTAATCTCTCCTCGATCGTTCTCATAACGGTCACCTCCGATCATGGCTTTTAGTTTCTGTATGCCCTGCGAGATTCTTGACTTGATTGTACCCACCGGTGAATCGGTCATCTCGGCAATTGTCTGATAGGGAAGATCATGAACATAGCGGAGTTCAATCGCTTCCCGTTGCCGCGGATTCAGGTGAGCAAGCAACGCCGACATGTCCAGCTCAGACTCCGTATAGCGGTAGGGGTTATTTGCGGTCCATGCGGCAAGTGAAGGCTCCCGGTCGTCTTCGTCGTCCAGAGGAAGATAACGCTCCTGCTTGCGGAGGACGGTCTTGCAGCGGTTCACGAGTATCGTTTTGCTCCAGCTGTAGAAGGCCTCCCTATTGTTCAACTGCCCCAGCTTCTCGTAAAGCGTAACAATCATGTCTTCCATGACATCCATTGCATCATGCTCATTTCCCATATAACTGTAGGCAAGCCGGTAATAAGCGTCCTGTTCGGCCAGGATTAGTTCTAGTAATGCTTCTTTATTGCCCCGCTGTGCCTGTCTGACCAGACGGCTTACATTCATGTTCTCACCTCTTTCATAGATAAGAGTCCGCAGAGGTTCTAAAAGTTCATTGTGCACAAAAAAATCTCCACAGCCTGAACAGCTGCTTCTGCTTCATGTTCTGATGTTCTTGAGCACTACAGCCGCCCGTCATAACATGATACCCACAGACAGGGAAGTACTGTAGGCGCAAAAAAGCCACAGCTGTTGTTAACAACAGACTGTGGCTTGGGGAGATGACAGAATAGGTTATCAGACTAACGTATCACTTAAGGTGTGTATTGCTGCACGATGGAGACGATCTGCCCGTTCTGGATGGTGATGTGGTAAGGAGATTGGCTTAGATCGAAAACATCAGTTTTGGCAAATTCCTGAGTGAACTGCTTCAGGCTGAGCGCCTCGTTCCAGTTAATGTCCAGTTCCTCAATATTACCAGTGTGGTCGTAGATCTGCATAGTTACTTTGGCATTAGGGGCTACCGGGTAGGAAGTCAGCGAATCGCTGTCATTCACGATATAGTAACCGTCGGGTACACCGCCGATTTCGGCTGCGGCTTCAGGCTCACGTTCAGCGAAGATAGCATCGGCTGCCGCACCTTCGTACCATGTAATTTCGTCCCCGGTAAGGGTGGTTTGACCCTTATTGGTTTCGAGTGCGTGTATGTAAACCGTCAAGTGCTGGATATGATCGCTGCTCTGGGCTTCTGCGGTCTTCATGGTCGTGCTGGCCGTAGTCACGAGGGAGAGGAACAACAGGACCAATACAGGAAACAGATAGACATTTTTGTTTTTTAACATTGTGGAATTTCCCCCTTGGCGTAATATGACACGGTGTAAGTCTATATACCTAATTACCCTTCAGTATAGTTCTCAAACGTGTTCATACCCTAATAACGTTGATTTTCAAGAAATGTTGCAAATAAATTTTCAAATCTCTCTGCCAGAGCCACTCCAATTATTGGGTTGCTTACCTCCAGCAACCTCCCGTTGCCAGTCACCGTCGTATAAAGCCTTCATCCGGGGCATATTAAGTTATCCAACTATCGGCTGAGAGGTGACTGGGGTTGAAGGAGATCTGGCAAATATACAAGAGAGATTGGCTGAGGCTGTTCAGGATACCTGTAGCCATGCTGCTGATTACAGCGCTTGTTGTGCTGCCTTCAGTCTATGACTGGGTGAATGTGGCGGCCGTATGGGACCCGTACAGCAACACCTCCGGGATCAAAATCGCCGTAGCCAGTCTGGATGAAGGTGCGGCCGTGCAGGGTACAAGCTTCAATATCGGTGCGGAGGTACTGGAAAGCCTGCGGAGCAATAAGTCACTCGGCTGGAGGTTTACAGATGCGGAGGCTGCAGTGGACGGGGTGCGGCGGGGGGATTACTATGCGAGTATTGTGATTCCGGCAGACTTCTCTGAGCGGATGACCGGAATTCTTGAAGGTAAGCTGGAGAAGCCGGAGATTGAATATACCGTTAATGAAAAAATTAATGCGATTGCTCCAAAAATTACCGCAAAGGGTGCTTCCACGATCACCACGCAGATCACCGAGCACTTCACGGAAACGATCAGCAGTACGGTTCTGACCGCCCTGCGCGGGGTAGATGAGGAATTCCAGTCCGAGCTGCCCGCGATCCGCAGAGTGGAGGCCGGGCTGTTCAAACTGGAGGCGGAGCTGCCGGAGATTGAGCGAGCCGGAAGGCTGGTACTGAAGCTGCAGGAGGATTGGCCGGAGATCTCCTCGTCTGCGGAGCGGATTGCCGGACTGGCCTCCAGGCTCCCCGAGGTAGAGCAGGCGGGAAAAGCCGTGGAGCAGATCGACGAATATTGGCCGCAGATTACGGCTGCCGCCGGACATCTGGAGGAGCTGCAGGAGAAGCTGCCCCGCATTGAACGTGCTGCCCTGCTGGTATCCGAGCTGGATTCGAACTTCAGCAAGGTGGACGGTGTGCTGGACCGGGCGGAGGTCCGGTTGGAAGAGGCCGCAGCCGCAGTGGACACTGCGGCCAAGGTTCTGCCGCAGGCTGACCGGATCACCGCTGCCGGCAGCAGCTTCGGGCTTGCGCTGCAGCAGTTCCTGGCCGGGAACGGCACAGCCTTTGCGGCTGTCCCCGGGGTTGTGCAGCAGAACTTGTATCTGCTGCAGCAGGCCGGGGAAGCGGCCGTGCAGTTGACCGCGCAGCTGCGGCAAGATGCCGCGCAGCCAAGTGAAGCGCTGCGGCAAGACGCCGCGCGGTCAAGTGAAGCGCTGCGGCAAGGTGCTGCGCGGTCAAGTGAAGCGCTGCGGCAAGACGCCGCGCAGCCAAGTGAAGCGCTGCGGCAAGACGCCGCGCGGTCAAGTGAAGCGCTGCGGCAAGACGCTGCGCGGTCAAGTGAAGCGCTGCGGCAAGACGCCGCGCAGCCAAGTGAAGCGCTGCACCAGAGTGCGGTGCAGCAGGAACCCGCGCAGCGCTCTGCTGCGCGGCAGCTGCAGCTTGCCTCGGCCCGGCTGGCCGCGGCAAGCGAGGGGCTCGCCCACACAGCGCAGCTGCTGGGCGCCCTGAACACACTTGCGCCCGGGACCGCGGGCGCAAGTGATCTCCGCGCCGTCGAAGCGGCGCGGAAGCCCTATGCCGCCGCAGCTGCGCAGGCGGCGGCACTGGCACAGGCTGCGCAGGCAGGCGCGCAGCCCACGGAGGCTGAGCTGGATCAGCTCAGCCTGGTGGCAGGGCAGGCGGGAGCTGCCCTGGAGGGGGTTATCCCGCGGTACAACGCGGGAATTCTGCCCGCAGCGGAGCAGGTGCTGCAGCAGCTGACTGCGGATGCGGGGAATGCCGCGGCAGCGCTGCAGCATATTCCGCAGCGGCTGGCTGCGCTGGACACGATACTGGAGGAAGCGGGGACCGCCATCCAGTATGGACAATCCGGCCTGGCTGCCCTGCGGCAGGATTTGCCAGCCATCCGCGAAGAGGTGCATAACGCAACGGGGGGTATGACAGAGAAGATGGCGGCATTCAGCAATCTGGTCACTAACGTACTTCCGCGTATTAAGGAAGGACTGCCGGGGGCCGGGGCGCAGATTCACGAAGCGGCCGAATTTGCCAGAACCGGACTGCCTGCGGCGGAGGTGAAGTTCCGCAAGGCAGCGGATTTCATTACTGCCGGATTGCCGCGGGCAGACCAGGGAGTGGAACGTGCGGCGGAGCTGGTGCGCAGCGATTTGCCTGCGCTGGTGGCAGGCGTCCGCAAGGCGGCAGCGACGCTCCGCGATATCAAAGAAGAGGTCGATCTGGAGGAGATTGCCCAGCTGCTGGGCGGGGATATCCAGAGCCAGAGTGATTTCCTGGCGAATCCGGTTGTACTGAAGCAGCAGACGTTATATCCGATTCCCAACTATGGATCGGCGATGACGCCTTTTTATGTCGTGCTGTCCCTATGGGTAGGCGGTACCCTGCTGATCTCGCTGCTGCGTACAGCTGTGGATACCGGCGGAATCCGCTACCTTGGGTATCAGCTCTATTTCGGACGCCTGCTGACTTTCCTTACAGTCGGGATTCTTCAGGCGCTGGTGGCGGTTCTGGGTAATATCTTTCTGCTAGGCTGTTATGTTGCTGACCCGGTCTGGTTTGTCCTGTTTGCCGTACTGATCAGCGTGGTATTCGTGACGATAGTCTTCACGCTGGTCTCGGTGTTCGGCAGTATCGGCAAAGGGATTGCCATCGTATTTATGGTGCTGCAGTTCTCCAGCTCCGGCGGAACCTTTCCTATTAGTACCACCGGACACTTTTTTCAGGTACTGAATCCGTTTATGCCCTTTACTTATGCGATCAGCCTGCTGCGTGAAGCTGTAGGCGGTCTGCTGCCGGAGGTAGCGATCCGTGATGCGCTGCTGCTGGTCTTGTTCGGCGTGCTTGCGCTGCTGCTGGGACTTACGCTGCAAAAGCCGCTGCAGGGCTTCATCCGCAAAGCGGCCGCGCAGGCAGAAGAGTCTAAACTGATTTCGTAGATAAAATGGGGATATATAACATTTATTCCGTCTTTGTCAACCTATTTTGAACCGTTCAAACCGGATTGACCTGTATAATTGGGGGACTTATTATATAGGAATATCTGGATTAATATTCGAATATATGGTTTTTTGAGGGGCGGTATTGGTTTGCATCATAAGACTACAATTCAAGCGGAGCTGGCCGCTTTCCTAAGAAATGAAGGAATGACGATTAATCAATTCGCAGGGGTATCCGGCGTTAACTCCGGAACACTGAGCAGTATTATTAACGGCAACCGTCCCATTGCCATGCAGCAGCTGGACCGGATTACCTCCGGAATGGGGCTGGCTGAAGGGGCGTTCTACGAACTCTATATAGATGAATGTGTCATTCATTCCACACCCGACTGGCGGCGTCTGGGCCCGTTCCTCCACCGCTGCGCGGAGCTGAACAAACTGGAGTGTATCCGGCAGGTCGTCCTTATTATAATGGACAATATTACATATGCTCCTGTGCTGTTTGATACAGCGGAGCAATTCTACGGACAAGGCAACTATCAGGCGGCGGCTCTGCTCTATGAAGGGGTTGCCGACAGTGAGAAGTACCAGCATTCGGAACGGCTGGCCTTATGTCAGTACCGGCTGTTCACCATTAGGGTCGGCCAGGACCGGGAGGCGGACTTCCGGGCAGCCACGCGGTTCGAATATTTCGTGGAGCGGCTGGATGAGAGCGATCAATTAGGCGCTTTGCAGCAGCTGGCCGATGTCTATCTGTCATTACAGTACTGGGATAAGGTATGGCTGCTGGCCGAAGAGCTGTACCGTAAGACAGCGATTCAATATGAGATTAAGCATCACAAAGTCAGAAAGCAGAAAGAGCTGAAGGAACCTCCGAAGCCGCTATGCTTCTATATTTTATACGCCTACTGGCTGCAGTCCGTGGTATGTGACGGGCGCGGTGAATATGAGCGTGCTTTGCATTATGTAACCTTATATGCAGAAATGGACTGGATTGTGGAAGATTCAGAGGAAGTCCGGCAAATAAAAGAGTATTTCAGCAGTCAGGCAATAGTCAACACTTATCTGTTCCGTTTAATGTGCGGAGATTTGGAAGTGCTTCATAACTATGTGGAGTATATCGGCACGGGCGGCACCGGCCTGCTCCCCGGAATGCTGAAGGCCGTTCAGGCAGCCAACCGGTTTCACTGGAATGTGGATGAGCTGATCGGGCGGTTCCTGCCGCAGGTGGAGCAGGAGTGGTCTCCCCCGGGGTATGACAAGCCGGGAGCGGAACTGCCGGATAATTACGCGGAATTGCTCTATGAACTGGCGGGATATTACCTGCGTGCCGGGGAACAGGAGCAAGGATTCCGCTACGTATTCAAAAGCCTGGAGGCTTCGGCGGAACTGGGCAGCGAGACCTGTGTGATCCGCTGTGTGCGATTGTTTGAGCAATATCGGCCGCAGGCTTCGGCTGCGCAGCAAGAGGACTATAAGAAGCTGATCAATAAAGTACAGACTGCCCATGCCCGCAGACACATCGCGCCGGCAGGTAAATTGTAAGAGGAATATTATCCGCTATAGGCTTGCAACTATAGTAAAGCACCGTCCATTTCCGGGCGGTGCTTTAACGTGCAGGTATTTGCTGCAAATGGGAATTGCAGGGCGGGCTATGCCGTGCCGCTGATGCCGGCTGCATTAGAGATTTGGGCAGCGGTCCATCCGCTGACAGCCGAATAGAGGATTTTACCCTGTGCGGTCAGATCGTCGAGTGCGCGGAGCGTTGCTTCCACGGGGGTTCGTTATCGAACCGGTGGCAGAAATACACATCAATATAGTCCGAACCTGGGGCGGCGCAGACTGCTTGTTCACCTTCACCGCGGTTATAGGCATTAGCTGTATCAAAGAAATTGATACCGCATTCAAAAGCTTTGGCAACGCAGGCATCCGCCGCCTTCTGTTCCGCCGCCGTGCCGTAAGTAAGCCAGCTGCCCAGGCCGATTTCATTGACTTTAAGTCCTGTATTGCCCAGTTTTCTGTATTTCATCTTCTTTCCATTCCTTTCATAGTTTTTTTGTGCACTTTTTTAGGTTGTCTCTGTGTTTTTTCTGTTATGATGAGGAGCAGTCCAGTTGATCGTAACATACCCTCTTAAAGTGTAAGAACATAGGGAGTTTCCTTTCTAATTATCCAAATGGCTTATCATGCCGGCTCTGCTGGACAATCGGGCATTACAAGGTGAATGGTGACAAATAGGAATAATGGACAAAGTTCATACAGTGTGGAAATTAAAAATAAGTTTAAATAGTTAAATATGGATTTTGGAATGGAGTTCTAGAAAGATGATGGAGAAGATGAATACCCGGAGTCCGGTCATTTGCAATTTAGAGGATGCTGCAGACCGGATGATTGAACTGCTAAGCCAGATTTTTACGTCAAATACGATTATGATTACGATTCACGGTTTAGGCTTGGTTCCCCTGCTGCGGACCTTCAACCGGGAAGCGCCTATCATGAAGGAGGAGGACAATTTCGCCCTTCTTGATCCTATTCGTAGTCTGGTTATTCTTAATGACAATAAGCCGACAATGGTCGCTGACACGCATAATCATCCGGGGTCCACTGCTCTTGAATTTATACATACACGGGGCATACACTCGTTCATTGGCGTTCCTCTGATCACGGCGCAAGGGGAGTCTGTGGGTACGATCTGTCTGATGGACCCTGCAGCCGGCCTGCATACGAAGGAAGACCTGGATATATTAAGCGCAATGGCCTATTTTTTCACCTATATTATGAATTTGGAACGGAAAGTTGAATTCATAGAACAGCAGAGCCAATCCAAGCTGAATCTGTTTGCCATGCTCAGTCATGAAATCCGCACCCCGATGAACGGCATTATCGGCATGACCGATCTGATGATGACGACTGAAATGGACGAGCAGCAGCAGTTTTACATGGAGATCATTGAATCGAGCAATGCCAAGCTACTGCAATTTCTGAATGATGTTCTGGATTTCAGCAAAATGGAAGCGGGCAAGCTGGTCATTGAAAAGGAACCGTTTGATATTATCACCGCACTGGAGGAGAGCGTCTATTTGTTCTCCACCAAGGCTTTTGAGAAAAATCTGGAAGTGATTCTGAATGTGGATTCGGAAATTCCCCTGTATGTTCTGGGTGATGCCCCCAAGATACGCCAGATCATCATGAATATAGTAAGCAATGCCCTGAAGTTCACCCACGCCGGGGAAATCCTCATCGAGTTGAAATCATTGCCTGTCCTCCGAGAAGAAATAGGAATAAGG
Source organism: Paenibacillus sp. FSL R7-0312 (assembly GCF_038004445.1). Classification (NCBI taxonomy): domain Bacteria; kingdom Bacillati; phylum Bacillota; class Bacilli; order Caryophanales; family Paenibacillaceae; genus Paenibacillus; species Paenibacillus sp. FSL R7-0312. Next base: position 7,150,006 of record NZ_JBBORE010000001.1, on the reverse strand, counting down.
ATCACGGTGCAGGATTCTGGAATAGGTATAGCGGAAGACAAGCTGAAGCTGCTGTTCAACAAATATACCCAGGTTCACCAGAGCAGCGAGCTTCATCATTACGGAGGTACCGGACTGGGACTGGCAATCTGCAGACAGCTGGTGGAGCTGATGGGGGGAGAGATCTCCGTTGAAAGCCGTGAGGGGACAGGGACGAAGCTGGAGGTCACTCTGTATCTCGAAAAATATACAAGCCTGCCCTCGATTCCTTTCGAGAAAGATGTGCTTGCCTCCATTAAGATGCTGGTTGTTGATGATAATCAGACCAGTCTGCATGTCATCTCTTCGGTACTTGAGGACTGGAGTGTGGTAGTTAATTCTGCCCAGACCGCCAAGCAGGCGATGGATCTTCTGGCAGCTAACAACGATTATGATCTGATCCTTATGGACAAGGATATTGCAGGGACAGAAGCTACAGAGCTTGCCAAGCGAATGCGCCAGCTTGCTCCGGGCAGGAAGCTGCCCGTGATTTTGCTTGCTCCCCTGGGGACGAATCTGGACGAGGAGACCAAATCGCAGTTCGCCTCCATCATTATCAAGCCCATCCGCAAGGTGCATCTGCTCAATAACATATTGGCTTTGCTGAAGCACAGCAAGCCGGAATCCTAATTGCGCATTCTCTTCATATAATTGACGCGAGCCGTTTCTCCTGAAGTTGGGCGCTCCTGCACAGAACTGGCCGGAATGGCTGAAGCTCCTGACTCATTGTTAGGAGGTTGTCCGCAGCCTTGCGGAGGAGTTCCAGGCTGTGCATGTACCGCTTCAGGCTGTTTTTGAGGGAACCGTAGCAAGAATAGATGCGTAATAATGGGTCTGGGATGGTGTGCATCCAACAGCGGCCAGTACAATCTGATCGCTGCAGAGTGGCTGAGAATTGTGGGGTAGAGCGGGATTCTGCAAGGGTAAGCCAGCCCGGTCTCAGCTCCTCTAAGACAAATTCGGATTACAGCACCTACAGTGACAACGGAATAAGAGTAACAACAGCAATAGCAATAGCAAGAGTACAAGTAACAGTAAATTAAAGTGAAAGTAACAGTTAAAGCAAAAGTATTTGCAGCAAAGTATACAAATACCGCAGCACTAGAGCCTGTTTGAAGCCGGGATGTTACCGGAATTCAAGCGGGCTTTTTGGTTAGGTTTACTTTAGGGAATCATGAGTTTTGTCTGTTGCGGATAAGTTTCATTGGGATGTGGAGCGGATCTGCCAGTCAAAGGGATAAATCCTTCTGAATCCGCCGAATGCGGGCGCCAGGCGGGAATGAGGGGCATTAGTGCGCTTGATTTCACAGGCGGCTGCCCGGAAGTAGTCTGTCTGGAGTGGCGTAAGTGGCTTGATCTACTTAAGCTGCACAGGCTCCATTAACTCCATAAACTCCATAAGCTCCATAAGCTCCATAAGCTCCAGCTTGATTTGCCTTCCGGGTGATTTTTTTCTTTGCCGAGCAAAGGCTGGCGAAATAAGCTGTTGCTGGTTGCTGGTTGCTGGTTGCTGGTTGCTGGTTGCTGGTTGTTGGTTGCTGGTTGCTGGTTGTTGGTTGCTAAGTGCTGGAGCAGGTGAGCGTACCGTCAGCAGAGTGAAGCGGACTGAAAAGCTCTTATTTCCCGAAAAACCCTTTTTATGAGGGTTAAGCGGACTGAGAATCAGCTATTTTGTTCATTTGGGCGTGAAATGGGCTGCGGCGGACCCATTTACGGAATCTGAGTCCGCTTAGCCAGCAAATCTGCCAGATTTGGGCAAATAGCGGATTTTCAGTCCGTTTGATTAGCTGATGGTCCAGATGGATGGACTATGATAAGCTCCGCCAAGCACTCGCATAGAGCGTGCGAGAAGTGCTAACTGCAAGTCCGCTTCATCCATTAGGGCTTCAGCCATGAAGGCCTCATCCATTACGGCGCCAACTCGGGTTGTAGCAGAGGAAATCCCCTCGAATTATGTTGGGGCGTATGAATTGGTGCCCTCCCCTTGTACATACGGTAAATCCATCCTCCGCATACGGTGAGTTCACTGTATCTTAAGCCGCTTATTGCCTGGCCCCTGGTCCGGGTGACATAATCGAAGAGTAGGCATGTACAGAGGAAGGCGTGAAGAACATGGACTATTTCCGGAAGCAATCGTTCCGCAGTAAATTAAAAACCGCATTCCTGGCCGTGATTCTCCTCTCTGTACTGATGACCGGAGGGCTATCCTATTCCATCTCGGCGGCGATCCTGGAGAAGAATGCGCTGAAGCTCACCCAGGATACCGTCGTCAAATCGGCACAGATCATCGACGAGAAGCTGAACAAGCTGACACTGATTATGATGACCTTTATGATCAGCCAGCCTTTTCACGATATGATGAGAGATGTCGTCTCCGGGGACACAGGCAGATATTATACCCACCTGAATGATCTTGATAACGTTTTCTCGCAGGCGCGGATTGCCGAGCCGCTGATTCAGTCCATCTATGTGTCCACGCCGATCGGGGAGTTCTACCCGTCGTCAATGAACCGCAACCGGCTGACGGAGTTCAAGGATACGTTTCTGTATGAGCGCATTGAACAGGATAAGAAGAACCTGTGGGTCGAGGGCCATGAGGATATGCTGTTCTCCGGTAAGGACCGGGTGATCTCACTGATTCTGGAGCCCATATTCGATACTCCGGTAAGAGGTGTATATATTGTAGTCAATATCCGCGAAGACGGCTTCCGCAAGCTGGTAAGCGGAGGCACCGGCGGCGGGGCGCGCAGCTTCCTGCTGAACGCTTCAGGTGAGCCCGTGTATTCTGTGAAGGACCCGCTGGTCTGGCAGGCGGTGGAGGGCAGTCATCTGACCGGTAGGATCAGCAGCAGCCGGGATCTCAGCAATACGTTTAAGCTCGGCGGTGAATCCTATCTGCTGAACTATGCCCATCTGGGCATCGCGGATTGGACGATGACCACGATCCAGTCCAAAGCCAGCGTGCTGAAGGATATGATCTATGTCAAGTGGATGCTTGTGGTGGTGGCCTTCGCTGCCTTCACGGTCACGATGATGGTATCCGGCGCATTTACCCGTTATCTGCTGAGGCCCCTTCAAGGTCTGATGAAGGTGATGAAAAAGGTGGAAAGCAATGATCTGACCGCCCGGTTCGAGAGCAGCAGTGGGGACGAGCTGGCCCAGGTCGGTATCCGCTTCAACCGGATGCTGGAGCAGATCGTAGTGCTGATCGGTGAAGTCACTGAGGCAGAGACGAATAAACGCTCGGCGGAGATCAAGGCGCTGTCGGCGCAGATGGACCCTCATTTTCTGTACAACACGCTGAATACGATCTACTGGAAGCTGAATCTGAAGCAGGTGGAGCAGTCGCAGCGAATGGTAGTGTCGCTGTCCCGGCTGTTTCAGCTGGGGCTGAATAAGGGGCAGGAGATTACTACGCTGTCCAAGGAGCTGGAGCATGTCCGCCAGTATCTGGAGCTGCAGTGCAGCTGCTATGAAGGGTTGTTCCGTTATGAAATCTACGTAGAGGATGAAGCGCTGAATACACTCGCTATTCCGCGCATTCTGCTTCAGCCGCTGGTGGAGAACAGCATTCTGCACGGCTTCCGTGATCTGGAAAGCGGCGGAGTGATTGATATAGAGATATTGGACGAGGGAGAGCGCTGGTGCCTTACAGTCCGCGACAATGGAACAGGCATGGAGGAGGATCAGGTTCGTGCGCTGTTCTGGCGGGAATCGGATAAGGGGTATGCCGTGTCCAATCTGATCCGCAGGCTGCAGCTCTATTACGGGGACAGTGCGGTGTTCCGGGTGGACAGCGGGCCAGGCAAGGGAACGGCGGTCATCATATCTTTACCCAAGAGAGAGGAGCATCAGGATGGACGATAATGGTGTGATCAGCATGTGCATTATAGACGATATCAAAAGCGTAGTCGCAGGACTCACCTGCATGAACTGGGCGGAGCAAAGTATCCGGGTGGCGGGTACGGCAGCCAACGGGGAGGATGGGCTGGACATGATCTCGGAGCTGCGCCCGGATCTTGTAATTACGGATATACGGATGCCGAGGATGGATGGGCTGTCCATGCTGCGGGCCGTGCTGGAACGCCACCGGGACTGTAAGGTGATTCTGATCAGCGGCTATGCTGATTTTGAATATGCGCAGCAGGCTGTCCAGCTTGGCGCTTTTGACTTTGTCGTCAAGCCGTTTACCGAAGAGGATATTATGAAGGCGGTGCTGCGGGCGAAGGCGGAGATTATGGAAGAACGGTCGAAGCTGCTTACCCTGCGGGAGATGGAAAATAGGCTGCGGGAGAGTCTGCCGGTACTGCGGCAGGAATATTTCGCCCTGCTGGTCAGCCACCGTACAGCCTGGGAGCAGGCGGCGGCCCGCTGGGAATTCCTGAATATTGATCTGAACCCGCAGGGGTTTGTGGTCATGCTGCTTGAGATTGATCACTTTCAGGAGCGGGCAGCCGAGCTGTCCATCCGCGAGGTGGAGCTGATCCGCTTCTCGCTGCTCAATATCACGCAGGAGACGATTGCCGAGCATGCGCGCTGCGTAGTCTTCCGCGCCAGACATAACCGCTATCTGGCGGTTATGAATGACTGCAGCGCGGTCAGTGCAGTGGAGATCGCCGAACGCTGCTGCCGGAATATTGAACGCTACACCAAGTTCACCGTTTCGGTCGGGGTCGGAGGCAGAGTGGAGGAGACGAGTGAGCTGCCCGATTCCTATCTGCAGGCCAACCGGGCGCTGGCCTATCATCTGTTCACAGAAGGCAATGCAGCCATCCGTTATGACGATATTCTCCCGGCCGGCAGCCAGGAGCCGCTGTCCCTGGAATACAAGGACGAGCTGCTGCTGGCTCTGCGCTCCGGCAATGCCAGCAAGGCAGCGGCCATTCTGGAGGATATCTCGACGGGCCTCCAGAGTCTTGTCTCCCGGCAGAATCCGGATTATCTGCTCAGCCTGTACGATGAGCTGGCTGCCTCGGCGATCCGGAGCTTCTATGAGCTGATTCCGTATGCGGATATTCAGCCGCTGATCCAGAGGTTCAGGGCCGCTCAGGGAACAGCGGGACTGCCGCTGGCCTCTCTGCAGCGGCAGCTGCTGGAATTATGCGTGGAAGGGGCCGGACTGGTGCGCAAGAACAGCCTGTCCGAGGGGCAGAAGGTTATCTATGCCTCACTCAATTATATTCAGAGCCATCTCTCTGAGGATATAACGGTAGGGGATTGCGCCGCTTACGTCCATCTTAGCGCGAGCTACTACTCCAGTCTTTTCAAGAAGGTGACCGGTATGACGGTCACGCAGTATGTGACTACGGAGAAAATCCAGAAGGCCAAAGCGCTGCTGGTAGAGGGGATGCCGGTGCAGGAGGTCGCCCTGGCAGCAGGTTATGAGGAGCGGCGGTATTTCAGTGAAATGTTCAAGAAAATCACCGGGCAGACACCTTCGGAATTCAGGGCGGGCTATCATCCTGACCGGCCGGAAGAGAAACCTTACCGATGACGAAGGCCGATCCGCAACGTACCGGCGTCATTTATGCTAATTATTTCGCACACACGGAGCCCCACTCCGTGAAGTACGAAGAGGGGCTGACCTACTATCTGTTCCGGTTTCAGGCGGAAGGAACCTGCCGGGCGCTGGTGGCGGGCAATTACGAGACCATCATCCCCGGAGACCTGCTCATTTATCCTCCCGGTCAGCCCTACGGACTAAACGTTCAGCCCCGGAGCGTAACAGCAGCGGGTGAGACTCAGCCTGCTTCGGACTATTTCCTGGCCGGCAAGGGGGAGTGGCTGGACTCGTGGTGGGCTAACACAAGCCTGCCCGTAAAAACGAATATCGGTTTTGACGATACGGTGCTTACGCTATGGAAGCATATCATCAGCGAGAAGAAAAAAATCATGCAGAACTTGGACGAGATCCTGGACTATCTTCTGAGAACGTTTTGCCTGACCCTGGAGCATGTGATTGGGGTCAATGCGCGCACCAAGGGAGCGGATACCGCGTACAAGCTTAAGTTATTCATAGACAACCATGCCCACGAACCGCTTAGCCTGGAGCAGATTTCGGCCTCCGCCGGGTTAAGTGTCTCCCGCTGCTCCTATCTGTTCAAGGCTGCTTTTGGCCATTCTATGTTCGCCTACTGTATCAGCGTCAGGCTGAAGCTTGCGCAGCAGCAGGTGCTGTACAGTGATCTGACGCTTGAACAGGTCGCCGACAAAACGGGCTTCCAGAGCTATGCCCATTTCTGCCGGATGTTCCGTGGACACTTTGAACATTCCCCGGGAGAATACCGGCGCAGATTCGGGTTCCGCTTCCATCCGTAGGGATGCACAGATTAGACATCTGTATACAGAACCTGATGCCCCTGAAGAAGGATCGAATGCAGCTTCTCCATCTGTACATTCTGAACAATCCCGTCTGCATCAAGCGCTAGTGCGGCAGCAGCCGCAGCCGATTGTCCAAGGATCATAAATACGGGCTCCATCCGGATTGATCCGTAGGCGGCATGAGTAGCAGATACACATACCGGTACGATCAGATTGGTGCACTCCGTCCGTTTCGGCACAACGGCCCGGTAGCTTATCGGGTAAGGCGCAGCCAGTCTGACATAGAATCCGCCCTCTGTGCTTACATGACCGTCTTCGTTCACATAATATTGGGTGTGGTGCGAGTCCATGGCGAAGGAGCCCATTCCGATGGAATCCGGCACCTGTTTGTCCAATCTGACATCATGCTCCGTAACCACATAATCGCTGATCATTCTGCGGGATTCCCTGATATACAATTGGGGTGTCCAGTGGCCACTGTCCGTGAATTCATCCAGCGGCAGCCCCCACGGCTTGTAGACCGCCCGGATGTCCTCCGGCACCCGCGGATGATTCTGCAGGGTCCAGACATAACCTTGCTGATAGATGCGGTGTGCCTCCCACATGGCTTCTCTTGCCGGATAATCCGCCTCCGCATAGCTATGGTTCATTCCATTGTAATCCGTTGAAATGCCGCTGTTGTTATTGGAATCCGTCTTCTCTGCTGTGACCCGGTTTAACTTGAAGAAGCGGGAGCGTTGTCCCTGCTCAATGGCCCGGAACAGAATTTCATAATCGGCCTCGTTATATCCCTCAGGCTTCCCGATCTCCAGGCGGTTGGCGGGGTTGTCCGTCAGGCACATGCGGAAGTTATAGGCCTGAAGCTTGTTGTCACCGTCACCGATGCCGCCGCCGCGGGTAACATTGACACGCGGGAGCAAACCGCTTGAGGGTACTCCTTTAATGATATAGGGATCAATACCGGATGGAAGCTCGTTCAGCTCGTCGCCGGGCTGAATACCGTTGAGCGTCTCTCCGTAAGCTGAATTCGGCTCCCGGCCGACAGTATAGGATACGCCGGATTTGCCCATCAGATCGCCTTCATACGTAGCGTCAATAAACATTCTGCCCCTATAGATGTTCCCTGATTCCATGCGTATAGAGGTTATTGTCGTGCCTTGTCTGGTCACTCCGTCCTGAAGCTCAAGCCTATCACCGCAGACAACTTCGATAGGTTGTTCGGACACCAGGTCCTGCAGTACTTCGAGCGCCACTTTGGGTTCGAACAGCCAGCGTGCCCCGTCCTGATTATATTTCCGGGCTACCCGCCGGTAGAACTCCAGGGACAGGCCGCCGACCGCCTGCTTCATCCCGATATCCGTATCTCCCAGACCTCCGCTGGTCATGCCCCCAATGCGCTGCCCCTGCTCGATCACCACCACGGTTTTGCCCATTTTTGCGGCTTGGACCGCAGCTGTAATCCCTGCCGCGGTTCCTCCGTAAATGACAATATCATACACTTGTTCCCGGTTCATAGTTCCCCTCCTAATGCCTGTTTTCACCTGCAGAAATTATCATAACCGCTGGCCGGCCAGGCGGGAATGATGGATCTTCCTTTTTGATTTGACGGATCTTACTGTTTTGGTCCGGAAGCTGTTTTTAGAGCAAAAGGCTTTTGAAATCAGGGATTTCGTATGATAAGGTGATTCCTGAAAAACGGCAAAAGCTCTTATTCCATGATGTATAACAGGAGGAACTATGAAACTATGAAACCGAAGAAACCGAAATTCCGCTATTTGGACAAACCGGCTCTTGAGCCTGTACCAGGCTGTGACTGGGCGGATAAAATGGTGTTGAATCCGGCTATTATTCAAGACCCTGATTCTGATGAAATCCATATGCTATTCCGGGCCACCGGGCCATGGCGGCACAAAAGAAGAGAGGGCTGTCATGATCCCTATCCGATTTTTCTGGGTTATGCGAGCAGCAAGGATGCGGGAGAAACCTGGGAGGCTGACTTTACAAGACCCGCTCTGGCGCCTGCACTGGGGTATGAGGAGCACGAGCTGTATATCACGGATATTTACGGTAATGAAGTGCGGAATTATGCCAACGGCTGTGTGGAGGACCCGCGTATCTTTTATATCGAAGAGGAGTTATACGTCACGGTGGCCTGCCGGCCGTTTCCCCCTGGCCCTTATTGGCTCAGCAGCCAGCAGCCTCCGGTACAGACGCGGTTTGAATATGTTCCGGATTGGATCTTTGCCGGAGATGAGGCAGACCCGTTCATTCAATCGACCCGGGCTAATGACACAGTCAGTGTGCTCTACAAGCTGAATCTGGATAAGCTGAAGCAGGGTGAATATGAAAGCGCTTTTCAGTATGTAGGTCCGCTCACCGAGGGACATGTCAGCGATAACCGTGATGTGTTCTTATTTCCCCGGAAAATGAGGATTGCCGGTAAAATGCAATATCTTATGCTGCATCGGCCGATGAATGTCCTTCCCTTTGAAGGGGGAGAGAAGGCGGGTAAGCCCTCGATTTATCTGGCGGCAGCGGAAGCCATAGCGGATTTGGCCTCGCCCAAAGCGGTGCACAGCCTGCTGGCTTCCCCGGTCTTTGACTGGGAGGAAGATCGTGTGGGCGCAAGCTGGCCGCCGGTAGACCTGGGGAACGGAGAATGGCTGGTGCCTTATCACGCGAAGAAAAATGTCCAGTTCGGGTATACGCAATCCTTCATGATCCTCAGGGAGCAGGACAATGATGTCCCGGCTGTTATTCACCGCTGCTCCGACCGTTTGATGTATGCAGAGCGGGATTGGGAAATGCCGGAGGATTACCCGACACCCTGCCTGTTTACGACCGGAGGCATTGTCGTGGGCGATGATTTAATCATGTCTTATGGCGCGGCAGATCAGAAGGTGGGGATATCGTGGGTTAATTTTGCAGAGTTGCTGGCGTATATCCGGAACTACGATGAGAACGGGAACCTGACCGGATAAGGAAGCTTCAGCAGCTAAGAACCATAGATTTCTGTCCCTAGAGAGTGAGTCTGCCGCACTCCTTTTGCGGGGGAGGGGGCTTATAATGAGAACGAGCTCACAATACAAATGTTAATCAAAGGGGTAGAATGTATGCAGAAAAAATGGTTGGGTCTCAGCTTGAGCCTCATGCTGGCCGCCGGAATCGCCGGCTGCGGCGGGAACAACAACAAGGGTGCGGCAACTGAAGCACCTGATGCAGGCACGGCAGCTCCCGCGGCAACAGCCGCTGCTGGCGGCAACTCTGCCGCAAGCGAGCCTGTACAGCTTAAATACTGGACGGACGACCGTCATGACCAGGAATATATCAAAGAGCTGATCAACAAGTTCAATGAGACCAACGGCGAGAATATCCAGGTGGAGCTGACGGTGATGTCCGAGAACTACGCGCAGAGCGTCGATATTGCTTTTACCAGCAATCAGGCACCGGATCTGCTCCGCCTCAAGAGCGGCAATACAGCTGAATTTGTCAAAAAAGGATATCTGGCACCGATTGACGCTTATCTTACCGATGACATGAAAACCAAATTCGGCAGCATAATTATTGACAATGTCAACCGGATTGACGGCAAAGTCTACTCCTTAGCGAATACCGGCCTCACTCTGCGCCTGATCTATAACAAGGATCTGTTTACCAAAGCGGGCATCGCGAATCCGCCTGTATCGCTGCAGGAAATGGTCGATGATGCCAAGAAAATTACCGAGCAGGGCAAAGGAGAAGGTGTGTATGGCTTCGCGCTGAACTTCAAAAGTCCGAAGTCGGCTTTTGACCGTTCGATCCGGGAGATTCTCTCCTTGAGCGGCTATCAGGGACTCGGCTTTGACCTGAAGACAGGCCAGTTTGATTTCGCACCTTACTCCCAGACCATCGAGTACTTCAAGCAGATGTATGAAGACGGCAGCATTCTGCCAGGTGCAGAGACGCTGGACATCGACCCGCTGCGCGCCCAATTTGCGGCAGGAAAAATCGGGATGTATCTCTCCTTCTCGACAGAGCCGGGGGTGTATCAGGACCAGTTCCCGACTGAAATCAACTGGGCGGGTGCCCTGGCTCCGACACTGGATGGCCAGATTAAAGGAACCTCTGAAATCGTGTCCGCCGGTACCTGGCTCGGCATCAGTGCCAAATCAGCGCATCAGGAGGCTGCCTGGAAATTCATGCAATACATGTACGGTGACGATATTCTGAAGACGTATCATGAGAAGGGCTTCGGGATTGCCGTAGTGCCAACCATTGTAGAACAGGCCAAAAACCCGGAAATTAACGGCATGGAGGGGTTCCTGGTCGGCGAGCATGACTCTCTCTGGCCTGCAGTGCCAAGCGTTACTCCGGAGGGCTCTACCTATGCGGATGCTTTCTTCAAATATATCCTTGCAGGCGGAGATGCCAAGGCCATCACTGAAGATTTGAACACAAGATATAATACCGCCTTGACCAAAGCGTTAGAGAAGGGTGAGGTTACCGTTACGCCGGACCCTGCCTTTGATCCGCTGAAACCGCAGGGAGAATAACAGGTTAGGAAGGGGCTTGTACGGGATTGCCGGCGCAGCCCCTTTGCTTTCCCCGAAGGAGGACAACGCATGATTTACAAATGGAGAAGGCTTGGGGAGAACTCCCTGTTCCTTGCGCCGAGCATTATTCTGACGATTACCCTTGGCATCTATCCTTTATTCTGGATGCTGCGTTATATGTTCTATGATTATGCCGGGTACGGTGAGGCGCTGTTCGTAGGCCTGGACAATTTCCGCCGGCTGCTCCGGGACGGCCTGTTCTGGGAATCGGTCCGCAATACCTTCGTCTTTGCCGGAGGCAAGCTGCTGCTGACCCTGCCGCTGTCCCTGCTGCTGGCTGTCATTCTTAATGGCAAACTGCGCGGGGTGAGTCTGCTCCGGGGCATCTATTTCATGCCGACCGTGATCAGTACGGCGGTGATCTCCGTTGTTTTTTATAACATCTTCAATTCCTATAACGGGATGGTTAACACGGTTCTGATGAAGCTGCATCTGGTCTCACAGCCGATTGACTGGCTTGGTCCGAAGCATGCAATGCTGACGGTTATCATCGTGGCGGTCTGGGGTGCGGTCGGCAACTATATGCTGCTCTTCCTCGCCGGGCTGCAGAGCATTCCGCAGGATCTGTACGAGAGCGCGGCCATTGACGGGGCGAACGCCGGAAGACGCTTCTGGAATATTACGCTTCCGATGCTGGCTCCGGTTGCCCAGATGGTCATTATGCTGGCGATTATCGCTTCCCTGAAGGGCTATGAGAGCATCATGGTCATTACAGAAGGCGGACCGATCGGCAAAACCGAAGTGATGTACCTCTATCTGTATAAGCTGCTATTCCCTGTATCCACCGGTTCACCGGTAGCGCAGCAGTTGGGCTACGGCAGTGCCGTGGGCTTCGCATCCGCCGTGATTGTCGGCGCGGTTACCGGACTGTATTTCTACTTCAGCCGCAAAATGAACAAGGTGTATTAGGAGGTTTATTGATATGAACGAACATGTGATAGCCAAGCAGCCGACGGGACGGCCGCAGACGGCGCCCCGGCCATCCGGCTATGCCGGAAGAATAGCGGTCCGGACGCTTATGTGGCTGTTCCTGCTGGCAACAGCACTCCTGACCTTATTTCCGCTGCTGATGACACTGACCGGCTCGCTGAAAACCGGGGCGGAAATGATGACCGGCGGGAGCCTGCTTCCGGCGAAGCTGCAATTCGCCAACTATGCGGAAGCCTGGAAACAGGCTAATTTTGCCCGCTATACCTGGAACAGTGCTTTTATGAGTGTAATGGTTACAGTGGGGACGCTGCTGGTAGCCTCGATGGCCGCCTATGTGGTGGACCGGCGTAATTTCCCCGGTAAACGGATCTATGTGACGGTGCAGGCGTCCATGATGTTTATTTCGGTGGGTGCGATTGTGCTGCGCCCGCAGTTCGATCTGATGGTTGCCCTGCATCTGAATACCACGCTGTGGGGGGTTATTCTGATTCTGGTGAGCGCCCATTCCAGCACCTTTTTCATGCTGCAGGGCTTCTTCAAAGCGATCCCCCGGGAACTGGATGAAGCGGCTATGGTCGATGGCTCCGGCTTCATCCGTACCTTTTTCCGTATCATCCTGCCACTACTGACTCCAGGACTGGGTGTTGCCGGACTATTCGCCTTCCGCCATTCGTGGAACGAATACATCCTGCCGCTGGTATTCACCATGACCAATCCGAAGCTGCAGACGCTGACTGTCGGGCTGGCGAATCTCCGCTACGGCTCCTCGGCCGCGATGCAGATCCATCTGATGATGGCCGGGGCCTGCCTGTCCATTCTGCCGATGCTGCTGGCGTATATTCTGGCCAATAAGACCTTCATCCAGGTTACAGCCGGTTCGGTGAAAGGGTAGCTCTAATCTTGTATATGCAAAGGAGAATCTTCCATAATGAACGATCTGACGATAGGAACACTTACCTCAAGTCCGGTGATGGTCCGGCATCCGCTTAACCCCATTCTGAAGCCTGCGGATGTCCCGTACGGGCCGGCTATGGTATTCAACGCCGGGGTGACGAAATTCAAGGGCAGATATGTAATGGTATTCCGCAATGACTACGGGGATGAGAGCAAGGGGATCGTCGCTCCCCACCATACAACGAATCTGGGACTCGCCTTCAGCGATGACGGAGTAAGCTGGGAGGTGCAGCCGGAGCCGTGCTGGTCCTGGCATGATGCGGAAGTGGTCCGGGTGTATGATCCGCGCCTGACCGTGATTGGCGAACGCTGCTATCTGTGCTTCGCGGTCGATACGCTTCACGGCCTGCGCGGCGGGATCGCCGTGACGGACGATTTCCGCTCCTTCGAGGTGCTGAGCCTGTCGCTGCCGGATAACCGCAATATGGTGCTGTTCCCGGAGAAGATCGGCGGCAGATACGTTAGGCTGGAGCGTCCGCTGCCGGTGTATAGCCGGGGCGGACTGGACCGCTTCGATATGTGGATGAGTGATTCCCCGGACCTGAAGTATTGGGGGAATCACAAGCTGCTGCTGGCTGTAGAGCATGTGGCGTATGCCAATGACAAGGTGGGGCCCGGTGCCCCGCCGGTCAAGACGGACAAAGGCTGGCTGACCACATTCCATGCTGTCGATCTTGACCGCAGCCGGGGGAAGAACGGCTGGGAGGACAGCTGGAAGAAGCGCTATACCGCCGGGATTATGCTGCTTGACCTTGAAGATCCCAGCCGGATTATCGGCCGGGCGGCAGCGCCGCTGCTGGCACCGGAGGCGCGGTATGAGACCTCGGGCGGGTTCCGCAACGATGTGATTTTTCCCGGCGGGATGATTCTGGAGGATTCCGGGGAGGTCAAAATGTATTACGGTGCTGCGGATACGGTGGAATGCCTGGCGACTGCGCATGTAGATGACCTGCTCCGGCTATGTCTGGAGAAGGGGACTGAATAACTAAACCGGCTTTACAAGGAGGGCGATTATGAATCACGGAGATATGAATTACGGACATATAACGCTACAGGTGGCAGATGTGCCTGTCTCCCGCGAGGTGGATGTGCTGGTGATCGGCGGGGGAGCGGCAGGGATTGCCGCCTCCATCTCTGCTGCCGAAGGCGGTGCAAGCACCATGATCGTAGAGCAGCGGGGTTATCTGGGCGGCATGGGGACTGTAGCGCTTGTACCTGCCTTCTGTCCTTACACGGACAAGGTCAAGCCGATTATCCGCGGCCTCGGCCTGAAGCTGATGGAGCGGATGAAGCAGGCCTGCGGGCCCGGCTATCAGAAGGAATACAGCGGTCTGCTGGACTGGGTGCCGATTGATCCTGAAGTGCTTAAACGCGTCTATGACGATGCCATTCTTGAGAGCGGTGTGACTCCGCTGTTCCATACCTTTGTCTATGATGTTGTGCTGTCACCGGATGGACAGAGTGTCGAGGGCGTGATTATTGTCAACAAATCGGGGCGGTCCTTCATCCGCTGCCGGTATATTATCGACTGTACGGGTGACGGGGACATCGCTGCCCTGTCGGGCGTTCCTTTTCAGAAAGGCGGCGAGGAAGGGGAGCTTCAGCCGGGCAGCATGTGTTATCTGCTGGCGAATGTGGACCGCAGGGAGTTCAGCCGGTTCCTGGAAGAAACGGGGGATACGAGTCAGCTGCACCGGACGGTTGAGCTGGCTATGGCTGAAGGGGTGCTGCCGGAAGGCCGCAAGTCCATTTCCGGCCTGGCCTGGGTGAGTGATTATCTGGTGGGTGTCAACTTCGGCCATGTGTTTGGTGTAGACGGAACGAAGGCCGAGGAGCTTACGCGCGGAGCTATCGAAGGCCGCCGGACCGTGCTGCGGCAGCTGGAATTCTTCCGGAAGTATGTGCCGGGCTTCGGGGCGGCACATCTGGTGGCGAGCGGTGAGCAGCTTGGCATCCGGGAGACGCGGCGCATTCAGGGCGATTATAGGCTAACCGTGGACGACTTCATTGCGGCCCGATCCTTCCCGGATGATATCGCCCGCAATGCCTATTACATCGATATCCACCTGGCTACCAGCAAAAGTGATATGACCTTCAATCATCTGCCGCCGGGAGTCTCCCACGGCGTGCCCTACAGGGTCATGCTTCCTGTAGGCATCCGGAATCTGTGGGTGGCCGGGCGCTCCGTGTCCTCGGACCGGGCGGTTCAGGGCTCCCTGCGGGTGATGCCGAACTGCTTCTCGATGGGCCAGGCCTGCGGGACGGCAGCATCGCTGGCGCTCCGGGATGGCGCGGATTCCCGCAGCATCTCGATCCCTGAGCTGCAGCAGCGGTTGCTGGAGCAGGATGTGTGGCTGGGGGAGGATTTCGTTCCGGGCACCGGAGCGGCGGACAGCAGGGAAGCAAGGGAAGCGGGGGAAGGGCATTGAAGAGCCTTCCTCTGACAGATGAATGCTTTCACGGCGCAGTTTCACTGGAGCACCGGGAGGAGGTGATCAAGCCCTGGCGTATTCCTTACCGGGATTATGAGTTGTATCCGCCTGACGGGATTGATGGCAAGGCGGAAATCTGCTCCGGTATCCGGCTGCGGCTGGCCACCGGCTCCCGGACATTGGCCTTGTCGTTCAGTCCGCTTGCGGAGGCTGCCGCACTGGACTGTCTCAGCGGCAGCGTGCTGCTCCAGACGCTCCGGCTTGCTGCGGGTGACACGGAAGCCTTGTTCACCGGGCTTCCGCCGGGAATAAAGGAGCTGGAAATCTATCTACCGCAGAATACCGGCATTACGCTTAGCGGGCTGCAGATCGAAGATGAAGCTGCTGCTGAACCGCTGCCGGACAACCGGCCGCGGTGGGTGACGTATGGAAGCTCCATCACCCAGTGTGTGGCAGCGTCCAGCCCTTCGCGCACCTGGCCGGTAATTGCCGCCGGGGCATGCGGCTATCATCTTACCAATCTTGGCTTCTCCGGCAACTGCCTAATGGAGCCGATGGCGGGCCGGCTGATCCGCGATTTGCCGGCTGAACTGATTACCTTGTGCGTCGGAGTCAATATATACGGTGCAGCAGCCTCCAGTCCGCGGATGTTCAAGCCGCTGCTGATCGGCATGCTGGAGACCATCCGTGAGAAGCACAAGGAGACGCCGCTGGCGGTCATCTCTCCGATCTACGGGACGGAGGAGCGGGAGACGAAGGAGAACAAGCTCGGGTTCACCCTGCCGCTGATGCGCAGGGAGATTAAGGATACGGTGAAGCTGCTGCAGTCGCGTGGAGACCGCCATCTGCATTACCTGGACGGTCTGGAATGGTTCGGCCCGGAAGATGGGGACCTGCTGACGGATGGCCTGCATCCGGGAGCCGAAGGCTACGAGCTGCTGGGAAGCCGTTTCGGCGACAGGCTGGCGGCTGCGCTTCAGGGTGGGCGGCTGTAGCCCGGCGGTGGAGCGCCTGAGCGGATTCATTGGGCGAGTATAACAGCAGGTGAAAGACAACCATAAAAAGGCAGCAGCCTCCCGGTTAAGGGGGACTGCTGCCTTTCCTGTTGTATAGGGGATTCTGATATTTGTCAATTGTGGACAATAAGTCCCTTGGAATTAGGAGCAGATCCGTAATCCCATTGAATCCCCTGGTAAGCGGGCCAAAGGTGGCCAGTGAATGCGAAAAACCGAACACAATGTGCTTCTGGGAAGGTAACCGGGCCCAATGTATGCGAAAAGCCGAATACATTGAGCTACTGCGAAGGTAACCGGACCAAATGTATGCGAAAAACCGAACACAATGAGCTACTGTGAAGGTAAGCGGACCAAATGTATGCGAAAAACCGAACACAATGTGCTATCACGAAGGTAACCGGACCAAATGTATGCAAAAAACCGAACACATTGAGCTACTGTGAAGGTAACCGGACCAAATGTATGCGAAAAACCGAACACAAGCTCCACAGCCCCCTAAAGAAGTTGGAGCTATCACGAAGGTAACTGGACCAAATGTATAGGAAAAATCGAATAGATTTTGTTCCTTGTTAAGGCAATGGTACTCAGTCCGCTTAGCCGGTAAATCTGCCTGATCTGTCCGAACAACGGAATATCAGTCCGCTTCGCAGGCGGGCAGGCTGGTTTAATGACCTGCCATCGCTCGACAAGTTTCAGTTGAGAGAATGAATAATCGGTAAGCTCCAGCTGATTCGACTCTCATGGAGATTTGGTTCTCCGGCGGGCTGAGTAAGATGATACAAGTATAAAAGTATAATTTGGCAAAGCCTGTAACCACTATTGTTACGTCATCCGATACTATCATGCCCGAAGTGCTCAGCCACCGGCCCGGGCTGGCTGCCCTGGACTACGCGCTTAATGACCGGAGCACCGGACTGGCGGCGGCGCGGGACGCATGGAGGGATATGATTGAGCAAGGAGCTCGTGCAGAACATTAAGGGGATTCTCTTGACGCCGGGCCGGGACCGGTCGTATGGTACAAGGGACGGAAGCTGGCAGGCTCTGGTGCAGCATGCGGAGCAGCTCCGGGAGATGGCCGGAGAGTAGGGCACCGGGTTATCGCACCGGGCTATCCGATACCTTCCGCAGCTTCGAAGCCTATGTGAATCATCCGAACAGGCAGGGACATGAGCGGATTGCCGGAGAATTGCTGAAATGGCTGATCTGATTCCGGTTTTCTGACCAGTACTGAAGAAGGGGGAACTATGCATATATTCATAGCCTATTGCGGGCAAGTCTGGCGGCAGCTCGCAGGCAGGTATTACCGGATATCGATCAAGCAGAGGATTCTGTTTTCTTTTATTGTTTTGATAACGCTATCAATTAGCGCGATGGGCAGCTTCTCGTATTGGACCGCCGCGCAGGAGATTGAGGATAATGCTTATGCCAGCAGCCAGGAGACGGTAAGCAAAACCACACAGCTGCTCGATTCCCGGCTGAACGATGTAGCGTTGTCCGTGCAGTCCCTGATGCTGAGCGATGCCTACCGGAAAATGATGATTGATGTATTCAGCCATGATGTGTCGAATTACTATGTGCATCTGTCGGATCTGCAATATGTGCTCTCCCAGGCAACGTTCAATCAGCCGATTATCGAGAACGTGCTGATCGTTACACCGATCGGCGACTTCTACTCCACCACGCAGATCCGCGCACAGGATAACTCGTTCTACGGCTCGGAATTATATGATCTCAGCAAGGAGCAGCCGGGCGGCTACTGGGCCAAAGGGCATTTTGACCGGCTGTTCACGGGCAACCAGCGGGTCATCTCATTCGTGGTCCGGGGAATCTATGAATATCCATACACACCGATCAGCAATGTGTATATCGTGGTCAACATCAAGGAGAGCCGGATTGACGGCCTGCTGAATCAGGGCGGGGAGCCGCTTGGCCGGAATTATTACCTGCTGAGCGGCGAAGGGGATGCGGTGGTAGAATCCCGTTGGCCGTTCGGCGGCAAGTTCCCCTGGAAGCCGTTGCTGGCGGCAAATGGGGAAGATGCTGATCCGCAGGACCACTCCTACCGCTATGACGGCAAGGAGTATCTGGTGAATTATAAAAGATCGGCAGTCTCACCGGACTGGATCATCTCCGGCATGCAGTCGCGGGACCTGCTGCTGGGCAAGCTGCAGAGGGTGCAGCGTACAACGCTGTATGTAATCGCCGTCTTTCTGCTGACCACCTGGCTGATCTCCAATCAGCTGACTTCAGCCCTGCTGAAGCCGCTGTTCAAACTTCGGCGGCTGATGCGCAGAGTGGAGGAGAACCAGCTCAGCGTAGTGTATGAGAGCAGGTACGAGGATGAGATCGCGCAGGTAGGCTTCCAGTTCAACCGGATGATGTCGGAGATCAAGGCGCTGATCGTGGATGTGAAATCCAAGGAGGAGGACAAGCGGCAGGCGGAGATCCGTGCGCTTACGGCGCAGATGGAGCCGCACTTTCTGTACAATACGCTGAATACGATCTACTGCAAATCGGTCATGGGCGAGAACGACGATGTGAATGAGATGATTCTGGCGCTGTCCCAGATGTTCCAGATCGGCCTCAGCGGAGGCAAGGATCTGATTTCGCTGGAGGATGAGCTGTCCCATGTCCGGCAGTATTTCGCGATTCAGCAGAAATGCTATGAAGATCTGTTTGAATATACCGTGAGCGTGGAGGATGAGCAGCTTCTGGCCTGCCAGATTCCGAAGATCGTGCTGCAGCCGGTTGTGGAGAACAGCATCCAGCACGGCTTCAGCGACCGGTCCGGGGGAGGAAGAATTGACATTACGGTGGGCAGGGAGCAGGGCATGCTGCATATTTCCCTTGCGGACAATGGACGGGGGCTGGATGCTGCGAGCGTGAAGCAGGGCATGAACACTGCACCCTTGTCCAAAAAAGGCTATGCCCTGTTCAACATCAGGCACCGGCTGGCGCTGTATTACGGGGCTGACGCCCGCATGGAAATAGACGGAGCACCGGGCAAGGGGTCACGGACGGATCTGTGGATTCCGCTAGGGGAGGAGAGATAAAGATGGAACAGGAGCTGGAGCGGGGGCAGGAGCCGGAGAGGTTCAAGCTGTGTATTATCGACGATATCAGAAGTGTAGTGGAGATGATCTCCCGTAAGCCGGGCTGGCAGGAGCATGGTATTGAGGTCTCCGGCACCGCGCTGGACGGAGAGGAGGGGCTGCGGATGATCCGCGAGACCCGGCCCGATATTGTGCTGACCGATATCCGCATGCCGAGAATGGATGGGCTGCAGATGACCCGGGCGATACTGGATTTTCTGCCGGACTGCAAGATTATTATTCTTAGTGCCTATTCCGAGTTCACCTATGCCCAGGAAGCGATCCGGCTGGGTGCACTTGATTTCGTGAAGAAGCCTTTTTCTCTGGATGAGATTGTGAATGTGGTGCTGAAGGCGAAGGAGCTGTGCCGGCAGGAGCGGCAGAAGACAGCCAAACTTGCGGTAATGGAATCCAAAATCAAAGAAAGCATGCCCATACTGCGCCAGGAATATCTGACCTTCCTGCTGCATCATCAGACGACGGAGGCAGATGCCCGGTCCAGATGGGCGTATCTGGACATCCCCCTTGCGCAGCATGATTTCTTCGTGTTTGTCGCCGAGATTGATCATTTTGCGGAGAAGCTTATGGGGCAGCCTGTGCAGGAGATCGAGCTGCTGCGGTTCAGCCTGCATAATATTCTCGAGGAGACGATTTCCGCCTGGACCCGCGGGGTGATTATCCGTGAGGCCACAGACCGCTATGTCTGCATTATCAACGGATCGGACCCGGACACCGCTGCGCGGATCACGGAAGCCTGCTGCATGAACGTAAGCCAATTCTCACGTAATACGCTTTCGGTCGGCATGGGGCTGGGCGTATCTTCGATTCATGAACTGGCAACGGCGTACGGGCAGGCGCTCAGCGCGCTGGGGTATCATTTCTATACCGGCGGCAACGGTGTATACAACTACGGCGATATCGAGAATAAGCCGCTCGCACTTCACAGCTATTCCGCAGCCGCCGAGCAGGAGCTGCTGTTTGCCCTGCGTTCCGGGAATAGCGGCAAAAGCCTGCAGGTGCTGGATCAGCTGTTCACAGAGCTGCTGGACAATGAGCTGCTGCCCGAGCCGCGTTATGTTGAAAGCGTGGGCTATGAGCTGAGCTTCCGGATCTGCCGCGTTATGCTGGAGCAGTTCCCGTATGAGCAGGTAGAGCCGCTGGAACGGAGCATTGAAGTTATGAGGAACCGCATGCATCCGTCCTTGCAGGATATCCGAGGCTTGCTTGATCACCTGTGCCGGGCGGCTTGCTCCCTGGTGGAAGAAGCGCGATCTGTAGAATCCACGCGGATTATTCAACAGGCCAAGGCATATATCCGGGAGCATTTGGATACCAGTCTGTCGCTGGAGCAGGTTGCGAAGCAGATCAGCCTCAGCCAGGGCTATTTTTCCAACCTGTTCAAGAAGGTGCAAGGGGTTTCGTTCCAGCAGTATGTGATGCATGAGAAGATGGAGAAGGCCAAGGCGATGCTGATTGACGGCCTGCAGGTGCAGGAGATTGCCCTCGATCTTGGTTATGAGCACAGGCGTTACTTCAGTGAGGTGTTCAAGAAGTACACGGGCATGACCCCGTCGGAGTTTAAACTGCATTACCTGGGAAAAGAATAAACAGGAACAAGGGAGGGATTTCCGCCATAACGGAGATTCGCTCCCTTTTGTGTACAGGGCAGCTTCAGCCACTTCAGCAACTCCCGCAAAAACCTGCCCTCAATGTGGGCTTACCCGCCTTATGTGTAAGCGTTACCCCATCTATAATCAGGTTGTAAGTTAAATTCAGCAGCGATAAATAAGGGGGCACTACCAATGATGAAGCGTATGCTTATGACATCTTTAAGCCTGGTTATGGCACTTGGCCTGGCAGCCTGCGGCAACGGCAACAATGCAGCAGAAGGCACAGGAGATGCTGGAACAGGCGGTTCAGGTTCAGGGGAAAAGACTAAAATCAGCTACTGGACGGGCGACCGCCATGATGCCGATTTTGTGAAGGAGAAGGTTGCCGAGTTCAACGAAACCAACACTGACGGAATTGAGGTGGAACTGGTCGTTAAGGGCGACGACTTCGACACGGCGCTGGATCTGTCCTTCCAGACCTCGGATGCGCCGGATGTGATCCGGGTGAAGGAGAATACCATCCAGACGTTCTACAAAAAGGGCTTCCTCGCTCCTATTGATGAATTCCTCACCGATGAGCTGAAGGCGAAGTTCCCGGCTATGCCGGATCTGAACGAATTCGACGGTAAACGTTACAGTCTGCCGAACTACGGAACGACGATGCGTCTGGTGTACAACAAGGACCTGTTCGCCAAAGCAGGCATTGAGCATCCTCCAACTACACTTCAGGAGCTGGTGGATACAGCCAAGAAGCTGACGGAAGCGGGCAAGGCGGACGGGGCTTACGGCTTTGCACAGAATTTCAAGAGTCCCGGCAGTGCGTTCGGGCGTTCGGCGCGGGTGATTGCGGAGTTGAGCGGCTTCGGCGGCTTCGGGTATGACTTCAAGACAGCACGGTACGACTTCAGCGGCTTCGAGCCTATTATCAACGCGTTCAAGCAGATTAAGGATGACGGCAGCATGCTTCCGGGCGTAGAATCCCTGGATATCGATCCGCTGCGGGCACAGTTTGCAGAAGGCAAGATCGGGATGTATCTGTCCTACTCCTCTGAGCCGGGCGT
Source organism: Paenibacillus sp. FSL R7-0312 (assembly GCF_038004445.1). NCBI lineage: Bacteria > Bacillati > Bacillota > Bacilli > Caryophanales > Paenibacillaceae > Paenibacillus > Paenibacillus sp. FSL R7-0312. The sequence goes on along the minus strand of NZ_JBBORE010000001.1, from coordinate 7,127,980 downwards.
CTACAAGAATCAGTTCCCGGCCAAAATTGACTGGGCAGCAGCACCGGCTCCTACGATCGACGGCAATGTGAAGGGCGCTTCCGGCTTCCTCGGCGGCCAATGGCTGGGTCTAAGCTCCAAATCGGAGAATAAGGAAGCGGCATGGAAGTTCATGCAGTTCATGTATGAAGATCAGGTGCTGACGGATTATCAGGAAAAAGGCTTCGGTATCTCCATGGTTCCATCGGTTAGCTCGGTAGCCAAAACGCCAGATGTAAGCGGTATTGAAGGGTTCCTGCCGAACAAGTATGACGGGGTATGGCCGGTCTATCCGGCGGTTGCTCCCGAGGGCATGAAATCGGATGACGCCTTTTTCAAGTACATGCTCAACGGCGGCGACCTGCAAGCAATCATCGCTGACCTCAACAAACGTTACAATGCTGCGCTGGATAGCGCAATTAAGAATGATGGTGTAAAAGCTGAGCCCGATGCCAGCTTCGATCCGGCCAGCCTGGGCGGCAAGTTCGCCAAATAATCAGCGGTTTAGCATACAGATACAGGTCAGGGCAGCGGGGATGGGGGAAGAAGCCTTCTCCATCCCCGCTGCCCTGACCGCAAGGGAAAGGAGCCGGGAGAGACCCTATGAATAAAACAAAAAATGCCTTATTCTCATACAGCTTTATCTTTCCAAGTGCCTTTCTGACACTTGTGCTCGGAATCTACCCGATTGCCTGGGCGTTCCGCTACATGTTCTATGACTATAAAGGTTATGGAACCGCACGGTTTACCGGGCTGGACAACTTCAGCCGCATCCTGAAGGATACCCAGTTCTGGGATTCGGTTGTGAATACGTTCATCTACGCAGGAGGCAAGCTGCTGATCACCATTCCGCTGGCTCTGCTGCTGGCCGCCATCCTGAACCGCGGGCTGCGGGGCAGACAGCTGCTGCGGGGGATTTTTTTCATGCCGACCGTCATCAGTACAGCTGTTATGGCCGTAGTCTTCTTCACCATATTCAACTCCTATAACGGAATTCTGAATCAGTTCCTGATCAAGTTCAATCTGTCGGACACCGGCGTTGACTGGCTGGGGCCGAAGTATGCGATGCTCACCGTCATTCTCGTTGCAGCGTGGGGGGCGGTCGGGAATTATATGCTGCTCTTCCTCGCCGGTCTGCAGAATATTCCTGAGGATGTGTATGAGGCCTCTTCCCTGGATGGGGCAGGCAGAATCCAGCAATTCCGCTATGTAACGCTGCCGATGCTGGGTCCGGTCATGCAGATGGTTATTATGCTGGCAATTATTACAGCCTTGAAGGGCTACGAGAGTATTATGGTCCTGACCGAAGGCGGTCCGGTAGGCAAGACTGAGGTGATGTTCCTGTACTTATACAAATTATTCTTCCCTGTCGGCGGAGGCAGTGCGGCGGTTCAGGTGCAGGAGTTCGGATATGGCAGTGCGGTCGCCTTCGTGTCCGCGCTAATCGTAGGGATGATTTCACTCATTTATTTCTATGCATCCAGACGAATGAATCAGACCGATTGAGGAGAGACGTGAGATGAGAATAAGAACCATACTGGGCAACACTGTGCTCTGGATATTTTTGCTGGCTTTTGCTTTTATAACCCTGATTCCGGTCGTGATTACGCTACTGGGCTCCTTCAAGACGAATGCCGAGCTGACCACCGGAGCGACCTTCCTGCCAAGCAGCTGGCATGTCTCCAACTATTCCGAAGCCTGGGAACAGGCGAACTTCTCCAGGTACACCCTGAACAGCCTGATCATCTCCCTGTCGGCGGTGGCCGGCACACTGCTGGTCTCATCCATGGCTGCTTATGTGGTGGACCGGATGGACTTTTTCGGCAAAAAAATATATATCGGCCTGCAGTCCTTCACCATGTTCGTTGCCGTGGGGGCGGTAGTGCTGCGTCCGCAATTCGATCTGATGGTCAAGCTTCATCTGCACAGCAGCCTCTGGGGGGTCATTCTAATCCTGATCTCCGCGCATGCTTCCATCTTCTTCATTCTGCTCAGCTTCATGAAGGGGATTCCCAGAGAGCTGGATGAAGCCGCGCTGATTGACGGCAGCTCCCTGGGCCGTACCTTTTGGAGAATTATTCTCCCGCTGCTGGGGCCGGGACTCGGCGTAGGCGCCTTATTCACCTTCCGGGGCGCGTGGAATGAATATCTGCTGCCGCTGGTGTTCACCATGACCAAGCCGGAGCTGCAGACGCTGACTGTCGGCCTGGCGAACCTGAAATACGGGATATCTGCGGCTTCCCAGACCCACTACATGATGGCAGGCGCCTGCTTATCCATCCTGCCGATTCTCATTGCCTATCTGTTTGCCAACAAGTCCTTTATGCAGATGACGGCGGGTTCCCTCAAAGGGTAGATCCCTGCTGATGCTGCATGAGCTTAACTATATTCAAGGAGGTATACCCCATGACTTTACAGGTTCCTGCTATTCTGCAATCCGCCCCGTTCATTCAGCGCTATCCGGGTAATCCGGTGCTGGATGCATCCAAGGTCCCTTACCCTACCGCACTGGTATTCAATGCTGGTGTAACGAAATTTAACGGCAAATATGTGATGATCTTCCGCAACGATTACGGCTCGCTGGACAAACAGACGATTGAGCCGCATCACACGACCGATCTTGGCATTGCTTACAGTGATGACGGATTGACCTGGACAGCCGGCCCGAAGCCGGTATTCAAAATGCATGACGAAGAGATTATCCGCGCCTACGACCCGCGCCTTACGGTGATCGGCGGACGCTGCTATATGTGCTTTGCCGTCGATACGAAGCATGGCATCCGCGGCGGGATAGCCGTTACCGATGATCTGGAGCATTTCGAGGTGCTCAGCCTATCCACACCGGATTTGCGCAATATGGTGCTGTTCCCCGAGAAAATCGGCGGCCATTATGTCCGGCTGGAGCGTCCCTTCACCGTATACAGCCGCGGGGGGCAGGACCGCTTCGATGCCTGGATCTCCGAGTCACCGGATCTAAGGTATTGGGGGAATTCCAGCCTGCTGCTCGCTGTCGAGCAGGTGCCGTTCGCCAATGACAAGGTTGGTCCCGCTGCACCTCCGGTCAGAACGGACAAGGGCTGGCTGACCACCTTCCATGCGGTGGATATTGACCCGGCGAGAGGCAAACACGGCTGGGAGCCTACCTGGAAGAAACGTTATACGGCAGGCATCATGCTGCTGGATCTGGAAGATCCGCGTAAAATTATTGGGATGGCCAGGCAGCCGCTGCTGGCGCCGGAGACGGATTATGAGATTGACGGGGGCTTCCGCAATCATGTTATTTTTCCGGGCGGGATGATTCTTGAGGATAACGGTGAGGTCAAAATCTACTACGGCTCTGCGGATACGATTGAATGCCTGGCTACGGCTCATGTGGACGATCTGATCAGCTACTGCCTGAAGGGCTAAGGACGGGCGATGAGCAAGCTATGGGAGAAGCTGCCCAGACCTCCGGCAGAATACCGGTCTGCGCCGTTCTGGTCCTGGAATGATAAGCTGGAGCCGGCTGAGCTGGAGCGGCAGATCGAAGAGATGCATGCAGCCGGGATCGGCGGGTTCTTCATGCACGCCCGCGGGGGACTACAGACCCCGTACATGGGCGAAGCCTGGATGGAGGCGATCCGCCTCTCGATTGTGAAGAGCCGGGAGCTGGGCATGAACGCCTGGTTCTACGACGAGAACGGCTGGCCCAGCGGCTTCGCGGACGGTGAGGTTCCGGCCAAAGGCATTGCCTATCAGCAGAAGATGCTGGCCTGGGAGAAGCCGCCGTTCCGTTATCCGGTGGAAAGGGCAATTGCCTGCTATTCGCTAGAAGCAGCTTCGGGCGAATATCGTCTGCTGCCGCCGGAAGATCGCGGTACTGCGGATCTCGCCATGTATTATGAGGTGAATCCGTATTATACCGATACACTAAGCAAGCTGGCGGTAGGTGAGTTCATTACAGCCGCCTACGAACGGTATTGGGAGGCATTCGGCCAGTTCGAGGCGGAAGGCGCTGCCCTGCCGGGCATATTCACGGATGAGCCGCAATTCGCCAGAGGCAGGCTGCCGTGGTCCTTCGAGCTGGAAGAGGCATTCGCCTCGCGGAGCGGATATGCTGTGCAGGAGATTCTGCCCGCGCTGTTCTTCCCCCAGAGCAGCTCAAACAAAGCCCGTTATGATTACTGGAGCACGGTGACTGCCATGTTCACCGAAGCCTATGCTAAGCAGATCGGCGATTTCTGCGCCGCTAAGGGCTGGGCGGCCACGGGTCATGTGGTCGACGAGCAGGAGCTGATGCATCAGGTTACTTCCGTCGGCGATCCGATGGCCTTCTACGAATATTTGCAGATTCCCGGCTGTGACTGGCTGGGCCGGTTCGTCGGGGAGGAGCCGCTGGTTCCGAAGCAGGTCAGCTCGGCGGCCCGCCAGACCGGGAAGAAGCGGACGATTACCGAGAGCTTCGGCTGCTCCGGCTGGAATGTCAGCCTTCAGGATCTGAAGCGGATCGGGGAGTGGCAGTTCGTCCACGGTATCAATTTTCTCTGCCAGCATCTGCAGGGCTATTCGCTCCGGGGGCTGCGCAAGCGTGATTATCCGCCCTCCCTGTTCTATCAGCAGCCGTGGTGGAAGGATTACCGGGGCTTCAATGATTATTTCGCCCGGCTGGCGATGATTCTGGCGGAAGGAACGGGCCGCGCGGAGGTGCTGCTGCTTCACCCGGTAAGGTCCGCGTGGCTGGCCCAATGCGGAGAGAGCACTTCGGCGATTGTGCCTTATCATGAGGCTTTTGCACGGCTGACCCGCTGGCTCTGCCAGGAACTTATCGAACATGATTACGGCAGTGAGAGCATAATTGCCCGCCATGGCCGCGTAAGTGAAGGACGGTTTATCGTCGGGGAGGCGGCGTACCGCACTGTAATTATTCCGCCGAGCCTGACGCTGGACCGGGTAACGGTAGCGCTGCTGGAGGAGTTCGTTGAGCAGGGTGGTCATCTGGTTGCCTGTGGATCTGCTTCGGCACTCGTGAGCGGAGAGGACAGCATGCAACTGGAATGGCTGCTGCAGCATGCGGTCCAGCCGGAATGGAATTCGGAAGCACTGTGCAGCGCGGTAACAGCGGTCTCGGCACCCTTCGTGCAGATTACCGGTGAGGCAGGCAGGAAGCTTGCATCCGATACGCTGAATGTACGGTCGGTAAATCTGGAAGATTCGGTGGTCTATTATATAGTCAATTCCGGGACGGAAGGCTGCGGCAATGTGAACATCGAGCTGCGCCAGCGGGGCCGGGTATCCCTGATCGACCCGGAAACCGGGAGCATCACTGAACTGGATAGCGAGGCTTCTGCACAAGGTATGCGGGTTGCCTTGCCGCTCTATGCTGCGCATTCCCTGCTGCTGAAGGTGGAGGAGTACGGTGATGCGGATGAGGCCAGGGAGACAGCGGAGAGTATGGGAGCGGCAGAAAGCCGGGAGGTAGCGGAGAATAGAGAAGCAGCTGTAGTACTGGAGCTTGGCCCGGAATGGATAGTTGCTGCCGCTGACCTGAACAGTCTGACGCTGGATACCGCCCGTATGCGGCTGGATGGCGGTGAGTGGTCCGCTCAGCAGCCGGTTATCTTCATTCAGGAGCAGCTGCTGGCGTATGGCCGGGCAGCTGCCGTTGAGCTGCAGTTCCGCTTCCAGGCGGATTCCAGTCTGCTGGAGGTGCAGGAGCTGTATCTGGCTCTGGAGCAGCCTGAAGATATGGAACTGATGCTGAACGGACAGCCGCTCTCTTCGGCGGATTGCGGCTGGTGGCGGGATATCTCCTTCCGCACCCTGCCCATCGCCGGAAAGGTGGTTGCTGGAGAGAATATTCTGCAATTGAGTACCCGGTTCAGTCCCAGCGGTGAGCTGCTTGCCAAGCTTGAGAAGGCGAAGCAGTTTGAAGCGGAGGGCAATAATCTGACAATTGATCAGGAGTTTGAGAGTATATATATCGTTGGCGCTTTTGGCGTAGAATCTGCTGCGCCGTATACGTATGGAGAGCGGCGTGCCGTGTTCACGGAAGGACCTTTCAAGCTGACACGACTGCCCGAATCCGTAACAACCGGTGATCTGGTCCAGCAGGGCTTCCCGTTCTTTGCCGGCATCCTCACGCTTGAGCAGAACGTTCGTATTAATGAAGGCACAGCACTTCCGGCAAGCTGGTCCTTCTACTCGCCTCCGGACACCATTGTGTCCCGGCTGTTCATCAACGGTACAGAGGTGCGGAGATTCCTGTGGGAGCCGTATACCGCTGGTATTTCGGGGCTGCTGCATGCAGGAGAGAACCGGATACGGCTGGAACTGACCGGCAGCTGCCGCAATCTGCTCGGACCGCATCATCATATCAAAGGTGAGGTCTACAAGGTAGGTCCGGACAGCTTCAAGGATAAGCCCGGCTGGACCGACAAAGACCTGGAGCCTGACACGCATGTCTATCAGGACCGGTATGGCTTTGTCCGCTTCGGATTATCTTCGGCACCTGTGCTCCGGGGCTAAGGGCAGCAGGCAACAAAATCAACAAAGTGAAACACCTCTGGACTCCCTGTTAAGCGGAATCCTGAGGTGTTTTTGTTAAGAAGATAAGATCTAGCTCCAATAGATTAGATTTGCTGTGTGCTACTAAAGTTCCATACCTTAATAGCTGAGCGGACTGAGAGGACGCTATATCTCCAAAAAACCTCTATATGAGGCTGAAGCGGACTGCAGAGAATCGCTTATCTTGCAGATTCGGGCCACGAAACAGGTGAATTCGCTCACTTAACGGAATCTGAGTCCGCTTAGCCGGCAAATCTGCCTGATCTGCCCGAATAACGGAATCTCAGTCCGCGTCACCGGCGGGCAGGCCGACTGGTTTGTTGAGCCCGCAAGCACTCTGCGAACATCGGCATTCCACAGGGCGCCAGCACTCACTGAGAATAATCGTACCCGATAAGCCCCACCCCGAAATTACCCTGATGCACCGTTAGGAGTGATTGTCGTGTGCAAGAGTAATGAGCGGCGTGCTAGAGTATAATCGGTGTGTTAGAGTGATAATCGATGCGTAAGTGTGATTACCGATGTCAAAAGAAAATAAAGTATTAGACTGACAATGCTTGATTAAGCTCACGGGCAGGAATGAAATTGTTGAAAGGCTATTGATAGAATAGAAAGGTGGGAGATTTTTTATAGAAACAAAACGTCTTTTAATTAGAGAAATGGTGCAGTCCGATTATGATGCATTGTGCGGAATATTGTGTGATGAGGAAGTAATGTGTGCTGCTTATGAAAGTGCATTCAACTTAGAAGAAGCACAAAATTGGCTTAACAGACATCTTAAAAGATATGAAGAATATGGTTTTGGACTTTGGGCAGTTGTATTAAAAAAAACAAACGAAATGATTGGTCAATGTGGCTTGACAATGCAAGGCTGGAGAGAAAAAGAAATTTTGGAAATAGGATTTTTGTTTCAAAAAGCGTATTGGCACAAAGGTTACGCAACAGAAGCGGCCATTGCTTGCAAGGAATACGCTTTCTCAGTTCTTAATGCAAATAGGGTTTATTCTATTATTAGGGACACAAACATAGCCTCTCAAAAAGTTGCTGTTCGAAATGGTATGAATATTATTGATAAAGATACTAAGAATTTTAGGAATATAGATATGGAATTTCTTCTGTATTCTGTAGAGCGAACCAAATAAGCATTATACACAGTGAAAACAATTGATAATGTAATATGCCTTTAAATGCTATTATGAAAGTTTTACTACTCATGGCAAAGCATCCGTTCAACTAACGGGAAGTGTTAGTTGAACGACAACAGCGGCAGTCTAAGACTTTATTTTCACCTGTTCCCCTAGTTCGTCAGCTCTTGCAGCACCATGGCGCATGCGCCCGTTGCCACGGAGCGTTCACCGAGTCTGCTGCGGGTAAAGCGGACGTTATACTGCTCGCGGTAATAGGTCCGCTCAAGGGCGATCCGGGTTGCCTCCTGATAGAAATCCTCTGCCGCGAGGAATAGCGGGCCGCCGAGGATGACTTCCTCGGGGTGGAGGATATTAATCAGATTTGCCAGCCCGATGCCGCAGTAGACGGCCATCTCATGAAATAACCGGACAACCACAGGGTCGCGGGCATGAAGTGCTTCTATTAAATGAGCGAACTCCAGCTGCTCCGCACTCTCTGCCCAGCCTCGGAGCAACTCGCTGCTGCCCAGCCGCCACGCTTCGCGCGCCTGTCTCTCCAGGGTGTGGATGGACACATAGCTCTCCCACGCACCGGCGTTGCCGCCGGGAATATGCGGCGGCAACCCGGAGCCTTCAATGATCATCTGCCCGACAGCTCCCTCGGTATCGATCATGCCATAGAGCAGCCGGCCATCATTCATGATGGCGGAGCGCAGGCCGATTCCGGCATGGAGGTAGAGCAGATGATGCTGCATCCGGTTGCTGCTGGCCCAGTATTCGCCGAGCAGGGCCGTGTTGGCTCCATTATCCAGATATACCGGCACACCCAGCCGCTGCTCCAGCTCCTCCTTAATAGGTACCTGCGACCAGCCCGGGGCTGCGAACCGTGCCGGATTCAGAATCACTCCGGCTTTGCGGTCCAGCGGACCGACGGCACCGATGCCAAGTCCGGCGACCCGGCTAAAGTCAAGGGAGGCTGAGGCCAGAAGACGCCGCGCCTCTTCATGAAGGGATTCCATCAGGTGCTCCGGGGTAAGGGCGGTATCCATATTCCAAGTATATTCGCCGAGCAGCTGCAGATGAAAGTCCATCAATACGAGCTTAGCGTGGGTCCGGGAGATCTCCAGCCCCAGCAGATAGGCATAGGCCGGGTTGGTCTCATAGAGGATAGGACGGCGGCCCCCGGTAGATTCGCCGAAGCCGACTTCCATCAGCAGCTTCATAGACAGCAATTCGTCCAGTATTCGTGTTAACGTGCTTATGGTCAGTCCGCTTTCGTCCAGCAGAGTATGTTTGGAGACGGTACCGTGTTTTCTTATGGTGAAATAGATTTCTCTGGCTTTGGGATTGGCGATAACTTCATGAATAAGCAGCAAAGACGGTTCTCTCCTTATGAATGTACTAGACCTGTGAATAGACTACACTTACTTCAACAATGACACAAAAGGTAGGGTGCCCGCAACTAGCCCAAGATGAGAAGAAGGTGAGGATATAAGGGTGGTGTTCCTGCTTGGTGGCGGGGACGGTTCAGCCGCAGTAGCGGGCAGTGGCGGCTAACGCTGTCTTGCAGGCGGGACCGGGGCTAGAGCAGAGCCTTGAAGGAATGGCGGATCACATCGCCGCGGCTGATGATGCCGACCAGCACACGGTTACGCTCAACGGGGACCTTTTTGATCTGCTTTTTGCCAAGTATGGTGGCGATCTGTTCAATGTCCTCTTCGTAGTGCACCGTGACCACTTTCTTCTTGGCGATGGCCATAACGTTCAGACTCAGCAGCTTGCGCGTCCGTTCTTCGAACTCATCATTATCCCCGACGAATACATTGATCTGGAAAAAAGAATCCACAATCAGATCCTCATGCCTGCCGATATAGCGCATAATATCTCCGTCGCTCAAATAAGCGACAATCTCGTTCCGGTCATTGACTACAGGCATGCCACTGATCCGGTGGGTGATGCATTTCTCGATAAAAGTCCGTACAGTGTCTTCCTGCTTGACCTTGTAGACCTGTCGGATCATGAACTCATGGGCTTTCATATAGGTTCCCCCTGAAAAGTATGTATGCAAAAATAAGTTGCATAATGAAAGTATATACTTGTATTATACAAGTGGAAAGAATGATGTCAATGAAGAAGAAGATGATGAAGAAGAGGATGGGACTGCATGGAGAAACGTTCAATAGAGACGATAGAGCTGGAAATGGCGGTTCTTGTCCGCCGGCTGACTTCGCTTACCACGTACAAAAAAATCGGCAATCTCGACCGGGCGGCCTACCTGCTGTTGCATCAGATTGCTTTTAATAACGGAACTGCCGGAGTGAAGGCTCTCTCTGATGAATTCCAGCTGGATATCTCCACCGTCAGCAGGCAGGCAGCTGCACTGGAGAACAAGGGATATATCATCCGTGTACCAGACCCTGTGGATGGACGGGCCTATACCCTGCAGATTACGGAGCTGGGCGGAGAAATTCTGGATGAGAACCGGCAGATGCGGCAGGAAATTATGGGCAAGCTGCTGGTAAACTGGTCGGATGAAGAGGGAGATTCCTTCGGCGAGCTGCTGCGGAAATTCAATGCGGCTTTTCTGGAAGAGGATTAATCAGGGCAGTGCTGTTTCCTTAGTGGAGGGTTTGGGCTAATTTGGGCTATACTTAAGTTAATAAAGCTTATGGGGTGTACCGATGAACGAAGATAAATATGAACATATTGATGATTTAATAGAAGCCTTTCAGCAGTTTGCCCGGATGAATTGGCGCAAGACGACGCTCTGGGGACTGAAGCCGAGTGAAATCCGTGTGCTGGTCTCGATCAAGAAGGGCATGGAGCAGGAAGGCAGCAAGGGGCGGACGGTTTCCGATATCAGCAAGCTCCTCAAAGTGACTTCTCCCACGGTCACGCAGATGGTGAACAGCCTGATTGCCCAAGGATACGCTGTCCGCACGCCAGATAGCCAGGACCGCAGAATCAGCGACATTACTTTAACGGACAAGGGAGCGCATCTTGCCGATATGGCGGTGGCGAAATCCCGGGAGACCTTCCAGGGGATGATTGACCATCTCGGCAAAGAACGAAGCGAGACCTTAAGCGAGCTGCTGAACGGGGTGTACGAATATTTCGAGCAGCTGAACAGCCAGCAGAATGATTTCTGAACAGTAATGTTGAGCATTGTATAAACAAAGAGATGTCCCACAGCTGCAGCTGCGGGACATCTCTTTGTTTTTTCAGGATGAACTCCGGAGCTGTTAATGCCCTGCGGTCGCAGTCTCCTTCCGCAGCTTGCTTCCTGCACCGGCTTCCTCTGCGGCAGCCTCTGTCTTAGATTCGCTGGAACGCAGCGGGATCTCCTTCAGGAACAGAACAAGCACGGCTGCAATAACGAGCAGCGCAGTACCGCTCAGGAACACTACCGTCAGGGAGTCGCTCAGCGCCCCGCGCAGCATCTCAATCAATTGATTGAAGAGCGGCCGGATCTGCTCCGGCAGCGTGGTGTGCAGCTCCTTCAGCTTGGGCTGGTCGAGCAGCAGCTGCGGATTCATGAAGGCTGTAAGCTGCTTAGCGGCTTCCGGATCAAGCTTGGACAGGTCAGGGCCTTTGCCTGAGGCTACCACAGATTCCAGCTTATGCGTAAGGGTTGTGTTCATCACGGTACCCATAACGGCAATCCCGATGGTTCCGCCAAGGTTGCGGAATAGGGTGTTGGTAGCCGTAGCTACGCCCAGCATCTGCGGAGCCACGGCGTTCTGTACGGTCAGCGTGAATACCGGCATGGCCAGCCCGAGGCCAATCCCGAACACGATCATGCTGGCCACAGCCATGACGATGCTGTTCATGAAGGCCATCATAATCATGGCGGCGACCATAAACGGCATGCCGATCATGGCGTAGCGCTTGTATTTACCGGACTTGGAGATCCAGCGGCCGGCCAGTGTGCTGAGCACAATCATCATCAGCGACATCGGCATGTTGATGAAGCCGGAATTGGTCGGGGACACGCCCTCGACCCCTTGCACGAAGAACGGCAGATAGATCATTGCACCCATCATGCCCGCATTCATCAGGAAGCCGATAATCATCGAGAGGGTGACAATCGAATTCTTGAACAGGGAGAGGGGGAGCACCGGACTCTTGGCCTTGCGCTCGATCCATATCAGAATGACTGCACTGGCAATGGCAGCCGCGAACAGTCCGAGAATCTCCGGTGAACTCCAGGCATATTTGGTGCCTGCCCAGGAGAAGCCGAGCAGCAGGGCGACGATGCTGAGGGACAGGAAGATGGAACCCGGATAGTCGATCGTTTCGGAAACGGCGCGCGTGCTTTTCGGGAACATTCTCCAGATCATGATGAAGGCTACAATTCCGAGTGGCAGGAAGATCCAGAAGATCCAGCGCCAATCCATATGATCGACCATGAATCCGCCGAGGGTAGGGCCGATTACGCTGGAGAATCCGAAGATGGCCATCATAATTCCCGTCCACTTCGCCCTTTCCCGGGGAGCGAACAGGTCACCTACGGCAGTGACGGTGGCCGACATCAGAATCCCGCCGCCGACGCCCTGTATCCCGCGGTAGGTGATCATCTGATAGATGTTGTCAGACAAGCCTGACAGGAAGGCCCCGATGATGAAAATAACGATCCCGGCGAGCAGGAAGGGCTTGCGGCCGTAGATATCGGATAACTTACCGACCAGCACCGTGGCAATGGTGGAGGTTAGCATATAGATGGTGATTACCCAGGTGTAATGCTCAATTCCGCCCAGGATGGCAATAATCCGGGGCATCGCGGTGCCGACAATCGTCTGATTGATCGCCGCGAAGAACATCGCCGCCATTAAGGCGACCATAATGGTTACTTTCTTTTTTTGCGTGAGATGCTCCATGGCAGGGTACTCTCCTTTGATCCTGAACGTATTATAGTTTGGCATTTTATGATAGTCTAATTAGGTAGCCAAACTACCTTTTATGTATAATACACAAATAGTTTAAACACCACAATATTTTTATTTTTTTGCCAGCAGAGAATAGCGGTTTGTATTGATTTTCACATGTTAGGTAGGTAATCTAATGGTATAGATCGGAGGTGTCTCATGAGTATCCAGGACAGCCGGGAAAGGCAGCTGCTTATCGCACTGGAAAATATAAAACGCCTAACCCCCCGTCAGCAGAGCCTAGACTCTATCCCGCATGGAGAATTTGTAACGATGTTTGTCATTCATGCAGCCATGAAGCAGCAGGAGGCGGATGAACAGGAACGGGGAGGCCCGTACCGCGGCCTGATGGTCTCCCGGTTAAGTGAGCTGATGCAGGTCAGCCGGCCGACGGCTTCACAAATGGTCAGTGCGCTGGAAGAGAAGGGATACATTGAACGTGTAATGTCCGAAACCGACCGCAGGGTCATCTATATCTGCCTGTCGGCCAAAGGCCAGGCGGTATTCGGCAGCAGAATGGACCGTTATTCGGGTGTGCTGGCCGAGATTATCGATAAGGTGGGCGGGGAGGAGATTGATCAGCTGATCTCAACCTGCGGCCGTCTGATGGAAGCCGTGAACGAGGTGCGGCCACGTGTGATGGGGAATCCGTCCGAATGAGCCGGAATCCGGGTAATTTATAACCCTGCAAGCTGTAACCCTGTAAGCTGTAACCCTGTAAGCGATGAAGACTTTAAACCATAAATTCCACTTTTGTTAACCGTCTGATTTCAGGCGGTTTTTCTGTTGCTTGATGTACCGCAGATTGTGCAATGTCCTCTCCACAGCAGGCAATTTCTGCTGGGTCCACACGTAAAGAAGAGAAGGGCAGCTAAGTGGAAAAACGACATCTATTAACGCAGGAACTTCTGTATACGGTAGATTAGTTGGAGAAATAGCACTTGCTGCCACACGGATCGGAGAAGAACGAGGGAAAAGGAAAAATTAGGCGGAGAAAATTCAACTAATCTCCGAGCACCATTCACCATCACAAGGAGCAATAACTGCAGGGAAACTGGATGCCCGCCTGAGTTTTGTCCCCCGCGAACAGGGGCAGCTGTACGCCAAACACCGCAGATGTACCTATTCAAGGAAGGCGGCAACCGCCTATGATCAACTCGTATGGAAAGCGCTACCATTATTCGCCGTTCCACCATGAGTAAGCAGAGAGCATGCAATGAGCAAGTTGCGGCAGAAATAGAAAGCGCTTTATAAATTGCCGAGGGGAGCTGGGATATTTGAAGTCTTTGGGTAAGAAAATCGGCTTGTGCCTGCTGATGCTGAGCATGACAGCCGCACAAACCGGACTTGCGGGAACCGGGCAGAATGTGGCAGAGGCAGCTGACAAGGAACTGGCGCAGAAGCCTTATATGGGCTGGAGCAGCTTCAGTATGCAGGTGTATGAGCCTTCAGGGAACTGGATATCGGCGGACAGCATCAAGAAGCAGTCGGATGCCATGCATGAGAAGCTGCAGCAGCACGGCTATGAGTATATTAATATTGACGCAGGCTGGAACGGCAGTATGGATGAATACGGCAGGCCGATTCCGAGTACAGAGCGCTATCCGGACGGTTTTCAGGATGTCATCGACTATGTCCATAACAATGGGCAGAAGATCGGAATCTATCTGATTCCCGGGTTGTCCATCGACGCCTATAATCAGAATCTTGAAATCTATGGAACTGCCGGTGAATGCCGGATGCAGGACATTGCCGTGCAGCCGCTCAAGATCGTGGATGCCTGGAATGCTTACAGCTACAAGATCGATTTCAGCAACCCCTGCGCGCAAAAGTATATTGATTCCATCGCCGATATGCTTGGCGAATGGGGGATCGACTTCGTCAAATTTGACAGCGTAACTCCGGGGTCGGGAATCAACAATCTGAGTCTTGATGCACGCGGCGATGTGGAAGCCTGGTCCAAGGCTTTGGCCCGGCATGACATCTGGTTCGAGCTCTCCTGGGCGCTCGATCATAATTATGTGGACTTCTGGAAGAAATACGCCAACGGCTGGCGGATCCAGTGGGATGTTGAAGCCTACGACAGCAATGTGGGATTAACCCAGTGGGCCAATATCGCCCGGCTGTTCCCGGATGCTGCCGTATGGTGGCGGGATGCCGGTCCCGGCGGATGGAATGACTTCGATTCGCTGAATGTCGGGAACGGAGCAATGGACGGTCTGACCAAGGATGAACGGCAGACAGCCATGACCTTCTGGGCGGTGTCTGCGGCGCAGCTCTATATCGGCAACGACATGACCCGGCTTGACGACTATGGCCTGCAGCTGCTGACGAATGACGAGGTCATTGCCGTCAACCAGTCCGGGCGTCCTGCCCATCCGGTGTCGATGGATACGAAGCAGCAGGTCTGGTATGCGAATAACGGCGACGGTACCTACAATGTGGCGCTGTTCAATCTCGGCAGCCGCAGTGCAGCAGTGGAGGTGAAGTGGAGCGATATCGGACTCGAAGGTCCCGCTTCTGTCCGCGATCTCTGGAGCCACACGGAGCTTGGAACCTTCGAGGACGGTTACAATGCAGGTGCGCTTGAACCGCATGCTTCGCGGATGTTCAAAGTGACAGCCAAGGAGGGCACCTCGATTGTTAACGATGATGATACCGGACTGCGCTACACCGGCTCCTGGCAGCGTAACGGCGGGAAGGAGCAGGTCCCCGGCAGCCAGGATATGAATATTAGCATCACGGATTCCTCCCCGGCTCCGGGTGAAGGAGAGCCGGGGGACGGCGGGCAACAGGGAGGCGGAGCTGGAGGGGAAGCTGGAGCAGATCCGAGTGATCCGGGAACAGGCAGCGGAGCTTCGGTTACCCGTTCAGTCTATGTCAACGACAGCAATCCGGCTATTGCCTACAGCGGCTCCTGGTCAGCCTCGACCGGCAGATCTGCCGGAGACCACAGGGCGGATGTGCACTATACGGAGCAGAACGGGGACTATTTTCAGTATACCTTTAGCGGTACGGGAATTGAGCTGCTGACGGAGAAGGACCCGGCACAAGGCGATATGCTGGTGTATCTGGACGATGCCGCAAGTCCCGACCGGGTGAGCACGTATACGTCCGGAGATAAGGAGGCCCAGCAGATAGTATATAGCGCAACTGGGCTGGCGGAGGGTGAACATACTCTGAGGGTGGTCAAGGACTCCGGCCAATATATGCTGCTTGATGCGCTGCGGATTACGGCAGGCCAGCTGATTAATCCGCAGGCAGGCAGCTTCGACAAGGCCCCCGGCAACCAGGCGGATCTGGTGGTTGCACTGGCGGCCGGCAGCGACTCGCTGCTGGCAATCACGAATAATGGCGTTGCCCTGCTGCCGGGCGCCGATTACACCGCTGACGGCAGCACAGTCATCCTGAATAAGGAGTATTTGTTCAACCAGCCATCCGGCCGGACGGAGCTGGCGCTTAGCTTCGACGGAGGAAGCAGCGAGCTGTTCACTGTCCAGATCACAGGCTCCTCTACAGTACGCTACGAACAGATCAACAATGATGATCCGGGAATTACCTATAATGGCTCCTGGTCGCGCAGTACAGGAAGAAACATGGGAGATTACAAGGATGATGTGCAGTACACCGAGATTAATGGTGATTCCTTCGAGTACGCCTTGAGCGGGACAGGGATCAGTCTGTATACCGAAGTAGACAGCTCGCAGGGGGATATGGATATCTATGTCGATGGAGAATTCAAAGAAACCGTAAGCGCGTACCGGAACGGCCGGCTGGCCCAGCAGAATCTGTACAGCATTTCCGGTCTTCCGGAAGGCATTCATACATTGCGGGCAGTGAAGAAGTCAGGCCGGTTCATGCTGCTGGATATGCTGAAAGTGGAAATTCCCGACCTCGTTAATCCTGTGGAAGCTGTCTTCGACAAGGCAGCTGCGGCTCAGGCCGATATAGACGTGACGCTGCTCCGGCAGCCGGGCCTGTTCGGGGGTATCCGCAAAGGGTCTTACACGTTGGTGGAGGGTACGGATTATACACTCTCCGGCAGTACAGTCACGCTCGCGAAGTCCTATCTGGCCGCTCAGCCGGCTGGAACACTTACGCTGACCTTTGAATTCAGCGGTGATTATCAGAACGATGTGCATTACACAGAGCATGATGGTGATTATGTCGAATATGCCTTCACGGGTAGCGGGATTTCACTCGTAGGGCCGACAGGCCCTGAACTGGGAGACATTGAGCTGTACGTGGACGGCGAACTGCGGCAGACAGCCAGCGCCTATAGCGCGAACCGGCAGATCCTGCAGAGTATTGTCGTGATTACGGGACTGGAGGCAGGCTCGCATGTGCTGAAGGCCGAGAAGAAATCAGGCAGTCTTATGCTGGCCGATCAGTTAAGAATCACCTTGCCGGCTGCTAACGAGGGTCCGGGTGAAGAGCCGACGGCAACACCGGCTCCAAGTGTAACGCCGGAACCTGCTGCAACGCCGGAAGCTACAGCCACACCACAGCCCGGAGCCACCGCGCAAACCGGAGGCAATCCGGCTCCGGCAGCAACCGCTTCACCGGCAGTGACCGGGACGCCTACACCGTCTCCAGCAGTGGCTCCGTCTTCTACGCCGGGCATTGCAGAGGAGCAGCATGCTGCATATGCCAAAGGATATCCGGACGGCTTGTTTAAGCCGGACCAGAAAATTAACCGCGCCGAGATGGCGTCACTGCTGTTCGCAGCCATCACTCCGGAGGCAGGCGGAACAGCGGCATCGTTCAGTGATGTAAGCGCAGATTACTGGGCAGCGGCGGCGATATCCGCTGTGGCCGAAGCCGGATTTATGACTGGCTACAGTGACGGCAGCTTCAGGCCCGGGAAGCTGATTACCCGTGCCGAGATGGCGAGTCTGGCAGCCGTACTGATACCGGCAGACACGGCAGACACGGCGGCAGGCCGCGGATTCCCGGATATTGCCGGGCACTGGGCAGAGGCAGCCATCCTGAAGGCGCAGGGTGCCGGAATATTGAGCGGCTACAGCGACGGCAGCTTCAAGCCCGGCAATCCGTTAACGCGGGCAGAGGCGGTTACGGTGATTAACAGACTTACCGGCAGAGGACCATTACGCGGGATGGCAGTTACCCCGTGGCGGGATGTTCCGCTTACCCACTGGGCTTATGCTGACATCATGGAGGCTTCGGTGAATCATGCCTGGAAGCCTGCAGACAGAGGGGGTGAGCAGTTCAGCGGCTCCTGATTCCTAGATTTCTAACATCTGACTAATGTTAATCATCCGCTTGCACTGCCGCTCGCGCGAATCTCGCGCCGGGCGGCAGTGGTCTGCAGCGAGATCGGAATTACTAATAAAAAGCAGTGATGCCGGCCTGCATCGCTGCTTTTTATTAAATTCCCGATTGCCGCCATGCGGGGGCGCAGGACAAAAGCTTGACTGGACGGCAAATTGTTTTAAGCTAATATTATGATAGCGCTACCAATAGAGGGGAGAATCTTACCATGCCCAAGTACTCCAAGGTGTTCCGCAGATTTCTGATCTCCTATCTGGTCATCTTAATCATTCCCAGCATTGGGGGCTACATGTCGTACCAAACTTCAATCTCTGTAACCCAGTCCATTTCGATTGAGAATAGCGTGACCCAGCTGGAGAAAAGCCAGGAGATTCTGGAGCGCCGCATGGCTGAGGTTGAAGGGCTTACCCGGCAGTTGGCCATAAATCAGGAACTGAATGTACTGATGAATGAACAAGGTCGTGAAACGAATGTGTTCGGGATCTGGAGAGCGATGCGCAATGTCCTGACCTTCGGACAGACGAATGATTTTTTGCAGGACTATTATATTTATCTGGCCAATTATGATCTGGTGCTGACTGCCGGCTCCTCCTACCGCCCGGATCATTATTACGAGATCTATCACTACAAGGATCTCCCGCTGGAGGATTGGAAAAAGGAGATTCTGGACCGTACGCACCGGAGTGAGATTAAGCCGCTGAGCGCATACGTAAGTAAAGGTACGTCAACGTCAGTGATTACTTACATGCAGTCGCTGCCGCTGGACAGCTTCAATAATTCTTCGCCGGCTGTCGTGGTGGTTAATATTGACGAGAAGATTATCGCCAGTCTGCTGTCCGGGCTGACCGAGCGTGATGGAGGCTGGGTACATATCAGCGATGCAGAGGGCAATACGATAGTGCTGCAGGGGCAAAATGATGCTTACGTGGATAAGCTGGCTGCTGATCCTTTTTTTGACGCGGATAAGGTAAGCCAGTTCTACAGGGATGATCTCGTGATCACGACCCGCTCCGGCACGAACGGCTGGGTGTACCAGGCAGGAATTCCCCGCAGTGTGCTGATGGAGAACGCGAATACTATTAAGCATATGACCTGGCTGATTACGGTTGGCGCCCTGTTCCTCGGTCTGTTGGCCGGGCTTGTGCTTGCCTACAGAAACAGTATGCCGATTAACCGTCTGCTGGCCGTGATGAAGGAGCAGTTCGGCAAGGAGGATAGCCCCGAGCGCAATGAATTCGACTTCCTGAGCGGGAATATCGCCGACATGATTACGAAGAACAAGCTGCTGGAGACCGAGCTTAACCGTCAGCTGCCGCTGGTCCGGGATGCTTTTCTTAAACGGCTGATCGCCGGGGAATTTGAATCCAGGGAAGAGATTGTCTCGGCAGCCGTGCAGGCGGATATCGGACTGGGTGAAGGAACCGGGTATGCGGGAATTCTGCAGATCAAAGGGTATTCCGGTATGGACAGTGTTGAAATCCTGAATGAGCTGAATGCGGCCCGGCTCCTGCTGAAGCAGACGTTTGCCGAGCTGGCGGGTCCGCTCCCGATGACAGATATGGGTTCGGACAAAATAGTCATCCTGTTCTTCTCCAGCACAGCTGACGGTGGGCCGGCGGGCAAGGAAGATGGGATGGAGCTCCTGATGGATCAGTGGGTTCAGCGGGTGTTTGAGGAATACCGCATTTCAGTGCAGGGCGGCTTCGGGGAGTATTTCTCGTCGGTTACTGAGGTTAGCCAGTCCTTCGAGCAGGCCAGACAGGCACTGGAATATGCCGTATATACGAACCGTAAAGGAGTCATGCGCCATCAGGAGGTGCAGATTGAGAATACGACCTATTATTATCCTCTGGAGACGGAGCAGCGTCTGATCAGTACGATCCGTGCCGGCGAGCTGGCCGAGGCGGAGCGGATTATTGACGCTACTTTTGCGCAGAATCTGGGGCCCCGCGAGCTGTCTATGGAGATGAAGCATCAGCTGATCGGGGAGATGAAGGGCACCTTCCTCAAGCTGCTGGATCAAAAAATATTCATGGAGTCCCCGCTCGGTGAGAGCATCAAACGTCAGATTATCGACATTGACACCTCGTCGCCGATCGAGAGTATTCAGGCAGAATTCCTTGAGCTGACCGGAGAGCTCTGCGGATTCATCACCAACAAAAAGAAGGATGCGCACACCCAGATCATCAAGCAGATGTACCAGTATACCGCAGAGATGTACGCCGATACTGAGCTCACCCTGTACCGCGTCGCTGAGCATGTGGAGCGGCCCGAGAAATATATCTCGCAGCTGTTTAAGGAAGTGACGGGGGTGAATTATTCGGATCACCTGATTAAGGTACGGATGGATGAGGCGGCAATCCTGCTGAGAGAGAGCCGGTACACGGTGGATGAGATCGCGGCCAGAGTCGGCTACAACAGCTCGCATTCTTTCCGGCGGGCGTTCAAGCGGCTGACGGGCATTTCGCCGAGCACCTACCGACAATCGCATGGCGAATAGAACTGATTTCACATGCTCAAGCGGCTGCAGCTGTCCATGGTCCGGACGCGCGGTCGTTTTTTTATTTTCTGGTAAAGTACATCGTTAGAAAAGAACACCATTCAGATAACTGTTGATAAAACAAATTTTCTCATTTTAAATTAGTACCAAGTTGAGGTAGCCGGAAATAGCAGCTGCCTTTAAATGCCCGGAAAGTGGGCGGGATGGCAGTATGAGAGGGATAAATCCCTTTAAATGCGCCGGAAGTGGGCGAGATGAGGAAATGAGGGGCAGAAGTGCCCCTGATTCCGCCAAAAGTGGGCGGGAGGAGGAAATGAGGGGCAGAAGTGCCCCTGATTCCGCCAAAAGTGGGCGGGAGGAGGAAATGAGGGGCAGAAGTGCCCCTGAATCCGCCAAAAGTGAGCGGGAGGAGGAAATGAGGAGCAGAAGTGCCCCTGATTCCGCCAAAAGTGGGCGGGAGGAGGAAATGAGGAGCAGAAGTGCCCCTGAATCCGCCAAAAGTGGGCGGGATGAGGAAATGAGGGGCAGAAGTGCCCCTGATTCCGCCAAAAGTGGGCGGGATGAGGAAATGAGGGGCAGAAGTGCCCCTGATTCCGCCAAAAGTGGGCGGGATGAGGAAATGAGGAGCAGAAGTGCCCCTGATTCCGCCAAAAGTGGGCGGGAGGAGGAAATGAGGAGCAGAAGTGCCCCTGATTTGGACAAGGGATAAGCGGAATCCTGGATGTAAGCGTATGCAATGGCCCCCGGAATCCGGGTGAACTGTACGCAAAATACGGAAATGTACCTGTTCAAGACCGCCACCGGACCTTATGATCGAGTCGTGGAGAAAGCGCTATCACACAATTTAGCCATTCAAACTTAAACACCTGCTTCCCCAGCAAGTTTTACGCAAAATGAACCAACAAAGTAATACGGAAACCAATCACACGCTTCCGAAGCGATTTTTGCACGAGGTACAATCATGAGCACAATCCAACGCAGTACACGCTGGCACAACTTTAGGGGGGGATTAATCTGGAGAAAAATCTGATTTTAAACAACAAGCCGGCTCCCCGGAGCAAAGGCCAGAGCTGGCTCTCGAACGCCGGAAAAAGCATGCTGAAGCACTGGCAGCTCCATCTGCTGGTCATTCCGCCTTTACTGTTTTTTCTGATCTTCAAGTATTATCCGATGGCGAATGCGGTTCTGGCGTTCAAGGATTATAACGTGATCAAAGGCATATGGGGCAGTCCATGGGTAGGCTTCAGGAATTTTGAACTCTTTTTCGAGAATCCGATGTTCTGGACGCTGGTGAAGAATACCATTCTGCTTAGCGGCTTCCTGCTGCTGGCGGGGTTCCCTATTCCCATCCTGCTGGCACTGATGATCAACGAAATCCGCGGCGGACGGTTCAAACGGTTTGTCCAGCTGGTCTCCTTCGCTCCTTACTTTATCTCGACGGTGGTGATGGTATCGATTATTATGCTGTTTCTCGCTCCGCGCCTCGGCTTCGCCAATATTGCCCTGAATTTCTTCGGGCTGCAGTCGGTGAATTTCCTCGGGGAGCCCGGCATGTTCCGCTCAATTTATGTCTGGTCCGATATTTGGCAGACCGCAGGCTATAGCGCCGTAATCTATCTGGCCGCCCTGGCCGGCATCGACCCTACGCTGTACGAGGCCGCCAAGGTGGACGGAGCTTCACGGTTCCAGAAAATCCGCCACATTGACCTTCCGGGCATCGTGCCGACAATTGTGATTATCCTTATTCTGAATGTGGGCAACGTGATGGCGATCGGTTTTGAAAAGGTATATCTGCTGCAGAATCCGCTGAATATCGTCAATTCCGAGATCATCGCTACGTATGTGTACCGGATCGGCCTGCTGAATGCCAATTACAGCTTCGCTACCGCCGTCGGCTTATTCAATTCCTTAATTAATCTGGTCCTGCTGCTCACGGTTAACGGCTTGGCCAAACGAATCACGAACAACAGCATCTGGTAGGAAAGGAGTGCTCGTATGGCCGCTTCACCAGCAATTTCCCAAAAAATCAAAGAATCCACCGGTGACCGGATCTTCCTCACTGTGGTCTATACGGTGCTCATCCTTGTGGTGATAGCCGTACTGTACCCGCTTATCTTCATTATCAGCAGCTCCATCAGCAGCCCGGCGGCTGTAACCTCCGGCCGGGTGTGGCTCTGGCCCGTCGATATTTCCTTCAAGGCGTTCAAGGTGCTGTTCAGTACGCATGAGATTGTTTCCGGCTATGCCAATTCAATTTTTTATACGGCGGCCGGCACACTGATCAGCGTAACCCTGACGGTTATGATTGCTTACCCTTTGTCGCGCAAAGCGTTTTTTGGACGGAATGCGTTAATGATGATCATTACGTTCACGATGATCTTCAGCGGCGGGCTGATCCCCACCTATATGGTGGTCCGGCAGATGCACCTGATCGATACCCGCTGGGCGCTCCTGATTCCGAATGCTATCTGGGTGTGGCAGGTGATCATCGCCCGTTCTTTCTTCCAGGCCTCGATTCCGGAGGAGCTGCTTGAAGCCAGTGAAATTGACGGCTGCAGTGACATGCGGTTCATCCGCAGCGTAGTGCTTCCGTTATCCAAGCCGATCCTTGCGGTGCTGGTGCTGATGTACGCCGTCGGACAATGGAATTCCTATTTCGATGCATTGATCTATCTGAAGTCGGCGGATCTGTTCCCGCTTCAGCTGGTGCTGCGCAGCATTATTATCCAGAACAACAGTGCCGGAGCGATGGATGCGATGGCGATGGTGGAACGGCAGCAGATGGCGGAGCTTCTGAAATATGCGCTGATTGTTGTGGCTACGCTGCCTGTGCTGGTGATTTATCCTTTTGTACAGCGTTATTTCGTTCAAGGGATGCTGGTCGGGTCCGTTAAGGGCTGAGGCCTGGCATATACACCTGCAAAGGGGGTGAGTTCATCCGCCGGCAGCAAGAAATATCCACCCTGTTCAACTCAAAAAAAGGGAGTGATTGATTTTGAAGAAAAGCCTTATTAGTTTGTTAATGCTGGTAACGGTACTTACTGTTGTGATCAGCGGATGCTCGGGCAAAAATACAGACAGCTCTTCGGGCGCCCAGGCCACTAGTGGGAATGCAAGCGAAAATACACCGGCGGCAACGGAGCCTGTTGAAGTCAGCGTCTTTGCCGTTCAGGAATCGGGCATTGATATTCCAACCAATAAATTCACCACCTTCCTTCAGGACAAATTTGGCATCAAGTTCGACTGGCAGATCAACCCGTCTGACGGAGCCAAAGAGAAACGCCAGATCTCGCTGGCCAGCGGCGACTATCCCGATGCGTATCTGCTCACTGCCTACATTGATGAATTCTCGCAGGGCGATGTGCTGAAATACGGCCAGCAGGGCGTTCTTGTGCCGCTGAATGATCTGATTGACAAGTATGCACCCAACATTAAGGCAGCGATGGAAAAAACGCCTGCGCTGAAGACGCTGAACACGGCGCCGGACGGCAATATTTACGGGCTGGGTGCTTACACGGAATGCTTCCACTGCTCTTATCCCAATAAAATGTGGATTAACACCGAATGGCTCAAAAAGCTGAATCTGGAAGAACCGAAAACTACCGAAGAGTTCAAGCAGATGCTTGAAGCATTCAAGACACAGGACCCGAACGGCAACGGTAAAGCGGATGAAGTGCCGCTCAGCGGTTCCACCGAAGATTTCGGTGTACGGATTATTCCTTATCTGATGAACAGCTTCGTCTATGACGATGACCGCAATTACCTCAACCTGACACCTGACGGCAAGGTCGAATCGGCAGCCATCAAGCCGGAATGGAAAGAGGGCCTGACCTATATCAAATCCCTGTTCGATGCGGGGCTGATTGATCCGGGGGCCTTCACCCAGAATGCTGAAGCGTTCAAGAAAATCGGCGAGAATGCCGATGCGGAAATTCTTGGCGCTGGTGCGGGCATGCACCCTGCCATCTTCATCAACATTGATCCGGGCAACACGCGTTCAGCGCATTACAACCCGCTCGCTCCGCTTACCGGTCCTTCCGGAGTCTCATTTGCTACACATGATGCAGGCGGTGTATCGCCGGGAGCCAAGTTTGTCATTACCAACAAAGCGAGTGAAGAAGCACAGATTGCTTTGATCAAAATGGTGGATTATATGTTCACGCCGGAAGGCCAGACCAACTCGGCCAGCGGGATGAAAGGCATTGACTGGACCGATCCGGGTGAAGGCGATGTGGCACTTGGCAAAGATGTTACACCGGTGATCAAGCAGATTCCGATGAAAGAAGGCGAAGCGCCGCGCAATGCAGGCTGGAGCGGAATGGGCCACTTCTATATGCCGAAGGAATACCGCGATACCTTTGTCCAGGGAACCGATATCTATGCTTCGAACGGCTACGAACGCAGACTGTATGATGCTTCGCTGCTGTATCAGGGCCATGAGCCGAAGGACTTGTTCCCGCTGTGGTCCATCTGGATTGATCCGACCGACATCGATGAAGCCAGTATGCTGCAGACGAACCTGAGAAACTACATTGAGCAGAACGAACTGCAGTTCATCACCGGCAACAAGGACTTGAACAAAGACTGGGATGCTTATGTAAAAGGCTTGAAGGATCTGAAGCTGGACCGCTACCTGGAGATTCTGCAGAAGGCTTATGATGTGTCAGCGAAATAAAGCCGGATAGTGCGGAAACGCGGGCGGCCTGAATGCTGCAAAACGGATGCCGGCCTCCTTGGCCGGCATTGCTGTTTGTAGGTATGCTGTATCCATTTATTGCTTCTGGAGGTGAACTCATGGGCTACAAGAACAGCGGCGGCAATCCAGGTATGACACCGCGCCGGGGACTGCCCGGGATGAGAAGCAAGCTTGCGGGGAATGCCCCGCTTACGGCCGCTTTTCTGGGCGGCTCAATTACGGAGGGGGCAGGCGCTTCAGATTCGGATGCCACCAGCTGGCGCGCGTTGACCGGGGCGTACCTGCAAAAGTTATATGCAGGCCATCCCGTGCGCTGCATCAATGCCGGGGTCGGCGGGACTACCTCCACCTTCGGTGCACACCGGCTGCAGGAGCATGTGCTGCGGCACGGGGAGATAGATCTGCTGTTTGTAGAATTCAGCGTCAATGACGGGGAGGACCGTGAGGAGTCCATTCGCGGTATGGAGGGAATTGTCCGCCAGTGTCGGCGGCTGTCACCGGAGACGGAGCTGATCTTTGTGTACACGGCAGCCGACAAGAATCTGACCGGCTACAAGCCGTTCAATATCGCCGTACATGAGGAGGTGGCCGATCATTATGGCATCCCGTCGATTGACTGTGCGGCAAAGGTGTACACCATGATCCACACAGGTGAGCTGAATTGGAAGAGATTCGCTCCGGATGGATATCATCCGCTGGATGCTGGGCATGCGCTGTATGCCGGCTTGGTGCAGGAGTACTTGCACCAGGCGATAGTGCCATGCGGCGTTCAGCCGGGATGGCTGGAGGAAGCAGGGCGGGAAGCGGGAGCGGAAGTGGCGGTGCCTGGAGAGGAGGCAGGGATGCAAGAGAATGCGCTGCTGATAAAGGAAGCAGATGAAAAGGCGCTGCTGCCCGCTCCGCTGGACAGCCAAAATTATGAATATGGCGGGCTGCTGGATTACAGTGCCGCTGCCTATTCCGCAGGCTTCCGCATACAAGAGCTCCAGCCTGGGGAGCCGCTGATGAACTGGCGGTTCTCTACGGAGCATGCCCATACAGATGATCCGCAGGAGGAATTCACCTTCACGGTGACGGGACAATGTGCCGGGCTGGTGCTGCTGTACGGGCCGGACTCGGGTATTGTGGAATACTCGCTGAACGGCGGACTTTTCGCTGAAATTAATCTGTTCGATGACTGGTGCCTGAATGCTTACCGTCCTATCCTGGCGTTATTCCCGGTTCAATTGGAACGCGGGGTGCTGCGGATTACCGTCCGCAACACTGAGCACAAGGACAGTCGGAGTACCGGGACCGGCCTGCGGGTACTTAAGCTGCTCTATAATTGACTAGTGCTGCTCAGCCAACTGATGCAGTTCTGTTCTCTGTAACTAGTGCTGCTCGGCAGCTGAATTATCTCTGTTTTCTGTAACTAAAGCTACTCAGAAGCTGCAGCAAGTCTGCAGCTAATGTGCTGTCTGCTTCATAACCATTCATCAGGGAGGTGGAGGATATTCATCACGTAGTTCATCCCGTAGACGATGACCAGCCGGTTCACCGGACGGTGCTGCGCCTCACCGATTTCGGCGCGGTTCCGGATTCAGGCGGGGATACCCAGCCTGCGATGCGGCGGGCCATAGAAGCCGCAGGCAGGCTGGAAGGACCGGTGCTGCTGGATTGCCCGCAGGGCAGCTATCATTTCTACCCGGATCACGCACTCCGGGTTCCTTACTGCATCACCAACACGGCAAGTGAGGAAGAACATCCGGATGTGACCAAGACCGCCGGTCTGCTGCTGAAGAGGCAGCATCAGCTGACGCTGGAAGGGAACGGCTCGCTATTCGTCTTCCACGGCAAGCAGACTATGCTGATTCTGGACGAATGCACGGACCTGGAAATCCGCAACCTGCATCTGGATTACAGCCGGCCTACTGTAGCCGAGATGACCGTGGACTGCTGCGGTACTGACTGCTGCGAAGTCACCGTTCATCCGGATTCACGGTATGAACTGAACGGCGGCAGGCTGGACTGGATCGGCGAAGGCTGGCGGTTCCGTGAAGGTCCGATGCAGATCTGCGATCTCCTGCAGAACATAACCTGGCGGACTGAGAACTGGCTGGCAGAGGCGCGGCATGTCGAGGAGATCAGCCCGCACAGGCTGCGATTCTATTTCGCATTCCAGCCGGATGCTGCCCCGGGGAACGTCCTGCAGGTCAGGGACGGCATCCGTGATCAGGCCGGAATCTTCATCACGGAGAGCTCCGGCGTTACGTTTCTGAACGTAGGGATACATTTCATGCACGGGCTGGGGATCGCAGGCCAGTTCAGCCGGGATCTCAGCTTCCTGCAGCTGGATGTGTCACCGCGTCCTGAAACCGGACGGACCGTAGCCGGATTCGCCGATTTCATTCATCTGTCAGGCTGTAAGGGGCGGATTCTGATTGAAGACAGCCGCTTTATCGGAGCACACGATGATGCCATTAATGTTCACGGTACCTATCTGCGGATTGTGGGGCAGCTGGCGGAGGATGCGCTGAAGGTCCGGTTCATGCATCCGCAAACGTATGGCTTCCTAGCTTTTCACCCGGGGGACGAGATTGAGTTCGTCCGCGCGGATTCCCTGACAGCTTATGCTGTCAGCCGGGTTGCCAGTGTTCTTCAGCTGAATCCGCGTGAACTGATGCTGACGCTGGACGGGCCGGTCCCGCCGGGTATCGGCGGGACCGATGTCATTGAGAATGTCACCTGGACCCCCGAGCTGGAGATCACGGGCAATGCTTTTGCGCGGATTCCGACCCGGGGGATTCTGGCAACTACCCGGCGCAATACGGTAATCAGCGACAATGGATTTGAGCGGATGCAGATGAGCGCCATTCTGGTCGCTGCCGATGCGGAGTCCTGGTATGAGTCCGGGGCAGTCAGGGATATGACGATTACCGGGAACCGGTTCATTGCATGCGGCAGCCGCGAAGCCCCTGTCATCGACATTGCTCCGGAGAATAAGGAAGCTGACAGGGATGCACCGGTGCACCGGAATATATGCATAGAGAATAACATCTTTGAGATTATGGATGCCCCTGTACTCAGTGCCAAAAGCACGCAGGGACTGGTGTTCAGGCACAACGATATTGTTGCTTTGGCGGCAGATGGCAGGGATAAGGGCAGGGATAAGCACTCCAGTCTTGAGGAGGCAATCCGGCTGACAGCCTGCAGCGGGGCAGACATCTCTGGGAATTCATTTGATGTGGAGGAGCAGTGAAGATGCAGAAGAAGCCGGTTATCTTTCTGGACAGCGGAGACACGCTTATCGATGAAGGCACGGAGCTTCGCGACGGGGAGGGCATTGTTATCTGTGCACAGCTCATTCCGGGGGCGGATATGCTGGTCAGGACGCTTTTCGAGCGGGGATACCTGCTCGCGCTGGTTGCTGACGGAGAGGTCCGGTCCTTTGACAATATCTATTCGCAGAATGGACTGGATCAATATTTTTCGGCGAAGATCTATTCAGGGCATATTGGGGTAGAGAAGCCGGATCCGAGAATGTTCAGAGCGGCAGCTGATGCGCTCGGGCTGGGGCCGTCCGATTATTCCCGGATTCTGATGATGGGCAATAACCTCAGTAGGGATATCAGGGGAGCCAATGCACTGGGGATGATCAGCGTGTTTCTCAGCTGGACGCCGCGTTATCCCCTGGTCCCCGCAGATGAAGAGGAGGTACCGGATTATACAATCAGTGAACCGCTGCAATTGCTTGAGCTGGTGGAACGATTAGTCGCGGAGCTGCGGCCAAGCTGACTGAAGGGGCTTGGGGGAAATGCGTCAGATCGCGTTATAGATCGGAAGATCGCTGCATGGCAACCGGATAGTTCTGTTTTTATAATGAGATCAGACTTTGAGTGCAGGTCCGGGAGATCTGCCGCCTGCAAGGTTCAAAACGCATAAAAGGGAGGCAAATCATGCGAACTGACAGCGAAATTGGCGTACACGTAGAACTCAAAGAAGGGGTTCTGGTCCGTATAAATAATGGCCTGCTGGAGCTGGACATCGATCTGGCGACAGGGGAGGCTTCCTGCACCAGCAGGAATTCCTCCGAAGTGAGGGGGATGCGCAGCGCATACCGCTGGAACGGCCGGGAATATCATACCGGAAGCTATGAGAGCCATCAGCTGAAGGAGCAGCACGGGATTGTTCAGGACGGATTCGGCAGAGGCATTCATCTGATTGTCCTGCACGAGTCGGCAGAGCTTCCGCAGCTGGAGCAGCATTTTTATATTTATGAGCAATCCGCATTTGTCCTGCTGCAGAGCGTAATGGCCAGTGATTCGGAGCTCCGGATCAATCGTATGGCAGTCCTTCAATCCGGGGAAGTGTCCCTGGACGGGGAGTCCGGACCGGCGGATGTAAGTGTGCTGCGGGTGCCTTATGACAATGACAAATGGGTCAGATATACGGTGGAGAAGCCGCCGCTCCAGACGGAGAGCTACGAAGTAACAGCATTGTTCCGGCCGGACAGCCGCCGCGGAATAATTCTCGGTTCCCTCACCCATAAGGTATGGAAAACCGGAATTAAGGTGAAAAGCGGGCAAGCCGGAGGAATCTTGGATTTGGAGCTGTACGGCGGTGCCGCAGGCGAGATGACCCGCGACTTTCAGCCGCATGGATATGTTAAGGGGACGCGTGTAGAATCACCGCTGGTATGGCTGGGCTTCTATGAGGATTACAGAGAAGGTCTGGAAGCCTACGGACGGGCCAACATCTGGATCGAAGCTC
Source organism: Paenibacillus sp. FSL R7-0312 (assembly GCF_038004445.1). Taxonomy (NCBI): domain Bacteria; kingdom Bacillati; phylum Bacillota; class Bacilli; order Caryophanales; family Paenibacillaceae; genus Paenibacillus; species Paenibacillus sp. FSL R7-0312. The sequence goes on along the minus strand of NZ_JBBORE010000001.1, from coordinate 7,098,130 downwards.
CGCTGCCATGGGCAGGAGGGGTGCCGGCCGGCTGGAACAGCTGGTCCGCCGCGATGAGCAACCTGGATTATGACCTGTACACTTCAACCAGTGATTTCCTGAAACAGGAAGTACAGCCGCTCGGATTCCACAATGAGGACACGCTGTACATCAACTTCGATGCTTTCTGGGACCAGCTGACACCGGCCGAAATGGCGGATGCGCTGAACGTGGTGCGGAACAACGGCCATAAGCCCGGCACCTATTGGACGCCTTTTGCCTTCTGGGGCAGTCCCGCCCAGTTCGGTAAGCCTGTTGAAGGGACGGACGGCAAATACACGTACGCCGATATCCTTCTGCGGGACAGTGAAGGCGAGGTTCTGCCCGATGTGGACGGCGGTCTGGCTATTGATCCTACGCATCCGGGCAGCGTACTGAGAATCGACTGGTTCACGGACAAATTCATTGCTGAGGGATTTGAGTATATCAAGCTGGATTTCCTCGCGCATGGTGCGCTGGAGGGACAGCACCACAATCCGGAGATCACCACCGGGATTGCGGCTTATCATTACGGGATGTCGTACTTGCAGCAGAAGCTCTCACCGGAAGCGGCAGGCCGACCATTCTTCATCAACCTGTCTATCGCTCCGCTGTTCCCGTATGCATTCGCGCACAGCCGCCGCGTATCCTGTGACGTCTTCGGTACGCTTAAGGACACGGAGTACCTGCTCAACTCACTGACGCATGGCTGGTGGATGAATAACACGCTATACCGCTATAACGATCCCGACCATTCGGTGCTGTATAAGAGCTTCAACCAGGAGCCGACCGGATGGCATGAGGGAAGAAGCCGGCTGACGGCTTCGGTCATTGCAGGTACGGTTCTGCTGCTGGGCGATGATTTCCGCAAGGAGGAAGCGGCCATCCGGGCCAAGGCATGGCTCGGTAACAAGGATATCATGGATGTGGCCCGTCTCGGGAAGACCTTCCGGCCGGTTGAAGGCGATCTGGGCGAGCGGGCTTCCGATGTCTTCGTGCTTGAAGCTGCTGAAGAGGCAGCCTTCTATCTGGCTGTCTTCAACTTCGATGATGCACAGGATGCGCATAAATCCGTCCCGCTTGCGCGCGCCGGGCTGGATGCCCAGGCGGCTTACATTCTTCAGGATCTGTGGGAAGGCACGCAAGGAGAAGTATCCGGTGGTGAGCTTTCAATAACACTGGAACCGGCAGAATCGAAAATTTACAAGCTGATTGTAAAGACAGGACAGACAGGAGAATGAGGGATGAACGACTATAGATTGTGGTATTCGGCCCCCGCGGAGGGCTGGGCTCAGGGGCTGCCTCTGGGTAACGGCAGATTAGGGGCCGTAGTGATGGCTGCCCCGCACCGTGAAGTGTGGAGCATGAGCGAGGTTACCTATTGGTCGGGACAGACTGACCCGGTGCCTGCCTCCGGAGGGGGCAAGGCTGCGCTGGAAGAGATGCGCCAGCATTTCTTCAGCGGCGACTACGACGGTGGCGACCGTCTTGCCAAGCAGCATCTGCAGCCTAAGAAGCAGAATTTCGGTACGAACCTCGGATTATGCGAGGTGGTGATTGATTTCGCGGAGCAGAAGCAAGAGCAGGTATCAGCGGAAACCGGGCACTTCCGGCGGGAGCTGAATCTGACGAACGCGGTGGCTGGAGCCGTGTATCAGGGCAAGAGCGCAGCGCTGCACCGTGAGGTCTTTGCCTCGCATGCCGGCAATCTGGTGGCTTCAAGAATCTGGAGCGGTCTGCCGGGCGAAGTGTCCTTTACGCTGAGTCTGGTGAACGGAACGGAGTCGTTCACAGCGGCAGCCGTGGATGATGAAACGCTGGAATTCAAGAGCCAGGCAACAGAACGTATACACAGCAACGGTGCTTGCGGGGTCCATGCCAAAGGGTTGGTCAAGGTGGCGGTATCCGGCGGTACGATTCATAGCGGGGACGGCAAGCTGACAGTCACCGGAGCCGATGAAGCGCGGATTTACTTCGCCGTCAGCACCGATTACCGCCGTACAGATACGGACTGGGAATCAGACAGCCGCTGCACACTGGAGCAGGCAATGGGCAAGGGGTACGAACTGCTGAGGGAAGAGCATATTGCCGATTACCGCCGGGAGTACGACAAGGTAAGTATTCAGCTGGGCCGCTCAGACAAGGCGGATCTCCCTACCGATCAGCGTATTCAATCCCTGGCCCGGGGCGGCGGGGAGGATCCTCAGCTGTTCGCGCTGTTCCTGCAGTACGGACGTTATCTGACAATCGCCGGCTCACGGGCGGATTCACCGCTGCCGCTGCATTTGCAGGGCATCTGGAATGACGGTGAAGCCTGCCGGATGGGCTGGAGCTGCGACTATCACCTGGACGTTAACACACAGATGAATTATTACCCTACGGAGATTACGAATCTGGGGGACAGTCATCTTCCGCTGATGCGCTATATTGAAGAGCTGGCACAGGCTGGAAGATCGACCGCAAGCCAGCTGTATGGCAGCGGGGGCTGGGTCGCCCATGTCTTCTCCAATGTCTGGGGATTCACACTTCCGGGCTGGGAGACTTCATGGGGACTCAATGTAACAGGCGGACTATGGCTCGCCACCCATCTGATCACGCATTATGAATATACCCTTGACCATAAATTCCTGGAGCAACAGGCTTATCCTGTACTCAAAGAGGCTGCAACCTTCTACCTGGATTACATGTGTGTCCATCCCAAGTACGGATGGCTGGTTACCGGCCCGGCCAATTCGCCGGAGAACAGCTTCTATCCCGGTGATCCCGGTGAAGGAGCGCAGCAGCTGTCCATGGGACCGACCATGGATCAGATTGTGGTGCGGGAGCTGTTTGAATTCTGCCTGATGTCGGCGGAACTGCTGGACAGGGATGAAGCGTTCCAGCGGATGCTGCGGCAAGCTATATCTAAGCTTCCGCCGCTTCAGATCGGCAAGAAGGGCCAGCTGCAGGAATGGCTGGAGGACTATGAGGAAGCCCAGCCGGAGCACCGGCACCTGTCCCATATGTTTGCACTATATCCCGGCAATGGGATCACTCCCGGCCGGACACCGGAGCTCAGCAGGGCAGCCCGAGTGACACTGGAGAACCGGATGCTCCAGAATGAGCTGGAGGATGTGGAGTTCACCGCGGCTTTGTTCGGGCTTGGCTTTGCCAGGCTGCATGACGGGGAGAAGGCCTACAAGCACATCTCCCACCTCATCGGCGGCCTGTGTTTCGATAATCTGTTCACCTATTCCAAATCGGGTATAGCCGGAGCGGAGAGCAATATCTTCGTTATCGACGGAAATTTCGGCGGTACGGCTGTTATTGCCGAGATGCTGCTGCAAAGCCATGCCGATGAGATACACCTGCTGCCTGCTCTTCCGGCCGCCTGGAGCACAGGAGCGGTATCCGGCCTCCGTGCCAAGGGGAATGCCGAAGTGGACGTTGCCTGGCATGACGGCCGGCTGACAGCAGCCGAGGTCCGCACCTTCTCTCCGGGAATGGTTACGGTACGCTGGGGAGATCAAAGAACTTCCTTCCTGGCAGAAACAGGCGGAAGCTACAAATTGGACAGCCGGCTGGAGCTGTTATCATGATACAGGCGGGGGGCGAAGGTTGCCCCCGTCTTTTCAATTAAATTAAAAAGACCTTAGACATCCACTACAGCGAAGATGCATATTTTGGTTGCCCTTTGTTCTTCTCAATTCCAATGCTGGAGAATTAGGCAATAAAATCATAGATTTCGGCTACCCCAGCATTGGACCTGAATGGAATAATAAAACTGCGGAACCAAATATGAAGTCATGGTAGAAAGGAATGTTTGAAATGAAAATCAACAAAACACCTCCCCATCCGTATATCGGGATGTGGGAAACTACTGATGGTTATGTGCGGCATGAATTGCTGCCTAACGGCCGTTATGATGAGGCGCGCGGGAATCGAAATCATGCTTATCAGGGATGCTATACCATTCTGGGCGATCATATCGAATATGTGGATGATACAGGCTTCACTGCTGACGGTGATTTTCGCGATTCGGTGCTCTATCACGGGGGCATGGTTTTTTACCGGAAAGAGTAGAATAAATATTCAATAAAAAGCGAAAAAAGCACTGCACTCTCAAGAAAGAGAATGTGCGTGCTTTTTTTATTGCGGATTCATTCCCAGGAATCTGCGTACATCCCTAATGGGCGGCTGACCGAACAAGCGGGCGTACTCACGGTTGAACTGCGTGGCACTCTCGTAGCCAACCTGATAAGCAACACTTGTAGCATCGCTCATTGTCGCAAGGAGAAGCCTTCGGGCTTCGGTAAGCCGCAGTCGCTTTTGGTACTGGAGGGGGGTCATGGCCGTTACTTCTTTAAAGCAGGAAAAAAAAGACGATGTGCTCATTCCAGCTGCTTTCGCAAGATTATCCACTCGCATGGGTTCTGTATACTCCCGGTTAATCTGTTCAATCACGGGGACAATTCGCTGGGCGCGGCTGCCCAAGAGAGCGAAGTTCCGTATGGTGTTCCCCTGTTCGGTCTGCAGCATGCGGTAAATAATCTCGCGCACTGCATAAGGGGCCAAGGCAGGCAGGTCTTCTGGAGTATCTAGCAAACGAATTAGACGTAAGATGGCTTCATGAAGTGAATTGCTCATCTGGCCGATAACTAGGGCGCGATGAGATTTATGTCCTGTGTTTTCTGTGAAATAAGGTTGTTGAATTATATCCAGTATTTGATCCATCTCGAATTGAAGCTGCAGAGACAAGTATGGTTTCTCCGGAGAGGCATCAATTACTTGACCGGTAATCGGCAGGTGCACAGATGCGACCAAGTAACTGCCAGGATCATAAAAATAGCTTTCCGGGCCTAACAGTACTTGCTTGGCGCCTTGGGCAATCACACACAGGGATGGCTTGTATACTGCAGGAACCGGCTCGGACACATCGGAAGAACGAACAAATGAAAGAGCGTGATAGGCGGTAATGATAGTTCCGTCCTGTATGGCAAGACGTTCAATTCGTTCGGTCAATTCAGTCAACGGTATTCTCCATTCTGTAGGTCCTTTAATATACTTTATTACTTTTTGGAGAATTAGGCAATTCTTTAGCAGCTTTCGGCTAACTCAGGGTAGGAAGTTACCGCCATAATGAAGATGTAACAACGAGCTTATTTCAATAATTCATAAAGGAGAGATGCTGCATGTCTGAATTAAAAGAGAAAGTAGTGCTTATTACCGGTGCCAGCAGTGGTATCGGTGAAGCAACCGCCAGATGGCTCGCTAAGCGCGGCGCGAAGGTAGTGCTCGGAGCACGACGGACGGACAGGCTGCAAAAACTGGCGGAGGAAATCAGAAATGAGGGTGGTATGGTGGAGTACCAGCTACTTGATGTAACCGATTTTGAGCAGATGAAGGCGATTGTCCAATTTACCATAAATCAATTCGGACGTCTTGATGCTCTCGTAAATAATGCTGGCGTGATGCCGCTGTCACCGCTTGATGCATTGAAGATCGAGGAGTGGAACCTCATGCTTGATGTCAATGTTCGTGGTGTACTGCACGGAATCGGAGCTGTAATTCCGATCATGAAGAAACAGAATTTTGGTCATATCATTAATATCGCCTCTGTCGGTGCCTATACCGTCTTTCCAAATTCAGCGGTGTATTGCGCTACCAAGTTCGCGGTCCGAGCAATCACAGAGGGCCTACGCCAGGAGATGGGGGAGACCATTCGTACAACAGTTATTTCTCCTGGAGTTACCGAATCGGAATTAGCTGATACTATCACAGATGAGTCAGCACGTGAGATGATGGAATCGTTCCGGGCTAATCCACTTCCGGCTTCCGGCATTGCCCGCGCCATTGCCTATGTCCTTGAACAGCCTGCGGAAGTGGATGTGAATGAATTGATTGTGCGACCAACGGGGCACCCGGCTTAAATCGTATACTAGCTTTGAAACAAGAAATATAGCAAATTGTCAGGATAAAGGTATTAGACTCGCATAGCGATTGCAGCCGCTTACGACGGCAAATCATCGCTACAGAGTCTAATGCTTTTTGTTATATGACGAGAGCCAGGCTTGCGTGTAATACCCTTCGCATTTCCAGCAAGAGCTGCTTTTTGTTCCAGAGTAACCGGTAACTCTAGGCAGCGCAGATAATGACTTCCATCGACGATTTTAGAGCAGAAGCGGTATACTCCTAATTAACGAACTATACCTGAAAATGACTTTCTTTGTTCCGGGCCATCGTTGAATGGCAGGAAAAGAATATAATTGGAGTGGAAGCAGGCAGCAAAGAGGGGGGACTCCGGTGTACAGCATTTTTCTGGTAGATGATGAAGCACTTGAACTTGAGACGCTGAGAGACTATATACGCTGGGAAGAGATGGGGATCTATGTCGTTGGCACAGCCGGCAATGGCAGGGAAGCCCTGGAGAAGATAGAGGCTACCCGGCCGGACATTGTGCTTACGGATGTGCAGATGCCCATTATGAACGGCATTGATCTTGCCCATACCCTTAATGAACGTTATGACTGGATTCAGGTGATGTTCTTAACCGGGCACGATGAATTCCATTATGTGAAATCCGCCCTCCATGCAGGAGCTGTCGGATATTTGCTGAAGCCGCTTGATCTGAGTGAAATTGAGAGCGTTATCACCAAAGTGAAGCAGCTCTGCGAGGAATCGCGGATGAAGCTTCGTTCGATAGAGGCTGCCAAAGCCAAGATCCTCAAGGAGCTTTCCTGTGAAAAAAATACGGAACTTGCCGCCGGACTGGCGAACAGCTTCAGTCTGCTGGCACGCCTGCCGGAGACGACCCGTTATGCCTTGGCATTATTCAGCGTTGATCCTAAGGAAGCAGAGGGGGAGCAGCAGAGTCTGGAGGAATGGATGAGCAGGCTGGAGGCTTATCTCGGTCATTTTTTCAAGATGAAGAATGTGGATACGGTCTTTGTACCCTATAAGGAAGGGGAAGTAGGAGTCTATATGGAAGCTGCGAAGCAGCCGGGCCACTATGCCTGGGAGGACCTCGCTGAGGCTATGCGCAGGGCGCTGGATTTCACAGTAACCGCTGCTGTAGGCGGGCAGGAGTCCACTCTCCCCTATATCCATGAATTGTATGAACAGACGCGTGTGATCCTGAACGAGCGCTTCTATGAAGGTGCGGGCAAAATCATTCATGGCGATGCGGTCCGTGGCCAGTTCTACAGCGAACATCTGCCGCCATTTGAGCGGAAGGAATGGTTCGATACGATCAATCAGCTGGATTTCGGGCAGGCTGCACAGCAGCTCCACCGGTATTTCGGGGGATTGGCCACGCTGCGGGTCAAACAAAAAAACATTTGCGACTGGGCCATTAATCTGACGGACGAACTGCTGGCGCTGCACGAGCCGGCCCCTGAAGGCTTCAAGCGCGCGGAGCTGTATCATTCCATCTATAATGCGCTGACGCTGCATGAGATTGAAGATCTGATTCTGGGTACGGCGGAAACTGCTGTGAGCATGCTGGGTGAGCGTTTGCTGGACAAAAATGCAAAGCTCGTCCACAAGGTCCGTACCGTGATTGAACAGCAGTATGATCTGCCGATTACGATCAACAGCCTGTCGGAGCAGGTGTATTTGTCGCCGAACTATTTACGGTCTATTTTCAAGGATAAGACCGGTATGACGATTCACGATTATCTGACACGCATCCGGCTTGGCAAGGCGAAGGAGCTGCTGGCAGACGGCTCGCTTAAGGTTCAGGATATTGCACAGCGTGTCGGCTATGAGAGCACATCGTATTTTATATCCTTGTTTGTGAAGAATCTGGGGGTCACTCCGAACGAGTTCCGTAAAAGTATGTGAGCGTAAGCAAGAAAGATGATTTCCCTTATGAATTGTAAGATTGCGATATGGTGCATTCCCCTCCCGGTTTTTACAATTAGCTTGGAAAGCGATTACAAGAGCTATGGAGACAACCAAACGGAGGGATGTTATGCTTGGACAGTTTATGAAAAAAGGGTTTCTGTTTCTTATCATCATCTGCCTGGCGGGGGCCGGCGGGAGCCAGTTCATCAGGCCGGTATACGCAGATGATGCGAACACCTATGAAGCCGAGGCTGACGGTAATATTTTGAACGGGAATGCTTCGATTTCGGACAGTCCTGTGGCTTCCGGCGGCAAGAAGGTCGGGGGCATGTATCAGGGCAGCTCCCTGCAGTTTACGAATGTCAATGTCAGCGCGGCGGGAGATTATACAATCACTGTGTACTATATCTCCGGCGATTCCCGCCCCTTCAATATCAGTGCCAACGGCGGGGCCAGACAGTTCGAGGAACCGCCTGAGACTGCTGACTGGGATACGGTGGGCACTTACGATGTGAGGCTATCCTTGAACGCCGGAGCCAACACCATCCTGATCGATGACAACAATTGGTATTCACCGGACATCGACAAGATCGTAATCGGCGGCTTGGCGCCTACCGGTCCGGGTGAAGGTGAAGGCGACTGGATGAACAATCTGCACGGTGCAGTGATTGAGGCTGAAGCAGCCGGGAATATCGTAACCGGCAATGCCAAGGTGGCAGACAGCAGTATCAGCTCCGGCGGCCAAAAGGTAACGGATCTGTATCAGAACAGCTCCCTGAAGTTTACGGACGTCACTGTTCCGGCAGCCGGAACCTATCTGATCCGGATATCTTATATTTCCGGCGATCCCCGGCCTGTCTATATGCAGGTGAATCAGGGTCCGGACGAGATAGTTGATCTGCCGAAGACGGCCAGCTGGAATACGTTAGGAACTTATGATGTGGAGGCGGGACTGCAGGCGGGACTGAACACGATCACCTTCTCGGACCATAACTGGTATTCCCCGGATATGGACAAGATCGAAGTGATTCCGTTCACGGTCAGCTATGAAGCGGAAGCTCCGGGTAACGGGTTGACCGGCGAGGCCCGGGTTTCGGACAGCCCTAAGGCTTCCGGCGGGCAAAAGGTAGGGTATCTGAATGGCGGAAGCTCCCTGACCTTCAACAAGATAACCGCCCCTATGACAGGTGATTACCAGGTCACGGTAGCCTATATTTCAGGCGATCCGCGCAGCTTCTATGTCCGTGCCAACGGCGGTGCCGAGCAGTATTATGAACTGCCAAAGACTCCGGACTGGGATACAGTAGGCATGTATGAACTTACACTACCGCTGAACGAAGGCGAGAATACCATTACTTTTGCCGACGGCAATTGGTATGCGCCGGATATTGACCGGATTATCGTCGAGCCGGCGGCGAACACCGGGCCGGAGAATCCGGGTGAAGAGGATGACAATCTCGGGACAGCGGGAGAATCGCACAGCTACGGGACGATCACGGTTACCGATTATACTTACGGCCAGCTGGTATCAGGCGGACCCTATGAGGTCTCCTTGAATACCAAGACCGGGTACACCGGTTACAGCTGGGCTGACGGACAGAAGCTGCAGGGAATTTACAGCAGCATCAAGCTCGGAGGCACTCTTATAGAGAGCAAAGGCTATGAGAGTCATGCCAGTGCCGGTGCACCCGTGGAGATTCAGGACGGATTCGGCAAAGGGATTGAGCTGACTTTTGTCCATACTTCGGCTGGTAAGCCAGTACTGAAGCAGGTCTACAAATTTTATGAGGGTAAAGACTATTTCCTTACCCGCCTGGATGCAGCCAGCGATACGGCGATTCAGACCAATTATATGTCGCCGGTTACCGTGAAACGTACGGGTGGTGTGGATATTGGTACCAGTGCGGATAACCGGGTGCTGACGGTGCCTTTTGACAACGATGCCTGGATCCGTTATAAATCCCAGACCATGAACCGGGCGGATACCAGTTATGAGCTGACGGCAGTATTCAATAACTCGACCCGCAGCGGACTGGTGCTCGGCTCTGTAACCCATGATACCTGGAAGACCGGCATTGATTGGAAAGGTTCAGCGGGCCAGCTCAATGAGCTGGCGGTCTATGGCGGTGCAGCCAGCGATGTGACCCGCGATAGCCAGCCTCATGGCAGCCTGACGGGCACAGAAGTATCCTCGCCGCTGATTATGGTAGGCGGTTTCAGCGATTACCGTACCGGTCTGGAGGAATACGGCAAAGCCAATGCCATCATTGCGCCTCCCCTTGAGCTTAGCCAGGCGCTGCCGCAAGGCGTGCCGGTCGGCTGGAACAGCTGGGGTGCTTATGAAAGCTCACTGTCGTATCAGGACGTGGTGGATGTCTCCAACTATTTCAAGGAGCATCTGCAGAAGTTCAACAATAACGGCAATGTATTCATCAACATGGACTCTTACTGGGACAATCTGAATGATCAGCAGCTTGCAGATGCCGTATCCGTAATTAAAGGCAACGGCCAGCATGCCGGGATCTATTGGGCACCGTTTGTATACTGGGGCAATAATATGAGCCAGCCGGTAGAAGGCACCAATAACCAGTATACGTATGGAGATATTGTGCTTAAGAATTCCGCAGGTCAGCCGCTGCCGACGCTGGATGGGGCCTATCCGCTGGATGTGACGCACCCCGGAGCACAAATGCGGATGAATTATTTCCTCGGCAAGTTCAAGAGTCTTGGCTTCACGTATATTAAATTGGATTTCCTGACTCATGGCTCTCTGGAAGGTCAGCATTATGACCCGGAAGTAACGACAGGAATCCAGGCATATAATGAAGGAATGCGTTATGTTAATGAGCAGCTGGACGGAACCATGTTCATCAGCGAATCCATTGCTCCGATCTTCCCGAGCCAATATGCACACAGCCGGCGCATTTCCTGCGACACTTACGGCAAGATCAATGAAACAGAATATATGCTGAATTCATTGACCTACGGCTTTTGGCAAAATGGAACAATCTATCCGTATACCGACCCCGATCATCTCGCACTCAGCCGTGCTTCAAGCTTGACGGAAGCGCGCAGCCGGGTGAACTCGGGCGTCATTGCCGGAACGGTACTGCTGGATTCGGATGATGTGAACGATACTAAGGCACAGGAGTACATGGCTGCCTTGTATAACAACACGGACGTTCTCCAGTTGGCGCTGAAGGGGCAAGCGTTCAAGCCGCTGGAAGGAAACACGAATGCCAATGCTGCCGACACCTTTGTTCTGAAGGAAGGAAGCGATTATTACTTGGCTGTATTCAACTTCAGCACCAATGCTTCGGCGGATAAGACGGTTGATCTCGGCCGCGCCGGACTGGATGCTGCGGAATCCTACACGATGCAAGACCTGTGGACGGGAGAAACTACGTCCATCACCGGTTCTTTGGCGGTGTCGCTGCAGCCGGCGGAATCGAAATTGGTGAAATTGACGGTCAGTCCGAAGCCGGTAACAGGTGTCACCCTCGACAAGGCGGAGCTTACACTTACCGCAGGTGAAACCGCTAAGCTGACTGCTGTGGTGAACCCGGAAGCGGCAACCCATAAAGCGGTAATCTGGACTTCCAGTGATACCGCCGTAGCCACTGTAGCGGATGGAATGGTAACTGCTGTTCGAGCCGGCAAGGCCACGATTACGGTGAAGACAGTGGACGGAGGATTGACAGCCAAGGCAGACGTTACGGTCACAGCTGCCGCTTCTGAAGGACCGGGGAATCCTGGGAACCCTGGCAACAATGGAAATAACGGAAATAACGGAAATAACGGAAATAACGGAAATAACGGAAATAACGGAAACAACGGAAACAACGGAAACAACGGCAACAATGGCAACAATGGCAACAGTAATAACAACACCGTCTCCGGCAGTATTGTGAGCCCGGCCAATGCCGCTGGAACTCTGGCCCTCACGCCGGATATGCTCCAATTGGACAATGCGTCCGGACTAGCGGCCGTGAAGCTCAAGGGAGGTGTGCAGGAGCTGCAGCTGTCTTCCGCTGTAGTCCGCCAGCTGGCGAATCTTACGCTGGAAGTGAAATCGGGCAAGCTCTCGCTGCAGATCCCGGGAGATCTGATCCGCCAGCTGCAGAACAGGCTGCCGGAGAACCAGCGTGAAGACAGCGTGATTTCGCTGAAGATGGTGCCGCTCGGCAGTAAGGGAAGTGCGGTGGTAGCCGCCGCTGCGGGAACCCTCCGTGCGGATCTTGCCCTGAAGGGGGATATCTATGCATTCAGCCTGTCGGTTACCACAAAAGCCGGGGCTACGGAGACGCTCCCCGCATTCAATCTTCCGGTCACGCTGAGCCTGGCAGCCGCAGAGGGCTTCGATGCTAAGCGGGGAGGCATCTACTATATTACCGATAACGGTAAGCTGGAATATATCAAGGCCGATTATACCAATGGTGTACTGACGGCCAAGGTCAGCCACTTCAGCACCTATGCCGTTCTGGAACTGGACCGGACCTTTGCCGATGTTCCGGCCGCACATTGGGCCGGCTCCGTAATCAGGGAACTTGCGGCGAAGCTGCTTATTCAAGGCACCAGCGCAGACAAGTTCGAACCGGGACGGGCGGTTACCCGTGCCGAATTCACCTCCATCCTCGTTCATTCCCTTGGACTGACGGCTCCAGGCGAATCACGCTTCACGGATGTGGCGCCGGATGCCTGGTATGCAGAGCCGGTCTGCATCGCATACACAGCCGGTATCGTAAGCGGCAGAGCTACGGCAAGATTCGAGCCCGGCGCACAGATTACCCGTGAGGAAATGACGGTGATGCTGATGAAGGCTTATGCGTTGAAGAACGGCCAGGCACCGGCTGGTGCTTCTGTTGCGGCTTTTGACGATATGAACCTCGTGTCTTCGTGGGCGAAGTCTTCTGTATTTGAGGCAGCAGAACTCGGACTGGTTCAAGGAGAGCGGCCGGGACAGTTTGCCCCTCAAGGGATCGCTTCCCGGGCAGAAGCGGCCCAAGTGATCTATAACCTGCTATTCGCTGTCCAATAAGCTTTACACTCATGAAACAGGAGAATCCCGCAGCCATGAACGGCTGGCCGGGATTCTCCTGTTTGGCATGCCTGAAGGCAGCTGCGGCTTAACTGTACATCGTACAACTAAATCATCTGTTTTTCTGACAATCATCCCTTTAGTTGTATTTCGTACAATTAAAAAGCCGGATATAGGCCGGTTTAACCGATTTATGCAGTTTAGTTGTACAGACTGCAGTTAAAAGTTGTGCGGGCACCCTTTTACAATTTTTAAATGTACTAAATACAACTATCGCTGAGTTTTTGGGCCTTGGGCCGGATACGCCTCTTCAACTGCCGGCCTTATAACTTTGCTAGTCGCCGGCCTCGTACCTTTACAAGCTGCCGCGCCTCATTGGTTGCTGGACTACACTGCCTTTTGCGGCAGCCGGATTTGTACGACCGTACCTATGCCTAGCCGGCTGTATACTTTTACCCCGTAATACTCACCGAATTTAAGCTTGATCCGCCGGTCTACGTTCATAATGCCATAGCCCCGGCCCGGCTTCTCTCCCATCAGCGACTGCAGTGTCTCCCGGCTCATACCCATGCCGTCATCAATCACAGACAGGATAATGTCATTGTCCTGTGTGACGCCTTTGATATGGATGTTCAGCGGGTTGTCTTGATTCCAAGAGGCATGGATTACCGAGTTCTCGATAAAAGGCTGCAGGGTCAGTTTCACTGTAGAGTAGGGCAGGATCGCCTCATCAATCGTGTAGGTAATGTTCAGCTGCCCCTTGAAGCGGATCAGCTGGATGGCATTATAGCTCCGGGTCAGTTTGATCTCTTCATTGATCGTCAGGATACTCTTCCCTTTATTGAGCGAGATCCGGTAGAACTTGGCCAGATTCTGCACCATATCCTGGATCTGGCTGTCCTGATGCTTAACCGCAAGGGAGGAGATGGAGCCAAGCGTGTTATACAGGAAATGAGGATTGATCTGGGCCTGCAGCAGGTCGAGCTCTGCTTCCTTGCCGAGCAGCTCTTTCCGGGACACCTCGGTAATCAGACCGCTCAAGCGGCCGGTCATCTGGTTGAAGGCGAAGTGCAGCTGGCCGATCTCGTCATTGCCGAGCTGCTCTTCCCTAGGCGTATTGAAGTCGCCCCGCTCAATGCGGCGGACCATCCGGATTAAGGTCCGGATACGGTTGCTGAACAGCGACGCGGTAATATAGATAAGAAGCAAGGCTACGCCAATGAAGGCGAGCGAGATTTTGATAATGAGCTGTGACAAGGACTTGGCGTCTTTGATGATGCTCTCGTAAGGGACAACTGACACGGTCTTCCAGCCGTTGGCGAGGGTGTTGTAGACGGCAAAAGCCTTAACCCCCTTGTACGTGGTATCGAACCGGCCGGAAGCTTCTCCTGCGAACTGATGATTGAGCATTTCGGGCAGGCTTGTATCCAGAAGCTTCTTGTCGGCGGACGACAGAATAATGCCCTCGTCATTGATAATGAAGATGTCTTTGCCGCCGGCTTCCTTCTCCATCAGGGAAAAGATGACCGATTCGGAGACACTGAAGACCAGCGTTCCGTAGGGATATTCGTTCCGGTTGTTGTTCAGCAGTCTGGCGAGAGTGAACATGGCGGGACTGTCTTCACTTTGCGGAGTAGTCAGATAGAGGATATTTCCATGGGACTGCTGCAGCTGCTTGTACAGCTCTGTAGCTTGAACTTCGGGTGTAACGGGTTTGATATAATAATTATCTTTGGGCAGAGACGGATTATCGGAATAGATGAATGCGCTGTCAAAATCAGGATAAGCCGCCATAACCGTATCTATGCGGTTGCCAATATACTTATAGACGTCCAGATAAGAAGGATCATCCACGTATTCAGCCGTCAGATAGCTGGCGAGCCTGTCATCCAGATAAATAGAAGCAGATATATGTTCATAGCTGTCCAGTTTGTTTTCGAGATTCTTATTAATCTGCGCCGTTGAACTCATCATATTGATATAGATCTGCTCGGTGAGTTTGGATTTGGTAAGTTCATAGGAGAAATAGACCAGCAGCATCATCGGAATGATGGTGACCAGAACGAACACCAGGAACAATTTGGAGCGAAAGCTCAGGTCGACAAAAGGCAGATAAATATACTTTCTATACAATTGACGCATCGGAGAAGCCCCTTCTTTACCGGTTATTGACTAGTTCATCATAGCAGACGGAATAATGAAATCCAATAATCGGATGTGCCGAAACATCTTTAAAAAGCGCTATCATTCGGAGGATTGGAGTATGGAAAGCACCCCGCTGCAGATTTAAGATGAATACATGAAGTCGAACTGAGAGGTAGCCAGGCATGCTGCTGTAGAGGAAAAGGGAGGGAATTTGATGTATAAAGCAAGCGCTATCAAATCAGTCAGGGGCAATAGCCTGTGGAACAGGTTAAAGGAGCAAAAGTGGTTATTTGTGCTCATGCTGCCTGCCTTTATTGCGACATTGCTATTTTCGTATGGTCCTATGTTTGGAATGTACATGGCGTTTACGAATTACCAGCCGGGCGGAGGCACATTTCTGCACCAGTTCTTCGGGGCCGAATTCGTGGGCTTCAAATGGCTTGAATATTTTTTTACCACCGGTGATTTCTACCGGATCATGCGCAATACGCTGGCGACAAGCCTGCTGACCCTGCTGTTCGGGTTCCCCGCCCCCATCATTCTGGCGCTTATGCTGAATGAAGCAAGGCAGGGATTCTTCAAACGTTTTGTGCAGACGGTCTCCTACCTGCCGCATTTCATCTCCTGGGTTATCGCGGCCAACATTGTGATTACGATGCTAGCTTCGGACGGGATGTTCAATAATCTCCTGGTGCTGCTGGGAATTGTCAAAGAACCGGTCGCTTTCCTGCAAAATGGCCCCCTGTTCTGGTGGATTATCGCCTTGTCCAATATGTGGAAGGAGATGGGCTTCAGCGCCATTATGTACCTTGCTGCAATCTCTGCGGTGAATCCCGAATTATATGAAGCTGCGAGGGTCGACGGGGCCAGCCGGTTCCGGCAGATGTGGCATATTACGCTGCCTGCGCTGCGTCCAACCATTGTAATTCTGGGAATCCTGGCGGTCGGCGGCATACTGAATGCGGGCTTTGAACAGCAATACCTGCTGCAGAATAACACCGTGCTCGAATACTCGGAGGTTATCGACATTTATGCTTATAAATACGGGCTGCAGAACAGCATGTTCTCTTACGGGGCTGCCGTGGGGATGTTCAAATCTGTGGTTGCCTTCATCCTAGTTGTCATTGTGAACCGGATTTCCCGTAAAGTGAACGACCAGGCGTTGTTCTAAATACACAAATAGAGAGGAGCGCTTGTAATGATTTTAGACAGATTCGGTGATCATATCTTCAGATTCATTGTATATTCCATTCTTATCCTTGTCCTGCTGGTTACCTTTCTGCCCTTTTGGAATATTCTCGTTCTTTCCTTGAACAGCGCAGAGGATACAGTGAGGGGCGGCGTATACTTCTGGCCCAGAGTCCTCACCCTGGACAGCTATAATCAGATACTCAAAGATAGCGAGATTATGAGCGGTTTATGGGTAACGGTCAAACGGACCGTGGTTGGTGCTCCGCTGTCGGTGCTTGTCATTACGATGCTGGCGTATCCGCTGAGCCGGCGTAATCTGGTAGGCCGCAAGGGCTGGAATCTCTACTTCGTCTTTACCATGTATTTCGGCGGCGGTCTGATTCCCTATTACATGGTGCTCAAAGCGCTGAACATGATTGATACGTTCTCTGTATTTATCCTGCCAAGCCTGATGAATGTTTTCTATATGATCATTGTCCGCACGTTTATGGAACAGCTGCCCGGTGAGATCGAAGAGTCGGCGAGGGTAGACGGGGCGAATGACCTGACGATTTTCTTCCGGATCGTACTGCCTCTGACCACGCCTGTACTGGCGACAGTGGGTCTGTTTCAGGCCATCGGGCACTGGAATTCCTGGTTCGATTCGTATGCGTTCACCTACAGCTCTGATCTGAAGACCCTGCAGGCCGTACTCGTCAAAATATTAAGCCAGTTCCAGACCGGAGGCATGGTATCGCAGACGCAGATGCTGGCCAACTCCGCCAAGCGGAATGCGGTTTCGAGTGATACAATCCGGATGGCGGCGACGATGGTGGCAACCCTGCCGATTATTCTCGTGTATCCCTTCCTGCAGAAGTACTTCGTCAAAGGTATGACACTGGGGGCTGTGAAAAGTTAATATAGTTAAACAGATTCTGAAGGGAGGTGGGCGGAAGCTTGTGCCTTGCTGCTTAATGCACTAATGAATTCTTATTTAATAGGAGGAATCAGGGTGTCAATGATAAACAAAAACAGATGGATGAATGCGGGGATCTCTGCGGCACTTATTGCCGGACTGCTGGCTGGCTGCGCTTCTGGTGGCGGGAAAGAAAATGCTGGTGCAAATACAAATACAAATACAGCAGCAGGCGAAGAGACGAAGCAGGAATCGATTACGTTAACCTGGTTTGACGGAAATACCAAGGGAGAACCGTTCACGGATGCAGTAGCCCAGGAAATTACGAAACGGACCGGCATACAGGTCTCTATTCAGCAGCCGACCGGAAATCCGACGGAGAAGCTTAGCCTGATGCTTGCCAGCGGCGACTATCCGGATGTGGTGCTCATGAGCCGTGGAGATGCCTCTCTGGATAAATACATTACAAGCGGCGCATTCATTCCGCTCGATGATTTAATAGAGAAATTCGGCCCGGATCTGAAGGCCATGTATGGTGACACCTTACAGAAAACCCGTTATAAAGACGGTAAGAATTATTATTTCGCGAACTGGTACGGACTGGACAGCGATCCGGTGTTCGGGATGAATATCAGACAGAACCTGCTTGAGGAGCTGGCTCCGGACAAGGCAGACGGCTCCACCCCGTTCACTACGGATGAATTCGAAGCCCTGCTCAAGAGCTTCAAAGCGAAGTACCCGACCATTGACGGTAAGGAATCGATTCCAATGGCCATGAACGGTGAGAATATGGGTGCCATTCTGGGAACGTTCAAGGGAATGTGGGGTCTCAAAACCTACTATGATAACAACGGAACGCTGCAATATGATGTGAAGGATCCGAAGTACCGTGAGATGATGATGTACATTAACCGTCTGTACCGGGAAGGTTTGATTGAGAAGGAATTCGCCATCAGCAAAACCCAGACCTGGATTCAGAAGCTTGCCACAGGGGCCGTATTCGCCACACCGGCTGCCTATTGGGATCCGGGTAACGGAAACGCGGCACTCAAGAAAGACGGCGGTGTGAAGAACCAGCTGTTTGCATACAAGGTGGTTGCGCCAGGGATTGATCCGGCACAGACAACCTTTGGACCGCGGAGCTCGCTGGGCTGGGATGCTATCGGAATTACCAAGAACAACAAGCATCCGGAAGAAACCATGAAGCTGTTCAATTTCCTGGCCAGTGACGAAGGACAGCATCTGCTGTTATGGGGGCTGGAAGGTCAGCAGTACACCATGGTGGACGGCAAAAGACAGCCTGATCCGGCGTTCCTGCAGAGCTTCAAGGATAACTGGGACGATACGGTGAAAAAGAGCGGTGTCCGCAAATGGCTGTGGTTCATTAAGAACGGCCTGGATCCAAATGGCCAGCCTTACGATTTGGCGGTTAAATATCAGCGCAGTGAAGGCGATGAGCTGGCGATCAAGAGCCTGGGGGATTCCGTATGGGATACAGCGGAATTTGACAATCTCAATCCTGACGGCGGAACGCCCGAAGCGCTGACTGCCCAGAAGGTTAAGGATATTATGGATCAGAGCATCACAAGAACGATTATTGCCAATTCCGAGGAAGCTGCCAACGCCACCTTCGACAAGATGCTTGCCGATATGAAGAAGGCCGGGGATGAGGAAGTGGAAAAGATCATTAACCAGAAGTACAAAGAACGTATGGAACTGTGGGCTTCCAATTAAAGCATAATGAATCTCAGGGCTTCCTCTCTCGCGCATGCGGAGGGGAAGCCTTCTTTGTTGTCACATTAATGCTGGGAGATTCAGAGAAGCCGCCGGCTCTCCTGGCCGTTCCTGCGGAAATCAAGCGGAGCCTGGCGGTAGAACTTCTTGAATTGATGGTAGAAGTGGCTGACGTTCTCAAAGCCGGCTTCGAGGGCAATCTCGACGACCCGAAGCTCGGTAGTGAGCAGCAGATTGCGGGCTGTATTCAACCTTAGCTGATTGATATATCCGGTAGGCGTCTGGTTTAAATACTGCCGGAACGCCCGGTTCACATGGCCGGGGCTTCTTCCGGACAGCTTGTACAGAGCCGGGAGACCCTGGTTCAGATTCTCCTTCAGCTGGATTTTGGAGACGGCGTGCTCCAGCCACAGGGGAAATTCAGGCTGCCCGGCGGTCTCCGGTGAGAAGAAATAGCGGGTCAGTGTATCGATGAGCAGGCCCTTCAGATGAATTCTTGCCTTCACTCTGTCGATCGTGCAGAGCATAAGGTAACGTTCGATATGACGAAAGAATTCGTCCATTTCCTGCCGGGACAGCATGGCGATCCGGGGAAGCGCCGGGCCCAGTACTCCGCGCGTAAACTCTTCTTCATTCAGATAAGCGAGCGCTTCCCCAATCAGGCCCGGGCGGCAGGGAATGTTCAAGAAACGGCAATCCCCGTCACCCTCCGCTTCATATCTGTGCGTGTCATCGGGCCTGACGAATACAAGACAGCCGGCCTTGAGCACCTGAACCTCACCATTGACGATATGCCTGCACGCACCTTCGGCCGGAAGTCCAACTATCACCGCAGCGGCGATAGTTCCTTTGCTCTAAAAAATTTAAGTTCAATTAATATAGGGAGGGTTAAGAAATGCAGCTTGTTGATCTTAAAGGCAAATGGAAAATGAGGCGGCTTGAGGGTCCGCATTGGCTGGAAGCCAGTGTGCCGGGATCTGTCTATCATGATTTACTGAATGCAGGAGCAATGCCAGACCCGTTCTACCGCGAGCAGGAGTACGGGGTTCTGAAATTATCCAATTACGATTATGAATTCCGGCGTACGTTTCAGATCGATACCGGTATACTGGCACATGACCGTGTGGTGCTGCGGTGCGAAGGGCTGGATACCCTATGTGAGCTGTACCTGAACGGGATGCTGATTCTGAACAGCGACAATATGCACCGGACATATGAAACGGATATCAAGGCTGCACTGATTCCCGGTGACAATACCATCCATGCGGTGTTCCGCTCCCCCATGGAATACTCCCTTAGGAAACAGGCGGAGCTGAAGCTGGTCAATTGTGCCGATGCGGTCGAGGGGATCTCCCACCTGCGCAAGGCACATTCCATGTTCGGCTGGAACTGGGGTCCGAAGCTGCCTGATATGGGCATCTGGAGAAGCATTTCCATCCAGGGCTATAACAGTGCCCGCCTCGAGGATGTGTATATTACGCAAACTCACGGGGAGGGCCGGGTCTCGCTGGATGTCCGGGTAAGAACAGAGGGCTGGGTTGCCGCCGAACGTGAGATTGTGGTCAGCGTCCACGCGCCATCGGGGGAAGTCCTGGAGCAGCGTGTGTCCGAGAAGGCTGGCACAGATCTTCATATCGGGCTGGGTATTGATCAGCCTGAGCTGTGGTGGCCGAATAATCTGGGCGGACAACCGCTGTACCGGGTAGAGGTTGTTCTGAACCAGCAAGGGAAAGTACTCGATCAGCAGACGCTGCGGATCAAGCTCCGAACGATTACGGTGAAGCAGGAAGAGGACGAGTGGGGAGAATCGTTTGCTTTTGAGGTGAACGGGGTGATTATATTCTCCACGGGTGCGGACTATATCCTGGAAGACAACCTTCTGGCACGCACGAACTGTGAACGGACAGACCGTCTGCTGCAAAGCTGCGTTGTCGCTAATTTCAACACCATCCGTGTCTGGGGAGGCGGATATTACCCGGATGATTATTTCTATGATCTCTGCTACGAATATGGCCTCATCGTCTGGCAGGATCATCTGTATGCCTGCTTTATTTATGCGCTGACCGAGGGATTCGAGGAGAACATCACCCATGAGACCATCGACAATATGAAGCGTCTTCGCCATCATGCCTCGCTGGGTCTGTGGTGCGGCAACAACGAGCAGGAATTGGCTTGGGACGAATGGAACTGGGAAAATGTTACCTCCCTACAGCTTAAGGCGGATTATATCAAGCAATATGAGGTGCTGCTACCAGCGATTGCCCGGGAGATCGATCCGAATACATTCTACTGGCGGGCTTCGCCGTCCTCCAAGGGCGGATTTGACAAGCCGAATGACGAGAATTACGGCGACATGCACTACTGGGGAGTGTGGCACGGAAAGGAACCCTTTACGGACTACCGGAAGCTCTATCCGCGCTATATGTCGGAGTTCGGACTTCAGTCTTTTCCAGGCCTGTAGACGATCGAGAGCTTCACCTTGCCGGAGGACCGCAATATCTTCTCCTTTGTGATGGATTCCCATCAGAAGAACAACACGGGGAATGAGGAGAAAGACAGGTTCGTCATCACGGTGAAATCCAAGGCTTATGCCCGGTTTGTAGCGCTGGATTTCAAGCAAACGGACGCCATCTTCAGCGACAACTATTTCGACATGCCGGGCGGCGCTGCAAGAACCGTTACAGTTGCCAAGAAAGCTCTCAGCAGCTCCAGGACAGCAGAAGAGCTATACGGTCAGCTTAGTCTCCGTTCTGTCTTTGATATCTAGGCAGATCCCGCTTCACCATATGGATCGTTTCCCCGGCGGTAGTCTGCATCATACCGGTAGGACCTGTGTGCGTCTGCACTTCCCCGGAGGAGCGGGTGCATTCGGCCCCTTGCTCCCAAGGAATATAGAAGGATAACGGAGCTCCTGCTTCACTGAACACCTCGATTTGCTGCACTTCACCTGCCCGGATGGACGCGCTGACCAGGAACCCGCCTACCGCTCGCAGGCTACGGAATTCTGCGCTTTGCTGCTCCGGCCAATTAGGGAAGAAGCGCAGCACGCCGTTATAGCTCTGGAGTAGGCACTCGTTGATAACGGCGGGCAGTGCGAAATTCTCGAACCAGATGCCCATACGCGACATGTAGCTGAAGTCGTCAGTGTCGGAGTACCGTCCGCCGCTCATCAGCACTTTGTCTGTGCAGGTGCCGTTCGGCAGCAGGCAGTAGGAGATCTGCCGCTTGAAGCGCTCCAGATCAAGGATACCAAGCCGCGCTCCGGCCAGGGACTGGAACACCAGCTCATTCCCGCCCTCATTCAGATGATTCCGGTAAGTATTCACCGCAATCTGATACTCTACAGGCGGAGAATGCAGGCCGTGCTCTTCGCCGGGGAATACCGTGGTCAGCGGAACCGGGACGTTGTAGACAGTCTCCGGGTCCTCGCTTGCCACCGACACCAATACACGGCCTTCAGCGGATTGGGCTGCCGGATATACCGGGAAGTGATTCAGGATATCCTGTACTTCGGTTAGCAGAGCTGCTTCTGCTTCATCCTCACCCAGAACTGTACAAGCGCTGATGAACGCCCGGAAGATAAATTTGGTCAGCGTCAGGTCGATCAGACAATCGCTGTTGCGGGCAAATCCCGGAGTGATCTCATACAGCTCGGGCACCACCGTCGGAAAAATATGATAACAGCCGTCCTCCCGGAGACGGTTATTTACTTCGGGACGTTTCATATAAGCAGTCATGAACAAGACGGCTTCCCTGATGGGCGTGAAGGCGCGATTGCGTAGGAATTCCTTATCCATGGAATATAGATAATGCCACCATAAGCTCTGTACAGTCCACGGGGTCTCACATATTTCCCAGCCCCAATGCGGAACAGGGTAAGGCATCATGCTCATTTCAACAGGATAGGCTGAATGCGGGAAATAGGCACCGGGCAGACCGTAATAGTCACGCGCCCACTTGCGGCTGACCGGCAGTACATGATCTACCATGTCTACATAAGGCAGATGCTTCTCCAGATGGTTGCTGGAGAATGTCACCCAGAACGGCTGCTGTGTATTGTAGTTCATATGGTAGTCTCCGTGCCATTCCGAGCCGATGGAACCGTAGCTCCAGTTGGCGAACAGGCCAGGGCAGGTGATCCCCGCCTTGACGGAGCAATTCAGGAAGTAGAGATTACGATACCAGATCCGCTCCAGGAATTCATCCTCCAAGGCGATGAACGAATGTCCCCAGTAATTTCGCCATGCTTCCCGGGTCCCTAGCAGTGCAGTGTTGTACTGGGTGCGTGTAGGTGAACCCATAACAGCTGCTACACCAACTCCAGTTACTGGTTCTGCTCCGGCCCGGGCTCCAGACTCAGGCTGAGCTCCAAATACAGGTACAACGTCAGTCATAAGGTGAACGCCAGCTTCAGATCCGAGTCCGGTTTCAGGCCCAGTTTCGGTTACTGTTCGTGGTCCTGCTCCAGGTGTAGTTCCAGCTTCAACTGCAGGTCCGGCATCCTCCGCCTCTGCGGCTGTAGATTCAACGCCCGCTCCTTCAGCCCCTATCTGTGCTGCAAAGCCCTCCTGCAATTCTGCGCAGGCCAGGAATCCGCCGGAGTTCGCTGAGATGTCCAGGCGGGCAGTGTCACTGCCGCTGATTATTTCTGCTCCCGGTAGCCGGAGCGCCAGCCGGAAGGCCTTATCCCGCTCATGCGGAATATAGGGCGAAGCGGGAAACTCCATATGCGGCAGAATTTGTGTAAAAGACAGCCGGCCAGCCGCAGCATCATCCCAGTGTGCCGGAGGGAATTCCTGCGGCGTTTTGGGATCGGGGATCAGTCTGGCTTCGTGGAACAGAGGGAGCTGCGCCCCGGTTGCCGTATCTATGACAGACATCCACAGCCTATCCTGTTCCATCTCCACGAACAGCTCGAATACCGCCGGTTCACCGCCGACTAGAAAATCAACCGTGCAGCGTCCCTCGCCTATATGCACCGTGTGACCCAGCACCTCAGCCCGGCGCCGGTCAAACCGGAGCAGCAGCGAGCCGCAGGGCATCGGGCGCGGATAAGGTTTGCTGTAATTGTCTCCGGCCATTTCGCAGTATTCCCGGTACCACGGGTTGTCCGTAAGCTGTGGAAGGTCAGCGGGAAGCGCAGTGAAGCGGTCGTACACTTCCTGGAAAGTCATGATCTCTTCTGCGTGATGCTCGGCAATGCGGATATCCCAGACATTATTGTGTCCGAAGTGCAGTATAACCGCATCCGGCCGGGTGGTCACCACCACACCCAGCCCGCCGTTACCAAGCAGTGCCCCCTCGAAGAAATCTGCCGCCGGCCCGCGGAAGTTAATATTATGACGGCTGGCTTGCTCCTGGGCATGAATCTGACCGCCCGCCGCTGTATAACCTGCTGCTGGTCCAGGTTTCTCCTCTGCCGCCCCAGCCTCCGTCTTAGCCTCTACCGCAGTGACCGCCATAGAATCTGCCGCCTCCGCAGTCACCGCCCCAGCACTCACTGCCGCAGCAGCCACCGCCCCGGCCATCCCAAGCTCCACCACCTCTGTATTCGCCGCTTCCGCACCCTCTGGCACCGGTGGTACCTTAGTTTTTTTCATAATAGTTATGCCTCCTCCAAGCAGTGCTCACCTATACTTCCAATACGCCAAACTATCTATATGGTTTTCCTGCATAAATCGTAGGCGATTCCCTCCGGAAAGTATTTAGCGGAGGGTCCGGTTTTTGCACGATCGGCGGATGAATTGGTGCCGGGCTGTTGGGCCAGGCCTGAACAGGGGAAAGGTACGCTGCTGCCGCAAATGTACCTTTACGATGAGCAGACAACGGCTTATATTCAGGTCAGAAAGCGCTATCAATTAGCGGTGTCTATTTGTTCTAGGGGGATAAACAGCGATGGCTAAAATGAAGGCAAAACAAACAAAGAAAAGCTTCGGGTTCGCAGTCTCGGTTATTGTAATCAGTGTGCTGGTGCTCATTGTATCCGTGGCCTTCCTGACACGGTCCAAAGCGGCCGGCGGACTGGAGGGACTGCCCAATTATACGGAAATCCGCGGGGACTTCGATGCAAACGGTCTGAAATATGAGAAGCAGCCGCATTTGGGCAGCAGCACAGCCAAAGCCAAGGTGATCGAATTTGCCGATTTCAAATGCCCTGCCTGCAAGAAGTGGAAGGAGACCTATTTTGAGCGGTTCAAACAGGAATTCATCGATACCGGTAAAGCCGAGCTGTTCTTCACAAATTTTGCTTTCATTGACCGCGATTCAATCATGGCAGCGAGTGCCGGAGAAGCGGTATTTGCTCAGGACAACAATAAATTCTGGGATTTTATGAGCAAGCTGTACGATCAGCAGGGGGATGAGACGAAGATTTGGGCTACACCCCAGTTTATGCTTGATTTTGTGAAGGACAATATCAGCGGCATCGATTATGACCGCTTCGCTAAGGATCTGCAGGCCCATACATATATGCTACCGGTCAAAGAGGATTTCAAAACAGCGGGGAATTACGGAGTGAACGGTACTCCGAAGTTTATGGTGAACGGCAAGCTGCTGCAGACGGCATCCTATGAGAAGCTCGCTGCTGCCATTGAAGCCGCGCAGGCTTCCGGCGGTACAGAGTAACCGCTGCGGAAGGGGGGAGACGGTATGAACTTTTCCGCTATACATCCGTATGTCTATCTGGCTACCCGCTATCCTTTTGCCAAAGGACAATCCAGCTCCCCGAGAATCTGCTATATGAGCTCGGTCTACCTGATCAGCGAGGGACACGGCATCCTCTTGACCGGCGGGCAGACGCTCCGGGTAAGTCCGGGAATGCTGATCCATCTTCCGCCCGGTCAGCTTCATGAATGGCAGGCAGACTCTGCCGATCCGATGGTTCATCAGTGCTGCTACTTCGATTGGCATCATGTGGACCGGGAAGGCCGCTTTGACTGGGCCTGTCCGATCTGTTATAAGCCGGAGCAGCTGCAGAAGGAGATGCTGGGTCCTCTTTTCCCGTATCCGCTTCCGCAGTTCATGGACGTGGGGCTACTGCGCGGGTGGACTGAGCGGTTTCAGAAGTTCTATAAGGCAGGGGAGTTCGACAATGAGCAGACCTTCATCCGCAATCTGACGATTCAGCGTCATTTCCAGGAATTTATTGATGATCTGCTGCATCTGCTGCTGAGCGGCCAGCCGATTCCGGACCGGAGGATCAGCGGACTGCTGGAGCAGATGGAGCAGGATTTGCTGCATGATGTACCGAAGCCGCTCGAAGCTTACTACAGCAGTCTTCACCTGAGCAGAGGGCATTTTTTCGAGCTGTTCCGCAAATCTACCGGGGTCTCGCCAGTGGAGTATATGAACCGCTTCCGGATTAACCGGGCCAAGGAAGACCTGCTGCATAGCCCGCTGAGCATCACCGAGATTGCCGCAAAAAACCACTTCAGCTCACTCCATTACTTCTCCCGTCTCTTCCACCGGATGACTGGCCAGACCCCGCGGGAATTCCGAGTGCTTTGAAATGGTACCGCCCTTTAAAAAGACTGCAAAGCCGTATCACTTGTCCTGTGGGGATAAGCGCCGCTTAGGCCCGTATAAGTAACGTCTATTAACAAGTGCACTGGAATGACTTCAGATATTAAGGCGGGCGCCATGGACGAAACAATGTTCGTGGCGCCTGCTGTTTCTGGTTCCGGCAGAATTCTATTGCATATTGTACAGCCGAATAAGGGGGAATGGCTCTATTTTTGCCTTCTATTGCATTCTGTACATTAGATTTTCGGATTTCAGCCCATATCGGACGTTTTCCTAAATTCTGCTGTACCTAATGCAATAGAATGTGATTTGGGGAGTCTTTTACTCTGCTTCTGTTGTACATTCTGCAATCAGCCGGTCCTTGGTCTTTCAAGATCATTCATTGTTAGGCGGGGCAGCCGTCTCTTGCGGAGGGTAAAAGTCACAGTTGAATCCATTAGCAGCATTTATGATGGGAGCAAGGGCTCAACCTTCACGGCATTATCAGCAAACTCAGAGGTTTTAAGCCAAGCTAAATAAAATAATAGCGGAGATGAAACGGGACTATGCTGACGATAGCCGAAGCTGGCACAGAGAATCTGGAAGAGATGTGTCTGCTGCTGCAGGAGCTGTTTGGAATGGAGCAAGACTTCGCCGGTGCGGCTAACCGGGATAAGCAGAGGGCAGGGCTGCGGCTGATTCTGGAGCATCCGGAACGCGGTCAATTGCTGCTGCTCAAGCGGGGAGATAAGGTGGCTGGTATGGTGAATCTGGTGTTTGCGTTCAGCACGTTTGAAGGCGGGCCGGTAATCATACTGGAGGATTTCATTGTGGCGGCAGATGAGCGCGGGCAGGGCAGCGGCCGGTTTTTCATGGACGGCATTGTTGCTTACGCCAAGGAGCATGGTTTTCTGCGGATCACCCTGCTGGCCGATGCGGAGAACGCGCGGGCGCTGCATTTTTATGAAGCTGCGGGTTATGAGTACTCTAATATGAGATGTCTGCGGCTGGCGGTGAAGTGATGGAGAACAGAAATTTAGGGTTGGGAAAGTTTCTTATCAGTCTTCCGGTTGTTCTGGGAGCTGTCGTGCTACCTGCAGGGGTTCTCACATTGTTTTATCTAATTTTCACTGATTTTTATCAAAAGGGATTGATTTCTGACAGGCCTGCGCAGGGACGGACTTATTTTTGCAAAGAAGTTCTGGACGGCGAGGAATGAAGGGCTGGATGGAGAATCCATTTAAAGATCCGCCTGTGCCGTCTTTTTTGAATGAGCGCAGCTGGTGTCAAGACAATGAGCGTGAGAGGAAGTAGATGTAATGAAGCAGATGTTAAAAAGCGTATTTCGCGGTCCCGGATCAGCGGGTTGGTCTGCGGGGGATTATGTAACGCGCACTATTCAACTGATTGTCAGCAAAGTCACAGAATAAATCCTGCAAGGCAGCTACACCATTATTCTTGCCGGGACACCCTTTATTAAGAAACCTTGACGAAATAGAAAAAGAACGATACATATTCGAGAGTTATAAAGCACTTTTATCACATTTGAAGGGGAAGAACCCGCAGGAGATCAAAGAGCTAAATAACAATTGCACTCTTGTGTAGGAGAGCCGGAATGACTAAAATCATTTAAACCTAAGGCTATTAACAATTTGCTTTTCATTCCTGGATGGAAATTCTCAAAAGGTTGTTACAGACAATGAAGATTATGCGGACTCTTGCTTTAGGGTATTACTTTCGTGATGTAGGTAGCCAATAAGAAATAAGCAACCTATAATAATAGGACTGGGATTTTTTACATAATGTAATAGCCAAATGCTGCTAAAGGGTGATTCTACTTGAAATCAAAATATATTAAAATCAAATGGTTTGGGGCACATCTACTGTTCCCCATGGGTTTTGCCGCGTTCACCTACCTTGTATTACTGGTCCTTAGAATCTCTGCAGCCCATTTATTCGCAAGAGAATATACAGGCTATATTAAAGAATTTATTGTATTAACTTTTGTTATTGTAGGAGTACTTAGCCTATTCAGATATAGTCAAACGCTGTGTAATTCTCAGAGAGATAAGAAAAATTTGCTACAAAACCGAGCTTTTCTGCTCTTGAATAGTATTGCTATCGCTGTAGTTGTGGATCACACCTTTAATGATAAGCATTCAAATTTTACTGGCCCTCTGTTCTCAGATTTATATGATATAACAAATTTGCTGTGTATGTTGTCATTGGTTCTAGCATTTATCGAATTGGTAAATTATGCATTATTTAAAATATGGACTTACTATTTGAAATTAATAGAAGCTAAATCAAAGAAAGGTGAAGTGAAGGGAGAAAATCAGAAGAATTGCAATGATGTAGGCTCTGATCAGAAGGAACAAAAATTTAGCACTGAATCATCCTTGGGGATAAATGGAAAAGATGTACTGAACCGTGAGCCTTTTGCCGAGCATGTTGCTAGTGCAATTATAAAACACACAGATCAAAAAACTGCTGGTTCATTGACAATTGGTTTGTATGGTCCGTGGGGATCAGGCAAAACTTCAATTTTTGACATGATGGAACGGAAATTTGCCGAAAAGGATGTAAATCCGGTTATCATTCGATTTCAGCCCTGGTTTTTTGGTAAGGATTATATGAACTTAATTCCCGAATTTTTAAATAAGCTCATAGATGCTATAAGAGAGCATTCCCTTACATACGATCCTGGGTTGATCCGAATTTTGAAAACATATCGAAAATATCTTACGCCAATAAGTCTTCGCCCGCCAGGATTAATCATTAACTTTAAGGATTTCTTTGGTCATTCTGAGTTCAGTAAGGAGTACACTGAGGCAGAAGAACTGAGAGAGCAAATTATTGAGAGGCTGAAACTTGCGGATATCAAGCTTATCGTATTTATTGATGATTTGGACCGTCTAGACAATAAAGAAATTCAAATGATATTCAAACTTGTCCGTATGATTGCCGATTTTCCTAAAATAACATATGTGATTGCAATGGATGAAGAAATTGTAACGAATTCGCTAGCTCAAATGTATTCAAAGGAATTCAGTGCCGATGTTGGAAAGAACTATTTAGAAAAATTTATTCAAATTCCATTATACATACCTTCTCCAGATCCTATTCTTCTGGCAAATCTAGGTTGGGAATTGTTGGAGCCTGTACTGGATAAGGAATGGGGTACTGCTAATCAACAGCAAATAAAGAACATTTTAATTGAAATGGAGACTTCCCCGCGAAATTTGCAGCGGCTAAGTAATATTTGCAAGGTTTATATGCCCCTCATGGGAAACGATGTTCATAAACTAGATCTGTTTAGTTTACTGACGATTAAAGTGTCGACACCTGGTCTTTTTGACTTTATTTTGAAACATGCGGATTTTTTCTTGGGGAAAGTAAAAACAAAAGAGGTTAGAGATGCTATTTTTAATGACTTGAGTAAGTATTCAAGACATCTTTCTTTTTTAAAGAAAATTTTCCCTTTAGTGGGCGTTGCTGGGGAGGTGAACTCAGACTGGATATTACAAAAAAGGTTGGGTTCACCTGAGCACTTTTGGACGTATTTCATGTACTCCGTACCGTCTGGAAAACTATCCGAGTCCGATTACGAATCTTTAAATGATACTCTAGACCGGAATCTTCCTTATTTGGATATTGCCAAAGTGTATAACAATTTGTCCAGCAAAAGTAATAGCTATGCACTTAATAAAAGCCTTAAAGAAAGGATGGCTGTATTTCCTGTAGAAAGGAAATTACGGCTACTTTCATTTATAATTATTCACTTTCATGAGGAATATAAAGAGCCTTTTCAGAATCAACTGCACCGTTCTCTTATCATAGAATTGCTAGTTGATCTTTCTAGCAGTCCCGAAGTGGATGCCGTCTACAAATTACTGATGAAAGATATTAAAAACTGGAGCTTAGTGGGGGAAGTTTATACTCACAAATTCGGTAAAACTCTTTTGAATGGACAGTTAAAAGATTTCTTTGAAGAGGATATCAAATACGATTTTTTGATTGAGCATTCAAAAGAAGATATTGAGAAAATGTTCACCGTATGGTTTGAAGCAGTGTCGATAAAACAGAAGAAAAGAGTATTAACCTCATGGGCGAAGGAACATGGGGTCAGTTCGACAGTCCGTTTTCTAATTAAAGATTCGCATCTTCAAGAAGATTATGTTCTGCTATTTATGTACGTTAATATTCTTAAAAGCATACCTTTGAAGCTCATCAAAGATGAGTTGAAGGAAGTTAAAAAGATTGACAGTTTAAAAGCTGCCATTGTCGAACTTAAAAATACTGATCAACCGCAACTAGTTATATTAAGTTATATGGACAATTGTATCTATGATTATGTGCTGAAAGAGCTCAATGAACATGATTATAAAGCTAAACTAAAAGATGATTTTAATAATGCTGTTATGTCTCTGTGTATGCTAGGTAATTCTGTGAGAATATCTGAAATTCGTAATAAACTCATGGAAATAAGGAAGTACAATAGAGAGAGTCCGAGGGACTAATCCCTCGGACTCTTCGTCAAACCCTGCATACGGGTTTCTAATTAAGCTCCTGTTTCTAGTATCAGGCATTAGCTTGCAGCTTGTGTTATAACTTATTTTCTAAGTACTTAGTCTTATCTAGTCCTATCAGGCAAACAGCGGATTGCCCTGCATGCCCACCCAGAGCGGCGACTGTTCCAGACAAGCGGCCAGTTGAAGCAGCAGATCCTCGCGTCCCTTGGAGGCCATGACCTGAACCCCGATCGGCAGGCCTTCCGCCGTGAGATGCACTGGTACGCTCATCGCCGGCTGACCGGTCAGATTCGCCAGCTGGGTGAAAGGCGTATAGGTTAGGCTGGGCTCGAACATCTCGTAGATCATCCGGCGCTGAGCGTCTTTGGACAGACTGCTGACTTCCAGCAGCTGCTGAATCTCCTCAGACGTCTGGGTCAGCTCTCCGATCTTCGGTGCAGAATCCGCATTCGCAGGTGTGATGTACAGGTCGAACCGGTCCATCAGCGCCGCCATCTGCGCGGCAGCCACATCCCATTCATGCAGGCTGTGAACGAATTCTGCAGCTGAGACCTGTTTACCGGCTTCGGCCAGCACCCAGGTAACAATATCCACTTCGCTTGCCGCAATCGTGCGGCCCATACCGCTCTCGAGCGACAGGAACATCGCCGATACCTCACCGGCATTCATCGTATAGTAGTTATCCATCAGTCTGACCCCGTTAACCGGACTCAGCTTCTCCTCGACCGCATAGCCTTCCGATTCCAGCCACTTTACAGTGTTCATCACAGCATGTACAGCTTCTTCTGATACCGGTGTGCCCACCGGTGAAGCTGTAGTGTACGCAATCCGCAGCTTCTGCTGCGCAGGCTTCAGCAGATCATCCAGATAGACCCCCGGATACAGCGGGGTCTGAAAAGCAGCTTCCGGCTGCACCACCTGCAGCAGATCAAGCATCGCGGCACTGTCGCGCACAGTCCGCGTCAGGGCGAAGTCGATCGACGCGCCCTGCCACTGGCGGCCGACGCCAGGGCCGACCGGCGTGCGCCCGCGCGTCGGCTTCAGTCCGAACAGGCCGGTGAACGAAGCCGGTATGCGGATGGAGCCGCCGCCGTCACTGGCTCCGGCCGCCGGAACAATCCCTGCGGCTACGGCCGCCGCAGCCCCGCCGCTGGAACCGCCGGGGGAATAGGCGGGGTTCCACGGGTTGCGTGCCGGGCCGTGAAGCAGCGGCTCGGTAATATTTTTGAGGCCGAATTCCGGCGTATTCGTGTGTCCCAGCGGGATGAAGCCGCCGCGGCGGATACGGGCGACGTAATTAGAGTCCCGCTTGGGAATATTGTCCTTCATGAGCATGGCGCCCGAGGTCAGCGGTTCTCCGCCAATCGCCTGGGAGATATCCTTCAGCAGATAGGGTACGCCGGCAAACGGCCGGGAAGTGTCGCCATCAGGGACCGGCATCTCATCCGCTTCCT
Source organism: Paenibacillus sp. FSL R7-0312 (assembly GCF_038004445.1). NCBI lineage: Bacteria > Bacillati > Bacillota > Bacilli > Caryophanales > Paenibacillaceae > Paenibacillus > Paenibacillus sp. FSL R7-0312. The sequence goes on along the minus strand of NZ_JBBORE010000001.1, from coordinate 7,065,799 downwards.
TCAGCGCTGCCTCCCGGCGGGTACGCACCACCGCATTCAGCAGCGGATTCATTTCATCGAGCCGGGTGAAGGCGGTTTCCACGAGCTCGCGGGGTGAGACTTCGCGTGCCTTGACAAGAGCGGCAAGCCCTAGAGCATCATAAGCGGAATAAGAAGACAACGACATGTGAATAACCTCTTTCTGGCAGGATGTGCAGGCTATATCGCTATAGATGCTTCTGCGGATAATGAGAATAGACGGGACCAGCTTCTCTAGTATACTTCGGGAGCGCCAGACTTCCCAATGGTCTGCTAGAATTCACCTGGGTCGATGCTTCTTCGCACAACCTGGATATCCTTGAGCGGCGGGAGGCCGAACAGTCTGCGGTATTCGCGGCTGAACTGCGAGGCACTCTCATAGCCTACTTCCATGGCAGCAGCCGTGGCACCCATGGAACCGCTCAGCATGAGCCGTCTGGCTTCCTGGAGGCGCAACTGCTTCTGATACTGCAACGGTCCCATTGCCGTAATGGCTTTGAACTTATGATGCAAGCCGGACACGCTCATATTATGGGCATCAGCAAGCTCCTGGACGGTGAAGGAGCTGCTGTAATTCTGATGAATCCATATGGTGCGCGGTAAGCCCGCAGCTGGAAGGAAACAATCAAGTCCGCTCATCCGTGAGATAGTTCTTCACCGGAGAGGGGGTATAGTCAGCCAATTGCTGCAGAATTCCCTCCGCAGTCGTATCGTTCAGCATGATGGAATGCTGTTTCTCCTGCATGAACTTCTCCTGGACCATGTTGCCGAACAGGGCAATCAGCGGATCGTAGTAACCGTTGACGTTCAGCAGCCCGCAGGGCTTCTGATGCAGACCGAGCTGCGCCCACGTAAAGATCTCGAAATATTCCTCCATCGTGCCCGGCCCGCCCGGCATGGCAATGAATCCATCGGCAAGCTCAGACATCTTCAGCTTCCGTTCGTGCATGGAGTCCACCATAATCAGTTCGGTCAGACGGGTATGCTCGATTTCTCTTTTCTTGAGAAAATAGGGCAGAACCCCGATCACGCGTCCCCCCGCCTGCATGACGCTATCTGCAATAGCGCCCATTAAGCCGACAGTAGCTCCGCCATAGATCAGCGTGATGCCCCGTGCAGCCAGCTCTTTGCCCAGAGCAACAGCGTACTCTTTGTAGACGGGCGAAGCGCCGTCATTCGAACCGCAAAAAACAGCGATACTCTTCATATAATGCTGACTCTCCTTTGCCTAAGTATCTGAAAATAACTTTGTGACGATGTTGCACCAGTGTATCTACATCCAAGATACCACACGATATCGTGTGGTAGAAGGATATGCTCAATGTTTAACCGCTCCTTTGCGGATGGTTTTAATGGACGGGCCCGATTTGAAGTTCTTATGGGTCAGGTACCTCGATGTCTTCTCCCTATGTTGCCGAGGCATTAGCCCTTGTGCTTAACTATTATCAAAGTGAATCCCAATTCAACCGCAAGTTAACTGAAGGTGAGTTATATTCGCAGATTGTCAGATGTACTTTGCCGCCGGGCAGTTCCAAAGCAACTGAAGGCAATGGCTTGCTCTTTCTGACCGCACCGGAGCTGCTGGCTGAGTATTGGAGAAACAATAAACCGGATTTGAACCATAGTCATAATCCGCACCCTGACAAGGAGGTTCAATCATGCCCGAAGGAATGTCTTTTGAATTCAAGCTTTTCCTTGACCCTATTCAAAGAGGCTAATCTGCTGCTCGAGCAGGATATGTCCAAAACCAAATGGGCACTTGACCGATTGAAGCAAGCACATACAACACAAACTACACACTAAAAAGGAGCGATTATTATGCCGTTGAATCCATACGGAGTGTTAAAAGGAAAGATCATCAGAGGAATACCTGCACCACCCACAGGTGACAGCACCCCGCATTATCATGCAGTAGTCGAGGCTGCCGGCAGAGAATACAAATTGGCCATCAACGTTCAATCCACTGAGGAGCCTTCAGAGCTGCTCTATCTGGTCGGAGATAAATTTAATTCTGAGCAGATTACCCACCTGCAGAGTTTAAAGGACGGGGTTACTAAAATTGGTAAATCCAACCGTGATGAATTTGCCTTGGACTACATCCGTGGCGGACTGTTTGACCCCTCCAAGATGATCGCACTTCGATACAATGAAGACGGTCCGGATAATGACTTGAATGAGAAAGTGGATGCTTATCTGCAACGTGCCATCAAGGATGAAACAGCCAAAATCTATGTATACGGCGAACCTTTCCCGGGCGGTATTCACAATATCCACATGAATCAAGGGAACGTTAAAAAATACAGAGCAGACGACGGCATCTGGCAGGATGGCGGAATTGTGATTCATTTTGAGCAGGAGGACAAATGGCTCGGCCTGTTCCTCGCCTTCCAGTCGCAATCCTGGTGCACAGATGACCAGGGCCATATGGAGCGTCCGGTAAGTGAATGCAATCACCTGACCCAAAAGTCTGCACAAGTGTCGGGATAGCCGAAAGTGGAATCGCAAAATATCAAGTATCTTCTGGATACGTACAATCAAATCCGTTTTTATGTGGATATTCTTGAATCAGCAGTACAAAGGAATGCGTGGAATTTCTGGTGACAATCCTCAGACTATAAAGGACCGCTACAAAGAATACATTGCTCAGCAGGATGAGAAACTGGAGCGAGATCTAGGGAACCGGATGAACGGAGCTTTACAAGCCGTACGGGGCAAATCCTAGCTGACTTACGCGGTATCCCAGATAAATGCACTAGAGCCTGTTCGCCCGGGTAATTAGAACCCATTAAGCAAGACTCTGCGGCTTCTTCTGCAAAGGTCTTGCTTTTTTACATTAAACCTTCAATAATGTATCACGGATTTCCGGCTATGTACCTTCTTTCTCCGCAGCAGCAGAAGAATTCCGACAGCAAAGCCCATACAGGTAAGCGAAGCCGTTGTGGCGTAGCTGCCCGTCCAGATTACCAGATTCACATTCAGCAGCGAGTGGACGCCCACTACGATGAACAGATTCCGGGTCAGGACATAGAGGAGTGCAAACAGCATCCCGAGAATAACCAGCTGGATAAAATCATACACAAACTCCATTCCGTGAAGTCCGCCGTAAATCCGGTTCGGAATATGCATGAGGGCAAAGACTGTTTGCGAGATGAGCATCGCCTTAACTATGCGGGAGGAAGGCTTACCCGTTCCTGACAACCAATGATGGATCTGCACAAAAAGGAAGCCGCGGAAGATGATCTCCTCCAGCAAGGCATTGCCGAACAATTGTCCAAGCAAAGCGCCCAGAAACAGATTCGGAATGTCGGCAAGGTCCTGATTCCATGTAAGTGCTGTACCGGCAATGAGATTGATGCAGGTACTCATTACATTGACAGCCAGCCAGAACACAAATGTCCATAGGCATCCGGCCAGCAGCTTCTCCCGTCTCAGTCCCAGATCCCGCAGCGGAATCCGGACCATTGCCCATAAATAAATAATGACAATTACCATGAGACCAAGCAGTCCCGCGCATAACGTGGCATTTATCCACCCGTGTGTCAGCCGGTTAATGTCATCGAAGGTCCCCTTTTCAAAGAAAAGGAGGTTCACCGTCATCGCGAAAATAATCTCCAGAATAATAAGGCCAACGATAAACCTGGCTGAAATACGTTTTCCTGTAAAAATCCCTGCATTTTCCCCTGTCTTAAGCTGCATATAAGTAACACTCCTTTGGATGAAGAAATATTTACCAGTAAATCCCTCTCTATTACTATATTGGCTATGCAATGGATTCACTGTCACAGAAGTCACAACAGTCACAGACGTCATTGAGGTCACACCGCTGCACTGCCATCATCCTGCCAGTCATAAACAGAGCGCTGCTATGGGCATAAGCTGATCGCGATTGGACCTCTGGGAACCTTCGTCGGAGACGGATTGTCCGGCGGTATTAACTGGCTGCAGCGGTACCGTAATGAATGTCTTCAGAACCAAGCATGCTATGGTTATCCGGGGCACTGACGACATGGAACTCCTGATCCACGTCGGGATCAACACCGTGAAGCTGCGCGGCCAATTCTTCGAAGCGCATGTGCAGGCCGGTGATCCGATTCAGGCTGGCGACAAGCTGCTCACCTTCGATCTGGCGCAAATTGCACAGAATTATGATATTACAACCGCTATGGTCGTTACCAATACGGCTGATTATAAGCAGATTCTGCCGCTTAAGCTGGGCGAAGTAACATTCGGCGAACCGGTGCTGAACGCTGAGCTATAAGGTTACAGAATCCGCTTCATCCAAACAAAAGGCTATTAGTAGGAGCGATAGCGTCCGCCTGAAAGCTTTCCGCAGGAAAGCTCGCATCGGAAGCATAAGCTATGTTTGGATTTCTACCGCTGACAGCAGAATAAATTCAGGAAATCCAAACATAACAGTGGCCGGAAGTCCCAACATCCCGCAGTTACGGCCTGCCTTTTATAACGAACAATAGGAGATGACAAAATGACGACTTTTCCACATGGCTTCCTATGGGGCGGAGCAATCGCCGCAAACCAGGCAGAGGGTGCTTTTGACGCAGACGGTAAAGGATTATCTACGGCAGATATGGTGCCATACTATAAGAAAAAAGATTACACCAACCTCAAAGAGCTGATGCATGTCACCAGTGAAACGATCGAGCGGATTCATCCGGAATTCCGCATTGGCTGCATGCTTGCGCGTATGATCCATTATCCGGCGACCAGTGATCCGGAGGATGTGCTGCAGGCCCAGATCGATAATCAGTTTAACCTGATGCATACCGATGTGCAGGCACGGGGAAGTTATCCTCCATTCATGAAGCGTTATTTTGCCGAGAATAATATTGTGGTAGCCACTGAGCCTGGCGATCAGCAGCTCCTGCGTGAGAACACGGTGGACTTCATCTCCTTCAGCTACTATACATCGCTTATATCCACAGTTACCCCGGAGAAATACGGCGTGACCGGCGGCAATCTGTTCAGCACCGTGAAGAATCCGAACCTGAAAATTACTGAATGGGGCTGGCAGCTGGATCCGGTTGGCCTGCGGATTGTCCTGAAAGAGCTGTACGACCGTTACCAGCTTCCGCTGTTTGTGGTGGAGAACGGGCTGGGTGCGAAGGATAAGGTCGAAGAGGATGGTTCCATCCAGGATGATTACCGGATCGATTATTTACGCAAGCATATCACTCAGGTCAAGGAAGCGGTTCTGGACGGGGTCGAAGTCATGGGCTACACCGCCTGGGGGGCGATTGATATTATCAGCGCGTCGACTTCGGAGATGTCCAAGCGTTACGGCGTGATCTATGTGGACCAGGAGGATGACGGAAACGGAACGCTTGACCGGAAGAAGAAGAAGAGCTTTTACTGGTACAAGAAGGCAATTGCCAGCAATGGAGCGGATTTGGAGTAGGCAGCTCCTGGCTGGTGCTGCCTTCCGCATTGACAACAATTTTAGAAGCGGCTATACTTTCTGTAATCTTATAGTTGGTATACGTTGAACGAGCCAGTAGCAGACTTTGTCCCTGTTCCCAGAAAGCCGGGGGTTGATGGAACCTTGGTATATACAATGGACTGCGAATTACACCTCGGGAGTATCTTGGGTAATGCCAAGCGGAGCTAAGCGAACGATAACTCGCGGAAGAGTGGTACGGACATGTTTGAATGTGATGTCTGTGCAATTTGGGTGGTAACACGGTTAATTATAATCGTCCCTGTGTCTATATAGACAAGGGGCGATTTTTTGTTGCCCAAATTCGGGAATTGCAGAGTTACCCGGTAAGCTGGCTGTTTATCAATGCATACCAATTACACATAAAACATACCAAAGGGGCTGTACATGTTGAACATTATCGACGAGTTGCTGTGGCGCGACGCCATTAACCAGCAGACAGATGCGGACGGACTGCGCGAATTAACAGAGAGTAAGGCTGTATCGCTGTACTGCGGCGTGGACCCTACAGGCAACACTATGCATATCGGCCACCTGATTCCTTTTATGATGCTTAGACGCTTCCAGCTGGCGGGACACCGTCCGGTCATTCTGATTGGCGGGGCTACCGGAACGATTGGTGATCCGAGCGGACGCCAGAGCGAGCGCTCCCTGCAGACGCTGGAGCAGGTACAGGAGAATGTGGATGCGCTGACGGCCCAGATGAAGAAGCTGTTCATTACTGAAGGCGACAATCAGGTGCGGATGGTTAACAACTACGACTGGACCAAGGACATGAACGTCATCGAATTCCTGCGCGACATCGGCAAGAACTTCAGCATCAACACGATGCTGGCTAAGGACGTAGTCTCCAGCCGCTTGGACAGCGGAATCTCGTTCACCGAGTTCTCCTACCAGATCCTGCAGTCCATGGATTACCTGCATCTATACCAGCATGAGGATGTGCAGCTGCAGATCGGCGGTTCGGACCAGTGGGGCAATATCACCAGCGGCCTGGATCTGATCCGTAAGAAAGAAGGCAACGAAGCCAAAGCCTTCGGCCTGACCATCCCGCTTATGCTCAAGGCAGACGGTACCAAGTTCGGCAAATCCGCCGGCGGCGCCATCTGGCTGGATCCGAAGCAGACCACACCTTACGAGTTCTACCAGTTCTGGGCAAACACCGATGACCGAGATGTGGTGAAATACCTGAAATACTTCACCTTCCTGAGCAAGGAGGAAATTGAGGCGCTTGCTGAGAAGGTGGCGACGGAGCCGCATAAACGCGAGGCACAAAAAACACTGGCCGAAGAGATGACCCGCTTCGTCCACAGCGAAGAGCTGCTGGAGCAGGCTAAACGCATCAGCGCTGCGCTGTTCAGCGGCGATATCAGTTCTCTGACTGCCGATGAAATCGAAGAAGGCTTCAAGGAAATGCCGACCTTCACCGCCACTAAGGAGTTGAAGAACATTGTCGACTGGCTGGTCGATCTGGGCATCGAGCCATCCAAACGCCAGGCGCGTGAGGATATTACCAAAGGTGCAATCTCCATTAACGGCGAGCGCGTCAACGAGCTGGAGACGGAGATTACCGCTGAGCTTGCCATCGGCGGCAAATTCATCATCGTCCGCAAAGGCAAGAAGAACTACAGCCTGGTGAAGTTGGGCTAAGCTATAGCTTCTGGTTGGGAAGTCCATAGGTAAAAAGGTAAACAGATAAACCATAAGAGGCTATCCCGCTGTGTCAGCAATGACGGGGATAACCTCTTTTTTATAAGGTGATTTATTGTTTTGGGGTGCCTGCAAAGTACCTAAGTGATCAGCGTGGCTGTGAGGAGGTAATCAATAGTCGCAAGGAAGTGAGTGTGGTGGTGGGCTAGGTGATCAGCAGTCGCAAGGAAGTGAGAGTGGTAGTGAGCGAGGTGATCAGTAGTCGCAAGGAAGTGAATGTGCTGGTGAGCGAGGTGATCAGTGGTCAGCGAGGTAGGGATGAGGTAACCAGCAGTGTGGTAGTGAGTGAGTTGATGTGTGGTCAGCGTGGTAGTGAGCGAAGTGAACAGTAGTCAGCGTGGTGCGAAGTAATCAGTGTTCAGCGTGGTAAGGAGGAGGTAACCAGTAGTCAGCGTGGTAGTCAGCGAGCACAAGCCCCACTCTTGTGGGGGGATTCTCCTATATCCGTATATAATTGTGAATTGTTGTGTGAAATACAACATTTACCCTCTTTCAAGCGGATTATCCTGACAATTGTTGTATTTCATACAACAATCCCCTCAAACTCCGTGTAAACTAGGGGGGCAGAGTTGTAATCCGTACAACATTTCTGCCTGGACGGGCAGTAAAGCTTAATCTTTGTTCAAAAAACTCATTCGCTGCCGGGCAGAACGCTCAGCACACACCCAGCACACACCCAGCACACACCCAGCACACACCCAGCACACACCCAGCACATACCAGCACACACCCAGCACATACCAGCACAGCCTCATATTCCCCACAGCAGCCGGAAGCCCGGCCCTGCACCGAATGAATATCGGTGCTTGAGAAAACAGTTGGCTCCTGCGGCGCTGCTGGAATCTACATCTTTTTGTCATTGATAATCATTATCACATGATCTATTGTTAGAGATAGAATCGAATCGAGAAGTGAGGGTACTACACTAATCGGCTTAATCAGGTGTAATCCGGCTTAATCCTCAAGCAGCGCCAGCTCGTCTTCGAGTTTGGCAATCTGCTCGCGGATGGCCTTTGCCCGCGCTTCGTCTTGCGCCTTTACTGCCACAGCCAATTCTTCTGCAGCTAATTCGATCTGGTATTCCAGATAGGTGTAGTCCGATGCGGCAGCAGGGTGACTGGAACGCTGTGAATAAGTCATGGCCTCACACTTCCTTTCTGTTATTAATGTGATGCCCGGCTCTGAGCATCGTATCCATCGTATCCATCGCATCCATCGCATCTACAGTATGTTCATGATACAGCCTTTCTGTAAGCCGCTCAACCTTAGTCACCCGTGACAGCCGTATTTTTGCGCCGGAAATAAGGCTTTGGCGAGGGGATTGCGACATTATTCACAGACAGTAGGCCCGGTTCTGGTTTTACCATAAGAAGTATTGAAAATTAAAGCTTAATTTTTCAGTAACGTTTGCAGGGGGAACTCCCGCGGAGGAAGGTTGATATACATAATGAAAGCTTTATCTTTTAACACATTGGGCGAAGCCAAGCGGCATCTGGAACAACTGGATAGCAGCAGAGGCTTGGTGCTGTTCGCTTCCGCTGCGGCAGTCAGCGAATTGTCCCGGCATGCACCCTCCCGGGCGGTATTGTGCTCAACCAAAGGCGAATATACCCCGCAGGGCTACCGCAGCGGCGTAGTCACTGGGTTCGAATACGAATCAGGGATAGCCGATATTGTGGAGATCCTGCATCCGCCCGTGCTTAGAGGCAATGTGCTAAGTGCCTCATATCACAAAGTACAAGGCAACTCTAATGCCTTTCTGCTGCTGCTATGTGACGGTACAGGCGCGATGGAGGAGACGATCCTCTCCTCGCTATTTTTCATTGCCCCGGAGTTCAAGATTATTGGGGGAAGTGCAGCGGATGATGAGCATGGAGAGACTTATATTTACATAGGAAGCCGCCGGGTGCAGAACCTGGGGATTTTCTTCAATATGCCGGGTCGTACTGCACTGGTTAAAGAAAATATTTATGTTCCCACCGGGACAACGCTGCTGGTGACAGAAGCCGATGTGTTCGGCAGAACGGTGTATTCCTTCAACGGACGTCCTGCTGCGGAAGAATACGCGCGCGTGCTTGGTGTCCCGGAGGCGGAGCTGGCAGAGCATTTCCTGAGCAGCCCGCTGGGCAAAAGATACGAAGACGATCTGATCATCGCCTCACCGATGACCATTAATCCGGATGGCTCTGTCACATTTTACAGCCAGGTTATGTCTAGTACTTATGTAGAGGTGCTGAGTGCAGCAGATCCGCTTGCTGTGCTGGGGGAGACGCTGGGCGGGAGCCCGTACAAGCCTTCCTTTGTGCTTAACATTAACTGTACGCTGCGGGACCAGCTCTTCATCCGGGACGGTCTGTGGGCGGATTTTGACAGGACTATGCTCGGATTCTGCGGCAACACTACAGGTTTCATCAGCTACGGAGAGCAATATTATAAAAAGCATGCCAACCAGACCATGATTCTGCTGCTGGTTGAATAAGGGAGAGTAGATTGATTATGCAGTGGATAACCAGATTACGCACTTCATGGGGCAAAAGCATCTCTGCCGGAGCTGTTCAAAGTCATAATACATTAGCCGTTCTTGAAAAAACGGACAGCTCCGGACAATCAGCCGGGACGCTAAAGACAGCTGGAGCAGCGGCTAATGCTACTGAGCCTCCAGAGAATACTGGCAGGACAGCTGCCGCTAACGACGCTTCAGCCACTGAATCCTATGGGATGCACGCCTATACCCTGGCCGGACAGATCCGCCGCGAAACTGACGAGATTCTTAAGGAAGAGGCCCAGCTGGTAGAGGAGTTTGCGGCTTTACGGGCGGGCAGCGGTGAGCTGATCAGCCAGATCTGCGGGACCCAGCAGCTTCTGGAGCATCTGAAGACCAACAGCGGACAGACCGAAGATCTCATCAATGAAATGTATGGCAGCCTCTCTTTTTCCTCCAATAAAATTGAATTCGCCAAAGAGGCCAATATCCAGATCTCGGCGGAAATGCAGAAGGCTTCGGCGGTATTTACTGAATTTGTCAGCTTGAATGAGGACCTGCGGGGGCATTTCCGGAGCATCGAGCAGCTGGCAAAGATCATTACGGATATTGCTGAGCAGACGAATCTGTTGTCGCTGAATGCAGCGATCGAGGCGGCGCGGGCCGGAGAGCACGGACGGGGCTTCTCGGTGGTTGCCACAGAAATCCGCAAGCTGGCCGACAGCACGCGCAGTCATGTGAAGGAGATCATGGGCTCCCTTTCGGGGATGACCCAGGTGATGGAGCAGCTTCACAGCAAGTCCGGTGACGGGACAACGGCGATGACAGAGACGAATGCGAAGATCAGCCAGTCCACGGTATACATGAACGAGATCGTGGAAGCGGAGGAAGAGGTATTCCAGCATCTGGAGAAGATTCAGGAATCGCAGGAGAGCAGCATGGAGGATGTGGAGCAGATCAATGGCGATCTGCTGCGTATTCTGGAGAAATCGGGACAGGATGCAGGGCAGTTCCAGAAGATGGTGCTTACCGTCCAGCAAAAAGCCGACCACTATCAGCAGCTGCTTAATCATTTGCATCAGATAGAGCAGCTGCAGCAGCTGGATGAAGCACAGAAGACTGGCGTATAAGCAGAAGCGAGTATCCGATAAAAAAGACTACACCCGGCAGAGGGAATGCAGGTGGTCAGCCTCTTTGCTATGTAACAGCACTGCTCCAGAGAAACGGAGCAAAAAGGAGTAAATCATCGGCCGCTTAAGAGCGAAAGCAAAGTATACGCCTTCATTCGTGCAGGAACGGCATTTTTGGCTTCTTTTGTCAACCGCAGCGTTTTACATTAAATGGCTGCAGGCGTAAGATTCAAATCAACAACCGAATGAAATTTAACTGTTCTCAAATGGCTGAATTCCAGTAATGGGAACGGGGGAACCAACGGTGATTACGGCTTAGGCTCAGATAGCGGCCGCACACCTGGGGTGAATCCTTGCTGCATGCTGTATAACGGTGCTCCGGCAAGGTAGGGCAATCTCGCTGCCCGAATCCGTCAGCTAACCCCGTAAGCCTCGAAGAGAGAGGATGAGCGCCATGATCGATTAACCGACCACGGAGAGCCCTGCTGCTGCTGTGGTCTTTTTGCTGTGCAGGCAGCAGGGGGAGACGGTCTGAATTAAGACGGATAATTCATATAACAACGGGAAAAGTTTATTTATATTGTGATCAGAACTGCCTAAGGAGGTGATCGTTATCTTAACTACATTTATCGTGTGCTTCTGGGTCGGACTGCTCCTGCTCCTCAGCGGCGGACTTCATGGGCATGGCCTGGCGGGTCATCTGCATGCGGGGGGCGGTGACGCCGGGGGGCCGGGCTTTGTGCCTATACTCCCGCTGATGGTGTTTGTCACAGTCTGGGGCGGCGCTGGTTATATGCTTAGCCGCTTCAGCGGAATGAGCGTGCTTGCAGTAGTGCTGATCTGCACCATGATAGCCTTGCTGACAGGGTGTCTGATGTATGCAGTGCTGGCCCGGGTGATGACCCGGTATGACAGCAGCATGAATGAATTGGATTATGAGCAGGCAGGGCAGCTTGGATACGTCAGTGTACCTGCAGCGGATGGGGCAGCCGGGGAAATGAAATATGTGCTGCACGGAACGATGCGCTCCATTGGAGTGCGGGCAGCAATCGGCCAGCAGCTCGTGAAGGGCGACAGGGTGATTATTTTGAAGGTGGATAAGGGAATGGCGGAAGTAACCCTCTTCGAGAGGGAATTCGGAGAATTATAAATGACGGGGAGTGTCGGACCAAATGGTTATTCTTTATTTAATCTCGGGCATTGTTGTTGTTATTCTGCTGGCTTTGTTCAGTATCGTGACCGCTTATAAAAAAGTCCCGCCCAATCAGGCGATGATTGTATACGGTCTCGGCGGTAAAAGAGTGGTGCAGGGCGGCGGGACGTTCGTCATCCCGGGCTTCCAGAACAATAAGACCATCTCGATGATGCTGATGAGCTTCGATGTCATTCCAGCGCAGGCGATGTTCTCCCGGCAGGGCATCAAGCTCAACCTGGAGGCGGTCGCCCAGATAAAAATCAAAAGCGATCCCACCGCTATTCTGACGGCCAGTGAGCAGTTCATCGACCGGCCCGAAGAAGACCGCGAGACAATTATCCTGCATTCGGTGGAGGGCCACCTGCGCGGCTTAATCGGGCAATTGACGGTGGAATCCATCCTCAAGACGCCTGATGAAATCAACAGCAAGATGAGGGAGACCTGCTCGGAGGACCTCGACAAGATGGGGCTTGAGGTCGTCAGCTTCACCATCAAAAAAATTACGGATGACAAAGGGTACATCGACAATATGGGGGTTCCGGAAATTGAGCGCATCCGCCGCGATGCCAGCATTGCCAAGGCGGAAGCGGAACGCGATATTCAGATCAAGCAGGCCGAGGCGGAGAAGGAATCCTCCATTGCCAAAGCCAATGCACATCAGGCCACCATTGAAGCGGGAACCGCCGCCCGCGCGAAGGAGTCCCTGTACGAGAAGGAACTGAACATTAAGCAGGCGGATTTCAAGCTGGAGACAGAAGTGAAGAAGGCTCAGGCGGATCTTGCGTATGAATTGCAGCAGAACAAAATTAAGCAATCGCTCGTTACCGAACAGGTCAAAATCACGCAGATGGAAGCGGAGGCCAACCGGACAGTCAGGGAAATCGAAGTCGAGCTGAGACAGCGGGAGCTGGAGGCAACGGTGATCAAGCCTGCCCAGGCGGAGAACCAGGCTACGATCATGAGAGCCGAAGCCGCCAAGCAGCGGCAGATTCTTGAGGCGGAAGCCGAGGCAGCGACAACCACCAAGCGCGGACTGGCCACGGCAGAAGCTGAGCTGGCGAAAGGGAGAGCGAATGCGGAGATTGTCCAGCTGGCCGGAGCGGCGGAAGCGGGAGCCCTGGAGAAGAAAGCCGAAGCGTACAAACAGTTCACACAAGCTGCGCTTACCGTGGAATTCCTGAAAATACTGCCGGAGCTGGCTGAGAAAATTGCTTCCCCGCTCGCCAAGGTGGATAAGATTACAGTGATTTCCCAGGATGGAGCTACCTCAGGCGTGAACAAAATTACCGGCGATATTGCCAAAATAATGGCCCAGGTTCCTGAGTTGACCCAGACGCTTACCGGTATGAATGTGACCGAAGCGCTCAGCGGACTGCTTGGCCGGGATAAAGAGCAGTAATTCATATACAGCAGCAATAAAGCCGCCGTTCTTTCGTTAATGGAGAATTGCGGATTTATTGCTTTTTTGTATTCCGGGTTTCTCTCACTGGTTACAGACGTGAAGTTAGATTTGTAGTAAACTGGAAGGAATGTACAGTCTGCCCGCAATTATTCTACAGAAAAGAATGTGATATGTTTATGCAGCTTCAGGCTCGACTGCCGGCCAAAAAATGGCTGGAGAAGTATCTTTCCGGGGAAGGGATGGATTACCGGCAAATTATAGCTTTATTTATTCCGATCCTGATTGACCAGGCTTTCATCATCGGGCTAAATCTGGTAAACACTGCGATGATCAGCTCATCCGGCATGGCGGCGGTCAGTGCGGTGAATATGGTAGATTCACTGAATATTTTCCTGATCAACGTGTTCGTTGCCATTGCTACCGGCGGGACAGTGGTCGTTGCGCAGTACAAAGGCAGCGGCAACGACCGGATGGTATCCCAGGCTACGGCGGGTTCGGTCACCTCGGTATCGCTGATCGCCGTGGGAATCGGAATTCTGCTTATGGGCTTCCACACGCCGATACTGAACCTGCTGTTCGGAACAGCTTCCGCCGATGTGCTGGATAATGCCCGGATCTACATGATCGGCAGCAGTATTTCTTATCTGGGGATCGCGGTGGTTCAGGCTGTGTGCGGTGCGCTGCGTGGCGTCGGCAGGACGCGGGCTTCGCTGATGCTGTCGCTGATCATGAATCTGTTATACGTACTCCTGAACGTAGTCTTCATTAACCTGCTGCATATGGGTGTGCTGGGGATGACACTGGCGGTCAACATCGCGCGGTATGCGGGCATGATCTTTGCCCTGGTGTACCTGTTCAAGATTGACACGGTACTGCGTGTGCGGGTCCGCGACCTGTTCCATGTTCCGCTCTCCATGCTGCGCAGAATTATGTTCATCGGTGTTCCATTTGCAGCAGAGCAGATGTTCTTCAATGGCGGCAAGCTGCTGACCCAGATATTTATTGTTAGTATGGGCACCTATGCTATTGCGACCAATGCTATTGCCGGCTCGCTGGCGATGGTGTTTCAGATTCCGGCCAGTGCGTTGTCGCTGACGATCGTAACGGTGGTCGGCCAAAGCATCGGACGGGGGGATGTGGCAGATGCCAGAAAATTCATCAAGTCCTTCCTCTGGATCGGTTCAGCCTCGTATGCCTTGGTCGCCCTGATCCTGATGCCGCTGTTCCATCCGCTAGTGTCGATCTTCTCTCCGCCTCCTGAGATCATTGACGACTTGTTTATAGTCCTGCTGGTGAATGCCATTGCCCAGATTCCGCTGTGGGCGGTCAGCTTCATTCTGCCGTCCGCGCTGCGGGCAGCGGGGGATTCCCGCTTCACCTCTATTACCTCCATGCTGTCGATGTGGCTGTTCCGGGTTATATTCGGTTACATACTCGGGATCGTCCTCGGCTACGGTGTGCTGGGGGTCTGGCTGGCGATGAACTGCGAGTGGGCGGTCCGCGGAGCTGTTTTTCTATGGCGCTTCAGAGGCGAGAAATGGTTTGCGCACAAGCTGATATGATAGCTGCTGGTGATAAGGCTGTCCCCTGGCGTATCTCCCATATATGAAACAGACAACAGAGCAGTGCTGCTCCCGGTACCAGGCAGCGCTGCTTTGTGTTTTTCGCATAGTGTACAGACTCCCTGCAGGTGGTGTAATGAAGGCTGCACGATACGATGCCGAGCTACGTTAGGCGGTCCAAGTGTTCTCCGGTAGGAGCGGCTTCTTCAGGCAAGCAAGTGGATAAACGTATCTTAATTCGTCAACTTCTAAGCAATGTGCTGAAGCAAGTGGAAAAACAGCATCTAACATGGTTGGTTTTCACTACTTTGAATGGTATGGAATGATTTAAGTGCTGTTTATCCAACTGCTGTTGATTAAGCAGAGGACATTCGCCTATCAGCAAGTGTAGTAAATCCAACTGCTATTAATCCGGTCTCTATAGCATCCGACTTATAACGTGATAGATCGGTCCTTCTTAGTTGTGACACTCCAGGAAATGAACTATAAAAAGCACGGTACAATCTTTAGTTTCGGGTAAGACGCGGTTTTGGCATTGTGCTACGATTTGGGTTGAGAAGGGGGCAGCTTTCATACAACTGTAAGCGCTTAACTCAAAAGAAATCCAAATTCATACAGAGGAGTGCAATGCATGAAGCGAATAATCAAGCAAGTCTCTCTCGTATTACTGGCGGCCGTCCTGCTTCTTCCGGCAGGCGGGTATATTCCCGCTGCTCAGGCAGCAGAGGCCCCGGCCATGGTTTATCACGAAACCTTTGGGGGCGGCATAGGCAAGGCTGTCCAATCCGGAGGCGCCAGCCTTAGTGCAGTCACGGGAGTTCCTTTTGACGGAAATGCCGATGGGGCAGCGTTATACGTAAGCAACCGGGTAAATAACTGGGATGCGGTCGATTTTAAGTTCTCGGATGTCGGCCTCAAGAACGGGCAAACGTACACCGTCACTGCGGTCGTCTACGTTGACGCCAATGTTGCGCTCCCCAGCGGTGCCAATGCAGCTCTGCAGACGGTAGACGACTATACCAACGATGCAGCAGTACCTTATAAAGCAGGGGAATCCGTAATCCTGACTAAGAAATTTACGGTCGATACCAGCAAGAAGGATTATGCCTTACGCATCAACTCCAACGAGGCCGGGGCCGCAGTGCCATTCTACCTTGGAGATATTCTGTTCACTGAAGAGGGCGCTCCAGGCGGCGGGGAGGAACCTGTCCGGGACCCGGCTTTACCATTCAATACGATCACCTTTGAAGACCAGACAGCAGGCGGCTTCACTGGCAGAGCGGGAACCGAGCTGCTTACGGTGACCAATGAAGAGAATCATACGGCTGATGGTGCCTACGCACTGAAGGTGGAAGGCAGGACATCTACCTGGCACGGGCCTTCCCTGCGTGTGGAGAAGTACGTGGACAAGGGCAGCGAATATACCCTCTCTGCCTGGGTGAAGCTGATCGATCCGGCAAGCGCGCAGCTCCAGCTGTCTACGCAGGTGGGCAATGACAGCGGTGCGAGTTATGTGGCCCTGTCCCCCAAGACGATCAGCACCGCTGACGGCTGGGTGAAATTTGAGGGCAGCTACCGCTATAACAGTGTGGGCGGCGAATATCTGACTCTTTATATTGAGAGCTCCAACAACACAGCAGCCTCCTTTTATATCGACGATATCACTTTTGAGCATACAGGCACCGGCCCGGTGGATATTCAAAGGGATCTGGTTCCTCTAAAAGCAGCCTATCAGAATGACTTCCTGATCGGCAACGCATTATCCGCCGAGGATCTGGAAGGTGTCCGGCTGGATCTGCTGAAGATGCACCACAACGTTGCTACCGCAGGCAATGCCATGAAGCCGGATGCGCTGCAGCCGACTAAGGGGAATTTCACTTTTACAGCGGCAGATGCCATGGTGAACAAGGTGCTGGCTGAAGGGATGAAGATGCATGGGCATGTACTGGTATGGTATCAGCAGTCGCCTGACTGGATGAACCTGACCACGGATGCAGCAGGCAATAAAGTTCCTCTGGGGCGTGCCGAAGCTCTAACGAATCTGAGAACCCACATCCAGGGAGTCATGGAGCATTTCGGCGGCAGGGTAATTTCCTGGGATGTGGTCAATGAAGCGATGAATGATAACCCGTCCAATCCGTCTAACTGGCAAGCAGCTCTGCGTCAAGCTCCCTGGCAGGATGCCATCGGAGCGGACTATGTAGAGCAGGCTTTCCTGGCGGCCAGAGAGGTGCTGGACGATCATCCAGAGTGGGATATCAAGCTGTATTATAATGATTATAACGATGATAACCAGAACAAAGCCCAGGCCATATACAGTATGGTCAAGGAGATTAACGACCGGTACGCGCTTGCCCACCCCGGGAAGCTGCTGATTGACGGTGTGGGGATGCAGGCACATTACAATATCAACACGAATCCCGATAACGTCAAGCTGTCGCTGGAGAAATTCATCTCGCTTGGGGTAGAGGTGAGCATTACCGAGCTCGATATTCAAGCCGGAAGCGACAATAAGCAAACGGAGAAGGAATTGGTCGACCAGGGCTATCTGTATGCGAGATTGATGGATATCTACAAGACGCATGCCGCCAATATCGCACGTGTTACCTTCTGGGGAATGGATGACCGTACGAGCTGGAGAGCCTCCTCAAGCCCGCTGCTGTTCGACAGGGATTTGCAGGCCAAACCGGCATATTACGGCGTCATCGATCCGGCAAAATATATGGCAGAGCATCAACCGAACACGACAGAGGCTAAGGTGTCTGAGGCCGTTTACGGCACACCGGTCATTGACGGAACCGCGGATGCAATCTGGTCCTTGGCGCCTGAGATGGCAGTGAACCGGTATCAGATGGCCTGGCAGGGTGCAAGCGGAACGGCACGCGCGCTGTGGGATGACCAGAATCTATATGTACTGGTCCAGGTCAGCGATGCCCAGCTGGACAAGAGTAATACGAATGTGTGGGAGCAAGACTCTGTCGAGGTCTTCCTGGATGAGAATCTGGGCCGGACCACCTTCTATCAGGACGATGACGGACAGTTCCGGGTCAATTATGACAATGAAGCCTCCTTCAGTCCGGCAGACATCAGTGCAGGCTTCGTGTCGGCAACCAAGGTAGCCGGAACAAGCTATACCCTTGAAATGAAGATTCCGTTCAAAAAAATCACCCCGGCCGGCGGCACCAAGGTCGGCTTCGACACTCAGATTAACGATGCCAAGAGCGGCGTCCGGCAAAGTGTTGCCGCCTGGAATGATACCACCGGGAACGGTTATCAGGACACCTCTGTATACGGCGTATTGACTCTCAAGAGCAGGGATGAACAACCGGAACCGACAACGGCACCAACGCCGACACCGGCAGCAACAACAGAACCAACAGCGGAACCAACAGCTACACCAACCCCGACCCCGGCACCGGTATCTGGCGGAACAAACTATGTCAATAGCACCCCTACGCCGAAGCCTGTGAATCTGGACAGCAAGGACGGCGTGGTTACGATCAGACCGGAGGTCAAGAATCAGGGAGGAGAGGCAAAGGCCGCGGTTACGGGCGATATTCTGCGCAAAGCGCTGGAGCAGGCAGTCCCGGCAGCAGACGGCATGAAACAAATCGTGATCGACCTGCCGAAGCAGACGGGTGCAGCCTCATATGAAGTTGAACTGCCGCTGCAAAGCCTGAAGGGGCAGGCAAACTTCGTGCTTGTGATCAAGACCGACCATGCAACGCTCTCAATTCCAAGCGGGCAGCTGGCAGGCATTACAGCAAACACTGAATACATCTCCATTCGTGTAAAAGCGTCCCCGGCGGCCAGTCCGGATGCGGCAGCCGGCAGTCGTCCGGTGGTGGAGCTGAAGTTGTCGGCCGGAGGCCGGGAGATGGCCTGGAGCAACGCGGATATGCCAATAACAGTTTCTATTCCTTACAAGCCGGCAGTGGAAGAGCTGGGTTACTCAGATTCACTGCTGGTGCGCTATCTCCGTGAGGATGGCCATAGGACTGCTGTCGTGAACAGCCGTTATGATGCGGCGAACGGATCACTTGTGTTCCAGACATCAGAGTTTGGCACTTTTGCAGCGGCGTATGCTCCATTGACATTCACGGATCTGGGGAATCTGTCTTGGGCTAAGCAGGCTGTCGCTGCCATGGCGGCGCGTGATCTTGTCCAGGGAACCTCCAGCGACAATTTCTCCCCGGCGGTTCCAATGAGCAGAGCAGATCTCACCGCATCCCTTCTGAAGGTGCTTGAACTCAAAGCTACTGCAGAATCAGGTGCTGGATTCAGCGATGTCGGGAATCATGCTGAGCATTTCAAGGAGCTTGCCGCCGCGAAGCAGCTCGGCATTGTCACCGGCTATGCAGATAACTCCTTTAAGCCGGACAGCACGATTTCACGGCAGGAGATGATGGTAATCGCTGCCCGCGCGCTGAAGTCAGCCGGGATAGCGGCGCACGGCAGCGGAACTCTGGATGCTTACGCGGATGCAGAGCGAATCTCCGCTTACGCCAAGGACAGTCTGGAAGCTCTGCTGAAATACGGAGTTGTGAACGGTAAAAACGGCAGGCTTGCCCCGGACGATACTCTTACCCGTGCGGAAGCAGCGGTCATTCTGTACCGGATCTGGAAGCTGTAATTCGTACGTAGAGTTTTCTTTCTGATTGAGCGCAGCAACAGCCAGCCGCCGGGCGGATTTCCGGAAGCTGGCTGTTTATGTTGCAGGTTTATTGTTCTTCTTAAATATGCTGGCAATCAGCGTCCATTGTAATTCCGCACAAGTTCATCCATCACGCGGCTGGTACGGATAGCGGTATTGCCGGTGCTGAGAGCGGTGCCGCATCCCAGAAGCTCATCTACAATGGACTGGATCAGCGGCTGCTGGATATGGGGCGGGTGGGCAATGAATTCAGGGTACTCCCCATCTTCGGTCCTGAGAATAACCGGCTGCTCCGCAAAGGTGGAGAAGGTGATACTGCCACGGCTGCCGATGATTTCAGTAACGTCTTCGTTAGTAAAGGCATTAAAGCACCAGATGCCCGTCCCATGAACGCCTGTCTCAAAGCGGTATCTACCGGATACGGTATCCTCAGGTTTGTAGGGGCTTCCAAAGTTGGACGCATGTCCGTTGACATCTTCAATCGGGCCAAGCAGGAAATCGAGCAGATCCAGCGTATGGCTGCCCACATCCAGCAATAACCCGCCGCCGGAAATTTCCGGGTCCACCCGCCAATTCTCCTCACTTACCGCTGCGAGCGGCTTAGTCATATGCAGGGTGCGCACAAACCTGGGTTCGCCGATCGCTCCCGTGTCCAGCCACTCCTTAACCTTGCGAAAGCGCGGAAGCCCTCTGCGGTAATAAGCGACGTACAGCGGAACCCCCGCCTGTCCGCAGGCAGCAATCATGGCTTCGCATTCTGCCGTATTAAGACCCATAGGCTTCTCCACATAGACTGGCTTTCCGGCCTGCGCTGCCGCTAAGGTGTACTCCATATGGGTGGACGGCGGTGTAGCGATATACACGGCATCCACGCCGGGGTCGGCTATCAGACCGGCTGCCCCGTCGTACCAGCGGGGTACCCCATGCCGCCGCGCATAGTCGGCTGCAAGTTCTCCGCTGCGCCTCATAACGGCCGCGAGCTGCGATCCTCTGGCCTTTTGCAAGGCCGGACCGCTCTTAACCTCGGTTACATCCCCGCAGCCGATAATGCCCCAGTGAATGATTTTGTCCAATTCAGTATCCTCCTCGGGTTCTAGTCCTGCTTACAACATTCTCTTCATTATATCAACGATTTCCGCTGAATTGTTGTATGAGAGACAGCATTTTTCGCGCCTCCAAGCGGCCTAACGGGAGAACTCTTGCAGTTTCTGCAACAATCTATACGAAATAATGCCCGTTTTCCAGATCGGCGACCAGTCGGGGTTGAACCGGTTGCCAGCCCAGAAGCTCCCTTGTTGCCAGGCTTGCCTGCGCAGTGTTGTACAAGCTTGTGATGTCGATTGCCGCGATGGCACCAAGGAAGCCGAAGTGGGCGGCGGCGGCTTCAGCTGTTATGCTGACCTCCAGCACACTCAATTGCCGCCCGATGACCTCTGCGATCTCGCGGAGCGGAATGCCTTCATCGCCAGCGCCGAGCAGCCGTGAGCCTGCCGGGGCAGACTCCAGCGCCAGGCGGTACAGCACCGCTGCATCCAGGCGATGAACTGCTGGCCAACGGTTGCTTCCGTCACCGATGTAGGCGGCGAAGCCCTTCGCCCGGGCGATATTAATCATCATCGGCACAAAACGCAAGAGATGATGAAGAGCTGGCAGGCGGGCTCATCAGGTGTGTTTTTTTAATCAGGCGAGAGTGAGACGCGCGGCGGTACTTACTGTTACGTATCTCCTCTCGCTTTTCTATTTTGAAAGGCGGCCGGGAAGTTTTTTGCTCTGAGATTTTTGGGAAAGACGGGCACGCGTTCACGGATCGCCGCTTCCGGCTCTTTGCCTCTGTTCCAATAGTTTGTTTCGGATCGTATTGGAAAGAATGGGGGGAGGAGGGATTGCGCTATGCATGCTTATATGGATATTCTGGTCCGCACGATAATTTCCGTCATCCTACTTCTGTTTATCCCTAAGCTGCTGGGCAAGCAGATGATATCGAACATGACCGCACATAACTTCGTCACCAGCATTATGCTGGGGTCGATAGCCGCCAATCTGGCGTTTAACGAGAGCCTGAAATCGGTCTATTTGATTTTGGCACTGGTCGTTGTTGCCGCCTTGTCGTTTCTGCTGTCGCTGATCGCGCTGAAGAGCCATAAGTGGAGGGCTTGGATTTCCGGTTCACCCACGGTACTGATTGAGGGAGGAAAGATATTGGAGGGCAACATGCGCAAGCTGAAATATACGCTGGATTCACTCGCTCAGTCGCTGCGGGAGAAGGATATTTTCAATATAGAAGAGGTGGATTATGCCATTCTTGAAGATAACGGAAGGTTGTCCGTACTGAAAAAGGAGGCATATCAGGGAGTACAGAAGAAGGATATGAAACTGCCGTCTCACCCGCAAGCCTTCCCGGTAGAATTAATTATGGATGGCATTGTGATGGAGGATAACCTGAAGAATTACGGACTTACGACACAATGGCTGGAGAACGAGCTAAGACGTAAAGGAAAATGTATCTCCGACGTGTTCTATGCAGTGAGAGGAACGCAGCAGCAACTCATTTTCGATTTCTATAAGGATGATATCCGCCATCCGCTGGATAAAGAGTGACACTCAATCTAACTCATTGTTATGGTCGAGACGACAGGATTTAACAATCCGCATTATACGCCTATTATATAGGTCGATTTCATTAACGGGTACCGTTCGATTTAAGGACGGTACCGTTTCTGTGTATAGAAACCGTTTCAGTTCAAAAAAGAAAATTGGTATGGTGGATTGTCCGAAAATTGGTAGTATATAAATAAAATGTATATAAGGTATAATATTCCATGTACCGCTGCAATGCGGTGAAGTGAAATGCTCCGAAGGAGGATTAAGATGAATCAAGTCCATACCGGGAAAGAAGAAAGCAGCAGAGCGTTTAAAGTGGAATTTTCGGAGGACGTTTTTGAGATAGCCCCTGATTTACATGTCGGGTTGATCGCGACCTCTCATATTGCAAACTTAGACAGGGATTCTGAAGTGAACGCGCTGCTTGCTCATATGGAACAGGAAATCATGAACTCAGGATTGCAAAAAGAATCAATAAGTGAAATTCCGACCATTGCAGCCTGGCGAAAGGTCTATAGTCAATTTGGTGTCAAGCCCGCAAGGTATCCTTGCGCTGCAGAATCGCTCATAAGACGTGTAGTTGAACAGGGGGCATTGGCCCGAATCCATACGCTCGTGAATTTATGCAATGCGATCTCTTTGAAATGCCGCACACCGATAGCTTCCTGCGATATCTCTGATATACAAGAATTCGTTATCAGAAGAGCTGCGGGGAATGAACCGTTCTTGCCGATTGGGAAAGTGGATGAGTGCGAGCTTCCTTCAGCCGGTGAGATTATTTATGCAGATGATGCCGGGAGAGCACACTCCCGGCGCTGGAACTGGAGACAGAGCGATCATATTAAGACAACCGCCGAATCCTCACAAATGCTGTTTACGATTGAAGCGGTCCATAAAGAAGCTAGAGTACTTGTAGAGGCCACTACGTTTCTTTTAAATGAATTGCTGCAGCCATTTACCGGAGCAGGGAGATCGGAATGGGCGTTTATTCATAAGGATTCTCCTGTGCATACCTTTCAATTACATACCGGGGAGGTTTTTGCGGATCGTGACAGAGCCCATGAGGCAAGTGAAGAAAGGTATTATTGACTCCATTCCCATTGTTATCGGGTATATCCCGGCATGCATCACCTTCGGCCTGGTCGGCAAAGCCCTTTCCTTAAGCGACCTGGAGGTCTTCCTTCTATCCGCTGTGGTCTACGCCGGAGCAAGCCAGTTTATCGCAGCCAAGCTGCTCGCAGCGGGAACCGCTGCCCCTATTATTTTGCTGCTCACGTTCGTCATCAATTTAAGATACTTTTTCATCAGCATGTCATTCTCTTCCAGAATGAACCGGAATACACGCCCCTTCTACAAAGGATTTGTTGGATTCGGGCTGACAGAAGAGGTGTATGCGGTCAGTATGATGTCCGACAAAAACCGCAGAGAAGCAGGGAATCATTCCCTTCCTTATCTGCTGGGGCTGGAGGTCCCGCCCTATGCCGTCACTCTAATCGCAACGTATGCAGGGATTATGCTAGCAGACTATATTCCCGCCAATATTTTGCCGGCGCTGAATACTTCCCTGTACGCTTTGCTTATTGCACTAGTAATACCCCAGATCCGGCTCAGCAAAAGAAACCTGGCGATCTGTATTTCAGCCGCTGCTTCCTCCTGGTTGCTGCAGCCCTTGTTAGGAACAGCTACTGTAGTGGCTGCGATGATCATAGGAGCATGTGTCGGCGGAATATTTCCTTCCAAAGAAGAAAAGGTCAGGAGTGAAGTCATGTGACAATCATTGTGATCCTGGGAATGGGCATGCTTACCTTCTTATTCCGCATTGCGCCGCTGCTGCTTGTGCGTAAGGCAGAGATGGAGGAGCGAAAGAACTGGTTTCTGGAGAATCTTCCTCTGGCTGTACTCAGCGCGTTAATTATTCCCGGTATATTTCAGGTGGATCAAGAGGCGCCGATGGTCGGGATTGCAGCGGGTGTGGTTGCTATTGTTCTTGTACTCGCTAAAAAGGTGCCATTGTTTGGTGTCATCATTGCTTCTGTCGCTGTTGCTGTTTTGGTTGAAATTCTATAATCCATTAAGAATGGGAGGAAAATGCGCCTATGGATATTAAGCCGGTAGAACTGCTAGCGATATGCGGATCAACCCGCATTGGTGGGAATACAGACCAGATCCTGCAGTATAGCAATGAAATAGCTATCCACAGAGGAGCAAATCTCTCAGTACTTAATTTAAGAGAGTATAATATCTCACCTTCCGGGACCTGCGGGGATTGTAACTACCGGGAGAAGGCCTGCGGGCTGACGGACGACATGCTGTACATTGTACAGATGATGCAGAAGGCCGAAGGGATCATTTATGCAGTTCCTGTTCATGGTTTTGGCATGGGGCATCTGATGCAAATGTTTATTGAACGCTCAGGGGTATGCTATCTCCGGTTTGAGCGGCCCCTTACGAACAAGGTCGGGGGAGCTATCATTACAGGCCGGCGCTACAATCACCAGCATGTTCATTCTCAGATTGTGAACAATATTCTGCTGAATCGCATGATCCTGGTAGGGAGCGGTTTCCCCGCCCTTCTGCATGCCGGACAAGCAAGCGAGGTATTCAGTGATTTAGAGGGGCTGGATTCTGTGCGGAGAATGATCAACCGGATGATTGATATGATCTCAGCTATGAAGCATTATTCGCAGATTACGAATCATTCCTTTTTGCAGTGTGAGGAAGAGAATGAGCGGAGAATATGCGAGAACGAGCTTCGTCGTCTGCAAGCACCGCTAGTGTAAAAGATTCACCCATCATTGGTTTTCATATACTAAAAAATAAAAAGTGGAGGTTGATGGCTGTGACGAATAAGGAACTGGAGGCTCTCGGAGGGATTGATTTTCCTAACATGGAATGGACAAGCTGGGAAAAGCCAGGTGCTAACGGGCGTGTGAAAATCAGTTATATCGGCAATAAGCGGCTTCGGTTGCTGGAGCTTCCTCCGGGATTCAATGAAGAGCATTGGTGCCTGAAAGGGCATGTGGGTTATGTGCTGCAGGGAGAATTCACAATACATTATGAGGACAGAAAGGTATCCTGCAGTCCCGGAATGGGTTTTGTAATTCCTGATGGGGATCCGCATCGGTCACAGGGGATGGAAGGTAACCCGACTCTGGTGTTTGTTCTTGATGAAATGGACTAATACAGATGGGGAGTGTGAAGAATCTTGCATCCGATTCAAGTAGACACTGAAGTGTATGATATTCCGTTTCACGATTCCTTTGAGACCTATTTATCCTTACGGGAACAGCTGGGGGAGCAAAACACCTACTTTCTGGAAACCTTATCGGGGTCTTCCAAGAGTGCCCAGAGTACTTTTATAGGGTTCAAACCGCTTTTTACGATTACAGCGTTCTCAACAGAAATACAACTGACAGGACTAGAGTCCATTATGGAGCGGGTAAGCCAGGGAGGGCTGAAGGCAGGGCTGCTTGTCTCACGGGATGGGGTTTTGCATTTGCGGGACCGCAAGGGCTTGTGGGATTTCCTGCGGTTCGTTCAGTCCCAGTTCACCGTTTCTGTCCCGGACCAGGGCGAAGCCTTCTATTTCGGATTTTTTGGATACTTGGGCTATGATACGGCGTGGTCTGTTGAAAGTCTGCCGAGTCAGATTCCGAATGATGGAACGGTCCCGGATCTTGCCTTGTCCATTTACCAAGGGTTAATTGAATATAGTCTGGTTGACAAGACAGTCAGGCTGATTCTTAACCAATCTGCTGAGGGCTGGGATGACCTGTCCAAGGCGGAGATTGGCCGTATGCTCCACAAGGGTGAATTGCAGGTAAACCGGACGTTAGCAGATGCTGTAGAGCCGTTATCCGTGGAATATACGATAGACCGTCAGGTGTATCAGAATAATGTGAAGAAAGCTCTCTCATATATTTCGGCCGGAGATATCTATCAAGTCCAGCTAGGCAATCAAATTAATATTAATAGTCTTATGACTCCAGTTGACGTTTATCGGAGACTACGGGTGCGTAATCCATCGCCATATATGTATTTGGCCACTTTTGGAAGGATGACGCTGATCGGCGCCAGTCCAGAGCTGTATATTAAAATCCAGGGTGGGAACATCACAATGAGGCCTATTGCGGGTACTTGCCCCAAGGGTTCCACTCCAGAGGAGAATGAGAGACTCATACAAGCTCTGAAGCGGGATGAAAAGGAAGTAGCGGAGCACATTATGCTGGTAGATTTATGCCGTAATGATATTGGCCGGGTCTGTGAAACAGGGACTCTGGAGGTAGACGAACTGATGGTGATCGAGAAGTACTCACATTTGAACCATCTGGTATCAAGTGTAGGAGGAACGCAGAAGGCCTCAAAGGACATGTATGACATTATTGCGGCTACTTTTCCGGCAGGCACAATGACTGGAGCCCCCAAGATTCGGGCCATGGAAATCATTGAAGAGCTTGAAACCACGCGCCGCGGGGCATATGCGGGGGCTATGGGATTCATTGATTTCAACGGATATGTAAATATGGCACTGTGCATTCGGACAGCGGTTCATCGGAAGCCTGATTCGTATTCCATCCGCGCCTCTGCGGGAGTGGTGGCTGATTCTGTGCCGGAGAAGGAATGGAGTGAAACTTTTCATAAAATGGGTGCATTATTCTGGGCGGTCACAGGCAGGGAGGTACTGCATGAGAGCATTAGTCGTTGACGCATATGATAGCTTTGTATATATTATTTGCCAATATCTGATGAAAGCCGGAGTAGAGCTTGAAGTGGTGCGTAACGATCAGTTAAGTTCGGGTCTTGTGGAGCTGATGGCTCCAGATTTTGTAGTTCTGGGTCCAGGTCCGGGCCATCCGGCTGATGCGCGGTATATCGAGCTGATCCGGCAATATGGAGCCTGTCTTCCGATCCTTGGCGTATGTCTGGGCCACCAGGCGATTGGACTTGCTTTTGGCGGCAAAGTGATAGGGGCGAAACATCTGATGCATGGCAAAACCAGTGAGATTATCCACGATGGTAAAGGCTGTTTTACAGAACTCCATAATCCGTTCCGGGCTACGCGTTATCATTCCCTGATCGTGAGCCGGGAGGGGCTGCCGGATTGTCTGGAAGTCACTGCAGAATCTGCGGATGATGGATATATTATGGGGGTACGGCATAGGGAATTTCCAATCGAATCTATTCAATTTCATCCTGAAAGTGTATGCACTGAAAGCGGATATCAAATATTTCATAATTTCATTTCGACCTATGTATCATACTCATATGAATCTCAAATTATCTAGGGAGGATTTGTAATGTTGAATGAGAACCTTGCGCTTCATCGTCAAGAGATTGATATCATCGACCGGCAGATTGTGGCTTTGCTCGCTGAAAGAACCCGGGTCGTTAAGAAAATTATGGTCTTGAAGACGGATGAAGAGTCTGTCCGTTCCTGTGACCGGGTTCAGCAGGTACTAGATAAGGTAGCCAGGCTGGCAGAGGATGCAGGTCTTGAACCACAGATCGCTACGGCTACTTACAAGACTTTAATTACGGTTCTGACGGATATGCAGCTTGAATATCTGCACAGCCGTGAGCAGTCAGACGAGCCAGCGGTGTGAGCACCGCGGTTCATGATCTGAAGTCGGCCCTTGTATACTTGGAAGAACATGGTGAAGGAGTCCAGCGGTATACGGTGCCTGTGGACGCTAAATATGAGTTAGCCGCTCTATATGCAGCCCAGGGAGGCGGGGTTCCTGTCTCTTCACCAACCGGCCCGGGAGTACCGATGTTATTCGAACATGTGATGCCTGTGAACAAGACGGTGCTGGCGGGAATCTTTGGAACCCGGAAACGGTGTGCAATGCTTCTCGCGGCGCAAGAACAATATATAGCGGACTTCCTGCTGGATGCCGCACAGCATCCAATTGAGCCCGTAAAATGCGAGAAGCCGCCCTGTCAGGAAGTGATCCATCAGGATGTTGACCTCACCCGGCTGCCAATCCCCACCATGAGTATGAAGGATGCGGGACCCTATATTACACTCGGGTTAGTAATCGCTAAGCATCCTGTCACTGGTGACAGTAATATTTCCATTCATAGGCTATGGGTGAAAAGCAACAACGAGCTGACAATCTGGATGGTCCCGGGCCGCCACTTGGAGGGCTTCTACCTGGCAGCACAAGAAATGGGCGTGCCGCTTCCGATCTCCATCAATATCGGTCTGGACCCTGCTATATACATTGCCTCCTGCTGCACGGGTGCTGTAGCGCCCGAGGGGTTCAATGAGCTGGCTATTGCAGGCGGATTACGGGGACAGCCAGTCAAGGTTTCCTCCTGTTTATCTGTTGCCGCAGACTGCTTGTCCGAAGCGGAGTATGTACTGGAAGGTGCAATCACCCATGAGTATGCTCCTGAAGGAGAGCCTGGGGGCCATTCCATGCCGGAGTTTCTGGGATATGACGGCCAGGCGCATCCCCATTTGCCTGTTGTGAAGATTTCGGGAATCACATCCTCAGCTCATCCCATATTTCAAACCGTGATTGGTCCAGGGTACGAGCAATCCAATCTTTTAGCGGTGGGGATGGAAGCCGGAGTCCTCCAGTATGTACGCAATCAAGTGACCTCCCGGATTACCAATGCTTATTGCAGCTCTGCCGGGGGAGGCCAACTGCTGTTATTTGCTCAATTTCATAAAATGAATGACGAGGACGATCTCGCTGTCAGGCGCGCGGGAACGATGATTCTTCGGTCTTTTCGTATGATCAAACAGGTGATCCTGGTTGATGAGGATGTGAACCTGTTCAGTGAAGAGGAGGTGTGGTGGGCCATGACGACCCGTTTTCAGGCGGATGTGGACATTATTACCTTCCCGGGACTTGAAGGCTTCCATCTGGACCCGTCGCAAATGCCAGGCATGTCCCCACAGATTACGAAGCCTGGCATGACCACAAAAGTCGTGTTTGATTGCACAGTACCGTATAGAATGAGAGACTCGTTTATAAGAACTTCTTTTGGCACACCTAAAAATATATAGGGGGTTACTCTATGAGTATTATTAAGGTAACTGCGGATGGTATATTTGGCGAAGAAGATCAGGAGCAGTTTGGCGGAAGCTATGTTCCGGAAGAGCTAAAGGCGGCGCTTAATAAACTGGACGAAGCTTTTCAGCGTTATAAGGACGACGAAGAGTTCGAGCGGGAGTTCCAGTACTACCTGAATGAATATGTGGGCAGGCCAAGTCTGTTGTATTATGCGCAGCGGCTGACGGATAAATTGGGCGGGGCCAAAATTTACCTCAAGCGTGAAGATTTAAATCATACCGGAGCGCATAAGATCAATAATACTATCGGCCAGATTCTGCTTGCCCACCGGATGAAGGCCAAAAGAATTATTGCAGAGACTGGCGCAGGGCAACATGGTGTAGCGACTGCTACCGTATGTGCCTTGTTTAATATCCCTTGCACCATTTATATGGGTGAGGTGGATATTGAACGACAGGCTCTCAATGTATTCCGTATGCAGATGCTGGGAGCAGAGGTTGTGGCTGCGAAGTCCGGTAACAGAACACTGAAGGAAGCCGTGGATGAAGCGCTGAATGATTTCGCACAGAACTATGAAGATACCTACTATCTCATCGGCTCTGTTGTTGGACCGCATCCGTTTCCGCTGATGGTCCGTCATTTTCAGGCTATCATTGGAAGAGAGGCCAAACAGCAGATTCTGCAGAAGGAAGGGCGCCTTCCTGATCTGATCACTGCTTGTGTAGGCGGGGGATCCAATGCGATTGGGCTGTTTCATCCCTTCGTGGATGATCCTGGTGTCACGATAGTGGGCGTAGAGCCTGCAGGAAAAGGGATCGAGACCGGAATCCATGCGGCTCCGCTTAGTACAGGCAAGCCGGACATTATTCACGGGTTCAGATGCTACGTGATGAACGATGCCGAGAACTGCCATTCCATTGCAGCCGGGTTGGATTACCCTGGTGTGGGCCCGGAACATAGCTATTACAAGCAGATTAAGCGTGCGGAATATGTCTCGGTTACCGATGAAGAAGCGTTGAATGCCTTCTTGACCCTATCTAAGACGGAAGGAATTATCCCGGCCCTGGAAAGCTCCCACGCTGTCGCCTATGCGATGAAGGTTGCAGGAGCCATGAGCAGGGATGAAATTATTGTGGTTAGTCTTTCTGGCCGCGGGGACAAGGATGTTGCTCAAGTCTATGAAATGCTCCAGGATCGCCCGGCACTGCAAGAAGTATAGGAAGAGCTATATACAGCAAGCCTTCGGTGTTTCAAAACCCGGAGGCTTAAATCCATTTATAGAGAAAGATCGCATAGGGGATAGAGGGGGATATACTTGGGATCTGAATTGTTAATTACAATAGATAAGACTTTGGATACATCCTTATCCAGACAGGTGTTTGAGCAAATCTTGCAGGCAATCAACAGCGGGTGCTTGCGAGCCGGAGACCAGCTTCCCGCCACGCGATTGTTGTCAGAGCAGATTCTGGTTTCCCGCAGTGTCATTCTTCAATCCTATGAGCAGCTACGGGCGGAAGGTTATCTGGAGATGAGGAGAGGAGCGGGAACGTTTGTTGCCGTCAACGCAGCGGGCGCAGATACAGACCCCGGCAGTATGACGGGCAATTATTGCGCTGTGTCGACCAAAGCACCGAAATTCGTATCGGCTCTTCCCTCACCGTCAACGGTTCCTTATGATTTCCGTCATGGTGTGCCAGCTTGGGATATGTTTCCGATGGACCGGTGGCAGCGTGCCTTGACGGAGGTCTGCCGGAGGGCCACGCCTGATATGCTTACATACGGACCGGCAGAAGGCACCCTGGCACTTCGGGAGGAGATTGCCAGGCTAGTTCGTTCTACCCGCTCCATTCCGGCGCTTCCGGAGCAAATTGTGATTACGACAGGGGCTACGCAAGCTCTGGATATTCTCGCCAGGCTTTGCCTGAGTAAAGGAGATCAGGTGCTGGTTGAAGACCCAACCCATAACGTGCTCAGGGAAATATTCAGCTACTCAGGGGGTGAAGTGATTCCCGTACGGGTTGATCAGGAAGGAATATGTGTTCAGGAGATGGATGAATGTCTAGCGCTTCACAGTAAAAGACAGTCAACAACCCCCAAGCTGATCTATGTAACCCCTTCGCATCAGTTTCCGGTGGGGGTGACGATGTCATTTAACCGGAGAATTCAGCTTCTGGAGTGGGCAAGAAGGTCTGGAGCACTCATTATTGAAGACGATTATGACAGTGAATACCGGTATGTAGGGCAGAAGGTATCTGCACTCGCAGGGCTGGATAACTCTGGACGGGTCGTATATGTGGGAAGCTTCAGCAAAATTCTGTTTCCTGCACTGCGGATTGGCTATACCATTCTTCCACCTTCCTTGATAAAGCCCTTTCTGGCAATCAAATGGATTACGGATCGGATGACCCCTACGCTGGAGCAGGAAGCGCTTGCGGATTTCATCCAGTCAGGACAATATGCCAAGCATGTAAGCCGAATGGGGAAATTATATGCTACCCGCCGCTCCTGTCTGGTAAATGCGCTGCAACATGAGTTTGGCAGCCGGGTCAAGGTTTTCGGAGACGAAGCTGGATTACATCTGCTCATTGAGCTGGATACAATGGTGAATGAGCAGTGGATTGCCGCGAAGGCTCTAGGGCTTGGAGTGAAGATATATCCGGCATCCGATTACTTTCTTGAGCATATGCCTCAGAAGCCTACATTTATTCTGGGATATTCGAATTTATCCGAGAATCAGATCAGAATGGGCATCAAGAAGGTGGCACTTGCCGAGAAAGAATGCCGGGAAGGACCCTGATATTCGTGCAAAAAACCCCTTGACAATCAAGGGGGCTGGCAGATTAGTTATGGTCGAGACGACAGGATTCGAACCTGCGGCCTCTTACTCCCGAAGCAAGCGCTCTACCAAGCTGAGCTACGTCTCGACGTACTGAACAAATTGAATTATACGCCTGTATGTAAGCGCTGTAAATATTCTTTTTGGCACAGCTTACCGGCCCCGCTCAGGCAATTTTCCTGCCCGAGATTGACAGATATCAGGCCGCTGGCTATACTTGAAATGTTAAAATGTAAATCGGATAAAACGTTGATGAAAACAAGTACGCCGGAGAATGGCTCCATCAGAGAACAGGTTCCTTTGCGGATTCCCCGCAATTGGCTGTGAGAACCTTGAAGGCAGGCCGGCAGAAAGCTAGTTTCGGAGTGCGGGGATAATCCCGCCGGGGGGCACCCGTTAACAGCCGCACAAGGCGATCGTCTGCAATAGTCCGTGTTCTCACGGAACAAGACGATAACCAGGGTGGTACCGCGATAATCATCGTCCCTGAATCTAATTCAGGGGCGTTTTTTGTTTTTGATTTTTCGGGTAACTTTTTGGGGCAACAATGAGTTTTCCGGCCAAAGTGCCGCATTAAATGATGAGACGGGAGCTGTACATGATGAAAGCAAGTGAAATCCGTTCCAAATGGCTGCAGTTTTTTGAGAGTAAAGGTCACCGCATTGAGCCGAGCGCCTCGCTCGTGCCCCACAACGATCCATCGCTGCTATGGATTAACGCAGGCATGGCGCCGCTGAAGGCTTACTTCGACGGCCGGGAGATTCCTGAGAATCCCCGCCTGACCAACTCACAGAAATGTATCCGTACCAATGATATTGAGAACGTAGGCAAGACGCGCCGTCACCACACGTTCTTCGAGATGCTGGGTAACTTCTCCATCGGCGATTACTTCAAGGAAGAAGCGATTACCTGGGCTTGGGAATTCCTTACCGGCAAGGAATGGATCGGCTTTGATGGCGACCGGATTTCCGTTACCGTGTATGCAGAGGACGAAGAAGCGTTCAAGCTGTGGAATGAAAAAGTCGGTCTGCCTGCAGAACGCATCATCAAGCTGGGCGACGAGAACTTCTGGGACATCGGTGAAGGACCTTGCGGCCCTTGCTCGGAGATCTTCTATGACCGCGGCGAGGCTTACGGCAGTGATATGAGTGATCCTGAGATGTATCCGGGCGGCGAGAATGAACGCTGGCTGGAAGTGTGGAACCTCGTGTTCTCGCAGTTCAATCATAACAAGGACGGCAGCTACACACCGCTTCCTAACAAGAATATTGATACCGGCGCAGGTCTGGAGCGCTTCGCTTCTATTCTGCAGGATGTGGACTCCAACTTCGACACCGACCTGTTCCAGCCGATTATCCAGAAGACTGCCGGTCTTGCCGGTGTAACCTACAAGGATAATGTTGAACAGGATATTGCGCTCAAAGTCATTGCCGACCATGTGCGTACCGTTACTTTTGCGGTAGGTGACGGCGTGCTTCCTTCCAATGAAGGACGCGGCTACATCATCCGCCGTCTGCTCCGCCGTGCAGTCCGTTACGGCAAGACACTTGGACTTGATCGTCCGTTCCTGCACGAGCTGACGGAGACGGTTGGCGAAGTTATGGGTGTATACTATCCTTCCGTAGTGGAGAACCGTGAATATATTGCCAAAATCATCCGCCTGGAAGAAGAACGGTTCCACGAAACATTGTCCGATGGTCTTGCTATCTTGGGCGAGATCAGTGCCAAAGCAAAGGCTGACGGCCTAAGTGCTATTGCAGGTGCTGATGCGTTCAAGCTCTATGACACTTACGGATTCCCGTTCGACCTGACAGAGGACTTCGCTTCCGAGCAGGGGCTTACGGTAGACCGTGAAGGCTTCGATACTGCGATGCAGGAGCAGCGTGACCGCGCCAGAGCAGCCCGCCAGGACAGCGCCAGCATGAAGATCCAGGGCGGAGCACTTGCCGAGCTGACGGTTAAAAGTGAATTTGTTGGATATAATGACACGGTAACCGAGTCTAAAGTGCTGGCGATTGTAGTTGACGGCGCACTTGCTGATGTCGTCAGTGAAGGCGCCCAGTGCCAGGTTATCCTTGAAACGACTCCATTCTACGCTGAAAGCGGCGGTCAGGTGAGCGATACCGGACTTTTGACCGGCGGCTCTGTGACTGCCAAGGTTACCGGACTCTTCAAAGCTCCGCATGGCCAGCATGTGCATCTGGTTACTGTCGAAGCCGGGGACCTGAAGGTTGGAGATACAGTCCGTGCGGAAGTGAACCGTGCCGAGCGTGAGGATATCGTGAAGAACCATACGGCAACCCACCTGCTGCATAAAGCGCTGAAGGAAGTGCTTGGCGGCCATGTCAACCAGGCAGGTTCTTTAGTAGAAGGCTCACGCCTGCGCTTTGACTTCTCGCATTTCGGAGCCATCACTCCGGAGGAGCTCAGCGATATCGAACAACGCGTGAACGCCCAGATCTGGCGCGGCCTCGATGTTGTCATTGAGAACAAGCCGATTGATGAAGCCAAAGCTATGGGAGCGATGGCCCTCTTCGGTGAGAAATACGGCAATATCGTCCGTGTCGTGCAGGTCGGCGACTACAGCCTGGAGCTGTGCGGCGGATGCCACGTAGCCAATACATCGCAGATCGGAATCTTCAAGCTGCTCAGCGAGAGCGGCATTGGTTCCGGTGTGCGCCGGATCGAAGCGGTGACCGGCCGCTACGCCTACCAGTTCACGGAGAGCCAGCTGGATCTGCTGAAGCAATCGGCAGCACTGCTGAAGTCCTCGCTGACGGATGTGCCTAAGCGGATCGAAGCCCTGCATGCCCAGGTTCGTGAGCTGGGCCGCGAGAACGAATCGCTGCAGTCCAAGCTGAGCGCAACCTTTGCAGCTGAGCTGACCAGCAGTGTGATTACAGTAGGCGGTGGCACGCAGCTGTTGGCAGTATCCGTGCAAGCCGGCAATATTGATGCTCTGCGCTCGACTGCAGACGAACTGAAATCCAAGCTTCCGGATGCCGTACTGGTGCTCGGCGCAGTAATGGATGACAAGGTGAATTTTGTGGTTGCTGTGCCGCAGGACCTGGTGAAGAAAGGCTTCCACGCCGGCAAGCTGGTCAAAGAAATCGCTGCGGTCTGCGGCGGTGGCGGCGGCGGACGTCCGGACATGGCACAGGCTGGCGGCAAGGATGCCTCCAAGCTGGGCGAAGCCCTGAAGAAGGCCGAAGAGCTTGTAGCTGCATTGGCTTAACGGATTGCCTGAAATAGCTGAGAAATTCCCCGGATAAAGATACAGCGGTACTGAGGGCAACATATCAGTACCGCTGCTTTATTCACAAAATGTATAATTTTTGGGGTTATTCATTATTGACCCGGGGCTTGCAATAGCTTAAAACCCAAAAAAACATCTATTTTTGTAGATAAAATACCAAAAAAAGCGCTTTTACAGTGGCAGGATTTCCTCGTTGGGCCATGAATATGTTATGATGAAGGCAGCAAGTAAGCTGTACAGCAGCAACTTTGCGAAGCCGCCCGAATCGGGGTGATTTTGCAGAAGGAAGGTGTCACAAATGGACTCCATGGACAAAACGGTCAAATTCAATGTGAAGGGCGACGAAAAGGAAGCTTCTCCCCAGGAAATTTTACTCGCCGTGTACGACGCGCTGGTGGAGAAGGAATATCATCCGATCAACCAGATCGTAGGGTATCTACTTTCCGGAGATCCGGCTTACATTCCGCGCCACAACAATGCGAGAAGTTTGGTCCGGAGAAAAGAACGTGATGAGCTGATTGAGGAACTGGTCCGGTTCTATCTGGCCAATCATCGGGTGGACCAGCCGAAATGATGAAGAAGCTGGGACTGGATTACGGCGACCGCAGAATCGGTGTCGCCACAAGCGATATTTTCGGGTGGACAGCGCAGGCTTTGGAGACTATTGAGCGGCGCGGAAACGGCAACGAATTCGACCGTATCCGTGAACTGGTCAAGGAGTACGAAATCGGTGAGATTGTCGTTGGGCTGCCGAAGAATATGAACGGCTCAGTAGGACCCCGTGGTGAAATTTGCATCGAATTCGCAGACCAGCTGCGGGAGCAACTTGATTTACCCGTACACCTTTGGGATGAGCGTCTGACGACGGTATCTGCTGAGCGGGTGCTGATTGAAGGGGACGTCAGTCGGAAGAAACGCAAGGGGATTGTGGACAAAATGGCCGCAGCCCTGATATTGCAAAATTTTTTGGATGCTAACAGTAAAAGGTGAGGGGTGTGCGGATATGACAAACGAGCAGATCGGCCAAGAAGAAGAACCGGAAATTATCTATATTCCTGATGAGGAAGGTAATGAAGAGGAATTTGAGGTCATCATGAAGTTTGAAGTCGACGGATCGGATGCGAAGTATATGATGGTGGTTCCACTTGATTCTGAGGATGAAGAGACTGATGAAGTCTATGCGTTCCGTTACGAAGAAGACGGCGACGACTTGCAGCTGTTCATGATTGAGAATGACGAGGAATGGGCGATTGTAGAAGAAACCTTCAATACTTTGGTAGACGAGCTGGATGGAGGAGCGGAGAATGACTGATTTTTCCGCTGATCAAGCGGTATGGACTTCGAAGCTTAAAGAGGTATACGGAGAAACAGTAGAACTGGAAGATGAGCAGGGCAAGTCTTCCGTTTACGATATTATTGCTGAATTTGCTGTCGGTGATCGTGCTTATGCTGTTTTGGCCGGTTCTGGAAGAGCTGCGGAGCAGGAAATTCTGCGGATCGTGGTTTCTCCTGACGGGCTTCCTGAACTGGAGAGCATTATGGACGATGAAGAGTGGGAGGATGTTTCCGAGCTGTACGATGAGCTTACCTTCCCGGCTGAAGACACCGAATAATCCAATAGCATTAGCACGGAAGAGGGCGGATTTTTTTCCGCGCTCTTTTTGCTTGGAATGCAGGAAAATAAAAATATGTTGAATTTAAAACAATACAATTTTATACTTTATAGTCGGAAAGTGAGGCGTAACATTTGAAAGCCGTGATCCGCACTGTGCTCATTATAATCCTTGTCCTTGCAGCTGCTGCAGGGGGAGGAGCATGGTATATCTGGAATGGAATGCAGCCGGTAGAGCCCGCAGGGCCGGCCGTGACGGTTACAATAGAGAAGGGTATGGGAAGCTCACAAATTGCTGACCTGCTGGAAGAGAAGGGAATCATCAAGAACGGATTGTTTTTTAAAGGGTATCTAAAATGGGTCCAGGAAGGCTCCAGCTTCAAGGCAGGAAATTATAACGTGAGCCCGGGGGACTCTTATGATACCTTGATCAGCCGGATGAATGCAGGGGATGTCGTGAAGGAAGATACCGTTGTATTCACGATACCCGAAGGGTACACTGCGACTCAGGTTGCAGATAAGCTGGCTGAAGCGTGGAATCAGAAGGCAGAGGTGTTCCTGCAGTTGATTGATTCAGGTGCGGGCCTTGAGGCAGTAGGAACTTTAGGAATCCCGGAGAATAAGGAGCTGCGGCACCGTCTTGAAGGGTATCTGTTCCCGGAAACCTATGAGCTGGCCAAGGACAGTACTCCGCAGGAGGTCATTGAAGCCATGCTGGAGCAGCTGGTGAAGAAGCTGGACACGATCCCTGAGTGGAAGGCGAAGCTGGCGAACCGTGGGCTTACCTTGCATGAGCTGATGACGGTTGCTTCGCTCGTAGAGCGTGAGGTGGTAGTGAACGAGGAACGACCGCTGGTCGCCGGTATCATTTATAACAGACTGGACAAGGGCCAGAAGCTGGAGATTGATGCTACGGTCCAATATTTACTGGACAAGCAGAAGGAACGGCTCTACGAGAAGGACCTGAAGGTGGACAGCCCTTATAATACGTACAAGCAGGAAGGATTGCCGCCTGGACCGATCAGTAGCCCGGGGCTTGCTTCTATTGAAGCCGCAATGACTCCTGAGGTATCGGAATATTTCTTCTATGTCACCAAGAAGGATGGCTCTCAGGCGCATTTATTCGCCAAGACCTACAAGGAACATTTAGCCAATATCGAAAAAAGCAAACAAAATCAGTAGGAAAAGCGCTACAATAGTATTGATGCAATAGGCACAGGAGGTAACACAATGAATAACAAACCGGAGCTGCTGGCGACAGCAGCCTCGCTGGAAGAAGCGGCAGCTTTGCTTGCGGCAGGCGCAACTGCGCTGCTGATCGGGGATGACCGTTTCGGCATGCGGCTCGCCGGGCATTTCTCGCTGGAAGATACTTCAGCGGCTGTAAAGCTTGCACATGATACAGGCGGTAAGGTGTACGTAAGCATAAACGGGCTGATCTCCAATAAAATGCTGGAAGAACTGCCTGCTTACATCAAAGCCATCGGCGAATTGGGTGTAGACGGGGTCGAATTCGGAGACCCTGCTGTCCTGGCAGCTGTGAAGGCGGAAGCGCCAGGGCTGAAGCTGCACTGGAATGCAGAAATGACCTCTACCAATTACGCCACAGCCAATTATTGGGGCAGTAAGGGAGCTTCGCGGGTCGTTCTGGCACGTGAGCTGAATATGGACGAAATGACCGAAATGGTGCCTCATCTGCAAGTAGAGGCCCAGGTCCAGGTACATGGCATGACGAATATTTATCATTCCAAGCGTAAGCTGGTAGCCAGTTACATGTCTCATCAGGGACGTCCGGGTGATGGTGGCAGTCTTGGCAAGGAGCGCGGGCTTTTCCTGATAGAAGCAGAACGGCCGAATGAGAAATTCCCGATATATGAGGATGAGAACGGAACACATATTATGAGCTCGGACGATATTTGTATCCTTGAGGATCTGCATTTCCTGCTGAAGGCTGGCGTGCACAGCCTGAAGATTGAAGGGCTGCTGAAGCCGGTAGCTTATAACGTTGCCGTAGTTAAGGCTTACCGCCATGCTATTGACTTGTATGCTGCCGATCCCGCCGGATATGCTTACGATGAGGCCTGGATGGATGAGATCCGGGCGCTGCAGGACCCTGAGCGTGAACTGTCGTTCGGCTTCTTCTACAAAGAACAGGTATATTAAAATATATAAAAAGCATTGTCTCAGCTTTTGCAATGGATTGTCTAGGCTACATTATAGTGTAAGCAGCGGAGGGGAAGTTTGAACTGGAGGAGCGTCAGCGTTCGCCTTTGTCGGCGGATTTCACCGCTAAGCGGTATAAATCAAGAAATCTGCAGACAACAGCGACCGGAAGTCCAAACATTCCCCGCAGTTGCGCCTTCACACCAAATGCCGGCCGTTCAATCTTGCAGTAGCTGCGACAATTAGGAGGGAGAACAGGAATGGGAACCATGACCAAGCCCCAATTCAAGGGGAAACGTTATCGTCTGGACAAACCGGAGCTCCTGGCTCCGGCAGGAAACTTAGAGAAATTGAAATTCGCCGTGCATTATGGCGCGGATGCAGTATATATCGGAGGACAGAAATACGGCTTGCGCTCGGGAGCAGATAACTTTACCTTTGAGGAAATGCGCGAGGGTGTTGAATTTGCCAAGAAGTATGGCGCCAAAGTATTCGTAGCGACGAATATCTATGCTCACAATGAAGACATCGCCGGGATTGAAGAATACCTGCGTAACTTATATGAGGCCGGGATTGCGGCCATTATTGTAGCCGATCCGGTAATTGTAGACACCGCGCTCCGCCTTGTACCTGGCCTTGAGGTACATCTTAGTACCCAGCAGTCCACGCTCAACTGGCAGGCAGTATCTTTCTGGAAGCAGGAAGGACTGCCGCGGGTCGTGCTTGGCCGGGAGACCAGCTTAGAGGAGATTGCCGAGATCAAGCAGCATGTGGACATCGAGATCGAGAGCTTCATCCACGGTGCGATGTGCTCCTCGTACTCCGGACGTTGTGTGTTGTCCAATCACTTTACAGACCGCGATTCCAACCGCGGGGGTTGCTGCCAGTCCTGCCGCTGGAAATACGACCTGTTCGAGGATGGCCGTCCGGAAGGAACCTGGGTATCGGAAGAGGACCAGGCAGTGGCGCCTCAGGCATTGCAGCCTGGCGTAACCCAGCTGCCGCTGCATCAGCCGGAGGATAATCCGTTCTCGATGGGTTCGAAGGATTTGTGCATGCTGGAGAGTATTCCTGACCTGATCGAAGCCGGGATTGACAGCTTCAAGATCGAAGGCCGAATGAAGTCGATCCATTATGTGGCAACGGTGGTTAATGCGTACCGCAAAGCGATTGATGCTTATATGGCTGACCCCGAGGGTTATGTGCTGAAGCCAGAATGGCTGGAGGAGCTGCAGAAGGCTGCTAACCGTCCGCTCAATACAGGTTTCTTCTACGATACGCCGGATCATGAGGATCATATTTATGAGCCGGAGGAAAAAGCGGCACCTTATGATTTCGCCGGCCTGGTGCTGGAATATGATGCGGAGAGCGGCATGGCACTTGTCCAGCAGCGCAATAACTTCAAACCGGGCCAGGAAGTGGAATTCTTCGGACCGGATGACACCTTCTTCAAGCAGACCGTCGGCGAGCTGTGGGACGAGGCGGGGAATCCGCTGGATGTTGCCCGTCACCCGCTGCAGCGGGTGCGCATGAAGGTCGACCAGCCTGTAGCTTACTTTGACATGATGCGTAAAAGAAAATAAAGTTATAAGAAAGATTTAAAGGGATGTCCTTCTTCTAGAAGGGCGTCCTTTTTTTGCGTAAATCCCTTGGAATCCGCCGGAAAGCGGGCTGGATCTGAAGAAAGATGAATGTGGAATGAACTTTCCGGCGGCTCCCCGGAGCAGGATACCTCTTACTGAAGCGGACTGAGAATCCGCCATTTTGCCAAAAGCCTGCCTAATCTGGATGAATCGGACTAAATCCTTTATCTTGTTCTTCTAAGCTTCAAATGAGCTGATTCAGAACAATTAACGGAATCTCAGTCCGGTTGTCGCGAGATTTTGCCTGATTTGGCCGAATAGCGGAATCTCAGTCCTCCTCACAAGCCGATGTGTCCATGAAGCGTCTGCCAAGTTCCGGCTGGAAATAATGCAGCATGGGAGCTTCATACACTCCGGTTTGATTCACCCGTAGGGGGTTTAGTTCTAGACCAAAATACTAATGCAGTTCGACAAAAACATAGAAATTTTAAAGCAATTTCTATAAAATACTAAGAAAAATGAGCCTTTGTGCCGATATATACCACAGGTAACGCTTACATACGACGTCTAATCTAATTGGCAGGTGATTGTAATGGGGGCTCCAAATCCGGAGAGCGACAGAGACAAACCGAAAGAGAGAAGGATTAAAGTGGGAAAGAACAGTAAAAAGCCTAAGGTTGTACAAAAGGCTGAGACAGGCCAAACAGGTGATACCCAGACAACAAGTAAAGCGGCAGTTCAAAAACTAACTTTAAAGAACGTCCTGAATGGTTCAGTACGCCAGGTAAAGAGAGTTAACCCGCTGAGATCAGTTGGTGTTAAGCTTTTCCTGATATTCTTATCTTCAATTGTGATTGTTGTGCTGTTCCTGGGGATTCTGTCTTACAACAAAGCCAAGAATACCATTAAGGATAATGTTTCCGAAGCCAACCGGCAGACGATTATCCAAACTTCTGAGAAGCTTGATATTACCTTGAAGCAGTATGAAAATTTGGCACTTCAGCTGTATTTCGATACGCAAATGCAATCGAATCTGAATGAGCTTGCAACTGCTGCGAGCAGTTATGATAAATTTGTGGCTACAGATGCCATCAGCAAGAAGCTCTCCAGCCAGACTACAACAGATTCTAATATCGTAGCGATCTCACTGATTCCTGAGGACCCTGCGATGACGATAATATCGAGCGGGAGCTCCGGTCTTACCATGGACGGCTTAAGAGATCAGGAATGGTACAAGACTGCTGTCAAAAATTCAACCTCGTATGAGCCTTACTATACCTCGGAAGCGAAGTCCGCACAGAACTACTGGTTCCCGACTTCCGTTAAAGGCGATGGCGGTAAGAATATCGCTATGGTCAGATCGCTCAAGAACCTGGGCTCGAATGCAGGTTATGTTGTATTGCTTGAGCTTAAGAGCACTTTGCTTGAAGAAGCCTTCGAGAGCGTGAAGCTTGGGGACGGTTCGCGGATTCAGCTGGTATCACCGGAAGGAATGGTAGTTGCTTCTTCCGTACCGGCAGAGGACGGCAAGGTGTCAGAGCTTAACTTTATTATGGAGAGCAAGAAGAACAGCGAGAGTCAGGAAGCCAAGGATGCGAGCGGCAAACATGTACTGGCTGTGTACAACCCGATGGAGAAGGCAGACTGGAAGCTCGCCGGAGTTGTTCCTACCGGCCAGCTGGTTGAAGCTGCCACTCCGATTCTGTTCACAACATTTATAGCGGCTGGAGCTGCAGCTCTGCTTGCCATTCTGGTTGGCTTCTGGATGGTACAGATGATTGCCAAGCCGCTGGCACGTCTGAAGGATCTTATGGTTCAGGGGGCCAAGGGTGACCTTAGCGTCCGTACAGAGTATGTCTCGAAGGATGAGATCGGAGATCTGTCCGCTTCTTTCAATCTGATGATGGGGCGGATCACCGAACTGGTTGCCCAGACAACGGAAACTGCGCGAGAGGTGCTTGAAACAGCCAATGATCTGGGCGACGCTTCCCGCAAGACGGCGATTTCTGCCAAGGAGATTGCTGCTGCTACAGAAGAGATTGCTGGCGGGGCCGGAAGTCTGGCACAGGAGGCGGAACGCGGCAATGAACTGACGGATCTAATTGCTACGCAGATGCAAAGTGTGATTGCTGCTAATTCCGAGATGGATCAGGCCGCCCGCGGAGTAGGGGAAGCCAGCGGACACGGTGCCAGCCAGCTCGAAGCGCTGCTGGAACAGACGGGCCGCACCGGTGAGATGACAAGCGCACTGGTGGACCGGGTCAACAACCTGAAGGACACGGTATATTCCGTGATTAAGGTACTGGATGTAATGAAGAATATTACCCAGCAGACGAATATCCTGTCTCTAAATGCAACGATTGAAGCGGCAAGAGCGGGTGAAGCAGGCAGAGGGTTCATGGTGGTTGCCGGTGAAGTCCGGCAGCTCGCTGACCAATCCAAGCAGTCTATCGCCCTGGTTGCCGGCATTACAGACAAGATTATGGCTGAAATGGATGAGACAGTAGCAGTGCTGTCAGAAGTGGCCCCGCTGTTCAAGGAACAGATGAGTTCAGTCAAGAGTACCAGTGACATCTTCGTATCGGTGAAGGGACAAATGGAAGACTTCATTACCAGCCTCGAATCGGTCACCGGTGCCATCGACAGCCTGAATCATTCCCAAGGCGTGTTGTCCGATGCCATGAGCAATGTAAGTGCGGTTGCGCAGCAGTCTTCGGCCACCTCTGAAGAAGTTGCTTCCCTCAGCAATGAGCAGCAGAATGTTAGTGATCAGCTCGTATCGCTGTCCGGTAAGCTGCAGAGTGCATCGACACAGCTGGAGAGCAAGCTGTCCCTGTTTAAGATCTAAGCATTCGGCAACGTACAATAACAAATTGAATCGTTCCGGGCATATATATGTTGCATTCCGCCGCTTCTTTCCATCCGGGAAGGAGCGGTTTCTTTATGCTTGTACATCGGTTTGCGACCCCGTATAATAATTTTGTTAGCTAAAAGTTATGATTTCCGAAAAAGTTAGCAACACTGAATAAAGACTCGTTATGTTAAACCGTGAATAGTATCTGGAGGTCTTATATATGGCTAAGAAAGTCACTATGCAAAAAATCGCCGACCATCTCGGCGTTTCCAAGTTTGTCGTGTCCAAATCCCTGTCCGGCAAAGGCGGTGTCAACGAAACTACCCGGGAGAGGGTCATTCAGGCGGCTTCGCAATTAGGTTACTTCACTCAAAAGAATGCCTATGTTCAAAGTATCAAACGCCCTCCGCAGCCTGTGGACAGTGACCGGAACAAACAGTCAGTCCTGGTGCTTATGCCTAATATCCGTTCGCAAACCCAGGATTCCCTATACTGGGGGAAGATTGTTGACGGCATTGCACTTGCGCTGGACCAGGAAGGTCTGGGCATGGTCATAGTCTCTGAGCACCGGACGGATAACTTCGTCAATATTCTCAACCCTAGCGGACTGCTCGGGCTGATTGGCGTGGGCCAGATCTCGACCTCACTGCTGCTGGAGGTGCACCGTATCGGCCTGCCGATGGTGCTGATTGACCATGAAGATCCGCTTATTCCAAGTGATACGGTATTCGCCAATAATACGGATTGCATGACCCGGCTCAGCAATCATCTGATGGGCACGGGACACACGGAGCTGCATTTTATCGGAAATATCCGCTATTCCCGCAGCTTCCGAGACCGCTGGATCGGCTTCCGCAGCGCCCTGGA
Source organism: Paenibacillus sp. FSL R7-0312 (assembly GCF_038004445.1). NCBI lineage: Bacteria > Bacillati > Bacillota > Bacilli > Caryophanales > Paenibacillaceae > Paenibacillus > Paenibacillus sp. FSL R7-0312. Next base: position 7,021,397 of record NZ_JBBORE010000001.1, on the reverse strand, counting down.
AGAGAATGGAATGAGGACGCCTGCCGGTGATGATGAAATGCTGCAGCTGGAGGGAATGGATGATGGCACTTTTGATGAGAGCTTTAAGCAATGGATGCACATACGCAAGAAAACCAAAAGTCTGCCAACCGCGCTAGTCTGTGCCAATGATTTCATTGCGCTCACCATTAGTGATCTGCTCAAAGCAGAAGGTTTTGCGATCCCGGGTGATGTTTCGGTAACCGGCTTTGACAATATTGAGGACGCCACACGGGGGGTTCCCCCGCTCACTACTGTACATGTTCCAAAAGAGGCAATGGGCCGGGCGGCTGTAGAGAAGCTGCTGAACCGTATCCATAATCCTGCCGCACCGCTGGAGAAGATCCTGATTGCTGCCGACATTGTCCACCGGGATTCGGTGGCTGGACCAAGAGCATAGTTGGAATTATCAGTGCGTCTGAGCCGCTGTCCGCTATCCGCGCGTTAACTGCTGCTCTGAACACGCCGTTTCCTTTACACTCGATTCGCTACCCGTAGAATGGAGACGCATAAGTAAGCAGCGAAGGTATAATTGTTGTACTAAAATAGGAAATGTCCCGGTTATAGTTTCTCTTTTTGGTCTGAGCACACGCCTATATAATTTGGACATCAGTTAAGAGAAGGGTGTGACGTTACACATGGCCGCGATTCCGCAGAACGAGCAGGCTCTGCACCGGTTCATTTCAATAATCTGTTCACCGCTGTCCATCGTTCAATATGTTCTTACGAAACGTGATGCTCTAACCTACAAGCCCCCTGGAGAAATGATTCCTGTGCGGGATGTCTGCCTTCATGCCCAAGTTATAGGGAAGGGAGACCACACCGTAATTCTGGAAGCGGGTATGGGGGGATCATCCCTGGACTGGTCCATGGTGCAGCCGGAGCTGTCGCAGTATGCCAAGGTAGTCTCATATGACCGGGCAGGCCTGGGGTGGAGCGGGAGCGGCAGCCAGCCGGAAAGTGCAACCTGCAGGAAATACGTCCGCGAGCTCAGGGAACTGCTGAAGGCAATGGACTGCAAGCCTCCCTATATTTTGGTGGGCCACTCCTATGGAGGTATGATTGTGAGATGTTTTGCGGGGGAATATCCGGATGAAGTGGAAGGGCTCCTGCTGGTTGATGCTGTACATGAGAGCCGTTATCTTACGGATGAAATGAGCAACCGCCGGAAACAGCAGCGGGAGGCGAACAGACGGCAATATAAGCTGGGTTATCTGCTCGCGCCTGCGGGGATTCCCCGTTTGCTAAGAAGGCCTGTAGGAGGGCGGAGACTCCCGGCAGCTATCCAAAAAAACGCCTCAAGTCTGGGATACCGTAAGAGTGCTTACCGGGCCGCATATGCGGAACTGCTCTGCGCGGAAGAGAGTGCCCTGCAGCTGAAGGCGGCAGAGCCGCTAAGCAGCAAGCTGCCCATTACAGTGCTTAGCGCGGGCAGTCCGGATGAAGAATGGATGCTAGGCCAGCAGCGCTTAGCCAGGTTGACCCCAAATGTACAGCATATTACCGAAGAAGATCCCCGGCATTCCATCCCCATACACAGACCGGAGACTGTCGTTAAATACGTCACCGAATTATTGAATACCTTATAGCCAGCGGATCAAACGAATAAAAGGCAGTACCGGCAGATCATTCTGCAGGTACTGCCTTTTTACTGGTAGAGACGCTTCATGAGCTCTTCCTTCAGACGGAATTACAGCTGTAATTATAGCTGCAATTACAGCTGGAGATTCCGGTCAATCAGGGCAATGCGCTGCTGAACACAGGCATAAGTGCGGAGTGGATCTTCAGGAGTATTCAGCACATAATCAAGCATTTGCTCTACTGAAGTGGTAGCTACATGAATCCGGGTGTCGGAGGAAGCGTAGTAGATGTAGATGTCTCCGTTGTCCCGGGCGATTACGCCGTTGCAGAATACAACGTTGGATACATCGCCGATGCGTTCTTCACCGTCCGGAGCGATAAAATGTCCGCCGGGAGCATGGGTAACCTTGTTCGGCTCATTTAGATCGGACAGGAATGCGTACAGTACATAACGCAGTCCGGCAGCAGTGTTGCGGACACCATGGGCGATGTGCAGCCAGCCTTGAGGGGTTTTGACCGGTGCCGGGCCCTGGCCGTTTTTCACTTCCTTGATCGTATGATAATAACGCTGATCCATAATGGATTCGCTGGTAATTACAGCATTCTCAATAGTATCGGACAATCCCCAGCCGATGCCGCCGCCGGAGCCTGCATCAATGAACCCGTCCTGCGGGCGGGTGTAGAAAGCATATTTGCCGTCTACGAATTCAGGATGCAGCACTACATTACGCTGCTGGGCAGAGCCGGTCTTGAGGTCAGCCAGACGTTCCCAGGTCTTCAGGTCCTTAGTGCGGGTGATCCCGCACTGGGCGACTGCGCTGGACAGATCACCGTGCGGGGCAGCGGGATCTTTACGCTCAGTGCAGAACAGGCCGTAGATCCAGCCGTCGGCATGTTTCACCAGACGAATATCGTAGACGTTGATATCCGGATCTTCAGTTTCCGGCAGGACAACCGGATGATCCCAGAAGCGGAAGCCGTCTACACCGCTGTCGCTCTCGGCCACAGCGAAGAAGGATTTGCGGTCATTCCCCTCGACACGGGCCACAATGTAGAACTTGCCGTCCAGCTCAATAGCCCCCGGATTAAAGATGCCGTTCACGCCGATCCGTTCAGCGAAATAAGGATTGGTTGCCGGGTTAAAGTCATAACGCCAGATCAGCGGCGCATGCTCTGCAGTGAGCAGCGGGTACCGATAACGGTCATAGGTACCGTTGCCAAAGGGAACCTTCTCATTTTTGCGGGCAATCAGTGATTCATACCGTTCTGTTAACTGCGCCTTGCGTTCTCTGAATAATGTGCTCATTATTTAGTCTCCTTTGAGGTTGTTGTCAATCTTCCGATCATTTCAAAGCAGGCTCTGCTGTTATGATAAGGGCATTTCCAGGCACTGACCTTGGCTGCATGCTCCAGCGGCTGCAGGGATTCATCAACGGCCCAGAACCACTCGCCTAATGTATGATCGACCATGTAGCTGTTAGTGAACGTCCAAGCTGCCTCGGCAGCCTCGCGGAAGCGTGGATCTCCGGATAGCTGGTAGGCATTATAGAAGCCCACGATTGCTTCCGCCTGCGGCCACCAGTCTTTATTCTTATCCAGCAGCCCATTATGATCGGCTTCATTCCAGATTCCGCCGTCAGTGTCAATGCCTTCAGCCAATGTAGCTTCGGCCATGGACAATGCAACTGCCAGCACCCGGTGCAGCAGCTCTTCATCCCCAAGCACTTCAGCCGCTTCAACCAGCAGCCAGCTGCCTTCGATATCGTGGCCGTAGGAGATATGGTCGGACTTGATATTCCACTCTTCATCCAGGAACAGATGGAAATGCTTGCCTTCAGCATCAATGATGTGGAGGAGCATAACCTCAATCAGCTCAGCCAGCCGGACCCGCAGCTCCTCGGATTTCCACACGCGGTACAGGCCGGTGTAGCCTTCAAGCACATGCAGATGGGTGTTCATCGACTTCTTCTCATTCATGTCCTTGCTGCTGAGGCTTAAATTCTCAGTCATCTGCCACTGCTCAGAAAGGGCTTCGATATAACCTTTATTAAGCGGATCATATCCGTGTTGCTCGACTAGACGGAACAGTGCCACAGCCTGATCAAGCGCATCCTGGCGTCCGGTGGCATGATGGAACTCGGCCAGGGCATAGATGGCGAAAGCCTGGCCGTAGATCTGTTTTTTGCGTTCGGAAGGGGCTCTCAGCGCATCAACCATCCAGTAATAGCCGCCGTACTCGGTGTCAGTGAAATATTGAAGCAAATAGGCGTAGGCCCGTTCAGTCATAGTCAGATATTCAGCGTCACCATACATGCGGTAAGCGCTCGCAAACGTCCACAGAATCCGTGCGTTCAGCACCAGGCTTTTTCCGGCCTCCGGATTGGTATTCATCTGGTTGTCAATTTCACCTACAAATCCGCCATGCTGTTCATCCAGGGTATGCTTCATCCAGAAGCTGAGGATATTGTCTTTCAGCTCTGCTTCCATTTCATTCCGCCAAATCAGGGGCGATTTCGTCATGTGGTTGTTCACTCCTAAACAGTAATGGTAGATATTGAAATCCGGCTACAGGGTAGACAAGGATTTCGTCTTGGAACCGTAATACGCTTCGATAATGCCGGCCGCCGGTTTGCCGTACATGCAGTAATCATCGTTGCCCGCAGCTTCGTCCAGCGGATAGAGCTGTGCCGGCCAATCCCACAGGATGAAGCCCCGTACCCAGTCCCGCTTCCCGCAGGCGCCGAACATGGCAAGGTAGAACCGGCTTTGCTCTTCAAGATCCGGGCCGCCCTCGAGATTCCAGTCATTCGGGATGGCGGCACTGCCGGTCCGGCTGGACCAGCTCACAGCCGATACAGAACATCTAGAAGCCGCTCTCTTCGGCAAGCACAGCATAATGAAGGATAAAGGCTGTATAGGAACGGAACCACTCTGACCATTTCGGCTCACAGGGAACATCCTTGTCGAAGAAGTTGATATGAGCCCGCCATGTGCCGTCGGCACAATTCACAATGGGCTTCAGGCAAACCTTCAGTTCAAGTGATTTTGCCTGGCGGATGGCCCAGCGTACCTCTTCATCACTGACCGTAGGTTCCGACCAATAAGGGATTTCTGTAGATTGCGGGGTAGCTTGAAGTGCGCTGAATGCGATGGCGGTCCAATTCGCACCGGTAAACCTCTTCATCAGCTCCATGGAAGACTCCGCTGCATCATTGGCCCAGGAAAAATAATAATTTATTTGTATTTTGTTATTATGTTATTGTTATTTAATGATAACAATAATACAATTAAGTTATAACGCTTTTTATGAATGTTTTCAAGAGGGAATTGCGTGGGAAGCCTGAGACGAGCCGTCGAGAGTCAAATACCGCTCCAAGAACTTCGTACTTACGCCGGAAGAATGGTATGAGGAGAGCGGTTTCGTGAACAATGTGCTCTTCCCGTGCGCGACCTTGAATGATGCCGAAACGGGCCGCATTGCAATCTACTACTGGGCGGCTGACACTTATGTAGGTGTTGCATATACGACAGTGCAGGAAATCATCAACTACATGATCGACACCCATGAAGAGGTTGGCAATGATGCGGATTTGGGTAAAATCTAGATCGAATCTAGGCCGAATAAGGCAGCATTCATCTCATACAACAAAATCACAGCGATAAAGGATCTGATGGTATATTATTAATACTGGCCTTGTGCGGAAATCATTCCCTACAAGAATACAGCAGATCCGGCGGTGATTTTTTGAGCAAGTCAACAGTTCGCGGTAAAAGTATTCTAACTCGGCTGCATCCCTCCAAGTCGCTGGGGGTGCGGCTCTTTCTCGTGTTTTTCGTTGCGACGATGGGAATTGTTCTGTCTTTGGGCTATACATCCTACTCTGTTGCCAAACAAACTATCGAGAACAATGCACTGTCCGCGAATCAGCAGACAGTCGAGCAAACGGCAGAGAAGCTTGATGTGACTCTGCTGCGTTTTGAAGATAATCTGGGACAGCTGTTCTACAACAAGGATATTCAGCAGGCAGTCTCAGAAGAAAGTACTGCTGCCGCAGGCGGGGGTATGGAACATGCCGCTGTGATCAGTGGCGAGTTGAACCATTGGCTCACTGCAGTTACTAATGTGCAAGCGGTTTATTTGATTCCTCTAAATGAAGCTCTGCCTGCCGCGTCAGCGGGGGCTGTGGACAATGAATTCCTGGCGGGTGTCCGCAAAGCTTCGTGGTACAAGCAGCTGCAGGATAAGCCGCAGGGCTTGTGGATTACCGAGGCACTGAAGCAAGGGGAAGCAGAAGGCGTGGTCCATTTCGCCAAATCCGTAGCGGGGGAAGCCGGAAGCTCAGGATACATAGCTGTCTGTGACATCAAGACTACGGAGTTGGCCAGCCAGCTCAGCAAAGTCGATCTGGGGATGGACTCTTATATCCAGCTGCTGACTACCAAAGATGAGATGATTGCCTCTTCCCAGCATGAGGAGACAGACACGTATCTTCGCTTGGGCGGCACCCTGTTCAAGGGACTCAGCGAGAGCACAGGGTCCCTGCCGACCAAAGATGAGAAGGGCAAATCCATTCTTGCCGTGTATGGTACGCTGCAGAGCTCGGGCTGGAGACTGCTGGGCGTTGTCCCTTCCGAGAATCTGATTAAGGATGCGGGACGTATACTTAACACCACCTACATAGCAGTGGCTGCCGCTGCACTCATCGCCATTCTCATTGGCTTCTGGATGGTACGGATGGTCTCGCGGCCGCTGTCGCACCTGCGGGACCTGATGTTCCAAGGGGCAGAAGGTGACCTGCGTGTGCGTACAAAGGTAGTCTCGAATGATGAAATCGGCCAGCTGTCAGGCTCCTTCAACATGATGATGGAACGGATCACAGAGCTGGTCGTGCACACCAATGAAACTGCACGTGAAGTGCTGGAGACAGCAGATGCCCTGGGCAATGCATCCCGCGAGACCGCTGTAGCCGCACAGGATATTGCCGCAGCAACTGAACAGATTGCCGGCGGTGCAGGGAATCTGGCGCTGGAAGCAGACCGCGGAAATGAGATGACCGCCCAGATCTCCGAGCGGATGGATGCGGTGATTGCTGCGGCCCAGGAGATTGGCGGGACCGCACATAGCGTGGAGGCGTCCAGCAGAGAGGGTGTCGTCAAACTGCAGGAGCTGTTGGGCAGAACGCAAGAGACCGGCGATAGGACAGGGAAGCTCGTGATTAAGGTCAATGAACTCAAGGATACCACCTCGTCAGTCATCCGGGTGCTTGAGGTCATGCAGAACATTACCCAGCAGACCAATATTTTATCCCTTAATGCTACTATTGAAGCAGCCCGGGCAGGCGAAGCGGGCAAAGGCTTCACCGTGGTCGCTGATGAAATCCGTCAGCTGGCTGAACAGTCCAAGCGTTCCATTGCAGTAGTGGCTGAGATCACCGACAGAATTATGAATGACATGCATGAGACTGTAGCCGCATTATCCGAGGTGGCACCTTTGTTTGGAGAACAGATGACCTATGTACAGAACACCAGCGAGATCTTCATCAGCGTGCAGGGTCAAATGAATCATCTGATCACCCGGCTGGATTCCGTGTCATCGTCGATAGACGGGTTGAACCACTCGCAGAGAGTGCTGTCCGAGACGATTGGCAATGTCAGCTCGTTTGCGGAAGAATCCTCTGCCACCTCCGAGGAGGTGGCATCCCTCACCGGCGAGCAGGAGAGCGTAAGCGAATATTTGGTCAATCTCTCCGCCAAACTGGAGAATGCCTCATCCAAGCTTAAAGAACGATTGTCTAAATTTAGCGTGTAAGCTGTGAGTGTTAACCGCTTTTCCTTCTGGGGAAGCGGTTTTTTTGCGGGTTGGGGTGGGCATAATAGAACCCATAGTTCAGCAGCCCACTTGATGGAGGAATAACACTTGCAGAAGCTGGTTCACAAACGTATATTTTGGAGTCTGCTGATTCTGTCTGTGCTCGTTGCAGGCTTGATCATCAGACTGGCCTGGGTCCAGCTGCTGATGAAGAATCAGCAGGTAAGCAGCAGCGGGTACACGATGGCACAGATGGCTGAAATTCAGAGCGAGCGGGAGACAGTACTGGACAGTGGGCGGGGCCGGCTCTATGACAGGAACGGAGAACCGCTGGCCGGAGAGACTGTATGGACAGCGGCACTGTTTCCGCAGGAAGAATCACTTCCGCTGCATACGGTTACCGGGGAGCCTGCCGGGGATAACCAATTGCACCGCCTGGCAGAAATTCTTGGGGTCAGCTACAGCCAGCTGCAATCTACACGCACAGGGCTTAAGGAGCCGCTGCTCTGGCCCTCCGGCAAGGGGGGCACTCCGCTGGCATTGTCGTTGTCAGAGGCCCGGGAAGTGGAAGAGCTGGGAATTGAGGGGGTTAAGGCGCTACCCTTTGCCCGCAGATATGATGGAGCCGCTTCAGGACGGCAATGGCTTGGTTATTTGTCTGAAGCTTCGGGTGAAGCGCTACGGCAATCACCGACTGGTCTGCGGATTCCGCGTACAGGTACGGACGGGCTGGAGAAAACACTGGAGCCGCTGCTGCAGGGAGTGGGGCATACGGAGGCGGTTGCCCAGGTGGATGCCCGGGGAAACCGTGTTCCAGGCAGTCCGATTATAGTCAAAGCACCGGGGAATCCTTATTACCCGCTGTCTTTATATACCACGATTGATAAGAAACTACAGGAGAGTATTGAGCAGCTGGCCGCAGAAGCGGACGTAAAGGAGGGGGCAGTTGTAGTCCTGGATAGCCAGAACGGCGATATTGCCGCGATGGTATCCTTGCCGTTCTACAACCCGGAGCAGATCTCACCGCAAGGAGGGGAGTGGAACAACCGGGCGCTGCAGGCAGCGGTACCCGGGTCCATCTTCAAGATAGTCACTGCCGCTGCTGCCCTGGAGGCCGGATTAACTTCACCGGAGGAACCGTTCTATTGTAAAGGGGAATACGGTAAATACGGATTAACCTGCCTGAACGGCAAAGGACACGGCGCCCTTACGATGGCGCAAGGGTTCGCCGTGTCCTGTAATACCGTGTTCGCCACGCTTGCCGAGCGGCTTAGTGGAGCACAACTTAATGCTGCTGCTCTGGGACTTGGCCTTGGCCGGGACATCGGCTGGCAGGCGGAGAATACGCTGGGCCTTCCACTGCTCCGGCCGCTCTCCGGGGAGCAGACGGGGACGATCTTCACCACGCTGCTGCCGGATGACGGCGGGGCCAGGGTGCAGACCGCGATCGGCCAGCGCGATGTGCGGATTACGCCTCTGCAGGCGGCGAACCTCGTAGTCACGCTGCTGCATGGCGGGGAGGTTAGAGCGCCGCGTATTCTGCAGCGGGTGGCTTTTGCCAACGGCCAGACGCTGAAGGAGCTTCCGGGACATCTGGCCCCTGCCCCGCAGGGCAGAATATCGGGGGCAACCGCCCGCGTGCTGCTGTCCATGATGCGTAAAGTGGTGACAGAAGGAACAGGCAAGACGCTGCAGGGCCTTGAATGGCCGGTCGCCGGCAAATCAGGCACAGCGCAGACTCTGGTCAAAGGCGTGGCCCGCAATAATCAATGGTTCATCGGCTATGGCCCGGTAGACCATCCGAGATATGCTGTATCCGTTGCTGTCGAGAACGTGGCTCCAAGCAGTCCGCAGGCAGCTGCCAAATTATTCGGTCAAGTATTTGAGCTGCTGTCCGGGTCAACGGGGGCCTGAGTATCGTCGGTGCCTGCTGTACCTGCCGAAGCTGTACCTGCCGTATTACCCGATACGGGGCCGCCTGCTGTGGAGGGTTCAGAAGCGGCGAACGGAGACACGATGAATTCCTCCTGCGGCAGATAGATCCAGCGCTGCAGATACCCCTGCTGAATCAGCTCCTTGAGCAGGATCAGCAGGATCGGCGACAGAATAAGGCCAGCGATACCAAATACAGAGGAAGACAGAATGACGAAGGATAGCATCAGGAACGCCGAGGAGACGCCAATCGAATTTCCGGTGATTTTGGGCTCCAGCAGCTGTCTGATCACCATCACCACTGCCAGCAGAATGATCAGACCAATGGCCAGTGAGGTATTGCCGACAATGAATAAATAAATGATCCAGGGGATCAGAATCGCCGGTACTCCAAGTAGTGGCAGCAGGTCGAACAAGGCGCAGATCAGAGCTAGAGTAAGAACATTTCCAGTCTGCAGGATCAGCAGTCCGGCGAGAACGATCACGAAGGTAATGCTGATCAGAATCAGCTGGGCTTTTAGATAAGAACCGATAGCCTTGAACACATTCCCCTGCAGGAAAGCGTAAGCCGTCTTAAAGGTCTTGGGCAGCTTGTCATGGGCAATCCGGCGCCAGTCCTTAATCTCCATACTGAGAAAAAAGGCCAGAATAATCGCAATGCCGAAATTAGCCATAAAGGAAGAGAAGGAGCCAAGCACACCGATCATATATTTAAAGAAGGTGACCATCCACGTCGAGAGGACATTGGTAGCATCGGTGAAATAACCGTTCAGCTTATCTGTGAGATCGGGCGGGAGCGCATCGATTTTTTGCTGGAGATAGGTGGTAGCCTCAGTAAAATGCTGCTGGACTATGTATGTATATCTGGGCAGATTATCCTGGAATTGAATGACCTGGGTCGTAATTAACAGTCCGGCAGCAAATAAGGCGCCAAGCAGGATCACTAGGAAGAGGACCACGGAGATAGCGGAGGCAAAAGGCTTAGCCATTCCCTTGCGGTTCAGGAACCGGGCCAGCGGCTCAATCAGCAGGAAGACAAAAAAGGACAGGAACACAGGAGCGGCCAGCTGATACAGCTTACTGAATCCCAGCATCACGAGATACAGCGTCAGGATAACCAATCCGATGTCGAAAAAAGTGCGCCAATATTTTTTGTACAGCGGCAGCATAGAGATAAACGACTCCTTTTCTAGATAAATTTACAATAATCACTTCAATTCATTGTACACGATTTTATTAAAAAAGCGTCTATTTCTTTGGCAGCTGTGTTAAAATAGGGGGTAATGTTTTTTGAATGCACTACTTGTCGCCACAACGGTATTGTCCTCTTGCAGGACAGCAGACGCTTCTACTTACTCTACTTGGCCGTATCACACGTAAGACGAGCCAAAGTCAACTCTGGAAAAGCGGGGAATTTACATGCAGACTTTGCTGCTCTGGCTATTTTATATCTCTACCTTTTATGCTTTCATTCCTGGAATGATCAGCCGGATATTTGGTTATCGTGTCTTTCGAAAGGGAATCGGGCGCACGGATTACGGCCTGACCTTTGATGATGGACCTGACCCGCACTATACACCATTATTGCTGGATTTGCTTAAGCGTTATGGGGCTAAGGCGACTTTCTTCGTGGTCGGTGCACATGCTGAAGCACATCCGGAGATTATTAAGCGTATGCATGATGAAGGGCATCTTATCGGGATTCACAATTATGTGCACAAGACGAACTGGCTGATGCGTCCGGCAACGGTGAGGAAGCAAATTCAGCGGACCGATGATATTATCTTCAAAATAACCGGCGAGCGCAGCACGTATTACCGTCCGCCGTGGGGGATTGTGAACCTGTTTGACTTCTCGAAGCGGCGGCAGGTGCAGATTGTACTCTGGTCGGCCATGTTCGGCGACTGGAAGGAGAAGCTGGGGGCGGAACGGCTGACCGACAAGCTGATCTCTAAGCTGGGTCCCGGTGAGGTCCTGCTGCTTCATGACTGTGGTACTACGCTCGGTGCCGATCCGCATGCACCAGAGCATATGCTTATTGCTCTGGAGCGGATGCTTCAAGAAGCGGATCGACGGGGGCTGCGAAGTATCCGGATTGACGAGATGATCAAGGCGGTACAGGACTCCCCTATTACAAGGCTGTCTTTCGGCAAACGGCTGGTTGTCGGCTTATGGCTGGCCTGGGAACAGGTATTCCAGCTATTGTTCCAGATCAAGACGATCTCTCCGGCAGATCCGTTCCTGCATTACCGGCTGCGTAAGTATCAGGGGAATCCCGTGCACATGGATAACGGCGAGACCTTAAGCAAAGGTGATAAGGTGATAGAGCTGCATATCGACAACAGGCAGCTGTTCGAGCTGGGCGTTCATTCGCGTTCCTCGGCACAGCTGGCCATCCGCATGATCCGCCGCATGGAGAAGGATCTCCCAGTGCTTGCGGAGCGGATTGCCGGTGATGTGGAACTGGCGGAAGCCAAGGCGCTCTACGGTGTGAGCTTGCTGAACCGCGGGCCGGAGAAATTCGGATTCATGGTTCTGGATCTGCCAAACGGCCTGTTCGCAAGCTCCACCAAATTCTATCTCAGTATTCTGCTCAGCGTCATTCATCCGTCAGGCGGAGCGAGACTTAAAGTCCGCAGTGAGCTGCTGGTACCCAAAATGATGCTGATGCCCGTGTCGCAGCTGTCTGGCCAGATGAACCAGCAGCGGCCGCAGAAGCCGGTGAAGCAGCGGGAACGGGTGCGGGAAGAGGAGCACTCCCTTGAAGCTGAGCTTGAACTGCCCGGAGCAACGGTGGTTCATTGAAGCGCATAAGGAATTAAATGAAATAGCCATAATAATAATTATAATACTAATTATAATACTAATTATAAGATAAGCTTCCATAACCTGCGGGTTTTGAAGGCTTTTTTTTTGATGAAAATTAGGCTATGGGGGTCCGAGCAAAGTACCTGAGTAATCATAGATGCTAAGCCCCACTTTGTGGGGTTATTTTGCGTTGCGGCAGAAATAGGAAATACTTCTGGTATCCATGCACTGGAGAATGATCTGAATTCTCACGATATAATCGCAATTTTATGGGATATTTCTTTCTGCGGGGCCGGGCTATGATTAATTCATACAGTGGGCGGCATCAACAGTTGAACTGAAGGGAGATGAGGATGATGACAGAGCGGTTGCTGCTCCGCCGGGTAAGGCGGATGAACGGTGAAGAAGTGGATTTGGTGGTGGAGAATGGAAGGATCGCAGAGATTGTACCCGCAGGTACCGCAGATGCGGCCGGCGGCCGGGTATGGGAGACGGCGGGAGCCTATGTCTCCAGCGGCTGGATTGATATGCATGTTCATGCTTTTCCCGCTTTTGACCCGTACGGGGACGAGATAGATGAGATAGGCGTGAAGCAAGGCGTGACCACTATTGTGGATGCCGGAAGCTGCGGGGCTGACCGGATCGCTGAGCTTGCAGAAGCGGGGCGGAGAGCGGCTACCAGGCTGCTGGCTTTCCTCAACATATCACATATCGGGCTGCAGCGGATTGATGAGCTGGCCGATATGGAATGGATTAACCGGGCAAGGCTACTGCTGGCTGTCTCGAAGCACCCGGGATTTATCGTAGGACTGAAGGCGAGGATCAGCCGGAGTGTGGTGAAGGAGAACGGACTTGAGCCGCTGCATGCGGCGGTTCAGCTCTCGGAAGAGACGGGCCTGCCGCTGATGGTACATATCGGCTCGGGTCCTCCGGATATCCGTGAGGTGATTCCGCTTTTGCGCAGGCGGGATATCATCACCCATTATTTGAACGGCAAAAGCAATAATCTGTTTGACGGTGCGGGCCAGCCGCTTGAAGTCTTGAAGGAAGCGGTCTTACGCGGAGTCCATTTGGATGTCGGACACGGAACAGCCAGCTTTTCCTTTGATGTGGCGGAAGCCGCGAGGCGCAGCGGTGTCCATCCGGATACGATCAGCAGCGACATCTACCGGGGCAACCGGATGCACGGCCCGGTCTTCAGTCTGGCCCATGTGCTGACTAAATTTCTTGCACTCGGCTATTCTCTTGAGGAAACAGTGGAACGGGTGACAACACAGGTTGCAGACTGGCTTGGCAGACCTGAGCTGGGTGAAATCCGCACCGGAGGCGAGGCTAATCTGACGTTATTCCGAGTGAAGGACCAGCTGGTCGAGTTGGTGGATTCAGAAGGCACGCGGCGGGTAGGCCGGCAAATTATTGAAGCGATGGGAGTGTTCGTTGATGGCAGATTCATTGAATGCGAAATACGGCCTGAAGCGGGTGATTAATGCCAGCGGCCGCATGAGTATCCTGGGGGTATCAGCCCCTACGGATACGGTGATGGATGCGATGAAGCAGGGAGGACAGCGGTATGTGGAGATTGCCGAGCTGGTAGATAAGGCTGGAGACTATGCAGCACGGCATATCGGTTCGGAGGCTGCGGTGATTGTCAATTCGGCTTCCAGCGGAATTGCACTTGCGGTAGCAGCGGTGGTAACACGCGGCGAACCGCGTGCAAGCCTTCGCCTGCATCAGGATAAGCTGTACCGGAATGAGATTATTATGCTGAAGGGGCATAACGTGCAATATGGTGCGCCTGTTGAAACTATGATCTACCTCGGCGGCGGGGCAGTCCTGGAAGCCGGTTATGCCAATGAAGGCCGGGCAGAGCATCTCAGGGACGCTGTGTCGGAGCGGACGGCTGCCATTTTGTATGTGAAATCCCATCATGCGGTGCAGAAGAATATGATTTCTGTCGAAGAGGCCTGGGAGGTCGCCCAGGCGGCAGGCCTTCCGTTGATTGTGGATGCCGCAGCAGAAGAGGATCTGCAGAAATATGTGCAGGTGTCCGATCTGGTTATTTATAGCGGTTCTAAAGCTATTGAAGGACCGACCTCCGGCATTGTCGCGGGCAAGCGGACCTATATCGAATGGCTGAAGGTACAGCTCCACGGCATCGGACGGAGTATGAAGGTCGGCAAAGAAACGACGTTCGGGCTGCTGCAGGCGCTGGATGAGTATGCGGTTAAACAGGATAACAGCAGGCAGGAAAAAGCAGCCTTGCAGACGTTGCTGACCCTGAATGGGCTTCCCGGCATACAGGTGTCTGTTGTCCAGGATGAAGCTGGACGGGCGATCTTCCGGGGGAGAGTCCAGGTGGACCGGGCTTTGGCCGGAATTTCCGCACAGGAGCTGTCCGAAGGGCTGCAGCAGGGGGATATCGCCATTTATACCCGGGACTACGGCGTCCGGCAGGGTTATTTCGATATTGATCCGCGTCCGCTCACGGGCGATGACATTCACATCATTGCGGCGAGAATTCGCCAATTGACTGGAGGAGAAGCAGATGTCTAAGATTGCAGAACGGTTCTACAAGGGACGGGTCGCCTTGAATGTGCTGGCCCGGGATATCGGGAACGCCAAAGAGGTGTTCGAGGCGTCCGAGGGGCATGTACTGGTTGGCGTACTCTCGAAGGATTATGCCACTGTCCAGGAAGCGGTAACAGCAATGGAAGCCTATGACCGGGAAATTGACGGTGCAGTATCCATCGGACTGGGAGCCGGGGATAACCGTCAAGCTGCAGTGGTGGCGGAAATCGCCAGGTACTATGGCGGAAGCCACATCAATCAGGTATTTCCTGCCGTAGGCATCACCCGTGCAAGTCTGGGCGGGAAGAACAGCTGGATCAACAGTCTGGTCTCTCCGGCAGGGCAGCCCGGCTATGTTAATATCTCCACTGGACCGGTTAGCGCCGCTCAGACGGAGCAGGCGGTTATTCCTGTGAAGGCAGCAATCGCCCTAGTACGGGATATGGGCGGCAATGCACTGAAATATTTCCCCATGCAGGGTCTGAGCAGGGAAGCAGAGCTGCGTGCGGTGGCTGAAGCCTGTGCCGAGGAGAGCTTTGCGCTGGAGCCGACAGGCGGCATTGACCTATCCAACTTTGAGGCTATATTGTCTATTGCGCTTAGTGCTGGCGTCCCGCAGGTCATTCCCCATGTCTATACCTCCATTATTGACCAGGGTACCGGGCTTACGCGGCCTGCCGATGTGCAGAAGCTATACCGGATGATGACCAGGCTGGCGGACAGCTATGTCTAAACAGATCGCCGCTTTCGGCGAAGTGATGATGCGGTTGCAGGTACCCGGATATGAGCTGCTGTCACAAGCCAGCAATCTGAACTATTCATTCTCTGGGAGTGGTGTGAATGTGTTATCCGCTCTGACCCGGTACGGGCATCAGGGCAGTCTGGTTACCAGGCTGCCCGAGGGGCCGCTGGGCGATGCCGCAATCGCCAGCCTGCGCAAGCTGGGCATTCATTCCGGCTATATTGAGCGCGGCGGGCAGTATATCGGAATGTATTTCCTGGAGAACGGGTTCGGGGCCCGGCCCGGCAGAGTGACCTACACGGACCGGGCCGGGAGCAGCTTCAATACAGCTCCGCAGAATACGTATTCCTTTGCCGGGCTTGCTGGCAAAGCGGATGCTGTCCATTTCTGCGGCATTACGCTGGCGATGAATGACGGTGTCAGAACGGCGATGAAAAGCTACGCCGAAGCGGTCAAGCTCAAGGGAGGCCTCGTGGTTTTTGACTGCAATTACCGCCCGTCCCTCTGGAGGGAAGGCGGCTATGAGCTGGCGAAGCCGCACTATGAAGAGATGCTTCATCTGGCTGACATTGTGCTCATGAACGAGCAGGATGCCATGTTCATCCTGGGCATGGATGCGGTAAAAGGCGAACGGGAGGCACAGCTGCGGGAGCTGATTCCTGAAGTGGCTGCCCGTTACAGTCTCTGTACAGTTGCCGGAACGCAGCGGACCATTCATGAGGACAACCGTCACTCCCTGCGCGGGTATATCTTCAAGGCAGGCTGCTTCTCGTTCTCAGATAATCTGACATTTACAGTCCTGGACAGGGTCGGAGCGGGAGATGCTTATGCCAGCGGTATTATTCACGGTGAGCTGGAGGGCTTTGATCCGCAGCATACCGTTTCATTCGCTGCCGCTGCCGGAGTGCTGGCGCATACTGTAGCGGGAGACTCGCCGATGTCCTCCGAGCAGGATGTCTTCCGGATGCTGATGAATCCGGGCGGCGATGTTCAGCGCTGAGTCTTCTCCCTTAACCGGGCATATTAGCGCTATTATTCGGATGATTTCTATACTGCGCGGGATATTTTGACGCCCGGGGGCGGGCTATAATGGGGATAATTCAATTCAAGTACAGGTTAACCCTGAGGAGGCAGAGCAATGAAAATCAACAGACATCCGGAGAATCCAATCGTGGTTCCGGGCAAATATGACTGGCGGCTGGCGACGGTATTTAATCCGGCAGTGATCAAGGATAACGGGAAATTCTATATGATTGAACGGACCGCAGGCTCCCTGACGCCGTGCAAAAATGTTCTGGGTCTGCTGGAAAGCGAGGATGGTGTCCATTTCACTCATGTGAAGGACGAGCCGGTGGTTACACCCGATATGCTCGGCTTTCCGTACGGCAGTGTACAGGACCCGAGAATAGTGAAAATTGGGGATCTGTTCTACATGAGCTTTGCGCTCCGCCCCTGTGCAATGAATTATTATCCGACCGGAACCGGCATTCCAGAGCGCTCCATACCTGAATATCCCGATGGCTGGGGAGAAGAGGAAGGACACTGGCTGACGCGCTCCATTCTGATGTCCTCCCGCAATCTGACGGACTGGGAGTATGTAAGTACTACAACCCCGCTTGAGATTAACGACCGCAACAACATGCTGTTCCCGGAGAAAATAGGCGGCAAATACGCGCTGCTGCGCAGACCGGAGGAGTACATCGGTGAAACTTACGGAACAGAGCAGGCAGCAATCTGGATCTCTTACTCGGAGGATCTGAAAAACTGGGAAGCCCCGAAGCTGCTGGCCAAAGCGGAAAACAGCTGGGAGAACAAAAAGATCGGTGCCTCCACTCCGCCCATTCGTACGGAGCATGGTTGGCTGCTGCTGTACCACGGTGTAGATGACGATACAGTGTACCGCCTGGGCGCGATGCTGCTCGATCTGGAAGATCCGTCCAAGGTGATCGCCAGAACGAAAGAATTCATCATGGAGCCCGAGACGTATTATGAGAAATTCGGCTATCAGATTCCCAATGTTATTTTTCCGACCGGCTGTGTACTCGATGACGGAATTCTGCATATCTACTACGGCGTAACCGATACAGCCATCGCACTGGCAACTGTTCCGCTCTCCGATATGCTGGAGCATCTGCTGGGGCAGACGGTATTGTAGAAGGATGTTCGCTAACCGCTTGGATATTTTCAGGCGGTTCCTATCCTGTTAATATTGGAAGCGTTTACCCGCAAGTCCCCCGGAAAAAGAGGTATTTATATAACGTCTTATGTAATATAATATGACTTTATTTCATGGTTTTTAGTGTTTTTTTCATATTTATTGCAAATCCGCTGTAGAATATCGGATATAATCTAACATTTGTGGGATATAGACCGCAGCTAATAGCTTTTATAATTAACGTAACAGCTCAGGTAGTCCCTGCAAGAGGGAATCTGAGGTGCGGGAATAGCAGATACTAATAATAGTAGAAAGAGGGTTGATTAGGGTGACAATGAAACAGACCAAAAAAGTAGCTTTGCTTGGGATGGCGGGCGCGCTGGCTTTGTTCACAGCAGCATGCGGCAACAGCAACAACGCGGGTAATGCAAGCGGGAGCGGGAATAGCGAAGAGACCATCACCCTGAATATGATGCATCCCTGGACCTCGCCCAATGTGGACAATGAGGTATACAAGGCGCGGATCGCCAAATTTGAGGCGGAGCATCCGAATATTGTGATCAAGCAGGACGGAGTGCCTTCTGCACAATATAAAACTAAGCTGCGGACGCTTGCAGCCGCCAACAATCTGGCGGACATCAATGTCGTATGGCCTGGAGCCGATCTCGAGCCGCTGGTGGAAGGCAGCCTGGTGGAGCCGATTGATGGTCTGATGGATAACTGGAAGTCAATTCTGCCGGAGAGCGCCCTGGCCGGGTTCAATATAGGCGGTCAGCAGTATGCCGTTCCGACCAAACAAACCTTCGTAGACATCATTTATTACAACAAAGAGATGTTCGCCCAAGTAGGCTACACAGAGTTTCCTGATACGTACGATAAGTTCATCGACGCAGTCACCAAGCTGAAAGCGGCGGGGATTACGCCAATCTCGCTGGGCAACAAGGAGCAATGGCCGCTACAGTCCTCCTATCTGTCCATTCTCGGAGACCGTTTTACCGGCAGTGACTTCCTTACAAAGGTGGTAAATAAGGAAGCGAAATTCACTGACCCCGAGTTCGTCAAAGCGATTGCGGTCATTGATGAGCTGACCAAGCTGAAGGCCTTCAATACCGATGCCAACAACATGGATTCCGTACAAGGCCAGGATTATTTCATCCAGGGCAAAGCAGCTATGCATATCTCTTCCTCAACGGTAGATGCGAGAATCCGGATCAATAATGACGAAGGCGACAAGTTCGGCATTGCCCTGTTCCCGAGTGTGGAAGGCGGCAAAGGTGATCCGGTGAAGAGTGCGGGTGTGGTGCAGTACGGCATCGCCATTAAGAGCGGACTGAATGAGAAAACCAAAGCGGCGGCTGAGGAATTCATGAAGTATTTTGTCAGTGAGGACCTGTACAAGGAGTTGATCCGCAACGGGGTTGTAGTTCCGGCCACCGTAGAAATTCCTGAGGATGCCAGCCCTTATCTGAAAGAAATGCTTGAGCTGACCAGCAAAGGCACGGCTCCTGTATTCGACAGCATCATTCCGACACAAGTGGTTGACGTTGTGCAGAACGGCATACAGGCGCTCACTATAGGCCGCGGCACACCGGAAGAGGTCGCCAAGGATGCACAGGCAGCTTTTGACCAAATGAACTAGGACTAACAGGGAGAAACGGAAACCGCCGTTTGCATCATCAGGCGAAGCCGTTTCTCCATTTCATAAGCAGAAGAGGATTCAACTGGAAGGGGGATGCCCTGTGCATACGCTTAAGCAAAATAAACTGGCGATCTTTATCGGATTATTCCCGGCGCTGGTCATCTATCTTGGAATTGCGATCATACCGATCGGCATTTCGCTCTACTACTCGGTGATGGACTGGAACGGGATCGGCAAGATGACGTTTGTCGGCTTGGACAACTACTCCCGTATTCTTACTGATGATACGTTCTGGCTGTCTGTACAGAATAACATTGTCATTATGCTGACGGGGCTGGTCGGTCAAATTCCGCTGGGGCTGATCATGGCGATGCTGCTGAACAAGGGACTTAAGGGCTCTGGCTTCTTCCGTACCGTAGGGTTCATGCCTGTTGTCATCTCGTCCGTCATGGTTTCCTTAATCTGGGGCATGATTTATAACACGGAATACGGGATGCTGAACAGCATGCTGGCCTTCTTCGGACTGGAGAGCTGGCAGCAGAACTGGCTGGGGGACATGAAGTGGTCTATGTTGTCCATCAGTGTGGCCTACATTTGGCAGAACTGCGGGCTGTACATGGTTATTTTCCTTGCTGCTCTGCAGAATATCCCGGATGAAGTTAATGAAGCTGCCGAGCTGGATGGTGCCACAGGATTCCGCCGGACACTGCATATCACGATTCCGATGCTCCGCAGCACAATTATGGTAGCGGTCGTATACAGCATCAGTAACTCTTTCCGCGTATTTGATTTGATTCAGGTACTGACCGGCGGCGGGCCGGCACATCAGACAGAAGTCATGACGCTCTATATGTACAACAGCGCATTTATGAATTTGCGTTACGGCTATGGCAGCGCAGTATCGATTCTGATTCTGCTGTTCAGTCTTGTTGTGATTTCTATCGTTAACCGGATTGGCCGGGAGAAGGACGCCTGATGAAGATCTACAGAAAGGAGGAGAGAAGTTATGGATAAAAAAACACCGTTATTCAAAGTCATGGCCTACACATTTTTGAGTCTGTTCGCTATTATGAATATAATTCCGATTTTCTGGATGATCGTTAATTCGTTTAAGGAAGAGCAGGAATATGCGGCGAACCCGTTCTCCTTCCCGACCACACTGCATTTCTCCAACTACACTAAGGCTTGGGAAATTGCGAATATGAACATTTACTTCTTGAACAGTCTGCTGATTACGTTCGTATCGCTGATTGTGACCGTGCTGCTGGGTTCGCTTGCCGCCTATTTCCTTGCCCGGTTCACCTTCAAGCTCAGGGGCTTCACGTATGCGTTGTTCCTGTTGGGGATGCTGGTGCCGATTCACGCCACATTGATCCCGATCTTCCTGATTATGCAGAAACTGAGCCTGATAGATACGTATTTCTCGCTAATTTTGCCGTATACGGCGTTTCACCTGTCACTTACGGTGTTCATTCTGGAGGGCTTTATGCGGGGCTTTCCCAAGGATCTGGAAGAGTCGGGGATTATGGACGGAGCGGGTGTATTCCGCATTTTCTGGTCTATTATTCTGCCAATCACCCGCCCGGCTATGGCTACCGTCGTGATTCTCAACTTTATTTACAACTGGAATGAATACTTATTCGCGCTTGTACTGATCACTTCCAATTCGCTTAAGACGCTTCCGCTGGGGCTGGCGAACTTCGTCGGTGTGGAGACGGCGAGCTATACGCTGCAGATGTCGGCGCTGACGATTGCACTCGTCCCAATATTGATCTTCTATCTGCTGCTGCAGAAGCAGCTGGTTACCGGGATGACCGCTGGAGCTGTCAAAGGCTAAATCCGGGTCCGCAGTGATGGGTGCAGCAGGTCCTGGAAGCAGCGGCGGTGGAGGAAAAAAGGAGTCTGAGGATGCAAACACGCTGGAGAAAGGCCGGTAATTTCGGCTTGAAGCGCAAGGCTATGGTGATATTTCTGCTATTTGTCTTTCTGCCGACCATCGGGGTCGGGGTCATTGTTCAATATAAGTACAACAAGGTACTCCGCGAGCAGTTCGTCAGTGCTACCCGCCGCAACCTTGATAATGTGACCAGCCAGCTTGGCGAACAGACCAAAATGGTGGAGGATATCGCCGACTACTTCATCCTGAGTCCCGACATGCGGAACTTTCTCCGCAGCTATCCGCCGCTTGAGGCTGAACAAAGGTCTGTATATAAACGCAATATTGAGGATTTCCTGACCTTCCAATTAATGTCGAGAAGTTATATCCGATCCATTGAGATTTCCGGCTACAACGGTAATACCATCGAGATGGGCGAGCCGTTCAGTGGGGATGAAGACAAGTGGGAGCGTGAGGCGGTGGCCCGAAAAGGCGGGATTCTCTGGACTGAGGGCTATCCGCTGAACAGTTCATGGAATGGGCAGGTCCGGGTGCTCTCCATGATCCGGGTCCTGAATTCCTTCAGTGAGATTACGAAGCCGCTCGGTATGCTGACCATCCGGCTCGATGAAGCGGATATCGCCGCTCAGCTTGAAAAAGGCGTGCTGGCAGCTGGTTACGGCAGCGTGTTCGTAATGGGCGGAGCAGGTGATCTGATCCTGGAATCCGTCAACCGTCTGCCGGACGGTTATGTGCCGGACCAGGGCCTGATGCAAAGGCTCACGGCTGGCAGCAGCAAGCTGGCCACCGCTGAAATCGGGGGCCAGCGGTATCTGACAATGTATAACCAAATTGAAAATTCCGACTGGAAAGTGGTCGTTATGATCTCCGAAGAGAAGATGGCGGAGGAATTCCGCAGCGTCAAGATCGTGATGTCCATTATCCTGATTGCTATTCTGGTGCTGGCGCTCACTGCACTTCTTGGATTCCACTATACGATTATCCGTCCGATTCTGCGGCTGAAGATCGAGACTGGGCGTGTGGCCGGCGGTGACTTCAGCGCGAGGGTGCCCGTCAGCTCTCAGGATGAGATTGCAGAACTGGGCAGCAAGTTTAATGAGATGGTCATGACCATCCAGCAGCTTATTGATCATAAATACAAGCTGGAGCTCCGCGAAAGGGAAGCGGAGCTAAGGCTGATGCAGAATCAGATGGACCCTCATTTTCTGTACAATACCCTGGATATGATCCGCTGGACGGCCCGCTTGGAGCAGGCGGAGCAATCCAGTCAACTGATCGAAATGCTGTCCAGATTCTTTCGCGCCAGCGTCAATAACGGAAGCTATCATACGACGTTGGGCAAGGAAATGGAATTTGTACAGGCTTATTTGTATTTACAGCAGTACCGTCTGGGGGATAAGCTGTCCTATTCGCTGCACCTGGAGCCGGGCATTGAAGAGGCAGTTACTCTGAAGGCGACCCTCCAGCCGCTGGTGGAGAACGCGGTCAAGCACGCTATGGATAGAAGCAAGCCTGTTCACACGATTGATGTAAAGGCTTATACGGCTGAAGATGAAATACGAATTGATGTGACCGACAATGGGATAGGCATGACTCCGGAGCGAATGCGGGAAATCGCAGCTACCCTGGATCACAAGCCTTCCATGCGCGTAAGCGGCCACGAAGGGGCGCTGCGCAATATTCATGAACGGCTGTCTATTTTTTTCGGACAGGATTACGGGCTGCGGATTATCCATACGTCGGGTGAAGGCACACGAATCCGTGTCTCGCTCCCGTTGCGGCAGGCCGGAAGCGAGGGGGCAGAAGATCATGAGCAATAACGGACGAACTGACACCAAAGGGCTTAAAATGCTGATTGTTGATGACGAACCGGTCATTTGCAAAGGACTTCGCCTGACCATCGACTGGGCTGCGCTGGGGATAGAGGTCATCGGCGAAGCTTACGACGGCGAGGAAGCGCTGCAGATTATGGGGGAGCATGAGGTGGATTTCGTGCTTTCGGACATCCGGATGGACGGTATGGATGGTCTCCAGCTTGCCGAGCAAGTGGGGCGGCGTTATCCTGAGGTCCGCATGATAATTATCAGCGGCTATGAAGATTTCGATTATGCACGCCAGGCGATCCGGCTCGGGGTGAACGACTATTTGCTGAAGCCGGTTAATATAGACGAGCTTACCGGAGTAGTGGGCAAGCTGGCAGAAGATATCCGGCAGCAGAAGCAGGAGGGCGGCAGGGATGAAGTGAAGCTCTGGCTGACCAATATGGCCCGGCAAGGGATGGCTTACCGCAAGGCTGCTCCCTCTTCACTTCAGGGAGAGCAGTTCAGAATTCTTGCCACGCAGCTGAGCTGCTTCTACGGGCGTTATTCGGAGCTTGGGCAAGAGGAGTATGAGCAGCTGCAGGAGCAGTGGATAGGCTGCCTTCAGGGGCAGCTGGCGTTACCAGGCCTGAAGCTTGTCTCTATCTTCGATCATGAGAATCTGCTGATTACATTGGCGGCGGCAGACCACCGGCTGGAGCCGCAGGAATGGCGTGAATGGCTGGAGGGCTTCGTTCCCGGGCTTATCCCCGGGGCGGAGCTGAATTGCGGAGCATCGCAGACTTATGACGATGCCGCAGAGACGGCGGACCGATGTGCGGAAGCTGTGGGGCTGCTGCGCTATGCTGTACTGGATAACTCTGCTGTGATTGAGGAAGATATTGTCCGGCAGTGGAGCGGTACAAGGGAGCCTGCGGCACTGGATATTGCAGGTACGGTGCAGAATCTGGTAGCGGCTCTATTCAAGCAGGATGCCAGTGAGACCGGGGAGCTGGTATCGGAAATGCTGAGTTTTTTCAAGCGTGAATCGTATTTGCTGCATGAGATCGTGACTGTGTATGAGGAGCTGTTCGCTCTGCTGCGCCAACGGCTGCGCAAGAGCGGAATTACCGGTATGGATTACGGCCGCCAGTCACCGGACCTCTACCTGTTTAATTCTTACGATGCTCTGCAGGAGCTGATCCAGAAGGACATGGGCGATCTGCTGGAGCTGATTGAACAGAATGGCACAGACCGCTCCTACTGGATCGTTGAGAAGGCCAAGCGTTACATTGAAGCGCAATACCGTACGGATCTGAAGGCATCCGAGGTCGCGGCCTGGCTGAAGATTACGCCCAGTTATTTCAGCTATATTTTCAAGCAGAGCACGGGCAAGGGGTTCACGGAATATATGAACGAGCTGCGGATCGAGCAGGCTAAGGCACTGCTTGCGGCTACACATGATAAGATCTTCGAAATTGCCGACAAGGTGGGCTACAAGGAATACAAATATTTCGTAACTGTGTTCAAGTCCTATACGGGCATGACCCCCAAGGAATATCGGGGCTTGAGGGCGAGCAAGGACTTGTAAGGTTAAGCCGGACAAGTCAGTTAGATAACCTTTGGCAAGCGGGAGGAGCAAGATGATGGAAATATATAAGCAACCTTCCTATAGTGTGGAGGAGCGGGTTCGGGATCTTCTGTCCCGCATGACACTGCGTGAAAAGACGGGCCAATTGAACCAGCGGATGTATGGCTGGGATGCTTATGCCTGGGAGAACGGGGAGCTTGTGCTTACCGAGGCCTTCCGCCGGGAAGTGGCTGAAGGAGCAGGCATGGGGGCATTGTATGGATTATTCCGCAGTGACCCGTGGTCAGGGGTGGATTACAGCAACGGGATTACAGCCGCCGCCAGCGCTGCTGCTGCGAACAAGGTGCAGCGCTACGTGCTGGAGCATACCCGGCTGGGCATTCCTGTGCTGCTTAGTGAGGAATGCCCGCATGGGCATCAGGCACTGGACGGAACACTGCTGCCCGTGAATCTGGCTGCCGGAGCAACCTGGAATCCACAACTGATGGAACAGACTTACAGCCGTGTAGCGCTGGAGCTGCGCAGCCGGGGGGCTCACCTCGGGCTGCTGTCCGCCCTGGATATTCTGCAAGATCCGCGCTGGGGCCGTTCCGAGGAATGCTACAGCGAGGACCCGTTCCTGGCGGCTGCCTTCACGGCATCGGCTGTGCGCGGGATGCAGGGAACAACGCCGGAAGAGCTGGATTCACCAGACAAGGTTGCAGTGATTCTTAAGCATCTGTGCGCTCAGGGAGCAGCGCAGGGCGGGAGGAATGCCGGGCCGGCAGCAATCGGTGAACGTGAGCTTCGCGAGATTCATCTCCCGGCCGCGCAGGCAGGTGCAGCGGCAGGTGCGGCCGGATTCATGGCAGCCTACAATGAAATCGACGGCATTCCCTGCCATGCGAATGAGGCGCTGCTGAGCGGTATTCTACGCGGGGAATGGGATTTCGGCGGGATCGTTATGGCTGACGGTCAGGCTGTTGACCGTCTGATTGCGCTGACCGGCAGTTATGAAGGCGCAGCGGCGCTGGCCTTATCCGCCGGCGTTGACCTGAGCCTGTGGGACAAAGCGTTCAGCACGCTTGAGGAGGCGGTGAATATGGGTCTTGTCCGCGAGGCTGATATTGACCGCGCAGTATCCCGTGTGCTGGCGCTGAAATTTCGGCTCGGCTTGTTTGAACGTCCATATACGGATGAGCAGCTGGCGCTTTCCGTGGTGGGTCATGCGGATACCCGCAGGCTGAACCTGCAGGTGGCGCGGGAATCGGCCGTTCTGCTGAAGAACGAAGACGCTTTGCTTCCGCTCGCCGGCAAGCTACGGCGGATTGCGGTTATCGGTCCGAACGCGGACCGGCTCTACAATCAGCTCGGCGATTATACCAGCATACAACGGGAAGGAAGCGGTACGACGGTACTGCAGGGCATCAGGCAATGTGCCCCGCCCGGGGTTGAGGTTGTACATGCCCTGGGCTGCGGCATCCGCGAATCTTCCACAGCCGGCCTGAGCGAAGCGGTGGAGCTGGCACAGCGTGCGGATGTTGCTGTATTGGTGCTGGGAGGCAGCAGTGCACGGCAGTTCGGCGGCGACTTTGAGGCCAACGGTGCCGCAATTATCAGTGAAGGCAGTCCATCCGAAATGGACTGCGGAGAAGGTGTGGATCTGGCCGACCTGCGGCTCGGCGGCATCCAGCTGCAGCTTGCTGAAGCGGTGGCTGCCACCGGCACACCGGTGGTCGCAGTCATTATCCAAGGCCGTCCGCATGCACTGGACGAACTGGAGCCGCTAGCCGGTGCACTTCTCTGCGCGGCATATCCCGGCGCGGAAGGCGGACAGGCCATCGCTGAAATTGTGTTCGGCCACGTGAATCCCAGCGGCAAGCTGCCGGTGTCTCTGCCGCGTTCCTCCGGGCAGTTGCCGGTGTATTACAACCAGAAGGACCCGGGCCGTCCCCGGGTATATGTGGATATGCCGTCTGCCCCGCTGTATGCCTTCGGACACGGGCTTAGCTACACAAGTTTCGAATACGGCAGTGTCTCGTTACCTGCTGACTCCATCTCAACAGCTGATCTGGATGCAGGCAGCCGGGTCGCTGTCAGCATCAATGTGAAGAATACCGGCGCTATCTCAGGGCTGGAGACAGTCCAGCTGTACATCCGTGCCCGGGAGTCGGGGATCACCCGCCGGATTGCGGAGCTGAAGGGCTTCAGCAAAATCTCTCTGCAGACCGGAGAAGAGCAGACCGTAACCTTCCATCTGGGCGTGGAAGAGCTGGGGATATGGAATACGTCAATGAAGTTTGCGCCTGTTCCCTGCCGGGTTACGGTGATGGCGGGAGGAAGCCTTGCCGGCACCCGGACAGCGGAGCTTGTGATTACTGGCGGTTTCAGTGCGGGGACATAGTCAGAGAATCGCTTGGGGCCGGTTGGCTTTCCCTTGCCCAAAATCCATTGACAAGCAGCATACGAACACAACAATATAGAGCAGCGGTTCTCCTGTTATTGGAGAATCACTGCTCTATTGACGTTATAAGCCTTGGGAATATAAAAGGGGCTGTCATCGCCGGCAGAATATCTGCTTACGGGACAGCCCCTTAATATTCAGCTTGTGACAGCTTCAGTTCCTCTGCTGTATCAGTTCACTGCGCTGCAGCCGATTAGATCTTCAGCACGCCGCCTTTGCTTGCATTGGTAACCAGCTTGGAGTAGCGGGCCAGGTAACCGGTCTTCACCTTCGGTTCGAAGCCTTTCCAGCCGCTGCGGCGGACAGCCAGCACTTCTTCTTCAACCAGCAGCTCGATCTTGCGGCCCTTCAGGTCCAGTTCGATGATGTCACCATCCTCGACAAAAGCAATCGGTCCGCCCTCAGCCGCTTCCGGCGAGATGTGGCCGATACTGATGCCGCGGGACGCTCCGGAGAACCGGCCGTCGGTGATCAGGCCGACCTTGGCGCCAAGACCCATACCGACGATCTGCGAAGTCGGTGCCAGCATTTCCGGCATACCCGGTCCGCCCTTCGGACCTTCATACCGGATAACAACGACATGGCCTTCTTTGACCTTGCCGTTCGCGATCCCTTCCAGCGCCTGCTCCTGGGAGTCGAAGCAGATGGCAGGTCCTTTGTGGTAGCCGCCAACGGAAGCATCTACGGCACCAACCTTGATGATGGAGCCTTCCGGAGCCAGGTTGCCGTAGAGTACAGCCAATCCGCCTACTGGGGAATAAGGGTTGTCTATTGTATGAATAACTGACGTATCCTGAATCTCATGACCCGTGACATTCTCGGCCAGAGTCTTGCCGGTTACGGTCATGCAGTCGCCGAAGATGGCACCCGGCTTCTTCAGCAGCTCGTTCAGCACAGCGCTGACGCCGCCTGCCCGGTCCACATCCTCGATGAAGATATCGGATGCCGGAGCCAGCTTGGCCAGGTAAGGCACGCGGTTGGCTACTTCATTGATACGCTCCAGCGGATAGTCGATTTCAGCTTCCTGAGCCAGTGCCAGGGTATGCAGCACAGTGTTGGTGGAGCCGCCCATAGCCATATCCAGCGCAAAGGCATTGTCCAACGATTCATGGGTTACGATATCACGCGGTTTCAGATCCAGCTTGATCAGTTCCATTAGCTGGGTAGCTGATTTGCGGACGAAATCTCTGCGTTCTTCGGCAACAGCCAGAATGGTGCCGTTGCCCGGGAGAGCGAGGCCCATAGCTTCAGCCAGACAGTTCATGGAATTGGCTGTGAACATACCCGAACATGATCCGCAGGTTGGACAGCCGAATTGTTCCAGTTCAAGCAGTTCAGCGTCATTGATCTTGCCGACCTGATGGGCGCCAACGCCTTCGAACACGGATGTCAGGGAGAGCTTCTTGCCTTTGCTGTCTACGCCGGCCTTCATCGGTCCGCCGCTGACGAAGATCGTCGGGATGTTGACGCGCAGTGCGCCCATCATCATGCCCGGGGTGATTTTATCGCAATTGGGAATGCACACCATTCCATCGAACCAGTGAGCGGAAACCATCGTTTCCACAGAATCGGCAATAATCTCGCGGCTTGGGAGCGAATAGCGCATTCCGATATGTCCCATGGCAATACCGTCATCTACGCCGATGGTATTGAATTCGAATGGAACCCCGCCGGCTTCACGGATAGCTTCCTTAACGATTTTGCCGAATTCCTGCAGATGCACATGACCCGGTACAATGTCGAGATAGGAATTGCAGACTGCGATAAACGGCTTGCCGAAATCCTCTTCCTTAACGCCTGCGGCCCGCAGAAGGCTGCGGTGTGGAGCGCGGTCAAAGCCCTTTTTGATCATGTCTGAACGCATTTTCTTGTTTGCCATGATGAGATTTCCCCCTAAAAGTATTGTGAGCCTAACCTCTTGGAACGGTGAGAACAAATATAGTGCCGCATTAACGCATTGCAATCCCAGAGGCTGCGTGTCTGCGGTTTATAGAAGGAACAAGGTCCAGCTTCATGCAGTGAACAGAAGTAGGGCGGAGCCGTTTCTATAAAATAAGCGGATTGGATACGAACGTTAATAGAGAGTCTATCACAAAAAACCTCATTTTTCTACCGGGCAATGTGAAGTTTGTCGCAGTCATCTCCCGGCACACGAATGGAAACGGCTACACTGTCCTCCACAGGCATTCATAAACAAAAAGCCTATCCGCGGCGGGACAGGCTTCTACATATCAAGAAGGGAAGAGGTTTCAGTAAATAATTACTAAAGTGAACGTCTGATGGCGGCGCGCTGGAGCGAGATCATCCAGTCTACAGACGGCTCAACCAGCGGGTTCAGCATACGTTTGACAGCGGGCTGGGCCAGCAGCACCGTGCAGGATACTGCGCCTGCAATCAGCAGTGCGGCTCCGGAAGCATTTCCGATATAGGCATACAGGCCGGAAACGGCAGCTGCCCGGACAATAAATCCATGAAGCAGGAAGACGTAGAGGGTGCGGCGTCCCAAATCTGTCATGCGGCTTAACCCGTAAGGGACCAGGCCCAGGAACGCCAGGGAAGCGGCAAATTGCAAAGCATACACAGCGAGCCGGAACACCCCCGCATACCATTCATGGGCACCGAGCTGCATATAGGTCATACTGCCCAACAGCCAGCCCATCGGGAGACCGCGTCCCGCTAAGCCCATCACGATAAGCAACAGGAGTGAAGCGGCAGCGGCAGCGGTTTTGACATATTGCTGATACAGCTTAACGAAAGCTCCGAAGGAGAAATGAGTTCCGATGACGAAAAAGGGCAGGTAAACAAAGGTGCGGCTGATGCTGAACCAGATGCCATCCAGCTGCAGATAACCTACAGCCACACCTGCGGCTATGGCAAAGGCAAACTGGGCGCTCTTGCTCCAGCGGCTCATCCCCAGCATGAGCAGACGCCAGAAGGCGTGGCTGGCCAGGAACCACAGGAGCAGGTAAGGAGCGAAGAAGGAATGCTGTATGTTATTTACATGGAAGAAGGAAATGTCGAGTGCCGAGTAGAGGCTCTGAAAAATAATATATTGCAGTCCAATCTGCAGCAGCACCTTACGGCCGGCTGAGCCCTGTAAGCTTTTACGGGCAAAGTAACCGGTCACGAGCACAAACAG
Organism: Paenibacillus sp. FSL R7-0312; assembly: GCF_038004445.1. Lineage (NCBI taxonomy): Bacteria > Bacillati > Bacillota > Bacilli > Caryophanales > Paenibacillaceae > Paenibacillus > Paenibacillus sp. FSL R7-0312. Next base: position 6,991,276 of record NZ_JBBORE010000001.1, on the reverse strand, counting down.
CGGCATGTGAAAGCTGAAGATCCATTGGTACAGGGTGTGGAGTCCGCTCATTTCAAGAATCAGGGGTTCGATCGCATTGGCCACAAAGACAGTTACAATAAGCATGAAGCGTAAATTAAGAAAAAACGTTTCTCCACGCGTGTCGAGCGAGCTTTCCCGGATCATGACGTTACCTCCAATAAATGCGGTTTGCGCATTGCTTAATACTTTAATTTTAAAATACATGATTTTCGGTAAATAAATAGTGAAATATATCACAATGGTAAGCGCTCTCATGGTCGCTAGATGTGGCGAAGTGTTGAAGGTTGTTTGATTTCATTGATTACACTATAATTTTCTGTATGCAGTATCCGGGAGTGAACTCTATTGAGAAAAAGCAGTACCAAACGCAATGTGCTTATAGGAATTGTATTGATTCTGCTGGTGGCTGGGGTGTTTATATGGAAGTACCTGACTCCGTATCAGCCTGCTGAAAGAGCTGAGACTGCACTTGTCTCTGCCGGGGGAATTACAGTAGAGCAGAATGACAACTGGATCTCGTTCGAGCCGTCGGTTGCACTCGGCACCGCCGTGATCTTTTATCCCGGCGCACTGGTCGAGGCGGAAGCTTATGCTCCGCTTGCCAGGAAAATTGCAGCAGCCGGCCACCCGTTCTATATCGCAAGAATGCCGCTTAACCTGGCAGTGATCAAGGGGAATGCTGCCGAAGAGATCATCCGCGTGCATCCGAAGCAGTCCTTTGTGCTTGGCGGGCACTCGCTTGGCGGGGTAATGGCCTCGCGCTTCGCTGCAGCTCATGCCGACCAGCTGGAAGGCGTTTTTTTTCTGGCTTCCTACCCGGATGAGAAAGGCAGTTTAAAGAATACTACGCTGTCCGTATTGTCGGTGCTGGGTACCGAGGACAAGGTGGTTGATCAGGAGAGCTATAATAAAGGCCGCGCCTATCTTCCGGGCAACACGGTATACACGGCGGTCAATGGAGGCAATCATGCCCAGTTCGGTAGCTACGGCCCTCAGAAGGGTGACGGCATAGCCACCATCACAGAGGAAGAGCAGCAGAACCGCACTGCGCGGGCCTTGCTGGATTGGATAGGGAACCTGCGTCAGAGCAAGTGAGCACCGAATAACGGAAGTAACTCCGCCTGGGAGAGGAGTGTCAGTCTGAATGCCTGAATTGCATATTAATGAGATATCCGTTCCGTGCAGGGGCATCTTGTTCGACAAGGATGGAACGCTGCTGGATCTGCTTGCCACCTGGGGAAGCTGGGCGGACCTGATTCTGAAGGGGCTGGGCAGCCAGCTGGCAATAATCGGCGGCCTGCCGCGAGGCGGGCCGGAGCTTGCTTCTGTGCTGGGTACGGTTCATGATGCCACCGGCAAGGTGACCGGGTATGACCCCTCCGGACCGCTCTCTATGGCGACCGCTGAAGAAACGATCGGGATTCTGGCCTGGCAGCTGTATGCTGCCGGTGTTCCCTGGAATGAAGCGGTAACGCAGGTGAATGCGATCTCCAAGCAAGCTATGAACGAGCTGCGCCGGCAGAGGGCGGCGGTGGCGATGCCGGGGCTGCATGCTTTTCTGGAGCAGTGTGCGGCCGCTTCCCTGAAACTCGGTGTCGTGACCTCAGACCATATGGCCACTACCCGTGAGCATCTGGAGTGGCTTGGGATTTCCGGGTATTTCCATTCCGTCGTCACCAGAGACAGAGTGAAGCACGGCAAGCCTGCACCGGAGATGGCCGAGACGGCCTGCCGGGAGCTGGGCCTGCTGCCCGGCGAGACGGTCATTATCGGTGACAGCAATGCGGATATGCAGCTGGGCAAGGGTGCCGGACTGCGGCTTGCTGTGGGTCTGTCTCCAGATGGGACCGCAGCCCACCTGCTGGATGCGGATATTGTTGTTTCCGGCTATGCCCAGCTCCGGGTTACATTCTGATTTCATTTCTGTACAGAGAGGAAACGTGGGACTCTATGGATCAATTGCAGCTACTGGCTTCCTGGATCAAAGACAGCGGGAATATTGTTTTTTTTGGCGGCGCCGGAACATCAACGGAGAGCGGCATACCGGATTTTCGTTCGGCGGCCGGTCTATATCAGGCTCAGCATAACTCTCCGTATCCGCCTGAAGTGATGCTGAGCCGCAGCTTTTTCATGTCCTCGCCGGACATTTTTTTTGATTTCTACCGCAGTAAGATGATTCATCCCGAGGCGAAGCCGAACGGGGCCCACCGGCTGCTGGCTGAACTTGAAGCCAAGGGCAAGCTGAAGGCAATCATTACACAGAATATCGACGGTCTGCACCAGCTGGCGGGAAGCCGCCGGGTGCTGGAGCTGCACGGCTCGATTCACCGCAATCACTGCATGGACTGCAATACCTATTACGGTCTGGAGCAGATTCTGGAGCAGACGGCTGCTGTGCCGCTGTGCCCGGAGTGCGGCGGCATCATTAAGCCGGATGTGGTGCTCTATGAGGAAGCGCTCGATCATGATGTGCTGGTCGAAGCAGTGGCGGCGATTGCGGCAGCAGACCTGCTGCTGATTGGCGGCACTTCGCTCACAGTCCAGCCGGCGGCAAGCCTGATCACCTACTTCCGGGGAAGGCATACGGTGCTGCTTAACGGCGATCCGACCCCGTACGACCATCAGGCAGATCTGATCATTACGGACCGGATTGGCGATGTGATGGGCAGAATACAAGGACTGCTCGGATGAGGATTTCAAGCTTTTCCCCGGGGTGAAGATTACAAAGTCTGTACGGAGTTTAAAATAGGGTATTGCAATAACTGAGGAAACGAGAGGCAGGGATAAGCAATGGTATATGTGGCTAGCGATGAACGGTATGAAGTCATGCGTTATAACCGCACCGGCAGGTCGGGCCTCAAGCTTCCGGCAATTTCACTGGGCCTGTGGCATAATTTCGGCGGCATCGACACTTATGAGAATGGCCGCGAGATGATCACCCGCTCTTTCGATCTCGGAATTACCCATTTCGATCTGGCTAACAACTATGGTCCTCCGGCAGGCTCGGCAGAGGAACTGTTCGGCAAAGTTCTTGCCCGTGATCTCGCTCCCTACCGTGACGAGCTGGTAATCTCCACCAAGGCGGGATATTATATGTGGCCCGGCCCATACGGCGACTGGGGTTCACGCAAATATATTCTGTCCAGCCTGGACCAGAGCCTGAAACGGCTGGGACTGGACTATGTGGATATTTTTTATTCCCACCGTCCAGACCCCGAAACCCCGATGGAAGAAACGATGGGAGCACTGGATCATGCTGTACGTTCAGGTAAAGCGCTCTACATCGGCTTGTCCAACTACACGGCTGAGCAGACAGAGCAGGCAATTGGCATCCTGAAGGAGCTCGGAACACCGCTTCTGATTCATCAGCCGCGGTATTCCATGCTCGACCGCTGGATTGAAGGCGGGCTGCAGGATGTGCTGGAGGAGCATGGCATCGGCAGTATCGCTTTTACCCCGCTGGCTCAGGGCCTGCTGACCAGCAAATACCTGAACGGCATTCCCGGCGATTCCCGGGCCGCCGGGCCATCCGCCTTCCTGAATGAGAGCCGGATTACGCCGGAGGTGCTGCGCAAGATCCACGCGCTCAACCAGATGGCGGTAGCACGCGGCCAGAGCCTGGCCCAGTTCGCGCTCCTCTGGACGCTGCGCGGCGGCAAGGTGACCTCGGCGCTGATCGGCGCCAGCCGTGTAAGCCAGATCGAGGAGAATATCGCTGCTCTGGCGCATGGTGATTTCTCGCAGGAAGAGCTGGAACGGATTGAGACGATCCTTGGAACAGAGGATGAAGCCTGAGTAATCTATAGAATTGACAAGTAACAGCCCGCTTCCGGAACAGGAAACGGGCTGTTGGCTTAAGCGGAGTTCTGGTAGAACGCCGGATGTTCTCCTGAGCCTATTTCTCCCCGGGATTGGCAGTCGCCTGCCGGTAAGTGCTGGGGGACTGGGCACAAAAGCGTTTGAACTGCCGGGAGAAGTACAGGGCATCGGTCAGGCCGACGGAGGATGCGACCTGCTCTACCGATAGCTCGGGGCGTTCACGCAGCAGCTGGCGGGACTTCTCGATGCGCAGCTTCAGCAGATAGGTCACCGGCGAGAGGCCGGTCTCCTGCTTGAAGATGCGTGACAGATAAGCGCGGTTATAGCCCAGGCTGCCGCACATCTGTTCAATGGAGACCGGATGGGCATATTGGGAAGCCATATAGTTGATCATTTGCTTCACCGTGCGTTTGACCTGCGATTCTGCCCCAGGCAACCGTGACGAGGAGATCAGCAGACCGGATGCTTCGCCGACAATCAGGTAAAGATAGCCGAGCGAGGTCAGATGCGCGCTCTCCTTACCCCCATAGAAGGCGGACATCATCCCGGCGAGTGCGCCCGGGATCACACTGCCCTCAGCCGAGGTCAGGACCGGCTTCTCCGGGGAGAATCCGGCCTGCAAGGCGAGCTGCTCCGCCTCCGCTCCGGTGAAGGCGGCCCAGCGGTACCGCCAGGGCTGCTGCTGATCGGAGATGTAGCTGACCAGCTGGGCCGGGTGGATCAGGAAGCAGTCTCCCGTTCCCAGTTCATACTTGCGCTGCTCGGTCCGGAATACACCGGAGCCGGACTCAATGTAGTGAAGCAGATAATAATCGTAGATCTTGGGGCCGGCCTGATGCAGCGGAAGCGTCTGGCTCTCCCCGGCGAACAGCACATGCAGAGGCTGCTGATCGAAATACACGGGATTTGATCCTACGGAATAGGTATGTTCCAACGGCCATCCGCCTTTCTTGAATATAACGCTATCATAGCTAAGCATGAGGGGAAGCGCAGAAATGAATCTTTATCTCCAGTATATCCTCCCGGCGGCTGGAAGTCACATTTGTCCATGTATTGCACACATGATTGCATTATCAGGGCAAGTCTGATTTTATTATAATGTAAGCATGAAGGAAGCAAGTTGGAAACAAGTTGAAAGCCCAAGCACAAGCAGCGAAAGGATGGAGTGGCAATAATGAGCGTACAGGAACTTAACAGTAAATTTATCGAGAAATACGGAGAGAGCAGCGAAGAGGCGCGGGTGTTCTACGCACCAGGCCGTGTGAATCTCATCGGAGAGCATCTGGACTACAACGGCGGTTATGTGTTCCCGGCAGCACTGGACTTTGGAACTACCCTTATCGTGCGTCCGCGTACAGACGGCAAGGTTCAATTCGCATCGACGAATTTCCCTTATGAAGCCTCTATCGGCTACAGCGAAATCGGCAAAGCCAAAACCGGCGAGTGGGTTGACTATCCGGTTGGTGTTATGGTCGAGCTGGCCAAGAAGGACCTTCCGGTATCGGGAGGGTATGACCTCTTGTTCCACGGAGAAATTCCGAACGGCTCGGGCTTATCCTCTTCCGCTTCTATCGAGGTAGTAACAGGTTATGCCTTCCTGACACTGCTTGGTGGAGACACGGATACTGTAGAGATCGCCCTGCTGTCGCAGCGTGCGGAGAACCAGTATGTCGGCGTAAACTCCGGTATCATGGACCAGTTCGCTGTCGCCAATGGCAAACGCGACCAGGCCATCCTGCTGATGTGTGACACTCTGGAATACAGCCTGGTTCCATTTGTGACTGGCTCATATAAGCTGGTTATCGGCAATACGAACAAGAAGCGCGGTCTTGTGGACTCCAAGTACAATGAACGCCGCAGCCAATGCGAGGAGGCTCTGGCTATTTTGAAGCAAGAGGTACCAACCCTGTCTTATCTGGCCGAGCTTAAACCTGAACAATTCGAGCTTCATCAGCATAAAATCACCGACGAAACCGTTAGACGCCGCGCCCGTCATGTGGTGGAAGAGAACCAGCGTGTACTTGACTCGGTTGAAGTCCTGAAGAACAATGACCTGAAGCAATTCGGACTCTATATGAACGATTCCCATGTCTCCCTGCGTGACCTCTATGAAGTCAGCTGCGAAGAGCTGGACATTATGGTTGAAGAAGCGCAGCGTATTCCGGGAACACTCGGCTCGCGTATGACAGGTGCCGGATTCGGTGGATGTACAGTATCTCTGGTACATGAGGATGATGTGGAACGTTTCATTACCGAAGTCGGCGAAGCTTACAAGAATAGATCCGGTCTGACGGGCGAGTTCTATGTATGCACGATCGGCAACGGCGTTGAAGAACTGAAAGGAGTGAAATAAGATGGCGATTCTGGTAACGGGCGGAGCAGGATATATCGGTTCCCACACAGTAGCAGAGCTGCTGGACCGCGGGGAAGAGGTCGTAGTTATCGACAATCTGCTGACAGGGCACCGCGAGGCGCTGCTGGGCGGCAAGCTGTATGAGGGAGATCTGCGCGACAAGGAACTGCTGGCCAAGCTTTTCTCCGAGAACAAGATTGAAGCGGTAATCCATTTCGCAGCGAGTTCTCTGGTAGGCGAGAGCATGAAGGATCCGGTAAAATATTACGACAACAACGTGTACGGTACACAGTGTCTTCTCGAAGCGATGCAGCATGCCGGAGTGGATAAAATCGTCTTCTCCTCCACAGCCGCAACCTACGGCGAACCGGAAAAGGTGCCGATTGAAGAAACGGACCGCACTGAACCTGCGAATGTGTACGGGGAGACCAAGCTGACCATGGAGCGCATGATGGCCTGGTTCGACAAGGTGCTCGGCATCAAATACGTAGCGCTGCGCTACTTCAATGCTGCAGGTGCACATGCCAGCGGCAAAATCGGTGAAGACCACCGTCCGGAGAGTCACCTGATTCCGCTGGTGCTCCAGGCTGCACTCAAGCAGCGGGAGAACATCGCGGTCTTCGGCGAAGACTACCCGACAGAAGACGGAACCTGCGTACGAGACTATATCCATGTCAGCGATCTGGCGGATGCGCATGTCCGTGCGGTAACCTACCTGCGCAGCGGCAGTGCAAGCAATATCTTCAACCTGGGCAACGGCCTTGGTTTCTCAGTGAAGCAGGTGATTGAGACTGCGAAGAAGGTAACCGGCCTGGACATCCCGGTTGTAATCCAGGAGCGCCGCGCCGGTGATCCGGCAGTACTGGTCGCTTCTTCGGCCAAAGCCCGGACGATCCTGGGCTGGGACCCGCAGCATGCCGATCTGGAAGGCATCATCCAAAGCGCCTGGAACTGGCACTCCGCGAACCCGGAAGGGTATGGCGTCTAAGCCTGTCACTGTACTTGTTGTGAACAGTATGGAAGCCTGGCTTGAAGAATAGGCAATCATAAGATGAACAAAAGAAAAATAAAAAGCCAGAAGGATCGAAGGGGGATTTTGGAACTGTAGGAGCGTTAGCGACCGCCTGAAAGCTTTCCGCAGGAAAGCTCGCTTCGGAAGCATCAGCAGTCACCGGATTTCAGCCGCAATCAGCGGGTCAATCAAGAAATCTGGGGGCGGGCAGCGGCCGGAAGTCCAAATATTCACCGTAGTGACGTCTATGGCTTAAGTTAATATCTTAAGTTCAGCTATACAGGTTGCAGCAAATAAGGAGAATTGAAATGCAGAACGATAATATTACGGCTGCAGCCTCTGAGAAGGCATTGTATGCGATTGAGCAGCTGGTCCTGTTCGCGCAGCACAAGGAGCTGATTCAGCCTGCTGACGTTGATTACAGCCGCAATGAACTGCTGGACCAGTTCGGCTTCAGTGAGCCGTATGCCGGTGAATTCACTGAAGGTCCGCTTGAGAGTCCGCAGGCACCGCTGGATCAATTGATCGACTACGGGTTTGAGACCGGGCTGATTCCGGAGAATACGGACACTTACCGCGATCTGCTGGACGCCAAGATCATGGGCCTTCTGATGGCCCGGCCGTCTGAGGTAAATGCGGAGTTCGCCGCGATCCAGGCGGGGCAGGGCATTCAGGCGGCCACTGACCGCTTTTATAAGCTGAGTATTGATTCCAACTATATCCGTATGGACCGGGTGGCCAAGAATGTGTATTGGCTCCAGGATTCGCCGTACGGGGATATCGAGATGACGATCAATCTCTCCAAACCGGAGAAAAGCCCGAAGGAAATCGCCATGGCCCGGCTGCTCCCGCCGCCGGTCTATCCGAAATGCCAGCTCTGCCGCGAGAATGTCGGCTATGCCGGACGGGTCAATCACCCGCCGCGCCAGAATCTGCGAGTGATTCCTCTTGCGATGAACAATGAGAAATGGTTCTTCCAGTACTCGCCGTATGTGTACTATAACGAGCATTGTATCGTGTTCCACCATGATCATGTGCCGATGAAGCTGACGAAGGATACGCTGAAGCGTCTGCTTAGCTTTGTTGAAACCTTCCCGCATTATTTCATCGGCTCGAATGCCGATCTGCCGATTGTCGGCGGCTCCATTCTGACCCATGATCACTTCCAGGGCGGACGCCACACCTTCCCCATCCAGAAGGCGCCCAAAGAGGATAGCTTCACCCATGCTGCATATCCAGGCGTTAGCCTTAGCATTGTGAAATGGCCAATGTCTGTGCTGCGGATGCAGGGGGCAGATCCTGCCGTGCTGCTGGAAGCCGGCAACAGTATCTATGAGGCCTGGAAGACTTACAGCGATCCGGCAGCTGATGTCCTGGCCTTCAGTGAAGAAGCCGGGGAGAGCGTGCCGCATAACACGGTTACACCTATTGTCCGCCGGGCAGAAGACGGCGGCTATGAGATGGATCTGGTGCTGCGCAACAACCGGACCAGCGAAGAATATCCCGAAGGGATTTTCCACCCGCACCGGGAAATGCACCACATCAAGAAGGAGAACATCGGGCTAATTGAGGTTATGGGCCTGGCGATTCTGCCGGGACGCCTCAAGGAAGAGCTCGATGCTGTCGCTGGCGTTCTGGCCGGAGACACCGCGCTGCTGGAAGCGGTCCAGAGCCAGGGCGCTGATCATCCGCTCGCGCAGCATGCCTCCTGGATCGCGGAGCTGGCCGGCCGTTTCGGCACCTCCCTGAGCCGCGAGGAAGCGGTGAAGACGGTGCAGAACGAGGTAGGCACCAAGTTCACGCATATTCTGGAGCATGCGGGAGTCTACAAACGCACACCGGAAGGCCAGGCGGCATTCCGCCGGTTCGTGAACACCAGCGGGTTCAACTAAGACTGCTGTGTCTTGTAAATGGGATGTCCCTGCCGGAGTATCGGCGGGGACATTTTTATATTGCGCGAGAAACTGCGATGCAATGATGTGTCCGCCGGAAGTGAGGGGCGGGAGGAAATGAGGGGCAGAAATGCCCCTGATTCCGCTGAAAGCGGGCGACGGGAGGAAATGAGGGGCAGAAGTGCCCCTGATTCCGCCGAAAGCGGGCGATGGGAGGAAATGAGGGGCAGAAGTGCCCCTAATTCCGCCGAAAGCGGGCGATGGGAGGAAATGAGGGGCAGAAGTGCCCCTGATTCCGCCGAAATCGGGCGATGGGAGGAAATGAGGGGCAGAAGTGCCCCTAATTTCGCTGAAAGTGGGCGACGGGAGGAAATGAGGGGCAGAAGTGCCCCTGATTTCGCTGAAAGTGGGCGACAGGAGGAAATGAGGGGCAGAATCCCTTTGATCCCGCCGGACGTGGGCGATATGGGGGAATCAAAGGGATAAATCCCCCTAAATCCGCCGAAATCGGGCGTCAGGCGGAAATTAAAGGGATAAATCCCTTTGAATTTGTGCTAGGCAGGCGTTAAGGGTACGCCGTGTCTTTTAAACACGATACCGACCTTTTGCCCCTTCTTCGCAGCCATTTGAATGCGGCAAGCCGGAGGTCTATAATATACAAGTGCGTCACATTCATATACTCTTGGAGGTTTACCCATATGCGTAAGTTTGAGTTCTATAACCCTACCAAGCTGATTTTTGGACAAGGGACATTGCAGGCACTCCGCACCGAAGTGCCGAAATACGGCAAGAATGTACTGCTGATGTACGGCGGCGGCAGCATCAAGCGCAGCGGCCTGTACGACAAAGTAATTGCTGAGCTGAATGCCATCGGAGCTGTAGTGACGGAATTGGCCGGAGTGGAGCCTAACCCGCGCCTGTCTACCGTACATCAAGGCGTGGATTTATGCCGCGAGAACGGAATCGAACTGATCCTCGCCGTCGGCGGCGGCAGTGTGCTGGATTGTGCCAAGGCTGTAGCTGTCGGTGCGAAATACGATGGGGATATGTGGGACTTCGTGGAGCGCAAAGCGGCGCCTCAGGGAGCTCTTCCGCTGGGGACTGTGCTGACTATGGCGGCTACCGGTTCGGAAATGAACAACGGCTCGGTAATTACGAATGAAGTGACCAAGGAGAAAATGGGCTGGGGCAGCGTGCATGCCTATCCGGCATTCTCGATTCTTGATCCTGAGAATACCTTCTCCCTGCCGCGTGATCAGACGGTCTACGGCATGGTGGACATCATGTCCCATACACTGGAGCATTATTTCCACACAGACGGCAACACACCGGTACAGGACGGCTTCTGTGAAACCCTGCTTCGTACTGTAATCGAGACTGCACCCAAGCTGATCGAAGATCTGAATAACTACGAACTGCGTGAGACCATCATGTACTGCGGCACCATGGCACTGAACGGGATGGTCAGCATGGGCTTTGCCGGTGACTGGGCTACCCACAATATTGAGCATGCCGTATCCGCAGTTTACGATATTCCGCATGGCGGAGGATTGGCCATTCTGTTCCCGCAATGGATGAAGTATAACCTCAGTACGAACCCAGCCCGGTTCCGCCAATTGGCAGTGAACGTATTCGGCATCGATCCGGCCGGCAGAAGCGATGAAGAGGTCGGGCTTGAAGGCATCGTGGCGCTTCGCAGCTTCTGGGATTCGATCGGGGCTCCGAAGACGCTAGGTGATTATGACATCGATGACAGCGAAATCGGCAATATGGCTGACAAGGCTGTCCGTTTTGGCCCATTCGGCAACTTCCGCAAGCTTCAGCGTGAGGATGTTGTAGAGATTTACAAGCTGGCTCTGTAAATTCATTTACAGGCAGTTGACCTTGTAAGCTGGCCCTGTAAGGCAGCTGGATAGACATACCGGCAATGGTTAACCCTATATGCTGCACCATTGTTCAGCCGTTCCCGTTCGCCGGGAGCGGTTTTTTAACATGAAGATCCCTAAATAATCTCTCTTCAGAGATACAATATTGAGATTAATACCCAACTTTGTGAAACCAAGGACATGGTTTCAGCGTTTAAACTAGTATGACAGTCCGGAAGTAAAGACGGGAGGAGACAAACATGCAAACGCTGTATTTGGGCTGTTTGGCGCTGGGCATTATTTTTGCTGTAGTCAGTGTACTTGTAGGCGACCTGATCGGAGGCGCTCTGCACGGGGTTTTTGACTTCGTATCTTTTGATTTCGTCAATCCTGCCATCTTGGCGGGCGGAGTAACGGTGTTCGGCGGAGCGGGGGTACTGCTTAGCCGCTACAGTGGACTGGAAGATGGCGCAATTCTTGCCTTGTCCCTGCTGATTGCGGCTTTTATGGGAGTAGTGCTGCATCTTGTTGTCGTGAAGCCAATGAGGAACAGCGAAATGTCGAACGGATTCTCAATGAATGAGCTGCCGGGCAGAATCGGCGAGGTTACCGTCCCGGTACCTGCTGCAGGCTACGGAGAGATTATGGTAAAGTTCGGCGCTGGTAACAGTCTGCATACGGCGGCCAGCTTTGAACAGCATCTGCTGCCGGCCGGTATCAAGGTTGTAGTTGTGGAGGTCCGCGAGGGGGTAGCCCTTGTGTCAGAATTCGAAGAGAGAAGAGGAGAGGATTCTTAATGTTCGGTATTCCTGATTTTTTGTTTATTCCTGCAGTCGTTGTGGCTGTATTATTTGTACTCGGTATTGCGTTCTGGGCCCGTTACAAAACGGTAGGACCTGATGAAGGGATGATCGTTACCGGCTCCTTCCTGGGCAGTAATCATATCTCAGATGACGGCTCCGGCCGCAAAATCAAAATTGTCCGCGGCGGCGGTGCGTTCATTCTGCCGGTCTTTCAGAAGGCAGAGTTCATGTCACTGCTCTCCCATAAGCTCGACGTGACGACCCCGGAGGTCTACACCGAGCAGGGTGTTCCGGTTATTGCCGATGGGGTCGCGATCATTAAGGTGGGCAGCTCGACCGAGGATGTAGCTACGGCAGCCGAGCAGTTCATGGGCAAGCCGATTGAGGCGCTGAAGAGCGAAGCCCAGGAAGTACTCGAAGGCCATCTGCGGGCGATACTCGGTTCAATGACCGTTGAAGAGGTCTACCGCAACCGGGACCGTTTCGCCCAGGAGGTTCAAGGTGTTGCAGCCCGTGATTTGAAGAAGATGGGGCTGCAGATCGTCTCGTTCACCATTAAGGATGTGCGTGATAAGCACGGATATCTGGAAGCGCTGGGTAAGCCGCGGATTGCCGCAGTGAAGCGGGATGCAGAGATTGCTGAAGCCGAGGCTGTGCGGGATGCGCGGATTCAGAAGGCCAATGCCGAAGAGCAGGGGCAGAAGGCAGAACTGCTGCGTGATACCAATATCGCCGAAGCCTCGAAGGAGAACCAGCTGAAGGTAGCGGCGTTCAAACGTGATCAGGATACCGCCAAAGCGGAAGCGGACCAGGCGTACCATATTCAGGAGGCGCGGGCCAAGCAGACGGTGGTTGAAGAGCAGATGAAGGTCGAGCTGGTCCGCAAGGAACGCGAAATTGATTTGCAGACCAAGGAAATCCAGGTTCGCGAGAAGCAGTATGATGCGGAAGTGAAGAAGAAAGCGGAAGCTGACCGTTATGCGGTGGAGCAGGCGGCGGAAGCCGACAAGGCCAAGCGGATGCGTGAAGCGGATGCGCTGCAGTACAGTATTGAGACTCAGGCTAAAGCGACCTCCGAGCAGAAACGTCTGGAAGGGCAGGCAGTCGCGGATGCCGAACTGGCCAAGGGTAAGGCAGAAGCGGAAGTTATCCGGCTGCGCGGTCTGGCCGAAGCGGAAGCCAAAGAGAAGCTGGCGGAAGCCTTCCAGAAGTTCGGCGAAGCGGCGGTGCTCGATATTATCGTCAAAATGCTGCCGGAGCTGGCCGGGAAGATTGCCGAGCCGCTGGCTTCCATTGATAAGCTGACGGTTGTGGATACCGGCAACGGGGAAGGCGCGGCCCGGGTCAGCAATTATGTGACCCAACTGATGGCGACGGCCCCTGAGATGCTGAAAAGCGTGTCCGGCATTGATGTCGAAGCGCTGATCAAAGGGTTGACCCAAACCAAAGGCAAGCCGGAGCTGGCAGCATCTGCCGAATATACCGGAGCGCCAGTAACCGCCCTCCCGGGTAAACCGAAACCGGCCGTATTACCATCGGCCGCCCCGGTTGAACAACCAGAGGAATAATAGCGTATCACGGAGGTATGGCCGGCAGGTTTAACCGCCTGTCATACCTTTTTTATAGAAATACCGCATTAAGAAACGGAGGTGCAGGCATGGAGCTCATTTTGGATAATATACGCAAGAGCTTTGACGGTAAGGAAGTGCTGAAGGGAATTGACTTCACCTTCGAGCAAGGCAAGATTTACGGGCTCCTGGGACGCAACGGTGCCGGCAAAACCTCGCTGTTCAACTGCCTCAGCGGTGAGATACGCATGGACAGCGGCGGGGCGTTTCTGCGGCGGGAGGAAGTGAGTCTTCCGCTTCGCGAAGAGGAGATCGGCTACGTCTTTTCCCTGCCGATTCTGCCGGATTTCTTAACGGGTTATGAGTTTGTGAAGTTCTACATGGATATCAATAAGGATAAAATAGAACCGGGCAGAAGTATCGAAGAGTATTTTGATATCATCCGTTTTGAGGAGGAGGACCGCCACCGCCTGATTAAGGGCTACTCCCACGGGATGAAGAACAAAATTCAGATGCTCTGCTTCATCATTTCCCGGCCGCCGCTGATTCTGCTGGATGAGCCGCTGACCTCCTTTGATGTGGTGGTCGCGCTGGAGATCAAGAAGCTGCTGCGTGAGATGAAGCAGAAGCATATTATTATTTTCTCCACCCATATCCTGCAGTTGGCTGCCGATCTCTGTGATGAGCTGGTAATTCTGAATAATGGCTCGCTCCGTGAGATTCCCGCGGAAACGCTGCGCAGTCCGGAGTTCGAGGAGCAGATTATCGCGCTGCTGAAGGATGGAGACCATGATTAGCACGCTGAGGGCGATCATGGAGATTCGCGGGATGTCCGGCGCTAACCGGCTGATGTTCTATTTCAGAAAAATCCCCGTTATCGGCAAGCTGGTACCGGCTTCAGTCTATTCTGAGACGGCGCTTAAGCAGACTTTATCGGTAATCGTCTATATCCTCAAAGCCATCTGGGCCTTCTTGTCCAAGTTTGCCTATTTGGGGCTTATGGTCTATTTGCCCGTAAAGCTTGCAGGCAGTGAATTAACCTTAACGCTTTCAGCACAATATCAGCTGTACCTGCAGGTCCTGCTCTGTTTAAGCTTTCTGGTCGCTGCGGTTTCCAGCGCGGTTATTCTGGAGCCCAAACGGGACAAGTATATATTCGTGAAGCTAATGAGGCTCCCTGCGGAGAGATATATGCGTGTTACGCTGGCGCTGCGCGGGATCAGCTTTGCGGTTACGTTTATCCCGGCGATGATGGTCTTCGGGAATCTTCTGGGGGCTCCGCTGTGGCAGGGAGGTGTTCTTGCTCTGCTGCTGACCTTCTGGCGTATTGCCTGCGAGGCCCTGCATTTGTGGTTTTTTGATAAATACGGCATTGTGGTTGTCAAAAAAACTAGCTGGGTCTGGACCGCCATTGGTGCAGGATACCTGCTGGCTTATGTACCTCTGCTCCCGGGATTTGCGTTGGTGGACAGTTCTACGTTGTTCAGTCTGCCTCTGGTGCTTGGTGTGACCGTGCTGGGAGCCCTCTGTGCAGTCTACATCGCCCGTTATCCGGATTACCGCAATGCAGTGGATGCCGTGACCAAAATTGATGATCCGCTGCTGGATATGGGACGCATGATGAAGGAGGCACGGGTGAAGGATGTCGCAACCCGGGAGCAACAGTACACGGCGGAGCAGCTGAACCACGGACGATTCGCAGGCAAAAGCGGGTATGCTTATCTGAATGCGATATTTTTCTCGCGCCACCGGCGGTTACTCATTCATCCAGTGCAGCGGCGCCTGGTGATTATTGGCGCACTCTTCGCGGCTGCATTGCTGACGCTGCTGTTCTCGGAAGCAGCTTTTAACAGAATGGCCCATTATCTGATCAGCGCTTTGCCGACCTTTCTGATCCTTATGAATTACACCTCCATCGGTGAACGTGTCTGCAAGGCTATGTTCTACAACTGTGATCTCAGTCTGCTGCGTTACGGGTTCTACCGCGAACAGTCGGCGATCCTGAGCAACTTTCGGATCCGGCTGCTGCGCATCAGCCTGCTTAATCTGATTCCGGCTGCCGCGATCTGCCTGGCGGTGAATCTGCTGATCCTGCTGTCGGGTGAGAGCTGGGGCGCTGCGGATGCGGTTATCTTTTGCGTGATTATTGTGGCCCTGTCCCTGTTCTTCTCGGTGCATCATCTGTTCATGTATTACATCTTCCAGCCGTACAGTACCGAGCTGAATGTGAAGAATCCGTTCTTTACGATTGTGAACAGTATCGTGCTGGCAGCCGGTTTTATAGCCATGCAGTTCAAGAGCGAGCCCGGGATTTTTGCTTTTATTGTAGTGCTCTCTGCTGCTGTCTATATGCTGGCGGCCCTGATATTGGTCTACAAATTCTCAGGCCGGACGTTTCGGGTGAAATGAGTCCCAGGCTCTTTGCCGCACACTTCTAATTTGAGATTCTTGATGTTATGATAGTAGCTCAAGGTTAATCTTCACATGCTGATACGTGTATCGTGCTGCCAAAATAGATCGGGTATCCAGAATTAAAAGAGGTGTCGCAAGTGAGCAGCAGCATAACAGTGGGCAAGGTACTCAATAACAACGTTATCATTGCTGAGCATCCCCAGTATGCCGAGGTAGTGGTCATTGGCAAGGGTATCGGCTTCAACCGTAAGACACGGGACCGGATCAACCTCTCTTCTGTGGAAAAAATGTTCATTCTGCGGAGCCAGGAGGAGCAGGAGCAGTATAAGCAGCTGGTGCCCCAGGTGGACGAGAAGCTGATTGAGGTGGTCCAGGAGATCGTCCTGCATATTATGCAGAGCAGCCGGCAGGCACTTAACGAGCATATCCATATCGCGCTCACCGACCATATTTCCTTTGCCATCCGCAGGAGTGAACAGCATATATCCATACATAACCCCTTTCTGTACGAGACCCGGGAGATCTATCCGGAGGAATACAGGCTGGCGGAATATGCAGTGGACCGGATTAACGAAGCCATGAAGGTATCACTGCCGCCGGATGAGATCGGATTTGTGGCGCTTCACATTGTCAGTGCACTCAGCAACCGGCATATCTCGGAGGTTAAGCAGCACTCGCAGCTGATCGGCGACATGGTGGGACTGGTGGAGGATAACCTCGAATACCGCATTCCGCGTGATTCTTTGGACTATTCACGTCTGGTGACTCATTTGCGTTTTGTGCTGGAGAGGCTGCGCCGGGGGGAGACTGTACGTGAGACTTCGTCCCTTGACGGGCTGATGAAACGTGAATATCCCGAGATGTATATGCTTGCCTGGAAGCTGACCAAGGTTATCGAACAGCGCGTGCATATCCCGGTATATCCTGCCGAGGTGAGTTATCTGACGATTCATCTGCAGCGTCTTGCCCAGAAGAAGGAAGATGAATCCGGTATGGAACAGCAGGACAGCATTTAGCCTGTTAATTAATGCTTGCAACTTCAAATTATCGGTGCTACAATGATCCCTGTTATTAACAAAACAGAATACAAACGTGTAACTGATACGATCAGGCATGAGTGATTTACAGTATTATGGTTGTCTAGCCCCAACTCGGGGTAATCTAACTTTAGCGTTAGGCGACAACCTGTGTACTGTATTGCTCATGCCTTTTTTGGCTTCTGTTTGAACGAAATCAACGATTAAGGAAGTGACCTCAATGTTCAAAAAGTTATTTGGCGTTTTGCAGAGAGTTGGTAAGGCGCTAATGCTCCCTGTTGCCATTCTGCCTGCTGCTGGTCTGCTGCTCGGCATAGGGAACATGCTCGTTAATCCGGATTTCCTGCAGTATGTTCCGGCGCTGGAGAATGATGTGGTACAGGCGATTGCTACCGTATTGATGAATTCGGGGCAAATTGTATTTGATAATCTCTCCTTGCTGTTTGCAGTCGGCGTAGCCATCGGGCTGGCCGGAGGCGAAGGTGTAGCAGGTCTTGCGGCTATTATCGGATTCCTGGTTATGAACGTAACCATGGGTACGGTGGTCGGCGTCAACGCATACGTGCTGACCTGGAAAGATTTCTCGTATTCCAGTGTTCTGGGGATCCCCACATTGCAGACAGGGGTATTCGGTGGTATCCTGGTTGGGATATTGGCCGCATCCATGTACAAAAGGTTCTTCCGTATAGAACTGCCGTCCTATCTCGGCTTCTTCGCGGGTAAACGTTTTGTACCGATTATGACTGCGGTGACTTCCCTGATTCTCGGTCTTGCGCTTACTCTGGTATGGCCGCCGATCCAGCACGGTCTGAACTATGTATCGCAGAGTATGATCAACACCAATCTGACGCTTTCAGCCTTTATCTTCGGGGTTATCGAGCGTTCCCTGATTCCTTTCGGCCTGCACCATATCTTCTATTCACCGTTCTGGTATGAGTTCGGAAGTTATGTAGACAAGGCTGGAGATCTGATCCGTGGTGACCAGAGAATCTTCATGCAGCAGCTTCGTGACGGTGTGGATTTCACAGCCGGTACATTTACCACTGGTAAATATCCGTTCATGATGTTCGGACTTCCGGCAGCCGCCCTTGCGATCTATCATGAGTCCAAACCTGAGAACAGACGGGTTGTCGGAAGCTTGATGATTTCTGCAGCGTTGACTTCCTTCCTGACAGGTATTACCGAGCCGCTGGAATTCTCATTCCTGTTCGTTGCTCCGCTGCTGTTCGCTGTACATGCGATATTTGCTGGTCTTTCCTTCATGACCATGCACATCCTTAATGTCAAAATCGGTATGACCTTCTCCGGCGGGTTCATCGACTATGTGCTGTTCGGCGTCATTCCGAACCGCACAGCCTGGTGGCTGGTCATTCCGGTAGGTCTGGTCCTGGCAGTGATTTACTACTTCGGATTCCGCTTCGTTATCCGCAAGTTCAACCTGAAGACTCCGGGCCGTGAAGAGGCATCGGACGACGAGGAAGAAATGAGCACGGAAAGTGTATCCAAGACCGGCGACGATCTGCCGCGCAACATTCTGTCTGCTCTGGGTGGCAAAGAGAATATCACACATCTTGATGCTTGTATTACCCGCCTTCGTGTCGAAGTGAAGGATAAAGCAGGCGTTGACAAGGGCCGATTGAAGAAACTTGGTGCTTCTGGGGTTCTGGAAGTGGGTAACAACGTACAGGCGATCTTCGGAACCCGTTCGGACACGATCAAATCGCAGATTCAGGATGTCATGAACGGACGGACACCTGCTGCTGCTCCTGTAGCGCCGAAGCCGGAGCTTGAGCAACAGGCCGGCGAGCAGAGTGAGGCTATTATTGCCGAGGATATCGTATCCCCTGTGAACGGTGAGCTGATGGATATTACACTGGTTCCCGATGCGGTCTTCTCGCAAAAGATGACCGGTGACGGCTTCGCCTTCCTGTCCGATGACGGCAAGATTGCCTCGCCGGTATACGGCAAGGTATTCAATGTCTTCCCAAGCAAGCATGCGATCGGCATTATGTCCGACGGCGGCAAGGAAGTGCTCGTGCATATCGGTGTCAATACCGTTAAGCTTAAGGGCCAGGGCTTCACTGTACTGGTAGAAGAAGGCGATCTGGTAGCTGCCGGGCAGCCGATCATGGAAGTGGATCTGGAGTATGTGAAGGCCAATGCACCTTCGGTCATTTCTCCGGTGATCTTCTCCAACCTGCCTGAAGGCTCTTCGGTCACCCTGAAGAAACCGGGCAAAGTAGTCATCGGTGATAAGGATATCATCACCATTCAGTAAAATGTGCAAAGGCGAAGCGCTTCCATTATAATTATAGGGAGCGCGGCCTTCACCATAAGCAACTATCCTAATTAATAGAAAGCGAGTTGGATATTATTATGCAAACAACTTTCAGAATCATTGACGAAGATGGAATTCACGCACGCCCGGCAACAGCGCTGGTAAATACAGCTACAAAATTCAAAGGCACTGAGGCTTTTGCGGAAGCCAAAGGCAAAAAAGTAACTCTTAAATCCATCTTGGGCGTTCTGTCCCTGGGCCTTGAAGCAGGAGATACCCTGACCCTTATTACTGAAGGCAGTGAAGAAGCTGAAGCCCTCAGCGCACTGCAGGAAATTATGGTTAAAGAAGGGCTGGGAGAAGTTCATGAGTAAAATTTCAGGAATCGCGGCTTCCGCAGGTATTGCAGTAGCCCGTGCCTTTATCCTGGAACATCCGGACTACACCATTACCAGAACAGCGGTCACGGATGTGGACGCTGAGCTTGCGAAGCTGAATGATGCGCTGGATAAATCCAGAGGCGAACTGCAGAGCATCAAAGAGCGCACACTGGCAGAGCTTGGCGAGAAAAAAGCAGAGATCTTCGAATCTCATCTGCTGATTCTTGATGATCCCGAGCTGATTACGCCTGTAATGGATAAAATCCGCGAGGAATCGGTAAATGCGGACTATGCCCTAAATGAAGTAGCCACCCAGTTTGTAGAAATGTTCCAGAACATGAAGAGCGCGTACCTGCAGGAACGTGCAGCCGATATGCGTGACGTAACCAAGCGCGTACTGAACCACCTGCTCGGCATTCACTATGTGAGTCCGGCAGAAATCAGTGAAGAGGTTATCGTGATTGCACTGGATCTGACACCTTCTGATACGGCACAGCTTAACCGGAATTTCGTTAAAGGCTTCACAACCAATATCGGCGGACGTACTTCCCATTCCGCGATTATGGCCCGTTCCCTGGAAATTCCGGCTGTAGTAGGCACTAAGAACGTATTGTCTCTCGTCAAAGCAGGGGATCTGATCATCGTTGACGGTCTGAACGGCGATGTGCTGATCAACCCGACAGAGGCTGAAGTCGCTGAATACACCGCGAAGCAGGAAGCTTATAATCTGCAGATTGCCGAGTGGAAGAAGCTGCGTGATGAACCAACTGTATCGGCTGACGGCAAGCATGTAGAGCTGGCTGCCAATATCGGTACACCGAATGATGTAACGGGTGTAATCGAGAACGGCGGCGAAGGCGTAGGCTTGTACCGTACTGAATTCCTGTATATGGGCCGCGACAAGCTGCCTTCCGAAGAAATTCAGTACAATGCCTACCGCAGCGTGCTTGAGAACATGCAAGGTAAGCCGGTAGTTGTGCGTACACTGGATATCGGCGGTGACAAAGAGCTGCCGTATCTGGATCTGCCGAAGGAAATGAATCCGTTCCTCGGCTTCCGTGCGATCCGTCTGTGTCTGGACCGTCAGGATATCTTCCGCACCCAGCTGCGTGCCCTGCTCAGAGCCAGTGCCCACGGTGACCTGCGGATTATGTTCCCGATGATCGCGACGCTCGGCGAATTCCGTGCAGCCCGTGATCTGCTGCTGGAAGAGAAGGCCAAGCTGCGTGAAGAAGGCAAAGAAGTATCCGATAACATCCAGCTGGGCATCATGGTTGAGATTCCTTCGACCGCAGTACTGGCTGACCAGTTCGCCAAAGAAGTGGATTTCTTCAGTATTGGTACGAATGACCTTATCCAATATACAATGGCTGCGGACCGTATGAATGAACGGGTATCCTATCTGTATCAGCCATACAACCCGGCAATTCTCCGTCTGGTCAAAATCGTCATTGATGCAGCACACGCCGAAGGCAAGTGGACCGGCATGTGTGGTGAAATGGCCGGCGATGCTACAGCGATTCCGCTGCTGCTCGGCCTTGGCCTGGATGAATTCAGCATGAGTGCAACCTCCATTCTGCCGGCTCGCAGCCAGATTGCCAAGCTGTCTGCTGCAGATATGAAGGAAATGGCTGCCCAGGCGCTGCAGCTCGGCACTGCCGAGGAAGTAGCGGCACTTGTGCAAAGCCGTGTGAATTAATTCGTTTTTGGTTTTCTGTTTGAGGCAGTTCCACTTTTCCAACTACTTTAGCCGGTCTCCGATACAGGAGGCCGGTTTTTTTTGAATTGTGATCATGCATCCACTTCAGCAAGAACGGAACCGCCCTTTCCGGCAGCATTATATATAATAAGTCCATCACTTCCGAAGGGTGGAATTATTTTTGCAGAAATTCAGTGCCTCGCAGCTTTATATGTTCATGGTGTTTATGATGTCATTAGCGGGCAGCACCATATTTACAACCTACAGCATTTATTATGTTACTGAGCTAGGGTTAAATCCGTTCCAGCTCGTACTGGTTGGAACGGTTCTAGAGATAACAGTGTTAGTGTTCGAAGGTATAACAGGTGTTGTAGCAGATACATACAGCCGTAAGCTGTCGGTTATTATCGGAATGTTCGTGCTGGGAAGTGCTTTTGTATTGGAAGGGTGTATTGTCTGGATGATGTACCCGGCCTCCATGCTGCCTGCATTTGCCTGGCTGCTTATGTCCCAGATGCTGTATGGCATCGGCTGGACGTTTGTCAGCGGGGCGGACACGGCCTGGATTGTAGACGAGCTGGATGAGGAGCAGACGGGGGCGATTTTTATGCGTTCCAAAGTATTTGCGCTAAGTGCATCACTGCTGGGCATTGCTGTCAGTGTTGGATTATCACTGCTTGCGCCGAATATGCCGTTTCTGGCAGGAGGCGCTGTCTATTTCATACTTGGGCTGGTATTAATCCGTTATATGAAGGAAACGGGCTTTATCCGGCGGGAGCGTGAGCCGCACTCCTCACCAGTCCGTGAACTGGGCAAGACCTGGGTAAGCGGCGTATCCGTACTCAGACATCACCCCCTGCTTCTGCTGCTGACCGTTGTAACATTATTTAACGGGGCTGCGTCTGAAGGGTATGACCGCCTGTGGCAAATCCACCTCATCGATGAAATCGGCTTCCCGGATGCCTCCGTGTCAATGGCGGTATGGTTCGGCCTGATCAGTGCAGCGGCAACAATTTTTGGGATACTGGCCGTGCGTTTTGCCGGGAAAAGAATGGATCTGCTCCTGGAACGAAGGATCTCTGCCGCATTGTTCATACTGACCTGTATCCGCATGGGCTGCATTCTGCTGCTTGCGCTTGCGCCGAATTTCACGGCCGCGATCTTTGCAGTGCTTCTCCTGGGGGTGGCCGGTTCCGTGAGCGATCCTATCTATACTACCTGGCTGAACTCGAAGCTTCCAAGCCGGAACCGGGCCACAGTCCTGTCGATGATTAGTCAATCGGATGCACTCGGCCAGTCCGCAGGCGGTCCGGTTGTTGGTTATATAGGCAGCCGTATCTCGATCAGGGCCTCCATTCTGGCTGCCGGATTCCTGCTGCTTCCAATTCTGGCGTTGTTCGGAAAGGTCATGCGTAAACGCTAAAAGAAGCAAAACAACATTTAACAGTTGTTATTTGGCAGTAGGACAAGTATACTTCCGGGTAGATTCGCAGCGACCACCTCATGAGCTTAAATACCCGGGACTTCATGCCGATATAGGATATAGCAAGCAGATGCTATTCTACCCCGTAACCCAAACCTGTGAACATAATGTTACATATTATAAGATGAACCGTGAGTAAGAATTCTCAGCAATACCCGCTTGCAGAGCTGTGCAAGTATTAGTTTGGTGATATATGGAAATAGCTTGGTTGTAATAGAGTGATCAGTTTTCGGCCGGATGGCAGAGAGCATTAGGATGGTGAATAGAAATGAGCAGCAATTATATAAATGCAGAATCAGTAATGGAGACCTATGAAGGCAAAGACCTTGGATTAACGTATTCTGCGGAGTACAGTATGTTTAAAGTCTGGGCACCGACTGCGTTTGCAGTATCGCTGGTGCTGTATGCTACCGGCGGGAATGGCATATCAGCCGGCCATACCGGAGATTACAAGGACAGTGGCAGGATTATCAACATGCAGCGCTCAGACGGCGGGGTCTGGGAAGTCAGGGTTTCCGGTGATCTTAAGGGTAAGTATTATATGTACCGGGCTGTATTTGCGGACGGAAGCATCAATGAAGCTGCAGACCCCTATGCAACGGCTGTATCGGCTAATGGTCTGCGGACGGCGATCATCGATTTGCAGGATACGAATCCGGCTGGTTGGGATCAGGATACTTCCCCTGTACTGGCGCATCCGGCCGATGCTGTAATCTATGAGCTGCATGTACGTGATTTCTCGGCTCATGAGAGCTCGGGTCTTACCCATAAGGGGAAATTCAAGGCGTTCACTGAGATGGGGCTGCGGGATGCTGCGGGTCATGCACTGGGCATAGATCATCTGGCTGAGCTGGGGATTACGCATGTGCATCTGCTGCCGGTATTCGACTTCCAGACGGTGGATGAGCTGAAGGCTCCCGGTGAAGCACCGCTGTCTCCGCTATTCACAGACTACAACTGGGGCTATGACCCCCAGCACTATAATGTGCCTGAAGGCTCGTACAGCACAGACCCAGCCAGTCCGCCTACCCGTATCCGTGAGTTCAAGGAGATGGTGCAGGCCCTGCACAGCCGTGGTATCTCTGTCATTATGGATGTGGTCTACAACCATACGTATTCTTTAGAAAAAGGACCCTTCCAGCCGCTTGTACCGGATTATTACTACCGCCATGACTATAGCGGCCGGCTCTCCAACGGATCGGGTGTCGGTAATGAGCTGGCGACAGAACAGCCGATGGTCCGCAAATATATTAAAGACTCCTTGACCTACTGGGCATCAGAGTATCATATCGACGGTTTCCGCTTTGATCTGATGGGATTAATGGACAGTGTGACCATGCGCGAGATCACGGAAGAGCTGCGGCTGGAGATTAATCCGAATCTGCTGCTCTACGGTGAGCCCTGGACAGGCGGAGACTCTCCGCTTGCCACCAAGACCCTGAAGGGTGTGCAGCGCGGGAAAGGTTATGCCGTCTTCAATGATAACTTCCGCTCTGCCCTCAAGGGAGACAGTGACGGCTGGGGCAAGGGCTTCACTACCGGAGAATACGGTAAAGAAGGTGCGGTTGCTTCCGGGATCAAGGGAGCCATACATGAGTTCACCGATTCGCCTGTAGAGACAGTGAACTATGTAACGGCACATGATAATCTCAATCTGTGGGACAAAATTCTCGCTACCCAGGGATTACGCCAGGAAGCGCGTTTACTGGAGCTTGAGAATGGCAGGCTGCGGGGCGGCGGGGATCTGGAAACCGCTGTGGAGCAGGCTGATCCGTATTTCGCGATTGATACCCTGGATGTGCTGGAGAATGAGACTGTACGGCGTTCTCTGCTGGCTAACGGGATTATCCTGACCTCGCAGGGAATACCGTTCCTGCACGCCGGAGATGAGCTTCTGCGCAGCAAATACGGTGACCATAACAGCTACCGCAGTCCGGACTGCATCAATGCCATCCGCTGGGAGAACAAGAAGAAGTTCATTCCCGTATATCAATATTACAAAGGTCTGATTGAGCTGCGGCGGGGACATCCGGCTTTCCGGCTGCATGGACGTCAGGAGATTGAGCGCAGTCTTGAGTTCCTGCGCTGTGACAGCGGAGTCATTGCCTATGTGCTGAAGAATCATGCCGGCGGCGATGGTTGGAGTAATATTGTCGTAATCTACAATGCAAATAGGGGACCGGTAACCCAGTGTCTGCCTGAATCCTCGGGCTGCTGGAATATCGTTGTTGATCATACTCATGCTGGAGCGGAAGCTTTCCGGCAGACGGAGAACGGCAATGTTGAAATTGCCGGATTGTCGATGATGGTGCTCTACGATAAATACGGCGAGCCTGAACCGAGATCGAAGGTAGTGGAAGTTCATTATGAACGGCCGGACGGCGATTACCGGGGCTGGAATCTCTGGGTATGGGGTACAGGCATTCAGGATGGACAACGGGACTTCCAGCACATGGAGGACGGTCACGCGGTGGCGCGGATCGAAGTGCTGCCGGGCACGGCGTCTATCGGGTACATCCTCCGGCTGAATGACTGGGAGGAGAAGGACGGTGCCGGAGACCGCTTCATCGACTGCTCCGGCAGCGAGGAGCAGGTGTTGAAAGTAACCGTACGGGAACGTAAGCTGGAGCACGACGGTGAGGCGGCTGATCCGCTGCAGCGAACCAGTTAGATAGAATAAGAGCTGATCTGTTCCGTCCCCCGGGGGACGGGCAGATCAGCTTTTTTTTATAAGGCACATCATAAAAATTCACTTATCAGGGAAGTCTGTCAAATTTATTTTCTTGGGCATCGATTAAGGCGAGCTTGTAATTGATCTTTTCCAGCATTTTGATCATCCGTGTTAATTGTTCCTCCACTTTGCTCTTTTGGGTGAACAGCATCGTTTTTCTCAGGTGCAGTGTACGATCTCCGCGCTTATACAGCTCAACGTATTGTTTTATTTCTGACAGAGGCAGCCCTGTCGAACGAAGAGCCTGAACCGTCTCAACGCACTCGATGTAGTGATCGTTGAATTGGCGGACCCCGTTTGTATCCCGGTCAACAGCCGGCAATACGCCTTCCTTCTCATAATAACGCAATGTATATGCGGTAATGCCCGTTTTCTCAACGATATCCCTAATCGTATAAGCCATAAGATGTTTCACCGCCTATTGAATGTTAGAGTGACTCTAGTATATTTTACATTCCGAACTTGCCTCCAGTCCATAATATCCCCTATTTAATAGGATGAATCTATGGAATTTGACTTAGAGCCGCTTCAATCCGCTAAGCTGAAAGAGCAGCAACAAACTAATGAGGAGGATGTTCAATGCCCAAAACAGTACTGATCACCGGGAGTTCGACCGGACTGGGAAATACAACAGCGAAGAAGTTTGCGAATGAAGGATGGAATGTGATTGCGACGATGCGCAAACCGGACCAACGCTTGACTGAGGAGAATCCCGAACGGATTTTCGTCACCGAGCTTGATGTTACTAAGCCCGCTTCCATCGAGGCGGCCATTGCGGCTGGGATCAACAGGTTCGGCCGGATCGACGCTGTTGTGAACAACGCCGGAGTCAGTATTCTCTCGATATTTGAGGCAACACCCATGGACATTGCCCGCGGAATTTTCGAGACGAATGTCTTCGGTGTCATGAACGTCATTCAGGCAATCACCCCTTATTTTCGCGAAGAAGGCGGCGGCACAATCATCAATATCACTTCAAACGTAGGTTTTGCATCCAACCCGCTTCTGGCTGTATATGTCTCAACCAAGCATGCCATTGAGGGGCTGTCCGAATCACTCTCGTACGAGCTGGAATCGCAGAATATCTCCGTCAAGCTTGTGGAACCAGGAGCCATGGTTACTACGAATTTCTCGTCGAACACCATGGCCGCAACTCAAAACCTGTCCGTTCCGGAAGCGTACAAGGCTTATTTTGAACAGATGATGAACTGTATGCTGGACTATCCGTTTGAGAGTTCAGATGAGAATCAGGCTGCAGATCAGGTGTATGCCGCTGCATGCGATCCGTCTGACCGGCTGCGCTATCTGGCAGGTCCGGACGCTGAAGAAACAGCTAGATTGAGATGGTCCCAGTCGGAAGAGAAGTACATGAAGACCATGCGGGAGCTGTTGGGGCAAACGGCGTGGCGAAATGGACAAGCTAACATTCAATAAGGAATAATAATCTGCTTCACAAAGGATGGTTGGAGAATGGAGGAAAAAGTACATCCGGAACTTCAAAATATGTTTTCCGGTTTACCAAAAGTTGTATATACGCGAGAGAATTTGGCAGCACAGAGGAAAGAGATGCAGGAGTTTACTGCCGGAATGGCGGCATCGCTGCCCTTTAATGATGAAGTCCTGATCTCAGAAAGAAAGGTTCCAGGTGCAGAAGGAGAGCCGGATGTCCGCATTAAAATATACGAGCCCAGAGTGAAAAATCATACTCTCCCGGGTGTCTTATATATTCACGGCGGAGGATATATTCTGGGGTCCGCCGATATGATGGACTTTACCCTGCAGCAGCTGGTATCAGAGCTAGGGTGTATCATCGTTTCTGTGGATTACCGGCTGGCTCCGGAGCATCCGTTTCCGGCTCCTCTTGAAGATTGCTATACTGCACTCACCTGGTTCTCCGAAAACGCAGAATCACTGGGAAGCGATTCATCCAGAATCGCAGTATTCGGCCCAAGCGCCGGCGGCGGATTAACGGCTGCTCTCTCCCTGCTGGCAAGAGATAGAAACGGCCCTCCGATTATGTTTCAAATGCCCCTCTATCCGATGCTTGACGATCAGCTCCTTACAAGGTCCAGTAACGAAATAACAGATGAAAGAGTATGGAACAGAGCCAAAAGCCAATTGGCTTGGGAAATGTACTTAGGAGAACAAGGCCAAGAATCCCCGTATGCCGCTCCGGCACGGGCAGACGATTTGTCAGGACTTCCGCCCACATACACCTGCGTCGGTGACTTAGATCCGTTTCGCGATGAAACCATTCAGTATGTGTTAAGGCTCACGCAGGCGGGTGTGCCGACTGAATTTCATTTGTACCCCGGATGTTTTCATGGGTTTGAAGAATACTTTCCTTCTGCGGAGATCAGCCAAAGAGTTGTGAAAGAATATTGCACGGCTTTAAAACATGCCTTATACAAAATACAAATGAACAGCTGATTTCTTCAGCATAACAGATAGAGGGGGCGCATTCGCTAAGGAATGCGCCCCCTCTATCTGAATGGCTTAGGCTATTTCGGCTGGCGAGTGTATTCTTCATCCACATTCTCGCTGTACAGATTGGCCTCATTGCCGCCATGATTCTTGGAGCGGTACATGGCCAGATCAGCGGCGCGGAGCAGATCATTGATGCTGCTGCCATGCTGCGGATAGAGGGCTACACCAATGCTGGCAGAAGTATGGAAGCTGGAGCCTTTGTTGACCGACCAGGATTTATTGAACAGCTGGAGCAGACGCGCCAGCATTTCATCGAGCATTTCCGGACTTGTGAACCGGTGCAACACCACCGCAAATTCATCACCGCCGATGCGGAACGCCTGGCCTGAGCCCTTAACGGTCTGCTGCAGCTCCCGTGAGAGCAACTGCAGGAATTCATCCCCTGCCAGATGCCCCAGCGTATCATTCAGCTGCTTGAACCGGTCGCAATCCAGCAGGGCTACGGCAATCTCCTGCCGGCGCTCCTCCGGCTGGTTAATCAGATTCTCCATGTACATTTTGAAATGGGCCCGGTTGGGAATGGCAGTCAAATGATCATAGAAGGCCAGCTTGTGCAGCCGTTCCTCATATTGCTTGCGCTGGGTAATCTCACGCGATACCAGCATGAATTGTGCAGGGAAAGCCCGGCTTCCCGGAATAGGTGTGACTTTGGTCTCGAGCCATACCCAGTGCCCTTCTGCCGAACGCATACGCAGCTCGGAAATCCGCGGTGAAGCCTGAACTACACTCTTCAGCTTGGCCCAGGAAATCTCGGCTTCGCGGATATAATTGGAGAGAGGGGCGCCCTTGCTTGGAACATACCCAAGTACACTTGAATGAGATGGGGATGCGTACAGGATCAGGCCATTGTGATCGGTCAAAATAATGAAATCGGACATGGTTTCGCCGATCAGCTGGTATAGTGATTTCTCTTCCAGCATTTCATTCTGCAATGATATGAGTCTGCGGCAGAGATAAATGATAACCAGGACAAGCAGGAACAGGAATACTGAATAGACGGCGAACAGCGAGCTTTTCAGATTCTTGAACTCTAGAATAACCTGCCGGGCATAGCTGTCGATCAGATCCTCGGCGGTATCCAGCGTCCCCCTTACCTCGGTGAGCTGGGTATGTACGGCCAGCGGGGAGTAGGCCGCAGGGTTCCAATCACTCTGGACCCGCTGCGAGATCAGTTCCCTTCCGCTATCCTTCCAGAGCTTAAGTGAGGTCTCGAACTGCTCCAGCTCGCTTCCCAGCTCATCCAGCAGCAGCTCACTCTGCTTCATTCCACTGTATGGACTCTCTACAGAATCCAGATTATAACGGGCAGTGCTGACCCGCTGCTGCGCCTGGGCATTATTGTCCTCGAACTCCTGAGAGAGCACACTGCGCTGCGCATCCGTTATATTGCCGCTGAGGGAAGTCTGGAGCGCGATGGCAGACTGATGCAGATCACGGTCGGCATTCAGCACAAGCTCGGAGTTCTGGTATACATCACTGTATAAGGAATCCGATAGTTTATTCATCGTATAATTCAGATATAACAGGGAGGCAACGCTGATGCCAACCAGAAGTACGGAGATGGAGGTGAATAATAGGATTAATCTGCGTGTACTTGTGATCTCGGAAAAAACTGCCACTGTCATCCTCTCCCCGCATAGAACTTTACGAATCTCATTGGTGTACCTTGGGTGCATGCGGAACTTATCCTTATGCGGCAAATGGCTGTTTGCTGGCAGATAAAGAGAGATTATGTTAGCGAGTCCTAAAAGCAGGGGAAGAAGGAGGGAAATGAAAGAAAAAATCCCGGTTTAACCGCGGTTTCTTTTCACCAGTATATAGGACTACCTTCATAGAGAGCAATTGCTGAAAAAAATAATAAGCCTCATCATCTCCTGCTGCCGGATCTACGGGTCGTCAAGCGAACCGGGAAACCGGGAAGGAAATTGCTTGAGACATATGACGTGCTACTTTTACGAAGATATATGTATAACTAACTACTATAAGTATTCTACCCTTGAGACCTATTACCCACATTTATTGCAAACGATACCCCTCCCGGGATTAATTAAAAGTTAATTTTGCTGAAACGGCTTAGTTTACCCGGAAAGGGTGGATGGAACAGGAAAATCCGCCAGCCTCAACCAATCTGAGACGGACGGATAGAGTAAATATGATATAACCAGGCTCGTTAATACAGGAAGGCTACTCGGTTCGCAGCGCGTAGATTGGCCGCATTCTGGCTGCCTTGTTAGCCGGGATCATTCCGAAGACAACCCCGATGATCAGGGAGAATGTGAAGGAGATCAGGACCATGTTCCAGGATGTCGCCACATTCATGGTTGTATATTTCCCCACGGCCCAGCTGGCACCAAGCCCCAGCCCGACTCCGATCAGGCCCCCTGTTCCGCTTAAGACTACAGACTCAATCATGAACTGCATCATGATGTTGATTTTTTTGGCCCCGATCGCTTTGCGGATTCCGATCTCCCGCGTCCGCTCGTTAACGGAGACAATCATTATATTCATGATTCCTATGCCGCCGACGAACAGGGATATACCGGCAATGCCGCCAAGTGCCATAGAGAGCGTATCACTGGTCTCGTTCACCGTTTCCAGCATTTCCTGAGAATCGAAGACAGAGTAGGAGTTCTCCGCACCGCTGAATTTGGCATCGAGAGTAGACTCCAGCTCGGTTTTCACATCCTCCACATTATCGTTGGAAGTAGTTGTGATCGTAATCGAGCGGACACCCTTACTCTGCAGAAACCGTTCAGCGGTTGAGATAGGAATCAGAATCTTCTCGTCGCTGGAGCCGCCGCTGGTTGAGCCTTTGCTCTCCAGCAGACCGACGATCTTGAAGCTGCTTCCATTGAGCTGTACCTTTTGACCTACAGGGTCATCCGTGCCGAACAGATCTTCAGCCGTATCTGTTCCGATCAAGGCTACCTTTTGACGGTACTCTGTATCAATCTCCAGCAGAAACCGTCCGGCTTGCACATGGAAATCCTGGACCTCCTCATAGGCAGGTGTTATCCCTTCAACGGATACTGAAACGTTCTCGGTCCCATTCTTGGCGGTAACATTCCCCGTGATTACAGGAGATACATTCTCCACCCCTTCAATCTCTCCAAGTGCCAGAGCTTCCTCGTAGGTTAAGGAAGTCGTCGCCCCGCGTCCCATAATGTTAACCGTCAGCTGGTTGGTTCCAAGAGAGCTTAAGGATTCCGTAATCTGCGAAGTCGTTCCCTGGCCTACCGAGACTAGGGCGATTACGGAGGATACACCGATAATGATGCCCAGCATCGTGAGGAAGGCTCTGATTTTACTGCTGAGAATACTTTTAAAAGCCATTTTCATACTCTGATACAGCATCATGAGTGGGACACCTTCCGATCCTCCACGAGATCCCCGTCCTGAATGCGGATGATCCGTTTGGCCTGCTCGGCGATTTCGAGGTCATGCGTGATTAGAATAATGGTATGTCCCTGTTCATTAAGCGCTTTGATCATCTCCAGAACTTCCTTGCCCGTCTTGGAATCAAGCGCACCAGTCGGTTCATCGGCAAGCAGGATAGGAGGGGTGCCGGCAAGGGCGCGGGCGATTGCCACACGCTGCTGCTGGCCCCCCGACAGCTCGGACGGAAGATGATCAATTCTGCTCTCCAGACCCACACTGACCAGAGCATTGCGGGCAATCTCTCGGCGTTCCCGGTGAGACATTCCCCGGTAGATAAGGGGCAGCTCCACATTCTCTACTGCCGATAATTTCGGCAGCAGATTGAAGTTTTGAAAGATAAAGCCGATTTTCTCATTGCGGATCTGGGCCAGCTTGTTGTCGGACAGCTTGCGGATTTCCTGGCCGTCCAGGAAATAATTACCCTCATTCGCGACATCCAGGCACCCCAGCATGTTCATCAGGGTCGACTTGCCCGAGCCTGAGGGTCCGATGATCGCAACAAACTCACCGTATTCGATGTTGAAGGTCAGGTCCTTGAGGATCACCATTGATTCTCCGGCCATTGTATAGCTGTGCTGCATGTTCTGAACCCGGATTAACGGTTCGGAGGTGCTCATCGTCCGCCACCGCCTCCGGAGAAGCCGCCGCCCGTCATTCCGCCGCCAGCTCCGCCGCCAGTGAAGCCGCCGGTCATTCCGCCGCCGAAGCTGCCGCCCATACCGCCTTGCATCTGTGTCTGCTGGGTGGAAGTGTTGCCTGTAGAGATCACAGTTGGAATGATCACTTCATCCCCTTCATTTAAGCCGCTCACGATTTCGATATTGCTCTCGTTATGAATACCCACCTCAACGGCAACCCGTTTCTGGCCGGATGCTGAGCTTGCTGCGGTTCTGCCGCCGGATACGCCGCCCGGGAATTCACCGCCGCCGTAACCGCCGCTGCGCATGCCCCGGCCGCCTGTCTGACCTTCTCGGCCTTGCCATTCACCGCTAGGTGGGCCGCCACCCGCATCACCGCTCGGAGCCTGACCGCCTGCCGCATCAGAGCTAGGAATCTGGCCGCCCACCGCATCACCGCTCGGAGCCTGACCGCTTGCCGCATCAGAGCTAGGAATCTGGCCGCCCACCGCATCACTGCTCGGAGCCTGACCGCTTGCCGCACCGCTGTCCGTTGCCGCGGATTCCCCGCCTTCGGTCACAGGTACATTCACGTAATATTTGCCATTCACTTCGGATACCGCCTCGATCGGCACGGTCAGAATATCATTTTTCTCTTCAATGGTAATCGCGACTTCTGCGGACATGCCGACCAGTACTCCCTCAGAGTCATTCAAGCCTACTGTGACATTGAACAGGGAGACGCCGTTTGAGGAGGTTCCTTCCTTGGCGATATCAATAACCTTGCCGGCAAACTCTTTATCCTCAAGCGCATCCAGCGTAATCGTTGACACCTGATCCAGTTTGATCTGAGGAATATCCAGTTCATCCACCTGTACCGTTACGCTCAAATTAACGTAGTCAGTCATGGTGAACAGCTCTGTACCATTCTGAGCCTGTTCGCCGTCCGTAATATTTACAGCTGTGATCGTTCCGTCGATAGGAGCCGTTAACGGATCTGGCGGAACCATATCCTCATAGATGGCAGCAATGGAATCCTGTTGATCTACAATATCGCTTTTGGCTTTATCAATGGCTGTTTTTGCCGATTCCAGCTCTTCATCTGTAGCATTATTCATCGCGATCGTTTTGTAGTTTTCCTGCTTGTTCGTAAGCTCTGTTTTGAGGTTCTCCAGCGATTTGTTGGCTTCCTTCAGCTTGTCGTCGAAATCGCCCGCCACAAAGGTGATCAGCACATCGCCTTTTTTGACGACATCGCCTTTTTTAACCATGACTGTATCCACTTCACCGGCTTCTTTGGTGCGGATGCTCTCACTGTTGATTGCCGAAACTGAGCCGGAGCCGGAGACACCGACGAGGATATTTCCCTTGGTCACCATAGAAGTATTCATTGGAGCGGCATTGACCTGCGGGTTCTGATCCGGCCACAATACATAGCCCAGAATTCCTGCAATAGCAATAACAACAACGGCTGAGGCGATAATCATTTTCTTCTTCTTTTTCATTCCGATCCTCCATCTTACTCAAATAATATAAGGCCCTGATGTAATAGGTGTACCTGAGAATCTTAAGAACCGCTTGCTTCGGTGCTTCCATTACCTGCGGCCGCTGTAGTGCCGGTATCCGTAGTTGAAGCTGCTTTGGTCACAACATCGATGGAGTAGACCTGTCCGCCAAGCTCTCTACGCTGGCCTTGGAATTCGTCGTACAGAGTGAGCTTGTAAGTGCCTCCGCTTAAGTTCTTGAACAGTGAGTTGGTAATGGTCGTTGTGTAGGAGCCATAAGTTCCTACTGCCAAATCCGTTCCAAGGGACAGCGTTTTCTCGAAATATTGTCCATACGGGTCAGTGATGTGCAGAATCAGCTTATGGTCGAATGCTCCCATCTGGTAAGTTGTATCCCGCGAGAGATTGTAGTTAAACGCCAATGCAAGACTGGTGGTGCCTGATGTAATAGTGCCTGTGGAATTTGAAATGGCCAGTGTGTAAGGATACAGGGATACAGAAGTCAGGTTGGAAGCAGGTGCAGGCACCACAGGAGCCAGTGTCAGTGCTGATGTATTCACATAAGCTGTAGCCGCAGTTCCGGCTGAAGTCAGCTTACCGTCTGCAATCCCCTGGCTGACATACAGCTGAAGGCCGTTTGTGTCAACGGCAGCCGGTATGTTAGCCCAGAAGGTAACCAGGGTCTTGCCTGCCGGACTCGTGGAACTCTCCGACTGGACCGCAGTTGCCTCGAAATACTGTCCGTCTGCGGTTTTGAATTGTCCATACAGCCGGGAGAGATCAGTCTGCCGGGTTTCTTCACTGTTCATTTCTACTTCACTGTATATGAGGTTATTGCTGGTTCCGCTGTATACAAGGGTTGAACGTTCCTTCACGCTGGCTTTTTTACCGGTCGAAGTAATCTTGAACGATTCACCTGCAGCCAAAGGCGTAATACCGCTGCTAAGCCCGTCCGTTGTGCCAAGGGAGAGGAACTGGGTAGTGCTGGTGCCGGAAGTCTCTTGCAGAATAATCTGGGCCTGGCTGAAATCAAGCGTATAGGGCACGCGGGCAAGCACCGAGACCTGCATGCTGGCTCCAGGCGCCAGAACCGTGCTGGTACTCTCCATGTACAGCTGCGAGGACGAGCTCAAATCCGTCTGATCCACTTTCAGCACACCGGTAAGTGCAGGCAGAGTAATTGTTTTGGAGGAATGGTTGCTGATGCTGACCTTAGCCTGTACGATATCTTCGCTGCCCCATGGCAGACGCTGCAGGGAATTCAGTGTGACGCCGAAGGTGCCGTAGCTGTTGGTAATGCTGTTCTCTGTAGAAATGTGAGTATTGCCTGCCAGGGAATAAGGGATTTTGAAATAGGCTACAGGCAGTATTACTTTACTTGAACTGCTGCTGCTCTCACTGCTGCCGTTGCTGCTGGTGCTGCTGGTGCTACTTGTGGTGGTACTGGTGCTGCTGCCCGCAGGGGCAACCATTTGCAGTTCGAGCGTATCCTGACCCAGTTCAAGCGGAACGCTGGCGGTTAGTTCAATCAGCTTCTCTTCCAGCGGCTTCAAGGTAAGGGAGCTGAACGCAGTCGTTGTTACCGGGAAGGTATAGCCTTCAGCGGATTTGACAGCAAGCTCATACGCAGGTAAAGTCACTGCTTTGGTGCCGGCATTTTTAAGGGTGAGCTGATAACTCCACACGGCGTTGCCATTGTCTGCATGCACACTTGCGTCCGCGAGCTTCATGTCTACAATATTGCTGTCGATGGAGATCTTCTTGGTATAGCCAGCCGCCACGGTGAAATCAGCTGTACCCGCAGCAGGAAGGGAATAGGAGGAGACCGGAAGATAGAGCTTCAGCCCTTCATCCAGCTTGGCGATCTGCAGCGTCATCTTGGTGACGTTCATGTAGGAGGGAATCTCAGTCATATAGTAGAGCGTCTTCTTCTCCTGAGGCTGAATCTTGTATTCAGAGCTGCTGTCATCCAGCGTGAGCGTGAAGGTAGAGCCGCCCGAGGATTTCAGGTACAGGCTGTAGCCCGGGTCTGTAAGCACCTTGGTGCCCAGATTTGTTAAGCTCAGTCCAACCTTGGCATAGACCTTGCCGTTATATTTATAGATTTGCACAGATTCAGCTTTGGTGTTGACCGGAATGCTGCTTAGTTCAACTTTGCGGATCTCACCCTTAAGGGCGGACAGCGAATAGTTAGACGGAACGGTAAAAGTACCTATACGCTGTTCATAATTATCGGAGCTGAAGTTCCAGCCGTACATGTTGACTTTAAGCCCTTTGACCGAGGCGGCTGTTCCGATATTCGCATAATATGTAATGCTGGTGCTCTGCTTCGCAGCTATCTTCTTGGTAGTGCTGTCTGCGGTGACGGGGATTCCCTTGATGATGCTGCCGCCGGTAGTCACAATCTTGGAGAAATAGTTCACCAGATTGACGCTACTGCCAGCATTGTTA
This sequence comes from Paenibacillus sp. FSL R7-0312, assembly GCF_038004445.1. NCBI lineage: Bacteria > Bacillati > Bacillota > Bacilli > Caryophanales > Paenibacillaceae > Paenibacillus > Paenibacillus sp. FSL R7-0312. Next base: position 6,955,425 of record NZ_JBBORE010000001.1, on the reverse strand, counting down.
GTATAAGTGAGTGTATAGGTGAGAATATTACCTCCGGTTTGGCTCTGAATGCCTACATGGCTCAGCTTCACACTAAGCGTAGTGCCGAGCTTAATCGCGCTGAGACCGGTGAGTGTGGAGACTTCCGTTACTGTGGCCGCTGTTTTGGCAGTGGCTGTACTGGCCGGGGCAGCAAACGCCGTGGTTCCCGCGATCCCCGCGAGTTGACTTGCAGCAAATGTACTGAGTAACAGCAGGACAAATGCCTTTCTTCGTTTAAGCATGAAATTCCCTCCCTGTATAAAAGCCGATACGATCCCAAAGCTGCCGCATTCAAAATAAGGACAGCTAGGCTTTTCTCAATAGGGAAAATATCAAATCCGGCTGAACGTCTGCTGAAAAAAAGCCCTTCAAACGGTGCTGAAGCTTAAAGGAAGCTTAAAGGAAGATAAAAATTAACCTAAAATTGTGCAACTTGTCAAAAGCGCTGTTTTTGCATATAATAAATAGACATATCTTCTGAACTGGAAGATCGAGTGTATTTGACACAATCCGCATAAATGCATTGATGGAGAAAAGTACGCAGTGCCTGGCTTACAGGGAGGAAGCGCCGCAGATTGAGAGCGTTTCTAAGAGAGCAGAGCTGCCGAAGTTCACTCCGGAGCAGTTCCCTGAATTCCACTCAGGTTCGCCTTGAGGGAGACAGTAGGGGATACCGGCCGCAGACCGTTATTTCTGTTAAAGTGAGACAGGTCTCCACCGCACCGAAAGAGGGAATATTGCTCTTAAGGGAAGCGCTGCAGCCGTCTAACAAGGGTGGTACCACGGTCTTTTCGTCCCTTTACCGGGAGGAAAGGCCTTTTTTTGTTGAACAATACGAGATTTAAGGGGGCAGTACAAGGCATGAAAGAGAAATTGGAAGCATTGAAGGCCGAGGCATTGGCGAAGCTGCAGGAGGTAACCGATCCGCAGATTCTGAATGATGTGCGCGTGAAATACCTTGGTAAAAAAGGTGAGCTTACTGAAGTTCTGCGCGGTATGGGCGGGCTCAGCGCAGAGGAACGTCCGGTGATCGGCCAAGTGGCCAACCTGGTACGCAGTGCCATTGAAGAGGTCATCGGCGCGAAGCAGGAGCTCTTCCAGCAGCAGGAAACACAGAACCGTCTGAATGCGGAGAAGGTTGATGTTACATTGCCGGGCCGCGGCCTGCCGCAGGGCGGAGTTCACCCGCTGAGCCGGGTGATCCAGGATATCGAGGATATTTTCATCGGGATGGGCTTCCAGATTGAAGAAGGACCGGAAGTGGAGACAGACTACTTCAACTTCGAAGCCCTTAACCTGCCGAAGAACCATCCGGCCCGTGATATGCAGGATTCCTTCTATATAACGGAAGACATTCTGATGCGCACACAGACTTCTCCGGTGCAGGTCCGCACCATGCAGGCTATGAATGGCGAAGCTCCGGTCAAAATCATCTGTCCGGGCAAAGTGTTCCGCCGCGATGATGACGATGCGACCCATTCCTTCCAGTTCCATCAGATTGAAGGTCTGGTCATCGGCCGTAATATCCGGATGAGCGACCTGAAGGGGACACTGCAGCAGTTCATGAAAGAGATGTTCGGTCCTACGGCCGGCATCCGCCTGCGTCCGAGCTTCTTCCCGTTCACCGAGCCGAGCGTTGAGGTGGATGTAAGCTGCTTCAAATGCGGCGGCGAAGGCTGCCGTCTCTGCAAGCAGAGTGGATGGCTGGAGATCCTTGGTGCAGGTATGGTTCACCCGAATGTGCTGCGGATGGGCGGATACGACCCTGAAGTTTACAGCGGCTTCGCATTCGGTATGGGTGCGGAACGGATCGCGATGCTGAAATACGGAATCGATGACATCCGCTACTTCTACACGAATGATATGGGTTTTGTGAAGCAGTTCAAGGGGATTTAGAGATTTGGCGGGTGTGCGGGGTGCGTGGGATTGGATACTGGCAAGCCGATGACGGCTGTTCTATAGAAATGACTGTAATAGAAGGACCGGAGGGGGATTTTGGAACTGTAGGAGCGTCAGCGTCCGCCTTTGTCACCGGATTTCAACCGCGAAGAGCGGTATAAATAAAGAAATCTGGGGACAACAGCGGCCGGAAGTCCAAATATTCTCTGTAGGAACACTGCTTTACAGGAATTTTAATAGAACGAAGTTGGCATCGTGGCTTGTTTTAGATCCGCTCCCGCGCGCCAAGCATAGGCCGGCATGGAGAGATAAATACATCTGAAACAAAAGGAAGTGTGCGAAAATGAAAGTATCAACCGCCTGGCTGGCTGATTATATATCGCTGGACGGGGTGACCGCTGATGAACTTGCGGACAAAATCACTACCGCCGGCATTGAGATTGACGGAGTTGAACGCCGTAACAAAGGGATTTCCGGAATCGTAACCGGCTATGTGAAATCCAAAGAGAAGCATCCGGACGCCGACAAGCTGAACATCTGCATCGTGGATGCCGGACAGGGCGAGGATCTGCAGATTGTCTGCGGTGCCAAGAATGTCGCAGCGGGACAGAAGGTTCCGGTCGCACTGGTTGGCGCTAAGCTGCCCGGACTGGAAATCAAGAAAGCTAAGCTGCGCGGCGTGCTGTCGCAGGGGATGATCTGCTCGGCCAAAGAGCTGGGGCTGAACGACAAGCTGCTGCCCAAAGAGCTGCAGGAAGGTATTCTCGTATTGCCTGAGAATATAGAAGTCGGCCAGGATATCCTCAAGGTGCTTGGCCTGAACGATGAAATCCTGGATTTCGACCTGACGCCTAACCGCTCCGACTGTCTGAGCATGATCGGTGCTGCTTATGAAGTGAGCGCAATTCTGGGCCGTGACCTGCAGCTGGCAGATCCGGCGGCAGAGCTTGTGGAAGCAGGCGGACGGGCAGCGGATTCCATCACTGTCAATATTGAAAATGAAGAATACTGCAGCCATTATGCTGTGCGTTATATTGCCGGAGTGAAGACAGCTCCATCCCCGCTCTGGATTCAGAACCGCTTGATGGCGGCCGGGGTACGCCCGATCAATAATATCGTCGATATCACCAACTACGTAATGCTGGAATACGGACAGCCGCTGCATGCGTTTGACGGCGATCAGCTGGCAGGCGGAACGATTGGTGTACGGTTCGCTCATGAAGGTGAGCTGCTGACAACACTTGACGGCCAGGAGCGCAAGCTGGAGCCGCAGATGCTTGTCATCGCTGACGGGTCAGGAGCTATCGGCCTGGCTGGCGTTATGGGCGGATTATCGACTGAGGTTACAGCAAATACCGTCAATATCGTATTGGAATCCGCCAAATTCGACGGCGGGACTGTACGCAAGACCTCGCGTCAGCTGGGTCTGCGTTCTGAAGCTTCCCAGCGCTTCGAGAAGGAAGTCGATCCGAATGCCGTCATTCCTGCACTTAACCGTGCGGCTGCCCTGATCGCCCGCTATGCCGGCGGCTCTGTGCATGAAGGTATTGTTGAGGCAGGCAGTGTCTCTACTGAGGAGAAAGTACTGACCCTGTCGCTGGAGAAGCTGAATCAATATCTGGGTACCGAGCTGTCTTTGCTGGAAGTGAAGACCCTATTCGGCCGTCTGCACTTCAAGTGCGGTGATGCTGCCCAGGGAATCATCGAAGTTCAGGTTCCCACGCGGCGCGGCGACATCAGCTATGATGTGGATCTCATTGAAGAGATTGCCCGCCTGTACGGATATGACAACATCCCGACAACCCTTATTGAAGGAACTACTACACCGGGGGCACTCACCAGAGAGCAGTTCCTGCGCCGTGAGCTCCGCCGCCTGCTGGCCCTTGGCGGGTATCAGGAGGTTATGGGGTATTCCTTCATCCAGCCGGAACAGAGCAAGCTCTTCCCGGCACTTGCGGACGGCAAGCTCTCCGTGAAGCTGGCGATGCCGATGAGTGAGGAACGCAGCGTGCTACGTACCAGCCTGCTGCCGCAGCTGCTGGACATTGCCCTCTATAACACTAACCGCCGTCAAGGCGATCTGGCGCTGTTCGAAATCGGCAATGTCTTCTTCACCGATGAAGAAGTGCTTACCCGCCAGCCGAACGAGCTGCCGGTACTTGGACTGCTGCTGAGCGGCACACGTGCTGCCAAGCAGTGGAATGTAGCGGCTGAGCCTGTAGATTTCTTCGATCTTAAGGGTGCGCTTGAAACTGTATTTGCCCATCTTGGCCTTACGGACCGCATAATCTATGAAGGGGATGCTCCTGAAGGCTACCATCCGGGACGCTCTGCTTCCGTCTACCTGCTGCAGGCTGAAGGCCGTGATAAGATCGGTACCATCGGACAGCTGCATCCGGAGCTTCAGCGACAGATGGATCTGGAGGATACTTATGTAGCTGAAGTGCTGCTGCAGCCGCTCTATGATGCGGCGCGCGCCCAATTACAGTACAGTGAGCTTCACCGCTTCCCTGGGATGGAACGGGATATTGCGGTAGTAGTAGACGCAGAGGTTCCTGCAGGGCACCTGATAGCTTCCATCCGTGAACATGGCGGAACACTGCTGCAGAATGTGCAAGTGTTCGATGTCTACACCGGCGGCAAAATGGAAGCTGGAAAGAAGAGCGTAGCCCTCTCGCTGCTGTACCGTCATACGGACCGTACACTTACCGATGAAGAGGTTGTGGAAGTGCATGACAGAGTCGTTTCTGCTCTGGAGCAAACTTTTGGCGCAGAATTAAGAAAATAGCAGGAATTGTGCAAAGCCGCAGCGAATCCATTTAGAAACCGATTCGCTGCGGCTTTGCTGTACCCTTGTGAAGTACAGAGTCCGGTTTAAATCTATGAAATGAACACGTTTTTTTGCCAAAGGTTAAGGAATAACGCTACAATAGCAGTAAGGAAATCAGCTTAGAATCCGCACACATACAAAGGAGGGCACAACTGTGGCTATGGACCGGACTCGTGTCGCCGTGGAGATATACGGAACTTCCTATAAACTTGTCGGAAGCAGCACTGAATATATGAAGCAGGTTGCCCGTTATGTCGATGAGCATATGCGTGCAATATCCAAATCACATTCCAGACTGGATACCCCGCGGATCGCGGTGCTTGCAGCTGTACATATGGCAGAGCAGGCTATCCAGGTTCAGGATTTCAAGAATGAATTGAATATGCTGACCGGTGAACGTACCGAGCTGCGCGTGGAGGTGTCACGCCTTCAGGAGGCGCAGCGCGAACGGCAGGAAGAATACGAGAAGCTTGAAGCGGCCGCCAAGGAAGAAGCGGCACGGCTGATTGCCGCCGTGGAAGAAGAACGCGCAAGGCATCTGGACCTGCAGGAGCAGGAGCGTCAGATGCACGCACAGCTGCTGGAGGAAGAAAAGCAGGCTGCTGCTTCCAGCCGCGGGCAGCTGACAGATGCACTGCAGGCGCGCGAAGCAGAGCTCAAAGCGCTGCGGGAGACTTACGAAGCAGAGCAGGCTGCAAGCCGCGAAGCTGCAAGACAGGAGCTGGAAGCGGCTGAAGCGTTACGGCTGCAGCAGCTTGAAGAGCTGAAGGCTGCTCATCTGCAGGAGCTGGAGCAGCTCCGGGAGACACTGACCCGGGAGAAAGCGGAGACGTTGGCAGGTCTGGAGCAGGAGCTGATCCAGACCCGGGAGTCTATGGGCAGTGAGATTGTTGAGATCCGTACCACCTTGAGCAAGGAGCTCGCCGATACCAAGGCGACGCTCACCAGTGAGCTCAGCGGAGAGCGCGAAGCGCTTGAGAAGGAGCTTGCCAAGAATAAGGAGCTGCGGCAATCCCAGGGGACGCAGGAGCACAGGCACAAGCAGCAGCTTCAGGAGCTGGAGAAGCAGCTTGCTGAGCTGCGCGGCGGAACCGGGCAGCTGCAGTCCCGGCTGCGCGCGGCGGAAGCCGGGCTCAAGGGCGAGCGCGATGCGCGCCTGACGCTGCTTGCGCAGTACGAAGCTGTGCTGAAGCGGGAAGAGCAGCTTGGCGAAGAGCTGCGCCTTGCGGCAGAGCAGGGGCAGCAGCATAGCGCAGAGCTGGAGGAAGTGCGCAAGCGTTACGTGCAGGCGCAGGATGAAGCAGCGGGACTTAACAGTGCGCTGCAGGAAACAGCGGACAAGCTAAGTGCGGCGCTGGAAGAACTGCAGACTGCCAATGAGCTCAGCGGTCTGCTGAATGATGAACTGGAGGGGTTACGCCAGCGTTATGAGCTGACGCAGGAAGAAGCGTCGTCTCTGCGCAAATCTCTGCGGGAGACGACGGATAATCTAAGCCGGACACAGGCGGAATTTGACCGTACCGCGCTCGAAGCAAGCTCCTGGCAGGAGCTTGCGAACAAGCATATGGAGGATATCGGCGAGCTGGAGATGAACCTTCTGGAAGCCGGCGAGAAATCGGCAGCGCTGCAGCGTGAAGTAGAGACCCTCCGCGGACAGGCGGATGGAATGGTGCAGCAGCTTGACCTGGAGGCCCAGCTTCGTGCTGAGGCGGAGCAGGAAGCTGCCCTTCACCAGGAAGCGGCAGAGGCAGCCCATAAGGAACTGGCGGCGCTGCGCGGCCGCTACGAAGAGCTGATCGCCCAGTATGATGAAATTCTGCAGGATGGCGAACAGCTGAAGGAACGTTATGAGCTGCTGGAAGCCGAAGGCGAGGAAGCTGCGCGGCGTCTGGAAGAGCTGTATGAGGCAGGCCGCGAAGCTGCCGCAGCGGCGGCGGAGCAGCAGGAAGCGCTCCGCGAGACCAGGGAGTACGAAGCTTCATGGAAGCAGAAGCACGAAGAGCTGAAGCAGCGCGAGCAGCAGTGGAGCGAGCAGGAAGCGAAGCTGCGTGAGGAGATTGAGATCTGGCAGCAGGAAGCCGGGGACGCTGAAGCCCAGACGGAATCTGTGAGCCGCTCGCGCAGCGAGACCGTGCAGCAGCTTGGGGAGATCGGCGAGAGCTACGAGCTCGTCCAGGGCCAGCTCCGTCTGGTTCAGGCCCAGTTCGAGCTGCAGCAGGGTGAGCTGGACAAGCTCTCCCAGGAGCACCGCAGCCTGCAGGCGGAATATGCCAAGCTGCAGAGTGAATATAATGAATGGATTCAACTGATCGAACAGGACAGTTGAATGGCGGATGCATTAACGAAAGAGCTGTTTTAAGCAGGAGACTGCTTGGAACGGCTCTTTTGCTTAGTAGGGGAAGTCCAACCGGGTCCACCGGAAGTGGATGATAAGGTGATTCAAAGCAACCTTGATTTCTTCGGAAGCGGACCAAAGGGCGGGCATGAAGAGCCGAAGTACCCTGAATCCGCCAGTAGTGGGCGGTAGGCAGGTAGAGTAGATGAGCCGAATGTATGCGAATAACCGAGTACAATGCGCCTCCGAGAGGGTAGAGGTAGAAGTGCCCCTGAATCCGCCGGAGGTGGACGGTAGAGGGGACTGAGGAAATCATAAATCCCCTTTGACTCTAGCAATAGGCATGTGGAGATAAGTCAAACACTGGTGTGTCGCTTAAATCGCCATCTGGTGGGTTTGGCTGCGAATAGGCAACTCTTGCAATTAATGATTCAGAATTTATAGGTTTAACATAATATGTTATTCATAAATTAAATATTGCAACCGTTTACAACTCGGGGTAGGATGTTGATTGAGGTGAACATGATGGATAAAAAATGGGTCAGCGGCGCGGGGGTTATTGTGCTTTTTCTGCTGCTGGCATATCTGTTTATAGACTTTGCCAATCATTCGGGCCGGATGGGCAGTATTGTCAATGAATTGAGCGGGCACTCTAGCGGGGATAATTCGGGCTATCATATTGTGCTGATCGAACAAGAGCGGTACCATCCGTACTGGGAAATGGTCGAGAAGGGCGCCAAGGAGGCTGCTGCAAAGTATGGGATCGATATCGAGTTCACCGGCCCGGTTCGCAATAACATGGAGGAGCAGATCAGCCTGCTGGAAAAAGCGATTGCCGCACAGGCGGATGCGATCATTGTGCAGGGGCTGAACGACGAGAAGTTCACCCCCGTAATTGATAAAGCCGTGAACCGGGGGATTCCGGTAATCACCATTGATACCGACGCTCCGGCGAGCAGGCGGCTGGCTTATGTAGGGACCGACAATGTTGCAGCAGGCGAGGCGCTGGGCCGGATGGTGGTTCAGACGACCGGCGGTAAAGGGAAGATCGGTGTGATCATCGGCAGCGAGCTGGCTAAGAATCAGGTTCAGCGTCTGAACGGCCTCAGTAATATTGTGAAAAATTACAGCGGTCTTGCAATTGTGGATGTCCGCAGCTCTAACATCTCACATATGGAGGCAATTCAGCAGGCAGCCGATATGCTGCGGCTTCATCCGGAGATTGATGTGATGATCGGTACCAGCTCAACGGATGCGTTGGGAGTACTGCAGGCCTCCAAGAGCCTGAAGCGTGTTCCGATGACGATCATTGGCTTCGATAACCAGGCAGAGACCCTTGCTGCCATCAGCCGCGGGGATATCACAGGCACCGTGGCACAGCAGCCTTATCTTATGGGGGCTACGGCTGTACGGCTGCTCCATGAGCATTTTCAGGGAATGCAGCTGGAGTCCAAATACTTCACCGGGGTGAAGGTGCTGGACAAGTCTAATGTGCAGGAGGGAGAGAGCCTATGAGTATCCGCCATAAGCTGCTCATCTGTATTCCGCTGCTTGTGCTGCTGATGAGCTCAGTCTCTTTTGTGCTTTTTGAGAGCGGAAAGAACGTGCAGGAGAGCTACCATCTGATGATGAACCGGATCATGCTGTACAAGGAAGTATCCTATGAGGTAGGGGAGAATATGCGCTCCCTGAACCGTTTCATTATGCAGGTGGACGCGGACAGCTTCCCTGAGGTGCAGAAGCATCTGCGAGCAGTGCAGGAGCTGCGGGCGAAGCTGGACGGAATGGCGACCATCGGGGGAAGCGGCCTTCCGCTGATGAATTACAGTCATATCATTGATACGTTTCTGGAGCAGGCCGGGCAGATGATTACAGAGATTGATGGTCAGGACTCCAACACACTGGCCGGTGCCTATATCGAGGCGGAGCAGACACAGCGGTTCATCCGCGAGGAAGCCCAGGAGCTGGTTGACCTGGAACTGGACCAGTACAAGCCGATCTATGCGGAGATTATGTCCACGACGGCCAAGCTGAACCGGCTGGGAAGTCTGCTGGTAATTACCGCAGCGCTGCTTAGTATCTGTATGGCGATCTGGCTGTCCGAGAGCATCACAGGACCTATCCGCCGCCTCGTGGCCACCGCCAAGCAGATCTCCAAGGGGAGGATGGATACGAAAGCGCCGGAGAGTGTCAACAACGATGAGATCAGCATCCTGTGCCGGGCTTTTAACGGAATGATCGACAATATCCAGGAGCTCATGAAGGAGAATATCAAGAGCGTTGAGAAGGACCGGCTGGTTAAAGAGCTGGAGCTGAAAATGCTGCAGAGCCAGATCAATCCGCATTTTCTGTTCAACACGCTGAATTCCATCGCCAAGCTGGCGTATCTGGAAGGAGCGGAAAGGACCAGCGATCTGACGGTATCGGTATCCCGCCTGCTCCGGTATAACCTGCAGAAGCTTGACCAGGCCGTCCCGCTACGCGAGGAAGTAGAGCATGTGAACGAGTATATTAACATTCAGCGGGCCCGCTTCCGTGACCGGATCTCTTTTGAGATGGATATTGATGAGCAGGCACTCGGCGGAATGATTCCCTGCCTGACTCTTCAGCCGATCTTCGAGAATGCTTTTGTCCACGGGCTGGAGCAAATGGAGGCAGGGGCGGTGTTGTCACTGTCGATCCGCTACCGCAGCGGACTTGTAGAGATTGAGATCAGCGATAACGGTGTGGGCATGAACCGGGAGACTGTAGCGAGGCTGATGGGATCAATCGAGGAAGAAGCCCCGTATTTCAGCGGTAAAGGTCAGTCCACCGGACTTGGGACACATAATGTATTCAAACGCCTGCATCTGTTCTTTGACGGGCAGCAGCTGATCGAGATTGACAGCAGTGAAGGGCAGGGGACGGCGGTGCTGTTCAAAGTACCCTTCCGCCCGTCTGCCTGAGCCGCAGGTGAGAAAGGAGATAGATTACGATGTATAGACTGCTGATCGCCGATGATGAGGCGCTGGAACGGGAAGGGCTGGAGCTGATGATCCGCCATATTTTCCCGGATGGATTTGAATTTCTGCATGCCGAGAATGGACGGAAGGCCATTCAGCTCGCGGAGGAGCACCGGCCTGATATTATCTTCATGGACATTAAGATGCCGGGCATTCAGGGACTGGAGGCCGTACGGCAGATTCTCACCAAGCTTCCTTCCGCGCAGATCGTGATGATTACCGCTCATGATTACTTCTCCTATGCCAAGGAGGGGCTGCTGCTGGGAGTGCGTGATTATCTGCTGAAGCCGGCCAGACGGGACGAAGTGGCGGATGTACTGAAGCAGCTGATGACGGTGATCCAGGAGGAGAAGCAGCGCAGGAATGAGCAGCTGGAGCTGCAGGAGAAGCTGGCCCACCTGCTTCCGCTGGCCGAGAACGAACTGACAATGATGCTCATGCTGGAGCATGTGCAGGATCTGGAGCTGGAACAAGTCGCTGGTCTGCTGGAGCTGCAGTGGGCCAAAGGCTATGCGATGGTGCTGTCATTCCCCAGACATTCAGGCGCAGCTTGGGAAGAGTTCCAGCAGGGCAAGCGGGGGATCTATGAGGCGGTCAAGCAGTTTGCCAGAGCAGGGCTTGGCTGTCTGTCCGGGCCGCTAATCGGGCATCAGCTGGCGTTGTTTATCCCCTTGCCGCCGGGGCGGACCGGTTACTCACAGCGCGTCAGCTCGATGGATTGGGGGGAGCGGCTCCGCAGTCTGATGGAGCAGCGGTTCGGTCTGCCGGTCAGCATAGGCATCGGCTCGATCCGCGAGGGCTGGGACGGGCTTAGCCGATCCTACCGGGAAGCGGTCCGTGTCTGTGCGGATCACCATGATTCCTTCAGCGTGCACCACTATGATGATATCATCCAGAGCTCGGGGCAGACGGCCGTATCCCTGGATGAGGAGAAGCGGCTGCTGGATGCCCTGCTGCAGCGGAGCAAGCAGGAAGCGTTAGAGCGTTTCGGTACGCTGTATGCCTATTTCGAGCAGGGCGGTGAGCGGCAGCTGCCTGTGATAAGGGGAGAGGTGACCGGGCTCCTGCTGTTCCTCGCCAGAGGGGTTCATTCTGTGGCGGGGGCGGAGATTCTCGCTTCCTTAAGTGCGGCGGAGGACCCTGTCTCCCTCAGGCTGAGCGCAGAAACCTGGCTGGAGCGGCTGATCCACAATCTGGAGCAGGAACAGGAGCATAACCGTTCCCATGTCCATCAGCGGGCGCTGCTCTATATCAGCCAGAAATATAAAGAGGATATCTCCATGGAGCAGACGGCTGAGTATGTGAACTTAAGCCCGCATTATTTCAGCAAATTGTTCCGGCAGCATGCGGGCGAAACCTTCATTGATTACGTCACACGGCTAAGAATTAACGAAGCGAAGCGCCTGATCACCGGAGATCAGCTGAACCTCAAGGAGATTTGTTACGAGGTAGGCTACAAGGACCCGAATTATTTCAGCAGGGTCTTCAAAAAAGCAGCCGGCATGACGCCAAGCGAATTCCGGCAGCAGCATGAGAAGCAGGGTCCTTGCTAATAGAGCAAGGACTTTTTTGTGCCCCTGCCCCGGATAATCCTATGAAAGCGGCCGGGAAGAATTACATTACAGGAGAGGATAACGGAATGCAGGCGGAGAGCAAGAAAGTGCTGGGAATAGCGGCTCCGGCGGAGGATGATCCATGCTACACTTTTTTTTGTAAGCGCAATCAAATATGCGGCTAATGAAAAGGGGCGTAGGGCAGAGTGAGAAAATACGGAAGAGCGATTTCACTGGGGATGGCAGCGTTAGTGCTGGCAGCGTCAATGGCGGGCTGTGGAGTAGTCTCAAACGGTGATAATCAGAAGAAGGAGACAACCGGGGCTACGAAGGACGGAGACAAAATTGTCATCGGCATGTCGATGGATACCTTGAAGGAAGAACGCTGGCAGAAGGACCGGGATATCTTTACGGCAAAAGTGGAGGAGCTTGGCGGTGAAGTGAAGGTGCTGGCTGCAAACGGTGATGATGCTACCCAGTTGAGCCAGGCGGAACAGCTGATCTCCCAGGGTGTGGATGTGCTTGTGGTTATTGCCCATAACGCGGAAGCAACGGCTCCGATCGTAGAGAAGGCTCATAAGGAAGGCATCAAGGTCATTGCCTATGACCGCCTGATCAATAATGCTGAGGTAGACTATTATATTTCGTTTGATAACGTGCGTGTCGGAGAGTTCCAGGCTCAGGCGGTCATAGATAAGGCCCCTAAAGGCAATATCGTCTATATCGGCGGTGCAGATACCGATAACAACGCCCATATGTTCAAAGAAGGGGCGATGAATATTCTGAAGCCGCTTGAAGAGAAGGGCGACATTAAGATTGTCTACGACCAGTTCTCCAAGGATTGGAAGCCGGAAGAAGCGCTGAAAAATATGGAGAATGCGCTGACCGCGAACAATAATGATGTTCAAGGTGTGGTAGCAGCCAATGACGGGACTGCAGGCGGTTCGATTCAGGCGCTCACGGCTCAGGGCATGGCCGGTAAAATACCGGTATCCGGCCAGGATGCTGACCTTGCTGCGGTACAGCGTATCGCTGAAGGCACGCAGCTGATGACGGTCTACAAGCCGATCAACGCGATTGCAACCAAAGCTGCGGAAATGGCAATAGCAGCTGCCAAAGGCGAAAGTATTTCGACTGAAAAATCAGTTAACAACGGTAAAATTGATGTTCCTTCTGTGCTGCTCGATCCGCTAGCGGTCAATAAGGATAACCTGGACGTACTGATCAAGGACGGCTTCCACAAGCTTGAGGATGTCTACAAGAACGTTCCGAAGGACCAGTGGCCGAAACAATAAGGGCGGCCTGTCCGTCAAGCAGATGCGGCGCCTGTGGCGTTACCGCATCTGCTTGCAGGTTTAAGGGCCGGAAGGAGGAGCGGAAGGCATGAATGTACTTGAAATGGTAGAGATCAGCAAGACATTCCCCGGTGTTAAGGCGCTGGACCATGTGAACTTCAAGGTCAGGCAAGGGGAGATTCACGCCTTATGCGGCGAGAACGGCGCTGGTAAATCCACGCTGATGAAGGTATTGAGCGGACTATACCCTGCAGGGACATACGGCGGGGAAATCCTGATCAATGGGGAGAAAAAGTCTTTTCATAGAATAACGGATGCGGAGAAGGCCGGTATCGCGATTATTCACCAGGAGCTGGCACTCGTGAAGGAAATGACGGTCGGCGAGAATATCTTTCTGGGGGCAGAGCCGGTGAAGCGGGGGGCGATCCAGTGGAATGAGCTGTACCATCAGGCTTCGCTATGGCTGAAGAAGGTCGGGCTGAATCTGTCTCCGGACACGAAGATCGGCAATCTCGGCATCGGCCAGCAGCAGCTGGTCGAGATCGCCAAGGCACTCTCCAAGCATACCAAGATTCTCATTCTGGATGAACCGACGGCAGCTCTGACCGAGAGCGAGGTGTCTATCCTGATGGGCATTCTGAACCAGCTGCGGCGCGAAGGGGTAACCTGTGTCTATATTTCACACAAAATGCCTGAAGTGTTCGCACTGGCTGATTCCATCACCGTGCTGCGGGACGGGCGGACGGTAGCTACACTTGACCGCAGTGAGACAGATGACGACCAGATTGTATCCCTAATGGTTGGCCGTGAACTCACGGAGCGTTATCCGCGCGTGGAGCATTCGCCTGGGGAGAAGGTGCTTGAGGTCAGAGATTATAATGTATGGCACCCGGAGAAGCGCCGGCAGAAGGTGCTCCGCGATATTGAATTCAGCCTTCGTCAAGGTGAGATACTGGGTATTGCCGGGCTGATGGGCGCCGGACGCACGGAGCTTGTCAGCAGCCTCTTCGGCGCCTATGGGGGCCGGGCCGAAGGAACGGTGCTGATTGAAGGCAAGGCCATTAAGATCCGTTCCATAGCCGAGGCGATCAAGGCGGGGATTGCCCTGGTTACAGAAGACCGTAAACGCCAGGGGCTGGTCATGGGGATGGATGTCAAACGTAACACCACTTTAGCCACACTGGGCAAAGTCGCAAGGCTGGGGGTCATCAATGAGAATGAGGAAATTAAGTGGGCAGACCGGTACGTGCAGGATCTGAAGACGAAAACAGCTTCGCTGGAAACGCTGGTAGGCACACTGTCCGGGGGGAACCAGCAGAAGGTGGTTATCGGCAAGTGGCTGATGTCAGACCCCAAAATCCTGATTATGGACGAACCTACCCGGGGCATCGACGTCGGGGCGAAGTACGAAATATATAATTTGATGAATCAGCTGGTAGAGCAGGGCGTTGCCATTATTATGATCTCCTCGGAGCTTCCGGAGGTACTGGGCATGAGCGACCGGATTCTGGTGATGTGTGAAGGACAGTTCGTACGGGAATATGATTGGCGGGAAGCGACGCAGGAGAATATTATGCTGGCCGCTACGGGAGGTAGATAGAGATGCAGCTGCAAAAAGAGCTTAGGGAACCTGAAGCGGTTCCGGCAGCCGGAGGATCGCGCTTACGCGGCTTGTTCGGCAAAATGGATATGCGTGCCTATACGATGGTGGGTGCATTAATACTGATCTGGGTGCTGTTCGGAGTACTGAATCCGACCTTCCTGACTTCGCGGAATCTGTCCAATCTGTTCACGCAGATGTCGGTGACCTCCATTCTGGCCATCGGCATGGTGCTGGTCATTGTGGCAGGGCATATCGATCTGTCTGTCGGCTCCATCGTCGGACTGACCGGCGGCATGGCAGCTATTCTCAGCAACTGGCTGGAGCTGCCGGCTATTGTAGTCATTCTTGGCACACTGGCCGCAGGTGCCGTGCTGGGCCTGATTCAGGGCTGGCTGGTGGCGTATAAAATGATCCCCGCCTTCATTGTCACCCTCGGGGGAATGATGGTGTTCCGCGGGGTGCTGATGGGCGTGACCGAGTCGATGACCATTCCGGTATCCGACCCGGTGCTGGCCTTGCTCGGCAATGCTTATTTTGCCCCGGGCTTCGGGATCATCCTTGGTGTGATCGCAGTAGGACTGCTGCTCTGGAGTGCGTTCAATAAACGCCGTTCCCGCAGGAAATACGGCTTCGAAATCGCCCCGCTGGGCCTGGACATCGCCAAGGTGGCCGGACTTGCCCTGCTGGTGGTGGCTTTTGTAGCCGTGATGAATAATTACAAGGGGATTCCATTCCCGATTATTTTCGTAATTGTCCTGGCAGTCATCTTCTATTTCCTGTCGACTAAGACCACCTTCGGCCGTCATATCTATGCAATAGGGGGCAATATTGAGGCGGCACGCCTCTCCGGCATTAACATCAAGCGCAAATCCATGCTGATCTTCGTGTTGAGCGGATTGCTGGGCTCGATCGCCGCCATCGTGCTCACCTCACGCCTGGCCTCGGCCACCATCACTGCAGGTAATATGGCTGAGATGGATGCTATCGCCGCTTGCGTCATTGGCGGCACTTCCCTGATGGGCGGAGCCGGCACAGTCATCGGTGCCATTATCGGAGCGCTGGTGATGACCTCGCTGGATAACGGAATGTCGCTGATGGGACTGGAATCCTTCTGGCAGTATGTCGTCAAAGGCTCAATCCTGGTCATTGCAGTCTGGCTGGATATTTCCAATCGCAGCAAGGGTGTGAAGTAACGGCAGCTTCAGCCGGTTAACAACTTTCAGCAGAACAACCAAAAAGCCGGTCAAGGACAATGGGGTCAGTCCCACAGTTGTCCTTGGCCGGCTTTTTTGCTATGCGTATAGAGCTGCCTATTCAACGATAATCTTGGCGCTCATTCCGCTGTGGCCGGAGCCGCACATGATCGCGCAGGTGACCTCGAAGGTTCCTGCCTCCTCGGGGAGAATCACCTTGGAGGAATCTTTGGCATCCAGCCGCAGCTTCATCTCAGGCACAAGAATGCCGTGGTTGCCGCTCTCGTTTTTGAAGATGATTTTGACAGGTACGCCCTTCTTCAAGTGGTATTCTTTCTGGTCAAAGCTGTAGTTGGTTGCTGTAATGACGATTTCTTCTTCCGCCGTAAGATTGGTGTCAGCAGCCGGGCTGTTAGCGCTGTCAGAATTGCTGCTGCCCCCGCCGGCTCCGCAAGCCGTAAGCAGTAGTGCAAATACAATGGAACAAAGAATAGCCGCCTTCCTGATCATAAGCATCCTCCTAAAAGGTTCGTGATGAATTGTGATAACAGATGACATTAGCATAGCTCAAATCCTGATAGTTGTCTTGGATAATCTGTGAGAAATTGTTTGACCGGAAGCTGACTCCAAACTTTGTCGAAAAATGCAAAAATATGATGCAAAAACAATTAAAATTTATTATAATTAAAGCTATTATAATTTTAACTTTTATATTATTTGGTTAGAAGTAGGGGATCCACATTATTTTAGCCCACGAATCGCAAAGTTCTGAGAAATGGCACCGCAGAATATTAACCGGATACTGGATTATTGTGCTCTGTATGCTGGCAGCCCAATTTATTTTTATGCTGTCCTCCCATTCCACTGAGACTAAGACCATCCTCATCCCCAGTAAGGGCCACTTGTTCATCGCCTGTAATCTGATGATCATTATAGCTATGGCTTCCGCCGAGATTTGGCTGCGTAAGATGCAGCATTATCATAAGCAGGCCGTTGTGATCTGCGGATTCATCGTTTCTTATCTGATGTATTTTGTGCTGGAGCCTTTTGTAGACGGTGCCCAGATGACACTTATGATGCCGATTATGATTGCCCTGATCTATTTCGACCAGCGGCTGCTATACTATCTCGGGGTATTCAGCACGCTATTCTATAGCGGGATTTATTTCGGGCTGGAGCAGCCGCTGCTGGACAAACCGCTGCTGGAATTTCTGATGGTGGAATGTGTGTTTATTGTGTTCGCCGTGATGGCGCAGGCTGTCATTGTCAGGGCCCGTGAGACCCGCGAATATCTGGAACAGTTGACCAAGTCGGAGCAGGGGCTGATGGTGGAACGGGCGATTTCCGACAAGCTGCTGAAGATCGATGCGCTTACCGGCCTGTACAATCACAAAACCTTTCATGAATATCTGGACTCCCTGCTGGAGCAGTGCGAGAGCAACGGGCTGAGGCTGCAGCTGGCGCTGTTTGATATCGACAACTTCAAGCGTGTTAATGATACGTACGGACACTGGGTCGGCGATCTCGTGCTTAAGGAGGTGGCAGCAAAGGTGAATGGTCTGATCGGGCTGAATGATTTCGCGGCGAGATACGGCGGGGAAGAGTTCGCGGTGATTTTTACGGATAAAAGCTTTCAGGAAGCCTATGCTGCCGTCGAGGAGATGCGGGTAGGTATAGCCGCTATGGAGCATCCGTATGCCGGAGGCAAGCCGATTACGGTCAGTATCGGATTCTGCGATTATCAGCTGGGGGACGGCAAGGAAATGCTGTTCCGCAAGACGGACGAAGCGCTGTACAGCGCCAAGCGGGGCGGTAAAAATGCTGTCGTCACGGCTGCTGTCACCCATGGCGATGATCCGGTTGTGTCCTATGCGTAATTTTTAGTTATAAAAATTTTTTAATTACAAAAAACCCCCAGTATCCGGTATAATCCGGGGATTGGGGGTTTCGTTGTGCGCTGAAACGGATACCGTCCCCTAAGGGTGGTTCAGCCGTTTCTACTTGGCCGCTTCAAACGGAGTGGATACCGGCAGGAAGAGGTCGATAATACCAATGACCAGGGCTGCGAGCAGCGCTCCGAGAATGGTGACACTGACTCCGCTCACAATGAACTGGGCAATCCAGATCACCAGGGCACTGACCAGGAAGCCGACGATACCGCGGCCGAAGGGTGTTGTTTTTTTGCCGAAAATGCCCTCAACCACCCAGCCGAGCAGAGCGATAACCAGCGCAAGCACAAGCGCGCTCCAGAACCCCCCGACCGTGAATTGCGGGACAATCCAGCCGACCACCATCAGAACGATTGCCGCGACCACGAAACGTACCACATGACCTAAGAATCTCACCTAACTAACCTCCTTTGGCGTTCGCGTAAGGATATGTGCGTTGTTATTGTGGCCCGCAGCCGCTTTTCTATGCCCAGAAATCATACCCAAATAGCGAAAATGGGCTAAATTAGGTATAATGTAACCATCTATGAAGGGAGTTGTGACAGTAATTGGACGACAAAATTTTGCATACGCTTGAATATCGCAAGATTTTAAATAAATTGATGCAGTATACGCAGACACCGATGGGACGGCTGACTGCCGAATTGCTGAAGCCCTCCGGGGATTTCGAAGGAGTGAAGCTGCTTCTGCAGGCTACGGATGAGGCTGCTAATGTTGACCGGCTGAAGGGAATTCCTTCCTTCCGCGGTGTGACTGACATCAAGCCCGCCCTGAAACGCGCTTCGATCGGGGGAATGCTGGGCACCACTGAACTGCTCTCTGTCGGCAACACGATCGGCGGAGCCCGCAGAGTGAAGCGGTTCCTCGGGGCGATGCACGAGGATGAGAAGATCCCTACCCTCTTCGCCCAGAGTGATCTGCTCTCGGAGCAGAAGCATGTGGAGGATGCCATCCGCCTGTGTATCGACGAGAATGCGGATGTCATGGATTCGGCCAGTACAGAGCTGGCCTCCATCCGCCGGGAGCTGCGCGGCGGCGAGACCCGCATCCGCGAGAAACTGGATTCCATGATCCGCTCGTCTTCGGTATCGAAGATGCTGCAGGATCAGCTTGTGACGATCCGTGGTGACCGGTTTGTCATTCCGGTCAAAGCGGAGTACCGTGCCCATTTCGGCGGCATTGTTCATGATCAGTCCGGCTCCGGGGCGACGCTGTTCATTGAGCCGGAATCGATTGTGGCGATGAACAACAAGCTGCGCGAGACACGGCTGCGCGAGGAGCGGGAGATCGAGATTATCCTGCACCGCCTGACGGCACTTGTCGGCGATATTGCCGAAGAGATGGCTTATGATATCGATATTCTCGGCGAACTCGATTTCATCTTCGCCAAAGCGCGCCTGGCACGCGACATGAAGGCTACCCAGCCGCGTATGAATGACCGCGGCTACCTGCGTCTGCGCAAAGGGCGCCATCCGCTCATTCCCGCAGAGCAGGTTGTGCCGCTGGATGTGGAGCTGGGCAACCAGTACACCTCGATTATCGTGACCGGCCCGAACACCGGCGGTAAGACAGTTACCCTGAAGACCATCGGTCTGCTCAGCCTGATGTCGATGTCGGGACTGTTCATTCCGGCAGAGGAAGGCAGCCAGATGTGCGTCTTCGATGCGATCTATGCCGACATTGGCGATGAGCAGAGTATTGAGCAGAGCCTAAGTACGTTCTCCAGCCATATGACCAATATCATCTCCATTCTGAAGAGAATGACGCCGAAGAGTCTGATTCTGCTCGATGAAGTTGGAGCAGGAACGGATCCGGCGGAGGGATCGGCCCTGGCGATTGCCATTCTGGAGAATATCCACCGTACAGAATGCCGGATGGTGGCAACTACGCATTACAGTGAGCTGAAGGCTTATGCGTATGAGCGCAAAGGCGTCATCAATGCCAGTATGGAGTTTGATGTGGCCAGTCTGAGTCCTACCTACCGGCTGCTGATCGGTGTGCCGGGACGAAGCAATGCATTCGCCATTGCCGAGCGCCTCGGCCTGCCGAATGCCATTCTTGAGCATGCGCGCGGCGAAGTCAAGGAAGAAGACATGCGCGTCGAGCACATGATCGCTTCCCTGGAAGAGAACCGCCTCACCGCAGAGAATGAGCGTGAACGGGCCGAGGGCCTGCGCCGCGAAGCGGAAGAATTCCGCAAGCGGCAGCAGCTGGAGCTGGAGAAGCTGGAAGGCCAGCGCGACAAACGCCTGGAGAAGGCAGAGAAGGATGCCAGCGATATCCTCGCCAAGGCGCGTAAGGAAGCCGAGGAGATCATCAGTGACCTCCGCCGCCTGGCAATGGAGGAAGGGGCGTCCGTCAAGGAGCACAAGCTGATTGAAGCGCGCCGGAGACTGGATGAAGCGGAGCCTGCACCGCGTAAGAAGGTTATTGCCCGCAGCAGCACCAAGGCGCCGCGGAAGATTCAGCCCGGGGATGAAGTCAAGGTGGCTAATGTGAATCAGAAGGGCCTTGTTGTAGAGCTTAGCGGTGCCAAGGAAGCCGTGGTGCAGTTCGGCATTATGAAGATGAAGGTCAACCTTGCTGATCTGGAGTTCCTGGCCTCTGCACCGGATGCGCCTCCGCCGGCTCTGCGCCGGGCTACGACAGTCAAGCGTACGCGGGATGAGAATGTCCGCACCGAGCTCGATCTGCGCGGGGCCAATCTGGAAGAGGCCATCATGGAGACCGACCGCTTCATCGACGAAGCGTTCCTCGGCAACCTTGGGCAGATTTCGATTATCCACGGCAAAGGCACGGGGGTATTGCGGACGGGGATACAGGAATATCTGCGCAAGCATAAGCATATCAAAAGCTACCGGCTCGGGAATTACAACGAAGGCGGCGCGGGCGTAACCGTGGCTGAACTGCAGTAGCGTCCGGCAGAAAGAGGGAGAAGTATGCAAGATAATATTGATCTTTTGCTGGATCATCCGCTGGGAGCGCTGCTCGGCTACTTCACTGTGGCCATATTGGGTCTGGTGGTATTCCTGTCCTTCTTTGAAATGGTGACTAAATATAACTGCTGGGAAGAAATCCGCAAGGGGAATGTGTCCGTAGCGATGGCAACCGGAGGCAAGATCTTCGGCATCTGCAATATTCTGCGCTTCAGCATTGAAGCGGGAGCATCGATCTATGAGACGATGAAATGGTCGGTTGTGGGTTTCCTCCTGCTGCTGCTGGCGTACTTCCTGTTTGAATTTCTAACCCCCGTCTTTTCGATTGATGACGAGATTGCTGCGGATAACCGGGCCGTGGGACTGACAGCACTGCTGATCTCCGTTTCATTGTCCTATGTCATCGGCGCCGCTATATTTTGATTTAGGGAGCAGGAAATTATGAAGATTCTGGTTCGGGTTCTGTTCATTTCCGCTCTGGCGTTTATAGCGGCCGGGATTATTTATTTAATGTTGCATTGAAAGTGAACCTAATGTGAGGAACGAAGGAGATTATACAGATGGAAACGACAATATGTCCTTGGTGCCATACCGAGATTGTATGGGATGAGGAGTTTGGCCCGGAGGACACTTGTCCTCATTGCAATAATGAGCTTAGCGGTTACCGCACAATTACAATAGGTGCTGACGATCTTGAAGATGAAGAGCTGGACACTGAGGACGCTTCCGTACAGGAAGAGGTCAGCGACGAGGATCTGTGGGATGACGACGGTGACAAGGATAGTGTGGTTCCCATATTTAATACGCTGGTCCAGTTCGGTGATGACTATGATCTGACGCGTTATGAGCAGAGTGTCGCCAGCTTGCTGGCCGCGCAGCTGGAAGCACCGGAATGTCCGCAATGCCATGAGCTGATGCTTCACTCCGGCACTCAGCAGGTAAGCGGATTTACCCCGGCAACGCCGGAAGCGCTGGGCGGCGGACCGGTACTGAAGCCGCCGTTCTCGCTGAATCTGTTCGTATGTCCTTCCTGCTTCCATGTGCAGCACAGTCTGGCACAGGAAGACCGCATTCAGCTTGTGCGCAATCTCAGCACTGCATCGGAGTAAGCTTCCGATTCATGCTTTCCCTGTAATTTGGACATGTTATGTTTACATGAGATGTCCAGAATAGCAGGGAGGTATAGCATGAGGAGGTTATTACGGAACCAGGCGGCGCTGCTGCTCGCTGTGGGCGGGCTTTACCTGCTGGCTACGGTGCTGGCAGGTACTTTTTTGAACGTATATTTGTGGAAAAGCCGGCAGAACTTCGCCATGATCGGCTGGTTTACGGTTGCCCAGCAGCTCGCAGTCGGACTAAGCTTCTGGCTGGGCGGCAAATGGGTGAAGGAGCATAACAAAATGAATGCCCTGCGGCTGGGAATTGCCGTTTCGGGCTTTTTTTATTTGCTGGTGCTCTGGCTGCGCGGAGAAGCGGTGCATTATATCTGGCCGCTGGGACTCATTCTCGGTCTTTCCATCGGGTTCTACTGGCTGGCTTTTAATATTGTTTTCTTTGAGATTACCGAGGCGGACAACCGCGATTTCTTCAACGGCTGGATGGGACTGCTGGGTTCGCTGACGGGCATTGTAGGTCCGTGGGTGTCGGGTAGTCTGATCTCCTTGTGGCATGGGGACAAGGGCTACCGTATTGTGTTTATCCTGTCCCTGTGCATCTATGGAGTGGCTGCTGTACTCAGCTTTGGGCTGGAGAAGCGGCCGCGCGGCGGAACTTACCTGTGGCTGGAGCCCTGGCGCGAGCTTAGCCGCAAGGAGAGTCCCTGGCGGCCTGCTGCGGCGGCGCTGCTGTTCCAGGGAGTACGGGAGGGCGTATTCTCGTTCCTGATCGGACTGCTGGTCTATATTGCCGCCCGTGAGGAGAGTAAGCTTGGGCAGTTCGCGCTGATTACCTCGGCAGTTTCTTTGATCAGCTACTATGCGGTCGGCAAATGGTTCAAGCCTGGAACCCGCTTCAGGGGGATGCTGGCAGGCAGTCTGCTGCTGGCCGTTTTCATTCTGCCGCTTCTGTGGAAGGTGAATTACGCCACGCTGTTAATTATGGGTATTGGAACCTCGCTGTGCATCCCGCTCTACATGCTGCCGATGACGTCTACCAGCTTCGACCTGATGGGTGTCTCTGAAGAGAGTGCCGGCAAACGGGTGGAGCTGGTTGTGCTTAGAGAGCTGAGTCTGATGACCGGGCGGCTGATGGGGCTGCTTGTGTTCATTGCTGTGCTGTCGGTCAATCAGTCCCCGCAGGCTGTCACTTGGCTTATGCTGCTGCTGGGAACGGCTCCGCTGGGGGGCTGGCTGGTGCTGCGGCGGTTGCTTAAGCAAGGAGCCGGGCTTAAGCATAACAAGATAACTTGAGCTGAACAGATCCGGGTGCAGGTGCTGAACCGGCTTGGATCTAGCCGGGATATCCTGCTACAAATGTTATTTATGAGGAGGCATGGCATCCTTGGCCAAGAAAAAAAGCTACAGCCTAAGGACAACGGTAGCGGTGATGGTATCTGCCGTCGTAGTCCTGGTGCTGCTGGTCTTATATATTATATTCCGCAATCAGATTATTCCCCAGACCCGGCATGCGCTGGAGGATAAGGCCATTACGATTGCCCGCACGATTGCCCTGATGCCGCTGCTCTCAGAGGGCTTAAGCAAAGGGGACAGCAAGGGGATTCAAGCCTATACCTCCAAAATTACACGCCGCAATGATATATTGTTTGTAGTGGTGATGGATATGAACAGCATCCGGTATTCTCATCCGGATGCCTACAAGGTTGGGCTGCCCTTCGTGGGAGGCGGGCAGGAGGCTGCGCTGCGCGGACAAGAGAGCATCTCCGAAGGAACAGGAACGCTCGGAAATTCGCTGAGGGCATTCGTGCCGGTCTTTGACGGCAGAGGTCATCAGCTCGGGGTCGTAGTAGCTGGACTGTCGATGGACAGGGTGCAGCGTCTGGTCAGGCAGAATGAATGGACGATTATTGCCATTCTGGTCTCAGGCGCGCTGCTTGGAGCCGGAGGCGCCTTTGTTCTGGCCAGGAGGATCAAGCAAATGATATTCGGCATGGAGCCTGCCGATATTTCCAGACTCCTGCAGGAACGCAGCGCCATGCTGGAGTCCATTCGCGAGGGGATTATTGCGATTGACCAGGAAGCGCGCATTACGCTTATCAATATGGAAGCGCACCGGCTTCTCAAGGCGGCAGGGATCAACGGCGCTGTTGTAAACCGGCAGATTGCCGATTATTGGCCAGAGCTGCGTCTGGAGCATGTGCTGGCCAGCGGGGAAGGCAGGCAGGACCAGGAGCTGGAGCTGGGCGGTATCTCCCTGCTCGTAAGCAGCCTGCCGGTCCGCGTAGGCGGCGAGATTGCCGGAGCCATCGCTACATTTCGTGACAAGACTGAGCTGGCAGTTCTGGCCGAACGGCTGTCGGGTATTTCTGTCTATGCAGACGCCCTGCGGGCAGGTGCCCATGAGTTCATGAACAAGCTGCATGTAATTATGGGCATGACGCATATGGGCTTATATGACGAGCTGCAGCAGTATATTCTGGGAACGGCAAATAACTACCAGCAGGAGATCGGGGCTATCACGAGACAGATTAAAGATCCGGCTATGGCGGGTTTTCTGCTGGGTAAGCTGAGCCGGGCGCGCGAGACGGGAATTGAACTGCTGCTGACTGCGGACAGTTATCTGCCGGAATCGGCAGATTCGCAGGTTATTCATGAGCTGATTACCATTGCCGGGAATTTGCTGGACAATGCGATGGAAGCGCTGGGCGGGCCCGGGCCTGACGAACACAGCAGAGATGTACACAGCAATAAGCGCATCGGACTTGCTTTTCACTATGAAGAGGGAAGGCTGCTGTGTGAGGTTAGCGACAACGGACCGGGGATTCCGGAGGCACTCCGGGAGCAGATCTTCGTCCAGGGCTTCTCCTCCAAGGGGGAACACCGGGGGATCGGACTGTATTTGGTCAGGAAGAGTGTAGACAAACTGCAGGGACATCTACAGATTTCCGCCTGCGGCGGGCAGGGAACCACGTTCATCGTTGATGTGCCATATACGGCAAAGGGTGAGGAGAGCCAATGAACATTAAAGTACTGATTGTAGAAGATGACCCGATGGTAGCGAAATTCAACCGCCATTATCTTGAACAGATACAGGGCTTCGAGTTCGCGGGCTGGGCGGCTTCAGGAGAAGAGGCCTTGAAGATGCTGGCGGAACAGGAGATCGATCTCCTGCTGCTGGATATCTATATGCCCCGTACAAGCGGGCTTCAGCTGTTGTCCACGCTACGGGAGAAGGGGAGCAAGGCGGATATCATCGTGATCTCTGCCGCCAGCGATAATGCGAGCATCCGCAAGGCGCTGCAGAACGGGGCTGTGGATTACCTAATCAAGCCATTTGAGTTTGCACGTTTTCAGGCGGCTTTGTCGGCATACCGCGAAGACTTTCGGTTAATGCACAAGGAGCATCTGAGCCAGGAACAGCTGGATAAGCTGCTGCGCCATTCCGTTCCGGAGGCTGAAGAAGACAAGATTGGGGCGCAGAGCCTGCCCAAAGGTCTTACCGAAGGCACACTGGAGAGCATCTGGGATACAATTAAGCAACTGCAGAACCCGGTATTCTCCACTGAAGATATCAGCAGCCAGGCGCCGATCTCGCGGATCTCCGTCCGCAAATATCTGGCTTTTCTGACCGAGGCAGGCATTCTGGAGATGGAGCTCAGCTATGGCGCGGTAGGCAGACCGGTATATATGTACAAGGTGAAGCCGGAGGGGAAGGACAATATAAGTAAATATTTATAAGCGGCAAGCGTGTTAGCGGGGACCTTCGGGTCCTTTTTTTATCATTGCGTGCGTGGCTGAGCACGTTCGTATAGCCTGTGAAAATTGAACAGTGTGAAAAAGAATCGGTATCCTGTTTCTTTGGAGCTTAATTGCGGGTTCAGGTACGCGGAAGCTTCCCTCCATACTGCGCCCGCAGCTGCTGGAGCTTGTCAAGATTGCTCAGGTTATGATCCCGGCCCACCAGTCCTACACCGAGAATCAGATTCTCAATGATGTAGATAGGGCCGACCATTGAATGAAACTCCCAAACCTCGCCTCTTCCTGCATACAACACGATATCTGCATCCTGTGACCGGGGATATACAAGTCGGTCAGTGATCAGAATGACCTGATAAGCTGCCTCCCGTGAATGGTCCAGAATCACCTCGATTTCGGGTAACAGCTGCACAAATCCAAAAACCAGTACCACATCCTGTTTGTCTGCATGCATTAGGGTCTCCAGCAGCTCGTGGCCGCTCGGAGCCATCCGCTTCATCTGAAGACCAAAGCGCGCCATCCGGTAGATCATCAGTTCAGCCAGTCCGCCGCAGGGGCCGGGACAATAAACATATACAATCCGTGCAGCAGACAGACTGTTTACCGCAGACTGCAGGGACGTCTCATTCAAATAACGGTGTGTCTCCTGCAGATGGTGAAGGGAATTATTCAGCAGCAGCTGGGGGAGTGAACTTTCATCGGATCGCTCCATTGCGTCACGCATTTTGACCGAGGGCGTAGATTCGAACCGGAACCGTAGCCGGTTTTTGAAATCCTTGGCATGCTTGTAGCCGGCTGCTTTCCAGAAACGTGAGACGGAGGCGATGCTCAAATGGAGCTCGTCAGCAACTTCCTGCTCTGTCATATAGACAACCCGCTGCTCATTCTTCTGGATAAAATCGGCGATGATCCGCTGGTTGGGTGAGAACGGGCGGTGATTCCAGTCTTTATACATATGCGTTTCCTCCGGATGTATCCTTTTTACACAATATAACGCTTGAAGATGTTGTAAATATTTTTACAGCGTTAAAAATTTTGAAAAAAATATTACTCCAGCTTAACAAATGGAAAAACCTGTGCTGACATGGCCTTTTTATAATAAAGATAAATTCCTGTAGGGAGGCCACCTGTTTATGAGCACGTTAAAGACCCGCTACACGCTGACCCAATCTCAAAAAATGATGATTTTTGTGCTGTCGATGTCGCTGTATGGTTTGTCTAATATGTTTACGGAGCTAGTGCCTAGCATCCAGTTGGGTCCGGTTGAATTGTCGATTGAATATTTCGCTTTCATTCCTCTGACCTTATGTATGCTGTTTCACCCGTTGTATGCAGCTGTTGGAGCGGCTGTCGGTGAAGTGATCTTTGGTGAGCTGATGCTGGGTCAATTCGGCGGACTGGGCGAGCTGGAGAAATTCATTACCTTCTCTCTTGCGATGTATACAGCAGGCCTTATGGTATCCGATCCTAAGAACCGCAGACAGGTAGGCGTAGCCGCAATTACCGGAGTGGCGATTCACCAGTTTTTTAGCTCAGCGGTAGATATCTTGAAGGTATGGGTCGGTGTGGAGGAACTGGAAGCGGTTAAGGGTCTGGCGGAAAGTATCGTCATCATCGAAGGTGTCGGGTTTCTGAATGATGTGCTGTTCTCGGGCATTCTGTTCGCCCTTCTGCCTACGATGTATCTGGTTCCCCGCTTATACGGCAAGATTGAGCCGCTGCTCGGCATGAAGCCGCGTGAGCGGAATATGAAATACGCATCCGGGGTCTGGCTGTCGCCAAAGCTTGTCATTTCAGGTACGATTCTGATCATGGTTGCGCTGGGTTCCGAATTGTTGTCGGAATCAGGCTGGAACTTCGGTGATTTTGAATTTGCCTGGGCTGAATCAGGTGAGGAAAAGCTGATCTGGCTGAGTATGCTGGTTGCCGTCATCATTGCGGTTGTGACCATTCTATCGCTAATCCGGCGTGCTGCACGCAGGCGTCAGGAAGGAGGACAGGCAGATGCATGAACTGGTCCTGGAGCTTAGAGGAGTGTCCTTTACTTACCCGGGGGCGGAACAATCTGTACTGCGGGATGTATCTCTGCAACTGGAGAAAGGGGATTTTGTTGCCGTGATCGGCAGCAACGGATCCGGCAAATCCACGCTCTGTAAATGCTTCAATGGATTAATCCCGCATTATTACACAGGCGATTTCGCCGGAGAAGCGGTGATTTGCGGTCAACCGGCGGAAGGGCGGAGTGTCGCTGAACTGTCGAGGCATATCGGTTATGTCTATCAGGACTTCGAGAACCAGCTGGTGCGTCCGACCGTGCTTGATGATGTTTCTTTTACCCCGCTGAACTATGGTTTTGCGGACTACAAGGAACGGGGAGAACGGGCGCTGGCGTTGACCGGACTTAGCGAACTGAGAAATGAATTTATCTGGCAGCTTAGCGGCGGGCAAAAGCACTTGCTTGCTCTCGCGGGAGCACTGGCAATGGATCCGGAAATACTGGTCATAGATGAGCCGGTTGCCCAGCTTGATCCACAGCATGCACGTCATATCTATGATATCCTGCGGCAATTGAATGAGCTGCACGGGAAGACCATCGTAGTCATTGAGCACCATGCCGAATTTATAGCAGAATACTGCAGGAACGTTATCTTAATGGATAAAGGATCCATACGCTGGCAGAAGCCGGTGCGTGAAGCTTTGTCCTCGGTACAAGAATTGCTGGAGCTTGGCATTTATCCGCCGGATGTGACCAGAGCTGTCTGGATGCTGGAGGAGAATGACCGGAACGCAGGACCGTTCCCTTTGACCCCTGAGGGGGGGCTTGCCCGGATGATCCTCCGTAAAGGGCCGGCTGGACAGGCCGGGTCCGCCTATCCAGTCTGCGGGCAGATCCGCACAGGCATGGGGGATGTGGATTCTATCGTTAAAATGAAGGATGTTCACCTGTCGTACCGCACGATTCACAAGACACTTCATCCTGTTCTGAACGGGGTAAAGCTGGAGCTGAAACACGGGGAATCGGTAGCCCTTATCGGGAATAACGGTGCAGGGAAATCATCCTTAATGAAACTGATTTCAGGTATTGCCAGACCCTCCTCAGGAACGGTTAATGTGAAAGGCATAGAAGTCAATGGTGTGCCGCCCGAGCGCCTGTCCGGTACGGTTGCTTATGTATTTCAGAATCCGGAGGATATGTTTATCGAGGATTCTGTACGCAAAGAAATCTCCTATTATCTGAAGGCCCGGAAGTTAGCGGATACAGACCGGAGAGTAGAAGAGATGCTCCAGGCGTTCCGGCTTAGTGAGCTCGCTGAGAGGGATGCCCGTCTGCTGAGCGGCGGTCAGCAGCGGCGGGTATCCCTGGCAATCGGTGCCGCTATCCGCCCTGCAGTTATGCTGCTTGACGAGCCCACCGCGAATCTGGATATTTCGACCAAGCAGGAAATGGTTAGCGTCCTTGAGACATTGCGGAGCCATGTGGAGACGGTGGTAATCGCCACTCATGATATGCAGCTTGTGTCTGAATGGGCCAGTAGAATTATTGTTATGCATCAGGGACAGATCATTGCTGACGGAACGAAGGATGAAATATTTGCTGACGGAATGCTCTTGAGGCGTGCCGGATTGGCAGAGACACAATTAATGAAGCTAAGCCGCATACTCGGCCTGCCGCGCATTTGCTGCAGCCTGGACGAGTTTGTGAGCCAAGTGGAGCTACAGAAGGAGGTGGCCGGAATCTATGGAGGCTGTTAAAAAAGCGCTGGACCGGATCTCTGTAGAACAGATCAAGCTGGAATTACTGGGGACCGCGTATAACAACAGCGCTACCTTTCTGGGCAGGCTTGACCCCCGGACACTGCTGTTATGGTATTTGTTTTTTGCCATCGTGCCCTGGTTTGTGCATAACCGGACAATCTTATTAGGAATGTTCGTGTTCATGGTCATAACAACTGTCCTGTCACGGGTTAGTCCGCTAATCATCTGTATCCTGTGTCTTGGCCTGACCGGACAGATCGGCTGGATGTTCGTGCTGACGCTTTTTTTCGGAGGGGGGAGTGAATCCCTGCTGCCAATGTTAACGCTGACGCTGAAGCTTTCTGTCATTTCACTGGCGAGCATCACTGTATTCTCCAGTCTGGATCCCGAACGGCTTAGTGACGGACTTTTATCCTTAGGCATACCTGATGCCTTTGCATTTAGTTTATCTTACGGTTATCGTATTCTGCCTACTTTGCTGGAAGAATTCCACCAGATATTGTTGTCCTTCAGACTCAGGGGGCAAAGACCGCATCGTCACGGGGTGTTCTACTGGAGAACAGTTGCGTATTATTTGCGGATTGTGGTGCTGGTCTTCTACCCGCTCATGCTCAATACAGCCAAACGGTCGCGAACCACGATTGAAGCACTGGAGACACGTGGATTCAGCTACGGTCTCAGCAATCCGAAGGTGAAGAAGATCAAGCTGTCCTATTTGCGGATGAAGAGGCCGGACTGGGCTTTTTTATCCGGTTCAACGATTTACATTATACTGCTGTTCTGGTTTGGAACCCTGTACCCTGAGCTGGTGTATTAACCTAATCTGCAAACTTAAAAGGAGCCTAACCTATATGAATATTGATCTGCACACACACGGAAAATTGTCTAAGAAATCAGCATTTTCCCCGGCGTATTTCGCAGAAATGATGTCGGAAGCTAAAGTGAACGGACTGCAGGCAGCCGCTTTGACAGAGCATTTTAATACTTCTAATTTCTTCGCAATGTACGAGGCACTGGATCAGATGTATCCGTATAACGGACATTACTATGATGTGGACGGGCTGAAGCTGTTTCCGGGAATGGAAGTGGATATTGCCGAGACAGGCCACATCTTGCTGATCGGGCTTAAGGAGAATGTTCTTGCTGTCCGTTCTTTGCTGGAAGATTACACTGCTCAGTGTAGCTTTATTCCTTTCAAAAGACTGCTGGATCTGGCGGATGAATTCAATCTGTGGAAAATAGGGGCCCATCCGTTCCGCACCTCTACTCCACTTCATCATTTAGACCTTCAGCTGCTTAAGCGGCTGGATGCGTTTGATTTCAATGCTAAAGATATTTACGTGCAGGGGGCTGAAGCCTACAAGAACCTGATTACGCCATTTGCAGAGAAGATTGGCGTTCCTGTGGTTGCCGGCAGTGACAGTCATCAATGCCTGCAGTATGGCAGCGTAATAAACCGGCTACATGTATCCTGCTCTACAGTTGAGGAATTGAAGGAGGCTATTAAGCAGGGGGACTATGAGATGGAGCTTTCACCGTGTCTCCATACCAAGGTGAAGGCTTCGGTCATGATGAAGAAGCTGCTGAAGCAGCTTGCCGGCGAAGTGCCTTCCAGGGATGAAGCGGAGATTGGCTATCTGGCTTAAAGCGGCCCTAAAATATTATGAAGTCATGTCCGGACTCCTCCGGCCATGACTTCATAGGTAATGTCTTCTATGCTTCCGGGGATGATTTACGCTACGCCTTGCGGTTTTAAGCAAAAGCCAGCTTCAATGCCTGCGGATGGAAGGAACCCATAATTTTATAAGCTTTCAAATGCGGATTGTTCATATCATTATCGTAAATTATCATATGCTGCCCGCCTTTGAGAATGATATCAAACCGCTGCTTCCGGTCAGCCTGTACGATGGTAATATAATAGCTGTATTTGTTGTCTGTGCTTACATTCCGCGCTGATTTCATTAACCGGACGTCGGCGAAATCATCACATATTTGTTTGATGGCCTCAGGCTCCGTAACCACAATATCCTTCTGTTCACCGGGAACAGAGGACAGACGGGTGATTTCAAGGGAGGCGATATCCTCCAGCCGGATGGTTCTGGACACCACTTTGTTGAAGGAAGTGTAACGGTTTGCTGTATAGGTCATTAGAGAAACACCAGCTGCGGTCAGGATGGCGCCGGTAAGCACATATTTTTTGCTTTTGTCCATGGTTCAGTTCCTCCTACTCATACGAATGTGTAAGTCCCAATTATAAAACTATAAACTTCCGTACGCAAATTCACTTACTTTAGTTACTTAATGATTTCTTTAATTACGTAAGCTTCCAAGGACAGCCCTTTTGCCGCTATGCTAATTGTGAAAATATGCACAAGGGGGCAAGCATTACTATGAAAAAGAGATTTGCAGCGACTCTTATACTCGTTCTTTCCGTTATGCTGGTTATCGCAGGCTGCGGTAACAACAATGCGGGCGGCAGTGTCAATGAGAGCAAGGGTAAGAACAGCGCAACCACAGAGCCTGCAGCAACCACTGCACCTAAAGAGACAGCCGAAGCCGTATCGGGAGCATCCGAAGCGAGCTATACACCGTACGATCAGTTAAAAGATAAATATGATATCATCATTGTCGGCGCAGGCGGTGCCGGAATGTCGGCAGCGCTGGAAGCCAAGGCTAACGGCATGAACCCGGTTATTCTCGAGAAAATGCCGGTTGCCGGCGGTAATACTACCAAATCCTCTTCGGGTATGAACGCTTCGCATACGAAGTTCCAGAAGGAGCAGGGCATCGAGGACACCAATGATCTGTTCTATGAAGAGACGCTAAAAGGCGGTCACGACACGAATAACAAGGAATTGCTCCGTTTCTTCGTGGATAATTCCGCAAGTGCCATTGACTGGCTGGATTCAATTGGAATCCGTTTGAACAATATTACGATTACCGGCGGAATGAAAGAGAAGCGTACCCACCGTCCCGAAGACGGTTCAGCAGTCGGTCAATATCTGGTTGCAGGACTCGTAAGAAATGTACAAGAGCAAGGGATTCCATTGTTCGTTAATGCGGACGTGAAGGAACTTACAGTGCAAGATGGCAAGGTGAACGGTGTCAAGGTGCTGTTTAACCAGGCCGATGAGAAATTGATTACTGGAGCAGCAGTTATTGTTACAACCGGCGGTTTCGGTGCGAACAAGGAATTGATCTCCGAGGTTAGACCTGATCTGGAAGGATTAGTAACCACGAATCAGATCGGCAGCACCGGCGACGGCATCAAGATGATTGAGAAGGTTGGCGGCACAACGGTGGATATGGATCAGATCCAGGTTCACCCGACAGTACAGCAGGAGAAATCCTACCTGATCGGTGAAGCTGTGCGGGGCGAAGGCGCAATCCTTGTCTCAAGCACCGGCAAACGTTTCGGTAATGAAATGGATACCCGCGATAAAGTGACGGCTTCCATCAATAAGCTTCCAGAGAAATCCGCTTATCTGGTATTTGATTCCGGTGTGAAGTCCCGTGTCAAAGCGGTGGACCAGTACATCAAGATGGGTGTTGTCAAAACAGCGGATACCACCCGGGCGCTGGCAGAACAAATGAATGTTCCGGCAGATCAGCTGAAAACGACCATAGATACCTGGAACAGCGCAGTGAAGAATAAGTCGGATGCGGAATTCGGCAGAACTACAGGTATGGACAATGATCTATCCGGCGCACCGTACTATGCGATTCAAATCGGCCCGGGAATTCACTACACCATGGGCGGTGTGGTGATTAACACCAATACAGAGGTCTTGAACAAAGACGGCAAAGCGATCACTGGACTTTTTGCAGCAGGCGAGGTAGTCGGCGGATTACACGGCCAGAACCGGATCGGCGGGAACTCTGTAGCCGAGATCATTATTTTCGGACGCCAGGCAGGGATCAAATCTGCTGAATTTGTAAAAGCGCAATAAGCTATTATTCCATATTATCGGGTTTATCATAAAAAGGGATGCTCCGCAGCCATCAGGCTCGCGGACATCCCTTTTTGCATGTGCCTTTTGCTGCTCCCGCCGGAAGCAGCAAGGCTCCCTTAGCTATGCTCTATGCTGGTTACGCCTGGATTGCCGGGGACGGCGAAGGCTTCGCTGTACGGGTTAGTGAAAACAGCTCCAGCTCGGGGCGTACCTTGCCGGCAAGAGTATCTGAGAGAAGTTCGGCCGCGATCATGCTGTAGACGGTTCCATTGCCCCCGTAGCCTTCAATGAAATAGCAGTGCGGGTACTCCGGATGCGGCCCTATATAAGGCAATCCGTCACGGGTGGAGCCGAAGACCGCTCCCCAGGAATATTCGGCTTCTATTCCCTGAAGCTCCGGGAACAGGGCGACAAGCTCCTCCAGCAGTCGCTGGCTCTGGGAGAGCACACGAACATCGCGGCGCTCCGGACTGGTGAGCTGCTCATCCTTGCCTCCGGCAATGATCCGGCCGTCCGGAGTGGTCCGGAAGTACAAATAGGGCCGCGCGGTTTCCCAGAGCAGACTATGTTCATACCACTTTAGAAAGTTCAGAACAGGCTTGGTCATAATAGCGTAGGTATTGATCAGCTCCGCACCCCGGTCCTTTTTCATATCCTGGGTTTCATACCCCATGGCAAACACAACATTCTTCGCAATGATCCGGCCATTCTCCGTGTGGCAGACTACGCCGTCAGCACTATATTCATAATTAAGGGCTTGGGTATGCTCGTAGACGCGGACTCCGCCGGAATGCGCTTTGTCAATCAGACTGTGCACGGTTCGCAGCGGATTAGTCTCGGCATCTCCCCTGGAGAAGAGCGCAGCCGGTTTGGAGAAGGAATAATGCGAGCGGATGGTTTCTTCATCCCAGAACTCTGAATCAAATCCGTGCCGTGTCAGGTTCTCATGCTCCAGCCGCAGAGCGGGTACATCTTCAGGAACGCTGGCATACAGCAGACTGCTGCGGGCGATGATCTGCGGATCGATGTCCAGCTTGCCCGGCAATTCGAGAATGGAGCGGACGCCCTGCTGACACAGCTTGTAGAACAGCACGCCGTTCTCTTCCCCGAAGGTATTCATGCAGGCGGTCAGCGATTTGTCATTCGCGATTTGCAGCAGTCCCGTATTGGCGTGGGAGCTTCCGCTGCCTACCGCTCTTTTGTCGATGAGGACTGTATCTGCTCCGCTGAGGGACATGCGGTAGGACATTATCGCTCCGCCCATACCGCCGCCTATAATGAGACAGTCGCAGGTGATATCTCCTTCAAGTACCGGATAAACCGGCGGATGAGGCAGAGTATTCTCCCAGGGCAGTTGCCCGCTGTTGAGTTTCATGGTTTGGTCGCTCCTTTGTATGATAACGATAGGGTATTATTTGCAAATGTTCAGCCGCTCATGCGCTGGTATAACGGTGATGAATCAATTTTGCTGAAGGCACCTTTGCGCTTTTTGGCACATAAAGAATTCCGCTCTGCGGCATACTAAGGAACGCTTGAACATCCAGAAGGAGGGATTACCGAACATGCAATCGAACCAAATGCAGGCACTAAGCGGAAAAGAACTGGAATATATCGCTGATTCCATTTCCAACGAGGATTTGCTGATTAAGCAGCTGGCCGCTACAGCCGGAACCACTCAAAACTCCACGGTGCAAGGAATCTGTGTACAGCAGATTCAAAGCCACACACACCATATGGACATGCTTGTACAGCTGCTGCATCAGCATCAGCAATATGCGCCGACGCAGCCGCAATAAATACTGCGGACTGCAGGAAGCAGTAGCTCACGAAATTATTACACACAAACTTAGCGTATGCTTTCGGAGTGAGTTTGTACGAAGATCACTCAAGAAGCATAGGCTCACAAACTTTAGGGAGGTTTTACTGTGTACGCACAAAACGGAACGCCA
Source organism: Paenibacillus sp. FSL R7-0312 (assembly GCF_038004445.1). Classification (NCBI taxonomy): domain Bacteria; kingdom Bacillati; phylum Bacillota; class Bacilli; order Caryophanales; family Paenibacillaceae; genus Paenibacillus; species Paenibacillus sp. FSL R7-0312. The sequence goes on along the minus strand of NZ_JBBORE010000001.1, from coordinate 6,920,280 downwards.
TTCATGGCGGATGAAGATTTACTGAACACAGTTCTGGCTGATTTGAAGCGGACAGTCCGTGAATATACAACAGCAGCCACAGAGTCGAATTGTCAGACGGTACGCCGCGTGTTCAACGATTTAACGATGGATACGCTCAGACTTCAGGGTGAGCTGTATATGCAAATGTCGCAGCTCAACATGTATACCCCTCCGGGGAAAGCGCTGCGTCAGGATATCGACAAGCAGATTCAGAGCGCCCAGCAGACACAGCAGAAATGCCAGCAGTTCGTGCGTGAGAAGACAGGTGGAGCCGGTGCCTATAACCAGGCCTCCAATGTTCCTGTGCACCAGGCTAATGTGCAGCAGCATAATAATGGTTCTTACTATATGTAACCCTCACGCGGGGCGGATGAAGCATAGGACTCCCCGTCCGCTGGTGTGGAGAAACACAAATAAAAAGATCCATTGTAACCCCGCCCCGGCGGGGTTATTTTGTTTGCAGAACTGTCATTTTCGTGTCATATTAATACTAAACTCTTTTCGCAGGCGCTCTGCCCTGAAGCAGGGGTACCGGACTGGCGAACTATCCGGAGGGAAGGCATGAAGGAAATGAATGATTTGAAGAGGAAAGTGCTGGAACTGCTCAAGGAGGACGCGCGAAGCTCAACGGCTTTAATGGCAACCTTGCTTGGTGCGGAAGAAGAAGATGTCAAGACCGTAATTGCACAAATGGAACAGGATCATGTCATTGTGAAATATGCTACTGTGGTCAATTGGGATAAGGTGGACGATGAACGGGTAACTGCACTGATCGAGGTTCAGATCACACCGGAACGGGGCCGCGGGTTCGAAGGAATCGCCGAGCGGATCTATCTGTATCCGCAGGTCAAATCCGTCTATCTGATGTCCGGCGCATACGATTTGCTGGTCGAAGTGGAAGGCCGCAATCTGCGGGAGGTCGCCAATTTCGTCTCCGAGAAGCTGTCGCCGATTGATGCGGTACTCTCTACCAAAACTAACTTTACGCTCAAAAAATACAAACAGGACGGTATCATCTTTGAAGAGCATGAAGAAGACAACCGTCTGATGATATCTCCGTGAAGGATGTAATGCCATGATTACGAAGTCGATGAATTCCTATTTGGCCCCGCTGGTCCAGCAGATACAGCCCTCGGGCATCCGCAAGTTTTTTGATCTGGCGGCAGGTAGCAAGGATATTATTTCACTGGGTGTCGGGGAGCCGGATTTCAAAACTCCCTGGCATGTGAGGGAAGCTTGCGTATACTCGCTGGAGCGCGGCTTCACCGGTTATACCTCCAATGCAGGCATGCCGGAGCTACGCGATGGCATTGCCGAATATCTGCAGACCCGCTTCGCGGTGCAATATGATCCTGCGAACCAGATTATCGCCACCGTCGGCGGCAGTGAAGCAATAGATCTGGCCCTCCGGGCCTTGATCTCACCGGGAGACGAGATTCTGATTCCCGAGCCTTGCTATATCTCTTATTCACCGATAACAGCAATTGGCGGCGGGATTCCGGTCGGTATTGAGACCTTCGGAGAGAATAACTTCAAGCTTACGGCGGCTGATCTGGAAGCCAAGATCACCCCGCGCTCCAAGATTCTCATTCTCTGCTATCCGAGCAATCCGACGGGTGCGATTATGAGCCGTGAGGATTGGGAACCGATTGCCAAAGTGGTAGAGAAACATGATCTCATAGTAATTTCCGATGAAATTTATGCTGAATTGACCTATGGAAGCAATCATGTAAGCTTTGCCTCCCTTCCGGGTATGATTGACCGCACCATCCTGGTCAGCGGCTTCTCCAAAGCCTTCGCGATGACCGGATGGAGGATGGGGTATGCCTGCGGTCACCCGGATCTGATCTCCGCGATGCTGAAGATTCACCAGTACACAGTCATGTGCGCGCCTTCGATGGGCCAGGTGGCTGCTCTGGAGGCATTGACCAACGGAATGGAAGAGAAAGACCGGATGGCGGATTCCTATAATCAGCGGCGCCGGCTGATCGTCAAAGGGTTGCGTGATGCCGGGCTGGACTGCCATGAGCCGCAAGGCGCGTTCTATGCTTTCCCGAGTATTCAGCACACCGGACTGACCTCCGATCAATTCGCCCAGCGCCTGCTTCTGGAATATAAGGTGGCTGCAGTTCCGGGCAGTGTATTCGGTCTGGGCGGTGAAGGGTACCTCCGCTGCTCTTATGCAACCTCGGTATCCCAGCTGAACGAAGCGGTAGAACGAATTGGGGCATTTGTCTCACAACTGGCCCGCGAGCGGGCAGAGTAATGTAAGGGTAATGAAGTAAATTGAACTATAGCCGATCACCTTTCTATATGGTATTATTTTACTCTAAGGACAGGAAACACCTGTAATACACTTACATGGAGCTCTTATTCTGGATAGGGCGCAGGGTGCGAGTAGGAAGGCATTCAGAATCAGTACTCGGATATCGCGCAATAATACATTAGGAGGGATGATTGTGCTGAGCGCAGATTATTACTTACCTTCCTATGGCGGGGAATGTAGTTCCGGAAGCGGGAAACATCCTCCCAGGGGTGATGCACATGCACGCAGACTCTCGCTGGAAAATGAAATACAGGTACTCCGCAGCAGAATGGAACAACTCTTTTTACAGGAGAATTCCTTTACCTCGGATAATGTCATTGCCATCAGCAGCTTGCTGGACCTGAAGATTAATGAGTATATGAGAGGCCGCCACCGTAAGAACAATTAACCGGCTGATTTATATTGAAACGGACATTTCCCTTAGGGGGATGTCCGTTTTTTAGTCTGCCTCACAGTTGCACCATCTAGAGGTGATTATGATTAGAGGTGAGTATGATTTTCGTCAGTTGTGGATAAGTCTTTTTGTAACTGGGAGCTGACCGTCTGAAGGACGGAACTATTCTTGTATCAGGAATCCCGCTGACTCCGTTGAAAGTGGGCGGTAGGGTGAATCAAAGGGATAAATCCCTTTGAATACGCCGAACGTGGGCGGGATGGGATAATCAAAGGGATAAATCCCGTTGAATACGCCGAACGCCAGGTGGGATGCGGAAATGAGGGGCAAAAGCGCCCCTGAATCGGCCGGAAGCGGGCGGCAGGAGGAAATGAGGGGTAGAAGTGCCCCTGAATCCGCCGGAAGCGGGCGGCAGGAGGAAATGAGGGGCAGAAGTGCCCCTGAATCGGCCGGAAGCGGGCGGCAGGAGGGAATGAGGGGCAGAAGTGCCCCTGAATCCGCCGGAAGCGGGCGGCAGGAGGAAATGAGGGGCAGAAGTGCCCCTGAATCCGCCGGAAGCGGGCGGCAGGAGGAAATGAGGGGCAAAAGTGCCCCTGAATCGGCCGGAAGCGCTTCACAGGTTGCACGCAAAAGGAGGAAAGGAGAAGCTCTGGTGAGCAATTTCGCAGGGGACTGCCCCGGAAGTATTCTTAGGAAAGTATTGGGAGGTAGCTTTAATATCTGCATATGTTGCACAGGCATCATAAGCCGCATAAGCACCAGATTAATTTACCTGTTAGCATGAGTTGTACTGAATCGAAGAATGATATAAAAATATAATGATAAACGGGTACTTATCATTTGCCCGTGGCAAAGAGTCACCCCTCTTTCGATTTACATAAATATCCTTTCGCAGTAAAATGAATGAACAGTCATTCATTTTGAGGGAGATGGGAATCGTGAGTGATAACAGCAAGAGTGATAACAGCATGAGCGACAACGGCAAATTACTGGAACGTAAATTCATTGAGGGCTTTGAGCAATTGGCTCCGGACAAGGCGATCCGGCAGATCATTTATCATGCTGTCGAGGTATTCTCCAAGAAAGGCTATGCCGGGACCAAAATCAAGGATATCGCCGCCAGTGCAGGCTTCAGCCAGGGGTATGTCTATATGTATTTCAAATCCAAGGACGATATCTTCACCAGGATTGTTGAGCTGGCTTCGGACGGAGCCGGGATGTCGGTGCAATATGCAGCAGAGCTGGAGGGAAGCCCGATGGAGCGGATCACCTGGCTGACGGAGGCCTTCCTGTCACCGGACAGTATTGCCTTGCAGCACTTCCGGCTTATTCTGCTGCAGACGGCAACTTCGGAAGCCATTCCGGAGGAAGCCAAGCGTGTAGCCAAGGAGAAGATTATGAAGCCGTTCGAGCATCTCATTCCCCTGATTATTGCCGGGCAGCAGGCAGGGGAGATTGTTCCGGGTGATCCGGTCGAAATCGCCGTCGCCTATTTCTCATTCATACAAGGGCTTGGCATAGCAAGGGTACAGACCACAGCTGCTGCTCCTTTTCCATCGGCTGAACTGGTACTGCGCTTCATGAAAAAAGATCGTTAGCCCATTCTATATCCGAAAAGGTGGAATCAGCCATGGTCAAGGTATTTAAAAGCGATGCCGGCAAAGAACGGGTTCTCCGTTCCTATAATGAGCTGCTCGGGGACTGGGGGACGGAGGTTAGGGAGCTGGATATCGAGACTCCGTACGGGACAACACACTGCATAACAGCGGGAGAGGCCGGCTTACCGCCCTTGCTCCTGTTCCATGGGGTAGGCGATAATTCGGCAGTGATGTGGCTGCTGAACATGAAGGAGCTGTCACGGCATTTCTGCTGCATTGCGGTGGATACGCTGGGAGGGCCGGGGAAGAGCGTGCCGGGTGACAGGTTCAATAAGCAGAATTTCAATCAGGTGGATTGGATTAACAGCATCGCTGATGGATTGAAGCTGGAGCAATTCTATGCAGCGGGTGTGTCGAATGGAGCGTACATGGCCTTCAATTATGCGGTTAACGAGCCGGGAAGGGTGCTGAAGGCGGTCTGTATGGAAGGAGGAATGGTCACGGCCCCGTTAAAAAGCATGATTCAGACGCTGCTGATGATGTTCCCGGAAATCATGGTACCCACCCGCAAAAATCTGCTCAAAGTATTCAATAAGCTCAGCTCGCCGGAATCACGACTTGCGGAAAAACACCCTAAACTGGCCGAGCATGTGGTGCTGCTCATGAAGAATCATAACCAGCAGGCAATGTTTGTCCAGAAGGTTGAGCTCTATGACAAGGTCCGCGCGGCTATAGTCAGGGATAAGCTGTATTTCCTGATCGGGGATTACAAGCTGCAGCATAAGAAGGATTTTATCGGCATACTTCAGGACGGGGATTTCCGCTATAAGGTGATTGGGGGCTCAGGCCATGGCATTAATATGGAACAGCCGGAGCGGGTTAACCGGGAGCTGATAGAATTTTTGCAGGGACAGGGGGGAGTGCGATGATTCCAGAGAGTATCCGGCAGCAGGTGTTCACAGAGCTCGGCTGTCCTCCTGAAGCGGTCAAGCTGCTTGGAGGGTATAATGACAATGTATTTGAGCTTGAACGGGGATGAGCGGAGAATATAGTCGTCAAAATACTGGATCACACCGTGGTCCCCAGGGAACACACCTTGTCGGAGATGGAATGGCTGAACTACCTGCAGGAGAGTGAAGTGAGTGCGATCCGACCGTTGTGCCTGGAGTCCGGGAAATATATTTGCCCGGTGTCAGAGCCTTTTTATTATATTCTGTTCCATAAGGTTAAAGGTACATATGTGAATCGGGAAGATAAGACGGTCTGGAATCCGCTGGTATTCGAGCACTGGGGAGAGGCGATGGGAAGACTGCATTCCTGTGCCCGGAGCTACCAGGCAGTCCATCCGCGTCCACATTGGCAGGAGAATATAATTCTGCTGGCGGAGAGGATTGAAACAGACCCTCTTTTGACGCAAAAGTGGAAGGTATACCAGGAAGAATTCAGCCGCCTTGGCACCTCCGGGAATGAATTCGGCCTAATTCATGGCGATCTTCATCCGCATAACTTCCTGCTGCATGACGGCACGCTGACAGTGATAGATTTCGGGGATGCGGAATACCACTGGTTTGCGTATGATATTGCCATTGCAGTCTATCATATGGCCCAGACTGTGCCGGAAGATGCGGGCAAGAAGGACGCTGTGCTGGCATTCTATCACGCTTTTATGAAAGGCTACCGCAGGGGGAACGCCGATACCGGATTCACGGCTCAGATCGGCTACTTTATAGATTATCGGAATCTCTATTCTTATACCTATCATATGGTGCACTCAGATCCGGGTACGCTTACGGAAGGGCAGAAGGTATATCTTGCCCGAATGAGGCGGACGATTGAAGCCGGGGAACCTTGCCTGGGATTCAGGCTGCTGTAATGCTTGTACGTCCCGGGGCGGAGGAGGAGGTGGACCCGGGGCCTGATGGCGGACCCCTGCCGCAGGCATATAATGAATACTCACGATGATTCTAAAGGTACGGGCTCTTCTGCAGCGTACCGGAAAAAGAGGATGATATTTATGTTACAAGCCGATATACTGCGGGACCCCTTTACGTATGATGAGCTGAAGCTCGAAGGAACGGGAGCAGTTAATCCGGAGAGCGGGCGTAAGTATCCGTTGAAGCAGGGCTTTCTCGCTTTTTTGGGAGAAGCGGATGCCGAGGGCAGCAACAAAAAGTACCTTGAGCTGTACAACCGGATAGCGCGTTTCTACCGGCTGTCCAACAAAGCCTATTTCGTTCTGAAATTCGGCGGGGAACGCCGGTACAGAGAGCAGTTTCTGTCTTCGCTGGAACTTCGGGAAGGTGACCTAGTTCTGGAGACTTCGGTGGGCAGCGGTGATAATTTCCCCTATCTGGGTGCACATACAGAGCTGTATGGGCTGGATATCTCCAGCGGGATGCTGAAGCAGGCGGTACGCAATCTGCGGCGCTGGAAGCTGCAGGCCCATTTGTTCCAGGGACAGGCGGAGAAGCTGCCTTTCCGGGACAACGTCTTCGATTGTGTCTACCATGTCGGCGGAATTAATTATTTCAGTGATCCGGGAGCTGCGGTGCTGGAGATGATCCGGGTGGCGAAGCCGGGCACCAGACTGATGATTGCCGATGAGACAGAGAAGCTGGTTAAGGGGACGTACGGGAAGGTGCCGGTGGTTAAGGGGTATTTTCAGCAGGGGGAGGAGTTGCCGGGGGTGCTTGGACTCATTCCGCAGGATATGCTGGAGATCGAATATAAGGAGGTATGCAAAGGCCTGATGTACTGCATTACTTTTCGGAAGCCGTAGGCGGGGGGATCGGGATTCCATATGCTCATTAGGGAGTTATTTACATGTCAGAAATGATGATCTTTGTTTGCCTACATACATAAGAACGATTACACTATTACTATGTGATTTGCAACTTAGGAGGGGAATTCGATGGCGATCTATACGCGTACGGGGGATAAAGGGGAAACCTCAGTCATCGGCGGCCGTGTGGGCAAGGACGATGTCCGCGTCGAGGCTTATGGCACCATAGACGAGCTGAACTGTTTCGTGGGTCAGGCACGGAGTCTGATGGAAGATGAGCGGTTCGCGGATGTCCGGGAGCAGCTGCTGGAGATTCAGCATGAGCTGTTTGACTGCGGTTCGGACCTGGCGTTCGTGAAGCTGAGCGAGAACAAATATAAGGTGAAAAGCGAGATGGCCGTCCGTCTGGAAGGCTGGATCGATGTGCTGCAGGCGGAGAATCCGGTGCTGGAGCGCTTCATTCTGCCCGGCGGAAGCCAGCTGTCCTCGGTGCTGCATGTCTGCCGGACTGTCTGCCGCCGCGCGGAGCGCCGGGCTGTGACCCTGGGACGGAGTGCGGACATTAACCCGGAGGCTGTTGTCTATCTGAACAGACTCTCTGATTATTTCTTCGCGCTGGCCCGTGCTGCCAATACACGCCAGGAGGTTGCTGAGGTAGAGTATGTGCGCAGCAAAAAGGTGTTCCGGAACAAATGACCAGCTACTATCCGCCGATTACTTATATGGTGCCGCCGGATGAAGACGGCTGGCTGCTCAAAACCATCCTGCAGAAGCGGATGGATGTCTCCCGTAAGCTGTTGTCCCGTCTGAAAATGACAGACCTAGGGATTACGCTGAACGGAGAGCGTGTGTATATTAGTGTCAAGGTAAGCAGCGGAGACCGGGTAGAGATCCGGATGGAGGAAGAAACGTCAGAGGATATCCTGCCGCAGCCGATTCCTTTTGAGATTCTATATGAAGACGGGCATCTGCTAGTCGTGAACAAAGCCGCGGGGATCATTGTCCATCCGACCCATGGCCATTATACAGAGACACTCGCCAACGGAGTGGTTCATTACTGGGCAGAGAAAGGGGAGCGGGTCCGCTTCCGTCCGGTCCACCGGCTGGACCAGGAGACCTCCGGTGTGCTGGTCATTGCCAAGAACCCGTACAGCCACCAGCATATCTCCGAGCAGATGATCGCCGGGACGGTGGACAAGCGGTATGCTGCTTTTGTGCACGGTGTTCCCGCTGTGCCTAGCGGCGACATCGACGGTCCGATCGACCGCGACCCGCTGGAGCCGCACCGGCGGATCGTGACGCCGGACGGTTATCCCTCTTTGACCCGGTACGAGGTCAAGGAGGTCTATGGAAGTGCAGCTTCACTCGTAGAGCTGAAGCTGGAGAGCGGGCGCACCCATCAGATCCGGGTGCATATGAGCTCTATTGGCTGCCCGCTGATCGGTGACGGCATGTACCGTCACCCTTTGTATGGGCAGCCTGGGGCAAGCCCGGCGCCTGGGGGTGCTCTGGCGCCGGAGGCGGGGGCGCTGCCGGATGGCGGGCAGCGCGGGGCAGAGCCGACGCAACCGGGCGGCGGGCAGCAAGCGGCAGGGCTGACGCCTGCCGGAGGCGGGCAGCTGACGCCGGAGGAAGCGGCGCAGCTGGCGGAGATCGCGGAGCTGGACGCGTCGATTCCGCGCCAGGCGCTGCATGCGGTGCGGCTGTCCTTCCGGCATCCGGTCACGCATGCTGATCTGGTCTTCGAAGCTCCGCTGCCGCCGGATATGGCGCTGCTGCAGGCGAAGCTGCGTGAGATTGCAGCCAGGGAATAACGGTCTCAGCTGGCAGCCGTTAGATAGAGGGTCCGCTTAGAATTCCGCTGGTGGGTACAGCCAGGAGCCAGCTGAGATTGTGAAATAAGTGCGAGACTGCACTTATTTTTAGCTGTTTCTCCACTCTAAATCCAACAAGTGGAAAAAGTACAACTAATTTCAGAGGTTTGGCCGGAAAGTATCAAATGCGCTCAAATTAAGTGTTTAAAATCCAACTAATTCCTATTAAGCTACGAATTTATGCTAACTAAATGTACAATTTCCATTTAATTCCGATCACTCAGCACATAGCCCAGATGCCTCTAACGGAATAGGCGGCTAGAGTGGTGGTTAAACGTAGCAACGCAGGTGCACCAATGTTTCGGCCCATCCGGCCCGCGAACGTGGCTTCGCCGGCAGCCCTAATAATCAGCGCACTGCAACACTTCCGCTGCGCTTATAATAAAAGGAGAACCACATGAGTCAATTGAAGGTGTATCAATATCCGAAATGCAGCACCTGCCGCGCCGCAGTGAAATGGCTGAAGGAGCAGGGGCATGAGCTGGACTTGCAGCATATTGCCGAGCAGCCGCCCACAGTGGAGGAGCTGCGTGTCCTGCTGAAGAACAGCGGACTGCCGCTGAAGAAGTTTTTTAATACGAGCGGTGAGGTCTACAAGGAACTTAATCTGAAGGACAAGCTGGCCGGTCTCAGTGAAGATAAGCAACTTGAGCTGCTCGCCAGCCACGGGATGCTGATCAAGCGTCCGGTTGTCACTGACGGCAGGAAGGTTACAGTCGGCTACAAAGATGAGCAGTACGCTGAGGCCTGGAGCAATACCTAAATTACAGAATACAAGGAGAGGTTACACATGAGCACAGTAACAGACACTAAGGGCCGGGTAATGATCGTTGATGGAATGGCTCTGCTGTTCCGGGCTTTTTATGCTACCTCTTATGGAGGATATATCCGCAAGACCAGCGCCGGGCTTCCGACGAATGCGGTGTATGGATTTTTGCAGTATTTTTTCGACGCGGTGAGTACGTTTGAGCCTTCACATGTGGTGTGCTGCTGGGATATGGGCAAAGGTACCTTCCGTACGGAGAAGTATGACGGCTACAAATCGAACCGGATTGACGCGCCGCTGGAGCTGATTCCGCAGTTTGACCTCGTGAAAGAGGTAGTGGCCGAGCTGGGCGTGCCGAATATCGGTCTGGTTGGTTATGAGGCTGATGACTGCATCGGTACACTGGCTTCGTGCTACAGCGGGGAGTCGGAGGTCTATATTCTCACAGGTGACCACGACATGCTACAGCTGGTGAATGACAGCGTCAAGGTCGTGATTATGAAAAAAGGCCGCTCCAACTATAAAGTGTATGATCCGGCGGAACTTCTTGCTGAGCGTGGCCTCACCCCTGCACAGGTGATTGACCTGAAGGGCTTCATGGGCGACACCAGCGACAATTATCCCGGTGTGAAGGGCATAGGTGAGAAAACAGCCACCAAGCTGCTGACCGAATACGGCACTGTGGAAGGTGTCATTGAGAACCTGCATCTGCTGCCCAAAGGCGTGCGGGCCAAAATCGAGGCTGACCTCGATATGCTGCATCTCTCGCGGGAGCTGGCGGAAATCCGCTGCGATGTGCCGGTGGTCTGCGAACTGGCGGACTGTCTGTGGGCACTGCAGCGGGATACTGCGGCTCGCAAGTTCAATGAGCTGGAGTTCGGCAGCCTGATGCATCTGATCGGCGGGATCGCCGAGGTCCGGGATGAACGGGGAATCGTACAGATTGAACTCGGAGATTTGGGCTGAGTAGAGCTTAGTTATAGGCTTAGGCAGGCCAGAGCCTCCTGAACAAGCAGAAGACCCCTTGCGAAAATCTCGCGTAGGGGTCTTTTTGCGTTTTCCCTAACAAATGAATACCATATGCCGGGCTCAGATTACAATTCCGTCGCAGTGATCGATCTCATGCTGAATGATCTGCGCCGCAAAGCCGGTGAAGGTCTGCTTCTGCGGCTTGAAATTATAGTCTAAGTACTCTACCTCAATGGATTCATATCTAGTAGTTTTGCGTACGCCTTCGTGGGACAGGCAGCCTTCCTCGGTTTCATACGGATGGGCACGCTGGGCAATGACCGGATTGATCATTGGAATATTCATTTGTCCGATGCTGAAGGCGATCATGCGCTTGTTGACACCGATCATGTCAGCCGCCATGCCGACACAGCGGTCTGCGTTCGCCCGCAAGGTATCCAGAAGGTCATCTAACACTGGCAGATCCTCTGGGGTTGCCGATGTGGACTTCTGGCTTAGAATCGTCATATCTTTACATATGGGTCTGATCATAGTACTCTCCATGTGTTTTATTTGGCTGCCACTGCCATAATATCATCTTTTGTATGGACAGTGAAATGAATCTTGCCGGAACAATAATGTAAAGCCGTCAGACACTTTCGGGTATTTGGTGGTTTTTTGCAGTGCATTTGGGTTCAGCAGGGGTGGTATATCGTGTAAGGTGCGGAATTACAGATTTACTTTGCTTATTCGACAAGACTACTGTAGAATTAATAAGTATATAATGGTAAAAATTGGCAACAAAAAAAGGGAGCATGCGTATGAAACTGAAATATCTAGGACTCACCGCAATTGTGCTGGTTTTCACACTGTCTTTTTCAAGGATTTTGCTGCCCGCTTCAGCTGCGGTAATAGACATGAATTTGGGTTCAGCGGCCACTTTCGGGCTACTCGCAAAGACGATGACAACGGTTGAGACTTCCGTTTCCGGAAATACGGGAGCTATTACTCAGACCGTAATTCCACATATAACGAATGGGAATAATTATTTAGATGATAGTGTTTATCATGCTGCTGACATTGATTTGGGAAATGCCATTGGGTATGCAAATTCACAGGTGCCTACTGTAAATGGAACGGCTGGAGCGGATCTGGGAGGCGAAATCCTGCTGCCCGGTATATATAATTATCCAGGTGCAGTTAATATCAGTGCTGATGTAACACTTAGCGGTGATGATATTTTTATCTTCCAAATTGCAGGGACATTGGATACAACGGCCGGTACGAAGATTCTATTAACAGACGGGGCACAAGCCTGTAATATCTATTGGGTGGTGAACGGGGCCGCGACACTCGCGGCAAATACGGAGTTCAATGGCAGTTTATTGAGTCAATCTTCAGCAACAACGGTTGGTATTAATACTATTATAAATGGAAGAATTCTGTCACAAGATGCAGTTACATTCACTGGCCCGGGCCCGTCTAACATTACCGTTCCGGCTTGTGTCCAGGAGCCGCCTGTGGAACCACCGGTACAACCGCCTGTAGAAACAGATGCACCAGCGCCAATACCGGACACAGCAACGCCAATACCGGCAACGGCTACGCCAGTACCAGTTACGGAAACATCAGTACCAGTTACGGCAACACCAGTACCAGCAACGGTAGTGCCAATACCAGCAACGGCAATACCAATACCGGCCACGGCAACGCCAGTGCCAGCAACGGCAACACCAATACCAGCAACGGCAACGCCAATACCAGCAACGGCAACACCAATACCGGCTACAGTAACGCCAATACCAGCAACAGTAACGCTAATACCGGCCACGGCAACACCAATCCCGGCTGCAGCAACGCCAGGCCCTGCTGCTTCACCTGTCAATACTCCTGCTGCTTCACCTCCTGCGGAGCTGCCGGCAGCGCCTGCTTGGAGTGTTGAAACGGAATGGGTTAAAGTAGGCTTACTTCCGGACGGGGATATGATTATTGATGCAAAGCTCCCTGATAATCAAGAAGACACAGGAGTGTGGAATTTCGATCTGGGGGGGAAGTTATACAATACAGAAGGAACTGAAAGTGTCAATTATAGGATCGCTAAAGCACCGGTAGGGACTTATAATATTCTGGTGAGATTCACTTCCCATAACGGAACAGTGTTTAAGTTTGAGGTGGTTCCCGTATCTGTACCTACAGTCACCGGAGGCCAGCTTCCAGCTACCGCGACGCCGTGGTACAACTTGCTTCTCTCAGGATCTCTATTAACCATAATGGGAGGAGTAATCTTATGGAGGAGAAAGCTTCGTGAATAAACGGCACACTGAGCATAAAGTAAAAGCCGGAAAACAGATATACATTATCTCCCTGGGATCAATGATTTTGGGGATCTTGTCTATCTCTTGGGCCCTGATTCATATCCAGGCGCAAACCGTTCCCGTTGCTTATAATGAGAATACAGATCTTATCCCAATTCAGGCTGATCTGCGCCATAGTGTAAAGAGCAGCATCGCCGTTCCGGTAGAAGCAGGCGATTCCAGCAGCATACCGCCGCAGGATGATATCCTCTATCCCATAAGGCCGCTGGAAGGCGATGTTATCGGAAAGCTGATAATTCCGGCATTACAGCAAATTCTTCCGATTATACACGGGACAGACGAGGATGAGTTGGAGGAGGGAATTGGACATTTCTCGGAAAGCGTCCTGCCGGGTGAGAATAACAATTCGGTTCTATCCGGACACCGGGATACAGTCTTTGCTAAATTAGGCGAGCTGGAAATAGGAAACGAGCTTGTCGTTGATACATCAGCCGGTTCTTTCACCTATAAGATAAGTGCTATACGGATTGTTGATAAAGACGATAAAACGATTATCGTACCTACAGACCACGCTGTCCTAACCGTAAGCACCTGCTACCCCTTTCACTTTATCGGCGCGGCTCCCGACCGTTATATTCTCATCGCAGACCTGATCGCTGAAGTCCGTTCCCCCACAACATGAAGATCTTTCGATTTACCTTTATCCTTTGACATCTCGGTGTCAAAGGATTTTTTTAGGGAAAACGGGTCTGACCACCCACAGCAGTATTTTATCTAAAAAAGCTGAGAATACTCCACCCTCGATAGGGTGGGGATGAATCAGTAGTTTTCGATTTCAAGACGAACATATGTGCTATAATATGGATGAGATCACTAAAAGGAGGTGTTGCACATGCTCGTGTCTGCGCAGAAGGTTTCTTCGAAACCCCTGGTTCATCAAGCCTATAAATATCGGATCTACCCCAATACAGAGCAACAGCAACTCATTCGTCGAATGTTTGGCTGCTGCCGTTTTGTGTTCAATTACTTCTTGGGAGCTTGGAATCAAAGCTATGCGGAAACGGGAAAAGGCTTGTCTTATCACGCTTGTGCGACACAACTCCCCGGTTTAAAAGCACAATACGACTGGCTGAAAGAAGTCGATAGCATCGCTTTGCAGTCGGCTGCTCGTCATGTGGCGGATAGCTTTGATCGTTTTTTCAAGAAGCAAAATCAAGCGCCACGCTTCAAGAGCCGAAAGCATCCGATTCAAAGTTACACGACCAAATTCACCAACGGGAATATCGCCATGGAGGGCAGTCGCTTGAAGCTCCCCAAACTCGGCTGGATACGTTTTGCAAACTCCCGGAAGCTGGAAGGCCGGATATTGTCCGCTACCGTTCGTAAAAACGCCAGCGGGAAATTTTTCGTCTCGCTCGTTTGCGAAGTTCAAAAGAACCCTCTGCCCCAAGTGGATACACCTATTGGCATCGACTTAGGCTTGAAAGAATATGCAGTATGCTCAAACGGCGAACATATCGCCAATCCTCGCTTTTACCGTCAATACGAGAACAAGCTGGCGCTTTGGCAGCGGCGGATGGCTCGGCGTACTCCGGGCGGCTCCAACTGGAAGAAAGCAAGGCAGCATATCGCTCGTATTCACGAACGCATTGCCAATAAACGAAATGACTTCCTCCACAAGCTGACCACGAGACTGATTCGTGAAAACCAAACGATTAGTATCGAACATCTGCGTGTGGCGAATATGATTCAGAACCCCAAGCTTTCAAAATCCATTGCTGATGCGTCTTGGGGCGAGTGGGTGCGACAGCTGACGTATAAAGCGAAATGGTATGGACGAAATCTTCGGATCGCCGACACGTTTGAGCCGACCAGTCAGCGTTGCCATGTGTGCGGCACAATCCACCCCGAGGTGAAGAACCTGTCCATTCGGGAATGGACGTGTACGGCCTGCGGGACGATCCATGACCGTGACGAAAACGCCGCTCACAATATTGAACAAGTAGCGGTTTAACCGCCACCTAACCAAACGATAGAATTCAACATTTCACTTGCGTCAAAAATGTAAAACTGCGGGAACGCAGGGATCGCTTGCTCCATAAGAAGAGGGTACTCTTCTGTTCGCAAGAATCCGCCACTTCAAGCGTTAGCTAAGTGGGGGAGAATTCAACCTATGCGCCACCGCAGCGATGGATGGAAAGATTCTTAAGAAACGGTTGCACGAGCCACTTAATTTAAAGATTGACGAACCGGAGGTAGCCTGACTATAATATTAATATAAGTATTAAATGATTAACAAATATATTAACCTAAAGAGGAGCGTTAACTGAAATGGCAGAACGCATTGTACTGAACACTGACATCCGCAAAGGCACAATTAACCGCAACATCTATGGACATTTCGCTGAGCATCTGGGACGCTGTATCTATGAAGGCATCTGGGTAGGGGAAGATTCGCCGATTCCGAATACTAAGGGTATCCGTAACGATGTGGTGGAAGCGCTTAAGGAAATGAAGATTCCTGTATTGCGCTGGCCGGGCGGCTGCTTCGCCGATGAATATCACTGGAAGGACGGCATTGGCCCAAGTGAAGAACGCAAGCGCATGATCAATACCCATTGGGGCGGTGCGGTTGAGAACAATCATTTTGGTACACATGAATTCATGCGGCTCTGCGCCATGCTGGAATGTGAGCCGTACATCAACGGCAATGTAGGGAGCGGAACGGTACAGGAGATGTCCGAGTGGGTTGAGTATTTGACCTTTAACGGTGTATCGCCGATGGCTGAGCTGCGCCAGAAGAACGGCCAGGAAGAGGCTTGGAGTGTAACTTATTTCGGCGTGGGCAATGAGAACTGGGGCTGCGGCGGCAATATGCGTCCTGAATATTATGCTGACCTGTACCGCCAATATCAGACTTATGTGCGCAACTATGGGGATAACAAGATTCACCGGATCGCCTGCGGCGCGAACTCGGATGACTATAACTGGACCGAAGTGCTGATGCGCGAAGCCACCCGCTTCATGGATTCCCTTACCCTGCACTACTACACCCTGCCGACTTCGGATTGGGCGAATAAAGGTGCGGCTACCGGCTTTGGAACGGATGAATATTTCACCACACTGAAGAAAGCGCTGTTCATGGATGAGCTGGTTACCCGCCACAGTGTCATTATGGATAAATATGATCCGGAGAAAAGAGTGGGCCTGATCGTCGATGAATGGGGCACCTGGTATGATGTAGAGCCGGGTACCAACCCGGGATTCCTCTACCAGCAGAACACGATCCGTGATGCGCTGGTTGCCGGTCTGACCCTGAATATCTTCCACAAGCACAGCGACCGTGTACGGATGGCGAACATTGCCCAGACCGTAAACGTGCTGCAGGCTGTAATTCTGACCGAAGGCGAGAAAATGCTTCTGACTCCAACCTATCATGTATTCAATATGTATAAAGTACATCAGGATGCGGAACTGCTGGATCTGACAGTGGATAGCCCGGTATACAGCTATGAGGGCGTAGAGATTCCTGAAGTATCTGCTTCAGCTTCCGTAACAGCAGAGGGCGTGATTCATGTCAGCCTGTGCAACCTGAATCACGCTGCACCGGCAGTATTGCCGCTGGAGCTGCGCGGACTGGCTGGACTGTCAGCGGCCGTAAGCGGCACAACACTTGCCGGGTCTTCCATCGATGCCCACAATACCTTCGAGCAGCCGGAAGCTGTAACACCGCAGCCGTTCAACGGCTTCAAGCTTGAAGGAGATACGCTGACGGTTACTCTGCCGCCAATGTCGGTAACTGTACTGGAAATTACTCCGGAAGCGTAAGGAGAACAGCAGCATGACAACCACTTCAGCCTGCAAGGGATGCCGGGAGGAGTACAAGGTGACGGAAGCGCAGATTGCCCGGATTCTGGCCTCTTCGATGTTCAATCCGGGGAACACTGCCCCGGATGAAGTCTATGCCGAGCGGGTTGCTCTATGCAGAGCTTGTCCTAAGCTGCAGGATGGCGTGACCTGCACGGCCTGCGGCTGCATTATACCGGTCGTGGCCCGGCTGAAGGCACGCGGCTGTCCGCTGCCGGGCGGCGGCTTGTGGCAGCCTGTGACTGATTAAACCGCATGGCTGTCTCTAGTAATAATACCGTAACCGCAACAGCGGCAGCGGGGGACCTGATCTTAAGGTCTCCTGCTGCCGCTGTTTGTTGTCTAATCCTGTCCGGGTCCTTCCGTCCGGCTGGTATTTGCCGACGCTTCAACAGCATCTGTATAAAAGAGTTCAAAGACCAGATCCTCGTTGTAGTTGCCGAATCCCTTGCCGAACAAGGTAAGACCACCGATATGCTCCGCATCGTCTTCCACAGAAACCTTGAACGTCCACTGTTTATCACGGATACTGACCTGATCCAGCGTAACCTCTGACAGCTTCTGACCGTCCATGAACGTGCCCGCCGGAGTAATCCGCAGCTGCTTAAGCAGTCCATATTGGTTGGTGAGCGCAGGCCACCAGGAAGGAGTGTATTTGCCCGGGCTGTCCCCGTAGTCGCCGGGGCTGGTCCAGAATCCAAGCCGCTGTCCGTTCAGTGTGAAGGTGATGTCGGAGGGCCAGTTATTATTGATGGACGGGGCTTCGGAGGCAATCTCCATGGTGATGACCAGTTCCTCAGGATTCTGGCTGGACAGCAGGAAGTTCGGGATTTTATATTCCACGAATCCTTTGCCGAACCACAGGATGCCTGCATTCACCCGCTCCTGATCCCAGAAATACCGCGGATCGTCAAAGTTGCCGATTACCCGCTCGGTGGTAGATAATCCGCAGGTCGGTTCAATCTGGAAATCAGAGTAGTGGCCCACGGGTATTTCCTTACGGTAGCCTCTGCGCTGTGTTCTGGCTTGTCCGGGGAAAATAATCTCAGCACTCTCGGCGGCCAGTGTACAAATCTTCTGCAGTCCGCTGCGCCCGGGAGCCATGTGGCTGCGGATCAGTCCGGCAGCTTCCAGCTTGCGCACATGCATGGTCATAATGGCACTGCTGAGCTTCAGCGCCCCGGCCAGTTCCTTGACGTTCATAGGCTGTTCGGACAGCAGCCGCAGCATCTGCAGGCGCACAGCGCTGGATAACGCTTCATACACGGGTAAAGATTGTTCGGTTAGATCAAGTTTCATGTGCTGCCTCCACGTTCAGGTTATATAGTTAATAATTATATTACTCAAATGATATTCTTACAAGCAAATGAATATTGCCTAACAAGCAAATGAATACTGCGCCTCGCAGCCGCTCCAATTTTATCACAGACATGCAGAGCCTGTTCCGCTATGATGTAGGATGGATTAGCGATGTAACAAGGTGCTCTTGCCGGATCAGGCAAGGGATAACAGGGAATCGGGTGCAAGTCCCGAGCGGTCCCGCCACTGTAAGGAAGAGCTGAACTTCATGATGTCACTTGGGGAGATCCCGGGGAAGACGAAGGATGCAGCGCCCGTATTCCAAGCCAGGAGACCTACCTTGATTACACACACCACGACTCTACGCGGATAGGAGCGGTGTACGGATAGGTTAATAAGATGAGGCGATGTGCCCCTGTAGAACCGGAGGGAATCTTGAAGATCAAGATCAGAGCCGGCTCAATGTTATGCAGACACAGCGTTGAGCGGACCATGCGGAGCGACCGGGTGCAGAGCCCTTTGTTGGCGCACGGCAGTGCTCTCTATCGAATCATACCTGCGTACATACACTCCCACCCAGAAGGGCGGGAGTTTTTTGGTTTGCCATATTTAAGAAACGTGGAGGCTGACAAATGAAGAAACGCGGATTTTGGAGTTTTGCGGCGCTGATTGCCGGATTTACAGTGTTCTTTTTGCTGAATGAACCTGGGACGGCCCAGGCTATGCACATTATGGAAGGGTTTCTGCCGGTAGGCTGGGCTGTGTTCTGGTGGGTGGCGTTCTTACCGTTCTTTGTGCTCGGGATTATCAGGCTTAGATCGATGACCAAGGAGAATCCTGAGCTGAAGCTGCTGCTCGGTCTGGCAGGGGCGTTCACGTTCGTTCTATCGGCGCTCAAAATGCCTTCCGTTACCGGAAGCAGCTCTCATCCTACGGGTACAGGGCTTGGTGCTGTAATGCTGGGGCCGCTGCCGATGGGCGTGATCGGCTCGATTGTGCTGTTGTTTCAGGCGCTGCTTCTGGCGCACGGGGGAATCACTACACTCGGGGCGAATGCGTTCTCGATGGCGGTCGCGGGGCCTTTTGCCGGATATGCAGTCTATAAGCTGTTGATGAAGCTGCCGGACCGAGAGAAGCTGGCCTTATTCTGTGCGGCGGCGGTTGCCGACCTGATGACTTATGTAGTGACTTCCGTCCAGCTTGCGGTGGCTTTTCCGGCTGCGGATGGCGGGGTCCTGGCGTCTTTTCTCAAATTCGGAGGGATCTTTGCCGTAACGCAGATTCCGCTGGCCATCAGCGAAGGGCTGCTGACCGTATTATTGTGGAACTGGCTGAAATCGTACAGTCCGAATGAAATGTCGCTCCTGAAACGCAAGGTTAAAGGGGGAAATGCATAATGAGCAATAAATGGAACAATGGGTTGATGCTGCTGGCCGTTGTCCTGTTGTGTGTGCTGCCGCTGTTGTTCGTAGAAGGGGAGTTCGGCGGGGCCGATGATGCTGCCGAGAGTGTGATCACAGAAATTAACCCGGAATATGAACCCTGGTTCAAGCCGCTGACCGAAATCCCGGGTGAGACGGAGAGTATGCTGTTCGCATTACAGGCGGCGATTGGCGCCGGAGTGATCGGATATTCACTGGGGCTGCTGAAAGGGAAACAAGGCCAGGCGAAGCAGAACAGCATCAGGAAGTGATCAGACGAATTGATGTCCTTTCTTATAATAATGCCTTAAGGCAGCTGTCTCCCATGTGGAAAAGCTCGTTCGCGGCACTGATGTTCCTGCTCTCCTATACAGTGGATCCGGTGCTGCAGATTGTGATTACGCTGTGGATGATGTCATGGTGCATCCTGCATGCCAAAATTCCCTATCGCGCCTATTTGTTGCTGTTTGGAACGGCGCTGCTGTTCTATGGCCTTAGTGTCCCGGCACTGCTCGTGGAATTCGGCCACCCCGCTGCCGGGGAAGCTGGCGTATTCCGGATTTCGGGGCAGCCTCTTCCGGTGTATATCACAGCTGCAGGACTGGAACGGGCCGCTGAACTGCTGGTTAGGGTCTCTGCCTGCACAAGCTGCTGCTTCTTCCTGATGTTCACCACGCCGTTCAGTGAGCTGCTGCAAGTGCTCCGCAGACTGCGTATGCCGCAGATTGTGCTGGAGCTGATGCTGATCATGTACCGCTTCCTGTTCCTGCTGAATGATGCAGCGCACGGACTGATGCTGGCCCGGAGGCTGCGCGGCGGCCGGAGAGGGTACAAGGCCAGGCTGGGGGAGACGGCGGCCATGGCTGGCGCCCTCTTCGGCAATACGATGCACCGTTATTACGGATTATCGCAGGGGCTGCTGACCCGCGGGTTCACGGGGGAGATCATTCTGCCGCCGTATACCGCGCGGCCTGTGCCGCGGCGTTATGCGGTCCGGGCGTATGCGGGGATCGCTGTGCTGGCGCTGGCGCAGCTTTGGCTGTGGCTGAGCGGTTGAAATTAAGATTTTAGTGCAGGAAAGCTGCTGGCTTTTTTGAAATCATGCCCAAAGTACAACAATTTCCCCGATATATCGGATGTATTCCAAGATTGTTGCACAAGAGGCAGCATTTCGTCTCCTCCAAGTGGCTTCACGGGACAATTCTTGTATTTCATACAACACTCCCCCCGAAGGCCGGTGTATCTAGGTATCAAAGCTGTAAAACATACAACATTTATCCAATTTCGATTTGCCAAATCACATTAGAGGAGTACGCCATGGACATGGAATATAGTCTGGCTTTTGACGGGGTGGTGTTTCATTACCCGGATACGAAGGAAGCCGCGCTGCGTGAACTAACCCTCTCCATTCCCAAAGGCCGCAAAACGGTGGTGCTCGGCCATAATGGTTCGGGCAAATCGACCCTGTTCCTGCATGCTGTCGGCATTCTGCGTCCACAGAAGGGTACGGTTCAGCAGGGAGGTAAGACATTGTCCTATGCCAAAAAAGAGCTGGCCGCGCTGCGGCGAAGCGTGGGCCTTGTTTTTCAGGACCCGGAGCAGCAGCTCATATTAAGCACGCCTCTGGAGGACGTGTCCTTCGGGCTGCGGGGAACGGGGATGGACGAAGCCGCAATAGCTGAGCGCTGCCGCAGTGTCATGGAACTGCTGAACCTGACGGAGCTGAGTGACAAACCGGTTCACCAGCTTAGTCTGGGGCAGAAAAAACGCACCGCACTCGCCGGAGTAATGGCGATGGAGCCGGAGCTGATCCTGCTGGATGAGCCGACCTCGTATCTGGACCCGTTATCTGAGACACAGATGCTGCAGGGTCTTGACCTTATACATGAAAAAGGCACAACCATAGTTATGACTACGCATGATATGAACTTGGCGTACCGCTGGGCGGACTGGATTATCGTACTGGATCAGGGGAGGTGCCGGGCTGAGGGGACGCCGGAAGAGATTTTTGCCGGGGGGGAAGAATTGCAGGCCATCGGCCTTGATCTGCCGCTGCTGGCCGACTTGTGGTACAGCCTGCCTGCACGGCTCACCGCCGGCCGGCCGGCTCCCCGCACGGCGGGAGATTTCAAATCCGTACTAAACAGGCTGCTGAATAGTTAATACAGGCATTCACGAACGGGGGAAGAAGAATGAAGAAACAAGGAAAGCTGCTCATTATCGGCTTCGGTCCCGGAGCGCTGGAGCATATTACCGGCCGGGCGCTTGCTGCTCTCGAGGAGAGTGAGGCTGTAATCGGCTACAACACTTATGTGGAGCTGATCAAACCGCTGCTGCGGCATCAGGAGATTGTCGGCACTGGTATGACCGAAGAGGTCAGCCGGGCGCAGGAGGCCGTCCGCAGAGCCGAGGCTGGTCAGACCATTGCCGTAATATCCAGCGGCGATGCCGGTGTATACGGCATGGCGGGGCTGGTCTACGAGGTGCTGATTGAACGGGGCTGGAACCGGGCTGACGGAGTAGAGGTCGAGGTGATCCCCGGAATATCAGCGATTCAGTCCTGTTCTTCCCTGCTGGGAGCGCCGGTTATGCATGATTCCTGCACAATCAGCCTGAGCGATCATCTTACCCCGTGGGAGAGCATTGCCGCGCGTGTAGAAGCGGCGGGCGCCGCGGATTTCGTGATCGCCTTCTATAACCCGCGCAGCGGCAAGCGGACGCGGCAGATTGAAGAAGCGCGCAATATCCTGCTGCGTTACCGTGATCCTTCCACGCCAGTCGGCATTGTCAAAAGCGCCTACCGCGACCGTCAGCAGACGATCGTCACTACGCTGCAGGAGATGCTGGAGCATGAGATCGGCATGCTCTCTACGGTTATCGTCGGCAACTCGGCGACGGTGGTCTACGAGGGTCTGATGGTTACGCCGCGCGGATACGAGCGCAAGTACAATCTTGGCGCGCAGACGCAGGCGCTGAAGCCGCATGAGCGGCTGCGCCCTGCGGCCGAGCCTTGGTCGCTGGCTGCGGCTGAGGCGGGGCGGTCTGAAGGGGCAGGGGTGGAGAGTGTGGGCGCTGAGGCGGGGCGGATAGATGGAGCTATGACACCGAGTGCAACTGCCGGTGAAACCGGACGGGTAGAACGATTGGTGTTAGAGAGTATGGCTCCAACTGACGGGGGACGGACGGAGGAGGCTGCGGGGTTAAGTCTGGCAACATCTGCGCGCGTGGAGCGTCCACGTATTTCTGCCGTTCAGCTGGCGGAACACGCTGATGAAGCCTTCGAGCTGGAGGTCTCTCCTGTCCTCGGCAGCCGCAGATTCAGCGGTATCCAGATGAAGCTGATGGCAGAGCTGGCAGGCGATGACGGGCAGCTGATCTATACGAAGGACGGACATTTTCTGCTGCGCAGCTATCCGGGCGACCGGGCTGAGTTGGCGGCGAAGCTGATAGAGGCAGAACTGAGCGTAAGTATACCCGGTGATTATGTGAAAGTAAAAACCTGCGGGTTCTGTGAATTGCGGAGAAGCGGCGCTTTAAGCGCTGCGGTCCGCCTGCATACCCTGCTGCATGGACTTGCTGTACCCAAAGAGCTGCATATCAGCGTGGCGGGCTGCGGCATGGCCTGCAGCTCGGCTGTTCTGGACGATATCGGGCTGGTCCTTTCGCGGGGCAGCTATGAGCTCTATCTGGGCGGCAAGAAGTCGGGCCGGGCAGCACATCCCGGCACGCTCGTCCGCGAAGGTATGAATGAAGATGAAGCCGTGGCTGCTGTAGCAGCGGCAGTGGAGCATTATACTGCGCAAGGCCGGGAGAAGGAGCGGTTCCATGCTTTTTATGAACGGATGGGCAGTATTGAAGAACAGGTGAACAGCACTCCAAGGAGTATGGATAATAATGACAGCATAGAGGGAGCACGCATGATGAGAACCGTATTACTGGTTGGACATGGAAGCCGGATTCAAGCGGGAAATGAGGAGCTGCTGCAGTTCACCAGCCAGCTTGCCGCCCGGAAGCCTGAGCTTAGGTTTGAGACCTGCTTCATAGAGCTAGCCTCACCTTCAATCGCGGGCGGAATTGCCAAATGTGTGGAGGCCGGTGCGACGCAAATTTATATTGTGCCGATTATATTGTTCGCTGCGGGCCATTCCAAGCTGGATATTCCGATGGCGATCGATGAGGCCAAGCTGAAGCATCCGGGGGTGGAGTTTGTATACGGGCGTCCGCTGGGTGTTCAGGAGCGGACAGTAGATATTGTGCTGGACCGGATACGGGAAGCTGATTCGCTTTCTGCATCTGTGACACACAGTATCGAAGCTGATTCGCTGGCCATTTCTGTGGATTACAGCAATGAAGCCGGAGCTGCGGACTTAAGTTTGCAGGAAGCCCAGGCCCACACAACATCCGCAGCAGAGGATAAGGATACCATCGTGCTGCTTATGGGGCGCGGGGGCAGTGATCCGGATGCTAACAGTGATTTCTATAAGCTGGGCCGGCTGCTATGGGAAAGAACGTCTTACCAAAGCGTTGAAAGCTGCTTCATCGCCATCACGAAGCCGTCGCTTCCGGATGGGCTTGAACGCTGCCTGGCATTGGGTGCGCGTAAGATTATAGTTGTGCCGTATCTGCTGTTCACCGGAGTACTGATGAAGCAGTTCGCAGAAATGGTTTCTCATTTCGCCGTAGAGCATCCGGAAATTGAAGTGCAGCTCGGCCGCCAGCTCGGCATTCATCCACGGCTTGTGGATATGCTGACAGAGCGTATTGAGGAGACAATGGAGGGTCAGTCTTTCAGCAATTGCGATAACTGCAAGTACCGTGATGAAGCGGCATTGCACCACCACCACCACCATCACCACCATGGTGAGGAGGGACATGGACACGGGCAGCAAGAGCGGCATGATGTAACCGGAACAGCGGCTCCGGCAGACAACCGGGATCTGCGCCAGCCGCGATGATCTTCATGCTGTGCGGCACCAGCGATGCCCGGGAGCTGGCGCTGAACCTGTCGCGACAAGGCCTGCCGCTGCAGGCCTCTGTCGTAACGCCCAGTGCGGCTGAACGGCTGGAAGCCGCAGCAATCTGCACCCGGGTCGGCAGGCTGGATAAGCCGGCCATGATCTCGCTGCTGCAGGAGGGCGGCTATCGTGCAGTAGTGGACGGCAGCCATCCGTTTGCACTGGAGGCGCATGCCAATGCTATGGGCGCGGCTGCAGCGCTGGGCCTGCCCTATTTTCGCTACGAGCGGCAAAGTCTTATCTATGACAGCCACCCCCGGCTGATCGTTGTGCATTCCTATGAAGAGGCTGCGCGCAAGGCCGGGGAACTTAAGGGTTCTGTTATGCTGACAACCGGCGGCAAGACACTTGAGGTGTTTGCGGAGGCGCTGCTGGGAGATCCGGATATCCGGCTGACGGTCAGACTGCTGCCCTGCCTGGAGAATATGGAGAAATGTCTGTCCCTTGGCATTGAGCAGCGGAATATTATTGCGCTTCAGGGACCTTTTAGCAGAGAGATGAATGAGGCACTTTACCGGCAGTATGGCACACAGGTGATGATTACCAAAGAGAGCGGGGCGGAAGGCTCGGTGGATGAGAAGCTGCATGCCGCGCTGGATATGGGGCTTTACGTCATTTTAATTATGCGGCCGGAGCTGAGCTTTGGAGAGAACGGGAAGGTGTTTGACTCTTTTGACGAGATTACGGAGGCCGTGAGAGCTGCGCTGCAAATGAACAAGGAGGGATAACTGTGGAT
This sequence comes from Paenibacillus sp. FSL R7-0312, assembly GCF_038004445.1. Classification (NCBI taxonomy): domain Bacteria; kingdom Bacillati; phylum Bacillota; class Bacilli; order Caryophanales; family Paenibacillaceae; genus Paenibacillus; species Paenibacillus sp. FSL R7-0312. The sequence goes on along the minus strand of NZ_JBBORE010000001.1, from coordinate 6,894,918 downwards.
TTTGGTACGGATTTCAAGCCGGTGACGGTACAGCCGCAGGAAATAGAAGGTCTGAGTTTTCAGATGATTACGGAAGAGATGGGTGAACACTCCTTCAGCAGGCTGGAGTACAAAATAGTGCAGCGGATCATTCATGCTTCAGCCGATTTTGAGCTGGGACGGAGTCTTGTTTTTCATCCTCGGGCGATTGAGGCCGGGATCACCGCCATTCTGCAGGGCAAGCCGATTATTGCCGATGTGCGGATGGTGGAGGCGGGCATTGCCAAGGAGCGGATTCAGCGGTACGGCGGGGGAGTCAGGGTTCATATTTCCGATCCGGATGTGATGGAAGAAGCGAAGGCGCTCGGGACTACACGGGCCATTATGGCTACGCGCAAAGCTTGTGCACAGGCTCCCGGAGGCATCTATGTGATCGGCAACGCGCCGACTGCCCTGCTGGAACTGATTCGTCTGGTAAAAGAAGGCACAGCGCAGCCGGGTCTTGTCATCGGCATGCCGGTCGGATTCGTCTCGGCCGCGGAATCCAAGGATGAGCTGCGCAAGCTCGACATTCCTTACATCACGAATATCGGCCGCAAAGGCGGAAGCACGATCGTGGTCGCTGCGGTCAATGCACTGAGTCTGCTGGCGGACCGCCGGGCGGCAGGCGAATTGAATTAGCCCTGCCCCAGGTATAAGCGGGAACGGTGTTAGCGCTGGGCCAACACTCCAAACTCTTTAGTAGCGGGTTTTGAACAGGATATGAACAAGTTCTAATCCATACGCCTAGGCTTATGCGTATGAGGTATGCTTAAGTGCACTTTGTACAACTAAAACGTCTGATTTACAACCAATTATCCGTTTAGCTGTATTTCGTACAATTAAACTACTATTTTTTGCTTGATCTCACCCATTGGGGCAGATTGAGTTGTACAGAGTACAGTTATAAGTTGCTAGCCTACCTTTTCGCTGATTTTAATTGCACAGTATACAACTATTCTGGAATTTTCACTTGGAACTGAATACATGAATTGCTGCATTGTTGATTGAACTCACTTATTTAATTGTTAGCGTGTCTAAATATATCTACGATGCTCCAAATAGGTTACATATATCATCACAAAGAGGGATTGCCATGAGCGAGCAAACACCAGACAACCTGGCAGATCAGAATAGGAGGAAACGGAGGTGAAGCATGATAATGAGTCCGCGGCAGAGTACACTGCAAAGCGGGGGTCTGAGAAGAATGCAGAGTACGCAGCGAATCTCGAGCCTGAGCATGAGCATGATGCTGAGTATGCAAAGTATGCAGCAAAACGAGAATCTGAGCATGTTGTTGAGTCGACAGCCAACCCAAGCGGTTTAACATCGTCGCCTACCGGTGCTCCTGCCTCCTCAACTCCTGCTGCCCCTCTGCGCAGGGGCTACACCACAGGAGCATGTGCCGCCGCCGCTGCCAAAGGTGCGGCACTGCTGCTGATTACAGGTGATAGGCTTCCCGCTGTAGATATTGATCTCCCGGCGGGCTTCCGGCACTCCTTTGAACTTACAGGCTGGCAGCGCGAAGGAGCGGACTCGGCAAGCTGTGCCACGGTCAAGGATGCCGGAGATGATCCGGATGCCACGCATCAGACCTGGATCGAAGCAGCGGTGAGCTGGCTGGATCACCCCGGTGTGGAGATCGACGGCGGCCGTGGCGTCGGCCGGGTGACGAAGCCTGGGCTCCCGGTACCCGTCGGAGCAGCGGCAATTAATCCGGTGCCGCGGCGGATGATACTGGAGGCGGTGTCCGGTGTGCTGGAGGAGCATGGCGCAGCGAGGGGGCTGCGGGTGGTCATCAGCGTGCCGGAAGGCGAAGCGATTGCCCTAAGAACGCTCAACCCGCGACTCGGCATCATCGGCGGCATTTCCATCCTCGGCACGCGGGGCGTGGTTACCCCGTTCTCCACCGAAGCCTACAAGGCGAGTGTGGTTCAGGCGATTTCGGTTGCGGCGGCGACGGGGAACGGGCAGATCATTCTGACCACCGGCGGCAGCAGTGAGAAATATGCGATGGCGATGTTCGCCGGACTTCCGGAGGAAGCTTTTATCCAGATGGGGGAGTATGTAGGCTTCTCGCTGGAGCATGCCAAGGCCTATGGGATCAAGAAAGTTACCTTTGTTGGCATGGCCGGTAAGTTCTCCAAAGTTGCTCAAGGCGCTATGCTGATCCACTCGAAGAATGCCCCTGTTGACTTCGGATTTCTGGCAGCCGTGGCGGCGGAGGCCGGGGCAAATGACAAGCAGATGAAGGAGATTACTGCCGCCAATACAGCCTCGCAGGTCGTGGATATGATGACTGATGCAGGAAATTCCGCTTTTTTTGAGAGCCTGTGCCGGCATGCCTGTGAAGAGAGTCTGAAGCATATGAACGGAGGCATGATTGTAGAGATGGTATTGATCACGATGAAGGGCCGAGTGCTGGGAAGGGCGGAGATCCGTGGGTAACCTGATCTATGTGATCGGTATCGGGGAGGATGGCGCCGGCGGCCTGACACCGGATAGCCTGAGCAAAGTGAATAACAGTGAGGTACTGCTCGGCGGAGAACGGCAATTGAATTTTTTTGGCGGATATACCGGTGAGAAAATCGTTCTGCAAGGCGGGCTGACGCCTTTTACAGACAAGCTGGAGAAAGTGTGGAAGAAGCGGCGGACTGTGGTTCTGGCCTCGGGGGACCCGCTCTTTTTTGGCATCGCGGGGTATCTTGTCCGCAAGTTCGGGCCGGAGCATGTTGAGGTTATTCCGCACTATAGCAGTGTGCAGCTCGCGTTTGCCCGGCTGGGGGACAGCTGGCAGGATGCCGAGCTGATCAGTCTGCACGGGCGCCCCATCCAGGGACTGGCCCAGCGTATAGACGGCAAGCACAAGGTGGCTCTGCTAACGGACGAGAGTAATACGCCTGCGGTGATTGCCGCTTATTTGCGTGAGTTCGGGATGCTGGAATATGAAGCGTTTGTGTGCGAACGGCTGGGGGGAGCGGAGGAAGTCTGCCGCTTCTGGACGCTGGATGAGATGGAGAATAGTGAATTTGCGGCGCTGAATGTAGTTATCCTGCGCAGAAGGCCGGGAACCGGCTCATCATTGCGGCGCGGCTTCGCTTATCCGGATGAGCAGTTCCAGCAGCGGAAGCCGGAGAAAGGCCTCATTACGAAACGTGAGGTCCGGGCTCTGGTCCTGTCAGAGCTGAATTTGTCCGAGGATGCGGTGGTGTGGGATATCGGCTCCGGCTCCGGTGCGGTTGCGGCAGAATGTGCGCGGATCGCCCGGTTCGGCAAGGTCTATGCCCTGGAAAAAGGCGCGGAGAATCTGCCGAACATGGAAGCGAACCGCCGGAAGTTCCGCGCCGATTTCCAGATCATACATCAGAAAGCGCCGCTGGGGCTGGAGAATCTGCCGGATCCGGATGGAGTGTTTATCGGCGGCAGCGGCGGGGAGCTGGCGGATATTATCGCGCTCTGCGCCTTGAGACTCCGGCCGGAAGGGCGGATTGTCGTTGGAGCGATAACCATTGAGACGCTATATGGAAGCATGGAGGCGTTGAAGCAAGCAGGCCTGGATTGCGGGGTAACTATGCTTCAGGCATCACGGGGTAAGCCGATTCTCGGCATGACCCGGTTCGAAGGCATGAATCCGGTCTATGTGGTTAGTGGGTGGAAGAGCTGAGGCTGATCAGATCAGATATTGAGATATAAGGAAACAAGAAGCGATCAGAAACAAAGGAGGAACATGCGATGAAGACCCATGTAACGGAGGCGAGTCGGCAGGCAGTGCTGGCTGTGGACGGGCAGGAAGCATGCGAAGGAGTAGGAATTGCCGCTGAAACGCAGCTGGCAGAAGCGGCGATGCAGGCCGCAAGTGTGCTCTATGATGCTATGGATGAGGAAGAGCTGAAGCTGGAGGAAAGACTGACTCCCCGGGCGGTCGGGACGTTGTACGGTGTCGGTGTCGGCCCCGGTGATCCGGAGCTGATTACGCTCAAGGCCTGCCGGCTGCTGCGGGAATGTCCGGTGATTGCCTACCCGGCAACCCACAAAGGCGGCAAATCCTACGCCCACGAAATCATCGAGATGCATGTGAAGCCGGATGAGAAAATCATGCTCGGGCTGATCTTCCCGATGACGAAAGATCCTGTGCTGCTGGCCAGCGGCTGGAACCGCACTGTGGAGCTGTGCTGGAGTGAGCTGAAGCAGGGCAGGGATGTGGCTTTTGTGACGGAAGGTGACCCTAATCTCTTCAGCACCTTTATCCATCTGGCCCGGTTAATGCAGGAGCTGCATCCCGGTGTGCCGATCGTCTCCATTCCGGGGATTTCCTCGGTGCTGGGCGCGGCTGCTGCCCTGGGGCAGCCCTTGGCGGACGGAGATCAGCGGGTGGGTATCATCCCGGCGACAGGTGACCGCGAGGCACTGAAGGAAGCGCTGCTGCATCACGAGACGGTGGTGTTCCTCAAGGTGGCCAAGGTGCTGGATCTGGTGCTGGATGTGCTGGATGAACTGGGACTGTCCGGCAAGGCATCCGTCGTTACCAAGGTAACCTCTCCGTATGAAACGGTATGGCGCGATGCGCGGGATCTGCGGGGCAAGGAGCTGGAGTACTTAAGTCTGATGGTGGTGAGCAAATGACAGATATCGTGCTCGAGCCTAAAGTATATATTGTAGGTGCCGGACCCGGCGATCCGGAGCTGATTACGGTAAAAGGCAGCCGGATTCTGCGCTCAGCGGACCTGGTGCTCTATGCCGATTCTCTGGTCAGTGAGGAGCTGATCCACAGTGCGAAGCCCGGTGCAGAGGTGCTGCGAAGCTCGGGGCTGGATCTGGAGCAGCAGGTGGAGCTGATGGCGGCAGCCGTCCAGGCCGGTAAAAGCGTAGGCCGCATCCACACCGGCGACCCGTCCATGTACGGTGCGATTCTGGAGCAGATGTCGCTGCTGAAGCAGCGGGGCGTAAGCTATGAAATCGTGCCGGGTGTAAGCTCTGTTTTTGCATCCGCTGCGGCGCTTGGTGCAGAGCTGACCGTCCCGGAGCTGACGCAGACGGTGATTCTGACCCGTGCGGAAGGACGTACACCGGTGCCGGAACGCGAGCAGCTGCGTAAGCTGGCGGAGCATCACTGTACGGTGGCGCTGTTCCTTAGTGCCTCCCTGGCCGGGCATGTGACCGGGGAATTCCTGGCTGCCGGCTGGAGTCCGGATACACCGGTAGCTGTAGTGAAGCGGGCCACCTGGCCGGATCAGCAGATTCTGCGGACAACGGTGCAGAATTTGGAGCCGGATCTGCGTGCTGCGGGTATCACCATGCACGCCATGATCCTGGCCGGCTGGGCGCTGGACCCCGGGCTGACGGACCGCGACCAGCACCGTTCCAAGCTCTATGACAAGGCATTTACCCATGGCTGCCGGGAAGGAATGGGCTCAGGTGAGTAAGCGGCGGTATGCAGCGGTCGCGATCACGCGAAACGGCATCGGGCTGGCGCTGAAGCTGGGAGCCGGGCTTGGGGAGACGGAAGTCTTTTGTTATGCCAAGTATAGCGGCGGGCTGGAGATGCGGGCTGGGGAGAGTTCACTTTTTGAGGGGCCGGTCAAAGATTTACTCCCCCGGCTCTTCCGGGATTACGAGGGGGTCATTCTGTTCTTCTCACTGGGCGCTGCTGTCCGGCTGATGGCTCCGCTGCTGCAGGACAAAAGAACCGATCCTGCCGTCATCGTCATCGATGAGCGCGGGGAGCATGTGATCAGCATGCTGTCCGGCCATCTCGGGGGGGCCAACAGACTGACGCTGCAGATCGCCGGGCTGCTCGGCAGTCATCCGGTAATTACAACGGCTTCCGATGTGCAAGGCACCTTCGCTGTGGATCTGCTTGGCCGGGAATACGGCTGGCGCGCGGACAGCTTTACCAGTATGAAAAGTGTCAGTGCTGCGCTCGTCAACGGGGAACCGGTAGCCTTTGTCCAGGAGAGCGGAGAGCCGGGCTGGCTGCCGCCGGGGGCAGTGCTGCCGGAGCATATACGGTTATTCGCCAGCCGGGAGGAGCTGCGAAGCAGCGGCTTCCGCTTCAGCGCGGCGATTGTGGTTAGTGACCGGCTGCCGGATCAAGATGAGCCGGAGGATGCCATGCATGCTGAATGCGCTGTAGTCTATCGTCCGCGCAGTCTGGTGCTCGGTTTGGGCTGTAACCGCGGGACCTCTGCGGAAGAGCTTGAAGCTGTAATGCTGCATACGCTGGCAGAGCTCAGGCTATCGCTCTACAGTGTGCGGAATGTGGCGACTGCCGGGATAAAGGGCGATGAGGCCGGACTGCTGGCTCTGTGTGCCAAATACGGCTGGGAGCTGGCTTTGTATTCACCAGACCAGCTGAACGCTGTCACGCTGGACAATCCTTCGGAGGTAGTGTTCAGAGCGACCGGAGCGTACGGTGTCTGTGAGCCTGCCGCATTGTTGTCTTCAGGTGCGCAGGCGCTCCTGCAGCGCAAACATAAAAGCGGAAATGTGACAATCGCCGTAGCGCGGGTTGTCTATGCCGGTTAGAGCGGGGGAGAAGCGGTGAGAGAGAGATGGAATGAAATGAAGGACCGGGAGCCGTTATTGCAGACACGCCCGCGTTTTGTAGTAGCAGGCACGGGCAGCGGCTCCGGCAAAACAACGGTCACGCTGGGACTGATGCGGGCGTTTGCCCGGCGCGGCTTGAAGGTTCAGGGCTATAAATGCGGGCCTGACTATATCGATCCTGCTTATCATAGTGCAGTTACAGGCCGTTCCTCCCGCAACCTGGACTCTTGGATGACTTCAGGCAGCTATCTGCAGGAGTATTTCCTGACCACCTCGGAGGATGCGGACCTGTCGGTCATTGAAGGCGTAATGGGATTGTATGACGGCAAAGAGGACATTGCACTCACCGGATCAACGGCGGAGATCGCTATCCTGACGGACAGTCCGGTGCTGCTTGTAGTCGATGTCCGCAGCATGGGACGCAGTGCAGCGGCTATTGTGCTGGGCTTTCAGCAGCTGGAGCCGCAGGTGCGGATTGCTGCGGTTATTGTGAACCGCTGCGGCAGTGAGGGCCACTACCGGATGGTCCGGGCAGCGATTGAAGCGGCCTGCGGCATTCCGGTCATCGGCTGGCTGCCGCGCGACAGCGGCCTCGATATCCCGGAGCGGCATCTTGGCCTGCTTCCCGCTGTGGAGCGCGGAGAGCTGGAGCCTTTGTTCGAGCATGCCGCCGATCTGCTGGCGGAGGGCACCGATCTGGAGCGTCTGCTGGAGCTTGCCGCTGCTGCGCCTGCATTGCAGTATCCGCCGGAACCGGATGCGGTGCTGCAGGCGCAAGGGCCCTCGCTTAGCAGCCCGGGTATATTGGAGCCAGGGATGCCGGTGGTTACGGCGACTGAGACTCCGGATTCGGGCAGCCTGCCGGCATTGGAGCCTGCATCACAGGAGCAGCCTGTGTCAGCAGGGCCACCCTTGTCTTCACCGGCAGCCCGGATCATGCCGGCGGATACGAGCAGGCCGGCGCACCGTCCTGTCCAGCCGGTTATTGCCATAGCCCGGGATGCGGCATTCAATTTCTATTATGCCGACAATCTGGAGCTGCTCGAGCGCGCAGGTGCGCGGCTGGCTGCTTTCAGTCCGCTTAGCGGGGAAGGAATCCCGCCGGAGGCCGATGGAATCTATATCGGCGGCGGGTTTCCGGAAGAATTCGCTGCTGTGATTGCAGCGAATTCGCTCTTCCTGGACGGCGTAAGAGCTGCAGCTGCAGACGGAATGCCGCTGTATGCGGAATGCGGCGGCTACATGGTGCTGGCCCGCAGCCTGACCGACCGCTCCGGCGCTGTGCATAAGATGGCCGGGATCATTCCGGCGCACAGCATAATGCAGGAACGCCGCGCCGCGCTCGGGTACCGTGAGGTGACAGCACTTCACGATTGCCTGCTGCTGAAGCAGGGCGGGCGACTGCGCGGCCATGAATTCCATTATTCCGGCATGAGCTATATTCCCGGCGAAGACCGGATTTATGCCTATGAGAGTAAAGGCAGAGGAGGCAGTCAGCCGGAAGGGTATATCAGCGGCAACATTATGGCGGCGTATGCGCATATTCATTTGGCCTCCCATTTCCCGGCAGCCGGACGTATGGTGGAGGCCTGCCTCACTTATCGGGAACAGAAGAAGCAGGCGAAGCAGCGGCTCTAAGTGTTCCAGACCGGAGGCGAGCAATTCCAGAATATTTTTTAACCGTGTCACATATGTCAACCGCTTGTCATACATCTTTAAGCCTCGTATAATAGGATCAAGAGAGCGCTTTATTACCCTGCTGGCAGGTTATCGGTTTTATTTATCAGGGAATAGATTGGATTATATGCTGCTGAATTTCAAAATCTGGAAGCAATAACTTAATGAGGTAATGGAGAAGGGAGAACGCTGCAGTGAAATTGTTGGGAGCGATTGAAGCAGGAGGAACAAAGTTTGTGTGCGGAATCGGAAATGAGGACGGGACGATTATCGACCGGGTGAGCTTTCCGACCACAACCCCTCAAGAAACGATGGGGCTGGTACTAGAATACTTCTCCGGTAAAGATGTGGAGTCCATTGGCATCGGTTCATTCGGACCGATTGACCCGGTGATCGGCAGCCCTACTTACGGATATATTACAACCACACCGAAACCCCACTGGGGTGGATATAATCTGGTAGGAGCCGTGGCGGAGCAACTTGATGTTCCGGTCGGTTTCGATACAGATGTGAACGGAGCCGCCCTGGGCGAGTACACTTGGGGTGCCGCCCAAGGGCTGGATAGCTGCCTCTATATCACAGTAGGCACCGGCATCGGCGCCGGTGCAGTGGTCGGCGGGAAGCTGATCCATGGGCTGTCTCACCCTGAGATGGGACATATTCTGGTCCGCCGCCATCCGGAAGATATCTATGAAGGCTTCTGCCCTTATCATGGCGATTGCCTGGAAGGCCTGGCGGCAGGTCCGGCGATCGGTAAGCGCTGGGGCAAGCCTGCGGGCGAGCTGCCATCGGATCATCCGGCCTGGGCGATGGAGGCCCACTATCTGGCCCATGCCCTGATGAACTATGTGCTGATCCTCTCGCCGCAGAGAATCGTGATGGGCGGCGGCGTGATGAAGCAGAGCCAGCTCTTCCCGCTGATCCATACCAAGCTGCAGGAATTGCTTGGCGGATATGTGCAGCATCCGGCGCTCAATGCAGCGATCGGCAGTTATATCGTCCCTCCTCAGCTCGGGGATAATGCCGGACTCTCGGGTGCGCTTGGTCTTGCGAAGCTGGCGCTTGACGGACAGTAGAATATGCTATAAAAAGACATTGACTGTTTCGCAATATGTGGTATCCTAGGTTTTAACAGTATAGCATTTAAGAGGAAGCACCTCTTTCACGTATTTTCGTGGGAGAGGTGCTTTTTTTGTGCAAAGATAAGAATTTATAGGCTCCGCGCAATAAATGTTCCTTATCTTTCCCGCTGAAACCGTATCGGGCGGGGGCAGAGATTCCGGTGGTCCGCACAAAGACCATGCATACTGTAAGACGATGAAGGTAGGGATTCATATGCAGATCGTATTTATGAACCGTTTGTCCAGAATGTCAGGCGTGGACCAGGAGGTATTTGCCCAGCTGTGGATTGGAGAGGAGGAGGGGGTATGGCGTCTGGGCTGGCGCGACTTCTCAGGGGAACAGGAAATGGGTGACAGCCTATGGTATGAAGGCGGTTCATGGAATGAAATGCTGTGTGTGTACCGGCATGAGCTTGCAATGAAGATGGGTGACGGTTACCGCCCCCTGATTGATGGTGTATTTCATGAAGATGAGCATCTTAACAGCCGCGGTCAGGAGCAGCTTAAGCTGCAATATTACAGTGAGCAGTACGCAAATGAAACGGTCTATGAGGAGCTATGCTCGTGGCGCAGAGGCAAGGCCTCCAGTGAACGCAAGGCACCCTATATTCTGGCTAGCAACCGTCTGCTGCGGATGATCAGTGCATTTCTGCCCCATACGGCAGAAGAGCTGCTGCAGATTCCCGGGGTAGGTGAAGGTAAAGCCTCGCAATATGGCGCCGACTGGCTCAGTATTACCTCCGGTGTGCAGCGTGAGCATCAATATCCGCTGGGCTGGGTAAGTGATTCGGTGGACGAAGAGAGCTTTGTTTCCTGGCTGTACAAACAGAAGGAGCTGAAATACAAGAAGCAGCTGGAGCGGCTGAGATTGCGGCGTGTGCTGCTTCAGGGGATTGAAGAAGGGCAGGGAATGGAGCAGCTCAAGGGGCTCAGCGGGGTCTCCCGCCGTGAAGTTCTTGAAGCTGTAGAGGAACTGGAGAAGGACGGTTATTCTGTTGAGAAGCTCATTGCTCTTGAACTCAATGAAGTCACTTCCCAGGAACAGAACAATATATGGACAGCTTATGAGCTGATTGGTGATACCTTCCTGAAGCCCGTCCTCTATAAGGCCTATGGCGAGGATTTCTCGCCCGCAGAAGGCCTCGATATGTACTATGAGCGCCTGCGGCTGATCCGTATCCGCTTCCGCCGGGAGCAACCGGCCGGGTTGGGGCTGGCGACGAACCTGTAGGAAGCAGCCTACTTCCCGGAGCTTACCCTGTATCGCGCTTCCCCCTTTCCCGCGAGGAAGCGAGCTGCAGGGTTTTATCTGCGGCCGGCAGTGTCTGCAAATTATTAGGAGAAAGGGGCGATTAGGGGTACTATACCTGTATGCAGTTAAAAAGGAGTGGGACATATGATAGTTACGTTGACGGTTAATCCTAGCGTGGATGCCAGTACGGGTATAAGTAAGGTTGTTCCCGATCATAAGCTGCGCTGCCGTGAAGCCTCGTACAAACCGGGGGGCGGCGGTGTGAATGTGTCACGGGCGATTCATAGGTTGGGCGGGGATTCCCTTGCACTGTATGCCTCAGGCGGACTTCATGGTCAGCTGCTGCACCATATGCTGGAACAGGAGGGCGTGAAGCATCAGGAGATTCCGATCAGCGGGCAGACCCGGGAGAATCTGATTGTCGTGGAGGAATCCACAGGACAGCAGTTCCGGTTCGACATGCCGGGCCCGAGGTTCATCGAAGGCGATTGGAAGCAATGCCTCGAACAATTAATGGCGCTGCCGGACAAACCAACTTATCTTGTAGCCAGCGGCAGTTTACCTCCAGGCTGTCCGGCTGATTTCTATAGCCGTGTCATTGAAATTGTGAAGCCATGGAATGCCAGGGTGATTGTCGACACTTCCGGTGAACCGCTGCAGCTGGCTGCTGATGCCGGAGTTTATCTGCTGAAGCCTAATGCACGGGAGCTTGAAGAGTTATCGGGCCGTACTATAACCGGTGATGAGGAAGTGAAGGCAGCCGCGCTGCAGCTGATCGAAGAAGGGCGGACCGAGGTGGTTGTGGTTTCGCTTGGCGGGGACGGGGCGCTGCTGATTACGGGAGACGGTTGCGAGCACCTGCGGGCACCTGAGGTTCCCGTACTCAGCGTAGTTGGTGCCGGTGACAGTCTGGTAGCCGGACTCGTATATAGTCTGGAACGGGGCTGGCCGCTGCGCAGAGCTGTTCAATTCGGCGTTGCCTCCGGTGCGGCGGCGGTCATGAACCCGGAGCGTCAGCTGTGCAAGCGCGAGGATACGGAGCGGTTGTTCAACAGCATGGATAAGAATACGGCTGGACAACAGTAAATTTAAAGCCCGCCATATACCAAAAAGACGAAGGCTTCCTTTACCCTCCGGGTAATCGGTGCCTTCGTCCTGCGTATTCGTCCGCTGTGCTTCATAGCCAATCCTTCTTGCGGAATATCACCAGCATTCCGCAGCCGAGCGTCACCATGACGGCGATAACTCCATAATAGCCGTACTGGGAGTGAGTCTCGGGAATATTGTCAAAGTTCATACCGTAGATACCGGTAATAACGGTCAGCGGCATGAATATCGTAGTAATTGCCGTAAATACTCTCATGATTTCATTGGCGCGGTTAGCGATACTGGACTGATATGCTTCGCGTAAGTTGCCCATGAGATCGCGGTACGTTTCGAAGGTTTCAGAGATCTTAACCGCATTTTCATAAATATCACTGAAATACTTCTGCAGCTGATCGTCGATCAGGCGGAGGTCTTTTTTGTTCAGCGTGTTGATAACTTCCTTCTGCGGGCCTAGCATCTTCTTCAGCCAGAGAATTTCACTGCGCAGACCGATGATCTCGCTAAGATGCGATTTCTTGGTGTGCATGAGGATGTCTTCTTCCAGCTTCTCAATCCGCGCTTCAATCCGGTCACCTACGGAGAAGAAGTTGTCAACCACAAGGTCGATTAGCAGGTACAGGAAGCGGTCAGGCTCACTGACCTCCTGCTCCCAGAGTACAGGCTTCAGGACGCGCAGCTCATGGATCTTCTGCTTGGTAACGGTGATGATGAAATGTCTGCCCAGGAACACGTTGAGCGCGCGGAGGAAGATTTCCTCGTCATCAAACCGGATACTGTTTACTACGATAAAATAATGGCTCTCATAAATCTCCAGCTTCGGGCGCTGATCCTCTTCACTGAGGCAGTCCTCCACAGCCAGATCATGCAGATTGTACAATGGCTGAAGCTCTACAAGGTCCTCAGCATCCGCATCAATCCAATAGAAACCCTCAGCGGGTGCGGTAAGTGTATCCTCAATATTGTCAATAGTCGTAAAAACCCCTGCGTTTACCAGCCGGATTTTCATCTGATTCACTCCTTCTGTCCCTGGTCTTCTCCAGGGATATGCTAATTAAAGCACAGAGAAAAAATCAGCTTGGCCGGTGGTACAATCTACTGATGAAGGCCAAAAGACGGTCCGAGAGCATGAAGAAGAACTGCCCCCGCCGCCGGCAAGCTGATGTTAATCCTGTGTGGTTGTTCTTTCTGCACGCTTATTCGCGAGCCCGGGTCGCCTTCCATTCTTCTCTCACCTCTTCTTTTCGCCGTTTATGGTTGAAACACTTGTCTAGTATAACGCCCGGGTATGCCTCTTTCAAGATAAATTCTTTTCATTCTCTGGGCCCCTTAAGCATTGTATGGACTTGACGAAAAGGAGGTTCATGATTTAAAGTAAATTTTAAGAATAGTATCTCCGGATGCTTTAGCTTTTCCAACTGAATACAGCTTAATCTTATCAAGAGCAGGTGGAGGGACTAGCCCGATGAAACCCGGCAACCGGCGTGTGAACGCACGGTGCTAATTCTTGCGGAAGCTTTGCAGGACGTTATTTGTCCGGCGGAAGTTCTCTGGCAGATGAGAGAGGCGCATATGACTGCAGATATATGACCTTTCTCGCCCGAGAAAGGTCTTTTTTCGTTGTTTTGGATCAGATTTAACCGCCAAGCGGAACCTAATTTCAGTTAAGGAGTGGAAACAGCAATGCCTATTAAAATTCCCGACAGTCTTCCGGCCAAAGAAGTATTATCCGGTGAGAATATTTTTGTAATGGATGAAAGCCATGCCTTTCATCAGGATATCCGTCCTTTGCGGATCGCCATCCTGAATCTGATGCCGACCAAAGAAACCACGGAAACGCAGCTGCTGCGCCTTATCGGGAACTCACCGCTTCAGGTGGATGTTGTTCTGCTGCATCCCAGCTCCCATACCTCGAAGAATACTTCGGCAGAGCACTTAAAGAGCTTTTACAAAACCTTTGATGAAATCAGTGACCGCCGCTTTGACGGCTTGATCATCACCGGTGCTCCGGTGGAACAAATGGAGTTCGAGGATGTCAACTACTGGGAAGAGCTGAAAGTGATTTTTGAATGGAGCAAGCAGAACGTAACCTCGACCATGCATATCTGTTGGGCCGCGCAGGCAGGACTGTACCACCACTTCGGTGTGCGTAAGGTGAGTCTGCCGGATAAATGCTTTGGAGTGTTTCCGCATACGCTGAGCCATAATAATGTGAAACTGCTGCGGGGCTTCGACGAAGTATTCCATGTGCCGCATTCCCGTCACACCGACGTCTCCCGTGAAGATATAGAGAATAATCCGGATCTGCAGATTCTGGCGGAATCAGAGGAGGCCGGTGTGTACCTGGTTTCTACGCATGACGGCAAGCAGATTTTTGTGACCGGACATTCAGAATATGATCCGTTCTCCCTGAAATGGGAGTATGACCGCGATATCGCCAAAGGCATGGATATTGAGATTCCAAAGCACTATTATCCAAAAGATGATCCCACCCGTACACCGCCGGCCGTCTGGCGTGCCCATGCCAACTTATTATTCGCTAACTGGCTCAATTACTATGTATACCAGGAGACACCCTACGATATCGGAGCGTTTATTTAAAAGTTGTATTTGTATTATAGAAGGATGGGTTGGCGCACAACACATAGTCTATGCTTCCGAAGCAAGTTTTGTCGAAGAATGATCAGGTAGTGTACGCTATACAAAACTAAGCCCATGCTTCCGAAGCCAGTTTGTACGAAGAAATTCAGGGAAGCAAATACTAACAAACTTTTAGGAGGCAATGGAAATGGACGAGAAACTGAAAATTGAGAGCAGACTGGCACAGATTGGTTCGATGGAGGACCCCGCGACAGGGGCGATTAATTATCCGGTGTACAACGCGACGGCATTCCGTCACCCGAGACTCGGACAGAGCACGGGCTTTGATTACATCCGCACCAAAAATCCTACCCGCTCTGTGCTCGAAGATGCGGCAGCGGTACTGGAATCCGGCGATGCCGGCTTCGCCTGCGCCTCGGGTATGGCTGCATTGACTACTGTGTTTACCTTGTTTGGGCAAGGGGATCATCTCGTTGTCTCGCTCGACCTGTACGGCGGAACCTATCGTCTGCTGGAACGGATTCTGTCCAAATACGGCATCAGCGCCTCCTATGTGGATACGAATGATCTGGATGCTCTGGAGGCTGCGCGACAGCCGGGCACCAAGGGTGTATTCATTGAGACACCAACCAATCCGCTGATGATGATTACGGATATCGAAGCGGTATGTACATGGGCCCGCCACCACGGGTTGCTCACGATTGTCGACAATACGCTGCTGACCCCGTTCTTCCAGCGCCCGATTGAGCTTGGAGCAGATATCATCGTTCACAGCGCGACCAAGTATCTGGGCGGACACAATGATGTACTGGCTGGACTTATAGTAACGAAAGGTGCTGAATTGTCTGCTGAAATGGCTGTTCTGCATAACTCAATGGGAGCCGTTCTTGCCCCGAACGACAGCTATCAGCTGATGAAGGGAATGAAGACACTCGCCCTACGCATGGAGCGGCATGAGAGCAATGCACTGGCTATCGCCCGTTATCTGCTGGAGCATCCGGCCATTGCTGAGGTCTTCCATCCGGGGCTTCCGGATCATCCGGGGTATGAAATCCAGAAGCGCCAGTCTTCGGGCAATACCGGAATTTTCTCCTTCAAGGTGAAGGATGCGAGATATGTGGAGCCGCTGCTCCGCCATATCCGCCTGATTGCTTTCGCAGAGAGTCTTGGCGGTGTGGAATCGCTCATGACCTATCCGGCTGTGCAGACTCACGCCGATATTCCGGCGGAAATCCGTGATGCGGTTGGCGTAGATGACCGGCTGCTGCGTTTCTCGGTCGGCATCGAGCATGTGGACGATTTGATCGCTGATCTGGCGCAGGCACTGGAAGCCGCACGCACCGAACTGGAATAGTTCAAGTTGGAACAGATCCGTTCAGTTATCTGAATTTGCAGTCACCTTAAACAGCAGCACCAATGCGGTGCTGCTGTTTATTTAAATATAAGACTCTATGTGGTTTACCTTATAATGTTGTATCCTTCGATTTCTCGCTGAAACGTTCCATCCTAATAAAAGGACGGCAAAATCGTTTTCACTTGGCGAAAGATTTTTCAAGCTCATCCGATTGTGATACGATGGGGGAACGAGTTTGTTTATTTTTTAAATTAAATTCATCTACTATACTTCATAGGATTAAGAGGAGGCTGCGAACGTTGAGTGCAATTGATCTTATTCTAGATAAGACACTTAAAGGTGAACGTCTTCAATTAGAAGACACAATCACGTTGTTCGAAAGCAATGAAATTGAGAAAATGGGCGCGGCTGCGGATATTATTATGAAGCGCTGGCACCCGGACCCGCTGGCTACATTCGTAATCGGGCGCAATATTAACTACACCAATGTATGCGATGTCTATTGCCGCTTCTGCGCCTTCTACCGCAGACCCGGTTCGGAGGAAGGATACGTCCTTCCCGATGAAACTATCTATCAGAAGATAGCAGAGACAATCAGCGTGAACGGGACCGAAATTCTGATGCAGGGTGGAACGAACCCGAATCTGCCGTTCAGCTATTACACGGATATCCTGCGCGGAATTAAGCAGCGGTTCCCGGAGATCACCATGCATTCATTCTCACCGGCAGAGATCATGAAGATGGTCGAAGTATCCGGACTGCCGCTGGAGCAGGTCATGCGCGAGATTCATGCTGCAGGCCTGGATTCTCTTCCCGGCGGTGGAGCGGAGATTCTCGACGACCGCACACGGCGTAAGATTAGCCGGCTCAAAGGCTCCTGGCGCGAGTGGATGGATGTTATGCAGACCGCGCACCGGATCGGCATGAACACGACGGCCACAATGGTTATCGGCCTCGGTGAGAGTATGGAAGAGCGGGCGCTGCATCTGCTTCGTGTACGTGAAGCCCAGGATGAGTGCATTGCGAACAAATATGATTCCGAAGGGTTCCTGGCCTTCATCTCCTGGACCTTCCAGCCGGATAATACGAACCTTAAGCTGGACCGGCAGACACCGGAGGAATACCTCAAGACTGTGGCGATCAGCCGTCTGGTGCTGGATAATATTAAGAACTTCCAGTCCTCCTGGGTCACGATGGGCCCTGAGGTCGGCAAGCTTTCACTGCAATACGGCTGCAATGACTTCGGCAGCACGATGATCGAGGAGAACGTAGTTTCCTCGGCGGGCGCGACCTACAAGGTCAATATCGAGTCCATTACACAGCTCATCCGCGAAGCAGGCAAGATCCCGGCGCAGCGCAACACGCGTTACGACATCCTGCGGACCTTCGAGGATGGCAGCGTCAAGATCGACAATGATTTCATCATGCAGAATTAGAGGGTAGAGCGACATCTCATATGGTGTTAGCCCGGTTATATTGCAGAGCAGATACAACGCTTATCTATCATCTATCCGCAGGGACAGGTGATGGATAGGCGTTTTTTGCGTTCAGTACCTATCACTCCACCCAAACCATAAATAGGGTCTGGCCATCCTTCTCCTTCTCATCAGCATAGATATTATTGAAAGAAGCGCTGCCAAGAGTCTTCAGTCGTGTCAGGTTATAGACCAGTGCAAAAGCGAGCTTAGGATCACTGGTCAGATAGCCGTCGAACTGGCGTCCGCCAACCTTATTATAGGCATCACTCATCACCCATTCTTCCGCTTCCCGCAAAGTATCAAAGGTGAGCATTTCTTCAAACCAGCGTATGTCTTGTAGGTTTACGTTTCGGTTCTCGTCTTTGACCCAAAAAAATTCCCGATGTGTGTTCTTTTCCTCGCCCAATGTCAGCCCTCCCTAATACTTGTTACTCTTTTATACAATTTACAAAACTCGCAATTCTAGTTAACCCAGTCTGATAGATTGAAAGTTGGCGATATGTTACGCTTTGACGGTCAGTTTAAAGAGATCGACTGGGAGGGTATTCTATTATATGAGACAAAAGCGTTGGAACAAACCTATCGCTTCAATACTGGCTGCCACTGTGATCACTGCACAGGTACTAGGCGGAGTTGTTGCCGGTTCAGTACTGGGAGGCGGGAAGGCGGAAGCTGCCACTGTTGCACCTGGCACAGTCAGCCTGCGGCTGATGAGTACTACAGATGTGCATACCAATGTGATGGGCTGGGACTACTTCAAGAACAAAGAGTCACTGACTGTGGGACTGGACCGGACGGCAACGCTGGTGAAACAGGCTCGTGCAGAGATGAACAACACAAACAATCTTTTACTCGACAACGGTGATTTGATTCAGGGTACACCGCTGGGTACGTACGCTTCGAAGCAAGTAGATGCTGAAGGAAAGACTACACAAATCAATCCGATGATTGCGGCTTTGAATACAATGGAATATGATGCTGCAACACTCGGCAACCACGAATTTAACTATGGTCTGCCGTATCTGAACAGTGTTACTTCGGCAACATATACAGATATACCTTTTATTAATGCGAATGTATATGTTAACGACGGTGACAATAATCCTAACAACGATGTAAATTACTTTGAACCATATGAAATTTTGGAAAAGCAAGTTAAAGACAGCAATGGCAATACACAAACCATTAACGTAGGCCTGATTGGTCTTGTTACTCCGCAGATTATGGATTGGGACAAAGCCAATCTGGAAGGCAAGGTTATTACTAAAGATATTGCTGAAACAGCCGCAAAATTCATTCCTGAGATGAAGGCGAAAGGTGCGGATATTATCGTTGCTATGGCGCACACTGGTTATGCTGATTCGGCAGTGCTAGGCGACGGCTCCGAGAATGACATCAAAGCACTAAGCCTGGTACCTAATATTGATGCAATCACATTCTCCCACACCCATAAAGTATTCCCGGCAGCAACTGTGGATGCTCTGGACGCATCGTTCAAGAATGCATCCAAAGCTTTGCTGCCTGGCATCGACAATGCCAAAGGTCAGATCAATGGTGTTCCAGCTGTTCAAGCCGGCTTCGGCGGAAACAATCTGGGCTTGATTGACCTCACCATTAAGCCAGAGGGAGACGGCTGGGTTGTAGACAAAACCAATTCCCAATCCTCTACCCGTTCAATTACGGGCGTGACTCCGGATGCTGCAGTGGACGCGGCCTTAAAAGCAGCCCATGAAGCTACAATTCAATATGTTAATACACCGCTGGGTAAAACGGATGTGCCGATGAACAGCTTCTTCGCGATGGTGCAGGATGATCCGACCGTTCAGATCGTAACCTATGCACAGCGAAGCTATGTAGAGAACCGGATTAATACAGATCCGACTCTGGCTGCTTACCAGGGGATGCCAATACTGAGCGTAGGCGCGCCTTTCAAAGCAGGACGCAACGGCCCTGATGAATATACTGATATTAAAGCAGGCGACCTGACGATCCGCAGTGCAAGTGACTTGTATCTTTACGATAATACATTGAAGGCAATTTTGGTTAAGGGGTCAACGGTAAAAGAATGGGTTGAAATGAGCGCAGGCGCCTTTAACCGTATCAAACCGGCGGTATCCACCACGCAGGAGCTGCTTAACTCTAAATTCTCCGTATACAATTTCGATGTGATTGACGGAATCGAGTATACGATCGATGTAACCCGCAATGCGAAATACAAAGAAGATGGCACAATTAATGATGCCAATTCCAGCCGGGTTACCTCAATCACGTATAATGACAAACCACTGAACATGGATGATAAGTTTATCGTTGTTACTAACAATTATCGTGCTAGCGGCGGCGGGAACTTCCCGGGCCTCAAAACAGATGCCAAGATGATTATTGACACTCTGGACGAGAACCGCCAAATTCTGATGGATTATATCAAGGAAGCAGGAACCGTTAACCAACCGGCCGACAATAACTGGTCGATTGCACCGATCAAAGGCAATGTCAATGTGACCTTTACATCGTCGCCGGATGCTGTTCCTTATGCTAGCGGCAAAATTAGCGATACAGGGACAAAGAACGCTAAAGGCTTTGAAATTTTTAATCTGAATCTGAAACAATCCGTTCCGGTACCGACCAAAGATGTTGAAGTGCATCTGATCGGAGTCAACGATTTGCACGGACAGCTGGATACAACCTCTATTGTCAGCAACCGGCCAGCAGGGACAGTCGCCTATCTGGCAGCTTACCTGAAACAAGCCCAGGCGAAGTATGAATACTCTCTATTGTTCCATAACGGCGATTCTGTCGGCGCTTCTGCTCCGGTATCCTCGCTTGAACGCGACGAACCGACGATCGAGTGGATGAACCTGATGAAATTCGATGTGGGTTCACTGGGTAACCATGAGTTCGACCAAGGTGTAGGGGCGATGAAATCACAAATCTTCGGCGGTGAAGATCCAAAGAATAAGTCAATCGTCCATAAAGGCGCGGACTTTGATTATATCAATGCCAATGCGGTGGATGAAAAAACCGGGACTCCGATCATTAATCCGTATGTAATCAAAGAAATCGGCGGCGTCAAAATCGGCTTTATCGGTGTCGTGACCAAGGCTACGCCAAGCAAAGTATCCCCTGAAGGTACGGCAGGCGTTAAATTCCTGAGCGCGACCGAGGAAGTCGAGGCAATCAATAAATACGCTAAGGAGCTTCAGGATAAAGGCGTACAAACGATTATTGTGCTTGCGCATGATCCTGCAACAACTAAAGACGGCAAGACGACAGGCGAAGCGGCCGATCTGGCGAATGCCCTCCCGGCTGGTTCCCCGGTCGATGTCATCGTTGCCGGCGACAACCACGCACTGGCCAACGGTACAGTTAACGGCAAGTTGATCGTTCAGGCATATTCGTATGGTACGGCTTATGATGACATTAAGCTGGTGATCGACCACACCACAGGCGATGTTAAAGAGAAATCTGCTATCGTTCCTACGACCTTCCAGGATGATCCTGGTATCACTCCTGATGCAGAGTCAGCAGCGTTGGTGAAAAAATACCTGGACAAGCACCCGGAGCTGAGCAATCCTGTAGGCACAACAGATGGTACGGTTACCCGTACAGATGTATACCTGAAGGAAGCTCCTCTAGGCAACCTGATTGCGGATGCCATGCGTCAAGCTGATTTCAAAGACGGCGCTAAGGCTCCTGCTGATTTTGCCTTCATGAATCCGGGCGGCATCCGCGCCGATCTGCCAAAGGGGAATGTCTCCTTCGGTGACTTGGCTAAGATCCAGCCATTTGGCAATACACTGGTGAAGCTGACGCTTACCGGTGAACAGATTAAGACACTGCTGCAGCAGCAATGGGCAGTGAAAGCCGACGGAACACCAGACATCAAGACACTGCAGATCTCCGGTCTGAAATATACTGCCAACATGTATCTGCCGGTTGCCAGCCGTGTGGCTAATCTGACCAAAACAGACGGGACACCAATTGAAATGTCCAAGACCTATACGGCTGTAGTCAACAACTTCATGGCTGCAGGCGGGGACAATTACAAAGTATTGACGCAAGCAAGTAAATCGCTGGCCGGACCGATTGATCTGGACGTATTCTACGAGTATATTGTGAATACGTTCAAAGGCGGTGCCATTAGAGCTGCTATTGAAGGCCGGATTACCAATGTTGCAGACCCGGGTTCAAACCCTGGTACAGGACCTGTTGCGACTGCAACACCTAAACCAACTGCTTCACCGTCAGCTTCTCCTAGTCCGGCGGCAACAGCAACTCCTGCACCGGCAGCCACTCCGGCTCCAACACAGAGTCCTGCCGCACCTGTAGCAGTATTCAAAGATTTGGGTAAGGTAGCCTGGGCACAGGAGGCCATTAATGCACTCGCGGCAAAAGGTATTATTAAAGGCATCGACGGCACGAATTTTGCTCCGGTGAAGAGCGTGACCCGTGCAGAATTCGTAACCATGCTGGTTCGTTCGCTCGGCTTGACGAATACGGCAACAGCTGTTACGTTCAGCGATGTGAAGCAAGGAGTCTGGTACTCGGACACCATCGCTGCTGCTGTAAATGCAGGTCTGGTAAGAGGTTCGGGCAACGGGAAATTCGAGCCGGGCCGTGAGATTACCCGTGAGGAAATGGCGATCATGATCGCTAATGCCCTCAAGGATCAGCTGCAGCCGGTTGATCCTGCTGCTCTGAATAAGTTTGCTGACAAGGCCAAGATTGCGTCCTATGCGCAGCAGCCTGTAGCACAGCTTACTCAGCTGGGGATCGTCAACGGTGTGGACGCCCAGAAATTCGCACCGAAAAGTATTGCAAACCGCGCCCAGGCGGCCGTCATTATTTACCGGATGCTGGAAAACAAAGCTTCCTGATTTCTATATGAATACAATTGAATCAGGCAAAAGGCCCGTGCACATTGTGCGCGGGCCTTTCCGTTTACGAGGATGCTAAGGCTTGTCCAGCCCAGACCATAGGCGTCTTGTTATTTCACTGCAGCTTCCCATTTACAGCGGATAGGGGAGACAATCGCATTTTCTTTTTTGAGCTCGGTGAAGGCCTTGTCGACCGCTTTGCGTTCCAGCCCTGACAGCTTCTCAACTTCACCTGCAGTTACAGGAGCTGCTGAAGCTTTAATGATTTCCAGTACTTGATCTTTAACACTCATGAGTTACACATCCTTTGTTCATTGTGATTTGGTCCATACTGATGCTTCGTAACATTCGTAATGTCAGACAAATCATAAAAGAAAAACGGTAAAGGGGCAGTGATTTTTTTACAATAGTAGTTTACAGTTCTATCCAAAAGTGATATCATAATTATATCAAATACATATCTAATGGAGGCATCTTTATGAAAGAGAAAACATTGCATCCTGTCAGCGGATTCTGGGTGGTGGCTCTAATTGCCATTTGTATCGGGGGCGGCATTTACGGTGCCGTTCAGGAATACGTGGCATTGCCTGTCATCCTGTTTGTTGCAGCCGGTATTCTATGTACGAGTATTACCGTCGTTCAGCCGAACAAGTCAGTGGTCGTGACCTTCTTTGGCCAATATGTCGGTACGATTGCAACCAGCGGGTTATTCGCTGTAATTCCGTTCAGCATCCGCAAGACCGTATCGCTGCGGGTCCGCAACTTCAACAGCGTGAAGCTGAAGGTCAATGATGTGGAAGGAAATCCGATTGAGATTGCTGCGGTGATTGTATTCAAGGTCATTAATTCGGCCAAGGCGCTGTTTGATGTAGATAAGTATATGGCGTTTGTGGAAATCCAGAGTGAAACGGCGCTGCGTCATGTAGCGAGTAGATACCCTTACGATAACTTCAATGAGACCGGCATGTCCCTGCGGGCCAATGCCGATGAGATTGCCAAAGAACTGGCGGTGGAGCTGCAGGAGCGTCTGTCCTTATCCGGTGTAGAAGTGATCGAAGCCCGCCTGACCCATCTGGCCTACTCCACAGAGATCGCCAGCACAATGCTGCAGCGCCAGCAGGCTTCGGCCATTCTATCTGCACGCCAGATCATCGTAGAAGGTGCTGTCGGCATGGTGGATATGGCAATCCGCCAACTCAAAGAGAGCGGTGTAGTTGAACTGGACGAAGAACGCAAGGCGGCGATGATCAATAATCTGATGGTGGCGATTGTGTCGGAGCGCGGTGCGAGCCCAGTCATTAACGCTGGCTCGTTGTACTAAGGCGGTAATATTATGGCGGCCAAAAAAAGCTTTCCGCTGCGGATCGATCCCGAACTGCACGAAGCGCTGGAACGTTGGGCGGGAGAAGAGTTTCGCAGCGTAAACGGACATATCGAATACTTGCTGCGTGAGTCTTTGAAGCGCGCAGGCCGCTTGCCGGGTAAGAAACGCCGGGAAGAAGAATGAACAGCCTGGGGCGGCGGCGCTTCAGACTTGTATAACTTGCTGAACCGGCTGTGCCGTCCTTGTGAGGAGGCACAGCCGGTTCCACTTGACGGAAGATAAGCTGAGATTTATAATTACCGTAATTCACGTTATCAGCTTCGACAAAGATATGAATCGATGTTCAGGACCGCTTCAGAGAGAGGAAACCCCAGGCTGCAATTTCCTCCGGTACCGGCTTTTGATTTACCCCTTTGTAGCTGCGGTTATGAATTCCTGGGATGTCCGGCTGCGGACATCATTTCAGCAGGATAGTAAGAACCGCCGGTTCATGGCCGTTATCTCCATGCTGACGAAGGATTCTATTCTGCAATGCCGCTGCTCTGCAGCAGCTTTTGTATAATGGTATCGAATTTGGGTGGAACCACGGGTGCAATCACTCGTCCCTTTGCGGGACGGGTGTTTTTTGTGTGCAGAGACCTGCCGAAGAAGCAAGTATCACAGAAGCGGATGTTCCGCACAACTAAGCCAATGCTCCCGGAGTAAGTTTGTACGTAAAGGATCAGGGAAGTATTGGCTAACAAACTTTTAGGAGGAAGAAAAATGTCAGTAAATATCAAACTTCCGGACGGTTCGGTCCGGGAATACCCGGACGGCAGCAGCATTGATGATGTAGCAGCCTCGATCAGCAGCGGACTTCGTAAGAATGCCGCTGCAGGCAAAATCAACGGAATCGTCGTGGATCTGTCCACTCAGCTGCAGGAAGGCGATCTTGTAGAGATCGTAACCCTGGATTCCCCGGAAGGCCTGGAAGTGATGCGTCACAGTACAGCTCACCTTATGGCCCAGGCGGTAAGACGTTTGTTCGGAACTATGGAGGTTAAGCTCGGAGTAGGTCCGGTAATTGAAGACGGCTTCTATTATGATATGGATCTGGAGCATCCGCTGAATCCGGAGGATCTGCTGAAGATTGAGAAGGAAATGGAACGTATCGTTTCTGAGAACCTGCCGATTGTCCGCCATGAGGTAAGCCGTCAGGAAGCGCTGGACAGATTCGGCGAGCTGGCCGATCCTTACAAGCTGGAGCTGATTCAGGCGCTGCCGGAAGACAGCGTGATTACAATCTATGAACAGGGCGAATTCTTCGACCTCTGCCGTGGTCCGCATTTGCCGTCCACTGCGAAGATCAAAGTGTTCAAGCTGATGAACGTAGCCGGTGCTTACTGGCGCGGAGACAGCAAGAACAAGATGCTGCAGCGCGTATACGGCACAGCCTGGATCAAAAAGGCCCAGCTTGACGAG
This sequence comes from Paenibacillus sp. FSL R7-0312, assembly GCF_038004445.1. Classification (NCBI taxonomy): domain Bacteria; kingdom Bacillati; phylum Bacillota; class Bacilli; order Caryophanales; family Paenibacillaceae; genus Paenibacillus; species Paenibacillus sp. FSL R7-0312. The sequence goes on along the minus strand of NZ_JBBORE010000001.1, from coordinate 6,870,105 downwards.
CATCTGCGTCTGCTGGAGGAAGCGAAAAAGCGCGATCACCGTAAGCTGGGCAAGGAACTGGAAATCTTCACCTTCAACCAGCTCGTTGGACAAGGCCTGCCGATCTGGCTGCCTAAGGGCGCCAAGCTGCGCAGCATTCTGGAGCGCTATATTGTAGATCTGGAAGCCAGCCTTGGTTACCAGCATGTCTACACTCCAGTACTGGGGAATGTAGAGCTGTACAAGACTTCCGGACATTGGGAACACTACCAGGAAGACATGTTCCCTAAGATGACTATTGATAACGAGGAGTTCGTGCTTCGTCCAATGAACTGCCCGCATCACATGATGATCTATAAGAGCTCGATGCACAGCTATCGCGATCTGCCGATCCGTATTGCCGAGCTGGGCATCCAGCACCGTTATGAAATGTCGGGAGCCCTGACAGGCCTGCACCGTGTCCGTTCGATGACGCTGAATGATTCCCATATCTTCTGTCGTCTGGACCAGATCAAAGGCGAGTTCATCCGCGTGCTCGAGCTGATCAAGCAGGTATACAGCGACTTTGGGATTGAAGATTACCGTTTCCGACTCTCTTACCGGGACCCTAAGGATACAGAGAAGTATTATGCCAATGATGAAATGTGGGAGACAGCACAGCGTATGCTGCGTGAGGTTGTCGAAGAAGCCGGCCTGCCATTCTACGAAGCCGAAGGCGAAGCAGCCTTCTATGGCCCTAAGCTGGATGTTCAGATCAAAACAGTATTGGGTAAGGAAGAAACACTGTCGACTGTACAGATCGACTTCCTGCTGCCGGAACGCTTTGAGCTGGAATATGTCGGGGATGATGGACAGAAACACCGTCCGGTTGTCCTGCACCGCGGAATTCTAGGAACTATGGAACGTTTCGTAGCATTCCTGCTGGAGAACTTTGCCGGTTCACTGCCGCTGTGGCTGTCTCCGCAGCAAGTGAAGATCATTCCGGTATCCTCGGCCTTTGATGAATATGCGAAGGAAGTGGCTGCGAAGCTGCTGCGCAGCGGCATCCGCGCCGAAGTTGACTTGCGCAATGAGAAAATGGGTTACAAAATCCGTGAAGCACAGCTGGAGAAGCTTCCATACATGTTCGTCGTAGGCGAGAATGAAATGAATGCCGGCAGCGTATCAATCCGCAAACGCGGTGAAGGCGACATCGGCGCCAAACCGCTGCAGGAAGTCATCGATTCGCTTACGCAGGAAATTGCGGGACGCGTAATCTAAAGCATTCACAAGCTGTTAATAGTACGTATAATTACGAATTAATAACCTCTGTTATAAGCCGCGTGGGACCGCTATTATCCGGTGTCAGGTATAAAATTTTGTGAAACGGGAAACCTTCGCTATATGGGGAGGTTTAACTAATGAACAAAATGGGCTTATACCAGAGGTTTTGGTGTCTTTTCGTCACCATCGTGCTTCTGCTGACAGCAGCCGGGATCTACCCGGATGATTCGCGCAAATCGGCACAGGCAAGAGGGACGGGAGACACTGCAGGACAACTTAGTGCAGCCACCACGAATTCTCAGGTTCAGCGTCAAGAGGCAGGTTCGGCATCCCGTCTGGGAGGCTCTTCGCGGTTACGGCAGCCGGTTACCGTCCAGGCTCCTAAGCCAGCACAGGTGCCGGAGAGTAAGCCGAAGGCGAAGGCAGCTCCCAAGCAGCCGGATTCGGTACCGGTAGCTGCACCTGCGCCGGAGCAGATCATCACTTCAATGAAAGTAACAGCGACCGGCTATACGGCCGGGTACGAATCCACAGGCAAGACCGCGAAGCATCCGCAGTATGGAATTACGTACTCGGGTGTCAAGGTACGCCGGGACAAGAATGCCGTATCCACCATTGCTGCAGACCCGAAAGTTCTGCCTTTGGGAAGTATTTTATATATTCCGGGTTATGGATATGCTATAGTGGCCGACACCGGTTCAGCGATTAAGGGGCGGAAGATTGACTTGTACTTCAGCACCACCAAGCAGGTGTACAAAGAATGGGGCAAGAAGACGGTTGTCGTCCATCTCATCAAACGCGGTAACGGAAAATGCACGGAGAGTATGCTGAAAAGTCTCGGACATGCAATCCAGACCTATAATGCAGTGCCGCAATATTTGCTGGAAGAGGTTATTTAAGGGCTGGACCGGCCTCACTGAGTTTGAATTATTTTTCACGTAAGCATGCATAATACGACGTCACATTTCCCATAATATCGACTGGGGCAAAGCGACTTGCCTCTTCCGATATAATCTTTTCGTCAGCTCTAAACAGGCTGTACTGAAGGAAAAGGGAGGTGATTTCCGTGGCCAATTCCAAGAAACCAAAGGTACAAGAGAACTTCAAAACACCGAATGAAAAATACAATGCTGAGTTTGCCGTTGAGAACGACGGTGCAACTACTAAGAGCAACACGTTCTCCAAACCGGTACAAAAACCACAGCAGTAATGCTGGGGTAACGGTATGAGCATTTGAAGCGTCAAGGCTGTCCTCTCACGTCCGGATTATGGGCTGAAAGGGCAGCTTTTTTATGGGCATCATACAATTAACGGAATATTCCAGCCGTCTCGGTCTGGAGACTGAGGCCTGTTTCCTTCTCACGCCGCTGTTCCCCGCAGCTTTCTTCCTGTAGACTAGGACTATAAGCGTGAAGAAGCGAGAGTTACACTAACTACTAGGGGGAATGACATATGAAACGACGGTTCACCAGCCAGGTGCTCGGCGGACTGATCCTTATCGGTCTCGGAGGCCTGTTCCTGCTAAGACAGATGGGCTACACTGATTTCAGCTTGGGTTCAATGATATCTACGTATTGGCCGGTTATTCTGATTATATTAGGGGTTAAACGCTTTCTGTCCCCGGACGATGAGCATTCGAGATTCTCTGCAACACTTGGCGGATTTTTCTTTCTGGCCATCGGCGTGTTTTTCCTGGGGCGGAATTTAGAATGGTTTGACTTCTCGGCAGGCGATTTCTTCAAAATGCTGATCCCGGTTATGCTGATCGGCGGCGGTTTAGCTGTTATTTTCAAGCCGCGGGGGACAACGCCGCCGGTTCCTCCGGCACCGCCGGCACCACCGAATTTCTATCCGCCCGAACCGGGCAAAAGCCCGCTGGATGCGAAGCCTCCTGCACCGCTGGAATCGACGCTCGATGAGCAGTTTGAGCAGAAGTTCGGCAAATCTGCCGGTGCCGGCGGGCGGGACTGGAATGATTATCTGCACAAAGACACGGAGGATGAAGACGAAGAACAGGGAGACTCCTCTTCTTCGTCAGATGCCAAGTGGCAGGAGAAGCAGGAACGCCATGAACGCAGACGCCAGGAGCGTCAGGAACGCCATGCCCGCCGCCACGGCGAATGGCATGAGGAGTTTCAGGATTCCGGGCAGGACAAAGAAACAACGAACCGCTCGGCTTTTATCGGGGATGTCCATATGGGCCGCGAGCATTTCCAGCTGAAACAAACCAATATTTCGCAGTTTATCGGGGATACAGTGCTGGATCTGACCAATGCGCAAATTCCTTACGGTGAGACCAAGATCAACATTTCCGCTTTTGTCGGTGATATTAAGGTTTATATTCCCGATGATATGAATCTTGGTGTATCGGTTAACGGCAGCTCGTTCATTGGTGATATGCAGGTGCTTGAGCAGTCGCGCAGCGGGTTCATGAGTAATGTGCAGTGCAAGACGCCTTATTATAAGGAAGCAGGTAAAAAAGTCCGCATTAACGTCAGCTGCTTCATCGGTGACATTAAAGTCAAAACGGTGGGCTAAATGGGGACGATCTTCAGCAATACCAAGTGGATGCTGCTGGTGTATTTCCTGCTTAGCGGCGGAGTAACTGCCGGACTGATGTATGCCGGGACATGCCTGGGCTATATCCGGGTGGTGGATACCCGCATGTGGCTGTACCTGTGTCTGGGCATTGTGCTCTTCACAGTGACTATCGGCTATATTGCCGGACAGCGGATTCAGCGGCGGATCGACCATCTGGATCTGAATATGCTTCAGGTAGCCAAAGGCAATCTGTCCGTACGGATGCCGGAGAGCGAAGACCAGTCTTTTGCCCGGGTATATCACGAATTCAATATTATGATGGATACTGTGGAGAAGAAGATGAAGCTTTTGCAGCAGCTGGGTGAACAGGAAGTCATCGAGAAGGAAAAGGCGGCGGAGAGCGCGGTACTGGAAGAGCGGAGGCGTATGGCCCGGGATCTGCATGATACGGTGAGCCAGCAGCTTTTTGCGATTCACATGTCCGCTTCTTCGCTGCCTAAAGTGCTTGAACGGAGCGCGGAGCACGGGCAGACGGTGATGGAACAGCTGATCAGCATGTCCCAGATGGCGCAGAAGCAAATGAGGGCATTGATCGCGCAGCTGCGTCCGGTGGAGCTGGAGGGGCGCAATCTGTTCGAGGCGCTGGAGAAATGGTTCCCGGATTACTGCCGCCAGAACGGGCTCAAGGGGGTAAAGGAGCTTGAACTGCAGGGTGAGCTGTCCGAAGCGATTGAGCATCAGCTGTTCCTGATTATTCAGGAGTCGATGGCGAACATCGTGAAGCATGCCGGAGCACGGGTAGTCAGCCTGTCGTTGCGTGAAGTGCCGCGCCAGGTTGTGCTGAGCATCAGCGATGACGGGCAGGGCTTCGAGCAGGTGCAGCATAAACAGGGCTCCTACGGACTTACCACCATGCGCGAGCGTGCCGAGAAGCTCGGCGGCCAGGTAGAGATTATCAGCCGCAAGGGGGCGGGAACGACGATCCGCGTACATATACCAAAGTTTGTGCAGGGCATCCCGGAGCCGGTTGATGCCGAATCTGAGCCTGATAGGGGGAGTACAGAATGAGTCTCATTAAAGTGCTGCTGGTGGATGATCATGATATGGTGCGGATGGGGCTCAAAACCTATCTGATGCTTGATCCAATGTTTGAAGTTATAGGTGAGGCAGCCAACGGGCATAAGGCGCTAGGCATGCTGCGTGAACTGGGGCATGATGCCCTGCCGGATCTGGTGCTGATGGATTTGATGATGCCGGTCATGAACGGGGCGGAGACAACGCGCGCAGTGCTGGCCGAATTCCCGGGTCTCAAAATTGTCATCCTCACCAGCTTCCTGGAGGATGATCTTGTTGTAGACGCGATCGAGGCAGGGGCGGTCAGCTATGTGCTCAAAACCGTCTCGGCAGAAGAGCTGATCTACGCGCTGCAAGGCGCGTACCGCGGCATGCCGGTGATGACCGGCGATGTCTCGCAGGCACTTACCCGAGGCATCCGCCAGCGTACCGTACAGGGCGACTCTTCCGGCTTGACCGAGCGAGAGAAGGAAGTTCTGCTGCTGATCGCTGAGGGCAAAACCAATAAAGATATCGGCGAGGAGCTGCATATCAGCATCAAGACGGTGAAGACGCATGTCAGCAACCTGCTGATGAAATGTGAGCTGGATGACCGCACCCAGCTGGCCATCTACGCCCACCGTAAGGGCTGGGCGCAGAGTTAGCTCCTTCAGGCCAGTGAATCCTGCGCAAAATACAACATTTTCCTTTACATATCGTCTATAATCGAAAATTGTTGTACGAAAGGCAGCATTCCAACTCGTTCAAACGGCTAAACGGGACGATTCTTGTATTTCGTACAACAATTCTCCGTAACATCCTGTTATCTAGGAAGCAAAGTTGCAATATGTACAATTTTCATGCCTATTGTACGTATGCGTGAAGCGGTAACCTTCAATACCCCCGGCGCTATAATGCCGGGGGATTTGCATGTCCTCTACGTCCGGCAATTGCCTCAACAGCCTCAGTAACCGCGTTTCCGGCGGTTCTCCCTCATATTCTCTTTTAAGTGTTCATATCTTTTATCTCCGCTTAAATTGTTTTTAATGTGACCTTAAGGTTTAAAGTACAAAATAAGAACAAGAAAACAAATAACACTTTGCCGGATGCGGCAGAGCGCGGGAGGAAAGAAAACATGGACGATAACAAAAACAATTACAATCGTGAGAACAACTTCAATCGTGATAATGAACCGGGACCGCAGCGGGAATGGGACAGTAAAGATAGCACTAACAGTAATTCATCAAACGAAGCAGGCTCTTCCTACTACTATTCCTATGGGCCGTTCAAATCCCTGAACAACGACGAGATGAATGGTGAAGATCCGCAGCACTATAACCGCCGGGAGCCGGAGCGTGTAGAGATCTCACCTCCGCAGCCGGTCAAGCCTTTACCTTACAGCACTTCGCTCCGTACCACAGGATATGACGGCAATGGCGGACGCGGCGGCAATCCTCCTGAGGGGGGCAATGGCTGGCAGTATAACCGTAAGCCGAAGAAGCCGGTTAAGGCGGTACTTATTTCTTTTCTTGCAGGAATGATTGTATTATCGGGTTCGATGTTCATGGCGGACCGGGGCAACTGGTTCACAGGCGATCAGGCAGTTACTGCTGCCGTTACGAATACAGCAGCTAAGACAGCGAACGGAAGTGCTACCATTACGCCTTCCACTTCCACAGCAGCACTGGTTACCGGATCGGGTGATGTATCCAGCGTAGTAGATGGGGTGGGACCGGCAGTTGTCAAAATTGAGACGCTGGTTAAATCAAGCAGCAGAAGCAGCAGTAATCCGAATATGAGCGATCCGTTCTCCCAATTCTTCTTCGGTGATCAGTTCGGCGGCAGCGGATCTTCCGGCTCCAATTCAGAATCCCAGCCGGAATCAAACAATTCGGATTCATCCCAGCTTACTCCTTACGGAATCGGCACAGGCTTCATTTATAATTCAGACGGTTATATTCTGACCAACCAGCATGTGGTGGATAATGCAGATGTCATTCAGGTTACGGTTGACGGCAATACCAAACCTTATGAAGCGAAATTGCTCGGCTCCAGCAAAGATCTGGACTTGGCAGTGCTCAAAATTGAAGGAACGGACTTCCCTACAGTGGCGCTTGGTGATTCCGACAGCATTAAGGTAGGTTCAGAAGTCGTAGCGATTGGTAACCCGCAGGGCTTTGACCACACCGTTACAGCAGGTGTACTGAGTGCCAAGGGCCGCAGTATTGATATTAATGAAGAAGACGGAAGCGGCACACGCAATTACAAGAACTTGCTGCAGACGGATGCTTCGATTAATCCAGGGAACTCGGGCGGACCCCTGCTTAACATGAATGGTCAGGTCATCGGGATGAATGTGGCGGTTAGCACAGACTCCCAGGGTATCGGTTTTGCTATCGCGGTCAATACCATTAAAGAAGTTGTAGAGAAACTGGAAGCCAATCAGGAAATTCCGAAAGAACCGGTACCATTCATCGGCGCTTCGCTGATGACCATTACCGATGAAGTCGCTAAACAAATGGGCACTGACCTTAAAGAAGGCTCCGTAGTCGCCGAGATTGTCTTCAAATCTCCAGCGTATACCGCCGACCTCCGCCCTTACGATATCATCACAGGTGTGAACGGTACGAACTATGCCACCAGCCAGGATCTGATTACTTACATCCAGACGCTCAAAGTTGGCGATCAGGTGACACTGAATGTGGTTCGTGACGGTAAGAAGCTGGATCTTCCGGTAAAGATCGGCAATAAAAATGATTTTGACACGACTCAAACTCAGAAGCAATAAACACACCGGACGGTGAGCAGTACAGCGGAAGGGGAGACCCTTCCGTTTTTGCTGCATAGGCTGCGGGTAAACGGATTCATGATACAATATAGATATATGAACTGAACAATGGGGGCTGCTTGATGCGACCGAATATTCTAATTATTGATGACGATGAGAAAATTATATCCATGCTGCGCCGCGGGCTTGCCTTTGAAGGGTATGATGTCAAAACAGCCGCTAACGGGGCAGATGGGCTGCGTGCCGTTCTGAACAGCGATCCGGATGTGGTTATCCTGGATGTAATGATGCCGCAAGTGGACGGGTTTGAGGTATGCCGCCGTCTGCGTGAGGGCGGAAGCAGTGTTCCGGTACTTATGCTGACGGCCAAGGATGAGATTGAACACAGGGTCAAAGGGCTCGATCTGGGTGCGGACGATTATCTGGTGAAGCCGTTTGCTCTGGAGGAGCTGCTTGCCCGGGTAAGGGCACTGCTCCGGCGCAAAAGTGAGCAGGGCGGAGGCTCGGACCAGGCGGTTTCCTATGAGGATATCACACTGGATGTAGATTCGCGTGAAGTGACGCGTGCAGGCAAACGTCTGGAGCTGACGGCAAAGGAATTCGAACTGCTGCATCTGTTCATGCAGAACCCGAAGCGGGTGCTGTCCCGTGATCTCATCATGGATAAGATCTGGGGTTACGATTACAGCGGTGAATCCAATGTGCTTGAGGTATATATCGCAATGCTGCGCCAGAAGACGGAAGAGCATGGCGGCAAAAGGCTGATTCAAACGATCCGGGGAGCCGGCTACATCCTAAGAGGTGACTAATATGTCTATACGTTTGCGGCTGACTGCCTGGTATTCAGGGATTCTGGCCATAATGCTGCTGGCCCTGTCCGCGTTAATCTACGGGTTTGTCTATATTAATACGTACGGTGACTTGAAGGACCGTCTTAAGAATCAGGCCAATCAGATCGAACTGCAGCCGGTTACTTATTATGACGGAACTTCCAATCTGTATGTGGGCGGAAGTCTGGAAGGCCAGAATTTATTTGCACAGTTGTATATATATGATATTTCGCGGATTGTTCCCAATAATAACATGAAGACGTTTGATCTTCGGTTCAATATTCCGGAACAAGCCGCTATAGTCAGCCAACAGGGCTTTGTTAGAGAGAGCTACCAAGGAAATTCTTTCTTAATCTATCAGCGGGCTGTTGATATTCCGGGGTATGAAGGCAATCCTGCTGCAGTCCTGCAAATGGCCGCGTATACAGGTGAGCAGGATCGGCTGATGCTGAGACTGAAGAATATCCTGCTCGTTGGCTCTTTTGCGACTCTGATCGCAGCCTTCACCTTCGGGCTGTTCCTGGCCCGCAAAGCAATGAGTCCGATCGGCAAGGTTATTGAGGCGGCAAACGGGATACAGACCGGGACGGATCTGAGCTCGCGCATTGAATACGACGGACCGCAGGATGAGATCGGGCGGCTGATTGAGACGGTGAACAGTATGCTCGGGCGGATGGAAGGCTTCTATACGGGGCTGGAGGAGGCCTATGCCACGCAGCGCCGCTTCGTCTCGGATGCTTCGCATGAGCTGCGGACACCGCTTACAACGATTCGCGGAAATATTGATCTGCTGGAGAAGATATGGGAGATGGAGCCGGATGACAGCCGGATGACCGAGGCGGAAATCCGCCAGCTCTCCATTGAATCGGTGAAGGATATTGCTGATGAATCCAAGCGTATGAGCCGGCTGGTGGCGGATATGCTCTCTCTGGCCAGAGCGGATACAGGCCGGACCTTTGATATAGAGCCGGTAGCGCTGGAGCCGATGATGACCGAAGTAGCACGCCGTGCTTCCTTCCTGCCGCGTCAGGCGGAGTGGTCTGTGGGCGAAATGGGCCAGTTGAACGGCAAATATATTCTTGGCAACAAGGACTATCTGCAGCAGATGTTGTTCATCTTCATTGATAATGCTTTTAAATACACGCCTGCGGGTGAGGTTACGCTGGATGCCGTCTTTTATCAGAACCAGGTGGGAATCCGTATCTCGGATACCGGAATCGGGATGGATAAGGACGAAGTGCCGCACATCTTTGACCGTTTCTACCGTGCGGATGAATCTAGAGGAATTACCGAAGGGATCGGTCTGGGGCTGTCCATCGCCAAATGGATAATTGATGAGCACGGCGGTTCTGTAGAGGTGGTCACACGGCAGGGGGAAGGGACGACTTTTGTGATCTGGATGCCGCTTCTCTTTGCCCCGCCGCTGGAATAGGGTATAATTAAACGGTTCCTATTACAGCAGTCATTGACAGCAGAAAGCGGTGAATCATGGAAGTCATCAAAATTTCTCCCCGGGGCTATTGCTACGGCGTCGTCGATGCTATGGTAATGGCACGGCAGGCCGCACAAAATCTTGATTTGCCACGGCCGATTTATATATTGGGCATGATTGTGCATAACAGCCATGTCACGAACTCCTTTGAGGATGACGGAATCATTACGCTGGACGGGCATAACCGTCTGGATATTTTGGATAAAATAGAAAGCGGGACGGTTATTTTCACTGCTCATGGTGTGTCGCCCGAGGTACGCAAGATAGCACGGGCCAAGGGGTTAACCACAGTCGATGCCACTTGTCCCGATGTAACAAAGACTCATGACCTCATCAAGGAAAAGGTTGAAGAGGGCTACGAGGTTATCTACATCGGCAAGAAAGGTCATCCTGAGCCGGAAGGTGCGGTGGGGATTGCCCCTCAGCATGTCCATCTGATTGAGAAGGAAGATGAAATTGCCGGTCTCTCGGTCCCTTCCTCGCGTATTGTAATTACGAATCAGACCACCATGAGCCAGTGGGATATTAAGCATATTATGAAAAAACTGCTGGAGACCTTCCCGGGAGCCGAGGTCCATAATGAGATCTGTATGGCAACCCAGGTCCGCCAGGAAGCGGTAGCGGAGCAGGCCGGCCAGTGTGAGCTGGTCATTGTTGTCGGTGATCCGCGCAGTAATAACTCTAACCGTCTGGCACAGGTGTCGGAAGAAATTGCCGGTGTACCGGCTCACCGGATCTCAGATGTATCTGAGCTGAATAGGGATTGGCTGAAGGGAATTACCAAGGTAGGGGTAACCTCAGGCGCTTCTACGCCAACGCCGATTACCAAGGAAGTTATCAATTATCTGGAGCAGTATGACGAATCGAACCCCGAGACCTGGGAGATCAAACGTACGGTGAATATGGCGAAGCTTCTGCCGCCTGTGAAGAACAAGAGTACGAGTGCTACCTGACATGATAGCAATTATGAACTTATAGAATAGGTATAGCGGCAGTGTGGCCTGTAACCGGGTATGCTGCCGTTTTTCTCGTTCCTGGGCGCTAGCCGCTCCTGCGAGCATGTGCCGTGATAAAGTTAGTGAGTTATTGATTTTACCTCCGGCGGTTTTGTTATATATAGCCTATTGGGGTTGACTGGAACGGAAACTTGCGGTAAAATCACTTTAGTGCTTAAAAGCGTACACGCGTCGTAGCGAGATAGTATCAAATTTAAATTGATTGTACCCGTTTATAAGAATAAGTGTCCAAAAAGGGGAGCTATAATATGATCGTTATTACATCCAACCAAACACCGCAGGATCAGGTAAATGATATTATTGCCATAATTGAAAAAGAAGGCTTGCAGGTACATCTCTCAAGGGGAGCAGATCATACTGTGATCGGTCTTGTCGGCGGCGTGACGCCGAAGCTGGCCGAGCATCTGCGCCAGATGAAGGGCGTCGAGAACGTCGTGAAGATTACCAAGTCCTATAAGCTGGCAAGCCGTGATTTCCATCCGGAGGATACGGTTATCGATATCCGCGGGGTGAAGATCGGCGGAGAGAATCTCGTCATTATGGGCGGCCCTTGTGCCGTGGAATCCCCGGAGCAGATTGATGAAATCGCACGGCTTGTTAAGGCTTCCGGCGGCCAGGTGCTGCGCGGCGGTGCTTTCAAGCCACGTACCGGACCTTACAGCTTCCAGGGTGTGGGTGTAGAAGGTCTTACGATGATGGCTGAAGCCGGTAAACGCCACGGCCTGTTGACCATCACGGAAGTGATGACACCGGAGTATGTAGATATCTGTGCGGAGCATGCGGATATTCTGCAGGTAGGCACACGTAACATGCAGAACTTTGACCTGCTGCGCAAGCTGGGAACCTGCGGGCGTCCCGTCCTGCTGAAACGCGGGTTCAGTGCGACTTACGATGAGCTGCTGAATGCAGCAGAGTACATTCTCGCCGGAGGCAACCGTGATGTCATGTTATGTGAGCGCGGAATCCGGACTTTTGAAACCTACACACGCAATACGCTGGATCTCTCAGCTATTCCTGTGCTGCAGAACCTCAGCCATCTGCCGGTGATTTCTGATCCAAGCCATGGCACTGGACGCCGTGAGCTGGTTGCGCCTATGGCCAAGGCTTCGGTTGCTGCGGGAGCCAATGGTCTGATCATCGAGATGCACACCGACCCTGATAATTCAATGACAGGTGACGGAGTGCAGTCTCTGTTCCCGGAACAGTTCGACAGCCTGCTTAGAGATCTTGAGAAGCTGGCCCCGCTTGTCGGACGCAAGTTCTCTCCTTCACTGGAAGCAGCCCCGGTAGTTTGAATTTCAAGTGCGGATTAGCTTCTTACAGGCCCTCTTCTCCCGCTTTGGGCGGAGGAAGGGGGCTATTTTTATTGAATATAGGACAAAGGTGACATGGGAATCGGATGAACAGAGTTTTTTCACCAAAGCGTCAGAATATCTTACATTGTCGTAAGAAATACCTGACATAAGCATTGACGATGTTAGGTTTGAGATTTATAATGACGACAGCAAAAAAATAAAAACAAGAACATTTGATACTGTGAGCGGCCTAATGTTCGGAACTTGGGGAGGAATAAAGCATGTCGGTTGAAAAAGTATTGCAGACGATCAAGGAGAACAATATCGAATGGGTGGATTTCCGGTTTGTAGATTTGGGTGGACGTGCTCACCATATCTCGTTGCCAGCATCCGCAGTTGAAGAAGAAACATTTGAGAATGGTGTAGCATTTGATGGTTCTTCCATTACAGGTTTCCGTGGGATTGAAGAGTCGGATATGGTAATGATGCCTGATCCAAGCACTACATACATCGATCCTTTTACAGCTCACCCAACGCTTAACATCATGTGTGATATTTTCACACCGGATGGCGAACGTTACGAGCGTGACCCGCGCGGTATCGCTGTGAAGGCTGAAGAGTTCCTGCAATCCAGTGGTGTAGGTACAGCTGCATTCTTCGCACCTGAATCCGAGTTCTTCATCTTCGATGACGTTCGTTATGAGAGCGGAATGAACAGCTCCTCCTACTTCGTAGATTCCGAAGAAGCAGCTTGGAACACTGGCCGTAAAGACGAAGGCGGCAACCTGGCATTCAAAGTTGGCGTTAAAGGCGGATACGTGCCTGTAGCTCCAGTAGATTCCCAACAGGATATCCGCAGTGAAATGTGCCGTTTGCTTGCTGAAGCAGGCCTTGAAATCGAACGCCATCACCATGAAGTGGCGACTGCAGGCCAGGCGGAAATCAACTTCCGTTTTGACACCCTGAAGAAAACAGCTGACAATCTCCTAACTTACAAATACATTGTACAGAACACTGCACGCCAATACGGCAAGGTAGCAACCTTCATGCCTAAGCCACTGTTCGGCGATAACGGTAGCGGTATGCACGTTCACCAGTCGATCTTCAACGGCAGCGAGCCATTGTTCTACGAAAAAGGCTCTTATGCTAACCTGAGTGAATTGGCTCTGCACTACATCGGCGGTATCCTGTATCATGCTCCTGCATTGATCGCGCTGACTAACCCAAGCACCAACTCGTTCAAACGTCTGGTTCCTGGTTATGAAGCACCGGTCAACCTGGTTTACTCCAAGGGTAACCGTTCCGCTGCTGTCCGTATACCGGTAGCTGCTGTAACTCCTAAGGGCTGTCGTATTGAATTCCGTACACCGGACTCCACGGCTAACCCATACCTGGCATTCTCCGCAATGCTGATGGCGGGTCTGGACGGAATCAAGAAGAAGATCAACCCTGAAGAAATGGGTTATGGTCCACTGGACAAGAACATCTACGAATTGTCTGATGCAGACAAAGAGAAGATCCGCAGCGTTCCAGGTACACTGGACGAAGCGCTTGATGCTCTGGAAGCTGACTACGAGTTCCTTACAGAAGGCGGCGTATTCACTAAGGACTTCATCGATAACTACATCGCTCTGAAACGTTCTGAAGCGCAAGCCGTTGCGATTCGTGTTCATCCGCATGAATACTCCCTGTACTTTGATGTATAAGATAAGTTAACTTGAATAGAGCTTGATGAAGAAGCCTCCAGGATCATTTGATTCCGGGGGCTTTTTCTGTTGTGTTCGTACGGGAGTAACTGGTATGGCCACAAATGATTGTAGTATAGCGGCATTGGCGGAAACGGGCGGTTGCAAAGGCCGGGCTGCTGATCGGTCTGGGGCGGAGGATCATCAGTAATTTAACGCGGACTGAGAGGACTCTATTTCGTCAAAAAGCCTCCTAACGAGGCCCAAACGGACTGAGATTCCGTTATGTATTTCATTCGAGCCCGAAAGGAGGGGGAGATGCTTATATAAGCGAATCTGAATCCGCTTGGCAAGTGAATCCCCTGGATTTGTTCAAATAACGGATTCTCATTCCAACTCACTAACTTAGGGGATGTGGAGAGTCCAGTCTGGCATGGCCTGATGATTGGTCGCGATTTCGTAATTTTTCGTGTTATTTAATAGATTATATTCTATAAAATCTCAACTTGATTATATATAACGTTTACATTTCGCATGTATTTCAGATATGTGAAATTTCAGGCGTGTTTGTACTATATTTAGGCCAGATTTATATATAATATAAGTCTGATAACGAAAGTGGTTTCGTAATTGATGAAATACACATAAAAGGCTGTGATATCAGCTGTTATGGTAACTATTTTGCACATCAAAGAACATGAAAAAAACCTTTACAAAGATTTATAACGATGCAATAATGAAAAACGAAACCGATTTCGGAAACTGTGATAAAAATGCAATCTATCTTTGTATTATAGAGAGGATGAATACAGTGAATCACGATCACAAGATAAAATCAGGCTGGAGCTTCACCGGCAATAATGGGGATTTCAGATTGGAGCAGCCGGACCGGAGCAGTTTTTTATATTTTCCGCTGGTGAATGAGGGGGGCATGATGTCCTCGGTCAGCCCGAAGCTGCATGGTCAGGTGACTTCAGGTCATAATACATTCCTTACTCCGCCGCTCTCCGTGGAGGATCTGCATAATTCCCGCGCTTCCCGCAATTTCTGGGTATATATCGAAGGACAAGGCGCATGGTCAGCTACGGGAGACTCCGCCCGGCAGAATGCTGCGGTATATGGCGAGGGTGCTGACGAATCTCTGCTGGAAGCCGGGCTGTTATGGCATAAAGTGTCCCGCAACAATAAGGAGCTGGGGTTAGGAGCACAGATCACGAGCTTCGTACCCTGCGGCAATGACAAAGTAGAGCTGATGAAGGTTGTGCTGACAAATAGAGGCACGAAGGAGCTCACGCTGACTCCGACGGCTGCTATTCCGCTGTATGCGCGTTCTGCAGATGATCTGCGGGATCACCGTCATGTTACTTCGCTGCTGAACCGGACTTATACTTCCGCTTACGGTGTGGAGGTACAGCCAGCACTTTCCTTCGACGAACGCGGGCACCGTGTAAATCATACCTCTTACGGTGTGTTTGGTGCTGCGGAAGGCGGAGCACAGCCGGTTGGCTTCTTCCCGGTGCAGGAGGAATTCATCGGTGAAGGCGGAAGTCTGGACTGGCCGGAAGCGGTGGTGCGCAATCTGGCTCCGGAGATAGGTGAAGGGGGCGGAATACACAAGGAAGGGTATGAAGCGCTTGGCGGACTGCGTTTTGCAGAGGTTACACTTTCTCCGGGACAGAGCCATTCCTATGTAGTTGTGCTTACGATAGAGAATGACAGAATCGGCGTGCCGGCTTTGATGGCCAAGTACGGCTCAACCGAGGCTTTTGATACATTATTGGAGGAGAATAAGACCTTCTGGGCGGAAAAAGTGAATACGGTAGAATTCCATACGGGAGATCATGCTGCTGATGAATGGATGAAATGGGTTACTCTGCAGCCCGTGCTGCGCAGACTGTACGGTAACTCCTTCCTGCCTTATCATGACTATGGAAGAGGCGGCCGCGGCTGGCGTGATCTTTGGCAGGACTGTCTCGCTCTGCTGATCATGGAGCCTGCTGATGTGCGTAGCCTGCTGCTGAACAATTATGCCGGTGTCAGAATCGACGGCAGTAATGCAACGATCATCGGGCAGCAGCCTGGTGAATTCATAGCAGACCGTAATAATATTCCCCGCGTCTGGATGGATCACGGCGCATGGCCATTCCTCACTACGATGCTGTACCTCGATCAGAGCGGTGATCTCGACTTCCTGCTGCAGGAGCAGACCTATTTCCGGGATTCCTTCATGAGCCGCTGCAGGGAACGCGATACGTCATGGGAGCCTGGAGCCGGCAGCAGCCTGCAGACTTCAGCAGGTGAAGTGTATACAGGCACCATTCTGGAGCATATCCTGCTGCAGAATCTGGTTCCATTCTTCAATGTGGGTGAGCATAACAATATTCTGCTTGAAGGCGCTGACTGGAATGACGGGCTGGATATGGCTGCTCAGCGGGGGGAGAGTGTAACCTTCACAGCCTTCTATGCCAGCAATCTGCTGGATCTCTCCCGGCTGCTGATCACGCTTAAGGAACGTACCGGAGGAGATACCCTGGAGCTTGCGGAAGAAATGACGCTGCTGCTGGATTCGCTTGGCGAATCCGTTGATTATGAATCTATTCCTGCCAAACACGGGCTGCTGGACCGCTACTATGGCGCAGCACCGAATAAGGTTAGCGGAATCCGTGTCCAGCTGAAGCTGGAACAGGTTGCAGCGGATCTGGCCCGCAAAGCAGAATGGATCTTCGATCACCTGCGCCGCAATGAATGGGTAGAAAGCGGGCATGGCGACGGCTGGTTCAACGGCTATTACAATAACGACGGGGAACGTGTGGAGGGTGAGTTCGCTGAAGGTACCCGCATGACGCTGACGGGGCAGGTCTTCCCGCTGCTGGGTCATGCTGCTGCACCGGAGCAGATTTCAAGCATTGTCTCGGCAGTGGAACGCAATCTGTTCGATGACAAAATCGGCTACCGTCTGAACAGCAACTTCGGCGGTATTCAGCAAAATCTAGGCCGTGCCTTCGGCTTCGCTTTTGGCCACAAAGAGAATGGAGCCATGTTCAGCCATATGACTGTAATGTATGGGAATGCGCTGTATAAACGCGGATTTGTTAAAGAAGGACGCAAGGTACTCGATTCGCTGTACAGCCTGAGCGCGAACTTTGAAGTCAGCCGGATGTACCCGGGTATCCCGGAATATATCAATGAGCAGGGTAGAGGGATGTATACGTATCTGACCGGTTCTGCAAGCTGGATGCTGCTGACGATGGTCACAGAGGTATTTGGTGTCAAAGGCAGGCTGGGCGATCTGCTGCTGCAGCCGAAGCTGGTTAAAGAACAGTTTGATGCCGAAGGCCGCGCTTCTATCAAAACTATTTTTGCCGGACGTGAGCTGAAAGTCGTCTATACGGCTTCAGGAAGCGTTGAATACGGAGAGTACCAAATACATGCCGTGAAGCTAAACGGGGCTGAGGTAACGCTTCAGCGCGTCTCAGAAGGGGCTATGATCTTACGTAGTCTGCTGAGTGCCCTCCCTGAAGGCCAAATCCATCTGCTTGAGGTTGAACTGGCGTAACGCCGGAAGATAGGAATTTAAGACGCCTGCTCTGCCGGTCCGCCGGGAGCGGGCGTTTTCATATGAGATGCCCTATATATGGTGCAGTAGCTGCTCATAAGAGTGTAACTTCAGGATAACCGCAGAAATAGCAGCCGGAAGCTTGTGTAATCACAGCCGTAACGGGTAAGCTTAGAATCCATAGATCAAGCATAGATCGATCATAGGCCAAACATAGAAAGTGGAAAGGAAGGGCATTAAATGGCACATATTCTATCAAACGGAATACTTACAGTGGAGATCGCAGAGCCGGGAGCATATAGCGGCACCCGGTTTGATTGGAGCGGATTTATTACAGGAGTGACTCTGGAGCAGGGGGGACATACCTTTTGTGTGCCGGAGAGTCTGGTTCCGGGACAGGGCAGCGGAGGTATAGGCCTGTGCAATGAGTTCGCCATTTCCCGGGCAATCGGCTATGAGGAAGCAGCTGCCGGGGAGTGGTTCCCGAAGCCTGGGGTCGGGCTGCTGCAGAAGCAGAGCGATGAAGCATACGATTTTTTCGGGAAGTATCCCCTCGTTCCCTTCATCATTCATGAAGAGCTCAGCAGGCATTCGGTCACTTACACCGTCCAGCCGATGGAGTGCCGGGGTTATAGTATGCGGCTGATTAAGACGATAACGCTGAATGAGGACCGGCTGGATATTACCTACGAGATTGAGAATGTAGGAGACAAGCCGCTGCGCATAGAGGAATATATTCATAACTTTGTCGGGATCAACGGTGCGGCTGTCGGCGGAGAATATGAGCTGAAACTGCCGGGCATGCTCCGGATTGCAGCACCAGAATCCTCATATACGGACAATTTGCTGAGCCTGTCTGGTAACAGTCTTACGTGGAAGGAAGAGCCGGACCGTCCGTTCTATTGTCGGCTGGAGGGCTGGGAGAACGCGGCGGCTGATTATTATTGGGAGCTCGTCCATAAGCCAAGCGGTGCCGGAATCCGGGAGAGCGGGGATTTCACGGCGGAGCGGATCATTCTATGGGGTGAAAAACATGTAATTTCTCCCGAAGTTTTTATTGACATCACCATTTTACCGCGTCACAGCAAGGGTTGGAAGCGCAGCTATCAATTTTTTGCCTCTTGAAGCCTGTCTAGCTTACCTCCTATGTGAATAATTATACTTGCTGCTGTTTAATGTTATCTGCTATCATAGCGATATCCATATTCATAGGAGAGAAAGGGTGGGAGCAATTTTGAGCAAGAGAGCATACAATTTTAATGCCGGTCCGGCAGCATTGCCGCTTACAGTATTGGAACGTGCACAAGCGGAGTTTATTGAATTCCGGGAGAGCGGAATGTCCATTATGGAGATGTCGCACCGCGGAGCTATATACGAATCCGTGCATAATGAAGCTCAGGAACGCCTGCTTTCGCTCCTCGGCAATCCACAAGGCTACAAGGTATTGTTCATTCAAGGCGGAGCAAGCACACAGTTTGCTATGGTGCCGATGAACTTCATCTCTGCAGGCCAGGTCGGCAGCTATGTCATGACAGGAAGCTGGGCTGACAAGGCCCTGAAGGAAGCCAAGCTGACAGGCGGCGGGCATGTAGCCGCATCCTCAGAGGATAAGAAGTTCCTGGCGATTCCGGAGCTTGACAGCATCAAGGCTGCGGACAATGCCGCTTATCTGCATATTACATCGAATGAAACGATTGAAGGGACACAATATGCAGAGTATCCGGATGCCGGTTCTATTCCGCTGATCGCAGATATGTCCAGTGACATACTGAGCCGTTCCTTCGACATCAACAAATTCGGTCTGATCTATGCCGGTGCGCAAAAGAATCTCGGACCTTCAGGCGTCACTGTAGTGATCGCCAAGGAAGAGCTGATTTCCAGTTCTCCTGCGAATATTCCGACGATTCTGCGGTATGATACACATTATAAGAACAACTCTCTCTACAATACGCCGCCATCCTTCTCTGTATATATGGTTAATGAAGTGTTAAAATGGATTGAGGAACAGGGCGGGCTTGCCGGTACCGAAGCCAAGAACCGTGATAAAGCAGGTCTCCTCTATGACTATATCGACGGCAGTGACGGCTTCTACCGCGGAGTTGCGGAAGAAGGCAGCCGTTCCATTATGAATGTAACGTTCCGGATGCAATCGGAGGAGCTGGAGAAGCAGTTCATCAAAGCTTCTGAAGCGGAAGGCTTTGTCGGCCTCAAGGGCCACCGTAGCGTGGGCGGCTTGCGTGCCTCCATCTATAATGCCGTTCCTCATGAGAGCGTTAAGGCGCTTGTCGATTTCATGAAGCATTTCCAGCAAACCCAAGGTTAATGAAAGAACGCTCCTGACCTTCCGCCTGGTGGCGGAGGGTCTTCTTCTTGCCCGCAGCTCAGGATTACCGGGCTCCGCCTTGTATCTGGAGCCATCATCAAGAATTCATTACAGGGCCAAGTAAGTCTTTAGGACCCTACAGAGAGGAAGCATCCGAATTATGGCATTACACATTGTGCTGGTAGAACCGGAAATTCCGGCGAACACAGGCAATATTGCCCGCACCTGTGCGGCTACAGGAACCCATCTCCATCTCGTACGTCCCCTCGGTTTCCGTACAGATGATGCAACACTGAAACGTGCCGGACTCGATTATTGGCATGCGGTAACCATTGAGTATCATGATTCCTTCAGTGAAGTACTTGAGAAGTATAAGGAGGGCCGCTTCTTCTACGCCACGACAAAGGCGGAGAAGCGTTATACGGATTTCACCTTTCAGGATGGTGATTTCTTTGTGTTCGGCAAGGAAACCAAGGGATTGCCCGCAGATATTCTGGAAGCGGGCAAGGAAACCAGAATGCGCATGCCGATGAGCGAAGCCGTAAGGTCGCTTAATTTATCTAATTCTGCAGCGATTATTGTTTATGAAGCACTCCGGCAGATGGATTTCCCGCAACTTTTCTAAAAGTTGACATTAATTTTTATTTTTTTCAGCAGGATTCGACATTTTAGTAACGAAATAGTTAATTAGTGCCGAAATAAGTAGTATAGAACGTGAACATAAGAATGAGAACTCTCATTCTTATGTTCACCTTATGTAGCTACTATTATCAGTTGAACAGGAGAGTGTAAGTTAGATATGAAACCTGCTGGCGTTGTACGTAAAGTAGATCAGCTGGGTAGAATTGTTCTGCCTAAGTCCCTGCGTAAAAGGTATTCAATGAATGAAGGGGACCCTGTAGAAATTCTGGTTCAGGGCGATCACATCATTCTGGAGCGTTACCGTCCTAAGTGTGTCTTTTGCGGAGGTATGGAAGGCGTAAGCGAATATAAAGACCGTTATATTTGTGCAAGCTGCCTTTCGGAAATGACTCAATTGCCAAGACACGCGTAAGTCTAAACAGCATTACTGTCTACATAGGAGAAGCGCTGAACGGCGTCCTGTAACAGGGCTGCTGTTTGGAAAAGCTTTTCTTGAAAGCCAATGGAAACGGCTTTGCCGTCCTTTGACAAGGACGGTGCCGTTTCAGCAAGAAAAAAGAGCGCCGCACATCAGTGCGGTGCTCCTTTTTTTGTAAACGCTCAGCGGACTCATAAGCCCTTGGTCTTGTCGTCGTTGTAGGAAGAAGTAAGGATGCCGGCCAGAAACAGCAGAAAAACCAGGGTCACGATCCAAAAAGTCAGGGAGAACGACATGCTGTGCACCTCCGTTAGTGACTGTTATTCGTTAATCTGATTATACGCTTTCATTCCGCAAAAATAAATGGAAATGTGATTTATGGCATTGACGAACTTTGAATTGCTTACTTAAAGAACAGGAAGTTCGTCGGTACACGCCGCAAATTGCCGTCAGAAGGCTTATTGATTACCTTCCCCCGGAAGATCAGCGAGGAAGATCCGCCTCCATCGAGATTGTAGGCATCAATAACGCCAAGGTCATACAGCTTGTCCTGAAGCTCTGCCAGAGTAGCCCCGGAATTGCCGTTCTCGTCATAACCGTCGGCCACCAGAATGAGCAGCTGATCATCCTTGAAGTTGCCGATCACGGTGCGCGGTGCGCGCTTCGGCGTGATCTGCCATTTCTGCGGGATCACAGTCTTGGTGTGATTCTTCAGCAGAACAGGCACGAAGGTGGCGCCAAAAACGGGCTCCAGCTGATCCAGCTGTGCCCTGCTGCTGAACTTGCCTCCGATCAGCTGCCCGGACTTATTCAGGCCGACGAAGCTGAGATCTTTGTAGCTGGGTTCGAAGCCATACAAATACTGGCCGCCGACAATGGTTGTAGACAGCGGATAACGTTTGCCGTTCTGATCGGCGAACCCGCCGGCGTTAATGCCGGCGGATGCACCATAGCGGTTCACGGCCTGCATGGTGGTCTCGGATGCGCCAGTGCCGTCACCTGCCAGACTCATCTTCATGGCGGCAGGGTCTTTCAGCCTGATCTTTAGCGCGTATGCTTTATAGTTTCCGGGGTTCAGCCGGTACAATTCAATGGTAATCCTGTCACTGGTAATTACATCGGCAGGTATGCCCAGCCGGGAGGTAATCCGGTTATTGTAGATCCGCTCCGGGCGGGAAGTCTGGGCTGCCGCCGTATTGACCAGCGCATTCATGGCATTCGTGGTCTGCTTGTACAGCAGGGCACTGGCACTGATCGAATTGATGGTGTAAGACGCATAGCTCTTGGCTACGGCCAGATCCTGCTTAAGCTTAGCGGTCTCACTAACAGGGCCGGAGACAGCAATAAAGGGCCCGGTATCCAGCTTGAGGTTGAGCGGCGGCTGATACAGCCACAGGCAGAGCAGCAGTCCGAACAGCGGCGCGGTCAGGAGCATGAAGAAGCGGTTTACTCTTTTGACAGGAGTCATCATTTGAGCAGATCCATCTCTTTCTTAAGCGCATCCAGCTGTTTCTTGACCTCGCTTAATTGCGTATACAGTTTGTTACTGTTGTCCGTCTTGTTGCTGGCGTTATCTTTGGTGAAGGTCAATAATTCATTAAAGGTCTGCACGGTACTCTGCAGTTCCTTCACCTGTTCGGTCAGGACGGAGATCTTGGATTCATAATCGGTCTTCAAAACGGTAAGCTGCTGCTGGCTTTGTGATCCAAGCTCGCTCAGCACCTGATCTTTCAGATGGTTCGTGTAGCTGTACACGGCATAAACGCCGAGTGCAATCATCAAAATCCAAAACAGTAGAAACCATTTTACGGAAGGTCCGCTTCTCTCTGCGCTCCGGCGCGAGTGTACCCGGGTCGATTCCGCTAGCGGTTGCATTTCATCACCTCAAGCCATTTTTTTTCAAGTCCCCATTCTATCAGACTTTTACTATTTTCGCAAAAGTGAAAGAGCTTGTGAAAACAAGAAAAAGTAATTGCATCCAGTTAAACTACTGCGATACAATTTCTATAGATTGGAATATCTGAGGGGCGTATTCAAGGTAAAAGTAGGAAGAACAGACAAGACATCATAGTTCCTTGCTTGCGTGTTAACCGGAAACGCTTATCGCGCTTTCCATTCTGGTAAATTATATAGATAGCAGGAGGTCTGGGCATTGATGAAAGTCTGGCGGGTGGTCATCGTGGGATGTCATCCCACAAGTATGTTGGGAACAAAATTGATTCTGGAAGAAGGGGGCGAGCTGGAGGTTACAGGTATGTATTCCACCTGGAGCGAATGCGTTTCCATGGTGCGGGATACCGGGCCGGACCTGGTACTCAGTGATTATCAAATGCCGGAGGGAACGGTAGAGGATGTTCTGCCAGAGATGAAGCAGAGCTCCCAGAGCTCCCATTTCATAATTATGACTGAAGAGAACGATAAAGAAATGTTTCAGCCACTGATTGAGCTTGGGGCCAGCGGAGTACTGTCCAAGGGGGCGACTCCGAATCAGCTGCTGCAGATGATTAGTGGAATCCGTGAAGGCTTCCTTTCCATTCCGCTTGAATGGATTGAGAAGGGGCTGCGTCCGGTGACCTCTTCCAGAGGGCTGGACGCTGTAATGCAGCTGACACAGACAGAGATGTTTATTATGGAACGCATTGTGCAAGGGATTACATACGATAAGATTGCCCTGGAAATTGAAGTCAGCCGCCGCTCGATCGATAACTATCTACGCAAGATTTATGTTAAGCTGGAAGTATCTACGAGGGCACAGGCGATCGAGAAATTCGCCCTATTCTCAAGACAGACGAAGCAAATCTACGCCTAATCCCCGTATAACGACATAATGCCGTCCGGGCTGGAATATTCTTTAACCAGGGTAAAGGGGGGAGCGTATGAAGTATGAATTTTCTGCGCGCGCACATACGTTGTTGTCATCACCACTGCTGAGTATCCGCAAACAGACGCGGCGCGGGACACTGATCTCACTGGCGGAAGAGCTGCCGGCGGAGGAATTATTCCCGTTGCCGCTATTGTCAGAAGCGGCGTCGATAGTGATTTCAGCAGATGCCGGAGCTCTGCAGTACGGCGATCCCGAGGGCTATGGCCCGCTGCGGGAGTGGCTTACCGGAGATTGGCTGGGAGGCAAAGGGGTAAATGTGGCCGAAGGCGGAGTTCTTCTGACAACGGGAAGCCAACAGGCCATCGATTTGCTGGCCAGAGTCTATATAGATCCCGGTGACCGGGTGCTGGTCGAGAATCCGACCTCTCCGGGCATTCTGCAGGCGCTACGGATGCAGGGAGCCGTGATCATTCCGGTGCAGGGGGATAAGGACGGCCTGCTGCCCGATCATCTGCGCAGCGGAATCCGCCAGCACCGGCCCAAAATGCTATTTGCCACGCCGAGCTTTACCAATCCGAGCGGTGTGCTGTGGAGCCTTGCACGGCGCAAGGAAATCCTTGAGCTGTGCACCTCGCATAACGTGCTGATTATTGAGGATGATTCGTACGGTGATCTGCATTTCCAGCGTTATGATGAGCATCCATCTCTGAGATATCCTTCCCTCTACGCGCTGGAGAATGTCAGCGAGGGCGGGCATGTGCTGTATATCGGTTCATTCAGCAAAACGGTTGCGCCGGCGCTGCGGACGGGCTGGGCGGCGGGAAGCCGCGAACTGATCGGGATGATGACCGCTGCGAAGCAGATGGCGGACTGGCAGTCCAGCTCGCTGAACCAGCGGCTGCTGCATCATCTGCTTAGTGTAAGCGCCTTTGATCTGCGGGAGCATATCACCCTGCTGAACCGGGAATACAACACCCGCCTGAAGCTGATGGCCGAGCTTCTGAAGCGCCCGGCCTGGAAGAGCAGCGTGTATGATATGCCGGTTGGCGGGATGTTCCTCTGGGTGTCGCTGCCGGAGGGGCTGGATGCCATGGCACTGCTGCGTGTCTCATTGGCTAAAGGCGTAGCCTTTCTGCCCGGACCGCTCTGCAGTGTAAGCGGAGGCTCGGACCGGATCCGGCTTAACTTCAGCCACCCCGGCCGGGATGAGCTGCTGCTGGGCATGAATCTGATGAGTGAAGCGGTATCGGAGTTTACGGCGCGGAGCTGAGAGTGACGGGAATAACCGGAGCATGATATAGAAGAAGGATGACTGCTTGCCATGGAATGGCGGGCGGTTGTCCTTCTTTTTTTGGGCTGAGTGTCGAATGTATTTCAAACCCAAGGAACCGGAGCTGAAAGAAAATGAAAATAAACAAACCATATAGGTTGGCAGCTTGTATTGCAGTATTGCTACTGGGAGGATGCAGCAGTAATCCGCAACCACCGGATGCGGCTGTACCCACTGAAACCGCAGGACCAGCCTCTGGCACTGGTGAAACGGGCCGTTCGGCTTTAGATACTCCTGTATGTGAGGAACCGGTCCACAAGCTGCACTACAGCCGGAATCAGCTCCAGGAGATCCGGGAAGCGGCGCAAAAAGCCGGCCTGGTGAACGTATATATTCCTGAGATTGGCGGCGGTCCGGATGATTATTTTGAAGAGGCCAAGGTGGACGGAAAAAGGTTGACCCTTCATTTCATCCGGATGGCGATAACTGAGTCTATGGAGGAGCTGGAGCCCGCGGGCGGAAATAGAACGGTTAAGAAGGTGCAGCTGTCCCCGCAATTGGAAGGAAAGTGGATTAGCGAAGAGGATAGTACGTTGGAATATTTGTATGGTGAAATAGATAACACCCATTTTGAAATCTTCTCAGCCAGAATGTTTGACCGGAAGGATTTTGAGCAGACAGCCCAATCATTGATTCTGCTCCAGCAGAAATAACACACCTGTAAGTTTCCGATGAGCAGGAATGATGTAATAGAGAACATACTGGAGTGCAGCAATTTGACCAAAGGATACAGAAGGAAGGTTGCACTGGACAGTTGGAAGCGCAGATGAGCATACCCTCAGCAGAGTGAAGCGGACTCAAAAGACCTTATTTCCCGAAAAAACCCGATTCTGAGGCTTAATCGGACTGAGAATCCGCTAACTTGTTCATTTGGACTTGAAACGGGTTGCGGCAGACCCAATAACGGAATCTGAGTCCACTTAGCGAGAAAAACTGACAGATTTGGGAAAATAGCGGATTTCCAGTCCGTCTGACTAGCGAATGGTCCAGATGGGCTATGACAAACCCCGCCAAGCACCCGCAGAGAACGTGCGAGAAGTGCTAACCGCAAACATGATTCAAAGAATCCATAGCCCCCTCCTGCAGGCAAGCCTCCTACAGCTTGCCTGCACTGATCTCCGCGATCGCCGCGTATTCGATCAGCGCTGCAGTGCCGGCGGCCGTGAGCGTGTAGCGGCCGCGACCGACCCGGAAGAACCACGCATAGTAGTTCTTCTGCAGGTAGGCGGCGGCGCCCGGCACGCCGCTTCGCCCCCGCAGCGCGGCGGGCGTCACGCCGCGCACGGCTGGGTCGGGCGCGCCGCCCAGCGGGGCGCGCCCATCTGTGAGGCCGGCCGCGCCAGCAGCGGCTTCGGCCTCCAGGGCCTGCAGCGCGGCGGCCACGCGCAGCGCCTTCTCGCGGTAGGCCGTCACTAGCTTGACGCGCGTGCTGCCGCCGGTGTTGTAGTCCCCGCTGCGCTCGCGGAACTCGTAGAGCAAGCGCTCGCGGCGGCGTACGGCGCTGCGGGCCTGCGGCGGCGCCTCGCCCGGCTCCGCGAGCACCTCGACGAGCGGGGCCTTCGTCTTGTAGAAGACGACGGTGATCAGCCCGAGTCCGAGTCGGCGGCAGAGCCCGCTGAGCTCGCCCCAGCGCTGGTTCACCGCGCCTTTCTTATCCCGTACGCGTTCCACGGCGAGATAGACATTCGGGCTAAGGCGCAGCCGCTCCACCCCCTGCAGCAGCAGGGCGAGGTTGAACGATTTTTTCATCTCCACAATCAGCGGCAGATCCTCGTCTTCCCGGATGCCGACCAGGTCGCAGGTCCGCACCTCACCCTTGATGTCATAGCCCTGCCGCTCAAAAAAACTCTTCAAAGGAGCATACAGCTCCGTTTCCTGTTTGATTGCCATTGTAGTCACTCCTGCGCTCTTAATGCAGCGTAATTATTTAAGGGAAATCATGATTCTCTATTATAGCACAGCAAAAAAGAGGTCAACTATTCCGGGCTCGCCGCATAGGTATGTAATACACTTTCTAAGCTTGGTGGAGCAAGTAGGAGCGCAAGAGGAGGCAGCGAGCCATGGATATTTTTGAGCGTATAGCTTCGTATCGGGCTGAGAACGACCGTTTGGCGTGGAGCGGCACTTTCAAGGACTATATAGAACTGCTGAGAAAAGACCCCTCTCCCGCTAAAACGGCTCATTCCCGCGTATACGACATGATCAAGTCACACGGCGTCGAGGACATCAACGG
This sequence comes from Paenibacillus sp. FSL R7-0312, assembly GCF_038004445.1. NCBI lineage: Bacteria > Bacillati > Bacillota > Bacilli > Caryophanales > Paenibacillaceae > Paenibacillus > Paenibacillus sp. FSL R7-0312. The sequence continues at coordinate 6,842,837 of NZ_JBBORE010000001.1, read as the reverse complement.
ACGTAAACGGTATAAGTTTTTTGAACAGGAAATCTTTGGGCTGGACCGTGCGGTGGAGAAGCTGGTGGAGGAATATTTCCATTCCGCCGCCCGGAGGCTGGATGTGCGCAAACGGATCCTGCTGCTGATGGGACCGGTCAGTGGAGGGAAATCGACTCTCGTCACTCTGCTCAAACGCGGACTGGAGCAATATTCGCGCACGGATGCAGGTGCGGTATATGCCATTGCAGGCTGCCCGATGCACGAGGATCCATTGCATCTGATTCCGCTGGAGCTGAGGCCGGAGATCGAGCGGGAGCTGGGTGTACGCATCGAAGGCAACCTCTGCCCGTCCTGCCAGATGAGGCTGAAGAATGAGTATCACGGTGACATTGAACAGGTTGCGGTAGTCCGGGTGCTTTTGTCAGAGGAAGAACGGGTGGGGATTGGTACGTTCAGCCCATCCGATCCCAAGTCACAGGATATTGCCGACCTGACGGGCAGTATTGACTTCTCGACCATCACGGAATTCGGCTCGGAATCCGATCCGCGTGCCTACCGCTTCGACGGTGAGCTCAACAAGGCTAACCGCGGGGTAATGGAGTTCCAGGAAATGCTCAAATGCGATGAGAAATTCCTCTGGAATCTGCTGTCGCTGACCCAGGAGGGCAATTTCAAGGCCGGGCGCTTCGCGTTAATCTCGGCGGATGAGATGATTATTGCTCATACCAATGAGACCGAGTACAAATCTTTTATCTCCAATAAAAAGAACGAAGCTCTCCAGTCGCGCATGATCGTCATGCCGGTTCCTTATAATCTGCGGGTCTCAGAAGAGGAGAAAATCTACGCCAAGCTCATCGGACAGAGTGATATGAAGCATGTGCATATTGCTCCTCATGCGCTGCGTGCGGCGGCGATCTTCTCGATCCTGACCCGGCTCAAGGAGAGCAAGAAGCAGGGCATGGACCTGATCAAGAAGCTGCGCATGTACGACGGCGAAGAGGTGGAGGGCTACAAGGAAGCCGATCTTAAGGAAATGCAGACTGAGTATCTGGATGAAGGGATGTCCGGTATCGACCCGCGTTATGTCATCAACCGTATCTCCAGCGCCTTGATCAAAGGCGACCTGCAGTGCATGAACGCACTGGATGTGCTGCGGGCGATCAAGGACGGCCTGGACCAGCATCCTTCGATCACGAAGGAGGAACGCGAACGTTACCTGAACTTCATTTCCATTGCCCGCAAGGAATACGATATTCTCGCCAAGAGTGAAGTGCAGAAGGCGTTTGTGTACTCTTTTGAAGAATCCGCCAAAACACTGTTCGAGAACTATCTCGACAATATCGAAGCCTTCTGCAACTGGTCCAAAATCCGCGACCCGCTCACGGATGAGGAGATGGAGCCGGATGAGCGGCTGATGCGCTCCATTGAAGAGCAGATCGGCATTTCCGAGAATGCCAAGAAGGCCTTCCGCGAGGAGATCCTGATCCGCATTTCCGCGTACTCCCGCAAAGGCAAGAAGTTCGAGTACAACAACCATGACCGGCTGCGGGAAGCGATCGAGAAGAAGCTGTTCACCGACCTGAAGGATATCGTCAAAATCACCACCTCCTCCAAAACGCCGGATGAGAGCCAGCTGAAACGCATCAACGAAGTCAGCCGCCGCCTGATTGATGAGCACAATTACTGCCCGATCTGCGCCAATGAGCTGCTGAAATATGTCGGAAGCCTGCTGAACCGCTAAAGCTATCAGAGAATAGGATATGGACTGCCTGCTGGCGGTCCTTTTTTTAAGATATAAGATTCGCCATAAATTATTCTTCTATTTCTCGCTGAAACGGATACCCTCCTCTTAAGGACGGTATCCGTTTCCACTTGAATATGCGCCAGAATTAAAATATAGCAGTTGGATTTTCTCCACTTGCTGATGAACAACAGAGCCTTGCTAAAACAGCAGTTGGAAAAAGAGCACTTAAATAGTTTCAGATCACTCAAAGTCGCTGAAACCCCGAGCAATAGATGTCATTTTTCCAATTAATGTCCTATGAACCTCCGAAATCGAATAATTAAGACACCTTTCTCCACTTGCTTGTGGGAACAGCTGGTTTCCAGCCCTACAGCCAGCTCAGTGATCCTTCTGAAAGTCGCTGGCGGTTCTGCTAAAGCTCAGCGGAACTTTCATATACAGATACTGTTACTGAACAGATGTTGAGCGGACGAGGTATAGTCTTGAAAAAGGGCGGTAAAGCCGTTTCCAATTGAAGTATAATTTATATGCTTCACGCTTGTCCGTATGTATACCGGCGCACGGAGAATAGGGGCTGACCGCCCCCTCCTGCACTAAAAGTCAGGGGCGGATCAAACCTCCGGCCCGGTTACTCCTTGGCCTCCTGATTCTTGCCGCCAATAGTAAAGCCTAATTGTCCGTTATATTTGCCTACCTGTCCGGTAACGCCTAAGCCTGCGCCCTGACCTCCGCCGAGTTGCGCCTTGGCCTGGGCACCGAGCCCATTCTCACCGCCGAGCTGCAATTGGGTCTGGAGTCCGGCCCCTTGACTTAAGCCCAGATGACCGCCGGCCTCTGCACTCAGACCGTGTTCACCTCCGGCTTGCGCCCCTGTATGGAAATTGGCTCCCTGGCCGCCGCCCAGCTGGGTAGCTGCCTGGGCAGCAAGGCCGTATTTGCCGAAGGCCTGGGCTTCTGCATTAAGTCCAAGACCCTGGCCGCTGTCCAGATGGGTGTTACCTTGTGCCTGGATTCCATAAGAAGTGTTGCCGATATGGCCGCCTGCATGCATACCAGCGCCGGTGTATGCTACATTCCCGCCGGCATTTACACCGATGCCGTGTTTACCGCCTACTTCACCTCCGGCATCTACATGAATCCCTTGCCCGCTGCCGACATCTGCGTTCATATGCCCTTTTACGAATTCATTTTTTACACTTTGGTTTTCTGTTGCCGTAAGGGTGTGACCGGGTTCTGAGCGGACCAGATGGTAATAATGCGAGTAAGGAAAGGAAGTGTTACGCGGAGCATAAGGATAGGCGGATGGATAAGCTTGACTGTTCAGATATTCGTTCTCAAAGGTCATGAGGGTACCTCCATTATTCAATTAATTACAACAGCCTATTCATCTCACCCTTGAAGTGATACGATTCAGGGGAGTTAAAAGTGTGTTGTAATGACAGCAGCGCTGTGCTACATTATGAATGAATTAAATATTATTCACTCAGGCACGGAGGGCTTACGGATGGAAGATAAGAAGGCTGAGATTTTCAGATGCGGCAAAGAGCTGTTCAGCTCCAAAGGCTTCAAGGACACCAATATTTCCGACATCACCAAAATGTGCGGGTTCGCCGTAGGCACGTTCTACAATTATTACGCCTCGAAGGAGAAGCTGTTCATCGATATTTATCTGCAGGAGAACGAGAAGCTGAAGCGGAGCATCCTGCAGTCTTCGGTTAATCTGGACGATGAGCCTGCCAAGGTGCTCAAAGAAATCATGGCGCTTAATTACAGCGGAATCCATAGTAATCCAATCCTGAAGGAATGGTACAACAAAGCTCTATTCAGCAAGCTGGAGAAGGAATTCTATGAGCATGGCGGAATAGAGGGTATTCATGAAATGATGAACAGCGGTACGCTGGAATTAATCCGGTACTGGAAGACCAAAGGGAAGATCAGAGAGGATCTGGAGGACGGCATGATTCTTGCCTTGTTCAACTCCGTGCCGTATATTGACATCCACAAGGAAGAGATCGGGGTTAGCTATTTTCCACAGATTCTGGATTATTTGGTCGAGTTTATCATGAAAGGCTTGACGGATACACAGTCCTGACAAGAGCATCAGGCATCTTTTGGCCGGAGGCGGAATACATTATTAAATGTTCAGGGAATGTACTGGACATTTTATTTTAGCTAGTGATGAATGAATATAATTAAGTTCATTCATATTATGAATATATAGAATCGAGGCGCTATTATGAAGACAATTATTATTTACCGGTCAGGCCGCAGTATGAATACACACAGGATTGCAGCTGCTATGGCTGAAGTGCTGGGTGCAGATTTGGCCAAAGTGGAGGACGTTAAGCCGGAGATGCTGTCCGGATATGATCTGATCGGTCTAGGTTCAGGCATTTACGCCTCCAAAATCCACCGGAAGCTGACCAAGTTCATCAAGAAGATGCCGCTCCGGGATAAGAACGTCTTTATTTTCTGCACATCCGGGTCGGGGGAATTCAAGAACAAAGCACAGGTCCAGGCCAAGCTGGCAGCCAAAGGCTGCAACGTCGTCGGTGAGTTCCACTGTCCCGGGGAGTTCAGTCCGCTGGGCTTCAATCTGGATAAAAAAGGGCATCCCGATGAGCAGGATTTCGAGGATGCCCGTGCATTTGCGGCTGGTGCGTCTCTTCAAATTGTAAATAAGTCTAAAGTGGACTAGTTGGCTGCTGCAGTGCTTGCGGTTATGCTGCCTCCGGTCAGGCTGTCGATAACAATGCTATAGACAGTTGATGCCTGAAAGTCCGGCTCCACCCCGCTCAGTTGCCAGTTGGCGTATAGGCTGGGGTTCTTGCTGGTGGCAGTGCCCCCTGTAAATTCGACCAAGCGCTCCCGGTTCAATATATCTGCGTCATTGACTGCAGCGTTAAAGCCAAAGACGGTCCCTTCCTGCAATTGAAGAGGCGTCATATTAGCCAGGGGCAACCGGATCAAGTATGTGGACAGCTTGAGCGCTTCGTCCCGCAGCACCTGAACCCATTCCGATGGCTTTTGCCCGTAGCTCTGGCCGTATGCCGTTGCTGCCTGCCAGGAATACACCTCATTGCCTGCTCCGGTGTAAGCAAAACCATATTCGTAATCATCCGTGCTGTATTTGGTGGCCTTGTCGTTCAAGGGGTCGATGCTGATCTGCACATTATCTCCATCCCAGATATTCATACCCGATTTATTATTGAACTGGTAATCATCATACACCTGGGCTAGCACGTACAAGGCATCCTCATCCCATTGAGTATACATTCTGGCTGCCACATTGCTAGTCTGCCAGGCTTCGGCGGACAGGGGATCGGCAGGCGGATTGAGGTAGATGGGATAGGCTTTCTTCCAAGCCTCCAGATTGCCGTCAAAGCCTGCTGTTGTCAAGGGCTGCTCCGCCCTCACCATTACCGCAAAGCTCAAGGGCAGTATGGCGGACTTTAGCAGATTCCCCTCGGTGTCCTTCACCCGGACTGCAAACGAATATTCGTGTAGCGGTTGGTTGCGGACCGAGCTTACGGAAAAGGTCACCGCTTGAATCTCTCCGGCACTCAGGCTATAAGGTTTGCTGGCATCCATGATCCACCCTGGAGGAGGGTCAATTTCAACAGTACCGCTTAGCACATCAGTGAATAGATTGTTCAAGTTGACCGTGATACTGTCGAGCTGATCCATGGTTTGCCCACTAGGCTTCAGGCTATAACTCACCTTTTCGGCAATGTTCACGGGAATAGCTTTGGTTCGCAGTACTTCGCCGTTTGGATTCTCCAATATCAGATCAAGAGAAGAGGGGCTGCTTAATTGAAAATCAGAAGAATGAATAGTGAAGGGAATCTGCATATTTGTCCCCGGCTCAACGGATACTTCTGTTTCGGCAATGATTCGGTTTGCGCCTGATTCCACTAATTTAACCTTGGCGGACAGCGTCGCTCCTCTTGCATTGGTTACGGCAGCCTGGATCGAGGCCGATCCTCCCTCGAACAAGGACACCTTGGAGGGATAGCTGCTCAGCAGCAAGTTTGTTGGCTCTGCAGCCTCGAATTCGCTAATCTTGGCAGCCCAACGCGCCAAACGCCCGGCAGTCTGATCCCAGGCCAGCGCCATCTCCGGACGGTCAGCCTGCAAGTAGGTAGCTGCCTTCACGTTCCATTCACGGGCATGTCGCATGATCTCCTGGGCAAATGACTGACTGCCTCCAGAAATATTCTGCAGCTTGGCCTGGATCAGGCTGCTCGTATTCACAAGCTCAGCAGTGGAGGACAAGGCGGTCAGCGTCGGCTGGTTCTGTGAGTCCTGCATCAATGCCTCCAAAGGCTTCACTGCCAGATGATAGGCGTATAGCATACTCATCGCATTCTCCATGGTGAAGGTTCCCGCCTGTGCTTCCTCCACGATGCCTTGGCCCAGCAGCTCATATTGATCTGCCAAAGCCTTGATCTCGGCGTATGCACCGCTGCCGAAGCCGCTCGCGTACAGACTCTGCAATTGGCTCTGGAGAGCCGGGGCTGCGGATAAGGAGCTACCCCATTCCGCCAACCAATTCTGGTGGAGGCTTACCGCTAATACCTTCAACTGCTCCTTGGCCCAAGCCGGGTCAATTCCGGTAAAATAAACCGGAGAAGAGCCAACGGTATAGCTGTTGCCGGAGCTGTGGGATGGAAGCGGATTGCCCATGTAGTCGGTTTGCGTCAGATTGCCGGTCAAAGCAATAGATTGGCTCCCGCCTGTCAAGGACCAGGCAGTGATAACATATTCCTGTTCCTTTTTCCACAAATACGATTTCACTTGGCTTCCTGAATTCATTTCACCGACAAAGTAGGCATCTGCCAAGGCTCTGTTGAGCTGCTGAAAGGAAATCAAGGCTGGTTTGGGCATCCGGTCAATCCGCACGATGCCGAAGTTGTCTTCAGTATACGCAGGGTTGGTACCGTCATCACGCAAATCATAGATGGCGCTCTGCCTAATACCATTGGCGGAAGAGATCAGAAACTGCTTGGTCAGGTAGACGGATTGCTGCTCTTCATTGACGCCTCTGGCATCGGTAGAGGTTGGCCAGCCCACCTCAGTAATATTTTGGTCTTTCCAGGCTCCGTATTTCTTGGTTATGTCGGTATATGATTTCAGTTTGGCCTCATAGCTTGTATCCGGATCGTTAGGATAGATGTATGGATGGAACGAAACCGCATCAATATAGGGATATACCTCCTGCAGGAACATGTCATCCAAGTACTGGGGACCGTTCTGATTAGCTACGCTGCCCGCAATGATCACCGCATCGGGATTGATTCTGCGGATGGTCAGCGAAGCGGCTTTCACTAGACGTGCATAGTCGCTGACATTGGGCTCCGGCTGCCAGAAGCTGATGTTGGGCTCATTCCACAGCTCGAAGGTGTTGATCTTGCCCTTGTAGCGGCTTACCACCTGTTCCACATAGTTGACGTAGGCATCCAGTTGCTCTTGGGTGGCGGGTCCGACCTTTACATCCTGTCCGCCATTATATAGCGAATTGGAAAAGCACAGCAGTGAAACAATCTGCATACCCTTGGAGACGGCGTCATTCACCCATTTGTCGGTCTGGGTGAAATCAAAAACACCCTTTACCTTCTCCACCTTGTTCCAGGATATACCATCTCTGATATAGCGGATACCCGCCCTGTCCATCAAAAGTGTGTCTGCGGCATCCGTTTTGTTGCTCTGATCAAAGTGGGTGGCTACTCCAAACAAGGACTGATCATCGCCGAATTGCCGCTCGTAATCGGGAAACACCGCAAAGGTGGCGGAATCGAAGCTGACCACCTGGCGCTGAGCCTCCTTCACCTCTACGTGAAGGGAATGGATGCCATTTAATTGTGGAGGCAGCATGATGGTTTTCACCAAAGATTGAGAGGCCGTAACCATGATGCTTTGTTCCTCCAGCGGTCCGCCTGCAATCTGATGATAGACGCTGTAATTTACCGAATGCTCCGTATTATTGGTGAAATAGACCGAATAGGATACGGTATCCGGGCTATATACCCGGTCTGTCCGGGCCATCTTGACCTCGACAATCTCAGGCACATCGAAGCCGATAAGGCCCAGCTCCCGTTCGGTGTAGCCGATGTGGCGAAGCTGCTCGATGGAATAGTGGTCCTGCAGCACCTGCTTCACCTTGCTGCCCATGGTAGATACATCCAGCTTTACAGTGCCAAAGAAGCTATCCTTGAGGAAAAAGGCCGGTCTGATCATGTTAGTGGTTTTGGCTTCAGCACCGGAGGTTTCTCCTAGTCCACCTGATGGCACGCACAGTACAATGTTAGTGCCCACATTTTTGCCTCGTGCGGAACGAAGCCACCAGCCCCAGGCGGTCATATTATCCTTATATCCCAGTTTTGAGGCATACTGGGCATATTCGGTCTGGGACAGCAAGGCGACGCCGGCCGTCGTGGTGAAGTCTTGTGTATAGGTCGTATTAACATTGCCGCCTTCAGTCAGCCACTGATGCTGGAAGTCAATATGGTTGACGATAGCTGGCTCCAGCTTGACAGAGCTTGTGGAGCTGGGGTCAATAAAATCATGATTCAACCAGTAGGCGATATTATTGGTATCGCTTACATCAAACTTTGCAGTGTTGTCCGGATCAAAGGTGCTGGCGCCGTAATTATTTTTGGACAGCACGAAATACTGGTAAACTCCCGCCGTTACAGTACTGTCGAGCAAAACGAATTCCCGCGTGCCATCTGCCAAACGGAACAGATTGTCCGCAGGGGTCGTAGCGGTGGCTCCAGCCGGTGCAGTATATAACCGATCGATTGCCGCATAGGCGGGCAGCGCACTCATCAGAAGGAGAACTGCCGCAAGGAGCGCTGCCAGTTTTTTTGAATGATAATTTATATACTTCATGCAATGAATTCTCATGCTGTAACCCCATTTCCCTATAATAGACTGATAGTTAATAAGGCAAATTCAGAAACATGGGTGGATGTACTCCGATTTAAGCGGAGCAAGCCGCCATTCAAGCTGACCCGCTCCGCAGCTTCTGCATGAAATTATTTTAATTGGTTTTTGTTCTCCAGATACCACTCGTTGACCGTCTTCTCTACGGCATCGCCTCCCAGGCGCTTCCATTCCTTGCGGATTTCATCAATGCCGGTTTCTGCAGTCATGGAGGTCCCACCTGTCACGACCTTGGCCTCAATTTGCTGGGCAATCGGAGCGAAGGTGGCAATCAATTGGCTGACCTCCGGCTGGCTCGGACCGTAAGCGATATCCCGGCGGTACGTATTTTTCATGGCCAGTGTCAGGGAGTTGGCCTTTTCCTTGGCGTATTCCTGGGACAAGGCGTCGGAGGCCGCCATGACCGGGAACCATTCCGGCTTCTGCTCATATTGGTTGACAATAGGCAGCTCCCGGGCAAAAGTAACTTCCTTGCGGAATTTATCAGCATCAATAATCTGGGGTACACCGTCTACATCTTTGTAATGCACATTTTCCTCTCCGTACTTCAGAGGCTTCCAGCCAGTGTCGATCATCCAATCCAGAAATTTGAAGGCTGCTTCAATCTTGTCCTCTTTGAGATTGCTGTTAAATGATACGAAGATACCCGGTGATGCCTCCTGATACAAGCCGCTTTTGCCATATGGGGTGGAAAGGGATTCCAGTGCTGTCATCTTGGCCTCAGGCACATTCTTCTTCAAATCAAGGAACTCGGCTTCCATATTCCAGGACCCCAGCATAATGCCTGCCTTGCCCGTCGTCCAGAATTGCATGGATCTCTGGAAGTTTTTATCTGTGATATACTCCTTGTCAATCAGACCGCCGTCGAAAAGCTGCTTTTGGAAGGCCAGACTGTCCATATAGCGGTCGGTTACTCTGCCGTATTCCAGCTTGTCGCCGTTTACATACCACTGGCTCTCCGATGCCATAAATAATTCTCTAATAATCGGTACGCCATTGCCGTTGAACACGATCGGCACAGTATCCGCCTTGCCGTTGCCGTCCGGGTCACCATCCTTGAATTTCTTGGCTACCTCGATCAATTCGTCTACGGTTGTCGGGGTCTTGAGTCCCAGCTTTTCCAGCCAGTCCTGTCTGATCCACATGCCATGATTGGCAATGCTTTCGACGCCGCGCACACTGGCAACGGCGTACTTTTTTCCGTCAAAGGTAAGATAGGAGTCGAGCTCCGGATGCTCCTCCAAATATTTTTTGTAGGAGGTGCTGTATTTCTCTATATAAGAATCTATAGGCTGTATCGCACCCTGATTGACCAGTTGGGCAATGTAGTTGCGGTCGTACTCCCAGATGAGGTCTGGAGCGCTGCCGGAAGCAATCAGTGTATTCAGCTTGGTCTGGGCCTCGTTCCGGGGAACCGGCACCCACTTGACAGTCGCAGGAGCATTGTTATTGATCCACTTGGTCCAACGATTGCTTTCATAGTTTCCCTCCTCAGCAGGCACTTCGCCACGATCAAAGACCGAAATGCTGATCTCTTTCTTGGCTGAAGCTTGCGAGGAGGGGCTTGTCCCACCCGCTGTCGAGGCACTTGAATCCTTGTCGGAACCACAGGCTGCCAGAGCTGATACCGCCAGGCAGGCTATCACTACTGTTAAGGCGGCTTTCTTGAATGTTGCCAATTGCTTCATCCCCTTAAAAAAATTTTTTATATATCAAGAGAAGGCAGCTGTTGCAGCTCTTCTTCAATGATATCAGCCTTTAACGGAGCCAATTAATACACCTTTGACAAAATGCTTCTGGAGAAATGGATAAACGCATAGAATCGGCAGGATGGCTATAACCACGGAAGCTGCCTTGATTCCTTCCGGTGTCAGGATGACGGCGGTCGCCCCTTCACTGCCGCCTCCACTGTTCAGCAGACTCTCGTCCACCTGCTTGATCATTTGGTAAAGCTTGAGCATCAAGGTCTGGAGCTTGGAGCTGTTAATATAGAGCATGACGTTAAAATAGGAATTCCACCATCCCACAGCATAGAATAGGGACAACGCCGCGATAATTGGCTTGCATAAGGGCAACATGATCTGGATCAGGATACGCCAGTTTCCAGCTCCATCAATGGAGGCGGATTCCTCAATTTCCTCCGGCAGCCCTTCCATAAAGCTTTTCATGACGAACATGTTGTAGGTACTGATCAGCCCCGGCAACCATAAGGCCAAGTAGGAATCCATCATTCCCAAGTTCTTGATCAGAATAAAATTGGGAATAATTCCGGATATGAAGATCATGGTGAAGGTGATGAACAAGAGAATCGGTCCCCGGCCATACAGCCTTTTACGGGACAAGGGATAAGCTGCCAGAATGGTCATAAGTATGTTTAAGGCGGTGCCCACTAAGGTTACGATGACCGTATTACCCATGGCGTGGAGCAGTTGGCCATCCTCGAGCAGCCTACGGTATGCTTGTACATTGAACTCTACAGGCCAAAAGTATACCTCTCCGGCAGTAATGGCTCTGCTGCTGCTGAAGGATGCGGATATCTCATACCAGAAAGGATATAAGGTGAGGAGAGACAGCAGCCCCAGAAGCAAATAATTCAATAGGCTGCCGGCAAGAGCCAGCGGCGAGGCATCTTTCATCATTCTTTTCATCATGATTACCATAGCCCCCTTTCCCCGAACAGGCGGATCGACCGGTTCACACCAACAACAAGAATCAGACTGATCAGGGATTGGAATAAGCCCAAGGCTGTCGTATAGCTGTAGTTCATATTTTGCAGTCCTACCCGGAAAACGTAGGTACTGATGACATCAGCTACATCTAGTACAGAGTCATTTTGCAGCGAAAGGGTCTGCTCTAATCCCACATCCATCATGCTGCCCATCCGCAGAATAAGCAGGATGGCAATGGTGCTGCGGATGCCCGGTAAGGTAATATGCCAGGTTTGACGCAGCTTGTTGGCCCCATCAATCTTGGCTGCTTCATACAACTGTGTATCAATAGCGGACATGGCAGCCAGGTAAAGGATCGTTCCCCAGCCAGCTTCCCGCCAGATGGAGGAAGCAGTGTATGCCACCGGCCACCAGCTGGAACTGGCCATGAAGTAGATGGGCTCCATGCCGAATACATGCTGCAAAATCAGATTAATGACCCCTGTGCTGGGTGACAGCATAGTAATCAGGATTCCACCCAACACTGCCCAGGAAATGAAGTGCGGGATGTACAGCAGGTTTTGGATCAGGCGTTTGAAGCCTTCCAACCGAATTTCATTCAATAGGAGAGCCAGTACTATCGGGACCGGAAAGCCTACAACGAGGCTGTACACATTGAGCAGCAGAGTGTTGCGGAATACGCGCCAGAAGTCTGTGCTTTCGAACAGCATCCGAAAATGCTTGAATCCTACCCAGTCGCTTCCTACAATGCCATCGGCAAACCGGTAGTTTTTGAAGGCAATAATTTCACCGGCCATCGGTGAATATTTGAACAGCAGGTAGAAAACAATTACGGGCAGGAGCATGATGTACAGGGATTTATCATATTTAATACGCTTCCATTTGAATTTTTTTCTCGCCATGGAAGCACGCATTGTCAGGGCTTCCGGTGAAACGGAAGCCTCTATAGCAGTTAACGACTGTTGCTTTCTCATCTCTCGCATCCTCTCCAAACCACAGCATTTATATGTTTGAGGGGCCCCCTCGCAGAATTAATCTTACTGGCATGACAGGCGGCTGGATACAGATTCGTTATGACGAACGTCGCTTTTTTTGACAAATGGAAGGTTTCATTTTTCTACTATGGTATCCATTTTTGCAGTGTGCTCCTCACAAGCCTTATTCCGTAAGGCTTTTTGTGAATACAAAGAGCCCTGCCGTGATATCAGGCAGGACTCTGCGATGGCCTCTCTTACAAGAAGCGCTCCCGGTATTCCGTTGGTGTAAGACCTGTGTACTTCTTGAAGCTGCGCATGAAGCTCCGGCTGTTGGTATAGCCGACTGCCTCGGATACGTCATAAATCCGGACGGTTTTATCCTTCAAAAGCTCTTTGGCTGCGTTGATGCGGATTTCGATCAAGTAGTCGATGAAGTTGCCTTCGGCATGCTCTTTGAACTGCCGGCTAATATACGCAGGATTCAAATGGAATTCATCAGCTAGCTTGTCTAGGGACAGATCACTATCCTGATAATGTTGCCGGATATAAATCAGTATTTGGTCAATGGTATCATTTTTGCCCCTTTGCATCCGTTTCTCTTCTATAGCCCCCAACAGCCGGAGCAGCAAAGTACTTACCAATTCCTCGGTTTGCCTCCAGTTGTCAGATTTCTGAATCACCTCGTGTGCCGTGCCGATTTCCGCCTGGATCTCATTGACGTCAATGCCGATGGAGTCTATCATTTGCATGGCTCTCATGACCAGCTCAAACGATAATTGCTTGAAAAGCTCTGGCGGAGCATTGTTCTTGACCGCTGACATAAAGACATCCTGAACCAGCATTTGAAGCTTGTCCCGATCTGCCTGCTTAAGGGCTTCCAGAATGCGGTCAATTCGCTGGGGAAATTGATAATAATCCTGGCTTTGCAGGGGCTGCAAATCCTCAATGGAGATGACGGTCTGGGGTCCGGTTACCATTTTGTAGCGTAATGCAACCTTGGACTCCTCATAAGAGCGGGGAACGTTGCCCAGCTCCCGGTAGCATCTCCCTACACCTGCGGTGACCACCAGCCCGATTTGTTTGCTCATTACATCCAGAATATGCTCCAGCAGTGTGGCGGCACGCAGATGATTCTGTGCCTCGTCTCCCTCCGAGAAACTCAATAGGATAACAACCCGGCAACCTCCAAGATCAATGGCCACACCTGCGTTCTCTCTATAGATAATTTCCTCGGCCACATTGCATAGCGCATAGGCATAGAGAATTTCATCCCGTGGGGAAATTCCGCCTTCCTTGCCGAATTCCGCGGTGCACACGACAAACCATTCGGGATACAAGCGTACTCCTGTAAATTCCAGATGAGGGATCACCGTCGAATATACAGTCCGGTAACCGGTCAATATATCCATCACGGTTCGCCATTTCAGCATAGGCTTGGCATCTCTCACCTGCTGTTCCAGACCTTCCCGATCCAAAAACATTTGCTCGATGACATCGTCCAGATAGGACAATCCCTTATGGGGAGTGCCGTCAAACCGTCCAGCCTGCACAGGCCGATACTTGCCGGACAGCTTGCCAATCAATGCGTCCATAGGACGGAAAGTTCTGCGGCTGACGTAGAAAAGAATGATTAGCGCAATTGCAAACATCAGTACGCTAAAAGCAAGGAGCAAATTGCGGGTCACTGTAAGGGGGCGGTACATCTGGTCCTCCGGTACAATGCTGACAATCTTCCAGCCTGTGTAAGTCGAGGTTGTATAAAACACCATCTGCTTTTCCTGCTCCGGCTTGATGCTGAAGGAACCGGCATCCGGGCCAATCAGTACGTTTTCAAGATATGGCATATCCTTTAAGGAGCTGTGCAGCTTGGATTTATCATTATGGGTAACGACTTGACCCTGCTGGTCAATAACGAAGGTTTGCCCCTTGTTTCCATCCTGGTAAATATCCTGAATCATCTGGTAGAGCACACTTTCCTTCATATTTACTGCCAGCAGCCCGGTGCGGAAGCCCGGCTTGCTTAATGCCGGATAAGAGCGGATCAAGGTGACCACATCCTCCAAGGCCATGCCGTCGGAAATCTGGTGTGTAGGCAGCCATTTGAAGTAACCATCCATATTCAGATATTGGGTAAGCCATTGGTCCTCTGTTCCATCGTTACTGATGTAATTTTGCTGGGTGAGAATGTCACCGCTTACATGAGAGTAAACGTAAATGGATGAAAATTGCAGATTGCGGTTCATGAACGTCCCAAGCTTACTGTCCAACCCATAAAAATTGGCATATCTCTGCGCATCATCCTTATAGACGTTGTTCATGAAATAGACAAATTCAAGCTCATTGGTCAACTGCAGCAAATCCTTTTCCGTCTGCTTGAAGGAAAGTTCTAATTTTTGATTTATCTGGTTTAAAAGTGCAAAATTAGTTTCCTTCAACTGGCTGCGGAGCCCTCTGACGGTTCCCATGTAAGAGAAGAGGAAGGTCATGGATATGACCACCAGCAGAAGACCGCCGTAAATAAGGATTACCCTGCCTGTGAAACTGGATTTCATTTCAGCGCCCCCTCAAAAGTTGTAAATTCCATGATCATAAAGCGTGATGAGATGAAACGCCGATAACATTTCAAATAGATGTACCAGCGGAGCAGACTCGTATTAAATATTAACAATAGCAAAGTCGCAGGCCGGAGGGTTAAAATGAACGAAAAAAAGACTCTCTGCTGCAGCTGGTAGCCAGAGAGTCTTTCCATCCGCTGGACTGGCTCAGGCTATTACCGGGGGCTGGAAGGCGGATTCTCCACTGATTTCCGCTCAATCAGCTGAACCGGAAGGGTGATGCGTCTGCGTTCTGCTTGGGGGCTGTGAATCAACTCCATCAGGAGCAGAGCGGCTTCCTGCCCCATCTTCCGAAAGGGCTGTACGATAACAGTGGGTGGAACCCTGAACAGTTCCGGGTAGGAATAATCGTCGAATATGACCAGGGAAAGATCTTCGGGAATTCGGATGCCCAAATGTTCAGCAGCTTTCATAATCAGGGAGCCGTGTACGTTGTCGAAGGCCACCAGCCCGGTAAGGGTAGTCTGAGTCCTGAGGAAATTGATAATGCCTTCAGGTGTAGGTTCGAACAGCCGGGCAGCGTGATCCACCGGAATAAGGTTGTCGGCCAAAGCCTGCTCATAGCCGTGAAGCCGGTCCTCCAGCGAGGTTGTGCCAAGAACAGGGGACGAGATGCAGCCAATTCTCCGGTGTCCCTTGCTGATCAGGTAGGAGACTGCCTGATATGCTCCGTTCTCATTGTCTGAACAGACACAATTGGTCTCCACGCCGCGCAAATAACGGTCCAGTACAACGACAGGATATTGCTCCATGGTCAGACGAAGCACTTCCTCGTTATATGTTTCACCATGAACCGGGAACAAAATAATACCTTTGGCGCCGCTTTGGACAGCTTCCTTCAGCATAGCGAGCTCCCGTTCCCGGGATTCCCGGGCGTTCATGAACAGGACCCGGAAGCCTCCATCGGCTGCTGCTGCTTCAATGCCAAGAAGCAGCTCGGAGCATATAGAGTCCAACGTGTTTTGAATAATAAAGGCTATGAACGGGGGGGCTGATAATCTTTCTCCCGCATACTGTGGCGCTCCGGCCACTGGATGGAGCGAGAATGAGTTTATGGAGACTGGGCTGTCCATCGCCTGCATAATGCTATCCGCGCCTTCTGCCACAAAGCTTCCTTTTCCTTGAACCCGGTATACAACTCCTTCTTCGACAAGTGTCTTCAAGGCTTGCTTCACCGTAATCCGGCTCCCCTGGAACAACCGGGCCAGCTCATTCTCCGAGGGGAGCGTATCTCCCGACTTCCAGCTTCCGAGGCGGATTTGTTCAGTGATGTATTCGCGTATTTGCAGGTAGATTGGAATTCGTTTGTTTGGCTCCTTCATCTGTTTCCCTTTCACACTTTTGTATATTGGTATATACAAATATATAAGTTAAAAAAGCAGAAGTAAAGCTGAAAAATCATTACTAATTGCTTACTTACGTATGGTGCATGCATATGTATAATGTCTCGTATATATATTACTTTTTATATACAAATATACAACTTAATCTGGAGGAATCCAATATACCGTTTGCCAAAAGAATCGAACATTTTATTCAGCTAGGAGAGTAGGCTGACTGAGACAGATTTGATGGAGGAGGCCACAGGGCGCAGCATCACGATACGTGACGGCGTTTCAGCATTCAGCATAAACCCGTATAAGGTGTTCACCTTCAAGCTTGCCTCTGACCCGATCGGATAATGGGGAAATCATTAAAAAACGGAGAAGTAACATGAAAAGCAGCAAATTAGGAACAGACCCGCTGGCTGCCGGTTGTTATAATGGAATCAGCTATGTGTCATGGAAAGGCTGGTGGAGCACCTGAATTACAGCAGGGAGATCGAGCGGAGTATTGATTATATTGAGGAGCATCTGCGGGAGAACCTGACGGCGGAAGACATCGCGTCCCAGGTGGGGTATTCGCTGTATCATTTTTGCCGGATGTTCAGCCAGTGCCGGGAGATGCCGGTTATGGAATATGTGCGCAGCCGGAAGCTGTCCCTGGCAGCAGTAGAGCTGTTTAACGGGCGGCGGATTATGGATATCGCGCTGGATTATGGTTTTGAGACTCCCGGCGGTTTCGCCAAAGCCTTCCGCAAGGCCTTCGGCTATAGTCCCTCGCAGTATGCGGCACGGATGGACGGCTATCTCCGGGACAGATCGGTGTACCAAATCGGGGATTATATTAGGGAGCCCGTGATGGTGAGCAAACCGGCGTTTAAGGTGGCTGGTTATGGCATAGAGACGAACGTGGAGTCCGGGAGTTATACGCAGGATGTCGCTTCCTTCTGGTACTGCTATGACGGAGATAATCTGGAGAACAAAATGTATGCCCTGTTGAACCCGCCGAAGCACGGTGAGGTCGGTTTGTGTGTCCCGGCGCAAGGCGGCGGCAATGCCGTCTACCTGCTGGGTGTCATTGTCGATGATTTCAGCCTTGTGGCTGAGGATATGCTTACGGCTGTTGTGCCTGCTGCGCAGTATGCCGTGTTTACTACGCCTCCGGTGGATGCCACCGATGAGGCGAATCCGGACGCTTTTGCCCAGGTGGTGAAGAGTACGTGGAGACATATCTTTGAGGATTGGTTCCCGGAAAGCGGATATGAGCACGCCAAGGGCAAGCTGAACTTCGAGTTCTATGACGAGCGGTGTCATGCGCGGGTGGATACGGTGATGGAGATCTATGTTCCTGTAGTGGAGCGGCCGGGAAGCAGGGGCTGATTTTGCATGATTTTCCCCGCCTGTGTTACTGTATAACGGACAAAGGAGGGGACCTATGGAAACAATCCTGATCATTGAAGATGATGCCAAGCTTGCAGGGCTGCTGAGTGCATACCTCTCTAAATATGATTATCATACCATCATTATTGAAGACTTCACTAACGTGCTGGAAGCCTTTAAGGAAAGCGCTGCCGGTCTTGTGCTGCTGGATGTCAATCTGCCCAAGTATGACGGTTATTACTGGTGCCGCCAGATCCGCCAAATTTCGCTTTGTCCAATTCTGTTCATTTCGGCTAGAGACAGCGGGATGGACCAGGTGATGGCGCTGGAGAACGGCGGCGATGATTATATTACCAAACCGTTCCACTACGAAGTCGTTTTAGCCAAAATCCGCAGCCATTTGCGCAGAGCCTATGGTTCTTATGCACAAATTCAGGGGGAGCGTACACTACATTCAGGCGCTCTAACCCTGTTTCCTGAACGTTATACTATCCAGTATGCCGGGGAATCCATGGAATTGACCCAGAAGGAGGCCATCCTGATAGAAGCGCTGCTGCTGAAGGAGGGGCGTGTGGTCACCCGGGAGAAGCTGCTGGATCTTATGTGGGAGGACCAGCATTTCATTGATGATAATACCTTGAATGTCTATATTACACGTGTCCGCAGGAAGCTCAAGGATCTTGGCGTGGGAGATGTTGTAGAAACGGTAAGGGGCGCCGGCTATCTTCTGAATCTAACGGGGAAAGCACCATGAGATTATTCTGGAAGGACCAGCTTCCTCTGCTGCTCTTCTACCTGCTGCAAGTGCTCCTGGTTCCGGTGTTGTATTGGATCTCAGGCGAGAACAGGCCTCCCGTGATCATAGGATACGGTGTACTCCTGAGCGGCAGTATTCTTCTCCTGTACCTCGGTTACCGTTATGTTCAACACCGCAGGTTATATAAGCTGTTAAGCACTCCACGTAACTTCTCTGCGGATGATTTGACCCCCCTTGGAGATGTTGCGCTTCCCGAGGCCATTCATGAGTTACTACAGAACATGGACCGCCAGTATCAGGAGAAGATGAATGGGCATATCCGGCAGATGGACCAGCATATTGTGTTCATTAACCGCTGGGTGCATCAGATGAAGACCCCTATCTCTGTCATACAGCTCATACTGCAGGATCTGGAGGACGAAACCGCCGGCAGTATTCAGGAGGAGGTGGAGAAGTTGCGCAAAGGACTGGAAATGGTCATCCATACCTCCCGTCTGGAACGTTTTGAGAATGATTTTCAAGTAGAACTATTGTCCCTCCGCAAGACCGTCGCCAATGCGGTATCCGGGAACCGGAGATTATTTATCCGCAGGGGGGTCTCCGTGAATATTCTGGTTGATGCCGGGACCCATGTATACAGCGATGCCAAATGGCTGATGTTCATGCTGGGCCAAATTTTGACCAATGCTGTCAATTACACGGTCGGTTCCGGCAAAGCGGTGACGATCTCTGCACACCCCCGCGGCAAGGATACAGTTCTGGAGATTTCAGATCAGGGTATCGGCATTTCTCCCGAGGATTTAAAAAGGGTATTCAACCCATATTTTACCGGTGAACGCGGGCGTCAATACCATGAGTCCACCGGAATGGGACTTTATCTGGTTAAGGAAATCTGCACCAGACTGGGACATGCCGTCGAATTGGAATCCCAGCCCGGAGTAGGAACTGCGGTGCGGATTATTTTTAACGGCCAAGCCCCTGCACAGTAAACCGAACATAACCTTAAGCGATGTGTAAGATAGCCTTAAGGTAAAACCATAGCAGCGGAATAGCTCATCCTGTACATTGGAACAAGGATAAAGACCAACACACAGGTAAACACTTGTTTCCTTAAGGAAAGGATGATTTCAGTGATCGTATTGGAAGTCAAAGGACTGAATAAAGTATATCCCGGCAAAGTGAAGACCCAGGCACTTACAGATATTCATCTCAGTGTTGAGAGCGGGGAATTTGTAGGTATCATGGGACCCTCAGGCAGCGGTAAAACCACATTTCTAAATATGGTATCCACTATCGACCAGCCCACCTCCGGAGAGGTGAATATCAACGGCAATAATCCTTATAAGCTGAATAAGAAAGATCTGGCCCATTTCCGCCGCAGACAACTCGGCTTTGTCTTTCAGGATTTCAATCTGCTAGAGACATTAACCGTAGCTGAGAATATCGTGCTTCCTCTTACCCTAGACAACCGTAAGCTAAGCGAGATGGATTCTCTGCTGCAGAAGGTTGCTGAACAACTTAACATTAAGGATATCCTGAATAAACGCACCTATGAGATATCGGGCGGACAGCGGCAGCGGACTGCTCTTGCGCGCGCAATTATTACTTCTCCTGCGATGATCCTGGCTGATGAGCCAACCGGTTCCCTGGACTCTAATTCCTCACGGATCGTTATGGAATCGCTGGCGAACATTAACCGTACGCAAGGCACCACGCTATTGCTTGTTACCCATGATCCGCAGGCAGCGAGCTACTGTAACCGGATCATCTTCATTAAGGACGGCAAGCTGGCTGCCGAAATTCACCGTGGCGATAACCGTCAGGCCTTTTTCCAGAAAATTATCGACACACTATCGTTTTGGGGAGGGAATAGTCATGAGCTTTCCTCAATTCGCGTTTAATAATGTACGGCGTAACGCCCGGGCTTATATTGCTTATTTCCTGAGCAGTTCTTTTATGGTCATGGTGTTTTTTGCTTATTCCGTATTCATTTATCATCCCGGGATTGCGAGTCAGGATATGGGTCCCATGGCGGTAACGAGTATGCAGGTCGCAGCCTACATTGTGTATGTATTCGCTTTTTTCTTCGTACTGTATTCCATCGGAACGTTTTTGAAATCACGTAATCTGGAGTTTGGGATTCTAACCATCCTGGGTGCCCGGCCAAACCAGATTAACCGGCTAATCTTCCTTGAGAATATGCTGATCGGCATTGTTGCCATTGTAACCGGAATCGCAGGGGGGATGCTTCTCTCCAAATTATTTCTGCTGCTCAGCACGAGGACAATTGGAATTGAGGATTTACCTTTCTACTGGCCTGTCCAAGCAATGCGGGTCACCTCCCTGTCCTTCGTCTCCTTGTTTCTGTTTATTTCCATCTTTACGTTGCTGCTTATCCGCAATAACAAAGTACTGGATCTGCTTCAGGGAAATGTTAAACCGAAAAAACAGCCAAAAGCCTCCGTCCTTCTGTCCTTAATTGGCGTAGTGCTGCTGATTATCGGATTTTATGCCCTGCGGATTGAACTCAGTCCCTCTGCTATTATTTCGGCCGCTATTGCGGGAATTACCGGCACCTATTTGTTCTACTCCCAGCTGTCTGTTGTTTTCATTCGTCTGCTTAAGCGCAGCCGCAGGTCTACCTGGCGTGGCACGCGGCTGTTGTGGACTTCAGAAATGAGCTATAAACTGCGGGACAACTCGCGGATGTTATTTATGATTACAGTAGTCACAGCCTTGGCTAGTATGGGGGCAGGGTATGTTCTGTCCATCATTCAGGCCGGAAGAGAAGAGTACAACGGGAAACCTTTTGCCATCACCCAAACGTATTACCGGACCACATCGGCAGATCCGGACCGGAGCAAAATTCACCAGGAGCTTAAGGCAGCGGGTGTGGAGTACACGGAGAAGAGAACCGACTTGCTCTCTGCCTCGGTCCAGGATGAGGGGGGGCGTGAGAACGGCTTGTATCTGATCGGGCTTGCCCAATATAATGAGCTTGCGCCTTTGGCTGGTCTCCCGGTCGTAACCAGACTGGGCTCAAATGAAGTAGTTCTTCTGGCGTCGCCAGAGGTTGAGAAGAATGATTATATCCGTGACCAAATGGTGACCTTGGCTGAACAGCCCGCCGTATCCCTCTATGTCAAGGAGAGCGTTACTACAGAATCGATTGGGTTCATCAGTTCATTTGCTCCTGTGCTGATTGTGCCGGAGAAGTGGATGGAGGTGGTAAGAGTAGCCCGATCGGCTGAAGAGGGAAAGGAGGTCAGACCTTATATCAGTTATCACTATAAGGTTCCGGCATGGGATACAGGTTCACTGCCTTCCATCGACAGTCAGGAGAACATCGTAGGCACCGAGCTGAGACAATGGAATACCGGGATGGAAGGGGAAAGTGATGAGGTGTTCGATTTAACTTCACGCGCCGCTAATTATTGGCTCCTTAAACAAAGTACAGCCATGCTCAGTTTCGTCAGTGTTTTTGTTGCTTTGATTTTTTCGGTTGCATCGGCCAGTTTTTTATACTTCAAGCTGCATAGTGATCTGGCTGCAGATATTCGTATGTACCGTGCGTTATCCAAGATCGGGCTAAGCACAAGTGAAATGTCAGCATCGGCAACCAAACAGATTGCGATACTCTTCTATATACCCATTGTGGTGGCTGCCGTTCAGAGTCTGGTTGTCATCAGCCCTATCCTGGAGACGGGAATAATGAATGTGCTCAAGCCGGTACTGATCACATTTGCCGGGTATCTGATTCTGCAAAGCGTCTTTTTCATCATTGTGAAATCACGATATATACGCAGTCTGAAGAAAATGATGGTTTGAACAGGAAGATTTGGTGGCGCATCTGAATTACAGCAGGGAGATCGAACGAAGTATTGATTATTTTGAGCAGCTTCTAAGAGAGAACCTGACGGCAGAGGAGATTGCTGAGATTGCGCTGGAGTATATTTCGAGACCCCCGGCGGCGCAGTGTCAGAGGAGGATGAAGGTTAGACTAGAGGGTTACATGAAACCACTTAGCAGGTGATTGTAAGATGTGGTACAATGTGCCCGTCAGTTCAGTTTAACAATATACATCCCGCAAAGGAGTTAACCATGGCTAAACAACGCAAGATTCTTCTAACCATAACCGTATTGTATACCTTGCTTGTTCTTTATTTTATGTTCTTCGCCTTCGGCAGAGGAGAATCGTATGACCACTCGCTTGGCTACACCTTTATTTTTATGCCTGACAACTTCATTAAGCTGCCGTCTCCAGCTGATCTTCTGCATCCCAGCCTAATGAGTATGGTGGGTTTCGGGAACACTATTGCTTTTATTCCTTTCGGTATATTGATTCCATGGCTGTACCGGGTCAGCTTCGTCCGGTTCATCACCTTATTCTTCATAGGGATTCTTGTGCTGGAAACAATCCAGGCCCTTACGTTCCTGGGCAGCTTCGATATCAACGACGCGCTTCAGAATACGATTGGAGCAGCCCTCGGTTTTGGGGCCTACAAGCTTGGTTTTCGTTCCCGCAGCCTCGGGCGCAATCTGGTGGCAACGGCTATATCGGGGTTGGTTCTCTTTATAGCTTTATGGGGATTAGGGGCGGTGGTAGACAAAATAATAACTAAAGTAGAGGGTCCGTTTACGGCGATCACTGAATGGACGGACAGTTCGGGCAATTCATCCGCTAAACCGGACAGTATTCAAATCAACGGACAGAAGATACCGCTCCGCTATAACCTATATGGCGCTGAAGACGGAGATTCCAGAACGTTCACGTACAAGTCTGAGGGACAGACGATTTTCTCCTTCAATTACGGAAACCCTGAACCCACAGATTATTCCGGAAGCATCAGTATGACCCTGGATGGCAGGGAGATCCTGACCGGTTCTGGAGAATATCAGCGGAGTAATCCGGAAGTGTACCCGTCTCCATTCTGGATACCCCTCGAGCCGGGGAACGAGTTGAAGCTCACGATTAAGGGCGAATTGAAAATATGGGATGTCGGGTATAAGAAGATGCAATATTTCTGGAACTAAGTTCATAGCCCAGGCTTACAGCTGAACTCTTATATTCGGAGCAGGATAGCGTGCAGTCGAATGTGTTTAAGGATTTTCAGATACCGCTTGGTAGACGGTTTGACTTCGAAGTCTAATACGACAAGTAGAAACGGCTTCGCCGTCCTCATAAAGGACGGTACCCATTCAGCGAGAAATAGAAGGATAAGTTATCATTTGCAACGTATAAATTCTTATATTTTCAAACAAGCCGCAGAGTAATTGCATTTCGCAATCAGCCTGCGGCTTGTTAGTCGAGCATATACACGTTACCTACATAAACTTCCGCTGCACCTTTTTGCCGTCATAGGTAAAAAGGGCTTTTTTGTCTTCCACGACGGTCTGGAGATGTACGGTGCGGCCCCAGAGGGCGTAGATATGCGGGAGCGTGCGCTCCAGATATTTCAGATCCAGCTCGATGCTCTCATAGTGGTGGGCGATCAGCAGTTCCCCGTTGCGCTCATAGTCGGCATCCTGGACGACGAGGTACGGGGAGCCGCCGTTAACCCGGGCCAGCACAAGCTGATCACGCACATTTTCCCAGGCTTTGTCGGTGATTTTCCATTCCGGACCTTTCTTCTCGAAGACATAGAGGTCGAGATCACTCACCAGCTCCTTCGACAGATAGCTGCGGATAAAAGAGGTGTCCGAATCCAGTTCACGGACCTCGAATATTTTGTCGCGGTCCCAGCGGCGTTCGATGTCCTCGAAGATCTTCAGTCCCAGGTAATACGGGTTCAGACTCTGGCGTGAGGGCTGTACTACAGATGAGTTGAGCTTGGCGTACTCGATGGTCTCTTCGGCTGTCAGATCCAGCTCACGCATAATTCGCTGATGCCAGTACGAAGCCCAGCCTTCGTTCATGATCTTGGTCTCCATCTGCGGCCAGAAATAGAGCATTTCGTCATGCAGCATGGTCATGATGTCGCGCTGCCAATCCTCCAGAGCGGTGGAATACTGCTGGATGAACCAGACGATATCCTTTTCCGGCTCGGGCGGGAAGGTGCGTTTGCCGGCGGTTTCCGGCGCGGGGGTATCGGCATCCGGGCCTTTTTCCAGATCCCACAGCTCGCTGTAGGCATGTGCCGGTCCGGGACCGCCGGGCGGGAAGTCCTTGCGCTCCTTCATTTTGGCTTCGAGCAGATGGGTCTTGCCGAGCTTGCGCGGCTGGATCAGGCTGGGATCGATATGCTCCTGGACCGCCAGCACCGAATCAATGAAGCTCTCTACCGCATCCGTTCCATAGGTGACGGAATAATCGTTGATCCGGTCGGCGGTGGCCGCCATGCTCTCGACCATATCCCGGTTGGACATCGAGAAGCGCATATTGTTCTTGAAGAAATCGCAGTGCGCCAACACGTGGGCTACGATTAGCTTGTTCTGCACCAGGGAGTTGCCGTCGAGCAGGAAGGCGTAGCACGGGTTCGAGTTAATGACGAGCTCGTAAATTTTGCTCAGGCCGAAATCGTATTGCGACTTCATTTTATGAAAAGTCTTACCGAAGCTCCAATGTCCGAACCGGGTGGGCATCCCGTAGGCACCGAAGGTATAAATGATATCCGCAGGACATATCTCATAACGCATCGGATAAAAATCGAGGCCGAAGCCGGTAGCAATCTCCGTAATCTCGGCAATCGCCCGTTCCAGCGCTTTAATCTCATCACCGGGCATGCATCCATCTCTCCTTCCAGCTTGTGAACCGTTCTTCTTATGTATATGGGCGGAGGGGAGGGAGTATGATGGGGAAGAGTGAGGCATGAGAGGGCAGATGAGTTATTGTACAAAAAATAGCCTATCCCACAGCGAATACGCAAAGAGGTTAGGCTATTTATTCGTTCTGGGTCTTGTTCAGTAACTGGGCAAACTCCTCTTCGCTGTCACTGTATGTGGAAATTCCATCTCTGCGATCCTTTTGAGCTTGTTGAAGTTGGGAGAGAACACCTTCATCATTGAAGATAATCGAAGTCATTTGCTTCTTTTGTTCATCTGTATGTATTCTGGCCATTCGAGCCACTCTCGGTCTACAAAAAACACGAATCTCAACCTTCAATTTTTCATTTCCGGTATGTGACACAATCACGCCGTCCTTAGATTGTAGAAGCTCCATAGTCGCTTCTTGGGGATCTTGAATAGCACGGATCAGTGCGACTTCATCCACAAACTTAGTGTTGCCTTCGGTATGTGATGCAAGGATTTGCAGCTTGACGTATTGATTGGGATAAATCTTCCGAACCTCTTCCCATTGCATGGCTGGCACCTCGAATTTGGTTTGTCCTTATATTGTATCAGAATATGATCCATATAAAAGCTCTCCAAAACGATGTACATCGTTCATGGAGAGCCTCTTTGCGTAAACCCCTTGGAGATTCGAAGCCAGCCTAAATATTTATTATTCTACCTCGGTGTAGAATATTTTAAGTAGCATATTTTGTGAATAATTTCCAAAGTGCTCCCCGAAAATAGTAAGTCCACCTTTGTTCTTAGAATGATCATCAATACTAATCCTCAGCTTGATGAAGGGGGAATCTTCGATCTTTAAATGGGCAAGGGTAACCGATGATATTTTTTGACCGTCTATTCCAGTATCTTTCTTGGTGACTCTTAAATGTTTCAAAAGGCCGTACTGGCTTAGTTCATTATCCCACCAGGCTGGTGTTAATTTCCCGCGCACATCTGAAAAATTACCTGGAGCCGTCCAGGTGCCTATAAAAACATCGTTGATATAAAAAGCGATATCACTTGGCCAATTATTGTTGGAACCAGGAAACTCTGAAGAGAGCTCTAAGGATAACTCTAATAATTCTGCAGTGAAATTGTGGTTGAACTCATTCGGAATCATATATTCAACGAAGCCCTCGGCAAACCAAAGTAAGGAAGCATCGATCCGGTCATTGGATACGAAGGTCCGTTGATCATCTAACTTTCCGATTACTTTGGCGGGGCTGGCTAATCCGCATGTAGGGGTGACCGAAAAATTAGAATAGTATCCGAGCTTAATTTCATTAGTAATTACATTAAAAGGAAGATGGAGCTTCTTCGGTAAGTTGAGGGCAATATGATCAACAGCAAGAATGAAATTCTTCTTTCGGCTATCAGTAACCTCTAAGTTGTCCTGGAGCTTGATGATCTTGGCGTCCTCCAGTAACCGGATATGGCGTGAAACGATAGCTTTGCTTAAGTTTAGCTTTTTCGCGAGCTCACTGACCGTAAGCGGTGTATGTAACAATAGTTTGAGAATGGAAGCTCTTGTGTCAGAGGCCAGTGCTTTCAAAACAGAAATACCATTCTCATCGAGTTCTAAGAACATAAGTACCTCCTCATCGGGATCAATATAGCTTCTATATAAGACGCACTTAAGTATTGAACTTGAAGCTTCGTCGTCACTGCGGTGAACCTTTGGACTTCCGGCCGCTGTTGTCCCCAGATTTCTTCATCCAATCCGCTGTTCGTGGTGGAAATCCGGTGACTGGGTATGCTTCCGTAGCGAGCTTTCCTGCGGAAAGCTTTCAGGCGGTCGCTACCGCTCCTACAGTTCCAAATTTCCCCTCCGCTTCTTTTGCTTTTTGTTAATTTCTTTAGTGAGTCTTATTTAGCGGATATTGAACATTATAACTTATTGTTAACTTTTTTGTTAACAATATTAGGTTCAGTTGAGCGGTAATTTTATTTTGTATACCACAAAGTTGAAAATCACGAATAACGTTGATACAAGCTTGAAAGAACGCTTTCATCATGATAGTATTTGCTTGCTTGTGAGGAAGGGTTACTGTTGAACTCGCACAAAAGTTAACTATTATTGTTTCGGGACTAATAGGATAGGAGATGAAGCTAGATGTCACATCGGATGGAATACCCGCGTCCACAGTTAGTTAGAGACGCATGGCTAAACTTAAATGGAGCATGGCAATTTGAATTTGATGACAAGAATGTTGGAGCTGCACAGCGATGGTATGATCCAAGCCAGAATTTTAGTCAGACCATTCAAGTTCCCTTTGCTTTTCAAACCCCTGCAAGTGGAATACACGATACCTCTTTTCATGACTATGTCTGGTATAAGCGTAATTTCACACTTGATCCAGGTTGGGTTAAGAAGCGTGTTGTCTTACATTTTGGAGCGGTAGATTATAGAGCCTGGGTGTATGTGAATGGTCATTATATCGGCATGCATGAGGGAGGGCACACTCCATTTTCCTTTGATATTACGCATGCTTTAACCGGACAGGAGGAACAGGTGACTGTTCATGTGGAGGACCCTTCACAGGATGAGACTATACCCCGGGGCAAACAGTTCTGGCTTGAGAAGCCCGATAGCATCTGGTATACCCGCACGACAGGGATTTGGCAGACCGTGTGGCTGGAGGCGGTGAACCCTGTTTATATTCATCAGGTGAAGTTCCACCCCGATGTAGATCAAGGGAGCATTGGCATCGAGGCTGAATGTGGGGGATACGGATCAGAAGAATTAGATTTGGATATCCGTATTTCTTTTCGGGGAGTGCCTGTGGTTCAGGATCGGGTACGATTGTTGCAGCCCATAACGCGCAGAACGGTAGATCTCTTTGGTTTGAAGATATTCCGGACTAACTTTCATCATGCCGGCTGGACCTGGACTCCGGAAACTCCTAATTTGTTTGATGTTGAAATGAAGCTTTACGATCATGGGGTTGAGGTGGATGGTATACAGTCGTATTTCGGCATGCGGAAAGTTCATACAGAGAACGGTATGGTCTATCTGAATAACAAACCTTATTATCAAAAGCTTGTACTCGATCAGGGTTACTGGCAGGAAGGATTACTTACTGCGCCAACGGATGAACACCTGAAGACAGATATTGAATTAGCCAAAGAATTAGGGTTCAACGGCTGCCGTAAGCATCAAAAGGTAGAGGACCCGCGGTTTCTGTACTGGGCGGACCGGCTAGGGTTCCTGGTATGGGGAGAATGTGCTGCCAGCCCTTCTTACAATAGTGATGCTGTGGCCCGTTTAACCAAAGAATGGATTGAAATTATTGATCGTGACTTCAATCATCCCTCGATTGTTGCCTGGGTTCCGCTTAACGAAAGCTGGGGAATTCCGAGGGTGAAATCGGATAAGCAGCAGCAGTATCACAGCTTAGCCATGTATAGTCTTATTCATTCCCTGGATGATACCCGGTTAGTGATATCGAATGATGGATGGGAAATGACACGGACTGACATATGTGCGGTACACAATTATCAGCATGGCCGGGCAGATGAGCCTAATAAGTATGAAGAGTATAAGCGGATGCTGTCTACGAAGGAGACGATGCTTGCTTCAACTCCATCGGCCCGCAGTATATATGCAGACGGTTATGAGCATCGGGGAGAGCCGATCTTGTTAACTGAATTTGGCGGGATAAGCTATAAGGCAGGCGCTGACGATGGTTGGGGATATACCAGTGCACAATCTTCCGAGGATCTTGTTCTGGAATATGAGAGAATCATGAAGGCTGTATACGCTTCTAAGATTATTTATGGTTACTGTTATACGCAGTTGAACGATGTGGAGCAAGAAATTAACGGTCTATTGGCCTATGATCGAACACCCAAATGCGATATGACGTTAATTAAAGAAATTAATAGTCAATGGCATCTGCGGACCATTTAGCCTGAACATATTGAATGACAAGGAGCTTAGGAATCCATGACAAATGAAAACCTGCTTCAAAAAATTGGGCTGGTAGTAGATAAGCTTATGAATCTGGGCGGCAGCGACTATGAAAAGGATAAAACCGTGGTTCAGGCCGATACAAAGTTAGGGATTGTGCAACGGGATTTCGGAATTGAAGAATGGGACTGGCCGCAGGGCGTCGGTCTGTATGGTCTTTACAAGCTGCAGAAGGTTTACGGCGATCAACGCTATATTGAATTTTTACAGAATTGGTATTCCCGTAATCTGGAGGTTGGACTGCCTTCCAAAAACATTAATACGACAGCTCCTTATTTGGCTCTGGTTCTGCTCCTGGATCAGCTTGAGCCTTCCAGCCAACTGGAAGAGCTATGCCGGGAACATGCGGATTGGCTCCTTCATGAGTTGCCCAAAACCAAAGAAGGAGGCTTTCAGCATACGGTCACTGCCATTGGCAACCGGGATGAAATTCACTTGCACAATGGACAGTTATGGATTGATACGCTCTTTATGGCGGTTCTGTTTCTGAACCAGGCCGGGAGCAAGTTCAACCGGCCGGAGTGGCAGCATGAAGCTGAACACCAGATTCTGCTCCATATCAAGTATCTGTTCGACAAGCATACCGGCCTGTTCTTCCACGGCTGGAGCTTCGAACGCAATGATAATTTCGGCAGTATCTTCTGGTGCCGCGGTAATTCCTGGTTCACTTATGGCATCGTCGATTACCTGGAAGCTTGCCAGGATACGATTAGCCCGGGTATCCGGAAATTTCTGGTGGATACGTATAAAGCTCAGGTCAATGCCTTGGTATCCCTTCAGGCAGCTTCCGGCCTGTGGCATACAGTTCTGCAGGACCCCACCAGCTATGAAGAGGTATCTGGTTCGGCTGCAATTGCCGCAGGTATCCTAAAAGGCATTAAAGCCGGTATTCTCGATTCCTCCTATCAGGCTGCGGCAGATAAGGCTATTCAGTCGGTATGTCACAATATTAGCGGAGATGGAACTGTGTTGAATGTGTCGGCCGGAACCGGGATGGGAATGGATAAGGATCATTACAAGAACATTACCCTCATGCCGATGGCATACGGACAGTCCCTGACTCTTATTGCCTTGTATGAAGCTCTAAAATAAACTCAGCGTAAGCTCATAGATTTATTCATCTCTTCTTGGATACAAACAGCCTAATCCTTGAGCAGTTACGCCAAAGGATTAGGCTGTTGTATCTTCTGTATCCGGTTACTCGTACACCCGCACCTCAATAATCTCCGCGTACTCGCTGCCGTTCGTCTCCAGAACGATAACGCGCAGGCGGTCTGCTACGACAGCTTCGCTCAGCAGGTGCACATGCTTGCGCTTGTGATTGTCACTTCCTGCGGCGACTGCCGTCCAGTTGCCGTTCACGTAAGCTTCAATACGATAATCCTTGACGAGCGTCGGCAGGACTTCATATGGCGTAATATGATGATGCAGGTTAATCAGATCCTCGTTGACATCGTCATTGAAGGTAACGTGCACCTCACGGAGGGTTACGGGTGCGCTCCAGGCCAGCTCAAGCCATTCCGGGCGGCCGGAGTTCATTCGGTCAGAGGACCACAGATGCGGGCCGCCGTAAGGACGCAGGTATCCGTCCACTGCCTTGTCTGCGGCGAAGGCTTGGGTTGGCCCAGACATGCGGATGCATGGGGCCGTGTGATCGAATTTCTTTTTGTCCCACAGGACTACAGGCTGTGCGGGCTGATTCTGGAAATCCAAGGATACTACAGGTGTGTTGCTGTGCCCATAGGCGAGCATCCCCGAAGTCGGCTGATCTGCCATATGCAGGGTGATTGCCGCATTAGCCTTGATGATCAGAAAAGCATTGCACGGCGTCTCCGGCTGCCAGCGCAGGTCGAGCTTCACCCATTGCTGCGTACCGGAGATGACAGAAACCGATGCGGATTGCAGAAGCGCATAGGGAACATAATTCTCGGGACGTCCGGTCTCCCATAGCTGAACGGTCAGCTCCGCTGCTTCACTTGCGTCGATCAGCAGCTCCATTCCTTCCAGCAGAGGATCGACCGGAAGGGTGACGCCGATGTCAGCTGTAAGAGGGACGCTGAATGCCGGATGCTCCACTGCGAAGCGGTTCCGTTCGCTGGAGGCGCTGACGGCAGCCTGGAGTGCCAGGTCGGCTGCGTCTTCATTGTTCAGACCCAGGATAGAGGCATCCTGGCGGAGCATCGTCTGCTGCAGCTCCTTCAGGTGGTTCGCATGCAGTTCGCGCGGCGTTACTCCCTTGGCAGCGCAGAGCGCAGCGCCGGTGCCGGCCGCTTCGCCGATGACCGCGCAGGTAGCCATAACGCGGGTCGTCCCGAACGCCACATGCGAGGCGCTGATGTCACGGCCGGCCATCAGCAGGTTGTTCACATTCACGGAATACAGTGAACGGAACGGAATGTGGTAGCTGCCGTCAGAATACATATGCTTCGAGCCGGATTCGGTGGCATAGACTCCCTGCGGCGGATGCAGATCAATCGACCAGCCGCCGAAGCCGATGCGGTCCGTGAATTCCCGCTGCGCAAGGATATCGTTCTGGTTCAAGATATAGTCGCCTACGAAGCGGCGGTATTCGCGTTTGCCCGGAAGCGAACCGACCCATTCCAGCGTCATGTTCCCGGCATCGAAATTCCCGGAGTTCTTAATATAGTCCCAAATCCCGTAAATAATCGACCACAGCTCGTTGCGAATGGCCTCATTGTCATGAACCGTATCCTGTTCGCCGCCGAACTCAATCCACCAGTAGGCGCAGCCATTATCGCCGCTGCGGATGATGCGGTTCTCAGTGATGGACGTCTTTGTAATATCTATGGCCATTGAAGGAGCTATATATTTGACCGGATGGCCGGCATCCTTGGTATAGAAGAGCAGGGTGCTGCCGAGGGTAATATCATCTGCAACCAGCGGTGCCCATTCTTCACCCAGTTCATCATGCGCTTCGCGGCCCATCCGGTATTCTGCACCCGCCAGGAACCCGACCAGCCCGTCTCCGGTGCAGTCCAGATAGACCGGGCTCTCAAAGCGGATGCTCCGCTCTGACCCCATCATCCACCCGGTAACCGAGCGGATACGCCGCCCGCCGCCTTCTTCCTCATCGGCCTCGGCTTCATGCACATCCGTGTTCAGGAACAGCTGAATATTCGGTTCTGCCTGCACGGCTTCCAGCACAACCATATCCCACAGGTACGGATTCCCGTCCTTGTTGCGGTACTGGTTCTCTACAAATAGTTCCCCCATAATCCCCGTCTCCCGGGCATACCGGTGAATGCCATGCGAGGTGGCGCCGCACACCCATACCCGCACTTCACTGCTGGAGTTGCCGCCAAGTACTGGACGGTTATTGACCAGTGAGACACTCTGCCCTAGACGGGCCGCTGCAATCGCCGCACATACTCCCGCCAGACCTCCGCCTATAACGGTGACATCCGTTTGGACCGTTTCTTTGCGCATTATTGAACCTCTCCTCTGACTTATGGTAATATATCCGTAGTTTCATGATAAAATAATATATCATCAAATAACATGCATATAATTTCTGAGAGTATATACTTTATTTCATTTCGTTATTGCTTGGAGGGAGAGCTGTGCATGCGAAATAATTGGTCAGTTCATCCAGTAGCCTATCTCTATTGGGAGCAGAAAAAGCAGTTCCTGCTGGAGCATGATACCTATCCCGTGTGGACGATTTTTGCGGTTGAACAAGGACAATTCGCCTACCGGTTCGGAGATCATGAGGGAGAGGCCGGATGGGGGGATATCATCGTATGTCCTCCGGGTACGGCCTTTTACCGGAGAACGGTGACAACTTTAACCTTTCATTTCATCCAGTTCGAATGGGAGGAGAAGCCGGGGCTTGAAGAAGCAGCCGCAACGCTAGGCGGAAGGTGGACGGTCAGGGATGTGGAGCGTCTGCTGTCGACTTACCGTTATATGAGGAACATCGGAAGAAGCATTCAGGAGGAGCCGGGCTTTGGACGAATGAAGCATATGCTGGAGGATTTGTGGAGACTCCTTGATATCGAGCGCAGCTTTGCGGCGGAGGAAGTGCAATCCGAAGGGGAGAGTTCCGATCAGGATATGCAGAAGGCCAGGCAATGGTTGCTTGAGCATGCCTGCACCCCTATGACGATGCAGGAGCTGGCGGCCACGCTTAGTATCACACCGGTGCAGTTAACACGGCGGTTCCGGGCAGCTTATCAGGCGACACCTTCAGAATTTGTGACCGGAATCAGGCTCCAAAAAGCCTGCCTGCTGCTTGAAGATTCCACACAGTCCATTGAAATCATCGCCCAGCAGTGCGGTTATGAGAATGGCTTCTACCTGAGCCGCGTGTTCAGCGCGAAGCTTGGTTTAACCCCATCCAGATACCGCAAGCTGCACCGGCTATAATAATTCGCCAAACAAACGCGCCTCTCCTAATAAGGAGGGCGCGCTGCCGGTAAGTTCATATGAAGGCTGTCATCGTCACACCGCTGTGCAGCTGCGGCTGAATTCTATTGCTGCTTCGCATACCATTCAGAGAACTGCTTCTGGTATTCGGCGATGTATTTGTCGATACCGGCCGCTTTTAACCGCTCAAGGGCCTTAGGGAAAGCAGAATCATAATCACTGAAACCGCTGCCGATTGGGGCCAGGTATTCGGTGAATACGCCGTTCAGCTTGGTTTCTTCATTCTTGACCGGAGTATTGTCGAAGTTGAAGCCTGCGCCTTTGGAGATAATTGCTCCGTCATCCCATGCTTTGTAATCGGCAATGAAATCATCCGGTACGGTGTTGTCAAAGCGCATGAAGTTTTTGTTCATCAGCAGCCAATCGGGAATCAGTGAATCGGTATTGATTTTGGTCAGACGGCCGTTAGCATCCAGCGTATAATCGGTGCCTTCAATACCATAGGCGAACAGGTCGTACAGCTCCTGTTTTTTTTGCAGCAGGTTGAAGAACATGACATAACGCTCAGGGTCCTTGGCTGCGGCAGAGACGAAGAAGGCGGTACTGTAGGTGCCTCTGCTGATTTTTGGACGGCCGGTGCCCAGGAAATAATTAACCAGCTTGGCTTCAGGCACTGCCTGCGAGATGGTAGCTGCGCCTTCGAACGGACGTGCTGCGGTTCCTGCCCAGAACATTGCTTTGCCGGAGTTCCAGTCAGACTGCAACTGAGGCACATTCGTTGCGGCGTATTTCGGAATGATCCCTTTCTCGTACCACCCGTGCATCAGACCGGCATAGGTCTTGAATTCTGGGGATTCGAACCAGCTGATAATCTGATCATCCTTGGCAGACTCATCGAGGGCGATGAAATCATTTTGCCAGTACAGATTCTTGTCGGTGAAGTCATATTGCAGCATTCTGCGGGCGTCCGTGTTGGCATATCCGATCAGCTCGGGGTGAAGCGCATGGACTTTATCATAGAATTGCTCAAGCTCCGCAAGAGAGGAGACCTGTGTCATTCCTGCTTCCTCCAGCAGATCCTGCCGGACCAGCACACTGTAAAATTCAGCGGAATTCGGTTTGTTGCCTACAGGTACCGCATATTGTTTCTCCTCTAGCTGGAAGGCCCGGAAGGATGCCTCGTCCACTGCCGCACTCAAATCCGCTGCTGCTGCAGAGATATAGGGAGTGAGGTCGGTGTAGAGTCCTTTGGCGACAGATTTCACCATATAGTTGGCATCCGTATAGGTCGCGAAATCTTCACCGGTCGACAGCATCAGGTCCGTTTTGCCGCCGCCGTATTCCGTCCAGGGCAGGAACTGAAATTCAACCTCGGCATTGATTTCTTTTTTGATCACATCATAGAACTCCGTCTTGGCCAGCTCCTTCATCCGGTTCGACTCGTCCCCGTACAGTACGATCTTCAGCTTGGCCGGCGCCAGAGCCGTGCCTTCAGTCCCGCTGCCCGCCGCCGTTGCCGGTGCTGAGCCTCCATTGCTGTTGCTGTCCGTATTACCAGGGTTAGCGCTTTCATTATTGCCCTGCGAACAGCCGCTTACCAGGAATACAGTTGCCAGGAGCAAACTTAACCAGCCTTTTTTCTTTGTCATGATGAACACCCTCCTGAATTAGAATTAATCTGTGAGGCTTATATTGCCAAGGCGGTGCTCCCGTAAGCTTATTGTACAACATGTCGGAGCACGGGAGCACACACCTGATGCAACCAATATTAGGTCAATGTGTCCGGAGGATCAGCCTTTCACCGAACCCACGATAATACCTTTAACGAAGAATCCCTGGAGAAAAGGATACAAAATAGCGATCGGCAGAACGGTCAGACAGGTCATCGCCATCTTCGCAGTCTCCAGCGGCGGGGCAATAATTGCACCTCCCACCTGTGCGGCATTGCCGGAGGCCAGGAACTGAATGTTCGCCATCATGTTGTACATCAGGTATTGGATCGTATAGAGATCCTGATTGTTAACCAGCATCAGCGGCAGATAGAAGTCATTCCAGAACTGGAGCGCATAAAAGAGTGAAATCGTCACCAGTCCGACCCGGCCGAGCGGAATCATAATACTGAAGAAAATCCGCAGATGGCCTGCCCCGTCGATCTGTGCCGACTCGACAATCTCATGCGGGATGCTGCGGAAGTAGTTGGCCATAAGGAACATCAGGAACACACTTAGCACATAGGGAATGAACAGGCCGAGCAGCGTATCGCCAAGGTGATAGTATTTGGTGCTCAGCAGATACCACGGCAGTGTGCCGCCGCTGAACAGCATCGTGAAGTAGGCAAAGAAGGCGAAAAAGTTCTTCAGCCGGAAATTCCGGACGGAGATGACGTAGGCATAAGCAGTTGTCACCAGTACAGCGGTCAGCGTGCCCAGTACTGTTACGACCAGCGACATGGAGTAGGCCCGCAGAATCTGCTCTGCTTTGGAGCCAAACAAGAATTGATAGGTTTCGAACGTGAACCCCCGGGGCCAGAAGGAATAGCCCTCCGCAGCAATTCTCGACTCTGTAGATAGAGAACCGGATACCGCCAGCACGAACGGCACCAGGCAAATGACCGAGAATACCGCAATACAGACATAGAAGAAAATAACCAGCCCTTTGTTTTCAGTAGTTTGCATCGTATCGGTCTCCTAGAATAGTTTGCTGTCTTTGTCATACCAGCCGGCCAGCTTGTTGGCTACCAGCACCAGAATGAATCCAAAGACGGATTGATAGAGCGTAATGGCGGAAGCGAAGCCGAATTCACCGGAACGGATGGCCGTGCGGTATACATAGACGTCGATAATATCGGTAGTGGGCAGCAGCAGCGGATTAAGGAACGTTACGCCCATGATCATACTCAGATCGCCCTTCAGCATGCCTCCGATTCCGAGCAGTGTCATCAGGATGATTGAAGGAATCAGCATGGGTATCGTGATTTTGGTGATAATCTGCCAGCGGGAGGCACCGTCGATCCGGGCCGCTTCATAATAGGAGGTGTCCACTCCCTGTAACACCGCATAGTAGATGATCGCACCGTAGCCGGCACTTTTCCAGATATTCGCCAGCACCAGGATCACTACGAACAGCCACGGGCTAGAATACCAGTCCATTTGCGACAGGCCAAGCGATTGCAGCAGCTGGTTGAGAATCCCTTTGTCATAGTCGAGCAGGGAGAACAGGATGGCTCCGATAATGATCCAGGAGATGAAATACGGGAAGAACATGACACTCTGGGTGATTTTGATAAACCACTTGCTGCGCAGCTCATTCAATATAATGGCGATAGCCACCGAGAAAAAAGTGCCGGTCAGCATGTACAGCGCATTCAGCATAACTGTGTTGCGGGTCGCCCTCAGGGCATCCTCCATACTGGAGAAGAAAAACTCGAAGTTGGAAAAGCCCGCCCACGGGCTGCCGAAAATCCCGTCGTTAAAGTTGTAGTTTTTGAAGACGAGAATCAGTCCGCTCATCGGCAGGTACGCAAATAAAATCAGAATGATGATGCCCGGCAGGGCCAGCAGATACAGCGAGCTGTCCTTCTTTAGGGATTTGCGGAAGCGCCGGGCGCTGACAGTCCGCGTTGCCGGGACAAGCTGTCCCGGGGTGCCGGGTGTTGCCTCTTGCGTCATATACAGTCCACTCCTTTATGCTAGCGTTATCATTTCATCCCGTGATTCAGGAGAACGCTTTACAAGGCAAATCATAATCCGGCGCAGAATGTAAACGCTATCATAATAAACGGGAAAAAGTTAAAAAATGCGGAATGAGCGGGCTTAAAAAAACAGAAAAAGCAGAAGTTTTCTGTATTGGGATGGTTAAATGCCTGATACAAGCGGGGAAATGGCGTTGTGAATGGGAAGGGAGTTTTGGATTTGGGGGACAAGTACAACTTTAGAGCAAAAGAAGTGAGTTCGTTCAATGCAGCAATTTATGTATTCAGCGTTCCAACTGAAAATTCAGAGATAGTTGTATTCTGTACAATTAAAACCAGCGAAAAGGTAGGCTTGCATCGTATAACTGTATTCTGTACAACTAAATTTGCTGGAACGAGTGAAAACTATTAACAAGTGCCCGTTTAATTGTACGAAATACAACTAAACGGAGAATTGGTGGGAAATCAGACGATTTAGTTGTACAAAGTGCAGTTAAGTCTAATGCATACAGGTAGCTGGTTACTTTAAACCACAAACCGCAAACCTTACTAGGCAATTTGCCAATGTGGTTTTCATTAATTTATTTCTGACGTTATAGTAGAGGCGAAGCTGTGGAGAATGAAATGGTGGATTGAAAAGTTAAATGATAGACTTGAGGAAGAAAGCATGGGGCTGGCGCGAAAATCCTGCATAAAAGAGACAATTTCATAAACATTTTTCACCAGGAGAATTCCGTATTAACCGCTTTTCTTGATGATCGCTAGCACTGGAAATAGAGTGATCTCCGAATATTTATTCTTAATAATAACGATTTTGTACGTGTAACTATGCTCGGATTTGAATTATGAAATTGTCTCATATGTACAACATTTAAGTCTTTACAGAGCTGTACCGTGTAAAAGGTAAGAGAGTTAGTTAGGATAAGCCAACAGATTTGGGCAAAATCCACAACCGTTCATAGGGAAATAATCCTTTTCCGCATAGAAAAAGATAAATAATTTCAATTGTTTTAATTTGAAGGGAGCAAAATAATGAGAGGTCGTGTGCATACAGAGTATCGGCGTTTAGGGTTTTTTGCTGTAGAGACTGAAGACCATGATTTCTCCATAATAGAGGTTCGGAGCGGGCTCCCATCCTTAGGTGACGAACTGGTTGGCGAGCTTAATTCACTTGGTGAAAAGCAGCTATACAATGATACAACTCTAGAAAAATTGGATTTGTCTATTAAATTTATACATTTAATCCGTGATGATGTGAAGAGAGCTATTATAGATGCTGTAAGAGGAAAGTAGGAAGAAGACTCACATAACTGAAGTGTTTGTAATAGAAAATTTGATCAAGAACACAGCTTTGGATCTGGCTAAGAATGATTTGGAGTTTGGATAAGAAGAATATGTTGCAAACGGAGAATTTCCAATAGGTGATGAATATATGAAGAAAAAAACTAGGGAAATCAAGGTTCAAGATAAAAATTACGTTTATGTGATTAACCAAAAGTACCACCAAGGCGTAAGCGAAATCAATCTTTCTGTATCATTAAAAGGACAGAAGAATGTGGCATGCTCTTTCCGATTTTGTACATGGGATGACCCAATCTCAGGAAGTCCTCTGCTAGTTGGTGTTCGCTTAAAGAAGACGGACTCGGATGATATTGAAGATTTTAACTTAAATTACCCGGGAGTAGTGAAGCAGTTTATAGTGTATGGTCTGGAAAATGGGTGGAGTGGATCAAACAGAATTGAGTTCAGTGATGGGTTAGAAATACTCGAGAATATGGGATATGACGTGTTATGGCTTAAAGCTGGACCTAGACCGCAATAATTAATGGGTACTCTTATACAGGAGGGCACTAGGATCGTCGGATATGCAGAGGTAACACAAATTTTGAATGAACTATTGATAAAATCAGATTGATTCGGTGAGCACTTATCATTAAGAGGTGAGGATAATTAAAAAATCGAAAATTGAATTTAAAATGCGTCTAAGGGATGGTTATCCGGGACCCATACGTTTTGCGGATTTTATAGTTGACGGACAATCCTTATATGATAGTTATGCTAAGCATTATGATTTTGTATCATGCTTAGGGTGGGGCAGTGAGGATTTTCAGCTAAAACACATTTCAAGGTTGATATTATTGAGTCAGCCAGATTTCCCCAATGGAAAGAATTCAATATATATATGCCCTGCATGTGCTGATCTGGGGTGTGGGGCGGTATATTCATTTATTGAAATGAATAAAGACATTGTAACTTGGACTTTCATTGACGGCAGAGAACAGTTAATTAATAACTCAAAAACGTTTCACTTTGATAAAGAAGATTATATTAAACAAATTAATAGTACATATGGATTAGGCGGGTTTAAATTCCCTTAGGGGGAGTAAACCTTATTCATAAGGAGTAAAAAACTTAGCTCAACAAACCAGCGGCATTCCAGGACCTCATCCGTCCTTGGCTGCCGCTGTTTCCATTTCCCCCTATCCGTCCCTGTCCGTTCCCCTCCAGCCCCCACTACTCCTGCGACTGCAGAATGTGATTCATTCTCCATTTGGACGGTGTGACGCCATAACGCTTTTTGAACTGGGTTGTAAAATAAGTGCTGCTGTTATATCCGACCCGGCGGGCAATCTCGCGGATATCGAGCGTAAGATCCGTGACCAGCAGCAGTTCTGCCTGCTCCAGCCGCAGCTGGTTGACGAAGTCCGGGAAGCTGCTGTCCACCTCTTCGGCAATCAGCCTGCTGAGGTAGGCAGGGCTGACCGACAGCTTCTCGGCCAGCGCATTAAGCGACAGGGCGGGGTCGTTATAATGCTCCCTAATATAAGCGGCAGCCTCGGCGGCAATGCTGCGGGTCTGCACCGCACTCATGCTGGCAATCCGTCCCACGGCTGCGCTGCAGCTGTGTTCAATCCACTCGCGCAGCTTGTCATAGCTCTGAATCCGCCACACCTGCTGATAATCATCCAGAAAGCCGGAATGGCGGTTGCCCCCGCTGCTCAGATCTGCCGTACGGTTCAGCTCAAAGGCAAGCCTTGATACAGCAACGGTAGCAGACTCTGCACGGTAGCTGCAGGCTACCGCCAGCAGTCTTTCCACAGCCTGCGGGATGTGGCTGGCCAGCTCCGGCTGTTTTACCGCCTGCAGTACCGGCTCAAGCGCACTGTCTGGAACCGGGCTGCTGTTCAGATGGACGGTATCGTCGGCGAATATGATATTCTGCTGTGCATGGAATTTAAGATATTGCATGCAGTCTGCTGCTTCAGCGTATTTGGACTTCAGCAGGCCCAGATCACTTTCCAGCCCGCTGATGCCGAACGCGCAGCGGCCGCCGGACTTAAGGTATATTGCAGCGAGCTCCTCCCATGTACTGCGGTAATGGGCATAATCCCCGAAGCTTCCGCTATAGAGCTCACTCAGAATAAGGACGGCCGACCCTTGATGGGGGCGGAAGATTTGAACCTCGGCCAGCTCCGAGAATGCAGTTTGAATCCGGTGAATGACTTCCTGGACAGGTTCCGGGGCATTCCCGGTCTGTCCCGGTTCCAGCACGGCCAGTACACAGACACAATAAGCACCTTCCGTTGCGCCGATGCCCATCATCGGGAGGCCGCCGGAAGGGTCTGCCGCACCGCGCGGGGAGAGCAGCCAGCGCATCAGGGCACTGCCGTCGCTCTCCTTCTTGAGCTGAGCCAGCTTCACACCTATAGATTCCAGCTCCAGATTCACGGTATCCAGGTCACTGCCGGCCTTCAAGGCTTCTTCATTGCCGGAGATATTAGCGATGCTGCCAAACAGCCTGCCGATCGGTTTATAGATCTGCCGGGAAATCAGGTTGGCAGTTACAGCAGCAGCCAGTATTAGAGCCAGGCAGAGACCAATCATCAGATTGCGGGCATTTGCAAGCTCACGGATGCTGTCTTTATAGTACATCTCTGATACAAACCACAGCTTATCCTGCGCGGAATACACATAAGTAATCAGCTGCTTGTCTCCGTTGCCCTTATAGACG
Organism: Paenibacillus sp. FSL R7-0312; assembly: GCF_038004445.1. Lineage (NCBI taxonomy): Bacteria > Bacillati > Bacillota > Bacilli > Caryophanales > Paenibacillaceae > Paenibacillus > Paenibacillus sp. FSL R7-0312. The sequence continues at coordinate 6,801,616 of NZ_JBBORE010000001.1, read as the reverse complement.
AAGGAGCCACTTCCAGAGGTGGAGGCAGCGACCTGCTTCAGCATCTCCGGATGTAAGGTGCTGCCGGAGAGTGTGCTGTGCATGAGAATTTCGCCATTCTGGTCAATGACGGCATAACGTGTAGTTCCGCCTTCTTTTTGAGTGAACAAATTGTTCTGGAGCTTGGCGAGATTGACGGTCAGCGCAACTGCGCCGTAATATTCGCTGTCTGCAAAGGCCCGGTCGTTATAGAAGACGGTCAGCAGGGTGACAGGCGTGCCGTTGTTCTGGGTGGTTTGCCACACAAAGGGAGATTCAATAATACGGCTGCTCCGCATCCTCCGGGCCAGCTCCAGCTTGGCTTCCGGGCTTAGCGGCATGTTCTCATAGATGACAGAAGGTTCCTTCTCCCCGAAGATATAGGCGTTCTCCAGATACTGGTTAACGACCAGCGCACCGCGAATCTGGCTTAAGACACTGTAGAGCTGGTCACTCCAGTCCGTCTCTCCGCTCCGCATCAGGGCACTGATGTTCGGGTTGGCATAGAAGTCCATCGTATAGTTCTGAACAATTTCCTTATAGTTCGTGAATACGGTTTCAGTATTTAGCAGCACATTCTGGTTAGCCTTGTCGACATTATCAATCGATATGTTCCGGTACCAGTAGAAGATCACCATAGCCAGTACCAGAATGCAGCAGACAGAGATCAGGGTCAGGCTCATAAAAAAGCGGGTATACAGTTTCTTTCTCTTTCCCAAGATGATCGCCCCTTTATGTAAATCCTACTACACCTATTCTAGGGGGACAAGCTATTCATTGACAAGATGGGAGATGGAGCCAAATAGCATGAAAGTATAAAAAACGGGAAAAAGAGCATAGAAAGAGCAAGAAAGTTGAACTTATACGAACTATAATTGGTTATGCTTACATTTCGCTCGTTTGAAGGAGGATTTCTGTATTGAGAACATTCCGCAATCCGGTGCTGCCGGGCTTTTACCCTGACCCTTCCGCTATCCGCGTAGGTGAGGACTATTATCTTGTCACGTCGAGTTTTGAATTTTTCCCCGGTGTTCCTATCTTCCACAGCAAGGACCTGGTGAACTGGCGCCAGCTTGGCCATGTGCTCGACCGTCCGTCCCAGCTTAATCTGGACCACACGATTCCGTCGATGGGCATTTGGGCCCCTACTATCCGTTATCATCAAGGTCTCTTCTATATGATTACAACCTACGTGGACAATAATAAGGATCAGCATAATTTCTATGTGACTGCCACCGATCCGGCCGGAGACTGGTCAGATCCGGTCTGGCTGGAGGATGCACCGGGTATCGATTCCTCCCTGTTCTTCGATGAAGACGGCAAGGTATATTACACCGGCAACCGTGTTCCTCCCGAAGGCCAGGATTATCCGAAGCATATGGACATTTGGCTGCAGGAGATTGACCTGGAACAAGGCAGACTCATAGGTCCGAAGCTCAGCATCTGGCAAGGTGCCCTTAAGGTGGGGCATGCGCAAGAGGGACCCCATGTCTACAAAATCGGCGGCTGGTATTATGTGCTGATTGCCGAAGGCGGCACCGGCCATACCCATGCCATCACGATTGCCAGAAGCCGGAAGGTGACCGGCCCTTATGAAGGCCATAAAGCGAATCCTATTCTGACCCACCGTCATCTCGGCAGAGAATATCCAATCGTGAATGTCGGCCATGGCGAACTGGTGGAGACGCAGCATGGAGACTGGTGGATGTTCTGTCTTGCTTCCCGGACCTGCGGCGGATATTACCGCAACCTGGGGCGTGAAACGTTCCTGACCCCGGTGAAATGGGAGAATGAATGGCCTGTAGTGAATCCGGGCAAAGGCGTGCTGGAGCTGGAAGCGGCAGCGCCTGATCTGCCGGAAACGAAGTGGCCGCAGCTGCCTGTACGTGATGATTTTGAGTCCGCAGAGCTCAGCCTGATCTGGAACTTCCTGCGGACACCGCGCGGGGAATTCTGGAGCCTCACCGAACGCCCGGGACACCTGCGGCTGCAGCTCAAGCCAGAGCAGCTGACAGAGATCAGCAATCCGTCTTTTATTGGAAGACGCCAGCAGCACTTAAGCTTCAGAGCGGCAGCTGAAATGGTCTTCAAACCGGGGGCACCAGGTGAAACCGCCGGACTTATCCTGATTCAGAATGCGGACAACCACTTCCGCTATGAATTGAAGCTGGAGGACGGGAAGCAGGTGCTGCAGCTGATTGTGCGCAGCAGAGGGGACGAGCGGCTGCTGGCATCGGCGCCTTATCCGCAGGACAAGGTGCAGCTTAAGGCAGAGGCCAGAGGACAGGACTACAGATTCTATTATAGAGCCGACGAATTCGGCTCATGGACGGCATTACATGAACGTGCTGACGGAAGAGTACTCAGCACGGACTTGGCCGGAGGATTCACAGGGGCGTACATTGGCATGTATGCCAGTTCTCAGGGGGCGCCAAGCACCAATTATGCCGATTTCGACTGGTTCAGCTATGAAGAAATTGAATAGACGGGAAGGAGGTAGCCTATGAACAGCCTACAGGATTCCAATCATTATCCTGTACCTGAACTGCCGCGAATTCCGGAGCGGACGTTCAGGATTACAGATTATGGCGCAGCAGAAGGAGAGCTGCTGTGCACTTCTGCCATACAGAATACGCTTGATGCCTGCGCAGCTGCAGGAGGCGGAACGGTCATCATCCCGCCGGGAATATGGCGTACGGGACCGCTGACGCTGCACAGCCGGATTAATCTGCATGCCGAGCGCGGGGCACTCGTATGTTTCGAGCCGGACTTCGCGCTGAATCCGCTGCTCTTCTCCCATTATGAGGGGAATGCTGGCTGGCGCTGTCAGGCTCCGCTGGATGGGGAAGCTCTCAGTGATGTAGCCATTACCGGCGAAGGGATATTCGATGGAAGCGGCGAGGCCTGGCGCCCGGTGAAACGCTTCAAGATGACGGAACTCCAGTGGCAGAGCCTGATTGCCTCCGGGGGAGTGCTGGATGAGCCGAATGAGATGTGGTGGCCTTCCCGGGAAGCATTGGAGGGAGAAGCCTACTACCGGCGGCTTCTGGAGGAAGGGCAGACTGAAATGGAAGCTTATCTGCCTGCCCGGGCCTATCTGCGTCCTGCACTGCTAAGCCTGCGGAACTGCCGGCGGGTGCTGCTGGAAGGAGCCACCTTCCAGAATTCACCTGCCTGGTGCCTTCATCCTATGGGCTGTGAGCAGGTTACCGTCAGGCACATCCAGGTGCGTAATCCATGGTACTCACAGAATGGGGACGGGCTGGATCTGGAGTCCTGCACACATGCCCTTGTGGAGCATTGCCGGTTCGATGTAGGAGATGATGCCATCTGCCTGAAGTCGGGCAAAGATGAGGAAGGCCGCAGAGCCGGGATGCCCTGCCAGTATATTACCATCCGGCATTGTACGGTATATCACGGACATGGCGGAGTGGTGATCGGCAGTGAAATGTCGGGCGGAGTGCATGCGGTCAGAGTCAGCGATTGCCTGTTCATCGGCACGGACATCGGGCTGCGCTTTAAAAGCGCCCGGGGAAGAGGCGGCGTAGTACAGGATATCCGGATGGAGAATATCCGGATGACAGGCATTATCCATGAGGCGGTTTCTTTCCATATGTTCTATGCGGGAGTTGAGGGCTCTGAAGGCTACGATGAGCAGTCCTTCCCCGTTACGGAGGAGACTCCGCAGTTCCGGAATATCACACTCCGGAATATCACCTGCCATGGTGCGGCAACTGCGCTGCTGGTGAACGGATTGCCGGAGATGCCGCTTGCTGAGCTGACGGTGGAGAATTTCAGCGCCATAAGCAAGCGGGGAATGGTTCTGCGGTACGCCAGCAATCTGAAGCTGGACCGGATCCGGCTAGGGACAGAGGAAGCACAGCCCGTGAAGATGCATAAATGCAGCCATGTAGAGCTCATCCGGTCCGGAGAACTCGTGATCACGGAGAGCTCAGGCTAATGTCCGGGAGAGGCGCGCTATTCTTCTATCCTTCAATCAGACTTGGACGACGCCCGCGACCTGGATGCCTTGCGGTATTGGAGCGGAGTCAGCCCAGTTGATCTTTTGAAAGTTTTATTGAAGTGGGACAGATGCTCGAAGCCGACTGTGGAAGCGATCTCCTGAATCTTCACGGAGGTTCCGGCCAGCAGGCGCTGGGCCTCACGGACTCTGACATGAACAATGTATTCACGGAAATGAAACCCGGTCAGGCGGTGAAAGACGCGGCTCAGGTAAGACGGGCTGATGAAGAAGTGTCCGGCAGTCTCTTCCAGCGTAAGCGCTTCGCGGTGATGGCCCCGGATGTAAGTGGCGACATCGGTTACCAGATGATGCAGCGGGTGCTTCGTCCCGCCGGCCTGTGTCGTACTCTCCGAGCGCTGGAGCAGAATCATCAGCTCGGTGAATATCGCCACGATGGAGGCTTCATACAAAGGCCGCTGGATACGTGCTTCCTCCAAAATACGGTTCAGCAGTGTCTCCGCCTCATTCTGTTCGCGCAGGGTCAGCCTGAACAGACGGTAGCGGTGGTTCTGAAACCACAAGGCTTCACCTTGCAGCACAAGGGGCAGCAGATCAGGATCGTAATTGATCAGAATCCGTTCAAATTCGGCCATTTCGGAGCTTGCAGTAGCATGCAGCTCCCGGCCGGGAATCAGAATCAGCTCGCCCTTGTGAACCGTAACGACCCGGTCATCCACAAAGTATACGCGCTCACCTTCTGTCAGATAGTACAGCTCGGTGAGTTCATGGCTGTGGGGGCGCGGCATCGCAGTGATGCCTTTGCGCTTCATATGCTGAATGCTGAACCGTCCTTCTTCTATATGATATTTCGGATTAGGGCTAGTCACGCTGGTCATAAATCTCCTCTTCTCATATGAACCGTTACGGTTATTATAGAATAAATAGAGGTCGCCATGAAAGGAGCCGCACATGTTAATTACAGTATCGAAGAGTCCCGGAGAAGGATATAGCAGTCTGCAGGAGGCGCTGGATTCCATTCCGCCGCAGCAGAAGCAGGCCGTAACCATCCGGATCAAGCCCGGCATTTATGAGGAAAAGATTACAATCGTCCGCGAAGCCCCGCCCATTCTGCTGCTGGGGGAGGACCCGCATTCCACCGTGATTACCTGGAATGATAATGCCCACACTCTGGGAGCGGACGGTGAACCGCTCGGTACCTTCCGCAGCGGCACCCTGAATGTGTTCGCGGAAGGCTTCACAGCCGAGAATCTGACCATCCGGAACGCTTCCGGTCCGGGAACCGGACAGGCGGTGGCAGCTTTCGTTGATGCCGGACAGGCGGTGTTCCGGCGCGTTCGTCTACTGGGTGACCAGGATACACTCTATACAGGGCAGGGCAAGCAATACTACAACGACTGCTATATTGAAGGCGATGTCGATTATATTTTTGGAGCCGCCACGGCGTTGTTTGAGGGCTGCCATCTGCATAATAAGCGGTCCAGAGGTTATATTACAGCCGCTTCAACACCGGAGGAAGCAGCATTCGGCTATGTGTTCCTGAATTGCTGGATTACCGGCGGCGAAGATGTCAGTGAGGTGTATCTCGGGCGTCCTTGGCGTCCTTATGCGCATGTAGCTTTCATCCGCACGGTCATGGACGGTTCAGTGACCGGCGAAGGCTGGCATAACTGGGGGCAGCCGGACAGGGAGCAGACCAGCCGTTATGAAGAATACGGCAGCAGCGGGCCAGGGGCCTGTCCTGAGAGCCGCGCTGCATGGTCGCGCCAGTTAACTACAGAGGAAGCTGCGGAGTACCGGGTTCTGACCGTTCTGGACGGCTGGCATCCTGAAGGCTATTAAGAACCAGGAGGAACCCTGATGGAATCATTGGAACAATATATGAAGCAATTGACCGCTTCCGCAGCGCAGGACGCTGCCTTCCGTGAGGACATTCCACACGGGGAGTGGCGGGCAAAGCTTACTGCAAGCTTTACCGGACGGCTTGGCGGCTTTCCGGAGGAACGGGCAGCGCTTGCACCTGTGCTGCTTGAGCGGGTAGCCTGTAACGGATATATACGTGAGCGTGTGGAGATTACCACTTATGAAGGACTTAGAATGGCTATGTATCTTCTGATTCCGGGGCAGCCGTTATCTTCTCCCTGCCCGGCTGTTCTGGCTATTCATGGGCACGGCTACGGCAGCCGTGAGATTACCGGCCTCAATCCGGACGGCTCGCAGCGGCAGGGTGACCCGGGGCTGCATAAGGATTTTGCCGTCTCACTGGTGAAGCAGGGCTTCGTGGTCGCAGCGCCCGAGGTGCTCGGCTTCGGAGACAGACGGCTGGCAGAGGATCTGGAGAGCGGTGAGCCCGGGCGCAATTCCTGCTTCCGCCTATCCTCTGCACTATTGATGGCGGGGCAGACGATGGCAGGCTACCGGATCTATGAAAGTATGCGGGCGCTCGACTATCTGCTGACGCGGGAAGAGGTTAACGGTGAACGATTAGGCATTATGGGTATTTCCGGCGGCGGGCTGGTGGCTGGCTTCACGGCTGCACTGGATCAGCGGATCAGCTGTGCGGTCGTCAGCGGGTATGCCAATACGTTTGCGGACAGCATCCTTACCCGGAATCATTGTCTGGACAATTATATTCCGGGCATTCTGCTGGAAGCAGAAATGCCGGATTTGCTTGGTTTGATTGCCCCGCGCGGCCTGTTCCTGGAGTCGGGAGATACCGATCCTTTGTTTGGTCCGGCTGGCGCGAAGCAAGCCCTGGACCGGCTGGAGGCGATCTATAACGCAGCAGGGCATGGCGGACAGGTGGAGGCGGATTTTTTTGTTGGAGGGCATGAAATACACGGGGAGCCGGCATATGCCTGGCTGCGGAAGCAGCTTGCCGGTGAATGAGCTCAGACTTAGGCTTGGAACATAAGCGACAGGAGGAATAATGATGTCTATCACAGAAACAACAACGTCAGGTTTGTCCCGCAGAATCGCGGATACCTTCATCAGTCAATGCAATGAACACGGGGAACATGAGTATGTCATGGAGCGCTGGGCCTATGTGCCCGGTATGCTGCTGATGGCAGTAGCCCGCGCCGGTGTGCAGCATGGGGAGTCCGAATATCTCTCCTTCATGCAGCGGCATATGGATAGCTTCATCGGGGAGGACGGCTCGATCCGCACCTATTCGCTGGAGGAATATAACCTGGATCAGATCAACCAGGGCAAGAATCTCTTCTACCTGTACCGGCAGACCGGGGAAGCGCGTTACGCTGAAGCGGCTCATCTGCTGGCGGCACAGCTTATTGGGCAACCCCGAACTTCAGAAGGGGGATTCTGGCATAAGAAGGTGTATCCTTTCCAGATGTGGCTGGACGGATTATATATGGCTTCGCCGTTTCTTGCCGAATACGGTGCCGTATTTCAACGTCCCGAGCTGATAGATGAAGCTGCCCGTCAGCTGCTATTGATTGAGCGCCGGACCCGTGACCCGCGGACCGGCCTGCTCTATCACGGCTGGGATGAATCCAAAGAGCAGGAATGGGCGGACTCGTCCACCGGCCTCTCTTCCCACTTCTGGAGCCGGGCGATGGGCTGGTACGCCATGGCCGCCGTGGACTGCCTGGAGCATTTCCCGGTCACCCATCCGCAGCGGGGAACGATCATCGGTATTTTCCAGCGGATGTGCGGTGCACTGCTTGAGGTGCAGGACCAGGAGACCGGCCTGTGGTATCAGGTGCTTGATCAGGCAGGGCGTAAAGGCAATTACCTCGAAGCCACCGGCTCCTGCATGTTCGTCTATGCGATGGCCAAAGCCCTGCGGCTGCGTTATCTGGAGCCTTCGTTCAAGGAAGCGATGCTGAAAGGCTACGGGGGAATCCTCACGCATCTGGTTACCGAAGATGAACAGGGCGTTCATCTGCATCAGATCTGCCACGGGGCAGGACTCAGCAAGGACCGGAACGGTTCCTATGATTACTACATTTCTGAGGCGATAGTCTCTGATGCGCCAATGGGTGTTGCGCCATTATTGCTGGCTTCCCTTGAGGTGGAGAAGTACCTTGACGGGCAATAGGCTGCTGCTGTCGGAGCAGACGAATACTTGAATACCGATGAATTGAGCGTCAACATCGTTATACAGCCGATCCGGGTCCGCCTTTTGTGATAGTATAGGATATTGGATACTTCTAATAGAGGACATGCGGAGGAAGCTATGAATCAGGAATTGCATAGAATAGCCGGGTGGATTAACGGTCAGGCAGAGAGAGTGATCGTGGGGATTTCGGGTCACGGGGCATCGGGAAAGACGACGTTTGCCCATCATCTGATCAGTCTTGTGGGGCAAGAGAATGTGAATGTTCTGAATACTGACCCTTACATTATCGGTTCTGATCTTAGGCGGTACGCAAGGATTGACTACGAATATAACAATGAACCATATCGTGATAAAATGACTGCCTGTCACCCTGCTGCCCATAACGTAGCTGCTTTGGAGAGAGACATCCGTATGCTGCGGGACGGCTTGGATCTGTATACCATCGGTACGCATTATAGCAAGAGTACGCTGTTATCTTCTGACAACAAGATTAATATTGTAGAAGGCATGAGCGTTGCTTTTACGGACCCAAGTCTGTATGATCTCAAAGTCTACTTATATACGGATGGGGAGACCGAGCTGAGGCGGAGGGGATTCCGTGATGTGGCTGAGCGGGGGGCGGATCTTCAGTATTTAATGAAATCCCACGAACAGCGCAGAATTCAGTATGAATTATTCATGCATCCGTATCATGAGAAGTTCGATATTGTGATCAGGAATCAAGATTAAGCTTAGTTTCGGCGAAAAGAGAGTCATACACAGCTGCGGCCCCAGCCTTCCGGTGACATGGAGGATTGGGGCTGCAGCTGTTTAAATTGAATGGCTATAACTGATAAAACATACTTCTCGATTTGCTGCTTATGATGCTTGTCGTGTGGAATGAAATCTCTCAGGTGTTCGCGAATGCTGAATTTATTGCCGTCTCCAATACGAATTGCCCGATCGCTTCCTGCTTGGTCACTGTCCTGGCGTATAGAACCGCATTGGCATTGAATTCATTAAAGTCCTGATGAACTGCCGTCAGCGGCTGGCCTTCCTTCACTTTGACAAAGGCCTCATCATAAAAGTATTTGTCCCACAGCATAATGTGGCAGAGCACGTAAGGGCCATTCCTTAAAAGAATCTTAACAGGCAGTATCCGCGGGAATGTGCAAGTAACTATAGGAAGAGAAATGCTGCATCCATACAACAAATCCGGATTATGGCCGCCTTTAGGAGCAAAATGTTGTATTATGGGTAGGCGTGTTGATTTCCCAAAAAAAGGGACGAAAAAGGCCGCCATTTCGGGTAATGGTAAGTACGACCAAACCAAACCGAAATGAGGCGACCTCATGAATAAATATACCCCATTTTTAGCCGTTTTCAAACAAGTGTTAACACCGGAAGAAGTCCAAATGGTGACCGGACAAACCGAGGACTACGTGGATAGAGGAACCAAAATGACCGTCGGGTTGCTGCTCGATTACTTTGTCCAAGCCTGCTACCACAAATGGGACGGATTCCGGCAGAGTGCCCGCTTAGGCCCAAGCTTTGACTTGCCAGAAATTCATTACTCCACCCTTTCCGGCAAGGCCGGTGAAGTCCCTTACGAAATCTTCAAACGTATCTTTCAAATGCTCGTCACGAAATGTAACCGCCAAACCCGGCGGCATTTGAATCTTCCTAAAGATCTTTTGCTGATTGACTCGACTACGGTCACGGCAGCGAACTCTCGAATGCCTTGGGCCTCGTACAAAAAATTCAGAGGGGGTATTAAGCTGCATGTTGCTCTTTCGCATGGCCAGCGTTCACCCCTGAACGTGAAGGAATCGATCGCGAAGCGCAATGACGCTCCGTTTGGAGAAGTCTTGGCAGATACGGACTACATTTTGGTACAGGATCGGGCGTATGGAAAAATCAGCAGATTGGATCAATATGTGCTCCAGGGCCAGTCGTTTGTGATTCGGCTCAAAGACAATCTCCATTTGGTGAAGCCAAGAGAACTCCAGCGACCCGCAGAGGGAGAAACGAAAATTGTTCGTGATATTACTTGTTATATCGGTCAAGGGAAGTGCCAATCTGCTCAGCGCCACCGGGTCGTAGAATTTGAAAATGACCGGGGTGAAGTCGTACGGGTCGTGACCGATTTGAGAAAAGAGTCCGCTCATGTGATCGCTGAAATCTACAAGGCACGCTGGGAAATTGAAGTCTTTTTCCGCTGGATTAAACAGCATCTGAACGTGCCATGTCTATTTGGAACCACCGAAAATGCGGTATACAGCCAATTGTTTGTGGCCCTTGCTGTCTATGTGCTTCTGAAACGCGTTTATGATGAAATCCACCCCAACGTGCCTGCCTTTGCTCAACTGACCCTTTGGGAATTTATGCAGCATTGGCGTATATTTAGTCTTCCGCTGGAGTGGCAGGTTCAACTTAGTCTGCTCAGGAACAAAGGGGTTTTGGGGATTATATCCATCCCATAATATGGGGAATCAACAGGCCTGTATTATGGGCATGATTATAGAAAATTTGCCGGACCCTCTACCACATACAGCGGGCCAATTGAGAATTAGTTTCGGCAACAGTAGCTGGAAGTCCCGACAGTCACCGTGGTGAAGCTGGGAGTATGTTAACAACTTAAAGTGAGCGGGTATGTATGGCTCTTTGTAGTAGAATCGCGTGCGCAGCATTGGTATACTTTAACAAAAGCTCCATCCGATCGTGATTTCAGGGAGGTCATCAGCCGTGAACGTAACGCCTGACTCAAAACTGCTGTGCAAGCTGAGAATAATGGTTGTGCTGTTCAGAAGCCTGGCCAGGGCAGCTCTTCCGGCTCTACTTCTGCTGGTTCTGGCTACAGGCTGCTCGTTATTTGATCGTGGAGGCTCATCCGCCATCAGTCACAAGATTGACGAGGAGAAGGATGTCATATCCTCTAACGGCAACGGGGTCAGCAATCTGGACAAGCTGGACAGCTTCATGGAGCGGGGAAGCGGCAGCCAGCGGATCGTGCAGTATACTATCGAAGGCGACCCGATCTTTATCGAATTAAGGTATAAAGGCGGACGGCTGGAGCTCAATTATGATACCACTGAGGATGCCTTTGGTTCCCGTGAAGTGAAGACTTACAGCTGTAGTGAGCTTGTACGGACGGAGGAGAAGCATCAGTTGAGGTACTCCCTGAAGGGCTGCGAGGGGGATATGGGGGATGGAGATTTACTTATCGTCAGCTTCGATCTGAGCTCGCAGGATAAATTTGAGTTTGTGCTCAAATACGGGGTTAATCACAGGAATGAGATCAATACGGTGAATCAGTCCCTGGTAAAAGATATGCTGAACGGTACTGCCAGCGAAATCAGCGATTTCTCCCTGCCGCAGGCAGACCGGCAGAGCATCTACCGGAAGCTGGTGCTGGCCAATTACTTTGTGGAGAAGCAGCTTAGTACAAGCTGCAACCTCAAGCCTTATGAGAGCTATGATCTGACGGTGATGATCAATAGTGCCGAGCGGCATTATGCCTGGAGCGAATGTGATACCGGCAGGGATGGCAAGACCATGACGGAGGCCGCAGATTACATTATCGGGCTTGTAGAGGCCGGGGATAGTTACTTACAGCTGCCTGCTGCTACAGGCGGCGTCAAATAGAATTACAGGAGGTTCATTATGCTGCAGCGGGTGCTGCTGATTGAGGACGATGAGGCAATCAGCGAAATGGTAGGTTCATATTTGACTAAAGAGGGCTACGAGGTGGAGACAGCATTTGACGGGGAGGTGGCGGTGAAGAAATTTCTGGGCGGTCCGCCATATGATCTGGTACTGCTGGATCTGATGCTGCCGAAGCGCAGCGGCACGGATGTGCTGCAGATGATCCGCAGCGGGAGCCTTGTGCCGGTGCTGATTATGTCAGCGAAGGACAGTGATGTAGATAAGGCGCTAGGGCTCGGCTTCGGCGCAGATGATTATATCACCAAGCCGTTCTCGATGATTGAGCTGGCCGCGCGGGTGAAGGCGGCGATCCGGCGGGCCGGGTACGCAGCGCAAGGGAGCCAGGCTGCCGCCGGCAACCTGACGCAGACCGGAGAGGAGCCGAAGCCGCCGAAGTCCAAAGTGATCGAACTGCAGGGGCTAACGGTCGATCTGGACAACTTCTCGGCGCGGAAGAACGGGGAAGAAGTGAAGCTGACCGCCAAGGAATTCCATATCCTGAAGCTGTTCGTGAGCAGCCCCGGACGGGTGTTCACGAAGGCGCAGATTTACAGTCTGGTCTGGGAGGATGATTACTTCGGGGATGAGAATGTAATCAATGTACATATGCGCAGACTGCGCGAGAAGATTGAGGATGATCCTTCCCATCCGGAATATATCCGAACGCTGTGGGGCATCGGCTATAAGCTCGGAGATATGCAGCAATGACAGCCTTGTTCATTATCATCATTGCTCTGCTTCTGCTGGTCCTTGTACTGCAAGTAATGAATTCGCGGCAGCACGCACGCCAGTTGAAATATATTCATACCAAGCTGGAGAGCATTGTGGAGCGCGGCTCGCATGAACGGCTGCTTCTGATGAGCAGCAGTCTGGAGCTGCAAATCCTGCTGACCGATCTGAACCGGCTGCTGGATGTCAATCATAAGGGAGCCGTAGAACGGGCCAGGCTGGAGAAGTCTATGCGCAGTATGCTGGCTAACATCTCCCATGACCTGAAGACCCCGCTGACAGTGGTGCTAGGGTATATTGAGACCCTGCTGCATGATAAAGACATGCCAGCGGAAGAGCAGGAACGTATTCTGCGCACCATACATTCCAAAGCGGGGGAAGTCATCACGCTGATGAATCGTTTCTTTGATCTGGCCAAGCTGGAGTCGGGGGACCGGGATATCCCGCTGTCACGTGTGGAGCTGGGTGAGGTCTGCCGCAGGAATATTCTTGTGTTCTACGATATTCTGAGTGCCAAAGGTGCCGACGTGCAGATCGAGATACCGGATGAGCCGCTCTATATGATGGGCAACGATGATGCGCTGGACCGGGTGTTGTCCAATCTGTTGTCGAATGCGATTGCCTACGGCGAGGCCGGCGGGGTACTGGGGCTGAAGCTCTACAGCACTGCCGGTCAGGTGTTCATAGAAGTATGGGACCGGGGCAAAGGCATTGCCGAAGGCCATGAGGACAAGGTGTTCGAGCGGCTCTACACCCTGGAGGATTCGCGCAACCGCGATTACCAGGGCAGCGGCCTGGGGCTGACCATCACCAAGCGGCTCACCGAGCAGATGAACGGCCGTATTTCCTTAAGCAGCAAGCCGTATGTCCGGACGGCATTTACGCTTTCTTTTCAGCGGCTGACCTTCTGAATTCCGGTTCTGGCGGGGCGGTCCGCGTATTCTGACGCAGCTTAAGATTTACGTAAGATTCAAGTAATAAAAAAGCAAACTCCGCCCTGTAGAATAAATACCAGGAAGACAAAGAAGAAGTCAAAGGGGATAACGGACATGACAACCATACTCCGGACATGGGATTTAACCAAAGTCTATGAGGAGAAGGAAATCGTACGCAGCGTGAATATGGAGATCAGGCAGGGTGAAATTTACGGGTTCCTGGGACCCAACGGTGCCGGCAAAACTACGGTGATGAAAATGATCACGAATCTGGTGAAGCCGACGGCGGGCGAGATTGAATTTTTCGGCGAGAAGATGACTCACCGCTCTTACGAAATGCTGAAGCGGATGGGCAGCATCATTGAATATCCGGTGTTCTACGACAAGCTGAGTGCCCGCGAGAATCTGGCGCTGCATGGCGAGTATATGGGATATTATGATCCCCAAGCGATGAAGGAAGCACTGGAGCTGGTGAAGCTGAGTGCCGTGGACAAGAAACCTGTGAAGCAATTCTCCCTGGGGATGAAGCAGCGGCTGGGCATTGCCAGAGCGGTGATGACCAAGCCGGAGCTGCTCATTCTGGATGAACCGATCAATGGGCTGGACCCGCTCGGCATCAAGGAACTGCGCGAGGTGTTCCGCATGCTGAGCCAGGAGTACGGCATGACACTGCTGATCTCCAGTCATATTCTGGGAGAGATCGAACAGATTGCCGACACCATCGGCGTGATCCGTGAAGGAGTACTGGTGGAACAATTGGCGATGGATACGATCCGTAACCAGAATACACAATACATTGAACTGATTACTGGCGAGTGCACGAAGGCTGTCTATATCCTGGAGCATAAGCTGGGCTTGACGAACTACAAAGTGCTCGACCCGCGCACGATACGCATTTACGACGAGATTCCGCAGCTGGAGCTGAGTAAGGCACTGGCTGAAGCCAATGTGGAGCTGGAGAGTATGAGCAAGAAGCATCATTCGCTGGAAGATCATTTCGTGGAACTGATGGGGGGTGCTGTCATTGCTTAAGCTGATTCGTCTGGAGCTGCGCAAGAGTAAGTTCGATTTTCTCAAAGGTATGCTGATCGCAGATCTCGCCATTCTGGGCTTCATGATCCTTATAGCTTTTACAGAGATGGACGATGGAGAATTCAGCACGTATACGGATTTATTCGACGGAGTGTTCGTTTTTGTAAAAGCGACCTTTATCATCTTTGCCTCTGTCCTGATCAGCAAGCTGGTGATCGACGAGTACAAGAACAATACCATCACTGTGCTGTTCATGTACCCGGTTCCGCGCAAAATGCTGCTGGCTGCAAAGTTAATCATTGTGTTTCTGTTTACCTTCCTCAGTATTTTCCTGTCTGATGCTGTAATCAGCGGCATTCTTACCGGGGTTGATTATTTCGTGCCTGACGTGATTCAGGGAACACTGACACAGGAGCTGATCACTACCCAGCTGATGAAGGCCGGGACGGATGCACTCTACGCTGCAGGCATTGCACTGATTCCGTTATACTTCGGGATGCGCCGCAAATCCGTACCGGCTACCATTGTCTCCGCCGTTCTGATTGTCATGCTGATCTCGTCCGGCTTCGGGAACGGGGGCTTCCGGATGGGCAATCTGATCTGGATTTCGCTCTCTCTGGCGCTGGTGGGAGTGGGGATAGCGTACCTGTCGATCCGGAATATTGAGCATCAGGATGTGGCTTAGCAAGAAAGGCAGACCTGCTGTTACCTGCAGAACGGGTGCTGTCCCTCACGGGATGGCACTGTTTTTTTGTTTACTCAGCCGTCTCAGATTGCGATGTTTTGTGGCGACCAATAGCGGTTTTTTTGTTATAATAGTAAGTAATTCAGAGATTTCTACATAAACAGAGTTTCTTCGCAATCTATGGTCCTATAATATAGCAGGAATGAAGCAGCAGAGGAGGCGGGCCATGCGTACAGATTGGGCTTCTATCCTGGGCCGGGCACTTTCTGAAGAAAGTGCTTTTAGAGCGTTGTTCGATCATCATCCGGATCTCATTATCGTGCTGGACAGACAGGGGCGTTATGCCGACAGCAACCGTACCTTAAGTGCAGAGGACGCCGCCAGGCTGATCGAATGCCGGATGCATCCTCCCGGGGAGGCCTATTTCGCATCTGCTCTGGCCGGTATTACATCCAGCTTCGAATTAATTATGGAAGCGGCAGAAGTAAGCGGAGCAAAAGCAGGGGATTCCGGGGGTAATGCTGTTTCTGTAAGGTATGTGCCGCTTCATACAGAGGAAGGTATTGCCGGTGTATTTGCCATCGTTCATGATACCGGGGACCGGCCGCTCTCTCTGCTGCTGCAAAGCTGGGAACGCATGAGCAGGCGTGATTCGTCCGGTGCGGAACGTATAGGGCTTGAGGGAGCGGACTTTCCTCCCCTGACGGACGATGAGCTGGCCGGGGAAGCACTGCCGCTTTCGGAGTTTGTTTTTGAGATGGCGGAAGATAGACGGCTTAGTCTGATTCTGAATTCCGTCTCTGCCGGAATCTTCGGACTGGATACGCTGGGGCGGACGATCTTTATCAACCGTGAAGGGGCCGAAATGCTGGGCTATGAGCCGTCAGAGCTGGCCGGACTGCCGATGATGGAAATGATTCACTATATCGGCGGGAGTGCAGCCCGGCATTCACCGCTGGAATGTCCGATCCGGCTCACCATTCAAGATGGCGTTACCCGCAGCAAAGCGGATGAAATCTTCTGGCGTAAGGACGGGACCAGCTTCTTCGTGAACTACCGGATTGCTCCGCTGCTGGATAAAGGCATGATCTGCGGTGTGGTCGTCTCCTTCAGTGATATAACGAACGAACGGGAGATTCTCCGGGCCAAGGAATCGGCTGAGCAGGCTGCGCAGGCCAAGTCTGATTTCCTGGCGATGATGAGCCATGAGATCCGCACCCCGATGAACGGTATGATCGGGATGGCAGATCTGCTGCTGGAAACAAATCTGGAGGAAGAGCAGCGCAGTTATACCGAGATTCTGCGCAGCAGCAGCTACAGTCTGCTGCAGATCCTCAATGATATTCTCGATTTCAGCAAGATGGAAGCCGGCAAAATGCCGCTGCAATCGGAGAGCTTCGACCTGCGCGAGATGCTGGAGGGTATCATTGATCTGTTCACTCCCAAGGCAGAGGAGAAGAAGCTCGCCCTGCGCTGGTGGGCGGATACCAGCGTGCCGGATATTGTCACGACCGATCCGAGCCGCTTGCGGCAGATTATCGTCAATCTGGTCGGCAACGCACTTAAATTCACTGATCAGGGCAGTGTGACCCTCTCGGTGAAGAATATTCCGCTGCCGGCCTCGCCGGAATACCTGCTGGAGTTCTCTGTCCGTGATACAGGGGTAGGTATTGCTGACAGCAAGCTGAATCTGCTGTTCCAGTCCTTCTCCCAGCTGCATCCGTCCATTAACCGTAAATATGGCGGCACCGGACTAGGCCTTGCGATCTGCAAGCAGCTGGTGGAGCTGATGGGCGGAACGATCTTCGTGGAGAGCGAAGAGAACCGGGGATCGATCTTCCGGTTCATGCTTCCTTTTGTGAAGGAAGAGGTTGAAGTGGAAGTATACCAGCCCTAATATAACAAACAGCAAGTCTCTGTCAGGAGACTTGCTGTTTCTGTTTGCGGCTGCTATTAGCAGCTGTATAGGTAATTGCTTCACCAGTTGATCCTGCCTTTGGGTGAGACTGCCTGCTATCCTGATGTTTCAGGATACAGCGGGTTCGGCTGCCCCGCAATATGATCCGCAATCAGCGTGTAGAACTCAGGGAATCTCGGGTCCCCTGGACTCCTGATTTCTTCAAAGGTGCGGATATATAGCCCCTGGGAGGCTACTGAAGTGATAATATCGCCTACAGTCCAGCCCCGTGTCACCACTTGGGCTAACCCGGACCGTTCCTCTTCGGGAAGCAGCTTGGCAAAGGCAACCTCACCTTCCCTAAGTGTATCGTCAAAATAATTACCCGTAGGATGCTGAAGATTCCGGGTTGTCATCCATGCCCTGGCGAACGGATGGAAATCCGTCAGTATGAGCCTGCCGTTTGCCGTTAACCTTCTGCTGACCAAAGAAAATATAGCATTTAAATCCGTAAAGTAATGCAAAATCCCAAACTCCATCAGGACAACATCGAAGGTTCCCAGGGCTTCCTCACCGGGGATATTTAAGACGTCTGCACAGATGTAGTTCAGTGTAACCCCCGCCGCTGCCGCTACTTCACTGGCATACAGCCGGTTCTCTTCAGAAATATCCACGACAGTAACCTCAGCACCCAGCAAAGCGAAACAATTCGCCTTCATCCCGTGAGAGCCGAGCAGGTTCAACACCTTCAATCCTGTCGGGTTACCTAGGTACTTCAGCCAATGCCGCAACGGGTGCCTTGGGTCCTGCTTCAATCGCCCGGCCAGCTCCTCAGGTGATCCATGATGCTGTGTCCAGGCCTGGTATGCCTTCGTTTCCCAAGCCGTCTTATTCGCACGTGCCATCTGCTCCTGCATCGTATACCCCCTTGATAAATATTGGAAATCGCCCTTTCTGATCTTACTATACTGTATTTACTATGCAACAAAAAACGAATCCTTATCTGCATAAGCTGCAGACATTGGATTCGTCAAAGGTAGCGCCTGATCATTCTAGTGCATATACATAAGACCAACTGTAGCCGGCCCGCAGTGGCTGCCGATGACACAGCCGGCGTGAATGACAGCAATTTCATTCACATCTGTCTGCTCGCGCAGTGCCTTCTCCAAATACCGGGCATCCTCTTCAGCCAGGGTGTGGGCAACAATGAGCAGCTCCTTGTCCATATCGGCTGCATTCGCAAGTGCATGCTGAAGCATCTGCTCTACAGCCTTTTCCTTCTTGCCGCGGATTCTGGCAACGGGTACAATCGCCCCGTCCACCAGCCGCAGTACAGGCCGGATCTTCAGCAGGCTGCCAATAAAATTCTGCATGCCTGAGCAGCGCCCACCCATATATAAGTAATCCAGCGTATCGACGACAAACTCGGATTCCACCCGCTCACGGGAGGTTTCAATCATAGCTGCGATGTCGGACGCGCTGTGGCCTTTGGCTGCGGCGCGGGCGGCCTTCATAACCAGCAAGGCGATCCCGCCGCATAACGTCTGGGAATCCACAACATGTACCCGGCCTTCCGGGAACTCGCCTGCGGCCAGCAGGGCATTCTGATATGTAGAGGATAAAGAAGAAGAAAGGCTGATATAGACGATATCTCCACCGCTGCTCACGACTGGCTGAAAAGCGGCAATGAAATCAGCCGGGGAAGGGGCTGCCGTCTTGGGCAGTGCACCACCCGCGGCGACACGGCGGTACACTTCTTCGGGTGTAATCTCTACACCATCCTTGAAGGTACCGTCTTCAAATACTACATATAACGGGACAATGCCGATATCATACGTTTCCTTCCAGCCTTGCGGCAAATCGGAAGTGCTGTCTGAAAAGATTTTTACGATAGACATGAATATCTCCTTCACCGATCTTGGATGACAATACTCAATATTAAGACCCTATAATCTGTTTATTATACCAAGCCTGCTTCGAATCTCAAAATAAAAAATGCTAGCTTGTGAGGCTGGCCGGTTATGCCGCTTCTTCATCCGCCTGAGAGCTGACTGTGCACATGCAAAAAAGCTTCACCGTCCTTGCAGGGACAGTGAAGCCATTTCCGGTATAGCGGAGGAGTTCATTCTTTATTTCTTCATTACTGGAATCCATATTTCGCAGACATAATCCCCGGCCGAGGTATCGCCTGGAGGATACAGCTCGAATTCGGGTCCGCCTGTATGCTCGTAGCCCGTTCCCGGGAACCATTCCTGGAAAATGCGCTGCCAGACCCCTTGAATCGCATCAGGCATAGCTCCTACGGATTTGAATACCGCCCAGGTCGCAGCCGGAACCACTGCAGTCTCATACCCCTGGGGATCCGCCCCTGGCGGGCTTTCCACAGCAATCCAGTAAGTCAGCATTTCCTTCTGCATGTCCATGCACATACAGATGCCGAGCCATTCTTCGCGTAAGCCGAACTCAATCAGCTTATCTGATGTGCCGTCATCATTACATTCATCCCAAAACTGCGGAATTCTGCGGAAATTCTCCCCGTCCTTGGTGGTAACCTCCATTGATTTGCCGATAACGGTAAAAGCTTCTTTATTCACGATTTTGTAATCCATTTCCTGATCTCCCTTCAATGACAGATGGAAAGAGAGGCGCGGGAAGGCTTTGAGCTGTACCCCAGGCTCGCGTGCGGCAGAGGGGGTAAGCCCATGCGCTTTGCGGAACGCTTTGGCGAATGACTCCGGAGAGTCATATCCGTATTTGAGTGCGACATCCAGCACCCGGATGTTTGAAATGGCCAGCTCTTGAGCGGCCAGAGTCAATCTGCGTTTGCGGATATAGTCTGCTACGGTGACGCCGGTCAGCATGCTGAACATGCGCTGGAAGTGGAAAGGGGAGACATAGGCCACTGCGGCAATCTCTTCGATCCGCAGCGGTCCGGTCATTCTGCTCTCCATATAATCCAGCGCGTTCTTCATTCGGATCAGCCATTCCATGTTTGCCATCTCCCTTTAAGTTCATATTATCACGCGGCCTACGGTCCGGTCCTGTTATTCTCTGCTCATCTGAGACAGGGTACAGTCAACGGGCTACAGTCTATGATCCTATGATGTCATGTTTCAAGGGGGTTGTCAGCTTCCGGCATAAGCTAGCCTAACCGGCAGACTCTTGCTTCATATGGCCGCAGCGTACTGCGGTCCATGGGCACCGGCTCCTCCGGATAGTTACCGATAATCGTTTCGGTTACGGCATTCAGCTCGTCAGGCAGCTCTACAGTCTGCGGCGTGTCACAGAAGTTCAGCAGCACCAGCCATTTCTCACCATCCAGTGTCCGGGTGTACGCGTAGATATATTCATGCTCCGGCAAAAGCAGCTCATATTCACCATACACCATGATCAAATGCTGCTTGCGCAGGCTAATCAGCTGCTGATAATAGTAAAATACCGAGTCAGGATCGGCCAGCGCCTGTTCCACATTGATCTCTGTGTAGCGCGGATTGAGCTTGAGCCAGGGTGTGCCAGCGGTGAAACCGGCATTCGTTGAGGCGTCCCACTGCATTGGGGTCCGGGCGTTATCGCGGCCTTTCGTGTGAATCGCCTGGAGAACCGTCTCATGATCTCCGCCGCCTTCCGTAACCTTTTCCCGGTACATATTAAGTATCTCAATATCCTTGTAGTCTTCCAGCACAGGGAATTTCACGTTGGTCATGCCGATTTCCTCACCCTGGTAGATATAAGGTGTACCTTTGAGCGTGTGCAGCAGGGTAGCGAGCATTTTGGCCGAAATCACACGGTATTTGCCGTCATCCCCGAACCGGGAGACCATCCGCGGCTGATCGTGGTTGTTGAGATAGAGGCTGTTCCAGCCTTTTTCAGACAAGCCTACCTGCCATTTGTGCAAAATATCGCGCAGACCCTTCAGCGTCCACGGAATCACATTCCACTTGCCGCCCGGGCCGGAATCGACATCCATATGCTCGAACTGGAACACCATTTGCAGCTCATGCCGGTCTTCGTCAGTATAGAGAATGGCGTCTTCGACAGTTGCCCCCGGCGTTTCGCCGACGGTCATTACATCGTATTTGGAGAGGACTTCACGATTCATTTCCTGGAGATACTCATGAACTCGCGGTCCATTCATGTAATATTCTCCGCCACCGGCCAGCTCACCGGGAGCCAGGCCCTCATGGTGTGCGGAAGGGAGTCCTTCTACTTTGGAGATCATGTTGATAACATCCATCCGCAGCCCGTCTACACCTTTGTCCAGCCAAAAAGCAATCATTTTATAGAGAGCTTCCCGCAGCTCCGGATTCTCCCAGTTGAGATCCGGCTGCTTGCGCGAGAACAGATGCAGATAATATTCGCCTGTGGCTTCATCCTTCTCCCAGGCTGGTCCGCTGAAGATGGAGCTCCAGTTGTTCGGCAGCGCGCCATCCGGTCCGCCGGGACGCCAGATATAGTAATCGCGGTAGGGGTTATCCTTGGAGGCGCGGGATTCCGCGAACCAGGCATGCTCATCCGAGGAGTGGTTAATTACGAGATCCATCATCAGCTTGATGCCGCGTGCATGCAGTCCGGCCAGCAGCTCCTCCCAGTCCCGCAGCGTGCCGAATTCATCCATAATGTCCTCGTAGTTGCTGATATCATAACCATTGTCATCGTTCGGCGATTTGTATACGGGTGACAGCCAGACGACATCGACGCCCAGCTTCTGGAGATAATCCAGCCGGGAGATGATCCCCTGCAGGTCCCCGATTCCGTCTCCATTGCTGTCCTGGAAGCTGCGGGGATAGATCTGATAGACTACGGCTTCTTTCCAAAAGGCTCTATTCATTTGGGTGGGCTCCTTTGAGTGGTATTTGAAATTTGAGCTAGAGAAGTTTCCAATGTAGATGCTGGTCGTAACTGCGGTGATTTTCGGACTTCCGGTCGCTGTTGTCCCCAGATTTCCTGATTAAACCGCTGTTAGCGGTAGAAATCCGGTGACAAAGGCGATCGCTATCGCTCCTACAGTTCCGAAATTCCCCTCCGTTACTGTCATCTTATATTGTCTTCACAAGTTCAAATTATAAATAAGCCCCGAAGAAGCTTAATGCCTCCGGGGCGGGGGAGACAGAGACTACACAGTTACCGAAGAGCCGTCAGCAGTCACACTGCTCAGTCCGTTCACCGTATACTCCTTGCCATGAATCGTGAGGGATGCCGGAACATCGGTTTCATTACTAACCGTAACCTGTACATCGGTAACTGTAACTTTTAGGCGCGAGCCGCGGAACATGATTTTGAACGAATAAGAGGTCCAGTGTCCCGGGTTGGAAGGGTTCAGGGTCAGCCGGTCGCCCAGCACACGCAGTCCGCCGAAGCCATGTACAATCGACATCCACGTTCCGGCCATGCTGGTCGTATGGCAGCCGTCTTCCGTATCATTATTGTAATTATCGAGATCCAGCCGTGAAGTGCGCAGATACATCTCATAAGCCTTCTCTTTGTAGCCCAGCTCGCAGGCCAGAATCGCATGGATACACGGGGAGAGGGAGGACTCATGCACGGTAATCGGCTCGTAGAAGTCGAAGTTGCGCTTCTTGGTCTCCAGATCATAACGGTCACCCAGGAAGTAGAGCCCTTGCAGCACATCCGCCTGTTTGATGAAGCAGGAGCGCAGGATGCGGTCCCAGGACCATTTCTGGTTCAGCGGCAGGTTCTCCGGCAGCACATCCTTCACCTGGATAATCTCCTTATCGAGGAAGCCGTCCTGCTGCAGGAAGATGCCGCGTTCTTCATCGGCCGGATAGTACATTTTGGCGATAATCTCGTTCCACTGTGCCGTTTCACTGTCCAGCAGTCCCAGCTTGTCGGCCAGCTCTGCATAACGTGTGC
Source organism: Paenibacillus sp. FSL R7-0312 (assembly GCF_038004445.1). NCBI lineage: Bacteria > Bacillati > Bacillota > Bacilli > Caryophanales > Paenibacillaceae > Paenibacillus > Paenibacillus sp. FSL R7-0312. The sequence continues at coordinate 6,778,702 of NZ_JBBORE010000001.1, read as the reverse complement.
CTTCATACTCTTGCAGATACGCCAGCGCCTCCAGTGTGTATTCCATCGTCCAGGCGGCAATCCGGTTCGTATACCAGTTATTGTTGACGTTGTTCTCGTATTCATTCGGGCCGGTTACGCCGAGCATCACGTATTTGTCCTTATGTGGCACATAGTGTACGCGTTCTTCCCAGAAGCGGGAGATCTCTACCAGCACCTCAAGCCCGTATTGGCCGAGATAGGCCTTGTCGCCGGTATAGTTCACATAGTTGTAAATTGCGTAGGCAATCGCGCCGTTGCGGTGGATTTCTTCAAACGTAATCTCCCACTCGTTATGGCACTCCTCCCCGTTCATCGTCACCATCGGGTAGAGCGCGCCTTTTTTGTAACCGAGCTTCAGGGCATTCTCTTTGGCTTTCTCCAGATGCTTGTAACGGTAGATCAGCAGATTGCGGGCAATCGAGGAGTCAGCGGTACTCAGATAGAAGGGCACACAATAAGCTTCCGTATCCCAGTAGGTGCTGCCGCCGTATTTTTCCCCGGTGAAGCCCTTCGGTCCGATATTGAGACGGTCGTCTTCGCCCGTGTATGTCTGATTCAGCTGGAAAATATTAAACCGGATCGCCTGCTGCGCCGACACGTCACCCTCAATAATAATGTCGCTTTCCTTCCACTTATCGCCCCAAGCCGCAGCCTGTTCGGTCAAAAGCGCCACAAATCCAGCTTCACGCGCACTCTGCAAGGCGGTCCGTGCGGCGTCTACCAGCTGTCCCAGCCCGTAATTGCGGGAGGTGACATTCGCGGCATACTTATAAATGACTACCTGATCGCCGGACTGTACCGGAATCGTAACTTTGCTGCCTACATATTTCTCCTGCTCCAGGGCTTCCGCTTCAGCGGCAACCGGCTCTCCATTCAGCAGAATATCGTATACATAAGCCGAGGTTACGTGGAAATCAAGCTTTTTGGTCTTCAGGGTGAGATGTCCGCCCGCCGGTTCCGCTTTCTTCTCGACCTCGTTCCAGAACTTCTCGTCGTAGTTGGAATCCTTGTTCTTGATATCGCCATCCAGATAAGGAGTCACGGTAATCTCGCCGGAGAAATTGAGCGGCTGGATAGAGTAGCGAATCGCACCAATCTCATGGCGGACCATGCTGACGATGCGGATGCTCTCCACTTTCACTTCTTTGCCGTCTGCGGTCGTGGCTGTGAAGCTGCGGGAAAGTGTGCCTTCCTTCATATTAAGTACACGGCGGAATTCGCTGATGGTGCAGGCTGCCAAATTAAGCGGAGTGCCGTCAACTTCAACGTTGATGCCGATCCAGTTGGTGCTGTTGAGGACTTTGGCAAAATACTCCGGATAGCCGTTTTTCCACCAGCCGACCCGTGTCTTGTCAGGGTAGTATACACCGGCCATGTAGCTGCCTTGCAGGCTGTGCCCGCTGTATTGCTCTTCGAAGTTGGCTCTGCCGCCCATGTACCCGTTACCGATGCTAAATACGCTTTCGGAAATTTCCTGGGTCTGCGGATCAAAGGATTCTTCGATGATGGACCATTCATCAATTTTGAGGTATTGTTTCATTGTTATTGGCTCCTTTTAGATGGGGGAATGAGGTATATAAAATGAACTATCAGTTCGATGATACAGTTGCGTGTTGGCCGCTCCGCCGACAAAAGGTTGTTACGATCGCTGTTGTCCCCGGATGCTCAGATTGAAGCTTATTGGGTAAGCATCCGGGGACAAAGGCGAACGCTGACGCTTCTCCACAATCCTTTTGCCTGCTCCGCTATCACGTAACTTTAGATCTCACATATAGTTCTTTTATAAAGAGTAGGGCAGAAGACAAGGACTCATCTTACACAGCAGCTGTTAATATTCGTCAAACCGAGGCAAAAGATTCCTGTAATGTCCGGACGCTGATCTGCTGCAGCGAAGGGACCACCAGATTCGCTGCGCCCAGCGTCTCGGGCGAACCGATGCCGACGCTGCGCATGCCCGCACGGGTGGCGGCCAGGACGCCGGCTTCGGCATCCTCGAAGACTACGCAGTGTTGAGGGGCGGTGTTGACTGCTTCTGCTCCCAGCAGGAAGACCTCCGGATCAGGTTTGGCTGCGCTGGTGTGCGTGCCGTCTATGATAGCATCGAAGTAGGGGGTAAGGCCGGTGTTGTTCAGGATGGTCATCGCATTCTTGCTGGCGGAGCCCAGGGCTACCTTGATGCCATGTTTCCGGCATTCCTTCAGGAAGTCCAGCGCGCCGGGCAGAATCTCTGAGCTGTCCATCTTGGCGATGTATTCCACATAGCGGTTGTTCTTCTGCTCGGCCAGTCTTGTTTTCTCCTCTTCTCCAAGCTCGATGCCGCCGATCTCCAGCAGGATATTCAGGGAAGCGGCCCGGCTGACACCCTTAAGCCGCTCATTATCGTGCTCGGTGAAGACAAATCCGAGCTCCTCCGCCAGCTCTCTCCAGGCAATATAGTGGTATCTGGCGGTGTCCACGAGTACACCGTCCAGATCGAACAGGCAAGCTTTGATTTCTGACATATTGAACCTCCTAAAATGTAAGTGGATATAATCTATTTTGAGAATCGCGCCGAATGGGCGCGTCACAATAAATGGACGGGGAATGCTGCACCAGGTACAACAATCCGTCTGCGAAACCCCCAGTGCTCCCAGGGTAGGCTAAAGCCTGACCAGGGCGGAAAATCCTATCCAAATGTGGTTCGATCTTATTTAGCGCAAACGTTTGTACAAAGCTCCAAAAAATAAATGAAGCGCGATTAGCTTCATTTATCAGCTTGTGAATCATTACTGCTTGTGAATCATTACTGCTTGTGCATCATTGCAGCTTGTGCATTGCAGCCTGTGCAAGTCATTGCTTACCCGGAGTATACATCGATGACTCCCGTACGATTAAACGGTGGGGAATGACAAAACGGTTCGTATATCCGTCATGATTATCCGGCTTCTGAATACTCTGAATCAGCACCTGTGAGGCTGTATAGCCCAGATGATAGATTCCGATATCAATGCTGCTGATTGGCGGGCTGGACAATTCCGAGAGCGGAATATTGTTAAAGCTGACAATCGCCAGATCCTCAGGGACCTTGTATTTCAGCTCATTCAGTCCGCGCAATACCCCGAAAGAGACCATATCATCCACCGCAACGAGTGCCGTTGGACGGTTCGGGAGATTCATGAAGAATGACATCGCCCGGTAGCCGCTGTCCTGCAGAAACTCGCCTTCGACAATCCATTCCGCCTTCATTTCAAGGCCTTTATTCTGCATTGCCTTACGGTAGCCTTCCAGACGGTCGCGCGAAACGATAAGATTCGGCGGGCCGCTGACGAAGCCAATGCGTTCATGACCCATGGAAATAAGGTGGTTCGTTGCATCATAAGCAGCCATGATATTATCATTGTCGACTGACAATATATCTTCATAGCGGTCGCTTCGTCCAACCAGCACGAAGGGATAGCCGCCTGATTCCAGAAAATCGATCACCGCATCATCTTTACGGGAATACAGCAGAATAACGCCGTCCACGCGGCGTCCTTTGAGCAAGCGTGAGACGGCTTCAAGCTCTTCCTTCTCATTTGCCCCGGAGCTGATCAGCACATCATAGCCCGAACGGCTGGACTGGGTGACGATCCCGCGGATTAATTCCATAAAAAACAAATTGGAGAACAGCTCTTCAGCCGGTTTCGGAAGAATGATGCAAATACTGTTGGTTGTCTTGGAAACGAGACTTTTGGCCATCATGTTCGGGGTGTAGCCCATTTCCTCCATAATCACTTTAACCTTACGGGAAGTTTCTAGGCTGATTCTGGGATGGCCTGACAACACCCGGGAGACCGTGGAGGGAGATACTCCCGCTTTCTTGGCCACGTCCTTAATGGTAACTGTCATAGAAACCTCCTTATGGAACCGTTTGCTTTACACAGTAATATTAATCGAAGTCCTGATGATTGTAAATAGAGAAACCCGGTGTGTTGCACAATACTGGCATAGAAAGTGATGAAATGAACATTTTTACTGTGCTGGTCACAAGCTTTCCACAGGGATTCACTGGATGTTTATCAATGGAGTGGTATTCGTGGGAGTAGGCAGTATTGAGGTACTCCGGACATTGCACCGAAACTGTGCAAACGTTCTTAGATTGATGTGAATGATTATATATCTGATTAATTTTCGAAATTTCTTTATAAAATAAGGATTTATTTAGAATTTCTCAGCTTTTTAATTATTGACGGAAGTAAGTGGATGAATATGAAATGTGCAAATTAATGCAATTAATGACTTAAATATTGTGCAACTATTGGCACGTTTTGCAGAATATTTTGGAAAATTACTAGTTGACAATAACTTTACTAGCAGATTAGTATGAAATCGAAATGAATTAAGCGTTTACAAAGTCTGATTTTATGCAGGATATTTATGTCGCTGCCCGTAGTCAATGAATAAGAGTAAGTGCAGAATGTTTTGCAAACGTTTGCGCAGAAAAGGAATGGATTTTGCGTAGGGAAGGGCAAATTCAGAGCATGATTTTTGTATTTTTCAAGGAGGATCGGAGTCAGTTGGGCCTGATAAGCCAACATTGCAGCAGACACCTGCAACCGGAGTTGGGGATTCTGCCGTTCATGCAGTTGAAGTTCATAACATTCATGGGGGGATTGACGGAATGGAATTTGCTTTACGGATAAAAAAGGCTTTTGCAATCTTGATGGTTATCGCTCTTGTATGCTCTGGCCTGGGCATAAACCTGCCCAGAGTCAGCGCAGAAACGACAAAGGTTGTGCTGGTTGGTGACCTGCAGAGTAAGTTCACGGGGCTGGATTCCGCTGAACCGAAAGATTGGAACGAGAAGTCTACAGTAACCCAAATGACTTACAGGGGGGAGGGGCTGTACACCTTCACCGGCATGCTGCCGCAGGGAACCTATCACTACAAAGTTGCCCTCAACGATGCCTGGACGGAGAACTACGGGTATGGCAGCTACACTAATCCAGCCGGGACGGAGGCGGGCGGCAACATTCAGATTACTTTAAGCGAGGATACAAGTGTAACCTTTTATTATAATGACATTACCAAAGCGATTGCAGATTCCACGTATTATTCACCGGTGCCTGCGGACCGTTTACCCCGGGTGACCGGCAGTCTGCAGACTGTGCTTGGAGACGAGCAGAATGATTCCCCGGCAGATGCCCGAACGCTGCTAACCGATCCGGACTTCAACGGGATCTATGAGCATACGGCCATGCTGCCCGCTGGTGATTATACCTACCAGATTTATCTCCCGGGAGCTGCACCTTCGGATGGAGTCGCCTATCCGGACACCGCGCAGGAGCTTAAGCTTCCCTCCGGGCTGCCGGTAACTTTCAAATACAATGCGCAGGACAACAGTGTCTCTGCCCATTACACGGTTCCTTCTGAACCGGGTACGGCCGTGCCTGTTCCAGCGGGACATATAAGAGTGCATTACCACCGTGCTGCCGGTGATTATTCCGGCCAGGCATTATGGACATGGGGCGATGTTGTATCGCCGTCCGTGAATTGGCCAAAAGATGCCGTTCCTTTCCCTGATGGACAAACCGATGCCTACGGCGCTTATGTCGATCTGCCTGTGAAGGATGTGGCGAAGACGATCTCGTTCCTCGTGGTAAACCGGACTACCGGGGTTAAGGAAATGGAGGACGGGGACAAAACTTTTAACATCAGTACTCCGCAGACCAATGAGATCTGGATCACGGAAGGCTCGAATAAAGTAACCCCTTATGAACCGGTGGAGCTTCCGGCGAATACAGTGCGGATTCACTACATGCGGGCCGACAACAATCAGAGCCAGTACGGCCTCTGGCTGTGGGATGATGTGGTGACGCCGTCTGATGTGTGGCCACGGGGCGCAACTCCTTTTGTACCGGAGAACCGGGATTCCTTCGGAGCCTATGCGGATATTCCGCTGAAGGAGAATGCCAAGACTATCAGTTTCATTGTTATGAAGCCTACAAACGGAGACAAAGACGGACCGGCGGGCAATGAGAACAAAAGCTTCGCTTTTCTGGACCGTTACAATCAGCTGTGGGTGAAGGAAAATGACCCGAATGTTTATACTTCACCTTTTGGCGAGACACCGGTCGGGCTGTTATCCGCGGATATATTGTCCGCAAGCAAACTATGGCTAGGGTTCACATTAACGGACGGACTTACGGCGGATGCACTAAAAACAGCCATTTCCATAAAGGATTCGGAAGGAGCCTCTGTTTCTGTTACAGGTGTGGCGGTTACCGGCACAACTTCGGTTGAAGTGACTACCGGTGCATTTGATCTGAAGAAAATCCCGCTGAGTGTAACGTATGCAGGTAAAACTGTATCCGCTTCCAGCGGATGGAGAATGATGGATGAGCTGTACAATTACACAGGTGACGATCTCGGAGCCACATACCATAAGGCCAGCAAGTCGGCAACTCTGAAGCTATGGGCGCCGAAAGCGAGCTCAGTGACTGCGGTTGTCTATGATAAAGCTGACGCTCATCTCACTGTAGGCCGCGCCGGGCTGACTCTGGGGGATAAAGGAGTCTGGACGGCGGAGCTGACTCCGGCTGATCTGACCGGTGCACCCGGCGCAGAGGATGTCAGGGACTTCTACTACCAGTATGAAGTGACCAATGAGGGAGTAACTAAGCAGGTGCTTGATCCTTATGCCAAATCCATGGCTGTATTCACCGTGAATACGGCAGGAGAAGCGGGCCCAGGCGGTGATACGGTGGGCAAGGCAGCCATTGTGGATTTAAGCGCTACGAATCCCGAGGGCTTCCAGGCTGCAGACATTGCCGGCTATGAGGACCGTGAAGACGCCATTATCTATGAGGCGCATATCAGGGATTTCACCTCCGATCCGGCAATCCAGTCGAGTCTCGGCGGGGAACGCTGGGGGTCTTATGCGGCTTTTGAGTCGAAGCTGGATTATATCAAATCCCTGGGTGTCACCCACATTCAGCTGCTTCCGGTGATGGCCTGGTATTACGGGGACGAAACCGGGATGGAAGACAGGGAGCTGGACTATTCAGCTCAAGGCAATGAGTATAACTGGGGTTATGATCCGCACAGCTATTTCTCTCCGGACGGGGCGTATTCCCGCAATCCGGCAGATCCGGAAGAGCGGATTAAAGAGCTGAAAGGCTTGATCGATGCGGTGCATGAAGCCGGGATGGGCGTCATTCTTGATGTTGTGTACACCCATATGGCCAAAAAAGAATTTCTGAATGACATCGTGCCTAATTATTATGCCTTCCAGGACCCGGCCGGGAACTTCATCGGCGGCTTCGGCAACAATCTGGCAACCAGCCATAAGATGGCCGAGAAGCTGATGGTCGATTCCGTGAAATACTGGTTCCAGGAGTACAAAATCGACGGGATGCGCTGGGATATGATGGGCGATGCCACGGCAGATGCGGTACAGGCTGCTTATGACGCAGCGGCTGCCATTAATCCCAAGGCCCTGTTCATCGGGGAGGGCTGGATTACCTTCGGGGGTGAGGCTTCGGATCCATCCCTCAAAGGCAAGGCTGCTGATCAGAAATGGATGGATAAGACGGACAGTGTCGGCGTGTTCTCTGATGAGTTCCGCAATGAGCTGAAATCCGGGTACGGCTCCGAAGGAGATCCGAGGTTCATTACGGGCGGAGCGCGCCCCTTGACGACGATCCTGAACAATATCAAAGCGCAGCCTTCCAATATTCCGGCAGATGATCCGGGAGATATCGTTCAATACATTGAAGCCCATGATAATCTGACGCTCCATGATGTCATTGCCCTGGCCCTTCACAAGAATCCGCAGAATCCGGCGAACGAGCTGGGGATTCAGAAACGGATCAGACTCGGAAACATGCTGCTGCTGACTTCGCAGGGAACCGCATTCCTGCAGGCAGGTCAGGAGTACGGGCGTACCAAGCAATGGATGGCTGCGGGGGCACCCGAGCAGAAATATACGGAAGTCCGCGATGCGGCTGATCAGTCTGTCAGTTATTTCATCAACGATTCATACGATTCTTCGGATGCGGTCAATGCCTTCGACTGGTCCGCAGCAACGGATGAAGTGAACTTTCCGGTGCAGAATGCGACCAGAGAATATACGGCCGGGCTGATTAAGCTCAGAAAGTCTACCAACGCTTTCCGGCTGGGCGACATCAGTCTTGTGAATTCCAATGTCAAGCTTATTGAGTCACCTGAAATGCAGAAGGATGATCTGGTGATCGGTTATTCAAGCAAGGCAACGGATGGAACCGGGATCTATTATGTCTTCATGAACGGTGACAGCAAGACAAGAGTTCTTACTTTGCCGGAGAACTTGAGTAACGGTACTGTGCTTGCCGATAATGACGAAGCCGGGACCGAAGCTATTTCTGCTGCGGACCAGAGCGGATTCAGCCTGACTGCGGATTCGATCACTCTCGACCCGCTCACATCTGTAATTATCCGCAAGGATGCAGCCGCAGCAGTAGTGTCTCTGCTGGAGACGGACCAGTCCAGCTATACGCTGAAGGAGGGGGCCACGCATCAGACTGTGGTCACGGCGAAATATGCGGACGGCACTTCAAGCAAAGTGACCGCCAGGGCGCTGTATGTATCCGATAAACCGGAAGTAGCCACAGTGACAAGCAAAGGGCTGGTGAAGGGGATTATGGCTGGAACAGCGATCCTTACCATTACCTATGGCGGCGTGTCCGCGAATGTGACCGTAGAAGTAACCAGCCCGCCGGTGGAAACCAAACGGTATGTGCAGTTCACTTACACCCGGGAAGACAGGATTTATAAGGATTGGAGTGTATGGCTGTGGTATACCGGGGCAACAGACGGTGAGGTGAAGCTCCCCGAGCCCGCAGGAGATTCAGCAAGCTCGACGGTTCTGATTGAAGTAGGCAAAGACGCAACCCAGGTGGGCTTTGTGCTCATAAAAGGTCTGGACTGGTCTGGCAACAAACAGGATATAGCGGATGACCGCTATATTGTTCTGACTCCCGGCGAGGCCTTTACCAAAGTCCGTGTAACCAGCATGGTCAAAGAGCTTGAAATCACCCCGGGCATCAGCGGTCCGCTGATGCAGGATGAAGCCATAACCTTCCTGTACCGTGATGACGAGCTGTTCCGCGGCGGCGATGTGTCTGCGATAACAGACATTAAAGTGAAGGTGAACGGCAAAGAATATCCGATGGAGTATGATCCGGCCAAGGAATGGTTCAGCTACCGGCTGAGCGGTCTGGAGGAAGGCATTTATAAGTATACCTTCATCGTAACCAAGGACGGAGTGACCCGCGAGTTCACCGACCCGCACAACACGGTGGGCGGGGAATCTTCCCTGTACTATCACAAGCCGGAAGTTAATATTACAGCAGAGGTCAATCCGCGGGCTGTAACCTCCAATGAGAATGCTGTGCTAACGGTCAAGGCTGTTGCGGCAGAGGAAGTGTCTTATAAGGAGGCTTATCTGGACCTTACTGCACTAGGTGGACCAGCCAAGGTCAAATTTGATACAGAGCTTATGCAGCAGACTATAGCGGTGAAGGATGAGGTACCGGCAGGTATCAAGAGCATTCCAATTGTCCTTGTGGACCAGTATGGCAATCTGCACAGACAGTCTGCTGAAATCGAGGTGAAAGCCAGAACCTACAGCGGTTCCAAGCTTGATTTCGACTGGGACGAAGCACGGATCTATTTCGCACTGACCGACCGCTTCAAGGACGGTGACCCTGACAACAATGAGAATGTGGACAAGGCACATCTTGAAGCCTATCATGGCGGCGATTTCAGGGGAATGATCGACAATCTCGATTATCTGCAGGAGCTGGGCATCAACACGCTCTGGATTACGCCGGTTGTAGATAATATTGATTTCAACCAGGGTGTCAGCTTCGGCGGCAAGCAATATGCTTATCACGGGTATTGGGCCAAAGACTTCACCAAGCTTGATGAGCACCTTGGAGACATGCAAACCTTCAAGGAACTAATTGAGAAGGCGCATGACAAGGGCATCAAGATTATGGTTGATGTAGTGCTTAACCATGCGGGCTACGGGCTGAAGGCAGATGACGACAATCCGGAGGTAACCGCTGAGGATAAGGCGCGTTTTGCAGGAATGCTGCGTACAGACGGCGTTCAAGCCGATACGGATGTCATCAAAGGCGAGCTCAGCGCCCTGCCGGACTTCAAGACGGAGGATCCTGCGGTACGTGAACAGATCATTGCCTGGCAGACAGGCTGGCTGGATAATGCCCGGACCGAGCGGGGAGATACAATCGACTATTTCCGCGTTGATACGGTCAAGCATGTGGAGGGCACAACCTGGAAAGCATTTAAAAATGCGCTGACGGCAATAGATCCGGGCTTCAAAATGGTTGGCGAATACTTCGGCGGAACCGCCGATAATGATGGCGGCATGCTGCAAAGCGGGCAAATGGACGGTTTGCTTGATTTTAGCTTTAATGATCAGGCCAAGCTGTTCGCAGAGGGTACCATTAATGCTGTGGATGCTTATCTGCAGGAGCGCGAAGCGAAGATCAGCAATACCGGGGTAATGGCACAATTCCTCAGTAGCCATGATGAGGATGGCTTCTTGTCAAATTACGTTGACGGTGACAAAGGTAAGCTCAAGATCGCAGCTGCGCTGCAGATCACGGCCAAGGGCCAGCCGGTAATCTACTACGGCGAAGAGTTGGGCCGGTCTGGGAAAAATGCCGGAGATATGGCAAGCGGCGAGTTCAGCGAGAACCGGGGCGATATGCCTTGGGAACAGCTCACTGCAGAGCAGGGACTTCATGATCATTATCAGAAGCTGCTGAACATTAGGGCCGAATATTCGCAGCTATATGCCAAAGGTATCCGCACCAAGCTTGCGGGCTCCGATGATCTGGGATATCTGGCCTTCAACAAGCAATACGGGAACGACAACGTGGTTACGGTAATCAACACGAAGAAGGAAGGTGTAAGTGCAGAAATTCCCGTTCCGTTTGCGGCATTGTCTACTGTAAGAGATGAGTATAGCGGCAAGCTGTACACGGTATCGGCTGCCCGGAAAGTAACGGTTGATCTACCGGGAAGAGATGAGGGCGGAACGGTGATTCTGGCGGCGGAGCCGGTTGTGGTACCCCCAACACCAACACCAACACCAACACCAACACCAACACCAACAGCGGAACCAACGCCAGCGGTAGAATCCGAAGCTATATCGGTTGTAAAGCCAACACCAACGGTAACGCCAGCTCCAACGGCGGTTCCGGCAGGTACACAGATTATAAGTGAGTCGGATCTTCGGAATGGCAAGGAGGGCAGAGTAGAGCTCAGTCTGGGACAGAGAAATACTTCGTTGCTGCTGCCGGTCCAGGCGGCTAAGCTGCTGGGGAATAACGGGCTGGTTATTCACTCGGAGGGGCTGTCCGTTACAATCCCGAATGCTGTGCTGGCTGATATTGGGGCCATGGTTACAGGTGCGGATGCAGAAAGTTCACATATCCTGATGGAGCTGAGTCCGCTTAGCGAAGCTGCAGCGCAGGATGCAGTCAAGAGATTCAGTAAGGAGAACACGGCTGCAACTGCTGTATCCGGGGTATACGACCTTAAACTGCAGATTATCAAAAAAGACGGGACCAGCCTAACTGTTACAACGTTCAGGCAGCCGGTTACTTTGACACTTAAGCTTCAGGGCAACCCGGTTAAGGATTGGACAGGTGTGTTCTATCTGGGAGATAACGGTGAGCTGAAGTATATTGGGGGCGAAGCGCAAGCGGATGGTTCACTTACTGCTGCAGTTACACATTTCAGCAAATATGCAGCACTTCAGATAAATACAGTGTTCAAGGATGTGCCGGATACCCACTGGGCTTCTGCTGCCATTAAATCACTTGCAGCCAAACAGGTGGCAACAGGGGTATCGGCTGCTGAATTTGAACCTGCAAGAAAGGTGACGCGTGCGGAGTTTACAGCATTGCTGATGCGTACACTCGGACAGTCAGGGGAAGGGGGAGCGATATTCGCTGATGTCCGGGCAGATGCCTGGTACTCCTCTTATGTAGCCGCTGCCGTCAAATCAGGCATTGTTAACGGGCGCAGCAGGACTGTCTTTGCCCCGGATGCTACTATCAGCCGTGAGGAAATGGCGGTGATGATTATCCGCGCTCTGGAATTCAAACAAGGCAAGCTCCTGGCTTCCTCAACAGGCCCGGCCTTATTCGCGGATGCCTCCAGTATCAGTGCATGGGCAAGTGCTTATGTGAACGCTGCCGTAGAGCTGGAACTGGTAGAGGGCAGAGACCATCATCTCTTTGCGCCGCAAGGACCGTTGACCCGTGCAGAGAGTGCGCAGGTGATTTACAAGCTGCTCGGCAAATAGCGCGCGACGAATCAAATCAGAACGTAAACAGGGTATTCCGCAGGCCATAACGGCTGCGGAATACCCTGTTTGCTATGCCTGGAATATAACTCAATCCAATGAATGGAGCTTCTGAGAGGGTGGCTAGACCATATTAGCTTGCAGTACTGCATAACCGTAAGCCGGGAGCTTGAGCGACAGCTTGCCGCGTTCCGCGCGGAGCGGTTCGCCGGTGAACAGGTTCTCCCAGGAGCGTTCCTGTACGTCTACCCGGAAGGTCTGTGCGGTCTCTTCCGTATTGATCAGCACGAGAATAAGATCATCGCCCAGGCTACGTTCATAAGCCAGCTTGGTACCCCCGGGACCGGCTTCCAGGAACGTGAAGCTTCCTGTGCGCAGTGCCGGATGGCTGCTGCGGATCTCGATCAGCTTGCGGTAATAATTGAACAGGCCGCGGTCCTGCATCGCCGGATTCCACTCCATGCACTTGCGGCAGTCCGGGTCGCCATCACCATCCATGCCGATCTCATCTCCGTAATAAATGCAGGGGGTGCCCATGAATGTGAACTGGAACAGCGCAGCCAGCTTCAGCTTATTCTTGTCCCCGTCCGCGAGCGTCAGCAAACGCGGGGTGTCGTGGCTGTCCAGCAGGTTGAAGGCAACCTCGCTGGCCTGCAGCGGGTAACGCGACAGCTGTTTGCCGATGGAGTTGGCGAAGCCTTCCGCATCGAGTTTGCCATACACGAAGAAGTCGAGCACCGCATCCGTGAACGGGTAGTTCATCACTGCATCGAACTTGTCTCCTTCCAGCCAAGGTGCGGATTCATGCCAGATCTCACCGAGAATATAAGCCTCGGGATTCGCACGCTTCACCACCTTGCGGAAGTCGCGCCAGAATTCATGATCGACCTCGTTGGCCACATCCAGGCGCCAGCCGTCGATGCCGACCTCACGGATCCAATATTCAGCGACTTTCAGCAAATATTCCTTAACCTCAGGATTCTCAGTATTCAGCTTCGGCATCAGCGGCTCAAAGGCAAAAGCGTCATAATTCGGAATGTTATCCACGACCTGAAGCGGGAACTCACGGACATGGAACCAGTCTTTATAAGCAGAGGCTTCGCCCTTCTCCAGCACATCCACGAACGGGGCGAAGGTACGTCCAGCATGATTGAATACAGCGTCAAGCAGGACACGGATACCGCGTTCATGGCAGGCGTCGACGAGCCTTTTCAGCGTCTCCACATCACCGAAATGGGGATCGACCTGCATATAGTCTTCCGTATCATATTTATGGTTGGTGGTGGCTGTGAAGACCGGAGTGAAATAGATGCCCGTGATACCCAGCTCAGTAAGATGATCCAGATGGTCAATGACCCCCTGCAGATCACCGCCGAAGAAGTTATCAGGCTTAGGTGTGCCGCCCCATGGCTGTACATTGTCCGGATTCAGACTGGAATCGCCGTTCGCGAAACGTTCCGGGAAGATCTGATAGAAGACAGCATCCTTCACCCACGCCGGTGGAATGAACACGTCACCGCGGTTGATATAAGGGAATTCAAACAGCCGGTTTGGATTGGCGGGACGTTCGGTTTGGAAATCGCTTTCGGTCATCCAGATGCGCTCATGGCCCTTTTGCAGCAGAAAGCCGTACTTCAAACGGCGGTAAAGGGGGACGGACTCGCACTCCCAGTAATCGAACATCGCATCCGAAGTGAAAAGAGTCATAGGAATCAACTCCTTGGTGTTGTCCCAGGCGTACTTGTCTCCGGCCCAGGCGAACACCTCGGTCAAATCCCCCTTCTTGGCACGCAGACGCAGGTGGATCGTTTCATGATCGTAGGCATAAGACCAATTGAGGCGCGGACGATGATACACAGCTTCTAACAACATACTAATTCCTCCTAAGGTTTAGTGAACCAAACACCCCTGAATGACACCGGGCAAACCAGCGCTGGCTCCGGAAGCAAGCGTTTTTCAAACACAGCTCTATATCTGGCAAGTGCATGATTGCACAGCAACTGTGCCACAATCGCACGAATCATGCAGATTCTGCGCAGACCAAACAGGCACAACCGGCGCCGGGTAGCTTGTCCGAGGTTGTACCCAATTGAAGTAACATTGCCTTTGAATTATGTGAAGAACAGGGGCGTTCTTAATGTTTTGGATTATAGCATGGAATAAATTGAGGTTCAATACGTTTGTACAAACATTTGCACAAATGCCGTTAGGGAGGAAACCGATTTCCAAAGCTTGGAAAATGAGATTATCTGGTAATAAAATTGCACAATTCGCTAAAATACAACAAAAAATGCGGATTTTAAATTTTTATCAAATGATAAACAGAGATATTTAAAGAAATTCTGTGAAATTGAAAGAAAATAATTGATTATGTGTATAAAATGATTGAATTTGCTTAAATACACTCTGTGCAAACGTTTTAACAATCTTGCCCGCTGATGTATTATGAATTCAGGAATGAAGCGCTTTCTAAAACTTGGCGGAGCACATAAGGAAGGGTCAATTTGCAAAACATGAATTTTTTTTGAGTCTTCTGAAATCGTTTGCGCAAAGTCGGAGGCATCATGTTCAAATTAAGTGATATACAAATCGGGAGGGGTTAAAAGCAATGAATTTGAAAAAAATCATGGTTCTCACCGCATCATTGTCTATGGCAATGTCGATTACGGCGTGCGGGTCAAACAACAATAACGGGGGAAATGCAGCAGCAACCAATGTTCCTGCGAATAACGCAGCAGCAACAGACAACGCTGGTACCAACGGCGGGAATGCTCCGGCAACAGATGAGATTGTGCCTGAAGACGGCGCATCACTGGTGGTCTGGGAGAGTAAAGAAGAAAGAGCATTTGCTGAAGAAATCGCCAAGCAGTTCACCGCGCAGTACAACGTTCCCATCAAAATTGAAGAGGTAGCACCGCCCGATCAGGTCGGCAAGCTGACACAAGATGGCCCGTCAGGTCTGGCTGCAGACGTTGTCCTCATTCCTCATGATAATCTGGGTAAGGCGGTAAGCGCGAGCCTGCTGCTTCCAAACGATATTTTCGGTGAGCAGACCAAAGCTGAGAACACAGAAGCATCCATCGTAGGTTCGTCCTATGAGGGTGAACTGTACGGTTATCCGAGAGCGGCAGAAACCTATGCGCTGTTCTACAACAAATCCCTGGTCAAAGAAGCACCTAAATCCTTCGATGATGTAATTGCCTTCAGCAAAACGTTCACTGATAAAGCCAAGAACAGATACGGAATTATGTGGGAAGTCGGCAATATGTACTTCAACTATCCGTTCATCGCTACAACAGGCGGTTACCTGTTCGGCAAAGACGGCACGGACAAAGACGATATCGGTCTGAACAATGAAGGCGCGATCAAAGGTCTGAGTGAATATGTAAAGCTGAAAGAAATATTGCCGATTAAGAGCGGCGACATCAACGCAGATATCAAGCGCAGCTTGTTCAACACTGGTGATGTGGCCATGGACATCACTGGACCTTGGGAGCTTGCCGGTTATAAAGAAGCGCTGGGAGACAACCTTGGTGTCGCATCGATTCCTACCATCGACGGCAAAACGGCAATTACTTTCTCCGGGATTAAAATTTTCGGAGTCAACGCTTATAGTCAGTATCCGAATGCGGCTAAATTGTATGCCCGCTTTGCTTCCGGCAAAGACGCTCAGCTGACATTGAACAAATTGGTCGGTTCCGTGCCTACGAACAACGAAGCGCTGCAGGATGCGCAAATCACCGGCGACCCGTTCATATCCGCTTTTGCTGAACAGGCCAAGAACTCCCAGCCAATGCCTTCGATTCCTGAAATGGGTAACGTATGGAGCCCGGTAAATGCGGCACTTCCTGAAATTTGGGATAACAACGCAGATCCTAAGGCAGCTATGGACAAAGCAGTAGAACAAATTAAGGATTTGAATAACGGGGCATCTGCCCAGTAAAATCAGCTCTCCGGCAGTGTAATCATCAGCTGCCCTTGAGGCAACAAACAACCATCAACACACAGTGGAATCAAATCGCCCGCCGCATAGCTCGCGGCGGGCAGTTTCCTGAATTCCGCGCGGAGAGGAGAACGGAAGGGAAATGCAGCGATACAAAGCTAGAGCCGCAGTACTGTCGGCCATTTTTATGGGATTGGGACAAATATATAACCGCCAATTCATCAAAGGGCTTATTTTCATAGCTGTAGAAGCAGGCGCACTATTCTATTTCATTACCAATTTGGGCAGGGCCTTCTGGGGCATCACCACACTCGGGGAATCTCCAAGCCGCCTTGAAAAGGTAAAGGGCATTGCCAAAATGGTTCCCGGTGATCATTCCATCGTCATTCTGATTGAAAGTCTGATTACCCTGCTGTTCTTGGTTTTATTCCTGATTGTCTGGTACATGAATATTAGGGATGCCCTTAAAATCGGAGCAGAACGCGAAACCGGTCGTCCCTCGAATACTTTCAAGCAATCCGTACGCTATATTCTGGATTACAAATTTGCCCAGAGCTTTTTGCTGCTTCCGGGTATCGGTATTTTGTTCTTCACCATCATGCCGATTATTTTTATGATCATGCTGGCCTTCACTAACTACGCCGCACCCGATCACATCCCGCCGGCCAGGCTGGTGGACTGGGTAGGCTTTGAAACCTTCCGTAACCTGCTGGTGCTGAAATCCTGGAGCCAGACCTTTTATGGAGTACTTACCTGGACAATTATCTGGGCGGTTCTATCGACTGTAACTACTTACTTCGGCGGGATGCTCGTTGCCCTGCTGATCAACCAAAAGGGGATCCGCTTCAAGGGACTATGGAGAATGATTCTGATCATCCCCTATGCCGTGCCGCAGATGATCTCCCTCCTGCTGATGCGCAACCTGTTCAACGGACAGTTTGGCCCGATCAACCAGTATCTCGGCTACTTCGGACTTGGCGGACTGCCATGGCTGACTGATCCGTTCTGGGCGAAGGTCACGGTTATCATCGTCAACATGTGGGTCGGTATTCCGGTATCTATGCTGCTCATCATGGGCGTGCTGACCACAATCCCGCGGGATATGTATGAAGCAGCCGAAGTGGACGGGGCTACGAATTATCAGAAGTTCCGGATTGTCACCCTGCCGATGATTCTGTTCTCTACCGCGCCAACGCTGATTATGCAATTTGCCGGAAATATCAACAATTTCAACGCGATCTACCTGCTGACCGGAGGCAGTCCGGTGAAAGGTGACTATCAGTATGCCGGGTCAACGGACCTGCTGGTAACGTGGCTGTATAAGCTGACGCTGGATCAGAATAAGAATAATATGGCTTCTGCAATAGGCATTATACTCTTCATCATTGTTGCCGGGTTCTCCCTGTATAATTACCGCCGGACCAAATCATTCCAAGAGGAGGATATGATTCAATGATCATCGGACGCAAGCTTACGGGCTTTATTCGTTTGGGCCTCAGCTACATCATTCTGGTTATCCTGGCGATTGCAGCGATCTATCCGGCACTCTGGATTCTTCTGGCATCCTTCCGTCCGGGCAAATCCCTGTACAGCAAAACGCTGATTCCCGAACATTTTACACTGGCTCATTACAAAGAGTTGTTCACTTCACCGGTCTATATGTTCGGAACCTGGTACGCGAATACGCTCAAGATTGCCGTGTTCTCCATGCTGATCGGCGTGGTGCTGACGCTTTTGACCAGTTACGCCTTATCCCGGTTCCGGTTCAAAAGCCGCAAGACGACCATGTCAACCCTGCTGATCCTCGGGATGTTCCCGGGCTTCATGAGTATGATTGCGATCTATCTGCTGCTGAAGGAGTTCAATCTGCTGGATACCCATCTGGCATTGATTATCGTGTACGCTGCCGGAGCACCGCTCGGAGGGACATTGATTGCCAAAGGCTTCCTGGATACGATTCCGCGTTCGCTGGATGAAGCCGCGCGGATTGACGGGGCGAGCAACTTCGGGATATTCACACGGATTATCCTGCCGCTGTCCCGGCCGATGATCACTTATATGGCACTGACCCAGTTTGTCGGCCCATGGGTGGACTTCATCTTCGCCAAGCTGATTCTGCGGACCAAGGAGAACTGGACCGTCGCGGTCGGAATGTGGGATATGGTCAATACGATGCAGAATTCCAACTTCACGCTGTTCGCAGCGGGTGCAGTATTGATCTCTGTACCGATTATGATTCTGTTCGGCTTCCTGCAGCGCCTGCTTGTTGATGGACTGACCGCAGGGGCTAGTAAGGGGTAAAGATTTAGAGATTAAGGAAATAAGAAATACTGATGTCATTATGAATAACAGGTGCGTCCTTTATGCAGTCAACGAAGGGCTGCACCTGTATTTCGTTTGTACTTGTTACCTATACATAAAAGGGGAGAGTGTAATGAAACGGCAGCGGAAATTAAACTTCAGATCGGTTGGCGTCAAATTATTCGTGATTCTGTTCTGTACAATTGTGCTATTGTCCTCTGTGCTGGGCTTAACCTCCTATTATGCTGCTAAAAGTATCATTACCAACGAGGTAGCAGCGGCATCCTCGCAGTCTATTGTGCAGGCGGCGGACAAGCTGGACTTCCTGTTTGCTGAATATGAAGCGCTTTCAAGACAATTCGCCGTAGACTCTGCACTAAAATCAGATATGGAAACTATCCATAATCCCGGTGCCGGAACAGTAGCCAAGGTGGCAGCTGAAGACCGGATCCGCCGTAAGCTGGATTCCGTCCGGGGCTCCGATGAGCGGCTGCTGGGCGTCCGGCTGGTCGCAAGAAGCATGGTGGATGCTGAGTCCTACAAATCAACAGGCATCAGCGGCGTGCGCAGTGATGAAGGCGTTCTTGCCCGCATGAAGGAGATCGATAACGGCAAAGGCAATCCGGTCTGGTTCCCCGTACGGGCCAAAGGCTTCTTCGATGCGTACAGTGAGTCCTCGATGACAATGGGCCGTCTGCTGAGGAATATCCAGAACCCGGCAGCGGAGTATTATATGCTGATTGAGGTGAAGGGTAAAGCTCTGAGCGATGTGTTATCCAATCTGCATATCGGACTTGACGGGGAGATCCGCATTCTTGACAGGGCCGGAAATATTGTGTACGGGGCGGATAACGGGCTGCTCGGACAGCCCTCTTACATACAACCTGCGGAGGTAAAAGCTGAAGGAATGGAGCAATCCTTCACTGCGGCTGATGAGCAGGGCAGCTCACAGCTTGTGGTCTATCAGCCGCTGGTGACAGCTGACTGGACACTGCTGGGTTATGCACCGGTAAGTGATTTCACTAATTCGGCAGACCGGCTGCTCTATATTACCTTGCTGGTTGTGCTGGCTGCGGCTGTGATCGCGCTGGTGATTGGTTATATTCTGGTGCGGCTAATTGGCCGGCCGCTGGGCAAGCTGGCCCGGCTGATGGAGGAAGGCGAACAGGGGAATCTGCAGGTGCGGACGAACTTCAAGGGCCAGGATGAGATCGGGCGGCTGGGACACAGCTTCAACCGGATGATGGAGCAGATCTCAAGGCTGGCCGGCCAGAGCAGCAGTTCGGCGGCAGCGGTACTGGCCACGTCCGAGCAATTGGTGCTTGCTTCGGGTGCGACCCGCACTCATGCCAGGGAAGTGGCTGCCGCAACCGGGGAGATCGCCGGTGGGGCAGCCAGCCTGGCAGCAGAAGCGGAGAGCAGCAACCGCAAGGTGGAGCTGATGGGAGACAAGACGGACGAAGTGGCGGGGACGAATGCAGTCATGGCCGATTCCGCAGGAAAGGTCATGGCGGTAAGCGGCCAGGGAGCGGAGCTGATGAAGAAGCTGGTGGATCAAAGCGAATCTGCCCTGAAGATGATGAATCTGATTCAGGAGAACTCGGCTATGCTGCGTGACAGCACGGTGCTGATCCGCAGCATTCTCTCCCCGATGATCGCCATGAACAAGCAGACGAATATTCTGGCGCTTAATGCTTCGATTGAAGCTGTACGTGCGGGGGCTGCGGGGAGGGGCTTTATTGTCATTGCCGATGAGATCAGGGGACTCGCTAACCAATCCAGCCAGTCGATTGCGTCTGTCTCCAGAATTACGGAGGAGATCAGCGGCCATATCGAGAACACGGTTAAGGTAGTGAGTGAAGCAGCACCGCTGTTCAGCGGGCAGATAACCTCAGTCCGGGAATCCTCGCTTATCTTTGAAAGTGTGCGGGCGGAGATGGAAGTGTTCAGCGGTTATCTAAGCCAGTCTTCGGCGGCGGTTAAGGAGCTGACCGGTTATCGGCAGCAGTTGGGGCAATCCATGGCGAGTGTAATCTCGGTCGTTCAGCAGACCAGTGCCTCAACAGAAGAGGTGGCTTCGATGTCTTCACAGCAATTCATAGTGAGCGAGGAACTGGTGGCTCTGTCAGGTAAGCTGGAGGTGCTAGCGGAGAAACTGAAGCAGTCGATGGTTTCTTTTCAGGGATGAGCCGGTGTGTAGTTGATAAAGTGAAGTACTATTGCCAGAGTTTGCACATGTCGTTATAGTTGTCTGTAAAAAGCTGAAGGTGATGTTATGGATAAGCACTTATTTCTGAATGGCGGGGGCCCGCCGTTTACGCCGGATCTGGCAAGGAAGTTTAAAGATAAAGCGGGTGAAGGGGCAGGTCCTGTTGTTGTATTATTCGTGGAGCGTGGGGAGAGCTGGGAAGATTACGTGCCGGTCTATACGCGTCCGCTGGCTGATGCAGGGTTAACAGAGTTCCGTTATCTCCCGCTGCCTGCTACACCTACCGATGTTGTTGTTCAGAGCATAGAGACCTGCTCGGGTATTATCATCGGAGGCGGGGATACGGACCTGTATGCCGATTATATTGTAGATACCGCGATAGGCGGCGCTATTAAACGGAGGTATGAGTTTGGCGTTCCGGTTGCGGGGTTCTCGGCGGGAGCTTTAATCAGCCCGGAGCTGTGTATTATTTCGGCCAAGGACAACGAAAGCAGGTTGTTTGATCACCGCAAGGGCTTGAAGCTGATCCCTGAGCTGCTGCTGTCCGTACATTTTACCCAGTGGGATGATGAAGAGCATTTAAGAACCGCCCTCCGTACGTTCGGCGATCTTCCGAATTACGGGATCGATGAAGAGACAGGGATCTACCTGTTGAACGGGACGCTGGAAATGGTGGAGGGCGGCGGAGTGTATAGCGTGGTGAATGATGTTTTGACTAAAATTTATTAATCATGGCGAACAAGAGCAGAGATAGACACTTAGATAGGATCATTGAAAACAAGAGTAGAGCGCTTCGTGCCTTTGCTCTTGTTTTTCTGTGTTATTCTCTGTGCTGCACATCATAAATAAGCGAAAATCCTGCACGAAATACAACATTTCTTCTAGTCCAATCGGATGAATGAACCAATTCTTGTATTTCATACAACAATACTCTGGAAAACCCTCGGCTACATGAACTAAAGTTGTACATATACTCTAATAGAGAGAGCATTCGATAATTTCGATTCTCTGCGAGGAGGAAGCTCTGAATCTATGTGATCCTCACCGATATTCTAGTTTACATTCAAGAAATAATTCACTTATTAAGCTATGTTATTCCGGTAGTGGGCTTCAGCCTGCTTCTTGTCCTGGGTGACCTCACGGGATACACTTGTGCTATGAATACTAGCGGAGAGGGGGCATGCGGGATGCCGGAGTTGAACGGAAGTCTTTTTCAGCAGTCCTTGCTTGACGGGGATTACAGCCCGCGATTCCTGGCCTACTACTACAAGCAGTGGAGCAACTACACGATGGCCTACCATCACCATAACTCCACAGAAATCATGTATCTCATCTCAGGCAGCTGTGTGGTCGAGGTGCGGGATGAATCGGGCGGACATACTCCCTTCCGGCTGAAGCGGGGAGAAATGATTCTGCTGGATGCAGGCGTTCCGCACAGGCTGATCGTCGAAGACGGGGCCTCCTGCCGGATGCTGAATGTGGAATTCTCGTTCACAGAGTACGGCGGTGTAGCTCCCTCGGTAGGCAGGCTGGCCCGGGAGGAGGAGGCGCTGGCGGAATTGCTGCAGAGTCCCTTCGATAGTCTGGTGCTGTCAGACCAGGAAGAGGTGTTTCATGTACTAAAGGCATTGGTGCTGGAGCTGGATCAGGATCAGCAGGGGAAACGCGGTAACAGCATGGCGAATCTGCTCTTCTCGGAATTGCTGCTGCGCCTGTCCAGACTGCGGCTGGAATCGCTGCCGGTCAGCCAGCAGCCTTCACAGCTCTATGTACGGCGCGCGGTAGAGTTCCTGCACCAGAACTATGACCGGAGTATTCAAGTCAAGGAAGTCGCGCTCACTGTGAATGTCCACCCGGGCTATCTGCAGCGGATCTTCAGGACACATACCGGCCAGACCCTAACCGATTATCTGAACAGGCTACGTATGGAGAAGGCACGGATGCTGCTTGGTCAGAGTGAGATTCCGGTCGCGGAGATCGCCGATTATGTGGGCATCAGCAGCAGGCAGTATTTTCATCTCCTGTTCAAAAAGTATACCGGATGTACTCCGATCGAATACCGCAACTCGCTGGACCGCCATTCCTGGAGTGAGGAATAGAATGGTTTCCACTCTAAAGGTGAGAATTGTTGACACTATGACGGCAAAGTGGTCATGATATTGGTTACGCTTCCCCTATCCTCCTTGCTACAATGGACAGGAACCCACTATTCTTAGCCGGAGGATGATAACGATGTCTTTTAAAGTAACCTTTATCGGGGCGGGCAGTATCGGATTTACACGCGGGCTGTTGCGCGACCTGCTGACAGTACCGGAATTCCGTAATATAGAAGTCTCATTCATGGATATAAACAGCCATAATCTGCAGATGGTCACCGAGCTGTGCCAGCGGGATATTAAGGAGAACGGCCTGGATATTGTGATCGCTCCCACCACGGACCGGAGAGAAGCGTTGAAGGATGCCAAGTACGTATTTTGCACTATCCGCATGGGTGGCCTTGAGGCGTTCGCCACCGATGTGGACATTCCGCTGAAATACGGCGTGGACCAATGCGTAGGTGATACGCTGTGTGCGGGAGGGATCATGTACGGACAGCGCGGCATTGCCGAGATGCTGGAGATCTGCCGGGATATCCGGGAGACGGCTGCGCCGGATGTACTGCTCCTGAATTACTCGAATCCGATGGCCATGCTTACCTGGGCCTGCAATAAATATGGCGGTGTACGGACCATCGGACTCTGCCATGGTGTACAGCACGGACATCATCAGATCGCTGAAGTCTACGGGCTGGAGAAGTCGCAGGTCGATATTATCTGCGCCGGAATCAATCACCAGACGTGGTACATCTCCGCGAAGCATGAGGGAGAGGATCTGACGGCTGGTCTGCTGGAGGCCTTCGAGCAGCATCCGGAGTATAGCCGTACAGAGAAGGTGCGGATTGATATGCTCCGCCGCTTCGGCTATTACAGCACAGAGTCGAATGGCCACCTGAGCGAATATGTTCCCTGGTACCGCAAGCGTGCCAGCGAGATCATGGACTGGATTGATCTAGGCGTGTGGATCAACGGGGAGACAGGAGGATACCTGCGAGTCTGTACGGAGGGACGCAATTGGTTCGAGACGGACTTCCCGAACTGGATGAAGGACCCGGCTCTGGAGTATACCCGAGACAACCGTGGCGAGGAGCATGGCTCTTATATTATCGAAGGTCTTGAGACAGGAAGAGTGTACAGAGGCCACTTCAATACTGTGAATAACGGGGTAATCTCCAATTTACCGGATGATGCCATTATTGAAGCTCCAGGGTATGTAGACCGCAACGGTATCTCGATGCCGCTGGTTGGCGATCTGCCGCTGGGCTTGGCGGCTGTCTGCAACGTCAGCATCTCCGTGCAGCGTCTGGCTGTGGAAGCGGCTGTGCATGGCGATGATAAGTTGCTGCGCCAGGCCTTCATGATGGACCCGCTGGTTGGTGCAGTGTGCAATCCGAAGGAAATCTGGCAGATGGTCGATGAGATGCTGGTTGCCGGAGAACAATGGCTGCCGCAATACAGTGCAGCCATCGCTGAAGCGAAGGAACGCCTGGCCTCCGGGAATCTGATCCCGACGAATGCCGGTAACGAAGGCGCTGCCCGGCTGAAGGTGAAGACGGTGGACGAGATGATGCAGGACCGTGAGGCCGCGAACAAAAACGCCGGGGAGTCCGATAAGGGCAAGGATAGAGAGAAAGTGCACTAAATAAGTTATTTCGGCCGGAAGCAGCCCGTTTGCTTCCGGCTTTTTATTGATGGTTCGGGGATGTGAAGGTCACACAAAATAGATTGAAACCGGAAATGGAAAAATTGGGGGAGTGGCGGGAGAGGGGGTAGAGACGGGAGAGGCGTGAGAAGTGGATGTGGCGGGAGGGAGGAAAAAAGTGAAAGTGGCGGAAGAAGCGGTAGTGGCGTGAGAGGCGGAAAAAGGGGGAAGATACGGTAGTGGCGGATGTGACTGATGTGACGGATGTGACGGATGTGACGGTTGTGGCGCAAGTGGGGGAGTTACTGGTGCAGACGGCATAGTCGGAATGAAGCGGACTGAGAAGACGCTATTTTGACCAAAAGCCTCATATTGACGCTGATTCGGACTGAGATTCCGTTATCTTGTTCATTTGAGCCACAAATGAAGCCTCATCGGACAATTAACGGAATCTCTGTCCGCTTGGCCCGCGAATCTGCCCAATCTGACGGAATAGCGGAATCTCAGTCCTTTTCACAGACTGAATAGAGCCGGAGCGGGGAGACGCGCCGTTAGAACGCTCCGCCAAAACCCGAATCATCACCGCAGAACGCTCCGCCAAAACCCGAATCATCACCGCAGAACGCTCCGCCAAAACCCGAATCATCACCGCAGAACGCCCGCCAACGCCCATATCGTCACCGCAGAACGCCTTGCGGAGTACTAAGGCTCACTCCCGCACCAGCTTGTCATTTTGCAGCTTGGTAATCTTGCGGCGGATAGGCATACTTATTGAAATGAAGAACAGGGCCAGAACGATGAGCAACAGGCCCATAATAAGGTTGATTCTGTTGAGGGCGGTGGGATTATTCACAAACACCAGGAATATATTAAAGGCGCCAATGATCAGCTCCATCACCGCGAGCGAAATCCATAACCGGTATATTCTCTGATAATGCTTGATTTTGGAATCGGTATCCGAATAGATGGTAAAAGCACCCTCCGCTGCTTTTCTTCGAAAGATTACCCAGCGCGGGTTGACATATACAGTTTTGCCCGACGGCTTTTTGCCGGCTGGTACACGCTCGGCTCCGGTCTCCTCCATAAACTGCAGGTATTCGGCAGACTTGGCTTTCTTCGGATCCTCCTCCAGCAGCTCCAGCCGGTAGATGTATTCCCCCGGGGCGCTCTCTTCAAATACATAACGGGCCCAGGAGTATTCAACAAGCGCAAGACCTTTGGCGGACATGTCATTCAGCCACTGCTCTTCCTTCTCAAAATCCGAGAAATACTTGCGTACCGCATGACTCATTCCGGTTCGCCTCCTATTAGCTTTCTTCCATTAGACAGCAGTTCGTCAAGCCTGGTCATTTCGCTCAGCAGTGCAGATCTGCCTGACTCCGTAATCCGGTATTCCTTCTTGCGGGTATCCTGGCCGCCCGCCAGCGGTTCAATCCAGCCCCGCTCCACCAGCGTGCCAAGTGCGCCATACAGCGTGCCGGCGCCAAGCTCCACGCGCCCGTTACTCAGCAGCTTCACATTCTGCATAATTCCGTAGCCGTGCATCGGGGTGAACAGTGACAGAAGAATATAATATACGCCTTCTGTCAGCGCCCCGTATTCATTGCTTCCTGACAAATGCCTCACCTGCCTTAGTCTTGTATTAACGGACCCTTACATCAATTGACGTTATAGCAATCGCCGTTACATCGTCTAACGCTATATCGGCTACCGATATACATATTATATCGGTGGCCGATATAGAAGTCAATAGGACTTTGCGGAAAATACAGGCAAAAAGCAAAAAGCAAAAAGCAAAAAGCAAAAAGCAAAAAGCAAAAAGCAAAAAGCAAAAAGCATCCCCTTGCGATGGATGAATAGCTCGCAAGGGGATGCTTTTTAGCCTGGAGACGGAGGGGGAACAATGCCGAAATAAGCATCCTGTATAATGTTGTCATCTTGTTGCTGTAAGCCACGGGATACACCACAGCTTAAGCCCCGGTTGTTTTTTTACCGAAAAACGTCTTCAGCGCCTGATAGACTTCCTTCTTATCCTTAATGACATAATGCATGAACTGTTCCTGCTTCAGATGGCGGTAGGCGGACATCAGTGTGCTGCTGCGGTTGTACTGGTTCACCTCGCCATAGCCGAACATGTTGCTGCGCTTCAGGAGTTCTCCGATCAGCTTGACGCAGCGTTCATTGTCGGAGGTCAGGTTGTCGCCATCCGAGAAATGGAAGGGGTAAATGTTGTATTTGGCCGGAGGATAGCGGCTGTCGATAATCTCCAGCGCCTTCTGGTAAGCCGAGGAGCAGATGGTGCCGCCGCTCTCGCCGCGTGTGAAGAAGTCATGCTCGCTTACCTCTTTGGCCTCGGTATGATGAGCCAGGAATACAATGTCAACCTTCTCATACTGGCGGCGCAGAAAGCGGGTCATCCAGAAGAAGAAGCTGCGTGCGCAGTATTTTTCAAAAGTACCCATGGAGCCTGAGGTGTCCATCATCGCAATAATTACGGCATTGGAATGGGGAACGGTAATGTCATCCCATGTTTTGTAGCGCAGATCGTCCGGGCTGATACTGTGAATTCCCGGATTTCCGCTGCTGGCGTTGCGCCGGAGATTCTCCATCAGTGTGCGTTTTTTGTCTATGTTCGACATCATACCTTTTTTGCGGATATCGTTGAAGACGATGGACTTAACCTCGATTTCTTCCTTGTCCTTCGGCTTCAGGTGGGGAAGCTCCATATCCTGGAACAGTATATCCTCCAGATCCTCAATATCCACTTCAGCTTCGACGGTATCCTGCCCGGGCTGATCCCCCGCCTTGTCACCTTTGCCCGGTTGGGCGGACTGCGAATCGCGTCCGAGTACATCGCCTACCTGACTCTCCCCGTCCCCCTGGCCGACATGCTTCTGCTTGCGGAAATTATAGATAATCCGGTATTCATCCAGACTGCGGATCGGCACCTTCACAATCTGCTTGCCGCCCGACAAAATAATGTTCTCCTCAGTAACGAGATCCGGCAGATTGTCCTTAATGGCTTCTCTGACCTTTTGCTGGTGACGCTCCTGATCCTGATGGCCTTTGCGGTGAAGGGACCAGTCTTCTTTAGACACAACAAAGGCATATGGACCGGTTGGCTGGGGCAAGGATGACCACCTCCCATGATTCTCTTGAAATTGGTACAGGCTACACTTGTGATGGGTGCGGCTGGTTGTAACTAAAGTATATTCATGGGGATGGGGGATATGTGAGCAGTTTATAGCTGTTCGGGCGGACTCTACAGAGTAATGTAAACATCTATCGGGGATGCCCAGCCCCGTCCGGCAAGTTTATGCAACCCTGCTTACGGGGTAATCCTTATTAAGGTAAGCAGCAGGATCTGACCTTACCGTATGCTATTGAGGAGGAACCACCATGAAATCACAACGATTGCTACCTACTATCGCAACAGCCGCTCTATTAATGCTGTTCTTAACCGCCTGCGGCGGGAATTATCCGGCTGAAGCACCCGGAGAACCGTCTGCGGGCCCGACATCTGCACCTGTAGAGACCGCAGCAGCGCCAACCCCCAGCCCTGCTCTCCCGCCAAGTCCAACCGGAGCTGCAGAGGCACAGGTTATTCAGGGATCCGGCGTGTATATCGGACAGATTGATAATCATTCTGTAGAGATTGAGACTGAAGAAGGACCCACAGCCTTTGAGCTCGGTGCGGGCACAGAGAATGCGCCGGACCTGCTTGAGATGAATGATGCCGTTGTTTTTGCATATGTCGAGAAAGTAGTGGGAAGTGACGGTACCGCGATTCAGCGAGTATTATCCAGCCTGAGTAAGGCGGAAGGCGGAGAGGCTGCTCCGCAGGCTGGTGCTCTCCCTGAGACTCAGACCTTCAAGCTGACGCTGGAAGGAATGGAGGAAGAGAAGACGGCAGCACTTGCCGAGGGAGAAGGGTACTCCCTGTATGTATTCGATATCTTCAGCTTTGACGCGGCTAGCGGCAAGCTGGCGATGAAGGTAGACCCGGGGTATTACGCCGAAATTATCAAGCTTCCAGCCGATTTCAATCTGGATGCCATAGAGCAAGAGGGGAAGGCTGAGCTTGCGGCTACAGGCAAGGTTACGGCGCTTACCCGGGAAGAGCGGGACCGGAGGATGTCCGGCATCCGCTTGTATCTTACCGCAATGGGCTCTGGTCTGACACGCCAGGTTGCAGTGAAGGAAGTTGACGGCCAAGGCTATCTCATCAGGCTGAACATTCCGCAGCGGGAAGCCTCGGAAGGCTTCGGGCCTCATGTGTATGCTTCACTGGATTCACTGGTTAATCAGTAAGCGCAGAGCAGCGAAGCGGCACCGCCAGCTTACAAGATAAGAATGCATAGGCTTCGTCGCCATCCATTATCCTAATCTTTACCATGGAAACGGTAGTGTCCTTAATAAAGGGGGACTACCGTTTTCACTTGTCTGCGGCATGATTCAACCTCCAAAAAATTATTTTATTGTAACCGGTTTGCGAGAAACTTTTACCCGTGATCTTACGTCAAAGAGATAGAAATAGTTGAGATTTTTTTCCTATCTGGGAGGATGAGTTTGTGAAGAAGTTATGGATTTCTATTGTAGTGGGGTTACTGATAATTCCATTACTATTTCAATCGCCGGCTAAGGCAGCAGTCACACCGATCCGCATCATTGTTGATGGCGTCCAGTTGTCTACGGATCAGCCTCCGGTAATGGTGAACGGACGGACGATGGTGCCGCTGCGTGCAATCTTCGAAGCCTTCAATGCCGCTATCAAGTGGGATCAGAAGACGCAGACCGTAACGGCGGTGCAGGAGGGTACAACGGTTATATTGAAGATCGGCTCCAAGACAGCTACGATTAATAATCAGTCTGTAAGCCTGGATGTGCCCGGTCAGAATTTGAAGGGCAGAACAATGGTTCCGACGCGGTTCGTAAGTGAAGCGCTGGGCCGGGAAGTGGGCTGGAATCAGACCACCAAGGTTGTGACGGTAACCACTCCGGTTCCGGCCGCTGTTAATACCGCTCCGGTATCCGGCGTAACCACGCAGGATATCAGTGATTTTGGTGATGGACGCGACCTGCAGATCAGCTTCAACCGGGTGGCTAATGAGTCTCTGGTGGACCATTACCGCGTTCTGATCGTCAAGGCGGGGAATTCGCTTGATCTGTCGTCAGCACTTGCTGTGCCCGCATCTAATTACTCCTCAGTTATGGTAACAGGCACCAATCCTGTGGTTAAACTGACTTCTGCTTCGAGAACGGCAGATGGAGAAGTAATTAAAAGCAGTCAAGGGTATGTGGCTTATGTCCTTACAATAGGCAAAGGAAGTAACATCAGCGCGCTTTCCGGCGGTTCTTCGACCCTTACTCTGACCAATAACATTGCACCGGTAATAAACAATGTACAAGTGACCGATAATGGCGATTACGGTGACGGGCGCGATCTGTCCGTCAGCTTTAACAAGCTGGCAGATGAGACCAAGATCAGCTCTTACCGGATATTTGTGGTTAAAGCGGCTAACTATTCAGCCTTTAATCTGGCCAAAGCCAATTCTGTCGTCAGTGCCTATTACACACAAGTCACCAAGACAGGTGCTAATCTTACCCAGATTCTGTCCTCAGGAGCCAGGGATACAGATGGAGCACTGATTCAGACAGGGGTAAGCTACAGGGTATTCGCCATGGCAGTTGACAGCAGCAATACCGCCAATAATCTGTTATCCGCTGCTTCGTCTCCGGTTACCTTATCCAGCATTGGGATCTCGAGCCTGTATGTCACTGACGTTAACGACTATAATGACGGCCGTGACCTGAAGGTATCCTTTACCCATGCCGCTGACGAAACGTATATCAGCCAGTACCGGATTCTGGTGGTGCCTACATCCTATTACAGCAGCTTCAGCCTGTCTGAGGCGAATAATGTATCGGGAGCCAACTATACTGCTGTGAGTACTTCCGGTTCTTCTACCAGTCTGGTATTGACCTCGTCCACCAGAGATGTGCGCGGAACGCTGCTGAAGAGCGGAATCAATTATAGAGTGTATATTTTATCTGTCAAAAGCGGGGGGAATGCAGGGTCCAATATTCTTTCTCCTGCCTCTGCCGAAATTACGCTATGGAATGATTTCAGCATGAGTGCTGTGACTAACCTGAGTGTGACTGACGTTAACGATAATGGGGATGGCCGCGACCTGAGGGTGTCATTCACCCATGCCTCAGATGAGACTTATGTCAGCCAGTACCGGATTCTGGTGGTGCCTACATCCTATTACAGCAGCTTCAGCTTGTCTGACGCGAATAATGTATCAAGTGCAAATTATTCATCAGTAGGTACATCGGGCTCCACGACCAGCCAGGTATTAACTTCCTCCGCCAGAGATGTGCGCGGGAATCTGCTTAAGAATGAGATCAGTTACCGGGTGTATGTATTATCTATTGGAAGCGGAAGTTACTCGGGGTCAGGTGTACTTTCCTCAGCTTCATCGGTAATTACGTTATTGAATTCCTCAAGTGTGAGCGCAGTGTCCGGCCTCGCTGTCAGCGATGTTACCGATTTCGGTGACGGCCGTGATCTGAAGGTGTCATTTACTCATGCTGCGGATGAAACCTACATCAGAGAGTACCGGATTCTGGTAGTGCCTACGTCCTATTACAATAGCTTCAGCTTGTCTGATGCGAATAATGTCTCCACGTACACTTCAGCAGGTACATCCGGCAATAGCACCAGCACAGTTTTAGACTCCTCAGCCAGAGATGTGCGCGGTACTACAATCAAAGATGGAATCAGCTATAAAGTGTATGTATTGTCCGTCGGAATTGCGAATTATGCAGGCCCGAACGTGTTGTCCGGAGAATCGTCAGTGATTACCCTAGCCAGCAAAACCCCAGTCACCTCTGTTACGAATGTAACTTATAGTGTGGACAAAGGTAACCTTCTGATCGGCTTCACCAAATCATCGAACGAGGCTAATATCCTGGAATACCGGGTATACGTAGTCCCTTCCAAGCAAGGGTTTGGTGCAGCGGATGCGCTCGGAGTGCCGGCTTCACAGTATAAGGCGGTGGCTCCAAACGGATCCAATCCGACAGTTGCAGCTGCAGCCAGAGATGCGAACGGAAATGCAATTGCCAGCGGGATTAAATACAAGGTGTATGTTCTTGCCGTAGCGAATAATTATGGTGTGCAGAATGGCGGACTTTCAGATTCAAGCGAGGAGTTTGAGCTATAACTGCCGATCCTAAGCTGTGATAAAAGCAGAAAACACAGTACGTCTCCAGTGAATATGGGGATGTGCTGTGTTTTTGTGTAATTCATTACGCCTGCCTAGGCAGCGCCTGCATTCATCAGAACCATGGAAATCAACAGCATGAACACCAGAAGGATAATGGCGTTGATGAGGGTGCCGAGGACTGCGAATACCTTACGGCGTCTTCGGAGCGTAAGCCCGACGATGCCGGTGACAGCTCCGATCACATTAACAGCAGCCAGAATCAGCACGGATAAGCCCAAATACATAATCACTTCCGCTGAATCGGCAATCAGCTTATTATTCTCATTCATGATGGAAGATGCCTGTGTACCAACATACACAAACGCAATTGCATAACCGACCAGAGTAAACAGAGCAATGACAAAAGAAACGATACCGGGGCCTGAGTGCTTGAAGTCGCGTTTGTTCTCCTGATACGCGTATGCTGGATCAGCAGGTATTGGCTGTTCTGATGAGCCCCATTCTGCGGGCCGGGATGGGGCGGTTTCCGGTTTGGGTGGGGGATTATGGTCCATAGGCTGCACTCCTTGGGATAAAAGATTGATAGTATCACTTTTCCATAAGATGGCTCTAAAAGCAAGTATTACGGCAGAAATATCCGCAAATTCTGCTGCTGGAAATCAGCCATGCGGATACGTTAAGATAGGAGGAGTTCAAGAGACAAAGGAGCTGTATATCCATGCAACGAAGATTGGTAGCCTGGGGAGCTGTGCTGGCTATGCTGTCTGTGGGAATCGGAGCGTTCGGCGCACATATGCTGAAGGCTGTGATCAGTGAAGAGTACCTGAAAGTGTACGAGACCGGTGTCCAGTATCATATGGTTCACGCTCTGGCTCTGATTCTTATCGGCCTGGCAGCAGGCCAATGGGGAGAGAGTGCCCGGCTTGCCTGGGCGGGCCGGCTGATAGGTGCGGGAATTATTCTGTTCTCCGGCAGCCTGTATATCCTCAGCACTTCCGGGATCAAAATTCTTGGGGCTATTACACCCATCGGCGGCGTATGCTTCCTTGCCGGCTGGATATGCTTAGCTGTGGAGGCTTTCTCGCGCAAGGACTAATAAACAAGCACCCGTCCCCGGAATCCAGGGCGGGTGCTTGTTTGAGCTTGCTTACAAAAATTCGTCGATTTCATTGAGCTTGAAGGTGTAGACCTGCTTCTCGTCAACATGGTACACGCTTAGCGAGTTAGCGCCTTCATCAAAGTTCAGAATCCGGCAGGGCATAGACACCTGCTTGCCGTGCCGGTTCGCTCTCAGCCGGACCAGCTGGTTGCTCTGAATATATTCCCTGATCTTACCGAACACATCGGCCGGAGTTTCCGACGGTGTTACTACAGGCTGCTTCTTGGCGGCAGGTTTATCAGCAGGTTTGTCCGCTGGCTTTTCTGGCAATTTCACTGAAACTGGAACTGGAGTAAAGGAATCATTTTTTAGAGCCATTTTAGCGGATCTCAGAAGTGTTTCAATAGTTCTTCCAAGCTCTAGACCGGAGTTAATGTTGAAATCTGTGATTTTATCGCTGTTGTTCAACATTTCAAGTAAGTATTGCAATGCAAGCGGGTTAGTACGGGCATTAATCAGGATGTCGACATTGAAGAGATAGTTGCCATCTGTGTGTTGTAGTTTCTTGTCCATTAATCCCCCAGCTTTATCGTTTAACACGATTCATCAAATATTTATATAGTATTTAAACTATACCATTAAACATGCAGAATTTATATACCCTCCGGCAGAGAATTAAGGACTTATGACCCCTCTAATTTATTAAGGAACTAGGACAATCGTCCACACGCAGCTGAAGTAGGACGCATAACTTAGATCGTGGAACGTGATTATAGGAGGTGCTGCAAATGGTAACATTGGAGCCTGTACAGGTAGGCGATTATGTCCTGGTTGGGGTTGAAGTGAAGCTGCCCAAAACTACGCTGCTGAGCATCAGCACAAGCCGTGGATATATCATGTGCGGGGCGCTGGATATAGGACTGCTCAATAATACGTTGAGTGACCGGCAGATTATTGCCGCACGGGCAGTGGGGGTACGCACATTACCGCAGCTGCTGGCTGCCCCGCTGGAATCCGTTACAATAGAGGCAGAGAAGCTTGGCATCGTTCCAGGCATGACTGGGGCGGAGGCCCTGCTGCTGATGGTGTAGGACAGCAGACTGGATGAGTACTCAGCAGGGGGCCGGTGGCCCTCTTTTTGCCTTGAAAATAAGAATAATTATGTTGTATCACATGTTCCGGAGCATAAGGTAAGGAACCTTGGCTCATCCTAAGGGTTAGGACCGGAAGCGGCAGGACGCGGCGGGGAAAAAGGTGCTTGTCCAGTGTCCTCCTTTGTTTCGCCCTGCGGGCAGAAGGGTAAATGGAGAATAGACTAATGCATAGCCGGATGATGGACAAGCAGCCGGCAAATATATGGATAAGGAAGGGATCAACTCATGGCTAAAGCATCAAACAAAGTAAATACCGCTTCATTGGAACAGGTACTTAACCGTCAGGTAGCTAACCTCAACGTTCTATATGTGAAAGTGCATAATTATCACTGGTATGTGAAAGGTGAGCAGTTCTTTGCCCTGCATGTAAAGTTTGAAGAACTGTACGATGATATCACGCTCAAAATGGACGAGGTTGCCGAGCGCCTGCTGAGTATCAAAGGCAGTCCTGCAGCGACGATGAAAGAATATTTGGAAATTGCCACTATTCAGGAAGCAACCGGCAAGGAAGATGCACGGGGCATGGTGCAGGCACTCATCGAAGATTTCGCTACAGTAGCGGAAGAATTGACTGAAGGCATCGAACTGGCGGAAGAAGTCAGCGATCAGCCGACTGCCGACCTGTTCATCAAGATTCGCGCTGATCTTGAGAAGAACCAATGGATGCTGCGCTCTTTCCTGGGCTGAGTGATAGCTGGATAATCCTTGCTGTGTAAGTTTGAGACAAAAGCATAAACAAAGCCTCCCCTGGGTAATACCGTGCGGGAGGCTTTATTTATGCTACGAACTAAAGAAGAGAGTTCATTTAAAATTGCAGCAATGAATATATTCAGTTCCAAGTGGAAATTCAGTAATAGTTGTATATTGTGCAGTTAAAAACAGCGAAAAGGGCTGCCTGCATCATACAACTGCAGTCTGTACAACTAAATCTGTCCGAATGGGTGAGAACCTAGGTCCAAAGGCAGTTTAATTGTACGAAATACAACTAAGCATACGCATATACCGGAATAGGATCATTGCAAGCAAACCATCAGCAAGCGATATACAAAATTAGTTATCACTAGTTTAAATCAGATGCTGTTATAGGAGCTCCAAATGTTCACCGCAGTGACGGCTAAGCTTCAAGTTCAAATCTTAAGTAAGCTTTATACTGACTAGGAATTCTCGTCATTTTTAATCATAGTGTCACTATGACTTATCACGGTTTGAATAAATTTCAATGAAGCCTGCAGTTCCGCCTCCGAGAATGTGTTCAAACCCTGAATAAAGCTCTGTTCAAAGTTTTCATGCATCTCGGCGTGAACGACAAAGAGCTGCCTGCCTTTGGGGGTAAGGCTGAAATAGACTTCTTTCCTGTTGTCATTCATCCGGCTGCGCTTAATGCAGCCTTCCTGGAGGAGCTTGCCGCTGATTTTCGTAATGCTCGCCTTGGACAAATTCATTTTTTCCGCAATCGAGGTGCTGTTAATAGGCTCGTGGTTGCCGATGCAGTCAATGACATGAATGCTTGTCAAAGAGTTTGAAGTGAAAGTCAGCCCATACTGACGGGTAAGATCAGCGAATGCATCGAGCTCGGATGCAAAAAGCTGTTCGTTTAAATGCGTTAAGTGGAGTAAGCGGCCATACAGCAACCGCTTAAGTCCTTCGGATGAGTTCATAAGGATTGGCATCTCCCTGTTATGCAAAATTATCTTTATCCTACCTCTAAATTATTCACTTGTAAACTAACGAGGGATTTCGATGTTTAACTATTAAAGCTCAGTATTTATTCCAATAAATAGATTGACAGCTATGTTTTCACGAAATATAGTTTACTAGTAAACAATTTAAATTGTTGAATGTTAACAATATTTCGGGGAGGATAACGATGAAGAATGTGTCTCAAGCGATAAGAGAACGGCGGACCATTCGGAAATTCAGCGCAAGGCCGGTCGAATTAGAAGGGATCGTTTCTTTGCTGAATGAGGCAGCAAGCCTGTACGAAGCTGAGGGGACGCCGTATTGGCGCTGTCTTTATTTCGCCACACCGGAGGCACGTGAAGAGCTGGCTGACAGCATGATTGCCAAGATGAAGGAAAGTCATCTGGGAAAACTCCTTCCTGCCAAAATTACAGAGTTATTAAAAAAAAAAGTAACGGATATTCCCGCTCACGTAGTCTTCATTGCTGAATCCGCCGACAAGCAGCGGCAGCGCGAC
The DNA here is from genome assembly GCF_038004445.1 of Paenibacillus sp. FSL R7-0312. Classification (NCBI taxonomy): domain Bacteria; kingdom Bacillati; phylum Bacillota; class Bacilli; order Caryophanales; family Paenibacillaceae; genus Paenibacillus; species Paenibacillus sp. FSL R7-0312. The sequence continues at coordinate 6,742,468 of NZ_JBBORE010000001.1, read as the reverse complement.
GAAAATTACGCTGCGGTTTGCAGCATTATGCAGAATATTCAGCTGCTGGGCTGGGAACAAGGGCTAGGGATGCTGTGGTATACGGATCCCATGTTTTGCAGCGAATCATTGTTTACTGCAATAGGCCTGAGAGAAGGGGAGAGGTTTGCCGGGATGATGGAAATCGGCTACTTCGAGAAGACGCCGAAAGCCCGGAAAAGAACCCCGGCAGAGGAGCGTTGGAGTATAATAGGTGAAGACGACAGATTACATCCGGATCTCAACCCTGTTTCTTCGCAAAGCATCCTGAAACTGCTTAACGAGGCTGTATGGGCGCCAAATGACGGAATGAGAGAACCCTGGCGTTTTATCTATGTAACGGGGGGGCAAGCTGCCCGGAAACTGCGAGCCTCTGGAGAGGAAGCTTCAATACCGTTCCTTATGGTCGTAGCTACGGAGGAATCGGATCTTCACCGACAGGAAGAGGATTATGCGGCAGTGTGCTGTCTGATCCAGAACTTTCAGCTGCTGGCCAAGTCCGAACCATGGAACTTGCGCCGCCTGATTCCCGAATGGATTTATGACGCGGATCAGTGCAGGTCATTCGGAATTCGCCCCCGGGAACGGATCGTTGCTGTGCTTGAACTGGGGGGAGAGAAGAGAGTCTCTAATTCCCTGTCTGCTCCAGTGGTTTTCGAACAGTTCAGCAGGGGGAGCGGTCTCAGGCAATAATTTCTATTAATAGCTGCAGATTCAGGCTGCAGAGTAATAAATTTGATAGTGGGTATTTGTAAAAATCGGATCTTTGTAATAAAATTAGTGAGAATCATTGATAATCAATGTGATTCAATTTATAATAATTATAATGTGATATAAAATCTAATTGCTTGTAATCAGGGAAATCCTGTGACAATACAACTTTCTGATTTCGCAAATCGATCAATGGAGGGAATAATAATTATGGCAGCAGATTTTGTCATTGAGGGACTGAAAGCGACGATTGAAGGAAAAGAAATTCTGAAGGGGATCAACCTTCAAATGAAGGGCGGAGAAATTCACGCCATCATGGGACCGAACGGTACTGGTAAAAGTACTTTGGCCTCAGCCTTGATGGGTCATCCAAAGTATGTGGTTACAGAAGGCACAGCCGTGCTTGAAGGTGAAGATCTGCTCGAGATGGCAGTGGATGAACGCGCCCGTGCCGGCCTGTTCCTGGCTATGCAGTATCCGAGCGAGATCAGCGGGGTAACCAATTCCGACTTCCTGCGCAGTGCAATTAATTCCCGGCGTGAAGAGGGCAGTGAGATTTCCCTGATTCGTTTCATCCGGCTGATGGAAGCTAAGATGAAGGAACTGGATATGAATCCTGAATTCCTGCACCGCTACCTGAACGAAGGCTTCTCCGGCGGTGAGAAGAAACGTAATGAAATTCTCCAAATGATGATGCTGGACCCTAAGATCGTCATTCTTGACGAAATCGACTCCGGTCTTGATATTGATGCACTCAAAATTGTTGCCGATGGTGTGAACTCCATGCGCAGTCCGGAACGCGGATTCCTGGTTATCACTCACTATCAGCGTTTACTTAACTACATCAAACCTGATTATGTACATGTCATGATGCAGGGACGGATTGTGAAATCCGGCGGCCCTGAGCTTGCGGAACGTCTGGAAGCAGAAGGTTATGAATGGGTTAAGGAAGAACTCGGCATTGAAGACGAAACTGTAGGACAAGAAGCTTAGAAACGCTGGAAGGAGGAAACCACTTATGACGACGCAAACCATTCTTCCCGTGGATGCCCAGAAGCTCGGCGAATTATCGCAGAGCAGCGGCGAACCGGGCTGGCTGAAGGACAGCCGCTTGAAGGCACTGGAGCTTGCCGCTGAGCTTGCCCTGCCGAAGCTGGAGAAGACACGGATTGACCGCTGGAACATTAACAACTACGGAGAGTACAAGGCAAGCCAGGCATTCACATCCCTTAGCGAAGCACCTGCTTCAATTGCCGCTCTGATCAAGGATCAGGAGGAAGGCAGCCTGATCATTCAGCGCAATTCGGGAGCCGTATATGCCCGTCTGGCTCCTGAGCTGGCTGCGCAAGGCGTGATATTCACTGATCTGCAGACAGCAGTCAGAGAGCATGGTGATCTGGTGCAGCGTTATCTGCATAAGGCAGTATTGCCTGAAGAGCATTCCATCGCAGCACTGCATGCAGCGCTGTGGAACGGCGGGGTATTCCTCTATGTTCCGAAGAATGTCATCATCGAAACCCCGCTGCAGGCGGTGCTGTTAACGGATGATGCAGAGGCTGCTTTTGTCCCGCATATTCTGATTGTTGCTGATACGAATAGTTCATTAACTTACGTAGATAACTATGTATCGGATAAGTCCGAAGCGGGTCTGCATAACGGGGCCGTTGAGGTATTTGTAGGGGCGGGAGCCACAGTACGCTATGCCACGGTGCATCAGCTTGGGCAAGATACCACGGATGTTACCTACCGCCGTGCGGTAGTGGAGAATGACGGAACGATCGAATGGATCATCGGTGAGATGAACTATGGCGATACGGCGAGCGACACCAAGTCTGTGCTGAAGGGTAACGGCTCAAGCTCGGATGCCAAGGTAATTGCTGTAGGTACCGGTTCGCAGAAGCTGAACTACACTACACAGGCCCAGCATTTTGGCAGAAACACTCCGAGTGATATGATTACCCGCGCAGTGATGCGGGATTCGGCCACTTCCATTATTAACGGAATTACGAAGATCGAGAAAGGTGCGACAAGAGCGGACGGACAGCAGACCGAGAAGGTTCTGATGCTGAGTCCCAAAGCACGCGGCGACGCCAACCCGATCCTCCTTATAGATGAAGATGATGTAACTGCAGGCCATGCCGCTTCCGTAGGACAGGTCAATTACGAGCAAGTCTATTACCTGATGTCCCGGGGAATTACGCGGCATGACGCAGAAACACTGATCATATATGGCTTCCTGGCTCCTGTTGTGTCGCAAATTCCACTGGAGGGACTGCGCAATCAGCTCCAATCTCTTGTGGAAAGGAAGTTAGGCCAATGATTAGCAGCGGAGTTCGGGAGCAATTTCCCATCTTGAATCAGAATATTAACGGCCACCCACTGGTGTATCTGGACAGCGCGGCCACTTCCCAGAAGCCGCGCCAGGTCATTGAGGCGGTCAAGTCTTATTATGAATGGGATAACGCCAATGTCCACCGCGGAGTGCATACGCTGGGCAGCCGGGCAACGGATGCTTATGAAGGCGCCCGCGAGAAGCTGGCTAAGTTCATTAATGCCCGCAGCACGAAGGAGATTATTTTCACACGCGGTACTACAAGCGCACTTAACATTGTAGCTTCCTCTTACGGACCTTCTGTCCTGCAGGAGGGGGATGAGATCGTGATTACCCAGATGGAGCATCACAGTAACTTCATTCCCTGGCAGCAGCTGGCCAAGAAGACAGGGGCAACCCTGAAATTCATTCCTCTGCAGAAGGATGGTACGGTGACGCTGGAGGATGCAGAGAAGACGATCACGGCTCAGACCAAGATCGTAGCTATTGCTTATGTATCCAATGTTATGGGTGTCACCCATCCTATCAAAGAGCTTGCAGCAATCGCTCACCGCAACGGCGCCGTAATCGTGGTGGATGGAGCACAGAGCACACCGCATATGAAGGTGGATGTGCAGGATCTGGACTGTGACTTCTATGCACTGTCCGGTCACAAGATGCTCGCCCCTACCGGAATCGGCGCTTTGTATGGTAAGAAGGCACTACTGGAGACCATGGAGCCTGTCGAGTTCGGCGGCGAGATGATTGATGATGTAGGTCTGTACGAATCGACCTGGAAAGAGCTGCCCTGGAAGTTCGAAGGCGGGACACCGATTATTGCAGGTGCCGTTGGACTGGGAGCAGCGATTGATTTCCTGCAGGAAGTGGGCCTTGATAATATTCACCGTCATGAGATGCAGCTTGCCGCTTATGCGGAGGAGCGCCTGTCAGGGATCAGTGATCTGACGATCTACGGCCCCCGAAACCGTCAGGTTGGAGTAGTAACCTTCAACCTTGGTGATGTCCATCCGCATGACGTAGCTACCGTGCTGGATGCGGAAGGGGTTGCTGTCCGCGCCGGACATCACTGCTGCCAGCCGCTGATGCGCTGGCTGGAGGTCAGCTCTACAGCTCGGGCCAGCTTCTACCTGTACAATACGGAACAGGATGTAGATTCGCTGGTTCAAGCCTTAATCAAGGCAAAGGAGTATTTCGCCTATGAACTTGGATGACTTATATAGACGCGTAATTATGGATCATTACAAAAATCCCCGGAACCGTGGTTCATTCGAAGATGATGCACTCAAGATTGAGCTGAATAACCCTACCTGCGGCGACCGCATTACGCTTCAGCTTAAGGTAGAGGACGGCGTCGTCAAGGACGCCCGTTATAGCGGCGAAGGCTGTTCAATCAGCATGTCGTCGGCTTCGATGATGACGGAAGCGGTCAAAGGCCAGACTGTAGCGCATGCGCTTGAACTGGCGGACAGCTTCTCCTCTCTGATGAAGGGTGAAGCAGCAGATTTCGGAGACTACGAAGATATTGAAGCCCTGTCCGGTGTTAATAAATTTCCGGCGCGGATCAAATGTGCCACACTGGCCTGGAACGCGCTTCGCAAAGGCATAGATACGGAAGAGAATCACCCACAACATTAGAAACAAGGAGGCTGACACCATGGCTAAGAAAGCGCCTGATATGGAGGAATACCAGTTTGGATTCCGTGACGAGCACAAGTCGATATTTCAGTCTGGTAAAGGACTCACGGAAGAAATTGTCCGGGAAATCTCCGCAATCAAAAACGAGCCGGAATGGATGCTTAATTTCCGTCTGAAGTCCCTGGAGCAGTTCCGCAAGATGCCAATGCCAACATGGGGCGGCAATATGGACGATCTGGATTTCGAAGACATTCAATATTATGTAAGACCTTCTGAGAAACAGGGTAAGACTTGGGAAGAAGTGCCTTCGGAGATCAAGGAAACCTTCGATAAGCTGGGCATTCCGGAAGCGGAGCAGAAATTCCTGGCCGGTGTCTCGGCGCAGTACGAATCCGAGGTTGTTTACCACAGCATGCAGAAGAACCTTGAAGATCAAGGTGTAATCTTCACCGATACGGATTCTGCACTGCGTGATCACCCGGAGTTGTTCAAGAAGTTCTTCGGGACGATCATTCCTCCGGCAGACAACAAGTTCGCCGCACTCAACAGTGCAGTCTGGTCCGGCGGTAGCTTCATCTATGTTCCGAAGGGTGTGAAATGTGAAGTGCCTTTGCAGGCCTACTTCCGGATCAACTCCGAGAACATGGGACAATTTGAGCGTACGCTGATTCTTGCAGATGAGGATAGCTTCGTGCATTACGTCGAAGGCTGTACCGCACCGATCTACAGTACCAACTCCCTGCATAGTGCAGTGGTTGAAATTCTGTGCATGAAGAATGCCCGTGTTCGTTACACGACCATTCAGAACTGGGCGCCGAATATCTACAACCTTGTAACGAAACGTGCGGTAGCCGAAGAAAATGCCACCATGGAATGGGTAGACGGCAACATCGGTTCCAAGCTGACAATGAAATACCCGGCTGTCGTGCTTAAAGGCCGCGGAGCCAAGGGTTCGGTATTGTCCATCGCGGTAGCAGGCAAAGGCCAGCACCAGGATGCAGGCGCCAAAATGATTCATCTGGCACCGGATACCACATCCACCATCGTCTCCAAGTCGATCAGCAAGCACGGCGGCAAGGTCACTTACCGCGGACTCGCTTCCTTCGGCCGTCAGGCAGAAGGCGCGAAATCCAATATCAAATGCGATACACTTATTCTGGATAACGAGTCCACCTCGGACACGATTCCTTACAATGAGATCATGAACGATAACATCGTGCTTGAGCATGAAGCTACAGTATCCAAGGTCTCTGAAGAGCAGCTGTTCTATCTCCAGAGCCGTGGCCTGACGGAAGCCGAAGCTACGCAAATGATCGTTATGGGCTTCATCGAACCGTTCACCAAAGAGCTGCCGATGGAATACGCGGTAGAGATGAACAGATTGATCAAGTTCGAGATGGAAGGCTCTATCGGTTAAACAGGAGCCTCGAGTATAATTAAGTAATATCCAGTACGTGCCCACAGATTCTTGACGTAATATTGTCTAAGATCTGTGGGCATTTTTTTGTTGCGTATGTCTTACAGGAATCAGCTGCTCCGGTATCGCTATCCAGTCTGATTCAGTAACGATGACCTTCTGGCCGGAACCCTTCACTTTGGAGCAAACTTTGAACTGGATAGCCCGGAGCAGGGGGATGCCGGAGGGGTTGTTGATTGGAGATGCCCGAATTATGTTCTCTGAGCTGAATGGTGTAATGATTAGGCTAATGAATAAGTGCAAGCATCGAAGCATTGCTGTTATGCTCTGCTGCTTGTGCTTTTTTGTGTGGAGTCACGCTGAAACGGACTGAGATTCCGATATCTTGTATTTTCGCGCCTGAAAGAAGGGGCGCGCGATCAAATAAAGGAATGTGAGTCCAGGTGACAGGCAAATTCTCTGATTTGCCCGATTAGCGGAATGTCAGTCCGCCTCAGGCAGGAAGGGGGCCGTTAAAGGCTTGCAGTGACACTTTTATAATATTAATACATAATATTCCTTTTAACGGACAGCCAAAAAGCTGTTTCGCAGGGTTGAATCTTGCTATATCTTAATTGAGCAGTATTTACGAGGAAATAGGAGGAATTAAAGCTATGGGAGGTCTTTTTCACCTGCTTAAGCCCTGTTTTTTCCGAAAAAACAAGGAAAATGCTCATTTCTCCCCTTTGCCGCATTAAATCATGGGTGATAAACTGCTTAAAGTCCCTAAATTGAAAGCGCATAAAAAGGTGGCTTGAGATGTGAGGTTTTGGGGCTAAGACCATGCTTACGAAGTAGCTTTACTTCGTAAAGCTTTAAGGAGGAGAGATATGGATGTTCTCAGGCAACTGCGGGGCTTTTATCGGGAGAAGCTGCACTATTTGATTCTGTCGATTATATGTTTGGCGGCCGCAACTGCAGTGGGGCTTATTACCCCCAATTTGTTAAGGAGATTGATTGATGATGTTATTGTTCCCCTAAAGTTTACTGAGGTGCCCGTACTCGCTCTTAGTGTGCTTGGTGTAATTATTGTTAAGGCCTGCCTCCAATTTGCCCATGGCTTCTTCGGTGGACGGCTGGGGAATTTTCTGGCCTACCGGCTGCGCAATGCCTGCTATGAGAAGCTGCAATTCCTGTCCTTCCGTTACTATGATACGGCGAAGACAGGTGACCTGATGTCCCGGCTGACCGGGGATTTGGAAGCGATCCGGATGTTCATCGGCTTCGGATTTGCCCAATTGCTGAATGTGTTTTTTATGGTTTTGTTCGGTTCCATCATGATGTTCACAATCAACTGGCAGCTTACGCTGGTTACTCTGATCACTATGCCGTTCCTGGCTGTAGTTGCACTCAGATTCGAATCCAAGATTCACCCGGCCTTTCAGGAGATGCGTCTGGCGTTAAGCTCCCTGACAACGGCTGTACAGGAGAATGTCACCGGGGTGAGAACAGTCAAATCGTTTGCCAGAGAGGCCTACGAAGTTGAGAAGTTCTCACACCGTAATGAACGTTATAAGGATAATCAGATTTTTGCCGCCGAGCTATGGAGTAAATTCTTCCCTGTGATGGAGCTGCTCGCTTCGGTCAGTGTAGCGATATTGCTGGGAGTTGGCGGTACACTGGTCATTAACAAGCATATGTCGCTCGGAGAACTTGTCGCTTTCTTCAGCCTGATCTGGTATATTATCGGTCCGGTATGGGGCCTTGGCTTCCAAATCAACAACTATACCCAGTCCAAGGCATCCGGAGAACGCGTGCTTCAAGTCCTTAATCAGCAGATAGATGTGAAGGATACAGAGAATGCAAGTGTACTTGTACCGTCCGATGTGAAAGGCGAAGTGGACTTCGATCATGTTACTTTTGCTTACGGGAACAAGATGCCGGCAGTCAAGGATATTCATTTCCATGCTGAGCCCGGTGCGGTCATCGGATTCCTGGGGGGAACCGGCTCCGGGAAATCAACCATTACCCAATTGATGATGCGCGCTTATGATGTGAATCAAGGAAGTATCAAGCTCGACGGGGTGGATATCCGTGATCTCCAGGTCCGCAGTCTGCGTGCACAGATCTCGACGGTGTTCCAGGAGACGTTCCTGTTCTCCTCCTCCATCCGCAATAATATCTCCTATGGACTCAAAAATGTCAGCATGGATGAAATCATCCGTGCCGCCGAGCTGGCGAAGGCGCATGAGTTCATTATGGAGATGCCGGAGGGCTATGATACCGTGGTAGGTGAACGCGGAATGGGCCTCTCCGGCGGACAAAAGCAGCGGATTGCCATTGCCCGCGCGCTGCTGAAGAACCCGCGGATTCTCATTCTGGATGATGCGACCAGCGCGGTCGATATGGAGACGGAGCATGAGATTCAGGCAGGATTCCAGGAGGTTATGCGCGGACGTACAACCTTGATCATTGCCCACCGGATTTCCTCTCTGCGCCATGCCGACCAGATTATAGTTATGAATGAAGGGAAGATGGTGCAGCAAGGTACGCATAAGGAACTGATTGAGGTTCCGGGACCTTACCAGGATGTATACCGGATTCAATATGCCGATTATTTGGCCAGGGATAATGAACTAGGGGCAGGTGATCCGGCATGAATCTTGAGACATCCAAGCAGGCCGCAAGTGCGGCGTTAGAGAAGGATAACAGCAAGGCAGAGGAACAGACTTTGGAGGAGCGTTTCGTCTATAAGGATGATGACGTGATTGACAAGGCTTTTGACTGGAAGCAGTTCACCCGCCTGTTCGGCTATATGAAGCCATATGCCAGGCAGATGCTGCCGCTCGTTGCGGTAATGATGATTCTTGGTACAGTGACGAAGCTGACGGTTCCATTCCTGACAAGTATGGCGATCGATAAGGCAATTGCTCCCGAGGACGGCAACTCAAGTCTTACGCTGCTATACACGCTGACGGCCAGTGTTATTGTGCTATATCTGATCCAATGGATCGCCGGTGTGTACCGGATTAAATATACGAATGTGATCGGGCAACGGGTCATTTATGATCTGCGTTCGGATCTGTTCCGCCATATTCAGAAGCTCTCCTTCAACTTCTTCGACAAAAGACCGGCCGGATCAGTACTGGTGCGGGTGACGAATGATATCAACTCACTGCAGGATTTGTTCACGAATGGGGTCGTCAACCTGATGATCGACTGCGTCCAGCTGGTCGGCATTATGGTCATACTGCTGCTGATCAACTGGAAGCTGGGACTTGCGGTAATGATCACTGTACCGGTTATGTTCCTGATCTCCACCAAGCTGCGGCAGCGGATCCGGATCGCCTGGCAGGATGTGCGGATGAAGAATTCCCGGATCAACTCCCATCTGAATGAGTCGATTCAGGGGATTCGCGTGACCCAGGCTTACACCCAGGAAGAAGAAAATATGCATTATTTCGATGCCATGAATATGGACAGCCGGAAATCCTGGAACAAGGCTTCGGCAATGAACCAGGCGTTCGGTCCGATTATTGAAGTCACCGGCGGCTTCGGAACGATGATTCTCTTCTGGTTCGGGGCTTATCTGATCCAGTCCGGTGAGCTTACCGTTGGTTTCCTGGTGGCCTTCAGTACGTATGTCAGTAACTTCTGGGACCCGATTAACCGCCTCGGCCAGATGTACAATCAGCTGCTGGTGGCCATGGCTTCCTCGGAACGGATCTTCGAGTATCTCGATGAGCAGCCTGCGGTTCAGGATAAGCCGGGCGCAACGCCGCTGTCCAAGATTCAGGGAGACATTCACTTTAACAAGGTCGTATTTGAATATGAAAAAGGCCGCGCCGCGCTCAAAGGCATTGATCTCGATGTGAAAGCCGGCCAATCGATTGCCCTCGTCGGCCATACCGGCTCCGGTAAAAGCACAATCATTAACCTCATCGGCCGGTTCTATGATATCAAGAGCGGCGACATCACGATTGACGGCAGGGATATCCGAAATGTTACTCTGCAGAGCCTGCGGGAACAGATCGGGATCGTGCTCCAGGATACCTTCATCTTCTCGGGAACGATTCGCGACAACATCCGGTTCGGACGGCTGACTGCGACCGATCAGGAGATCGAGGAGGTCGCCAAGGCGGTGGATGCCCATGACTTTATTATGAAGCTGCCGGGCGGCTATGAAACTGAAGTCGAAGAGCGCGGCAGCGCACTGTCCATGGGCCAGCGCCAGCTGCTGTCCTTCGCCCGGGCGCTGCTCGCCGATCCGCGGATTCTGATCCTGGATGAAGCGACAGCCAGTATCGATACGGAGACGGAGATCAAGATCCAGGAAGCGCTGAAGCTGCTGCTTCAGGGCCGGACCTCCTTCATCGTAGCCCATCGGCTCTCCACCATCCGCCATGCGGATAAGATTGTGGTGCTGGATCATGGCGAGATCAAGGAAGAAGGCAATCACGCCGAGCTTACCGAGCGTGACGGCATTTATAACGGTTTAATTGAAGCGCAGTTCCGCTTCTTATAGGTGAATGACAAACAGCAGCCCTCCCCGGCACACTTTTATTAGCAGGGAGGGCTGCTGTTATTTTATAGAAATTCACCCCTGCCGCTTGGCGGCTCTGCCGGTTACCCGGACCTCCAGCATCTGTGCACTAATCTCCTGCTGCCACTGAGAGTCTTCCGTATGTGCCGCCAGCATGGCTTCATTGTTAAGCCGGGCCATTTCCCAGCAGTACACCGTGTTGACATGAAGGCAGTGCTGCTGCTCGTCACGTTCCGCTGCGGCCAGCGGCCGTCTCAGACTAAGGGTATACAGCTCCGCAAGGCGCTGATGAACTGCAAGCATAGGTTATCTCCTCCAATTGATCGTTTGCTATCAGCCTAGCCCCGGAAACGCGGATTCAAACTGGAGCATTTGACAGAAAATAAATTTTCAGATCATAAGAAATAAAGTTCTTGAAATCGCTTTTTTTTATGCTACAATAACAGTAATACAGGATTGTGACCGGTAACGCGGGCAATGCCTAAGCTGATGCGAGTATCATTTTCTTAATGATATTGGGATCAACTTAGGCTTTTTTTGTACAAACTATATGGCGGGAGGTGAGATAGAGATGATTATCGAGAAGGTGCTGAACAACAATGTACTTCTGACCAAGAACCAGAAAGGCAAGGAAGTCATTGTCATGGGCAGAGGGATTTCCTTCAACAAGGTGGCAGGGGATTATGTAGATCCGGCTAAGGTGGACAAGATTTTCCTGCTTAATGAGAACGAATTCACGGCAAGGCTGACGGAGCTGCTGAATGATATTCCAGTGGTGCATCTGGAGCTGGCTAATGAGATTGTGATGTATGCGAACGGGGTGCTGGGCACTGAGCTGAGTGATAACCTGTACCTGACGCTGACAGACCATATTCATTTTGCGCTGCAGCGTTTCGAAAAGGGAATCCTGCTGAAGAACGCGATGCTGTTCGAAATCAAACGCTTTTACAAGAAGGAATATGAGATCGGGCTGGATGCCCTCAAGATTATACAGCAGGCAACGGGCCTAGCGCTAGGTGAAAATGAAGCCGGTTTTATTGCATTGCATCTGGTGAATGCCAGGATGGATGGCGGCAATGAGATGAGATCAACCGTCAAGATGACGGAAATCGTGCAGAATATTCTGAATATTGTTACCTATCACTACAAGCTGGTGCTTGATGAGACTTCACTGAATTACTCGCGGTTCCTGACACATCTGCAGTATTTCTCCATGCGGATCCTGAAGAAGGAGACAAATAACAGCGGCGAGGAATTTCTGTATAACCAGGTGAGGCAGACTTATGTCAAGGCCTTCGAATGTGCAAGCAAGATCAATGAGTATCTGGAGAAATCCCATGGCCAGAGCTTAAGCAAGGATGAATATGTCTATCTGACCATTCACATCCAGCGGGTGACGGACCGTAATAGTCTGGAATAACAAGTAACCTGTGCCAACCTCACAACTTCATATTTTCCATCCTACAGGGTGTAACTGGTAATGCAGGCAAAACCTGAACTGATGGCAAAATTAGCGTTTTTGACGCCCTTTTGCCCTGAGTTCAGGTTTTTCTTGTTTGCAGGGGGGAGTAGAACTTGCTGGCACAACCCGCCTCTGCAGCGATGTTTGATCAATCAGGACATATAAAGGAGCATACCCAAGTGAGCAATAAAGACTTATCCAAACAGATTATTACACTCGTTGGCGGAGAAGGTAATGTGAATTCCGTATTCCATTGTGCAACACGCCTGAGATTCAAATTGAAGGATAACAGCAAGGCCAACAAAGCAGCGCTTGAAAAAACACCGGGTGTCATTACCGTGGTGGAGAACAGCGGCCAGTTCCAGGTCGTCATCGGCAACAATGTCAGCCAGGTGTTCGAGCAGATTATGAAGGAAACCTCTTTGCAGGATGCCGAGAAAAGCGGTAATGACGAAAGCTCCGAAAGTACCGGTGTACTCGGCAAAGCGGTCGATATTATTTCAAGCATTTTCTCTCCGATTCTTGGTGCACTCGCCGGTGCCGGGATTCTTAAAGGCTTGCTGGCTTTGATTCTCTCGCTGGAATGGATCAGCGGCACCAGCGGTACGTATCTGATTCTCAATGCGGCGTCAGACAGCGTGTTCTACTTCCTGCCTGTGTTCCTGGCAGTTACAGCGGCGCGTAAATTTAAAGCCAATCCATTTGTCTCCATAGCAGTAGCCGGGGCGCTGATATACCCTTCGGTAATTGCTGCTGTGGGTTCGCCGGACCCGCTGAACTTCCTGGGGATCAAGATTGTGCTGATTAACTATTCCTCCAGCGTCATTCCGATCATTCTTGCGGTATGGGTACAATCCTATGTGGAGAAATGGTTCCGTTCGTTCATTCATGAATCAGTCCGAAATATTCTGGTGCCCATGTTCGCGCTCTTAATCGTAATTCCGCTCACGTTCCTGGCCTTCGGGCCTGTAGGATCAATGATCAGTGACGGTTTGGCTTCCGGCTATACGTGGCTGTACAACCTTAGTCCTTTGGTTGCCGGGGCCATTGCCGGGGCATTCTGGCAGGTATTCGTGATCTTCGGTGTACATTGGGGCTTTGTACCGATCATGCTCAGTAATATTGCTACTCTGGGACATGATACTATGCTGCCAATCCTCTGTGCGGCGGTTCTGTCTCAGGCCGGTGCAGTATTCGGCGTATTCCTGAAATCCAGGAACCCGCAGCTCAAAGCTCTGGCCGGTTCTTCCACACTGGCAGCCATCTTCGGGATTACTGAACCGACAATCTACGGGGTTACCCTGAAGCTCAAGAAACCGTTTATCTACGCCTGTATCTCCGGGGCGATCGGTGGAGCGATTATCGCACAAGGCGGCGCAAGAGCACTGTCCTTCTCCTTGCCGGGACTGCTGGCCTTGCCTACTTATTTCGGAACTGGATTCATCTGGGTAATCATCGGTATTGCCGTTGCCTTCTTATTGGCTGCTGTCCTGGTATTTGTACTTGGATTTGATGACCCGGCAGCCGATACAGCAGCATCTGTTAACTCAAGCGGACCGGTTAACCCAACTACGCCAACTATGATTGACAAGGAAATGGTGGTAAGTCCTCTGGCAGGAGCACTGCAGCCGCTCGATAGTCTGCCCGATGAAGCTTTTGCTTCCGGCGCAATGGGTAAAGGCATTGTCATCGAGCCGTCCTCCGGGAAGCTGACTTCTCCGGTGAACGGAACGGTAACCACGGTATTCCCGACAGGGCATGCGATTGGCATTACTTCGGATGGCGGCGCAGAGCTGTTGATCCATGTAGGAGTCAACACGGTGAAGCTGAAGGGGAAACATTTTGACAAAAAGGTACAAGAGGGAGATAAGGTCGTGCAGGGACAGCTATTACTGGAATTTGACCTGGAAGCTATACGTGAGGCAGGCTTTGTAACAGCGACCCCGGTCATTGTCACCAACTCGGCAGGATACCTCGATGTTCTGAAGAATACCGGAAGTGAAGTAATAAACGGCGAAGCTTTGCTAACCCTAATACACTAGAAGCCGCTCTCCATTGAGTAATTACCTGCGGCATACAAAAGGAGATACACATGACTAAGTTCAAACAGAAATTTCCGGATCACTTCCTGTGGGGCGGGGCTACTGCCGCGAACCAGCTGGAAGGCGCTTATGATCAGGGCGGTAAAGGCCTGTCCAGTGCGGATATGGTAGCCTACGTGCCCAAAGCAGAGCGAAGCAATGATCATGCTATCGAAATCAGCTCAGAGCGGATCGCTCAAATTCTTTCCGGCGAATTCAACGCACGTTTTCCCAAACGTGAAGGGGTTGACTTCTACCACCGCTACAAAGAGGACATCGCTTTATTTGCTGAAATGGGCTTCAAGGTGTTCCGTCTGTCGATCAACTGGGCACGGATTTATCCGAATGGCGATGATGCCCAGCCGAATGAGGCCGGTCTTAAATTCTACGACGATGTATTCGATGAGCTGCATAAATACGGGATAGAGCCGTTGGTTACCCTGGCGCATTACGAAACTCCGCTCGGTCTGACGCAGAAATACAACGGCTGGGCCTCCCGCGAACTCGTTGACTGCTTCACCCGCTATGCCGAAACGGTGTTCCGGCGCTATAAGGATAAAGTGAAATACTGGATCACCTTCAATGAGATCAACATGATGACCCTTAGCCCGTTTACCGGCGGCGGTGTTGTCATTGACCGTGCCGGGAATAAGCTGCAGACGATATACCAGGCACTGCATCACCAGTTCGTAGCAAGCTCGCTGGCCACCAGGCTGGTGCATGAGATTATCCCCGGTTCCCGGATGGGCTGCATGCTGGCGCGGATGGAGAGCTATGCGGCTACTTGTAATCCGGAGGATGTGCGGCTGAACCAGCATGAGAATCAGCTGAACCTGTACTTTACCGATGTCCATGCACGCGGAGAATATCCGAAATATATGGACCGTTATTTTGCAGAGCACAATATTGTTCTCCACAAGGAGCCGGGCGATGATGAACTTCTGAAGCAGTACACGGTGGATTATGTGGCATTCAGCTACTATATGACCCTCACGCTGTCTGTTAGTCCTGAAGGGGAACGGGCACAGGGTAATCTGTTCGGAGGGATAAGAAATCCTTATCTCAAGGCCTCGGAATGGGGCTGGCAGATCGACCCGACCGGGCTACGGATTATGCTGAACACGATGTATGACCGTTACCAGAAACCGCTGTTCATCGTTGAAAATGGGCTTGGGGCATATGATAAGGTTGAGCCGGACGGCTCCATCCATGACAGCTACCGTATCGATTATCTAAGGCAGCATATTGCTCAGATGAAGGAAGCCATTATGGACGGTGTGGAACTGATGGGCTATACAAGCTGGGGACCGATTGACCTGGTGAGTATGTCTACTTCGGAAATGTCGAAGCGCTACGGCTTCATCTACGTGGATCTGGATGATGACGGTAACGGGACGTTGAACCGTTCGAAGAAAGACTCTTTCCATTGGTACAAGAAGGTCATCGCCAGCAATGGTGAAGAACTATAGCCTGCGTTAAAAGAAAAGGAGATTCGCTGAAGCCGTATCCGGGTTCAGGAGTCTCCTTTTTGCATGAATTTATATGTAACCGGCCTATTCCATATAGATCTCCACGACCGCAATTTTGCGTTCGCGCGACAAATCAAGGAATTTGCCTTCGCTCTGTACGAGCGGACGGAAGACATCCAGCGGGTTGTTCATGATGATTACACCCATATCTCCGGTGCTGAGCAGTACGCGTTTGCCGATGAAATTAGGCATGAGATGCTGAATGAAAGCTTGTACCGGTTTGCCGTTCAGCTTGCCGAAGCTGAGTGAGTTGATCTCGCGCAGTACGGAAATCAGTTCCTGCTTGGACTGGTAGACACGGTGGGAGGTCATGGCGCTGTATATATCGGCGACCGCTGCAATCTGGGCATAAGGATGAATATCGTTCTTGGTAAGCTGATGCGGGTAGCCGGAGCCGTCTTCACGTTCATGATGCTGCAAGGCGACTAAAGCTGTGAAAGGATCGTTCATGGAATTCTGAATGATATCGTACCCGTAAACCGTATGTAGTTTGATTTTGTCGAATTCGGCAGCGGTCAGCTTGCCGGGTTTGTTCAGAATATCAGGGGAGATCCGGCATTTGCCGATATCGATCAGGTATCCTGCACGGCCGATCTCATAACACTCCGCCTTGGAATATCCCAGCCAGGAGGCAATATAATAGGATAGCATCCCTACCTGCAGGGAATGGTTGTAGGTATAATTGTCTTCCCGGTCAAGCAGCAGAAGGAGTGAGACGACATCTTTGTGTTTGTCGAGCGTGGATAACGTCGGCTGGAGGATATCGTCTACAACGGACTGATTGAAGCTTCCCTTAGTGAGTGCTTCCATATATAGAGATTCAAAACCATCGATCATGATGTCGAAGCTGCTGGAGGCAGCCTGGATGATTGAGGACCTGCTTGAGGGTGCGGGTTCTTCCTGCACCGTTTCAATATCAACATAATCTACGCCATGCTGTATCAGCTTGGCGATCTCCTCTAACTGGAGTCGCGATCCTTTGGGGAGTACATGCAGCCCGCGTGAGCTGAAGGTATCCATCCGCAGATGATCACCCGGTTTTAGATCCATGACGTGTACTCTCAATGAATATGCCACCTTACTATAGCGATTTTTTCCAGCATAGCAACAAAGTCGGGAATATTCAATGGTTTAGGAGTACTGTTTATAGCTGGAGGATTCTTCAGCCTGGAGATCTTTCCCGAGCCACTGTGAGCCTGAATCCCGGATATCCTTTTTCCATACGGGGACTGAGACTTTTAGCGCCTCAATGGCGTAACGGCTAGCCTCATAACAGGTATCACGGTGCGGTGCGGATACGGCAATGACAACACTGGCTTCTTTGAGCCCTACGAGCCCGATCCGGTGTGCAATTGCGCAGTGAGCCTGCCAGCGTTCCTGAATCTGGAGGCCTATTTCCTGCAGCTTTTTCAGTGCCATGGGTACATAAGCTTCATAATGAAGGGCGGTTGTCTGTTGATCTCCAGTCATCTCCCTGGTGGTGCCTACAAAGAGGAGTGAGGCTCCGTGGTTAACATCCTGTACCTTGTCCAGGAGCAGCTCAGCCTTCAAGGGCTGATCCGTAATGCTGAACAGGCCGTCTGCTGTCTCGTCAGCTTCAGGTTCTCCGCCGGACACGGGCGGGATCAATGCCACCTCGGAGCTTTCGGCAATCTCTGTATCATCCGGCGCATATTCCCGGTCAACGGCAACCAGGGATACATTGATCTGCGGAGCGGCATCGGGATATGAAGCGGAGAGCAGTTCTTTCAGTTTGCCGGCTGTCAAAGGCGACTCATGGGCATGGAATGTCAGAGTAGAGGAGCCGATGACTTCGGCCAGACCCGCAAACAGTCGAATGGACACATGCATGATTTAATCACCTCGTAGTTACATAAGTTAGGACAGCTTATAATGATTACAATATACCATAATGAGCCTGAAAATGTTATGCTAACTCTAGAAGAGCACAAGCCTGCCGCTTACACTATAAACGGCTGTACAAGTGGGAGGGAAGCAAGCTTATGAAGCCTGAGCCGCAAAGATTAACCATTCTTCATACCAATGACATACATAGCCATTATGAAATGATGAGTCCTGTAGCGGCAGAGATTTCTGCAATGAAGGCTGCTGCAGGCGAAGGTCCGGTGCTGCTGCTGGATATCGGGGACCATATGGACAGGGCTGCTGTAGAGACGGAAGGCACGATGGGGCAGGCTAACATCGATATTATGAATCTGACCGGATATGATGCTGTAACTATCGGCAACAACGAAGGCCTTACCTTCTCACAGGAGATGCTCTCGGCTATATTCACCGGCATCCAGTGTCCTGTGGTGTGCTGCAACTTCCTGGAGTCTGCAACCGGGGAGCCTCCGCACTGGATGCAGCGTCATGCCATCCTGGAGAAAGACGGGATTAAGATCGGGCTGACCGGTGCCACGGCAGCCTTCACTTCCTTCTACTCCCTGCTGGGCTGGGATGTGCTGGACCCTGAAGAAGCGCTGCGCGAGCAGTGTCTGCTGCTGGCCCCTCAAGTAGATATTCTGATCATTCTATCCCATCTGGGGCTGCCTGCGGATCAGAAGCTGGCAGAGAATCTGGAAGGGGTACATGCCATTCTTGGCGGGCACACCCACCATATGCTGGAGAAGCCGCAGATGATAGGCGGCACGGCCGTATGCGGAGCCGGTAAGTTCGGCCGGTATCTCGGACGGGTGGTATTTGAGCGTGAACAGCCGGGCGGAGCCTTCCGGCTGGCTGAAGGGGGATGTACCGCAGTCAATGGCGCGCTGACTGAAGAGATCATCGCTCCGGCGGCAGCAATTCACCTGCAGCGTGGCCGTGAGGTGCTGCAGGAGACCGTTGCCATCAGCGACCGCGGGCTGCCGCTCGACCTGCAGGGCGAATCACCGTTTGGCAACCTGCTGGCACAGGCTGTCCGCCGCTTTACGGGCAGCTCCTTCTCGCTTGTCAATTCCGGGCAGCTGCTCGGCCCCCTGCCGGAGGGTAATATTACGGCAGGCATGCTGCATGCCCTATGCCCTTCCCCGATTAATCCGTGCATTGTGCAGCTTACCGGCAAGGATATCCGCATTGCGCTGGAACAGAGTCTAATGGAGGAATACCGCAATAAGGTAATCTACGGCTATGGATTCCGGGGGAATATGCTGGGCAGTCTGGCTGTCGACGGATTAAAAATCTTGTACGATCCAAGGGTCATGCCGTATGATAACGGTATTGCAATTTTTGTCGGCGGAGAAAAGCTGGAAGACGGACGGGAGTATAGTGTCGGTACGCTGGATATGTTCACATTCCGCACCGGGTATGAGAGTATAGCGAATGGCCGGGAGCCTGTCTATTTGCTGCCTCATTTCCTGCGCGATCTGCTGCGGATGGAGCTCCAGCGCCCGGGGAGTCTCGATGAGAGCGAAGTTGCCCGCTGGGTGAGTCTGACCACCTGATACATCCCGCAATTCATACAAACATTAGTAGTCATAGCTGCATCAGATTTCATTGACTAGATCAGGAGGATTATATGGATACAATTACAGCAATAATTCTGGCAATTGTAGAAGGAATAACCGAGTTTATCCCGGTATCATCAACGGGACACATGATTCTTACCACGAAGCTGCTGGGGTTTGACGAGCAGGATTCCATTATGAAGACGTATGAGATTGTCATTCAGCTTGGGGCCATTCTGGCCATTGCCATTGTCTACCGCCAGCGGATTCTGAATCTGCTGGGGATCGGCCGCAGCGGCAGAAGCAGAGGCGGAGTCATGCCGGCATCACGCCTGAACCTGATTCATGTGATGCTGGGTATTGTGCCTGCGCTCGCAGTAGCCTTTTTCGCCCGTGATTTCATCAAAGGCCTGTTCGGTGCATCTACGGTTCTCTGGGCACTGGTGGCCGGCGGGATTCTGATGATTATCGCGGAATGGGTGAACAAACGCAAGATTCGTGTGACCGCGCATGAGCTGGATGATCTGTCCTACGGGCAGGCGCTGGCGATCGGACTCTATCAGATTATTTCCGTGCTCTGGCCAGGGTTCTCCCGTTCCGGTTCGACGATCTCCGGGGGGATGCTCAGCGGGGTCAGCTACAAGGCTTCGGCGGATTTCTCCTTCCTCATCGCGATTCCGATTATGTGTGCAGCCTCGGGCTATGAACTGCTGGATTCCTACCGCAATTTCACGAATGATACCATCTGGTATTTCGCCATTGGCTTCGTGATTTCTTTCGTGGTGGCCTATGTGGTAGTTGTTCTGTTTATGAGATTGATCCAGAAGATCAGACCGACCCATTTCGCGATCTACCGGTTCATACTTGCGGCCGTCTTCTGGCTGTTTGTTATGCGTTAAGCTCACCCGGCTTAGCATTACCGGGCAAGAGAGGCAGTCTTACATACATGCGCTTGTCCGGTCGCTCAAGGTAACGGTATAGGCACAGCGTTTAACTCAAGGATTCCGAAACAGAATAGCAATTTACCGTTAAAGGCAGGAGTGAGCCAAGGTGCGTTTAGTATCCGTGAATCGGCTTCAGGCGGGAATGAAGCTGGGTAAAAAAATTTATAGTGATGAAGGACTGGTTCTGCTCGCTGATGGAGTAGAGCTTACTGATGCCCTGATCAAGCGGCTCGCTAGGATCGATATCGGCTATATCTATATAGAGGATTCCGTCACGGAAGATGTCGTGATTCCCGGAATGCTGCAGGATGAGACGCGAAATCAGGCGCTCAAGGTAATCAGAAATCAATTTCAGCAAATGTCCGGCGCTTCGGGAATTACCAAAGGCTTCTATCATCTGGATAAGAAGTTCTCCAAAGTGATGGATTCCATACTGGACGATATGTCGGCTCAGGAAGATCCGATGATTATGCTGCTGGATATGCACACCGCAGACAACTATCTGTATGTGCATTCCCTGAACGTATGCCTCTACACACTGGTGCTTGGCATTGCCCATGGCTACAGCAAGGAAGAACTGCGGGTCATCGGACTCGGTTCGCTGCTGCATGATATCGGCAAGACACAGATTCCGGTCAAAATTGTTCAGAAGCCCGGGATGCTCAGTGAAGATGAATTCAAGCACATGCAGGCGCATACCGAAATCGGTTACCGGATTCTTAAGGAAGAGCCGAATATCCCGCTGCTCGCGGCCCATTGTGCACTGCAGCATCATGAGCGGATCGACGGTTCCGGCTACCCGCGCGGTTTGACCGGTCCGCAGATTCATGAATATGCGAAGTGGCTGGGTGTGGCGGATTCCTATGATGCGATGACCTCCAACCGGATCTACAAAAAAGCCATGCTGCCGCATCAGGCGGTCGAGGCGCTGTATGTCGGCTCCGGCACGTTGTATGAGCAGAAGCAGCTGGAGATTTTCAGAGACCGTGTGGCGATCTACCCTCTGGGGCTTACCGTCAAGCTTAGCACCGGCGAGAGCGGTGTTGTGGTCAAGATTGATCCCAGCATACCGCACAGACCTGTTGTACGCGTGCTTAACGGCCCGGAAGGGGAAACGGTCACCCCATATGAGCATGATCTGGGCAAGGCCCTCTCTGTAGTCATTGTAGATGTGACTGATGGCGGAGAAATTATAGTGAAGAGCACTTGATAGGCGTTGTTAGCAGCGAGGAAAGAATACAGGCGTCCGCTTGGCTGCGGAGCTGTGTTCTCTGCCTTGCTGTTTTTTTGAAATTACAGCAAATCAGCGGCAGATGCGCAGTTTTTCACTTGTCGTGGTATGATATAGCGTAAGTTATCGTTCTTTTTCATTTGTTTTGGGTTAATAATAAGGAATAAGCATTAAAGGAGCATCAAGAAATGAGTATATTAGAGCCATCATCGTCAATACCTGTACAAGAGCTGTCGCCGGAGTACGATCCCTGGGATCCGATTACCTCTCTTCGCCAGCACGGGCGGCATGTGCTGACCAGCGTAGAGATGACGGTGACCAATCTGTGCAACATGCGCTGTGAGCACTGCGCTGTTGGAGACAGCCTGACTATGAAAGAAGGGGAGCTGCTGCCACTCACCAATATGCTGCGCCGTCTGGAAGAGGTAGAGCATCTGCAGACCATCAGCATCACCGGCGGGGAGCCGATGTTCCGTGCCGGAACGGTGGAGAACACCATCGTCCCGCTGCTGAAGTATGCACGTGAGCGGGGCATCCGTTCTCAGATCAACTCCAATCTTACCATGCCGTATTCCCGTTATGAGCAGCTGCTTCCATACCTCGATGTCATGCACATCTCTTTCAACTATGTTAACGGGGATGACTTCCATGAGGTGGGCTTCGCGAACAGCGGACATCCGGTCTCGAAGGAAGCTGCCTACCGGCTGTATGACACCATGCTGGAAAATTCCCGCCGGCTTAGCGATGACGGTATGCTGATCTCCGCGGAGTCGATGATTAATTACCGTACGCATACCAAGCTTCCAGAGATCCACAAGCTGATCGGGGAGATGGGGGCAAGACGCCATGAGGTGCATCCGATGTATGCTTCCAGCTTTGCTTCGAAGCTGCCCGTATTGTCACTTCGAGAGATGAATGCAGCCATACATTCCTTGCTGGATGCCCGTGACCCTGAGATGTGGATGCTGTTCGGCACACTGCCGTTCTTCGCCTGCAGCTTCCTCGAGGAAGACCAGCAGCTGCTGCGCAGACTGCGCAGTGAGAAGAATGTTACCCTGCGCAACGACCCGGACGGAAGAAACCGGGTGAACGTGAATTTATTTACAGGCGATGTATTCGTAACAGATTTCGCCGATATTTCTGCATTTGGCAATATCAGCAGCACCAGGCTGGATGACATTTTCACCGAGTGGCAGACTAAGCATCCGCTGAATCAGAAAGTGAATTGCCACTGCGATGCCGCCGGCTGCTGCGGGCCCAACCTTCTGGTAGCCGATATGTATTATCCTGAGGTTGATTTCAAGACAAGAAAAGCGATCACTCTGTAGAAATGGGGCGTTATTATAGTGCATACGGAATTTGACATAGGAAGCTTAGTGCTTAATCTTTTGCTCGTTCTGGTGCTCGTATTATTGAATGGAATCTTCGTTGCGGCGGAGTTTTCGCTGGTAAAGGTCAGACAATCACGTCTGACTCAGCTCGTCAGCGAAGGGAACAAAATGGCCGGGTATGCGCTGAAGGTCAATAAAAGACTGGATTCATATCTGTCTGCCACCCAGTTTGGGATTACGCTCGCCTCGCTGGGACTCGGCTGGGTCGGAGAACCGGCGATCTCTGAGCTGCTGGTTGAACCGCTGATGTATCAGCTAGGCGTTTCGGATCAGACCCTGATCTCTACGGTATCTGTGATTATCGGTTTCTCGATTATTACCTTCTTACATATTGTGCTGGGTGAGCTTGCACCGAAGTCCCTGGCGATTCAAAAAACTGAAGGCTCAGCGCTGCTGCTGTCCGCTCCGCTGATGTTCTTCTATAATGTGTTCCTCCCCTTCATCTGGGTGCTGAATGCGTCGGCTAATGCACTGCTGAGGCTGGTGGGTGTTGAACCGGCCAGTGAAGCCGAAGCTGCCCACTCGGAAGAGGAGATCCGTATCCTGATGAATCAGAGTGCGAAGAGCGGGGTTATCGACAAGGACGAGATGAAGCTGATGGACAATATCTTCGAATTCTCCGATCTGTTGGCCCGTGAAGTCATGCTCCCGCGTACGGATATGGATGTACTGTACAGCAATCTCCCCCTGGAGGACAATATGCGGATCATTACAGAAACGAAGCATTCCCGGTATCCGGTAGCCTTCGAGGATAAGGACCGGATTATCGGCTTCATCCATATTACAGATCTCCTCTTCGCACCGCTGGAGCAGCAGAATGACCTGGCTTCACTGGTCCGGCCGATTCTGAATGTGCCGGAATCGATGGAGATTAGCCATGCGCTCCGTCTGATGCAGAAGAACAAAGCCCAACTGACCCTGGTCGTAGATGAATATGGCGGGACTGCGGGACTGCTGACGGCTGAAGAGATCCTAGAGGAGATTGTCGGCGATCTGCATGATGAGTTTGAGGATGAACGCCCCAGTGTGGAGCGCAACGGCGAATACATTTCCGTTGAAGGCCGCATGCTGATCGAAGACGTGAATGATCTTACAGGTGTCATCATCGAAGATGAAGAAGTGGATTCGATTGGCGGCTGGCTGTTCAAGGAGCTGGAGGGCAATCCGTCCAAAGGCAAACAGGTAGTGGTCGGCGACGTCACCTTCGAGGTGGAGGAGTCCACCCGGCTGCGGATTACCCGGATTAATATCCACCGGGCGAATCCGCCGGAGTCCGCAGAGGATGCAGAAGATACGGAAGAAGAGAAAGAGTAAGCAGGGCAATTGCTGAAATAAAGAGTTAAATTGTAACAGGGTACACTGGCAGCCGCTAATGGCTGCTGGTGTGCCCTGTTTTTTTGCAATTGCGTTCTGATATCCCTTAGAGCTGTCATAAATTAGTTATGAAGGTAACTATCAGATATGACATCCATGAAACGAAGCTCATCAAACTTTGAGGAGGAATGAAACATTGAACTCCCAGGAACGTGTATGGACACCGTATAGGGGACCGTTTGATCCCTGTCCGCCGGTGCCGTTCAAGACGTATGTAGTACCGCCGAACCAATTCATTAATTTCCAGCCCCCGAATCTGCCGCAGTTCTCCCTGCCTGAAGCGCTGAAGTACGGAACGCTATGGCCCGCGCTGTTCAGCCCGTATGAGTCCAAGTCCAAAGGAGGGAAGTAGGCGATGGAAGCAAATCCTTGCGAACCCCGCTATTACGAAATGCTGGAGCAGCTGCAGGTGCTCGATTTCGCACTGGTGGAGCTGAATCTGTATCTGGATACCCATCCTGAGGATCTGAAGGCCATTGAGCAATTTAATCAGCTGACCTTCGAACGAACGAAGCTGGCGAGCCAGTTCCAGGAGCTATACGGCCCGTTGCAGAACTTCGGCCGCGCGTATTCCAAATGTCCGTGGCAATGGAGTCAGAGTCCCTGGCCTTGGCAAGTCTAGCGGCCCGGGTGAGGAATGAATAAGTCTAAGGAGGGGGAAGTGCACGAATGTGGATTTATGAGAAAAAGCTGCAATACCCGGTGCGTGTCGGCAAATGCGATGTGCGGATGGCGCGTTATCTGATGGAGCAATACGGCGGGGCAGATGGAGAACTGGCGGCGGCACTGCGGTATATGAATCAGCGGTATGCGATTCCCGATAAGGTCATCGGCGTATTAACGGATATATCGACTGAAGAATTTGCCCATTTGGAAATGATTGCCACCATGATCTATAAACTGACCAAGGACGCTTCGATCAGTGAGCTTGAGGCGGCGGGACTCGGTCCGAACTACGCGCAGCGGGATCATGCGCTGTTCTACCAGAACTCGGCAGGGGTGCCGTGGACAGCCGCCTACATCCAAGCCAAGGGTGATCCGCTCGCTGACCTGTATGAGGACATTGCCGCCGAAGAAAAGGCCCGGGCTACATACCAGTGGCTGATCGACATGACGGATGATGTGGATCTGCAGGACAGCCTCAAGTTCCTGCGGGAGCGGGAAATCGTGCATGCGCTAAGATTTAAGGAGTCTGTGCAGATATTGATTGAGGAACGGGATAAGAAGAAGGTGTTCTGAGGAGCTTAATCCTGCCCAAAATACAACATTTCGCTCATGAATTCGAGCCTAACCGGAAATTGTTGTACAAAAGGCAGGATTTCTGCTTGTTTATGCGGCTATGCGGGATAATTGTTGTATTTCATACAGGAATCCTCGCGAACCCCAGGGCATCTTGGAAGCAAAGCTGTAAAACGTACAACATTTATGATACATAACTAGGGGCTGTTCCAAAAGCTATGAAATGGCTGGTTGGATAGTCTCTTTTTTCTGTAGTTAACGCCCTGCCTTTGTGCTGACCTGCCGTGCCTCGGTGCCAGATACAGCCATCTGTGAGATAATACTGCTACTGATGATCAATCTGGTGCAGGATGCGGATAGTGGAAAGGGGAGCATAATGGTTATGGCATTTGAACGGTGGCGCGGATTCATCCGGGCCTGGCGGGATTATCCCTTCCCGGAAGGGGCTGTGATTGGCGGGCATTATACAATTGAGGCTTTGCTGGGAGAAGGCAGCTACGGGCTGACGTACCTCTGCTATGATTCAAGGAATGGCGCTCTCTTTGCGATTAAACAGTCCAGACCCAGCAAGAAAGCGGTTGGCCGGGCGTTGCTTGCCAGGGAGGGTGCTATTTTACAGGCAATGGATCATCCTAATATTCTTAAATACCGCGATTATTTCAAATATAAAGGCTCGAATTGGCTGGTTACCGATTATATTGCGGGGAAGACGCTGGAGGATCTGATCTTTGATGAACAGATCGTCTATGGTGAGCGGGAATGTCTGGCCACAACGCTGAAGCTGATGGATCGGGTTGCCCATGTCCATTCGCGCGGATACGTTCACCTCGATTTGCGGATTCCCAATGTGATTCTCCAGAATGAAGATCTGTACTTAATTGATTTCGGATTGGCCGTACAAATAGGAGAGGCGGATACCGTACCCTGGCTGCTGAAGCCGAGGGAGAAAGAGCTGCCGGAACGTAGGCCGCCGGTGATTGCCTCGGATTTGTACGATGTAGGACAACTGATGCTGTTCATGCTGTATTCCGGTTATGTGCCAGTACGGGGAGGGGCGGAGCGGAGCTGGCGGGAAGAGCTGGAGCTATCGCCGGGAATGCTGCAGATACTGTCCCGGCTGCTTGGGGAGCAGGAGACCTATCCGGACACAGCTGGATTTATGCGTGAGGCCGGAAAATTGTATAAGAGTCTGCTGCGATGATATCTGTTCAAAAAAAGGTGCCCTCAGCCAAATGCTAAGAGGCGCCTTATGACTGTGTATGAAGAAATCAAGCCAGCTTCAGCTTGAACTGCCGTAACGGTTCTTATAGTATTTATGTCCGGTTCCTCCGCGGCGGGCATCTGAAGAGGAATGCCGCTTGTATCCGTGGCTGCTGCTTGAATGCCTTCTGGATACTGGCCTCCCTTTGTTGCTGCTCGAATGCCTGCGGTGTCCGCCATGTTTGGACTGCTCCACGGAGTGCAGGACTTTACCAAGAATTTTCTTAAACATCTTGTTTCCTCCTCTAAGGTTGTAGTAGCCATTGCAGTGCGGCTTTAATCGTTAGTTACCCGTACTACGGCTTCCGTACGCGGCTGGTTTCAATAAAAATTAAACCCCGTCCATTTGCGGCGGGGTTGTTTGTATACCAAGCGTAATGATAATGTTATTCGATATAACTCTTCGTTGCCTGATACATATTGACCGCGTATTCGTCGATCTTATCCCGTGACATGCGCAGCCGGTCCACCGAAGTGCCGTAGCCGATCTCCTGCAGTCCTTCGGCTAATCCCTGGAAGATTCCATCCGTGAACGCATCTAACGGTTCGCCGTGGACATGCAGCCCGCTTCCGCCGAGATCTGTATTCACCGCCGGAGGAGCAATCTCAATCACTTCTACAGAGGTATCAGAGAGCTGGAGTCTGAGACTCATGGTGAACGAATGAAGCGCCGCCTTCGTCGCTGAATAGATCGGGCCAATGGCAAACGGTGTGAAGGCTAGGCCGGAGGTGACGCTCAGGATAGCCGCCGCTTCCCGTGCTGCGAATAATGGAGCGAACAGCATCGCCAGATGAACAGGGGCTTCAAGGTTAGTTGTGATTTCTTGATTGAAATAAGCCCAGTTGTTTCTCGCATCTGCCTTGAGTACATTGAAGCGCTGCTGGGTCCCGGCATTGTTCACTAATACATTTACTTCCGGATAGTTCGCAGTTACCCAGTCGAACAAGGCGGTACGCTCGGATTCTATATTCAAATCACTTACACGGGTAATCAGGCCGGGGAGCTTGTCTTTGGCATCCTGCAGGACCTGTTCACGCCGCCCGGTACTGATGACTGTATTCCCGCCATTGATGAAGCGTTCGGCAAAAGCGAGCCCGATTCCGGAGCCTCCGCCTGTAATAAGGATTGTGTTTCCTGAAAGTTTCATTGTGGTACCTCTTCTCCATTATTTTGATAAATAATTGGTATACCGTGCGATTTTCTTGTCGATGCCCTGCAAGGATTCTGTCATGAGCGCAATTTCCGCCAGCACAGCCTGCTTATGCTCCTGAAACATTCTAAGCCGGAGTTCAGTCGTGCTGTCCCCTTCTAACATCCAGTCCACATATTGCCGGATACTGCAGATGGGCATATGCGTATTTTTCAAATAAATAATGATCTTAAGGAAAGCAATACGATTCTCCGAGAATATCCGCCTCCCGGCTTCATCACGCTCCATCTGTGGCAATAAACCCTTTTTCTCATAATAACGAATCGTTGATTCCGGAATCCCTAACTGGGCTGCAGCTTCGCTAATGGAAACATATTTCATCTGGAGACCTCCATGGCAGTTGGTTAGTTGTCGACAGGAATAGGATACGACTTGAACCATGGTTTAAGTCAACACATATATTTTTACACTAATGAAATATACTTTTTGAGATAAATTTATATCTTTGCTATATTAAGAGAATGCGTTTCCGATAAATAAGATTTATCCAAAAATGGGAGGAATATTGAATGAATGCAGCGGATTTTCCGGCGTACAAGTGGATGAATGAGGGGAACATCAGGTTTGAGGATGATGCTATTATATTAGAAGCCACTGCTAACAGCGACTTTTTCTGTAACAACGGTGCCATAGCTGAAGAAGGGCTTACCCCTGAAAGTCTGACGAATGCACCCTTCTTCTATACAGAAGTGTCCGGTGATTTCGTGCTGCGGTTGAAGGTTAGCCATGACTTCCGGGATACCTACGATTCCTCTTCCATTATGGTGATGCAGGACCTGACGGTCTGGGCCAAGGCCTGCTTTGAGCTGACAGATTTCAATACCCACGCCGTGGTCAGTGTAGTAACAAATCAGACCTCGGATGATGCCAATGGCTGTAATATTGATGGCAATGAGGTATGGCTGCAGGCCGCAAGGTCCGGGAATGCCTTCGCCTTTCATTATTCGACAGATGGTGTAAGGTTTGATATGATGCGCTTCTTTAACCTTCCGGCGGAAGAAACGATCAAGGTTGGACTATTGGCACAAGCCCCAACAGGCGAAGGCGGAGAGAGAATCTACCGGAATTTCACACTGGAGAACCGGACGGTCAAAAATATAAGAGCGGGTGAATAAGCCGTGAATAAACCGTGAATAAACCGTGAATAAGCCGTGAATAAGCCGTGAATAAGCCGTGAATAAACCGTGAATAAGCCGTGAATAAACCGTGAATAAACCGTGAATTAACCGTGAATTAACCGTGATGACGGTATGGGAAATGTTTCAGCGTGCGTTGCCCTTTACCTGTCTGGGCCAGATGAAATAGGTAACGGTGATGATCAGATCAATCCCGACTACAACAGACCATACCGTCAGAATGCTTAGCAGCGCTTCCGTGCGGGCGGGGTCGTCAATCCACACAATGAGTCCGTAGAGAATACCTGCGGCGAGCACAAAAGAGAGCAGATGCTTCACCCAGCCCTTGAAATAATGCCGGGCATGCTCCATGCCGTACCGTTTGACCGGCCGCGCCCCTTGCTTGGTGACATAGTAGCGGAAGCGTTCATCCGCCCAGGCGATCATGCTTTTACCGAACACAATGGACACTGAAATGTACACAGCCGCAAGCGCATGCGCCGTCGTAGCGGAAGCTCCTCCGGCCAGATCCACACCGGAGATGATCAGCAGAATGATGTCCAGCACCGGAGTCAGCGCAAGGAAAATCAGTCCCAACGTGTTGCGCTTGAAGATATAACGTGCCGTAAAGCCGGCAAGGATGACAACCCAGAACAACACTTCGCAGGCGACAATCGCCCATGCTACCAGATTCATAATACACCTCTTGTTGGATTATTTTTGGTAATAACGGAAGTATAGCAGTGAACTTTAAACAATACAACTGTATTATTTAAATTGTGTTTCGTATTCTGCTTATGCTACAATGTGCACATGCCAAAAATTGTGGATCATTCAGAGCGGAAATCGAATATAGCGGAAGCGACCTGGCGTGTCATTATCCATCAGGGAATCAAAGGGGCAACTGTGCGAAATATTGCTGCTGAGGCGGGGGTATCTCTGGGGGCGCTGCGCCATTATTTCTCCACACAGCACGAATTGCTGGTGTTTGCAATGAATCTGGTGAAGGAAAGGGTAACTGCACGGATCGTGGATATTATGAATCTTGATCTTCCCCCCAAGGAGCAGGTTAAGAGGGTACTGCTGGAGCTTCTTCCCATAGATGACAGCAGCATGGCTGAGATGGAGGTATGGTTCGCATTTATCTTCCATCTCAAGTCTGCCGGGGAGCCTAATGATGAGCTTAGCGATGCTATCTATCCGCTTGTCATCCAGTTGATTGATTATCTGGACCAGCATGAGCTGCTTCGGCAGGAGCTGGATAAGGACAGTGAAGCTGAGCGGCTGTATGCCGTGGTCGACGGACTGGCCCTGCATGCGATGCTGGAGCCTGAACGCCTGGACAAACAGCGGATAATCCGGGTGCTGAACGTTCATCTGGATTCCATCTGCTGTAGTGAACAGCCTCAGTAATTTACTATATTGCTAGAAGTTATATTTTTCGAGACGTTATTGTTAAATCAGGCAAAACCACATCTTAAACTAAGGTGTGGTTTTGCTTTTTCTTTATCGGCGAAGTGGCTGGTGATGCCATGGCAGTACCGCTGCTGCCGGGTCTTGGCCTTGAAGTAGAATGCTGGCTTAATTAATTGGGACAGTCACTTACATGAAGCTTTTGCCGGTTTCGAGGTGTGCTGCACTGTCGCCTTCCTCAAGAGCCGCAGGTTTCTTCAGGAGGAATCCCAGAATAAGACCAATAGAGGCGATATATACGAGCACCATAAACGTACCGGAGAAGGCTTTGGTCCAAGTATCCAGTGTTGGAATGCCGTCACCCGGCATGAAACCTTTCATTGTGCGGGTAAGGACGGTCATTAAGCCGGCTATGGCAAAGGAGCTCATCACCTGTTGGGCAGCGTTGGTAAGCGAGGTGACCCGGCCCACCAGCTTAGGCGGAGAAGCTTGAATCAGATGGGTGTTCAGCGGCATCAGGGACAGTCCCATTCCTGCTCCAAGCAGGGCCAGGGGAAGAATCAGCACGGAGACGCCATCGGCAGCTGTGACCCTGGTTAAGATGAATGCGGAGACAGCGACAAACGTCATACCCGCAATGACCAGCGGACGGGCGCCGACTTTGTCAAATAAGGTTCCGCTGATGGAAATAATTACAGCAGCTGCTATCGCTTGCGGCAGCATGATGATTCCTGTGTCAAAAGCGCTGTAATTCTGGGCCTGCTGCAAAAAGACCGGAACCAGGAACATGGAGCCGAACAGTGCGATCTGGAAGATCCATTGGATTACGATGCCTTTGGTGAAGTCCATAGATTTGAACACACGCAGTTCCAGAATAGGCTGTTTGTGGCGAAGCTCGACCAAGATAAATAGCACCAAAGCGATAATGCCAATAGATAAACCAGTCACAGTGTTAAATGAAGTCCATCCGTTTGCTCCTTCGCTTACACCATAGGATAAGCCGGCAAAAGCAATCGGGGCCAGTACGATTCCCCATAGATCAAAGTCAGTGACCGGCTCGCGCGGAATGTCCGGAAGGAAACGCAGGCCTATGCCAATGGCCAGAAGGCCAACCGGGATGTTAATGATGAAGATCCATTGCCACGAGGCATAATCGACCAGCCATCCGGCGATGATTGGACCAAGAGCCGGAGCAAGCAGGACGGGGATTCCCAGGATGCCCATAATGGCCCCCACTTTGTCCGGAGGGGAGAGCTTATAGACGAAGGCGAAGGCAATCGGCATCACCATTCCGCCGCCGGCCCCTTGAATGATGCGGAAGAGAATTAGCATGGCAGAGTCCGCTGCCATGGCACAGAGGATGGACCCGAGGGTGAAGAAGGCGATGGAGTACAGAAAAATTCGCTTGGCGCCGAATTTGTCGGACAGCCATCCGGCCAGGGGGATTACCGCTGCAGTGGCAAGCACATAAGCGGTAATCACCCATTGCAGACTGGACAGGGATGCACCAAAGGCTCCCGACAGCTTGGGCAGGGCGACATTAACTGCCGAACCATCCAGCAGCACCATGAAGCAGCCGAGTATAAGAGTAATGAGCGGTATAATAATCCTTTTGAACGACTGCGGATCTTCGCCGGGCAGATCTGTTGCGGATTTTGTTGACATATTGAACCTCCTAATGGATGTGATCATGGGTTGTGGCATACTTTATTCACACTGCAGCAGCAAGCTTTCCAGTTGTTCAAACAATGGTTTAAGCTGTTTGAGCGTGCTTCCGGAGTCCAGATGGTAATAATTCATCGTCCCCTTTTTACGGACATTGATGATCTCTGCTTCCTTCAAAATCCGCAAATGGTGGGAAACGGCCGGCCGGGACAGATTGGTCCGTTCTGTAATTTCTCCTACCCGCATCCCGGGCATTTGTGTGCCCTGCATCAGCGTAACAATAATGGCTTGCCGGGTCTCATCGCCGATAGCAGTAAGAACCTTCTGATTCTTTTTGAATTCGCCCACCAGCTGTGTGCCGTAGTCCTGGTTAATCATAGCATCCCCTCATTCGTTTGATGGTTTAATCATTTGAACCTTTGAAGCAAAACCGGTATGAGTACCAGTGGAGTATTTCCTTGCCGGGTGGTTGAATGGATTAATGCTTTTGACGAATACAGAGTATCACGCTCTCCGTGCAAACACCACATTGGGAAAGAAAGTCGAGACCCACAATTTGTAAATTGAAAGGCCGGAGGCGGATTACCGCAACAATGAAGGCTGCGGACATGAGTACAATAAAGCCGCATTCAGTTAGCTGAGTGCGGCTTTATCAGGCTATTCCTGTTGTCTTACATACCCGGGCCACCCCGTATTCAGCAGCAGAGCTGGCAGAACAAGTGTGGGCGCTCATGGAGCGCAACCAGATGGTTCCCCGGGCACAAACTACGATTTGACCGCAAGCTGTGCGTTCTCAGGTCCATTTGGCAGACCACAGCTTCATTTCCTTGAGGATCTGATGCAGATCCGCACCTTTGGGAGTCAGTGTATATTCTACTGTCACCGGAACGGTCGGGTACACGCATCGTTCCAGTACTCCATGCTCTTCGAGGTGTCTCAAGGTGCTGGTCAGCGCGCGCGGGCTGATCCCACCGATATTGCGCTGCAGCTCACCAAAGCGTTTCGTGCCGCCCTGCAGCTCTCTCAGTACCAGGAAAGCCCATTTTCCGGCTAGTACCTCCAGCGTTTTTTCTATGTTGCATTCAATTAATATGGGGTTCTTCGGGATATAATTACTGGCAGAATTGGCTGCTTTCAAGGGATTTCCTCCTGTTCCATGGCACTATACCAGAGTATAGCAACTATACTGGATGACATATAATAAACTATTTTTCACTTCTTTCTATTATATACAATCTGTTCTAGAATGAACATGTGTATGGAGCAACCGGCTAACAGGCCGGATTCAGAGAGGAGCAAGGGATTCATGAAATACCGCAGATTAGGTGGAACCGGACTTAAAGTCAGTGAGATCAGCCTGGGAAGCTGGTTGACCTACGGAGGATATGTTGAACAGGACAATGCCGTCAAGGCCATTGAAACCGCTTACTCCCAGGGCATTAATTTTTTTGATACGGCTAATGTTTATGAAAAAGGAGCAGCGGAAAAAGTGCTGGGTGCTACCTTGAGCAGCTATCCGCGCGAATCCTATGTGCTGGCGACCAAAGTATACGGCGTAATGGGTGACGGTCCCAATGACCGCGGCCTGTCCCGCAAGCATATTACCGAGCAATGTCATGCCAGTCTGAAACGGCTGGGTGCTGAATATGTGGATCTGCTGTATTGCCACCGGTATGATCCGGAAACGCCCATTGAAGAAACGCTGCGGGCGCTGGATGATCTGGTCCGGCAGGGCAAGGTGCTCTATGTAGGCGTAAGTGAATGGACGGCGGCGCAGATGGCCGAGGCCCTTGCGGTTGCCGACCGGTATCTGCTGGATCATATTGTGGTCAACCAGCCGATCTACAATATGTTCGAACGTTATATCGAGAAAGAGATTATTCCGCTTGGCCTACGCAAAGGGATCGGACAAGTCGTATTCTCGCCGCTGGCCCAGGGGCTGCTGACCGGCAAATACAGCTCGGTCTCCGATATTCCAGAGGATAGCCGGGCCGCTAAGCTCGAATGGATGCGTAAAGGAATTACGGCGGAAAGAATCGCCAAGGTTCAGGAGCTGGGCACGATTGCCGCTGAGCTGGATATTTCTGTAGGTAATCTGGCGCTGGCCTGGATTCTGCGTCAGCCTAATGTAGCCAGTGCCCTGGTCGGCGCCAGCCGTCCGGAACAGGTGGAAGAGAATGTGAAGGCTTCGGGCATTGAGCTCCCTGAGGATGTATTGACACGGATTGAAGAAATAATCGGCTAAGAGAGGAAGGATGCAGAATGAAGGTTCTATTTATCGGAGGTACGGGACTCATCAGCCAGGCCGTATCCCGGCTGGCAGTGGAACGGGGAATAGAACTTTATCTGTTCAACCGTGGTGAGCGGAGCAGCTTGGTACCGCAAGGCGCGCAGGTGATTCAGGGGGATATCCGCGATAAGGAGAAGTCGGCCGAGGCGCTCAAGGATTACGAATTCGATGTGGTGGTGGACTGGATTGCCTTCACACCGGAGCATGTACAGACGGATATTGCCTTATTTACCGGGAAAACAAAGCAGTACATCTATATCAGCTCCGCTTCCGCTTATCAGAAGCCGCAGCGGAATTATCTCATTACTGAGGAAACGCCGCTGGTGAATCCGTACTGGCAGTACTCCAGGGACAAGATTGCCTCTGAACAGCTGCTGCTGGAGGCGTATCAGAACAGCGGCTTCCCGGTTACGATTGTCCGTCCATCCCATACCTATGGAGACACGGCCATTCCGGCGGCACTGACCAGTTGGAGTAATCCATGGTCGCTGGTGGAACGCATCCGCAAAGGCCAGCCGCTCGTCATTCACGGTGACGGCACTTCCCTATGGACGCTG
Organism: Paenibacillus sp. FSL R7-0312; assembly: GCF_038004445.1. Classification (NCBI taxonomy): domain Bacteria; kingdom Bacillati; phylum Bacillota; class Bacilli; order Caryophanales; family Paenibacillaceae; genus Paenibacillus; species Paenibacillus sp. FSL R7-0312. The sequence continues at coordinate 6,707,625 of NZ_JBBORE010000001.1, read as the reverse complement.
ACGCATAATTCCGATTTTGCCAAAGGGTTCGTCGGGCTGCTGGGTCATCCGGAGGCGATCGGGGAAGCGATTCATATTACCTCTGACGAAGTGCTGAACTGGAATCAGATTTATGCTGCTATCGGCGAGGCCGCAGGCAGAGAACCGAAGGTTGTGCATATCTCAACCGACTTCATCGCCGCGAACACACCGCCGGGGACGGCGGACGGGCTGATTGGTGATCAGGCTGTGAGCAGTGTGTTCGACAACAGCAAGATTAAACGCTTTGTTCCTGATTACGAAGCTACCACTCCCTTCGCCGAAGGGGTGAAGCGCTCGGTCGCCTGGTTCGAAGCTCATCCTGAATTATGCACGGTGGATCAGGATTGGTCCAAGATGCTGGACGGGTTAATTGCCAAGCACGGGGTGGACCCGAAGTTGCTCACCTACTATGCTTAAAATATGAATGGCTTGCAGAGACAGGTGCCGCCTTAATGGGAGGGCGCCTGTTTGTGTTGCAATTGCGGGAGCAGCGGGAGAAAGGTCAACGAATAATTGATATCTCAATCCGTTAGGAATAATGCGGAAGGTAGAAAACTGTAAAAAAAAGTTATGGTTCCAGTATAGTAGCCCATACTGTATTTCTGAAAATACATATTATGGGAGGGCGGAGGTGGAAACATTGAAGTCAAAAGGAGCTTGTAATGAGGGAAATGGAAATGAAAAAAAAACAGGCAATTCAAAAAAACGTAAAGTTCGGGTAAATGACCAGCAACAGGAACACTGCAAGAGAAGAGTAGTGGTGCGTAAAAAAATTGTAAAGCTGACTTGTCCCCAGCCGAAGATTATTGTGAACTCTCTGCTGGGACCGCCAGGCCAACCTGGTCCAGCGGGTATAACAGGAGCACCGGGAGCTGCCGGGAGAACAGGAGTAACGGGGGCTACCGGTCCAGCGGGTAGGGTTGGTGCAACAGGAGCTACCGGTCCCTCCGGTGGTGAACGCGGAGCAACGGGAGTAACGGGGCCAACCGGTCCGGCGGGAGCGGCCGGAGCAGCGGGAGCGACAGGGGCAACGGGAGCGACAGGCACGGCGGGAGCGGCCGGAGCAGCGGGAGCGACAGGGGCAACGGGAGCGACAGGCACAGCAGGAGCGGCCGGAGCAGCGGGAGCGACAGGGGCAACGGGAGCGACAGGCACGGCGGGAGCGGCCGGAGCAGCAGGAGCGACAGGGGCAACGGGAGCGACAGGAACGGCGGGAGCGGCCGGAGCAGCGGGAGCGACAGGGGCAACGGGAGTGACAGGCACAGCAGGAGCGGCCGGAGCAGCAGGAGCGACAGGGGCAACGGGAGCGACAGGCACGGCGGGAGCGGCCGGAGCAGCGGGAGCGACAGGGGCAACGGGAGCGACAGGCACAGCAGGAGCGGCCGGAGCAGCAGGAGCGACAGGGGCAACGGGAGCGACAGGAACGGCGGGAGCGGCCGGAGCAGCGGGAGCGACAGGGGCAACGGGAGTGACAGGCACGGCGGGAGCGGCCGGGGCAGCGGGAGCGACAGGGGCAACGGGAGCGACAGGCACGGCGGGAGCGGCCGGAGCAGCAGGAGCGACAGGGGCAACGGGAGCGACAGGCCCTGTGTCAACGACATCAACAAAGTTGATTCTGTTTCAAGGGACAAATCCAGGGTTTCAATTATTTCTGGGATCGCCGGGGCCGGAATCTGAGACATTGCCATATGTTGTAACAGGTTCCACAGGCAATGTTGTGGCATTTGCATCAAGCATTGATGTAAACAACCTTCCAGCAGGAAATTATGTTTATCAAATAAGTAAAAATGTGATTAATACTGCTGTTGTACCGGCTCCAGGGGATGTATTGGCAACTATAACACTTACGCTAACCGCCACAATTACCGGAACTCTAATTTTTACAAGCCTCTCTTCAGATGTAGGATCACATCAGGTTTTTGTTTCAAATAATTCGGTGTACACACCAGCAGCTGCTACTGTTACTTGGGTCAGCAATATTCCTGGCAGTCCGGTGGTCAGAGATGATGCCATTTCTTTATTTTTAAATAGGAATGTAGCAAATAACGCTGCGTATCAGGTATATCTCTCCAGTGACATCTAGCTGATTTGAATACTAAAGGGAGAAGGAGGACTTAAGCAAGCATTGCAGGACTATCCATTACTGATGAAGCAGGTGCTGCCCGTATAAGGACAGCACCTGCTTTGTATGAAGAGATATCTACATCTGCTCCTTATCCCGTAGATTCAGAGTTCGATCCATGCCGGTGTCAGCTTATCATTCAGGTATAGCATGAAATACGGATTCGTGAATATACTCTCACTACCGAAATCCCCTCATAAAAGGAGTCCTGGTTATGCCGACACATCCATATGTCTCCCGTTTTTTTGTGAATACTGATGCCCGCCGTGAGAAGCTGATTTATGATTTGCCGGAATCCTGGTGGAGCCGTCCCTATGAATACGAATGGTGCACCAACTTTATTTCACCGCATGATGTGGTGCTGGATGCCGCCTGCGGAATATCCCACCCGCTTAAATTCTACCTTGCCGGCTATAGTGCAGAGGTCTTCGCCTGTGATATTGATGCCCGGATTCTGTCACGGGAAGCGATTATGCAGGATATTGCCGATGATATCGGAGAATTGGCAGCCCAGCAGGTGCAGGCCAGAAGAACAAACCGGCTGCATCTGACCCAGGCGGATCTTACCGCACTGCCGTATGAGGATGAGAGCTTTGATACGATTTTTTGCATCTCGGTACTGGAGCATCTGTCGGTGCAGGATTCGGTGCTTGCGGTGCGGGAATTTCACAGAACTCTTAATGGAGAAGGTCTGCTCGTGCTGACCTTTGATTATCCGACCGTGAACCTGCCGCGGATGAATGAGATTCTGCTCCAGGCCGGGTTTCAGTATTGGGGCGAGACAGATTTCAATCTTCCGGCAGATGCGGTGCATACCGATCAGTGGGGCGGCCTGAACTGTTTCCGGGCGGTGCTCAAGAAGGCGCAGGGTTAGTACTAGCATAGAACGGTAGAGGTATAATCCCCATCATTTGGTTGTTTCCTTCCGGTATAGTAGAATAGGCTCAAGACGGAAGAGAGAAGGAGACAACTTCATGGGGATGATTGGTAACTACATCACTGTAACTGCGGAACTGCTTCAGGCCATCCGGGATGAAGAGATCAGTCTGCACGGAATCGAACCGAAGCTGGATATCGATAAGGCCTGGCAGGCGCTGCATTATACACTAAGCGGCGGGGGCACGGAGGAAGGTTCAGCACTTGGGGCGGTTGTGCCAATGAATGGCCAATATTATGCCGGACACTATTCCGATGCCGAGGTATTTGTGCTGGAGCCGGAACAGGTGACAGAAACCGCTGCTGCCCTGGAGGGAATAGAAGAGGCGTTTATGCGGGAACAGTATCAATTCCGGCAGATGCTGGACGAAGGGGTATACCCGCTGGTGGATGATGATGAACCGGAAGAGTTTTTTGACTATATGTATACGTATTTCACGGCTATGAAAGAGTTCTACCGGACCGCAAGCGCTGATCAAGCGTATGTAGTATTTTATATCTCATAACCTCATTTGAATTTGTAGAAAAGGAGCCAGAGAACTTGCGCAGATATGCCATTATAATAATGATTCTGCTCCTATTAGTACCGGCTGCGGGTCTTAGTGCCAAAGGGGCTGCTCCGCAGGACAAGATTCAGCTTGCTTTTGCCGGAGACATTCTGCTGGACGGTTTTGTCGGCGAGCAGATTGCCAAATACGGGGTCAATTTCCCGTTCGTCAAAGTAGCGCCAGTGCTGCAGAAGGCCGATCTGGCTTTTGCCAATCTGGAGACACCGGTCTCCGTGCGGGGAGATGCCGCCGAGAAAATGTTCGCCTTCCGCTCTAAGCCGGCAGCATTGGCAGGACTGAGCTACGCAGGAATTGACGGAGTATCCCTGGCGAATAATCATATTCTGGATTATGGACAAACCGCCATGCTCGACACGCTGATTCATCTGGACAGAAATAAGATCGGACACACAGGGGCAGGCGCGAACATACAACAGGCTTTTAAACCTTACACCAAGACGGTCAAAGGCAAGCGGATCGCCATGCTGGGTGTAAGCCGGGTATTGTCTGATCCTTCCTGGTATGCAGGCAAGAACAGTCCGGGTGCGGCTTCCGCCTATACAGCGGAGCCTCTGCTGAGTGCGATTAAGCAATCAGCCAAGGACAACGATTATACCATTGTCTATATTCACTGGAATGAGGAGTTCAAGGACTACCCTGAACAGTACGCCCGGACTCTGGCGAAACAGATGATCGACAGCGGGGCCGATATTATCCTCGGGGCGCATAGCCATTGTCTGATGGGGATCGAATATTACAAGCATAAGCCGATCTACTATTCGCTGGGCAATTTTGTGTTCAACCGCTCTACACGGGGCGGGGACAAGACGCTGCATTCGATGCTGGTCAACTTCACGATCAGCAATTCCGGGGTGACGAGCAGTATTACTCCAGTCAAAATCATTGGCGGGCAGCCCAATTTCATGGGTGAAGCCTATAACAAAGAGACCTACAAGCTGCTGAATCAGCTCTCCTTCAATGCGAAGATCACAGCGGGCGGAGCGGTCAGCGAGAAGCTCTGAAGCAACAGGGAGTGCTGAGGATATACTGAATAGCCCGGAGAAGCAGACTTTTCTTCTCCGGGCTATTTGCATTGGAGCCAGGTCATATTCATTTTGTGCTATTCATTATTAGCATTGTACTAACGGCGTAAAGCTAATCTACTCTACAATATGAATATTAGTTCATCAAGGAGGTTTTTGCAGAAGTGAGTATGGGAACCGTAAGAACCAAAGTCAAGTTTGATGAGAACTGGGGCTTTTATAAAGGGGAGCTCCAGATTCCTTATGCAGTCAAGGGTGGAATGACAGGCGGTATTACAGATACGGGTGCTCTCCGGGAGGGGGAGTGGCTGGATATTGCTTTTAATGATAAAGGAATGGGTGAGCAGCAGCTGGAATGGACCGCACTCAGCCTGCCGCATGACTGGTGTGTGGAGCAGCAGTATGTTCCGGATGAAATGCTTGGCGCAAGGGACGGCAGCCATGGTTATCTTCCGGGCGGTACAGGCTTCTACCGCAAAACCTTCGAGCTTCCTGCAGACGCTGCAGGCAGTAAATGGACGGTACGCTTTGACGGAGTATCGGGCACCAGCACGGTATGGGTTAACGGGCATCTGATCGGCTCGCATCACGGAGGATATATAGGGTTCAGTTACGATCTGTCGGATGTTCTCCGCTATGGCGGGGAGGGCAGTAATGTCATTCTGGTCAAAGTAGATGCTAGCGAATGTGAAGGCTGGTGGTATGAGGGCTGCGGCATTTACCGTCATGTCTGGCTGGAGAATACGGACCGCCTGCATGTAGCTGAGTATGGAACCTATATAACGACACCGGAAGTGGCCAAAGAGCAGGCCGTAGTCAACATCCGCACACGTCTCCGCAATGATTATACTGAGGGCCTGCCGGTATCGCTGCGCACGGTGATTTATGATGCGGATGGAATACAGATCTGTGCGGATTCAGCGGATGCTTATGCGGACTGGCATGCTGAGACGGAGATTGAGCAGAGCTTTGAGGTGAATCAGCCTATGCTCTGGGGTACGGAATCGCCGTATTTATATAAGGCGGAATCGGCTGTTATATATGAAGGGAAAGAGATTGACCGGTATGAGACGCTGTTCGGCATCCGCAGCATACGCTTCGATGCGGAGGAAGGCTTCTTCCTGAACGGAGAACCGCTGCTCATCAAAGGGACATGCAACCATCAGGACTTCGCCGGGGTCGGCGTAGCGCTGCCGGACAGCCTGATCGAATACAAGCTTAGACTGCTGCAGGAGATGGGCTCCAACGCCTACCGCAGTGCCCACCATCCTCCAGCCCCCGAGCTGCTGGATATCTGTGACCGGATCGGCATGCTGGTAATGGATGAGAACCGCAAGCTCGACAGCAGCCCGAATGGACTGAGCCAGTTGGAGCGGATGCTCCTCAGGGACCGGAATCATCCCTCAGTAATCATCTGGAACCTGGAGAATGAGGAGGTTCTTGAAGGTACCGTGACAGGTGCGCGGATACTGAAGACACTCGCGGACCGGACCCGCCGGATCGATCCGACCCGCCCGACCTCTGCGGCGATGAACCATGGCTGGAACGAGAATGGCTATAACGATGTGGTAGAGATTACTGGCTATAATTATGGACACCGGGAGACCCATAATATCGACATCCGTGACCACGGGTTATATCCTGTGCGGCTGATGATCGGCAGTGAATGTGCCAGTTATACGGCAACCCGGGGAATCTACGAAGATGATCCGGTCAAGGGCTACTGTTCCGAATATGGCACGAACATTCCTTCCTGGGGCTGCACTCCGCAGCAGGCGTGGAGTGATCTGGTGAATTACCGTTTTCTGACCGGCGTCTTCATGTGGACCGGATTCGATTACCGGGGGGAGCCGACCCCTTATCTGTGGCCGTGCATTAACTCGCATTTCGGGCTGATGGACACCTGCGGGTTCCCCAAAGACAGCTATTACTATATGCAGGCGGTGTGGAAGGACGAGCCGATGGTTCATGTGCTGCCGCACTGGAATTGGCCGGGCTCGGAGGGGAAGCCGGTTGAAGTGCGCGTATTCTCCAACACCGAGACGGTGGAGCTGAGTCTGAACGGCAGAAGTCTGGGCGAACAGCAGGCAGATAGAACCGGGTATTTATCGTGGGAGGTCATCTATGAGCCGGGTGAGTTAAAAGCTATCGGCAAACGCGGCGGCCTGGCCATTGCCGAGAAGGCTGTAGTCACAGCAGGCCAGCCGTACCAGATCGCGTTGTTCCCTGACCGGCTGGAGGGCCGGGCGGATGGCTGTGATACGATCCCGGTCCGCGTGGCTATTCTGGACAAGCAGGGTTATGTCGTTCCTGCGGCCGACAACGAGATCCGGTTTGAAGTGTCGGGAGCGGGAGGTCTGCTCGGCGTCGGCAACGGCAATCCAAGCAGCCATGAGCCGGACAAGTCTCCGCTGCGGCGTGCTTTTAACGGCTGGTGCCTGGCCTTGATTCAGGCGTCACCGGAAGCGGGCTCCATCCAGGTTCGGGCGGTGTCCACGGGACTGGCCTCTGCGGAAGTGGTGCTGCAGGTGACTGCGGAATAATCATAAGACGAGAAGTGAACTTGTGGAGCGGCTATTTATTTCCGGCGGGTGGAACGATAATATATAAGATGAACCAATGAAGATAACAAAGCGAGAAGGAACGAAGGGGGATTCTGGAACTGTAGGAGCGGTAGCGACCGCCTTTGTCACCGGATTTCCACCGCGAACAGCGGTATAATTTGAGGAATCTGGAGACAACAGCGGCCGGAAGTCCAAATATTCACCGCAGTGACGGCTGAGCCTTACGTAATTTCTTAGGTGCATTTTATATATAAATAACGAATTCCATGCAGAGGATGTCCCGCGAATGATGCCTAAACTGAAGAAATACATGCCCTTCACTTATAAAATGATGATTCCCTACCTGCTGCTGGTCCTGCTGACCGATGTATTCATCGGTTACATTTCGTATTCCATGCTGACTGATTCCAGAACAGAAATGGCCGAGTCCAACATCAAGACGGGAATGGAGCAGGCAAGGAACAACATCCGCTATCAGATGGATGAAATTCAGCGGATGTCGGACAACCTGTTCGGCAGCCAGCCGTTTCAGCGGGCGCTTGAGCAGAAAGGGACACCGTTTGAGATCTATCTGACTATGATCGATGAGATTGTTCCCCAGATCACCGCACCGCTGCAGCTGTTCGGGAACAAGATCCGCTTCATGCTCTATACCCCGAACAGTGATCTTAATATTGTATCGGGCGATAATCTGGGTGAGCCGATCTATGACAGCGATTATTATATTCTGCCCTTTGAGGACATCACGGGCAGTGAATGGTACCTGTCGCTTAAGGATTCGAAGCGCGATAATTTGTGGCTGCAGATTGATACCGACCAGAAGCTGGGTAATCTCTCCCATGTCCGCAGGCTGGTCAACTTCAGTGATTACAAAACGGTGATCGGCTATATACGCATTACGGTCTCCCTGGAGGATCTGTTCGGCGGCTTCGATACCTTCCCTGTGGAAGAAGGGATTACCCTGCGGCTGGTTGAAGAGACTACGAATTCGATTCTGTTCCAGCGCGGAACCGCCAATTATGACGATGGCCGGCAGAACTTCCTCAGTCTGCATGAGCAGATCCCGGGCAGTAATTTCGTTATTGAGGCGCTCGTCCCGCAAAAGTATCTGACCCAGGATGCCGGCCGTCTGCGCAAAGTCATTATTGCAGTCTGCTCGCTCAGCTTCCTGGTTATGACCCTGATTGGGTACGTGGTGGCGCGTATTTCCGGGCGTAAGATGAGCCGTATTGTAGGCTTGGTCCGTTCCTTCCAGGAGGGGAACTTCCAGAAGCGGATCCGCTTCTCCGGCAATGATGAGTTTGTGCAGATCGCGGACTCCTTCAATGATATGGCCACCAACATTCAGGGGCTGATCAACAGCGTATATGTGCAGGGGATTCAGAAGAAGCAGGCGGAGCTGGAGGCGTTGCAGGCGCAGATTAATCCGCATTTTCTCTACAATACACTCTCGACGATAAGCAGCCTGGCCAATCTGGGCGAAATCGGCAAGGTCACGGAGATGGTCCAGGGCCTGTCGCGTTTCTACCGGCTGACGCTGAACCAGGGCAATGTGTACATTGCCCTGGAGAAGGAGCTGGAACAGGTGGCGACTTATCTGGAAATCCAGCGGGTCAAATATGCGGATACCTTCACTCTGTATGTTGATGTGGACGAGGAGATTATGCAGATGCAGGTCATTAAGCTGCTGCTGCAGCCTTTTGTGGAGAATATATTCAAGCATGCCTGGTTTGGCGAGTCCATTGCCATCCGTCTGACAGGCCGGAGGGTCGGCAGCAGTATTGAGCTGAAGATTATCGACAATGGAATCGGCATGCGTCCGGATGTCGTTAAGAAAATGATGCAGGGCAAGGGACAGTCCGGCGGTTACGGGGTGAAGAACGTCAATGAGCGGATCAAGCTCAGATACGGTGACGCATACGGTGTGACGATTGCCAGCTTCTACGGAGGAGGGACAACCGTCCAGCTGCTTCTACCTGCCGGGGTTCAGGATCATGAGGACCTGTGAGGAATTTCGCTGACTGGTTAAGGGCAGAGCATCTTGTATAAACACAGGAGGAAATGATTGCGATGAGTATCAATGTATTGCTGGTTGACGATGAAGCTATCGATCTGGAGTGGCTGCGGCGAAGGGTGCTGGCAAGCCCGCTCGATATTGCAGTAATAGGAACGGCGAACAGCGGCTTTAACGCACTTAAGATCATGGAGCAGGAACGGGTCGATATTATCCTGTCAGACATACGGATGCCCATTATGACCGGAACGGAGTTTGCGCGCAGGGCTAAGGTCATCCATCCCAAGGTCAAAATCGTCTTCATCAGCGGCCATGAGGATTTCAGCTATGCGAAGGAAGCTATTGAGATCAATGCTTCCGGCTACTTGCTGAAGCCTGTTGAAGATAAGGATTTGTACGACATGCTGGACGCATTGTGCGGAGCTATGGAGAAGGAAAGGGAGCAGAACCGTTCCTTCAGCGAAGCGTTGTCCCTTGTGAACAAAGAGCTCATCCTGCGCTGGTTCGAAGAACCCTCGCCTGAACCCGCTGAGCCGCATCTGCGCAGTGCCCTTACCCCGCTTCTGGTGAAAGGGGCGGCGGCTGCACTTGTCGAGATCGATGATCTGGAATGGAAAATGCGTGATCTGTCCGAGGAGGATGCGCGCGTGAAGACGCGGCAAATGGCCGGGGTGATCAAATCCTTTGTGGAGGACGGGAAGCTTGGTACGCTGATTCCGGTTCATCATCACCGGTTTGTCATTCTTTGCAGCCTTCCGCAGGACAGCTTCATGAACATGCTGGACGAACTAATCCGCAAGATGGCAGAGTCCTCACCCTGTACGTTAACCGTTGGTGTCGGACGTTATGCCCAAGACGAAGCGGGACTCCACGAATCCTACCAGCAGGCACAAGCCGCGCTCAGCGCGAAGTGGCTGCTCGGGAAGAACCGGCTGATCCGGGATAATATGGAGTCTTCGCCGCGCGGGACACCGGGGGCCCGGATGGAACAGACTGTGGTGAAGCTGCTGGAGGCAATCATTCAATATGATCTGGTGGCCATCGACGACCAGCTGCTGGAGCTGTTCACGAGTGCAAGCAAGAAGGATGTCTATGAGCTGATTATCCGCATCACCTCCAAGCTGCATGCGGATCTGCAGCAGCAGAATGAGAATCTGTATGAGCTGCTGCAGTGGGAGTCGCATCAGCCGGATATTCTCTTCCAGTTCGAGACGATTCACGATATCCTGTCCTGGATGCGGCGCAGATTCTTCGAGCTGTCGGAGCTGCTGTATGTGAAGCGGCAGCGGCAGAAGCGTAAGCTGATCGATGATATTATGAATTATGTGGAGGAGAATCTGGAGAAGAAGATTACCCTGAAGGAGGTAGCCGCCCATTTTGACTTCACACCGAACTATTTAGGTTATCTGTTCAAGGAAGAGTACGGGCTTCCTTTCAGTGAATTCGTGAATGAGCGTAAGACGGGCCGGGTCTTCGAGCTGCTGGGCGATCCCACACTCAAAATCTATGAGATTGCCGAGCGCATGGGCTATAAGAACATTATCTATTTCAATCGGCAGTTTAAGCAGATCACAGGCATGACGCCGGGAGAGTACCGCAAGAAACAGAAAATATAGCCTGCCAAACGTTTCCAGTCCGGTTTTTATAACCGGGGGGAACGTTTTTTTGTTTTTGGGGAATGGTATATATTAACCGATCGTTGAAAAAGTATTACTTTTAGTTGCTGGGCTTAATCCACACGGGGAAAGCGCTTCTTTATAATAAAGCTATAGAGAAAAGGGATTGTTGGAAAGGGGATTCAAGATGAAACAGAAACAACATGGATTCTGGGATGATGTGAAGAAGTACAGATCCTTGCTCCTCATGCTTGTACCGGCGGTATTGTTCTTCCTGCTTTTTGCTTATATACCCATGTCAGGCATTATACTGGCCTTTAAGCAATACGACTACACGGGCGGGGTCTTCGGCAGCCCATGGAACGGATGGGACAACTTTAAATTCTTCTTCAATTCTGGTGACGCCTGGCGCGTAACACGAAACACGGCGCTGTACAATATTGCTTTTATCGTTGTGAATAATGTGGTTCAGATCTTTGCGGCGATCCTGCTGTTCGAGGTTGCCGGCAAATGGTTCCGGAAAATTACCCAAACGGTATTGTTCCTGCCTTACTTCATTTCCTGGGTTGTGGTTGGTGCCATTGCCTACAACCTGTTCAACTTCGACGTTGGTACCATCAACGTATTGCTTAAGGGACTCGGCATGCAGCCGGTGGACATCTATAATACCGCTGCCTACTGGCCGGTAATCCTGGTGGTCGTATCCGCGTGGAAGACGCTGGGCTATGGTACAATCATGTATCTGGCCGCGATCACCAGCATTGATACTGAGATGTACGAAGCGGCTGAGATTGACGGGGCGAATATTTTCCAGCGGATTATGAAGATTACGGTTCCGAACCTGATGCCTACTGTCATCATTCTGGTGCTGCTGGCTATCGGTAACGTCTTCCGCGGGGATTTCGGGATGTTCTACAATATGGTCGGCAACAACGGCCTGCTGTTCTCATCAACCGACGTCATCGACACCTTCGTGTTCCGCTCACTGACTACTTCCAATGAGATCGGAATGTCTGCTGCGGCCGGCTTCTATCAGTCCCTGCTTGGTTTCGTAACCATCATGCTGGCTAACTATGCCGTTCGTAAATACGATAAGGATCGTGCTCTATTCTAGGAAAAGGAGGTCAACTGAAATGAGTTCAACTACTGCAAACATGAAAACTCCGGAGGTTATCCGGAAGCGCGGCAATAAAGACAAGATGATACTGTCCATTATCGGCTACGTGACGCTTACTGTGCTCGCTATATTCTGTATCTTCCCTTTCATTCTGGTCGTGTCCTCCTCTTTGAGTGAGGAGAGCACGATTATCGAAAAAGGGTTCCAGATCTTCCCGTCCTCGTTCTCGACAGAGGCCTACAGCCTGCTGTTCAAGTATCCGGAGGAAATGCTTAGAGCTTACGGCATAACCATATCTGTAACCGCCATAGGTACATTATTCGGATTGTTCCTGACTTCGATGACGGCCTACGTGCTGTCCCGGAGAGATTTCAAATGGCGTGGCCGTTTCTCCTTCTTCTTCTTCTTCACGACACTGTTCAGCGGCGGTCTGGTCCCCTGGTACCTGATGATTGTCAACTATCTGCATCTTAAAGATACATTGCTGGTGCTGATCCTGCCTTTGCTGATGAACGTGTTCTATATTATCGTCATGAAATCGTTCATGAGCAGCATCCCGGATGCCATTACAGAATCCGCCAAGATTGACGGCGCAGGAGATTTCCGGATTTTCATGCAGCTGATTGTGCCTTTGTCCAAGCCTGCCCTGGCTACCATTGGCCTGTTCATTGCTCTGGCCTACTGGAATGACTGGTACAACGCACTCTTGTTCATCTCCAAATCAGAGCTGATGCCGCTGCAGTATTATCTCTACAAAATGCTCGGAAATATGGATGGCATGCGCAAGGCGATGATGGCCTCCGGCGCAGTTGTGAATACGGATCTGCCTACGGAGAGTCTGAAGATGGCCATGACCATTGTGGCGACAGGACCGATCCTGCTTGCTTATCCGTTCATCCAGAAATATTTTGTAACCGGACTTACAATTGGTGCAGTCAAAGGATGAACACAGGGCAACCTGGTTATCAATATAAACCCAATACTATTTTGATTTAGGGGGAACATCGGTCATGATGAAAAATAAGACAAAAAAGCTTACAGTTACGCTGGCAACAATGATGGCGCTGGGTACCATTCTCAGTGCATGCGGCGGCAATAACAACGCCAATACAGGTGCAGAGGCTACGAAAGCTCCGGCAACGGCTACAGAAGGGGCAGCTACGAATACCGGCGCTCCGGACACATCCAAAGAAGTGAAGCTGAAGATGCTGCTGATCGGCGGCCAGCCGGGGGACTACGACAAGGTGTTCGGAGAGCTGAACACGAAATTGAAAGAAAAAATCAATGCTACCGTGGAGACTGAATTCCTCGACTGGTCGGATTGGACACAGAAGTACCCGCTGAAATTTGCGGCTAATGAAGATTTTGACCTTGTGTATACTGCCAACTGGGCACTCTATAACGATCAGGCGCTCAAAGGCGGTTTCCTGGAGCTGACGGATGATCTGCTGTCGACTTACATGCCGCAGACTTGGGAAGCGATGCCTAAAGTCAACTGGGAGCAAGCCAAAGTGGACGGCAAGCTCTACATGGTTCCTAACAACAACGTTGAGGTTACCGACAAAGTAGTTCTGTACCGTGAGGATCTGCGCAAGAAATACAATCTTCCTGAAATCAACAGCCTTGAATCCTATGCCAATTACCTGAAAACAGTTGCAAAAGAAGAAACTGGAATTACCGCATACGGTGCCAAACCTGCCGACGGCTGGAAATGGCATGAGCTTGACCAGGCTACGCTGGAGCAGAACAATGACTGGAACCTGGTAGACGCTAACCTGCTGCCGCTGGCTTATAAGCTGGATGATGCAACCGGCAAAGTTTTCAACATCTACGACACACCTGAATTCAGAGAACTGCTTACCTACTACAAGGATCTTGCAGACAATGGCGTATGGTCCAAAAACGTAGTCAGCAACAAAAATGACGTATGGCAGGATATCAAAGCTGAAAAAGTTTCCTCCTACGCTCAGAACCTGGGTACTGTAGCAGCGAATGTATCTGAAATGCGCCGTGACAAACCGGATGTGGAGCTGGCGATTGCTGACCTTACTCCGGGCAAGAAGAAAATTGCAGCCATTTCGACCCAGAATGGGATGGCGATCCATGCTACTTCCAAGAACGTAGAACGCTCTCTGATGCTGATCGATCTTCTGCAGAATGACAAGGAAATTCATGATTTGACGATGTACGGTATTGCCGGAACCAACTATATTCCTGATGGCGACAAGAAATACACTGCAGGACCAGCAGCTGCCAACTACACGGGCTTCTCGAACTGGGGCTGGAACTCCCCGCTGAACCGTCAAGATTCGGCGTATCCGGTAGAAGCGGACAACATGTTCAACAGCTGGCAGTCCAGCATCTATCACTTCCCGCTTGAAACCTTTGTCTTCGACTCCACACCAGTGAAGAACGAAGTAGCCAACATCGGCAACGTGATGCTGCGTTATGCCATTCCGCTGGAATATGGCTTGATTGATGATCTGGATAAAGGTCAGGCAGATCTGATCAAACAGCTGAAATCTGCTGGTATTGACAAGGTGCAGACAGAGCTGCAGAGCCAGATTGACGCTTTCCTGGCAGCACAGAAATAATAACAAAATACAGGTGAAGCTAATGTAACGGCTTCCGGGCCACTCCAGAGCATAGCTTTGGGGTGGTTTTTTTTATAGACATTAACGAAGAAAACAAGCAAATTGCAGAGGAGCCGATCACATGAAGCATACGATACAAGCCCATATTGCCCCGAAGGAAATCTATCCGTCGACCCTGCGACTCGGGGGAAGCAACCCGGAGGGTGACCAGATCAGCTTCACCAATTACTACATGGAGCTGAACGGCAAGCCTTATTTCGCTATCTGTGGCGAGTTCCACTATTCGCGGTATCCGGAAGCGGACTGGGAGACAGAACTCCGGCAGATGAAGATGTCAGGGATCAATGTGATCGCCACCTATATCTTCTGGAATCATCATGAAGAAACAGAAGGGGAATTCGATTGGAGCGGCAACCGCAATCTCCGGAAGTTTGTGGAGCTGTGCCGCGATAACGAGCTATATGTCATCCTGCGTGTCGGCCCGTTCTGTCATGGCGAGGTCCGTAACGGGGGACTCCCGGACTGGCTGTTCGGGCGGGAATTCGATGTCCGCTCCAATGATGAAGGGTACCTGAGTTATGTAAGACGATTGTTTGCAGAGATTGGCCGGGAGGCTGATGCGCTGATGTACAAGGATGGCGGGCCGGTGATCGGGATTCAGCTGGAGAATGAATTCAATGCTGCCGCTGCGCTCTGGGAACAGACGGCGAAGCAGGGGGACGAATATCTTAGCGGCGGAATAGGCGGTGAGGAAGGTGCAGCACATATGCGCCTGCTCAAGGAGTATGCGGTGGATTCCGGCCTGATTGCCCCGATTTATACCAGCACCGGCTGGGGCGAGGCGCCGTTCCTGGAAGATGAAGTCCTGCCGCTGTATGGCGGATATGCCTATACCCCGTGGAGCATCAGTGACCCGGGTCAAACCCAGACACCGACACCTGAATATGTATTCGTGAATTTCCATGATGATCAGGCCCAGGGAGGAGAGTTCAATCCGCCGTATCCCCGGACGAAGTATCCGTTTGCCTGCTGTGAGATGGGCGGCGGCATGCAGACCTGGTATCTGTCCCGGTTCCAGGTAGAACCGGAAAGTGTACTGGCCATGACCCTGATGAAGCTTGCCGGCGGCTGCAACTTTATCGGTTATTATATGTTCCATGGCGGCACGAATCCGGTGGGCAGAACAGGTTACCTGAACGAGAGCACAACGCCTAAGCTGACGTACGATTTTCAGGCACCGATTGGCGAGTTCGGACAGATCCGTGAGTCTAACGGCTTGCTGCGCCCGCTGCATTATTTCCTCCGCCAATTCGCAGACCGGCTTGCCCCTATGGCAACCGTGCTTCCGGAAGGTGCAGAGGCGGTTACTCCTGATGATGCGCATACGCTTCGTTATGCCGTCCGCACGGATGGCAGTTCCGGGTTCTTATTCGTAAATAATTATCAGGATCATGTAGAGATGGATGAGCATAAGGGTGTTGTATTTGAAGTTAAGCTTGGGGAGGAGGTCCTCTGCTTCCCGCAGCGGAGTTCGCTGACCGTCAAGCCCAAGGCTTCATTCCTGCTGCCGTTTAACTTTGCACTGGACGGACTGAACCTGAAATATGCAACGGCCCAGCCGGTCACCGCTGTGGAATCTGCTGAAGCCATCACCTATTTCTTCGCGATGCCGGAGGGTATGGATGGTGAGTTCCTGCTGGATGCGCAGGACGGTATTCTCAGTGTATCAACCGATGCCGGAACGATTGAGGGGAACGGCAGCAGCTACAACGTGCTCATTCCCCATCAAGTGTCCTCAATGATCGTAATTAAACGCGACGGAGCCCGGGAAGTCCGGATTTACGCGATGAGTGCCAAGGATGCTGCAAAGCTGTGGGAGCTGGAGGACGGCGGTCAGAGCCGGATTGTGTTCTCGGAGGTTCCGCTTGTTCAGACCCGGGAGGGTATTGAATTCCTTAGTAGCGGGCAGAATGCCTTCAAGTTCCGTGAATATGCCGGTGGAGCAGTGGCACCAGCCACGCAGTGGAGTACGGTGCAGGCTGAAGCAGCTGTCAGCAGACGGACGGAAGGCTGGTTCCAGATCTGTGATGTAGAGGTTCCGCAGAAAGAGATCGCACTCACCACGCGGCGTCTTCACGACCATAAGCTCGCGCTTCAGCTGCCTGAGGATGTTCTTCAAGGAGCTGAAGAAGTGCTGCTGAGCATTGATTACACAGGCAATGTGGGCTATGCCTTCGCCGGCGGGCAGCTATTCCATGATCATTTCTATAATGGCCTTCCCTGGGAGATCGGCCTGTCACGTTTCCGCGATGTCCTTCGCAGAGGTGAGATCATCCTCGAAACTACGCCGCTCCGCACGGGTGCTGTAACTGTGGCCGCCGATGCAGCCATGGCGGTGGAAAAGATATTCGAGGGTGAAGCGACCGCTATGTTCCACAGCGTAACGGCTACGCCGGTGTACCGGGTTGCGCTTAAGCTGCAGGAGTTGGCGGATGGGGAGAACTAAGGGGTAAGGCCAAGATTGATATACGATATAGAGAAAATGTGGATAAGAGCAGGACAGAGAAGTGAACGGTGAAGTATTGTGCAACAGAGAGTAATGCTGGACGGAGTAAGGAAGGTTGAGGAGCAGAAAGAGCGGTTGGTTGTAGACTGTATATGAGGTGGATTAGCAAAGGCATGTAAAGTAGCAGGAATATCCGGCTGATTGTCTGGAGTGGACGAAGCATGTGGACGGCGGTAAAAGATTTATGAGTAACTTACGAACTATGGCTTCTATTGGGAAGCAACGATAGGCCTCACCATTCTTTTATATGTCCTTACTTGGAAGGCAAACGATGGGAGTTGTTGAAAGGGGAGGGAGTGGCGGAGGTCATGCGGACTGTAGGGACGTTATTATACTCAAAAAGCTGCATTCTCCGTCCATGCGGACAGAGAAGCCGATAAGCTCCTGATTTCCCGCCGTTTCGGAGCCGAAACAGCAGGATAAGTGCATCTGAGCCACAACAAAAAAAGAGGCCATTATTGGCGAAATAAAGTAAAGTAATCTGAGAGACTATAATAAAGTCCGCTACGCCTTGCTGGCGGGCGGGCTTTTATTCTGTATAGGGAATTATGATAATCGTCTGTTGTGGATAAGATTCTCTGGAATTTGGAGCAGCACCGTTTGAAGGACGAGTGTGTGCCTGATCAGGCACACAAGTTGGCAGCATGGGCAAATCAAAGGGATAAATCCCTCTGATTTCTTTGAGTGCGGGCCAAAGGAGCAAATGAGGGGCACTAGTGCCCTTGAATTCCCAGAATGAGAGCCAAAGGAGCAAATGAGGGGCACTAGTGCCCTTGAATTCCCAGAATGAGAGCCAAAGGAGCAAATGAGGGGCACTAGTGCCCTTGAATTCCCAGAATGAGAGCCAAAGGAGCAAATGAGGGGCATTAGTGCCCTTGAATTCCCAGAATGAGAGCCAAAGGAGCAAATGAGGGGCATTAGTGCCCTTAAATTTACATAAGCTGCACAGGCCAGATAAGCCGCATAAGCTCAGCTCGATTCACCCATTAGAGTGACTTTTGTGTTTAAGATTTGCAGAACCTTTTCCAGCTTAACCAGCGGAGAGGACGGAACGATTGTGTACAAGCGGGAGCGGCCGCCTGAAAGCTTTCCGCAGGAAAGCCCACTTCGGAAGCAGCAGCAGTCTCCGGATTTTCACCACTAAGAAGAATAAATAAAATCTGGACACAAGAGCGATGGGAACAACGGACCGTTCACGCAGCGTCCTCATAAAACGCATATGTAGATCCTGCACAACACCAAAAGGCACGGCCCAAGCGATAGTCCGCTTAGCCGTGCCTTATTTGTCTCCGGCGAGGGGGAGGAGCATGACTAGAGATCAGCCCTTAACAGCCCCGGCAACTACGCCTTTGACGATGTATTTTTGCAGGAAGATGAAGACAACGATGGATGGCAATACGGCCATTACCATGGCGGTCATGGCATACTGCCAGTCCGAGGTATATTGACCGACGAAGGTGTAAGCGGCCAGCGTTAATGTCTTCGTATCCGGCGAGCCGTTAACCATCAGCAGCGGGAGCAGGAAGTCATTCCAGATCCACATGACGTCGATGATGACGATGGTGGTGGTTACCGATTTCAGCAGCGGGAAGATCACACTGAAGAACAGGCGGAAGCCGGATGCGCCGTCGATGGTCGCACTCTCATCGATCTCAGTCGGGATTCCCTTCACGAAGCCGTGGTAGATGAATACCGCCAGCGGTGCGCCGAAGCCCCAGTACAGCAGGCCTAATCCCCAGGTACTCTCTGACAAGTTCAGGTTCTTGGCGGTCTGCAGTACAGTCAGCATGATCGACTGGAACGGTATCAGCATCGGCATAATGCATAGGAAGTACAGGACGCCGCTCCATCTGGACTTGGTCCGTGCCAGCTTATAGGCGGCGATGGAGGAGATGAACACGATGCCGAGCAGGCCGACGCCGGTAATCACGAAGTTGTTCAGGAACAGCCGCGGATAGTTGATGAATTTCCAGACATAAGAGTAGTTGCTGAAGGTCAGATGCTTCGGCAGCGCGATAACGTCGGTCATGACCTCGCTGAAGCTTTTTAACGAGTTAATAATCGTCAGGAACAGCGGATACAGGAACAGCAGAGACAATATGACCAAAACAACTTCCAGTATGATCTTGCCTGCCTTGTTGTTGTTTGTTTTCATTATGCCTCAACCTCTCTCCGTTTGAAGACTGTCAGCTGGATGATCGTCACGACAAGTACTGCCAGGAACAGGATAAGCGCTTTGGCCGTACCGTAGCCGTACAGGTTGTTCTGGAACGTATCCCGGTAAATATCATAAGCGATACTGTAGGTAGTTCCGCCAGGGCCGCCGCCGGTCAGCGACAGAATGACGTCGAATACCTTGATCGAGTTGGTCAGCGCCATGAAGACTGATATCGTAATCGATGGGGCAAGCAGCGGCAGCGTAATGCTAAAGAATCTTCTCATCGGACCTGCGCCGTCTACAGTAGCAGCCTCCTTAAGATCTTCCGGCACAGACTGCAGTCCGGCAATGTAGATGACGAGATAGAAACCGATCGACTGCCAGATAGATACACCTAAGATGGAGATGAACGCTAGTCCCGGTGTCCCGAGCCAGCTTAAGTCGAAGATGGCCCAGCCGGTGCTCTCACCCAGTGAGTTGAAGCCCTGCATGAAGATGAATTTCCAGATGAAGCCGACAATCACAAGACTGAGGATATAAGGGATAAAGAATGCCGCTCTCAGCCAGGAGGTGCTCTTCAGCTTCATGTCCAGCAGCACGGCCAGCAGGATTGCCAGCACGTTGACGATCACAATGTAAAGGATTGCATATTTAATCGTGAACCAGGCCGCGTCGGAAAAGTTGGTATCGCCCGAGAAGATCTGTTTGAAGTTGTCCAGACCGACGAATTTGGGATGCTTGGAAATCCCGTTCCACTTGGTCATCGAATAGCGGATGGTCATGGCAAAGGGAATGTAGAATGCGACAGCGATACAGATCAGAACCGGGAGCGTAAAGATTCCGAATTCGAATTTCTCGCGCCATCTTCTGCCGAGTGTTTTTAACATGGATGCACCTCTTCTTGAGTTATAGGGTGGGAGTATTGTGCCTGGCTTGCCACACATAACCATTCCGGTTAGTCTATATTGTGTATTATAGATCAGACCCCTATACTCAAAAATGGATTTAAGAGTACAGTTAGGGGTAAAAAGGTGAACTGAGTCCGGATGACAAAAAGAGTCTGAGACCGGGCCCTGATACTGGCAGCGGGGAGACGGAGAACATGATTAGAAGAGCGCTGTACAAGCTGCTCGAGCCTTTGCTGGAGCGCATTTCCCGCAGGCTGGCCAACAAGCTGATTCTATTGTTCACCATTATCATCATTCTGGTGGTAAGCTCATTGACGTACATTTCCTATGGAATGCTCCGCAAGGAATCGGTCAACAACAGCATTGCGAGCACCAGCAACAATCTGCTGCTGGTCGGACGTAATCTGGAGAGTTACTTAAGCGGAATTGAACAATTGTCCCTGCCGCAGATCTCATATGATGAGTTCGCTTATGCCATCGTGCATGAATCAGAGGACTATGGCTCCAAGATGTATGTGGAGGATTATCTGAAGAATCTGTATTTCTCCCGCAATGACCTGGAAGCGGTCTACCTGTATGTGATCAAGGAGCACAAGTATTATTATGTCACCAAGGAGAACTATAATATTACCGTCCGGGTGACCGAACATCCGCCGATTGAGAATCTGTCCTGGTATAAGCGGGCACTGGCGAGTCCGTTCAACCGTTCTTATCAGTCTTTTGTGGAAGGAGCCCCGGCTGCGGAGAGCAGTGTGGATTATCCTGTTAGCAAGGACAAGGTCTTCATGGGCTATCATCGGCTGCTGCGTTCCATAGTATCTAGGGAGCCGCAGGCCGTACTGTCCCTGTATCTTAACTCGTCGGTGACCGATGAGATTATGAAGGATATTCCGTTCAGCACCGGAGAGCATCTAATGTATATCAGCCCGGATAATGAACCTTTTATGGTGGACGATAAGGAATTCTATCAGGGGAGCAGGAAGGCGGGGCTGCTGGACCAATTGACACCGGAGAAGAACGGGCGTGTGACGTGGTCGGATGAAGAACAGAAGTACCTGGTGATCTACGACATCAGTCAAAAAGAAGGCTGGAAGCTCGTTAAGCCGATTCCGTATACAGAAATCTATGCCGCTGCGACAACGACCCGCAAGCTGAGTGTATTCATCGGCCTGCTGTTCCTGGTATTGTCCGTGGTGCTGGTCAGTGTCACTTCGAACAGAATTACGCACCCGCTGAAGAATCTGTCGCTGCAGATGAAGCGGTTCAGTACGGGGAGCTTCGATGCTGAGGCAACGGTGGAGGGTAAGGATGAGATCGCCTATCTGTCACGCCATTTCAATAAGATGGTCGAGAAGACCAATGAACTGATTAATGAACGCTATAAAATGAAAATCGTTGAAAAAAACGCCGTCCTCAAAGCCCTGGAGGCCGAGATTAATCCGCATTTTCTGTACAATGCGCTGCAGGCCATCTCCACCAAGGCGCTGAAGAACAACAATGATGATATCGTCGAGATGGTCGACAATCTGGCCATGACGCTGAGATACTGCATCAGCGGACGGGATGTTGTGCAGGCCCGGGAAGAGCTGCGGCATATTGAGCGTTATCTGGCCCTGCAGAAAGCGCGGTTCGGCAGCCGGATGCAGGTCGTGTACGACTGGGATGAAAGCCTGATGGAGCTGAGGATTCCCAAGCTGTCGATTCAGACGCTGGTAGAGAACTGCATCAAGCATGCGCTGGAAAAGGTATCCACTACGGTTACCATCCGAATCGAGGCGCATGTTACCGCTGAGCGCAGTATCATTTCCGTGCTGGATGACGGGCCGGGCATTCGTGAGGAGCGGCTGGAGCAGGTGATGAGCTCTCTGCAGATCCAGTGGGAGGACCGCGATTCGGATGGGGAGGAAGAGGAAGGCAATGAGAGCATTGGCCTGAAGAACCTTAATACCCGGCTGAAGCTTCTATATGGAGAAGAGGCGGGACTAGTGATTCTAAGTAATGATCAGGGAACTCAAATGGATATGCGGCTGCCGCGGGGAGGAGTAGGACAACATGTATAAAGTGCTGATTATAGACGATGAGGAGCCTTTGCGCGAAGCGATCAATATTCTGGGAGACTGGAAGGGACTGGGTGTCGGACAGGTTCTGGAGGCGACAAATGGCCAGGCGGGGCTTGCGATGCTGCGCCGGGAGAAATTCGATCTGGTGCTGGTGGATATGAAAATGCCGGAGCTGAGCGGCTCCCAGCTGCTGCAGATCGCCGAGGAGGAGTTCCCGGACCTGCTGCTGATTGTGATCAGCGGCTACAATGATTTCGAATATACGCGCCAGGCGATCCGCTCCAAGGTGGTGGATTATCTCCTTAAGCCGGTTAACCGGACTGATCTTAACCATGCGCTGCGCAAGGCGGTGGACATACTCGAAGCGAAGCGGAAGCGGGAGAGTGAGTTCATCAACCGCAATATTACATTGAATATGTCTTTGCCGAAGCTGAAGGAGAAGATGTATTTGTCCATTATAGACCGCAGCTTCAAAACGCAGTCCAATGAAGCCTTCCTGCCGCTGATCGGTGCGGACGGGGCGGCCAGCCATTTCGCTGTAGGTATCCTGAGGATGCTTAATCTGGAGCAGGTGCGCAAAGAAAGATTCCATGAGGACCGGGATTTGCTGCATTTTGCCGTAACTAATGTAATGAATGAGAACAGTGACGGACAGTTTGAGTCGTTCAGCTTTGCCAGCCCCAAGGGGGAGCGGGAGTTTATCGCTATCTTTACGATGAAGGGCGGATACGGGGCGGACGCCGCCTTTCTGTCTCTGCATCATATGAAGAAGGCCGCAGCTACGCTGAAGGAGCTGTTCGGCATCGTCTGTGCCGGCGGAACAGGTGATCCCTACAGCGATCTCCTGAGTATTGCCGGTTCTTATGAGCAGGCCAAAGAGGCACTCGACCGGATTGACCTGCTGGGCATGAAGGGCAGCATGATCCTGCAGAGCGGCGGCAGCAGGATGGAGAAGCCGGCGTCCAGGGACAATCCTTCACTGACCGGACGGATGCCGCAGATCCGCAGCAGCCTGGAGAGCGGGAACGTGAACCATGCGCGTAATATTTTTAGCGAGTTCGTCTCCAAATGGAAGGATGCGGAGCATTTCACACTCGGTGAAGCGGACAGAACCCTGCAGGAATTCATTATTCTGCTTAATGAGATTGCTGCACAGCTGGATGCAGTGCCGCCGCAAATCCGCAGCAGCAAGGATAAGGGGCTGCACGCTCTGGGCATCCGCAGCGATTTTGCCTCCTTTGAACAATTTGAAGGTGTGCTGAACCGGATATTCGAGATGTATGCCGGGGAGATCAGCCGGACGTTATCCGGAGACCGCAGCAGCGTGCTGGAAAATATTAAAGCATACATTGATAACCATTATTTTGAGGATATTAAGATATCGATGTTCACGGATAAATATTTCCTGAGCAGAGAATACTTGATGAAGCTGTTCAAGGGGCAGTACGGATACGGCATTCATGAGTATGTGCAAAAGGTAAGAATGGACAAAGCCAAAGCACTGCTGTCTGATCCCGGCCTCAAAATTCAGGATATTTCCGAAATGCTGGGGTACAAGGATAAGAACTATTTCAGCAAGGCGTTCCGTAATTACTATGATTGTTCACCTTCTGAATTCCGGCTGCAGCTGCTGGGGTAGAAAAGTGAAACGGTTACATGAACACACTTTTTTACCCTCATAAGTTCACTTATGTACATTCTTATCCTTTTTCTTTTTATTTAGAATGATGAGCAAGACCACAAGATGCATAAGGAAAAGGGGGCAACATCATGTTAAAAAGATTTATGGCACTATCTGCGAGTCTGCTGCTCGTCGGCGGACTGCTGGCCGGTTGCGGCGGGAACAACAATAATAATGCCGCTAACAACACGGGTGGAACAAATGGAGCAGAGAATACAGCTACAGATTCTTCCAAGCCCGTCACGATTAATATGTTTACCGCATCTCCCGAGTACACAGACGCTTTCAACGCCTACATCGCTGAATACAAGAAGGTTAAGCCAAATGTAACAATCAATCTGGAAATTATGCAGGCTGACTACAATACGGTGTTGAAATCCAAAATTGCCGCAGGCAGCACGCCTGACGTGTTCCAGACTACCGCTGGTGGCGATATCGATACTTTCGCTGAATACAGTGCTGACCTGACCAATGAACCGCTGGCAGCAGCGATGACAGATGCTGTCCGCTCCAACATGAGCTCCACGGACGGTAAAGTACTGGGACTTCCGGTCAAAGGCAACCTGTTCGTCCTGATGTACAACAAGAAGCTGCTGGCAGATGCAGGCATCACTGAAGTTCCTAAGACTACCGCTGAAATGGATGACGCAATCACTAAGCTCGAAGCGAAAGGCATCACGCCATTCGCCAACGCCTACAAAGAGTGGTGGGTATGGAAGCATATCTTCCAACACTTCGTTGACGCTGCAGCAACTGATGCAGGTACTGACGCTAAAACACTCGTAGCTGATTTCATCGCCGGCAAAACGACCTTCGCGGATCATCCGGTGCTGAAGGATAACTTCTTCACCTTCATTGATACTACGGTAAAACACGGAACGGACAAGCCGCTGGAACGCGACAGCAATGCTGAAGTCAGTGACTTTGCCCTTGGCAAAACAGCATTCATGACCGGTAAAGGCGCATGGGATGAAGAAGCGATCAAGAAAATCACCCCTGACTTTGATCTGGGCATCGCCGGCTACCCTGTCAGCGACAAAGCTGAGCAGTCCCAGATCATCACCGGTGCCGACCAGGCGCTGCGCATCAACAAGGATTCTGCTGTAGCTGCTGAAACGATTGAATTCTTCAACTGGCTGTACACTTCCGAATACGGTAAGAGCTGGTTCTCCACAGTAGCTAAGGTTATTCCTCCAATCAAGGATGCACCGATGCCTGACCTGCAAATGCCTAAGGAAATGGAAGAGATCCTCAAAACCGAGAAATCCGGCGACCTGTCGGTGAACTATTCGCTGGATACGTTCCACCAGAAATTCGGTGAATTAATGCAGGCTTATATCGGCGGCAGCAAGACTAAGGATCAAGCGATTGACGAAATTCAAAAGGCCTGGATTCAATTCGGGTCCGCTCAATAAAAGCTTTAGTACCGGGAGGGCCTCCGAAGTAGATTTATTACTGAGGGGGCCTTCTTTCTATGTAACACGGATTTGTGGCGGTGGCGGGCAGAAGTGGCTATATGTAACTGCGGGATGTTTGGATTTCCGGCCGCTGTTAGGTTTGGATTTCCCGATTTAAACTGCTGGCCGCAGTAGAAATCCAAACAGCGTATGCTTCCGAAGCGAGCTTTCCTGCGGAAAGCTTTCAGGCGGACGCTGGCGCTCCTCCAATTCCAAACCTCCCTCCGTTACTTCGCCACTTATGCGAGCAACGCAAGAAATCAGGAGTTACGAATATAAGAGAAGGCCTCATAATCAGGAGAGGCATAGAAACAAAGAGAACAAAGAGAACAAAGAAAACAAAGAAAACAAAGAGACCAAAACGACCAAAGAGACTAATATTTACACTAACATTTGTCAGGAGGCAAAATATACATGGCCAGCACACTCATAGAGATTGGCGAGAACGGACTTTATCTTACGATTGAAATTACGGAAGAGCAGGATGTGCGGCTGCTGCATTTCGGCGCGGCGCCACTTGAAGCTGGTGATATTGAAGAGAAGAACAAGCCCGGCTTCCGGCTGCTGGAGCTGCAACTGTCTGGCGAAGACCGGGCAGAATATCACGGTCGGACACACCGCGCGTCATATCCGGGGCTTCGTATGGTATATAGCGGACACAGCGATTATGTAAATGAGCTGGGACGCAAGCTGGAAATTACACTGCTGGATCTGGTTACGGAAGTGCGGGCGGTGCAGCATTATCAGTTCTATACAAGCGTGCAGATTGTGCGCTCCTGGACGGTCTTGCGCAATGAAGGGGATGCGGCTGCTGCGGTCGAGTATATTTCCTCCTTTGCGCTTACGGGAGTGGATAAAGAGGGCA
Source organism: Paenibacillus sp. FSL R7-0312 (assembly GCF_038004445.1). Taxonomy (NCBI): domain Bacteria; kingdom Bacillati; phylum Bacillota; class Bacilli; order Caryophanales; family Paenibacillaceae; genus Paenibacillus; species Paenibacillus sp. FSL R7-0312. The sequence goes on along the minus strand of NZ_JBBORE010000001.1, from coordinate 6,681,355 downwards.
GTGGAGACCGTAACGGTAAAATTGAAGTTAGCCTTGCTCACAGCGGCTGGCAGAGTGAATTGCAGTGGAAGAGCTATAGCCTGCCGGAGCTGGGCATGTCCCATCTGGCCGACCGCGGCTCGAAACGGATTGCCGCCAGCAATACCGGCTCCTGGTCGGCGGCTGAGCTGCTGCCCATGGCGGTACTGCAGAACAAGGAGAGCGGGACAAGCCTGTTCTGGCAGATTGAGCACAACGGCTCCTGGCACTGGGAGCTGACGGATCAGTACGACCAGCTCACGCTGCTGGTCAGCGGGCCTACGGAGCATGACAATCACTGGTGGCTGAAGCTGGCCCCGGGTGAAGAATTCACCTCTGTGCCGGTGGCCGCAGGCGCTGTGCAGGGCGGCTTCCAGGACGCGGCAGAACAGTTGACCGCGTACCGGCGGATCATCCGCAGACCGAATGAGGACAATGAGCTGCTGCGGATTATTTTTAATGACTACATGAACTGTCTGTGGGGGAGTCCGACAACAGAGAAGCTGCTGCCGCTGATTGATGCCGCCGCCGATGTCGGCTGTGAATACTTCTGTATTGATGCGGGCTGGTATGCTCCGGGCGAGTGGTGGGATGGCGTGGGCCAGTGGGAGCCGTCGATGGAGCGGTTCCCGGAAGGCATCAAATATGTGCTGGACGATATCCGTAGCAAAGGGATGATTCCCGGACTGTGGCTGGAGCTGGAGGTTATGGGGGTCAACAGTCCGAAGCTGGCCGAGACCGACGACAGCTGGTTCTTCATGCGCCACGGCAAACGGGTGAAGGACCGCAGCCGGTATCAGCTGGATTACCGCAGTCCGAAGGTCATAGAGCATGCCAATGGCGTCATTGCCCGGCTGGTGGAAGAATACGGTGTCGGATATATCAAGATGGATTACAACATCAACGCAGGAATTGGTACCGAGACGGATGCGGACAGCTTCGGGGATGGACTGCTGCAGCATAACCGGGCGTATCTGGCCTGGCTGGACAGTATCTTCGTCCGTTACCCGCAACTGGTAATCGAGAACTGCTCCAGCGGCGGCATGCGGATGGACTATGCCATGCTCAGCCGCCATAGCATCCAGTCCACCAGCGACCAGGAGGATTATGTGCAGTACGCGGCCATTGCCGCAGGTTCCCCGGCGGCGCTGACGCCGGAGCAATCTGCCGTGTGGTCGTATCCGCTGCGCGAAGGCGATGATGAAGAGGTCATCTTCAACATGGTCAATGCGCTGCTGCTCCGCGTTCACCAGAGCGGCCATCTGGCCGAGCTTGCGCCACAGCGCAGAGCCTTGGTGAAGGAGGCGCTGGATTATTACAAATCCATCCGCGCCCATATCCCGCAGGCGTTCGCCTTCTGGCCGCTCGGTCTGCCGGACAGCGGCGGGGAATGGGTCAGCTTCGGCCTGCGCCACGGAGATATCCGTTATATTGCCGTATGGCGGATTGCCGGAGATGCAGCCGGGATTACGCTGCCCGTCCCTGAGCTGAAGGGACAGGCCGCAGATGCCCGCTGCGCCTATCCGCAGGCGCACGGAGCGGAATGGAGCTGGAACCCGGCGGAAGGCAGACTGAGCGTCTCGCTCCCGCCGGGCAAGACCGCGAGGCTCTTCGAGCTTCGGTCTTAGGATTAACCCTAAATAAGTACCGCCCCCTCAAGGGCTGGAGGATCGAACTCCAGGTATTTGAGGGGGTATTTTTATTAATAGGGAAATCAACCGTCTGAATCAACTGTCTGAATCAACCGTCTGAATCATCCGTCTAATTCCGCCGAACCCGTTGTTCGATTCACTTCCTGCGATTTGGTGTATAGACGAAGCAGAGGTTGAAACAGTCCAGTAAATATAGGAAGTGGAAAAAGGTATCTTAATTTGCCCATTTACAGAGTTTTGGACCTATTAAGTGGAAAAAGATCATTTAATTTTTGCCCATATAACTAACCGAGCAGATTATGCTTGATTTAAGTGTCATTTTTCCAACTCTTGTTCCCGGCAGAGAAACTTGAGCCAGTATTAAGTGCCTTTTATCCAACTGTTCTCGGAGCAGAGACTAGAAAACAATAAAAGGTGGGGCAGAAGAGCAGGATGGGGAACGGGAATGAACATCTTCATGAACATGAACAGAAACAGAAATAGGAACAGAGTCGCAGCGATTAGGATAACCGGAAGTTAAAACTACTAAAATCAAGGTTTTTTCTAAAATTTAAATAAAAAACTGTCAATCCGAGAGGATATTGGATAAAATATGATTCATGTTATTATTTTGTCGAATATACTCTAAACTTTGTCGAATAATTTGTCGATATATATCAAAAGATGTAGAAATAAAATTGACAGGAAAGAAATAGCACTTTACAATGCAGATATAGCATAATCATTTCTACTATTTAGAAGCTTTGATAGCTTTTAACACTGAATGATGAATCAAGCGTTATTTCAAGGGAGGATGCATAATGATGAAAGCAACAGGTATTGTAAGAAAAGTAGATGAACTGGGACGTATCGTGATTCCGATTGAACTACGCAGAACGATGGGAATTGACATAAAAGACCCGCTCGAAATTTTTGTGGACGGCGAAAAGATCATTCTCAGAAAATATGAACCTACTTGTATCTTCTCCGGAAGTGCCGAGAACCTGATCAACTTCAAAGGCAAAATGGTCAGCAAAGATGTTCTCGACGAACTGATTGCAAGCTTCGACCACGTATAAGTTTTGTTCTAAACCGCACCATAAATAATGACAGCAGGGACCGCAGCGCAGGCACTTTAACAGTGTTTGCACTCCGGTCCCTTTTAAATAGTATAAACAAAGACGGCAGTTCCCCGGGCTTAGGCTTAAGGAGGACTGCCGTTTTGTGTTGCGTGCAGATCTATGCCCGGCAATGCTGATAATTCAGCTCTCCAGCGCACTCTGTACTCTTCGGATAAAAGCATCGTATTGCACCAGCCCCAGCTCCATACAGAGCTTCTGGGAGGGTGTCAGCTTGCCGGTTTTGTCCAGCTCCTGCAGCTTATGCTCCAGATCCTCGTACATCTCCTGTTTGGCCCGGAGGGCTTCGCGGAGCAGGGTATGCATGGTCTCTTCATCCGCCATGTCCCCGAAATACAGATGCATCAGAAAGTCGGAACGGAGCACCTCCTTCTCCGCAGGCTGACGTAAATACTCCTGGAAGTGCTGCTTACCGTCGGGGGTAATCGTAAACATGTTCTTATCCGGTTTGCCTTCCTGGCGTACCGCTTCCCTGGAGATCAGACCCAGCTTCTCCATCTTGCTTAAGGTCGGGTAAATCGTGCCGAAGCTGGCATCGAAGAAGAAGGAGAAATACTCTTCGAAATGCCGCTTGATATCATAGCCGGAATGGGGCTTCTCACTCAGAATCCCGAGTATTACATCTTGAATGTTCATGAACGTCTGCCGCTCCTCTCTCTCCTTCCTACCATATCACATCTGTGCTGCCGGACTCAATTTGAGCTCGCGGAAGGTGTCAGGGTCTCAGAAGCTTCGCAGGTACTCAGACATTGGCTGCCGCTTCGGCCCGGATTGGGCTTTTCTCCCGGCGGAGCAGGGTAAGCAGGACACAGGCAGCGGTAGCAACAGCGGCAATATAGAGCAGCGCCGTCACGTCGTGCAGGATACCCTCACCGCCTATGACAAGATCCAGCATGCCGTCCACAGCATAGTAAGCAGGGAAGAATTGGCCGGCCGACTGGTAAAAGGGGGACAGTACGTCCCGGGGAATCGTTGCCCCGGAGCTCAGCATCTGCAAGGACAGCAGCGCAATGTTCAGCCACGCTCCGGCATCGCCGAGCAGCACAAGACTGAGATTGGCGACTGTCATGCAGGAGAGGATGACGACAAATTCGAACATCCACATGCCGAGGAAGCCTTGCGAAGAGTGGATGCCGAGAGTGTGCAGCAGTGAAGTGCTGATGAGTGAGCCGGCAAGTGCAGTACCAGCCATCAGCACATACCGGGCGCTAAGCATCTGCCATTTTCTGGCAGCAGCGGCCAGACTGGCAGAGGCTTTGCTCAGATTCATGGCCAGCAGCATGGCGCCGGTGAAGGAAGCCGTAACGACCATTAGCGGAACCATGGTTTCAGCGAAGTTGGTAGCCGGATTCACAATCTGGATATCGGAGCTGATCCGGCTTGCTGCGCTGCTTCGAATCATTGCGGCTTCTGCCTCCGGCAGCTTCATGGCAGTGAGCACGCCTCCAAGTCCCGCAGCACTGCTCTTTGCATCCATGGCAGCAGTGACTTTGGCCGCTACGCCCTGCATGACATTAGAGACCATTTGCGGATTGGATTCGTTCAGATAATAGCGGATCTTGGCCCCGGACGAAGGCTCGCTTAGTGAAGCGGTGAAGCCTTGGGGAAGCTCAATAATCATTCGGAGGGAACGATGCCCGAGCCGGTCCTGCGCCTCTGCCAGAGAGAGGCCCTCCACCTGTTCGAAGTTAAGGGACGTGGATATATTGTCAGCGATGGATTGGGCTGCACTGCCGTCTCCGTTAACAATGGCGACCGGCAGCTGATCTACCCGGTCAGTGACATGATCGTAGCCGGTGATCCAGATGAGGCTGAAAAAGACCTGGAACAGCAGCGCAGTAATAATCCCGACGATGGTTACGGGTTGTTTGAGAAACTGAATGATTAATTTCATTGTGTAAACACTCCTTATACCAATGTGTTATATGGCGATATGTAATATATCATTATGAAATAATAAAATCAATGCATATTCTTGGGTTCGTAGACAATACGTGCTGCTTTCCTATATCATTAAAGCGTGTTATGGAAGCTCCAGATGAACTAGAGAGTCAGAGGCAGAACAATTTGGAAGGGATGGGTCACCTTATGAGTTATGAAGAACAGACACAGGCAGAGCACGGGCAGCTGCCGAAATTGAACAAACCGGAAGCTATCGTATTCGATATGGATGGTACGCTGTTCCAGACGGAGAGCCTGCTATTGCCGGCCTATCATAAAATGTTTGATATCCTGCGCGAGGAAGGGCTGTATTCCGGGCCTACTCCGCCGGAGGAGCGCATTCTGGGCAGCCTTGGCATGCTGCTGGCGCAAATCTGGAAGAATGTAATGCCGGAAGCGGACGCGGCGGTGCACCGCCGGGCGGATGAGCTGCTGCTGCAGCTGGAAATTGAAGGACTGGAAGCCGGAGGGACCCTTCTGTATCCTAAGGTAGTGGAAACGCTGCGTGCGCTTCATGCGCGCGGAGTGAAATTGTTCGTCGCCAGCAACGGGCTGGAGGATTATATTCACAGCATCGTAGTGGTGCATGAGCTGAAGGAGCTGTTCGAGGGCTTATACAGTGCAGGCGGACAAGGAACGGCAACCAAGACTGAGCTGCTTGGACTCCTGCTGGACAACCACAATATCAGCAGTGCCTGGATGGTGGGCGACCGTTCCTCTGACGTGGAAGCGGGCAAGGGCAACGGGCAGACGGTAATTGGCTGCGGCTACGCCGGATTCGGACGGCAGGATGAGCTGAAGGGCTCCGACGTTATTATTTCTTCCTTCGATGAATTAATCGGGCTGTACGACAACAGCACAGCGCAAGACCTGTAAGGAAGCAGATCCCGGAATAGTTTGTACAAAAGCAAGTACACACGGATGTCTTTACTGCCGGATCACCGGCGTTAAGGACATCCGTTTTGGCATCAGCGGGGACGGGTATGGATAAATCTCGAAATTTCATACCTTTTCTCGAATGTGGACCGTTTCTTTGGAGGTATGCAAAATTTATACTGATAGTGTAAGCGTTTCACCAGAAGTGAACCTCAGGAGCCCGGCGAAGGCGGGCGCAGAGGCCCGGACAATGTGGATGAGGAGGGATAGGCTTGCACAAGCTGTTTCTGGTTGAAGACGAAGCTCTGATCCGTTCGGGCCTCAAACATTTGATTGAGGAGGTTATCGGCGGCTTTCAGGTGGTGGGTGAAGCAGAGAACGGAAGACTTGCGCTGGAGGCGCTCAAGAGTGTGAAGCCCGATGTTCTGATTACGGATATACGGATGAATGAAATGAACGGTCTGGAGATGATCCGGCGGGTCCGTGACCAGTACCCTGACCTGTACATTCTAATTCTAAGCGGGTATGCCGACTTTGAATATGCGAAGCAGGCGATCAAATACGGCATTAGCGATTATCTGCTGAAGCCGGTTGACCGCACGGAGCTGGCCCAGGCACTGGGGGATTACAGGCGCAAGCACGGAACCCGGAGCGGCCTGGCCGACCAGCCGGAAGAGGGCGGAACAGACCTGAAGGGCAGGCAATTGATCCGTAAAGTGAAAGAACTGGTTACGCAGCGGCTGGATCAGGAAATTTCACTGCAATATATGGCGGAGCAGGTGCATCTGAATCACCAGTATCTGTCAGTGCTGTTCAAATCGGAAACAGGGCAGAACTTTACGGATTATGTCTCGGAGTGCCGGATGAACCGGGCCAAGCAGCTGCTGAAGGAAACGAATCTCAAAATCTATGAGGTAGCCAAATTATCAGGCTATCTAAGCTCCAAGCATTTCATGGCGGTATTCAAGGACTATACCGGCAGCACTCCCACGCAGTACAGGGAACAGCTGTAATGTAACCGTTAACTTAAAAGGGGAAAAGGAGGAGCAATGATGCGGAAATATGAAGTTGTTGTAGCAGGCGGCGGGGTATCCGGCTCGATCGCGGCCATCGCGGCAGCAAGAGCAGGCGCCGCAACACTGATCATAGAGGCAGGGGGTTTCCTCGGCGGAACTCTAACCGCTGCGGGTGTCGGGCCGATGATGACTTTTCATGCCGGGCATAAGCAGGCTATCCAGGGGATCACTGATGAGCTGATTCAGCGGCTTCAGGCACTCGGCAAATCACCGGGGCATATCCCGGACGCGACCAACTACACTTATTCGGTGACACCGTTCGATGCCGAAGCGATGAAATACGAGCTGGATCTGATGCTGCAGGAGAGCGGAGGCGAGGTGCTGTATCATACGATGCTGGCCGGGGCTGAAGTATCGGGCAGACGCATTGAGTCGCTTACCTTATGCAACAAGGCAGGGCTCAGCCGGATTACGGCAGATGTGTTCATTGATGCTACCGGAGACGGGGACTTGGCTGCCTGGTCCGGAGTGCCGTTCACCAAAGGCCGTGAATCCGATGAGCAGTCGCAGCCGATGACCCTGAAGATGAAGATGAGGGGGGTGGACACGGAGAAGATCAAGGCGTACATCCGGGAGCACCGCGAGGACTTCCCGCGCATGAACCTTGATATCACCGTGATGGACTCTGCGGTCAGATTATCTGTCGCCGGCTTCGACAAGCAGTTCCGGGAAGCCAAGTCGCGCGGTGAGATCAGTATTCCGAGAGAGGATGTGCTGTTCTTCGAGACGAGCAATCCCGGTGAGATTATCATGAATACCACACGTATTCTGGGCAAGGACAGCACAGATCCGTGGAGCCTCAGCGAGGCGGAGATTGAAGGGCGCAGACAGTGCAGGGAGCTGGAGCTCTTTTTGAAAAAGTATATTCCCGGCTTTGAAGAGTCTGTGGTAGTCTCCACAGGTCCGTCCATCGGTGTCCGCGGCTCCCGCCAGATCAAGGGCGTGTATACGCTAACCGCGCAGGATATTCTGTCGGTGAAGCCCTTTGCCGATGTGATCGCCCACTCCGGCTATCCGATTGATATTCACAGCCCGGACGGCGAGGGAACCGCAACGGATCACCTGGAATGGGGGGCGATGTACGGCATCCCTTACCGCTGCCTGATTACGAACGAAATCGACAACCTGATTGTGGTCGGCAGATGTCTTTCAGCTACTTTTGAAGCGCAGGCGGCTGTACGAACTACACCTACGGTGGGGGCAATTGGTCAGGCGGGCGGTACTGCGGCGGCATTGGCCGTGAAAGAAGGAGTCCCCGTGCAGCAGGTGGACTATAAGGAACTGCAGCAGACACTCGTGGCGCATGGCGCTTATCTGGAGGTGTAACGGGCGGAGCATGGTGCGCAAAAATAATGTAATGTACAGCTTGAACTGTTAATCTTTCGGATTAGCACGCCGTGCTCCTTGCTAGAGCCGCAGGCTGGTGGCTGTGACGGGACCGCGCCTAAGCTCTAACTGTATTTTGTGCAACTAAAGTGAGCGTTTATGGCGCTACGAAGGTTTTAATTGCATTTGATACAGTTATAATCCCCATATTCCTCAAAAGGGGACTTATCGTTATTTTTAGTTGTACAGAATACAATTATTCCGGTAAAACCGGCTTTTCGCCAGATTTTAGTTGTATGAAATACAATTAAATGCTGTTGCTGCAGTTGCAGTTGCAGTTGCTATTGCTATTGCTATTGCTATTGCTATTGCTATTGCTATTGCTATTGCTATTGCTATTGCTGTTACTATTGCTGTTGTTGCTGCTGTTGCTATTGCTGTTTCTGTTGCTGCTGCTATAGCTATAGCTCTGTTACTAGCTTCTTACACCCCACGCTGGTTGCTCTCAAAGACTGGGAAGCGCGGATATGATACGGAAGGTTGTCATTTTCAAGATTAATCTATACCGTTCATTTGATTCCAAGCTTGCTTGGTTTCCGATGGTAATTAAGCACAATAATTCTTATAACAACGTATATTTCACAAAAATTTAGGAGGAATTGGTTTGGAAACTGTGCAGATTATCGGCATTTTACTTGTATTCATTGTGTTTGTGGGCCTGATGATGACCCGCAAGCTGACCACGCTGCTCGCCCTGCCGATGATGGCGATTCTGCTGGCGGCGATCGCGGGTATCCCGCTCCTGTCCGATAACCCGGATACCTTCACCATCACCAAGGGTGTGCTCGCAGGCGGGGCCATGAAGCTGTCTACCGCCATCGCCGGACTGATCTTCGGTGCCTGGTTCGGCCAGATTCTCAGCAAGGTCGGCATCACGAAGACCATTATCCGCAAGGCTGCGGAGCTGGCCGGTGACAAGCCGCTGGCGATTGCCCTTATCTTTTTCCTCGCTGCGTCTGTAATCTTCTCGGCTGCCAACGGGCTGGGCATGGTCATTCTCGTCGGAACGATCGCTATTCCCATTATGCTCACCGCCGGTCTTAAGCCGTTCGTCAGCGGCCTTGTTGTCCTGCTGGCCAATGCGGTCGGCGTGGTCTTCAACGTCTCCACCTGGGCGATTTATACCGATGTGCTTAAGGTGCCCACGAACACGATTGCTTCGTATTCACTGATCTGCGCTATTCCGCTGATTGTCATTGCCTTGATAATGATCGTCTACTATACCCGCAAAGACGGCAAGGTCCGCCGTGCCTGGGCCATGCCGCTCAAGCCGGAATTCCAGGCTCAGGATACCAAAAACGTAAGAGCCATTGCGCTTATCAGCCCGCTTGTTCCGGTGCTGCTGGTATTTTTCCTGAAGGTTGATATTGTCTCTGCAGTCTTCATGGGGGCGGTTGTCACATTGCTGCTCGCCACACCGAAGCGTCCGATCCATGTGCTGTCGAGTGCGCTGGTGGAAGGGATTCAGGATGTGGCCGGTGCGCTCGGGCTGATGATCGGGATCGGGATGCTGCTCAGCGCGGTAACTGCACCTCCGGTGGCGTTGCTGATTCAGCCGCTGATCGAAGGCATTATTCCAACCAGTCCGCTGATGTACATTCTCGTCTTCACTTTGCTGTCTCCGCTTGCGATTTACCGTGGACCGCTTAACGTCTGGGGACTCGGCAGCGGAATCGCGGCACTGATTGTTGCCGGAGGAATGGCACCAGTTGCGGCTATGCTGGCACTGCGTATCGTGAGCAATCTGCAGGCTGTCAGCGATCCGACCAACTCCCACAATGTCTGGATCGCCGACTACACCAAGACGGATATTATTGAAACGCTGCGCAAAACCCTGCCATGGATGTTCGCGGCTGTGATGATCTCGATGATTATCGCGGGTCTGACCGTTTTCTAGATTAAGCTCTGGTTAGGCGAATACAGATTGCAGATTAGAGACATAAGCTTCATGGAGAGGAGAACCTGCTATGAACAATAAACAAATCAGGATCGGCATCGATGTCGGGGGAACCTTCACGGATGCCGTTGCGATAGACAATGAGACCTTTGAGGTGTTGTCCAAGGTCAAAATGCCCACAACACATCACGATGAACGCGGAGTCGCCAGCGGGATTGTCCAGATCATTCAGCGGATTATGAGCGAGAACGGCATTCTTCCCGGTGACATCAAGTTCATCGCCCACGGGACGACTCAGGCCACCAATGCTCTGCTCGAAGGAGATGTTGCCCGTGTAGGCATCGTGGGGATGGGCACGGGACTGGATGCCCGCAGTGCCCGCTCCGAGACCAATGTGGCGAATATCGAGCTGGCTGCCGGTAAATATCTTACCACCTATCACAAGTTCATTGATTCGAAGGAACTGACGCCGGAAACCATCGATGCGGCGATTGATCAGCTGCTCGCCCAGGGTGCAGAGGTTATTGTGGCCTCGGAAGCCTACAGTGTCGATGATCCGGCCAATGAGCTGAGAGTGATGGAAGCGGCGCGCAGCCGGGGAGTGTACGCCACCGGCGGACATGAAATCTCCCAGCTCTATGGGCTGAAGACGCGGACCCGCACAGCGGTCGTCAATGCGAGCCTGATTCCGAAGATGATGGAGACCGCCAACATGACTGAGCAGGCCGTCAAAGAAGCGGGGATTACCTCCCAGCTGATGATCATGCGCTGCGATGGCGGTGTCATGAGCATCGACGAGGTGCGCAAGCGTCCGATTCTGACCATGCTGTCAGGGCTGGCGGCCGGTGTGGCCGGCGCCCTGATGTATGAGAAGATATCGGACGGTATTTTCTTCGAAGTCGGCGGAACCAGCGTAGATATCTCCGTGATCAAGAACGGCAAGGTGATGATTGAGAATGCCCAGGTAGGCGGACATAAGACTTATCTGCGTTCGCTGGATGTACGGACGCTCGCCGTTGCCGGGGGCAGCATGATCCAGATCGGCGGAGGCAAGATCACGGATGTCGGCCCGCGCAGTGCGCATATCGCCGGTCTGGAGTACGAATGCTTCACCGGTAAGGAGAATCTGGAGCAGCCTGTCATCGGTCTCGTCAGTCCGCGCCCGGGAGATCCGGATTACGTCACCGTCCGGGGTGCGGGAGGACATGAATATGCGCTGACCCTGGCAGGTGCGGCGAATCTGCTGAATCATGTGCCGGAGACGGACTATGCCCGCGGGAATATGGAGAGCACAAGAATAGCCTGGCAGGCGCTGGGTTCCCGGCTCGGCATGTCTGCGGAAGACGCAGCAAGGGCAGCAATGGATATTGCCATCCGCAAGGTGATGGCGGTTGTGAACCAGATGATCAGCGATTATGAGCTGGACACCGGGTTTGTTACGCTGGTGGGCGGCGGCGGAAGCGGAGCAGTGCTCGTTCCGGCAATGGCGGCGAGTGAAGGCTTCAAGCACCAGATCGCCAATAATGCGCCGTATATCTCCACGATCGGCGTTGGGATGGCAATGGTCCGCGAGCAGATCGAGAAGACTGTGGTCGGTGCGACAGAGCGGGATATCAAGCTGATCCGGGCGGAGATTATGGAGAAAATCGTCCAGTCCGGAGCGAATGAAGCCACGGTTGACGTGACGATCGAGATCGATTCGCAGCGCAATATTCTGCGGGCCATCGCCACCGGCTCGACCGAGCTGCGCTCGAAGGATCTGGCCAGCCGCGAGGTGCCCGTGAACGAGCTGCTGCTGACGGCGGCGGAAGCACTGGGCCAGCCGGCCGGCCAGACGGAGCTGAAGGCGGCCTCCGGCAGATGGTTCCTGTTCGAGTCCGGCGAAATCAAGAAGTCCATGTTTGGGCTGGTGAAGAAGAAGCTCAGCCATGTCGGCGTGCTGGACCGCGAGGGCGTGGTGCGATTTAAGAAGACGAATGCGTATCATCTGGCTTTTTTGAAGAAGAATATGGCCGACCGGTTTGCCTCGTTCCTGGAGGAGAATACAATCTATTCGGACGCTAATGCGACGATCCCGAAGACCTTTGTCTTCTATAAGGAAAAAATGCTCGATCTGACCGGGATGCAGACCAAGGAGCAGCTGTTCTCCATTCTCGAAGTGGAAACCCAGCTGCTCGAGGACAACAGCGAAATACTCGCTGTCGTCTATCAGTAGGAGGTGCACAGGATGATGAAGACAGCTGAACGGACGCTACCAAGCGATAGTGTGCTGGGATATGCCGAACTCACAAATGATCTGCTGTTTCACAGAATACCGCACAGCAAACGGCGTTATTATGTAGAGCGCCCGCTGGCGATCGGCAGGGAGCAGGCCACTTCATTCAAAGCCCGCTACGGCACGGATGTCGGGGCCATCTGCCGGGACCGCGGAATCAGCGTCAATCTCAATGAACGGCAGGGCACCATCGGGCAGATCCGCTTCCGCGCCCAGATTGAGCTGTCGGCCAAGGAGCGCGCCATTACGCTGTATAAATCGTCCATGGAAGAACTGCGGCAGTGTGCCGGTGTGCTGCTTCCCGGCCGTTCCTTCACGCTGAAGGAAATCACAGACATCCATCTCGCGCATGAGCTGTTCCACGATCTGGAGTTCACGGAGCTGGGATACACCAACAAGCGGCTTGACGACATCAGCAGCCTCTCCCTGGGTCCGCTGCGCATCCGGGCCAGCGTGACCAAGACCTCGGAGATCGCCGCGCATGCGTTCAGCCGTTATCTTCTGGATCTGCCCTGCCTGCCGAATCTGCTGGATTACGCTTATATGATTCACAGCGGTACGCTGACTGCTGCTGAATTCTGGAGGCAGACGGAGGTTTGGTCCGGAGAGCTTGAGAATAGCTGAGCGGACTTCTTCAGACAGCAGCCTTGTGCACGTAAGCAGACAGCAACCTTAAGAGGTGTGCTGTCTGCTGTATTTTTGTAGAGGAAGCTATTGCGCCAGCCAGGGAGAACGTCTCTGACTTCGGACTCGAATTATGCTATGTTGGAGTGGGTAACCAGAGTTTGGGGAGGCTGTCCGCGTGCCATTCAGAAAAGGGTCAAACAAATCAATATACGTGCCGTTGCGCACCAAGTTTATCGTATTGTTCTGCCTGCTGATTACGATTCCGTTTCTCGTGATCGGCACCATCAGCTATAAGAAATATACTGCCGGTGTGGAGCGCAGCACTGTGGAGCTATCCAATCAGGTTGTGAGCCAGATTAATATCAACCTGGAGCATTACATTAAGGAACTGGACCGGCTTACACTTACGCCGCTGTACGATGAGGATATGATGCAGATTCTCCGCAAGCACAGCGGCAGCGGCTCGGCGAACACTTATTTAACTACGGATGAGACGCTGAAGATGAATCTGTTTATTTCTTCGCTGGCTTTTGACCGGGGTGAGATTGAGAGCATTCTGGTGTTCACCAATGACGGAGGAATCTTCAGTAATCTGGACCAGAGCGTCAGGAAGCGGTGGGACCGCAGCATGGCAGACTGGATGGAGGCGGTTGAGCAGGAAGACGGTGGTCTTGCCATCCTGCCGCCGCATGCTGCGGCCTACTATACAGAGGCGAAGCAGGGGATTATCTCGGTGGCCCGGGTTATCCGTGAGCCCTATACGAATGACATGCTGGGGATCGTCAAGGTGGATCTGACGGCACGGGGGTTCGGTTCGATTGTATCTACGGTGCGTTCGAGCGGGAGCGGTCTGCTGCAGATTACCGGCAAGGATCAGGTTATGCTGTACTCAGGGCCAGACGGGCTTCCCGATTCAAGTGAATCCTATATTACAGCCTCTGCCCACTCTTCATATACGGGACTTAAGGTGACCTCACTGATTCCGCGGACGCAGCTCCGGGAAGACGCACGCGAGCTAACGAATTCTACATTGATTGTCTCAATCGTAGCCCTGATGGCTGCTTATGCGGCGGCGATTCTGCTGTCGAACCGCCTGATTAAGCCGATTGCCCATCTGCAGTCGAAGATGAGGCAGGTGAAGCGGGGGCTGTTCCTGGAGCGGGCGACGGTCACTACGAGCGATGAAATCGGGCAGCTGACCGAAGGCTTCAATACGATGATCGGCGAGATCGACCGTCTGGTCAAAGAGGTCTATGAGACCCGGCTGAAGGAGCGGGAAGCCGAGCTGCTTGCGCTGCAGAGCCAGATTCATCCGCATTTTCTGTACAATACCCTGGAAATGGTGAACATGCTGGCCCTTCAGGGCAATACCCGGGAACTCTCGGGTGTGGTGACCAGTCTCGGGAAGCTGCTGCGCTACACGGTCGGCCATCAGGAGCAGATGGTGTACGTTCTGGATGAGGTAAGATTCGTAGAAGCGTATCTTCGAATCCAGGGTATGCGTCTTGGAGACAAGCTGCAGGCTGTAATCCATATTGACTCTTCCTTCGATTACTGCGTGGTGCCGAAGCTGATTCTGCAGCCGCTGATTGAGAATGTTATTGAGCATGCCATGGGCCAGGACACGCTGCAGCTTGCCCTGACGGCTTCGGTGGAAGAGGAAGACTTGGTGTTGTCCGTCAAGGATGATGGTCTTGGCATAACCGGTGAACGGATGCAGGAGCTTGAAGAACAGCTGTATCAGAATAAATCCCGGCCCGGTACAGAGACGGAGCAGGGCGGCTTCGGCCGGATTCAAAAGGGATTTGCGTTGCGCAATGTCCATCAGCGGCTCCGGCTGCTCTATGGAGAGCCTTACGGATTAACTCTTGATCATACGGCAGAGCGCGGGGTAACGGTCTCACTGCGGCTGCCGATGAACTGGGAAGCCATGAACAATGCCGGTCCCGCCGGGGACAGGCAGGAGGAGGATTAATGATGCGGACAAGGCTGCTAAGCCTTATGATAGCGGTATTAATGGCTGCGGGCTGCTCTTCAGGGGCAGGAAGCGGGGCGTCTGTCGGGAAAGTGGAAGGTGAAGAAGCAGGAGGAAGTGAGGCGGCTGCTGTGCAGGAGCCTGTGAAGCTGAAGTTCAGCATTTGGGGCAACGATGCGCAGAAGGCAATGGTTGAGGGCCTGGTGGATGAATATGAACAGCTCCATCCCGGGATGGAGGTAGAGATCATGACGATTCCGTTTGCCGATTATCAGCAAAAGCTGTCGATCATGCTGGCCTCCCGTACCGCGCCTGATGCCGGCTGGCTGGCGGAGCGGATGATTCCCCAGCTGCTGGAATCCGGCCAGCTGGTGGACATTGCAGCAGAGGTCAAAGAAGATCCCGGATATAACTACGCGGATATTTATCCGTCTACACTTGACATCTTCAAGCGGGAGGATCGGCTGTACGGAATCCCATTCTCTACGCCTCCGGTGCTGATCTACTACAATAAGGACCTGTTTCTTGAGAAGGGTCTGAAGACGCCAACGGAGCTGTATAAGGAAGGGAACTGGAACTACGAGGAATTTCTCAAGGCAGCGCGCAGCCTCACTGATTCACAGCAAGGCATTTACGGCGTGAAGCTGGTCCGCGACTGGAACAACTGGTCGGATGCGCTGCTGCCGCTGTTCTGGTCGCATGGCGCCGAGCTGTTTGACAGCAGTGCAACGGCTTTTGCGCTGAATTCTCCGGCAGGGAGAGAGGCGCTGCAGCTCTACAGTGATATGATGTTCAAGGACAAGGTGCATCCGCTTCCGGGCGATGAGCTAACCTTCGACAGCGGCCGGATCGGTATGTATACGGACCGTTACAGCTATACCTCGAAGGCCCGTGCGGTTACTGATTTTGATTGGGATATCGCTCCAATGCCGGCAGGTGTGAAGGGGACTGGAACTTCACTCGGCTATGCGGGAGTCTCTGTATTCGAGACCAGGCATCCGGCGGAAGCCGCGGAATTCCTGAAGTTCATCACCAGCGCAGAAGCCATGAGCGTTACCGCGCAATACTTCGTCCCGTCCCGGAAATCCGTGCTTGAATCGGATGTCTTCCTGAGAGCGGCTTCCAAGCCTTCGCCGGAGAGCATCCAGCTGGCCGTGCTCGACCAGATCGCGGATGCCCGGATAGCGCCGGGCCATAAGAACTGGCAGCAGATTGATACGAAGATCCAGAGGCTGCTGGACGGGCTCTACACGCAAAGCTCTACCGTGGACGGACTGCTCGGACAAATGGAGGTTGAGGTGGGCCCGCTTATGAAATAAGAGGGGACTTTGTACACGTTAAAGACCGCCTTCGGCCCCCCAAAGTGCCTGAGTAATCATCGAAGCCACAGCCCCACTTTGTGGGGTTATTTTGCATACGTGGATAGAGACTGGTTTGAGCAACGCGACTGCTGCAGGAAACGGAATGAATGCGAATTTGCTTAGACTTGATGCAAAATCCTGCACGAAATGCAACAATTATCCCGTTAAATCGGCTATTATTCAAAATTGTTGTATAAAAAGCAGGATTTCCTCCTCCACCAAGCCGATATATGAAATAATCTTGTATTTCATACAACAATCCTCCCGGGCACCCGGTTTATTCAGGAGCAAAGCTGTATTACATACAACAATTTGTAGCTGTCCGCACACTGTGAGCTGAGCTTTTGGCAGCCCGCTTTACTGCCGGAGGGACTGAGGAACAGCGTACGTAATGCGTAATCACAACCCCAGACCGCCAAATTTACAACAATCCGGCTTGTGAACTGAGCTGCCTGACTTGCATGCCCGGATAGTGCAGGGGCGGATATTTGCCTAAAGATCGTTTATACTGAGTTTACATACAAATTTTATTTTAATAGCAGCGCTAGTGAGTGCAGACTTGGAGGTTTGATCGCTTGGAATTATTTGAATATATTTTGCTGATGCTGGCCGCGGTCTCGTTGTCCAATCTGGTGAACCGGTTTATCCCTTCGGTTTCCGTGCCCATCATTCAAATTGTGCTGGGGATGGCTTTGACCT
The DNA here is from genome assembly GCF_038004445.1 of Paenibacillus sp. FSL R7-0312. NCBI lineage: Bacteria > Bacillati > Bacillota > Bacilli > Caryophanales > Paenibacillaceae > Paenibacillus > Paenibacillus sp. FSL R7-0312. The sequence goes on along the minus strand of NZ_JBBORE010000001.1, from coordinate 6,664,454 downwards.
GGCTGCCTTTGCATTTTGAACTGACGTTGAATCCGGAGCTGTTTCTGCTGCTCTTCATTGCCCCCTTATTGTTTAATGACGGCAGGCTTGCGGATAAAGTGGCGTTATGGAAGCTGAAGAAGCCCATATTGCTGCTCGCACTGGGGTTGGTCTTCCTGACGGTAGGCGTCCTGGGTTACTTCCTGCATTGGCTGCTGCCTATTCTACCGTTAGCTGCGGCGTTTGCTCTGGCGGCGGCACTTGCCCCTACGGATGCCATCGCTGTAGGCGCGTTGGAGCAGAAGGTCAAAATCCCGCATCAGACGATGCAGATTCTCGAAGGGGAATCTTTGATCAACGATGCTTCGGGTCTGGTATCCTTTCAGTTTGCCGTGGCCGCTATGGTCACCGGGGCATTCTCCCTCAGAACAGCCAGCCTTAGCTTCATTACCATTTCACTCGGCGGTGTCGTGCTGGGGCTGCTGCTCACGCTGATTAAATACGGGATAGTCCGATGGCTGCGCAGACTCGGGATGGAGAACGTTACGTTACATATGCTGATTGAGATTCTGACTCCATTTGCGATTTTTATGGCGGCAGAGGAGCTGGGGGTTAATGGAATCCTGGCCGTTGTCAGCGCAGGTATTGCCCATTCCTTCGGATATAAGCAGATGAATCCCGAGGTGGCTAAGCTGAGCATCGTGTCCAAAAGCACCTGGTCCGTCATTATTTTTGTCTTGAACGGCCTGGTCTTCCTGCTGCTGGGTACACAGCTGCCGGAGATCATACAGACTGTCTGGAACAATCCGGATATCGGGAATTTCCAGGTAATCCTGTACACGTTATTATTAACAGCGGCCGTTCTTGGCCTGCGTCTGATCTGGATGCTGATCATGGATATTCCCGAAGGGGAGGAGCCGCGGGGACACTGGAAGCTGGAGTTCAAGAAAGCCCTCATTCTCACGCTGTCAGGAGTCCGGGGAACAATCACACTCGCGAGTACGATGTCACTGCCGTTTTTCCTGGATGACGGTACCCGGTTTCCGGCCAGGGATCTGATTATTTTCCTTGCGGCGGGTGTGATTCTCTGGACCCTGCTGGCCTCCAACTATCTGCTGCCGCTGCTGCTCGGCAAAGAAAATGAAGCAGAGCATAATGCAGAAGAGGTTGAGGCCAAAATCGAAATTCTGCGCAACGTAGTTTCCGGTCTAAACGATCAGGCTACGGATCATTCGCGAATGGCCCTGAGCCACTTAATCAGCACCTACACCTCAAGAATCCGCATGCTGAAGAAAAATGAAGCTGCAGAGGAAATGGAGCGGATGCTGGGTGTTACTTCGCTCAAGTGGCAAAGAGAGTACACCCTGACTGCGATGAAGCAGCGGGAGGTGAATCCGTACACGGCCTACCGTTATCTGAACCGGCTGAACAAGCAGCTATTCATGCACACCCGTGATCCGGAGTACAGGAATGACCTGGTTCCAATCAAAAGCTGGGAAGAGATTGTAGGAGTGATCCAGCAGGTGCGTCTGAGCGGCCAGGAACGGCGTGAGGAATGGAACCGGCTGCAGTCCGCCAATTTTGCCTACGTCTTGAAGAAGCTGAGAGCGCTGCAAAGTAAAGGGGAGACCGAACCCGAAGCGGTCAGCGCCCTGATCATGCGCTATGAACGGGGGCAGATGAGATTGACCCGTACGGAGTCACTTTCCTCCACCAAACGGGAGTTTGAAGAGGCGCTGCAGGAGCTGTCCAGAGCAGGGATTCAGCTGGAGCGTGACAACATTCAGCTCATGTACGAGAGCGGACGCATTACCAGAGCTAGCATGAAGGAAATGAAACGTGATATTCTGTTTATGGAATATGAATTGAGGGAAGAAATGGGCTAGGCAGCGGGAATGAAAAAATTTCCGGAAGGATGCGGGGATGAAGAATCTGGCGGTTCTAATTACAAAGGCATTGATAAGTACAGCAATCCTTATTTCACTGCATTTGTTACTGATTTATGTACTGGGTATTCGGATCGAGGGCTGGAATCATGCCGTTTTATCAGACTTGGAACAAGTTTACGCCATTCCAGTCATTCTTGTATGTATCAATTATATTATTTTTTTTCGGGTTAATATTCTGAAATACAAACTCATTTGGTGGCTTGCCAACCTGGTGCCGGGATTTATTTTTTTAAGTGTATCTAGAGTAACTTATGATGCAAGTAAAGCTGAGGAAGATTTTTTGGGTCTGTTTGGTTATGATTTTCAATTGATTGCACTTCTTCCCTTCATTTACTTTGTTCTTCAGCTCTTCCTGCTGTATGTTTGGAAAGTGGAGCGGAGAAATGATCAAGACAAGTATTAAGGCTGATATTCCACAAGGAGATGAACATATAGAGTATGCGAAAACAAATCGTGGCGGGTACATGTGCAGTTGTTGCGGCCATCGGAATCTTTATTTATGCCGGAAGCGGTGAACGAAACACGGCTGACGTTGAAGGGGGACAGGGCAGCAGCCAGCCGGTTAGTCAGGCCGCTGTTCAGGACATTAAGCAGATGGTGTCTGATTACAGCTCGCGCACGTTGACGTCCCAGTCCGCCTCCATTACCTCCACCCAGCTCATCGTGGACAGCGGCGGTCCAAATGAAGTCACCTATGATTTGCCGGAGAACGAATTCTTTCTGTCGGTTGCCCCGTATGTGCAGAAGACGCATCCGTGTGCAACACACAGCCTGACCGGCTGCCAGGGGGAAATGGCGGGTCAGGAATTTTATGTATACATTGAAGACGCCGAAGGCAAGGAAGTGATGAAGCAGACCTTGAAGTCCCAGCCTAACGGGTTCATCGACCTATGGCTCCCGCGCGACCAGAAGCTTCAGATCACCGTCACGCATGACGGGAAACAAGCCATGACCGAAGTATCCACCTTCGAGAGCGATGACACCTGCCTAACCACTATGCAATTAAGTTAATCTATTTCTATTAGTTTACGGTCTAAGCCGTCTTCCGGGTTCTGCTATTCAGCGGCAGGGAGGCGGCTTTTTGCTGTGATCATTTACTGAACAAAATACAACATTTTTCTCGTGAGATCGATCGAAATACAACAATTCGCCCAAACACAGGGGTAACTGGTAATCAGAATTGTATTCCGTACAACAATTATGCCTATTCTTTGAAGGCTAGTCTTATGACATGGTTGACGGCCTGCCGAAATTCAAGCAGGAAATTATGGGCTTGAAGCTTAAGGACAACAACGCCCTACAACGATTTCATCAGCCAGATGGACAAAGTCGGTGCGGAGAATGCCGAGAAATTGATGTATCAGCACCACCTGAGGATATGTCAGAAGAAGGGTGTTTAATCTTGTTGATCTACACAAATCACAGGGAGAATCCGATAACTTGGGGTAAAGGGAAAATATTCAATAGATTCCTGATATTATATCTTGCTGATGAGGAACAGTGACCAAGTCTAAGGAGCGGAATATGATTATCAGTTTGATATTTGTTGCTTTAAGCGGATTAATGGGAGTGGGAATGTACTTTCTAGTCATCGGCATAGTCTTTTCTGCTGGCGGAGGCGGTTTATTTTGGGCAGCAACCGACTATAATCAACTGTCGTTTTATATTGTCCTTTTGTTAGTGTGCCTGGTAATCTGTTTTTTCTTTGCAAAACACTTATTAGAGAAGAACCTTCATCTTTTGCTTCTGATCTGTTTTAGCACGATAATGCTCTTATTCTTACTTGCGCCTTGGCTTACATAACTAGAGATTTATTCAAATAATAATCATTTTGCCTAATACATGTTAAAGCAAGGGAGAAAAACAATGAAGAAATCTATAAAGGCGGTACTCCAAGCCATTCTATATATACTGGCAGCAATTGCAATACATTTGATATTAATTTACTTTCTTGGGATCAGGATAGAGGGAGGAGGGGGAACAGAGTTAATATTTTTACTGTGTAAAACGTACATCCTTCCCCTCGCCATGTGCTTTCTCAACGGTGTATTGTTTATCTAAAAAAGCTGAGAATACTCCACCCTCGATAGGGTGGGGATGAATCAGTAGTTTTCGATTTCAAGACGAACGTATGTGCTATAATATGGATGAGATCACTAAAAGGAGGTGTTGCACATGCTCGTGTCTGCGCAGGAGGTTTCTTCGAAACCCCTGGTTCATCAAGCCTATAAATATCGGATCTACCCCAATACAGAGCAACAGCAACTCATTCGTCGAATGTTTGGCTGCTGCCGTTTTGTGTTCAATTACTTCTTGGGAGCTTGGAATCAAAGCTATGCGGAAACGGGAAAAGGCTTGTCTTATCACGCTTGTGCGACACAACTCCCCGGTTTAAAAGCACAATACGACTGGCTGAAAGAAGTCGATAGCATCGCTTTGCAGTCGGCTGCCCGTCATGTGGCGGATAGCTTTGATCGTTTTTTCAAGAAGCAAAATCAAGCGCCACGCTTCAAGAGCCGAAAGCATCCGATTCAAAGTTACACGACCAAATTCACCAACGGGAATATCGCCATGGAGGGCAGTCGCTTGAAGCTCCCCAAACTCGGCTGGATACGTTTTGCAAACTCCCGGAAGCTGGAAGGCCGGATATTGTCCGCTACCGTTCGTAAAAACGCCAGCGGGAAATTTTTCGTCTCGCTCGTTTGCGAAGTTCAAAAGAACCCTCTGCCCCAAGTGGATACACCTATTGGCATCGACTTAGGCTTGAAAGAATATGCAGTATGCTCAAACGGCGAACATATCGCCAATCCTCGCTTTTACCGTCAATACGAGAACAAGCTGGCGCTTTGGCAGCGGCGGATGGCTCGGCGTACTCCGGGCGGCTCCAACTGGAAGAAAGCAAGGCAGCATATCGCTCGTATTCACGAACGCATTGCCAATAAACGAAATGACTTCCTCCACAAGCTGACCACGAGACTGATTCGTGAAAACCAAACGATTAGTATCGAACATCTGCGTGTGGCGAATATGATTCAGAACCCCAAGCTTTCAAAATCCATTGCTGATGCGTCTTGGGGCGAGTGGGTGCGACAGCTGACGTATAAAGCGAAATGGTATGGACGAAATCTTCGGATCGCCGACACGTTTGAGCCGACCAGTCAGCGTTGCCATGTGTGTGGCACGATCCACCCCGAGGTGAAGAACCTGTCCATTCGGGAATGGACGTGTACGCCCTGCGGGACGATCCATGACCGTGACGAAAACGCCGCTCACAATATTGAACAAGTAGCGGTTTAACCCCCACCTAACCAAACGATAGAATTCAAGATTTCCCTAGCGTCAAAAATGTAAAACTGCGGGAACGCAGGGATCGCTTGCTCCATAAGAAGAGGGTACTCTTCTGTTCGCAAGAATCCGCCACTTCAAGCGTTAGCTAAGTGGGGGAGAATTCAATACAATGCCGAAGTATTCGGCTGAAATAATCTATCTGCTTCCAATAGGTATTATAATCATCCAATTAATCATGACTATATATTATCTTATTAATGTAAGAGTAATGGAAAAGAATATAAGGGGCCTATCGTGAGGTGATATGTATTTGAAGAATAAATTTGTTACTGGAATAAGGGCAGTTTCACAAGTGTTTTTTATCGCAGTGGTGCATTTATTTGTGATTCATTTTCTGAATATCAAAGCAGAGGCGTGGGACGAGGCAGCGGTACGACAAGCAATCATAATATATTCTGTTCTATTCATTATTCTGTATGTAACCTGCATGATGTCATTAGTAACAAGAAGAGTTAGATATAACTTACTTTGGTTTTGTGTAAGTACTATTCCTAGTGTTGGTTTTCTGTTTCTTCTTCATAAAGATAAAGTAAGTGAGCCTGCTGAATATGGTTTTATAGATTTGAAATTTGATAGCGGATTATTTGAATTGGTCATGATTTTCCCTTTTTACTATTTGGTAATACAAATAATTTTAGTTGTAGCACTATGGGTGTTGAAATTCCCTAAAAGGTACGAAGAAACATGATTGCCGCACCTGTTGTGCTAGGGGTATAATTAACTCAGACGAAGAACGTCCCAAGCTGCTGCTGGCAGAGGGGCGTTCTTTTTTTGCGTAAATGAGAGAGGGAGGTAACTGAATATGGAATTTGAAAACGCACATCAGCTGCTAATGGACCAGCATTTATCGGTCAGAACAGGGGAGCGCAGAGGCCGGCTGGCACGGGGGCATCAATATGCCGAGAAGCTATTCCTGCAAAATGTCTGGTGGCCGCTGTTCGGCAATCTGGATCATCTGCATCCTGAATATGAGGACCGGGATACCTTTTTGAATGGACTGGGCTGGAGAATTATACATTTCTCCTTCGATGATGTGCAGAACCGTCCTGAGATCTGCCGCATGCTGCTGCAAATGATCATTGCCCCTTCATTGATCCGGGTTCCGTCCGGGCAATCCCTCTCCCCGCAGGACAAGGAAATTGTTAAACTGGCTTGGAGCCTGGACAAGGGACTACGTCCCAAGGACGTGATGCTGCAACACCATCTGAACTTTCGGACGGCGCGTAAGCAGCTGCAGGAGCTGGTACGTAAAGGTCTGCTCCGTCCGGTGATGCAAAATTCATATATTTGTTATTACGAGCCGGTGCAGGGAGTACCCGATATGTTCCTGTAGTTGTTCCTGTAGTGGTTCGTGTAGTTGTTTCTGTAGCTGTTTATGTAAGTGCTGATGCATTGGCCCGGAAAAGAGCTTTGAGTATTCAAGTTGGTTTTGTGAGTTAGGGAGTCTGTTTGGAATGAGGTGTTGTCTCAGAGCTCCAGCCTATAGCGGCTAATGGGATTCTTAAGCTCGCGGATGTACAGGATAAAATGTTGTATGAAAGAGTCAATTTCATAATTCCAAACCCTTGCTGGGACTGTTTTTTTTAGGCATAGAAAAAGGAGTACCTCCCCAAGTTCTCGAAGATATAGGCGACCAAACCAACACCCGAGAACGAAAAGAGGTAATCCCTATCTATTCCATTCGACAAGAAGAACTGTTTTCCTTCAAGGAATTGTTCCTGATGCGCCCGGAAGATAAATACAGCCAAATCTTTGAACACTTAGATCTCGCCAAGGTTCTGCACGTTCTTCGGAAAAAGAACAACCGGGGCCGGCCCGAACAACTGAATGTACCTGCCATGATCTATTCCTTGCTCATCGCTAAAATGGAGAACATCGAGTTTGTTTCTTCCCTGGTCTGGCGTCTTACCCATAGCGAAGAGTTTCGGGCGCAGTGCCGATTTACCGGCTCCGATAATATCCCGAGCGAATCTTCGTATTCCCGTTTGATTCATGCGCTGGAGCACACGGGGATGCTTGAAAAACTGCAGGATACCTTGGTGACCTCTGCCCTAGAAGAAGGCTTTGTAACCGGCACACATATTGCCGTGGATTCCTCCATGGTCGAGGCTTGGGATTGCCAATTTAGCGAATCGGCCGCCAAGCGCCGTGCGGCTCGCCGAGGGCAAAAGCCAAATGAGGCTCCAGGAGCCCAGCAACTTCAGTTCAAACTTCCCGAGCCTGAGCCTGAGGCGGCTGTGAACGAACCACCGAAGAAACCCGTCTACGACAAGCGTGGACGTCCAACGAATGCGGCAAGGGAACGCCGGCGTCAGGAACAGGAAGCATATGACCAAAGTCTCGGACCGTTTCAGAAAACCATTGAAGCGATGTTACCTTACACGTATGACGAACTGCTGGCCGCGCTGCCCCGGCATGCCGCGCGTTGTGACAAGAAAAATACGAAGGGTCGAATGACGAGCTACTACGGTTTCAAGGCGAATCTGCTCGTCGATACGGACTGCCAGTATATCTTGAGCGGCCTCTTTAGTTCGGCGAATCCGAATGACCAGCGCATGGCCGTTATTCTTCTCAAAGGCCTGCCCCTGAAGTTTCCCACACTGAAGGTAAAGCATATCTTGGGCGACAAAGGGTACGACTGCGCGTCTATCTACCAGTTGATTCATTCGTTAGGTGCCTATCCGGCGATTCCCATGATTCACCGCAAAGATCCGCCCGAGGGAATGAACGTGGACTACACGCCGGTATGCTCCCAAGGACATGCCTACCGCTACGACAGTTTTGATGCCAAGTACGAAACGCTGAAGTATACCCAGCCGAGCGAGTGCAAAGGCTGCCCACTACTGGGTTCCGGATGCCAAAAGGTGTTTAAAATCCGCATCCAAACGGATTTGCGTAAGCATACCTATCCCGCAAGAGGGAGCGAAAGCTTTACAGAGCTGTACAAAAAGCGTACGGCAGTGGAACGTGTTTTTGCCTATCTCAAAGAGTATTTTGGCATGAAACGCACACGTCACCGCGGCGTACGGGCAAGTGTCGATTTCCAGCTCAGTACACTAGCTTACAATCTTAGTAAGTTTGCATTGGACAAGTTGAACAAACAGTTGAGCAAATCCCAGCAAGTAGCCTAATTTTCTAAAAAATGACCTCCGAAATACAACAATTATTACAATAATCGGCTTGGTGGAGGAGAATTGCTGCATTTCGGTTCGGCCCCTTAATTATGGAGTCATTCTCTTGAAATCTCTGGTTCTTGCAGTTTCTTAAAGTGAGATGTTTACCTCTGCCACTTGGCCTGCTCTCCATGCCGCATGGTATTGGTTAGGACTCAATCGGTTTAAACTGCCGTGAAAGCGGCGTTCGTTGTAAAATTCAATGTACTCCGTGACAGTCTCGTAGGCTTCTTCAAAGGTTTCAAAGTACATTTTGCTGTAGAGATCTCGTTCTAAAATGCTGTGGAAGGACTCAATATATGCATTCATATTCGGCGTTTTAGGCGGAATCCGTTCATGAATCAAAGGTTCATCCGGGTCCATACACATCTCTGCAAAAGCATGACTGAGAAATTGAGGACCATTGTCTGAGCGAAGAATAGGCCTAGCCCCTCCAGGCTGTATACGGGCCTTCAACGCCTGCTTAATGGTCGTGCAGATCTCCTTTGCACTGCAACTTGCACCCAAGTGGTAGCCGACAATACAGCGGTCAAACACATCAATCATGTCAAAGATAAAAAAGAAGCGGTCGTAGCCATGAATGTATCCGTACTTAATATCTATTTGCCAAAGTTGGTTGGCTCCGGTAACCACGCGGTTTTGGGCAAGCCGTCTTGGATATCTCACTTTCTTGTCAGGTTTCTTTTGGAGCAGCCCTAGCTTTTTACAAAGCCGGTAGGCCTTCTTGTGGTTCAGAATTAAGTCATGCTGGATGTAGAGGGCATGCGCTAAGTTACGGTAACCGTAGCCGTGTTCCTCGCCTGCAACGAGTTCGCTAAGCCATTCTTCGATCTGCTCGTCGCTGACCTTCTGGCCGTCTTTCGTCAACGAATACGCTGGGATCGGTCTTCCGGCTGTCCCTAAGCTTACCGTAGATTTGGTGTTCTCCTTTTGACGCTGTTTGCGGGCATAGTAGGTCGATTCCAGCACACCCACCAGCCGAAGTACCACCGATACCGCATAGCCCCGCTTAATGCTTTCATCGGCTATTTCAAGTCTGTCTTGTAAGCGGGGTTGGTCTTTTTTAGCAGTTCACGCAGGAGTTCGATCTCCAAATCCTTTTCGCCCAGCAGTTTAATCGCAGTGTCCATTTTGGTCTCTAACTCTTGGACACGTTTGGCATCTTCAATACGTTCGTTAACTGAAGGTGTCGCTTGCTCACCAAATCGTTCTTTGTAGAACTTCACCCAGTTCGTAATCGTGCTGGGAGAAACTGAATATTTACGGGCGAGGAAAGAGAGCTTCGTCCCATTAATCGCTTCCTGGGCAACTTTAATCCGTTGTTCATCGTACAACTTGTTACTTTTCATGTCCTCATCCCCTTCTCTATTAGTGTACCTTATGCATCTTTAGGACTCCAATTCGATTAGGGGGCTTAAGAGATTTTGTGCAACAATTTCCAATTTCGGCCCTTTTAAGGAGGGAAATGTTGTATTGAGTGCAGGATTTAGAGTAATAGTGGCCTTACTTCGCTCCATTCGCTCCATCTGCTCCAAACGCACTATGAGGATGCGCGCGGACCAGGCAGGATTACTATATAGACATTAAGAAGTTTATCGACCTGAAGAATTTCACCGACCTGTTCGCCCACGGATTTGCGCAGATGAACCAGCTCATAGATTCGTGTAATGAACCTGCTCGTGGACAGCTTATAGTCTTGTTAACGTTCTATTCACAATACTCTGTTAGTCTCTATAAGTGTCAGGCGGATGATCATCCGGACTACAATATATAAGATGATGCGGAGGATAATATGGAAAAAACTATGAATAAAAGGCTGGCCGCTGGTCTGACAATATTAGCTGTAATCGGGTTAAGCATGAGCCTCATATTTCCCGGGAAACATGTCAAGGCCGGGACGGCTCAAACCAAGCCAGTGGTACCTCAGACTGAAGCACCTGCCGCCAATCTGGAGGATATCGCGGGTCTGACTGCTTTCGTTGACGGAATCATGGAAGAGGATATGAACCGGCTGCAAATTCCGGGAGCGGTGATCTCCATCGTTAAGGACGGCAAGATCATTTTGGACAAAGGGTATGGCAGTTCCAATCTGAAACAAGCGGCTCCGGTTGACCCTGTAACCAGCATGTTCCGTATCGCTTCTACGACCAAGCTGTTCACCTGGACTGCTGTAATGCAGCTGGTGGAACAAGGTAAGATTGAGCTGGACACGGACATTAACACCTACCTGAAATCCGTGAAGATTCCCGCCACTTATCCTGAACCCGTCACCATGCGTCATTTGATGACCCATACAGCAGGGTTTGAAGAGGGGGGAGTCGGTTATCAGATCGTCACTGATCCAGCCGGATTGCCTGGGTCCATCTCGGAAACACTCCATAAACATATGCTTGCCCGGATCAGACCGCCCGGTGAGATGAGTGCCTATTCTAACTATGGTGCCACGCTTGCGGGTATGATTGTGGAGGATGTAAGCGGCATTCCATACAATGAATATATTCAAAAGTATATTTTCGATCCGCTGGACATGAAATATTCGACGGTCGTGGAGCCATTGCCGGACTCATTCATCCCGTACCAGGTGGTAGGGTATAATAGCGAGAATGGAAGCTTTATTCCAGGCACGCCTACATTCGAGGGCGGATTTCGTCCTGCCGGCTCGGGTACCGTATCTGCGGTAGACATGGCACACTTCATGATCGCCCATCTGCAGGACGGGAGATATGGAGACCGGCAGATTCTGAAGCCTGAGACTGCTGCATTCATGCATTCAACGGCATTCCAGCTCGATAAGCGCCTGCCGGGAGTAGCACTCGGATTCGCTGAGAAGCGGGTGAACGGGTTAACATTAATCTCTCATGGCGGCTCCGATCCGATGTTTAATACGGAATTGTTTCTCGCACCTGCCAAGCAACTGGGGATTTTCTTATCCTACAATGGCGGTCAAGGCAGTGAATCGGCAGCAAAACTGGTCCAGGCCTTGTTCAACCGGTATTATCCCGCTCCCGAAGTGAAGCAGCCGGAGTTCTCGGCTTCTGGGGAATCCGTGCAGAAATATGCCGGCTCCTATCAATTTACACGCCGCAACATAAGTGATATTGACAAGTTCTTTAACTTTTTTGCCCAGCTGAATGTTACGATTGCGGATAATAAGCTATCCTTGGGAAGCGGCAGTGAACAACAGCTGTACAGAGCCATCGGTCCTAACCTGTTCCAGCTTGAAGGAGGGACCGATCAAATCGGCTTCCTTACGGATGAGTCCGGCAAAGTTACACATATGCTCCTGGACATGGCTCCGGAGATGCCGCTGGAGCGTACGCCCCTTTTGGACCAGAGTAAGTTTTGGCTTATCCTCCTTGGTGTCGTGGGATTCATTTTCATCACGGCATTGCCCGGCCCCCTCTTCTTCAGACGCAGGTTCAAGGCGATGACGCCCCCAGAAAAGCGGGCCATCCGATTATCTGCGGGAACTGCCGGCTGGGCGCTGTTATCTTTTATTACTCTGTTTATGGTTATTATGTCCATGGACATTATGCAGAAGCTCAGCGGTATCAGTCCTTTGCTGTCTGTCAGCCTGGTTATGCCAATCATTATGGCGGGCTTGACCTTAGCAATGTTAATCTCGGCTATATTGGTTTGGATAAATAAGTATTGGACCGCCTTTAAACGGGTGCATTACACGTTAGTGACGCTTTCGGCTGTCGTACTGATGATCTTCTTCTACTATTGGAATCTGCTCGGCTGGCAGTTTGGATAACGCTTAAGAGAGAAGGATGATCGTGGCTACTATACTTATCGCGGATGATGATGATAATATCCGGAAGCTGATGTCTCTATATCTGCGCAAAGAAGGGTTCGACCTCGAAGAAGCCGGGGACGGCACCAAGGCCTTGTCCATCATAGAGGATTCACAGATCGATCTTGTCATTCTGGATATTATGATGCCGGGACTGAATGGCTGGGAGCTGTGCAGGGAAATCAGGCGTTCGGATGCCAACCTCCCCCTCCTCATGGTGACGGCCAAAGCGGAATCTGCCCACAAAATCAAAGGGTTTCAGCTCGGAACGGATGATTACCTGACCAAGCCGTTTGATCCGGTGGAACTGGTGATGCGGGTAAAAGCGCTGCTCAAACGCTCACTGGTAGTTACTTCACAGTCCGTGCAGCTCGGCAATGTGGTGCTTAACCGCCGGACCTTTCAGGTTACACGCAGTGGGGCACCGGTCACGCTTCCCTTGAAGGAATTTGATCTTCTGTTTCTGCTGATCAGTCACCCCGGGCAGATCTTCACCAGAGAACAACTGATTCAGCAAATCTGGGGACTCCATTATGAAGGGGACGGGCGGACTGTAGATGTGCATATCAGCCGGCTGAGGGAGAAGTTCAGCGGCAATGGCGAGGGTTTTCAAATCGAAACCGCCCGCGGCCTGGGATACCGGCTGATCCCTGAGCCATGATCAAGACACTGTATGTTCGGGTCATTCTTACGTTTCTCAGTATCATCATCTTCAGCCTGATCTGTTCCTTTTTCATTGGCTTGTATGTTTTTCAGCAGCAAATAAGCTATAAGGGACAGAGCGAAATGCTCGCAGTGGGCCAGGAGATCATTCACCGCTATGATGACGCCAAGCCTAAAGATACCAATGAGTTCCTGAATAGTATGGTTAAGATATCGGCACATCCCATTAACCTGTACGATCCATCCGGAGAACATACTTTTTACGGGCTCTCGGATAGTCCGGCTGTGACCATCACCCCCGGGGTTGTCCGGCAAGTGCTGCAGGGAAAGATTTATCGTTCCTCGACGGAAGATAAGGATACGTTCATCGGGATGCCCTTTATGCTCAAGGGGGAGTGGTATGCAATGTTCTTGCAGTACTCTGCCGAGAATGAGGATATCGTCAACCGGATGGTACTCTTTGTGCTGCTGCTAGTGCTTGTGCTGGGAAGTGTATGTATTGTTGTGGCTGCCAGATATCTGGTGGAGCCGATCAAGGCATTGACGGATGCAACCAAAAGACTGGCCAAAGGTGACTTCGAGGTGGATCTTAAAAGGAACCGTGTGGACGAGATCGGGGAGTTGACGCAAAGCTATGTAGAGATGGCCGGAGAATTGAAGCAGCTGGAGTTGATGAGGCAGGATTTCGTATCGAATGTCTCTCATGAAATCCAGACACCGCTCACATCTATTTCCGGCTTTGCCAAGGCGCTGCAGAATAATGATTTGATTGCGGAGGAGGAGCGCAAGGACTATCTGGATATCATCATTGCGGAGAGTGGACGTCTGTCGAGACTAAGTGATAATTTGCTGAAGCTCGCTTCCCTGGATTCCGGACATCATCCCTTCCAAGCAGGCTTCTTCCGGCTTGACGAGCAGATTAGAACTATTGTTGTGACCTGTGAGCCGCAATGGTCTGCCCGAAGCATCGTTATCGATCTGGAACTGCCCGAAGCCGTCAATATCATTGGTGATGAAGACCAACTGAAGCAAGTATGGATGAATCTGCTCAGCAACAGCATCAAGTTCACGCCTGAAGGCGGGAAGATCCGTATCCGTGTAGACAGCAGTGCAGCAGAAGTATCCGTCACCATCAGCGATAACGGCATCGGGATTTCTCCGGAAGAGGTTGGCGCCATATTCCAAAGATTCTATAAAGCAGACAAGTCGCGCAGGGGAAATAACAACGGGAACGGTCTGGGGCTTGCGATTGTCCAAAAAATCGTTTCCCTGCATCAGGGGAGCATTGAGGTGGACGTTACGGCTGAAGAGGGAACCACGATGATCGTCAGGTTGCCCGTACACCATTCATGATGAAATCCTTGAATTGCCGGTCCGCTGCCCGGTCTTCCTCGGTAACCAAACCGCCCCGCTGATGGGTAATAATTACGGCTTTTTGTAAATACATGAAATACAGGCGGGTGGACTTCTGCAGAATGTCCAGCCACTTCTTTTTGTCCTCCAGAGTCACAGATTCGGTCTCAAGGCGTATTAACCCCGAATAACAGACTTCCATAGCCTTCTTGAAATCAGGCAGGTCCGCAGGATTCTTGGACAGGGTGCTGTAGTATACTCCGAAAATGGCATCATAGTAGATCAGTGACTCCTGATGATCTCTCAGCGCCAGGTATTGATTCAGAATCTTCTCCAGTGACTGTACAGGCTGTGCAAAATCAAAGTCAAACAGCAGCTGTCCAAACATCTGCTCCAGGTTCAGGACATAGATTTGAGCGGCTAATTCTTCCTTGTCCTTATAATGATGATACAAAGTGCGCCGGGAGACGCCGGCTTGCTCCGCTATTTGAGCCATACCCGTGCGCTCAATACCTTGAGCACAGAACAAGCCCAGCGCTGTATCCTTAATAATCTCCCTCGTCCATTGCATCTGCTTTTCACGCAAATTCAATGATTTTCTCCCCTGTCTTATGCTAATGTTCCGAAGCTTCCAGAATTATCTCTGCGCCGGCTCCGGCATCGTGAGGAACTTGCTGCCCACTGAATAGGGTTTCCGATCGTTGACCGCATCACCTAGCCACTTCAGAAGCTTCACGCCATCCTGCTCAGCGAGATAGACGTTGATGTTGTTCTGAAAGTGGATCAGAATCTCTTCATATACCGAGTAGGATTGCAATAGTACCGTACCTGCATGCATTAGATGACCGTTCGCTTTAAAAGCTGCCCCGATGATATCCGCTTCGGGGGCATACCCGAAGTTCTTAACGAAATCTGCGTGCCATTCGTGATCGTGATTTTCCTCATTCTTCTCATGTCATCTCTCCCTTACTTGGAGTATGCGACAAGAATACTCATTGCACAAGGTGTATACTTATATGCGAAAGAAAGATCAATTGTATTCGTTAAAGATACCTATACCCCTTGGTTTCGCAGAAATGAAGTGAACTACGTTCCAAGGGTGAAAATATCAACCGCTACTTTTTAGGGTGGAGTCGATATTATTAAGTATCTTATCTGATATAATATGAGACTGAAGAGACGGTGCTAACTTATAGCGAATATCAGCATAACATGCTGCAAATATACGGAGGGATATTTATTGTTGGTCCATACTAAACTTCATATCCCCCATGTCCGTAAATCTCTGGTAGCCCGGCCGAGGCTGCTTCATAAGCTGAATGAAGGAAGGGAGGCTAAGTTAACACTGATTTCCGCTCAGGCTGGATATGGCAAAACTACGGCATTAAGTGAATGGGTGAAACAATGCCTCAGCGTTGTGGCCTGGGTTTCGCTGGACGCACAGGATAATGATTGGATCCAGTTCTGGAGTTACTTCACCGCTTCTATTCAGGAGAGAGAGCCCGGATTCGGCTTAGCGGTGCAATCCCTGCTGGATAGCGGTCCTTCACAATCTTCAGAGCCTGCGATTATGGAATTGTTGAATGCATTGAATGCTTTTCCGAACGAATTGGTAGTTATACTCGATGATTATCATGTCATAGAACTTCCCGCTATTCATCAATCCATCACCTATCTGCTAGAGCATTTACCTCCACATATTCACCTCTATATTGCAAGTCGTACGGATCTGTCCATACCTACTGCCAGGCTGCTGGCCAAAGGTGAATTCCATCAGATTAAAATGCAGGATTTGCGTTTTCATTTGGACGAAGGACTTGTTTTTTTTCGCGAAACAACGGATTTAGGCTTAACTCCAGACCAAGTGGAGATGCTGTTCCGGCAGACGGAAGGCTGGATCAGCGGCTTGCAGCTGGCAGCCCTTTCTTTGAAGCAAAGTGACAATATTTCGGCTACCCTTCAGCAGTTCAGCGGCCATCAGCATGATATTTCCGATTATTTGCTGCAAGAGGTATTTCACCATCAGCCGGAGCAGATACGTGCTTTTTTATTGGAAACCTCCATCCTGAACCGCATGAACGCTTCCTTATGCCAGGCAGTAACCGGTCAGGCGAATGCTCAAGCACAATTGGAGAGACTGGAGCAAATGAATTTATTCATTGTCCCCTTGGATGATCATCGGACATGGTACAGGTATCATCACCTGCTCTCGGATTTCTTACAGCAGCTATTGTTCAGAACAGACACAGATCAATGGATGCAGGTGCATGTTCGCGCGGCAGAGTGGCTGGAGTCACAAGGCTTTGACGAAGAAGCGGTGGAACATTATTTAGAAGGGAAATATTATCCGGATGCTGTCCGGTTAATTGAGAAAAATCTACATACGTTAGTCCAGACGAAAAGTGTTGTATTGATCCGATGGGTCTCTGTTTTACCGGAAAACTCCTTTGCTGAGAAGCCAATGGTTGAATTATTTTATATTTCTGTCTTATTGGGCGTTGGGGAATGGACCGAAGCTTTTCACAGAGTGAAACAGGCAACCATCCGGTTTCAAGCACTGGAGGGCAAAGTATCGGATGCGGAATGGAAGCAGGCCATGGGCAATATCTACTTTTTCCATGCGATCACCTCCTATCTGCACAAAGATGTGGAACGAACGTCAGACTACTTCGGGCTGGTTGAGCAGTATATGCCGGAAGGCAGTTTCTTTCAGACGGTGGGACGCAACAGATACCAGGGCTTTGATTCATTTGACGATCTATTGACCCATATCAATGATCTTCATGCAGCGGATGCATTCCTGCCCAAATGGATCAGCGTGTGGCAGAACAAGCAGGAATACCCTTTTCTCGGATTCTTATGCGCTTCCTACAGCAAGCTGTTATACGAGTGGAACCGGCTCGAAGAGGCGGAGAGGTATGCTGCGATGGTGCTCGGACGCCAGGATATGCAGCCCTTTGCGCGGATAATGATCCAAATATCCATGAATGCTTCACGGATCCAGCAAGCAAAAGGCAATCCGATCCGGGCCAGAGCGCTGCTGAACGAGTTGAAAATGCAAATTGCCTCTCCGGATTACGAATTGTTTATGTACAGAATTGAAGCAGAACAGGCTTGTCTGTCCCTGGAGCAAGGCTTACTTCAAGAGGCTTTAGACTGGCTGCAAAGCTGCGGTCTTGCGCATACGGATGAGGTTTCGTTGAATCGGGTGACAGAATATCTTGCTTTTGCCAGAGTACTTATTGCTTGTGAGCGGATGGATGAAGCACTGTACTTGCTGGAACAGTTAAATCGCATGTTGGGGAGGGAAGACCGTCTGCGTGATCGTATTCAGGTCATCATTCTGCAAAGTCTGACGCTTCAGCGCTCTGGTCAAATGGAGGCGGCGCTGATTCAGGTAGAGGCAGCCCTGCAAAAGGCAGAGCCGGGGGGGTATATTCGCAGCTTTATAGATGAAGGCCCTGTGATGGCAGAGCTTCTGGCGGCTTATGGGAAGAGACTTCAAGATAATCACTTGGGGGATAAGCTGCTTGTTACTTCTGGTTATGTGCAGCAACTGCTTCAGGCTATGCAGGTCAAGAGCCAAGACAGCTTACCAGCCGAACAGCCCCGTAAAGAACTACTGACCGATCAGGAAACGAAGGTCCTAGTATTGATTGCGGCTGGTTTGGCGAACAAGGAAATTGCATCAGATCTAAACATCACTGGCGAAACTGTAAAGTTTCATATCCGGAATGTGTATAGAAAGCTTGAAGCGAACAATCGGATACATGCCTTGCAGCGTGCCAAAGAGTTAAAGATATTCGTTGAATAATTATTAGGCCTACCTCCCCAAATGGGGAGTTATTTTTTTGCACGGAAAGGCTTATAGTGGGATGAATACAATGAGAAATGACACAAAGAAGCTAGGAGATCGGAAATATTTGTGAGAGATATATGAAGTGGAGAAGTTTTGGAGGAGGGAATGCGTATGAATAAGGCGTATAAAAAAGGATTGTCGGTTTTTCTGGTGCTACTAATGGTAATAGGAGGAATATCGGGGGTTATTGCACCTGGAGGTGGGACGGCTCATGCTGCGGGAGGCTTCGCTGGAGGAACGGGTACAGCAAGTGATCCTTATCAGATTGCAACGGCCGATCAACTGAGTGAGGTTAGGAACTATTTGGATCCAGGTCTTTATTTTAATTTAATAGCTGATATTGATTTGAGTAGTTATGATAATTGGATGCCGATAGGAGTGAGGATCTATAGTGCCAATAGCTCCAGCAGTTCTCCGTTTAGTGGGAACATGGACGGCAATGGATTTAAAATCACAAATCTGAAAATTGATCAACCTTTTATTGTTTTTGAGGTCGGATTGTTTGGAAGGTCTACAGGGAATATTACCAATATGATTCTGGAAGATATTGAGGTGCAAGGAAGGTACTCATCGGGTGGTTTGTTATCCACTAACTACGGAACTATTAGCAACACTTACGTGACCGGAAGAATCGTGAATGGTTCAGCAGGTTTAGTTAATGAAAACTACGGAACTATTAGCAACAGCTACGCATTGGTAAGTATTACTGGAAATGGAATAAGTGGTGGCTTGGTTGGTAGTAATTACAGCAACGGAATCATCAAAAACAGTTACGCCACAGGAAGTGTTGCTGGAAGATCTTTAGTGGGCGGATTGGTTGCTAGAAACGATGGAACCATTATCAATAGTTATGCCACAGGAAATGTGAGTGGGAGTAATTATTATGATATGGGGGGCTTGGTTGCTTACCTCTCCAGTGGAACCATTAGCAACAGCTTCTACGATAGTAGCACAACAGGACAGACGGATACCAGGAAAGGTACGGGTAAAACAACCGCAGAAATGCAAGATCCAACCACATTTAGTGACTGGGATTTCAGCGAAGATTGGTATATGCTTCCAGGACATTATCCTGAGTTATGGGCGTTTATAGCTTTGACACCAGGAACGAATGCAGGAACGACGAAGTTAACCGGCGTGGCAAGTGGGATGGAGTATAAAGTCAACACAGGCTCGTACACGCCGATAGTCGATACAAGCGTGGACAACATTGTAGTCAGACTAGGCGATAAGATTTATTTACGGGTAAAAGGGGCTGCACAACCAGCGATTGCTGAACATATCCGGAGTGTAGATGCCCAGGATATCAAGATTGTACCTATCCAATCAGCAGCAATTGATGGAGTGACTGTGCCGGTAGCTGGAGAAACTCCGGTTGCGGCTCTGGCGGACACGGCAGAGTATACGGCGGCGATAGCCTGGACTCCGGCAGACGCGAAGTTTACGGGAGCAGCGATTTATACGGCGAAGATCAGCCTCACGCCCAAGCCGGGGTACACTTTAGCCGGAGTAGCTAAAGATTTCTTCACTGTAGTCGGAGCAACCACTACGAATGCAGCGGATTCAGGAGTAGTGACCGCTGTATTCCCGGCGACGGCAGCGATACCTATCACGACGGCAGCGATTGCTGGAGTGACCGTGCCGGTCGCAGGTGAAGCGCCGACAGCATCGATAGCGGACACGGCAGAGTATACAGCGGCGATAGATTGGACTCCGGCAGACACGAAGTTTGCGGGAGCAGCAGTTTACACGGCGAAGATAAGCCTCATGCCCAAGCCGGGGTACACTTTAGCCGGAGTAGCTAAAGATTTCTTCACTGTAGTCGGAGCAACCACTACGAATGCAGCGGATTCAGGAGTTGTGACCGCCGTATTTCCGGCGACGGCACCGATAGCTATCACGACGGCGGCGATAGCTGGAGTGACCGCGCCGGTCGCAGGTGAAGCGCCAACAGCATCGATAGCGGACACGGCAGAGTATACGGCGGCGATAGACTGGACTCCGGCAGACGCGAAGTTTACGGGAGCAGCGATTTATACGGCGAAGATCAGCCTCACGCCCAAGCCGGGGTACACTTTAGCCGGAGTAGCTAAAGATTTCTTCACTGTAGTCGGAGCAACCACTACGAATGCAGCGGATTCAGGAGTAGTGACCGCTGTATTCCCGGCGACGGCAGCGATACCTATCACGACGGCAGCGATTGCTGGAGTGACCGTGCCGGTCGCAGGTGAAGCGCCGACAGCATCGATAGCGGACACGGCAGAGTATACAGCGGCGATAGATTGGACTCCGGCAGACACGAAGTTTGCGGGAGCAGCAGTTTACACGGCGAAGATAAGCCTCATGCCCAAGCCGGGGTACACTTTAGCCGGAGTAGCTAAAGATTTCTTCACTGTAGTCGGAGCAACCACTACGAATGCAGCGGATTCAGGAGTTGTGACCGCCGTATTTCCGGCGACGGCACCGATAGCTATCACGACGGCGGCGATAGCTGGAGTGACCGCGCCGGTCGCAGGTGAAGCGCCAACAGCATCGATAGCGGACACGGCAGAGTATACGGCGGCGATAGACTGGACTCCGGCAGACGCGAAGTTTACGGGAGCAGCGATTTATACGGCGAAGATCAGCCTCACGCCCAAGCCGGGGTACACTTTAGCCGGAGTAGCTAAAGATTTCTTCACTGTAGTCGGAGCAACCACTACGAATGCAGCGGATTCAGGAGTAGTGACCGCTGTATTCCCGGCGACGGCAGCGATACCTATCACGACGGCAGCGATTGCTGGAGTAACCGTGCCGGTCGCAGGTGCAGCGCCGACAGCATCTATAGCGGACACGGCAGAGTATACAGCGGCGATAGATTGGACTCCGGCAGACACGAAGTTTGCGGGAGCAGCAGTTTACACGGCGAAGATCAGCCTCACGCCCAAGCCAGGTTACACTTTAGCAGGAGTGGCTAAAGACTTCTTCACTGTAGCGGGAGCTACAACGACGAATGCAGCGGATTCAGGTGTAGTGACCGCCGCATTCCCGGCGACGGCAGCGGTGCCTATCCAGACGGCAGCGATAGCTGGAGTGACTGCGCCGGTCGCAGGTGAAGCGCCGACAGCATCGATAGCGGACACGGCAGAGTATACAGCGGCGATAGATTGGAGTCCGGCAGACGCAAGCTTTGGTGAAGGAACGGCGTATACCGCAACGATCACAATCACGCCCAAGCCGGGGTATACCTTAACTGGAGTACCCGCCTACTTCTTTACCGTACCGGGAGCAAACACCACGAATACAGCAGATTCAGGAGTGGTAACCGCCGCATTCCCGGCGACGGCGATCGTGCCTGTGACAGCTATTCCCATCAAGGCAGCAGAGATAGCGGGTGTAACTGCACCGCTAACCGGTGCCACACCGGTAACGATGGTAACGTACTCGTCAGAATATTCTGCCGCGGTTAGCTGGTCACCAGCGACGACCTTATTTGCTCCAGAAACGGCTTATACGGCGACGATCACAATCACGCCCAAGCCGGGGTATACCTTAACTGGAGTACCCGCCTACTTCTTTACCGTACCGGGAGCTAGCACCACCAATACAGCAGATTCAGGAGTGGTAACCGCCGAGTTCCCGGCGACGGCAGCGTTGCCTGTCACGGAAGTGCCTGTATCAAACGTTCCAATTACTACACCCGGGATAATGGGTGTGACCGCACCGATCATCGAGACTACGCCGGTAACGACGGCGACTTATTCGCCAGAATATATAGCCACGGTTAGCTGGTCACCAGCGATGACCGTATTTGCCCCAGGCACGGCGTATACGGCGATGATTACAATCACGCCCAAGCCAGGGTATACCTTAACGGGAGTGCCTGCGAACTTCTTCACTGTTGCTGGAGCATCAACGACGAATGCAGCGGACTCAGGCATTATAACTGCCGAATTCCCGGCTACACAGCTTGTTAGTATTGACCCTGGAAGTACTTTCATCCTCCCAACGAATATCATTGTTAGCAGTACCAACGGTACATTAACGCTTCCCGTAAACCAGGCGGGTGAAGTTAGCTTCGAGGATGCCATCAAGATTTCCATTCCCGCCGGAGCTATAAACAAAGAGTTGATATTATCCATTGAAAAGGTGCTGGATCCACAAAAGCTTTTCCCAAATAACGAGCTCCTGCTCAGTCCCGTGTACGAGGTTACCAAAAACTTCCTGGAGAACTTCATTAAACCGGTTAGGTTGAACATTGCCTTTGATCCATCCCTTGTGACAAGCAACCAACTAGCAGCGGTATTCTATTATGATGAGGTGAAGAAAGCCTGGATTGAAGTCGCAGGCGGCAAGAGCGAAGGGAATCACATCATTGTGGAAGTGGATCACTTCGGGAAATATGCAGTGCTCAGTGTAGACGAAGTGACGGGATTGCCAGTAAGAGCGCCGGTCACGGAGAGTCCTACGGAAGTTATCCTGAGTGATGTCGCTGGACATTGGGCAGAAGCCAACATCCAGCAAGCGTTGAGCATGGGCGTGGTTAAGGGTTACCTGGACGGAACGTTCCAGCCGAATCATTCAGTGACGCGTGCGGAATTCGCTGTGATGCTGATGAATGCGCTGAAGCATCAAGGAGCAGGGGCGGATCTGAAATTCGCAGATTCAGCTACAATTGGAGTGTGGGCGCAGACAGCCATCGCACAGGCGGTGCAAGCAGGCATAATTACAGGTTATGAGGACGGCGGTTTCCGTCCGAATGCAGAAATCACACGCGCCGAGATGGCGGTCATCCTCGCCAAAGCGCTGGGTGAGTCTACCGGAGTCAAGCTGACCACCAGCTTCGCTGACGATAAGAATATTCCAGGCTGGGCAAAGGCCAGCATTGATTTCGTGAAGCAAGCGGGTATCGTGCAAGGGAAGGGTAACAACGAATTTGCTCCGCAAGACTCTGCTACAAGAGCTGAGGCTGTGACGGTTCTGCTGAAGCTGCTGGCACAACGGGGAAAATGAATTAAGGATCACGTAATCTAGTAAACAACCGCCCTTTCGCAAACCTGCGAAAGGGCGGTTGTTTGTCGATCTATTCCATTTCCTCCTCAACCGTCTTCGCCGAGCTCGGTGTATTCTTGTTCTTATACACCCACATCGCGTACTCCAGCGGGCGGACCAGCGTTTTGCGGTAGGTACCGCTGACGCCGGAGCGGGCGAAGACCTCGCGGGCCGGCTTCGGGTTGACCTCCAGCTCGTAGATCTTACCCTCGCGGTCGATCGCGAGGTCCAGTGCCAGCTCGCAGCTTGCGCCGAAGCTGTCTTCTTGGTATGCGCAGCGGCTACCTGGCCGGTCAATGCCGATGAATTCCCAGAAGCCCTGGCCGTTCTTCTGCACGAGCATCCGGTAGTCATGGAACCTGCTGCTGGGCAGCTGCTGCGGAATATCCGGCTGGACGAGGAACTTGCCGCTTGCGCGACCATGTTCCGCTTTTAACATCATAAACAATCTCAATCAAAGAGTTTGAGTGGCCCGTAATACAATGCGCCTTATGTTAACGAATCATTAAGTCAAACCGCAAGGCATAAGTACGCTGGCGTGAATTTTGTGAATAGGAGAGAGAAGAGCTTCTCCCACAATAGATCGAGGAAGAAGCTCTTAATTGTTTTTTTTATAGTTCTGGAGTGTCTTTGTAATGGAAAGGTTCAATATATGCATTATGGATAAATTTTGAATAGGATACAATTTAGAATTACATACTAATTGAAATCGGTATTTCTGGAGGATGATCTGATGGATCTAGCTTGGATATGGAAATCTGCTTTTCTAGTCTTAGTCGGAATGATTCTTCTGAGAATTGCCGGCAGAAAATCAATTTCGCAGATGAGTGTAGCGACGACGGTAATAATGATCTCAATCGGTACTACCATAGTTCAACCTATTGCGAATCATGAATTGTGGCAAGCGATAGGCTCTGCTTCGGTATTTATTGTGTCATTATTAATTATTGAATATTTACAATTGAAATTTAATTGGCTTGAAAAGGTGCTTAGTGGCCAATCCAAGATCGTTATTGAAAACGGACAAATCAACATTACTACTCTTCGCTCCATTCGTATGTCAGTAGACCAACTTGAAATAAGGCTCAGAGAGCAAGGGATTACGAACTTCACAGATGTCCAAACCGCTACACTTGAACCAAACGGCCAATTAGGATATGAACTAATGCGGCATGCCAAACCAGTGACCATTGGGGAATTAGAACGTTTGCTCGGCCTGAAGTCAGAAGATGCTTTGGAGCAAGGTTCGCTTTTCAAAGAGGTTAGCCAAAACAACCATGAAAAGGATATCGACCCCACACTGCAGTAAGCTGAAAATAGGATCTTTAGCTTCTTATTCGTACTTCTGCATGATTTGAACCAATTCCCTGATTTCCCCCAGCAAACTCCCGGTTACCGGCGATAGGACGGTTAACGAAGAAATAGTAAGGCGTGTCTCCAGCCCACGAAAGTCGGTCCAGAAGTTCTCCGAGAATAACGGGATCATCGTTTTTACCTTTGAGAACCGGTGTCTGATTAACGACAATAGCTCCAGCGTTATGAAGAGCTTTAAAAGCTTTTTTGGCTTCAGGTGTTATTTCACGAGGATGATTAATGTGTGCCATCACATATATCCGTTTGTCTTCAGTAGAATGAGTCTGAATCAAATTCAGCAGCTCTTGATCTTCCTATATGCGCTCTAAGACTTTCAATGATTGAACGAAGCTTCGAAGTCGAGAGAATCAGACTGTCTCCCCCCCGTTAGAAGTACATTGTTAATCTCGGGGTGACTTGAAATATATTCCAATCCTAGTGTGACATCAGACTGAGCCTCTTTCACATCATTACGGAACAACCGTTTACGGAAGCAATAGCGGCAGTAAGCCCCGCAAACCTCGGATACGATTAGAAGTGCTGTCGTTCTGTATTTATGCTGACAGCCTGGTACAACATAATTTGTATCCTCATCTGAAGCATCCCAGCGGGCATATTCCATTAGCTCTCCTTCACCTGGAATGACTAGTTTTCGAATAGGATCCTTCGGATCGTCCCAGTTAATCAAAGAAAGATAATAGCTATTGACACGGAAAACAAATCTGTCTGTGACTTCTTTAAGTTTTTCTTTCTCCGACTCAGACAATAACTCAATTTTGTTAATATCTGTTATATACCTTACCTATTTTTATTGATTCAGTAATAAGAATCGCCCCTTCTGTATTTGTGAAGGAGCGGTTCATTGCTGTTCATTACCAATCTTTCATTCCTCAACCGTCTTCGCCGAGCTCGGCGTATTCTTGTTCTTATACACCCACATCGCATATTCCAGCGGGCGTACCAGCGCTTTGCGGTAAGTGCTATTGTCGCCGGAGCGGGCGAAGACCTCGCGGGCCGGCTTGGGGTTGACCTCCAGCACGTAGATCTTGCCCTCGCGGTCGATCGCGAGGTCGAGGGCCAGCTCGCAGAGCGCGCCGAAGCTATCTTCGAGGTACGCGGCAGCTTCGATTCCCAGCTTCTCTGCGGTGCGCATGGCCTTGTCGGCCCGCTCTTCGCTGCCGAGCCACTGCTTCAGCAGGGCCTCGGCCCGCATCGCATGCCCGCCGCCATGGAGGTTCGAGGTGACGCTGCGGGCCGCGCCTACCCGGCCGGCCATGCCGGTGAATTCCCAGACGCCTTGGCCGTTCTTCTGCACGAGCATCCGGTAGTCATGGAACCGGCCGCTTGGCAAGCGGAGCGGAATGCCCTGCTGGATGAGGAACCGTCCGCCGAGACACCACTGGCGGACAATCGAATCCAGGCGGCTCAGCGACACCTTGCGGGGCGCGATGATCTGCCGGCTCTGGCGGCGTCCCTGGATATCGTAGAGGGACTTGCCTTCCCGCTGCCGCTCAATTCGCAGGATGCCGCGTCCGCCCGTGCCGTTAATCGGCTTGACGTAGACGACCGGACTGAACTTCAGCATGCGGTGGAGATCGGCGGAAGACTGATATAGAAGAGTCTCCGGCATATGCTGCCGGAAACGGCTTTTCTGTGAAAAGGTCTGGTGGACCGTCCATTTATTACGCAGCGGACGGTTCAGGAAGGTCAGATGATCATACCGCGCGCGGAAGCGCAGCAACTGCTGGAACCGCTGGCTGCGCT
The DNA here is from genome assembly GCF_038004445.1 of Paenibacillus sp. FSL R7-0312. Taxonomy (NCBI): domain Bacteria; kingdom Bacillati; phylum Bacillota; class Bacilli; order Caryophanales; family Paenibacillaceae; genus Paenibacillus; species Paenibacillus sp. FSL R7-0312. Next base: position 6,638,186 of record NZ_JBBORE010000001.1, on the reverse strand, counting down.
GAATCCGGCAGCGGTCATAGATCATATTCGGGAAGGAGCGCCATTTGCGCGACCATGTTCCGCTTTTGACATCATAGACAAGGGCATGGATCTGTTCTTTGCTTACATGCACATCTGCGGGGGTAAACACAAAGACATCCAGGCCAATCCGGCTGCCTTCAATAATCATCCTCCGGTACACGCTCTTCTCCTCAAGCTGTTTGGCGTCATTCAGATATAGCGTGAGGATGCCTAAGACGGGCTCTGGCACAGGAGTTCACCTTCTTGTGGGAGAATAGTAGGTCCGGCTGCAGTCCGGGAGGACCGCAGCAGCAGCGTGGGTTTACCCGTAGGGCCGTTAACCAGGTCTACGGCGGCTAGCCCGCTGTTGAAGCACATTTTCAGGCTGGCCGGGTTATCGCAGGCTACATGGCATTCCAGCTGCCCAAGACGTTCCAGCTGCGCGGTAAGCAGGGCTGTGCCGGTATGCCTCTTGCGGTACAGGGGATGAACGGCTACTACACAGGCCTCCTTGCCGTAGCCGGAGACGAAGCTGACACCTGCGAGCTGACGGCCGTTCTGACCCCGTACAGTGGCAACGAGTAGCGAAACTCCCGGCAAGGCGAGCTGCTCCGGTGTCAGCCGGGCCAGCTGCCTGCATCCGCGAAGCGTAATCCGCTGCTCCCCATACTCCCTCAGGAATTCAAGCAATCCGGCTAGTCTGGAATTCCACTGCACCGGATTGCTGTCGTAGAGTGAGGATATCTGCATGGTGTCACTTCCTTTACGGGTTTAATTAGGCTTAGTCTGGCGGGATAGATGCTGGCCATAATGAAAAATGCGTTCCAGCGACAGCTTGCGGATCGCCGGCTCATCGAATTTCATCGGCCTGGAATTGGCCTCGAAGAACCACAGCCCGCCTTCTTCATCGACGCCGAGGTCCATTGACATCTCGCCCAGCATGGTGGCCGAAGCGCGTTCAATCTGCCGGGCAATCAGCAGCGCCGTGGTGGGGACATTCTTCAGGATGGCCGCAGCCTGCTCTGCTCCGAAGGTTCCCTCCAGCATGCTGGAGGGCTCTTCAATGCTGCCGCCGCGCGGCACATGGGTAGTGATGCTGCGGGCTCCGGCCAGCCGTGCGCCAATGCCGGTGACCGCCCAGGCGCCACGGCCGTTCTTCTGCAGCAGCACGCGAAGATCGAAGGGGCGCCCGTGGTGCGCAGCAAGCACAATGGCCTGCTGCACGATGTAGCGGGATACCCCTTTTTCCCTGACGATTCTGGCCCACAGACGTTCGATGGACGCGGCTTTGTAGGTCGTGTTCTTCTTGCCGCTCTGGATCTGCAGCCGGTAAGGCAGCATAGCATCCATCCGGTATCTCAGCCGCATAATCCCTTTGCCGGCTTTGCCGTTCTCCGGTTTGAGGTAGAGACTGTCGTGATTCTTCAGCATGGCCGTCAGGGTTGCTGCACTGCGCAGACGGCGGGTCTTGGGCACATGCTTTGAGGTTGCTTTGGATTCCTTGAGCCACTCGAAGAGATTCCATTTATTGAAAAATCTCGGGTTGTACAGCTGGATCTCAGGATGCTCCAGACATTCCGCTATTTTGCGGGCGACCGGTGCCTTCTCCTCTTCATCGCGGTTCGGAATCCGGTTATAAATCACCTGCGGCAGCGGGACAGGAATGGAGTACCAGAGCTTGCCGCTGGCAGAGGGGACGAAGCCGTTCACCATCCGCTCCTCCAGCTTCAGGTCGCGGACGGTGACGACATATACCAGATAACCCATTTCTTTGCCGGTGCGGATAATATCGCGGAAGTTATTGCGGTTGCCGCGAAACTGCTTCAGCCGGTCACTGGTCGTCAGGATGGCGATAACGGGCTTGCCGGGGTCAGGGATACGGCTGTTCACAAGTCATCCCTCCTGCGGAATTTGCTGAGATACAGACAATGCTCCAGGATGTGCTCAATGGAAGCTTTGCCCTCAGCGCGCAGGGAGGGGTGGCGGAAGATAGAGCGTCCCGGTTTGGCATTGGCCTCGAACATCCAGATATCCTCATCCTGGTCAATCCCGAGATCAAATCCAATCTCACCGAGCAGATGCCGGTGCTGGATTTCCAGGGATTCTGCCAGCTTGACGGCTGTTGTTTTGGCGCGCTGCAGCACTTCATCCGATCTTGCGCCGAAGACACGGCCCAGTGCCTGCTGCGGTGTAAGCAGGGCGCCGCCGTTCTTCAGGTGGGTGGTGACACTGCCCCGGCCGGCTTTCTTGGCCCCGATGCCGACAACTACCCATTGGTTGCTGCCGTTCTTGTGCATATGGAAGCGGAAATCAATCGGGCAGCCGTCAATCTCAATCAGCCGGATCCCCTGCTGAACCACATAATTCTGCAGGCTCTGTCCGTGACGGCCGCGCAGCATGCGCATCAGGCTGTCGAAGCTGGTGAAGCGCAGCAGCACATTCTTCCCGCTCTTACGGTAACGGGCGAAGTACCCCTTCTTCGGCAGGTAGGTCAGGCGGTAGATGCCGTGTCCAAGACTGCCTGCGGAAGGTTTGTAATAGACAAAGTGGTGGCGGTCCAGCATATCGCGCATCTGTTCTGTGCTGGGATTGCTGTGTGTTTCAGGCACGAAGCGGTTGGCGGCACCGTCATTCTCCAGCAGGCGGTAAACATCCGATTTATTGAAGAAGCTCCAGTTGAAGTAGGGAATCTTCTTGCGTCCGAACCGCTCCCGCAGCTGGTTGATGTATGGGGAAGTCTCCGCTCTGCGGCTGGGCAGACGGTTGTAGACGACATCCGGCAGCGGCACCATCTTACGCTCGAATTTGCCGCCGGCCGTGAGGAAATAGCCGTTGACCTGCTCCTGCTGCCAGTCGATGTCACGCGGCATGAAGGCGAAGATATAGCATTTGTTGCTGCCTTCGCGCAGCAGCTGCTTGATGAAGCCGGTACGGGAGCCAAAAGGCTGTGCCGCGGAGGCGGGCCCGTCGGACAGTACGCCGACCAGCGGTCCGAGCTGGACCTCATCATTCTGCAGGTTGCGCAAATAAATGCCGCCTGATTTCGGAACCTTGATTGCGCTCTTCACTCCCGAGGCCAGGAAGAGATGCTTGCCGGCGCGTTTGATCGGCTTGATCATCGCCGGGATGGCATCCTTCCCAAGCCGCAGGCGGATGTTTTTCTTGCCGGATAATTTCAGGCTTTTCATCAGTTCACCCGAGACATAGACAACTCTTTGGGGCTGCTTGGTGAAATGCACATTGCAAAAAGTGAGACCCATTTATGAATCCTCCTTAGGAACGATTGATATCATTCTCCCGTTGAACGGAGCTGCCGGTGAGACAGCTTGTGGTTTGCCGCTTGATGTAAGCAGCAGATGACGCGCATAGCGCAGCGGATTCTCGGCGGCGAGCCTAGCAGCCCGGCGGTCGCCCGTCAGCCGGAACACTGTGCGCCCTGGCTTGGAATTAGCTTCAAGCAGATAGATTCTTCCTCCGGCATCAATGCCGAAATCGAGACCGAGCTCTCCGAGTCTCCCGCAGGAATCTTCCAGCAGTGGAGGCAGGAGAGCGGCTGCTGAGATCAGCTCCTCATACAGGCTTCGGCCTGTGTTGCCGTATTCGGCAAGCAGGAAGGGCAGAGCGGGAACCGCGGTTCCCCCGCCGTGGAGATTCGAGGTAAGCGATCCCCGGCCTCCCAGACGTACGGCCATACCGGTCATAGACCAGGCGCCGGTACCGTTCTTCTGCATCAGCACCCGCACATCGAACGGCTGTCCTCCGCTGCCGGTGAGATGCAGATATGGCTGTATGATATAGCGGTGCTGGCCGATGAAGCCGTGGATCCAGTCCAGGCCTTCGTCCAGCGTACCGAAAACATATTGAAAAGGTTCGTTCAACCGGTCTCTTCCCCGCAGACTCACTCCGCCGCCTTCGCCTTTGCCCAGAAGTACAGCGTGCATGGTGCGTTTGCCGTGGGAGCCTGTTTTGGGTTTCAGAAAAACACCGTACTCCCTTTCGGCAAGCATGTTGCCGAGTGCTTCACGGCCGCTATAAACCAGAGTTTCGGGCAGTAGGGCAGCGGCTGTACGGCTGCGCCGCAGGATCTCGTACACGCCCCATTTATCCGGGAGTCCGCGTGACCAGGGAAGACAGCGGGAGAGTACAGCCAGGGCAGCGGCTGCAGTTCTTTTCTCCTCCGGAGTCCGGTAGAAACAGCGGTTGTAGAGAATATCGGGCGGAGGTGACTGCGCAGGCACCCACTGACCTTCCTGCCAGAGATACCCGCTGACAGAGGCGCCGTCCTTGGCGACACCTTCCGGATGGAAAACAAGGACCTTCAGATCATACAACGGGGCCGCCCGGCATAGATGACTGCAGAATTCCGGTTCTGCGATGGGAGGATTCCCGTGGCGACGGCCTGTCATAATGCCAAGGAACCCCATTGCTGTTTCGGTCATGATGTCCTCCTTATAACCCGGCCAGATAGCGGCAGTATAGAATCATTTGTTTGACGGAGGGGCGGATCTTCTGGTCGTTCAGCGGTGTATTGTCGTTCTTGGACGGTTTGGAGTTGACTTCTAGCAGCCAGATTCTGCCCGACTGGTCCAGCGCAAGGTCGATGCCCAGCTCCCCGAAATGCGCCGGGATATAAGTCTCTACGCCTCTGGCGATCGCCAGTGCTGCCCGGGGAAGCTGAACCTGGGAGCTTTCCTTCGCTCCGGGCGGTAGATTGCTTTTGCCGATGGCTTCCCGGACCGTACTGAGCGTCCCACCCCGGGCGAGATTAGAGACAAAATGATTACTTCCGGCGGTCCGGGCCACAATGGAGGTGACGCCCCATTTGCCGGTGCCGTTCTTCTGTACGAGTGCCCGGAAGTCCACCGGCCGCCGTCCAAGCTCCAGCAGGGGCAAGCCCTGCTGAATCTGGTAGCGGGTCGTTTTCATCTTCGGGGCAATGGACCCAAAAAGCTTCGCCAGACTGGGATAGCTTTGCTTGCGTGTCCCCAGCGGTGTTGTCGACTGCAGCCGATAGCCGCCGCCGTCTTCTTTGGAGATGCGCAGAATGCCTTTGCCCAGGCTGCCGCGTACAGGTTTCAGGAACACACTAGGATAATTGCTGCACATTCTTTTCAATACGGCGAAGCCATTCAGGGCATGTGACTCCGGCAAATACCGCTGCAGGGCGGGATCTTGTGCCAGCGCTTCGAATACCTCTGTCTTGTCAAGGAACTTTTCATTGAAAAAATGAGTTCCGTAGCGGGATTTTACATCCGCCAAAAAATGCTGTACGCTAGGTTTGTTCTCTACCTTTCGCGTCGTCAGCCGATTGTTGATCACATCGGCCACAGGAAGACTCAGCTTCCGCCAGCCCTCATCGTATACCCAGCCCTGGATGGTAGTGCTGCGCGTTTCCAGCGCTTCCGGGGTAAAGAAATATACATAGGCGCCCTGTGCATGGCAGGCATTGGTCAGTTCCCGGCAGAACATCGTGATCTGGCCGAACACTCTGTCGGGATGCTCGGGATGGTCCCGGCTCACCAGAACTCCAATCATCGGCCCCAGCCGCAGATTGCGGCTGCCTGAACTATAGGAAGCGTTAAGCGTGAGGCGCTGCCTTAAGCCCAGCCTGCGCGCCAGCCCTTCGCTTACGCGCAGGCTGTCGGATTTGGGAACCGGAATAACGGTAACCTCCTGCCGGAAAGAGCCGAAGGTTAGCTGGATTGTTCCGTGCGCCGGTATTTTGAGCCTCTTCATGGATTTGTCGCCTAGCATTACAGCGTTTTCCTGCAGGATGCCCGAGTGGACCGTTTGGACCGGGATCTTGAGTTGGGACATCGTGGATCTCCTTCCGGTAGGCAGCATGATGCCGGCAATATGAATCTTTAGGGTTACATATCATTCATCATATGGAGACATCTGACCCTTGGTGATTGACCTATTCTTTAAAAAGCCGTGCCGGGCGGATTAAATGTCCGGCGGCGGTGACCCGTTCAGCAGATGGAGTACAGGTGCAGGCCGCACAGACAGAAGTCTGGCCGCTGGAGGGGGAATAACGTGACCGCGAAATTTGGGCGGATACACAAAACTTAAGCGTATGCTTACGAAGCGAGTTTTGCGAAGAAGACTCAGGGAAGCAGATGCTAACAAAACTTTTAGGAGGATTTATAATGAACGTAATTGACAAGGCACATGAACTGGCGAGAGCCATTAAAGACAGCACCGAGGTATCAGATATCACCAGCGCGATGAAAGTGATCGAAGCAGATCCGGAGAGCAAGCTGATGCTCGACAATTTCCGTCAGAGCCAAATCGAGCTGCAGCAGCAGATGATGAGCGGAGAGATGCCTCCGCAGGAGGAAATGGAGAAGATGGAGAAGCTGTTCGAGGTGCTTAACCTGAATCTCGGCATCCGCCGCCTGTTCGACGCAGAGCGCCGCCTTAGTGTAGTCATCGAAGATGTGAACAAAATCATCACCGACAGCCTGTCCCAAATGTACGGCGGACAACAATAAGCGCTATAGAAGGGGATTCTCCTGATAATAGCAAGAGGGTGATTTCAGTGCCATTTGGCTCCGGAATCACCCTCTTTTTGATGCTAAGGCCGACATTTCTAATCTAATCCTGTTTGCCTTCAATGGCACAGAGCAGAATCGCGGCAGCTACGCCAATACGTCTATCGAGTACACCTTTGCGGTCCTCGGAGAAGTCGGCGATAATTTTGGTGACAAAAGGGTTGAAGTTCTGCCGGAAGGCCGGGATGACCATGCCGCCGATCTCCACATTATATTTTTGCGGAATCAGAGTAATGACACGCCGCAGAAGCGCCATGAACATACTGTCCTCTTTAATGAATCCGATCTCGGTATCGCCGGTGTCCAGAATCACCCATTCATCTTTGATGATAGACTTCAGGCCTTTGCGGCGGAGTGCGCCCAGAGATTTCCCGGTCTCCGAATCATAGACATCATAGGTGGCGCTGAGATCTATCACTTTGCGGGCTTTAATGCGCAGTAGCTCTCTCTCCATGCTCTCGTCCGTGTACAGGGCGATATCCTCTTTCAGTTTGAACGCCTTCATTTGCGAAAAGAGCAAAAGTTCCTCCGAACTGTTGTAAATATGCAGCTTTGCCCCCATGACGGAGAATACTTTTTTGCGGATTATGTACTCGGACTGGCCCCAAATGTTATTCAATGTAAATTCCTCCTCTTCATGGCTCCATCATCTCACACTCCCGGCATTCAGGCTAGACTTAACCAGGAGGCAGCGGAATCAGCAAGATGAAAAATTAGCAACTTGTCTCATAATCCGAACCTGAAGTTCATAGAGTAGAGATATAGATTCAAGTTCAGCCTGACAACCCTTTAGAACGAAGGAGCGGTTCGACAATGAAAAAAAGAAACAAATTCAAGCATTCCGTGTATCTGCTGGCGGCTCTGGCGATGCTGCTGTACGCGCTGCCGAAGCTGTCTTTTCAGAATGGTCCCGGCTGGGTGCTGGGCTTTGGTATTGTCTGGTGTGCATTTGCCTTCATGGTGATTGCCTCGCACCTGCACTTTATCATCGGAGTGGATGAAGAGAAGCAGAAACGCCTGGAGGCGGTCCGCAAGGCTAAGCTGGAGCAGTGGCAGGGCCAGTGGAACGAAGAAACCCGGGTGTCCCAGAGATTATAGGATTTGGCCGGCGCCTATAGGCAAGCTGAAGCGGCTCACCCCCTGTCTCGCGAAAGCTGCGGACCGGGGGTGAACTGTGTTATAGCTATATTCAAGGCTGTACTTATGCATGCATTATGTGTGTGTTGTTCTAAGTGCGGCTGCCCTTAATCGCCTCTGGTATCGCTTGTCATACAGTTGACATATCTCTTGAAAGAAGCATACCCGTTCTGTTGTACTCCGCTGTAACCAGCGTTATAATGGGTACAGAATAGTACAGATCGGGGTATGGGGGTGTAACAGTTGGAAGGTCAAGGCGATAATATTACAAAGCATGAACAACTGCTGCAGCATATTGAAAGTCTGAAGGTGGGAACGAAGATCTCCGTCCGCAAGCTGGCCAAGGAAATGGGCGTCAGTGAAGGTACAGCATACCGTGCCGTGAAGGAAGCGGAGAACCTGGGAATCGTTATTACCAAGGAGCGGATCGGTACGGTCCGGGTAGAAAAAAAGCCGCGCAATATTTCTGATCAGCTTACGTTTGGAGATGTAGTGGACATTGTCGAGGGACATGTCCTCGGCGGAGCGGAAGGTCTGAACAAACATCTTCATAAATATGTGATTGGCGCGATGAAAGTGGATGCCATGATCCGTTATATCGATGCCGACAGCCTGCTGATCGTGGGTAACCGTGATGATGTGCATTCGCTTGCACTGGAGCAGGGGGCAGGGGTGCTAGTAACTGGTGGCTTCGGTACCAGCCGAGAGGTGAAGGCGCTGGCGGATGAACTGGACCTGCCGGTGATTTCTTCCCGGCATGATACGTTTACAGTAGCTTCAATGATTAACCGGGCGATTTTTGACCGGCTGATCAAGAAGAAGATTATGCTCGTGGAAGATATTGTGGAGGGCAAGCCGCGCCTGAATACGCTCAAAATCTCCAGTACAGTCGGCGAATTACGCGAATTGTCCCTCTCGAGCGGTGAGCAGCGCTTCCCGGTGACCGACGAGTGGAATCGGGTCATCGGTATCGTGGGCCGCCGCGATGTGGAGGAGCTCGCAGAAGGGCAGAGCATCGAGAAGGCCATGGTCCGCAGCCCGGTGACCGCTGCACTGCAGACCTCCCTGGCTTCGGCAGCGCAGATTATGATGTGGGAAGGGATCGACTTCCTGCCGATCGTGGACCGTAACCGCAAGCTGGTCGGCTCGCTGACCCGCAGGGAAGTGCTGCAGAGTCTGCGTGATGCCAGCAACCAGCCGCAGCTCGGGGAGACCTTCGATCATCTGATCTGGAACGGTTTTGCCGATGAGCGCGATGAGGAAGGCAAGCTGTTCTTCCACGGCTTCATCACACCGCAGATGGCAACAGATCTGGGGACGATTTCGGAAGGGATATTGTCCACACTGATGACACTTTCCGCATTTAAGGCGGCCAAGGACATCACCGGCAATGACTATGTGCTGGATAACATGTCCACCTATTTCATCCGCCCGGTGCAAATCGAGCATTCCATTATCGTCATGCCGAAGCTGCTGGAGATCAGCCGCCGTACCTGCAAGCTGGAGATTGAAATCAGTCACGTGGAGACCATTGTGGCCAAGGCCGTCCTGATGCTGCAGTCGATTGACCACGGTTAAAACGCTCAAATATATACATTTAGCAATAGTGTAGGAATACATGCAGTCTTCGCACAGAAAATGAATACAGAACGAATAATATCGACAAGTGCAGACGAATCAGAATCGAATACAGACGAATACAGACTAAATAGACCAGGCTATCCTGTAGTAACCGGGAGAGTAACCTGGTCTATTTGCATTAGGGACTAACTAGGGGAATTGCGGCAAGCCATAGAATAGCTGGTTGGATTAATGGCTGCGAAGCTAAGAAGCTGAACGGCTGAAAAAGCTGAATACTATATGGGCGACGGACTGGACATCTGGTTACATGGACACTGAGTGGATAGGTCTCTATTATGAGCAGCGGGCAGCAAGTGGAAAAAGGGCATCTAATTGTCCCGAACTCCCCGATTTTGGAACAATAAGTGGAAAAAGGACATCTAATCCGCCGGAATCTGCACCAGGGGAGGAAAGCGGACGAAATAAGTGCCTTTTTTCCAACTGCTCCCCTGAAAGGTAGGGCTTGGCCAGTAATAAGTGTACAATTTCCACTTCGCATAGTTCTACCGGAGAGCCGAGTGAGGGAGATGCTGCGATTTAGCTAGCGATTCAAAGATAACTAGCGATTCAAATACCAATGCAAAGATTCACATAGAGATGCAATGACTCAAATAGCGATTGAAATACCGATTAATAGCCGGATTCAAATACCCATTCTGATACCGGTTTCGGATACCGTAAACACTCAGCTCCCGCTGCGGAGCCGGCTGTAGTACCCGTGGCTGCGCAGCCCCGAGAAGATGTTGAAGATACCCAGCAGCAGAAAAGCTGCTTCAATGACAACATTAAGCGTCGAGCCGCGGAAGATGAACATCGACATCAGTGAGAGCGTTACCAGCATTGCGCCGAGCAGCATGTTCATAATTGATCGCTTAAGCCCTTTGATTAGCGGGTCTACGGCCCTCCGGGAGGAGAAACTGTACATGGCGGCGCTGATCATAAAGACGACCAGCAGAACAAACAGCAGATACTTGATGAGCATAATCATGGACAGACAGCTCCTTAGTGGAAGGTGGGAAACGGTGCTTCGGCTATACTCTACCATTCTATGATTTGCCCACTATTGTACCATGATTATGACTCAGGTGCGCTTATAAGGAGCGATCTCCACCCAGATTTGCAGCACACCCTCCATAACGAGCATAGTGCGGATTCTGACAGTATATTCTTTCTCGCGTACAATGTAGATTTTGCCGTCCAGCAGCAGGCGGGCCAGCTTCCCGTCAGAATCGATTTCAAACATGCTGCGCCCGCGCATCGGCTCCAGATCGCTGACCAGCTTCCTGAGGATTTCCTTGACAGTCACCGTGTCTAGCACAGCGGTGCCTTCCTTAACTTTGCTGTCCTCGGTGCGGACCTTAATTTCCCGGATTACGGTGGAGGTATTGTTGTATTTTTTGAGCGTGTCAATGTCATTGCGGTACTCCTCGATCTGTATCCGGAGCTCCTGATTGCTTAGCCAGAGCACGTTGTATCCCATATGATAAATGGCGTTATATACCACGGCGCCCACAATCATTCCCAGCACAAAAACGGCAGCAATCTGCGAGAAACGCCGGTAGCGGTGAAACGGCGGCAGGCGCATGGATTCATCACCCCTTTAAATATAAGAATGTATCTGCTCAGCGCTATCCATTATCCTTCTGTTTCTACTTGCCGCACACCCATTTGACTAACTCACTGCCCATATGAGCGCCCAGAAAAGCGAAGACCAGATAGAGAATCTGCTTGATGGCGGGGGAGAGGTTACCTCCCAGCATATTGCTCTCAATGACCCGCATCGGGTCGATCGTTCCGCCGACGGCGGCAGCCAGTGCCCAGATTTTGATCCGGTCGGCGATATCCAGCATGGTGTGCGTAGGCGGCTGCAGAGAGACCACGGCTCCGATCCCGCCCAGCAGGGAACCGCCCAATACAATGCCGAAGGCGATGAAGAAGTCGAGGACGGCTTTGCTCAGGAAAATATTCATCATAAGGCTCCTTCCCGGTCCAGGCAATTGCTTATCCGCTGCCTGTCCTTATGCGCTTAATCCATTCTATGGGCGGTTCCCCCTCTAATATGATAAAATAGTTTCATCTTATGTTTTGATTTTGGAACTGAAGGGAAGTGGGGATAATGAGCCCTTTCGTGCATTTGCATGTGCACAGCGAATACAGTTTACTGGACGGGGCGGCGCGTATTACGGACCTGGTGCGCCGGGCCGGCGAATACGGCATGAAATCGCTGGCGCTGACGGATCATGGAGTGATGTACGGGGCAATCCCTTTCTATAAAGCTTGCCAGGAGAACGGCATCAAGCCGATTATCGGCTGTGAGGCTTATTTAACCGCAGGTTCGCGCCGTGAGCGGGGCAGCCGCAAGGATCAGCCGATCTATCACCTGATTCTGCTGGTGAAGAACGAGATCGGCTACCGGAACCTGATGAAGCTGATCTCCATCGGCCATCTGGAGGGCCAGCATTACAAGCCGCGGATTGATATGGAAGCACTGGCGGCGCATGCCGAGGGAATCATCTGCCTCAGCGCCTGTCTTGGCGGAGAGGTACCGCAGCATCTGCTGCACGGGCGTGAGGAGGATGCGCGCAAGGCGGCGCTGCGTTACAAGGAGATTTTTGGCGCGGACTTCTACCTGGAGCTGCAGGATCATGGGATGCCTGAACAGAAGCGGGTGAATCCGAAGCTGATTCAGCTTGCTGCCGAGCTGGATATTCCCCTGGTGGCTACGAATGACGTGCATTATATGGACAAGGAAGATGCCGAGGTTCAGGATGTGCTGATCTGTATTGGCACAGGCAAATCTGTGGATGATGAGGACCGTCTGAAGATCGGCACGGATCAGCTGTTCTTCAAGAGCGGCGAGCAGATGGCCTCGCTGTTCCCGCATGTGCCGCAGGCGCTGGAGAACACGCTGCGGATTGCAGAAGCCTGCAATCTGGAGCTGACGTTCGGCAATCATATTCTGCCGGAGTATTCCCCTCTGCCGGAAGGGCTGGATGCCGCCGCTTATTTGCGTGAGCTGTGCCGCAGCGGGCTGGAGGAGCGCTACGCGGATACGCCGCTGTGGGCATCTCCGGAGCAGAAGGAAACGGCCGAGAAAAGGCTGGCCTATGAGCTGGGCGTCATTGAGAGCATGGGGTTCAGCGATTATTTCCTGATTGTCTGGGATTTCATCGCTTTTTGCCACCGGAGCGGGATTGTTACCGGCCCGGGCCGTGGTTCCTCGGCAGGCAGTCTTACAGCATATACGCTGAAGATTACGGATGTAGATCCGCTGAAATATAATCTGCTCTTCGAGCGTTTCCTGAATCCGGAGCGGATTACGATGCCCGATATTGATATTGACTTCAGTGACGAACGCCGCGATGAGGTTATTGCCTATGTCGTGGACAAATATGGCAAGGAGCATGTGGCGCAGATCATTACCTTCGGAACGATGGCAGCAAGAGCAGCTGTACGGGATGTAGGCCGTGCACTGAATCTGCCGTATAACGAGGTGGACAAGGCGGCGAAGCTGATTCCGGGCCAGCTCGGCATCAGCATCACCCGGGCGCTGGAGAGCACGCCAGAGCTGAAGGCGCTGTATGATACCAGTCCGAAGACCAGAGCGCTGCTTGATATGGCGATGAAGGTTGAAGGCATGCCGCGTCATGCCTCAACGCATGCTGCCGGAGTGATCATCTCCAAGGGGCCGCTGACCGATGCCGTTCCGCTCCAGGCCGGCAGTGAGAGTACAGCGCTGACCCAGTATTCCATGGAGCATCTGGAGAGTGTAGGCCTGCTGAAGATGGACTTCCTGGGGCTGCGGACCCTGTCGATTATTGAACGCTGCATGAACTGGGTGAAGGAAATGACCGGCAGCGTCCCTGATTTCCGCTTCATCCCGGATCATGATCCGCTGACTTATGAGATGCTGGGGGCAGGCGAGACCACAGGCGTATTCCAGCTGGAGTCTGCAGGCGTACGGCGGGTACTGAAGGATCTGAAGCCCAGCGGTTTTGAGGATATTGTCTCCGTGGTGGCTCTGTACCGTCCGGGTCCGATGGAATTTATTCCGAAATTCATCGGGGGCAAGCACGGGGAGTTCGAGGTCGTGTATCCTCATGCTGATCTGAAGCCGATTCTGGCCGATACCTATGGGATCATCGTCTATCAGGAGCAGATCATGCAGATCGCCTCCTTGATGGCGGGGTTCTCGCTTGGCGAAGCGGATCTGCTGCGCCGTGCGGTGTCCAAGAAGAAGCGGGAGACGCTGGACAAGGAACGCAGCCACTTTGTGGAGGGCAGTCTGAAGCAGGGCTATCAGGAGGCGGATGCCAATGAGGTGTATGACATGATCGTGCGGTTTGCCAACTACGGCTTCCCGCGTGCCCATGCTGCCGCCTATGGCGTGCTGGCGTTCCAGACTGCTTATCTCAAGGCGCATTATCCTGTGCAGTTCATGGCAGCAATGCTGACCGCGGTCATGGGAACCCACCGCAAGGTGGCAGAGTATGTGCTGGAATGCCGCCGCAGCGGGGTCGGCGTGCTGCCGCCCGATGTTAACGAGAGCGGCGTGCTGTTCACCCCTGTACCCGGCGAAGGCAGCGGGCATATCCGCTTCGGACTGGCTGCGGTTAAGAATGTCGGGACGCTGGCGGTGGAGAATATTATGGCGGTCCGCAAGGAGCGTCCGTTCGACAGCCTGCTTGATTTCTGCCGCCGTGTCGATCTGCGTGTCTGCAACAAGCGCGTGATTGAATCACTGCTGCAGACAGGCGCCTTCGACCGGCTTCCCGGCCACCGGGCCCAGCTGCTGGCAATGCTGGATGAGACAGTCGATGCAGCGGCGAAGTGGCGCAAAGAGCGCGATGAGCTGCAGATCCAGCTGTTCGATGATCTGATTGAGACGCCGAACTGGGAAATCCGTTATCCGGATATCCCGAAATTCTCCGTGACCCAGCAGTTGGAGCTGGAGCGTGAGCTGCTGGGTCTGTACCTGTCCGGCCATCCGCTGGATGACAGCTCGGCCCTGCTGGAGGAGCCGGGGATGCAGAAGCTGATGGATCTTGGCGAAATGGCAGACGAGAGCATGACGGTGACGGCCGGCATGGTCGTGTCGCTTAAGGAAATTACGACAAAGGCCGGCAAGGCGATGGCCTTTGTCGAATGGGAAGACCAGATCGAGCGCTGCGAGGTCGTACTCTTCCCTGAGGTGTGGAAACGCAGCCGCGGCCTGATCGAGAAGGGCGCGCTGCTGGCCCTGCGCGCCAAGGTGCAGCAGGAGGACGAGGGCTTCAAGCTGCTGGCCGAGGAGGTGGCCCCGCTCACCTCGGACAGCGTGCGCGGCCTGCTGCAGCGCCGCAGCGCCGCAGGCGCCCGGCCCGCCTACGCGGGCCGGAACGCCCCGCAGGAGCGCCTGCGGCAGCTCCTGCAGCCCGTACGGGCGCCGCTGGCCCCGGCGCCCGCAGCGGCAGTGCAGCTGGCGCAGCCGCTGCACCGGGCACGCGCACACCGGCGGCACAGCCGCCCGGTGCGCGCGCTAACGCGGCCGCTGCGCAGGCCGCGCCTAAGGCCCCGGCCGCGTCAGATACGCGGCCGGGAAGCCCTGCCCCGCTGCGCACGGGGCAGCCCGCTTCTGCTGAGCGCTCCGCAAGCTCAGCGCAGAGCACCCAGCGTGTCTTCATCAAGATCACGCCGGGTGCTGAGCTCAAAGGTCTGCTGCCGCGCCTCCAGGCGCTGCTGCAGACCCATCCGGGACCAGCCGCGACGCTGCTGTTCTATGAGCGCAACCAGAAGGTGCTGGCACTCAGCGACAGCTACCGGATCGAGCCCTCGGAGGAGCTGTTTGCGGCAATAGAGAGCATGCTGGGAGCCGGAACCGTCAGAATCAGGTAGAAAAATAAGCACATTTCCGCCCTTTTCCGCATACATTAGGGAACCACAGGGCATTGTCCCGTGCGGAAAGGGGAATCACATCATGTCCTATCAATTGGCAGCAGACCTGCTGGAGCGCCGGGGAGTTTCGCTTGATTCTATCGCTGAGATCGTATATATTCTGCAATCGGCCTATTATCCCGATTTGACTGAGGAAGAGTGCCTCGTAAGCGTCAAGGCGGTGCTGGGCAAAAGAGAAGTACAGTACACGCTGATGACAGGTGTCGCGCTGGATGAGCTGGCGGAGAAGAAGCTGCTGCCGCAGCCGCTTCAGGCAGTGCTGGAGGCGGATGAATCGCTCTACGGGGCAGACGAGACTCTGGCGCTAGGCATCACGGGTGTATACGGGATGATCGGGCTGACAGGTTTCGGTTATCTGGACAAAATAAAGCTTGGAATTATCGGCAAATTGAATGATGATAAGGGTAGCATTCATGTATTTCTTGATGATCTGGTAGCCGGGATTGCAGCTGCGGCATCGGCCAGAATTGCCCACCGCCACGAAGGGGCGAAGGTCTATTCTCCTGCCTCCGGAGAGGCATAATTGCAGCTCTTGCATTTGTTGGAAGCGGCCTCCCGGTCCAGCAGCCATCCTGCCGAGCCTGTTGCGGGAAAAAAGAAAACTGTGTTATCATGATTCCATTATATACAGGATACGGCTGGGATTTGAGATTAGGGAGGCCTTGCAGGGCATGTGGACGGTAATCTATATAGCGCCGACCGCCAAAGTGGCGGAGATGATTCAGAGGAAGCTTACGGAAGAAGGATTTCTGATAAAATGCCGTCCGATTAATATGTCCAAGCAGCAGTTTGAGATTCTGGTTCCTTCAGGAGAGCTTGAAGAAGTGCAGGAGGTCCTGAATCTGATTCTGCATCCTTGAGAATTACAACTTAGAGATACATGAGCGGTCATGACAGCGGCAAGCTGCTATCTACGCAAATAAACGGCTG
Organism: Paenibacillus sp. FSL R7-0312; assembly: GCF_038004445.1. NCBI lineage: Bacteria > Bacillati > Bacillota > Bacilli > Caryophanales > Paenibacillaceae > Paenibacillus > Paenibacillus sp. FSL R7-0312. The sequence continues at coordinate 6,622,011 of NZ_JBBORE010000001.1, read as the reverse complement.
AAGAGGTGCGACCCTTGTTCAAAGATTTATTTCAGAAAAAACGGAAGTACGCGATCATTCCTTCAGAGCGTCTGGAGCGAAGCGGCGGACCGGCGGAAGGCGAGCGCCCCAAACGTGAGATTCCAGAAGGACTTATGAACAAATGCAACAAATGCGGAACGATCCAGTACAGCAAGGAACTGGAGAAGAATTTGAAAATATGCCCATCCTGCGGCTATCATATGCGCCTGAACGCTTCGGAACGGATTGCGATGACGCTGGACCCTGAAGGGTTCATTGAGTTTGACAGCGAAATGGCGTCCGTTGATCCGCTGCAGTTCCCCGGCTATGCCTCTAAGCTGGAACAACAGCAGTCCAAAACTGGACAGGTTGAAGCTGTAATCACCGGCCAGGGCACTATTGGCGGCCATCCGGTTATTGTTGCGGTGATGAACTTTGAGTTCTTCTCCGGGAGCATGGGGTCCGTAGTCGGCGAGAAGATTACCAGAGCGGTTGAAGAAGCAACAGAGCGGAGACTTCCGATGCTGATCTTCTCCACTTCGGGCGGAGCGAGAATGCAGGAGAGCATCCTCAGTCTCATGCAGATGGCGAAGACAAGTAGCGCACTGGCCCGGTTCAGTGAAGCCGGAGGCCTGTATATTTCCGTAATTACTGATCCGACCACAGGCGGGGTGTCGGCGAGTTTCGCCAGCCTGGGTGATATTATTATTGCCGAGCCCGGTGCGGTATTCGGTTTTGCCGGACGGATTGTGATTGAACAGACGATCCGCCAGAAGCTGCCGGAAGATTTCCAGACAGCGGAATTCAATTTGCAGCACGGCCAGCTGGATATGGTTGTGCACCGCAAGGAAATGCGCTCCACGTTAACTAAGCTGCTGGAGCTGCATGATGTGAAAGGGGGATTTTAGGTTGGCAGGAGAGTTGCCTTTTGAAATGCCTCTGGTAGAAATGCGCAAGAAAATTGCTGAACTGAAGCAGTTTGGCGAAGAGAAGGGTATTGATTTCAAAGATGAGGTAGCCCGTCTTGAGGAGCGTTACCACATCCTTGAGAATGAAGTATATTCGGATATCTCCCCGGCCCAGAAGATGCATTTGGCCCGGCATCACGGCCGTCCGACCTCACTGGATCTGATCGGACTGATCTTCACCGATTTCATGGAGCTGCATGGCGACCGCCTGTATGGTGATGATCTTGCCGTAGTCGGCGGAATCGCCAAGCTGAACGGCCGTCCGGTCACCGTAATCGGACAGCAGCGCGGCAAGGATACGAAGGAGAACATTCTGCGTTTCTTCGGCAGCGCGCATCCGGAAGGCTTCCGCAAGTCGCTGCGTCTGATGAAGCAGGCAGAGAAATTCGGCCGTCCTATCGTAACGTTTGTGGATACCAAAGGGGCTTATCCCGGCAATACGGCAGAGGAACGCGGACAGTCCGAAGCGATCGCCCGCAATTTGTACGAGATGTCCCAGCTGGCCGTACCGGTCATCTGCGTCGTTATCGGCGAAGGCGGCAGCGGCGGTGCCTTGGCTTTGGCCGTGGGCAACCGGGTCCTGATGCTGGAGCATGCCATCTATTCAGCGATCTCCCCCAACGGGGCGGCGTCCATTCTGTGGAAGGATGCCACCAAAGCGGAGCAGGCAGCTGAAGCGATGAAGATTACGGCGTCTGACCTGCTGGAGATGGAAGTGATCGAGGAGATCATTCCAGAACCCAAAGGCGGGGCACACCGTGACTACGAGGCAACGGCAGCAGCAATCAAGGATGCGGTATGGCGTCATTTACAGGAGATATCCGTGATGGATTCGGCAGAACTCAAGGAAGACCGTTACCTTAAATTCCGCAAAATCGGCGAGTTCTCGGAGTCCCTCCAGGAACAGGATACGCTTGAAGAAGAAGTGCAGATTGTAGAGTAATCCACACTTATCATTTGCACTTTCTGACATATTCCAGTCTGTTCCTGTTCGTAAGCCGCTCGGAATACTTTAACCATTTATTCCCACCCTATTCATCCCGCAGACTTTGCGGGGTGATTTTTATTTTGACGGCTTTCTTATAAAATTCGACTTTAATTTACAGCAAAAACAGGCACTAACATTGATTTTGTCTTCAACTTGCAGTAATATTCATAAGGGCGCAATAAAAGGTACATGTGACTACATGTGATAAAGTTCCTATACAGAGAGCAAGCCTTATAGTAGATTTTGTAGTTGGAAAAAGTGAGACAGAGAGAACGAAAAAACGGAGGAAAACCTAATGCGGAAAAGTAAAATTGTATGTACGATCGGACCTGCAAGTGAATCGTTGGAGAATATCAAAAAATTGATTTTGGCTGGTATGAATGTGGCCCGTCTGAACTTCTCCCACGGCGATTTTGAAGAGCACGGTGCCCGGATCAACACGATCCGTCAAGCTTCCAAAGAACTTGGCAAGACTGTTGCCATTCTGCTCGACACCAAAGGACCTGAGATTCGTACTGGCAAGCTGGAAGTAGAACCGATTGAACTGGTTCAGGACGAATACCTGACATTGACTACGGAAGAAATCCTGGGCGACCAGAACCGTATCTCCATCACGTATAACAACCTTCCTAACGATGTTCAAGTAGGATCGACTATCCTGATCGACGACGGCCTTATCGGTCTTACTGTTGTCGACATTCAAGGCACCGAAATCAAGACCCGTATTGTTAACGGCGGTACAATCAAGAGCAAGAAGGGCGTTAACGTACCAGGAGTATCTATCTCCCTGCCGGGTATTACGGAAAAAGACACCAATGATATCGTTTTTGGGATCGGACAGGACATCGATTTTATCGCCGCTTCCTTCGTTCGCAAAGCCAGCGACGTTCAGGAAATCCGTGCATTGCTTGAGAAGCACGACGCTTCCCACATCCAAATCATCTCCAAAATCGAGAACCAAGAAGGTGTCGATAACCTTGATGAAATTTTGGCAGCTTCCGACGGCCTCATGGTTGCCCGCGGCGACCTTGGCGTAGAAATTCCTGCTGAAGATGTGCCTCTGGCTCAGAAGCTGATGATTCAGAAATGTAACATCGCTGGCAAACCAGTTATCACTGCTACCCAGATGCTGGATTCCATGCAGCGCAACCCGCGTCCTACCCGCGCTGAAGCGAGTGACGTAGCGAACGCTATCTTCGACGGAACCGATGCAATCATGCTGTCTGGTGAAACTGCTGCCGGAAAATATCCGGTAGAATCCGTACTCACAATGTCCCGCATTGCTGAGAAGGCGGAATCTGCCCTGAACCACCGTGAAATCTTCATGAAGCAGCAAATTGCTCAGGAAACTACGGTAACTGAAGCGATCAGCCAATCTGTAGCGATTTCCGCTCTGGATCTGAATGCTAAAGCTATCATTTCTTCGACTGTAACTGGCCACACTGCACGCGTGGTTTCCAAATACCGTCCTAAATCACCAATCATTGCTGTAACTACCCAGGAAAGAACTATGCGTCAGCTGGCGCTGGTTTGGGGTATAACTCCTGTATTCGGTCCTGAAGCTACTTCAACTGATGAATTGCTGGAAACTGCAATTAACGGTGGTAAAGCTTCCGGTCTGGTTAAAGCCGGCGATCTGGTTGTAATCACTGCAGGTATCCCGCTGGGACGTTCCGGTTCCACTAACCTGGTGAAGGTAGATACGATTCCAGCCGACTAGGATTTGGAAGAGGTTCTGCAGCAATAACAGAATACACCTATTAGAGCAGTGGCCTTCTTAGCCGCTGCTCTTTTTATTTTCAGGAAGGCAAAGCCGTTTTCACTTGCGGGTTGATATAAACGATACAAATGTATATATTGAATTGAGAGTTTTGAGAAACCGGGCAATCAGGTTCTTGTAAATATAGGGTTTCTGGAGTAGACAGCAGGATGGCTTTTGCGGTAGATCCGCCGGACCGAGAAGGAATCGCCGCGGGGACCCGGCAGAGACGGCACGGCCAGTAGCGTTTTGTTCTGGACCATAATGCCGCCGTCTTGAGCCTTGAGCCTGGGACTGGATCCGTTAACCCGGCAGCAGGTGAATCTTACCAGCGATACCTTGGACAACGGTGCGATATTCTGTCCCAGCTGGGGAGCTTCCATGATCCATTCGGCAGAGGTTTGTGGCCCTTGATAGCGCTGGATCGTACGGAAAACCCAGTTTTTGCTGAGGTTGCGCAGAGTGATGCACCATTTTCCCGGACTGAGCTTGACGATGGAAGCGCGCATATGGTCTCCGGGAGATACAGGCAAGGGGATAACGGTCTCGGCAGCAGGAAGAATTTCCCACCAGGCATAGTACCGGACGGTTCCGTTTACCGATTCATGGCCGGTTCCGGTCTGGATCAGGCTGCTGTTTCGGAAGCCGTCGATGCCGATCCAGGCCGAAGAATACGTGGCTTTGACGGTAGGTTTTACATAAGGGACGATCCAGTCGGCCGATATCCGCCGGTAAGTGCCTTTTTTGCCCGAGATGGCATAACCGCTCCAGTTGCTGGATGTCCAGCCGAAGCCTGAGCTGACGGCTCTGCCTGTGTTGAGTTTATCTTTCAGACAGGGTTTACTGCTTATCAATCTATTGACTTGGCCCACTTGTCCACCGCCTCACAATATGTTCTGCTCTATTTAATGCAGTAAGAGGCTCTTAAGGTTGGGTATTCTGTTAAAAAGGAAGAGAGAGGACTTATAACTCCAATGGAAAAAATATCGAAGCTGCGCGGGTTTTATCTGTTTCTGGGACTCGCCGGGGGCTCCTTCGGCTCTTATCTGTCACTGCTGCTCAAATCGAACGGACTTAACGTCAGCCAGATCGGCATGCTGATGGCTACGGGCACACTGATCGCGATCTGTGTCCAGCCCCTATGGGGAGTGATCTCTGACAGATATAACCAGGCGCGGTTGGTGCTCCTTCTGAGTGTGGCGGTTCCGGCGCTGCTTGCGGTGCTGTACCGGTCAGAGTATTTCATTGTGCTGATGCTGGTGTACACGGTATCCACGATCTTCTCCTCCACACAGGCTCCTATTGCCGACTCTTACGCTATTGCAGCGGCGAACAGAGCCGGATCGACTTACGGCAGCATCCGGATGATGATGAGCATAGGAGCCGCTGTAGGAGCCATAGCCGGGGGGCAATATGTTTCTAAATTCTCGGTATCCACGATCTGGCTGCCGTTTCTGCTGCTGAATGCCGTTGCAGTGGCGATTGCCTTCACCCTGCCGAAGCAGGCGGAAGAGAATCACATGATGAGCCAGTCCTTTTCCCAGGGTGTCAAAAAGCTGCTGGGCAACCGAATATTCCTGGCCTTTCTCGGGGGAAGCTTCCTGGTGAACCAGACGATGACGGCGTTCGGTACTTATTTCGTCCTTGCCTTCCAATCGGTTGGCGGATCGACCAGCTATGCCGGGATCGCCCTGTTTCTGGCGTCGATCACTAACGTACCTTCCATGTTCTTTGCCTCCAAGGTTATACGCAGGCTGGGTATGGAGCGGACGCTGCTGCTGGGTGCGCTGATCTATGTGCTGCGCTGGGGGATTCAGGTGGCCTTCCCGTATCCATCGGTCATGATTGGGGTACAGGTGCTGCACGGCCTATCCTTCGGCTTCTTTTATATTGCTGCAGTTGAATATGTATCGAAGATTACCTCTGCGGAGATGCAGGCGACGGGACAAAGCGTATTTAACATCGTATTCTCCGGCTTTGCCGGTATTCTGGGCAATCTGCTGAACGGAATGCTGCTGAATCAGGGCGGGGTCGGCCTTATGAATCTGTCCTGTATGCTGAGTGCGGCGGCCGGCGCGGCTCTGCTGTTCTATGTCGCCCGGAGCTCACGCAGCAAGCTGCCGCTGAAGGCCTCTTCCGGCGGAGTCAGCGCTTAGCTGCCCGCGTGCCATTACAGAAAGGAGCATGAATATGAATTCACACAAACCGGGGTGGTCCAGTCGCTGGCATGAGACTTCATTTCGTGTGCGTTATCAGGAAACCGATCAGATGGGTGTGGTTTATCATGCCAATTATTTGACCTGGTTTGAGAGCGGGCGTACGGAGATGTTCCGCGGACTGGGCTTTGCCTACCGGACACTTGAGAGCCTGGGGTTGTTATTGCCTGTGACCTCTGCAGATTTGCAATTTAAAAGCCCGGCGCGATATGATGATCTTATTGCCGTATATGCACGGTTAACAACCTTCTCGGCCTTAAGGGTTGTCTATGAATATGAAATTCGCCGTGTGGCGGAAGCGCACGGAGAAGGCGGAGTGATCGGAGCGTCCGGAATCAATAAGGCGCGTCCGGGGGCCAGTGAACCTCTTCCCGGCGAACTGCTGGTCAGCGGCACGACGAGCCATGTCTGGCTGAACAAGGAATGGAAGCCTGTACGTATCGACAGGGCGCAGCCTGAGCTGTTCCGCGCTATCACTACGGCGCTTAAGGAAGAAGAAGGAGGAGCAGTATGATCAGGAACAAATGGCTGTGGGCTGCATTATTCGCCGTCCCGGCCGTGGAATTATTCGGTTTCATCTATGTCTCAAGTTTTCTTGGAGCGCCCAAGACCCTGCTGATCATGCTGGCCACTTCGGTCATCGGTCTGCTCATGATGCGGTTTGAAGGCAAAAAAGTGCTGCAGGACAGCAGAACCCATATGCAGGAAGGACGGGTGCCCGGACGGACCATGCTGGACGGCTTGTGTATCTTTTTTGGCGGTCTGCTGCTCATCCTGCCGGGATTCGTTATGGATCTGATCGGCTTTACACTGGTATTCCCGCTAACCCGGCCGCTATATCGGGTTTTTCTGCTGAAATGGATCGAGAAGAAGATGAAAAACGGCAACTTCACCTTCTACCGCAGGTAGAGCCGGCGGTGCCGCAAGGACATTGAGGTTTGTAAAAAGCGTTCGGCTGCGGGTTGATGCGGCTGAGCGCTTTTCTACTTGTAGCCGAAACAGATTTAGCGAAATGTTGCAGATTATGCAGGAGTATGCGGTGGGAAATGCGATGGACGAGGAACGGGCCCAATGTATGCGAAAACAATCATGTCTTCCAAGGCACAACTCCAGCATGAAAATGAGCAGCGTGGCTAAAAAACAGAACATCGTCTTTTCATTTATTAACATATTTTAACGGAAAACCGAACACAATTGGACTGGGTGCACTGCGTAGGCCAAATGTAATCGAAAAACCGAACACAATTGGACTGGGTGCACCGCGTAGGCCAAATGTAATCGAAAAACCGAACACAATTGGACTGGGTGCACCGCGTAGGCCAAATGTAATCGAAAAACCGAACACAATTGGACTGGGTGCGCCGCGTAGGCCAAATGTAATCGAAAAACCGAACACAATTGGACTGGGTGCGCCGCGTAGGCCGTGCGTTTATCGCAGTGCCAGACGTATTTTCACAGAAAACCGAATAAAATGTGCGGCGGATAGCGCAAACGGGCTCGGTGTATGGGGACGGAGGTCCAGACCGTAGCCGGATATTTGCTCTACTGGCATTTAAGGAGCTTGTGAGGTGTTGGCGTATAAAGTTAATGCAGCCGGCCGCTGAGGATGTAGCTGCGCAGCGCGCGGAACACGCCGGCCCGGCTGAACGCGTCCAGAATGACGAGCAGCACCGGGCCGAGGATCAGGCCCAGCATACCGAACAGCTGAAGTCCGGCGAACATGCCGATCAGCATGGCGAGCGGGTCCAGTCCTATGCTGCTGGCCAGCACCTTCGGCTCAAGCACCTGCCGGGTGATCAGAATGATGCCATACAGCACCAGAAGGCCGACCGCCAGAGCCAGGTTCCCGGTCATGTAAGAATACAGCGCCCAGGGGAGGATCACGATGCCAACCCCGAGATAAGGCACCAGATCAACGATGCCGATGGTCAGGCCAATGGCGAAGGCAGAGTCTACGCCCAGCAGCAGCAGGCCGATGATTACGATCACCGCAGTTACGGAGATCAGCACGAGCTGGGCACGGAGGTAGCCGAACAACGCCTTGCGCAGGTCCTTCCAGATCTCCGAGACCGGCCGCAGCAGCGGAGCAGGGAGGAGAGAGAGCAGCTTGGCGTTATGCCGTTCCCAGCCGGTGCTGAGGAAGAAGGCGGCCAGTACGATCACGATCAGAATCGTGCCGAGGCTCGGGAGGGAGGAAATCAGCCCAAGAATCATGTTGAAGAATCCGGTGATCAGCTGTGTCATGGCGTGGCCTACAGTTTCCGTAGTTCTGCTGATGTTGCTGTCAATCGTGGCATGGTAACCCGGATTGTCGTGGTAAAACTGGTTGATCTGGTTAATAATATTCTGAATGCTGGCATTGCGGCTAACCTTCAGCAGCAGCTCGCGCCATTGGTCTGTATGGAGGTCAAACGTCTGGAGCAGCACAATGAGTTCCTTCACCAGCCGGGTGATCAGCGCGGTCAGTACAAGAGCCGTACCTCCAATATAAAAAAGCAGTGAGAGGGCCACTGCCAGCCAGCCCGGGAGCTTCAGGCCCCGCAGGATCAGCACCAGCGGATGTATAAGGTAAGCCAGCAGCCAAGCCAGCAGCAGGGGATAGAGGAGCGGAAGCAGTACATAAACAGCCAGCAGGATCACGGCGGCAGCAAGCACGACCCACAGGCCGCGCAGCACTCTTTTGAGCACAAGTGTATCGATATCCGGTCCCTCCTACTCTAACGGGTGTACAAGGAATAACTGCTCGTCTTATGTATATTCATAGAGCATGCGAAAAGACTAGCAGGGCCGGAAAAGAGTTGAATGGAGTAGCCTATTAACCTGAAAGCGCAATCATGAAACAGTTTTTTCGTTAGTTTTTTTCTATCTCTCCGATAAAATCATTTGATCCACTACAAAGCTCCCACGTTGTTCACATAACCGTCAAAATCCGGTATGATTATTACAGGTTAAACAGCAGAAATATAGTTGCAATCTTCAGCTCTTGTCCTGACGCCTTTTGCGGAGTATTAAAATACTTAGAAATGTAAATGTTTTCATGAGGTTTGAACCAGCATTATATACCCTTGTTGGAAAAGGAGAGAGATACTATGACAGCTACTAAAGGACTTGAAGGCATCGTTGCAACGACCTCATCGATTAGCTCCATTGTGGATGGAGTGCTCACTTACCGCGGTTATGATATTGATGATCTGGCGGATAATGCGACCTTTGAGGAGACTGCTTATTTGCTGTGGTTCGGCAATCTGCCGACAGTACCGGAGCTTGAATCGCTGCGCCGCGACCTGAGTGCTTCAGCCCAGATTCCGGATCAGGTGCTTGCCCAGATGAAGCTGTATCCGAAGGAAGCGAACACAATGGCGGCATTGCGCTCTGCCGTATCCGCCCTGGCACTGTACGACGAGGCTGCGGATGATATGAGCCGTGAAGCGAATCAGATCAAAGCTGTGAAGCTTCAGGCACAGATTCCGACTGTGGTTGCCGCATTGGCGCGCATCCGTAAGGGACTTGAGCCGGTAGCGCCCAAAGAAGGCCTGACCATCGCCGAGAACTTCCTCTACATGCTGTGGGGAGAACAGCCGGATATCATATCCGTCAAAGCGCTGGATACTGCCCTCGTGCTGCATGCAGACCATGAGCTGAATGCTTCTACTTTTGCCGGGCGGGTAACTGTCGCTACACTTTCAGATATCTATTCCGGAGTTACTTCGGCTATAGGTGCGCTTAAGGGACCGCTGCATGGCGGTGCGAATGAAGCCGTGATGAAGATGCTGGAGGAAATCGGCACGCTTGATGCCGTTGAGCCGTATATCCAAGGCAAGCTGGAACGCCGAGAGAAGATTATGGGCTTCGGACACCGGGTATACAAGAACGGCGATCCGCGGGCCAAACATCTGATGAAGATGTCCTATGAGCTGGGCACGATGAAGAATGACACTACACTCTATGACATGTCGGTCAAGGTTGAAGAGCTGATTACCGGACAAAAAGGGCTCAAACCGAATGTCGACTTCTATTCGGCATCCGTCTATACACAGCTGGGGATTGAGCGGGAGCTATTCACTCCGATCTTCGCGATCAGCCGGACCTCGGGCTGGACTGCGCATATTCTGGAGCAGTATGAAGACAACCGGATTATCCGGCCGCGCGCCGAATATACCGGCATGTCCGACATGAAATACGTCCCTGTAGACGAACGATAACAAAGCGGCCCCTTGCGGGCCGCTCCACCCCTTTAGTACAATGAACTATAATATATGCAGCAAATGCTTATTGATTATTGCTTGTACATCATACTTTTAGGAGGAATTCCCACTAATGTTGAAACTGGAAAAGTACGATCTGCCCACAGAAGGCGAACAAATTACAATCGAAGACGGCAAGCTGCTGGTTCCGGATCAGCCGATCATCCCTTTTATCGAGGGTGACGGTACAGGCCGTGACATTTGGAAAGCCTCCAAGCGTGTGCTGGATGCGGCCGTAGAGAAAGCTTACGGCGGCGCGAAGCAGATTGCCTGGTACGAAGTTTTTGCCGGCGAGAAAGCCTTCAATACATATGGTGAATGGCTGCCGAATGACACTCTGGAAGCAATCCGCGAGTATATTGTAGCCATCAAAGGCCCGCTGACAACTCCGATCGGAGGCGGTATCCGCTCTCTGAATGTGGCGCTGCGCCAGGAGCTGGACCTGTATGTATGTCTGCGTCCAGTACGTTATTTTGACGGTGTTCCTTCACCGGTGAAGCATCCGGAGCTGGTGGATATGGTTATTTTCCGTGAGAATACTGAAGATATCTATGCCGGAATTGAATACCAGGAAGGTTCCTCTGAAGTGAAGAAGGTTATCGAGTTCCTGCAGAAGGAAATGGGCGTGAACAAGATCCGCTTCCCGGAAACCTCCGGTATCGGCATTAAACCTGTCTCCGAGGAAGGCTCGAAACGCCTGGTACGTTCTGCGGTTGAGTATGCCATCAAGCACGGACGCAAGAGTGTGACGCTGGTTCACAAAGGCAATATCATGAAATTCACCGAAGGCGCATTTAAGAACTGGGGCTACGAAGTGGCTGAACAGGAGTTCGGCGACAAGGTCTTCACCTGGAACCAATATGATGTCATCAAGGAACGTGAGGGTGAAGCTGCGGCGAATGCTGCCCAGAAGGAAGCTGAAGCAGCCGGCAAAGTTATTGTCAAGGACGCTATCGCCGACATTGCTCTGCAGCAGGTATTGACCCGCCCGACCGATTTCGATGTCATTGCGACGCTGAACCTGAACGGGGATTACCTCTCCGACGCACTGGCTGCGCAAATCGGCGGCATCGGTATCGCTCCGGGAGCGAACATTAACTATCTTACGGGACATGCTATTTTTGAAGCTACTCATGGTACCGCACCTAAGTATGCGGATAAGGATGTTGTGAATCCGGGTTCGGTTATTCTCTCCGGCGTTATGCTGCTTGAGCATCTGGGCTGGCAGGAAGCAGCTGACCTGATCTACAAGGGAATGAGCACCGCCATTAACAACAAGACGGTTACTTATGACTTTGCCCGCCAAATGGAAGGCGCTACAGAGCTGAAATGTTCCGCCTTTGCTGACGAGATTATCAGCAATCTGTAAGCAGACTAACCGGTATTTAACAAGTATAAGCTGCACACACGTGCAGCTTATACTTATGCTTGTGCATCCGCCTGCCCATTCAACATCATTGGTTCATGCTCCGGGGCAGTCTTGCGAAGTGAAATGAACGAAGTGTATGCTATCCAACCTTTAGGAGGTCTTCCTGTGGCCATCAAACGTTATAAAATCACTGTCGTAGGTGCCGGCTTCACCGGCGCGACTACGGCGCTTATGCTTGCCCAGAAGGAGCTTGGCAATGTAGTGCTGCTCGATATTCCTCAGCTCGAGAATCCGACCAGGGGTAAAGCGCTCGATATGCTGGAAGCCGGGCCTGTGCAGAAATTCGATGCCCAGATCACCGGAACTTCAAGCTATGAAGATGCAGCCGATTCCGATATCGTCATTATTACGGCAGGGATTGCACGTAAGCCCGGCATGAGCCGTGATGACCTGGTCAACACCAATGCGGGTATCGTGAAGTCGGTCTGCGAGAACGTGAAACGGGTGGCCCCCGAGTCTATCGTGATCATTCTGAGCAATCCGGTCGATGCGATGACTTATGTAGCTTACAATGCGCTCGGCTTTCCGAAGAATCGCGTAATCGGACAATCCGGCGTACTCGATACCGCGCGTTACTGTACATTCATCGCCCAGGAGCTTAATGTTTCGGTTGAAGATGTACGCGGTTTCGTGCTGGGCGGCCATGGGGATGATATGGTTCCGCTTGTGCGTTATTCCAGTGTTGGCGGTATTCCGATCGACACGCTGATCCCAGCGGAACGCATCGCTGAGATTGTGCAGCGTACCCGTGTCGGCGGCGGTGAAATTGTCAGCCTGCTGGGTAACGGCAGCGCTTATTATGCGCCTGCAGCGTCACTGGTTCAGATGACGGAAGCAATCCTCAAGGACAAGAAACGGATTATTCCGGTAATCGCCCTGCTGGAAGGTGAATACGGATACGATAATTTGTTCATGGGTATCCCGGCACTCCTGGGTGCAGATGGCATCGAGAAGATCTTCGAGCTGGAGCTTACGGCAGAAGAGAAGGCGGCTCTGGATAAATCAGCCGATTCTGTACGTGCGGTCACATCAGCAGTAACTGTGTAACTAACGTTAGCCGGCAGCTGCTGAAGCCCCCTTTTGCAAGCTGAATCGGGACTTTGCTTCTGCTTAATCCTATAATGTAAACGGAGGAGATTGGTATGGACCGTATTTTCTATTTCCTGCATATGATCGGCACACTGGCGCTTGGCTTCTATCTGGTATTGCCGTTTATTCTGAGCGGGACGGCGAAGCTGTCTTCCCCTGCAAAGGAAGGCACCTTGAGTGCCATCGGCGGATTCAACCGCTTTGCCCAGTATGGACTAGTTATCCAGCTGTTGACCGGAGGCTATATGATGTCCAAGGGTGACTATTCTGTCGCCTGGATGATCGTTGTAGTTGTGCTGCTCCTAGCGATGTTTGCGCTTGGCGGCATCATGAGTAGACCTCTGCGCCTGGCTGCGGCCGGAATGCGGGAGAACCGTGATGTCTCTGCCGAAACCGCCAAGATCCGGACCATGAGCCTGCTGCTGATGGTCGTTCTGGTTATCATGATCTTTTTCATGGTGTACCGGCGCCTTATTTAAACCTGGCTCTGATTTATTAGGAAGGACCGGGAGTATCAGAGGCTCTGGCAGCTTAGGCTGTCAGGGCTTTTTGTTGTGTATGACACTGAATCAGATCCGTCTGAAGGACGATATGTTCTTGTCTCAGGACCCCCGCTGAATTCCCCGGAAGATGGGCCAAAGGAGGGACAATGTATGTGAAAAATCGAACACAAGGTGCCTCCGTGGAGGTAACCGGGCCAAGTGTAGCTGACGGATGCGTAGAAGGCCCTGCTGGAGGTAACGGCGGCGAACAAGATTATTGCATTGAAGGCAGCGGCGGATCAGCTATAGACAGGACTGCAGAGAACCATACTGGGCATATAAAATAAAAAAGGCCATTTTCCTCGTGGAAAGCGGCCTGTAATCAAACGAGATACCTCTATTTCGATACGATCCTGCCGTCCATCATCACAAATCTGACTTTCCGGAGACTGGCTATATCCTTAAGCGGGTCGCCCTCAATCACAAACAGATCCGCCTTCTTGCCAGGTTCAATTGTTCCAATCTCATGTGCCAGATTGCAGATCTTCGCACCGGTTGAAGTGGCGGCTGTGATAATCTGCATCGGGGTGAGACCGGCTTCGCCTAACAAACGGATTTCCTCCCAGGGCATTCCAAGCCTGTACCACGGGCTTATTTCTTCAATAAAATCATCCCCGAGGCCAATCTCTCCGCCAGCCTGGATGAATCTACGGACATTATCTTGTCCTTGTTCTAACAGCGGAGCGCCGAATTTGTCCTGAAACATCTTCGCTACAGTGAGCGTGGGAACGATCCGGATATTGGAGGCTACCATTTGCCGGATCAGGTCATCGTCCAGCCGGTCGTAAATCATATGCGCAGCATCGTTAATTCCCGCATTTACCAGTATCTGAAGGTTATGCGAGCTGGTTACATGAGCAGACACATAAGCACCCATGCTCCGGGCTTCCCTGCAGATACTCTCCAGAAGCTCCTGATTCAGCTGCGGCAGTCCGATTGTCCCGGGATCATAACCGTCTTCCAGCGCTGTTTTGATACAATGTATCCCTTGTTCTAATACCTCGCGGACCTTCAATCTGGCTTCATCCGCACTTCCAACTCCGATAGGGGCCTGCCCGCCATACCCGCCGGGAGCCGTGAAGACTTTGCCGGTTGTGATTATTCGGGGAAAAGATCTGCGGTCCAGCGCTTTTGTATGTACCATCACGTCATCAAGCGTTGCTGCAGTTGTCATCCCCTCGTCACGGATCGTGGTTATTCCTTCTGAGAGGCAGGCAGCTAAATATTCCTTGTGGTACCCGTGAAGCGGCTCGTTATTAATGAATTTGAAGCCGGTGTGTGCATGGGTATGAATAAATCCCGGCAGGACGACAAGCCCCTCAAGATCTATCACCGTGACTGGGTTATGCTCCAGCCTGCTGCTCCCTTGCCCGGCAACCGTACCGAACCGGCCATTAACAATTTCAATGCTCGCGTTGTACAGCGGCGGACGCCCGGTTCCGTCGATTAACGTCGCGTTAGTCAATCGTATAATTTCATTTTCATTTCCCATGGCAGAACTGACCCTCCCGTGAAGACTGAAGACTTCCAAGAGAAAGTATAGGATATAAGAATGTCCGGATATATATAATATTCTCATAGAAACCGTTCATTACTTACCGTATCAACCCTTCCAGCTCAAAAATGCCGTGTTCCTGAAAGTCAGTGATAATCTGGGGCGTCAGCAGGGTGAGTAATTCACTTAAAGTGCACCAGCGGTAATCGGTATGCTCTTCCGAGAGCTGGATTTCGTCACGGGCTGCACGGCATAAATAGGTGATAATCACTACCTGTCTTGCAGGGTCCGTGAGCAGGGTTACCGCGTAAAGGATACGTTCTGTCGTAAACGAAAGTCCGGTTTCCTCAAGAATTTCTCTTTCCAGTGCAGCCTCCAGGCTTTCACCGAATTCGATTTTGCCTCCGGCACATTCCCAGCTTCCGGCACCTGCAGAATCGGCGGCAGCCCGCTTGACGAGGAGGATTCTGCCCTGGTACAGGATGACACCTTTGTCGGCAACGATGATGGTTTTTGATTTTTTGGACATGAGGATAACTCTCCTTCTGCAGGCTCTATAATGCACCGGGGAACGCGTTGGACTGAAGATTTTCTGTTTGGCCGGCTGCCCTATGTGGTAAGTAAAATAACGTAAAGCGTTTTTTGCTAGGTAAGTATGATGCATAAACACCAGACTTTTAGCCATCCTAACATGATTAGTAAAACAGTATAACGGTACAGCGAAAGGAGAATGGATTATGCCAGACACCAGCAAACAACCCGTCAAAACCCTGCCTCCACAGGTACAGGACCAGCAGCCCGGAATTGAAAGCGAGATGAACCCGCTTCCGGAGTTTGAAACCTCGGCTTACAAGGCAGCAGGCAAGCTGCTGGGCAAGGCCGCGCTCATTACCGGAGGGGACAGCGGAATCGGTCGTGCCGTCGCCGTTCATTTTGCCAAAGAAGGGGCGGATGTAGTGATATCCTATCTGAATGAGCATGAAGATGCGGAAGAAACCAAACGCCAGGTGGAGCAGGAGGGGCGGAAGTGTATTCTGATCTCCGGTGATATCGGAGTTGAGGCCTTCTGTCAGGATCTGATTAATAAAACCATTGAGGGACTCGGCAAGCTGGACATCCTGATTAACAATGCGGCAGAGCAGCATCCGCAGGATAAGATTGAGGACATTACCGCCGAGCAGCTGGAGCGGACGTTCCGGACGAATATATTCTCCATGTTCTATCTGACCAAGGCAGCGATGCCCCATCTGAAAAAAGGCTCCACGATCATCAACACCACATCGATTACGGCGTACCGTGGCAGCCCGCAGCTGCTGGACTATTCGTCCACCAAAGGAGCGATTCTCAGCTTCACCCGCTCCCTGTCGATGAATCTGGCGGACAAAGGTATCCGCGTGAACGCGGTAGCACCGGGACCGATCTGGACGCCGCTGATTCCGTCTACGTTTGACGCGAAGAAGGTTAGTGAATTCGGCGGCACCCAGCCGATGAAGCGTCCGGGACAGCCGGAAGAGCTGGCGCCGGCCTATGTATATCTGGCTTCTGACGATTCCTCTTATGTGAGCGGTCAGGTCATGCATGTGAACGGTGGCGAGATCGTTAACGGCTGACCATGGGCACTGCTTTGTAAGCCGGATAAGTTTATACAGGTTTAAGGCATCAAAGGTTCAAACAGATGAAAAGTCAGCCGGAAGGCTGGCTTTTTTGCCGCTTAAACCTGCTGGATTTAATAACTGAATCTATTAAAGAATAGCTCTTACAGGAATAATATGCTAATATACAAACTGCAAGAACAATAGAATATGAACGATCACTAGGGGTGCCGCAAGGCTGAGACGAACATATCTGTTCGGACCCTTTGAACCTGATCTGGTTTATACCAGCGTAGGGAAGTGGAGAATGAATAATGCAGCGGGGGTAACGGCTTACCCGGTATTCCTGCTTATATTCCGGACTGCTTCCTGATACAGGGGGCGGTCTTTTTGTATTTTCCGGAATGCCGTATAGAGGGGGAGGTGAAGGTGTTGAAAGAAATCCATTTGATCTCGGACGGGAGGCTGAATCCGGAGCAGTATGCCAAACTGGCTGCTGCTGTACATCCCATGGTGGATTATATCCATCTCCGGGAAAAAGCTCTGTCCGCACAGGAGCTTCTGGCTGCCGCAGAGCGGTTGCTGCAAGCGGGGGTTCCGCCCTCTAAGCTGGTCATTAATGACCGGATAGATGTGGCTTTGGCAGCAGGGGCAGCCGGCGTCCAATTGGCCTGGCACAGTCTGCCGCCTGCCGGGGCGCGCGGCATTGCCCCGGGCCTGCGGCTGGGCAGGTCGGTGCATTCCCAGGAGGAAGCGGCACGCGCTGGACGGCAGGGAGCGGACTTCTGTCTGTATGGACATGTATTCCCCACGGCCTGCAAGCCCGGACAGCGGGAACGGGGCCTGGCGCAGTTGGAAGTGGCCGTCCGCTGCAGCAGTATACCGTTGATTGCCATCGGAGGCATCACACCGGGCAATACCAGGTCAGTTCTGTCAAAGGGTGCTGCCGGAATAGCCGTAATGTCCGGGATATGCGGAGCGACGGACCCTGCTGGCGCCGCTGAGGCCTACAGATCATCCGTTCAGGCCGCAGCGTGTGCTGAAGTCCTGAATGAAGCCCCCGCACCGGGCAAAGGAGGTGAACAGGAATGAATTTGACTGTTAACGGACGCAGCGGAAGGTATGAAGAGAGCTGCCGGACTCTGGCTGATCTTCTGGCCCGCCCGGAGTGGACCGGGAAGCTGGTTATTGTGGAGCTGAATGGTGAGATTGTCGGCAGGGATGCTTATGGAGATACCTTTCTGGATGAGGGGGACCATGTTGAACTGGTTCATTTTGTCGGCGGAGGCTAGGCGGGCCTTGCACGCGCAGCAGACGGAACAATGCAGATACGTAATTTAGCTTAAGGCAGTGACTTATCACAGGAGGCGATATGATGCAAGATCCATTGGTAATTGGAGGAGTTACTATAACGAGCAGACTGTTCATCGGGACCGGAAAATACAGCCGCAACACCCTTATTCCCGAAGTGATTGCCCGCTCGGGATCACAGGTTATTACGGTTGCCCTGCGCCGGGTAGATCCGGAGAGCAAGGAGAATATCATCAGCCATATTCCTTCCCACATGACCCTGCTGCCCAATACCTCTGGTGCACGCACCGCAGAGGAAGCGGTACGCATTGCCAGGCTGGCAAGGTCAGCGGGGCTGGGAGACTGGGTGAAGATTGAGGTTATCAATGATCAGAAATATCTGCTGCCTGATAATACCGAGACGATCAGAGCCACGGAAATCTTAGCTGCTGAGGGTTTCGTTGTTCTGCCCTACATGAGTCCTGATCTGTCAGCCGCACTCCGGCTGAAGGCGGCCGGAGCTGCAGCCGTCATGCCGCTGGGAGCGCCAATCGGCTCTAACCGCGGGCTGCAGACCAAGGAGCTGATCCGGATTCTGATATCAGAAACGGGTCTGCCCATCATCGTGGATGCTGGTATTGGCAGACCCTCCGAAGCTGCTGAGGCGATGGAAATGGGCGCAGCCGCTGTGCTGCTGAACACGGCAATTGCCACCGCCCGGGACCCGCAGCTGATGGCGGAGGCATTCCGCGAAGCGGTGTCGGCGGGGCGGAAGGCCTATCTGGCCGGGCTGGGTCCGGTGGAAGAGACAGCCGCAGCTTCTTCGCCGCTGACCGGATTTCTGGCCTGACTGATGCTGTTTAAGAAGAGGGAGGAAGGACATGAGCTTTTATGATAGGCTGAACCGGATGGACAAGCATTCCTATGAGGGGGTATGGAAGCAGTATACTGCGCTCGATGTGAAGCGGGCACTTCGTCTGGAGCAGTTGGACGAGGACGGGCTGATGGCATTGCTGTCACCGGCAGCAGAGCCTTACCTGGAAGAGATGGCGCAGAAGGCGCATAGACTGACACGTGCTCAATTCGGTCATGTGATGCAGCTGTTTACACCGATGTATGTGGCTGATTTCTGCGTCAACCATTGTACCTACTGCAGCTTTAGCTCTATCTATGATTTTCCGCGCAAAAAACTGACACTGGAGGAGGTCCGGCGGGAAGCGGAAACGATCGCAGCCACAGGGCTGCGCCACATTCTGATTCTGACCGGAGAATCCCGGAATCAAAGTCCGGCCAATTACGTGAAAGACTGCGTGGAGGTGCTCCGCGGCTATTTCTCTTCAGTCAGCATTGAAGTGAATCCGCTCACTACCAAAGAATACGCTGACCTCAGACAGGCAGGAGTAGACGGTCTGACGCTGTATCAGGAGGTCTATCATCAGGAAACCTACCGCAAGCTGCATGTGAAGGGCCCCAAGCGGGTGTACCGCAACCGTCTGGATGCGCCCGAGCGCGGCTGCCTGGCCGGATTCCGCTCGGTAAATATCGGAGCCCTGCTGGGAATGTACGAATGGCGTCAGGAGGCTCTCGCGACTGCACTGCACGCCAGGTATTTGCAGGACAAGTATCCGGAGTGCGAAATCGGTTTGTCCATTCCCCGTTTTCGGCCGTACCTGGGGGAATTTAATCCAGAGAGTGATGTAACCGACCGTGCACTGGTGCAGATTATACTGGCCTACCGCCTGTTTCTGCCGCGTTCCGGTATTTCACTGTCCACGCGGGAGCCGGCAGCCCTGCGCGATCATCTGGTCCATCTCGGCATCACCAAGATGTCTGCAGGGGTATCCACCGAAGTAGGCGGACATTCCCTGGAAGGCGGGACTCCGCAGTTTGAAATCTCGGACAACCGCAGCGTGCATGAGATTAAGGAGATGCTAGAGACAAAAGGGCTGCAGCCGGTGTTCAAGGACTGGGACATCCTGGATGAGCCTTTAGCCATGCCTTAACTGGATGCAAATAACCCGCCTCACGGCGGGTTATTTGCATTGTTGGGCGAAGCGGTCCGTACGATGCTGCATTCTTCAAGCGGCCGCACGGTCTCCGGCTAGTCGGCTGGCTTCTCCGGGCGCATTCTTGAAGACAGCTCGTCCAGCGACAGCTCAAACCCCGGAGCCATATGAGTTAGGAAATACTCCAACTCCGGCAGGGCAAGCCCGTGCAGCTTCGCGCCTGTCTGCTCCCGGGCGGCCGCGAATTCGCGGTTGCCTGCGGCGGTTTCCCAGACGCATTTCAGATATGCGTCGAGCACATCCGCCGCCTTGACGTAGCGCAGCAGTCCGGCATCCTCAGAGCCGGGCGGGCTGTCCTGCGGCTGCAGGAGCGGCGCATAGACTGCGCTCAGCTCCGGCGGGATCATCGCCGCGAGGCGTTCAGCGGCGACCCGCTCCATCTCGCGGAAGCTGGACAGCAGCCGCGGGTTGTTATGCTTCACCGGCGTGGCGATGTCGCCGGTGAATACCTCGGTGGCGTCGTGGAACAACGCCATTGTGGATGCGCGGTCGGCGTTCAGCGACCGGCCGAAGTGGACATTGCCGATGGTGCACAGCATGTGCGCCAGCAGGGCCACCTGGAACGAATGCTGCGCCACGTTCTCCGGGGCGGTGCTGCGCATGAGGCTCCAGCGCTGGATATATTGCAGCCGGTAGAGATAGGCAGAGAAATGGTAGTTCAATTTTTAAGTAACCCCTTTCATGAGCGGCTTAATATGATATGATAATAACTAATTGTAACAGAGTTAGGGCAGCTTGAAACAGATGGAGAGGAGACTGAATGAAGATGCAGCATTTTGAAGACAGCATTTATAATCTGATCGTAGAGACCTCCACGAATTTGCCGGGTGATGTACGCCGGGCGGTTGCTAAAGGGCGTGCGCTGGAAGACCGGGCGACCCGTTCCGGACTGGCACTGACCACGATTGCCCAGAATATCGGCATGGCCGAGCTCCAGGTATCGCCGATTTGCCAGGATACAGGGATGCCGACTTTTATAATTCATACGCCGGTTGGCGTGAATCAGATAGAGATGAAGAAGGATATTCATAGCGCGATAATCCGGGCGACGAAGAACGGCAAGCTGCGGCCCAATTCCGTAGATTCCCTTACAGGCGAGAACAGCGGGGACAATCTGGGTCCAGGCACGCCGGTGATTCATTTCGAGCAGTGGGAAGAGGAAGGCATTGATGTAAGGCTCATTCTGAAGGGCGGCGGCTGCGAGAATAAGAATATTCAGTACAGTCTCCCGGCAGAGCTGGAGGGTCTGGGCAAAGCCGGACGAGATCTAGACGGCATTCGCAAATGTATTCTTCATTCGGTCTATCAGGCGCAGGGCCAGGGCTGCAGTGCAGGTTTCATTGGCGTAGGCATCGGCGGTGACCGTACAACGGGTTATGAGCTGGCGAAGAAGCAGCTGTTCCGCAAGGTCGAGGATGTGAATCCCACCCAAGATCTGGGCAAGCTGGAAGATTACATCATGGAGAATGCCAACAAGCTCGGGATCGGCACGATGGGCTTCGGCGGTGAAGTTACGCTGTTAGGCTGCAAAATCGGAGTTATGAACCGTCTGCCGGCGAGCTTCTTTGTCTCGGTAGCTTATAATTGCTGGGCCTTCCGCCGTCAGGGGATACTGGTGAATCCGGCAACCGGGGACATTAAGGAATGGCTCTATGAGAGCGGCACAGGTATTTCTGTTGATGGGGAAGAGGCTTTAGTGCAAGTAGCTGAACCGGTAGCGGTCTCTGCTGCTGATGGTGTTTCGCAGGGCATGATTCCAGAGGATGCAACGATTCCTGCGGCTCCGGCTATCTTGTCAGGAACTGGGGAAGCTGCTTCTGATGCTGTTGTCCCCGGTAACGGCAAGGAAATCGAACCTGCTGCCGCATCGGGTGGTTCGCGCGAAATCCGCCTGACCACACCGATCAGCGAGGAGGATATCCGCAGCCTGCGCGTTGGTGATGTAGTTATTCTCTCCGGCGAGATGCACACCGGCCGCGATGCCCTGCACAAATATCTGATGGATCACGACGCCCCCGTGGACTTGAACGGTGCGGTCATCTATCACTGTGGCCCGGTCATGCTGAAGGATGAGGAGGGCTGGCATGTGAAGGCTGCAGGTCCGACCACCAGCATCCGCGAGGAGCCTTATCAAGGCGATATCATTAAGAAATTCGGCATCCGTGCCGTAATCGGCAAAGGCGGGATGGGCCCGAAAACGTTGAAGGCATTAGGCGAACACGGCGGCGTCTATCTCAACGCCATTGGCGGTGCGGCCCAGTACTATGCAGAATGCATTAAGAAGGTTAACGCGGTTGATTTCATGGAGTTCGGAATTCCGGAGGCCATGTGGCATCTGCAGGTGGACGGATTCGCTGCAATCGTCACCATGGATGCGCATGGCAACAGCCTGCATGCCGATGTGGAGAAGGATTCCGCGGCCAAGCTGGCCCAGTTCCGGGAGCCGGTATTTAAATAAACAGCTTAGCAATCTCCCTGTGACAGTGATTTGTTGGATGATATGAATCAAATAGTATATTTATTCAGTGATAGTGAGACCTCTTTCGTTTGGTTGAAAGAGGTCTTTTTGCGGTGCTGTCTATGAAAAAAATCGAAACCGGTACCTGTTCCAGAGGATCATGCTGCTCGCTGATGCTAAACGGGGAATTTTTTGCGTATTGCAGAGTCGTTATCCTATATGGGATACGGGTTCTGAGAAAGAACAATTTATAAGTCTTGACAGCGTATACAAGTCCATGTTAATTTTTAGTGGGGAAACCGGTTTCCCTGAAGTGAGTAAGATGAGGCTCTAGACGGTAGCTTGTTCTTTTTGTTAGAAAGTGTTGTGCATACGCATTTATGAGAGGGAGATGAAGAATGAAACGTAAACATTGGCTTATCCCCGTCCTTATCACATCTATGGTTCTTTCGATCACGATGAATTTATTTGTTCTGCCTCCAGTTAAGGTTGAAGCGGCCAGTATCGGCACGGTTACAGAGAATGACACGATTTATCAGATTATGGTTGACCGTTTCAATGACGGAGACTCCTCCAATAATGCCACAGGAGCCGCCATCCGCTATGGGGAGACCTCTGAAGAGGATTTCCGCTATATGAAGGGTGGAGACTGGCAGGGAGTTATCAATAAGCTCCCCTATATTCATAATATGGGCTATACGGCGATCTGGATCTCTCCGGTTGCCGAACCGCAGATGACTAACCGGGAGAATAACGGAACAGGGAAGAACACAGCTTACCACGGATACAATGTCAAAGACCCTAATGCGGCCAACCCTTATTTCGGTACAAAAGAGAAGCTTAAAGAGCTGGTTGATTCAGCGCATGCGCTCGGAATCAAGGTCATCATCGACGTGGTTCCGAACCATATCGGCGATTATATGCTGGGAACCCAGGCTTATTATGATATCCCGGCATTGCAGCCGGTAGCCCCTTTCAATAATCCGGCCTGGTATCACCATAACGGGGATATCAACTGGTCGCTGGCAGACGGACGATATGATCAGTGGGCCCAGGATTATTTGGAGAATCACGATCTGGGCGGACTGGATGATATCGACTTCGATGTTCCTGCCGCCAAGCAGGCCATCTTCAGCTCGATTAAAGGCTGGTTTGATTATACAGGTGCGGATGGTGCCCGCGTTGATGCCGCCAAGCTGATGAAGCCGACGGATATCGGGGAGCTGCAGACGCTGCTGGGCGTGAACACCTTCGGAGAGAATTTTGACGGCAATGCCGAATTTGTCTCCCGCTGGGTTGGCAGCAGCAAGGAGTGGGGCATGCTCGATTTCCCGCTATTCTTCTCTGTCTTGAACAGCTTTGCTTACGGACAATCCTTCGATTCTAATGTTAAGAGTACACTGGCTCTCGATTCCTATTACAACGGCAATGCGAATCATATGGTTACCTTCATTGATAATCATGACCGCAACCGTTTCCTGACAGAAGCCGGAGGCAGTGTAGAGAAGCTGCAGAATGCCTTGTCCTTCATCTTCACTGTGCGCGGAACCCCGGTGGTGTTCCAGGGGACAGAACAGAACAAAGGCAACGGGAACGGCCAGATCATGACTGGCGGCATTGCCGATACATGGAACCGCTGGTCCATGGTGAAGCGTGATGCAAGCGGCAACGTGGTGGAGAATTATTTCAATGAGAACGCCAGCACCTACAAGCATGTAGCCAAGCTTAACGAAATCCGCAAAAATAATCCTGCGCTGCGCACCGGCACCCAGCGTGAAATGTGGTCTGCCCAGAATCTGTACGCGTTCTCCCGCCGGATTGACAGCGGGACCCATGTGGGACAGGAAGTCATCTCCGCATTCAGTAATGCTTCGGGCGGGTCGCAGACGGTTACGATTCCGCTGCGCGCTGAGAGCACTCTTACTGTAGGGACGGTACTGATTAACCAGTTGAACACCTCTGACACGGTAACCGTGCAATCAGGCGGCGCGACCGGCAAACAGATTACGGTTACTCTTGGTGCGAATTCCGCCAAAATCTATTCGAAGACACAGCCTATTGTGGATACTCAGGCTCCGACTGTACCAACGAATGTAACAGCCACTGTGCAGAATGCATCCAGTGCGATTGTAAGCTGGTCAGCTTCCACGGATAATGCCGGAGTTACAGGGTACGAGATTTACCGTAATGGAGTCAAGATTGGAACCTCGGCAACTACCTCTTACACAGACAACGGCTTGTCTGGCAGTACAAACTACTCGTATACAATAAAAGCGTATGACGCCGCCGCCAATCTGTCGGCTTTCAGTGCAGCTGCCCTGATCGTCACGCCTGCCGGAAATAGTGTGACGATCTATTACAAGCAGGGCTACACCACACCTTATATCCATTACCGCCCGGCTGCGGGCACCTGGACGACTGCGCCGGGTGTAGCGATTCCTGCGGCTGAAGTGGCAGGTTACAACAAAATCACCATCAATATCGGTGCAGCCACCCAGCTGGAAGCCTGCTTCAACAACGGCAGCGGCACCTGGGACAGCAACGGCGGCAGCAATTATCTGTTCGGAACGGGCACGTGGACGTATATTCCGACAGGAACGATCCAGGCAGGGGGGCCGGCCGGGCCGACTGCGACACCAACGGTGACGCCAACGCCGACCGCAACACCAACAGCTACATCGACCGCGACACCAACGCCAACCGCAACACCAACAGCCACACCGACCGCGACACCAACGGTTACACCGACAGCAACCCCTGTGCCAACCGCCACTCCGGTAGGGAATACAGCGACGATCTACTACAAGAATACGGCCTATACCAACTCTTATATCCATTACAAGCTGGATGGGGCAAGCACCTGGACGACCTCGCCGGGCGTGCAGATGCAGGCATCCACATTCAGCGGCTACAAAGCGATTACCATCGAGCTCGGAACCGCGACCGGACTTACTGCAGCGTTCAATAACGGCAGCGGAACCTGGGACAGCAATGGCGGCAGCAATTATCACTTTGGCGCGGGCAGCTCAAGCCTTGTGGGGGGAAGTCTTACCACCGGAGAACCTCAGGCGGACAGCGTGACCTTCCGGGTCACTGTTCCGGCCACCACTCCAGCGAGCGGGCCTGTCTATCTGACCGGGTCGTTCAACAGCTGGAATGCGGCTGACCCCGCATATCTGCTGACCAAGGGCAGTGACGGAGTCTATTCCATCACCCTGAGCCTTCCGGCAGGGACAGCAGTGACGTATAAGCTGACGCGCGGCAGCTGGGCTACGGTAGAGACCTCATCCGGTGGAGCAGATATTGCGAACCGAGCGCTCACGCCGGCGGGCGGCGCACAGACCGTCAACCTGACCGTGCAGCGCTGGAAGGATCAATAGGGAATGACAGGGGGGCGAAGGATGAATTCCGGCGCCCCCGTTCTTTTGAATAAGCTGATGTGGTTGAAGAGAGAGGAGTTGTAAGCTGATGAGAGCATCCCGGTATTGGCGCAAAATCACAGCCCTGCTGCTTGGTGTGCTTCTGATGATCCCGGCAGCAGCCACTAATGTCTCGGCAGATATTGCCGCTACGCATGTGTACCATAACCATATGCCGAATTTCTGGGCGTACTATGATTTGAACTCCTATAACGCTGCCCCGGCAGGAAGTCCGATCCGCTATACGTATGATGGTGAAGTCATCCAGTTGAAGCAGAACCCGCCTGCGGGATATACCTATTATTTGCCGAACGGCAACCCGATGCCGCATGATGATCTGGTCTCCTATTATTCACATCACGCGAAGACAGGAGCGTACTTAACCTGGCCCTGGAGCGTGGCGAATACGCTGCACAGCAATTATCCCCAGGCACAGATGCATGTTACAATGTCCGGCTCGGTTGTAAATAACGTGAATAGTATTATTCAGCAGGGTAATGTAAGCGGATACAGTAATCCAGCTTGGGGTGCCCCCTGGAAGAGCGCCGTTGATCAGCTCAAAACAACAAATGGCAGCAACATGCTTGATCTGATCCATTTCTCCGGACATCACTCCATGGGTCCGCTGGTCGGCAACGACTATTTGCTCAAGGATATGATCTATCATGGAGCCACATTGGCTCAGCCTTATTTTCTCGGAAGCAGCTATAAGTCCTCTAAAGGGTTTTTCCCGACAGAGCTGGGTTTCTCTGAACGGATAATCCCCGTCCTTCAAAAGCTGGGCATCCAGTGGTCCGTTATCGGCAACAACCATTTTTCCCGCACGCTTAAGGACTATCCGCTGCTGAACAGTCCCGGCACGGATACGATGGTCTCACCGCCCAACCGCAGTGATCTGCAGAATGTCAGCACTGTAGGCTCCTGGGTAAATGAACCGATGTTCAACGAGCAGCAGGTTGTCTATAACAAGTATCCTTTTGCCTCCACAGCCCATTGGGTCCGCTATGTGGACCCGGCAACCGGGGCAGAATCCAAAGTGGTCGGCGTTCCGGTTGCACAGGCGCAGTCATGGGAAGAAGGATATTTGGGCCAGGTAAAAGCGGATGTGCTTAAGCCGTATGAGAATCTGGTCGCGCAGAAGCAGATTTTTGTGGTGGCTCATGACGGGGATAATTCTTCGGGTAGGGCCGGCTCCGAGGAGACCTGGCGCAATGCCGGGAATGTCACCTATGCCAGCAGCGGTGTAACCGGAATGGGGATTGACGAGTATCTGCGCAATAATACACCAGCAGCCTCCGATGTTGTCCATGTTCAGGACGGCTCATGGATTGATACCCGGGATTCCTCCTCTGATCCGACCTGGTACCACTGGCATCTGCCGTTCGGCATCTGGAAAAGCCAGTTTGCCAGCTTCAATCAGGTGAACGGCACCTCTTATGCGCCGAAGAAGAATCTGTCCGGTGTCGAAGAAGGCATGACCGTATCCTTCGAGAAGGGTTACCATTATCTGGAGCGTAACTTCGCCTTGCTGCAGGCTTCCCTGAATTATGCCAAGACAGCCGAGCAGATCTGGCTGGATGAGCATCCGAATTACTGGAAGCCGGTTAATCCGATTGACCGTGAGGTGACTTACGAGGGCAATCAGCTCAACCCTTGGATGATCTCCTATCCGGTAAAAGGGAACACCGCAAGCGATTATGCCGGCGGCGCCAATCCGGCTGAATTGGCCTGGTATTTCCTGCTCCCGGCGATGGACTCCGGCTTCGGGTATTACGATGAGAATGTGGATGACAGCGTGAAGCCGGCACTGTCCTTCAATCAATCGCTGTATTTCTCCAAGCCTTATGTTACACAAAAGCTGGCCAAAGACAAAACCGGCCCCTCCGTATGGTGGCCGCAGCGTTACCCGTACAATCCGGGCAGCGCCAATGTCAGCAAGGCTGAAGGCTGGACGCTGCAGCATTTCAATAATGTGTTCTCCATCTATACCTACGCTTTCGACACCAGCGGAATCAGCGATATCAAGGTGAAGGTCCGGGCACACCGCGACAAGACGGCAGATGCTGCGGACAATACTTTCAAGGTCTATGACCCGGCGGGCCTGGCTGCAGCAGGAATATCCAATATTGACCCTGCCAAGGTCGGTGCCTGGACGGAATACCCGATGACAGTCCGCGATCTCAGCACGGATATCAACGGGGTCGACTGGCAGCCAAGCAGCAAGGCGATCATGCAGAAGGTTCCGGCTAAGGACATCGGCAATCTGTATTTCAGTTATATCTCGGATTATCGTGACCAGCTGGTGGACTACTATATTGAAGCCAAAGACGCTAAGGGTAATGTAACGAAAAGCGATATCCAGCAGGTCTACGTCGGAGCAGGAAAATATACATTGGCAAACGGAAAATATACTGAGAGCATGCAGGGAACCGTTGAGGGCACGCATCCGTTTATTACCGATGTGCCTGCAGTTCCGGACACGGAAGCCCCGTCTGTGCCGGCTAATCTTCAGGCAGCTGTGGTCAATGCCTCCTCGGCCTTGCTGACATGGAATGCAGCTACCGATAATATCCGTGTGACAGGTTATGAGATCTATCGCGATGGCATCAAGATCGGTACATCACCGTCTGCTTCGTATACAGACAGCGGCTTGTCCTCCTCTACGACGTATGAATACAAGGTCAAAGCTTATGATGCTTCGGGCAATCTGTCCGGACTGAGTGCGCTTGCATCCGCCACAACACCGGCGGGGAATAATGTGACGATCTATTACAAGAAGGGCTACACCACACCGTACATTCACTACCGTCCGGTTGCGGGTACCTGGACGACTGCGCCGGGCGTAGCGATTCCTGCGGCTGAAATGGCGGGCTATAACAAAATCACGATCAATATCGGCTCCGCCACCCAGCTGGAAGCCTGCTTCAATAACGGCAGCGGTACTTGGGACAGTAACGGCGGCAGCAATTATCTGTTCGGCACCGGCACCTGGACCTATACCCCTACCGGGCAAATCCAGGCGGGCGCCCCGGATGTTCCGACGGCCACGCCGACCGCCACGCCAACGGTTACGCCGACAGCGGTGCCAACGGCTACGCCGACAGCGGTACCAACGCCAACCGCAACACCAACAGCCACACCGACCGCGGTGCCAACGGCTACGCCGACAGCGGCACCAACGCCAACCGCAACACCAACAGCCACACCGACCGCGACACCAACGGTTACACCGACCGCAACCCCGGTGCCAACCGCCACTCCGGTAGGGAATACAGCGACAATCTACTACAAGAATACGGCCTATACCAACTCTTATATCCATTACAAGCTGGATGGGGCAAGCACCTGGACGACCTCGCCGGGCGTGCAGATGCAGGCATCCACATTCAGCGGCTACAAAGCGATTACCATCGAGCTCGGAACCGCGACCGGACTTACTGCAGCGTTCAATAACGGCAGCGGAACCTGGGACAGCAATGGCGGCAGCAATTATCACTTTGGCGCGGGCAGCTCAAGCCTTGTGGGGGGAAGTCTTACCACCGGAGAACCTCGAGCGGACAGCGTGACCTTCCGGGTCACTGTTCCGGCCACCACTCCAGCGAGCGGGCCTATCTATCTGACCGGGTCGTTCAACAGCTGGAATGCGGCTGACCCCGCATACCTGCTGACCAAGGGCAGTGACGGAGTCTATTCCATCACCCTGAGCCTTCCGGCAGGGACAGCAGTGACGTATAAGCTGACGCGCGGCAGCTGGGCTACGGTAGAGACCTCATCCGGTGGAGCAGATATTGCGAACCGTGCGCTCACGCCGGCGGGCGGCGCACAGACCGCCAACCTGACCGTGCAGCGCTGGAAGGATCAGTAACTGGCTGCATTCCGTGCTTACACCAAAAGTTGGTTTAACTATTAGAAGCGAAAATGCTCTCTCCTAACTACACTTTAGTTAACAACCCCACAAGTTGCCAGTAATCGCTGGTGGGATTAGCGCGCAATATTTCATTTCTTTCTTCACACCTGATTCGTTACCGGCAGAATTAGACTCTGAAGAAGCTCTGCAGGCATAATTGTTGTACGTTTTACAACTTTGATCCCTAGATATCTGGATGTGTGGAAGGATTGTTGTATGAAATACAACAATCCTTCCACAAAACTTCTTTGAGAAGGAGAAATGCTGTATTTGGTACAACAATTTGGTATTTGGACCAATATAATAGAGAAAATGTTGTATTTTATGCAGGATTTTATAAAAACCTATCTAGTCTGAGCTACAATAAGCGGTTGCATTGGTATTTGTGCTGGTTAATACCATTTAAAGGAAGAATATTGATCTATAGACTATAATGTGTGTTAAAAGAATAGCTCCTTTTAAATGGTGTGTGGTCCAGCCATTTAAAAGGGGCGATTTCTTTTTTCTATTATTTTATGGAGGGGAGGATTAAGGGTTGGAGTGTTGAGGTGTTGGAGTGTTGAGGTGTTGGAGTGTTGAGAGTGTTGGGATTGCTGGAGGGTTGAGGATTGAAGGGTTGAGGATTGAAGGATTGAGGATTGAGGATTGAGGATTGAGGATTGAGGATTGAAGAATGGAGGGCTGAAGCTTTCAATGATTTAAAGGGTCTACAGGTTTGCCGTAACTTCCCCCTCTTAAACAGCGGAGCGGACGGACTGATTGTGGAGAAGCGATAGCGTTCGCCTTTGTTCCCGGATTTTCACCGCTAAGGAGAATAAATAAAATCCGGGAACAACAGCGATCGGAACAACGGTCCGTTTGCGGAGCGTTCACAGCAAGTTCAAACGTCCCTCGTACAGCGATCGGAACAACGGTCCGTTTGCGGAGCGTTCACAGCAAGTTCAAACGTCCCTCGTACAGCGATCGGAACAACGGTCCGTTTGCGGAGCGTCCATCCAAGTGCTAAAGCAGCTTTTACTCCAAGCACCAAATAACATTCATCCACTCCCATTTTACACTCCGTTGATAATCGCCGCCGGAACTGGTATTTTGACGAAAATGGAGGTAGGATGTTCACAAGGACACAATGATAAGGAAGAGGACTACTACTGATGAAACCGTTCCGCGTTAGGCTTACATTCATACTCATGGCCCTGATCGGGATCTCCATGACCGGGGCTGGCCTTACAATGGCCCAACTGTTTAAGGACTCACATATTTCCGTACTGGAAGAAAACATGTCCCGGGAAATAAATCTGCTCTCCGGCACATTTACGTTCAAGGATATGCACGGTCCGGACGCCATGGATTATTATACAGACCAGGCCCGGACGATATCCACACTGACAGGTTCGCGCATCACCTTCATTACGAAGGAAGGCCGGGTAATTGGTGATTCGGAACGCAATCCGCTGGAAATGGACAACCACTCCACCCGGGAAGAGGAACTGCTCGCCGCGAAAGAGGGGATTGGCCGGGCAATCCGCTACAGTGATACGCTGGACCAGGAAATGCTCTATGTAGCAGGTGCGGTAGTTTCTGACCAGGGCTTTGACGGATATATCCGGCTCTCCATGGGGCTGGATGCGGTGACGGAAGGACTGAACCGGGCGTGGATGATTATGGCCGGAGGACTCGTGCTGCTGTTTATGGCAGCCACTTTTGTGAGCTATAAAGTAGCCTCCAGCATGACCTCACCCCTAGAGCAGATTACCAGAGTAGCGCGGCGTATCACCGATCTGGATTACGATGCCCGTGTGCCGATGAAGCGCAAGGACGAGGTCGGTCAGCTGGCGACAGCGATCAACGCGATGGCGGACAGTCTCCAGGCCCAGCTGAAGACCATCCGCGACAACGAGGATCTGCTGCAAAGCGTACTCGATAACATGACCGGCGGGATCGTGATGATTAACGCTGAGGGGGAGATAGCCCTGCTCAACCGTGCGGCAGAACGGCTCCTTGATGTGAAGAACAGCGAGATGACCGGGCATTCCTACAAAGAGATCAAACATCATTATGAGCTGACCCGGCTGATTGAAGAAGGCGTATCCCGTAATGAACCGGTCCATGAAGAGCGTATTATCTATAATCCGGTGGAGCGGATTGTACGCCTGGACGGAGTGCCGATGATTCAGGACGGTTCCACCCGGGGAATGCTGTTCCTGCTGCAGGAGGTTACGGAAATCCGCCGTCTGGAGAAAATGCGCAGCGAATTCGTCGCGAATGTCTCCCATGAGCTGAAGACCCCGGTAGCTGCGGTAAAAGGCTTCGCCGAAACCCTGCTCGGCGGGGGTGTTACGGATGAGAAGACGGCACGTTCGTTCCTGCAGATTATTTATGATGAGAATGAACGGCTGAACCGCCTGATTGGAGATATTCTGGAATTGTCCAAAATTGAATCCAAACGCGTCCAGCTAGACTGCTCGCCGGTTCATTTGATCGAGTTCTTCGATTCTGTGCTGGAAACACTCAGCAAGGTGGCGGAGAAAAAGAAGATCACCCTGAGCTCGGATGTACCTGCTGAGCTGTTTATCGAGGGAGATGAAGACAAGCTGCGTCAGATCTTCATGAATCTGCTCTCGAATGCGATCAACTACACGCAGGACGGGGGAAATGTAAGGGTCACCGTAGCCAATGTTCAAAAGGCAGACGGAACGGAGAGTGTGCGCTTTACCGTGAGCGATACGGGCATGGGGATTCCGCGCAAGGATCTGCCGCGGATCTTCGAGCGTTTCTACCGGGTGGACAAAGCCCGCTCCAGAAGCTCCGGCGGAACCGGCCTGGGCTTGTCCATCGTGAAGCATCTGGTAGAGCTGCACAGGGGATCAATTACGGTAGAGAGCGATCTGGGCATTGGCAGCTCTTTTATCCTGGAATTACCGCTGCTGCAGGAAGAGAACGAGTAACCTGCCAGCAAGGATTCAATTCTGTAAGGACATCCGTCTTAAGCCTGTGGAGAGGCGTATGTCCTGATTTGATTGTATGCCGGCAAAGGGGTAATATTAAATTCGTAATTTTACACCAAGTTAACATTGTGGTGCTATGATGTGCATGTGTGCAGTTTTGTAAATTTAATAACCTATGAAAAGACGGGGGAACCTATGGCACAACGATTGCTTGTCATTGAAGACGAACCGACACTAGCCCGGCTGCTGTCTTATAATTTGACACAGGAAGGCTATGAAGTGACGGTGGAGGATCATGGAACGGCAGGATATGACCGTGCGACTAGAGAACCTTTTGATTTAATCGTACTGGATCTTATGCTGCCCGGCATGAACGGCATTGACATTCTGGATAAATTGCGTGGACAGGGCATACGTACACCGGTCATTGTGCTGACGGCCAAGAATGCCGAAGAGGATGTAGTCCGGGGCCTGAAATCCGGGGCCGATGATTACATAACCAAGCCGTTTGGAGTCTCCGAATTACTGGCCCGTGTCAGCGCGGTTCTGCGCCGGATATCGGGGCTTGCCGAGGAAGCCCCCCCGGAAACGGCGGTATCCGCTTCGACCATTATCCTGGGACAGCTGGAAATCTACCCGGAACGTTATGAAGTTTCGCTGGGTGGACAGAGTATTAATCTGCGTCCCAAGGAGTTTGAAGTCCTGCTGTATCTGGCCCGGAAGCCGGGTGTGGTTCTGACGCGTGATGATCTGATGAATGCGGTCTGGGGTTTCGATTATATCGGCGGCCAGCGTACTGTAGATGTTCATGTCAGCTCGCTGCGCAAGAAGCTTGAGCTTGATCCAGAATCCGTGCATATTGATTCCATCCGCGGCGTAGGCTATAAGCTGGTCGTGAACAAGAAGAGAACACCAGTCATTTGATATGGCGGTGTTCTTTTTCTGATACACCTGTTCTGCTGAATTTTGATTTTACACAGCGTTAACAATTCTCTAGAGCTCTATTTACACTGAAAGCTTATCATGGGGAACGAAGATGATGAGAAGGAGACTATAGAAACTAATGAAATCCATCATTGACATAGAGAAACTTGATCTCTACTATGAGTCATTTCACGCGCTGAAGAATGTGGATCTGCAAATTCCGGAGAAACAGGTTACCGCTTTTATCGGTCCTTCCGGCTGCGGAAAGTCCACGCTGCTGCGTACCCTAAACCGAATGAACGACATGATTCCCGGAACGCGTATTGAAGGAACAGTAAACATCGGCGGTAAAAATATTTACAGCGACGAGATTGAAGTGGAAAGCCTGCGCAAGCAGGTAGGGATGGTGTTCCAGCAGCCCAATCCTTTTCCCAAGTCGATTTATGACAATGTAGCTTATGGTCCGCGCCTCCATGGGGTGAAGGGCAAAGCCGAGCTTGATGTCATTGTGGAGCAAAGCCTGCGCCAATCCGCACTCTGGGAGGAAGTGAAGGATTTCCTCAAGAAGTCTGCCCTCAGCTTGTCCGGTGGCCAGCAGCAGCGTCTCTGCATCGCCAGAGCCCTTGCCGTACAGCCGGATATTCTGCTGATGGACGAGGCCACCTCTGCACTTGATCCGGTGTCCACGCTGAAGATTGAGGAGCTGGTACAGGAGCTGCGGGATAAGTATACGATTGTAATGGTCACGCATAATATGCATCAGGCCGCCCGGGTGTCGGGGCGCACTGTATTTTTCCTGAACGGAGTTATCGTGGAGGCTCAGGATACGGAATTACTGTTCTCGAATCCCAAAGACTCCCGCACAGAAGATTATATATCCGGACGCTTCGGTTAAGCGGCAGAGGAATTCGTTTTCCGGAAGGAAATCAGCTGTATAAGCTGAACTTAAGAAGAGGGACGGCGGTTTCTTAAGTTCACTCTATATGACCATATGTTTTTGAGGAGGATCGTTTTCAATATGATTCGCAGAAAAGAATTCGATAAAGATCTGGAAGAGCTGCGCAATCTGCTGGAGCAGATGGGCGAGCATGTTACGGATGCGCTGGAAGGTGCAGTACTCGCTTTGCAGAATCTGGACACCGTGCGGGCACAGGAAATTGTTAAGAACGATTTACGGCTGAATGCGATGGAAGACCGGATTATGGAGATCGGCTCACGGCTGATCATCACCCAGCAGCCGGTAGCCAAGGACCTGCGCCGCATTATTGTAGCCTTCAAAATCTCCAGTGACCTCGAACGTATGGGGGATCTGGCACTGGATGTGGCTAAGGTAACGATGCGGATCCAGGGGCAGCAGCTGATTAAACCGCTTGTGGATATTCCGCGGATGGCCGAGATTGTTACGGTAATGATCTCAGAGGCAATTCAGTCCTATTTGGATGAGAATACGGATCTGGCCTACAAAATGGCCCAGGACGACGATCAGGTCGACGGGCTGTATAGTGCAATGATTAATGAACTGTACACTTACATGGTTCAGAAGCCTGAGTCGGTTAATCAGGCTATGCTGCTTACGCTGGTTGGCCGCTATATTGAGCGTATCGCGGATCATGCGACCAACATTGGCGAAAGCGTAGTTTATCTTGTAACG
The DNA here is from genome assembly GCF_038004445.1 of Paenibacillus sp. FSL R7-0312. Lineage (NCBI taxonomy): Bacteria > Bacillati > Bacillota > Bacilli > Caryophanales > Paenibacillaceae > Paenibacillus > Paenibacillus sp. FSL R7-0312. The sequence goes on along the minus strand of NZ_JBBORE010000001.1, from coordinate 6,587,029 downwards.
GGCAAACGTCCGGACCTGAATCAATAAAAGCATAAGGCACGACAGCAAGCCTTCATCCCCGGAGGCTTGCCTTTTTTGTTTTAAAGCGCCTTCTAATTGGAAATCCTGCTTAGAATGCCTGAAGCTGCAGACCTGGTGTGAATCCGTCCGGCTTCATTATAGGCTTCACTAGAATCAATCATCCTTATGTTTCAACTTGGTGCGGGGCATATGGTACTATATAAGAAGTAAGCAAGATAAAGGCGAGGTGCTATAGTGGACAAGCTGATACTGATTGATGGAAATAATATCATTTACCGGGCGTTTTTCGCGATGCCGCCGCTGACGAATACAGCAGGACAGCAAACGAATGCGGTGTACGGTTTCACGACAATGCTTCTGCGTTTGATTGAAGAGCATAAGCCGAGTCATATGATTGTGGCCTTTGACGCCGGTAAGATTACCTTCCGGCATGAAGGGTATGAAGACTATAAAGGCGGACGCCAAAAGACTCCGCCGGAATTGTCTGAACAGTTCCCGCTTCTGAAGGAACTGCTGCAGGGATTAGGGGTGCCGCAGTTTGAGATCGGCGGCTATGAAGCCGACGATATTATCGGCACCATCTCCCGCGAGGCGGATGCCGCAGGGCGGCAGGTGATGATTGTGTCCGGGGATAAGGACATGCTACAGCTGGCGTCCGAGCATACAACCGTCGCGCTGGTCCGTAAGGGCGTTACGGAAGTAGAGTTGTACGGGCCGCAGCAGATCCGGGACAAATATGATCTTACCCCGGAGCAGATCATCGATCTGAAAGGGCTGATGGGCGATGCCAGTGACAATATTCCCGGTGTGCCGGGAGTAGGGGAGAAGACAGCGCTTAAGCTGCTTCAGCAGTTCGGATCGGTGGAAGGTGTACTGGCCGGAACCGGTGAGCTGAAGGGCAAGATGAAGGAAAAGCTGGAGGAGCATGCTGACAGCGCCATCATGAGCAAGAAACTGGCGACGATCTACCGCGAAGTTCCGCTGGCGCATGCCTGGGAGGATATGGTCTTCAGCGGTATTAATACGGATACGGCTGGCCCTGCACTCGCTAAGCTCGAATTCAAATCCCTGCTCGAACGCCTGTCGCTGAGCGCCTATTCCCATACGGCCGATGGCAGCAGTTCCGATCCAGCAGCGGTGGAAGCGGCAACGCTTAATATCACTATTGTGGATGAAGCCGGACTGGCGGACCTGATTACTGCGCTGCCGGGCATTTCGGCGCTGCATGTGGAGTCGAATGGTGAGAATCCGCACCGTGCGGAGGTCATTGGTCTCGGGCTGTCTTCGCCGGAGCAGCACTACTTCGTGCCGTTTGCACTGCTGAAGAGTGCCGCAGCGGCGCCGCTGCGGCACTGGCTCGGCGATGACAAAGCGCCGAAGAGCGGGTATGACCTGCACCGTGCCGATCTGGCGCTGCATTGGCAGGGGATTGCTTTTGCCGGAGCTGCTAATGATGTCCAGCTTGCCGCATATCTGCTCGATCCGACGGAAGCGAACCAGAATCTGAATGATCTCACGAGCAAATACGGTCTGCCCCGCTTATCACCGGATGAAGATGTATTCGGCAAAGGGGCCAAATATAGAATACCTGAGCTTGAGATTCTCGGAAACCACGTAGCCCGCAAGAGCGCAACTGTGCTTGGCATCGTGCAGAAGCAGCAGGAGGAGCTGGAAGAGACCGCGATGACCGGACTGTTTCAGGATCTGGAAATGCCGCTCTCGCGGATTCTTGCCGATATGGAGAAGCAGGGCATTGCGGTTAACAAAGATGACCTCATAGAGCTCGGCAAAGAATTCGAAGCACAGATCTCCAGGCTGGTTGGAGAAATCTATTCGATCTGCGGAACCGAATTCAATCTCAATTCACCGAAGCAGCTGGGGGAAATCCTGTTTGTGAAGCTCGGCCTGCCTGTCGTGAAGAAGACGAAGACCGGGTATTCCACCGATGCCGAAGTGCTGGAGAAGCTGGCTCCTTACCATGACGCTGTGCGCCTGATCCTGCAATACCGTTCCATTGCCAAGCTGCAATCCACCTATGTGGAAGGCCTGCTGAAGGAAATCTCGCCGGAGACCAGGAAGGTACACACCTTCTACCGGCAGACGATTGCCGCTACGGGACGGCTCAGCAGCCAGTTCCCGAACCTGCAGAATATTCCGATCCGGCTGGAAGAAGGCCGCAAGATCCGTAAGGTGTTCGTGCCTTCCGAACCCGGCTGGTCGATTCTGGCGGCGGATTACTCGCAGATTGAGCTGCGGGTGTTGGCACATATCTCCGGCGATGAGCGGATGAAGGAAGCTTTTGTAGAAGACATGGATATTCACACGAAGACCGCGATGGACGTATTTGGCGTTACTGCCGATATGGTGGACAGCAATATGCGCCGTTCAGCCAAAGCGGTTAACTTCGGAATTGTGTATGGCATCAGCGATTATGGCCTGTCACAGAACCTGAACATTCCGCGCAAGGAAGCGGCCCAGTTCATTGAGCAATATTTCGAAGTGTTCAAGGGTGTCCGCCGCTATATGGATGATATCGTCGTAGAGGCCCGTAAGCAGGGGTATGTGACCACCTTGCTGGAGCGCCGCCGCTACCTGCCGGAGATTAACGCGAAGAACTTCAACTTGCGTTCCTTCGCCGAACGTACCGCCATGAATACACCGATCCAGGGGACGGCTGCCGATATTATCAAGCTGGCGATGGTTCACATGGACAAGGCGCTATACGAGCGCGGGCTGAAGAGCCGTATGCTGCTGCAGGTACACGATGAGCTTGTATTCGAGGTGCCGGAAGATGAACTGGAGCAGATGAAGCTGTTGCTGCCGGAGGTTATGGCCGGAGCGCTGAAGCTGTCCGTTCCATTGAAGGCAGAGGTAAGTTTTGGAAGTAACTGGTATGAAGCGAAATAGGCTCCCCGCATCTGCTGGATATCCGGTATAATGGAGTGGAGGTGAGCCATTATGCCGGAACTGCCGGAAGTCGAAACAGTCAGAAGAACACTTAATGATTTAATTACAGGCAAGCAGATAGAGCATGTCACCGTCCGGCTGCCGCGGATTATTCAGCGCCCGGATGATATTCAGGCTTTTGCCCATATGCTGGCAGGCCATAGCGTAGTAACGGTTGAGCGCAGAGGCAAGTTCCTGCGGTTCGTCTTCGATGGACTTGTGATGGTCTCCCATCTGCGGATGGAAGGCCGTTACGGGGTGTACCGGGAGGGCGAGCCGCTGGACAAGCATACTCATGTGATTTTCCATTTCTCCGACGGTACGGAGCTGCGTTATACCGATGTGCGCCAGTTCGGAACGATGCATCTGTTCCAGCCGGGTGAGGATCTGCTGCTGAAGCCGCTGAATAAGCTGGGACAGGAACCGCTGGATGCGGATTTCACCCTGGAGCGTTTCAAGCAGATTGTCTCGAAGAGAAGTACCAAAATTAAGCCGCTCTTGCTGAATCAGGAATATATCGTCGGTATCGGTAATATTTATGTGGATGAATCCCTGCACCGTGCCGGCATTCATCCGGAAGAAACCGCAAACTCCCTCTCGGAGGACCATCTGGCCAGGCTGCATCATGCGATCGTTGCAACCTTGACAGAGGCGGTGAATGCGGGAGGCTCCTCAGTGAAGTCGTATGTCAACGGCCAGGGGGAGAGCGGGAATTACCAGGATCAGCACCGCATATACGGACGCAAGGATCAGCCTTGCGCTACCTGCGGAACGTTGATTGAGAAAAGTGTTGTCGGCGGCCGGGGCACGCATTATTGTCCGAGCTGCCAGCCAGTACCGGTGCAGACAAGGTAAGCATTCAGCCGGGCGTATGAAGTGGATTTATAGGAAATTCTAAGGGAATTCTAAACGGTGTTGTCCATGCTTCATCAAAAGGCAGGCACTCACTGCCCGTCCCGCCCATATAATGTGTGAAGATTGCTGATTAAGGCGAACGGAGCCCGGCTGACAAGGCCGCCAGGTTCCGGTTCTTCACGGGAGGGATTGCGGGTGCTTAGCCCATTGTTGTCACTGCTGCTGCTTGCGTTTGCTCTTAGTTTGGACGGATTTGGTGTAGGCATTACATATGGACTGCGTAAAATGAAAATTCCTTTGCTCTCAATTATGATTATCTCGCTCTGTTCGGGGGTAGTCATTTGTGTGTCTATGCAGGTCGGCGTCCTGCTGGCCAAGGTGGTCTCACCGCATGCCGCTTCCAGTATCGGAGCGGTTATTCTCGTCTTGATGGGTTGCTGGTCACTATTTCAGATGCTGACACAGAAAGAGAAGGAGCAGGGGGAAGCAGAGCTGGGAGCCGGAGACGGGCTGCCAGACCGGCAGGCCTTGCTGGAGACGGCTGCCGCTGCGATTAGGGAAGATGCGGGACCGCTGAAGCCGGCTGTATTCTCGCTGGAGCTCCGGCATCTGGGGGTAGTCATTCAGATCCTCCGCACCCCGTCTTCCGCCGATATGGATGCTTCCGGGAGTATCTCCTCCATGGAAGCCATGGTCCTGGGCATTGCATTGTCGCTGGATGCCTTCGGTGCCGGTCTCGGCGCTGCGCTGCTCGGGTTCAGCCCGGTGTCGACCTCGCTGATGATCGCTGTGTTCAGCGGAACATTTCTGCTGCTGGGGATGAAGACAGGACTAAGATTGTCAGGCAGCTACTGGATGAAGCATGCGGCTGTTCTGCCGGCGTTATTATTGATTGCAATGGGTATAATGAAGCTATTATGAGGTGAGTACATGATTATGGGCTTAACCGGAGGGATTGCTTCCGGAAAAAGCACCGTGTCCGCACTGTTTGTCGCCAAGGGAGCTGCTCTGGTGGATGCCGATGTCATCGCCAGAGAGGTTATGCTCCCCGGACATCCGGTGCTGGCCGCTGCTGTACAGGCTTTTGGAGAGACGATTCTGCAGCCGGACGGAACATTGGACCGGCCGAGGCTGGGGGAGATCGTTTTCCGGGATCCGGAAGCACTTCAGACCTTGAACCATCTGACGCATCCGGCGATCCGTACAGAAATTAAGGACCGTATGTATGCGTTAGATCAGGAAGATCCGCAGCGGCTGGTTATTGTGGATATTCCGCTGCTCTATGAATCACAGCTGGACAATTTATTCGATCATATTATTGTGGTATATGTGCCCCGCAGAGTCCAGTTGGCCAGGCTCATGGCGCGGAATGGAATGACGCTGGAACAAGCCGAGAACCGGCTGAAATCGCAGATGGACATCGAACTAAAGCGCAGGAAAGCCTACTACGTGATCGACAATAGCGGTGATCCCGGAGCTACGGAGCGGCAGGTTGCCAGCCTGTGGGACAGGCTGGGCCTCTTATGATGAAGTGGTTGCGCAAAAAAAGAGTACTGCTGTTGCTGTTTATTGGCTTTACAGCGATCCTGTTCCTGGGCACCAATTGGATGTCTTGGTTTTATCCGATACATTATAAAGATGAGATCCGCAAACACAGCCTTACTTATGAGATGGACCCGTTCCTGGTGGCATCAATTATCCGGGTTGAGACCAATTTCAAGACCGGACGCGAATCCAAAAAAGGTGCAATCGGACTGATGCAGCTGATGCCGGATACCGCCAAGTGGGCGCTGGAAAAGGCCAAGCTTCCTGAAGTGTCGCTTGAGCGGCTAAAAGAAGAGCCATCCTCCAATATCGAACTGGGTACCTGGTATTTGTCTAAGCTTTCCCGGCAGTTTGACGGCAACCGGACAGCGGTTATAGCCGCCTATAATGCCGGACCCGGCAAAGTACAGAGCTGGCTGGATGAAGGCCGGTGGGACGGAACAGAAGCGTCTGTGAAGGATATCCCGTTCGGAGAGACCCGTCACTATGTACAGCGTGTCATCTATTATTATGACCAATACACAGAGCTCTACAGTGAATTCTGAGGCTCTGCTTTAAATATTGCGTTTGTGCCGACATAAAAAGAAGCATCAAACGGCCCGGAGGCCGTTCAATACTTCTTTAGGCAAGCTTATGGAGACAGGTTATTTGTATTGACCTGCCAATTGCTGTTCAGCCAGGGTTACAAGACGTTTAGTGATGTAACCACCGATCGAACCGTTTTCGTAAGAAGTTTTATTGCCTTGGTATCCATCTGGGGAGAGGGTGATACCTAGTTCTTGGGCAACTTCGAATTTCAGTTGTTCCAAGGCACCGCGTGAATTTGGAGCTACCAGGTTATTGGAGCTGTTGTTTTGGCTCATTGCTGTTCACCTCCTATCGGTTGGTAACTGTATTATGTGCTGGACTTGCCATATTCATAACAACAAATAAACGGTGATTTCTGGAAATTAACATAAGCCCCGTTTAGCCTGGTTATTCAGGAGCGGGGCATACCCATTCTTACTATGAGGAAGTGATGAAGCTTATGAAATGCCCTTACTGTGATCACACCAATACCAAGGTGCTTGACTCCCGTCCAGCCAATGAGAATAAGTCCATCCGCCGCAGGCGCGAATGCGAACTGTGCAGCCGCCGTTTCACCACCTTCGAAATGATTGAAGAAACCCCGCTGATCGTCATCAAAAAAGACGGCAGCCGCGAAGAGTTCAGCCGTGACAAAATCCTCCGTGGCCTCATCCGCGCCTGTGAGAAGCGTCCCGTTTCTGTAGAGCGCCTGGAAGTCATCGTATCCGAGGTTGAGAAAAGCCTGCGCGGCATCGCCCTGGCCGAGATCGAGAGCCGCCAGATCGGCGAGCTGGTCATGGAGCAGCTCTACCCTGTAGACGAGGTAGCTTACGTCCGCTTCGCGTCCGTGTACCGCCAGTTCAAGGACATCAACATGTTTATGAAGGAACTGAAGGGACTGCTCTCTAAGGGGACTGAGGAGCTGGACGGGCTGTAGGAGGCTTACTGAAGAGGGAATGTGTCATTCCTGGCATAAAGGGGCTAGCCTTGATATTGTGAGGCTGGCCTCTGTGAGAAGCGCTTCTGTATAGAAATTAATTAATTTTATAAAAGTGTTGACACTGATCCCGAATTTCTGTATTATATAGAAGTCGCCTACGAAACATAACAACTTGAAAGCGACTTGAGTGAACCGCTCAAAATGGATTTCAGAATACATAATGTGATTCGAAATCAAGCGTATGGGGAATTAGCTCAGCTGGGAGAGCGCATCGCTGGCAGCGATGAGGTCAGGGGTTCGAGCCCCCTATTCTCCACCATACTACGGACTCTTAGCTCAGTTGGTAGAGCAGTAGACTCTTAATCTATTTGTCCAGGGTTCGAGCCCCTGAGAGTCCATCACAGAAGAAACGGCAGAGATGCCGTTTTTTTGCTGTTTTCATTAGTAGACGGAAATCAAATAGTATGTATTCGTCTATATATTAAACTCATGTTTGATGAAGAAGGGCTGGGTTGCACTAGCCCTTTACTCTAGGAGAGTTTCCACGCAGTATATTCTTCACGGCTAGTCATTGATTCTTTTAAGAAAGGAATATAAGCCATGATCATTACCAAGCAGGAATACAAGGTGAAAGGTCTGAATTACACGATCCGCTCAGCAGTTAAGACAGACGCGAAGGGTCTGTCCGGGTTAAGGCTTCAGATTGACGGGGAGACCGAGCATATGGACCGGGTGCCGGGAGAGGCTTTTATTGATGAAGCCGGATTTGAAGAAATCATCGGGAGGGACATGAACCATCCGCGGAATATATGCCTGGTTACGGAAGCGAACGGCAGAATCATTGGTTATTCCCGGTGTGAAGGACATGATCTGCAGCGGTTTAAGCACAAAGTGGAATTTGGAGTAGGAGTTTTGAAACAATATTGGGGCTTCGGAGTGGGCGCAAACCTTTTGCAAGCATCCATTTCCTGGGCTGACGCAAACGGAATAACCAAAATCATTCTAAGCGGCGTTCTGGAAACCAATGAGAAGGCGATCCGCTTGTACAAGAGCCTTGGTTTTGAAGTCGAAGGTATATTGAAGAAGGACCGTATCCTGTCAGACGGGAAATATTACAGTACATATACGATGGCGAGATATACAGATTAGGCCTGGGATTAAAAAGGCTTGATGGTCCCCAAGAACGGCAGAGCTGCCGTTCTTTTGATGTTCTTAGACAGTTGGAGTGTTGGAGTGGAAAAACGGGGCATCCGATTAACGCTCTATTTACTCCCGGCTTCCCATCTCAGATTCCAGTTATAGTGCTGATCCAATTCCTCATGTCCGGCGAAATATTCTACAAGCCGCTCCACGCTGAAGGTCTCATCCTGCTGATTACGAATCATGGCGATGGCACACATTCCCTTATTATTGTTGTGCTCATCCAGCCGGACTTCGATCTCAGGTCCGTTCTGCTGCCTGATAGTCACACGGGCGTCAGCCTGCGACCAGTTCGTGATTCCCTCATAGATAAAGGCAAAGACAACAATCCGGCTGATCTCGGAAAGATAATGGCCGTTGATCCGCAGATTCTCACCTGTGGCGATCGATCCGGTGCGGTCATCCCCATCCAGGGAGATGTAGGGTGGCCTGTTCAAGCTGCCGAAGGACTCACCGAGTGCCTGGACAGAGCCCTTCAGCCCATTTTTCAATTCAAACAGACAACCGAGATCAAGATCGATGCCTTTGCTGCCGAACCAGCCGGATGATTGGGTCTGCACCCAGTTCAGGTTAATCAGGATCTCGCCTAGTGATCCTGCCCCTTTCTGCAGATTGATCCGCTCCCCGCGTTGCTTAAGCAGATGGGAACCCGGATTTAAAGGTGGGGCTGGAGGTGATGCTGGCGATGCTGGAGGTGAAGCTGGTGAAGAAGGAGGCAAATGACCCGCTGGTTTCGGCCGTGACCTCAGCTCCGGGAGAATAAGGGGAGACTGCTGCGGCTGAACGACCCGGCTGGCGGGCTGAACAGACGGCAGAATGTCATTGATCCGAATCCCATAACTTTGGCATAAGGCAGCTAAGCCGCCTGCATATCCGGAACCTACTGCGCTGAATTTCCATTCATTCTGGTATCTGTAGATTTCTCCGGCTACAATTGCGGTCTCTACAGTGAACGCTTTACCCAGCCTGTAGCGGAGAAGCTCAGTTCCATCAGCAGCGTTGATGATCCGTAAATAGGCATCATCCAGCAGCGAGAAGCTATGCTGCCGCTTCTCAGCCTCATAAATCGTTAGTGCAAATGCAATCCGCTCGTATTCTGCGGGAATCTTACTGAGACTGACAGCGATTTGTGTGTTGTCGGTTAACCCTGCGTAAGTTTTTTTATCAGACTGCAATACACTTACAGACTGGTCCGGAGTAGAAGCGTTGCCATAAAAAATAAGGTCCTCATCTTTTGAGACGCTCTGGGATGGCGTAAGCAAAAAGGCGGAAAAATCAACCTCAACCGCAGAGCCCGTATTGTGCCAGCCCATTCCGACGATGATACGGGTAAGGAGAGGCGTATCTTTTGTTAAGTTGCATTTTTGTCCCTTTATCAGTTCAACGGTCATTGGAACCTGCCTTTCAGAAGATTAGTAGAATTGAATGAATACGTGAAGGAGCTTAGAATCTGTCGCGTCTTCCGGCATCAAGATTCGGACCGTTCAGACTGGATAACCTGTCTAAAGAATGTTCGTAGATACGTACAATATCCTGCACCTTTTGGAACTCCGGATCCGAGGGGCCCAGATTGTCCATGAACATCCGCTGCAGGATTTCTCTATAAAAGGAGATGCGGTTCTCGACAAGACTACATTCGTAATCAATGACCTCTTCCACCGAGTGCTGCTGAACAAATTCCATCAGGTCATCAGCCGGGTTATCGTAGGACTCCCGCTCATTGCGCGCGGCAACCGGAGTGTTCACGTTATCGAGGTTAACAGTGGAACGTATATCGGTGAAAAGAATTCCCTCTTTTGCCAGCATGACCTGAAAAGGCTTGTGCTTGAACAGCTCTTGGGCGACAAGAGAGCACATTGCCGGATTCCTCAGCAGAATGCCGTCAAAGGGGTGAAGCACCCAGCCTCTGTCATCCCGGTACAAGCTGAACGTGAAGTACTCGCCTCCATACTCATATTTCAGATTAATCGTAGTCTCTGAAGTAAGCTCATATTGAAATGCATCCATTCAAGTTCGCGCCTCCTGCATCTTCTTCTTTGGGTTTATATTAGCATAGCAGAATATGGGGAATGTTGGGAGAGCACGGTTGATTATTTACAATGAATTTAGTAGTTTAGTATAGGAGTGAACAACGATGAAGAATAATCAAGCACAATCTTTTAAAGTGACTTTAAGCGATAGGAACGTTGCGGTTCGTGGACGGCCTTTCCGTAATATAGTTATTGCTGCCGAAGACTCATTGTATGCTCTGGCGGAAATTTCGATTGAAGCCTTTGATTTTGATCTGGATCACGCCTTTGGCTTCTATGATAATATCAAAAACTGGACACGCTCTGAAAAAGGCTACGAGCTGTTTGCCGATATCGGTGAGAAGACGAAGTTCCCCGGCGTGAACAGGGCAAAAATCAATAAAGTATTCCATACTCCTAAACAAAAGATGTTACTCTTATTCGACTACGGTGATGAATGGCATTTTATTGTTCAGTATCTGGGAACTATAGAGGTGAGTCCGGGTCAGAAATTACCGATGATTATGGAGAGTAACGGAGAGGTGCCTAATCAATATGGAGGTTTCGGAGACGAAGAAGAATATGAGGACGAAGATGAATAACTTGGCGGCATGTAGTGCGCGAAATCCTCAATGCAGGTTTTGTACTGCATACGATACATGAGCGCTTGACTTTATATTTAGTATGCAAAGAGAGCCGTGCGTCAACACGACTCTCTGAGCAATAGCCGCTTTTAAGGGCGGAGGCTTTTAGGTGCTACGGGCAGAAATAGACCGCATCCTTTGGACAAGAGTCGGACTACACAAATGAATTTGCAATCAGCCCTGGGATTACTTCCAGGGTTTTTTGATTGGAATGAAATGAAGTACGAGTCCACCTCCCGTGTCTAAGGATATTAACTGCGGGAAAAATGTTAAAGACAACCAAAGATCCAATTTATGTATTTTATGTTACGTTATATGACATGACCATTTGTTTTAGTTGTGGATTTTAGATGATTTTGTCGAATAATAGGATTTTAATGAAATTTCAAGCTGATAAAATAGACCTATAACCAGACAAGGGGTGAAGAGGAAATGAAAAAGTGGTTAACGGTGTCACTTATTATGACAATGATGGTGGTTGTGCTCTCGGCATGCGGAGGAAACAAAGCGGATGAAGATGCTTCAGGCGGCAGCTCGAACAAACTGGTAGTCTATACCCCGAACAGTGAAGCAATGATTAATGCACTTATCCCGGCATTCGAGAAGCAGACTGGCGTTACAGTGGAGCTGGTATCGGCAGGCAGCGGCGAGCTGATCAAACGGATTCAGTCAGAGAAAACCAACCCGTATGCTGACGTCATGTTCGGCGGAGCTTATGCACTGTTTAACGATAATGCGGATTTGTTCGGGGAATATGTCTCACCTAATGATAAGGACCTATTAGAAGGTCACACCAATACGACTGGCATCATGACCTCTTACGTATCGGACGGAAGTGTGCTGCTAGTAAACACGAATCTCGCAGGTGATATTGAAATTAACGGTTATGAGGATCTGCTCAATCCGGAGCTGAAGGGCAAGATCGCGATGGCGGACCCGGCCAACTCCAGCTCGGCGTTCGCTCAGTTGACCAATATGCTTAGAGCTATGGGCGGAGATTATACCTCTGATGCAGGCTGGGATTATGTAGCCAAGCTACTGGAGAATTTGGATGGGAAAATTGCAGGAGGGTCCAGCAAAGCGCACAAAAGTGTTGCTGATGGTGAATACGTAGTGGCGTTAACCTACGAAGATCCGGCAGTCAGCTACGTAAAAGACGGTGCGCCGGTAAAGGTGGTATATCCGGAAGAGGGAACGGTGTTCCTCGATGCGGTAGCCGGCGTTGTTAAGGGTTCTCAGAATCAGGAGAACGCCCGCAAGTTCATCGACTTCCTGATCTCCAAAGAAGGTCAGGATGCGCTAGGACAAGAAACGACCAACCGTCCGCTGCGCACCGATGCTGCGATCGGAGACTTCATGACACCGATAGACCAAATCAAGGTGATTGATGAGGACGTAGCCTACGTTGCAGAGAATAAGGCAGCTATTGTGGAGCGTTATACTGAGCTGTTTACCAATATTGCTGAATAATTCATGACCAGAACCGTAAATCAGAGAGAAGGCGGGTGAATAACATGAGCGTTGCGATATCCTTCAAGGACATTGTCAAAAAATATGGCGATACTACCGTTATCCCCGAGCTGTCTTTGGATATTCAAAAGGGTGAGTTCTTCACCCTTTTGGGTCCTTCAGGCTGCGGGAAGACGACACTGCTGCGGATGGTGGCCGGCTTTAACAGTATTGAAGGCGGGGATCTCGGCTTCAATGATAAAGTGATGAATAACGTTCCACCGGGCAAACGGAATATCGGAATGGTATTTCAGAATTATGCGATCTTTCCGCATTTAAGCGTATCCGAGAATGTTGCGTTCGGGCTGCAGAACCGTAAAGTGGGCAAAGGAGAGTTGCAGCGAAGAGTGGAGGAGATTCTGGATACGGTGCAGATTGAGGTATACAAAAACAGAATGCCTAAGAATTTGTCAGGCGGTCAGCAGCAGCGTGTAGCGCTGGCGCGGGCCATCGTTATTAATCCTGATGTGCTGCTGATGGATGAGCCGCTCTCTAATCTGGATGCCCAGCTGCGAGTGGATATGCGCAATGCCATTAAGCGGATTCAGCGCGAGGTAGGAATTACTACGGTATACGTAACGCATGATCAGGAAGAGGCGATGGCAGTATCCGACCGGATCGCGGTTATGAAGTCCGGCATCATCCAGCAGGTGGGAACACCACGGGATATTTATCAGCGCCCCGCCAATCTGTTCGTCGCTACATTCATCGGACGGACCAATGTAATTGAGGCGAAGCTGGAGAATGGAGCTGAAGGCGATGCGGTTCTTCGTATTGGCAGCAGCTACTTACTGGCGGTGCCGGGGCTGCCGGCAGAATTAAAGTCTGCTGGAGCATCGGAGGTTAAAATTTCAGTCCGGCCGGAGGAATTTGTGCTGTCAGAGGACGGTACAGGCCTTGCCGGGACAGTTGTGAACAATGTTTTTCTGGGACTCAATACGCATCTGGTCGTAGCGCTTGAGAATGGACAGGAAGTGGAAATCATCCAGCAGTCGGCTTCCACTGAAGTGGTGGATATTGGCCGGAAGGTTGCTCTCGCTATACTTCCGGGAACGGTCAATGTCTATGATGCGTCCGGGGAACGTAATCTGAACCGGGGGCTAGGCTCATGAGCGGCCGCATGAAGCGCTGGGACATCTGGTCGCTGATTACCTTCATTATTTTTGCCGGATATCTGGTGTTTCTGGCCTTGCCTCTATTCATGCTGCTGATTAAAAGCTTCTTTGACGGGACAACCGGCGAGTTCTCACTTGCCTACTTCCATAAATTTTTCAGCAAGGCCTACTATATGAACGCTGTATGGAACAGCATTAAGGTGACTGTAAGTGTTACGCTGCTGTCTATCCTGGTCGCCGGACCGCTGGCCTACATTATGACCATTGCCAGAATCAAAGGCAGCGCTACAGTGCGCATTCTGATCTTAATCTCGTCCATGTCCGCTCCGTTTATCGGCGCGTATGCCTGGATTCTGCTGCTGGGACGCAGCGGGGTGATCACTAAATTCATGTCCACTGTATTCGGCTTCAGTATGCCTGACATTTACGGCTTCTCCGGCATTCTGCTGGTGCTGACGCTCCAGTTGTCTCCGCTCATCTTCATGTACGTATCAGGGGCGCTGAAGAATGTGGACAACTCCCTGATGGAAGCAGCGGAGAGCATGAATTGTACGGGTCTGCGTAAAATGTGGAAAATACTCGTGCCGCTGATTACGCCTACGCTGCTGGCCGGAGGATTGCTGGTCTTCATGCGGGCGTTCGCGGATTTCGGCACACCGATGCTGATTGGCGAAGGGTACCGAACTGTACCTGTGCTAATCTTCAATGAATTTATCAGTGAGGTTGGGGGAGATGACGGCTTTGCTGCAGCGATCAGTGTAATTGTAGTATTGTTCGCAATCACCGTGTTTCTGCTGCAGAAGTACGTTGCGAACCGGAAATCCTACAGTATGAGTGCCTTGAACCCGATTGAACCGAAAAAGCTGAAGGGAATCGCCAATCTGGCGGCACATGCCTACGTATATCTGTTCACGTTATTGGCTCTGATGCCTCAAGTCTATGTTGCTTATACTTCCTTCCTGAAGACCTCGGGCAAAATATTCGTCGACGGTTACTCCCTGGACAGCTACCGCGCGGCCTTTTCCAAAGTAGGAGATTCCATTTATAACACCTTCATGATGGCCAGTATCACGATTGTCATTATTACGCTGGCTGCGGTACTGATCGCTTATGTCACGGTGAAGCGCAAAGGAGCGGTTGCCCATGTCCTGGATACCTTCACGATGCTGCCTTACATTGTACCTGGCTCCATTCTGGGGATCGCGCTGCTGGTTACCTTCAATAAGGAACCACTGGTACTGAGTGGTACTTCTGTCATTCTGATTGCTGCTTTTGTGATCCGGCGGCTGCCATACACGATCCGCTCCAGTGCCGCCGTGCTCCATCAGGTGAACGACAGTATTGAAGAGGCGGCGATCAGTCTGGGGGCATCCACCATGCGGACCTTCTTCAAGATTACCGTGCCGATGATGATTTCCGGTGTATTCGCCGGGGCGATCATCAGCTGGATCAGCATTATTACGGAGCTTAGCACCTCTATTATTCTGTATACAGGGAATACCCGGACGATGACAGTTGCTGTGTACACCGAGGTTATCCGCGGCAATTATGGGGTTGCTGCTGCCTTATCGACGCTGCTGACGGCGATCACTGTGGTTTCACTGCTGCTGTTCTTCAAGCTCTCCGGTAAAAAAGAAGTAACCATGTGATTGAAGACCGGTTCCGCGTAAGCGGTACCGGCTTTTGTCTATCAGGCTTTTGCCGATATTTTGCAAGGTATCCCGATTCCGGCTGCCCGTGTATGATAGTAGGACTAATGAGAGGGGGAGGCACAATGGCTAAAAGGAGCTTCAAGGATTCGCTGCGCAGGCTGTTTCTGCTGCACACCCTTGTGCCGATTTCCATTCTATTTGTGCTGTTCCTGATATTTATGATGATCAATTCGCGGTTTCTGCTAATCAACCAGACAACGGATGCGGGTAAAAAAATCAAATCGGCGATGGAGGAAGTCTACAGCTCTTACGTTAAGGAAATGAATGAAGCAGCAACGCTGGATTCTGTTGTTGCATTTACAGGATCACGGACTCAAGGCCCGGAGGTATTTGAGCGGTTCTATGACTTCAATAACCGCCAGCAGGTGAAGAGCATCATGTATATCATAAGTGCGGACGGAAATATCATGGCATCGTCTGCCAACTATAACTCCGAACCCTCTGATCTTGCACTGCAGGCGATTGCCCGGCGGATGCATAATCAAGGTCTGGAGGAGTTAGCCGAGACTAACCATATCCGCTTCTCGCATGACCGCTACACAGCATATTCGTTTGCCAGAGAAATACGTGAAGGCGGAGTTGTGCTAGGTTATCTGATCTACCAGCTGTACGAGCTGGATCTGCAGAAGCTGATCTTCGTGCAGAACAACGAAATCGCCGTGGTAACCGACCCTTACCGGACCATCATTGCTACTACAAATAATCTGACCCAGGGGCTGATGAACAAATACAGCCTGGCCAGTGATTCTAAGGGATACGTATGGATTGATAAAGGAAAGTACTACAGTAAAGAAACATACATACCGCTGTCGCAATGGCGTGTTTATACTTTAAGTGCCGCTGAAGGGAATCGCAGCGCCTATTGGTCTCTGGCGGTATTTTTTGCAATGGCCAGTGTGCTGCTCTGGATTGTCATTCAATATTCTGCCCGCATTATCTCTACACGCCAGTCGAGGGCTATAGACAAGCTGATCTATGCCGTCAGAGAGCTCCAGTCCGGCAATATGGATTCCTATGTTTACATAGGGACGGGTGATGAGTTCGAGACACTGGCGAGCCAATACAATCAAATGCTACAGCGTCTGAATGAGCTGATCACCCAGAACATCGAACTGTCCGATCTGCGCAGAGTGATTGAAGTGAAGCATTTGCAGTCGCAGTTTCATCCGCATTTTATATTCAATGTACTGGAGACGCTCCGTTACGCCATTGTCGTGGACAATAAGCTTGCCCAGGATATGGTGCTTACACTATCCCGGCATCTGCGCTACAGTATAGGCAATGAGCGCGACCATGTCGTGCTTGGGGATGATCTGGAGTATATTGCAGGCTACATGAAGCTGCAGCAGATACGCTTCAAAGACAGGCTCCACTATAGGGAAGAGGTGGATCAAACGGCCCGGACGGCACTTGTCCCCAGACTGATGCTGCAGCCGGTAATTGAGAATACAATTAAATACGGCTACCGCCAGCGCCAATCTGTAGCGGTTACAGTAGTTGGCTGGGTAGACGGAACGGATTTGATCATCGAGGTAAGGGACGATGCCGGAGGAATGAGCAGGGACCGGCTGGAGGAAGTGCGTGCTATTATGAGGTCGCAGGATAACCGGGCCCCGCATATCGGCCTGCATAATCTGCATCGGCGGCTTGTGCTGATGTATGGGGAACGTTACGGTATTCAGATTGACAGCACTCAGGGGGAAGGCACAGCCGTTACATTTAGATTGCCATTCCGGAAGGAGGAGACGGATGTTCAAGGTGCTGCTGGTCGAGGATGAAGAGATGATCCGCAAAGGGCTACGCTTTACATTTGATTGGATGGGAGCCGGCTGCGTGGTTGTGGGTGAAGCGGAGAACGGTGAGGAAGGGCTCCGCCAGATTGCGGATCTGCGCCCCGATATCGTGATCGTTGATGTCAATATGCCGCTTATAGATGGGATTTCCATGATTGAACAGAGTGTGGAGGAAGCAGATTGCAGCTATATCATCCTGTCTGGGTATGATGAATTCAGGCTGGCTAAGGACGCCATCCGGCTGGGGGTTACCGAGTATCTGCTGAAGCCGCTGGAGCAGGAACAGTTATTAGCTGCACTGGAGCGGGCCAAAAGCCAGCTGGAAATGAAGCGGCAATACACAGCAATGCTGACCTCGGGTGGCGGAAACGGGGAAGCTCTCCAGGCATCCATCGTTAAGCTTCCCGGCAAGTCCTCCCGTTACGTGTCCAGGATGATCCGGTATGTCCAGGAGCATTATGCAGAGAAAATCGGGATCAAGGATCTGGTGGAGAGCCTAGGCGTTAGTGCTACCTATTTGAATCAGAAGTTCAAAAGCGAAACGACCTATACCTTCAATGATTTCCTGAACCGTTACCGCATCCAGAAAGCGATGGATCTGCTGCGCAGCGGTGAGGATAAGGTGTATGCCATTGCAGCAGATGTAGGCTATAAGGATTACAAATATTTTATTGCAATCTTCAAGAAATACGCAGGATGTACACCCAGCTATTATCAGGAACGGTACGGACTCGGAGAAGAGAATATGGATGCAGCCAGTGGTTCAGACATGAAAAACAGGAGCTAATTCAGCCTTACGTTTAACAGGGATATTTGATGTACGATAAAAATTGCGCATGTGAGCGAAAGCTCCTTGCGTTTTTTTGTTTTAGACATTTTTTTGAGGGGGGACAGGGTTTTTTCGTTTTTTTGAGAAATTACCCGTATGTAGGACCTGATGAAGCGGTTTTTGTCGAGAATTGTTAAGAGTTTGTTTAGAGCTGTCTGATAGAATGGACCGCAGATATGAAAATTTCTATTTAGCTTTTAATTGTTTTTTGTCCGCGGATACGCAAGATGAAGGGAGAATGCGGGAGCTAAGGGAGCGTATACAAACTGCAGCAAAGCTTGCTATACAGCGGACGGAAAATGATGAATGAATAAGGGGGAGCGATACATTGTTAATGAGCAGGGGATTGAAGAAGTATTTCGCGTTGTTACTCGTAATCTGTTTATTTGTGACAGGAGCATTGCCCGCATCTGCAGGTACGGAGAATACAGCTCCGGTAAGCTGGGAGAACCTCAGCCCGCTGCCAAGCGGCAACAAAGTAAATGGAGTAACTATAGGCGCAAATACAGTCGTTGTGGTAGGTGAAGGAGGAAGCGTGGGTACGTTCAGCAACTACACGACCTGGGCGATCCGTAATTCAGGTGTAGTTAATGACTTGAACGATATTATTAATATAGGCTCAGGGGCTAACGCCAAATTTGTTGCTGTAGGCGACAAGGGAACCGTCATAACGTCTACAGATGGTACATCCTGGACCACTCAGACTACAGGCATAGCTGAAAGCATATCTGAAAACTTGAACGCAGTTGTTTACAGCGGCAGCAGTTTAGTCGCAGTCGGCGATTCAGGCAAAATAATTACGTCCAGCGATGGCGGCATCACTTGGGCTGCATCAACCTCAGGGGTTAGTGTGGATCTTAACGCTATTGCTTATGGTGACAGCAAGTTTGTAGCTGTTGGCGATGGCGGGGAAATTATTAACTCTTCGGATGGGCTGGTCTGGACGCCGCAGACCTCCGGTTCTACTAATGATTTGAACGGCATCGGCTATGGCGGCAATGTGTTTGTTGCGGCCGGAGCAGATGGGGAAATATTAAGCGCCTCGAACACTTTGGGTACATGGACAAAGGGGACAAGCGTTCTTACAGAAGATTTCAATACTGTATCTTATAGAAACAACAGATTTTTCATTGCCGGCGATGCAGGCAAACTGATATATTCAGCCACCGGAACGAGCGGTTGGAGCAGTTCAGTTTCAGTAGCCGGAACTACGGATAATCTGATGAAGATTAAGGCTACCGATTTTGGTTATTTTATCGTTGGCTCAGAGGGTTCTGTATTTTTCGCGACAGCGAGTACTGGCGGAACGAGCAGCTGGGAAAAATTCAGCTCCCCCACCTCCAGTGCACTGAAGACGGTAACTTACGCCAATAATACCTATATTACCGTTGGTACGGATGGATTGATCGGCACTTCCACCGACGGTAAGGTCTGGTCGAAGGTTGCTAGCGGCACTACTAATGCTATTAACGGCATTGCTTACGGCAACAGCAAGTTCGTAACGGTCGGCTCGAACGGCCAAATCCTGACCTCCAGCAACAACGGTACTAGTTGGGCAGCCGGAACCTCGGTGGACACGATTACGCTTAATGGTATTGTTTACGGCAGCGGCCTTTTTGTTGCAGTAGGCAATAGCGGGAAAATTGTAGTGTCTTCAGACGGAGTCAACTGGGCGAGGATCTCCGATAGTAAGACCTTGAATCACTTAAATGCTGTTACCTATGGCAACGGCAAATACGTGGCTGTAGGTGCTGGCGGTACCATCGTAACTTCTTCGAATGGAGCGGAGTGGAAATCGGAAGATTCCAAAACGAGTGGTAAATTGTTGAACGGCATCAGCTACGGCAGCGGTCTATTCGTGGCGGTCGGCGCGTCCGGAACGGTCGTAATCTCTGCGGATAGCTCGAGATGGTCGGTCAGAACCATTGACGGACAAGTGAATCTGAATGGAGTTGCATCCGGCAGCGGCGTATTTATGGCAACGGGAGACAGCGGGAATGTCTACTATACCGCTGATCCAAGCCAGACTTGGCACCCTGAGACTACAGGCACGACTAAAAAACTTAATGGCATCGGGTTTATTGCCGGGCAAGATCGTTTTATCGCAGTCGGTGACCTCGGCGTGATGATTGTTTCCTATCCGGTTCTCAACATTCCGCGGGTTATAAGTCAGTCTCCGGAGATATCTGAGAAAGATATAGCCATCGATGCTGAGCTGGTTCTGACATTCAATCAGAAGGTGATGGCAGCCAGTGGTAACATTAACATTTACAAAGCTTCGGACATGTCAGCTCCGGTTGAAACCATCCCGGTGGACGACAGCATCAGGGTAACCGTACAGAATAATACTGTAACGGTTAATCCGGAAAAGGATTTGGATAAAGGGACTAAATATGCAGTCACAATTGACAGCGATACGTTCTACAACGAGAGTGAAAGTGGGAATGTAGCGATTGAAGGTGATGACTGGAGCTTTACGACAGTAGCCGAGCTGGATGAAACTGCTCCAACTGTAACTACTTATTCTCCTGATAAGGGAGAAACGGGAGTAGCCATTGACACGGATCTGACGCTTACATTCAGCGAGGATGTAACGAAGGAGAGCGGTAATATTGAGATTTACAAAAGCGCGGATGACATTGTTCCGGTAGCGGTGATTCCAGTTAATTCTGACTATGTAACGATTCTTGATAAGGTGGTAACAATTAATCCTGCTGATGATTTAGTATACAGTACAAGCTACTTTGTGAATATTGGAGATGGTTCATTCATTGATCCGGCAGGCAACTATTATGCCGGAATCATGGACAGCGAGACCTGGCAGTTTACAACAGCCGAGGCGCCGGATACTACACCACCGGTGATGAGCTCTTATTCGCCTGAGGATAGAGCAACGGAGGTTGCCGCTGGTGCGAACCTGACCCTTACCTTCAGTGAGAATGTAACCAAAGCAGAAGGCAGTATTGAAATCTATAACAGTGCGAATAGCAATACCCCGGCTGTGACCATTCCTGTGACTTCCGAAATTGTAACGGTCCAAGGCAATGTGGTAACGATCAATCCGGAGGATGAGCTGGGCTACAGCACAAGCTACTTTGTGAAGATCGGGCCCGGGGCATTCAAAGATACGGCCGGCAACAATTATGCTGGCATCGAGAACAGCACAACCTGGCGTTTCACAACAACAGGTGAACCGGATACGGCTGCACCAACCGTAAGCGCGTATTTACCTGCTAGCGGTGCAACAGGTGTAGGCGTTGAGGCCGATCTTGTGCTTACCTTCAGCGAGAATGTAGCGGCGGGTGAAGGCAGCATTGTGATCTACAACAGTGCGTCAGACAAGTCGGTAGCTACGATTTCTGCCAGTGACCTGACCATCCTGAATGAAGTAGTGACGGTTAATCCGGCAGACAATCTGGAGTATGGAACAAGTTACTTTGTTCAGATCACGGACGATGCATTCACAGATACATCGGGCAACTACTTTGCAGGTATCTCTGACAGCACAACCTGGCAGTTCACAACAGTTGCTGCGCCAGATACGACAGCACCAACAGTAACCGCGTTTTCGCCTGAGCCTGGGGCAACGGAAGTGGGGATTGACGCCAATCTTACCCTTACCTTCAGCGAGAATGTAACGGCAGGGGAAGGTAACATTGTGATCTACAATAGTGCGAATAATGCCCAGGTAGCTACAATTCCCGCTGCTTCCGGAAATGTAACCACCCATAATCATGTAGTGACGATTAATCCGGCTGACGATCTGAAGTATAGTACAAGTTACTATGTACGGATTGGAACCGGGGCGTTCCAAGATACTGCAGGCAACAGCTATGCTGGCATCACCGGCAGCGGAGTATGGAACTTTACAACAACCGGTGTACCAGATAGAACCTCACCAACGGTGAGCACGTATTCTCCGGAGCCTTGGGCAACGGAAGTAGCTCTTGGCGCTAATCTGGTTCTTACCTTCAGCGAGAATGTAAAGAAAGCGGAAGGCAGCATTGAGATTTTCAAAAGCACAGATGAGATTCATCCGATAGTGACGATTCCCGTCACATCAGACATCGTAACGATTCAGAATAATATTGTAACTATTAATCCGGCTGACAATCTGGAGCATGGTACAAGCTACTTTGTCCGGATTACAGAAGGCGCATTTAAAGATAACGCAGGCAACAGCTTTGCCGGTATTGCAGGCATCACAGCCTGGCGGTTTGTGACAGCAAGCGGGCCTGATACAGCAGCGCCGCTGGTGACAGCCTATAGTCCGGTAGACAATGCGACCCAAGTATCCACATCCGCTGCGCTCTCATTGACCTTTAACGAGAATGTATTAGCCGGGGATGCCAATATTGAACTTGTGAATGCGGCGGATGATATGATCGTAACGACGATTAAAG
Organism: Paenibacillus sp. FSL R7-0312; assembly: GCF_038004445.1. NCBI lineage: Bacteria > Bacillati > Bacillota > Bacilli > Caryophanales > Paenibacillaceae > Paenibacillus > Paenibacillus sp. FSL R7-0312. The sequence goes on along the minus strand of NZ_JBBORE010000001.1, from coordinate 6,564,941 downwards.
CGGGTAATCTGGCGCTTGTCACCATTATGAATGCTACCATCAGCATTAATACAGGCGGTCTATTGAAGCAGGGCGGCAGCTATTATGTATTGATTCACCCGGGTGCATTTACTGATGAGTCAGGGAACAGCTTTGCGGGGATTGCGGATAAAACCGTCTGGAACTTCTCAACCGTTCCTGTACCCGTCACGCCAACTGATCCTCCCGCATCGGGTTCTGGAGGTTCCGGAGGAGCGGCTCCTGCAGCAATACCGACGCCGGGCACACAGACCGAAACCATTAATCTAAATGTTGAGAACGGCTCAACCCAAGGCTCCAACGTATCCTCCGTTGTCGTTAGCCGCACGAAGGATGCAAATGGTGTGAAAAGTGATGTTATTACGTTCGCATTAGATCAAGCGCTCAGAGCGATTAATGAGCTTAAGGCGGCTGGTTCCAATATTGCCAGAATCATCGTTCCTGATGCCAATGATGAGGTTGCGGAAACTAGACTGACGATTCCAGCCGCTTCCAGCAAGGAATTTGCCGATAATCAAATCAGTCTGGACATCTTCACGGTTAATGCTGAAGTGAAGGTGCCGGGAAGCTCTCTGGTTGGGTTTGGTACAGATATTTACTTCAACCTGGTACCCTTAAAAACGCAGCAGCAGAGTGCAGATGCTGGAGCGCGTGCAAAAGCACAGGTTCAAAGTCTATCCGGCGGTGGGGCGGTGACGCTGGTAGGCCGTCCGGTAACGATTGATACCAATCTGCAGAGCCGTCCGGTGACGCTGGTGTTGCCGATTAACAACACTTCGTTAACTGCAGAACAGCTGAAGGCACTGGCGGTCTTCATTGAGCACAGCGACGGCACCAAAGAACTGGTTAGGGGTGAAATTGTACCCTTCGGCCAAACCGGCAAGTCCGGGATTCAATTTAATGTCAATAAATTCAGTACATTTACAGTGGTTCTTGCACAAGATCCTGCGGTACAAGTGAAGGCTTATATGACGGGTTACACTGACGGCACCTTCCGGCCGGGCAAGAGCATTACCCGTGCAGAGATGGCCAGCATCATTGCCCGTACCTTCAACCCGTCAGCCAGTACTTCCGGCGCTGCATACACAGATCTTGCTGCCGGCCACTGGGCAACAAATGCAATTAATCTGGTGAGCAGAAGCGGTATTATGAAAGGTTACGCTGACGGCAGCTTCAAACCAAACCAAACGATCACCAGAGCCGAAATGGCGACAATTCTGTCCCGTCTGGTTACTAACGGTCAGGGGAATGCAGTCAGCTTCAGCGATATTGCCGGCCACTGGGCACAGGCAGCCGTTGAAATGACGGCCAAAGCGGGCGTGATCACCGGTTACGAGGATGGAACCTTCCGTCCGAACCAAACGTTAACCCGTGCGGAGGCCGTAACCATCGTCAACCGTGCCCTGGGCATCACTCCGCTGACAAGCGCGGCACCGCGATGGTCCGACGTCCCTGCGCAGTACTGGGCATTCGGCAATATCCAAGCGGCATCGGTGGATCACACAGCAGAATAATCAATACAAAAACAGCCCTTCCTGTCCGTCTGCTGACGGGGAAGGGCTGTTTTATATTCGCAATACATAAGCCATGTGTTCACCAACAAAATTCGATATTCTAAGAAGCTGCGCTTTTGTAAATGTAACACTCAGGCGTTAATCCCACCTTCATTCTCATAGATATTCATGACAACCTGCTGAATGGGCAGCTCCTTGACCGAGATGTCGGAGAAGCGGTGCTTCCGGGAGATATTCTCGATGAAGTCACTGATAGAAATCCGTGCTGTATCCACTTCAAGCGTAATCTGAAAGTCAGACGGCCGTTCGATGACCTTGGTGTAGGTGTTGTCGAAGTCAGTGTCCTGTGCAGATTCTACAAAAGTAAAACTAACCTGTTTCTTCTCCCCCAGGAAAAGCTTCAGCTGTTGAAGCGAATCATCAAATACCTTCTCCCCATGGTTAATGACAATCACCCGGTGGGCAAGCTCCTCCACATCCTCAAGATCATGGGTGGTCAGGATACAGGTCATATTCTGCTTCTTATTCATCTGCTGGATGAATTCACGGATTTTGACCTTGGCGATCACATCGAGTCCAATGGTCGGCTCATCGAGGAACAGAATATCCGGACCGTGCAGCATCGCCATGACGAATTCACATTTCATGCGCTCGCCGAGAGAGAGCACGCGGGTAGGCTTTTCGATCACATGGGCAATATCCAGCAGCTCCGTCAGCTCGTCCAGACGATTCTTGAAATCCGGAGTGCTGATTCCGTAGATCGCCTTGTTCATGTTGAAGCTGTCAATCGGCGGGATATCCCAGATCAGCTGGGATTTCTGGCCGAAGACGGCCCCGATTTTGCCGACATAATGTTTCCTGTCCCGGGCAGGGGAATATCCAAGCACCTGAATTTCTCCGCGGGTCGGATACAGCGCGCCGCAGAGCATTTTGATCGCTGTGGATTTACCTGCTCCGTTGGGACCCAGAATACCGCAGATTTCCCCCTGCCCAATGGCAAAGCTGATATCGTTAACAGCGTTGACCACGACTTCCTCGCGCTGGAAGAAGCTCCGGAAGGTCTGTCCCATGCCTGCGCCCCGCTTATAGGTTGTATATGTCTTGGTCAAATGCTTCACATCAATAACCGGCATTACCCGCCAACCCCCTCGTACAATCTGATCATATGCCGGTACACCCATATGCCTGCCGCCAGAAATAAGAAGCAGGGCACAATAGCCGCGAAATCACTGGCCTGCACCCGGCCCAGCAGAGCGGAAGCAGGCAGGAAGCCCACCATCCCCACAGGAATGATCAGCGTGGCCACAGCCTGCACGGCCTTCGGGAATACGGGCAGCGGATATTTGCCGACATGCAGCACACTGTCCGCAAGCTCAGAAATTCGCGAATTGCCCACCCATTTGAAGGACATTGCAGCCATCATCAGGGATAATCCGGCCAGGACTGCCGTCCCGGCGATGAACATCCCGGCAAACTGCAGCCAGGATAAGAACGGAATGGTGCCTACATGTGCAGCTGAGAAGATGAATAGTGCAACACCGCCCAGAAACAGGCCGACACTTTCGGTAGAAAATGTAGTGGCCACAATAAAAAACAGCGGATTCAGCGGTTTGAGCAGAATCACCTCGAAGCTGCCTTCACGGACATGCGACATGGTAGTCCAGAGAACACCGCCGAATATAAGGCTGGAGAGGCCGCTGGACATGGTGAATACAGACTGGATCAACAATACTTCATACAAGCTCCAACCGGGGAAGCTGGTGCCAGCCCTGTAAATAAGCAGGGTTACCAGCGGAAAGAGAATGTTGCCAACCAGTGTAATCAGACTGCTGACGATGAAATTCATCCGGTAGGCCGCGGCCGACTGAACGGCGGAGTACATGCACTGCTTATAAACATCCAGATACCGTTTCATGTTGAGAACTGTCCTTTCATCGGGGCATTCACGCACCGACAGCAGTGAATTGCTTCATAGCCTGGCGGCGGATGACCTCGTTAAGTCCGAAGGTAATTAGCACAGCCACAGCCTGCATGCCTACAGCCTGCGGAATGGACAGCTCAAGGCCGCCAAGCGAATAATGGCCGGTGAATACCATTGCCGGCATGTAGGCGATGTATTGGAACGGCAGGAAGAACTGGATCACCTGAAGCCAGTGCGGGAAGAAGTCGAGCGGAATGAGCGCCCCTGAAAAAATAGCCGACACCAGCATAAACGCGCTTCGTATTCCGCCCGACTGCACAAGCCAAAACGAAGTCAGGCCAATTGCATAATTCACATAGAAATTCATCAGAAAGGCAAGCAGCACAGACAGTAATGTCCATGGGAAGCTTGCCGGCCGCATATCAATTCCAAAAATAAAAATGAAGATCAGCAGGCAGGGCACAAATTCAAACAGGAAGCCGAGAAAGCGGTGCCCGATCTTCTGGAACAAGGCGAAGGAACGGTGATGAATCGGACGCAGATGAAAGGTGAGAAACTTACCGGTGCGCACAAGCATGGACAGGTTCCAGTCGGCAAAATCCATAATCAGGTAGCCGATAAGTGCAGTAGCGCCGAAGTAGCGGATCATCTGGGGGAGACCGATACCACCGAGGGTAGCGTGATCTCCATATACCGCCGTCCAGATGAAATATTGCACCATGAAATACACGGGGCCGACGATAACGGACACCATGGAATGGGTGCGGTAGGCACTCCATTCTTTGTAGGTTACTTCTGCTACTGAGCGGCAAATCAGCCAATTATGCGTAAGGCGGTTCATTAAATAAGTCCAGACCAGATAATATTGGTCACATTGAACAACGCCTCTGCGTACCAGTTATCATCGGTGAAAGGCACGAACCATACCGCGGCAAGCTGCTCAGTGGGGTCAATAGCCATACAGCAGGCTCCGGCACCTTCATGAAAATAACTGGAATCTGAGTAGAGGAAGGCGGGACCTCTTCTCATATCGAGACCAATGCCATAGCTCCGGTCTTTGACATCGTTTCCCCAGCAGTAATCAGGCACTCCGTATAAAGTACGGGTTGTGATTTTCTCGACTGCCTTACGGCCGATGATCCGTGTATCACCTAGCGTTCCCATGCCCAGGAGCATATTGGCGAACCGGATGAGGTCAGCCGGTGTAGAGACCAGGCCCCCACCAGTACTGGAAACCATTTCCCACAGACTTTCTGCTGGAGAGACTTCAGGCTGAATACCATGAATCAGGTCATGTAGCCGCTTTTCATACTGTTCGTTTCTGATAATGAAGCGTGCAGCCAGCTCCGGAGTCGGTTCCCACATCGTATCCTTCATCCCCAGCGGCTGCAGAATCTGCTCTTCTATGTATTGTTCAGCGGGTATGCCTGTGACTTTCTTAATGATCTCACCGAGGATACAGAAGCCGAATGAGCAGTATTGCCACTCCTCGCCAACCTTTTTATTAACTCCGCAGCTCAGTGCGGCTGTGATCCAGTCCGGCTCACCATCCGCAGGTTTGTATTGATCGAAATACTCTCCGATGAGTTGCCAATAAGATTTGTGATACGGAATCAGGTTGTCCGCACAGTCGGGAAATAATCCTGAGGTATGAGTCAGAAGACTGTAGATATCGATTTTGCTGAAGGGTCCCACATTAAATGGCTCCAAGATCGTGCCGACAAGGGTGTCGAACCGGAGAAATCCGTCCTCGACCAGTTTGGATATGCCTACTGAGGTAACGGCTTTGGTGATAGATGCGATGTTGTGGGCGGTTGTCGATAAAAGCGGTTCCGTCTGGTCTTCCCGGTAAGAGAGCGGACCAATGGCACCATGCATAAACGTCTTGCCATATCTCGAAACGCAGTAAGACGCAGCCTGGATCTTGTTGTCATCGATCAGATTCTGGAAATGGGTGTGCAAAACGCCGATTCGTGAAGCGTCATAACCTACCTCTGCCGGTGAGCAGTCGGCAATGCCTGGAGTGTACAGCATAAATTAAGCCTCCTTAAATTTAGTAGCATCCTACAAGGTTGAGTGTTGTATAAGCGCTTACATATGGACTCACCTGTTCGTGTCGTTCTACATGGTAACGCTTCCGGCACGATACCTTCTAAGTATATTTCCAGAGAATGGATGCTGCAATGTGGAGTTTGTTTATAACCAAAGTTGACCTAATGATATGTTCTGGGTACCAAGTATATGCTATAGTGGTGGGGAAATAAGGACTAATGAGGGAGCGACCCACTTATGTACGAGCAGAAAACAAAAGTAACCGATAACAGCGTTATTGAGTTCATCGAACAAATTGCTAGCCTCAAGAAACGTGAGGACGCGTACAAGCTGCTGGATATTTTCAGCGAAACGACCGGATTTCCGGCGAAAATGTGGGGACCGAGCATTATTGGTTTCGGAACGTATCACTACAAGTATGCAACAGGGCATGAAGGGGATGCACCGCTGGTAGGCTTCTCGCCGAGAAAAGCGAAGATCAGCCTATACTTTGCAGCGGGTGATGCCCAGCGGGAAGAGCTGCTGCAGAGGCTGGGGAAGCACAAGGCGGGCAAAGCCTGTGTATACGTAAACAAGCTGGACGATATTGATGCCGTTGTCCTGAAGGAATTCATTGAGCAATCTGTGAAGTTCTTGAGAGAGACTCACGGAGCTTGAAGCCTGCAAGTGACAACAATGTCACATGAGGCCTCTTAATCAGCAGCTGAATCGCACGACAGTGCTTACCCGACCCCCTACAATGAAGGAGTTGGCTGGAACGGACACTTCACTCCGTCTTGGGAACTCCAAATTTAAGGACATTAGGGAGAGGCTGCAGTTGAAACAAGGTAATATCAAAAGGAATAACAAAAGGGATAACACCCGTATCAAGTCCGGCATTCTAAGCGCTCTGCTTATACTGGGTTGTGTTAATGCAGGAAGTGCCTATGCTCAGCAGCCGGAATCTTCAGTGAGTCCAGCCTCCATCAAACTGCATGCTGAACTCAGCAGCGCTGCCGCTGCAGATGCAGATGTACAGAATGGCCCTCATGATGCGAAGGAAGTCGAGGCGTTTCTGGATGGTTTTTTTGCCAGAGCGGATGTTAAGGCGAAAGCCGGAGCTGCTGCGGTCTCAGTCGTGCAGGACGGGGAGACCCTCATCTCTAAGGGGTATGGGGTAACCGGCAAATCAGCGAAGTCAGGGGTAGATGCAAGCAGGGATACGTTTCGGATCGGCTCCGTGTCCAAGGTATTCACTGCAGCTGCCATTATGCAGCTGGTCGATGAAGGGAAGATCTCACTTCAGGACAATATTGAAACATACCTGGACGGCTACACGCTAACGAATCCTTATGATACTCCGGTAACGGTAGAACATCTGTTGACGCATACGACAGGTTTTGAAGTACGCGAACCTTCCGACGCCAGCTATCTGTATGACACTTCCCGTAAGCCGGTTTCTTTAAAGGAAAGCATCTATGATGTCTTTCCTCCTGTGGTCCGCGAGCCGGGAGCCTCTTACATGTACGATAATTTCGCTTCCAGACTACAGGGATATATCGTGCAGCAGGTAAGCGGAGAATCCTTCGGGAGCTATGTGGAGAACCATCTGTTTAAGCCGCTTGGCATGAATTCAAGCAGCTTCAGTGTAACTCCTGAATTGGCAGACCGGCTCGTGCCTTCCTATGACGGGGAGGGTAGCGCTATACCGCTATACGGCTTCTCTCCAGCGGAGTGGCCTGAAGGCAGCATGTTATCAACCGCATCTGATATGGCGCTATTCATGGAAGCTTTTCTGAATGGCGGCAAGGCTGCTGACGGTACGGTAATCCTGTCCGGGGAATCGGTTAAGGCGATGTCTTCCTACCGGATGGTTATTCATCCCGATTTGCCGGATACGACCTATGGCTTTGAATCGCCTGTAATCCCGGCCCAGACGAAAGGGGAGAAGGTGATCTCCAAAGGCGGAGACATTCTAGGTTATAGCTCTCTGCTGTGGATTCTGCCTGACCGGCGTACTGGAGTCTTCGTTTCATACAATACCAATCAGGATTTGCGTAATGATCTGTTCACCGCATTTATGAATCATTATTATGCAGGGGGACATTCGCCGTATGAACCGCAGGGGTATCAGGTGCAGGGTGCGGACGAACTGGCCAGGTTCGAGGGCTTGTACTCCGATCTAAGAATTAAACTGCTGACGAAAGTCCAAGCAAACGCAGACGGTACCCTAACGGTGAGTGATGTGCTCAGCCGTCATCAGTTGAAGCAGATTAGCGAGCTGCTGTTCGTGGATGAAGAGGGGAATCCGCTGGCCTTCAAAGCGGATAATGAGGGTCATATCCTCTATATGAAATACTCCAATCTATATAGCTATGCGTCCAAACTCCCGGAGAATCCAGCCGGATTTCCGGATGTGCCGGCCAATCATCCGTATGCCGGCTATATTCTGAGCCTGCGGTCACTGGGCTTCTTGACAGAGGAGCTTTCGGAGCCGTTTGAGCCTGAGCAAAAAGTTACCCGCGGAGCGTTCATCCATACGTTTAATACGATATGGAGCATCCCGGAGTCATCGAATCCGTCCTTATTCAAGGACACCGGTAATTCACTGTACGGGCAGGATATTCAAGCTGCTGTCGAGGCTGGCATGCTGAATGGAACCGGCAACGGGTTGTTCGAGCCGGACCGTCCGATTCTGCGCGAAGAAGCAGCGGCAATCGTCTACCGCCTGCTTACAGCAACAGGGATCAGGGTACCGGGTTCTACAGCCGTGCTTGCACCGGGTACGTCGAAGTGGGCTGCCGATGCTGTCCGTTCAATCGTTAGCTGGAAGCTGCATGGACCGGAGGTTACGGAGCCTTACGGCATGTCCGACTACGGTTCACAACGTGCGCTGAGCAAACAGGAGATGGCGGCTCTGCTGTTCCGCATGCTGCTTCCGCAATAAGAACATACAGGGAGAAGGGGCGATTCATTCGCTCCTTTTTTTGTGCTGCAGACAATTTTCACATGGCCTGTTAACTTTGTAATGGTATTTCTTATTATTCCATGCGACAATGCCATTCTGGAGGGATGTAGAATGAAGGGACAATACACTGTGGAGTTAGCTGAATTAACTGATCTCGATTCCTGGATGCACATGATTGATATCGTTCGCGATAACTTTCCGGGTATAGATACGGATGAATTACTGGCAGGCTACAGGCAGACGGTAATTAAGAATATGAACAGGCGTACTGCGGTGTGTGCCAAGCTTGCCAATGAGGTAGTTGGACTTCTGTTATTTTCATATAATGCCAAGTGCCTCTCCTGTATGGCTGTCCATCCTGAACACCGGAGACAAGGTATTGCTGAAGCTATGATTCAGCGGATGCTGTCGTTATTTCCGGAGGATGCGGATATTTCTGTAATAACCTTTAGGGAGAATGACAGCAAGGGGATTGCCCCGCGTTCATTGTATAGAAAAATCGGCTTTACCGAAGCGGAGCTGGTGGAAGAATTCAATTACCCTCATCAGAAATTTGTCCTGCGGAATAGGGGAGTGCAGCGTTGAACTTAGCCTGGAGGACGTTTGATAAATAAAAACCTGAGAATGAAAGGACAATGAATCACATTATGAATTCGAAGCCGTTAACCAAAAGTATCACCTTCATGCAAGCCCTGGCCCTTGTGGTCGGGATGATTATCGGATCGGGGATCTTTCTGAAGCCCGGGATTGTGCTGAATAACGCGGGAACTCCATGGATGAGTATCCTGGCCTGGGGCGCCGGGGGGATTATTACACTGGCTTCGGCGCTCAGCGTGGCGGAAATTGCTGCCGCGATTCCGAAATCAGGAGGTTTGTATACATATTTAAGTGAATTGTATGGCGGGGTATTCGGCTATCTGCTCGGCTGGGTGCAGGCGGTGATTTCTTATCCGGCTTCTGTTGCGGCGCTGGCGATTGCTTTTGCCACATACTCCGGCTATTTCCTGCCCCTGAATCACTGGCAGCAGAAGCTGCTGGCCGTGGGCATTCTGGCTTTCATTCTGCTGATGAACGTCATCGCCACAAGGTTCGGCGGAATCATCCAGACTGTGGCTACAGTGGGTAAGCTGATTCCGGTAGCGGGCATCGTGGGCGTAGGTTTGTTCTCGGATCTGGCTCCCGGCTTTGGAGGAATCAGTGCATCAGCGGCAGGCGCGGGCTTCGGGGCGGCGGTTCTGGGCACACTCTGGGCGTATGACGGCTGGATCAGCGTGACCAATATGGCGGGTGAAATCAACAATCCGGCCAAAACGCTGCCAAAGGTCATTTCGATCGGCGTTATTTTTGTAATTGCCGTGTATGTACTGTTCAACATTGCAGTGTTCAAAGCGCTGCCCTATGATCAGATTATTTCCTCCCAGACTCCGGGTGCAGATGCGGCAGAAGCGCTGTTCGGCAGCGGCGGCGGAGCTTTTATTACGGCAGGGATCATTGTCTCCGTATTAGGAGCACTGAATGGGTACCTGATGACCGCTGCGCGGGTGCCGCAGGCGATGGGGGAGAAGCGGCAGATTCCATTTTCCCGGGTACTCAGCAGTATTCATCCGAAGTTCCAGACCCCGGCGAATGCGCTTATTTTTCAGAGTGTGCTGGCGGTGATCTACATCTTCTCCGGTACCTTCAATACGCTGACAGACCTGCTGGTGTTTGTCCTGTGGATTTTCTTTACGATGGGTGTGTTCGGCGTGTTCATCCTGCGCAAGAAAATGCCGCATGAACCAGGCCGCTACCGCGTGCCGCTCTATCCGTTCACCCCGATCCTTGGCGTGGCAGGCGGAATCTATATTCTGGCCAGCACGATCATCAGTGATCCGCTGCGTTCGCTGGTGGGGATCGGCATTACGCTGGCCGGACTCCCGATTTATTATATGATGATCCGGAAAAACCGCGTATAGAGTAAGTTCACAGATTGGCCGAAGGGTAAGCTGGATATGAAATAAACTGCACAGTACAAGGTGCTTCAGGGCTTTGTACTGCAGCAGTTAGCAGCTGAGCAAGAGGAAATATAATTATTTGTTGACAGGGACAGTTATATTAAGTATACTATGAAAGTATCTTTTGAGCGGTCGTTCACAGCTTAGAGATTATCGTCTTGTAGATTAGAATACATAGACACATACGGACTCTTAGCTCAGTTGGTAGAGCAGTAGACTCTTAATCTATTTGTCCAGGGTTCGAGCCCCTGAGAGTCCATAACACAAGAAACGGCAGAGATGCCGTTTTTTTGCTGTCTGGAGAAGTACAAGGAACAAGCTGGAGATTAGAAATCCGTTAAAAATACAGGAAAAAATTGAATATGTATATGTTTTCGTTGTTTTGCCTAATTATCTGCGGGGATTGCGTTGGTCTATACTATCCAGAGAAAGGTGAGAGGAAGGGAGAAGCTGAAGGAAGATCAGAGGGTTATTTTTATGAGAGCGCTTATTTATGTGGTGCAGTGATGTAAGAAATATTAATTAAGGAGGAAATTTGATGAAAAAAGGACAACGCATACTTGCTAAACTTCTTATAATCGCAATCCTTATGTCTATGACGGCCTTGGGTCAACCTTTGAAGGTGAACGCTTCATCCATTCCTGGTTCATTCGCTAAAGGTGCTGACGTCAGCTGGCTGCCCCAAATGGAAGCCCAGGGGTATAAATTCTACAATGATCAAGGCGCGGAGCAGGATCTTCTTCAGATCTTAAAGGATCATGGAATTGATTCGATACGCTTGCGGGCTTTTGTGAATCCGTCGGATGATCCTTCCAATGGACATAACAGTACAGAAGAAGTCGTTGCTCTGGCTTCTCGTGTAAGCGCTCTCGGATTCAGGATTATGATTGATTTACACTATAGTGATTCCTGGGCCGATCCCGGGAAACAGGTTACACCTGCAGCATGGGCCATTGACAATCTGGAGCAGTTAAAGGCGCATGTATCGGAATATACTTCTGAAGTCATGAATGCATTGAAGACAGCAGGCGTAACTCCGGAGTGGGTACAAATTGGCAATGAGATTAACAACGGAATGATGCATCCGCTTGGAAGCTACAGCAATACCGCTAATCTTGTTCAGTTAATTCAAGCCGGATCGGGTGCGGCCAAAGCGGTTTTCCCTGCTGCTAAGATCATCATTCATAGAGCCAACGGTGCAGATAGTGGTGTGGATTCGTTCTATGCCGGTCTGGCAGGGGCGGGTCTTAAGGACAGTGATTACGACATCATTGGGCTATCCTATTATCCGGATTCGGTCTTCACTTCCTCCATTAATGAACTATCCTCCAACATGAACACGATTGCTGAAAAATACGGTAAAGAAGTTATGATTGTAGAGGTTGGCGGGGACGTCAGCAGAAACGCGGATAATGTATACAACATGCTCGTAGCTGTTCAGAATCAGTTGAAGGCGGTGCCGGACGGGCAGGGAACAGGTGTCTTTTATTGGGCGCCTGAAGGGGTATATTTCGGATATCCGCTGTCAGCGTGGAACCCGGATGGTACGCCTTCCTTTGCCATGGATGCATTCATTGACGGGGCTGCTGAAATTAACCGTTATCCAGTGCAATCACTTACTCTGGACAAGCACACGGATTCGCTTGAAGTAGGGGGCACCGGCAGCATAAAAGCAATGATCAGTCCTGATAATGCAACCTATAAAGGCGTAACCTTTACAAGCTCTAATCCCAATATTGTAAAAGTAGACCCCTATAAAGGGACAGTTTCCGGACTTGCTGCCGGGACGGCCACAGTAACGGCGGTTACTTACGACGGCGGATTTACAGATGCGGCTGAAATTACTGTAGTGCCAAGTGCGAGCTTCATCCAGAACCCCGGGTTCGAAGATGGTTTGAATGCCTGGACCCTTACGGGTGATGCGGACGCGGTAAGTGCAGATTCTGACGTTCATTCGGGGTCCTCTGCATTACATTACTGGAGTGCGCCGGCTGCTGAAATTCAAATATCCCAGACGATCAAGGGACTTGAGAATGGAACGTATCAGTTATCAGCCTGGGTCTCAGGTGGTGGAGGCGAAGAGATCGCCGAGATTTATGCTGGAGATCAGAAGCAGAGTTTTGTGAATACAGGCTGGCAGCAATGGTCTAATCCAACGATCGATACGATTGAAGTAACAGACGGAACTCTCAGCATAGGTGCCAATCTGAAATACTCCGGCGGGCAGTGGGGAAATATTGACGATTTCAAGCTTATTAAGAAAGCTGGTGCAGTTCAGACGTCGAACCTCACAGTGAACGGATCAATTGCCGACTGGTATCTGAATGGAACCAGGCCTTCGACATTCGGAGACAGCAGCGCTTCAGGCGGATTCGATTATGGCGATGATAAGCCGATCGATTTCATGCTTACACATAGCTTCTCAGGACTTGAATCCGGGACCTATACGCTGCAAGCAAAAGTGTTCGGGGATAAAGGCGAACCGGCATCCGGCTCCATCATGTATATCGCTTCAGAGGGGCAGACCTATTCTGTCCCAATCACATATTCAGGCAGCGCCTGGCAGAATCCCCGGACGTTAACGCTGAACCATGTACATGTCGGAGATGACGGAATTGCATTACTGGGCTTCAATGTTAAAACCAATACGGACAATCATTACGGCTACCTGGATGATGTGACATTTGTGCGCAATAGCGATTCATCTCCTGAGGTTCCAGGTGAGGCTACACCAGCTCCGGCAGGAACCCCTATGCCAAGTTCAACGACAAGTCCAACGACAAGTCCAACGACAAGTCCAACGACAAGTCCAATAGCGAGTCCGGTATCTAATGCAACACCTGACTCCAATACTGTGTGGACAGCTCCGCAGGCGACACCGCAGCCAACGCCGCAGCCGGACATTCAAGTCCTGGCTAACCCGGAAGCGAATGCAGAGAGCCGAATTGTAATTTCGATTGCGGACGGCGTTAAAGAAATACGGCTCCCTGCGAATGCAGCAGCAATCAATGGGACAAACGTACTGAGAGTGGAAGCTAATGATGCAGTTGTAGAGATTCCAGGGAAGGTTCTGAAGGCGCTCCAAGCTTTGGCTGGAGAGAATCTTTCGGGTAGAATGCTTTCCTTTGGATGGAACGCACTGTCTTCTGAAGACAATGCTGTGCTATTACAGCAGGCGAATAACAAGAATGACGCTGATCTGAAGCTGGCTGGAGATGTGTATAACTTCAATCTGTCTATCGTTAATCCGGACGGGACGAGGACTCCAATGACGCAATTCGCGGAACCCGTTACACTTCGCTTGAAGGTCCGGGACAACGGGAATCCGCAGCTGCTTGGAATCTACAATATCGCAGACGATGGCAAGCTTGAATATGCTGGAGGAACCCTAGAACAAGAGTGGATGACCGCACAAGTAAACCACTTCAGCAAGTATGCTGTACTGGAATACGACAAGACCTTTGCAGACGTTGACAGCAAGTATTGGGCGTACAATGTCATTAAGGAAGTTGCCGCCAAACATATTATCGAAGGCATTAGTGAGAGCTCCTTCGCACCTAAGAGAGAAGTGACCCGTGCCGAATTTGTTTCAATGCTCGTCCGCGCCTTCGGAGTGAAGGATGCTGACGTTAATCCATTTAGTGACGTAGACAATACAAAGTGGTATGCAAGCGAGGTTGCTGCAGCTTATGCGTCCGGTCTGGTGAAGGGGTACACCGGAGGGGATTTCGCACCCGAAGCAAAGATTACGCGTCAAGAAATGGCGGTGATTCTGATGAGGGCCTACGAGATTCACAGTGGAATTACAACGCCGTTAGTCTCACTGACCGCATTTGCCGATGCAGACAAGATCGATAGATGGGCAGCGGATGCAGTTGGTGCTGCTGAATCCCTCGGCTTCCTCGAAGGTAATTCTTACGGATTCTACATGCCTCAGGCATTCGCGAATCGGGCGGAATGTGCGAAGGTAGTGTCCTTGCTGCTTAAGAAATAATAGAAATATTATTTATCTTTAACAAAGGGTTGTCCCAAAAGCCGGGAAATGGCTGCTTGGGACAGCTCTTTGTATTACCATCATTTATTAGAAAACAAGCTGCAAATGACCAAAAACGCGAGAGCAGTGATTCCCCAATAACAGGAGAGCCGATGCTCTGTTGACATTTTAGCTGTGCTCCGCAATCTGTATCTCGAAGCCGTCCGGGTCCAGAATATAAAAGAAACGCAGATGAGGGTTCGGCGAAATGGGTCCGCGTGCTACCGGGATACCTTTGTTACTGAGCTCTGCCATAGCTTCATCCAGCGAGCCCGCCTCGAAACCTACAGAAATACCGCATTCGGGCTTCAACGCCGTGTCACTTCCCTGGATAAGTTCGATTTTCGGTTGTCCTTCTGCGCCCAGCATCACAATTTGTTTTCCTCTGCTCTCAAATCTGCGCTCAACCGGAAGTCCCAGAATCCTGTGATAGAAATCAAGGGAAGCCTCCAGATCGCGCACTCTGAGTGTAATCCAGTTCATACTCAGGTTCATGCGTTTCAGATCCTTTGCTGTGAATTTTGGTAGTGTCTATTATACGCTACGAATGAAGGCTTTTACAGAATTGAATCATGTGTTGTAGTACAATAATAGATATTAATTATTCACCGGAGGCTGATGATGAATATAGCAAAAGTAATTCATGGCGGAAAAACGATAGCCGTAGTGAGCGGCAGCGAGACCTTAGTCCGTGATGTTCAGGATGCGCTGGATTTAATGGCAACGGTACGGTATGAAGTGGATTGTGACCGGATTGTCCTTCATAAAGCTCTGCTCAGCGAAAGCTTTTTTGATTTGAAGACCCGGCTGGCCGGCGAGATTCTGCAGAAGTTTATTAATTATCATGTAAAGGCAGCAGTGGTTGGAGATTTCAGCGGCTATACCAGCCGGAGTCTGCGCGATTTCATCTATGAATGCAATAACGGGAAAGATATTTTTTTCCTGGCGGATGAGCAGCAGGCGGTTGAGCAGTTAAGTAAGGTATAGGATCAGAGCAGCCCGATTTGCGTTTGACAACCTTTCCATGTTGAAGCACAATAAAAAGGTGATGATGTAAATTTAAGTGGTGCAGGGAGAATAATACATGAATAATAAATCAGGACGACAGTCCTTCCGGGAAAGACTGGATTATATGGTAAGCAAGCTCCGTACAGATATTCTTAGCGGTATTCTGCAGCCGGGAGCGTATCTTCCTGCCGAGAGCCTGCTGGCCAAACAGTTTGAGCTCAGTAACAAATCCGTCCGCAGAGGACTGGATGTCCTTGTACAAGAAGGTCTGATTCTGAAGATTGACCGTGTAGGCAGCGTGGTAATGGAGTCGGTCAGGGAGCGGATCCGCATCCATTTCGGCTGTAGCTCTTCCTTGACCAAGGACTTCAAGCTGGACGATCTCATAGCAGAATTCCACCGGCTGCATCCCGGGATTCATGTTCTGCCGCTCGCCTTGAATGACTTCGATCATGTGAATTCTGCCTTGGAGCTGATGAATAACGGAATGCTGGATGTGTTGTCCCTCAACAGCACCCAGTTTCAGGAGATGGCCGAGAACGGGTCCGCCGAGCTGCTTGAGGCGCTGGAGCCTGATCCGGGGCTGTATCCGATTACCAGCGAAGCTTTTTTGCATGAGGGACAGCTCTTTGCTTACCCGATTTCCTTCTCGCCGGTGGTGCTCTGCTATAACAAAGCCCATTTCCGTGAGGCTGACCTGCCTGAACCGGACAGTTACTGGACCTGGGATGATCTGATGGAGTCGGCCCGGCAGCTGTCGGAGAAACGGGGGCGCCATGCCGTGTATTTTGTACCCGCCTCCGAGAACCGCTATTCAGTGTTTCTGCTGCAGAGTGGAATCCGGATCACGGAGGACGGAGGACACCATCCCACATTGAGTCCCGAGACCGCCAATAGTCTGGATATATACAGCAGGCTGGTGAACAATCATCAGATCTTCCCCAAATACCTGGCCGGCAATCATGAGGATGAAACGATATCGCTGTTTGTCCAGGAGCAGGTATCGATGATCCTGGCGACCTACTACAATCTGAACGAATTCAAGGACCTATCCCTGGACTATGACTTGGCCCCGCTGCCTACGCTCAAAGCCAGGGACCCGCAAAAAACACTGCTCGTCACCATTGGTGCGGCGGTAGTGAGGAATTCCCGGCAGAAAGAGGCTGCGCGGCAATTCGTCAGCTTTCTGGCCTCGGCCGAGGCGCAGCGGATGATCCGCGAACGTTCGGTCAGTATTCCGGCACGCAAACGGATTGCTGAAATGGCCGTAGATGATCATCTGAACCGTCCTTCGAGATATCTGATGTACAGAGAGCTATTCCCTACATTTTCATACCTCAGAGATCTGGGGCTTCCTATTGCTGTGCTGCAAAGCTTCCGCAAGCTTTTGAATGCGTATTGGTCCAGAATGATTGATGAGACCTCTATGTATGAGGAAATGGGCCGGCTGATTGCAGAAGAAAACAGGGCGAAGGCGGATAAGGCAACGGACACGCCCGCCTGAGTGCGGCTGCAGCGGTTCTGGATCGGAGATTAAGCGTGGTGATAGCAGGATTCTGCTATTATCACGCTTTTTTTGCTGTGTTTACTACTAGAAAAGGTTTAAAAAGAAAACGTGAAATGAAAACCATGAGTCATTCCATATCAAATCATGTTAGCTTTTTCACAATATCAAGAGGATAAATTCGATTGATGAAATATTAATGTGATGTATAATTACATAAACGCTGATAAATATTCAAAATTTAATTGACTTCAACGAAAGGTGAAAATATAATAAATACATCAGATGTATATCAGTAATGCAAAAGTATAGATCTGAACAGCTTGGATATGAATCAAAAAGAAGTCAGGAATGAGGAAAACGTCACAATTATTAAAAAACGGACAGGCTGAAGGAGAAAATCAAGAGGAAAGGCGCTGATAGCTATTCTGTAAAAACGAATTGTTGATGTACTGTTGATTCCCTTATCGTGTGTTAGTAAATATCTCATAGGAATTATCTTACTTTTACTTATTAATAGGGGGCTGAATTATGAATGTTGCTAAAAGGAAGCTAGCTCTGCTGTTGCCGGTCCTGACACTGCTCGTTACACTGGTGTCCGCCTGTGGAGGGTCAAACAATAATGGAGGCAACGCCGCTGAACCATCGGCCTCTTCGGGTGCTCAGAGTGAGACGGCTGCTCCTGTAGAAGGAAGCCGGTCCGTTGGCGGCCTCCAGGTGCCGATTGTGGCGGACAAGCTGGAGCTGTCCCTTTGGTCCCCAAGCGGGGGGAATTTCCGGGGAACCGATTTTAATGAGAAGTACTCCTTTCAGCAAATGGAAGAGAACACCAACATTCATATCAACTTTCAGCACAGTACAGAAGCCAGCGCAGAAGCATTCAGTCTGCTGATGTCCTCCGGCAAGCTTCCGGATATTATCTATAACGATCTGTGGGGGACGGACTCCGGCAAATACGGCGCTCAGGGAGCGCTCCTTCCACTGGAAGATCTGATTGAGCAATACGCACCAAACTTCAAAAAGCTCCTTGATGACCACCCGGATATCCGGGGACAAATCACTTCGCCTGAAGGGCATATCTATTATCTGCCGAACCTCGTACTCGATTCCCAGGATTTGACCCAAATGTTCCCTCAGGTCCGCAGTGACTGGGTGGAGAAGCTGGGACTCCAGATGCCGCAAACTACAGAAGACTGGTATAACATGCTTAAAGCCTTTAGGGAGCAGGATCCCAATGGTAATGGAAAAAAAGATGAAATTCCGCTCGTCACCGTCAATCTGGAGAACATTATGATGCTGTTCGCACCGGCTTTTGGTGTTGAATACGGGTTCTTCGTGGATAACGGTGAAGTGAAATTCGGGCCTAATGATCCGCGGTTCAAGGATGTGGTTGCCTATCTGAACCGTCTATATGAAGAACAGCTTCTGGACCCGAACTATCTGGTGGACACAACGTTCCAGACGCTGACCGAGAAGGTGACTACGGATGTGGCCGGTGCCTGGTTCGGCTGGTCGGGGTCCTACATGGGGAACTTCACAACGCTGATGGAAGGCAAGCATGACACCTTCAAAATTGCAGCAGCCATTCCTCCAAAGGGGCCGGGCGGTGATCAGCGCCATGTCTCCTTCCGCTGGCAGGCTGCGGCCCATGGACTTGCTGTATCTTCGAAGACTGCACATCCCCAAGAAGTGATGAAGTGGCTGGACTACCAGTATTCTGAAGAAGGCATTCTGCTGAACAATTTCGGGGTGGAAGGCAAGTCTTATGATCTGGTGAACGGCGAGCCGGTATATAAGGAAGAGGTTACTCATCCTACCAACGGGTTGACCAATACGCAGGAACTGCTGAACCATACCATCGGCGGCGGAAGCTGGGCTACAGTGGCTGATACCCGTTATGCCGAACAGATCCGTGAAGCGAACGGACAAACGGAGAATCCGCTGGAGATTTACAAGGATTATATTGACTTTGACGCGAAGCTGCCGCCCGTACAATTCACGGCTGAAGAAAATGAAATTGTGGTTCCGCTTATGGCTGACATTCAGACTTATGTGGCTGAAACGATCAATGCCCAGATTATGGGACGCCAGAGCTTCGATGATTATGACAAAGTCATGAAGCAGCTGGAGCAAATGGGGATTGGTGAGGTGCTGAAGCAGTACCAGGCTGCATATGAGCGTTTTAAAGGAAAATAAGCGGAGCAGGGCTGTCTTAGCCGGGCGGGCTGCGGAAATTCCGGCAGCCTCCTGGCACTAAGATAACCGGTACCCTCGCCTCTGTCCGGGAAAGGAGCCCCCTATGGCAGTACCCGTAAATGCAATCAAGGCTAAAAGCAGGAAACAGCAGACGAAACGGAGTTCCCTTTCGCTGAAGCGTATGATGGCTAACCGTTATCTCTATCTCATGCTGCTGCCCACTGTGCTGTATTTCCTCATCTTTGAATACAAACCAATGTACGGGGCGATAATCGCCTTCAAAGATTTCAATCCTTTCGCAGGTGTGGCCGGCAGCCCCTGGGTGGGCTTCAAAAATTTCGAGAAGTTTTTTGAGAGCTATTATTTCTTCCGTTTGCTGAAGAACACCTTCCTAATGAGCTTTTATTCGCTGCTGTTCATTTTTCCGGCTTCGCTGGTCTTCGCCCTATTGCTTAATGAGCTGCGGATCAAAAAGCTGAAGTCCTTCCTGCAGACGGTGTCTTATCTGCCGCATTTCATTTCATTAATTGTCATCTGCGGCATGATTATTGACTTCACGAAGCCCGGAGGCATTATCAACAGCCTGCTGATCGGCATTGGAATCATCTCTGAGCCGATTCAGTTTCTGATCCTGCCGGAGTGGTTCCGCACCATTTATGTCGGTTCAGGCATGTGGCAGAGCCTGGGCTGGAACTCTATCATCTATCTTGCAGCCTTGTCCGGCATTAACCCAAGCCTCTATGAGGCTGCAGTTGTGGACGGGGCCGGGCGCTGGAAGCAGCTTACCCACATTACACTGCCGGGAATTCTGCCCACAGTGCTGATCCTGTTGATTCTGAATGTCGGGACCCTGCTGAATGTGGGCTGGGACAAAATTATATTGCTGTATAATCCGGGAACCTACGTCACGGCAGACGTCATCTCCACCTTTGTCTACAGACGCGGTGTTATGGAAGCTGATTACAGCTTCTCGGCGGCGGTGGGACTGTTCAACTCCGTGATCAACTTTACGCTGCTGGTGCTGGCGAACCGGATCAGCCGGAAGACCACCGAGAGCAGCTTATGGTGAGAAGGGCTATGCTTCCGAAGCAAGTTTAATTGCGCTGTTCACGCAGGAAGTATAGCTCCATTAAACTCTTAGGAGGGAAGACAGTGGTCATCAAACGCAGCATTCCGGAACTGATATTTGACAGCTGCAATGTTCTGTTCCTAATCTTCTGTTCCTTCCTGTTCTTGTATCCCATGTGGTATGTACTGGTATCCTCATTCAGTGATGCGCATGCCATCGCCGCCGGCGAGATCAGCTTCTGGCCGAAGGGCTTCAATGTGGATGCTTATAAGCTGGTTTTTGAGGACCAGCGGATCTGGACTGCTTACGGGAATACGTTCATTTATGTCATCGCGGGCACTTTTATCAATTTGGTTCTAACTACACTTGGAGCTTATCCGCTGTCCAGAAGGAATCTGGAGGGGCGCAGCCTGATTATGGCGTTCATCGTATTTACGATGTTCTTCAGCGGGGGGCTGATTCCTGCCTATCTGAATGTGCGTGAGCTCGGAATGTACGATACAAGATGGGCGCTGCTGCTGCCGGGTGCGGTCAGTGCCTTTAACCTGATCGTGATGCGGACCTTCTTCCAGTCCATACCGGAGAGTCTGGTGGAATCGGCCAAAATCGACGGTGCCCATGACTTCCGCATTCTGCTGCGGATTGTACTGCCGTTATCAATGCCTGTACTGGCGGTAATGACACTGTTCTATGCGGTGGGACACTGGAACAGCTGGTTCTCGGCGATGATTTATTTGCAGGACCGTGATCTGTTTCCGCTGCAGCTGATTTTGCGGGAAATTCTGATTCAGTCCTCCGCGCAGAATATGCTGGCCGGTGTTACACAGGATGAGGTGTTCCGCATCAGTGAATCTATCAAGTTCGCGACGATTATTATCGCAACGGTGCCTATTCTGATGATCTATCCGTTTTTGCAGAAGTATTTCGTCAAAGGCGTCATGATCGGGGCACTGAAAGAGTGAACGGGTAAGGGAGCAGAAACAGAGCATAAATAGAGAAAACAACATTCGCACCGTAATCTGCGCGAAGCAGTCGGGAGGAGAGAGGCTATATGAAGGCGGTACTATCCCAGAATGGTGAAATTAACGTGGCTGATATTCCCGCTCCGGTGCTGGAGGACGGATTCGTGCTCGTTGAGACTGAATATTCGGCCATCAGTCCCGGAACAGAAATGATGATGAATGGTGCTCACCGCCCGAAACCCATAGTTCTCGGATATAGTGCAGTAGGGATCATCCGGTCCCGGGGACGGGGAATGGAGCATTGGCCAGTTGGACAGCGGGTGGCCTGTTATGGGGGGCCTTATGCGAAACACGCGGAATGGCTGCTGATGCCACAGCATCTAATGGTGCCGGTTCCGGAGCATGTCAGTCCGGTGGAAGCGTCAACGGTGGGTCTTGGAGCCATCGCAGTGCATGCTGTAAGGCAGGCTGACCTGCAGTTCGGCGAGACGCTGGTGCTGATTGGAGCAGGGATTCTCGGCCAGCTGATTGCGCAAATTGCCAGGGCTGCCGGCTGCCGGGTCATCGTCTATGATCTGCTTGAAGCGCGCTGCAGCATCGCTGAGAGCCTGGGCATCCGCCACATTGCAGTGAGTCCGGAGCAGGTCAGCTCGCATCTGGAACATTTGACGGCGGGAATGGGAGCGGATGCCGTAATGATCTGTGCCGGGGGCAAGTCCGGCGGGCTTGTCGATCAGGCGCTGGAATGGGTGAGGAACCAGGGGAAGGTGCTGCTGGTCGGAGATGTGAGGGCGGACTTCTCGCGGGAGCTGATGTTCGGGAAGGAAGCGCAGGTACTGATCTCCAGAGCAGGCGGTCCGGGCCGTTACGATCCTGTCTATGAAAAGCAAGGGATTGATTATCCTTATGGCTACGTCCGCTGGACCGAAGGACGCAACATGGCGGAATACATCCGGCTGATCGCTGAAGGCGATATTCAGGTTGGACCGCTGATCAGCAAGGTGTTCCCCCTGGAGCGTTCAGCCGATGCGTTCTTACAGTATGCTCAATCTCCGGCAGAGCTGCTGGGGGCGGTGCTTGCTTATCCTGTAACCGGTGTTCAGGAGGCGGAGCCCGCTGCAGCCCAAGCCCGGGAGGGGCAATAATAATGGAGGCGCTGCGGATCGGCGAGCCGCTGAACGGGCTTGCGGTATGGGCATCGGCCTATGGCAAGCGGCAGGGGCAGGACCGGATCTATGCCGTATCCTCCGGCAGTCCCTGCATGCTGTTTGTACTTGATCCTACTGGTACCCAGCCGGTGCAGCAATTCGCGCTGGAAGGCTCGGATCATTGCTGGGGAGTGGTTGCGGCGGCCAGCGGAATCTACATCGGCGGCAGCGGGATTCTATACAGATTTACGCATGAACAGGGCATCGAGAACCTGGGGGAGATGATTCCAGGCGAGTTCTACACCTGGCGGCTTGCCGCCGACAACGCAGGCAACATCTATGGAGGCTGCTATCCGGGCGGCAAAGTCTTTCAATATAACCCGTCCACGGGACAGTTCAGAGATTACGGCGCCATGGTGGACGGAGAGCAATATGCCCGGTGCATGCAAGCCTTGGAGGGCAAGCTGTACGTGGGGGCCGGAACCCGGTGTCCGCATATTGTGGAACTGGACACAGAGACAGGTGGACGGATTGAGATCAGCCTGCCGGAAGAGAGCCGCACAGAGCAGCTGGTGTATGATCTGAATATTGTACACAGTAAGCTGATAATTCGGATAACACCGAGTTCGAGATTATATATCTATGATCTGAAGCTGCGCCGGTGGGAGAATTCTATCGATCATGTAAGTGGACTCAGTGTGTCACCGCCTGACCGTCACGGGAACATCTATTTCATCAAGGATGATGTTCTGCAGCGTTATGCATTGGCAACAGGCATACTTACTCCTACTTCATTTGCCATGCCGGAACCGGCAGGAGACTACGGCTGGCTGGAGGGTCATCCGCTGAATCCGCAGGGAAGCTGCCTGGCAGGTGTGCACAGGGACGGGACCTGCTGGATCTATGATCCGGAGCATGACCGGCACACGGTCATGGATTTCATGCTGCAGGGGCAGCCGGTTCACCTGCAGTCCCTGGCTTGGGGGCCGGAAGGGAAATTGTATACCGGCGGTTATTTCGCCGGCGGACTGGCCAGTTACGATCCGGCCACCTCGGAAATCATATCCCGCCGGGGGATCGGGCAGATTGAGGGCATGATGGAAGCCGGCGGCATTATGTATCTGGGAGTGTACCCCAAAGCGAATATTTTCGCTTATGACCCGTCACGGGAATGGAATCCCGGCCTTAATCCCAGGCTGGCTTTCTCCCTGCAAGGCGAAGAACAGGACCGTGCTTTTGCCTGGACCCGGGCGGGAGAAGAGCTGGCTATCGGAACCGTACCATCCTACGGCCGGCATGGAGGTGCATTAACCCTGCTGCATCCCGGAACCGGGGCGCGTGAAGTGTTCAGAGGGCTGCTGCCGCAGCAGAGCATCGTGTCATTGGCCGCTGGAAAAGACCTGTTGTTCGCCGGAGGCTCTGTCTGGGGAGGGCTCGGCATAGCGCCGGAGCGGACGGAAGCGTCCCTGATGATCTGGGATGTGAACACCCGCCGCAAGGTGTGGGAGGGCGTTCCGGTACCGGGAGAAAAGGCCATCCCGGCGCTGGCGCTGGATGATGAAGGCAAGGTATGGGGACTCACTGCAGGGCTGCTCTTCCTGTTTAATCCGTTCACGCTGGAGACTGAAAGGATGATTCGGGTATGCCCGGCGGATTGGGAAGGAATGACCCACTTCTGGCGGGGAGGCAACGAGCTGCTGTACAGGGAAGGCATATTGTATGGGACCGCAATGAAAATACTGTTCCAATATGATGTGCGCCATGACAGGCTTGAGCTGCTGGACGACGATGCCCGGCTGCTTGCGGTGGACGGCGAAGGGGAACTGTTTTTTGCCAGGTCAACCGCGCTGTACCGGATGCAGGCCTTTACGGCAAGTCAGGAGGAATCATGAAAATCCTATATTTCTACAAATTTTGCCTGCTGGGCGGAGTCACCACGCAGCTGGCGAACAGGCTTAAGTTTCTGCGCGGCCGTGCGGAGGTGCATTTTGCTTTTCTTGAGGACTACGGCGGGGCCGGCGCTTTTGAAGGCTATGCGCATGTCCGTATCCTCGGAACAACTGATGAAATCAGGAGCTACATTAAGGTGCATGACTTTGACGTAATCATCACCATTGATACCTATGAGCTGTATGAAGCGCTGGGACCGGCGGAAGAACGGAAGCTGATCATTCACGAGGTGCACACCACCTATGAAGAGCCCTTGCGGATGCTGGCTGAATCCAGGGACAGTCTGCCCTTTCACTATGTCATCACACCCTCTACCTATATGAAGGAAATGCTGGAGGGAATCGGGATTACAGATGCTTTTCATATTAACAACTGCCTGGATACCGGTCTATTCAGATATGAGCCTCTCTCCGGTAAGCGTCCGCCTACGCTATTGTGGGTAGGCAAGCTGGACCGGCATAAAAACTGGGAGTCCTTCATGAACATAGCAGGCAGGCTGAATACGCAATTCCCGGACCTGCAGTTCCTGCTTGTCGGCGGTTACACCGCTCCCGAAGAAATTACCGGCAAACTCCGGGCGAGAGTGCAGGAGCTGGGAATCCGGCATTTTGAGTGGCTGCCCAAAGTGGATTATGAAGAGATGCACCATTATTATTCTGCGGTTGCCGGGAGTGGCGGGGTGTATGTCAGTACTACCAGCAATGAATCCTTCGGGATGACTGTGCTTGAGGCGATGGCCTGCCGGTGTCCGGTTGTCGTGCCGGAGGTCGGAGCGTTGCCTGAGCTGCTGGACGATGAGCTGAGTGTATCGCTGTATGCTTCCGGAAATGAAGAGGAATGTGTCCGGCGTGTGGCCCTGCTGCTCGAAC
This sequence comes from Paenibacillus sp. FSL R7-0312, assembly GCF_038004445.1. NCBI lineage: Bacteria > Bacillati > Bacillota > Bacilli > Caryophanales > Paenibacillaceae > Paenibacillus > Paenibacillus sp. FSL R7-0312. The sequence continues at coordinate 6,539,756 of NZ_JBBORE010000001.1, read as the reverse complement.
AGAACGCCCTGCGGGAACGCTTGGTGACCTTGGGCGAGCAGAAGGCAAGAACGGTGTATAGCATTGAAGAGGTTGGAAAAGCATACATGGCGCTGCTGGAACGTTGCGTAAGGGAACGTGCATACCACAGTTAATCTACATTGTCCGCAGGCACAAGGGGGCGTTCATTAACTGCTATATAGATTGAACTTAAAAATATACGGAGAGGCGTCATGGGAGTTTGTACTACTAAATCGTCTGATTTTCACCCCATGATCCGTTTAGTTGTATTTGGTACAACTAATCTGCCTCGCTACCTTAGTTCTGGCCCATTCGGGCAAATTTAGTTGTACAGACTGCAGTTATATGATGCAAGCCTCCCTTTTGAGCTTTTTTGATTGTACATTATACAACTATATATAACTATCCCTGAACATCCATTTGGAACAGAACACATCAGTTGCTGCAAGTACTAGTTAACCCAAGTCTACGCGGGCGGAGGTGCAGAGTTGAAAGAGCTGAACATTGGTATGGTGGGCATGGATACCTCACACAGCAGAATCTATGCTTCGCTGCTGAACCATGTGTCCCATCCGCTGCATGTACCCGGCGGGAGGCTGACTTGCGGGTATGCCGGAGGCTCAGCGGATTTCCCGTTAAGCGCCTCACGGGTGGAAGCGATCAGTAGGGAGCTGCAGGAGCACTACGGTGTCGAGCTGGTGTCTTCCATTGCAGAAGTAGCCGAGAGAGCAGATGCGGTCCTGCTGACTTCTGTAGACGGAAGAGTACACCGTGAACAGTTCGCGGTGCTCGCACCCTACGGCAAGCCGGTGTTCATCGACAAGCCGCTTGCGGTCACCAGCGCGGATGCCCGGGCCATCATGGAGCTTGCAGCAAGCTGCGGGACACCCGTTTTCTCCAGCTCGATGGTCCGGTTCGGCTACCCGCTGAATGAAGCGCTGAAGGATGAGAGTGCAGGCTCCATTGTTGGAGCGGACTGCTGCGGTCCGCTCGAGCTGCAGCCGACCCAGCCGGGATTCTTCTGGTACGGCATTCATACCGCAGAGATGCTGTACGCGGCACTTGGCGGAGGTTGCATTTCGGTGAGAGCCCAGAGTAATGAAGTCCAGGAATGGGCTGTCGGGCAGTGGAGTGACGGCCGGATCGGAACCCTGCGCGGCAACGTGACCGGCGGCTCCGATTTCACTGCGGTGCTGCACAGGGAACGGGGCAGCACCGCAGTGAATGCGCTGGGCAGGCACTATGAGGCAGGCCATCAGAATCTGCTGAGGCAGTTTCTGTTGATGGCGGGTGGAGCGCTTCCGCCCGTAAGCCCGGCGGTGACCCTGGAGCTGATCCGTTTTATTGAAGCGGCTAATGAGAGCAGGGAGACCGGACAGACCGTGCTTCTGTAAGGAGCTTAATTCTACCCGAAGATACGGACAGGCCGTTCTTTTGTAATAAAGAGTTACATTCGGAAAGGGGAGAAACGGAATGCTCAAGACAGCAGTGATCGGCTGCGGCGGGATGGGAAACATTCATGCGGACAGATATATGTCCATGGCTGAGGCTCAGCTTATCGCGGTATGCGATATCAACGGGGAAGCAGCCGAGAGGCTTGGATTGCAGGCAGGTGTGAAGTATTACCTGACGGCACAGGAAATGCTCGAACGGGAGAAACCGGAGGTGGTCAGTATAGCTGTACCTACCTATCTGCATGTGCCGATGGTACGGCTGGCAGCGGACTACGGTGCACATGTGATCTGCGAGAAGCCGCTGGCGCTGACTTCCAGGGAAGCGGAGGAGGCGGTCCGTTACTGCAGCAGTAAGGGTGTCCGGTTATTTGTAGGACATGTGGTCCGCTTCTTCCCCGCCTACAGCCAGCTTGCGGAAGGGATCAGGCAGCATGGCGGAGGCGGGGGCGGCATCTATCATGCCAAGAGAGCAGGCTCGCATCCCGGCCAGGTTCAGGAATGGTTCCGAGACCCGGCGCTGAGCGGCGGCGTGATTGTGGATCTGATGATTCACGATATCGATTATATCCGCGGGACCTTTGGCGAAGCGGAGGAGGTGTATGCCTTTGAGCATCGGACGGAGTCGATGAATTATGCTTCCGCGACCTTCCGCTTCGGGAACGGAACCCTTGCTCAGCTGGAGGCTTTCTGGGGGTATCCGGGCGCGTTTCATACAGCGTTCGAATATGCCGGTGCGGAAGTCATTATCTCGGGCGGAACACCGGACGGGGAGAGCGTGCATGTCCGGCGGGCAGCTGCCCCGGGGTCTGCTCCGGGGTTCGTGGAGACCCCGGCAAGTGTGCTGCTGAAAGATCCCTATTATGAAGAGCTGGAGCATTTCCTGCGGTGCATTGCCAGCGGTGCGGAGCCTAAGGTCACGGCAGAAGATGCCGTTCAGGCTGTACGCTGGGCGGAAGCTGCCGTGAGCTCAGGGGCAACCGGACTTCCCGTTAAGCTCAATGCCAAAGGAGGGATTCTATGAGACGTCTCAATGTGGGAATGATCAGCTTCGCCCATGCCCATGCCTATGATTATCTGGCCTGTCTTCAGCAGATGCCGGAGGTGACCGTAGGCGGAATCGCTGATCCCGTGCCGGAGCGGACAGAGGAATTGGCCATGCGCCATGCCATCCCTTACTACAGCGATTACCGCGAACTGCTGGCCGATGCGTCGATAGATGCGGTGATCATATGCTCAGAGAATGTTCATCATGCGGAGCATACCCTTGCCGCTGCTGAAGCAGGCAAGCATGTTCTCTGCGAGAAGCCGCTTGGCCTCTCTGCCGGGGAGATGGAGCGGATGATTGCAGACTGTGAAGCCAAGGGGGTCCAGCTGATGACCGCTTTTCCCTGCCGCTTTCTAACCCCGGTGGTCCGGGCCAAGGAGGCATTTGACAGGGGGGAGATCGGAGAGATTATAGCTTTTAAAGGAACCAACAGAGGTTCGTTCCCGGGTCCGGCGTGGTTCGCCGAGCCCTCGCTTTCGGGCGGTGGCGCTGTGCTGGATCATACAGTTCATGTGATGGATCTGATGAACTGGTTCACCAGCTCTACGGTCGAGCAGGTCTATGCCTATGCGGGAACCTTATTCGATCCTGAGCACAAGCGGACAATTGATGATTCCGGCATGGTGCATGTCACTTTTGCAAATGGCGTGTTCGGCGTTCTGGACCCGAGCTGGTCGCGTAATCCCGGATTTCCCACCTGGGGGGATGTGACCCTTCAGATCATCGGGACAGAGGGAGTCATCTCCATCGATGCCTTCAATCAGAAGAACAATGTGTATGGTAGAGCATCCGGCAAAGGCAGCTGGTCCTTCTGGGGAGACGATATGAACGGACTAATGCTGCAGGCATTCGTGCAGGCGCTGCTGGAAGGCTCGCCTGTACCGGTGACCGGACTGGATGGTCTCAGATCGGCGGAGGTCGCATTGAATGCCTATCGTTCCGTACAGGAAGGACAACCGGTTAAGCTGCACAGGTAACGCCAGGATTTGAAGGTATGTAACCACATTAAAGAGGCGGGATGAACAATGGACGATCAGAAGCTATTCGATACGATGTGTGAAACGCTCTATTCGGCAGTTATCTCCGATACGCTGGATCAGCTCGGCTACCGCAATCAAGTGATGCGCGAGAATATCAATCCGGTCGATCCCTCCTGGGTGGTGGCTGGACGTGCCAAAACCGTTCTGTCCGTGGATATTCATCATCTGCCGGAAGACCCTTACGCCAAGGAGATAGAAGCGGTAGACAGCGTCAAGCCGGGAGAGATTGTGATCGGCTGCACGAATGAATCCAGGCAGAATGGCCTGTGGGGGGAGCTACTGTCAACGGCCTCCAAGATGCGCGGCGGGCGGGGTGCCATTGTGGACGGCTTAATCCGGGATACGGCCAAAATTCTGGAGCTGGGCTTTCCCGTCTTCGCCACCGGCACCAAGCCGGTAGATTCGCAGGGACGCGGGATCGTTATCGACTACGATATTCCGGTGCTGTGCGGAGGTGTGCTGGTGAATCCCGGCGACATTATCTTCGGCGATCGTGACGGTGTCGTGGTGATACCGGGCGCCATCATTGATGAAGTGTTCGCACTGGCGACGGATAAGGCGACACGCGAGAATCATACACGCGATGAGCTGCTGGCGGGCTCCACACTGCGGCAGGTCTACGATAAATACGGAGTACTCTAAACCATGAAGGCGGGGTGTCTACATCATGAGGCTGGCTGGAAAAAGAGTGCTGGTAACCGGCGCCGGGCGGGGCATCGGGCTGGCGATTGCCCGCCGTTTCCTGGAGGAGGGGGCCCGCGTGGTCCTGCTGGACCGCAGCGAAGCAGAGCTGCTTACTGCCGCTGATGAACTGGCAGACTACAGCGGAAGCTGGACCACGGAGGTCTGCGATCTGCGCGACCCGGCACAGCTTGAGGCGTCTGCCGCTAGGGCCTTCGCGCACTTTGGCGGAGTTGACATCATTGTGAATAATGCAGGAATTGCTTATAGGGAATCCTTTCTCGATATTTCCTTGGAGCACTGGAACGCAGTCTTCGAGATCAATGTCCGTGCGGTCTACTTGCTTGGACAGCTGGCCGCCAGGCAGATGATTGGCCAGGGCGGGGGCGGTGCAATTATCAATATGAGCTCCAAAAACGGAATATCGGCCAGCGCGGAGCTTGCGCATTACAATGCTTCCAAGGCTGCCGTTATCCTGCTCACAGAGTCTATGGCGGTAGAGCTGGCTCCGTATGGTATCCGGGTCAATGCAGTGGCACCGGGCTTCGTGGATACCCCGCTGGACCGCAGGCTGCGTGAGGAAGGCGGACTGCCGTCCCATTCGGAGCATACCCCGATGAAACGGGCAGCGGCTCCAGAGGAGGTTGCGAATGTGTTTCTCTTCCTGGCCTCAGACGAAGCAGCGTATGTGACGGGGGAAACGGTCCGTGTAGATGGCGGACATCTGGCTAACGGAAGTGAATTGTAGCTTGAAGGAGGTGCAGAGATGATTTTTGATTCACACACTCATTTGTTTGGACCGGGAATGGTGGCCGGACCTACGGATGCGGCGATCAAGCGTGCCTGGGGCCCGGATATGAATATTGAGGCTACACCGGAGCAGCACCGGGGCAACCTGGAAGGATTCTCGGGAGCCATAGTACTGGCGATGGCGGCGTCTGCGACCGGGCTGGTGGTGCCGAATGAATATGTGGCGGAATACTGCCGGACGGACCCGGGAAGGCTGTTTGGTTTTGCCAGCGTAGATCCGAATGATCTGGACTGTGTAGGCAAGTTCGAAACGGCTGTCCGCGAGCTGGGGCTGAAGGGACTGAAGCTGGCCCCGATCTATCAGAACTTTTATCCGGAGGATCCGAAGCATATGTCGCTCTATGCTAAGGCGGAGCAACTGAACGTTCCGGTTCTATGGCATCAGGGAACATCCTTTGTCCCAGAGGGGTACCTGGATGCTTCCCGCCCGGCGATGCTTGATCCAATTGCCAGGGCTTTTCCGAAGCTGAAAATGATCGTAGCCCATATGGGCCACCCCTGGGTGGATGAATGCATCTCGCTGGTGCGCAAGCATCCTAACCTGTACATGGACGTGTCTGCACTCGGCAGCCGGCCGTGGCAATTCTATAATGCACTGGTCTCCGCTGCGGAATACGGGGTGCAGGACAAGCTGCTGTTCGGCTCGGACTATCCGTTCTTCGGGACGCAGCAGATGCTGGATGCCTTGTACCGGATCAATGATCTGGTGGAGGGAACGAAGCTGCCGCGTGTAGCGGAGGATTTCATTGAAGACATTATTCACCGGCCGACACCGGAAATCCTCGGGCTGGTCTAAGTGGTACAACAGCAGGCTGGAAGCCAAAGGGAGATGGAGCATGGAGGAGCATACGGAAACCAGCCGGGCGGACAGTGACGGGAGCGGTGCCGCCGGACGCAGACTGAAGAGTGAAGCCTATTTCCAGGAAAAAGATCTGTGGGGCTTCATACACCGTTCGTTTACAAAGTCGATGGGATATACAGAAGAGGATCTGCGCAAGCCGGTCATCGGCATCTGCAATACCTTCAGTGAGCTGAACAAGTGCCATTCGCACTTTAATGAGCTGGTGGATTATGTGAAGCGCGGGGTCTGGCAGGCTGGCGGGGTGCCGATGGAATTCCCGACGATATCGATCGGCGAGCCTTATGTCAAGCCGACGACGATGCTGCTGCGCAACCTGATGGCGATGGACACGGAGGAAATGATGAAGGGCCACCCCATAGACGGGGTGGTGCTGCTCGGCGGCTGTGACAAAACAGTGCCTGCCCAACTGATGGCAGCGGCAAGTGTGAACATTCCGGCCATTGTGCTCACGGGCGGGCCGATGCTGAACGGCCGCCTGGGCGGACGGAGCCTGGGCGCCTGCACCGACTGCTACGGCTTCACGCTGGAGCATAAAGCGGGAAATCTCACCGATGCGGAGCTGGCGGTGGCGGAGGACGCCATCTGCCGCAGCGACGGGCACTGCATGGTGATGGGCACAGCCAGCACCATGGCCTCGATTGCCGAAGCCATTGGCATGGCGCTGCCGGGGTGCGCGGCCATCCCCGCGCCGGACAGCCGCCGCAGGCATCTCTCTGAGCGGACCGGCAAGCAGATTGTAGAGCTGGTGCGGCGGGATATCCGCCCGCGCGACATCATGACGGCAGAGGCAATGGAGAATGCCATCACGGTCACGATGGCCAGCGGCGGCTCCACGAATGCCATCATCCATCTGGTGGCGATTTCCCAGCGGCTGGGCCGGAAGCTGCCGCTGGAGACATTCGATGACATCAGCCGCCGGACGCCGTTCATTCTGAATCTGCGGCCTTCGGGCAAATATCAGATGGAGGAGTATTTCGAAGCAGGCGGCGTGCCTGCGCTGATGAAGGAGCTGGAGCCGCTGCTGCATGGCGGCTGCCTGACCGTAACCGGCCGGACGGTTACGGAGAATCTGGTCCAGGCGGTCACGCTGGACCGGGAGGTGATCCGCAGCGTGGCGGAGCCGCTGGACAGAGAGGGCGGAATTGCCGTGCTGCGCGGCAATCTGGCCCCGGATGGCGCGCTGATTAAGCAGACGGCGGTATCAGCGCATCTGAAGCGGCACACCGGGCGCGCCGTGGTGTTCGAGAGCCCGGCGGATCTCCAGCTGCGGATCGACGACCCGGAGCTTGCGGTAGATGAGCACAGTGTACTGGTGCTCAAGAACGCCGGCCCCAAAGGTGCGCCCGCGATGCCGGAGATCGGGCAGATCCCGATCCCGCAGAAGCTGCTGGTGCGCGGCATAAGAGACATGGTCCGCATCTCTGATGCACGGATCAGCGGTACCTCCTACGGCGCCCTGATCGTGCATGCGGCGCCGGAAGCGGCTGTAGGAGGAACCCTGGCGCTGGTACAGGACGGCGATGAAATCGAGCTGGATATTGCCGCGAGAAGGCTGGTCCTGAAGGTGCCGGATGAGGAGCTGGCCCGGCGGCGGGCTGCCTGGAAGGCGCCGGAGCCCCATTATGACAGAGGCTACGGCCTGCTGTTCCATGAGCGCGTGCTGCAGGCGAATCTGGGCTGTGATTTCGATTTCCTGCTGCCGGCAGAGCTTCGCCGGGAGCTGCTGGACGGAGCCAAGCAGGACTAACCATAAATTTTATCCACCTAAAGGAGAATTCTTATGCAAATGCCAACGCAAGCTGTGATCCGGTCTGTTCAGGAGCTGGAAGACCGGCTGGCCCGTCCGTCTGCCGCACTGCTGGAGGAGCTCGCCCAGCTCGACGGGGATATCATGCTGCTCGGAGTAGGCGGAAAAATGGGCCCGAGCCTGGCCAGGCTGGCCGTGAATGCCATCCGGGAGGCCGGGCTGGACAAGAAGGTAATTGGCGTCTCCCGCTTCTCGAATGAGGCATTGAAGCAAGAATTAATTGAAGCCGGAGTGGAGGTGATCGCGGCGGATTTGTCTGACGACAGCGCGCTGCGGGCACTGCCTGACACGAAGAATATCCTGTACATGGCCGGCAATAAATTCGGCACAACAGGCAATGAGCATTTCACCTGGATGATGAACGCTTATCTGCCTGGGCGTGTGGCGGAGCGCTTCCGCGATTCGCGGATTGTCGTCTTCTCGACAGGCAATGTCTACCCGTTCACGCCGGTGGGCCAAGGCGGAGCAACGGAACGCACCTCACCGAATGCGAACGGCGAGTATGGACAGTCCTGTCTGGGGCGAGAGCGGATCTTCGAGCATTTCTCGCATAAGAACAATACGCCGATGTTCATCTACCGGCTCAATTATGCCATAGACTTGCGCTATGGCGTTCTGCTGGAGCTTGCCCGATCCGTCAAGGAGCAGCGGCCCATCGATCTGACGATGGGGCACGCCAATGTCATCTGGCAGGGAGATGCCAATGAGCTTGCCCTGCGCGCCTTGCTCCGCTGCAGCTCGCCGCCGAATGTCATGAACATCACCGGACCGGAGACGGTGTCGCTGCGCTGGGCGGCCGCGGAAATCGGCCGCAGGCTGGGGACTGAGCCTGTCTTCACGGGTGCAGAAGCCCCGGAAGCCCTGCTGAGCAATGCTGCGAAGGCAGCGGCTTCCTTCGGATATCCCCGGGTATCGCTGGCACAGATGATCGATTGGGTCGCGGACTGGGTGGCTGCGGGCAGCGAGACCTGGAACAAGCCGACACATTTTCAGGAACGGGAGGGCAACTATTAATGGGAGCGAGCAGACAACCGTTAACTCCGGAGCTCTATGAAGCGCTGCATGAAGGTCTGGCGATTCCGGCGCATCCTCTGGCCCTTACGGCAGAACGCAAGCTGGATGAGCGCCGCCAGCGGGCATTGACCCGTTATTATATCGCCTCCGGGGCAGGCGGAGTTGCTGTGGCCGTGCATTCCACGCAGTTCGAAATCAGGGACCCCGGGATCGGGCTGCTGGAGCCGGTGCTTAGGCTGGCTGCGGAAGAAGTGGAGCGTGCCGGCCTTACCCGTCCTTTCCTGAAGGTGGCAGGCATATGCGGAGACACGGAGCAGGCTGTCCGGGAAGCGCAGCTCGCGGCAGGTCTGGGCTATGAGGCGGGACTTCTCAGCATGGGCGGACTGCAGGACTGGAGCGAGGCGCAGCTGCTGGAACGCACAAGGAGAGTGGCGGATGTGATTCCTGTCTTCGGCTTCTATCTGCAGCCTTCTGTAGGCGGCCGGATCTTAAGCGTTAACTTTTGGCGGAGCTTTGCAGAGATTGAAGGCGTTATCGCGATCAAAATGGCACCGTTCAACCGTTATCAGAGCCTCGATGTGGTCCGGGCGGTGATGGAGTCCAGCCGCAGCAGCGAAATCGCTCTCTATACCGGCAATGACGATAATATCGTCACGGATCTGCTCACCACCTACCGCTTCAAGGTTAACGGGGAACCCATGGAGAAGAAAATTGTCGGCGGGCTTCTTGGTCACTGGGCGGTCTGGACAAGCAAAGCGGTTCACCTTCTGGATACGATCCGAAAAATCCGCAATGAGGCTACCCTGTCATCCAGCTGGCTGACCCTTGGCATTGAGGTGACCGACAGCAACGCGGCTTTGTTTGATCCGGCCCATCAATTTCACGGCTGTATTCCGGGCATTCATGAGGCGCTGCGCCGCCAGGGGCTGCTTGAAGGCTTATGGTGCCTGAATCCGGAGGAGCAGCTCTCACCCGGGCAGCTGGAGGAGATCAGCAGAGTCACGAGGGATTATCCCCATCTCACGGATGATGAATTCGTGGCAGCGCATTTGGAGGAATGGCTCCGGTAAAAGAGGCGTCCGCACATTCCCCAGTGGAACCCGAAAGCCCGGATATGATAAGCTCATGGCATCAGGCCAGTCCTGAACCAAGGAGGGAAATCTATGAGCAGCTTAATCACAGGCCAAGTCTATTCCGGGTTTCAAGTCATGCGTCAGGAGTATATCCGGGAAATCGAATCCTCGGTATATACGATGGAGCATCAGCAGAGCGGCGCGCGGCTGCTATACGTACAGAATCAGGATGATAACAAGGTGTTCAGTGTCACTTTTCGGACTCCGCCTGCGGACAGCACGGGAGTGTTTCATATTCTGGAGCATTCGGTCCTGTGCGGCTCGGATAAGTATCCGGTAAAGGAACCGTTTGTAGAGCTGCTGAAGGGCTCGATGAAAACATTTCTGAACGCCTTTACCTTTGGCGACAAGACGATGTATCCGGTGGCCAGCCGGAATGAACAGGACTTTGCCAACTTAATGGAGGTTTATCTGGACAGCGTGTTCCAGCCGAACATTTACAGCCAGCGGGAGATTTTTGAGCAGGAGGGCTGGCATTACGAGCTGCCGCGTTCCGGGGATGAGCTGATCTATAAGGGTGTCGTCTACAACGAGATGAAAGGCTCTTATTCCTCACCTGTCACGGTATTAATCGACCGGATCAAAAAGTCGCTCTACCCGGATACGGTATACCGTCATTCCTCCGGCGGAGATCCGGAACATATCCCTGCGTTGACCTATGAGCAGTTCCTGGAGGCGCACAGCCGTTATTACCACCCGTCCAACAGTTATTTCTATCTCTATGGAGACTTGAATATCGAAGCGAGGCTGCAATTCATCCACGAGGAATATCTCAGCCGCTATAAACGCAAGGATATCGATACGGGGATTGCCCTGCAGCAGCCGACAGGAATAACCGAGCTTACGGCGGAGTATCCCATTCTGGAGTCCGAAACCGCCGCTGATAAGACATACGTGAGTTTGAACTATGTAATCGGAACCTCCCTGGACCGGGAGCTAAATCTGGCCTTTGCCATTCTGAAAAGCATGCTGATGGACAGCAACGCCGCTCCGCTGAAACAGGCTCTGCTGGAGAGCGGACTCGGCAAGGATGTGGTCTCTTTCTATTCCGACAGTATGGTCCAGCCTATGCTTGGCATTGCCTTGACTCATTCTAATCCCTCCGCCAAAGAGGCCTTCGTGAATCTGGTCAGAACGACGTTAAGCCGCCTTGCCGCGGACGGCCTGGATGAGAAGCTGGTGCTGGCCGCGGTGAACAGCAAGGAATTTGAACTGCGGGAAGCAGACTTCAACCAGTACCCGAAGGGCCTGACCTATAATATGGAAGTGATGAAGGCCTGGCTGTATGACGGCTTGCCGTCCACGTATCTGGAGTATGAAGCTGCAATTGCGGCTATCCGCGAACAAAGTGCAAACCGGTATTTCGAGCGGCTGATCGAGACCTACCTGCTGAATAGCGACCACTGCAGCGTCGTTGTCCTGAAGCCTTCCCAGACCCTTGCGGCAGACAAGGAGGCGGCGGCCCGTAGCCGTTTGACTGCATATAAAGCCTCGTTGACGCCGGTACAGCTCGAAGAGCTGGTGCTGAATACGCAGAAGCTGCTGGCCCGGCAGAACCGTCCGGATGCCGTGGAGGATCTGCAGAAGCTTCCGAAGCTGTCCCTTCAGGACATTGACCGCAGCGCTCCGCCAGGGGTGGCTACCCAGGAGCATAGACTGGATGGAATCACAGTGCTGCATCATGAAGCGGCTGCGGGAACCATCGCCTATATTAAGCTGTATTGGGACACCAGGGTTCTGGCGGCAGAACAGATACCTTATCTGGAACTGCTGGCGAGGGTGCTGGGGCAACTGGAGACTGCGGCTTACAGCATTGAAGAGCTGACCAGTGAAATCGGGATCACAACCGGCGGCATCCGGTTTCAGAATGAGATATTTGGGGCCGGCAAAGCTGACGAAGGAAGCTACCAGCCCAAATTCAGCGCCCGCATCAAGGTCATGCAAGGCAACATCGGCGGTTCCCTGAAGCTGCTGCACGAGCTGCTCTACAATAGCAGCTTGAATAATTTATCCAAGCTGCAGGAGATTGTCCGCCGGGAAGCCTCCGGCATGGAAGCAATGCTGAACCAGAAAGGCAATGAAATTGCAGCCGGCCGGGTGCTCTCTTATTTCACAGATAGAGGGATGTATGAGGAGCAGCTCGGCGGTATGGCCTATTACCGCTTCATCAAAGAGCTGGCCGGCCGGATTGACCAGGAGGCTGATCAGCTGGCGGATATTCTGAAGGGAATCTGCGGGGTTCTGTTTAATACACAGAATGTAACACTGTCCGTAACCGGAACGCTGGATACGTATGCGGAATTCACTGCACACCTGGCGCAGCTGGATCTGCGGGACCAGCAGGTTAAGTTCTTGCCGCTGCTGCCTGCGCTGGACCAGGCGGGCAACGAAGGGTTCATGTCTGCCAGCCAGGTGCAGTATGTGGTCAAAGGATATGACTTCACGAAGCTGGGGTTTGCTTATTCCGGCAAGCTGCAGGTGCTCAAAAGAATCCTCAGCCTGACCTATCTGTGGAATGCTGTCCGGGTCAAGGGCGGAGCTTATGGCGGCAATCTCGTTCTGCGCAGAGACGGTGTGCTCCTGTTTACTTCTTACCGTGATCCGAATTTGCAGGAGACGCTGGAGATTTATGACCGGGCATATTTGTTTGCCGGAGAATTTGCAGCAGATGAAGAGGAGATGACGAAGGCGATCATCGGCACGCTGGCGATGGTTGACCAGCCGCTGAGTCCCGGCGCACAGGGCCGGCAGGCGGACCGGTATTATTTCGAGCAGATTACCGGTGCAGCTCTGCAGCAGGAACGGAATGAAATTCTATCAACAACCTCCGAAGATATCAGGCAATATGCCGGCCTACTACAGGCAGTGACGCAGCAGAATTACTTCTGTGTGGTCGGTAACGAGTCGAAGCTGAAATCAGTCCGGGATCTTTTCGGCAGCCTGGAGGAACTGGTGAAGTAATTTAGTTTTTGAATATTTAACTATTTAGATTTAAAATATAAGGATTACGACTAGGCGTATGCTTTCGAAGCAAGTTTTGCGAATGGGACTCCCATGGAGCAGATGCTAACATAACTTTTAGGAGGAACAACAAGTGGAACTTGGAATAAGCACCTTTGTCGAGACAACGCCTGATGTGAATACCGGTGAGACCCTGAGCCACGCGCAGCGGCTGCGTGAAGTGGTGGAGGAAATCGTGCTCGCGGATCAGGTGGGACTGGATGTATACGGCGTAGGTGAGCATCACCGGCCTGATTTTGCAGCTTCATCGCCTGCGGTTCTAATGGCTGCTGCTGCACCGCTGACGAACAGAATCCGCCTGACCAGTGCAGTCATGATTCTCTCGTCAGCTGATCCGGTGCGTGTATTTCAGGATTTCGCCACACTGGACGGGATTTCGAACGGCCGTGCCGAGATTATGGTGGGCCGTGGCTCGTTTGTGGAGTCGTTTCCGTTATTCGGCTATGATCTGAAGGATTATGAAGCACTGTTCGACGAGAAGCTGGATTTATTGCTGAAGCTCCGCGAGTCGGAGAAGGTGAGCTGGAGCGGGAAGCACCGTCCAGCGATACATAATCTGGGGATTTATCCGCGTCCGGAGCAGAATCCCCTGCCTGTCTGGATTGCGAGTGCGGGAAGTCCGGAGTCTGCGGTCCGTGCCGGCACACTGGGCTTGCCGTTTGCCCTGGCGATTATCGGCAATGTGAATCCTTCGGATTATGCTACGCATGTACGGCTGTACAAGGAAGCAGCGGCCAAGGCCGGGCATGATGTGTCACAGCTGCCGATTGCCTCGCACTCGCATGGCTTCATTGCGAAGAGCAATGAGCTGGCGCTAGAGAAGTTCTTCCCGTCCACTCACGCGCGGACGAATGTCCGGGCGGTGGAGAAGGGGCTGCCGCCTTATCACCGTGCGGATTATGATGCGGCGAGCAGCTTTGACGGAGCGTTATATGTCGGCGGTCCGGAGACGGTTGCCCGCAAAATCATCCACCTATACCAGCACGTGGGGATTACGCGGTTCCTGCTGCATGTGCCACACGGCTCCATGCCGCATGCGGAGGTTATGGAGGCGATCCGCCTCTTCGGAACTGAAGTGGCGCCAATTGTGCGGGCGGAAGCCGCGCGTTTGAAGAACGTATAGCTGCTGTTGCCGCGAGAAACTTCTCGTTGGTCGCAAAATCCTGCAAAAAGCACAACATTTTCTTCACTAACCGGTGCTAATATGGAATATGTTGTATGAAATACAGCATTACTCCTTCTCCAAGCGGTTTAGCGGGAGAATTCCTGTATTTCATACAACAATTCACCCGTAGCCCCAGGCATCTCAGACTCAAGTTGCAATCCTTACAACATTTTAGATTATTCCGTTCCGATGGACCTTTAGCAATGGGGCGGTTACTGCTTTGGGATTAGTCTTATGTTTGGCTTATTTAACCAAGAAACCCCGGGACATTAGTCCCGGGGTCTTCGTCTGCTAATCAAGCAACTCTATAGATTGGGTGGAAACTTAAGAGAAAAGGCAGAGCGGCGAGGCTTCAAGTTATGGAAGCCTCGTAGATCGCAAGGGTGGACGCAGCAAGTATGCTATTAAATTCATCATCACTCTGCTGATCGCTGAGTCCCTGGGACAGGGCGCGCGAGAAGCTGGCAATGAGTCCGTGCTGGCGGGCCAGCTTCTCATTCGCTTCTGCCTGGGTATAGCCCCCGGATAATGCCACGATGCGGACTACATGCGGGTCTGCAGCGAGTTCGCTGTACAGATTATCTTCGGTCGGAAGTGACAGCTTCAGCATGACCTTGACGCCCTCTTCCAGAGTGGATAATTGGGCGGCCAGTTCCCGCTTCAGCAGCTGCTCGGACGCTGCTTTGTCCGGGCTGAGAATGTCTACTTCCGGTTCGATGATCGGAACCAACCCGTAACCGGCGATTTGCTCCGCGACAGCAAACTGCTGTTCTACGACTTGCCGGATACCCTCCGCGTTAGCTTCATGGATCACTGAGCGCATCTTGGTGCCGAAGATGTTCCTCTTGACCGCCCGTTCCAGCAGGTCATCCAGACCGGGAATGGGCTTCATGAGCTGAACCCCATTTTCCTGCGTGGCCAGTCCCTGATCGATTTTCAAAAAAGGCACGATGCCTTTCTCTTCCCATAAATAATCGGCGGTTAATTGTCCGTCTATGAAACGGTCCATCGTGTTCTCAAAAAGAATAGCGCCGAGGATATGCTCCGAATTAAATGCGGGACTCTGAATAATGCGTGTTCTCATCCCGTGGACCATCGCGTACATCTCTTCGTCACCGGAGTAGCGGTCCTCCTTAATGCCGTATTGCAGCAGCGCTTTGGGTGTGCTTCCCCCGCTCTGATCCAGAGCAGCTATAAAGCCTTGGCCTGTGTGAATTCTGTCCAATTGTTTCGTATTCATGGATATTTGTCCTTCCCTTCTACGAAATGAAATGGTGACTCCATCTGTTTAGTATAGCACTTTTGATTAGGGACATACATTTGAGCCGGCAGAGCTTTCCATTTGAGTTGAGAGATATGGTATGTTACCTTGTTCAATAGGATGGTATGATAGGAAGAGGGGTGAAAATAATTATGACAAATGAAACAACCAATGAGACAGCCAATGAGACCGCCAATGAGGCAACAAACGGGGAAGCAGAAGCTGCCGAGAAGGTCATGACCGAAGAGAAATGGAACGAGCTGCTGAAGGCTGTTTTTCATAACGGCATTGTAGCTCTAAAAATGAGTTTCAGTGAAGTGGAAGGCCAGGTTCTGAATTTGGATACTTACGGCCCGGTGTTTGTGTATCGTGTCAAGGACAGTGCCAACGATGATTATTACTGCGGGTTCTTCCTTCGTGAGTTGGCCGGCAGATTCCAGTCCGGAAGCAGTCCGGAAATCTGGATGGCCTCCTTCTTCCACGAATTGATGAAGACCAAGGGAGGCAACTCCTTGCCTAAGCCTCTTCCGAGTGAAGAGGAAGCCAAGGCCGTTGTTGATAATGTACTGGTTCCCATGTGCATCGCCGCTGTCCGTGAAGAATTCGCACCGGAGCAGGTTCATGCAGGCCTGGCCTTTAACCCGGAGCACGGACCGGTCTTTGAAGCAGGATTCCCTGCAATCACTGACGGGAACAACGTATGCGCGATTCCGCTTCATCTGTTGCTGACGCATTTACAGCTGAACCGCGATCCTTCGGAGCTGCTGCTGCAGGGCTTGTACAAAATCCGTGAAGAACACGGAATGGAGTAAAATGCAGGTAAAAGAGTAAGATAAGCACAGGCCGCTCCTCTATGGAAGCGGTCTTTTGCTGCAAAGATAAAAGTACATAGGTCCATACGGTCACTTCTCCTTCCGTTTCTGCCGGGTTCGCTGAATTGTCAAAATTACAGTTCTTACCGGGAGTAAAAACGATATATATGGGGTGTAGCGGATGAAGACGTTCTCAAATGCCATTTTCCGAAACCGGTTGGGTTAGGTTTCAACTGCACGAACGTACACGTGCATTGAAATAGGATGGGCAACCTTGAATAGCAAAGAGGAGGACAACGATGTTGAGAAGAGGAAAAGTCTTAAGTTTGTTTCTGCTGTTCACGCTTTTGATCGCACTGGTGCCTGCGGGGAATTCCAGCGCAGCATCAACCTGGAATCTGGCCTGGAGCGATGAGTTCGACGGCTCTTCCCTGAATACCGCCAACTGGACTGCCGAGACCGGCACCGGTAGCGGCGGCTGGGGAAACAATGAATTGCAATATTATACGAACCGGACACAGAATCTGCAGGTTACCGGCGGCAATCTTGTAATCACAGCGCAGAAGGAATCCTATGGCGGCATGAATTATACCTCAGCACGGATCAAGACGCAGGGCCTCAAGAATTTCACCTATGGCAAAATAGAAGCCAGAATCAAGCTGCCTTCCGGTCAGGGGTTATGGCCTGCATTCTGGATGCTGGGCTCCAATATCACCACGGCCGGCTGGCCGGCCTCCGGGGAAACGGATATTATGGAACGGGTGAATAATAACGCCTTCGTCAACGGTACAGTGCATTGGGATGCAGGCGGGCATGCCGAATACGGGCAGGTGTCCGGAAGTCTGGATTTCTCCCAGTATCATGTGTACAGCGTGGAGTGGGATTCGAAATATATCAAGTGGTTCGTTGACGGCAACCAGTTCAATCAATTCTATATTGAGAACGGAACAGGCAATACAGAGGAATTCCAGAAACCGTTCTTCCTGCTGCTGAACCTTGCGGTAGGCGGCAATTGGCCGGGCGCACCGAACAGTGCTACCAGCTTCCCGGCACAAATGCTGGTTGACTATGTGCGTGTGTATCAGGCAGGCGCTCCATCGACCGGTATTGTCAGCGGCGGAGTATACACATTAATGTCCAAAGTAAGCGGCAAAGTGCTGGATGTGAAGGATGTCTCCACGGCAGACGGGGCCAAAATGCACCAGTGGACTAATTATACTGCCAGCAACCAGCAGTTCAGAGTGGAGAGCACAGGGGATGGCTTCTACAAGCTTACTGCGATGCATAGCGGTAAGGTGCTGGATGTTCCGAATGCCTCCACTGCAAGCGGCGTCCAGCTGCAGCAGGCCAATGACAATGGCAGCAATGCCCAGCGCTGGAGCATCATCGATGTAGGTGGCGGTTACTATAAGCTTATATCCAAAGCGAGCGGGCTGGCTATGGATGTCTCCTCGTCCTCTACAGCGGATGGTGCGGTAGTGCAGCAATGGACCGACAACGGAACAGATGCCCAGAAGTGGCTGCTCACCAAGATTAACTAGGGAAGCCTCACTCTAACTCTAATAGCATCTTCCCGCTCATCAGACCGGGATGCGAATGGGATTGTTTATAGATAGGGACGAAAGACCGCGGAAGCTGCGGTCTTTCGTGCTTGTACGTGCTTATATTAGAATAATATTATTCAAAGCGGATGTTCTTGCTGAAGCGGACTGGGTTCCAGCTTGATCCAGCTTCAGCCGGCAGAATAGTCATACCCTAAATATTCTTTGATGTGATAATGCTTATTGTAAGCGTTATTATATGGTGGGATAAATGGAATATTGGAGGCGATTTATGCAAAGCCGCGGAAATGCCAGGTCTAACCTAATGATGCTGATAATACTAATCATGCTAATATGCTGTATGTCCCTTGTGAGTTGTTCTTCCGGTACAGATTCAGCGGCTGTCCAGACAGCTTCCCCGGAAGCGTCCGCAGCCGCAACTGAAGGGACTGCGTCAGCAGCACCGCAGCAGAGCCCCGGAATTCAAAATTTAACGTTCCACAGTGAGGCGCTGGATCGGGAGATGCGGCTCAGTATTTACCTGCCCGAAGGCTACAGTGCGAAGCAGCATTACCCGGTCCTCTATTTCATCCACGGCTACGGCGGCAAAGAAACGGATATGATCGCCGGGCTGGGGCTGCATCTCAGTGCAGACAGGCTGATTGAAGCAGGTCAGATCAATCCGCTCATTATCGTCTCCCCGCAGATGGATAACAGCTATGGGCTGAATTCTTCTCCTGCATATGCACCGAATGATCCTGGTGACCCCCTGACGACCTCTAACGGGATGTATGAAGATTATCTAGTGAAGGATGTTGTGAATTATGTGGATTCGCATTTCAGCACGTTAGCCGAGCGGGATTCGCGTTATATTGGCGGCATCTCAATGGGCGGCTTTGTAAGCCTGCATGCCGCGCTGCTGCACAGCGATGTCTTCAGCAGGGCAGGCGGGCATAGTCCGGCGCTGTTTCTGGATGACTGGTCTTCGGTCGGCGGTGAATACGGCCTGATCAGATTCCTGTATCCGACAGAAGCAGAGCGGCAGGAGCGTGATCCGCTTATTTTGGCGAAGGATAGGGAGTTAAGGGATCTGGCAGTATACCTGGATTGCGGGGAAGAGGACAACTACCGGTTCTATGAAGGTGCAGAGCAATTATATACACTGCTTAAGGATAAGGGGGTGCCGGTTGAATATCACCTGAGAGCAGGGGAACATGACGGGGAGTACTGGAGAGCCCACTTGGATGAGTACTTGATTTTTTATGACGGAAGGACTAACTGACGATGATGCTTACGAATTATAAATTGAATTTTGAAAAGCTATGTGCTACATATAACTTGGGGTCACTGCGCACTGAGCCGGAGCGGATCTTCGGCGGGTTCCTGCACCGGATGTACCGGATGACCACGGATCAGGCAGAGTACGCAGTGAAAGCGCTGAATCCGCAGATTATGCTCCGGGAATCAGTGATGAACAACCTGATAGCCGCCGAGAAGGCCGCGGAGCTCGCAAGCAGACATGGAATAAATGCTCTCCCGGCTCTGCTGCATGAGGGGAGCTGTATGCATGAAGTGGACGGGCAGTATTATCTGCTGTTTCCATGGATTGAAGGCCGCTCTATATCTGCAGGCAACGCGGGGCTGGAGCACTGCGTTACTATGGGGGAAGCTCTCGCGGCTATACATGCCACGGACTTCTCACCGCTCCATAATGAGCTCCATAGGGATAGCACAGCGGAACAATTGCAGACCGATTGGAAAGGGTATGCCGTACAAGGTCAGGCGATGGATCTTCCATGGTCCGCTTCCCTTATGGCTGCTCTGGACAAGCTCTACCGCTATGAGGAGCTGGTGAATGCTGCTATGCCGATCCTTAATGGCAACAGGATTATCAGCCACCGGGATCTGGACCTGAAGAATGTGCTGTGGGATCATGACGGCCGGCCCGTTATTATTGACTGGGAGGCTGCGGGCTGGATCAACCCGGCGCAGGAGCTGGTTGAAGTGGCACTCTATTGGTCAGACTTTGAGAGTGGTCACATCCGCAAGGAGGCCTTCTGTGCGCTGATTCAGGCTTACCGTAATCATGGGGGAGGGACACGTGACCCCTGGCCGGAGGTGCTAAACAGCGGTTACCACGGGAAGCTGGGCTGGATGGATTACAGCATCCGGCGGTCGCTGGGGCTGGAAGGCCCGGATGAAGCGGAGCGGGAGCTTGGGACAAGCCAGGTGCTGCCTACGCTGCAAGCGCTGAAGGATTACGACGCGTTCATTCCGCTTTGCCTGCAATGGCTTACGAACTTAAGTATGAAATAGAAGGAGTTGGGCCCCGATGGAAGAGAATAAAGTCACCTATGAATCTGTCGATCAATATATTTCGGCCTATGCACCAGAGGTCCAGGAGATTCTGCAGACCTTGCGCAAGGTCATCCGGGAGGCAGCGCCAGAGGCAGAAGAGAAGATCAGCTATCAGATGCCGACCTTCTTCCTGCATAAGAATCTGGTGCATTTCGCCGCATTCAAGAATCACATTGGATTCTATCCGGCACCGCAGGGAATTGAAGCGTTCAAAGAGGAACTTGCGAAATATAAAGGGGCCAAAGGCTCTGTGCAATTTCCGATTCATGAGCCGCTTCCCTATGAACTCATTACGAGGATCGTTAAATTCAGAGTGGAAGAGAATCAGCAGCAGGCAGCGGGTAAGGCGAAGAAGAAGAAATAAGTGCTTATGGCAGACCGGGAGGCAGAGAGGTTAGCAAGCTATGTTTATTACCACAATCAGCTGCAGGAGGAACAGGCTCTTCATGGACCGAACAGAATAATTATCCTATACGAACTGGTAAAGTAAAGTCCGGGCCCGCTGAAACATCGGGGATTTGTATTTTCCGGGAATGCACAACGAGCCTTGGAAGTGATTCCAGAGGCTCGTTTTTAGCATCTTTTATTTAAGTTAATTGTTCAGTAGCCTTGCTGTCATAGGGGATTCTCTGCTTACAGCGACTTATCATCAATGCTGTTCAGCCAGCTCTCAATATCCCCGATGACGGAGCTGACGCAGCCGTCCTCGAACGGTGAGATCAGTCCGGCAAGCTCTACCAGCTTCGTGAAGGACTGGCTTCCTCCAGCCTGGCAGAGGCGCAGATAATCCGACCATGCGGATGTGAAATCCTCATTCGAGCGTTTCCAGAACTGGAAGGCGCAGAGCTGGGCCAGCGTATAGTCAATATAGTAGAACGGAGACCGGTAGATATGCGCCTGCTTTTGCCAGAAGCCGCCCTGCTCCAGATAGACGTTGCCGTCATAATCGCGGTGGGGCAGATATTTCTGCTCAATTTCCCGCCAGGCCTGCTTACGTTCAGCCGGAGTCGCCTCCGGGTGCTCATAGACAAAATGCTGGAATTCATCGACAGAGACACCATAAGGAATAAACAACAGACTCTCTGCCAGGTGGTTGAAGCGGTATTTGTCCGCATCCTGTTCGAAGAACTGGTCCATCCACGGCCAAGCGAAGAATTCCATACTCATCGAGTGGATTTCTGCAGCTTCAAAGGTTGGGAAGGCATATTCCGGAACGCCGGAGTTGCGGCTGGAATATACCTGGAAGGCGTGTCCCACTTCATGGGTCAGCACATCAATATCCGCTGAGGTTCCATTGAAATTGGAGAAAATAAACGGTGCCTGATAGTCGCTGAAGTAGGTACAGTAACCGCCGAATTGCTTGCCCTTCTTGCTGACCAGATCCATCAGCCCGTTGTCCAGCATGAAGGTGAAGAACTCATCGGTTTCCGGTGACAGCTCCTTGTACATCTTCGCTCCGTTAGCCACAATCCAGTCAGCATCGCCCTTGGGTGTAGCATTCCCGGAATTGAAGCTAATGCCCTCATCGTAAAATTTCAATTCATCCAGACCCAGACGCTCCTTCTGGCGCTGCTTCAGCTTCGTTGCAAGAGGAACGATATTCTCAAGCACCTGCTTGCGGAAATTAGCAACCATCCCGGCATTGTAATCCGTACGCATCATCCGCTCATACCCCAGCTCCACAAAGCTGCTGTATCCAAGCTTGGCAGCTATGCTGGCCCGTACCTTAACGAGCTCATCATAAATCCGGTCGAGCTCCGGTTCATGCTCTGACATGAAGGCATATCTGGCTTCAAAAGCTCCCTGGCGCACAGAACGGTCAGTCGATGAATCATAGGGGATCAGCTGGGCCAGGGTACGCTCTTCACCGTCAAATCTAATTTTGGCTGAGGCGATCAATTGGGCGTATTCGGAGGACAGCTTGTTCTCAAGCTGTAAGTCTCCGATAACTTCAGGGCTGAAGGTACGCAAGGAAATTTCGGCCAAGCTTAGCAGCTGCGTTCCCCATTCCTGTTCAAACTCGGCTCTGTACTTGGAATTTACAAGGGCTCTGTAATAATCCGTTATGTACTCCTGGACCACCGGACCGACCTCGTCCATGTAATCCTGTTCAGCCTTGTAGAACTCATCCTCGGTATTAATCGAGTGGCGGACGCTGACCAGTGTCTCCATCGTACCGAATTTGCTGCGGAGCTCATTCATGGCGGCAACCGCGGCCTTCTGCTCCTCCAGACTGCCATTCTCCAGGCCTTTCAGCAAGGTTGTGAAATCGGTCTTAAATTGCTCCACATCTGGACGTTCATAACGGTATTCTGAGAATTTCATTGGATTATCAGCACCCTTTCTTTACCATATAAACCCCATTATATAATCGACTCCCGCAAAAAACCAACTTTTAGACAGTAAAGTTTAATTATACTTAATTTCTCAAGGCGAAAGGACAGTGAAACTTCCACGTTGTGTTGCGGCTAGTATTATTTTAGAATAGTAATGATCTGCATCCATAAAATGTAACTGTATACGGCGGCGGTCAGCGCTGCCCTGGGAGGTGAAGGACCATGTTTAGAATGAATCAGTATGTGAACGGCACGCTCCATGCAAAGCCTGTGGAATAACTAAGGCGAAAGCTTGGCATGGAGCGGATAGTATTCGCCTGTAGTAACAGATAGGTACAGTTATTCATACAGGCTTTGCCCTTAAAAGATCAATTTATTTTAAGGAGCGGGCCAAAGATGAAATGTGTAAATGCAGCGGCGTTATTGCCAGACCACCTGCTGAAGGAGATTCAGCAATATATTCACGGGGAAGCCTTGTATATCCCCACCCGTACGAGCAGCCGCAGAAAATGGGGCGAAAGCTCCGGGGCAAGAGGGTTCTACAGACTCCGGAACAATGAGATACGCAAATGTTTCCATGATGGTGCGGACATGAACCAGTTGTGTGAGCAATATGGATTATCCATAGACAGCATCCGTAAAATTGTATATTCCAAGAACCCGCAGAGCTGATCTGCGGGTTCTTGCTGTGAGATAAAACAATTCTAGAAAAGCTTGGTATATAATGTCCTCTGCCTGTTCCGTAGAATGAAGGTATGACAGAGCCTCTGGAGGATGAAATGACTAAGAGAGCAGGTAGAGCAGAATATAGACCCTATACTCCGCAAGATATGATGAAGGTGCGGGAGTATATTTCGCGGGTCTACTCCAGGCTGAAACGGCCGAACAGCTGGTCCATTGCCCGCTGGGAATTTGAAATATTCTTTATTCAGAAGAGAGCGGGCATGTTGCCCGGCTGGGAGCAGCATATAGGATTGTGGGAAGATGAGGGGGGTGAGCTGGCCGCCGTTGTCTGCCGTGACGGGGACTACTATTTTCAGCTGGATACGCTGGAGCCGCAGGAGGAGTTGCTGGGCGAAATGTTCGGATTCATAGAAAAGAGTTCCAGTCCGCACAGCCCTAAGCTGGCCATTCCGAAATTCATGCCCGCGCTGGAAGCGATGGCGCGCCGCCGGGGATATAAGCTGCTGCGCAATGAAAGTGATACTATCATTTCGGTCGTGCTGGATCAGGAATTCCGGGCAGACCTTCCCCATGGATTCACCCTTTGCTGCGGGGATGAAGTCAGTGACCATGCGAAGGCGCAGGGGCATATTATGGCTTTTGACTATGCAGGCACGAAGAAAGCAGAGCAGACGCTGCAGCATTATGGCGGACTTCGTGAAGCACCGGGGTACCGCCCCGGGCTGGATCTGTCGCTGGTGAACGCTGCGGGAGAGGTCGTGGCCTTCTGCAATATTTTTGTGGATGAAGCCAATAGGATCGGCATGCTCGAACCGGTTGGAACACATGTGAATTACAGAAGACAGGGGCTGGGCAGGGCCGTGATATATGAAGGCCTGAACCGCCTGCGGACGCTGGGCATGGTCAAAGCTTATACGGGTCCTATGCAGCCCTTTTACCGGAGGATTGGCTTTGCGCAGGAGGCAGAGATGACCATCTGGGAGAAAGAACGCGGGTGAAAATGCGGGAATGAAATAGCGGGAATGAAAATACAGGATTGAAATTAGGGAGAATAGTGTGGACTCTCCTCATATATAGAGAGTACGGTAGTTGAATTTGTACAATGGCGGAAAGCCGCGGAGAGTCGCGGACTGAGATTCGGTTATTTTGGATTTATGGACGGTTTTGGATAGTTCGCGGACTGAAAATCCGTTATTTCTGCTCGGAGGGGTGTTTTGGAGTGATTTAGGAGCAAATAGAGGAATCTCAGTCCGCGAGCCATTGGAAAAGCCCCACTTTCAGCAAAATAAGCGCATCTCAGTCCGCTTCATTGGAGTGGTGTACCTAAAGTGCAGGCGCTGCTCAACAGTTATTCGATTGCGGCTCGGGAATTTCTTGCCTATTACTCGAGTGTTACCTCATTACTAGATACCCTAGTTACTACTAGTTACTACTAGTTGTACCCATTGCATAGTCGTATCCATTGCGGCTCGGTGCTCTCCTGCGCTTGCAGGTGATTCACTCCGTTACAGCCGAAGCTTGTAAGTCCGCGCCCGATGGGAACCACTCGCGACATCCAGGATCTGCAGATCAACGAGATCATGAAGAATGCGTCTGGACTGACGGTCGCATATCTTGAGGTGCCGGGCAAGCTCCAGCGGAGTCAGCGGCCGCAGCATACGCCGGGCCAGGCGGACGGTCTCTGCCTCCAGCCAGGATAAGGATGCAGATACGTCCGTGGCTATGAATCTGCCAATAAAAGCGAGCACCAGCTGCTGGCATAGCTGAGGTTCTTCCGTGATGGACGGGTAAGCGATCGGCAGAAAGGTCCAGCCATCCAGTGCGAGTAAACAATGCCGTCTGCACAAGTCTTTGAATCTTCTGACATCCAGATCTCTGGCATGAGGGCCGAAGCCCTGGATCTCGATTCCGCCTTTTGCTCCACCGGGCATATACGCCAGATCCAAATAGCGGTAGCCGTTATTGAAATCCCGGACCTCCCATTCCGGAAAGAGATGATTGAAATTTCCGATAGCGGGAAACCAGACAGAGCGAAGAAATTCTCTGGTTCCGTGCCCTAGACCTTTTTGGAGCAGCTCCAAGCGAATTGCACCTGTCTCCGCATGAATCTGTTCCTGCAGCCATTCATCATAGTACTGTTCAAATCTCGACATTGCCGCATCTCCCTTGCGAGTAGTTTGACCCTTGAGCTGACCTGATACGATCCGATCCAATCCAATCCCGATACAAGAAAAGCCGCCGCAATACAACGTATCTGGAAGGTTAGCTCCAGACAAACGTTCTATTGCGGCGGCGTGTGCTTCACGACCTATACCGGTTATTATACCGTATTACCGCACAGCAAGGGTATCTTATTTCACATCGAAACACTCCCCATATTCAGGCCAGAAAGCGACTTGGATCATAATTGATCTGCCATTGATGTGATAAGGTGGGAAATCAGGGCTTGGTAAATACTGAGGAGGATTCAAGATTGAAGAAACACAGAGGTAAGCGAAGAATAGCTTTGCGGATATTATGGTTTGGCCTGCTGCTAATCGTCCTGCTCATAGGAGGCGGATTAGTCTTCCCGACATGGACTCCAGGCATCAAAGGCGGCAACAGCGTAAGCATCCTTAAGCAGATAACTATTAACGGCACGAAGCAGGAAGTGATGATCCGGGGGAAGGACCGGAGCAATCCGCTGGTGATTTTTGTGCATGGCGGGCCAGGGGTCCCTGAGACTCCGTATGTACGGAAATATCAGGATCTGCTGGAGCAGAATTTCACCGTAGTTCAGTATGACCAGAGGGGCAGCGGGAAGTCCTATCATTTCTCAGAAGACTATTCGAATCTGTCGTCAGAAATGCTGGCAGATGATTTATTGGCGCTGACGGATTATCTTGAGCAGGAGTTCAACCAGAAGAAAGTGCTGCTGATCGGCCACTCCTATGGTACATACATAGCCACACAGGCGGCAAGCAAGGCACCGGACAAGTTCAGTGCCTATATCGGAATCGGCCAGACGGCCAATTGGGTTAACAGCGAGCTGGAGAGTCTGCAATTCATGATTGCTCAGGCGGGGCTTGCCGGTAATGACGCAGAGGCGGAAGAACTGGAGCTGCTAAGGGAACCGATTACTGAAGGAGGACAGATTACCCCCCGGGATAAAATCCGCGAATACGGCGGTTCAGCAAGGCTGATTAACGATAATGCGGATATCTTCCAGGGATTGCTGTTCGGTACAGAGTATAATTTGCTTGATGCCATTCGATACTTCAAGGGGAATTCGATGTCGGAGCTTAACCTGCAGGCAGAGTTAACAGAGCATGATATCACGGAGCTGGTGGATCAGATTGATATTCCCGTATATTTCGTGATGGGGCAATTCGATCTGATGACCTCGGTGAATGAAGCTCGTAAATACCTGGACGAGCTGGAGGCGCCGCATAAGGAGTTCGTGGTGTTCGACCAGTCGGCGCATTATCCGCAGTTCGAAGAGAAAGAGAAGTTTGCACAGTGGCTGAACGAGACATGGGCTAAATTACCGCAATAGCGCACGTTCTCTGGGCGGCACACTAGCGATTGCAGCGGAAGCTGAGAAGAAAACGGCGTACTATCCTAATCCAAAGGACGGTGCTGCCGTTTCTTTTTGTATACAGTATCCTGACCTGCTGAAATTGCAGCTTGAAGCCGCTGTAGCGCAGCTTGCGCAAAGGCCATTGTATAAGTCTTTTGGCAAAAATATACTGTAACTGTAAGGAGAAGCGCAGGAGGCGATGGGCGATGAAAATTACAATTGAGAACGTTCCGGAGGGCGGTGAGCCTGAAATTATTCTAAGGTGCAACGACCCGGATGAATCTTTGCTCAGGTTAATCTACTCCGTGAACTCCAGCTCCAGAAAGCTGATCGGGATGACCGAGTTGCAGCTGCATATCATTAGTCCAAGGGATGTGTATTACTTCGAGGCGGTGGATCATAAGGTGTTCATTTATTGCCACGAGAAGGTGTATGAATCCCGTCTTAAGCTGTATGAGCTGGAAATGGATTTCGAGCATGGCGACTTTTTCAGAGCATCCAAATCGACCATCCTGAATATTGCCAAAATCAAATCACTGAGTCCGGTACTCTATGGCAGATACGAAGCGCTGCTGCAAAACGGTGAAAAGGTCTATATCTCCAGACAGTATGTTCCTGTGCTTAAACAAAAATTAGGGCTGTAGCAGATGATTCGTGCTGGAAGAAATGAGATGCTTAATATTCGGGAGGGAATATCATGATTACAACCGGTAAATATATATCTTTTTTCGTGAAAGATCTGTTAACGGCCTGCGGCTTTTTGACGGTACTTGCGGCGGTTGTGCTGGCTCTGAGTTCTACGGAGACGATCAACGGCTCGCTGTTTATGCAGCTGTTCCTGGGGGCCTTGGCATTTACTTGCTTCCGCTATGCACTGGTGAATACCTATGAGGTTGATAAAAAAGTACAGACAATCAGCTTCTACATTTGTTTTATCCTCGCCGATGTTTTTGTGATTCTATGGCTGTGGCTGTTCGCTACAGGTCCCCGGCTGCTCGATAACGGAGTACTGGTGCCGTTCGTCATCGTAATTCTCGTGGTCAAAACCATGGTTTACACAATGATGCACATTGACGGTAAAAGGGAAGCCAAGCAGCTGAACCAGAAGCTGGAGGAGTATAAGAAGGACGGGGATAAATAAGCAGTAAGAAGTTAGCAGATAGCCTCCGCAAGTGCAGCCTTATAAGCGAATGTTCGAAAGCCGCCTTGGTGCCGGATCTGCCTGGGAGGCTTTTTATTTGGTTTATTTTATTTAGAAAACATACAAAAATCCTGTTACCATTCTGCTAGTTAAGCGTAACTAAGACGGTGTTATACATAATCTTCCATGGAGCTGATATCATGCTGCTTAACAACTCATCACTGATAGAGATGATGAATGGTACGGATGAACCAGAAATCCGGCTTGAGAAAACGCTAAATTTGTACCTGGAGCGGTTCACACAGCTTGAGCCGCAGATCCGCGCTTTTGTTCCTGAAGCGGATGCTGAACTACGGCTTGGCCGGGAAAAAGCGCTGCTGCTGCATACTTACAGCGAAGCGGACAGCAAACCTGCCTTATTGGGCGTTCCTGTGGCGGTTAAGGATTTGCTGCATGTGGAGGGACTGCCTACCCGGGCCGGTTCGCAGCTACCTGCTGATCTGTTGACCGGACCGGAGGGCTCTTTGGTCCTAAGACTCCGTTTCCTCGGCGCGCTGATTGCCGGGAAGACAGTTACCGAGGAATTTGCCTATAACGGGCCTATTGCAACGCGTAATCCGCATAACACCGCGCATACTCCCGGCGGGTCAAGTGCAGGCTCAGCCGCTGCGGTTGCTGCGGGAATCTGCCCGCTGGCGGTTGGTACCCAGACACTGCGCTCAGTCATCGCTCCTGCATCCTTCTGCGGCGTGGTCGGATTCAAGCCGAGCTATGGCCGGGTTCCGCTGGACGGGGTGCTGCTGCTCTCGCCTTCTTTTGATACCATCGGGTTCTTCACGCAAGATTTGCCTGGTATGGAGGCCGCCGCAGCTCTGCTTGTACCGGGTTGGGAAGCCATTCCCGCTATATCTGACCGCAAGCCGGTCCTCGGCGTTCCCGCCGGGGTGTACATGGAATTAATGAGTCCGGAAGTAAAAGCTGTCTTCATCGCTCAGATAGGGATACTCGAACAGCTGGGCTACCAAGTCCGCCACGTGGATATGCCCTGGAAGGATGAATTCATCTATGGAGATGCCATGATTCGGTTTATCGAGGGAGAGCTGGCGCGGGAGCATGAACATTGGTTCGCGGAGCATAGGGAAGAATACGGCCTCCCGGTTCAGGAGGCCATTCTTAGAGGCCGGCAGATTCCGGATGAGGAGCTGGTGCAGTACCGGGGACAGCAGATGATTCTGCGGCGTGATCTGAAGGAACTTATGGTTCAGGAGGGCATCGACCTGTGGGTGTCGCCGGCCCAAGGAGGCACGGCGCCCAAGGTAGAGGAGAACAATACAGGCTGGGCAGGAATGCCTGCCATCTGGGGATTCGCCGGGGCGCCGTCAATCAGCTTGCCGGCTGCAACGATCGGGAATATGCCGCTCGGCTTCCAGTGCATCGGCACCTACGGGGAGGACGAGACACTGCTGGCTTGGGCGCGGGAGCTCTGGCCTCACTTATGCACAAGCGCATAAGCCTCCAGCAATTTCTCCACAGGGATATTCATTAATCCGCAGGCCGGGGATTTCAGATTGAGGTAACTCTGCATTCGAGTTGTAATCCGTACAACGTTTAGCAACATCCCGTTTAACTACGGGCAAATGACCACTTGCTTTGGGATAAAAAATGCCCTTAAGCAAACGGAAGCGGGCTGCTACCGTTACGCTTAAGGGCTGCTTCCGTTATGCTTAAGGGCTGCTTACATCACGCTTAAGGGCTGCTTCTACTTGCCGGCAGGCTTAGGGGCGCAGCGCTTCAGGAAGCGCACGTCGATCTCGCCGCTGCCTGCAGTATTGGGCTTCAGGCCAAGGGAGAAGGCGTTCCGCTTCAGCAGGCACTTCACCTGGCCGGGCGTCAGGCAAGGGCGGAGCTGCAGCAGCTGTGCAGCTGCACCGGACACGATCGGCGTGGAGATGCTGGTGCCGGACAGCTTGAAATACTTCCTGCCAACCTTGTTTCCCGGCAATTCGCGGACCAGCTGGGAGCCGGGTGCGCGCAGTGAGATCACCGAATCGCCGGGGGCAACTAGATCAGGCTTCACCTTACCGCCTGGAGCAGGTCCGCGGCTGGAGTAGACGGCGATACGGTCATCCTTTTGCGTTACCGTCCGGCGGTCATTCACGGCTCCGACGGTGATGGCGGAGGGACTGATTCCGGGCGACTCAACCGTTCTGCGCCCGGGTCCGCTGTTGCCGGCGGCGATAACTACAGTGAGTCCGGCTTTGACGGCTTTCTCAACCGCTTGAACAAGAATATCGTCCTTGGCAGAAGGGCTCACCGGTCCGCCGAAGGACATGGACAGGATGCGCAGCTTCAGCTTTTTGCGGTGGACAATGCACCATTCAATGGCTTTAATGATGGTGGAGTCATAACCGTCGCCGTTTTTGTCCAGTACCTTAATTCCGACGAGCCCTGCTTCAGGTGCCGGCCCTCTGTATTTACCTTTGCTGGACCAGCCGTTCCCTGCGGCATCGCCGGTAATATGTGTGCCATGCCCGTTATCGTCATACGGACACTTCCGGTGATTGATATAATCCTTGAAGGCTATAATCCGGTT
This sequence comes from Paenibacillus sp. FSL R7-0312, assembly GCF_038004445.1. Classification (NCBI taxonomy): domain Bacteria; kingdom Bacillati; phylum Bacillota; class Bacilli; order Caryophanales; family Paenibacillaceae; genus Paenibacillus; species Paenibacillus sp. FSL R7-0312. The sequence continues at coordinate 6,509,439 of NZ_JBBORE010000001.1, read as the reverse complement.
CACAGGCCGGGTCAGATCGGGATGCGGATACACACCGGTATCGAGCACGGCGATATTGACGCCTTTGCCGGTAAGCCCTCTTGTACGCTGAACGGCGGTGGCACCAATGGACGGAGTAGCGACATTTAAGGTGGTTTTTTTGATGCCATCGAGATAGACCTTATGCACCCCGTTCCAGCAGCATACCTGCTCCAGACATTTCAGCGTAATACGTGAGGCAACCGCGCGGTGCAGGGGCAACAGATGTTCAACCGGAAAAGCGTGTGTCCCCAGATGCTTCTGAAGAGCCTTCATTCTCTCTGGAGTCAGCGGATGCTTGAACTGTATAATGACCGGAAGGGCAGCCGGTTTCACGGTGGATGTATAGGACTTGCGGATCTTTTGCTTCAGCGGACGGTTAAGCTTGGCGGTATGATGCTGAACCCATAACTTATCAGTCATTAATGTGATCACCTCTATGGAAGCATAGTATGCGGCCGGGTGATCAGTGGGTACGAATCTATTAATATAGGACACTGCTACATTTCTATGAATATCAGGCAATAACACGTGTCGGCCGGTTCTTCAGTTGCATTTACTACTGTATTCCAACAGAAAGTGGTGAAGCAATTGAAAGAATCAGAGAAGAAAGCATTAATGGCAAAACGTCTCCTTATGGCCAAAAAAGCAAAAGCATCGGCGGTAGTAAGACCTAAGAGACGGCGGATCAAACAGGTTCTCAGCAATTTCATCGTGCTCGCAGTAAACAACAACAATGTCCCTTATGAAACGCAAGGCTGGACGGCTACGTTGACCAGAAGCTCTGGTACCGTTACCACGGCACAGTTTGATGAATTCGGTGTAGCGCAATTTAACACAATCAGCACTCTGACAACTATCAGCTACACCCTTAGAATTATTGACGCGGATAATGTTCAGCGTACTCAGAAATTCGTCCCTGCCAACCGTGAGTTCTTTGTAGCCCGTTTCTAAGACAACAGCGCGCCTCCGGTCAATTCGGAGGCGCGCTGTTATTTCGTGCGTACTCATGGACATGTTTCCTTGAACCCTTCGGCGAAATGTGAAATTATAGAAATATTGAACTCATCATACATAGCAGAGGGGAGTCACAAATGAACAGCTATTTTATTCATAATGAATCATTGGCGCTGCATGTGCTGGAGAGTGGAGAGAAGAATGCTGAACTGCCGTCGCTATTAGTGGTCTGTGGATTGTGGGAACCTGCGGAGCGGGCGATTCCGCTTCTGTCCCATTTGCAGGGTCATATAGTTGCATTTAGCTTCCGCGGCCGCGGCTTAAGCTCTACACCGGATTCTGGTTATGATCTGGAAGATCATCTGTCCGATATTGAGACTGTAGTTAATTATTGCGGGCTCGCACAATATATTGTGCTGGGCTTCTCACGCGGAGCAGCCTATTCCCTTGCCTGGAGTCTGAGGCATCAGGATCAGGTGAGGGGCCTTATCCTGGTTGATCAACCGCCGGTTCACAGGGCCATGTCTCTTGAAACAGTGGAGTTCTGGAGCAGCCTTGTCTATCAGCAGGTGCCTCTTCTGAACTATATTCGCCGGGAAGCCTTGCAGGGAATGGGGCGGGAAGCCCGTGAGGTGGACTTCTCGGAACAACTGCCGCAGCTTGCAATTCCCGTCACGCTGTTTGCCGGCAGGAATCCGGATTCTATGATCTCATCGGATATATCAGATGAAGTACTGGAGAAGTATCGTACATTGGTGCCCTGCTTCACTGTAGTTGAGTTTGCACTGTCGGGACATATGATACCGGATGAAGAGCAGGCGAAGTATATAGCTGAGGTTAAGAGATGGATGTCTGAGACTTTTCGCTAAGAGGAGGTAAGTCTATGTATCACTGGATTCAGAATCATACGAGACTTGAGTATATCACGGAGCTGGAGCCTTTCGACTTCAGCTCCCTGCGGGCGCCGGAGAGTATTCACAGAATGGAGCCGCAGGAGCAGCCTGTTGAAATGACTGCACTGGCGCAATATTTCATTGCTGCAAGTGTCTGGCTGTCAGAGGATATGTATACATCTATTCCTCTGCGGAACGAAGAAGCCGTGAAACGGGTGCTGGAAGAAGTAAGCCCGCATTATGCCGAAGCCCGGCAGTATGCTATTCCTGGAAGGGGAGATGAAATGGTTCTCCGGAAGCTGAAGCCAGCTTCGCGAGACCTATTCTTGGCTACAACGACATGCGTTATGCCTCCGATGAAAGACTTATACCGCCACCATGATACCAGTGGATGGCGAAACGGCGTTAAACGGGCAGTCGTGAATTATCCGGTTAACAGTAAGGCCTTAGTACCCTACGAAGCAGAGGGGATAAGGGAACTGCAGGAGTTGCTGCGGAAACTTTATCTTGAACCGCCGGGTGACGACCTTGGGTGGGTACCACTGGGCTGGAAGTTTGAGGATTCCCTTAAGGATTCCCTGATGCTGCGTTTCCTGGCCGGATTCGCGCCGCATCTGACGCTCGCCGTGGACGCCGGCACCCTGGAAGTCATTAGCATTCATCTATCCCAGGAGGAATTCAGCCGTCCGGTTCTGCTGCGCTCAGGGTGGCCTAAGCCGCCGCGCAGGAACGGGGATTATCTGTATTTGGATCTCGGCAGGAAGCTCGTATATGTAGTCGATCTGAGCAAGCAGGACAAGCTTGAGACCTGGGCTGATCTGCATGAAGAGGCCCGCGTTTACCTAATGCGGCCGTACGGGGATTTCGCACAATTCGATCATCTTTCCGCAGAGCCGAAACCGGCCGGTGTAGGCTTATTCTTTGATACCCATACGATTGGCAGAATGCTGGAGACTATCAACCTTGAGCTGGAGTCTTTTTGAAATAATAAATACTGTAGAGGATCAGCGGAATGACCAGGAAGTTGGCCAGCTGGATATAGAGCAGATAGTCGAGCAGCTTGAACATATCGAACAAATCCCGCGAGAACAGGTACGAGAAAAGGATCGTCAGCGCGCAGATATAATGCTCCTTGAACCTGATTTTGAGGCCCGACAGCCGGATCAGCTCCATCAAAGCAAAGAAGCAGACGATATAACGGATGAACCAGCCGGCGACCACCTGCAGCATAACGAATAATTCACCAGCCTCCAGGAAGCCAAAAGCACTGATAATCTGGGTCTGTGTCAGCTTGGGGAACAGTAGATTGACTGCCCGGTCCGGCCCGAAGGTAGTAATGACACCAAGCATCGAGAAGATCTGCATCTGGATAATGAACAGCAGGGCAATCGAAGTATGCAGGAGCAGCTTGGATTTGTCCCGCACACTGTCCAGGTAAGGGATCATAATGGTGACACAGCTCAGTGCGCCGAGAATCTTCAGGGTGCTCAGCAGCAGTGCAGGGGTAACTCCATGCTCCAGAATCGGATAGATATACTTCATGTCTTTGTATTTATGAGTCAGGAAGGCGAGCAGCATACCGGACAGGCTGATGAAGAAGATCACCACAATGGTCGTAATCGTTACGGAAGCAATCCCTTTTTTGACTACATAGACCGTGGCTACCGCAGTGACCAATATAAAGACCCATACGGGCGTGAACAGCTGGAAACCGGTGTGAATGACACTGGCCTCAGCGCCCGCACTTTCAAATATAGTTAATAGAAGAGTCAGCAAAAAAAGCACAGAAAAAAAGCCGCCGCCCCATTTGCCGAGTGATTTCGCATAGATGTCGAGCAGGTTATAATTTTGGGTTCTCTTCTTAATCGTCAGAATAACCCACATGTACACAAGAATACAGGCTGAAGCGGCAATCATGGCAATCCAGGTATCTCTTCCGCCTAGCCGGATGAACGATGAGGGGAAGGTCTTAAGAGTGACAATCGCCAGGCTGCAGATGATGAAAAACAGATGTTTGGAGTTCATACTTGCCACTATTCCACCTTCTCTCAGAAAAGTCTAGACTTAACGTCTAGTATGGTCTGCTGTTAGGAATATTATTCCGGTAATCCGGCATACTATCCCTACCACTTAAGAAGGGCGGGAAACCGGATGACCGTACAAGCGAGTGAGCTTTCCTCTATACTAAGCGGCTGCTTTGATTTCATTAAGCGGGATATCGTGATGAATGATACTGTCATAACTCTCTTTTATATAGAAACCATTTGTGATTCTAACTATATGAGCCAATATATTATTGAGCCGCTGTCGCAGGCGGCAGGGGGGATAACAAGCAGAGAAGCGGTCGGTAAGGCCATCTATGCCGCTAAATTCGGGGAGGTCAAGGATGCGGACGAGGCGCTTGAGCATCTGCTGGCAGGTGATCCGGTGCTGATTTTTGAGCAGCTCCAGTATGCTGTTTATTTTGACGCCCGCAAGCTGGAATCCCGTCCGGTCGAGAAATCGCAGTTCGAAGCGTCGCTCGTCGGCTCGAACGAGAGCTTCAATGAGCTGCTGGTCAACAATGTCAGCCTGATCCGCAAACGGATGGCTACGCAGACGCTGAAGATTGAAAGCAATATTCTGGGCAAGCAGTCGAAGACGCAGGCGGTTCTGCTCTATGTGGAGGGGACGGCTCCGGAGGATCTTGTCGCGACTGTCCGCCAGAAGCTGGAGGCTATGGACAATGAATTCGTGCTGGGCGCACAGTATGTTGCGGAAGCCTTAAGTCCGGGCAAGACGCTGTTCGATACCATAGGATACACCGAGAAGCCCGATGCGATAGTCGCCAAGCTGTTTGAGGGCAGAATCTCCGTAATTGTGAATGGAACGCCGTTTGCACTGACCGCGCCCTGTTTCTTTTTTGAGAACCTGCAGTCCCCGGATGATTATGCCACCAACAGGCTGTTTGTTACGCTGCTGCGCTTTGTGAGATTCGGCTCGGTGCTGGTATCGCTGCTCCTGCCGGGATTCTATGTGGCGCTGACCACGCATCACTTCTCGCTGATTCCTTCGGCGTTTGTGTTCAAGCTTGCCGTGTCCCGTTCGGGGGTGCCTTTTCCGACAGTGGTGGAAGTGGTCCTGATGTTCCTGTTCTTCGAGCTCTCCCGGGAAGCCGGACGGCGGCTGCCACATCAGATCGGACAAGCGCTCAGTATTGTAGGCGCCCTGATTCTGGGTGATGCTGCCGTCGGCGCCGGACTGGCTTCCCAGGCTACGGTGGTCGTGACAGGGATTTATGCCATTACCTCGTTCATTAATCCGCGCCTGACCTCGGCCATTTCTGTATGGGCAGTGTTCTCTATCATCATGTCTGCCGGTTTCGGGCTGCACGGCTTCTATCTGGGATTCATCCTGCTGGTGGCCCATCTGGGATCGCTGAGATCCTGTGATTATCCGTATCTGTTCCCGCTGGGCACCGAGAAATCGTTCCGCGCCGCCAATCTGGATGTGCTGGTCCGGGGACCGCTGAGCAAAGTATCGAAACCCTTCCTGTACCGGGGCAGAAAATGATCAAGTCGCTCCGCAGAAAAGTACTCGTCACACTGATGCTGGCGGTGCTGCCCTTCCTGCTGGCCTCCTGCTTGGGCTACAGGGATCTTGACCACATCGCATTCGTGACCTCCATTCTGATTGATCAGGATGAGGAGGAGAATCTCATTTTTTATTTTGAGACGCTGAACTCGATCCGCAGCTCCTCCAAAGAGGCGAACCAGGAGGAGAGGATTGTATATAAAATAGCAACCCAGAATCCGGGCGATGCCCTCAACCGTCTGGAAACTCATACCAGTTCCCCGGTTACCCTTGCCCACAACAAAGTCATCCTCTTCACGAAACGTTTTGCGGCGGGCGGGCTGGACCAGGCATTTGATATTTTTGACCGGTGGCAGGAATCCAGCACACGTACACTTCTGGGCGTGTATGTAGGAGAGACTGAGGATTTCATCAAGCCCAACCATGAGGAAGAGGTTATGACCGGCCTGTACCTCTATGACATGCTGGGCAACAAAGCATCCGTAACCTCCTATGGCGTCAAGCTGAACATCAGGGAGTTCATGAATCAGAAGATTATCGGTGATCATGTGAATTCCATGTCAATCATGAATGTGTCCAAGGATAAGGATACGAAGGGGCAGTATTTCCTGGACGGACTGGCACTGATTAAAGAATATAGAATGGTAGGCAGGCTGAGCAGCGAGAAGTCCATCTACTTCAACTTCCTGCTCAATAACGAGGTATCGGGCAATATCAATACGCAGAATCCCGAGGACCGGACGAAGACGGTGAGCCTGCTGCTGCAGAATAACCGCTACAAGTCCAGGCTCGATTATAAAGACGGCATACTAAAGATGGAGATCATCCTTAAGCTGAACACCGATGTATCCTTAATCCAGGGGAAGCTGAAGCTGAACGAGGAAAACATTGCGAAGCTGGAGGCGTCCATGGCAGCGAAGATCAGAGCCAATTGTCTGGCGCTGTTTCAGGAGTGGAAGGATAAAGGGACCGATATTTTTGATATCCAGGAGAAGTTTGAACGGAAATATCCCAAGCTCGCCGGGCGGAATATCATCGGGAGTACAGAGCTCGACCTTAAGGTTACGGTAGATATCAACGGCACGACAACGCTTAGGGATGCGGAATAGCAATATGATAATTATAGAAGCTGTTATCACGGCCATAAGGGCTGCGGTTACAGCTTTTTTTATATGACAGATTTCGTGCCGCGAATGAGCGGTGTAGACGGTGTGATGTATCTTTTGTCAAGATTCGATGGGTGATATCTATAAAATATTGTTCGATTATACAAACCAATCCGCAAATTTTAGCTATAATGACAATAAACCTGCCATGAACATTTCAAAGCCGGAGCATTAAAGCTATAATGTGGCCATAGGTATAGGGATGATACAGTGCGGAACTGCCCGTAATTATGCAGCCTAAAGATGCCAGCGAAAGGTCTGAGGATGATGAGCCTGGAAGCCTTGAATGAACGTGTGAAGACGGATCTTTCCTACCTTGCCTATGGGGGCGCGGACTGGATACGCCCTCTGGAGCATCCCGAAGGCCATGTCTATGATGTAGTGATTGTAGGCGGGGGGCAAAGCGGACTCGGAGCGGCTTTCGGCCTGCTGCGTGAACGGATATCCAACATTCTGATTATTGATGAGAACAGTGACGGGCTGGAAGGTCCTTGGGAAACATATGCACGGATGGTGACTCTGCGCACGCCCAAGCATTTGACCTCCATTGATCTGGGCATTCCATCGCTCACCTTCCGCTCCTGGTGGGAAGCGCAGAAGGGAACAGCAGCCTGGGAGGAATTAGGCAAAATCCCCCGCGGCGACTGGATGAATTATCTGCGCTGGTACCGGCGGATTCTGCAGCTGCCGGTGATCAATGAGGTGCAGCTTAAGCTGATCGAACCGGGTGAGGACGGGATCTACCGGCTGCGGATTGCTGGAGCGGGTGCCCCGTCCGGTCTGCTGCTGGCGCGCAAGATCGTACTGGCCACAGGGATCCAGGGCGGAGGCGAGTGGCATGTCCCGCCGATGATTGCGGAGCATCTGCCGGAGCATCTGTATGCACATACCTCGCAGAAGATTGATTTCGCCGCTCTCCGCGGCAAGCGGGTAGCGATTCTCGGCGGCGGGGCCTCGGCCTTCGACAATGCCAACTTCGTTCTTACTGAAGGAGCGGCGGAAGCGCATGTGTTCGTCCGCCGCGAACAGCTGCCGAATGTGAATCCGATCCGCCAGATGGAGGTTTCGGGAATGATTGAACGGTTCCATGCCTTAGCGGATGAAGATAAATATGCAGTGATCTCGCATTTCTTCAATTATAATCAGCCGCCAACGAACGACACCTTTGCACGGGCGGCGGCCTGGCCCGGCTTTCGGCTGCATCTCGGTTCTCCCTGGCTTAGTGTGGCAGCTTCCGGAGAAGAAGCGGCAGTGACTACACCTAAGGGTGAATTCAGCTTCGACTTCCTGATTGTCAGCACCGGGCTGCTCAGTGATCCCGCCCTGCGGCCGGAGCTGCAGCAGGTTGAAGCTCATATTGCCCGCTGGCGCGACCGCTATGAGGCGCCGTCCGGAGCTGCGAATGCGCTGCTGGATGCGCATCCGTACCTCAGCCCGGGGTTTGCGCTGCAGAGCCGGGATGAGGCAGGCCGCAAGCTGCTGCATGGAATATTCCTCTTCAATTATTCAGCCCTGGCCAGCTGCGGCTTATCGGCATCGGCGATCTCCGGCCTGAAGAATGCGATACCGAAGCTTGTCTGTGGTGTAGCCGACCAGTTGTTCATGGATGACCGCCAGCAGACCCTTCAGGCTTATTATGATTACGACGAGATTGAATTTACAGGCAAGTAATACAAGAAGAGGCTGTACCAGGGTCAGGGAGACCTTTGGTACAGCCTTTGTACTTGTTGGGCGTGTTGTCTAGGTTGTGATCCTGGCATACACCGCGAAGAACAGCGCCAGCTCGCCCATGATCAGCACATTCGGAACATGGATTACGAGATCCAGCACGTAGAAGCAGATCAGAAGAGCGGTGAGCAGCGCCAGATGCTTAACCCCCAGCCGGTGCTGCTTATGTCTGTAGACATGGAAGACCAGTGTGGTTGAAGCGAAGTAGAGCAGGACTGAGCCGAAGAGCAGATTCAGCATCAGGTCATAATGAAGCTTGTTCAGGAAGAGCAGCTGGATTGATGCGGCAAGCATACATAACGACAGATAGATAAACAGATGTCCGTAGATAATAGTCTGTCCGGCCGTTTGAATATGCATATCGAGCTTCTTCTCCAGGTTGTCATAATACTGCCACCACACCGCGATAATCAATACGAAGGTGAGGGCGGCGAAGCCGACAGATTGTCCGGTCCAGGTACTGGACTGCAGTACGGCAAGAATGCTGACGACAGATTCACCCAGGAGAATTAAAGCGAACAGTGAGAACCGTTCCAGCAGATGATGCGTATTGGCGGGAGTCTTCACAAGAATCCGCCGGCCGGTAAGCGGGAGGATAATGTCCAGCGTAATCCCGGCGTACAGCACGGCATACCGGAGCCAGGAATCGAAGAACAGCGAACAGGCCGAAATCACCAGTCCGATCCAAAAGCGTGTTCCCAAATAACGGGCAGTGTTCCGCAGATGGCCGCTTTCTTTGGAATGTGCGTAGTGATACTGGACGGCGGTCATGATCCGGAGTCCGAGATAGCCAATCAGAAACGGCAGATAGTTGGCATCGAAATCCACAGACAGGCTGGCTGTCATAATCAGCACGAAGAACAATTGGATGATCAGGAAAATCCGGTGCGTCACCGTATCCTGTCCATAGCGGTTGACGAAAAGCGTCTGGCCTACCCAGGCCCACCAAATCGGAATGAAGATCAGTACGAATTTGCCCAGTGTCTCTAGAGAGAGAACCTCGTCTTCTACATGCAGGAGCACATGGCTGGCCTTGGAGACCGCAGCGACAAACAGCAAATCATAGAAGAGCTCCAGCCAGGTTACTTTTTTGATGATCATTCTGTAAGTCTCCTTTGCCGTTTGTTTACCGGAGCAGTCCGGTTAACAAGTATAATAAAGGCTCTGGATAGAAGAAGGCAAGACAGCAGGTGGATTAACCATGGTTCATTCCGGCAGCAATTGACCTGGGCTGCGCTCTCACGGATAATATAGAGGTTCATATTCTTTACAGGATCGGGGTAGAAGCATGTCATATCGTAATATGGAAGAATGCATTATTGACTTGGAGAAGCACGGACATTTAATTCGCATACATGAGGAAGTTGACCCGCATCTGGAAATGGCGGCGATCCATATGAAGGTCTATGAAGCGGGCGGTCCAGCATTGCTGTTCGAGAATGTCAGAGGCTCGAAGTACCGCGCGGTATCGAATCTGTTCGGAACGATCGAGCGCAGCAAATTCATCTTCCGGGATACCTGGCAATCCTCCCAGGATGTTATCGCTTTGCGCAGCAATCCCATGAAGGCGCTCAAGCAGCCTTTCAGATATATTGGAACCGCCCTTGCAGCCAGAAAAGCACTTCCGCTGAAAAAGCGCGGCAGTGCTCCTGCCGGTTTCGAGGAAATTCAAATCTCCGATCTTCCCCAGATCAAGCACTGGCAGGGAGACGGAGGGGCGTTCGTCACGCTGCCGCAGGTGTATTCGGAAGATCCGGACAAGCCGGGGATCATGAACTCCAATCTCGGGATGTACCGGATTCAGCTTAGCGGCAATGAGTACGAGATGAATAAGGAAGTAGGCGTGCATTACCAGATTCACCGCGGCATCGGCATACATCAGTCCCAGGCCAATAAACGCGGCGAGCCGCTCAAGGTGAGCTGCTTCATCGGCGGACCTCCGGCACATACGCTGTCGGCGGTGATGCCGCTGCCGGAGGGCCTCAGCGAGATGACCTTTGCCGGGCTGCTGGCCGGACGCCATTTCCGCTACACCTATGTGGACGGATTCTGCATTAGCAGCGATGCCGATTTCGTGATTACCGGAGAGATCCATCCCGGTGAGACGAAGCCGGAAGGTCCGTTCGGGGATCATCTGGGCTACTACAGCCTGACCCATCCGTTTCCGGTGATGAGAGTGCATAAGGTCTATGCCAAGCGAGGGGCCATCTTCCCCTTCACGGTCGTCGGCCGTCCGCCGCAGGAAGACACCGCCTTCGGAGAATTGATCCACGAGCTGACCGGCGGGGCGATCCAGTCGGAGGTTCCCGGCGTCAAAGAAGTGCATGCCGTAGATGCCTCAGGAGTGCATCCGCTGCTATTCGCCATCGGCAGTGAACGCTATACACCTTATCAGCAGCTTAAGCAGCCGGCGGAGCTGCTGACCATCGCCAACCGCATTCTCGGAACCGGACAGCTCAGTCTGGCGAAATATCTGTTCATCACCGCAGAAGAGGACCAGCCGGTCAGCACGCATGATATTGAAGGTTTCTTGACGTATATCCTGGAGCGGATTAATCTGCACCGCGATATTCACTTCCAGACGAATACCACCATAGATACACTGGATTATTCCGGCACCGGAATCAACAGCGGCAGTAAGGTGGTATTCGCTGCGGTAGGCGAGCAGAAGCGGAGCCTATGCACGGAAGTGCCTGGGATTCTGCAGGCACAGCAGAGCTGGGGACCGGCGGCGATGATTATGCCGGGTGTTGTGGCGCTGCAAGGCGAGCCGTTCGCGGATTACCAGTCAGCAGCAGAGGAAATCGCCGGCCTGTGTGCCGCCATTGCGGAGCAGGGGCCGCTCGATTCCTGCCCGATGATCATTCTGTGCGACGACAGCGGATTCATGTCGGAGCATCTGAACAATTTCCTGTGGGCGACCTTTACACGGAGCAATCCTTCCCATGATATCCACGGGGTGAACAGCAGGGTAGAGCATAAACATTGGGCCTGCGATACTATCATTATCGATGCCCGGGTGAAGCCGCATCAGGCGCCGCCGTTAATCCCCGACCCTGAGGTGCAGAAGAATATACAGCGGGTATTTGCTCCCGGAGCCAGCTTGGGCGGTATGCGGGGATAGAAGGGAGCTTACTCCCTGACGGGCACCTCAACTTTAAGGTATTCATCTTCACTGTTTAAGACGGCGATTGCTTCTGCTGTAGGGATATCATTAATGGCGTATAGCTTGCTGCCTTCAGAGAAAGTAGTGGAGAAGTTGTTGGGAGTATCTGCGATAGGCTCCAGGGACTGCAATGTAATTTCGCCGATTTGTTCCCCCACATCAGTAACCTGCGTTCTCGTAATTTGATATATTCGGTCATTCCATTTGACACATGGAAAGGCAATGGACCCCGCAGTGCGGATCTTTATGTGTTGACTAGAGGGACCCGGCTGCGGGGTTTGTACTTCTTGGTTGGCAGATGAGCAGGCAGCGAGGAAGATTACGCTTGCGGCAACGATGAACTTCTTCATTCGTCTGGTTTACTCCTTTCAGTAAGCTTTTAGTTGGAAAAACGTCACTTAAGTTCAGCCCATATCCCGATATCCCGTAAGATGGGTTAAATTAAGTGTTGTTTATCCAACTACAGCGCCATTTAGGGAGATTTCCCCGGAATTAGTTGACGTTTATTCAGGCAGTGTATAGGTATGCACAGTTTCTTCGCTGCCGTCCAGATAGTTAACAGTGAAGGTGAACACATTGCCCACACGCTTGGTGAACTTAATATGGTCCCCGGGGAACATGTAATCGATTTGCTCCACATCAAGCTGCCCTTCAGCACTGAGTAGCTCCTTGTACAGCGGGACTTGCTCGCCGGTAGTACGATTGACGAGTGTCAGGAGGGCTGTATCCAGAGGGCGGACCAGCAGGACATCCTTGAAGACAGCTTCGACATTATAGTAGACATCTTTCGTGACGGTTGCACCCATCAGGTGTGGTAAATCAATTGTTTCACTGACCGCTCCCGTTCCATCCTCAATCAGCCGCAAAGTCTGCCCGTCATTCAATACCAGCTTCCCCTCAGACCATTCGGCGGCTGTGCCGAAGGAGGTGTAGGTATCTATATGCCCCTGACGAATGACACTGCCATTTTTCAAAAGATAGGTGTAGTACCCGGCATGCAGATGCGGTTCGCCGTAAACATTGCTTACACGCAGCAAAGTCAGGCCTGCAGGTGTATGCTCGAAGGTGAAGTCAATAACATCCAGACCTCTGCCCAGCGTAGCAAGCTTGTGCTTCGTGTTCTGCTTGGTGGTGAGGTACAACTCACCGCTGTCAAGGGATAGGGAATACACTCCGCCCTCGAAGGTTTCCGAATAGCTGCGGTACATATGCAGATGATTGATCAGCAGAGTCTTCTTTGCAGAGTCCCACCGGACAGGTCCCCCTTCAAGTGCCGCTGCAATAAATTTAACAGGTACATACAGCTCTTGGTTTGACATATACGGAGTGCCGCCTAGCTGAACCTTCTGCCCGTCGAGTACACCGGTGGAGCTGCCCAGCTGTACACTGAAGCTTTTATTCCAGCCGCTGAATGTAGCAGTTTTAGCCGCATTGTTCCACAGGATCTCCATTCCGGTAGCTTTCACCAGATTGGCAGGCATGTAGGAGATTCCATTCTTAATCTGTGCGTTCCCCACTGAACTCCCTGATATACCGCTCTCACTGCTATAGGTAAAGTAGATCTTTACCTCAGAAACAGACTTGGCGGAAGCCGGGACTGCCGGTGTGCCCATTGCCATTGCAAGCGCAAGTGCGGGGAGGAGTAATATTTTCCGGGTAATCTTCATCGTTCCCATCCTTTCAATAAAAGCGTGATTGCCATGCTCTGGCATTAATCTTCTGTTCCATATTGACGAATATATAGACGGATATAATGATGGAAGGTTTCGGGTGTTTGTAAAAATATGGACGAAGTGATGATGAGTATGCCCAGTCTCCTGTGGATATGCTACTATGTTGTTTAGAGTGGCAGAATAGCGCTCTCATCCGGGGCATGAAGGCAGTGATGAGATGGCCGGCCTGGTCGCTGGATGTACGGCGCAGGCTTCGCTGATCCCGACGGACACCGCTGGAATGTGCTCTATATGGATATGGATCAGATACCCGAAAGTTGAAATTAGGGAGTATACACTTCATACAGGGGGAAACAAAGATGGATGTATTAGAAACGCAGCGGTTACTCTTACGGGGCTTCAGAGCAGAAGACGGGGACGAGCTATATGCCTATCTCTCGCAGGAAGAGGTTGTGCGATTCGAGCCTTACGGCGTATATGACCAAGCTGCGAGTCAGGCCGAGGCGGAGCGGCGCGCAACCGATCACGCCTTCTGGGCCGTATGTCTGAAGGACAGCGGCAGACTGATCGGGAACTTATATTTCCAGCAGCAGAGCCCGCCGCAGTTTCAGACCTGGGAGCTGGGCTATGTGTTCAACAGTCACTATCAAGGAAAAGGCTATGCGGCAGAGGCTTGCCGTGAGCTGCTGGCGTACGGCTTCGGTACACTCGGGATCAGACGCGTGACGGCGCATTGTGATCCGGATAATCATCCGTCATGGCGGCTGCTGGAGCGGCTGAAGCTGCGCCGGGAGGGACATTTTCTGCAGACGGGGTATTTCAAGCATGATGAACAGGGCAACCCGGGATGGCATGATACTTATGCCTATGGTGTGCTGGGGAGCGAGTGGATGAGTATGAACCAAAGGGAAGATGTTAGCGGCAGATCGCTGTGAGGCTGGCGGAATACGTCCATTCCTCATGCTAGATTCGTTTCCGGCAGAATAGAGTCTCTTAAGTAAGCACAATTGGAATCAATGTTGTACGTTGTACAGCATTAATTCCTGAATATCTGGGTGTCCGGGAGGATTGTTGTATGAAATACAAGAATAATCCTGCTAAACCGCCAAGTGGGGGGAGAAATGTTGCGTTTTCTACAACAATATTGGTTTTTGGATTAGTATAGTGAGGAGAATGTTGTATTATGTGCAGGATTTTACAAAATCTTCGACGCCATAGCCCTACAGCCCCGCTGTGTAGGGCTATTTCACGTATACGGCAGCGGCTTTACATTCAGTTTATGTAAATCTTCAAGTGAGCAAATAATCATCTCCTATAGTAGTTTAAAAAGTAGTTAAAAAATAAACTATAGAGTATAGGAGTGACAATCTCTTGAATTCATCCAGTAAAGCCATCCTTTCTCTTCTCCTCGCCGCAGAGCTTGCAGCCGGAACCGCATGGGGCGCAGGCCCGGTAGCCGCCGCCCCTTCGATACAGCCAGGCACTCCGTATAATGCTTCCGGCAGCTATGATGTAGCCGTTCCGCACATTGTCGTCAACCAGATTTACGGCGGCGGTGATGCCGAAACTACAGAGGGCTACTTCTCCAAAGGCTTCATTGAGCTATATAATCCTACAGATTCGGATGTGAATTTGAGCGGCTGGTCGGTGCAGTATTCCGATCCCGGCATGAACGGTGCCTGGAGCAAGCTTGCCCTGACAGGTACCATTAAAGCGCATACCTCCTACCTTATTACGGACGGTAAAGTGAATCCCGTCTACCAAAGTGACCTCAGCGGCAAGGGGGATCAGAGCTGGGATGAACTTCTTTTTAATAATAAAGGCATGAAGGTAGTCCTTCTTAGCAGTTCCGCTCTGCTGGAGAACGCAAATCCGTTCCTGGACAAGTCACCGGATTATGTAGATATGATCGGCACAGCTGGCAATGATAACGGTGCTACGATCGATGGCTATGAGGCGGATTATCCGACGGGCAAGACCGGCGGGACCTCCAAGCAAAAGTCAGTGCGCCGCACGGACTACGTGGACACGGACAACAATAAAGCGGATTTTGCGCAAATTACGTTCACCTCGCTGGATGGGGCGGCGATGAACCAGCTGAAGCCGCATAACAGTGCGGATGGCGCGTGGGGGATAACGGTTCCTGCCCTGGGCATAGCGACTGCATCATTGCCTCAGGCTACAGCAGGGTCGCCTTATTCAGTATCCCTCTCGGTGTATGGCGGAACACAGCCGTATTCCTACTCCGCAGCGGGCCTGCCTGACGGGCTGAGCATTGACTCCGTATCCGGTGCAGTTAGCGGCACTCCGCTGAAATCCGGAACGGCAACGGTAAGTTTCTCTGTATACGACAGTGCAACTCCTTCCAACAAGGCTGAAGCGATGCTCCCGCTGACAGTCCAACCTGAGGCTGCTCCGCTTACGGAGGATGTCATCAGCATCACCAAAATTGGCGGGTATGCGGTCGGTACGACCAGTGAGGATGGCGGTGTAGCCGAGATCATCAAGTACAACCGTGATAACGGGAAATTCTACCTTGTCAACGGCTCAACCCATCCGGCATCGGTGGACATCGTGAATCTGAAGGATGGCATTCACCCGGAGAAGGAAACCAGCATCAATGTGGAGCAGCTGTCAGAAACCGGGGGCTTCAGCTACGGTGACTTGACGAGTGTCGATATCAATACGGCCACCAAGCGGATTGCTGTTGCTGTACAGGAAGAAGATGCATTGAAGAATGGTAAAGTGCTTGTGCTGGATTATGACGGCAGGCTACTGGAACAATATGAGACCGGCGTCCAGCCGGATATGCTCAAATATACGGAAGACGGCCGTTATATTCTTACGGCAGACGAGGCCGAGCCCCGTACACTAGCAGGTGATCCTGAAGGCAGTGTAACGATCATCAATACGGCTACCAAAGCAGTGAACCTTGTGAAATTCGACGATCCGGGGGTTATTGATGACCTTGTGCATATCCGTGGTGCTGTGGATCCTAAGACCAAGCTGATTACCGGGAAAGGGAGCAAGGCGGATGCTATACGCGATCTGGAGCCGGAGTTCATCGAGCTCTCCGGGGATCAGACAACAGCGTATGTCTCGCTTCAGGAGAATAATGCGATTGCCGCGGTTGATGTTGTCTCCGGAAAGCTGTTATGGGTCAAGGGTCTTGGATTCAAGGATTTCAGCAAGCCGGAGAATAAGCTTGATTTGTTAAATGACAGCACGATCCATCTGGAGAATGTGCCGTTTAAAGGGGTCTACATGCCGGACGGCATCAGCCAATACACAGTAAACGGCAAAACCTATTTGTTTACAGCCAACGAAGGGGATGCCACCGAATGGGACAGCAAGGAAAATGCGACCAGAATCAGCAAAGTGAAAGGCCTGCTAAATCCGGATTCTGCTGCGGCCAAGTTCCTGAACGGCACCACTAAATATGACGGGGTAGAAGTGATGTCGGATATGGGCAATGAGGACATCTATCTGTACGGAGGCCGTTCTTTCTCAGTATGGGATGCGGCGGACATGAAGCAGGTTTATGACAGCGGCAGCGATTTTGAACAGATTACTGCGGAACGTCTGCCAGACTATTTCAATGCAAGCAACAGCAATACGACACTTGACAGCCGCAGCTCCAAAAAAGGGCCGGAACCTGAATATGTCAAGGTAGGCATGGTGGGGAAAAAGGCGCTGGCCTTCACCGGATTAGAGCGTATCGGCGGTCTGATGACCTACGATGTAACCAATCCCGGGCAGCCGCAGTTTGTGAATTATATCAATTCCCGTGAATTCACGCCTAAGAATAATCTGGAGACCGACACCGGGCCGGAAGGGATTGATTTCATCCCGGCTACGGCCAGTCCGACCGGACTGCCGCTCGTGCTGGTCGCCAACGAGGTCGGGGGAACGGTTGCCGTCTACCAGCTGAACGTAACGAAAATTTCACTGGACCAGTCCTCGCTGTCTCTGACAGCCGGAGGAACAGCAGCAGTGCTCAAGGCGACGGCCCAAGCCAGCGGAGGAACGGAGGGCGCGCTCAGCTGGAGCTCTTCCAACGCTTCTGTAGCTTCTGTCGATCAGACTGGCATAGTAACACCGCATGCCGCAGGAACGGTTGTTGTCTCGGTATACAGTGCGGACGGCTACGGTGTAGCTGAATCGCAGGTAACGGTTGCGGCTGCTGGTCCGGTTGCCAGCTTACCGGGGGCGGGTTCTTCCGGTGGAAGCGTGCCCTCACCTGTTGCAGCCTCTGCGGCTGCGGTAACTATAGAAGGCGGCAAAGCGGTTATGGAGCTGAAGGGGCAAGCTGATGCAGAAGGTAAACTCAGCCTGTCGGTAACCGCTGCTGAAGTGGCAGCAGCACTTGAGACCCTGAAGACTTCAAGTGCCAGGGAACTTGTATTGCGTATCGCTTCGGATCGTGCGGCCGCAGCGGTGTCGCTGAAGATTCCAGCCGCAGCATGGGCTCAGATTGCCGGCAGTTCGCTGGAGGCAGTGAGTGTGACCGGAGGACCCGGTACAGTTACCTTCGACCGGGCTGCCTTCTCCGCCATTCACACGGCGGCAGGCAACGAAGATATCAGCCTGACCATCGCCAAAGCCGAGCTCGGCAGTACCTTGACCGGTCAGGCAGCGGCGGGTTCAGCCAGCATCATTGGCAGCCGCCCGGTGCTAAGTCTAATGGTACAGGCCGGAACGCAGACGCTTTCGAGCTTCGGTGAAGGTAAGGTGGATGTAAGCATCCCTTATACACTGGCGTCCGGTGAAGACGCCAATGCGGTTGCTGCCTATCAGGTGAGCGCAGGCGGCGAGCTGGTTGTCCTTCCGGGCAGCAGCTATGATCAGGGGAACGGCCTGCTCTCCTTCCGCACGAATCATTTCTCGGTGTACGCGGTTGGCTACAATAAGCTTGTGTTTGCGGATATGGGAAGCAGTTATGCCAAGGATTCCATTACGTACCTTGCGGCACGCGGCATTGTTACCGGGGTCTCCTCAGAGACATTTGGCCTGAAAGGCAAGCTGAGCCGCGGCGATGCCGCGCTGCTCCTGGCCCGTCTGGCCGGGGCAGAGCTGAAATCCTCAGCTGGGGGCAGCTTTACGGATGTGAAGCCGGGGGACTATTATGCTGCCGCTGTGGACTGGGCGAATCAGAGCGGAATTGTCCGGGGAACGGGAGACGGAAGATTTGAACCCAAGGCACCGGTCACACGCGAGCAGTTCGCCGTGATGATGATCCGTCTGTCAGATTCAATGAAGTGGAATCTGCAGGAGAACGGCGGCTCTGCGGCCTTTGCAGATCAGCAGTTGATTAGCTCTTATGCAGTGGAAGCCGCCACAGCTGCAGCGCAGGCCGGCATTCTCACCGGCCATGCCAGCTCTGACGGCAGTGTTAACTTCGCACCTAAGGCAACCGCTACACGTGAGGAAACGGCACATATGTTAGCCAAACTGCTCAAAGCAGTGCAGAAATAAACCATTTTAAATGATTCCTGAAGGGTGTTTAGAGGCCATAAAGCGGCCTCTAAACACCCCTTTTGCCGTTAAAGGGAGCAGTTAGATGCATCATGGAAAAATCCGGAGCTTCGGGATAAGCTACAAGGGACGCATAAGGATGAGGATGAGAATGGAGCGTGGGGCTGACCATGAAGATTAATCGATTGCTGGGCATCGTAGTCTATCTGCTCAACCGGGAGACCGTCAGCGGGCGGGTGCTGGCCGGGAAGTTCGAAGTGTCCGCGCGGACCATTCAGCGGGACATTGAAGCGATCAGTCTGGCCGGGATTCCCATAGGCTCGCTGCAGGGCCTGAACGGCGGCTATTACATTCTGGACAGCTTCAAGATGAACAGGCAGCTGCTTCAGCCGCAGGACTATGCGTATATTCTGGCAGCGCTGAGAGGTTTCGTGTCCGGATATGACAGCAGGCAGGCTCAGGATACGGTGGAGAAAATGGTTGCGCTCTCGCCGGATAAAGAGGCGGCTCCGCAAGCTTTTCAGCTGAATCTCGGGGTGCTTCAGGAAGGTGTGGGGACCGGCGAAACCATCGCTGTACTTGAACGAGCGATCCGTGAGAAACATGCTGTCCAATTCCAATATACGAATGCCGATCTTAAGGCTTCCTCCAAGCGGGTTGAACCGCTGCTGTTGACCTACAAGTGGTACGCCTGGTATTTATTTGCCTATTGCTGTGTGCAAGCGGATTACCGCCTGTTCCGCTTGTCGCGGATGCGTGATATCTTGGCTCTGCCCGAACGCTTCACCACAGTTCATGGAGATGCGGAGCTCCTGCTGGCAGGGCATGGAGACAACCGGGTCTATCTAAATATTAAGCTGCTCTGTCCAGTGGAGTACCGGGTACTGCTGGAAGAGGCTTTGCCGAATGCCAGGATGCTGGAGATGCGCGGGCAAAACCTGGTAATGGGCTTTACGGTGCCTGAAGAGGAGCAGGGCTGGTTCGGCATTATCCTGCAGCACAGCCATCAGGTCACTGTTCTTGAACCGGAGTCACTCCGGGAGAAGCTGCTGGCCAGAGCCAGAATGATTCTGGATACTTACAACTGAATAGCGACATAATGCTGTCTGATATAGCCCTCTATAATGGATTTATTCCATAGCATAAGGAGAGCTTAGCATGAAAATAGAAATATCAGATCCTTACGTAACCTGTCCTGTTTTTGAAACCAAGCAGTTCCGGCTTAGACAGGTACAACTGGAGGATGCAGAGGATTTATTGGGCTGTTACAGTGACCCTGAAGCCAGCCTGCTGTTTAACAGTGACAATTGCCGCTCAGATTTCCGGTTGAACACCCTGAAGGATATGCAGGATATTATCGGGGCATGGCTCGGGGAATATGAGAAAAGAGCCTATATACGCTTCAGTGTTGTGGATAAATTAGCGGGCACAACTGCAGGGACCATTGAATTTTTCTGCAGAAGAGGAGTGGACGGGGACGATCAGAGTACAGGCGTATTGCGGCTGGATTTGGCCTCTCGCTATGAGACAGAAGAGAACTTGTGCGAGCTTATCTCTCTAGCAGGAGAACGTTTCCGTGAATGGTTTGAATTCAGCGGGATGGTGACCAAAGCAGTGCCGCAGGCAGAACGGCGGATTCGTGTGCTGCGTCAGGAGGGGTATCACCGCTTAGAGCTGAACGGAAACTTTGGCTATACCGATTATTATCTGAAAAGATCCAATTAAAAGTTAATGATTAGTATTATTTGTCTCAGCCCTTCCGGTCTCCGTTTTGGAGAACAGGAAGGGCTGAATTTTCTGCTGAACAATATCGGAATTGTTCCTGGCATATCGGTATTCGTGAAGAACAAGCATAAAATTCAAGGAAATCGGTTATGGAATGGCAAATAGTGAACATGAATAGATCCGGCTCACCCCGCATAGATATTACTGATACTTTAAGGTGAGGGGTGAGGTTATTTGAGCACAGACGGAGCAGCCCGGCATCCGCAAATGCTGCAGCATCCGATCATACAGCCTTGTAATGTGGACCGGATGCCGGCGGTACATACCCAGATCTATCCGATTCCCGGTGTGCCGCAGCCGACGGAATATGTAACACTCCTGGATCCGGTGTTTCTCCAGCATATCAGCCGTCATGTGGGGCAACAATGCTTTGCCGTTATGACCACTACAGGCAGGATCGAAGGTACGCTTGCCGGAGTGGGCGTCGATCATATACAGATCAATCTGGAGGACCGTTCGCTGCATATACGGATTGCGCAGATTGTTTATTTTGAGGGGGCTCTGGCTTCGTATGTGTAGGTTGGCGGTATGAAATAAGCAATAAGCTTTATAGATTTTTTTTCATCCCTTATGGGATGGAGGAAGGTCTTTTTTTGTTACTTTGGAGATTAAACTATTTAAGAAAGCGGGAATGAAGGACATAAATGATGCTTTCTTAAACATTCAGGTAGTCAGAATTCCCTGTCTTCTCTTCATCTAAATGGTGAAAACCGTTGCCGATAGATTGTACCTTCCCTGCTCCCGTCGAATAGTTGCTGGTAATTCCACTATACTTCAAATTTAAGTCTATTTCTGCAAAAAAGACACTCCCGGGTCCGGGAGCATCTTAGGACTATCGTTATACTATTTTCTTAACAATATTATTCAAATATATACAGACTTAACCCTCACCCGCACCATGGCCCATAGTAGAAATTAATTGGGAGCTATTCAGATCTGTTGTGAATCCGATACCTCCAACCGGTAACATAATTACAAGTAGCAGACTAAACGAAGTTAGAAACATGATAAACTTTTTGGTCATTTGGATCCTGCACCTCTCTGATTAGAAATTGATACTGCACTTGCTCTTCTTCGCTGGCTTCATGCCGGTGCTGCTCAAACAAATTTACACATTTAATAATTAGGCTTTCATTATTGATTCTAACGGATGATTCCAAACTTTTGAGTATTACGCTAATTCCATCATGCCGTTTGTTGTGTAAATTATACATAGCTAGTTCAGTGAGGAATCTGGCATGCTGGTCTGCAATAATCTGATGATTATATTTGCCGAAGCCGGAGTTGTATGGTTCATAAGGAACATGCTTAGAAAACCTGGCAAGAATATAATCTATATTCCATCCGTAGCGGTTTGCTGATTTAATGATATTATAGACAGCTGTAAAAACCTGCCCCTCATGGTTAGAGATATAGTCTACATAATCCTGCAGCCCCTCATATTGCCCGGCCATTACACGGTAGAGGTAGGTGTTTGCTGTTCCCCAAAGCTTAAATTGAGCTAACGTCTCCCCGACCTCATCACTGTCTTCCTGTATCCAGTCGGCCTCCATATATTGTGGAATAAGATCTAGAGCCGCTGTATAATTCCTATACTCTTCCTGCACACTGGAGCGCATAAGATAGGAATATAGAATGTAGAAGTATAACGGTTTCTCGGGAGCTTTCTCGCTTCTGTCCTTGCGGCCGGAGGGATACTGGAAATTGTAGCTGAGCGTAGCCAAACGGAGCATCTCCAGGGCCAGCTCATCAACCTTGTCCCACTTGTGCAGTGAATAATAGACATGCATCAGGTGTTTCAGCCCATCCAGCTGATCTGCTACCTCTAACCGCTCAATATTGCATTCAAAAAGTAGAGCCGCCTGCAAATTGAGGACTTGGCTGTCACCAATGGAAATGCGGAATAAGCGGTATTGGCATATAGCAAGCCTTTCGGAATGCTGATACTTCTCACTTGCACTCACATTCTTGTACAGCACCGCTGCTGCCTGCCATTGGCCCTCCTGAAACAAGCCCTCGGCCACTTCAAACAGCATGGGTGCATAGATTAAATTGTCGAGCAGATTCCTAACCACAAGTTCAATACAGTCAAGCCGCCCTAGCTCTGCTGAACTCAGAATGAACGGGCGCAGACGCCGCCAGGTTGGTGCTGAATGATAGAAGCATTCGTCCACATACAAACTATAGAAATGGTCCACCGGTACTCCCATTCCCCGGGTTATCAATTCCAAATGACTCATGGCAATCGGCTGCTGGCCGTTAAGTAAACGGCTGAGCGTTCCCGAATTAATGCCGGTCTGTATGGAGAATTGATTAATGGACATATGCTGTGCAGAGAGATAAGCCTCTAAATGACTGCGAATCGTGGCTGCAGGCTCCAAAGAAACACCACCAATCTAATACCATAATTTAGGTTCTTCATGTTATAAGTGTATAATATGCGCCATTATACCACCGGTCAAGAGCGTGATTGGTAGAAACAGTGAACAACAGGAAAAAGCATCCCCGATGTAACAGGAACGCTCTTCCGGATTTTTGCAGATTGTGATATGAGACGCTTAGCTTCTGAAACTGGACTAGGCAGTGAAAATACCCGCCCCTCCCTGGCTCTTCCTTCTCTCGATCACCTCTTCGTAATCCTTGATCAATCCATCGAAAATATGCTCCCAGGAACGTCCGAGCGCGAGGCGCCGCCCTTCCCGGCCCATAGACGCACGCAAGGCATGCTGGGCGGCTAGGGTACTAATTCCGCGTGCTAGCGCTGCCGGATTACGGGGTTCGAACGAATTCCCGGTGACACCGGGAACAATCAGATCCTTGGTGCCGCCAGCATCTGCCGCGATGACCGGCAGCCCCGAAGCCATGGCTTCAAGCACTACATTGCCGAAGGTTTCCGTGCAGGAAGGGAAGACAAACAGGTCGGCTGAAGCGTACAGCTCCGCCAGCTCTCCGCCATGCTTCGCACCGGTAAAGGTTACGTTGTCCGGTGCCTGTGATTTTAGCTCAGAGAGGAGAGGCCCGTCTCCGACAATCAGCAGCTGCACACCGGAGCGTACGGATTCCGGCAGAAGCTGCATGGCGAGCAGCAGGGTGGTGATATCCTTTTCCGGGGCAATCCGTCCAACATAGAGCATAACCAGCGGCGCGCGCATACCATATCGCTCCCGCAACTCTTCACTTCGTTTCTCAGGAGAATAGAGAGTGCAGTCGACGCCTCTGGACCACAGGCGCAGTCTCATGAAGCCCTCTGCGCGCAGCGAGGTTAATGTCTCCTGGGAAGGGGCCAGCACAGCATCGCAGGAACGGTGAAACCATTTCATATATTTCCAGTAGAGCGGGACAATTCTTCTCATTTTGTAATATTCCAGGTAACGGTCGAAGTGGGTATGGTAGGAGGCAACATGAGGGAGCTGCTGCTTGCGGGCATAGCGGAGGCCGGATAAGCCGATGTTGAACGGGGTGGCCAGATGGATCAGATCAGGGGCGAAGGCCGATAGCTCACTTTGAATAGAGGACATGCCCGGCAAGGCCAGTCTGCACTCGGGATACAGAAAAAAAGGGATGCTGGCGATGGGGCGGACGGGATCGGGGTAGCTGCTCTCCGGTGCGGACTTAGGGGTAAACAACAGATGCTTAATTCCCCTGCGGTGCAAATGACCGGTTAACCGGCTAAGCGTGCGGGCAACACCATTGGTCTGCGGAAGAAACGTGTCCGTGAATAGAGCCAGACGCATCGGAATCCCTCCCTGTATTCTTGTTGCCTTGATCTTAGCAGGTGAATATTTCATGGAGATCAACCGCAGGTTAAACATCTGGTACAGAGGAAGATCAGGGAGTTTCGAATCCGCTTTTTTTTCAAGAAGGGGTGGAGCGGGTATACATAGGTATCAGGAATGAAGGAGGTAAGAGGATATGAATAAAGATCTGCCGCCAGAGGTTCCACCGGAAGTTGTACCTGAAGTGAAGCCGGACATGATCCCTGAACCGGGACCGGTTGTGATTCCCCCGGAGGTTCCTCCGCAGGAGCAGCCGGAAATCATTCCCCAGACCCCGCCGGAGATTATTCCGAGGGAGCCTTTGTAATGGTAGATATAAGCCGGGTGAATGGAACGGCATGGAGATAATAGGAAAGACAATGGGATAATAGGAACGACATCTGGATGATAGGAACGATATTGGGATGATAAGAACATTACCAGTGATTATAGGCACAGTACGTGACGATAGGAATACTATAGGATGGATTACGAGGAGCGTCCGGGAAACTGGGCGCTTTTTGGCTGCTTGGGAGATATACAGGTGGAATATTGTGAGAACTCGGTTTGGCTGCGCGGGAAGCGGGCGGGATGATGTTGTTCCAAAATAAACATTGTAAACATTCTATATATTTGCTTCGCGCCAATAATATGAGTTCCCCTTTCGCTGAAGTGGACTGAGATTCCGCTATTTCAGCTAAAACCCTCCATATGAAGAGTATGCGGACTGAGAATCCGCTATCTTGTTCAAATGGGGATGAAATGAGGAGTAGTCGGACAAATAAGCGATTCTGAGTCCGGTTGGGCGGGAAATCGGCTTGTTTTGTTTAAATAGCGGATTTTCAGTCCGCTTCATCAGCTGGCGGGCATGAAGTGACTGCGAAGCGCCGCCGGGAAGCGGCCAAGTTACTGCAAGGTGCGGCCAGAAGCGCCCAAGTTTTGGCCAAGCGCCCACCCGTTCCCACCGCCTCCCCCCCCCCGGCAGCTCCATTGCCCCGGTTGAAGCGGCGGCAGAGCCGGGTGAGACGCTGACTGCGATCAGCTGCCAGGCAGGCTGGACCAGATGGGCTCTGCATATTGGTTCTGCAGGTTCATGCTGCATTCCTTGCCCGTATCGTACGAACGGTCGCCCAGCACGGATCTGAAAAGCCCGAACTTATGCTCTGCAGCCGCAGCGTCCGTACATTCCAGCCAATCAGCGAGCGCGGTGAGCACAGTCCGGCCTTCCTCCAGCGCCTGCTCCCACAGCTCCCAGACGGATTCCGTCCGGACCTCGGAATACAGTGCGGAATGCCGCCACTCGGCGTGTTGGTCATTCAGATAATCCAGCTCCTCTTCGTGGGCAGTCAGCTTCCGGGAGAACAGACGCCGGGTGCGGCCCCAGGCGAGGGCCTTCTTCCAGCCCTTCGGGTCATAAAGACATCTGTGAGCCAGCACCATATCCCGGTAGGAGCTCTGCCAGATGTCGGAGGGCAGCTTGCCCATGGCTTCCGGATAGTGCCGGAGTGCAGTGGTGTGAAGAATATGATGAACCGGCTCAGGTAGCCGGGGACCTGCGTCAATTCTTGTCCAGGCAGCATTCTGCCAGGTATTGATGCCCCGCAGCCGCTTCATGAACAAGGTATCCAAATCGATCTCGAACCGCTGGTGATCGCGGAATTTGTAGCCTGCCTTCCAATTAATGAATGGGTGCAGGTTCCGGTCCAGCAGATGATGAGTCAGGAAGCCAAGGAAATAGAGCCGGGCCTGGTCCGCCTCCGGCCCTTCGAGAGTCCGCGCAGCTTCCCAGCAATCAATAAGCACAGGCCCGCAGTGCTGCGTATGCATCAGATCCCCGAGATGAAGGGCCCCCGCATCCTTGCTCCAGGGCAGAAAACTATGATACAGCAGGAAATCAGGGCCCTGACATCCGAGATTATACAACTGTTCCTGCTGCTGCAGATGATGTAAGAACGGGAACCGGCTGCGGAATTCCCCGGCCAGCTGTTGCCCGTATTCGAGATGCATCCAGATATTAGGCATGATTAATCCTCCTACAGGTTTTGTGAGCACAGCTTAATACAGATCTGTACCTATTGTAACGCCTGCATGTTAAAACAAAATGAGAAATGTGTTAACCGTCTTGAAGTATGGCATTTTTGTACGTTAAGGTAGACATTATTACAGGCATAAGAGTATTCTTATATGGCTTTAATACAACCACAGCTATGAATTTTCAACTGGCAAAAGGAGATCTGTGCGTATGAAGTCTCGTCCCTCTGACCGAATTAAAATGCCTCCGGGATTCTGGGCAGGCATAAATCACATAGGAATTGCCTCCCGCGACGTGGCCCGCCATGCACAGCTGCCTGTATCGATAATAACGGAATCCTCAGTCACCACTGCCCAATATTTCGCAATCTGGCAGGCGTATTCCGAGCTCACCGGGGACACTGCAGAGGGGATCATCAAGCTTGCAGCCGCCTTTGAAACCACACAGTATCCCCCAGCCGTCTTAGCGTTGTATCACGCCCGCGACTACCGCGATGCTCTGAAACGTATGGCCAGATACAAACAGCTGTGTCCTCCCGAAAGTCTGCGGATCAAGGAGGAGAACGGGCATTGTACAGTTGAACTGGAGTGGCTGAATACCGAAGCATCCGGTCCGCCGGTGCTGGCAGGGATCACTTTGGCCTTTCTTTTGGAGCTTGGGAGGAAGGGGACAGGCCGTCACTTGAAGGCACAGTCCGTCGAATTTACGCAGTCCATGGGCGATGCACGGGTCCTCGAAGCCTACTTCGGCTGTGCAATCCAGGCAGGCGGGCAATGTAACCGGCTGACGCTGCATCGAAGTGATCTAGATCTTCCCTTTGTATCGTATAACGAAGAGCTGCTGGAGATCCTGACGCCCGCTCTGGACCGGTCACTCGATGAACTGCATGACAACCGCTCTATTACCGGAAGGGTCAAAATGGTCATTAAACATAGCCTTGCAGGAGGATGCCCCGGCATTCAGGCCGCTGCGAAGGAGCTTAAGATGAGCGGCCGGACCCTGCAACGCCGGCTGACTGACGACAATACGACCTTCAAGCAGCTGTTGACAGAAGTCCGGCATGAGCAGGCCCTGGAGTACCTGGCAGACCCTTCGCTTGATATTAAAGAAGTGGCTTACCTGCTTGGCTACGAGGACCAGAACTCATTCTACCGTGCTTTCCGTCTGTGGGAGGGGGACACCCCTTCGAAGTGGCGTGCTGAGCATCTTCCGGATGCCGGCATATCGTGAGCAGTATGTTTTGGCGTGTTAAACAAGAAGTTTGGCACATGGGGCTAGTTACTGAATAATCCCGGCGGGGTACAATATTCACTATCCGGAACACAGGAATGTTCGAATAAGGAGAAGTGGATTATGGATATGGGATTAAACAACACAACAGCATTCGTTACAGGATCTACGAAAGGCATAGGGAAAGCTATTGCTATAGAGCTTGCCAAGGAAGGCGTTAACGTACTGGTCAATGGAAGGAATTACGAAGAGGCAGAGCGGACCGTCAGTGAATTGAAGATGAATTTCCCGGCCACCTCTCCTCAGAATGCCGCTGCGGATATAGTGGACGCTTCACAAAGGCAAGCTTTATTCGCAAAATTCCCCAGCGTTGATATTCTGATCAACAATATGGGCATTTATGAATTGATGCAGTATGAGGATGTTGACGATGACATATGGGAGAAGTATTTCCGTACGAATGTGCTTGCTGCAAACGGATTAACGAAATTATATATACCTGGAATGTTGAAAAAAGACTTCGGCCGTATCCTTTTCATCGCCAGTGAAGAAGCCGTCATGCCTTCAGGACAAATGCCTCAATATGCAATGACCAAATCTATGCTGCTGTCCTTGTCCAAGAGTCTGTCCAAACTTACAGCAGGAACTGAGGTTACGGTTAATACAATCATGCCTGGACCTACATTGTCTGAAAATGTGCAGCAAATCATTGACGGGATGTATCCTGAGGAGAAGCTAACGTTTGCAGAAAAAGAGAAGAAATTCATGGCTGCAAGTCTGCCGCAATCTGAATTACAGCGTTTCATCAAGCCTATGGAGATCGGCAGACTGGCTGCTTTTGTATGCAGTCCCCATGCGGCAGCATTTAAAGGCTCTCCAATCCGTATGGATGGTGGAATGGTGCCGGTTATTTACTGATGGAGGAGGATGTATGGATACACGGTTAATATTCAATGAGGATGCGGCGAATTATGATAAATGGAGGCCGTCCTATTGTGAGGAATTGTTCCAGGACATTATAGCGTATTCCCGGACCGGACAGGGCGGCAAGGCTATTGAAATCGGGATCGGAACGGGCCAGGCCACCCGGCCTTTTCTGGAAACGGGCTGCGAATTAGCGGCCATTGAACTTGGGGCAGACCTTGCGGAATACTCACAACTAAAGTTCCGGGAACACAAGAATTTCAGAGTGCACAATACGACTTTTGAAGAATTCACAGGTCCGGACGAGAGTGTAGACCTCATTTACTCCGCTACTGCATTTCATTGGATTCCAGAGCACATAGGTTATCCGAAGGCATTCAAATTGTTAAAAGCCGGCGGCACACTGGCCATATTCTGGAACCGGCCTTTTGCAGCACGGGAGGATGACGAATTACATCAGCATATTCAGCGTATTTACCAGCAGTACAGGCCCTCAAATACCAAATTAATCGAACATGATACGGAAAGATATAATGCCATCTCACAGAATCTGCATACCTACGGGTTCAGGGATATCCAGCTTAAGCTGTATCACCTAACCAGAAGCTTCTCCTCAGCGGATTACATTGCCTTACTCAATACATATTCAGACCATAGAAGTATGCCTTCTGCCATTAAAGCGCCGTTTGAGGAAGAGATCAGAGCGGCCATCAATAAGTTCGGCGATGTGATGACTATATATGATACGATCGACCTGCATTTGGGCAGAAAATGAAGGATTGCCGACTTCCGATTTCTGCTAGCTCGGCGGAATAGGTCATCTGTAATGACAAACAAACAGCGGCAGCTCAGGGACATTTAGGTCCTTGGCTGCCGCTGTTTGTTTGTATCAGAGGGGAGTTCAGTCCATACTGATCAAGTCGCGGAATACACCGGGAAAAGAATCAGGGACCGCAATCGCGCCGACACTCTTCTCATAGAAAGGCACTGCGTCCACGACCCAGCCGATAATGGCGTAGCCGTAGCCGTTCCGGTGCATCGCGGACAGGCATTCCAGCAGCAGTGCCTTCCCGATGCCGAGGCCCCGGTAATCCTCCAGTACGCCGGTCGGGCCGAAGAAGTTCTTCACAACAACATCGTGACAGGCAAAGCCGATTACTTCGCCCTGCTTCACAGCAATATAGCAATGGACGGGCAGATGCGCGAAGGCCGTCTCGCATTCATTCCGCCAGCTATTCGTGAAATGGCGGCCGACGAAATCCACGATGGCCTGCTTATCCCCGGTCATCGCCCGTTTAATGGCAATTCCTTCTCCCCGCAGACGTTCCAACAGCGCACTATTATCCGGCAGATCATATAACTTAACAAGCATATCAGGCATCAATTCTCTCCCTCTTTCTGTTCAATCATCTCAAGATCTGTAATCATCCCGTGCAGGTCCGCTTCGAATAATTCCAGCCGGTAGAACCGGGAGCGGATGAACAGCTCCGCCATCTGCGGCGGAAGCAGCTCTGCAAGCACGCTCTGCATCCGCTGCCTGGCTCTGAGTAAATCACCATATCCGCTCCTGTATTTATCCCGGAGGAAGGTTATCACTTCCTCGCTGCCCGGCGACATCGCTCCCCGGAAAAGGAACGTATGCAGCGGGGAGCGGCGCTGCGCGGGAATCTCATACTGAATCATAGCGTCAATCAGCTTGGCAGTGAGGCGGTTCTTCTTCACAGCCGGAAGCAGCTGCGGAATCAGGGAATAATAGTCGGGTACTGCGTAATCCGCCCATTCCTCGCCCATAAGCTGAGCCGTATCCATACCGTGGAACTGGTGCAGGAAACGGGTCAGGAAGGAGGGGACATCCGCCTTGGCATTCCAGCTCTGCTCTGCGGCAAAAAACGCCGGATAACGCGAGGTCTCGAACAGGCCGTAAGGACTGCCCAGCGAGAACGGGCATCCCCAGTTCGTATGAATGATTCCGTCCAGCTGCTCCGATTGCGCCAGCTGAATCCAGTCTAGCACATTCTTGATCCGGTTATGAATCACCGGATAATTCTGGTCGCCGTTATCATCCCAGCAGCGGACAGAGGAGGCGCCGATGGTCTCAATGCCGGCGTCGCGCAGCTTGTGGAGAATGAGCCGGGCATCCGCCTTCATCCGGTGCCCGCCGTAGATCCAGACCACCACTACGACACGCTTGTCGAGTGCGGCGATCTCGTCCAGGGTGGCGTGCATGATCATATCATGCCAGATCATCGGTGTTTTGCCGAGGCTGAGCGTCTTCTCAGCCAGCTGATTGACAAAGCGGATGAAGGAGGCTTCCGGAGTAAGCCCGGAATTCCGGCAGTCTTCACAGGTGCCGAGTGTCCAGACCTCATCACAGCCCAGATGAAGATAATCGCTGTGCGGATGAAGCGCAGCCACTTCCTCCAGAATGCCGGCCATCATCTCGAAGGAGCCTGCCCGGTGAGGGCATAATTCCGAGACAGTCTCCGGGACTTCACGCAGACCGATGTAGACCGGATGCTTCAGAATATATTCCAGATGCCCGAAGGACTGCTGCTTCGGAATCACTGTGACGAAATGGTCATGTGCAGTCTGCAGTAACAGCCGGTGCTCTTCCTCCGTGAAGGCCAGCCCGGGATGGCGCAGGAAGCTCAGCTTCCGGAACGGCAGCTTGTCCTCATATTCGATGATCAGCGTATTGATCTTGTAGCTGGCCAGCTCTGCGATATACTCCAGCATATGCTCATAGGTCGGATAGACGGTGCGCAGATCCAGATAATCACTGCGCAGCCGCAGATCCGCCCAGTCGGCAACCGTCAGCGCAGGCACGGTACTGCCGCCGCTGCTATGGAGCATCTGTTCCAGTGTCTTAATCCCGTAGAAAAGTCCGGAAGCGCTAAGTGCGTATAGTTCAACCCGGCCTGTATCTGTAATCAATACGTAACCGTCATGCTTGCCCTCTACCCGCCGGGCCATGCGGGGATTGAAGGGGGTTCCTTCAGAGACTAGGGCGTATACACTGCTGCCGCCAGACTCCAGGTTCACCGTAACCCCTGCAAATATCCCTTGCGCTGCCGCCAATAACCGGACATCATTCCCGGGACTCCATAGCTGCACCGTCCAGCCGCGGATGCCGCTGACCGGTTCCGGTCCCCGGCTCTGCACCACCTGAGGCTGCGGAATCAGTGGAATGTTCATAGCCAGCGGACCCGGCCCTTGAAGCGCTCAATGAAGCGGTTATTCCATTCATCCCCGCCGGGAGCGTTGCCGCTGCGCCAGACCGGCACCTCAATCCCTTTTTCCCCGAGACAGGCCGCCGTGGTCATCATCAGTGAATTCAGCAGGAAAGCGTTGGCGAACGTTGAGGTCGAGCCCATCTTCGGTTCAATGCCGTCAATATGGAGCGCAGCATCCCCCGGCTTGACCTTGCTGTCCAGAACATAGTCGCACAGCTCATACAGGTTCTGCCCCGAAGGATGGCGGGCAATATGATTCTTGGGGGAAGCTTCGGCATGGCCGACAGAGGTGACAGCAATCGTTGTAACCCCCCGGCGCCGCGCCTCCAGGGCAGCATCGACACAGGCGGTGTTAATGCCGTAGGCATTGGCAAGGATCAGGATGTCACCTTCGCCCAGCCGGTTATCTTCTATAACAAGTGTTCCGTAGCCGGGAGTACGTTCAACGGCCATCGAGCGCAGAGCGCCATTCGAGATCATCGTGCCTTCATCTAATATAGCGCTGATATGCATCAGGCCGCCTGCGCGGAAGAATACCTCGGTCGCATTCATGTTGGAATGTCCGCCCGGACCGTACAGATAGACCAGCTTATCCTCTGCAATATGATCCGCAAGCAGCTCCGCCACCTGCACCAGCTTGTCCCTTGGCTCACTCCGTATCTCATTCAGCAGCTCCACAATGCTTTCCATATAAGCGGACATAATATCTGACTTTGCGTTCACCTGCATTCCTCCTAAAAGTTTTGTAAGCATAAGCTTCCTGAGTCTCTTCGCAAAACTGGCTTCGGAAGCATACGCTTAAAGTTTTGTAAGCATAAGCTGTGCTTGCCTAGAAGATAACAAAGCGGGCAGGCGTAGTAAATCAACTATTTTGCGCAAATCCGCACCGTTTTTGACTGATTTGGCCAGCAGCAGGCCAAGATGTGTGCAAATCGCTGATTGGGACAACGGCAGGTAAAAATTTTTCTGAACGGGTCAGGATCGTGACTTATGTAAAATTATTCGCTTTTCTATAATGAGAGATAACATCACGCAAGAGGGGGACAGAGCCTTGAAGACGTCAGTTGCCTTGCCACAGTCCCGGGAGAATCCGGTCAACCGCCGAAACAAACGGAAATGGAAAGAAATAGGGATGGGTTATCTGTTCACAGGGCCCATGCTGCTTGGAGTTATTGTATTTACGCTGATCCCTATGATGTTCTCCTTCGTACTCAGCTTCACCAAGTGGTCGTTCGTCACCGGGTTTGACAAGATCCGCTGGAACGGACTGGACAATTTCCGCCAGCTGTTTCAGGATGAAGTGTTTCTGAAGTCACTGGGCAATAATTTCATTATGCTGCTGGCGGTACCGGTGGGAATGGCTATAGCATTGATCCTGGGGGTGATTATTACGGGTCATGTCTACGCCCCGGGTGCGTTCAAGGTCATCTATTTCATGCCCCAGATTTCCAGTGTCGTCGCTGTCGCAGTAGTGTGGCAGGTTCTGTTCCATCCCTCCTACGGTCCGGTTAACGGCTTCCTGATGGCACTCGGAGTGGACAACCCGCCCAAATGGCTGGCCGATCCATCGTATGCGCTTCCATCGGTTATGCTGCTGATGATCTGGATAGACCTTGGGGTCTCGCTGATTATCTACATTGCCGGGATCAAGAATATTCCTGCCGATCTGTATGAAGCGGCGACGATCGACGGTGCCTCGAAGTTCGCCCAGTTCCGCTCCATTACTTTTCCGCTGCTGACGCCGACGACCTTTTTCCTGCTGGTAACCGGAATTATCGGCAATTTCAAATCCTTCGCGCTGGTTAAGGTGCTGACGGAGGGTGGTCCGGCCAACTCTACTTCGGTTGTGGTTTACGACATGTATCAGACCGCATTTGTGGATCTTCAGACGGGCTATGCTTCCTCCATGGTCATGATTCTGTTCGTTATCGTACTCGCCATCACCGGCTTGCAGTGGCTGGGACAGCGTTATTGGGTCAATTACTAGAAAGGGAGGGACCCCTGTGAAATTAAGAAATCTGGACTGGGGAAAAGCGGTCATCACTCTACTCATGGCGCTGCTGGGCATCGTGTTTCTGCTCCCTTTTATATGGATGCTGTCCGCTTCGCTCAAGCCTGAGGCCGATGTGTTCAAATATCCGATCGAATGGATTCCGCAAACCTTACGGGCATCGTTCAACTACCACTCTGTGTGGTTTGGCAAAGCGAACTTTACCCTGTATTATTGGAACTCCATCAAAGTCACAGCACTCACGACACTCCTGTCCGTAGCCGTCTCCAGTATGGCCGCCTACGGCTTCACCAAAATCCGCTTCCCGGGCAGAAACGCATTATTTGTGGTGGTGCTTGCCACTTACATGATCCCTGCGGAAGCCACGCTGGTGCCGCTGTTCATCATGTTCCGCTCCATCGGCCTGTATGACACGCATCTGGGCCTGATTCTGCTGGGCGGGTTCAGCGTACTGGGAACCTTCCTGCTCCGCCAGTTTTTCGCCTCACTCTCGAATGAATACATCGAATCCGGGAAGATAGACGGAGCGGGCCATATCCGCATTTTCCTCTCCATTCTGTTGCCGCTGGTCCGGCCGGCGATTGCCACTTATGCCATTCTGCGGTTTATCTGGACCTGGAATGATTTTCAGACGCCGCTGGTCTTCCTGAACAGCAAGACGCTCTATACCCTTCAGCTTGGCATGAATGCCTTCGCCGACCGTAACGGCGCATTCTACTCCCTTATCATGGCGGCTTCCGTCTCGGCGATTGTGCCGTTGCTGGTAGTGTTCATCCTCGGCCAGAAGCAGGTCATCGAAGGTATTTCCTTGGGGGGGGTGAAGGGGTGAAGGCTGGCAAGTTCCCGGAAGTTGCATAACCGGATGTGGGTGGAGCGGACGTGACGGTCAGTGAGTGTACGGGCTGAACAAAAGAAAGCAACAGAATGCGAAAGGATCGTAGGGGAAATTTGGAACTGTAGGAGCGCTAGCGACCGCCTGAAAGCTTTCCTATGGAAAGCTCACTTCGGAAGCATCAGCATTCACCGGATTTCTACCGCGAAGAGCGGTTTAAATGAAGAAATCTGGGGGCGGGCAGCGGCCGGAAGTCCAAAATGTTCTCCGTAGTGACGCTTAGCATTAAGTGAACAGACTGGTTCAGCAAATACACATCGATAAGGAACAGCTGCCGGACAAGCTTCATAGGCAGGGAGAACTCACATTAGAAGGGGTGTTATTCATGAAAAAGAATGGTTTCGCGTTGATATGGATCACCGTACTCCTTGTAGCCCTGGCGGGCTGCGGCAATTCGAACAACACTAATAATGCATCTCCCACTAATAGCAGTACTGCTGCACCTGAGGCGGCTGAGAGTGCCGCACCATCCGCAGAGCCTGTAACCATTAAGGTTGCCAACTGGTCACCTGCGGCGGATATGGAGCCTGTGCTGCAGGCTTATGAGGATTCCCATCCGGGAATTACACTGGAATACGTGGAGCTGGCTGACAACGGCGATTCCGTGGCCGGGATGAAGAAGCTGGATCTCCTCGTTGCTTCCGGCGAGAACCTGGACGTTGTGTTCATGCCGGGTGCAACCGACTACTCACAGCGTGCGGGACTCGGACTGCTTGCACCGCTGAATGACCTGATCAGCAAAGAAGGCATCACGCTGGCGGATGAATATACGATTGATCCTTCCGTAGACGGACAGGTGTATGCACTTCCAGATACCCTGGAGAATTATTTCGTCCTGCTGAACAAGGACAAGCTGGATGCGGCTGGACTGGCTGTGCCTACGGAATGGAGCTGGGATGACTATCTTGACTATTCCGCTAAGCTGACCAGTGGCAGCGGGCCGTCCAAGACCTTCGGCACTTATTTCCATACCTGGGCTATGTACTGGGAGCTGGCCATTATCAACCAGGAGAAGGACAACAACCTGGTCAATAACGGCATCGTAAATATTGACAGTGCGGGTATACGCCAATCCCTGGAGCTGCGCAGCAAGGCAGAGGAATCCGGAGTTGCCGTGCCGTATGCGGATACCATTTCCCAGAAGCTGGCTTACCGCTCGGAGTTCTTCACCGGACATGCCGCGATGATTGTGACCGGTAACTGGATGATTGGAGAAGCGGGCGGATCGGAGGAGTTCCCGGCTACGTTCACCACTGCGTTTGCACCGATGCCGTCCAATAGCGCGGGTCAGCCTGCCGGAGTCAGCATTGCCAACGGCAACTATGTGGGCATTCTGGAGAAATCGGAGCATCAGCAGGAGGCTTATGATTTCATCCGCTGGTATTCCACTGAGGGCGAGCAGATGCAGAATGTATACTCCGCATGGAAGAAGCAGGATGTGGATCAATACATCGCCGGGGTGAAGTCCTCTGCCATGAGCCCGGATATGATTGACGAAACCTCGCTGGCCTACGTAATCAAGAATGCCAAGCCGGCTCCGCTGAGTGTGCCACCGACGTATCAGGGCGAGCTGGAAACTGCTTTTACTAAAGAAACCGAGCTGTACATCCTGAAACAGCAGGACTTGGAGACTACAATCAGCAAAGCGCAAGCTGAACTGCAAAAGATTGTGGATGCCAATAAGTAAATAAGGGCGAATCGTCATATTTTGTCGAGATATTACTGGGAAATGAATTACTGGAGGCGGAAAGCTGATATGATAGAGGCAAAGAAAACGATAGTCTGATTGTGAAGGGGGATTGCCATTGCTGCCAAAAGGATGGAAACTCGGTTTTCGCAACAAGCTGCTCGTCGCTTCCTTGCTCTGTCTGCTGCTTCCCGCCTCCATTACCCTGTATATTTCCAATTCCTATACCGAGCACATCCTCCGTTCCCAGGTGGTTCAGAATGAACGCCGTTCGCTGGAGCAGGAGAGCATGTATATCTCGAACCTTCTCAGCAATCTGGTGCTGGTGTCGAATTACATTCAGTTCGA
This sequence comes from Paenibacillus sp. FSL R7-0312, assembly GCF_038004445.1. NCBI lineage: Bacteria > Bacillati > Bacillota > Bacilli > Caryophanales > Paenibacillaceae > Paenibacillus > Paenibacillus sp. FSL R7-0312. The sequence continues at coordinate 6,472,893 of NZ_JBBORE010000001.1, read as the reverse complement.
TCCCGGGATCACGCTTATTCTCAAAGAAAATTGGCAGCGCAGTAAGCTGCACCAGCCGGATACAGCCAAAAATGTTCTGGAATTTACAGAGGTTACCGAGAAGCTGATTAGCGTTACCTCCATGATGGAAAAAACGTTTGTCACCGTGCTCACCTCGGATGGCCAATATTATTCAAACGATTCTTACGCCAAGCTGGATGTCGGCGCCCTGATGCTTCAGCCCTGGATGGAAAAAGCCCGGCAGCAGCCTGCCTTCGAGCTGTACTGGGCGGGTGTGCTGGATAACTATATCCCGACTAGAGCGGTTACCAGCCCTCAGGTGCTAACGATTGCCCGCAATCTGAAGCTGTCCTCCAATTCAACCTATGCCACAGTCATCATCAGTATCGCCGAGAGCCGGATCAGCCAGATCTTTAATGACAACCGTGAGGGCCAGGAGACGCTGCTGATCGGGCCTGACGGAACGGTAATAGCTTCCCGGGACAAGGCGCGGCTGGGTCAGCCTTTTGCACTCGCGCATGAACTGACGGGTACAGCCGATTCGCGGTTTATGGATTACCGGAATGAACAATATCTGCTCAGCAGTCTGGATATTCCCTACGGGAACTACCGGATTGTAAGTCTGTCGCCTTATCGTGAGGCGGTCAGCCAAATCAGTGCAACCCACCGCTGGAGTACAGCCGTGCAGATTATGTCTGGAGCTTTTTTCCTGCTGATCCTGGTTCTGCTGGTCCGTCAATTCACGAAGCCGGTGATCAAGCTGGACAGTGTGGCTGCCAGAGTGGAGCAGGGCGAGCTTGGCATCCGTTCCGGAGTCCGCGGGTATGACGAGATCGGGCGGCTTGGCAAGTCTTTTGACCATATGCTGGACCGGGTAGAGAAGATGATCATTCAGATTAAGGTCGAGCAGGCTCAGAAGCGCAAGGCTGAGCTTGCGATGCTGCAGTCGCAGATCAATCCGCATTTCCTGTTCAATATTCTTAATTCCATCCGCCTGCGCATTATGATGCGGGGAGATGAAGAGAATGCGGAGCTGCTGTTCTCGCTGTCCCGGCTGCTGCGGATGACTATTCAACAGCGTGATGAGTACACTACTCTGCATGATGAGCTGCATATTGTCAGGAGTTATGTGGAGCTGCTGAATTTCCGTCAGGCCGATGAAGTTACGCTGGATACAGACTGCACCTCGGAGAGCCTTGGGCTGAAAATCCCGCGCTTCCTGCTGCAGCCGGTTATCGAGAATGCTTACATTCACGGCCTGCGCCAGGAGAGTGGACGCATTCTGATCCGCACCTGGACCCAGGACACACGGCTGCTCATCGCGATTGAAGATAACGGCCGGGGCATGGATGAGGTGACCCTGAACCGGCTTCGGGCAGAGGTTGGCTCCGAGCCGCCGGAGCTGGAAACCATGCCGTCCAGCAGACTGGCTCATATCGGAATGTCGAACGTATACGAGCGTCTGTATCTGACCTATGGTTCAGCCTTCCAGGTTACCATTGACAGTATCCCCGGACAAGGGACAACCTTCCTGTTTGTGCTTCCTGAAGAAATTCCGGATCAAGGTTAGGAAAGGGAGAGTGGGAACGATGTATAGCGTGATGCTGGTGGATGATGATTATCCGGTACTGGACTTTCTCTCGGCAATGATTCCCTGGAACGAGCTTGGACTGACCCTTCATTCGGCCTGCAAAAATGGTCTGGTTGCCCTGGAGAAAGCGCAGGCCGGTATGCCGGATATTGTGATAACGGATATTGGAATGCCCTATATGGACGGCATTGAGCTGATCCGCGAGCTGAAGCTGATGAACGAAGACTTACGCGTTGTGGTGCTGTCATGTATGGATGATTTCACGTATGCACAGCAGGCGGTGAAGCTGATGGTGAGCGATTACATTCTCAAGGAGATGATGAGCCGCGAGCTGATTACCGGGCTGCTGCAGGAGATTGGCGATGATCTGCGCCGCAGGGACGCGGAGAGAGCCCAGACATTGAAGTGGAAAAGCATGGCGGAGAACCAAAAGGTGCTGCTGAAGCAGAGTGTGCTGCGGCGGATTGCCGCCCGGGAGCTGCCGGACACCGAATGGCTTCCGGATGCCGCCGAGCTGGGGATTGTACCCGATTTGACAGCGAATGTAGCCGTCCTATGCCGGGTCAGCGGCAGTACCGGGGAGCCGGTCCGGGATGATCTTGCGCTCATGGCACTGGTGGAATCCGCCGCCGAAGCGGTGCTTCAGGATGGAACGGCCGCAGTATGTCTGCCTTACAGCGGACGGGACTGCGTGCTGGTCTTCACCGGAGGGATGGGCAATGGCGCAAGTGCCGGCCATATCTCCATGCTCGGCAAGCTGCGTTCCGCGGTTCAGAGCATGCCGGGGGTAGGGGCTTCTTTTCAATATCTGTGTATTCCGCCCGGCAGCGGGCATTTCCGTGAAGGGATTATAACGCTGTTAACGCAAGGGCGGGAGAATGCCTTTTATCTGAAGCCGGGCGAGCTTACCGGGCTGAAGGAGCTCCAGCCGTTCACCGGTGAGGATCTGTTCCTGCATTACACCGAAGCCTCCCGGGAGATCCGCGAAGCCTTCCTGGAGGAATCGGCCGGGCGGTTAGAGGAATTGCTGTCCAAATGGATGGACTATATCCGGTTGAAGCGCTTTGCTCCACGCCAGGTCAAGGAATGGATGCTCAAACTGCTCTACGATAACCAGATGCGGCTGATGGCCCGTCAACAGTTCCAGTCGACCTTCTCCCTGGAGATGCTGCATGACACTATCACTGCCATTGAGCATATCGACAGTCTGGAAGAGTGGTCCCTGCAATTCTTCTATGAACGTCTGCCGGTGATCCGTGAGATGTACCAGGAGACCCGGCGGGATGAGATCAAGAAGGTGAAGCAGTATGTGGACCGCCATCTGAACCGTAAAATTACGCTGGAGGAGGTCGCCGAATACACTCATTTGAATTCGAGCTATTTCAGCCGCCTGTTCAAGAAAGAAACCGGGATGAGCTTCATCCACTATGTTACCCACACCAAGATGGAGCATGCCAAAGAGCTGCTGGACCAGTCTCCGCAGAGTGTGGAGCAGGTCGCTGAGCAGCTGGGCTACGAGAACAAAAGCTATTTCACCAAGCTGTTCAAGCTGCATACAGGCCTTACCCCGGGTGAATTCCGGGGCGAAGAAGGGACAAGGAACGGACAACCACAAGGGACAGGGAGGCACTACTCATGCTGAAAGTGACACCAATCCATACCGAAATGGCAGGTTCCATGCTGGTGCGTGTATTTGAGAACCGGCGGATGCTCGGAGAGGCGGCCGGACGTGAAGCTGCGGCTGCAATCCGCGCCTTGCTGGCTTCCAAGACTACGGTCAGAATGATCTTCGCCGCCGCACCTTCCCAGAATGAATTCCTTGCCGAGCTTGCTGAAGCGCCGGATCTGGACTGGAGCCGGATTACGGCGTTCCATATGGACGAATATCTCGGTCTCCCGGAAGGCTCGCCGCAGAGCTTCGGCAGCTTCCTCCGGGAAGCGCTGTTCGACAAGGTGAAGCCGGGCAGGGTTCATTATATTAATCCTGCCGCTGACCTCGAAGCTGAATGTGAGCGATATGGCAGGCTGCTGGCGGAAGCTCCTATAGATATTGTCTGCCTCGGCATTGGGGAGAACGGCCATCTGGCCTTCAATGACCCGCCGGTGGCGGATTTCCATGATCCCCGGCTGGTCAAAGCGGTCACTCTCGATGCCGCCTGCCGCACCCAGCAGGTGAATGACGGATGCTTCGCCAGTCTGGAGGAGGTTCCGCAGCAGGCACTGACCCTGACGATCCCTGTATTGCTGTCCGCCAAGTGGCTGTTCTGTATGGTTCCGGGCCCGACGAAGCGTGGTGCAGTTACCCGTACACTGCATGAATCTGTCTCCACGGCCTGTCCGTCCACAATCCTGCGCAGCCACGGGGATTGCCGGCTGTTTGTGGACACGGATTCCTTCGGAGCGGTTGTGCGATGATTGTGGATGCGCTGCATTACCGTACAGGCGAGCCGGTCCGGATTCGTCTGGAGGGCAGCATCATTGCGGGAATTGAACCGCTGGACGGACCTCTTGCGCTGCCGCCGGACGAGCTGCTGGAGCTGCCGGTAGCCGCGCCCGGCCTGGTAGACCTGCAGATCAACGGCTTCGGCGGCCATGACTTTAATCATCCCGTGCTGACCGCGGAGGCTGTCAAGGAAGCAATCCGCGCCTTGTGGACCGAAGGCATAACCACCTGCTATCCGACCGTGATCACCGGTGCTCCATATACGATTCACGGCGCAATGCGGGCAATTGCCCGGGCCTGCGAAGAGGATGCCGCCGCCGCTGCCACGATTGGCGGCATCCATCTGGAGGGGCCGTTCCTCTCGCCCGAAGACGGACCTCGAGGAGCGCATAGTCTGGAGCATATCCGCCCACCGAGTACAGCCCTGTTCGACCAGTGGCAGGAAGCGGCAGGCGGGCGGATCTCCATCGTGACGATGTCCCCGGAGTGGGAGGGGAGTGCGGAATTCATCCGCCACTGCGTGCGGCAGGGCGTGACGGTCTCTATAGGGCACACCTCGGCAAGCACGTCACAGATCTCGGAGGCGGCCGCTGCCGGAGCGCGGCTGTCCACGCATCTCGGCAATGGGGCGCATGCCGTGCTGCCGCGCCATCCGAATTATCTGTGGGCCCAGCTCGCGGAAGAAGAGCTGTGGTGCACTTTAATCGCCGATGGCTTCCACCTCCCGGATGAGGTGCTGAAGGTGGCGATGAAGGTCAAGGGCAGCCGGGCGCTGCTGATCAGCGATGCCGTTGCCCTCGCCGGCCTGCCGCCCGGCAGCTACGACACGCCGGTCGGCGGCCGCGTCGTGCTGACCCCGGAGGGCCGGCTGCATCTCGCCGGCCAGCCCGGGCTGCTGGCCGGTTCGGCGCAGCTGCTGCTGCGCCACATCGCGCGCCTTAGCGCCGCGGGCCTGGCCGACCTGCCGGACGCCTGGGACATGGCGTCCGTGCACCCGGCAGGCTTCATGGCCCTGCCGGAGGCAGCGGGCCTGGCCGCCGGCGCGCCGGCGGATATTGCGCTGCTCCAGCGGGGCAGCGGGGGGCTGGCGCTGGCGGCGCTCTGCAAAGCCGGCGAATGGGTGTACCGCCGGGGATGATGTCCGGCGGTAGCTATTCGCCGGGAGTTGCTGCGGGGTGCTGCGCCCGCTCCCCGGCACGAGTACCTGTACCCGCGATTGCATCTGTCACCTACATCTGCATCCGCACTTGCACCCTCATCCACATTCTCAACTATGCCCCCGCAACTTTTTGCCTGAGACAGGTTCATGCTATAATAGTGCGGAACACACTCCTTAGATGCAGAGGTGATTAGAAAGTGGGATATAAGGCAGGCCAGCTATTTGTTAATTTGCCGGTGAGTCATCTGCAGGATTCGATCAACTTTTTTACCGCACTCGGATTTGAGTTCAACCCGCAGTACACGGATGAGAACGCAACATGCATGATTATTAATGACAACACGTTTGCCATGCTGCTGACCAAGGAATTCTTTAACACCTTCACTTCGAAATCGGTTGTGGATACTGCCGGACACACGGAGGTCATTCTCGCCTTCTCCGCAGCAAGCAGGGCAGAGGTGGACGAGCTTGTGCATAAGGCACTTGGGGCCGGCGGCAAACCGTTCAATGATCCTGTCGACCACGGCTTTATGTACAATTGGAGCTTTCAGGATATCGACGGACATCTGTGGGAAGTCATGTATATGGATGAGAACGCGCAATAGCATAGTGCTGCATGAGGACAGGCTTCCGGATGCGGGGGCTTGTTTTTGTTTGTTTATAGAGGAATCTTCTGAGGGTTGCAGTGATGCTATTATGGTATGCGGAATGCGGTGCGCGGTATGCTTAAGTGCACTTTGTACAACTAAATCGTCTGATTTATAACCAATTATTCGTTTAGTTGTATTCCGTGCAATTAAATTGCCACATATAGATGGTTTTCTCCGCTTATGGCAGATATAGTTGTACAGAATACAGTTATAAGAGGCAAGCCTGCCTTTTCGCGGTTTTTAGTTGTACAGTGTACAACTATGCTGTAAGTTTCCAGTTGAAGCTGAATCCGAATACATAAATTGCTGCATGAAATGAACTCACTTCATTAGTTCTGTGATTGTACCAAGCCGGGCGTTGTAAAAAAGCTGAGGCGTAACTGAAAGACAGATTCCTGGTGGTGTTCTGGAGCGAATGGCCGTCAGTGTGGCAGGACCGTCAGCTCAGCATATGGCGATCAGCAGGAGAATGCGGACTGAGAAGACGCTAGCGTACCTGAAAGACAGATTCCTGGTAGTGTTCTGGAGCGAATGGCCGTCAGTGTGGCAGGACCGTCAGCCCAGCAGATGTCGATCAGTAGGGGAATGCGGACTGAGAAGACGCTATTTTGCCCAAAACACTGTTTTCAGCGCCCAAACGGACTGAGAATCAGTTATTTTGATCATTCGAGCCTAAAATGTGGAGCGGGCAGCCATATAAGCGATTCTGAGTCCGCTTGACCCGCAAAAGCATCTGTTTTGTTTAAATAGCGGATTCTCAGTCCTATTCACGATCGTATACGCTCGTGAAGCTATTCATCCCCCGCCCAGCCCCCCAAGCCCCGCCGAGTCCTGCCAAGTCCCGCCCAACTCCCGCCGAGTCCCTCCCAGCTCCCGCCCAGCCCCGCCGAGTCCCCGCCAATCCCCATCAACTCCTCCTAAAATACTCCCCCAACAACTTCTCCGAATACAATTAGTACATCAGGACTTCACTTAATACTCCAGCAGGCGCCCGTTATCATGCCATTGGCCGTACATTGTATTGGCTCTGGTGTTTGCGATGAATTTCTCCAGTCTGCGCTGAAACACTTCGGGCTGATGGATATAGCTTTGTATGGTATCGATCCGGACCCGCTGGTAGAGCGCCGGAAAGGCCATGAAGTTCTCATATACCTGCGTCTCCTCTTTCAGCTTCTCTTCGATAACCTTGTCTATTCTAAAAGAGCGGATATCCATATCAGGAAGGACCCGCCGTCCTTCCTCACGCATCAAGCCCAGCTTCTCAAGGCGGCGGACACGCTCTTTGTTAAGCTCAGTCCATGAACTCCGTCTGCTGCGGGGAGACAGCCTCTGCACCAGCTTTGCTTCAGCGTTCACCTTCTTCACCCCATCGATCCAGCCGAAGCACAAAGCTTCTTCAACGGCGTCCAGGTACAGCAGCGTACCCGGGACTGGCTTCATAGTCGCTTCAACCCAGCAAAAGGGTTCAGCCGTGCTGTTCACCAGCAGCCAGTTCCGCAACTCTTCCCTTGATGTAGCCGCAATCCAATTTTCTGTGCTCATAGTTACTGTACACTCCCTTCTGTCAAATATATAGCCCGAACAGGAGTCTGCACGGACGTTTTACGTGAATGGCACTTAGTAGGGCGGGAAGACTCCCGCTCAAGTACTGACTGTAGTTTCTCCTAGACCGGTTTGTACAATTATAACGAGCTGTCCCAGCAAAATATACAACCTTCCGCTAGGCGTAACCCGCTTGAGAATGGTAGAGCTCTTCATTGATTGCACTTTCTACAACAGCTTCAGCGTTATCCTGCGCTAAAACCAGTTCTAATGTATTTAATACAATTGATTTCCAGCAACCTGCCCAAATTCACCTATTCCATAGAATTCTATTGTACAAAGTGCTACAGAATCTATTTTTCGGCGGATTTTAGAGCGATCTGTTGTACGAAGTGCAATAGACAATAGATTTCAACCAGGCCTTCACAAGAAGACCAGGCAGCTTTACTTATAGGTGAATCAGTGGTGGAGAACCGGTCGTGGTTCGTTGAAGTAATCCTGAACGAAATACAACATTCCCCCCATCAAAACCGACCCTGATAGAAAATTGTTGCACAAAAGTCATCAATCTTCCTCCACCAAGTGGCTAAACGGGGAAATTGTTGTATCGCGTACAAGAATCCTTACGGTTACCCCAGTAACTATGAATTAATGTTGCAAAACGTACAACAACATCGGCTTTTTAACAGTTAGCTGTCAGAATTCCCCCACTTCTCTAAGTGGCGGGATGAGTGTCAGCGGTCTTTCTCATAGACAAATACAACCTAAAATATTACAATAAAACTATTCAGTAGTATTATGAAATAGGTTGTGATATCCGTGGAATTAGACACAAATAATCATTCAGTATTCTCTCTTCATTATCATCTTGTGCTAGTCGTGAAGTACCGCAGAAAAGTAATAGACGATGACATTTCGAATCGGTTACAAGAGATATTTGAGTCTATTCAGCCTAATTACAATATCACCCTGCAGGAATGGAAGCATGACAAGGATCATGTTCACATTCTAATGAAAGCTCACCCCAATAGCGATATTTCTAAATTTCTGAACGCTTATAAGAGTGCATCCTCCCGTCTAATTAAGAAAGAATTTCCTGTAATTCGTCAACAGCTGTGGAAGGAATATTTCTGGTCCAGAAGTTATTGTCTACTGACGATTGGGGGTGCGCCGATTGAAGTCATCCGGAAGTACATCGAATCTCAAGGTCAGAAATGAGGTGGGCAGGTGTTAAAGGCTAATAACCAGAAGGGAACCATTGCCATTACAGAGGGAAGGATCAAAATTCCCAAACTAAAAACGAAAATCAAAATCAAGCTGCACCGTCCATTCGAGGGACGTATTCAATCATGCACCATTTCCAAAACACCCACGGGAAAATATTACGCTTCCGTATTGGTGGAAACGGATATCATCCCATTGCCCCCACTCGAGACGAAGATCGGTGTGGATCTGGGGTTGAAAGACTTTGCGATTCCTTCACATGGCGAAATCATACCGAATCCGAAGTACTTGCGGAAGTCTGAACAACGATTAGCCAAGCTGCAAAAGGACTTGTCACGAAAGAAGAAAGGGAGCCGTAACCGGTATAAAGCAAGGCTGAAGGTCGCCAGACTGCATGAAAAAATAGCGAATCAACGGAAAGACTTTTTGCACAAAACGTCCACCCAAATGATAAACGAAAACCAAGTGATCGTGATGGAGGACTTGCGTGTAAAGAACATGATGCAGAATCATAAGTTAGCCAAAGCCATATCCGAAGTGTCTTGGAGCCTGTTCAGAGACATGCTGACCTACAAAGCGAAATGGTACGGCAGAGAATTAATCATTGCTCCCAAACACTTTGCAAGCAGTCAATTGTGTTCCTGCTGTGGCTACAAAAATGCAGAAGTCAAGAACCTGGCCGTACGGGAGTGGTCCTGCCCTGCCTGTCATACGGAGCATGACAGAGACCGGAATGCGGCACTGAATCTTCTACAACTAGCCATGTAAATGGCCCTTAGCGGGTTAGGAACTAGCCTATAAGCTTGGGTAAACTTGGAGCAGTAGCTCTATTGACCAAGAAACACCCACCTCTTAGGTGGTGTGTAGTTCACCTCATCGCTACAAGAATTATACTGACAATCAGCCCGGACAGGAAAAAGTAGCTCCCGCTAACCAGTCCGTAGACCAGCGGCCGGGGAATATTGGGGTTAATCCCGGTATTCACGGTTGTGGCCGCCAATAACCCTGCTCCGACAATTCCGCCAAAGAGGAGAGCATCGGCAAGGGTTTCAATATCGAACGCATAGAACAGTACCGCCATCGCCACTGTTGTTACCAGTCCGCATACCAAGGGACCCAAGATGAACCGGAGCGCCGGTTTTTCTTTGGAAGGAGAAGGATTCGTATGTTGCTTCGTATGTTGCTTCGTATGATTAACATTCCTTCCATTTCCCGCTGAAACGATACCGTCCTCCTTAAGGACGGCAACGCCGTTTTCACTTGGTGCATTCTCTTTACCCAGAGCGTAGGCATAGGCATTGCCCCAGACCACAGTGAACCATAGGCCTCCCACCAAAGACAACGCCAGCGTCCCGAGCACAACAGCCAACCAATTGATTTCCTGAATTACATTAAACATAATATCCTCCTCGTGTGGTTAAGTCTGCTTACATCATAAAAAAAGAAGTTTGACAACAGCGTGTCATACTTCTTCATAAGGTTTGAGTGCGTTTTGCAGATGCTCTTTGATGATGGCGCGCAGGGGGATGGGTTCGAGTACCTCGGCACCGCTGCCGAAGCTGAGCAGAATGGCCCATAACCAGCGTGCGCTGAGCGGCTGATATACCGGAATGCGCATCGTCATACTTCCGTCTTCGTGAAACTGTTTGTCCATCTGCTGAAACTGATCCAGCGCGTCGGCCAACGCCTCTGGCCTTACCCGGATCACTACATCCTCCAGCTGATTCTGCCGTGCGTGTTCTGAGGGAGCTGCCTCTTCCGGCACCTCCGGGTGCGGTTCGAAAGCTTCCCCGGTCAGCATCAAATTCATCAGCCGGGACAGGCGAAACTCGCGGTAAGCCTGACGGGTGCGGCAATATCCGTAAATGTACCAGTTACGGTATTTGAAATGAAGCCGCAGCGGCTCGATGTCACGGGCCGTACGTTCATTCATGGTGTCGATATAATCGAAGCGGATCACTATGCGCCCGGTGATGGCAGTCCGTATATGACGCAGCGCATCGGGTTCCGTCCGCAGGGTGTCGAGGTCTACGGACAGGCTCTGCGTCAGATGCTCCGGTCCAATGGTTTGTAGCCGTTCAATAGTCCCCTGAGCACGCCCGTCTTCAAACACGGTAGAAAGGCTGCGGAGCACGGTAATCAGGGCATTGACGTCATAAGTGCCGAGCAGGCTTTTATCCATTTTGTAGCCGTCCATCATACCATATCCGCCTTTCATCCCCTGATACGATACGACCGGGAAGCCCGCTGCACAGATTACATCGATATCCCGGTAGATAGTCCGCTGCGATACCTGGAACTCTTCAGCCAGCATAGCCGCAGACAACACCTCGTGATTCAAAAGCTTATAGATTATAGAGATCAGCCGTTCCAGTTTCATAGGTATACACCCCCGTCCATTGGTCCTATTTCCTTAAATATTGACGTTTTGTTAACAGTTTCGCAACATATTCTTTACGCTCAGCATACACAACCTAAGAGAACAGTTAATATCCGGCTTCTACAATGAGGATATTAGCAGAATATACCTATTGTAAAGACAAGCTAGATATGAAGGGATGATACTTTTGAAGGGGAACCTGCTGCACTTTTCGATGAAATGGAAGCTAATCTTAAGTTTCTCGGCAATTACGCTCATTTTTCTGGGCGTGGCTCTGTACCAAGGACATAAAATTAACCAGGTAGAGCTATCTATGGAACAGCAGAAGAGCGAAATGGAGAAAAGAATTACAGTCTCAACCATCACCCAGCTGCTGCAGGAGCAGAACCGTGCAGAGACTTTCTTCGCTGAATCCAGTGATTTGGAGCTGGCAGAGCCGTTACAGGAGAAACAGCAGCAGATATCGGCTGAACTGGCCAAGCTTGATTTTGAGGCGGATACGCCTGCGTTTACAATGCTTGGGCTTCTGGGCACCCAGGCTGGGGAATATGGGGAGTTCATTACGGAGCTGGCCGGGGTAATGTCGGATGAGACGCTTGATCCGCTGACTGTACTGGAACAGATTGATGTTATACATACGAAGGCACTTGCGCTGAATCAATCCATGCTTGAGACGAACGGCAAGCTGTATAAGGCAGCCGCCGACAATGCAGAGCAGGCGCAGACGGTTTCTTTTAACCTGCTGGATGATACGGTCTCAATCGTGGCCTATGCTGCAGGTGGAGTATTCCTGTTCATGCTGGTGCTGGCCTGGCTGCTGATCCGCTCGTTCCTGTCGCCGGTCGGCAAGCTGCAGGTTGCGCTCAGGCAAATTGCTGACGGGGATCTGCGGCAGCAGATCAACTCCCCGTATAATGATGAGCTGGGCCGGCTCAGCCATCATTTCGATCATATGGTGGGCAGAGTTCAGGGCATGCTGCGGCAGACCTTGTCTGCTGCGGGTTCGCTGGCTGACTATTCGCATTCTTTTCAGCAGTCATCGGCGATTACCGCGCATACGAACCGGGATATTGTCCGGACGATCCAGGAGATTTCGCTGGGTGCCGACCAGCAGGCTGTTCAGTCTGAGCAGAGTACGCTGCTGCTGGAGGAGTTGGCCCGCGGGGTTCAGGATATTACCGAGTATACGGATGTCATGCTGACGACAAGTGAAGCGGCTAACCGGAATACGCAGCAGGGTTCAGATACCGTTACTGCCCTGCGCCAGATTTCACAGCGTTCCCGGGAGTCGATCAACAAGGTTTATGTGGCGCTGGAGCAATTGGTGAACCAGTCCAAGGATATTTCACGCATCACCAATTCAATCACGGAGATTTCGAAGCAGACGAATATTCTCTCGCTCAATGCTGCGATTGAGGCAGCGCGGGCCGGGGCATCGGGAAAAGGCTTCGCCGTTATTGCCGATGAAGTCAGACATTTATCCGTGCAGACGAATGATTCTTCCGTGCATATCAGCCGGATTATCCAGGAGCTTCAGGCCGGCATGGCCGATTTCCAGGGACATATGATGGAGACCAGGGAAAGTCTGGAGCAGCAAGATCATCAGGTGGCGGAGACACTGGCATCCTTCGAGGCGATCGATGAATCCATTGCGGGCATCAGCACACAGATCGGGCAGATTCACCAGAAGGTAGAACAGACCCGTACGATCAACTCACGCCTTGCCGAATCTGTGCATTCGGTAGCATCCGTGGCGGAGCAGACAGCGGCGGGGGTACAGGAAGTGAATGCCTCCAGCACTCAACAGGATCAGGCGATCAGCGATATTGCACGGCAGGCGGAGGAGATTCATGAAATCTCGCAGCGGCTGTTCCGGGAGATCAATGTGTTCAAAATTGCGGACACTGCCGTAGCAGGACCGGAAGAAGGAACGCTAAATGGGATAGCGGACGGGCCTGAGGCGGCAGTGGCTGACAATACAGTAGCAAAGGCTGAAACGAAGATAGAAGCGAAGATAGAAGCGAAAATAGAAGCGAAGAAAGCCGAGAAGGCGGAAGAGAAGAAAGTGGACGAGGCGCCAGAGAAGACTAAGAAGCAGACAGCAGAGAAGCCGGAACAACAGTCAGAAGCCAGAACGTTTGCGGAGACTGAGAAAAAGACCGGAGCCGGAGTTCACCGGCCTCAGTCTGGAGGAATACGGGAGACGGGGGAATCCTCAGCCGCAAACGGGCGGATTGAATCGGAGGCTGATTTACTGGTGCTGGCGAAGTGAATGATTCAGCGAAGTGACCAGCTCAGGGAACCACTCGGATAAAGACAGGAAGCTGAAGCCCGCGGAGCGGGCTTTTGCCGTATCCATGACCCATGATTCTTCAATGCCAAAGGGAGAGCTGTCCGAGTCTACGGTTTCCTGCCGGACCACGGCAGGTTTACCTGTTGCCGCTTCAACAATGGAGATAACCCCGCCGATGGTCAGTGTACCGTCCGAGCAGGCATTCACCGGACCCGTCAACGTGGAACTGCCCAGCCAGTGCAGGAAATCAGCGGCTTCATCGGAACGGATGAATGAGATCTCCGCTTGCGGGTTCGGGATGCCGATCGGCTGCCCTGCTTGTACATGCTCTATATGAAAATGCAGTCTGCGCGTATAGTCATCCGTGCCCAGCACAATCGGAAACCGCACCGCGGCCACCGGGAAGTCCGCCGTCTGCAGCAGAACGGTCTCGGCCAGTCTTTTGCCTTCCTGGTAACTGAAATCGGCCTTCCCGCCTAGCTTCAGCGGATAATGTACAGGATCGAAATCCGCTTCAGTCAAGATATCCGGCTGCGGATTATAGACAGACAGGCTTGAAGTCAGAATATACCGCTTCGTCCGGCCGGCAAATATCCGCACCGCAGCCGCAGCCTCATCCGGTGAGAAACAAATATTATCGTAGACGATATCCCAGTCTATATCCCCTACAGCATGCTCCAGCGCAGTTTCATCAGTCCGGTCCACGGCCAGCCGGGTTACGCGGTCACCGAAATCATCCTCTGTTACACCGCGGGTCAGAATGGTTACCTGGCTGTCCCCGTTCTGGAGCAGCAGTTCCACCAGTCTTTTACCAAAAAACCGCGTTCCTCCGAGTACAAGTACCTTCTTCATTTGGCTACACTCCTAAAGTTTTGTGTGCGGGCTAAGATTCTAATGAATAAAGTTAAGCTGCCATCCGCAGCCCGGCATAGGTGCTGCTTCCATTCAGATAGGAGAAGCTTCCGCTTCCGGAATACAGGGCATGCACTGTGGTGGTGCTTACAGCAACAGTTACTTCTGCGGCAGTCGCCTGGCGGAGCAGCTCCAGCATCACCGGAATTTGACCCTGCTCATAGGCATGGGCCAGCGCTCGGAGATAAGCCCGGTAATCAGCATCCGGCGGAAGAGCGGGCCCCTCATTCTCAGCCAGTTCTTCCCGGACCCTGGATAAGGCCAGGCGTGCCCGGTGCAGAGCCGCCTTGACTGCCCCTTCGGTAGTGCTTAAGGCTCCGGCTGTCTCGGCGGCTGAATATCCCAGAACATCACGGAGTACGAAGGCGGTCCGCTGCAATGGGGAGAGATGCTTGATCAAGGCCTGAAAGGCCAGTTCGATTTCGGTGCGATCTCCTTGCGCAGCCGGTGTAAGGGCTGAATCTGCCGGGGGTTCTGAACGTTCAAGCGCACGGATCAGGGAGCCTTTGCGCCGTGAGGCATCAATCCACGTATTCTTGGCAATCCGCAGCAACAGGGCTTCAGGATTGGGGCTCAAAGTGAACTTGCTGTATCCGAGTGCCTTGGTCCAGGTCTCCTGGGCTAGATCTTCAGCGTCGAAGGCGGAACGGGTCAGCGACAGGCAATACCGGTGCAGCGCAGTCCCCAGCTCCTGCAGACTCTGCTTTTCCATATCCGCCCTGTCCGGCATACGGTGATGTTCAAGAATTGTCATCTTGGCCCTCTCCTTTGTGCTTTTTGTTATGTTCTTGAATTCATTTTATATAGTTATTGCTTCTATTATATAAACGAACGGCACTTTGTAAAAGATACGCTATCCTTGTATACCCGCCGAATTCCGCATGCCCGTATCTTTAAGCTTCCCTGGTCCGTCTACAGGATATATACCCTAAGACAGATCAGAGGAGGCACAAGCTAATGAGTATTATACCTTATGTCATTGAACAGACTTCCAGAGGCGAACGGTCCTACGATATTTATTCCCGGCTGCTGAAGGACCGGATTGTGTTCGTGGGTGCGGCAATCGATGACGGGCTGGCCAACAGCATTATTGCCCAGCTGCTGTTCCTGGCGGCGGATGAGCCGGACAAGGATATCCAGATGTTCATCAACAGCCCCGGGGGCTCGACTACCGCCGGCTTTGGTATTTATGATACGATGCAGGTAATCAAACCGCAGGTGAATACGATTTGCACCGGTTTTGCGGCTTCCTTCGCTTCGCTGCTGCTGCTGGCAGGAGCTACAGGCAAAAGATCCGCACTGCCCAACAGCGAGATCATGATCCATCAGCCGCATGGCGGTGCACAGGGCCAAGCCAGTGATATCGCCATCAGCGCAAGACGTATTCTGCAAATCCGGCACAAGATAGTCCAGATTACGGCGGAACGTACCGGCCAGCCGGCGGAGAAGGTGGAGAAGGACATGGACCGTGATTATTTCATGTCAGCTGAGGAAGCACTGGAATACGGGATCATCGACACGATTATTACCCATCTGTAGACGAAGGAGCGGATTAAGATGTTATCAGCGTTGAAAGGGCAGGAAGTAACGATTCATTTTTTGGATGGAACCAGTGTCAGAGGAGGGGTTCTGGAGGAGCTGGATGAGAGGTTCGTGAAGTACAGCACGGAGTTCCAGACCCTCTACATTCCAATCACCTCCATCCGAGCCGTAGACGTGCAGACCAAAGAACGGGAACGGCCGCGTGTCGGTTTCGGGCAGTAGACAGTACATCCTGGTAAAAGCAATCTAAACCCCCGGTTCTCCGCTCTATCAGGGAGAACCGGGGGTTTTGGGTTTGGCATAGTGCAGCTGTTGCTGCTGATATTCGGTCTTAATATCCGTTATATGCGGATACCATTACCGGAATCAGAAGTCCGTAAGGCTGAAGCTGGTGAAGTATTCATTCACCGCGGAAGCGGAGAGGGAAGCCGCTATCTCGGGGGCAGTGAGAAGGCAGGGGCCAGGCGGTGCACACCCTTGGGAGTATATCCAAGCGATGAGCTTACGCCGCACAGGTCAGCCAGCAGATAGAGGATGCTCAGCCACATTTCGGTTCCCTGCAGACCCGTGTCCTGCTGCTGTGATAACTGGAAGGCGAAGCCGCGCTGCGGAACCCAGAATTTCAGCACTTCGCTGAGCATATTCTCCGCCCAGCTGCGGATCTCTGCACGGCGGTAATCGGTCTGCTTCAGGCAGAGCCAGAGCGGATGGACCACATCCAGCACATTGCAGGCGTTAAGCACCTCTGCACGGAAGAACCGGCGGTCCCTGCTGTGGGCCAGCACGGTATCGATGCTGCGCTCCGGATATGGCAGAGGAAGACCGAACGCCGCATAGGTCGCGCGGGTGAGCCGGTAGAAACCGTTCACCGGCTGCAGCCAGCCCTCCTCTGCGGTAGGGAGGCCCCATAGGCCGGAGTCCTGGCGGCAATGGGTCGCCAGCCAGCCGAACAGATCATCCGGCCGTTTGCGGGAGCCGAACGTCTTCAGGTTGTGGTACAGACCCGTGGCATAGCAGTCAATCCAGTCGCCGCCGCCCCAGGCATTGTGCTCCCACGGCAGATCATTCAGATATAGATACAACGCAGCGGTCTCCATATTCTCAGCAACGGTAACCGGATGGGGCAGGGCAGAACCGAGCACCTCCAGCGCGTACCCTACAGCGAGAAGATGGTACCGGGAGAGATGGTCGGTTAACAGCTCAGGGTGATCCTCCGGTCCAGGCGGAGACCACGGATCGGGCAGCAGTCCTGTCCCGGCATCCTGGAATCCCTGCAATACAGCGGTAAGCTCTGCCCGCGTCCAGCCGGGCGGCAGGCTGCTGAACATCGCGGCAATCTCCACCGCATCGCAGTAAGCTCTAACCGTCCGCTTATATCCGGGCCGGTCGCGGAAGAATTTCTCTTCCTCCGTTGACTCTGAGTAGTACTCCAGCAGCGGGATCAGCTGGTCTCCTGCCAGCTTGCCGAAGTCAGCCAGCTGCTGTGAGAGCAGGCTGTATGCCGGTACACTTTCAGTAACTGGTTTCGTGTTTACGGTAGTGTCCTTATCCGCTGTAACAGCTGTATCAGCCGCATTTGTACCCGTACCTCCTTTCACTGCTGTACCTCCAGGTTGTGCATCCATTGTCATCCCTATATCCTCCCTTTGTTCACATGCCGCGGCAATTGCTGCTGTATCCCCGGCCAGCCGGCTGCGGATGAGCCTGGCCGGATTGCCGCCCACAATACTGTAGGCCGGCACATCTCTGGTAACTACGGCACCGGCGGCGACAATGCTGTGCGAACCGATCTGCACACCGTCCAGAATAACGGCATTGGCTCCAATCCATACGTCGTCCCCGATGACAATCCCTTGGACAGTGCAAGGCTGGCGGAAGACAGGAATATCGGTGGAGGCGAATCCGTGATTGAACCCGTACATACTCGCGTGTGAAGCAACTCTTACGCCATTTCCCATGGTAATATCGCCTGACAGCACGCTGTAGCTGTTGAGTGAGCAGTCGCTGCCCATGAAGAGCCGGGCACTGCGGACAATCGCTCCGCCGGCAATATAGCTCCGGTCGCCCATCTGAAGCTGATCCGGCAATACCACCGCCTGCGGCGAGACATAACAGGCTTCTCCGAAGGTACAGGAGTATTCAGCGGATAGCTGCTGCTGGTATAGGATTTGCTCTTGCTGCTCCTGTGCGGAGGGGCCGATCCAGGGCATGTAATCGAGCGCCTTCCGTGAGGCGGAACGTTGTTCGGGCATCTGAGTCTCTCCTCTATAGCATAAGTCATTATTTCCTTAAGTGTAGCAGTAGAGGAAGGGAAGGGACATGGCATAAAGAGCACGACTAGCTTGTCAAAAACGCTTCAACATTTTATGCTGATCTCAGAGATGCTGCAGAAACGGGGGAGTCAGAGGATGGAGAAAATTGTGCAGAATCTGGCCATAGATATTCACTGGATTCACGATAAGATCACGTTCCCGGACTGGAGGGATATCCGCCAGAATATCAATGTGCACAGCTTCTACTGGATTCAGGAAGGTCAGGGGATCTTCCGTACGGACGAAGACTATCCGGTATCGCCGGGAATGCTGTTCTATCTGCCGCCTGGGCTGGCTTTGGACATGAGCTGCGGAAGGGAGGAGCCTCTGCGGATTACAATGATTCTGCTCTCGCTCTATACCTTGTCGCCTTCGGCGGATAATCAGGGCAGGATAGAGCCGCTGGATGTGCTGCCGCTGCAGTTCATGCTGAAGCCGGAGCGGGAACAGGGCAAGCAGCTTGGTCATTTGTTTCATAAAATTGCTGCGGATTGGGTCCCCGGAAGCACCGGGAGCCAGCTGATGACCCAGTCCCTGCTCTATGAGCTCATGTACGAATTGCTGCAGGTTCAGGCGAATTTCCAGCTGGGCCGGGGGCAGGGCTATGAGCTGTTTTTGCGGATCAAGGATGATATTGAACGCCGTTACAGTGAACCTTTGCTTATTTACGAGCTGGCGGTGCGTTACGGGATTTCCTCCTCGTATTTACGCAGTCTTTTTCAGCAATATCTGCATAGGAGCCCCAAAAGCTACTTAAGTGAAATCCGCTATGAGCATGCGGCGAAGCTGCTGCTGTACACCAGACTGACCTTGAAGGAGATTGCAGCAGCCTGCGGTTACAGCGACGAATTTCACTTCAGTAAAAGCTTCAAGCAACAGAACGGACAGCCGCCTTCTGCTATGCGGACTCTAGAGCACGGGAAGAGCGGATAATCCTTACCGGTTGGAGTCCCTGCCAAGTGCCTTACTGTTTATAGTTCTCCGCTCCCGGGACAATTTCAATATTAGTGATTAGATCATTGGCAACAGTAAAGAAATAATAAAACAGCTGAGGACTACCCGGGAAGATACCGCTGGTTAATGAACTTACAATGATTATCCCGTGTTTATACTCCACTTCAATAACGTTGGATTTCAATTCATATCCGATAGATTTTCCACGCCATTCTTTAATAGCTTCAATTCCATTGAAATGATTGTTTTCACCGCTATCGTGGATGTGTGCATCTTTTGCCATGCAGACATCTATGACCGTAGTATCATTGGTGTTTAACGAATCCATATATATTTCAACAGGTTGCGGTAGTTGTTTTGACATTGTGTTACCTCCTTTTTTTATATCCTAACATGAGTAACTAGACTACTGTATGTCACATTACCTATTCACATTGCCAATGATTTTGCATTGAGCTGGGGATAACAAAGATTCGTGCTGAGGTGAAGATTACGGCAAAGTTCTGCAAGCGGTACAATAGCTACAATGAGCGGAGACTTAACAACGAAACGCGCAATACTGTATAAATGCTTGACTGCACCCCTCAGAGCCCCATCTGCGGGGTTTATTTCTGCATACAGAGTATTGGATTATCAGCGTTACACATAATAACCTGGTGGTGCTGCTGCCGGCAATTCCTGACGCAGCTTTGCCGGTCAAGCAGTTAGTGCTGCGCGAAAAAGGGGTAAGTTACTATAATGTGCGGTATTTGCAGCTTTATACAACCACTTGGAGGTGAGCAGATTTCATCGAAACAAAGAGGGCAAACTCAGCCGTTTCCACTTAATTTTAAAATAAATCGTATGAAGATTTCTTCTGCTGTGATACAATTATCCGGTTGGCCTTGTGCATGGTTAATCGTCCGGTGCTCCTGATGAGTCCGTGATTGAATGAAGCTAATAAGCGCAGGAAAACGAAGCTTTCCAGTGTATTACTGTGAATTACAGAGTATTAATGGAGAAATCGACAGATTTTACACGGAACATATCATTTTTTGTCGTTTTTTATTGATTTATTGAGAAGGTTTCTGTATAATCAGCCTTGTTGATTTTTCATAGGATGTAGCCTGTTCAGCTTGATGAAACGAAACGACTGACAACGAAACGGATCCAGAGCAGCAAGGCTAATAACTAATAACTTAAGCAAAATTAGGGGGTTATTAATTTGGGAAAAGCGTTAATTATTGGCGCTGGCGGTGTAGCGAGCGTTGTTGTTCATAAATGCTGCCAGAACCCGGATGTATTCGAAGAGATCTGCATTGCCAGCCGTACGGTGTCAAAATGCGATGCTCTGAAGGAGAAACTGGACGGGGGCCTGACGAAGATTTCTACGGCCAAGCTCGATGCTGACAACACGGAAGAAGTCATTGAACTGATCAAGAGCTTCCAGCCGGATGTCGTGATTAATGTCGCTCTCCCATACCAGGATCTGACGATCATGGATGCCTGCCTGGCTACCGGAGTGCATTATGTAGATACAGCTAACTACGAACCGCAGGATACAGCGAAATTCGAATATTCCTGGCAGTGGGCATACAAGGAAAGATTCGAGAAGGCCGGAATTACGGCGCTGCTCGGCAGCGGTTTTGACCCAGGCGTAACCGGTGTATTCACGGCTTATGCGCAGAAGCACTATTTTGACGAAATTCATACGATTGATATTGTGGATGCGAACGCGGGCGACCATGGGTATCCGTTTGCAACTAACTTCAATCCTGAAATCAATATCCGCGAAATTACAGCGAACGGACGTTACTTCGAGAATGGCGAGTGGATTGAAACGGCACCGCTGTCCGAGAAAAAAGTATACGATCTCCCGGAGATCGGTCCGAAAGATATCTATCTTTTGTACCATGAAGAGCTGGAATCCCTGGCTGTTAATATCCCTGGCGTGAAAAAAATCCGCTTCTGGATGACCTTCTCGCAGAACTACCTGACTCACCTGAAGGTGCTTGAGAATGTCGGCATGACCTCGATTGAGCCGATCAATTATGAAGGTAAAGAGATCATTCCTTTGCAGTTCCTGAAGGCGATTCTGCCTGACCCGGCTTCCCTGGGACCAAGAACCAAAGGTAAAACGAACATCGGAAACATCATTCAGGGCGTGAAAGACGGCCAGCCTAAAACTTATTATGTCTACAATGTCTGCGATCACGAAGAGTGCTACAGAGAGGTTGGCTCCCAGGCCATTTCCTATACTACCGGCGTTCCTGCAATGATCGGGGCTATGATGATAATCAAAGGCATCTGGAACAAACCGGGCGTACACAACATCGAAGAATTCGATCCGGATCCATTCATGGATGCACTTAACAAACACGGGCTGCCTTGGCAAGAAGATTTCTCGCCGACGCTGCTGGATTAGGGCTTAAGTCATGAAGGATAAAGAAATAGATATCGATATCAGCACGCTGCCGTCGCCTGCTTACCTGGTGGATGAACGCCTGCTGACGAAGAACCTGGAAACTCTGAACTACGTGCAGGAGCGCAGCGGGGCGAAGATTCTTTTGGCACAAAAAGGCTTCTCCATGCATTCCATGTACCCACTGGTGGGTAAATACCTGCATGGCGTAACTTCCAGCTCCTTGTTCGAAGCCCGCCTGGGCTTCGAGGAAATGGGCAAAGAGGTCCATGTGTATGCACCGGCTTATGTAGACCGCGAGTTCGATGAGCTGCTCGGCTACACCGACCACATTGTGTTCAACTCGTTTGATCAATGGAGCCGGTTCAAGGAACGGGTGCAGAACGCACCGAAGAAGATCAGCTGCGGCATCCGCGTCAATCCGGAGTACTCCGAGATTGAAGTGCCGCTGTATGATCCTTGCTACAACTACTCCCGTATGGGCGTAACCCTGCCGAACTTCCGGCCGGAAGAGCTGGACGGCATCGACGGGCTGCATTTCCATACCATGTGTGAACAGAACTCGGATACCCTGGAGCGTACGCTTAAGGTTGTGGAAGAGAAGTTCGGCCAGTATCTGCACGGCATGAAATGGCTGAACTTCGGCGGCGGGCATCACATTACCCGTCCCGACTATGATCTGGAGACACTGATCAAGTGTATCCTGCATATGAAGGAAACGTATAATGTCGAGATCTATCTGGAGCCGGGCGAAGCAATTGCCCTTAACACCGGTTACCTGGTCGCGACTGTACTCGACACAATGCATAACGGTATGGATATCGCGATTCTCGATACCTCGGCCGAATGCCATATGCCGGATGTGCTGGCGATGCCGTACCGTCCGGGCATCATCGGTGCCGGAATGCCGGGCGAATTCGCCCACACGTACAGACTCGGCGGCATGACTTGCCTGGCAGGGGATGTTATCGGGGATTATTCCTTCCCGGAGCCGCTGAAATACGGTGACAAGCTCATCTTCCTCGACATGGCGCATTATTCCATGGTGAAGAACCATATGTTCAACGGCGTGAACCTGCCGGCCATCGCTTCCTACAATGAGGAAGAAGGCATCAAGGTCATCCGCGAGTTCGAATATAGTGATTTTAGTGGCCGTTTATCTTAAGTAAGTATAGAAGCGCTCCTTCAGCTGCGGCTGATGGGGCGCTTTTTTGCGCGATTTAGGAAACTTCCGGGCTCTTTTGTTCGCTGCTGCTACTTGTAAGGAATAGTTAAATACATTTGTTACATTGTCCTTAGTCTGGATCAGGCGTAGCATTATACGTATAATGGCTTGAACGTGAAGGGAGTGAGCGGCATGAAACGCCGGGTTATACGATTGATTTACTGCTGCAGAGATAGTGAGAGGGATGACAGAGGAAGAAATAAATGACGAACATATAAGGGAGCTGCCGCTAAGCGTGCTTAAATTAGAATATCTACACAATAATGAGGAACTGGCATCGATGCTGCTGGGAAATTGGGAATTCGATCCGGAGTCGCTGCATTTGTTCCAGTATTACAGGATCTCCTCCAACGCGGTGTATCCGTTCGAGAATGCCGGGGAGAACCAACTGCTGCGATTTGCACCAGCGGCTGAGAAGCGGAAGGATAATGTGCGGGCAGAGCTTGAGTTCATTGCTTACTTGCGGGAGTGCGGGTATGGCGTGCTGGAAGCTGTAGCCTCGAACACAGGTGAGAAGCTTGTGGAAGCTGATACCCCATGGGGGGCATACTATGCTTCCGTATTCAAGCGGGTAGGAGGGGTACAGCTGGGCAGCACAGAGTTGAGCGATCATATCCTATACAAATATGGCGAAGCGCTGGGCCAGCTTCATCAACTGTCTAGCGAATATACGCCGGTTGAGGCGGCGAGATGGTCCCATAAGGATGTACTGGAGTGGATGTTGAGCGTGCTGGCTGAGTTTCCCTGGGAAGAGGCAGCCGTGGCCGAGGCAAGGCTGTTAATTGAATATTTTTCCGGGCAGCCGGTCACGACTAAGAATTACGGGCTAACCCATTATGACTTTGAACTCGACAATGTGTTCTATGATGAGGGCACGGATACCATCAGCGCTATCGATTTCGATGACGCGATGTACCACTGGTATGCAGCCGATATCGAGCAGGCGCTGGACAGTCTGCGGGGAGAGGTGGCTCCGGAGACTTATGAGCACCAAAAACAGTGCTTCATGGACGGCTATGCCGGCTGGTATAACCTGCCTCAAGAGGGTCCGTCCATGGCGGCGTGCAGACGGTTTGCTGATTTGTACGGCTATGTGCGGATCTTGAGATCCGCTGCCGAACAAAGCGAGCATGAACCGGAGTGGCTTATCACGCTGCGGAGCCGGCTGGCAGGTGCCTGTGCGGCCAAGGCTTCGCGGTTTAGCGGACCGATCAGGTGAATAATATACCGGATTAGACGTGTTTTATTTCTAAGGTAGAAGAAATTCTGTCCGTATCATTCTTCTAATCAAATTTTAACTGAAGCGAATCACAAATTGGCCTATAGCCTATCTTTTGGTAGATGTTATTAGATATGGGATTTGCTAAGTCCGTATATAAAACGCACTTCGTAAATCCTGTATCCAATGCAAGCTGGCTGATTTGAGCCACAATTGAAGTAGCGTAACCCTTTCCACGCTCATATGGAGGGGTATATACAAATGCCACGCCAATAGCCGTCTGCATTACCCTTGTATATCCTGCCATAGAAACGGGTATCCCGTTGTCCTCTAAAATATAGATTTTTTTCGATGCTATCCGGTAGAGGTAAGGGTCTGCATCTTGCGGGATGGACATTTCTGTTTTGCCATAGCTCCCCGCTGCATAAAATGCTTCAGCCCAGTATGGGAAAAAGTGAATATCCTTTTCATCCAGCAATCGAACGATACCAACTTTTTGAATGTCTGGGTTTACTGCCGTAAGTTCATATATACGCTGGCTCATGGTTGTTTTAAAGGTTATTCCCTTGCGCAAGGTATATTCTTTGGCAAAATACTCTGCCAAGGTTTTTTCGGTTGTCACCCCTGGAATTTCCCGGTCTTTCAACCCATCTATCAGACAGTTTATAGCTTCCGGGTTAATTATGTTGTCTGATGCATAAAGCGTAATATTGTGTGGCGGTGTCATTATGGCGGTAAGTTGTATGCCCTTAGCATCCGAAATCGTTGCCATAAGCCAATTTACAGGGTCACGCCAGTCTGTTTTGTCTTTTCCTTCATGCCCAATTATGATATTGCCAAGAGGAATCAAATTTTGTGCTTCATGACGCATCAGTACATCATAGGTATCATTGTAAAACTCATGCACATCCGTATACAACTTGAGTTGCATTGCAATACCACCCTTTCATCTGCTCAATATTTTTCCGGATTTTTCGAACTAACTTAAAACCTTAATTAGAGCGTCTCAACCAATTTCTGAATTTTTGAGCGGGAAATTAAATATACAGGACCCATTATTTCTATATTGCCGTCCTTTACACGTATAGCGCTCTCCTGTTCTGCCGCATAAACATCAATCTCCTCAGACAAGGGGAACAGCTAGCCTTGAACAAAAGTGGCGTAGTTGCGCTGGGAATGAGATTCGTAGGCAAAATGATCAAAGCCAATACCATCATAAATAGTACTTGTTTCAACTTCATCAGTGTTATTCATGCTTAACCATTGTGCAGCCATGTTTAACGCACCGGCGCTGGCACCCATTATAACGGCATTGCTGTTCTTAATAACATCCGATAATTCATATTCCGCCAAAAAATCGTTCTGCAAAACAGGATAACCACCGCATAAAAAAATGACAGAAGCGTTCTGAATGAATCGCCGGGCATCTTCCTTCTGCATGCGGTAATCAATGAAATGATATTCATCAAAAATAAGGTTAGCCTGATAGAGCCATGTCCATTCAGAAATATCATCAAAGTTAATTTGCTCACCTGTATAAACAGACGGATCAGCGCTAATCATAACAAGCGATTGTCTGTCTCCTATATCCTCATGCAAACAATGGACCAGCTTCTCTGGGAAAAAATTATTAAACCAACTGAAATAGTAGTGAGTACTCAAACTTAATTACCTCCATATGTATTATTTACATAAATCCAACTCTAGACTACCATAACATGGAATTGAAGTATTAGGAAAAATTCTGGTATATCCAAGAATAAGCGACTGCATTCAATCACCTATTCCGACCGTTGTTATGAATTATGAGAACACATTTACCCAGCCAGATCCCATTGACTATAGTCTAATCAGACTATACAATACAATTAGTCTAATTAGACTATAATAGTCATGTAATGGAGTGAAGCCTAAATGATAAAGTCATTTTTAATGCTGGGTCAGTCGAATATGGC
The DNA here is from genome assembly GCF_038004445.1 of Paenibacillus sp. FSL R7-0312. Classification (NCBI taxonomy): domain Bacteria; kingdom Bacillati; phylum Bacillota; class Bacilli; order Caryophanales; family Paenibacillaceae; genus Paenibacillus; species Paenibacillus sp. FSL R7-0312. Next base: position 6,447,091 of record NZ_JBBORE010000001.1, on the reverse strand, counting down.
GGGCCGTGGTTTTTTGCATGAAGTTGATCCTATCTATAATGAAAAAATAAAAATGCTGCGCAATGGACAGTGGCAGATGATGACAGAGCCGATTAATTACGACCGGCCGGTTTCCGGTGTTAGCCTGGCGGCGTCTTTTGCCGATGCCTGGTCGAAAGTAAGTCCCGATGAAGAAATGGGTTTGATTCCTTGTGCGGAAGGCGGCAGTTCCTTGAATGACTGGCATCCGGAAGGCATCCTATTTCAGCATGCGTTATCCGAAGCCCGCTTCGCCCTGCGGTCCAGTCAAATCTGCGGAATCCTGTGGCACCAGGGTGAGAGCGACAGTTACCGTTCGCTGCATGAAACTTATTACGAGAAGTTAACCCTTATCATCGAGACCTTAAGACACGAATTGAATCTTGATGGGGCGCCGTTGATCATAGGCGGACTTGGTGATTTCCTGGGGAAGACCGGTTTTGGACAGCACGCGAAAGAGTACACGCAGGTTAATGAACAATTGCAGCACTTCGCTAACGGACAGCCCAATTGTTATTTTGTAACAGCGGCAAATTTGACCGCGAATCCTGATGGCATTCATATGAACGCGGTTTCGCAACGCATTTTCGGCTACCGCTATTTCGAGGCTTTTTCGAAAAAATGTCATGTTATGGAACCCCTCCCGGGGGAGGAGCAGTCACTGAAAGTAGAGCGCGACTATTCAAAAACTGAGCAGATGTACCTTCATAGTCTGGATTTGGCTTCTGGTAAAATCACATACGCGGAATTCGAGGCGAAGATGGTGAAGGTGATGCAGCCTTGATCCCCTTGCTGATCCTTGGCTTGCTCATCCAAAACCCCGGCGCTCACGGGTACGAACTACTGGCTTTAATGGAAAGACGCCATTACAAATACATTGTAAACTTCACGAAGGGTTCGTTTTATTACAATCTGCAGCAGCTTGAAGAGAAAGGCTGGATTGAACAGATTCTGCAGAATCCTTCAACCAGCGGGCGCGAAAGCCGGAACTTTAACATCACCGGAGCGGGAAGGGCTGAATTCGATAAATTAATGGTCACATACGGCACCAAATCGGAATATGTGAACCTGCAATTTTATGGGGCGCTGCTCTTTGCCGATGAATACGACAAAACCAAATTGCTGGAACTGATTCAATCGCAGATCGATCTGACGATAACCCGAATCTCCCGCCTTGAGGAATACTTGTCTGGCACACAAGAACTTCCCGGCACCATCGATTACTACGGCCGTATGAACGAAAATTCCCGTTCCCATCACTTGGTTAACTTAGCGTGGTTTGAACAATTGAAAGCAGAAATAGGGGGATCTGTTGCAGACAAAAAAGAAAGCTAATCACCTTATGATACATCAAAGCAAACGGGCTATCCTCCAGAAGAACTGAGAGATAGCCCGTTTGCTCTTTTTATCAGGTAAATACCTGTCTATTTCAGACTAATCGCAATTCTGCCCTCCTGCGGCAGCCACTCCACAGTCGCTCCAAGCTGTTCGCTGATGAAGCGCAGCGGCAGATAGACGGCACCATTGACTACAAAAGGCGGATTAAGCAGTGTAATGCTTTTACCATTTACTGTTGTGGCTCCGCTCACGGTATTAATCACAATGGTCAATGGCGATTTGTCTTTCGCGGTGCCGGTAATGGTCGCTATCTTATCCGTAGAATAGCCGACGGTGGCTCCCATCTTGCTGAACAGCGAGCGCAGCGGAATGAAATTCTGCCCGTTCCGGGTAATTACCCCGTTCGTGAAGGCGACAGATTCGCCGTTCAGGGTGACAGAAATCGGTTTTTGCATCGGGACAGGGTTTTTATAGCTGAACTCATAGGTGCCGTACCCGAGCTGAGCATTCTTGTTCACACCCCAGCCCCAGAGGGTGCCGTCTTTCTTTTGCATAATAATATGTCTTCCGCCGCCCTTCATGGACTGAACATCGGAAGTGAGCAGAGTGAACGGAGCGTCCGGGGACATCCGGGTCGTCTCAGTAGAAGCCGCGTATACCTTACCGTCTGAGGTCAAGGCGACAATCGAACGTTCAACGATGTAAGCATCGGTCACCTTGCTGATTCCTGAGAAAAGGACGGGAACGGGTTGATCCGCATAAGTAGTTCCATCTGAATATCCTGTGACCGTTGAGCCCCAGAACCATAAACGGGATTGCCGGTCAATGGCGAGCCGGGTACGTCCGTTGTTGCGCAGAATACTTACGCTGGATAAGGCGGGCATGCGGGTAGCTGTAACCTTAGTAGCATCGCCAAGCGTCTCCGGTTGATAAGAATTCTGGATAGGCCACGTCCAGACGCTTCCGTCCTTGCGGAGAGCGTAATTCTGTTCAAGCTGGGTGATGTCCGTCAGACCAGCTACAGGCGTGAGGGTGGCAAATTCGTCAAAGGTGGTCCATACCGTACCGTCCGTCTTAGTGAAAAGAAAACGCCGCCAATAGCTTTGCCCGTTACTCTCGCTGTAACCAGAGACAGCAGTAACTTGATCTATACCGGGGACTAGTGAAAAAGGAGTCGTCTCCGCACCGTCAGGTGTCGTTACAGCAATAAACACCTTGCCTTCACCGGTGATTGCTACACGGCGGCTCTCCAGGCTTAAGAAGTCCGTCATATTCGTTAATTCCGCGATCGGAGTCACTTCTATTTCCATCGTCCGGGCGTTGGTCTCCCAGTTCCAGACAGAGCCGTCCCTGGCCGTAACCAGCGCGCTGTTCCACAGGGGAAAGGAAGCTTGTACATCACTTAACCCGTGAACCTGCGTAGGGACAGATTTGGTGTCGCCCCAGACCCAGAGGGAACCATCATCCTTAATCAGATCATTGGCTCCATAAGAGGCAATCCCGGAAGCACTTGCGGCTGAGCCAGTCTCAGGATTACCAATGCTCAGAATCGCGGTCAGACCCATGATCAAGCTCACAAGCAGATTCCTTTTTTTCATAACAGCACCCTCTACCCTCAATGTTATTTTTACTGATATAGGTAAATAAAAGTATATATTTCCTTACATATAGACGCTGTATCAGGGCGGAAAGTTTCTTTGAAAATTAACCGTTCATAGCCGTCCCTCCTGTGTTACAATGATTTAGTCTGTTTTTTGTGGAATTTGATTTGTGCACTGAAATTTAATAAGCTGTACCCGGCATTGTCCGTATTTGAGGAGGAAATCAGCGTTAATGAAACATGCACCTTTTATAGCCGTGGAGGGTCCAATTGGAGCCGGTAAAACCACCCTCGCCACGATGCTCGCCAGCGAAATGCACCTTCCGGTCATTAAAGAAATCGTGGATGAAAATCCGTTTCTGGACAAGTTCTATCAGAATATGGACGACTGGAGCTTCCAACTGGAGATGTTTTTCCTGTGCAACCGGTTTAAGCAGCTTGAAGACACTACGACCCAGTACATAGATAAAGGTAAGCCGGTCATTTCGGATTATCATATTTATAAGAATCTGATCTTCGGGGAACGGACATTGAAGGGATCGAAACGGGACAAATACCGGGAGATCTATCATATTCTGACTGATGATTTTCCGAAGCCGGATATCATCTTCTATATTCGCGCCAATCTGGACACGCTGCTGGCCAGAATTGCCAAACGCGCCCGTACGTTCGAAGAGATCATTGCGCCTGCTTATCTGCAGCAGTTGATTGAGGATTATGACGATGCGATGGCTTCACTGGCCCGCCGCGAACCCTCTACGGTCATTATTACCATCGATGGCAACAAGGTCGACTTTGTAGAGAACCCGGAAGACTTCGCCGCAATCGCAGAACAATTAAAGGAGCTTATGAAATGAACTCATACAACATCCCGGACAATGCAATTATCACGGTAGCCGGTACGGTGGGCGTCGGCAAATCGACCCTGACCGCAGCACTGGCGGAACGCCTGCAGTTCCAGACGTCACTTGAGCAGGTAGATCATAATCCGTATCTGGAGAAGTTCTACCATGACTTTGAGCGGTGGAGCTTCCACCTGCAGATTTATTTCCTCGCAGAGCGCTTCAAGGAACAGAAGAAGATGTTCGAGCTGGGCGGAGGGTTCGTGCAGGACCGTTCGATTTACGAGGACACTGGGATTTTTGCCAAAATGCATGCCGATCAGGGCACGATGTCAAAAACCGACTATGAAACGTACACCAGCCTGTACGAGGCGATGGTGATGACTCCGTATTTCCCGCATCCTGACGTGCTGATCTACATTGAAGGCAGCCTGCCTTCGATTCTGACCCGGATCAATGAGCGCGGGCGCGAGATGGAGATTCAGACCGATGTCTCCTACTGGGAGCATATGCATGGCCGGTATTCCCAGTGGATTAACGAATTCAGCGCCTGCCCGGTGCTGCGACTGAACATTGACGAATATGATGTGAAGGATGCTGCCTCCATGGCGAATATCCTGCATAAGGTAGGCGCGGCAATTGGCCGGGCTCCGGTGGGGAAGTAAGGATTTTATTTTAGCGGAATGGTTTGTGAGATCGATAAGAATAGGGATGTTAAGAAGCGGCACCAGTTCATCTGGGTGCTGCTTTTTTTGTGTTTTTAGACATTTTTTTTGAAGTGAACGCGACTTTTTTCATATTTTCGGGACATTTACCCTATTCAGGACCATTTGAAACGACTTTTGTCGAGAATTGTTAAGAGTTTGTTTAGAGCGGCCTGATAGAATGGATCGCAGATATGATAATTGCAGTAATTAGAATTTAATTGTTTTTGGTCCGCGGGAAGGCAAGCGAAAGGAGAATGCGGGAGCTAAGGGAGCTAATAGAAGCTGCAGCGAATCTTGCTACACGCCGGACAGGAAATGATGAACGAATAAGGGGGAGCATCACATTGTTTATAAGCAGGAGATTGAAGAAATATACCTCGCTAAGTTTGATTCTCAGCATGTTGTTGTCGTTAATACCCGGTTCCTTTAGCGGCTTGGCAGAAGCTGCGGGTGATGATTTTGAGGTAACGTTTAAGAACGGAGCGCATGTGGGGAATCTGAGCTACCCTGCAGAGAACGCCTTTGGTAACTTTTACAACAATATGGAAGCAGGTTTCGCCCAGACTGAGACGGACAAAGATGCCAGAATGGATTGGGCAACCGGTGATATCTATGCCGGTCTCGATGATAACGAAGCAACGGTCACGTTCGAGGTTGACGTAGCCAAAAATCCGTTATTGAAGGCCATGGCGGAGAGCGGACAAGCACAGATGATTACAGGTTTTGCGGTTCTGCGGCGTCACTCCGGGTTCCTGTGGACACGTCATTCGGCAATTACGGTGACCATCGACGGAAGGGATATTATCAAAGAAAGAACCGGCAGTAGTCAGAAATATAACAAAACGGCTACAGCCCGTATTACACCTACCTCCAAAATTAGAGTATGGGTGTATGGTGAAGGCGATGACGACGGTGAAGCAGCGGGTGTACGCGGATTCTACCTCAAGTTCCAGGACCTCAAGCGTCCGGTGATCGACAACTATACCTTCACCGGCAACGGTGCTGAACGGCTGAACGAGAATATTAACCAGCAAGAGCTGTATGTCAAAAGAGATGAGAACATCACGCTCAGCTACAATTTCAGCGAGCCGGTCAGACCGACTTCGGTGGTGAAGGCAAACTCGGATTATTTCCTGCGGCACAAGCTGTTCATTAATGATCCGGACACCGGACTTCCGGCAGCCGGACAACAGCAGTATCTGCAGAATACAAGCTTTAATGAGAACAACCTGGATTCATACCAGAAGAAAATATCCTATAGATATACGGGAGTTCCTTTTCATAACAGCAGCAATCTTCCCCTGAGACCGCTAATTACCGGGGGAACCACCGGCGGAGCACCGATGGATCTGTCGCTGGATAATAAATTGAAAGAAGCCGTGCTCAGTGATGCGGCAGGGAATAAAGCAGTTGTCAATCTCAACACTGTACCGAGCAGCGGCAGCAATGCCTGGCTGAATAATAAAAGCGGGAACCCGTTTGATTTCGATCGGGGCGGCTTCCGCGTCATCGTGGATGCGGTGCGTCCGAAGTATTCCAAGACTGCTAACGGCATTCAACCGGAGATTCTGACCGGTGTGACGCTGAATAAGGGAGATGTTATTGACTTCACCCTGCAGATGACGGAAGAGGCAATTGCCAAAACCGGCTGGGATGAGAAGAAAACCTTTATTCTTTTCAATAACGGAATGAAAGCCTATTATGTTGCAGGCAAGAATACAAGAAATTGGACCTTCCGCATGACAGTACCAGGCGGACTAACCGTGGAAACACCGTTGCTCAAGGCCGTTGCCGTATCTAATGATGCCAAGGGCGGCAGCTTGCCTATTAATATGGATACGGATGTTATCCAGGATTACGCAGGCAACCTGATGATTCAGCCCGCTAACTTTGATGGGATACATGAAGAGAAAATTGATCCTTACGGCAGCGACTTCTCGCTCGCCAACTCTAAGATTGACTGGGCGAACCTGTTCATCGACAATACGAAGCCGGTTATCGGGTACCGGTTCGAGGCAGGCGGTGCGAGTGATACGGCCTATTCGAAAAAAGGTAAGGTAACGATAGATGCCAATGATCCTTCGATTAAAGTACCCCACTTTGATCCGACTGAAGCAGACCGTGGTGCAGAGCGGCCGAGCCGCGGAATCTACCGGCCTTCCAATATGAGTGCGGAAGCATCGCCTTCCGTTGGACTTGTCTACTACTGGTGGAGTCAGGATAAAGCGGATCCGTTTGCTTCTGTATCCGGAGACAATAACGCGGCACTCAAACGTTACGCGCTCTCCGCCAAACAACCGTCGGAAGAGCTGTATCCTGGAGAATTCCAGAATGTACAGCTGTCTGTAGTGAATAACAAGACCAACCTGCTCTCTCCTCCGCCTGAAGCGTTCGAGGAAGGAAACAGCGGGGTATGGTATCTGCACACTTGGACAGCGGATATGACCTGGGATTCGGCCAGAGAACTGATGCAGTACGAGAAGAAAAAAGCTTATGTAGCTAGCCATCAGGCGCAGTATGACGCTTGGATCGCAGAAGCACCGGGTTCAAAGGCAGATAAAATTTTCTATGCTGACAATCAGGCACTGGCCGCTGTTGGACAATACGGCGACCTGAGTGTCTGGAAGGTTGACGATTTCAAACAGGATGATTCCAACTGGACGCATGAAGTAGGGATCCTGAAGCTGGACAACCAGGGACCTGCCATTACAATGGCCGCCGAGGACACCACCACTGTACAAGCTCTTGTGAAGGACCCGCATAGTGGCGTCAAGAGCGTGCAGTATCAATGGGTGAAGGACGGGGATTCACCGCAGGACATCAAATGGGCAGCTACTCCCTACTCCGGTACAACTGTAACCCGGTCTACCTATGAGGATATTGATGAGGATGGCGCTTACTGGCTCTATTTGAAGGCACTCGATAATGCGGGCAACGAAACGGTCAAGACACCGCAGGAAAAGGCGGTTGTTGTGAGTTCAGAGGCTACGATTCCGACGCAGTTCACACCGGAAGCGAATCCTGAGTATGTTCAAAGTCATGATGTCATGTTCCAGATCAGCGGAGTGACACCGGATTATGTGGGCTATGCCATCAGCAGCAGCTCCATTCATCCTGACTCCGACAATGAATATACAGGCCTTGAAGCAACTAAGGATCTGATACAACCTCTGTCCGTGGACAATTCCTTTGACAGCAGGGAAGAGACTACCCAGCCTGAGGCTCCAGTAGAGCCGAATGCTCAGGCAGAACCGGAAGTTACGGCAAACATCGGACCGGTGGCAATCCTTAAGCTCTTGTCCGCAGGACCGGTTCAGTCTGAACTGACCCCACTGGCGGCTGAAGAGACTCCGGCACCAGGTGCTGAGCCGGAAGCTACACCTGCTGCTTCAGCAGGTGCCATTGAACCGGCAGGAGAAGCCGCAGCGGAGCCGGCAGAAGATAACACGGATTCCAAGCTGGCAGCGATGGGACTTCATGCTTCTGTAAGTGAAGCCACCTATAGCTATGTCATTCCTGCTAAATCTGAATTGAACGGAACGCAATACATTCATCTTATGGTGAAGCACAGCGACAGAACGTATTACTATTCGAAAGCTTATTATTTTGACAATGAAGCACCGGTGGTTACCTTAAGCCCTAACGCTATTGCTTATCCGCTTCCGGAACAGAAGACGCGGGTAAACGTGTCAGAATTCTATAGCAAAACAGGACTTGTCAGCAAATATCAATGGGTAAAACAAGATGCAGATGCAATAGTGCCTACAGAGTCCTCTGCAGACTGGCTGAACGTCCCAGCAGGCGGATCGGTATCTATTGACGACAAAACGTTGAAGGCAGGAGAACTTGCTGATTACAAAATCTATGTACTCGCGGTTGACGGGGCAGGCAACAGCTCTGTGACGGCAAGCACGGGGACCTTCAAAGTTTCAGCCTCTTCAAAATCGGATACGCCGCCGGCTGAAGCAGACTCTTCTCTCATCTATCTGTCCGGTGATGCGAAGGATGGCTACACAGCGATTGTGAAGCTGAGCCTCGAGACAGAGGACAAAGCGGGTTATGAATATTCGGTATCACCTGATAACGGTGCAAGCTGGATCAACTGGAAGCCTTATACCAACTTCGTAGCCGTGAAGGTTCCGACTGGTGATCCGACAGAGCTGCAGGTATGGGTCAAGTACAGAACACCGGGCGGGTTGATCAGTGAAGCGGCCAAGCTTGATATCGAAGGCGCTTCTACAACCGAACAGCCAGTCTATGCGCTTGCAACGCTCAGCGTGAACAGTCCGGTAAATGCCACGGTTGGTGCAGATATTGAGATCACGCTTCCGCCGGGTATCCGTGTGATGCCTTCGAAGATTAATCCATCGGCGCCTGTGCGGACCGGGAATGCATTCAAGATCTATGAGAATGGCTACTACAGCTTCGATCTGACCGATCTCGGTGATCCGGACCGTACAGATACATTGTATCTGGTCGTGAAGAATATTGATGGAACCAAACCGGAAGGAACGGTTGAATACTCGAACATGGTAAGTACGAATGGCAATGTGGTCGCCTATCTTCAGAGCACCTCTGAGCCGGTAACGATTACGAACAATGGCGGCAAAAATGCCTACACCTTCAAGGAAAATGGCACCTTCGTCTTTGAGATTAAGGACGCGGCCGGGAATACAAATACCGTCGAAGCCACGGTAAAGAACATTAACAAAGAAGCTCCGAAGGTGAAAGTGGTCCGTTCCTACCAATATGGCCTGAACGGCAGCAGCACCTTCAATACCGTGAAGGATAATAACGGCAATGTACTATTCTCCACCGGCACTACAGTAACGGTTGAGAAGGCAGATGCCTCGGCTAAAGCTATTAACATTATCAGTCAGGCCAAGAGCATTACACTGACTGAGAATGGAACAGCCTCCTTCACAGTTGTAGATGAGTACGGCAATACGACAGTCATTAAAGAGAAGGTTACGAATATTCTCTCCGCACCGCCTGAAGCTGAGAAGATTGCCTACACCTTTGTAGATGCGGAAGGCAAAGCTGTTCCAGCCGATCAGATTGTTACGATCGGCGGACAGAAATATGCCAAGGGTAAAGTGAAGGTTACGATTAGCGGCAGCGTCACAGCACCGAATAAAATGTTCTTCGGAGTAAGACCTATTGGGGGCGGAGCAGCTTATTCGAATCAGATCAGTAAAGCTGATGGAACGTTCAGCTACTCACGTACCTTCGAGAGCAGCGGGTCAGCGGTAGTCGCCATCTCGGATCTTCTGGGCAATGTGAACAAGGTTCCGGTTACGATAGCGGGTCTTGATAACACACCGCCTGAGCTGACACTGAATAACGAAACAGCAGGTATTGTCCAGAACAAGAAAGACTTTAACTTCCGCGCAGATCTCGGCGGCTTCACAGTTTCCGATAATGTATCGGAAGCAGCAGGCGTGAAGGTGTCAATCAGTGGGCTGGATCTCAGCAAGCTTGGACGCCAGCGTGTAGCATATACGGCGGTTGACCAGGTAGGGAATGAGACGGTTGTGTATCAGGATGTGGTGGTCGTGAAGGATGGCGGACTGCTGATCTTCGGTAACGATACCTTAATCTCGGCATCCTCCGGAGAGTCTGCACTGTTCAATACCAATACACTTACCTTTAAGGTATCAGGCTACAACCTTATGAAGGTAGCCGGAGTAGACAAGGTCAATCAGGCAGGAACATTTGATATTCTGTATTACCCTGGTTTGTACCGCGAAGGACAGCTGAAGCTGGTGAAGCAGAAGCTGACTTATGATGAACTCGTGAGCAGTCAATTTAAAGTCACCTTCCCGAAAACAGGCTGGTACACGATTGTCGTGAGAACACAGGAGCGGGACCGCGAGTTTGCCACCTTCTTTATTGGCAACATGAAATAAATGAAAGATAAACAGGGGGAATACATGGTGAAGCTGCTCAAACGCGCTACCGCGCTCATGCTCACAATAATCATGGTATTTCTGTCCACCTCCGAGAGCTTTCATGCGCTTGTGGAGGCGGCCAGCAGTACAAAGACAACTGTTGTAGAGAATAACTTTATTAAGGTTACTGTGGATAATGAAACCGGACGCTACGGGATTCGGACCCTGGATGGCCAGCCCATCCGCAAGAATGACAACAACGTAAACTTGCTGTTCCAGGGAGATGATCCGGAAACGTCGTTCACGACGTTCCGGATTGACGGAACTGATTATATTTACGGGAATAAGTACAAGTTTGACAACAGTCATTATTCAGAGACTACTACACCCAAGGTGGTAGAGAATTCGAATGGCACGAAGCAGCTGGAGATGATCTGGAGGATTAAAGGCGTAGAGATTAAGCAGATTCTGATGCTCTACACCGACAGCAAGGATGCTGTAAACTCCGGAAATGTCAACATCCGCTATGAAGTGAATAACCGGAGCAATGCGCAGGTTCAGATCGGAAGCCGGATCCTGCTGGATACGATGGTCGGCGGAAACGACGGGCCGCAGTTCCAGATTGGAACAGCCTACAAGTCACCGCTGCAGGTAGAGCGGAAGCTGGTGCATAATCCGGAGGATAATGCCGGAATCCCTGAAGAGGACAGAGCATACTTCAAGATTCCTTCTTACTGGGTAATGCGCGACAAGCTGGATTTGACTAATCCTCAGGCAACCAATGTCGTTGCCTATGGCTTCAATAACTTTGCCGAACAGAACATTAATATTGTGGATGAAATGATTGTCGGGCACTGGAACGGCCTGGCGAATACGAAATGGGATTATGAAGTGCATCCCAACCTGGACTTCACCAGAGACACCAATGATTACGGCACGGCGGACTCCGCCGTTGCCTTCTATTGGACACCGGAGAAGCTGGCAGCCGGAGGCTTCCAGAGCTTCGAGACTGTCTATGGGCTTGGAGAAATTTCCGCTCCGGATAAAGTGTTCTCGATCCGCTATGTGGATCAGGTTCAACAGCTGGCTACGGCTGATCTGGGAGAAGGAGAGACGGTTCCTTCGAAGTACAAGGACAACGGAGTCTTCACGATCACAGCCGAGGTTGAGAATCTGCAGGCCTACAATATGGAGCACTCCAAGATCGAAGTGGAGATGACGCTGGAGAGCGGCCTCAGCTTTGTCAGGCAGGATGAGAGCGGCAAAGACGTCATGGACGCAAGTGGCAATCCTGTCTTGGAGAATGGCCGCAGCAAAATGCTGGAATTCAAAAAGTCAGCCTCTCCAGAGGAAGCTGCACTGGGAATTGAGCCGAAGTACAAGCCGGGTGATGCTATCACTGCGACTTTCCGTGTTCAGGCTAAAGGCAGACCTTGGCCGGTAACGCGGGATTACATGATTTCCGCGAGAAGCCCGGAAACGCAGGGCAAGATTGAGGGCATCGAGGATGAAGGCATCAAAGCCCAGTATGAGTCGAACCGTACAAACTTCATTCTGCTGCCGCCGGTAGGCGAAGCAACGGCTACGTATTCATACGCTCTGTCACCGGCAGAGCTGTATAGCTCAGATGTGAAATATCTGACTGTGAATCTGTCGAACATTGAAGCCTATAATACGGGCAATGCAACCACAGCACCGAACTTTGACCTGTACCTCAAGGATCTGGTCTCCGGAAGCCGGTACAAGGTGAATGTGCAGGATGCAGTGGTTATGCAGCCTACAGACGATGGTTTCTCCGGTGCCATGCGGATTACTTACCGCGGCGGGGAACGGGTTGATGAAGGCGGCAATGTGCTGGAATCCGGACTGGGACCTGAGCTGCCGCTTGGTGAATACGCAGTTGAGATCGACTATAAAGGCGATGCCGGAGGCGACGAGGAAGTAGCAGCTCTTTACGATATTACTACCCCGCAATCCTTCCTGGTTACAGATAATGATGAGACGCGGATCCGTGAAGCGGGCATTATGGTCGTTTACAGGGAATCTGTGGATATCAGCGGCCTGGCAAACGGGTCATCTGTAGAGGGTGAATTACTGGATCAGCTGAATTCGCTGTTCCCGGGTGAGCCGTTTGAAGATGGGGCTTTCCTGTATTCCGCTGTTACCGATTATAAAAAAACCAAAGCATTGTTCGGAGCAGCGAGCAAGGCGGTAGATCCTGAATTTGATATCAGTGAATTCATGGATGATGATGCGCTTGCCGAGACTCCGATGTATGCTTATAAATTGTTTGCAACGGAAGAAGACTTTGAAGCCTTCAAGGAAGAAGTGGAGGCGGAAGAACCGGAATTCGATCGTGAGATTCTAGTTACGATCCGAGGCATGATTAAGCAGGTAGGTTCGAATAAGGACGAACAGGTCATTGTCGATACCAAAACTGAACCGGCAATTATCAATGATGCCGTAGCATATACAGGCAAGGACCTGGCTTTTGTACGCGGCAAGCTGGATATCTTCGGGAACTCCCTGCCGGATGATGTCCCATTCCTGGATACCTTGTTCATTAAAGGTGATGGAACACTAAGCGTAGCTAGCAGCGGCTTTGTCTTCCATAAGGGAGAATGGACGCTTGATTTCTTCAACGGCTTCTCCAAATCCCTTGGAGATGAGAATTACAATCCGTCCAAGGTGGAAACACCGGAGGATGATGAAGAAGAGGAAGAAGAGGAAGAGGGCAATGAAGGCAACCCGGAAGATGACAGCCTTAACGGCAGTCTGAAATGGGCCATTGGCGGCGTGGGCGACAGACTGAACCCGCTGCGCCAGGTCATGATTGGGGATGTGTACTTCAATAAACAGTCACTGTTTGGAGCACCAAGCTTCGCTATTGATGGCTTTGGCTTCTCCTTCAATGATTTCATCCTCAGAGAGAGCGGGATTTCCTTCGGCGGCTCATTGTCCCTGAAGATAATAAACGCAGAAATTAAGAATGTAATATTCAACAGCGCCGGCTTCTATGGCGTAGATGCTTCACTCGGCTTCGATCTAAACGAGGAGATGGGCTTGTTCGGACCGGAAAAAGAGAAGAACGCGGATGAAGAAGAAGGACCAGATGCACCTAGTGGTGAGGTTACAATTAAACATGCTGTGCAGGATGGTGGTGTAGGCAATGAGTATGGATTGCAATTCGCCGCACAGCTGAAGAATATGCTGGGTGTGGAGATTGAATTCTCACTCAAAAAGGTAAAAGACGGCCGGATCCTTCCGGATGTCATCGCCTTCGGAGCAGAATTACCTTCACCAGGTATCATTGTTACGGGTGCGACTTATCTGACTGCTGTACGCGGAGCTGTAAGAGAGTTGGCCGATACCATCGCTGGTGGAACAGATCAGGATCCGTTTCCGCTGACCATTGAAGCAGGCGTAGGCCTCCGGTTCGGAATAGCCCCGGCGTACTTCTTCGGGGATGTGGATCTGACGGTGAAGCGCACTGGCCTCAAGATCGAAGGCAAGCTGGATTTCTCCGCAGATGCGGAAGCGGAGGAAGACGATCGGCTCCCGATGCTCACCAAAGCACTGCTTGAAGCGCAATGGGTGACTCCATGGTTCGTGCGCGTAGAAGCGGCAATGGATATTGGCGGCTGGGATATCATCATCGGTAAGGCGGGGATCTTCGTCGGACAGAATCTGGAGAAGAACCGCACTGACTTTGAAGGCTATATCGGCTCCAAAGTACAGATCCCGAATAGTGTACCGGTTGTCGGTGGAATGCCGCTGTCCAGTATGTTCCTCGGGGTCAACAATGATAAGGTATGGGGCAGTATCGGCATTCTCTTCATCTCGCTGGGTATTACCTACTACTGGAGCGGGGGCATAGAGTTCGGTACATCAAGCGATCAGCTGCCGGATGGTATGATTCAGCTCGTAGTGGATGATCCCGATAATGGACCGCGCCTGATGGTTATTGGTGAAGGTGTAGAGACTCTTGCCACTTCGGCCGCCCCTGCTGCTGAGGAAGAGAATCAGGAGATTATCTACCGTGAAGTAGCAGAAGGTGTGAAAATTGTTGAGAATGGATCGGTTAATGTCGGCGTAGGCGGCATTACGGTCAAGAACGGCGGCAGAATCCATGAGATTCCTATGGGGGCTGCAACCGGTAATGCCATTATCGAAATGGAATACAGCAGTAAGGATATGCCGGAATTTAAGCTGCAGGACGCAGCGGGCAAGGATTATCCGGTGATATTCGAAACCTTTGCGAATCCGGACAAGCCTAATCCTAAAGCTAATGCTTTTACACAATATATTCCTGCAAGTGATGTATCACCGGATCCATCCAAGCTTAATGCTGAAGTGGACATCCGCAGAGCTTACATTATTATCCCTGAGAATGAAGCTAAGAAAGGCGGAACCTGGACGCTTACTGCAGTCTCGGCAGTAGAAACCAAGCTGATGAATGTTCCAACCCTGCCTCAGCTCAGCGAAGTAAATCTCGCGAAGGATAGCTCGAATGTCAATAAATTTACGGCATCCTGGAAAGTAGCCAACGCAGCAGAAGGAGATACAGTGAATCTGTACCTGGCTGAAGATGCGGTAACCACTGAAAAGACTATCGTGGAAGGGCAAGAGGTGCTGTCACCGGGAGATCCAGGGATGCTGATTGCCAAAGATGTGCCGGTTGGTGCAGGCGGCTCTGTCAGTGGTGGCATAACCAGCGGCAGTACAGTAATTGATGTAACGAATGTAACGCTGATGGGCAATCCCGAGGATATCCGCGGGCTGCTCAGACAAGGCAACTACTATCTGCGGGCCGAGCTGAAATCCAGTGCAACCTTCGGCACCAAGACTTCACCGCAGCGATTCGAGCTCATTGATCCGCTTGCACCGCAGGTTGTTAGCAGCGTCTCTGTTGTACCTGCCGGTAACGGACTGTTCTCACTCTCCTTCAAGCCGGGAGCCAAAAAAGCGGGACATAACGCTTACGAGCATAGCTTCGTCATTGATGCACAGGCCCAAGTGAACGGCAAGCTGGAGTCTTATTCTCCATTTGGCGAAATTTTGTACACCGAAGAAGAACTTCAGCCTTACTGGAATGCAGCAACTGGTAAATATGAAGGTATTCTGATCGGAGGATGGAAGGCCCTGTCCACTTCGGATGAAGTGAATACGACCAGCCTTGAAGGAACGGTTACGGATGTGACCAAGGTGAAGTATACCGGTCTGGAGGTTGGAACGGAGTATGTTATCGGTGTCACTGCCGCAACGGTTCCAACTGAAGATGCGGACAAGAATCAGAACTATCACTATGCCGAGCACCAGAACAGCAGCAAGAAGCTGCTGCCGGTTCCAAGCCTGCCGAAGCTTACTATGGCAAGCGGATCTGGTACCGTGCAGGATACGGGAAATTACATTAACCTGCTGACCAGTGAAACGAAGCAGAAGCTGACGCTCACTTCAGACCAGTCCAATGTGACGGTGGAGGTCTTTAATGCTGAGAAGTCCATCGGGTCGGTAGCTTTAACGAACAAGGCTGGGGGCGGAAGCCAAGGCGTCCTGAATCTCGACCAGTTCCAGACAGACGGACCGTT
Source organism: Paenibacillus sp. FSL R7-0312 (assembly GCF_038004445.1). Taxonomy (NCBI): domain Bacteria; kingdom Bacillati; phylum Bacillota; class Bacilli; order Caryophanales; family Paenibacillaceae; genus Paenibacillus; species Paenibacillus sp. FSL R7-0312. The sequence goes on along the minus strand of NZ_JBBORE010000001.1, from coordinate 6,431,107 downwards.
TGCTCTTGAACTGAGAGCCAGAAACATGACGACCAAGGATATCTCGGTCACTATGCTGTATATGACTGTAGATACGATCGCTCCGGTCCTGTATCTTGATCAGCCGGTAACGGGTGAACGTACCGCAAACGGCGCTGTTCATGTAGCAGGAACTACAACCACAGGAACTGTGCTGACAGCGAAATATACAGTGAACCAATTGCAGCCGGATGGCAAATACAAGGAAGTGGAGATTCCTACTACCCTTAAGGTGGACCCGCTGACGGGGGACTTTAATGGAACTGTGGAGATCAAATCCGATGAGCCTTCCGTGGCACTTAACATTGTTGCCTCCGATGAGGCAAAGAATCTGAACACAGCGGTTGTGGATATTACTAACGCTGGTTACAAGGTTCCTGTAGCACTGGTTTTGAAGGGAATGGAAAAGGACCTGGAGCCAGGGCAAACAGGCAAAGTTCAGGCGTATCTCAAGGTCTCGGATGGACAGGACGAGAATACCGGCAAGCCGAAATTCAAGGATGAGCCAATTGCAGATAAGGATCTGCAGAATCTGACTTATACAGTTACTGTAGGCGATGCGGTGTCCTTGTCGGCAGATGGCAGTGTTACGGCGCTTGCCACAGGCTCCAGCTTAATTGAAGCAGCGTATAAGGTGTCCGAGGGTGTAACGCTCAAAGGCATGGTTGCGGCAACAGTAGCCGTACCGAAACCAGAGAAGCTTGGTGCAATTCAAGCCAGCACTACTTATGTTTATGCAGACAGCAGCCGCACCAAGATCACCATTACTTCCTCCGGGGATATGACCGGACAGCAGATTGCGTACAAGGTTTATCGTTCCGGCGCTGTGCTTCCGGCCTTCGATGATAATGTCAGCTCTTGGCCGCTCCTTCCGCTGGACGGCATAATCAGCGCTTCTTATGGTGATGTAATCGTGCTCGCTAAGCGGACATCTACCGATAAGCTGGTTAAGGCAGCGGGTCAAGTTACAGCAACTGTATGGTCCAGCAGCGGTGCTGGAACAGGCGGTGGCGGTGGCGGCGGTGGTGGCGGAGCTGCCACACCAGGCGTAGTGGAAGAGCAAGCACCAGATACAGCCGCACAAGTAACTGTCAACGGACAGCCGGTTGTCACTGAATGGAATGGGCTTACAGCTGTAATCCGGATTACGGATAAAGAGGCCGCAGCGGGCAGCGATCTCACGGTTAGTTCCGCAGATCCGGCTGCTCGTGCATTCAGTATCCATGTGGATCAGAATGTGGTGAAGCAGTCCGTTGCAGCGAAGAAGAAAGTGACTATCGAGGTTCCTATGGGCCGGTTGGTTCTTGAACCTGAGAATCTTACCGCTGTGAATGGTGAGCTTGTGGTGGGCATTGGCCGCAGCAGCACTGCAGATCAGCAGGACATGAAGACAATAGCCGATCAGCAGGGCTTCACGCTTATGGCCGCAGGACAGGGTGTTACGGTAACGGCTAACCTGCCAGCAGGCAGCTGGACACCGGCACTTGCAGCCAAGATCGCCATTCCTTCGCCGGTTGCAGCAAACGAAATTACAGCAATCGTGCTGAAGGATGCAGCCGGTAACTGGACTACTGTGCCATGGAAGCTGGACAGCAGCGGTACGGCAGTGAACGTACAGTTGACCGGAGAAGGCAGCCTCTACTTCATCCGGAATCAGAAGAACTTCAAGGATATGCCTGCAGGCTGGGGCAAGGACGGAATTACAGCAGCCTCCGCCAAGCTGTTCGTATTAGGCAAATCTGCAGATACCTTTGATCCGACCGGCAAAGTGACCCGAGCAGAGTATCCAACGATTCTGCTGCGCGTCGCAGGTCTGATGAACAAGCAGGCACCTGCTGCAGGCTTCAGTGATGTCGGCAGCAGCAGCTGGTATAACCGCAGCGTGTCCATTGCTGCACAGCTGGGTATTGTCACCGGACTTGAAGGCGGCAAGTATGCGCCTCAGGATACGCTGACACGAATGGAAGCCATGACGATGCTGGGCAGACTGCTCACTCTTGTCAGCCCAGGCAGTGAGATCAGCGAAGCAGAAGTAACAGCAATTCTGGCTGGTTTCACCGATAAAGATAAAGTTCCCGCATGGGCAAGACAAGCAGTAGCAATGAGCATCAAGAACGGCGTTATCCTTGGGGAAGGCAACAAGGTGAATCCGTCCAGTCCGCTTACGCGTGAACAGGCGGCAGCCATTGCTATCAGACTTGATCAATTGATTACAGCCAAGCAATAACAAGAATGTGCCCGTACCGCCTATTGTGGAGTGCGGGCACACTTTGCTGGGAGTTCATAATACTATTCGGGTGGTGTCAAAATGGCTTTGAAGCGGAAATCAATTATAGGGTATTTAATAGCGCTGGCAGTGGTTGTCGTTGCGGCAGTTGCGGGCGGAATCATGGCTAAGGCTGATCCGCAGACCTGGGACAGCCAAGCGGATGTCAAATGGTATGTACCAACTAATGATACCTTCAAAATTAACAATGCAAAGGAACTTGCAGGTGTTGCCAAGCTGGTCAACGAAGGCACGGGTAACGGCCTGCAAGGGAAAATCATGGAAATTACTACCAACTTGAATCTCTCTGACTATCAGTGGGTGCCGATAGGTACGGCTGAGCATCCATTCCGGGGAACATTGATCACAGAAGGCGGGTTGATGAAGAGAATATCCGGGATGAATGTAGTAGAGAATCTTTCATACCAGGGATTGGTAGGTAACATGGAGGGCGGTACTATAGGCGGCCTAATCTTTGACACAGGCTCCATCACTGTCACAGGTGTAACCTATGATGTATATGCAGGCTCCGCAGTAGGTAAAATGAGCGGCAGCAGCATCGTTTTCGATATTACCAACAATATCAGCATCAGCACTCACGCTTATCCGTACCGCTCCTTCACGGGAGGAATTGTCGGAATGGGCGAAGGTATGATCTCTAACTCTATCAACAACGGAACCATTACGGCGCAAGGCTCAGCTGATATCGGCGGGATCCTGGGCTATGGCACATCCAGAGGCATCATCATCAAAAAAGTGGTCAATAATGGAGCAATTCTCGCACAAGGTACTGACAGTGCCGTTCTCACCGCAGGCGGGATTGCAGGTCATACTACAGGACCGCTTAGTCTGAGTGATGAAGACACTCCAATCATCAATAATGCTTCTGTCACCATCGCTGGCGGAAACCAGGTTGTGGCAGGCGGAATTGCCGGTAAAGTGGACAATACCGTAGTATTCTCTAACATGACTACCAACAAGGGTGCAGTTACGATTAATGCACCTGCAGCAGAAGGCTCGGCAGCCGGGGCACTGGTGGGTGCGACAGGAACGGTAGTCAGTCCGGAGGTTGGGATTACGTTCGTAAATACCGCTCCGGTTGTCAATAACGGCGGTAAGAATGTATACACAGGAGGAGTTGCCGGTTACACCGTTAGCAAATTCACCTGGACACATGCTTACATCAACACGCAGCCGATTACAGCTACAGGTACACAAAATGTATTTACTGGCGGATTTGTCGGATATGCTGCAGGCGGACTGGTAACGAGCAACGCCACAGCAGCAGCGTTTGAGAATACAGCGCTTATCTCTGTTAACGGGGGAACCGCAGTATACACCGGTGGGATTGCGGGTTATGATGCCGGCGGGAATATGAGCCAGGCTTCCTCCAAAGGTGCTCTGAATGTAAAAGGTACAGCGGATGTATACACCGGCGGTATCGTAGGGTATGAAGCCGGCGGAATGATTACATCCTCAGTAACCGGCAAAACCGCTGACGATCTTCTGGCGATAACTTCAGATGGCACGACCGGGGGAATCGCCGGCTATCTGGAAGGTACCTTGAATGATTCTTCTGTTAAATATGCAACACTGCAGTTAACTTCTGCAGGCGGGGTTGCCGGCGGAATTGCCGGCAACGCGCAAGGAACCATGAACAACATCACTGCCGGAGATGCTTCCTCGGCAAGCTACAGCACGTTAATTCTGAAAGCTGTGGTGGCCGCTCCGGGAGACGGCCAGGATAACATCACGTTCGGCGGACTTGTAGGCGTGAACACTAAGCCTCTGGTTCTGACTGGCGGTAAGGCTGCCCGGATCAGCTTCCTGAATGAAACCGGCAAAAGTGGATATACCATCGGCGGCGCAGCCGGTAAGCTTACTGCGGATGCGGTAATCGGCACTGTCGCCGTGCCTGCGGAAGTACAGGATTTGCTGGTTGAACTGAAGGCCGACAAGGTCAGCTTCGGCGGTGGCGCAGGGAATAACTCGGCTGCCCAGTTCAATGGACACACGAGCCGTACTGAAATCAAGGCTACAGGTGCTTCGGTAAAAGCTGGCGGAATGTTCGGTGAGAACCATTCGGCAGCAGCGGCTCCGTTCAATCATGCGGAGAATGTAGTCATCACTTCAACGGGTGCGGATAACGTGCTCGGCGGGAATACCGGTCTCAATACCGGTCAACTGGTTAATGCTACAGTTACCCAGCTGTCTATTGAGGCGAATGGTGTACGTGCTGAAGCCGGCGGGATTGCCGGACATTCGGAAGGACCGGCAGCTCCTGCTGACCGGGCGGGAATGAAGTCAGCTGTGCTGAATGTTCCCGGGTATGACCCGATGATTACGCTGACAGCCGTGGAATCCAAAGCGGGAGCAATCGTAGGGGCTGCGAAAACTACGGATATTAATAATCCGGAAGTGAACGCAGCGGATGACGCGCAGGCGTTCATTCAAGCGCAGGCAGCTAAACCGTCTGTCGGCGGCTTGGCGGGCACACTTGAGAACAGCGTTATCTACAGTGACAGCAAACTAGTGAATTTGGAAAATATGTTGATTCTGGTGGCGCCAGCCGCTACAGATGCCTATATTGGCGGTATTGTCGGCTACAATGATGCCTCCAAGCTTGACCGTCTGGTAGGTACAACGGTAAATCTGACGATTAATGCACCACGCGCTACTGCCGGGGGGGTTGCAGGGTACAATCACGGTAGTTCTTCAGGGATTATTGTGAACAGTTATATAAGTGCTCTGAATCTGAAGGCTAACGCCGGAGCGGTTTCATCTTATATCGGGGGGATTGTGGGCTTGAATGATGCCCAGACGATTGATCCTGTATTGAATCCGGCCACAGCGGTTAGTACGATTCAGAATACGCGTACACTCGGTACGGTATCCGCTGTTTCACCTACTTCAATCGTGGGCGGGATGGTCGGTGAGAACCGCACTCTGATTGCCAATAACAGCATTACTGATAAGATCACAGTAATCTCCAGAGGCAATTCTTCTATCATCGGCGGTTTGGCCGGGGTGAACACGGCAACAGGAACTCTCTATTATACGTATTCCAATGCCAACTTGACCATCGAGGGTGTAGGCACCCTGGGTGGCGGACTGGTAGGTGAGAATGCAGGGGCAGTTCTCGGCTCCTATGTAGATATCGACGTTACAGGCAATGCAACAGGAACAGCAAGCGGATCGGTCTACCTGGGCGGGCTGATCGGCAGAAACACAGCCGGTACGGTGGAGCAATCTTATACCTCCTCCAAGGTTACGGCAAACGGTGTATATACGAATGTCGGCGGTCTGGTCGGGGAACACTCCGGCGGTACCATCAAGAACTCTTATGTAGCCAAAAGTGTAGCAGCTGCCAAAGCCAATTCTTACGTTGGCGGCTTCATCGGCAGAATAACTAACGGTAAAGTGAACAATGTATACTCGGCGGCGCAAGTTACTGCTGGTTCGGGCGCTTATGCCGGCGGCTTCGCCGGACGGTATGACAATGCAAGCAAAGAGCTGCTCTACAAGTCTTATTACATTAAAGATGAAGCGCTCAACATCAACTCTGACCTGCCAGATTTCGCAGAGGGCAATCACCGCTGGCTGAATGTGCATGTGCGGCTGACTACGATCCTCTCCGAAACGCTGAAGGATAGAACGGTCTTCCCTGGCTTGTCAGGCTGGGACTTTGAAGGCGCGTGGAAATACGGCTCGCTAAACGCAGTTTACCAGTATCCTGAAGTAAACCGTGCAGCGAATACCGGCGGTGATATCGGTAATGATGTCAATGCCAATATCAACTGGTACATGAAGGATAAGGATGCTATCAGCTTCCAGATTACTACGGAAGCAGAGCTTGCCGGTCTGGCAGCGATTGTCAACGGCACGATTGCCGGTGCGGACAAATTCGACTTCACGGACAGAACGGTGACGATCATGAATCCGATCCATATCCAGTCCAAGCAGTGGGTTCCGATCGGCAACAAGGTAATCAATCCTTTTGAAGGAACCTTCGAAGGAAACAATCACTTGATCGATGGCTTAACCTTGCAGCCGGTGTACACTCATTCCGGATTGTTCGGAGTCATTGGTACGAAGGCGATCGTTCAGAATATCAATCTGGAGCCGCTCTCTGTTGCGGGCAACCAGTACACCGGAGTCCTTGCCGGGATGAACCTGGGTACAGTGAACAATGTGGACCTTAAGCTGCTTGGCGGCGTGAAGGTCAGCGGCGGAATTGTCGGGGGGATGATCGGCAGCAACTCAGGCAGTATCACCGGACTCCACCTTACGCTGGACGGCGGAAGCCGGATTGAGACGGTTGCTGACCACGGCGTTGCCGGTGGATTAATCGGTGAGAATACAGCAGATTTCACAACCGGGACTTATACCATTAAGGATATAGACGGAAGCACAGGCAGCGCTGCTGACCATGCGATTGTCGGCGGGCTTATCGGAGTCCAGACGGGTGATGTAACAGGTCTTGAGCATGAAGTGAATTCACGTTACCGGGTTTCGGCTACGGGAATGGAATCCACTGTCGGCGGACTCATTGGCCAATTCACCTCGGGCCAGGCGAAGGATATTACGCTGTCCTTCGCTGACGGAATGCTTGAAGCACGCGGACTCGGCTCGATTCTCGGCGGCATCATCGGCCAATCGGATGCCGGAAACAGCATCAGCAATATCACAGTGACAGGCTTCGGAAGTGGTGTGCAGTTGACCGCCAACGGTACTGCCGGTGGTGTTGTGGGCGTTAAAGAAGGCAAGCTGGGCGGAATGTTGGCCCGGTCCATTGACCCAGGAAACAGCTTTGACATTGAACATGCAGCAGTTGAAGGCGTGAAGCTGTCTACTACGGGTGACAGCCTGAAGGCTGTTATCGGGGGGATTGCCGGATCGGCTGTCCATACGGCGATCCATGATGTCCGGTTCAATGCTTCTTTGCAGGCCGCAGGTGAAGCCATCACTGCCGGAGGTATCCTGGGAGAGAGTGTGAATTCTATCCTGTACCATGCGGATGCATCACCTGATCTTCAGGTTGCAGCGAAGAACGGCGATGCAGTAGTCGGCGGGATTGCCGGAATGGTCTCTGCGGATGATATCGACCAGGGCTTTGATTTCGGCAAAGCCTATCCGCTGTACAGCGGCATTTACATTGCCAAAGTTCAAAGCGGCAAGATAACGGTCACTGGAGCAGACAATAGTGCTGATCTCTATGTGGGCGGTGTGGCAGGCAAGAACGACAATGCCTCAATCTATAGTTCAGAGGTTGCTTCCGGGCTGAATGTAACCGGCGGCAACACGGTGAATGCAGGCGGAGTTGCTGGATACAGCAGCGGTATCATTGTAGATACCATCGTGAAGACCGGTCTGCATGCGGATACCAGCAGAGTGTATAATACCGGCGGGCTGGTCGGCTGGGGATCAGGCGGCGAAATTCATTACAGCAAGGTGATCGCCGGATCTGGACAAGCTTTGACGGTTGGCACAGCGTTAACACTGGGTCAATCTGTACCGGCGACACATGCCGGCGGGGTAATCGGTATGGGGGATACTGTAAAAATTACGTATACCCATACGGATATTCCGGTACAAATCACTGATACCAATCAGGACAATACCATCTATGCGGGCGGCTTTGCCGGACTTCTGGGTGATAACGGTACGCTTGCAGGACAAATTCAGAAATCCTATGCAGCAGGCAAGCAGAATGTTAGCGGCAGATTAGGCTCTTATGTCGGCGGCTTCGCAGGTTCAGTAGATCATTATTCGATTTCGGACTCTTATGCTTCCGGTGATATCAGCAATACCGGCTTCGACACACGCAGCGGCGGTTTCGCAGCAGCGGTGGAGAGAAGCGGCAGCATCAGCAATTCTTACGCATTGCAGAACAAGATTTCTACAGTCGGAGTGAAGTCTTCGACCCGTTCTTACAATGGTGGCTTTGCCGGATATAATGACGGGACTCTGACAGGCGTCTATGCCAATGTTCCGGAGATTTCCGTTAATGTAGCAGGCAATAACGTCTCTACAGGCGCACTGGTCGGCTATAACTTCCGGGACGGCAAAATTTCCGGTTCGTCGTATACGACAGGTACGCTGACGTCAGGACTGAAGGCTATAGGCCACAATGCAGGTGCGGCAGCTGGCGCTGTGAGTTCAGCAGCGGTTAATCCGCTCAGCTCAGGCACATGGATTATGGATTATGATACCTCCTTCCTGAACGATCTGACAGACGGAACAATCACGGTCCAGACTCCGCTGCAGCTCTCGGGTGCAGTCATGTTCTATAACGAGACAGGCCTGAATTATTACAAGCTGTTCAATAGAACAGCTGACGACAAACCGGAGCTGATAACCATCCTGCTTGGGGCGGACATTAATCTTGCCGGAAGCACTTGGACCGCTTTCGACAGCTTTAAGGGAGTATTTGACGGTCAAGGCCATACGATTAGCGGACTTTCACTGAATACCTCAGAGCAGCAGACAGCTGGATTCATTAAAGAAAACCACGGTCAGCTTCTGAATGTTAACTTTACCGGAGCGGAAATTTCCGGCGCAGTGAATTCCGGGATTGCTGCAGGGATCAATTACGCAGATGCAGTAATTCGCAAGGTTAACGTCAGTGGTTCTGTAGCTGGCAGTGCCACAGCAGGCGGAGCTGCAGGTGTGAATCAAGGACTCATTGAGAAGGCAGCTAATGACGGAGTTACTCTTTCGGGACAAGGCCGTAAAGGTGGAATTGCCGGACGCAACGCCGGAGTGATTCACCAGGCAGTGTCCAAAGGCAATATTGATGTTACTGCCACACTGGCAACCGGCGGCATCGCCGGCGAGAACAGTGCGGAAGGCATAATTACCGAATCGATGTCCTATAGTGATATTCATGTGGCTTCAGCCCAGGCCATAGCCGGAGGAATCAGCGGTCTGAACGCGGGAGAGATCAAGAACAGCTTTTCTGCCGGGACTATTTACGCAGAAGGAATGTCTACAGCATGGGCAGGCGGTATCGCCGGTCTGGCGGAGAGCGGAGCGATTACTTCTTCCCTGAATACCGGAGAAGTGAAAGCTGGAGTGAAAGGCAAAATCCTTCCGCTGCAGGCCTTCTTCGGAGGGATTGCCGGACAGAAGTCAGATCATGCAACCATCAGCCAATCCTTGTTCAACAGACAAATGCTGAAGAATAATATTGCGTTCTACAATCTGGCTGGTCAAGCAGTAGCTGGCAACAGCAGTAGTGCAATGGGGCTGCTTGGCACAGAACTGACCCGCAAGAATCTACCTGCTGGTCTGGATGCCGGAATCTGGACAGCACAGAACACATTCTATCCGGTACTTCTGGCCTTTAACGGAACAGACGAAGGAACTCTTGCTTCTGCGGCTGTAATACTGAACCCGCAGGATCTGATTAATCGTGTAGATTCGGGATTCAGCTTGAGCGGCAGCGGAGCCCTAGTATGGAGTGCAGATCCGTCCAAGGCTGATGTGAACGGGGCTGCAGGAAGCTTGAAACAGGGGGGCAGTGCAGTACTGAAGGCAACAGCCGGAGGACAGAGCAGAAGCATTACAGTTAATGCGGCTGCACTGCAATACCCGGGCTCGGCAGTTGTACCAACTGCAACACCTGAGGATAAGAATTTCACCAGTGAAGTGAAGGTGGAACTTGCAACAGGCGAGCAGGGAGGAAGTATCTACTATACACTGGACGGTACGAATCCTACCGAAGCATCAATGCTGTACAACGGAGCTATCGTTCTTAAGAGCACTTCGACGGTTAAAGCTATCACTATTGTACCAGGCAAGGAATACAGTCCGGCTGCAACCTGGACCTGGACGCTTGTAGTACCTAATCCTGGCCCTGGTTCTGGTCCAGGCTCCGGGGGTCCTGGACCTGTTGTTCCGGCTCCGAGTCCAACACCTAAGCCAGCAACCCCAGTGGTTACGGCTATTGCAGGCGGATCGACAGTGAATGGAGACAGTGAAGCTCCAGTCAAAATCGCCAAGAACAGCAAGCTGAAGCTTACAGCTCCAGAAGGGCAGACGATCTACTATACAACGGACGGAAGCACACCGACATTAAACAGCATGAAATACACCGGTGAGCTGTTGATTACCAAGACCATGACGATCAAAGCGATCACAGATAAGGACGATACTGTCACTACCATCGAGTATGTGGTGGAGAATGCCAAGTACAGCCTGAAGAGCAATGCTGGAGAAATTAAGTATATTGCTGCTTATCCGAATGGGTTGTTTATGCCAAATGCAGCCATTACCAGATATGAGCTGATCCAATCCCTTGCTCCGCTGCTGGATATGGAAGAGGTGAATGTAGGAAACCTGTTCAATGATGTAAGTGCAGGCAACGAGGCTTTGACCGGATTCTTCGCTTCGGCAGGAATTATTGAAGGTTATCCGGACGGCGGCTTCGGCGGAGCGAAGGGCTTGACGCGAGCCGAGTTCTCCAAGATCATGACTACAGTGCTGAAGCTGGACGTTACAGATACCGGAGTTACGAAGCAGTCGGATCTGAAGGGCCACTGGTCAGAGAATTATGTGAATGCCCTGTCCAAAGCAGGTTATGTACAAGGCTTCCCAGACGGCACATTTAAACCGGGATCACCGATTACCCGTGCTCAGGCTGTAGTGCTGATCAACCGGATTGCCGGTACGAAGAAGCTGACTGTAACAGCAGTACGCTTCAAGGATCTTCAGGCAACCCACTGGGCTTACAAAGATATCATGTCGGTTGTGCAATAATTTGTAATTCTTTTATGAAGGAGATTGGCGGATGAAATCAAAACTGCTTGCCGTAAGCCTGATCTTCTCATTGATCTCGGCAGTGCTCTTCTATTCAGGCACTACGAGCGCCGATACACCAAGTGTGTATAACGCTGAACAGAGCTACGGAATTGCGAATGAAGCCATGTTCTATCTGCGGGTACTCAAAAGTGACGGCACCGCAAGTTCCACGGGGACAGGAATTATCCTGTCTCCGGCCGGAACAGCGGCAACGGCGTATCACGTGGTCAAAGGTGCGGAGCGGATGGAAGGAGTGATGGCGGATGGTAGTATTATCAGTCCGATCAAAGTCACGAAATTCGATGAGCTTAAGGATGTGGCTGTTCTTGAATTGCCAAGTCCTGCTGCTATGAAGCAGAAGGGTAATGCGTATGCTTATCTTCCGCTGCGTAAGGACGTCCTGAAGCATGGAGAGGCAGTATTCGCACTGGGCTATCCGCTTAAGAATACAGCGATCATCACCGAAGGGATTGTCAACACACCTGCTGCGGAGATCAATGGAAGAAGCCGGATTCTGACTTCGGCCCAGGTGGCAAGCGGGATGTCCGGAGGACCACTGCTGGATACGCATGGCCAGCTTGCCGGAATTATCTCCGGTTCGCTGCGGACCATGAATAACATTCATCTGGTTGTAAATATGGAGGATCTGCGCAGCCTGCTGCCGGCAACCTTCAAGTAGAGTTCATTTCAGAAGCAGCTCAGACAACAATGAAGGCTGCAAAATAATAATAACAATGGCTGTCCTCTGACGTTTGGAGCAAACGGGGGACAGCACTTTTTTTAGAAGCCTGTACCGATAGACTGCGTAATTCACCCGTCCGGAAGGAGGAGGAACCCGAGTGATTAAGGCATTTCTGCTGGATATGAACCAGAAGGATCTTTATAAGCTGTCTTCCATGCTGCAGCATACAGGTAAAGTGAATGTAATTGGCATGTCAGCCTATCCCGAGAACGTCGTGGACAAAATTGTTCTGCTGCAGCCGGATGTGCTGTTTCTGGATCTTCAGCTGCCCGGCCAGCAAGGAATAATTGTAGCCGAACGGGTAAAAAAGAAGCTGCCTGATATTCAAATTGTGATTGTCACCGAGAGCAAACAGCATGCCCTATGGGCCTTCGACCAAGACATTGTGGATTATATGCTGAAGCCGCTGGAGGAGGTCCGGCTGGGCCAGTCACTCGAGCGGCTGCGTAAGGGAAGCTGAAGCGCCAGACTGAATCAGGATGCCGGAAGGCTCTCTCCATGTTACAATAAACGGACAAGCAGAAAGGATGGGGTGATTTTAGTTGAAGTACGATTTTAACCGTATCATTGACCGCCGCAATACCCGCTCATACAAATGGGACCAGTCCGAGAAGCTGTTCGGAGACAAGGAGATTCTTCCGCTTTGGGTCGCGGATATGGACTTTGAGAGCCCTCCTGCCGTGAAGGAAGCGATTCTGCGCCGTGTACAGGAAGGGGTGTACGGCTATAGTGTGACGAGTGACTCCTACAAGGAGGCGATTGCCGGGTGGTACCGCAGCCGTCATAACTGGGAGATTCAGAAGGAATGGATTACCGATTCCCCGGGAATTGTGACCTCGCTCAGCCTGTCCGTAGAGCTGTTCAGCCAGCCGGGAGATCAGGTGATTCTGCAGTCGCCGGTCTACTATCCTTTCTATGATGTGATCCGGATGAATGACCGCAAGGTGGCGATCAACCCGCTGAAGCTCGAAGAAGGCCATTATGTTATGGATTATATCCAGCTAGAAGAGCTGATGGCCGGCGGCGCCAAGCTGCTGCTGCTGTGCAGTCCGCATAATCCTGGCGGCAGAGTGTGGGAGCGGGAAGAGCTGCTGCGTCTTGGGGAGCTGTGCCTGCGGTATGGTGTGACGGTAATTTCGGATGAGATTCACTGCGATATGGCGATGCCGGGTTACAAGCATATCCCGTTTGCTTCCCTGTCACCGGAGCTGTCGGATATTACACTGACTACACTGGCTGCGACCAAGACCTTCAATCTGCCGGGCCTGCAAACCTCGTATATCGTAACCTCGAACCCGGAGCTGAAACGTAAATTTGACTATAAGCTCAAGGCACTCAGCCTGCATATGTCGGCATTCTTCACGCCGGAGGCGGTTGAGGCGGCTTACAATGAAGGCGGAGAATGGCTGGATGAGCTGGTGCAGCATGTCAGCGGCAATGCCGGGTATGCCATCAGCTACCTCGCAGAGCATCTGCCGCAGGTGAAGCCGATGAAGCCTGAAGCCACCTATCTGCTGTGGATCGATTGCCGGGCCCTGGGGCTGGATGCGGACGGACTTAAGAAGCTGATGTACCGTGAGGCCAAGGTGGCTTTTAATGAAGGCTCTGTCTTCGGAACGGAAGGCCAAGGCCATCTGCGTATTAATCTGGCCTGTCCGCGTTCCATTCTTGCCGAAGCGCTGGAGCGGTTCACTCAGGCTGCTGCTCCATATGTTCAGCAATAAAGGTAGCGTACCGTAAATTAGAAGCTATATTAAAACATTTACAGCGATCAAGAAATCCGCGCCCTAGAGGTAGCGGATTTCTTGTTATACTGCTGTCTGAGAAGGTAGATGGTGTCCCACCAACCTCGCGGTGAACACTCCATTGCTGACCCTTCCCGGCATGCGCATCAACCACAACCACTTATTGAGCAGACTGCAGAGCCGTGTTAAGATGGGCAGTACGGCTGATAGAGTAAGTATATATAGAGAGTGGGAGAGATAGAGATGAGTAGCAGCAATACAACCCGGATGGTTATTGATTGTGATACAGGAATAGACGATGCTTTGGCTATTCTATATGCCCTACGCACACCGGAAGTGGTGGTTGAGGGGATAACGACGGTGTTTGGCAATATTGATGTGAAGCAGGCGGCGGATAATACCTTGCGGCTGCTTACACTCGCAGATCCCGGATACGACATCCCGGTAGCGCTTGGAGCGTCCAAGGCACTGGTGCGCGAACTGACAGGCTTCTCAACCCATGTGCATGGGGAGAATGGGATTGGCGGCGTTGAGCTTCCCCCTTCCGGGCAAGTGCCGGTGCAGGAGACAGCGGCGGAGTTCATAGCGCGGATGGCGGATGAGAACCCGGGTGAGATTGTACTGGTAACGCTCGGACGGTTGACCAATCTGTCGCTCGCGCTGGATTTGGACCCGCAATTGACCTCCAAGCTGAAGAAGGTAGTGGTCATGGGCGGCACGGTCTTTAAGCCGGGCAATGTGACTCCGGTGGCCGAAGCGAATCTGTGGGGCGACCCCGAAGCAGCTGACCGTGTATTCACCTCTGGCCTGCCTGTGCTGATGATCGGGCTGGATGTTACACTGCAGACACGGATCACATCAGAGCATCTTGAGCTGTTGAAGCGCCATGGGCGAGAAGAGAACAAGTCCATCATAGACTTCATGGAGGAGTCACTCGAATACTATTTCAAGTTTTACCGGGAAGCCAATTATCTGATCAACAGTGCGCCGCTGCATGATCCGCTGGCCCTGATGGCCGCAGTGCAGCCAGATCTGGTGACTACGCGCCGGATGAAGGTCCGTGTGGAGCATCAGGGAGAATTCACCTCCGGTATGGTCGTGGCAGATTTGCGGCCGCAGCCCAAGGTCGGACATTTCATCGAAGTGGCGGTGGATGTAGAGGCTGAACGGGCGGTTGGTGTCTTTTTGAGCGCGTTTATGTGAATGGAGGAACCGAATTCAGCTTCAGCTACCCGTCTTTTATAGCTAGCAGACATATGAATCTCCCAATAGTTACAATCTCTTAATTTGCTATAATTACCTGGTTTGGTAAAATGGTAGGGGATGTAAGATTGAGAGATTCATAATCTATCTATAAGAGAATGGGGAATTAATTAATGAAGCATCTTGCTAAAATAGTATTATGCGCAGCGATCACACTGGGGAGCTACACAGCACTTCCTGGAAGTGCTGCACAGGCGGCACCAGGCGGTGTCAGTATTCTGCTGGACGGATATCCGCTGCCTTTTCCGGTAGAACCTGTAGTCATGAGCGGAACGACAATGGTACCCTTCCGTGCGATCTCTGAGGCATTGGGCATTGAGGTGGAATGGAATCAGGCGGCCCGCCAGATTACGGCAACTCAGAAGTCCGCTGGTGAAGCAGCTCCGGCAAAAGTTATCCTAACCCTGGGCAGCAAAAACGCTTCTGTGAACGGGACCGTAGTGAAGCTCGACGTAGCGCCACAGAATATCCGCGGGACAACGATGATTCCGCTCAAGTTCTTCAGCCAGCAGTTTGGGGCGGTTGCTTCCTGGAATCAGGCGGCCAAGACCGTATCGATTACATCTCCCAAGCGGGATTTGTATACCTTGGGATTCTACGCGCAAAAGGCCTACAGCGAAGTGTCGCTGATTCCAAGCTTTGATGCGGTAGCTTTCGGCTGGAGCCGGATTGACCCGGCCGGACAATTCACCACAACCGGTAAGGATTTCTGGTGGCCTGAGGCAGCAGGAGAGGTGACGCCGGAATCCATTGTCCAGAATGCAGCAGCGGGAGGTACAGCCCCGTATCTGATGGTCTACTCTAGTGACTCTGCTCTGGAACTGAGCAAGAATCTGACGGACCCGCAGCTGCAGCAGCAGACCATCGCCAGCATCGTGGACCTGGCCTCGCAGAAGGGATTTCAGGGCATCGGACTGGATCTGGAAGGACTGGGCTTGACCGGAGATAAGGCGCTTGTGCAGAGCCAGTATAATGCTTTTGTCAAAAATCTCTCCGTGGCCGCACGCGCTGCCAGTCTGAAGCTGACGGTGATTCTGCATCCGCTCAACAGCTCCTACAAAGGCTATGATTACAAAACGCTTGCTTCGCTCGCTGACGATCTGGTCATTATGGCCTACGCCTACGAGGGCGAGAAGGGGCCGGAGCCGATGGATAAAGTGGATGAAGGTATCCGGCTTGCCCTGCAGCAGGTCAGCAAAGACAAGCTAATTCTCGGCATTTCAGTATTCAGCGAGAATGATTCCTCCGTTAACGCGAAGATTGGCCTGGCCAAGCGTTACGGTCTCAAAGGAATTGCCATCTGGCGACTGGGTCTCATTGGCCAGCCGGTGTTCAGCAGAATGGGAGAATCGGTAGAATTGTAGAATGTGCTGCTAGTATTCATGCAATGGTAGCTATAAATAAATCTGGCTGAAGAGAGACTGCCGTATGGTGATACTGACCACACGGCAGTCTTTTTGATGAACATATGAATGTATGGGGTTCCTTATTTGAGTCCTCCTCAGGTTTCTGTTTATTATGCAGTATCTTGTATATTCGGGCTGGCGATATCAAATGTCACATTAAGCTGACGGGGGAACCTGTATAATTTTAAAGGTTGACCTTTAAATTGACGGTTCTAAATATAGGAGGACTATAGAGCATGAGTACGAAATACAAAGCACTGGAACTGGATAAACCGATGACTTATGAGCTGGAAGGGCTGGAAGTCGGGGTTACCTCGAACTGCAATTTCCGCTGCGATTACTGCTGCGCTTACAATAGAAATGATGGACAGAGCATTAACGGCAAGGAGGTTATTCGCATTCTGGAGGAGCTGCCGAATCTGAAGCGTGTGCGCCTCTCGGGCGGTGAGGTGACGCTGAAGTTCCAGGATTGCGTGGATATTGTGGCTTACTGCACCTCTCGCGGGATTCAGACCCAGCTGAACTCTAACGGCAGCCTGCTGAATGAAGAGCGGATCGGGCAGCTGGTGGATGCAGGCCTGACTACGATACATATTTCCTTCAATTTCACTACTGCCGAAGCATTCTCTGCTTATTACAATATCCACACAAGCGTTTATACCAAAATCAGAGAGAACATCACGATGTTCGCCAAAACAAATGTGAATGTGGTACTGGAAACGCTGCTGTTCAACGAAACGCAGGACAATATGCGCGAGATCAGCGATCATGTCTATTCCATGGGCGTAAGAACGCATGAGATCCAGAACAGCATTATTATGGGGCATACCGGCTGGAAAGCGATCGCGGCCCGGGAACAGCTGAAGAATGCCGTGAACGAGCTGATTGCCCGTAAACCGGCGGATACCACACTCTATTTCACATGTATGGACCGGTTCATGGAGGCCATGGGCTTCGAGGAACAGCCGGGTGTCTACTTCCCGCACTGCATTGAGGGCATGAAGCAGCTTCACCTGCACGGCAATGGCGATATTCTGATCTCTGAGCTATGCCACCCGGTTATTATCGGCAATATTTACAGCGGCACCTCGCTGAAGGATCTGTACAGCAATATGCCTGCACCGCTCGAAAAGTATCTGGAGAAGCGGCCTTGCCCGGCGCTGGATGCGCTTTTCCCGCAAGGGGTATAGTCCGGACGCTGCAGCAGAAGAGATTATGAGCGGAACTTATTATTGTGCATTATATCAGGCAGGATTGCAGCCCAACCGCTGTGGTCCTGTCTTTTTGCTGGTCACATATGAACTGGGAGGATTTCATCATGAGCCTGATTATCGCTTCAGCTGCCGGACTAGGCTCTGCTGCGATGAATATCGGCTTCTCCTATGCGAGTCAGGCGGCAGATATAGCTGTTGCCGATGGAACAGTCAGAATTAGCGCCAATCTTATTTCCTGGGTAATTACGCTGTCCGGCGGCTTCATCGCCAACTTCGTGTATGCTTTTATCCTGCTACTCAAGAACCGGACCTATAAGGATTATTTCGCCCAAGGTGCAGGCCCGGCCTACGGCAAGGCGCTGTTAACCGCTGCAGTCTGGTTCCTGGCACTCGGTGTCTACGCCAAGGCAACCGCATTACTCGGTCGCTAGGCTCTGTCGTGGGCTGGCTTGCCTTCAACGGATTGTCGCTGATCATCAGCAATGCCTGGGGACTTAAGGATGGGGAGTAGAAAGGATTCACGGCTCCCAAGAAGCTGCTGCTGTGTGGGAATGTAATATTGATTCTGTCCTGGATTGTAGTGGGGATCGCCAACAGCATGGCATAGGATATTCTGCAAATTGGCAATTTTCCACTCTTCCGGGCGGCTTGGTTCTGTTATGATTTCATTAGAGGTAGTAACTAAGACCAAGAAATCTGCAGATAAGGAATGTGTGGCCAGCCATACATAAAGGGATATAACATGCTTGGTGCAATAAGACGCGGACTGATATCTTCCAATGTGGTGCTTGAGAAAATAATGCCGCTGCTCACTCCGGCAGCCATTGTCGTTGGTGTGCTTAATGAGGCGGCGCTGCTGCCGTTTACCTGGCTGGTGCCGTGGATCTTTGCTTGTATGACGCTGATCGGCAGTCTGAAATCTAATTTCCGTGACTTGCTGGCAGTGTTGGCTAAACCGCAAAAGCTGATCATCCTGCTGATTATTCTGCATGTGGTGATGCCGCTGATCGGCTGGCTGGCAGCCATGGCCTTTTTCCCGGGAGATCCGTATACAGTTACAGGGTATGTGCTGCTGTTTGCCATTCCGACCGGTGTGGTCAGTGTGGTCTGGGTGTCGATGCATGGCGGGAATGTTGCTCTTACGCTGGCGCTGATCCTGATCGATACACTGCTCTCGCCGCTGGTAGTACCCGGCACGCTGTATCTGCTGATGGGGGCGAGCGTGCAGATTGAGATCGGGGAGATGATGCGGGGGCTGCTCTATATGGTGGTGCTGCCATCCGTAGCGGGGATGCTGCTCAATCAGTTCAGTAAAGGCAAGGTTACTGCAGTCTGCGGCCCGCCGCTTGCACCGTTTGTCAAAGTTGGCCTGTTCATCGTTGTGTCGATCAATGGCGCCAGCATTGCCCGTTATCTGAAGCAGCCGGATGGCAAGCTGATCCTAATTATTGCCGTTACTTTCGTAACTGTCGTATTGGGCTATATTATCGGTGCTGTAGTCTCACGAAGCTTCCGCTGGGATTATGAGAATACCGTCGCCGTTCAGTTCAACTCCGGTATGCGCAATCTGAGTGCAGGTGCGGTACTGGCAGTGAAATACTTTCCGCCAGCCGTCGCCCTGCCCGTGATTTCCGGCATGCTGTTTCAGCAGATTCTGGCTGCCTGCTCCGGCATGTTCATCCGCAGCCGGGCCAAACGTCTGCTGCAGGCGGAAGCTCCTACTTCAGGAGGACCTATAGCCACACCGGCAGAGAGCCGCATTTCGTTATAGAGTATCCCGGCAATCCCGCATTTCCCCCTATATTGAGTGCCGCTGCCTGCGGCTGGGGAATTGCGGGTTTTTCAGGCTGAATATAAATAAAAATAGTTATATTTCACTATTATTCGACAAAATGCGATATTATTTCCGAAAATTCGTCTAGAAATATTAATTATTTCTGTGGAAAATCCGATAGTAATTGTAATAAATGTTACGGTTTTTAGCTATTCAGGTACTAGTGGATTAGATAGAGGCGGAAGGGTGTAGAAAACTATGAAGATTCGTATGAAGCTATCGGTTATGATGATTGTCGTTACACTAATTTCTACAGCATTAATGGGGATTTTTACGTACACCAAGTCCACTGGCACTATCTTGAATCTGACTGAAGCTTCTATGGCACAGGTGAACACCAACAAAGCGCAGACGATTGCGGCAATGATCGATAAAGAGAAGCGGAGCATGCAGCTCGTTGCAGGTGAAAGCGAGATCCAACAGCTGCTGCTTCAGGCCGGAAACGGCGAACTTACTACCGGGGATGCACTGCAGAATGAAGTGAATGTGAAGCTTCAGGGCTTAGTCAAAGATGCTGGCAACCTGGAGCATATGTTTGTGGCTGATATGAAGGGAATTGCGGTAGCTGACAGTGACACCAAGCTGGTCGGCACCGATTTCAGCGAAAGAAACTACACGAAGAATGTATTCAAGACAGGTGAAGCTGTCGTCAGTGAGACCTTGAAATCTAAATCTACCGGAGCCTACGTATTAGCCTTTGTCCATCCTGTGAAGAGCGGGGGCAAGATGATCGGTTTCGTCGCTTCGGCGGTTAATGCGAACAGTATTATTAAATATTTAGCCGATGCCAAGGTGACCAATGCGCCTTCATCCTATGCCTATCTGGTGGACGAAACTGGCAATATCCTCTACCATCCGGATGAAACAAAGATTGGTTCAGTGATTGAGAATGAATCAATTAAAGCTGTTGTGGAGCGTGTGAAGGTGGGCGAGACCGTACCGGATGGAACGGTGCAGTACACGTATGAGGGCGCTGAGAAAAAAGCGGCTTTCACCGTTCTTCCGGAGACTCACTGGACCCTGGTACTGACTGGAGATCTGGAGGAGATCATGCTGCCTGTGGATGAAATGACCAACTACATTTTATTGCTAGGACTGGGAAGCCTGCTGCTTACGCTGTTAATTGGGGTTACTGTAGCTACCCGTATCTCCTCACCGATTATCAAGCTTACCCAGCTGATTAACCGCACCGCGGAGCTGGATTTGAAGTATGACAACCAGTATGAATATTTAACTAAAAATAAAGATGAGACAGGTACCATTGCCAAGGCAATGTTCCATACCCGCGCCGTTCTGCGTGAGATGGCCGGAAGCCTGATCTCGATTTCCTCGAAAGTGCTGGATAATGCGGAGACGCTGGAGAAGCTGTCCATTGACGTCAGGGAGAATGCGCATGATAATTCAGCCACTACGGAGCAGTTGTCCGCAGGAATGGAAGAAACGGCGGCATCTACCCAGGAGATGACAGCGGCCATTCATGAGATCGAGAATAATGTCAGAATGATCTCCACCCGGGTAAAAGAAGGCTCCGGTGTATCCGGGCAAATTACGGAGCGTGCATTGGCGCTTCAGCATGATGCGGTCACATCCACCGAGAATGCCAAACAGATCTACGGCTCGGTCCGTGGTGAGATGCAGAAAGCTATTGAGCAATCGGGTGCCATCAACGAGATCAATGTGCTGGCGGATACGATTCTCTCCATTACAAGCCAGACCAATCTGCTGGCGCTCAATGCGGCGATTGAAGCTGCACGGGCGGGCGATGCCGGCCGCGGATTCGCCGTTGTAGCGGGTGAAATCCGTAAGCTGGCCGAGAAGTCGTCAGAGACTGCGGCAGGTATCCAGGGTGTTGTCAAGAATGTCTACAACTCCGTAGAGCAGATGATTGAACATTCTGAAGCCATGCTGACGTTCATTGATCAGAATGTACTGGGCGATTATGAGCGGCTGACTGAGGTCAGTCAGCAGTATAACAGCGATGCTTCAACGATTAATGAGCTGATGAACCAGTTCGAGGAGGCAGCGGACCATCTGAACGAAACGGTGTCCAGCATCGCCATCGCCGTCAATGAAGTGGCGGCTACCGTGAACGAGGGTGCAATTGGTGTTCAGGATATCGCCGAGAAGACGGCGGATATTGTGGAGAAAACCTTCCATGAGGCCACCATGGCTGATGAGAATACGCAGAGCGCCAAGGAGATGCAGGTCCTGGTAGAGAAGTTCAAAATCTAAGCCGGTTTCAGCAGATTTTTACCCGCGCTTCATCTGATTTTAAGCTTCGGGGTATATATTAAACACATAACCCCCCTTTAATATAACTTAGACCCCGCCGGACGCTGGCGGGGTCCCTTTTTTTGTCTGGAATTCAGGCTCACCCATTCCACATTCTCAAGACTCCGCAAATGGTGAATTATGGTGAAAACTGGGTTGTAGCGTTGAATTTGGAGTGGAGGCTAAGGTAGCTGTGGGAAAGATTGAAGAATTATATCAGCTGATAGGCAATAAGCTCATAGGAATAATTCCTGATGAGTGGGACAAAGTTTATCTCTATGCTGAGGTATTGCCGGGTTCAAGAATAGTCTATTTTTATTACAATTCTACAACCCGGAACGAGTTGATATTTGGTCATAATATTCCTGAAATTTATGGGGTAGATGAGCGCATTTATGACCGTTTGTGTAGTGAATTAGAAAAGTACTTTGTTGATCTTAATGCGGAATTTAGCAAAAACAATCCTCAACAATGGACAAATTTAACTATGTATTTAAGTCAAACAGGCAAATTTAATAGTTAGCTGTCAGAATTCCCCCACTTCTCTAAGTGGCGGGATGAATGTCAGCGGTCTTTCTCACAGATAAATACAACCTAAAATATTACAATAAAACCATTCAGTAGTATTATGAAATGGGTTGTGATATCCGTGGAATTAGACACAAATAATCATTCAGTATTCTCTCTTCATTATCATCTTGTGCTAGTCGTGAAGTACCGCAGAAAAGTAATAGACGATGACATTTCGAATCGGTTACAAGAGATATTTGAGTCTATTCAGCCTAATTACAATATCACCCTGCAGGAATGGAAGCATGACAAGGATCATGTTCACATACTAATGAAAGCTCACCCCAATAGCGATATTTCTAAATTTCTGAACGCTTATAAGAGTGCATCCTCCCGTCTAATTAAGAAAGAATTTCCTGTAATTCGTCAACAGCTGTGGAAGGAATATTTCTGGTCCAGAAGTTATTGTCTACTGACGATTGGCGGTGCGCCGATTGAAGTCATCCGGAAGTACATCGAATCTCAAGGTCAGAAATGAGGTGGGCAGGTGTTAAAGGCTTATAAGTATCGAATCCATCCCACCTATGAGCAAGAGCAGTACTTCACTAAAGTATTCGGCGCTGTTCGCTTCATCTACAATCGAATGCTTGCAGATAAGCTTGAACATTACAAGCAAACGGAAACGATGCTCCAAACGACACCTGCGCCATACAAAAAGGATTTTGCCTGGCTGAAAGAAGTGGATAGTCTAGCCTTAGCCAATGCCCAGCTTCACTTAGAGAAGGCTTATCAGAATTTCTTCCGTGAACCGAACGCGGGATTTCCAAAATTCAAGAGCAAGAAGAAGAATAGCCATAGCTTCACAACCAATAACCAGAAGGGAACCATTGCCATTACAGAGGGAAGGATCAAAATCCCCAAACTAAAAACGAAAATCAAAATCAAGCTGCACCGTCCATTCGAGGGACGTATTAAATCATGCACCATTTCCAAAACACCCACGGGAAAATATTACGCTTCCGTATTGGTGGAAACGGATATCATCCCATTGCCCCCACTCGAGACGAAGATCGGTGTGGATCTGGGGTTGAAAGACTTTGCGATTCCTTCACATGGCGAAATCATACCGAATCCGAAGTACTTGCGGAAGTCTGAACAACGATTAGCCAAGCTGCAAAAGGACTTGTCACGAAAGAAGAAAGGAGCCGTAACCGGTATAAAGCAAGGCTGAAGGTCGCCAGACTGCATGAAAAAATAGCGAATCAACGGAAAGACTTTTTGCACAAAACGTCCACCCAAATGATAAACGAAAACCAAGTGATCGTGATGGAGGACTTGCGTGTAAAGAACATGATGCAGAATCATAAGTTAGCCAAAGCCATATCCGAAGTGTCGTGGAGCCTGTTCAGAGACATGCTGACCTACAAAGCGAAATGGTACGGCAGAGAATTAATCATTGCTCCCAAACACTTTGCAAGCAGTCAATTGTGTTCCTGCTGTGGCTACAAAAATGCAGAAGTCAAGAACCTAGCCGTACGGGAGTGGTCCTGCCCTGCCAGTCATACGGAGCATGACAGAGACCGGAATGCGGCACTGAATCTTCTACAACTAGCCATGTAAATGGCCCTTAGCGGGTTAGGAACTAGCTTATAAGCTTGGGTAAACTTGGAGCAGTAGCTCTATTGACCAAGAAACACCCACCTCTTAGGTGGTGTGTAGTTCACTATTGATTATAATTATGGCGCTGTTTTGTATTCCCCCTCACAACAGCGTACAATTTGGGAGTATGAAATTCTAGGACTACATCCTACAGATGGCTTTCACCAGAAGTATTTAGATGAATATCTCAAAACAAAAACGAATTAATCCCCCTAGAGGTGTCCCTTCAGCTATTCAACGGCTGACCGAAGCACCTCAAGTTGTTTATTTAGAAATGGAACTTTTAGCGGGAAATCGCAGTTTCAGTATGCTATATTATTTATAATCCAAGTCAGATAATGGAAGGAGGACGATTCATGAGAAGATTAATGCTCAGCTCTACGCAAAGTCTATGGACGACATGGCAGTGGTTGTTGTGTAGAGCTGATAGCAAGTCTCCGCTGCAACGATCCGCCGGATAAAATGGTCTGTTCTATAGACTTTGCTGCCTTTACAAGTTCACTACTTTAAAGGAGCGGAGCTATATGAAATATGTAAATGCAGATCTGGTATTACCGCAGCAACTGCTGCAGGAAGTACAGAAATATATGCAAGGCGGGATGCTCTACATCCCCAAGCCCGAGGGACAGCGGAAACGGTGGGGGAGAACTCAGGCGGCAGAACCTATCTGACGGCCCGGAACCAGTCCATTCGTGACCATTATGCCAGGGGCTTAAGCGTAACCGAGCTTGCCGAGCAATTTTGTCTGTCGGGTGACAGCATCAAGAAGATTGTCTATGGAAGCAAGCAGCTATGAGCAGCACTTATATTGAGATGAGAGAAGGAGTCGAACAGGGCTCTTTCTTTTTTTTTGTGCAAAAAATGAATTGCAGCTGTTTATTATCTATGTTCATCCATTGAGTCACCCCTATAATTATATAGACAGATGTATGCGGGAGGCAGGAAGATGACGGAACATAATTTATGCAGCAGCAGTGCGGGTGATCCATCGCGGGATCTCTGGAGATCGGGCAGGAATATAGCACTCAGGGCATTGGCAGAGTATGATCTGGAATGGAACAGGATTGAGCTTATCGGCTTATCAGACAATTTTACATTCCGGGTGGAGACTGCAGCGCCGGCAGCTTTCTGCTGCGGATTCATGGTGAGCGCTTCAGCCGGGAGGAGATCCTGTCGGAGCTGGAATGGACCCGGTATCTCAATCAGACAGCGGGCTTTGTGGTCCCGCAAGGATTGGCCAGTTCCAGCGGCGGCTATATCCTTGAGATTGGAAGCGAAGAGCGGCGGCTTGCCAGGGCAACGGTGATGCACTGGGTGGAAGGGGCGCCTGTAGAGGGCAATCTGCCGGATGATTATATCTTCCGGATGGGGGAAATGCTGGCCGGTATGCACGTAGCGAGTACACCGTTCGTTCCGTCTGCCGGCTTCACCCGTCCGGTATGGGGAGCAGGCAGCTTCGAGCTGGAGTGGAGCAAGCTGGAGGCGCATCACGCGGTAATGGTAACGGAGGAACAATGGAAGCTCTATCAGGCTGCTGCCGCGAAGATACGGGCAGATCTCGAAGCCATGCAGCCTGACGCCAGCAGCTACGGCTTGATTCACGGCGATTTGCATAGCGGAAATATTGTTTTTGACCAAGGCCAGCCGCGTGCGATCGATTTCGGCCGCTGCGGCTACGGATATTTCCTCTATGATATGGCCGCCGCACTGCTGGAGCTCTCCCCGGGGCAGCGCGGCGACCTGATCCAGGGCTATAGAAGTGTCCGGGAGCTGGAGCCGGATTATGAACGGAAGCTGGAATGCTTCTTCGTTATGATCATGATAGGCAATTACAGCCATCACATTTCTAATCCGGATGAAATCCCCGGTCTGCGGGAAGAACAGCCGTATGCCCTGGCTTACCTGAGAGAATATTTGCAGGGTGAGCGTTTTTTGTTCAGTCGTATCGAACCCTTCGTGATAGAGTGAGGGCAGCGTCCAGTTGTACTTAATAAATAGCAGAGCCCTTTGCGGTCTGCTTCTCCAATATCAGCTGTTCCCCGGTGATAATGCCGGTGGGGCAGCTTTTTTGATGTGCCGGGAGGTATCCGATCAGTCATTTATTGTGTATTTCAAGAAAATAAGCCAAAAATTATGCTAGGAAATTATGCGATGTATTGATGAGACTCCCGCAGTGAGTCATGGAGGAAATGAGCTGTAAAACAATGTGTCACCGCGAAGGTAACCGAGCCCAATGTATGCGAAAAACCGAATACAATATGTCACTGCGAAGGTAACCGCGCCCAATGTAAGCGAAAAACCGAATACAATATGTCACTGCGAAGGTAACCGAGCCCAATGTAAGCGAAAAACCGAATACAATGTGTCACCGCGAAGGTAACCGCGCCCAATGTAAGCGAAAAACCGAATACAATGTGTCATCGCGAAGGTAACCGAGCCCAATGTATGCGAAAAACCGAATACAATATGTCACTGCGAAGGTAACCGAGCCCAATGTATGCGAAAAACCGAATACAATATGTCACTGAGCAAGTTGCGTTAATTGAACTTTTGTTTTGTTCCGCCGGGAGCCGCCGTTGGATTCGGACCCCCTGAGCGTTGAAGTCATACGTTAGACCTGCAGCATATCCGCCAATCTGTAAATATGTCCATTGTTCCTAGTCTAAGGACATTTTTTGATCTCCGTTGGGGCGGTAACATAAAGACATCAAAGCGCAGCCAGCTTTGAATTACCGGGTAAAAGGGGAGTACACAGATGAAACGATCCATGCAAAAAGTAACGTCAATATTACTGATGGTTATGATGCTGGCAATGGTAGTAACCGCCTGCGGCGGGAACAATGCGAAGAACAACAGCGCAAACGCCGGCAACAGCGGCAAGGAGACGCAGGGAGAAGGCAGCGGCAGCGGCAAGAAGACAGAGCTTCTGTTCTGGTCACCGTTCTCCGGCTCGGATGGCCCGTTCATGAAGAAAATCGTAGATAAATACAACAGCTCCCAGGATAAATATAAAGTGAATTTCGTGATCCAGCCCAATGGTGAGTATTACAAGCAGCTGGATGTAGCGCTCAGCACCGGCAAGGAACGGCCGGACCTGATGATTATGCACGTGGATCAGGTACCTACCTACCAGAGCAAGGATCAGCTGCAGTCGGTGGATGAGCTGGCGGCAACAGCCGGAATTAATTCTGCTGATTTTGCCGAAGCCCCGGTGAAATACGCCACCATCGACAGCAAGCTGTACACCATTCCGCTCGACATTCACCCGGTGGTGATGTATTACAACAAGGATCTGTTTGAAAAAGCGGGAATTACCGCACCGCCAACGAACCGTGCCGAATTCGACGCCGCCGTAGAGAAGCTGACGGATAAATCCAAAGGGGTCTATGGATATGTAGTGCCAACCCTCTGGCCGCAGCAGTTCATCTTCCCGTCGCTCGTCTGGCAGAATGGCGGAGAGCTCTGGAACGGAACGGATGTAGCCTACAATTCTCCTGAAGCGGTAGAAATGGTACAGTGGCTGCGCGATATGGTAGACAAGGGGATCTCCCCGGCCAATGTTCAGCAGGACGGCGAGAATACCCTGTTCCTGCAGGGCAAGAACGCGATCCAGTTTAACGGACCGTGGATGAAATCGCAGTTTGACGAAGCCGGACTTCATTATGGCGTAGCCGTTATGCCGCAGATCGGCAAAGCAAAGCAGGCTATTTATGCAGGCTCACATGGCTTTGTGGTTCCAAAGGCTGTGACAGACAGCAACACACTGGCCGGTATCGGTGATTTCCTGAAATATGTCTCCGGCAACTCCCTGGACTGGGCTGAATCCGGTCAGGCGGTAGCTTCCAAAACTGTTATGGACAGTGCAGAATTCAGAGCTATGGAGTTCCAGAGTACCGTATCGCAGAGCTTCTCCTCTGTACAGTTTGCACCGAATGTACTGAACTGGGGCACCATCGTCGAGCCGGTATGGAGCGAGCTGAGCAATGCCATTCTCGGCAAAAAGTCACCGCAGCAGGCGATGGATGATGCAGTTGCCAAATCCCGTCAGGCGATGAAATAGCACTTATGATGATGTGATCATTTCGGTAAGCAAAAGCGGGGAGCGCGGATCGCTTCCCGCTTTTCCCTATACGAAGAAATGGAGGAACCCCTTTTGAAAAGCACATGGACTTCCCGCTTCACCTCATTCCTGTTCATCCTGCCCTACCTTGCAGCCTTCGGACTGTTTCTGCTGTTTCCGATCCTGTATGGTGTTGTGATCAGCCTGCAGGACTTTGAGCTGCTGTCTGCCGCGCATCCCTTTGTGGGGCTGCGCAATTATATTACGATTTTCACCCCGGGGACGTATGAGAATAGTATCTTCTTCCGCGGGCTGTGGACCACCTTCCAGTTTGTACTGTACTCCGTTCCGTTGCTGATCGTGGTGGGGCTGGGGATGGCGATGCTGGTCAATGCGCTGCCTTCGAAGCTCCGGGGGTTATTCCGGACGTTCTATTTCCTGCCTTATGCCTTGTCGGCTTCGGTTATGGCCGTGATCTGGCTGATGATGTTCGATACCAATGCCGGATTCATTAACAGTCTGTTGCAAAAGCTAGGTCTGACCGGTATCCCGTGGCTGACCGCTACGCCTTGGGTATGGATTGCGCTGGTGCTCACGACGCTCTGGTGGACGATCGGGTTCAATATGATTATTTTTGTGAATGCGCTCAATGAGGTGCCTGAAGATTATTACGAGGCTGCTGCTATTGACGGGGCGGGCGCCTGGAGCAGGTTCGTGTCAATTACACTGCCCTCGATCCGGCCGGTGATGCTGTTCGTGATGATTACCTCAACGATCGCGTCCTTCAACATTTATGCCCAGCCGTTCCTGCTGACGCGCGGAGGGCCGGGAGACACCACCAAGGTGCTGCTGATCAATGTGCTGGACCAGGCATTCGTGCGCAAGGATATCGGCTCAGCTTCCGCGATGGCGATTCTGATGGCGCTGCTGATCATGATGGTGTCCATCGTACAGTTCCGTCTTACGAACCGGAAGGAGAAGGTATAAATGGGAAAAGCCAAAAAAACCGGCCTGCTGCTGCTGGCCATTCTGATTGCACTGTTCGTGCTGCTGCCGCTCGTGTGGATGCTGTCCACTGCGTTTAAAAATGACTTCGAAGCCCTCTCCGGGCGGATGAACTTCTTCCCGCAGAAGCCCACGCTTGATAATTTCGTTCAGGGGCTGAGCGGGGAGCTGATGAATACACCGATTCTGCGCTGGATCATCAATTCCCTGTCAGTCGGGATTGTGGGAACAGCAATCGTGCTGCTGATTGATTCGATGGCGGCGTTTGCCCTGGCCCGGCTGCCGGATCTGCCGCTGCGCCGTACGCTGCTGTCCATGTTCATTGCCTCGCTGATGATTCCCAGCGTGCTGACCTTTCTGCCGATGTACATTGAGTTCAATACACTAGGGCTGATCAACACGTATCAGGCGCTGATTCTGCCGGCTACAGCCGGGGCGTTCGGCGTGTTCCTGCTGTATCAGTTCTTTGTCTCCTTCCCGAAAGAAATCGAAGAGGCGGCCCGGATCGACGGGGTGAACAAATGGAATCTGTATGCCAGGATCCTGCTGCCTTCCGCAGTGTCGATCATGATGACGCTGGGGATTTTCACCTTCATGGGAATCTATAATGACTTTGTCTGGCCGCTGTATGCGACCACCTCGCCGGAGATGCGGACGATCACCGCAGGTATTGCTATGATGGCCACCGGAAGCTACACCCAGAGTTACGGCAAATTAATGGCTATGACCACTATCGCGGCGCTCCCGGTGCTGATTATCTTCATTGTAGGCCAGAAGTCTTTTGTAAAAGCCATAACGAGCTCGGGTGTGAAATAACGGGTGATGGGAGGGAAGCGGATGAGAATGAAACCTGATAATCCGCACATGGCATGGACAGGTAAGAAATCACGTAGAATACTCTACTCGCTTGCAGCGATTATGTTACTTATACTGGCGGGAGGTGCATATTTGGTGCATCAGCACAATAATAGCGGGACAGATGAAGTCTATAACGGGCACGGCGGAACGTTTAAGAATACACTGGCCGAGATCGATACTCCGGATCCGAGTATGATCTACAAGGATGGATATTATTACATGACCTTCACCCATAACGGAACGGATATTATGATGATGAAGTCACGCACAATGGATTTCCGCCAGGCCGAGCGGAAGGTGGTATGGTATCCCCCGGCGGAGACCTCCTATTCGGCGAATCTTTGGGCACCCGAGCTCCAGTACATTCGTGGGAACTGGTATGTCTATTTTGCCGCAGATGATGGTAATAACGAGAATCACCGGATGTATGTGCTGCAGGGGGATAGCGGTGATCCGCTGGGCGATTATACCTTCAAGGGCCAAGTCACCGACGACACCAACAAGTGGGCGATTGATGGGCTGGCGATGGAAGTGGATGATGAGCTGTATTTCGTCTGGTCCGGCTGGGAAGGCGAAGTGAACGCTGCGCAGAACACCTATATTGCGCCGATGAGTGACCCGCTGACGATCAGCGGTCCGAGGGTGCTGCTCAGCGAGCCGCTGCTTCCATGGGAGCAGGCCGGAGGCCCGCCGTATATCAATGAAGGCCAGTCGGTCCTTCATCATGACGGCCGCGTCTTCATTGTCTATTCCGGCGCGGGCAGCTGGACTCCGTATTACAGTCTGGGCCTGCTGGTCTTGAAGCCCGGCGGCAATCCGCTGGAGGCGGCAGACTGGACCAAGCTGCAGCAGCCGCTGCTGGCGATGGATGAAGCCGCCGGAGTGTACGGGCCGGGGCATAACTCGTTCACGGTGTCGCCGGATGGCAGCGAGCAGTGGATTGTCTATCACGCGACTACTGGAGCGGCGGACGGCTGGAACAACCGCAAAGCACGGGCCCAGCGGGTCAGCTGGGACGATGGCGGTCTGCCGGTGTTCGGGAAGCCGCTGGCGCTGAGCACGGCGCTTGATGTTCCCGCTGGAATGGGAGTATTCCAACCTGAGAACGCCATCCGCAGCGGGAACCGGCTGGCGTTCCCGTCCCTGCCGTCCACGGTGAATAGCGATACCCCGCTGCTGGTGCATTATATGAATCCGGGTGGAGAACCGGCCGCTGCGGCAGTTTCAGTGAATGCTGGAACGCCGTCAAAGCTTCAGCTGCCGCCTTCCGAAGAGGGACAGACCGGATACGCCTATCTGAGCTTACCGTTCACAGCCGGGATGAATACAGTAGCCATTGAGCTGCCGGAGGGAAGCGCAGCTGAACTGAAGGCCATTGAAATTCCCCGGTATGAAGCTGAAGCCCAGACGCTGGAGGGGAATGCTGATGCGGAGGATAACCCGTATGCCTCTGGCGGGGCGGCGGCAACCCTCAGCGGAAGTGATGCGGCGCTGCGTTTCAGCAACATCCGTCTACCGGGAAGCGGGACTTACACTGTCTCTGTAGCTGTCCTTAACGCTTCACCGGATGCGAAGCTGGAGGTAGGGGTGAACGGGGATTCTGCGATCGTATCAACCCTGGAATCTAAGGAACGAAACCAATTATCCTTCATGGAGCTGGAGCTGCAATTGCAGAGCGGAGCGAACGAAATCATTCTTTTTGACAGACAAGGCAGCTTCGGTATAGATTATATGGATATATGGCAGAAGAGTGAATGAGCCGGAAGATTCATAGAATGCAAGCAAGACGGGGGCTTAACCATATGAGAGATACGGGACGCTATAGCGGACTCAAACGGAACAAACTGATTACGCTTTCAATTGTGCTGCTGGCTATGCTTCTGGTGCTGGGCGGTTGCGGTACAGATGGGGCAGAGGAATCCCCCCAGGCTGCCGCTGAGCCGGTAACTCTGGAGTATTGGACTCCATTCAGCGGCGGAGACAACATTTTCATGACCGAGCTGGTGCAGCAGTTCAACCGGGAGCACGGGGATATCCGGATCGAACAGATCAACTCCCGGCTGGATGATTATTATTCCCGGCTGCGCACGGCGATTCTGTCCGGTAATGCACCTGATTTAGCCATTATTCACGCGACCAATCTGCCGCAATTCGTGCAGAACGGTTATATTGAGCCGCTTGACGGACTCGCTGCGGATACCGGGCTGGACTGGGGCCAGTTCAATGCCAAAATCGCTGAGTCCACGGTCTACGGCGGTGCCCATTATGCTATACCCCTGGATACGCATACGTTAGTGCTCTATTACAATAAGAAGTATTTAAAAGAGGCTGGGCTGCTGGATGCCGGGGACAAACCGTTGATCAGCAAGGGAGAGCGAGGGTTTACGGAGTTCCTGCAGCAGTTGAAGGCGGAGTTGCCGCCCGGTGTTGCTCCGCTGGCTCTGCCCAGCACACGTATTGATTCCGTGTGGCTGTGGTGGAGCCTGTACAATCAGATGCAGGGCGGTGGTGTCTTTTACAATCCCGAAGGTACGCAGGCGGTCTTTAACAACAAGGAATCGCTTCAGGCTCTGGAGTTCGTGAATAGCCTGTATCAGCAGGAGCTGATTCCGCCGGATATTAATGATGCCTTCAAGCTGTTCTATGACGGGGAGGCCGCTATGCTGATTACGGGGGTGTGGGGAACCGGCGCTTTTGAGAAGGATGAGAACCTGGAGCTGGGCGTCGTGCCGGTTCCGGTCATCTACGATCATCCGGCGGTCTGGGGAGATTCGCATACGCTGGCTATTCCGGCCAAAAGCGAGATGAGTGCGGAGAAGCGTAATGCTGCCATGATTTTTGCCCGCTGGGCGGTGGAGCATGGAGTGATGTGGGCGGAAGCCGGTCATGTACCGAGTTCCCGGGAGGTCGTAGAGAGCGGAGCGTATGCTGCACTGAAGTTCCGCAGTGATTATGCCAATACCGCCAACTCCGTAGCCTACTGGCCGAGAAATGTGAAGCAGTGGAGTATTAATGAAGAGATTATCCGGCAGTTTGAGAAAATGATCTACAAGGAGCAAAGCCCGGAGCAGGCTCTGCAAAAAGCGGTGGACAGCATTAACCTTCAGCTGAAGAAATAAATGCAAAAGGATTAAAGGGGAGAATGCGGTTGAAATCATTTCGCGGCTGGTTCAGGAATCTGGCGCTCGCGCGCAAGCTTATTCTTATCAATGTGGTATTCATTGTGCTGCCGCTGGGGCTGATGGGCTATTTCGCCTTCGCACGCTTCACCGAAACGACGGAGCGCAAGGTTGGCGATTATCAGCTTCAGACGCTGAAGCAGCTTACCCTGAATATCGACACCTATATGAATGAGCTGAACCGGCTGACCGTGATGCCCTATCAGTATCCGAAAGTAACCGAGTATCTGGCTACCAAACGTATCTCCGGTGAACCGCTGACATTGGATGAGATTAGCGGACTGAACAGCTTCGTCACTCAGGTGTTTTTGAACGGCCGGGTAGATATACTAGGTGTCTCTCTGTATGGTACGGGCGGAGCTTCGTATGTGGTCATGCCGGAGAGCCAGTATGTGACGACCTATAAGCTCGACGAGAATGTCAGCTGGCTGAACAAGTTCAAGGGTCACTACGGGCAGCCAGTGTATGTTGCCACACATGACTTAAGCTCAAGCGGCGGAAATGTGTATCAGGCCTTCTCCATTGTGCGGGAGCTGCGCAGCTTCGATGACGGGGTGACCCTAGGGTACATCGTCATTGATGTGGACCCTAAGTTCATTAGTGAGATTCTGTCCAAAGTAAAGCTGGATGCCAAGGAACTGCTGTACATTACGGATGATTCCGGCAACCTGGTCATCGGCAAGGATCATGGACTGCCGCAGGCAGCACCTTCCCTGTCTCCTGAACATTCGGGTGAAGGGGTAAGTCATGTGAAGTCGGAGGGCGAAGGGCTGCTGATGGCCCACGTAACTTCTGAAGTGACAGGCTGGACCACGGTGGGTGTTGTACCGGTCTCCAGTCTGATGAAAGATACCGAGGTTCTACGCACCTACATTATTCTTATTGGCATCATCTGTGTAGGTCTGGCCCTGCTGCTGTATGTGTTTATCGCCTACCGGATCACCCAACCGCTGCGCAAGCTGAGCCGGCTGATGCGCAGTGTCGAGCGCGGAGACCTCAGCAGGGCTTTCCCGGTGAGCGGTACGGACGAGGTAGGAATGCTGGGCCATTCGTTCAACGGCATGCTCGCCAAGCTTAGCGAACTGGGATATCTGCTCTATGAGACGGAGATCCGGGAGAAGGATGCGCAGATTGCCGCGCTGCAGAGCAAGATCAATCCGCATTTTCTGTACAATACACTGGGTTCCATCAGCATGTACGCCGAGCTTGAGGGCAGTCCGGAGATTATTACGATGTCCAACAATCTCAGCAAGCTGCTGCGCTACAGCCTCAGCGGGCGCACGGAGCATGTGACGCTTCAGGATGAGCTGGACCATGTCGGCGGATATATGGCAATCCAGCAGATGCGCTATGAAGAACGCATTCACTTCACGATGACCATTGAACCTTCGCTGCTGGACTGTGAGGTCATTCCGCTGATGATCCAGCCGCTGGTGGAGAATGCAATCAATCATGCACTGGACAAAGGGGTGGGCCGGGGCCGTATTTCGCTGACCGCGGACAGCAGCAGTCAGGTGCTTAGAATCACTATCGAGGATGATGGCATCGGCATGAATGCGGAGGCGCTTGAGGCGCTTCGGCTGCATCTGCTGAATACGAAGGAGCTGGGCGGACGCTCAGGCAACGGTCTGCTGAATGTTCACCGCCGGATTGTGCTGCATTATGGCGATGAATATGGTCTTTCACTGGAGAGTATGCCGTATCAGGGCTTCAAGGCAGTGCTGAGGCTGCCGGTTATTACCCATCAGGGCAGAGCAAGGGAGGATGACGGAGTTGCCTAAAATACTGATTGTTGACGATGAGTCTGTCTTCCGCAAAGGTCTGCGCAAAATGATCACCAGCCTGGAGGGTAACTGGGAGGTGGTTGGTGAAGCCATTGACGGCTATGATGCGCTTGACAAGCTGGCCGAGCTGTCGCCGGAAGTGCTGCTCACGGATATCCGCATGCCGCGGATGGACGGGATTCAGCTGCAGCAGATGGCCGGGGGAAGGTTCAAGGATCTGATGACCGTCGTGGTCAGCGGCTATGACGAGTTCGCCTATGTGCAGCAGTCGATGCGCCAGGGGGCGAAGGATTATCTGATGAAGCCGGTCGAACGCCAGGAGCTGAGCCGTGTGCTGGAGAGACTGGGGCGGGAACTGGCCGAGCGCAAGGCGCTTCCGGTGCGCAAGGATGAACCATGGCAGGTCCAGCCTGTACTGAAGCGGCATGTGGCCGGTCATCTGATCGAGAGTCTGCTGAAAGGCAAAACAGAAGATAGCGACCTGCAGCTGCTGCGGGAGATGGGCTTCGCCTTCGGCCATCCTTACTTTCTCTGCATGGTGATTAAGCTGGATAAGCATTCGGTGGAGAAGGAGCGTTATCAGCGGGGCGATGCCTCCCTGTTCCTCCTGTATATCCAGCAGGTTGTCCAGGAAATGATTGACCGCCATGCGACAGGCATAAGCTTCGTGCTGTCGGATACCGAGGTGGTGGCTTTGCTGAATATAGCTGAGCCGGAGCATTCCTTATCGGCACCGGGAGCTCTGGGCGACCTGATCCGCAGGCAGATCCGCTCTTTGTCCAACCTGACGGTAACCATCGGGGTCAGTAATCCGGCGGAAGGACTGCCGGGCATTCCGAAAGCTTATAGTGAAGCCGGAATCGCCCTCTTGTACCGGCTGATCGAAGGCGGTGATAAGCTGCTCGATTATGCCAAAATGACAGAGCGCCCCCATTCCGGAAGCGGACCTTTGAAATGGTCATGGGAGATGCTGGAGAAGTCGATTACCGGAGGCAGAGTGGCCAGCATCGGCCCGATTGTTGAACATATGATTGAAGAGCTGTGCAGTATGGCGGATTCACCGGAGAGTATTCATCAGCAAATCTGTAAGCTGCTGCTGTACTATTACGAGCTGTCCGAAGAGCTTGAGGTTACGGAATCGTGGCTGGGATCGAAGGATATCCGCAAGGTGCTGTTCGATGTATGCAGCCTCTCTTCGCGGCAGGAGCTGGCCGAGAAATGCCGGGGGCTGCTGCTCACCCTGACCGGCTGCATTGCGAAGTCCAGAGAGGTGAAGGATCTCGATCCAGTTGCTGCCGCCCAGCGCTACATTTCGCAGCATTATGATCATCCGCTAAGCCTTAAGGAAGTGGCGGATGAGGTGTATTTGAACCCGGCGTATTTCAGCAATCTATTCAAACAAAGAACAGGCGTCACCTTTATCGAATTCCTGACCCATATCCGGATGGAAGAAGCGCGCAAGAAGCTGGCCTTCACAGATGAGAAAATCAGCAGGATCGCTGAGGAGACGGGCTTTGGCAATGTGCGCCACTTCAACCGCGTGTTCAAAAACTGCAGCGGTTTTTCGCCTAAAGAATACAGGGATAGTATACGCAAGGCGCAGGCGGCTTCTATGGATGGCCGGGAGTGACAGTAAGGACTGATAAGGACTACAGCAAGACCGGATCGCATGAAATCTAATCACACGGGAAACTGGCGGATGAAATAATGACGAATCAGCAACGTGCGGAATATCCGCGTCCGCAATTTGTACGCGATAATTGGGTGAATTTGAACGGGGAGTGGGAGTTTACTTTTGACGATGACAATGTAGGCAGCCGGGAGCAGTGGCATCTGGGAAATAAACCGCTGGCTCAGCGGATACAGGTTCCGTTTGCTTTTCAGAGTAGCCTGAGCGGAATCGGTGATCCCGGATTTCATGACATCGTCTGGTACCGGCGGGAGCTGGAGATTCCGGAGAGTTTTGTAGACCAAGAGATTCTGCTGCATTTCGGCGCTGTGGATTACGAAGCCTCCGTCTGGCTCAACGGGATCCTGGTGGCGAAGCATGAGGGCGGGCATACGCCGTTCCATGCCGGGATTAGCGCCGCACTGGCGCCAGCAGGCCAGCCTAATATTCTGGTGGTCAAAGCTGTGGATTACAGCAAGGACGTAACTCTGCCCCGGGGCAAGCAATATTGGAAGAGCGATTCAGCCAGCATTTTCTATACCCGCACAACGGGCATCTGGCAGACCGTGTGGATGGAGGCGGTATCCTCCGTCTATCTCGGCAAAGTTAAGCTGACGCCGGATATTGACCACAAAAGTATCGAAATCCGCTCCTTCATTAAAGGTGCGCTGACCAGTAATGGAGAGCTGAACAGTGATTCCCTGAAACTTCAGGTGGAGATCACGTTTGAAGGCCAGCCGATTTCAAGTGACGTATACTCTGTACGCAGCCCGGAAGAGTCCCGGAGCATTACCCTCAGTGATTTCAATGACCATGGGCACGGGCACTGGTGGTCGCCGGAGCAGCCGAATCTCTATGATGTCACTTTTACCCTGCTGGATGGCGGGAAGGTGCTGGATAAGGTAACCAGTTATTTCGGTATGCGCAAAATCTCGGTCGAAAGCGGCAGACTCTGCCTCAACAACCGCCCTTATTTCATGAAGCTGGTGCTGGATCAGGGGTATTTCCCGGACGGCAACCTGACACCGCCCAGTGATGAGGCGATCCGCCGCGATGTCGAGCTGACCAAGGAGCTGGGCTTCAACGGTGCGCGCAAGCACCAGAAGCTGGAGGACCCGCGTTACCTGTACTGGTGTGACCAGCTGGGCTTACTTGTCTGGGGCGAAGCGGCTAATGCCTATGAATACTCGGAAGAGTATGTCCGCCGCTTCACCCAGGAATGGCAGGAGAGCATCGAACGGGATTACAACCATCCTTCGATTGTGGTTTGGGTTCCGCTCAACGAGAGCTGGGGCGTGCCGAACATCGCTGCCGACAAACAGCAGCAGCAGCATGCCCAAGCGATGTACCACCTAACCAAGTCGCTGGACGGGACGCGGCCGGTTGTCTCCAATGACGGCTGGGAGCTGGTCACCACAGACCTGTTCAACATCCACGATTACGAGTGGCGGCGCGAGGTGCTTGAGCAGCGCTATTCCTCCGTGGAGCAGGCCGTCAGCGGCCTGCCGGGCAACCGCAAGCTGGCAGTAGAAGGCTTCCCGTATGCGGACCAGCCGATTCTCATCACAGAATTCGGCGGCGTCGCCTACAAAAAAAGCGACTGGGACGGCTGGGGCTACTCCGGCGCAGAGAACGACGAAGACTTCGCCGCGCGTCTGCGGGCGGTGATACAGCCGCTGCTGCTCTCCGGGGTGGTGCAGGGCTACTGCTACACCCAGCTTACGGATGTGGAGCAGGAGATCAACGGCCTGCTGACGTATGACCGCGTACCGAAGTTGCCGCTGGAGCTGATCCGGGCTATTAATGAGGGGAAATAGGCTTTAGTCGTAATGCGTACTGGTGAAAATTATGACAGACACGAGAAAGATGCTTTCGGATATGGAATCTCATACGGGAGGCATCTTTTTGTTTATTAGAAATTTTGTATAGCAACTAAGTCTTGATTGATTACGATATACCAAATATTAGTACATAGATCATATTAAGTGCTGTTAAAATTATGTAGAATTATTAATAATAATCTATTTTTGATAATCTTAATAAGGAGCTAATATTATGTTTCAAGTATTACCCTCTTTTAAGAGTAAAGAAAAATTGAAGTTTGAAAATTTATATACGAAATATAGATATCTATTATATAAGTGTGCTTTTGATATCCTAAAAAGGCAAAACTTAGCCGAAGATGCTACAAGTGAAGCTTTTATTAGAATATTTAAGAATCTGGATAAAATAAATGAGAATAATGAGAAGGAAACTATTGGTTTCATGGTGATCATTGTTAAGAATATATCCCTTACAATGTTATCTAATGAAAAGAGAAATAAAACGTTATTTTTTCAAGAGATTGATGAGGATATAGAAGAACATTTCAATTTGGAAGATGCAGTTATATCTAACCATCAATATAAGGAAATAGTCGAAGCAATAAGTAAATTAAAAGTTGAATTAGAAGCACCGTTTCTGCTCCGGTACGTTTATGGTTACTCCAGTAAAGAGATCGCTGAGATTCTGTGTATCTCTATAAATAATGTTGATGTAAGAATTTATCGTGCGAAAAAAGCCCTTGCTGATATTTTAGGGAAACGGGGTTTAAAAAATGGATAACGTAAAGTTAAAAAAGGAACTTTTTGATCTTATAATAGAACATGCGGCAACAGAATATTTATACGACGAAGCAGATGCGCTAAAAATAAAAACTGAAAAAAGTTGTGATGTCAAATTCTCTGATGGTTTTGAACGGAAAATAGATGTTTACATTCAATTAGAAAAGATTCGGCATGTGAGAAAAAGATGGGCAAAGCATCTGAAAGTTATTGCTGTTGCGGTAGTGATTTTTTCCTTGATTACCATATTGTCTATAAATAATGTAGAAGCATTTAAAATAGATTTTTATAATATTTTTTACTCAGAGAAACCTAATTTTGT
This sequence comes from Paenibacillus sp. FSL R7-0312, assembly GCF_038004445.1. Taxonomy (NCBI): domain Bacteria; kingdom Bacillati; phylum Bacillota; class Bacilli; order Caryophanales; family Paenibacillaceae; genus Paenibacillus; species Paenibacillus sp. FSL R7-0312. Next base: position 6,391,897 of record NZ_JBBORE010000001.1, on the reverse strand, counting down.
TGAAGTGAAAGCTATTAAGGAGGATTCTGATCTAATAATTGAAAAACTGCCAGACGGGTGGGATCATATCTATCTTCCGGACTATATTCCCTTGAATTACAGGTTTGAAAGTAGTTCCAATAATTCAAGTACCTTTAAAATAATATTTCAAGATAAAACAGATAAAAAGCTGGTTTTTAAGCAGAAAAACTATGTAAGGGATAAAACAGTGGCAGATAATGAAACCTCGAATTTTACAAGTATAACTATTGGCCATACGAAAGGTTACGCAGTTGAAAAAAATGGCGAGATTTTTATGTCATGGCAAAATCATAATTATTCGTTTGAGTTAGTTGGTTCAATAGATATAAAAGAATTAAGAAAAATGGCTGAAAGCCTTAAAATTCATAACTAAACATTTATTTCTATAATAAAAAACAGAAGAAGCAACAGCTTCTTCTGTTTTTTATGTTTTTTAGGAAAATGTGTAAGATATAGTGTTTGTTTGTAGTTTTATATATGAGAAGAAAAGAGAGGAGAGGTAGAATTTGTATGAAAAATAGATTTATGGCACTCTTTGCACTGCTTATGTTATTTCTGGTTCCTCAGCACATGTATGCAGGTGAAGTCAATGCGACTGTGAGTAATTTGGATCAGGATTACCAGATTCAAAGATTTAAGATCATTACCAACGTATCATTGAGGCTGTTTATCAGCAGTAGTGGTATCGCCGAGATGGATGTAGATTTAACTGCGTTTCAAGCTGACAAGACCTCTATAGTCTGTAACTTGCAGCAGTACAAAGATGGGGGATGGACCACACTAAAGACATTTAGTAATTCCATCAATAGCAACGATCTTAATTTGTTTCAAACATGGGCTGTGGCTAAAGGCAACAACTATAGAATTGAAGTTCATGCAACAGCCTATCTAAACGGTACTTCTGAGAGTACAGTACAGTACTATTACGCCGATTATTAACTAAAAGCAATGAAAGATATTGAAAATAGGCAGAGGTGAAATAAATGAGGAAAGCATTGTATTTAACTTTTGTTGCTTTATGGACTCTATGCTTACTTTTTGTATCGCAACCTGTAAGTTCTTACTCTGCAGGGAGTCAATCTTTGTATCAAAAGGTGGATATCTCGAATCCGATTACACTGGAATCTTCTATGTTGTACACAGGAGGCCCCTTGAACTCTGGCGAGGACCTCTGGTTTTCTTTTATTCCCAAACAGACTGGCAGTTATGAAATATCAGTGCGAGGGGAAGGTGGATTGTCTGGAACATTGTTTGACGCACACAGTTCTAAAATCATTATGCAAAATGAAACCGTTGAAGGCTCAGATATTTTGAAGCTAGCTAATACATGTTTAGCAGAAAAAAACTATTTTATAAAAGTATCATCAATACATCCAGGCGCATTTATCAATCAGTTGGAAATAGCTATTGAAGAATTACCTGCTCCTAACGATGAGTTCTTTAATGAGCAGTGGTCATTATTTAACCCGCTGAACGGAATAGATATTAACATCATTCCAGTATGGAAAAATTATAAAGGTTCAAATATTACTATTGGTGTGGCAGACACAGGGGTTGATTATCAGCATCCGGACTTAATTAACCGGTTGGATATGTCCCTTGCTTATAACTTTACCCATGATATGAAGGATGTCTTTCCAGAAAATGAGAAATCCTCTGCTTCTTCGGCCAGAGCGGGTCATGGTACTCATGTATCAGGTATTATATCTGCTCAGAGTAACAACAATCAGGGAATAGCAGGTATTACTTCGCAAGGTTCAGTAGTACCGCTTAAAGTGCTTGGGAGCAGACTGACAGATACCAGTGTGTATAACGGATCCATTGCTGCTTTTGTCAAAGCGGTAGAATATGCAAAAGCAAATGACATCCGAATCATCAATTGCAGCTTTGGCGGAGCAAATCCGGCTGTAACTGAGCAGGAGGCAATGTACCAGGCTAATGATATTTTATTTGTTATCGCAGCAGGGAATTCAGGGAGTAACCTGGCAGATTATCCGGAGTATCCAGCCTCATATTATCATGACAATTCACTGGTTGTTGCTGCACAAAATATGGAAGGGAACTTAGCCGCTTTCTCTAATTATGGCGGACCAACCGACATAGCTGCACCGGGTGAATCTATTATCAGCACTTTTCCTAATTCGTTATATCTTTATAATAGCGGAACTTCAATGGCAGCTCCTGTTGTATCTGCGGTATCCGGTTTAGTTTGGGGGAATGCACCTTACTTGACAGCACTTGAAGTTAAGGAAATTGTGACAGATGTGAACAATGTAACTTTAGTAGATTCACTTTCAAATAAGGTACACAGTGGCGGTATGGTCAATGCTTTCAAGGCTATGATGTCTGCAGAACCCAGAACGGAGTCTCGCAGATTTGAGAATAAAAAGCGTGATATTTTTGGGGAAAATCTTAAATCATCTATCGACTCATACCTGCAAAAGGCAGATGAAGCTCTGAAAACAAACCAAATTATTGTCAAATTTGCTGCAGGAGTTAACGCGGAAGAGTACATAAACACGCTTGAAAAGGAAGAATTACTCACGGGAGTTCATTTCATTGATTACCTAAGTTCTGTTGATGCTTATGTACTTCAACTTTCAAACATGGAAGAAGCAGATAAAGCCATTACTGCTCTAAATAATTCCAACAATATTCTGTATGCAGAACCAAATTATTTAAGAGAATCAAATTAATTGGAAGGTTATTCACTGAATTACTTTCTTTATTGAAGGAATTTAGTGTTCATATACAACCCGGAAAGGAGATGATGCAACATGCGGGAGCCGCCTTTTTCTTATTTTGACGTACTAAATGTAAGGCTCGTGAATAATTCTATAATAAGAAGGAGTTAATTATGAAAAAGTTGATCGCAGTTCTTTCTTTGTTTGTATCCTTGTCTTTGACAACCAGCGCGTTTGCATCTGAAGTAGCACCAGTAAATGTTGTGGATAATAATTCGTACGGCATTACAGTGGAAGCACAGTTTGACGCTGTGAACAGTGAAATTTCGATTGAGCTTCCCGATGAACGTACTCCGCAATCTTTAAGTGATGTTACGAATTCTGATGATGCCTATGTCAAAGTGACGTTGAAAGCAAATTATTACTTTGATGCCTATACAAACCGCTTTACCTGGAGCACTATTGATAAGGTATTGGTAAATGCTAAATCTGGATATAGTTATAACAACCCTATTTACTCAGCCTCTTTTTTAGATGGTAATCGGACTTATGGAATTAGGCTGAGTGGGACTTTGGTTAATACTAAGGACGGCACCAGCAAGGATTATCCTATGTATGTGGAGTTTTACTTAAACCCGCAGACCGGTGCAATTTCGACAATATTATATTAAGAAAACGAGGAGGATTATAGTGAAAAAGTTTGTGAAAAGTATCACCCTTGTCGCCAGTTTTTGTCTTCTACTCAGCAGTGCCAATATAGTTAGTGCTTCAGCAACGGAAGCGAAAAGTGCCCAAACCAGCATTCAGAGCACGGCTACAGTTAACTTTTTTCAGAATATACTAAATAATGGAACACTGTCGGCTGATAAACAGTTAATCACATATGACGAAGCTGTATATGTGTATTCCGATATTGTAAGACATGCCAATGCTGAATCAGAGGTCCCCGAAGATGACAGGAGCCCAAGTGCAGGTTATTATATTTCTAATGATATTTCTTATGAATACACAGATATCAGTAATCCAGTTGACACACTGGATGCGACACCTGGTCAATCATTTTCTTTTTCGGCAGGTAACTCATTTGCAGCAACTGCCACCGCAACTGCTACATTAAAAGCATCTGAGGTCTTACAGATCGGGGTTTCAAACGGATACACTCAAACCTATACATTAACAAAAACGATATCAGACAAGAATAATACAAATCAAACCAAACGATATGGTCTATGCAAAATATATCGTGTTCATACATTTGATATTTATTATAAAAACATTTTTGGCAGCAATAGCTTTATTACGGCAGCAGTGTTTTATGAACCAGTCTCAATGGTTGTACGGGCGTTGAACTAGAATTCCGGTAGCTGTTCAAAAAAAGTAAACGTACAGATATAGAGATTGTACAAGAGCATCTCGTATGCTTAGTGTACAATCTCTATTGGTGTTATGCTGGGAAACTAACTGGCAATCCGCGCAACCGCCTCCCCCACCGTAACCAATCTCTCGCTCCCCAGCGTCATATCCTTGAGCCGCAGCTTGCCCTCAGCCGCCTCGCTCTCACCAACCATAATCACATACCGTATACCTTTAGAACTCGCTGTGGCCAACGTTTTTTTGAGCTTGCGCGATCCGGTGTCTACATTGGTGCGGATGCCGGCAGCCCGTAGCGCAGCGGCGGCAACCAGAGCCTCCGGCAGATATCCGCCGATCGGTATGATGAGGACCCCTGAACGGTCCACCGTATCTGCCGGGCGTTCGCCCAGCAATGCCATGATCGACTCCATCCCAAACGAGATACCCACCGTAGGGTACTCTATATCGTCGCGTCCGACAAGCTTCCCGATAATTGCATCATATCTGCCCCCGCCGCCCAGGCTTGAGGTATAGCTGCCGGATGCGTCGAAGATTTCATAGACGGTCCCGGTATAGAACGAGAGGCCGCGCGAGAGAAAAGGATCGAAGACGCACACTGTGCTTAGGCCAATCGCATCAATCAACTGCTGCAGCGCGAGCACTTCAAGCGCACCGGGCTGCCCGTCCAGCGTATATCTTTCCACCAGCTGCCCGAACCCCGGATTGTTAAGCGTAAGCAGCTCGGCAATCCACTGAACCGTGTCAGCAGTCAGCTGCTTGTCCGTCAGCTCTGCCAGCACCCCGCCGCTGCCGATTTTGGCCAGCTTGTCGAGCGTCAGCATCACGGACAGCTGCTCCTCCGGCGGAACGCCGACCGCACCCAGAATCTCGCCCAGGAACCGGCGGTTGTTCCACTTCAGCACCACTGGAATCTCCAGTCTGCGGAAGACCTCCGCTGCCAGCTGCATCAGCTCCGCTTCGGCCTGCGGGCCGGCAATGCCGACCACATCGGCGTCACATTGCAGGAATTCGCGCAGCCGCCCTTTTTTGACCGGCCCATCCCGGAACACCTTACCGATCTCATAACGCCGATATGGGAATTCTATCCCCGGATTCATGGCAATCACCTTGGCAAAAGGGATCGTCAGATCGTACCGCAGCCCCAGCCTGCGTCCGCCCTGATCAGCCAGCTGATACATTTCGCGGAGAATCTCATCGCCCCCGGCGTATTTGGAGGTGAGCAGCTCCAGCTCGTTCAGCAGCGTGGTATCCATCGACTCGAAGCCGTACAGCTCGAACAGCTCCTGGAGCGTCATCCGGACATTCTGGCGTATGGCTTGTTCGCGGCCGAAATAATCATAAGTCCCTTTAATATTTTGCATCATTAGAAGCTCCCTTGTTCTATAGTTACGGTAAAATAAAAAACGCGCCGGACCCCGTGGTCCCGCGCGCTTCGATATGCCGCAGGGAGGTCAAACGCGAAATGCGTTAGCCCTCCCTGAATGAATTCAGGTGTGTGCTAACGCTGCTTGTGATGATGAAGTTGATTCGGTATGATGGACAGGCAGTTCATATGAATCCAATCCCTTCAGCTTTTAATTACTGCACATTATAGCGGATCAGGGACAGCTGTGCAACACTTATATCCCTATTTTCACAAAGGAGCAATCATAATGAATCATACAGAGCTTATCACGGAAGCAGAGAACTTCGCCAAAGAGCAACTGGGCCAGGATACCACCGGCCATGACTGGTTTCACACGAACCGCGTGCGCAATACAGCGGCGCTGATCGCAGGGATGGAAGGGGCCAACGTAGTGATCTGCACAATCGCCGCGCTGCTGCATGATGTAGCCGACGAGAAGCTGAATCCCTCCAAAGAAGCGGGTCTGCTCAAAGTGCATAACTGGTTAACCGGACATCTGCCAGATGAAGCGGCATGTAAGCATATTATGGAGATCATCGGGACGATGTCGTTCAGCGGCGGCGGTGGCGCACCCATGTCCACGCTTGAAGGACAAGTGGTGCAGGATGCGGACCGTCTGGATGCGCTGGGGGCGATCGGGATTACGCGTACAATGGTCTTTTCAGGAGCCAAAGGCCGTCCGGTCTATGATCCGGAAATTCCGCCAAGGGACGAATCGCTAAAAGAGGAATACCGCAACTATTCCAAGGGAACGGCGGTCAATCATTTTTATGAGAAGCTGCTGAAGCTGAAGGACCTCATGAACACCTCTTACGGCAAACAGCTGGCGGAGGAGCGGCATCAGTTTATGCTGATTTTTTTGGAGCAATTTCATAAGGAATGGAATCAAGGGGCGGAGTAGGTGTTATAATGAAATAATGCGCAAGATGGATGGAACGCGGGAGACCCCGCTTGAACCGGAACAATCGGCATAGAAGAGGTTGGATACAATATGAGTGAAGTACAAGTACAGTTTAGTGATTATGGTCTAAATGAAGAGATTATCCGCGCGCTGGAGGTTCTGAAATACGTAGACCCTACTGAGGTGCAGCGGAAGGTTATTCCGGTAGCGCTGAAGGCGCAGGATCTGATCGTAAAGTCGCAGACGGGCAGCGGCAAAACCGCAGCCTTCGCCATTCCGCTCTGTGAGCTGGTGGATTGGAATGAGAACAAACCCCAGGCACTGGTGCTGACACCAACCCGGGAACTGGCCCAGCAGGTGAGAGAAGACATTACGAACATCGGGCGCTTCAAGCGGATCAAGGCGGTAGCACTGTTCGGCAAGCAGCCGTTTGCCCCGCAGAAGATTGAGCTTACCCAGAAGACGCATGTGGTCGTTGGCACGCCGGGCCGTGTGTTCGATCATATTGACCGTGGAACGCTGAATCTCAGCCGGATTAAATATCTGGTGATTGATGAAGCGGACGAAATGCTCAGCATGGGCTTCATTGAGCAGATTGAGAAGATTATCAAGCAGCTGCCTAAGGAACGTGTAACGATGCTGTTCTCGGCGACGTTGCCGGAAGTAATTAAGAATCTGTGCCGTAAGTACATGACGGAGCCGGTGGATATCGAGATCGAAGCCAGCGGAATTACGACGGCGTCGATCGAGCATGCGCTGATTGAAGTGAGACAAGCTGCCAAGTTTGGACTGCTGAGCGACCTGCTGACGGTGGAGAGTCCGGATAGCTGTATTATTTTTTGCCGCACCCAGGAGCAGGTGAATGCCCTCTTCCGCGGAATGGCGGATCTGGAATATCCGGTGGACAAAATCCACGGCGGCATGGAGCAGGACGAGCGTTTTGAGGTCATGAATGCTTTTAAGCGGGGCCAGTTCCGTTATCTGATCGCCACCGACGTTGCAGCCAGAGGGATTGATATCGAGAACATCACCCATGTCATTAACTACGATATCCCGCTGGAAAAAGAGAGCTACGTCCACCGCACCGGCCGGACCGCCCGCGCAGGCAAAAGCGGTAAAGCAATCACCTTTGTTACGCCGAACGAGCACAAATGGGTCAAGGAAATCGAAGGTTACATCGGCTTCACCCTGCCGGAGATGAAAGCTCCTTCGGATGATGCCGTGGCCTACGCCAAACCGGCCTTCGATCTGAAGCTGGGCAAGCAGCAGGTCCGCAAAGCCGGCAAAACCGAGGTCATGAACCAGGACATCATGAAGCTCTACTTCAACGGCGGCAAGAAAAAGAAGCTCCGCGCGGTCGATTTCGTTGGCACCATCGCCAAGCTTGAGGGCATCACAGCGGCGGACATCGGGATCATCACGATCCAGGACAACGTGACCTACGTCGATATTCTGAACGGCAAGGGATCGCTTGTGCTGCAGGCGATGAAGGAGACAACCGTGAAGGGCAAGCTGCTGAAGTGCCATATCGCCAATAAATAAGCCGTTTCCAAGAGCTGTCACACCCGTTACTATGCGGGGTGGCGGCTTTTTTGCGATGTATGAGAGCCTGCGAACAATGTATGTGAAAAACCGAACACAATGTGCCACGAATGGAGTAAACGGGCCGGATGTATGCGGAAAACCGAATACACCACGAATGGAGTAAACGGGCCAAATGTATGCGAAAAACCGAATACAATGTGTCACCGCTAGCGGGGGAAGCCGATAGTCCGGAAAATGTTAGATGGGAAGGAGCTGATACGTTTAACGGCGTCAAGGTTTTGTCCTGAGGGATACGTATGCTCCGGGACAAAGTGACTTTTGCGGCTGCGAAAAGGTTCAGAATCACGTAGATTTCAACGTAAGTTATATGCACGATCCTGGATAGGCGCGCTGTAAACTTGGCCGAAACTAGGGTGAACTAGGATGAACTGGACTGAATTGAACTAAACTGAACTGAAACTACCTAACCAAGGAGGATGGTGGACTATGAAAAGTGTGAGAAGCCGCGAGTATGCCGTGCCATTTCTGCAGCGCCTGATTGAGGTGGATACCTGTAATCCACCCGGCAATGAGCACAAGCTGTCTGTGCTGCTGCAGGAGGTGTTGCGGGAGCTGGGCATATCCAGCAGCATTACGATTGTGGAGCAGGGGCGGAGCAACCTGGAGGCGGTGATTGCCGGCTCCGGCAGCCGGAAGCTGATGTTCTGCGGCCATCTCGACACGGTCAGTCCCTGGAGCGCAGCAGCAGGCAGCTATCCCCCGCATGGCGCTGTGATTGAGGGGGGCCGGATGTACGGCCGGGGCACCTCCGATATGAAAAGCGGCCTAGCCGCCATGCTGCTCGCCGCAGCTTCCCTGCAGCAGGACGGCATCCGGCTGGCCGGTGATCTGCTCTTCCTGGCGACAGCCGGGGAAGAGGTGGACAGCTGCGGCGCACGGCTGTATGCCGAGCAGCACAGGCACGACCTGCCGGAGCTGGACGGCCTCGTCATCGGCGAGCCAACCGGCAGCCGGGTGGCGGTCGGCCACAAAGGCGCTCTCTGGCTGCGCATTTCCCTCTTCGGGCGCAGCGCCCACGGCTCCATGCCTCAGCTCGGCCTGAATGCGGTGGAGGGCATGATGGAGATCATCCCGCTGCTGCACCGCCATGCGCTGGAGTGGCAGGCCACTGATCCGGTTCTTGGTTCAAGCAGCTTGTCTGTAAACAAGATTACCGGTGGTGTACAGACCAATGTGGTCCCGGATTCCTGCACCATCGATGTGGATATCCGCACCGTTCCGCCGTTGGAGCATGGTCCGCTGCTGCGGGAGATCGAGGACAAGCTGCAGGAGATTCAGCGGCTTCATCCGGACTACCGTTATCAGGTGGAGCAGCTGCTGGACCGGAGTGTGGTCTATACTGATCCCGGCCAGCGTTTGATTACTACGGCTTTGGAAATTGCTGCGCAGCAGAGGAGGCAGGGCCAAGCGGGAGACCCTGGTGAAGAAGCAGAAGGTTATGCGGCAAGAGACGTAACTCCAATTCAAGGCGTACCCTATTACACGGACGGCTCCGTGCTGCATAATAACGGCAGGCTCCCGGTTCTGATCTACGGACCGGGCGACCACCGCCTCGCCCATCAGCCAGATGAATGGGTGAATATAGACGCCTACCTGGATTCAATAGACTTTTATAGAGAGTTGGCGATCCGTTTTCTGGGCAGGACTGATGATTAGAACACTTAACGCTGATGAGGCAGATGCCACTTTTAAACGAACAAACTGGGGCATAGGTAACCTTGCAGTTTGGTTGATTGTACTTTATAGGCCGTTTCTAAGGTTGTAATAAACTTCGGATTTCGTCGCCGACAATTCTGGTATCCCAAGGCGAAAAGAACACATTCACACCATCATCAACAAGAGAAAAGGAGAAGGCAAACGGTCGCCCGGTATATAAGACTACCTGATAATATTCCGGATCACCGTTCTTATTCTGAGGGCTGTGATTTTGGGTGTTTTTTCCGCTTTCCAGCAGGTGAATGAAGCGTTTGGTTTCATCCTCGGTTAGAGTTTTGTAAGGCTTCACATCATCCTGATGATATAGTTCAACCCGCTCTATATTGTGTTTAATGACGTCGTTATATCGCTGCTGGAGGTTATTCGAGTAATCATCCTCCACATATAAGCGGTATCCGCCGATGCGTGTTTCATCTTTAGCGGCAATAACTTCGTCTGTCTTAAAGCCTTCAATGCGGTATAGTTTTGTTCCTTTTTCCAAAAAGGCTGCATCGCCATCCTTCGTCTGGTAATGAGGATTAGTAACGACATCTGCGACTTTAAAGTCCACTTCACCAATGGTCTCCGTGGTGACTTGAGCCGGGTTCTTAATCACATTTTCCCAAGATCCGGTGTAGGAATGTCCATTTAACTTTAGGAAATCCACCCAATCAATGGCAGAGCCTCCCTTAATCCGAGTATTGCCCGAGCAGCCGCACAGAACTATAACAGCCGTTAGCACGATGAGTATTTTTAGTTTCATCCTAAGACTCCCGCCTTTCTTCAGTTGCGCTTCTTATACTAATGGACGAAACTGTTCACGGGAGGTTGCGGGAATGAGGCCCGTGAACGCAAAAAAACCTTGCGAAGTGCAGCCCGCAGGCGCATCTCGCAAGGTTATTAATGTGTACTCCTAAGCATTATACTGCGCCTGATACAGGCGGCTGTAAGTGCCTCCGGCGCCCACCAGATCCTCATGGCGGCCTTCCTCGGAGATGCCGTCCTCGCTGACCACGATAATCCGGTCGGCATTCTTGATCGTTGTCAGGCGGTGGGCGATGACAAGCGTTGTGCGCCCCACGGACAGGTCAGCCAGCGACTGCTGAATCGCCGCTTCGGTCTCGGTATCGAGGGCCGAGGTGGCTTCATCCAGAATCAGAATCGGCGGATTCTTGAGGAACATGCGGGCGATCGCCAGGCGCTGCTTCTGTCCGCCGGACAGCTTGACGCCGCGTTCCCCGATAACGGTATCCATTCCGTTCGGCAGGCTGTTGATCAGCTCTTCCAGGTGAGCCTGACGTGCGGCCTGCCAGATCTCCGGCAGCTCTGCATCCAGCTTACCGTAAGCGATATTCTCACGGATCGTGCCGGAGAAGAGGAATACATCCTGCTGCACGATCCCGATCTGCTTCCGCAGCGAGCTGAGCTTCATGTCGCGGATATCGATCCCGTCGATGGAGATGGCTCCGCCGGTCACATCATAGAAGCGGGGAAGCAGGCTGCAGATTGTTGTTTTGCCGGCACCGGAAGGTCCGACGAAGGCGATGGTCTCACCTGCATTAACCTTCAGGCTGACATTTGTCAGCACTGTACGGTCCGCTTCATAGCCGAAGCTAACATTGCTGAAGCTGATATCCCCGCGGAGTGAGCCTACTTCTACAGCATCCGGCTTGTCCGCGATATCGGGCTCGGTATCAATCACTTCAAGATAACGCTTGAACCCGGCAATCCCCTTCGGATAGCTCTCGATGACGGAGTTGATTTTCTCGATCGGGCGGAAGAAGACGTTAGCCAGCAGGATGAAAGCAACAAATTCCCCGATCTCAAGCTCTCCCTGGATGAAGAACCAGGCACCGCAGACCATCACGACAATGGTAATCAGACGGGTCATCATATAGCTGACCGACGAGCTTTTGGCCATCAGCTTATAAGCCATCAGCTTGGTCTCGCGGAACTTCTGGTTGTCTGCAGCGAACAGTTCTTTCTCATATTCTTCATTGGCAAAAGACTGAACCACGCGAATTCCGCCCACATTGTCCTCAATCCGGGCATTAAAGTTACCTACATTGCCGAACAGACGATGGTAAGTTTCCGTCATATTGCGGCCGAAATGGATAATAACCCAGGCCATAACCGGTACGATGATGAAGGTGATCACAGCCAGCTGCAGATTGATATCCGCCATCAGAATAAATGCACCGATCAGTGTCATGACAGCGATGAACACATCCTCCGGCCCGTGATGGGCCACTTCGCCGATATCGTTCAGGTCATTGGTAATTCTGCCGAGCAGATGACCTGTTTTGTTATTATCGAAGAAGCGGAAGGACAGCTTCTGGATATGATCGAACATTTTTTTGCGCATATTGGTCTCAATGTTAATGCCCAGCATATGCCCCCAATAAGTGACAACATAGTTCATTGCCGTATTCAGCGCGTAAATTCCTAGCAAGACGACACAGGCAATCAGAATGAGCGGCCAGTCCTGACCCGGCAGCAGATCATCAATGAATGTATTGACCGCTACGGGAAAAGCAAGCTCCAGCAGACCGGCACCTACCGCACAGGTGAAGTCGAGGATAAACAGCTTCTTATAAGGACGGTAATAGGAGAAAAAACGACGCAGCATCTCTTGTTCACTCTTTTCTGTAGTGTGTTATGTATCTGGTTATTGAGATTGATTCTCAAGTGAACCTTATTCTTAGGATACTAAAGAGGGTTACATCATTTGTCAACGGTAAGATGTTTAAAATTACATGTAATTCATCTGATTTATTGCCGGTTCACCCAGTCGCGAAAGGCTTTTTCCACATATTTTAACTGTATTCAAGTATAAAGGAGGAGTTAACATGAGCGAAAATGTTGGGGGATACGGCGGAGTTTTCACTTCCACTGGCGCGATTCTGGTTCTGTTCATCCTGCTCGTAATCATTACTAAATCATTCTGGATATAATTTAGCTTCACCTAAGTGTACTGCCGCCGGTCGTGAGACCGGCGGTTATTCCTGCTGCGGACGATGTTTAGACGTATTGTCAACCCTCGGAACTAACTTAAATTTGTGCAGCCTCCAGCGTAAAGAGATATAATGGCGACAAGTGCCATGGATCTGAAAGTCTACTACATAGAGCAGCTTTATTCCCTGACAAGCCCCCGGCTTGACGGGTGTTTTGCTGCGGCCTTGGAGGAACAACATGAAATTCAGCCGTCAAAAAAGCAACATAGCGGGGCCAGGTTTGCCCGTGCATGATTCAAATACCGCCAGCCGGTGGATGCTCATCACCGGCATAATTTGTGTCGCAGCTGCGCTGCGTGCCCCGTTCACTTCAGTCGGACCTCTGCTGGAGACGATCCGAGATGACCTGGGATTGTCTAATACCCTGGCTGGAGCGATCACGACCTTGCCGTTACTGGCCTTTGCGCTATTATCTCCGTTCGCTCCACGGCTTGCCCGTAAAGTTGGACTTGCCAATATCCTGATGCTGGCTATGCTTACGCTGTCTATGGGAATACTCGTCCGTTCAGCTTCCGGAACTGTCACCTTGTTTGCGGGTACGGCAATGATTGGCCTGTCCATAGCCGTCTGCAATGTGCTGCTGCCTGGATTGATCAAGGGGAAATTCCCGCACCGCATCGGCCTGATGACCGGAATCTACACGGTCTCGATGAATATATGTGCAGCTGCTGCTTCAGGAATCAGTGTTCCTTTGGCCTCACATGCGGGGCTTGGATGGAGGGGAACCCTGGCTTTGTGGTTTATCATCTCTGCGCTGGCTACCCTGCTCTGGATTCCGCAGATGAAGAGCCTTAGCCCAAGCGGCACAGGCGACGTGCGGTCTTCGGCTATGCGAGTATGGCGCTCCCCGCTCGCCTGGCAGGTTACATTGTTCATGGGGCTGCAGTCGTTGCTCTACTATGTCCTGATCGCCTGGTTTGCGGTTATTCTCGGGGAGCGGGGAATGTCCTCCAGCCATGCGGGATGGATTCTCTCACTAATGCAGCTGGCACAGCTGCCGTTTACATTCTTTGTACCGCTCTGGGCCGGGCGGATGAAGAACCAGCGTCTGCTGGTAGTTATTACTTCTATCCTGTTTATCATTGGCATCCTTGGAATCTGGCTGGGCAGCACGGAGCTGATGGCGGTATGGGCGGTATGCATTGGAATCGGCGGGGGATTTGCCTTTGGACTGGCGATGATGTTCTTCAGCCTGCGCACCCGGACTACGCAGGAAGCCAGTGAGCTGTCGGGCATGGCCCAGTCTGCCGGTTATCTGCTGGCCGCGATGGGGCCCGCACTGTTCGGTCTGCTGCATGATGCTACGAACAGCTGGAACACACCGCTGGCACTGCTGGCGGCGGCAAGCGTGCTCTTGTTCGCGGCAGGGATGGGGGCCGGACGTGACAGATACGTTGGCGACAGGGGATAGCGGATTATAGTGAACACGGATATATTTATTATTTTCATGGATTACCTCACACATTCCATTTACAATCAGATGGTATATTAAGGATATCCTCAGCTTGTATGTGCAATATATGTTTATGAACTATGGACTCCGCCACTAGATGGCGGGGTCAATTTTTTTATAACTACAAGAATTTATATGTTCCACAGGATCACTTATCCTTCTATTTCTCACTGAAACGATACCGTCCATACAAAAGGGCGGCAATGTCGTTCCCGCTTACAGCTAAATTCAATACGCTTAGTTTGTATAAGATTTTGGCAGAGAAAGTGCATTGAAAGCTGATCAGGACATGCTACGATTGTCATTAAGATTACATGAGAATGATAATCAATGAAAACAGACATAGGAGTGAAGAGAGAAATGACAAACCGGGGCCGGAAGTTTATCTGGACAATCGTACTTATGCTGGCAATGTCCGCTTTGGCGGCTTGCGGGACTGCTAACAAGGCTGCGGACGGCAACGCTGTCCAAGCAGCGAATGCAGCGGAAGAGGCAGCAGAAGCTAGTGCTACTCCTACAGAGAGCAGCAATAATGTCTCAGAAGAAGGCGCAACCCGTACGATTACCGGAGAATTCGGAGATGTAGAAATTCCCGTAAATCCTAAGCGGGTGGCGGGGATCTATGTAGAAGATTATCTGAAGGCACTAGGCGTTACTCCAGTGGTGCAGTGGTATCATCCAAGCTGGGGCAAGCAGGATTATCTGAATCTGGATGTGCCTGAATTCGATATCAGCGGCAGTATGGAAGCGTTGCTCGACAAAAATCCCGATCTGATCATTACCGATGGCGGTGCAGATGCTGCTAAGTATGAACAATATTCCATGGTGGCACCAACCTACCGTCTGCCGGAGAGCGTGCTCCAGGATTCAAGGCTAATGCTCACAGCGATTGCCGACGCGCTGGGTATTCCGGAGAAGGGCGAGGCTGTGCTTGCGGAGTATGACCAGAAGGTAGCCGATGGTAAAGCCAAGCTGCAGCAGGCTCTGGGACAGGAAAAGGTAGCTGTAATCCGGCTTAATGTCGCGGACAAAACCTTTGCTCTTTTTGGAGTCAAAAACCGCTTTACCGGTGTGCTCTATGATCAATTCGGTCTGACTCCTGTCCCGATGGCTGCTGAGATGACGGAATATCAGTCCATTATTTCCGAAGAAGTGATACCAGCGCTTGAAGCGGATCACATCATTGTATTCCCTGACAACGGAGACTGGGATACTGCGGCTAATCAGGAGGCGATTCAGATTCTCGATGGCCCTCTATGGAAGAACCTGCCTGCGGTGAAGAACGGGAACATCTACAGAATGGAACGTTCCCACTGGCAGTCCGGTGCAATCACGGCAAATACGATGAAGCTTGAGGATCTGCTTAAGGTAATGGTGAAATAACCTGATTTTGATGAAGCAAGTGAAAAGAAGGTCTATCAGCACAGTTGATAGATCTTCTTTTTTGTTTTACACTGAATTGGTGATAATGATTCTCAATAAGGAGGGGTGGAATGGCGGACCTAGTTCAGGAAAATACCGGAAGAAGGCTATTCTATGGCCTGATTAACATAGAAACCGTTGCCCAGTCCCCGTCTGAAAATGAGCCGATAGATGTGTACAAGGAACATACATTAATTATAGTTTCGGAAGGGCAGGGCTGGCTCAAAGCGGATGATAGGCAATATCCCTTGGAGAAAGGTGCCGGATTTCTGATAGAGGCCGGATCTCTAAAAAGAATCCGGGCCGGAGAGCGGGGACTGAGCTTTTACCGGATTGGCTTTGAGGTTATTCATACCGGAGACAGCAAACCTAACGGAGTGGAAAGGGAGTCTGGAGATGGCATGCTCCGGCCGGGATTTATTAACTGCAGACCTTATTCGCAGTGTGTACTGCTGCTGGATTCCATTTATCATAGCCGCAGGAGTGGGGAGGATATTGAATGGTTTGCGGCTCAGACCCGTTTTCAGGAACTGCTGCTGCTGATTATGCGGGCGAATTCTCCGGCGATGAAGACCAGGGATGATCATGAGGCGGTGGAGCGTTCGATCCGCTATATGGAGGACCATTTCAATGAATCCTTATCTGTCGACCAGCTGGCTGAGTTTGCAGGGATTGGCCGTGCGCGTTATACCCAGCTTTTTAGAGAGATTACCGGTCAGATTCCCTTGGAGCACTTGAATGGACTGCGTATTGAACGGGCACAGCAGCAACTGCTGCTGACCAGGGACCGCCTGCATGATGTTGCACTGGCTGTCGGCTACAGCAATGAGTATTATTTCAACCGCCGCTTCAAAGGAACAGTTGGTGTAACTCCCGGCCAATACAGGAGCCTTCATCAGGAGGGAGTCCGCGTATTTGCCCCTTTTCTGGAGGATTATCTGCTGGCATTGGGGATTACTCCGGTGGTGCAATATTGTCATGCCCAGTGGGGGAAGCAGGAGTATCTGGGTCTTGATCAGGTTCCTTCCTTCGATATTTCGAGCGGAGACTGGCAAGGACTCTCCCGGTATATGCCCGAGCTGATTATGCTGGATGACGGCTTTCAGCGCTGGCAGCTGGGGGAATGCCGCCAGGTGGCCCCGCTGCTCCGGCTTCCGTTCCATCAGGAGGACTGGCGGGCAACACTCCGCTCCGCAGCCGCTGTTTTCGGCAGAACGGAACGGGTGCAGGAGGTCATCGGCCATTATGAGCAGCAGGCCCGGCAGGCCAAGCGGATGCTCAGCCGCAGCATCCGGGGACAGACGGTAGCATTACTGCGGATTTCCGCTTATGGAGTTGCTCTGTATGGCTGTGATGAGCTGGGATATTCAGCAAGCGTTCTGCATGAGGATCTGGGGCTCCAGCGGCATGGATTCGTCAGCAGGCTTACCAGGGGACAAAAGCGTGTAAACCTGAGCCGTGAAGAATTGTCTGAGCTGACCGCAGATCATCTGTTTATAACGTTTGACAAGCAGGAAGGTGAAAGCCGGGAGCTGCTCGATACACAGCTATGGAGAAGCCTGCCCGCTGTGCGTAACCGCTGTGTGTACGAGGTTGATTTCATGGCCTGGATGAATTATGGTGTGCTGTCGCATCAGCGGAAGATTGAGGATGTGCTTAAGGTATTGGCATAAGCCACTCTCACAGCCTGCGGATTGGCGAGGCAACAGCAATAATCACCTCGATCAGCTTGGCCCCGGCGGCCAGCAGGAATACAGCACCGGGCGCTAGTGCGCCGCTCATCCAGCCGCCGAGCAATGCGCCGGCTGGCATCGCCGTGCGAGTGACTACCCGCGAGAAGCTAAGCACTCTGCCGAGCAGCTCGGGCGGAACCTTCTCCTGGCGGATGGAAGCGGACAAGACGGACCAGGAGGTGTTGCAGGCAGCGACCAGGCCGAAGCCGATTCCCGGCGCCAGCCAGGAGGCGTTGAAGCCGGCCAGCACAAATCCGCAGGATCCGGCTAGAAGCAGTAACGGAATCAGGCGGCCGCGCCTGAAATGACGGTCGAGATATATAACCGCAAGGCTCCCGGCGACTCCTCCGGCAGCCAGCAAGGTATAAGTCATGCCCATTTGACCTGTAGTTAAATGGAGATTGGTAATCAGGTAGTAGGTCAGGGTGGCATACGCTGCACTGTAGCCGAAGTTGCCGATGGCTGCCTGTAAAGAGAGGGCCAATTGAACAGGGCTGCGGATCAGCCAGAGGAAGCCCTGGGACATTTCGGCGAAAATAGCAGGTGTGGCGCTGCGTGTCCGTGCCGCTTCCTGCGGAAGCCGGTACAGGACGTAGAGAATGACCGCGAAGGAGGCCGCATCCAGCCACAGGATGGAGGCTATGCTCATAAGGGAGGCTAATCCTCCCGCGACCGCCGGTCCGAGCATATCGGCCAGTTGACCTGCGGTCTGAACTCCGGCATTCCCCCGGGTAAGATTCTTCCCGGACAGTGCCGGAATGAGGGTTACAACTGCTATATCATAACCTGTTGATACAATGGATAAGAGCAGAGAAAGGACGTACAAATGCCAAGTGGCGAGCAATCCGTAATGTGCCAGTATGGGAATTAAGGCAATGAGCCCCATTCGGCTCAGATCTGCACAGAGCATCAGCCGCTTGCGGCTGAACCGGTCAAGTATCACTCCTGCAAAAGGAGCGAACAGAATAACCGGCAGCACACTGACGGCAAACAGCGAGCTCATCACAAGCACAGAACCGGTCAGTCTATAGGAGAGCAGCGGCAGACAAAAAGTGTATAGCGCATCCCCGATTCTGGATATGAAATATCCGATCAGGAAATGCGCCAGCTGGAGCGTTGTTTTGGGCTGGGTATGGAGCTGTGGTTCATGCGACAAAGGAGAGGCTGGATAAGATGAGGACCCGCGGGCGGTCTTCATAACAGTTGCCTCCAATAAGTGGATAATACGGTGAAGCTGCCGTACAAGCTGAATAGAATCAGAAGGATTGCGGAGCTTAGGCTCAGGAACCGGCTGAAGCTGGCGGGAAGCCTGCCGCTGATCAAGAAGATAAGACCGGATAACAGCAGCCACCAGGCGAAGGAGCCGAGAGCAATGCCTGCCGGAAGAAACAGGGAGACACTGATTGTATGGCCCAGGGAAGCGGCTAGTGCTATGAAGGACAGTAGCGTTGCGGGATTGGCCAGAGTCAGTAGGAAGGCTGAGAACATGCTGTAGGCAATTCCGCTGCGGGCAGCTGTTACCGGCTCTCCCATGGCCGGGACCGGCCGCAGCGCCTTCAGCCCAAGATAGCCGAGAAACAGGCTGCCGAGCAGACGGAGCGGCAGTGCAAAAGCTGAAGTGAAATCATTTACAATCTGGAAGCTGGCAACGGTCACGAGCGCATAGAACGCATCAGCGAGCGCAATACCGGCACCGGTAGCGAGACCGGCGGTGAAGCCGGACTTCAGTGTACGGTTCATGCACAGCAGAGACATCGGGCCGACAGGAGCGGCAATAATGAAGCCGAAGCTGAGACCGCTTAACAGGGCCAGCCATGTATTCATGGTGTGCGTTCTGCCGGGGGCAGCGGTACATGCGGAGTTTCTTTGACCGTTCCGAGGATAATCGTAGTGCGGGTCCGCACGATACCCGGCAGGCCCTTGATCTCCTCGCTGATAATCCGGTCCAGATCCCGCGTTCCCCGGCAGCGCAGCTTCAGAATGTAATCATCATCCCCGGCGGTATGATGGCATTCCTGAACCTCCGGCAGCTTCATCACGAGTTCTATGAAGCCTTGCCGGTGTTCCGGCCGCTCCAGCGATACGGCAATCAGTGCAGCTAATCCGTAACCGGCCGATTCGGCGTCGATCAGTGCTGTATACCCAGTGATCACACCTTGTTCCTCCAGCCGCCGAACCCTGTCTGCAGTGGCAGGAGAAGAAAGACCAAGCAGTCCGGCAAGCTCGGACCAGGTGATCCTGCCGTTATTCATTATTGCCGAGATGATCTTGTAATCTAAAGAATCCATGTTATTCCTCCTTATATTATTAATCCATATGAGGAATATACATTATAATAATAAGTATTTCAATAATATTCCATACTTATTATTTGCGGTTCATTAAGTGGATAGCAGGACTTTCATAGTGCTGTAATAATCAACAATAAATAATGCTTGCAATTTATATTCAAAGAGAGTATAGTCTTAATTACGGTGATTGAATCACTGAACTACATAATATGCGGTCATGGCGGAATTGGCAGACGCGCTGGCTTCAGGTGCCAGTGATAGCAATATCGTGGAGGTTCGAGTCCTCTTGACCGCATCTTTTTACAAATATGGCTCGTAATTGCTCAGGCAATTACGGGCCATTTTGATTTTTGAGCTAATGGGTGGAATGTAGGCGGGAAAGAGGCTGGGTGAATGAGGGGCAGAAGTGTCCCAGAATCCGCCGGAAGTAGGCGGCAAGCGGAAATGAGGGGCAGAAGTACCCCTGAATCTGCCGGAATTGGGCGGCAAGCGGAAATGAGGGGTAAAAGTGCCCCTGAATCTGCCGGAATTGGGCGGCAAGCGGAAATGAGGGGCAGAAGTACCCCTGAATTCGTCGGAAGTAGGCGTTGTGGGGAAATCAGGGGGTGAAATTCCCTCTGAGTCCACCAAAAGTTGCCAGACGAGCCGGATGTATGCAGAAAACCGAATACAATGCACCAATGTTAGGGCAGATGGGCTGGATGTATGCGAAAAACCGAATACAATGCACCAATGTTAGGGCAGATGGGCCGGATGTAAGCGAAAAACCGAATACAATGCACCAACGATAGGGCAGATGGGCCGGATGTATGCGAAAACAAACATGTCTTTCAAGGCACAACTCCAGCATGAAAATGAGCAGCGTGGCTAAAAAACAGAACATCGTCTTTTCATTTATTTAACATATTTTAACGGAAAACCGAACACAATTGGACTGGGTAAGCCACGTAAGCCAAATGTAATCGAAAAACCGAACACAATTGGACTGGGTGCACCGCGTAGGCCAAATGTAATCGAAAAACCGAACACAATTGGACTGGGTGCACCGCGTAGGCCAAATGTAATCGAAAAACCGAACACAATTGGACTGGGTGCACCGCGTAGGCCAAATGTAATCGAAAAACCGAACACAATTGGACTGGGTACGCCGCGTAGGCCAAATGTAATCGAAAAACCGAACACAATTGGACTGGGTACGCCGCTTAAGCCGAATGTAATCGAAAAACCGAACACAATTGGACTGGGTAAGCCACGTAGGCCAAATGTAATCGAAAAACCGAACACAATTGGACTGGGTGCGCCGCGTAGGCCAAATGTAATCGAAAAACCGAACACAATTGGACTGGGTGCGCCGCGTAGGCCAAATGTAATCGAAAAACCGAACACAATTGGACTGGGTGCGCCGCGTAGGCCAAATGTAATCGAAAAACCGAACACAATTGGACTGGGTGCGCCGCGTAGGCCGTGCGTTTATCGCAGTGCCAGACGTATTTTCACAGAAAAACCGAGTACAATGCACCAATGATAGGACTGATGTGGGCGGGATGAGAAACGAGAAGCCGCAAAAGATGCTACCCGGAAAGGGGAGCATCTTTTTTTGCGTGATATACGTGATATACGTGATGTGCGCTATGTGAGGCGAAGCCTGATGTACTTACAACTTCATGCCGATCAACTTGCGTAACGCGATGACCTCTTTGAATACCTTATTCACCGCCCGCTCCCGTGCTCCTGCTTCCGCAGGAACAGGCTCAATACAACCCCGCAAAGTGCCAGACTCAGCGGAAGCAGGAAGGTGTCGTGGAACCCTGCAACCATCGCTGCGGTATGGGCAGAAGCTGCAGCGGAGCCGGCCTGGCTCATGTGCTCAGCAATGTTGGAAGACAACAGACCGGAGATGATGGCAATGGCGAAGGAGCCGACAATCTGCTGGGCGGAGGTGGTCAGCGGGGTTACCCGGCTGATCAGGTCTTTGGGTGCCGACTTGAGTACATGGGTGCCGAGCTGCATGGTGGTGAGACCCTGGCCCAGTCCCAGAAGGGCGAAGGATCCAATCATCGCATAGATCGTCGTATCGCTGTCCAGCCGTGACAGAAGAACGAGTGCAGCCGAGAGCAGCATAAGACCGGAGAATACAGGAATCCGTGCTCCGTATTTGTCGAGAAGTCTGCCCCCAGCAATAACCCCGGCGAAGCTGACCAGCGCCTGCGGGATGATCATCATCCCGGATTCCAAGGAGGAGAATCCTCTAACCTGCTGCAGATATAAAGGAATCAACAAGATCGAACCGAATAACGCGATCTGGTTAATCCAGACCAGAATAATGCCTTTGGTGAACTCGAAGGAACGGAAGGAGCGCAGCTCAAGCAGCGGCTCCTTCTGTCGCAGCTCTACAACAATAAATAATGACAGAGCAACTAAGCCGAAGGCGAGCGGCAGCAATGAATAGGAGTCTGCCCAACCCTCTGCGCCACCTCTGTGCACTCCAAAGACGAGACTGGAGAAGGCCAGCGGGGAGAGGATCATTCCCCAAATATCCAATTTGGCAGAGGTTCCTTTTTCGGAGACCGGAAGATACTTCATCCCTAAATAGATTGCGATTAGACCGATCGGCAGGTTAATCAGGAAAATCCAATGCCAGTTTACGTATTCGAGCAGCCATCCGGATAACACGGGGCCGAGCAGCGGAGCGATCAGCATGGGCATGGCGAGGAAGCCCATCAGCTCGCCTCTCCGCTCAGGCGGGGCGATTTTGAAGGATAAGGCCATGCCGATAGGAGCTACCATGCCGCCGCCAAGACCCTGCATTATCCGGAAGACAATCAGCTGAGCCGGGGACTGGGCTGCTGCACACAGCAGGGAGCCGATAGTGAACAATAGAATGGATACAAGAAAAACACGCTTAGCGGTGAATCTGTCCGAGAACCACCCTGTGAGCGAAATGACCATGGAGGTGGCCAGCGTGTAGCCGGTAATCGCCCATTGGATGGTCTTTAGGCTGGTGTGAAATACATTCTCCAGCTCAGGTATGGCCACATTCATGATGGTATTGTCCAGCATAACCAGCAGCATTCCGGCAATGAGCGCGAAGAGTAAAGGGATAAGCGGTTTGATCGAAAAAGGTTTGCCGCCTTGCAGGGCGGCTTCTGTTGCGGATGGATTCATTGCAGTACACGTCCTCTTGAAATTAATATGGGTCATCCTGCGAAGCTTGAATAATGATCGGGAAGCAGCTGACCCCTCCGGCCGGTAAGGCTCTCTGCACCCTTAATCTAACGGTGTGAGATTAATATAGCACTGCCTTTTTTCACTGTAAAGGAAAATATCTAACAGTGTAAGTTTGTTATGCCGCATGAATTATCTAACGATGGTAGACCCTGTCTGCTGGATCGCTTAGAATAGAAGCAGCTTGTACTCAGGAGGGCTCGTATGAGAATCAAAAATATGCAAATTACTGAACCCAATATAATTACAGCAGCCTGGGAGCTGCTTGACCAAATAGGCATTGAGGATTTCAGTATGAGGAAGCTGGCGGATCTGCTGCATATCCAGGCCCCGTCGCTGTACTGGCATTTCAAAAGCAAGCAGAGCCTGTTTCAGACGCTGGCCAATGAGGTGGCGAAGGAGGCCCTGCAGTCTGCTAAGCTCGAAGGAGAGTGGGAAGAGCAACTGTTTCAATGTGTATCGATGATCCGCAGCGTGATGATTAAGTATCCGTGTTCCGCCCAGCTGTTAATGAGAACGGTACCTACCGAGCCGGACTATCTGGCCTTAATCAACTCGCTTCTGCAGATCGTGGATCATCTTCCCGTCAGCGACAGCGACAAGTTTTCCTCGATTGCCTGCCTGCTGAATTATGTGATTGCTTTTGAACTCGATAAATATGAACAGCGCAGAGTCGATACAGCCATGAAGAAGGAAGCGGAGGGCGGAGCGCAGGGAATGTTTATGGATTCGCTTGCACGTCTGTCCGGAGGAGGGCCGAACGTGGTGCAGCGTATGCACCATAATGGCTTATTCCGCGAGCTGGGTTCGGATACCATGTTCCGTACAGGCCTGAAAATAATCATTGCAGGAATCGCACAGCTGGCCCAGCAGAAGGCATAAGCCATAGTCTGAAGCTTCATCCAGCTTCTTGAAGATACTGGACTCCTTCAGAAGAACGGCATTTCCGTTTTTTTTTAAGGATATTTATATGTCTTGGGGTCCCCACTTTGTGGGGTTATTTTTTGCGGACAGACTGTAACCTTTTGCACGAGGTAAACGAATAACCAGTAGATGGCTCAGCGGGAGAGGAGGCGGCGTAAGACGAGCGGAAACGGAAGAGAACATGCGGAAGACCCTGAGTCAGAGGAAGCGAAGGATAATTCCGCTGAAGAAGAGGCTGTACTGGTCAGGTTCCGGGACGGAAGCCTGGAGGCCTTTGAGTGGCTGGTGTGTAAGTACCGGAAGCCGGCGGTACGTTTTGCGTACCACTTGACCGGAGATTATCATACGGCCGAGGATCTGGCGCAGGATTGTTTCGCATATCTGCTGGTGTATCCGGAAAAGTATGATCACCGTGCATCCTTCCAGACCTATCTGTTCACGATCCTGCGCAATAAAAGCATTGACTCCATCCGCAAGCGCAGCAGACAGCGTACCTTGACCGCGGAAGAGAGCTATAATCCGGAAAACCGCAGGACACAAAGTGGTAGTCCGGCAGACCGCGGCGGATTCGAGAGCTACGGCAGCGTACATACACAGGGAACAGACGATCCCGAGCGGCTGGCTATTATCCGTGAAGAAGACCTGGAATGGCGCAGAAGGCTGCACCAGATGAAGCCGGATTACGGCCAGGCGGTCTATCTGGTGGATGTGGGACAGATGTCTTATGAGCAGGCGGCAGCAGTAATGCGCCGCAATATGGTTAGCTTCAAGGTACTGCTGCACCGGGCGCGCAAGAAGCTTAGGCAGATTTACGAAAAGGAGGAGTGGGATTGTGAGGTCAAACGAACCGGAACAGTTATTTCTGGATGAGGTCTACCGCAAAGCCCGTTTGCTGGAATATGACAAGCGTGATGCAGAGAAAGTGCTGCATAACCGCAGGATGCTGGCCAGGCGCAAGGCAATGACAATATCATGTGTCACCATCCTAACGGCTGTTTTTGCCCTGATGATCTCGATGGGTAAGATCGATCAGGGATTATGCGTGGCGCTGTCGCTCCTTCTGATCGCAGCAGGTCTGCTGATTGAGAAGCTTGAATTGTCGTGGAGTCCGGAGAATGACGGGTGAACAGGGTGTTGTAAGAACGGGGGGAGAAGACTGGAATGGAGCTAATTATTAATCATTTGACCAAGACCTACGGAAACAAGCAGGCACTGCAGG
This sequence comes from Paenibacillus sp. FSL R7-0312, assembly GCF_038004445.1. Classification (NCBI taxonomy): domain Bacteria; kingdom Bacillati; phylum Bacillota; class Bacilli; order Caryophanales; family Paenibacillaceae; genus Paenibacillus; species Paenibacillus sp. FSL R7-0312. The sequence goes on along the minus strand of NZ_JBBORE010000001.1, from coordinate 6,366,931 downwards.
ATATCAGCTTCCGGGTGGGCGAAGGCATTCACGGCCTGCTCGGACCTAACGGAGCAGGTAAAACCACGTTGATGCGTCTGCTTGCCACCTTGCTGGAGCCTACCTCGGGAACGGTGGATATTGGTGGAGTTGCCTTGAAAGATAAGGCCCAGATCCGCGAACTGGTTGGCTATTTGCCGCAGGAATTCGCCTTTTATCCGGGGATGACGGTAGTCGAAGCGATGGATTATCTGGCGCTGCTATCGGGCATAGCCGGCCGTGCGGAGCGGAAGCGGAGAATAGACAATCTGCTTGAGCTGGTTAACCTTACCGAGCAGCGCCGTACCAAGGTAAAGGCGTTATCCGGGGGGATGAAGCGCCGGCTCGGGGTCGCCCAGGCAATGGTGCATGAGCCGAAGCTGCTGATCGTGGATGAACCGACCGCAGGGCTGGACCCTGAAGAGCGGATCCGCTTCCGGCGGCTGCTCAGCCGGTTTGCCGAAGGCAGAATTGTTCTTTTATCCACGCATGTCGTTGAAGACGTAGAGTCCACCTGTGAGCAGATGACCGTGCTGCATAAGGGGCGTCTGCGTTATCACGGCAGAATAGGCGATTTAACTGCCGCCGCTGCCGGCCGTGTCTGGATAGCCGAGCTTGACCGGGTGGAGTGGGAGCGGGACCGCGACCGGTTCCCGGTACTGTCCGCTGTGCCGGAAGGAAGGAATATGCGGGTGCGGGTGCTGGCAGATGAACAGCCCTATGCAGGGGCACAGCAGACCGCGCCGTCGATTGAAGATGCTTATCTGCATCTCATGCGCAGGGAGGAATCGTTTGTATGATGGCACTGATCGGCAAAGAGATGCGTATGACGCTGCGCAGCCTGGTTTTTTATCTGTTTATTATCGCGAGCGTGTTCTTCTATTTCACCTCTTATGCTACGGAGGAAACCTGGGGCGAGCTGGGATCCCCGGTTATAAGTACGCCGCAGAATGTAGGTACTATTGAACACCCATATTACGGCTGGAAGCAGCCGGCGGATACCCGCGATTTGGCCGAACAAATGAGGAAGGAAATGGGCTGGAATCTGGATGCCGGAACCAGCCAGAAGATCAGGCTGGGTTTTCCATTCAAGGTTAAGCTGAGCGAGAAGGAGAAGAATGCCCTGTCTGCAGCGATCTCCCAGCTGGATGAGGTTCTGAAGAATCCGGATAAATATACTATGGATGAGGTATACACTATCGCCGAGTCAGTGAACAATCAATTGGGCGGGAAAAGTATATACCAGCAAGGGCTGGGGGAATTCGGTTCTGCCATTGAGTCTGTTGATGAAGCCATAAAGGCGCAGGAAGCGGATCTTGCCCGCTATAACGCTAAGGTGGATGCAGGTGAATTGCTGCCCGGAGCCGCACGCTACTTCAGTGATTATCTCTCGCTGCCAGCAGGGATCTTTCCGGTCTTTCTGTCTGCCTTTCTGCTGCTCCGGGACCGCTCAAGCCGGATGAATGAATTGATTTACAGCCGCAGGATTTCGCCTTGGGTATATGTCGGTTCGAAGTTTATTGCACAAGGTGTCATGTTATCTGTGATCTACCTCATCCTGGCTGTCATCGGCGGCTGGCAGACCGTACATTCACTGGGGCTTACCGGCCAGACGGGACAGGCTATTGTAATCTTCCTTGGATACACAGCATGGTGGCTACTGCCGACGTTATGGATTTCCGTTGCCTTCGGGATGTTCGGCTCGATGCTGTTCCGCCGGGGGATCGTACCCATCGCCCTGCAGATTATCTGGTGGTTCGTGTCGGTACTGCCGCTGTTGGGCTCTTATGGGCTGAACCGGCTGTTCATCCGCTTCAACTCGCCTAATGACTACGAGTTATATTGGAAGTGGACGGATGAGATTGCACTTAACCGTAGCTTCTATTTAATACTCTCTGTATTATTGGCTGCAGGAGCCGCCTGGTTATGGGAAAGAAACCGCAGCCGGCTGGATTCAGCCAAGACACTGAGCAGGAAGACGGCTAAAGGAAGTGTGGCGGCATCTGCAGCGGAGGCGCTTAGATGAGCCGGCAGATCATCCGCCCGCTGGCCGGGTACAACCTCAGGCTGACTGCACATTATTCCTGGCTCCTGTCCGCAGCGCTTCTGGCTGTCACTCCGTTCTTCATGGAGCCGGCGCTGATGGACAGGGTTCAGGTTGCGAAGCTGGGGGAACTGCTAATCAGCTTGCTGGGACTGATTGTCTTCCCCCACCTGGGCCTGCTGGAGGATGGAGGGATTGGTGAAGTACTCTATGCCAAGCGGGTAAGGCATCATCCGGTATTTCTTTTCCGCTGGCTGCTCACCGTTCTTTATATCTTCCTTGTGGTGACTGCTTTATTCACATGGATGCATGGGAGCGGTGCTGATTTTGCACTGTGGCCGATGATCGGCGGGACAGTGATTACCGCAGTTGCGATAGGATCAGCGGGAATGACGGCTGCACTCTTGATTGGCAACATCTCTGCCGGATACATTGCCGGGTTCTCCTGGTATCTGCTTGATTTCACGACCAAAGGCAAGCTGACCGGCCGCTATTATTTATTCGGCTTGATCAATAGCGAATGGGATAATGATAAATGGCTGCTGGCAGGTGGTTCTCTCGCCCTGGCGCTGTTCTGCGCCTTCTGGCTGCCGCGCAAGAGGCTGGACTAATAGAGGCCAGCCCTGTCATATATCAGGTACACTCCAATATTTTAAAAATCATATAACAACCGCCTTGATGTCGTTTATTTGACCGGGGCGGTTTTTTGACGCATTGAATATACTGCCTGATTATTGGTGTGACTTCAGGGCTGGAGCATATTTTCCGAAATAAAGGTATACTGATAATAATTTATGTCCCCCACTTTCATAGAGGAGGCTCGGAGCTTTGTCTGACACACTTTTTAAGCATTTGTATTTACGGTCTTCCATAGGCTATGCGGTAGTATCCATTGATAATGGTACAGTGCTCATGGCCAACCCTGCCTTTTGCGGGATGTTTGGATATACAGAGGATGAACTTAAGGGTCTGCGTTATTTGGATATTGCCTGTCCGGAGGATGAGCATACCGTGGATCACGGCCTGATTATGAAATATTTGCTGCGCAGTCCCGGCGCGGCTGTAGATAAAGAGAAACGGTTTGTGCGCAAGGATGGGAAGATCATCTGGGTGGCGCTGCATATATTTTTGATTTTTGATGAATCGACAGGCAGGCCCCTGCAGCTGATTGCGGAGATGACGGATATTACCGCACGCAAAGTGGCGGAGAAGAAGATTGTGGATGATCATCAGCTCTATAAGCTGATTACGCAAAATACTCCGGACATGATCTCATTTGCCGATCCGGATGGTACCTTGCGATATGTTTCTCCCTCTGTTGAAAAACTGATGGGTTATTCCGCAAGTGAGATGATCGGCAGGAAAAGACAGGAGTATTATCATGAAGTTGATGCGCTAGAGATGACCGAGCAGGGTAAGCTTTACTCGGACAACGATGTCTTTACCCGCCGGGCAAGGCATAAAGACGGCCATTATATTTGGATTGAAAGCTCGTTTCAGGTTATGCGGGACAGCGAAGGTGAATTGCAGCAGGTACTGACCATTGCCCGTGATGTTACGGAGCGGAAGAAATACGAGGAGATGCTGGCGTCTGCGCAGGAGCTTGGGCAGATGGGTTCGTGGGAATGGGATTCGGTCTATACGGTGTTGACGGTGTCCAGCCAGATGCGGGCTATTTTTGAAATGGGCGGTAGTCAGGGCAGTCATACCCGGACTGATCATCAGCTGCTCCTGGATTGTGTGGTGAAGGATGATCTGGGGGCGCTGCGTGAGCAGCTGCACCATACACTGAAGTCTGGCACCCAAGGTGAAGCCACCTTCAGAATCAGGAACGGCAGCGGCGGGTGTAAGGTGATCTATGCGCACTGGGAGGTTATCCTAGATGCGGCAGGCAAAGTTCAGCAGATCCGCGGCATTGTGCAGGATGTTACGGAACGCCACCGGATGGAAGAACAGCTTCGCGACAGCGAACGGAATTACCGCCTGATCTCGGAGAATTCACAGGACTTTATCTCACGTAATGCGACAGATGAACAGGCGACATTTCTGTATGCTTCTCCGGTTTGCCAGCAGATGTTCGGATATACTCCGGAAGAAATGGTCGGCACGAATGGGATGGATTATATCCATCCCGACGATTTTGCCTGTGTGAAGGCTTTTCTGGACGACAGTAAGCAGGGCTTGAAGCTGGAACCTATCGTCTTCCGTTATCTGTGCAAGGACGGCTCGTATCTGTGGGTGGAGACTACGCTGCGGCATACGGAGACGGGAACCGCAGGAATTACAGAGATGATCGGAGTTACACGGAATATCTCTGAGCGCAAGCAATATGAACTGAAGCTGCTGGAAAGCGAGAACCGGTACAAGTCGCTGTTCGAATATAATCCGTCCGCAATCAGTGCAATGGATCTGCAGGGCTGCATTCAGTCGCTGAATGCCAGTCTGCAGCAGCTTACCGGTTATTCCCGTGAGACACTTCTGCATTCAAGCTACAGTGAGATTATTGATGTGGATGAGCTGGCATTTGTGAATAACCAATTTCTTGCCGCTTGCGGGGGGACTTCCCAGACCTTCGAGACCCGGATCATCCGCCATGACGGGCAGACGGTTGAGGTTGGCATGATTTATGTGCCAATTCTGCTGGACAGCCAGGTGGTAGGCGTGTTTGCAATCACGAGCGATATCACCGAGCGCAAACGACATTTGGAACAGATTGAGAAGCTCAGTTATGAGCATGCGCTGATATTGAATTCGGTTTCGGAGGGAATCTTTGGTATCAACCTGCAGGGGGAGACGGTCTTTATTAATCCGGCGGCTTCCGTTATGCTGGGTTACGCTCCCGGTGAGCTGGCCAGCAATATCAAGCTGCAGACAATCGCCCAGACCTGGATGGACGGGGAACTCTACCGCGGGGGGCGTAGAACGCTCGCAGAGCTGCTTACGACCAATCTCTCCTATGAGCGGGAGCAGGAAGGGGTTTTCTGGAGACAGGATGGTTCCAGCTTCCTCGTTAAATACCGCATGACGGCATTATACGACAACGGGGAACGTAAAGGTGCGGTAGTGGTATTCCGTGACATTACCGAGGAGAAAGCGGTTGTGCGTGCCAAGGAATCAGCAGAGCAGGCCGACCGGGCCAAATCAGAATTCCTGGCCATTATGAGCCACGAGCTGCGTACTCCGATGAATGGGATCATTGGCATGGCTGATCTGCTCTCGGGTACAGAGCTTACGGAAGAGCAGGAATACTACACGCAGATTATCAACAAAAGCAGCGGAGCACTGCTGCATATCCTGAATGAGGTGCTGGATTTCAGCAAAATTGAATCCGGTATGATGACGCTGGATCTGCAGCCGGTCGATGTCCGGCAAGTGATTCAGAATGTGTGTGAACTCTTTTACCCGCGGGTCAAAGAAAAAGGGTTGACTCTTCGCAGCGAAGCAGATCCGGAGATTCCCGGGCTTGTAATAACGGACGAAATCCGGCTGCGGCAAATCCTGGTGAATCTGATCGGCAATGCGGTGAAATTCACGGAAGAAGGGGAAATCGGCATTTCGGTGAAGCTGGAATCTGTACGGGAACCCGGGTCAATCATTCTCAGATTCACGGTGACAGATACCGGCATTGGAATTCCGCAGGACAGCCAGAGCCTCTTGTTCCAGTCGTTCTCCCAGCTGCATCCTTCCATTAACCGCAAATACGGCGGAACCGGACTGGGGCTGGCCATAAGCAAGAAGCTGGTCGAGCTGCTGGATGGTGCGATCGGTGTGGACAGTACGGAAGGTGAGGGCTCGGAGTTCTATTTCACGATTGAGGTTATGCCGTCTGGTGAGGTTGCGGGGCCTCCGCTGCCCCTGGAGATCCTTGCAGCTGAAGAATATAAGAACGGAATTTTTGATATGGATTATCCGGAGGGGCGATATGGTCCGTTGTCGATCCTTATTGCCGAGGATCATCCGGTGAATCTGCACCTGCTGCAGAAGTATTTGAATAAGCGCGGCTATACTTCGGATGTGGCCCTGAACGGGGAGCAGGCGGTTCATGCTGTGCTCACACGTCATTATGATCTAGTGTTTATGGATATTCAGATGCCGGTGCTGGATGGTATTGAGGCTACAGGGCGGATCCGCGAGGCGATGGGATTATCCCCGGTTATTATTGCGGTTACCGCCTTTGCCCGGAAGGAAGATAAGGAAATGTGCCTTCGAGCAGGGATGCAGGACTTCATCTCCAAGCCGATCCGTGTGGAAGAGCTGGACAGGGTTCTGCGGGAATGGTCGATTAAGCTCCGGAATTAGCAGGCAGAGCCTTGAGGAGGAGCAAACAGGAATGAGATGGATCATCTATATTTTATTTACCATACTCTATGTCCTGACAACGCTATATGGGCTGGGGCCGGTGCTGCTGGCTGACGCATCGTTCCGGGAGAGGATGCTGACACTGGCCATTGTACTGCTGGTCTATGCCGGAATTACCTGGTGGCTGCGCAGTATGCTGAAGCGGCTGGGCAGACGTTGACAATCTTCCCCTGGCTAAACTATTATTTATAGGGATCGTAATTATTACGATTATAAACTAGTCAGCGAGAGGGTTACGACATTGAAAACCATGAAACGTGGCGATTTCATTATGATCCTGGTCGTATTGCTTGCCGCCGGTTCCATTTACGGCTATAAGTGGTTCTCGAATCACAATGAGCATTATGCACAGGGAGATCTGAAGGCTGTTATTACAGTGAACGGCAAGGCGTACAAGACGGTAATCCTGACCAAGGAAGAACAGATTATAGACATCCGTACCAAGTTCGGCCACAATACCCTGAAGGTGTTCGACTATGGGATACAGATGACTTACTCGGATGCTCCCCTGACCATTGCGCTGGATATGGGGTTCATCTCCAGGCCCAAACAGCAGATTATCTGTATTCCGGCCCGGCTTCTCGTTGAGGTCGTAAATCCAGATTCATCCATTGATGACGATGACGCGCTGGACGCAGTGATCTAGCACTCAAGGCTGCAGCTCCTCCCAGGCCGCTGCGGCGTCGGCACTAGTGTATACATAAGGTGTGGACGGCTCAGGAACTGCGGTCAGGACTTCCGGAGTAATCTGCAGTGTCTCCACTCCCTGATAGAGCACCACATGAAGCTTGCCCCGAACCTCAATCCAGGTATCGGCGGGCAGGCTTATTTGTGTTCCCGGCTCCAGCAGAATACCGAACGGAGTGGCATCCGCCGTGCAGCACTGGACGAGGAATCGGCTGACCGCATAGCTGGACTGGTCCGCACCCTGCGGCTCGCGGTAGAGGAAGCCGGATACCGAGATTTCCCTGCCTTCAAACTGTGATTTATACAGGTTGATTGCGCCTAGGGTCTCGGAGAAAATCTCCGGGTATACAGGAATAACGGACTCTCCGTACAGCTTGCCGGCCAGCTCGGCAAATTCCGCCTCATAGGGGTTAGAGGGAGTGAACTTCGCGCCGCTGCCGGACTCTGCGGCTGTATAAGACAGGGTGAGGCCTTTTCTGGCCGCTGCCGCACTGCCCAGCGCGCGGTCAGGCAGGAGAAACCCCAGCAGGAGCGGAAGCAGGAACAGGCTGTACAGTGCGGAGCTGCCCAGCCCGGAACGGGGGAGGCGGTGCTCACAGTCGCACAGGACACTGCTTTTGCCAAGGACGGCTTGAAGTCCGAGGCTCAGCGCCATCAGGGAGAGCGGAACCGGGCACAACCTGATCCAGCGGGCCAGCTTGGGGGCAACGTAATAATGAAGCGCGTCCTGCTGGACCAGATGTCCGATATAGAGGGCGAAGGCGAGCAGAATAACCGCCCTCAGTAAATAGTGAAACCGGATGCTCCGGGCGTTATTCATACGGAACCTCCTAAAAGTTTGTGAGAGTTGCTCCCTGAGTTTCTGCGGACAAGCTGCATCGGAAGCCTATGCTGAGTTTGTGAAGGTTGCTACAGCCAGAGTGAAGCCAGCACCGAGCCGGTGAAGACGGCCGAGAAAATCAGGAAGAACAGATAAAGTGCGAATCTGGTTTTGAACAGCGACAGCAGCATCAGTGAGTTTTTGAAGTCGAGCATCGGGCCCAGCACCATGAACGCCAGCAATGATCCGGCCGGAAATGAATGCAGGAAGGTAGAGGCGACAAAGGCATCTGAGGTGGAGCAGAGCGAGAGTACAAAGGCCAGCCCCATCATGAACAGGTAGGAGCCCAGCGGGCGCTCTCCGATAGCGGTCAGGCTGCCGTGATTCATGAAGGTTTGGATACCGGCGGTTAACAGGCAGCCGATGATCAGGTATTTGCCCATTTCAAAAAACTCATCCGACGTATGCACAAAGACTGCGACTAGCCGCCCGCCGCGGGTAGTGCGGTGATGCTCCTCGCCTCCCTCGCGCGGGATGGACAGACGCAGCGGTGATTTGCGGACGGTGGCATAGATGACAAGTCCGATTAGGGCGGCTACGGCAAAAGCCAGTCCCATCCGCGCATAGGCCAGTTCCGGATGGGAAAGAAAAGCCGTCAGGGTGGCCCCGTAGACGACAGGATTCAGGATCGGACCGGACAGGATGAAGACGATGGCGACGTAGAGCGGCATGCCTTTGTGCATTAACCGGCGGACAAGCGGAATCATCCCGCATTCGCAGACGGGGAAGATGATCCCGAGCAGGCAGCCGAATAGAATAGCCGGAACCGGATGGCGCGGAATCCAGCGTGAGATCATCTCGTCCGGCACGAAGACGCGGAGCAGTGAGGAGAGCAGCGCACCCAGGAGCACGAACGGCAGGGCTTCGAGCAGAATGCCGAGAAACGCTGTTTTGAACGTGTCCACATACCCGTTGTTAAGCAGCTCCGGATGACCGGGGAGCCAGAGAATGCCAATCGTGAGCAGGAAGGCAGCGGGAATGAGCAGCGGCAGTATTTTGAACGGAGAAAAGGTTGTCAAGGGCTTCATCGGCTCCTTCCCGCGCCTGATATTAGCTGAATAAGGCTGCCCAGCGGCGGCTGACTGCCCTCTCGTCCAAATTCAGGCCGATGCACACAATGTAAGGCTGGCCCGGATAACGCGAGGCTTCCCAGGTTGTACGGTGTCCCGCATATTGCACAAGCTGTACGGAATCATGCTCCGCAAGCTGGACATGACCTTTGGCTCTAAGCAGACTGTCTCCCCATTCCCGGAAAAAAAGCTCCAGCTGCTCCCGGCGGATGCTTCCGTTTCCCCCCTGCGGAACGGTCAGCGTGACTGCCGCTACCTGCGAGTAGGAGGTGCTTGGGCCGGACTCAGGCTCCTGCACAGCAGTCGCGCTGCCCCCGTAGCCAGGACTGGTTCGTTTAAGCAATGTGCCGTTCATAGTACCCGGTCCGCGCTGCGGCGCAGGCCTCCGCAGTTCACGGGCGTCGATGCCTGCCAGCAGCGGGGCCAGATTAATCTGACTGTAATGGGTAAAAACAATCTCCGATTCAGAGTTTTGCTTATAGACCATTTTCTCGATTTTCCATAGAGTTTCCGGTTCGACCAGATCGCTTTTGTTCACGATAATCAGATCGGCCACCGTGAGCTGCTTGCGCAGGGTGCGGACCAGCTGTTTATCGGCGGAGAAGCGGCTGTTATAGTCCAGCGCATTCTCGGCGTCGAGCAGCGTGATGGTAAAGTGCAGCTTCAACCTGTCAGCTAAAGGCATCTCCAGCAGCGATTTGGCAATTTCATCGGGGTCCGCTACGCCGGTAAGCTCGATGTAGATGATATCCGGACGGCGCGCCAGCAGGGCGGCCAGACTGCGCGGCAGCTCTTCCTTACGGCTGCAGCATACACAGCCGTCCAGCAGCTTTTCCACACTAGTGCCGGTATTCTCCTGCAGAATATAGCCGTCCACATCCTTTTTCCCCAGCTCATTCATGACAACGCCGGGATTCAGCCCCCGCCGCTTGCTCTCCTTCAGCAGACTTAACAGCAGAGTAGTTTTTCCGCTCCCCAGAAATCCGCTCAGTATGATCACAGGTATCTTCATGGCTCACTCTCCCGCTTCGTTCTTGGAATTGCAAGAATCATATTTTCTTTGTAATAAAACCTTCGATGCATCTCACCAGAGCAACCGTCTGTTTCCTGTTGGAACGCCCCGCTCTTGAAGGAGTCCAAGCCGTTTTCACTTGTAATTCCATCTATACGTAATTCCTCCACAGGAAAGACCACAATTCTAAGAGAGTTGAAATTTTGCGGATCACCAGTTGACAGCGGACAGGCGGACCATGTAGAATGTGTAAATCGTAATAATTACGAATAAATGAGAGGGAGTTGAATTTTAGTGAGAGTAATCGTTACCTTGGCCTGCACGGAGTCTGGCGACCGCAACTACACCACAACGAAGAATAAGAGAACCACGCCCGGACGGCTTGAGATGAAGAAATATTGCCCGCGCCTGAAGCGTGTAACGCTGCACCGTGAGACCCGCTAAGGATGCTGAGCAGTACCTTGGGAAGGAAGAAGTTCTGATAGACGGGCGGTGGGTGCGCTGCTGTCCTAAACTAAATTTGTGTAAGGAGTAAATCAATGAAGAGAATTCCTGTTACTGTGCTGAGCGGATACCTCGGTTCCGGCAAAACCACACTCCTGAATCACATCCTGCATAACCGCGATGGCCTTAAGGTGGCAGTCATTGTGAATGATATGAGTGAGGTGAACGTGGATGCGGGGCTGGTGAAATCCGGCAATACTCTCTCCCGGACAGAGGAGAAGCTGGTGGAAATGTCCAATGGCTGTATCTGCTGCACGCTCCGCGACGACCTGCTGCGGGAAGTGAATAATCTTGCGTCGGAAGGACGTTTCGATTATATTCTGATCGAGTCTTCCGGCATCAGCGAGCCGGTTCCGGTAGCCCAGACCTTCACCTATGCGAACCCGGAGCTGGATATTGATCTTACTGAGCTTGCCCGACTGGACACGATGGTTACGGTAGTCGATGCCAACCGATTCTGGCATGACTTCGCTTCGGGAGACAGTCTGCTGGACCGCAATATGACTGCGGGCGAAGGCGACTTCCGGGATATCGTCGATCTGCTCATTGACCAGATTGAGACCTGCGATGTGCTGCTGCTGAACAAATGCGATCTGGTGGAAGAGCAGGAGCTGAACAAGCTGGAGGCTGTGCTGCGCAGGCTTCAACCGCGCGCGAAGATCATCCGCACGGTTAATGCGGAGGTTGACCCTTCAGAGATCCTGAATACAGGTCTGTTTGATTTCGAGCAGACCAGTCTGTCCTCCGGCTGGATCGCGGAGCTTGGCAAGGAGGAGCATACACCGGAGACGGAAGAATACGGCATCACCTCTTTTGTCTACCGGCGCAGAACGCCATTCCATCCGCAGCGGCTGAGCTTCTTCTTCAGCAACTGGCCGGCCGAGGTAGTCCGGGCTAAAGGTCTGGTATGGCTGGCCGCGCGCGGGGATCTGGCCGCAACCATCAGTCAGGCGGGACCGTCCATTCAGTTCGGTCCGGCCGGTTACTGGCTGGCGACGATGCCGGAGGACCAGCAGTTGGAGGTGCTGGCCAGTGAGCCGGATGTCAAGGCGAAGTGGGACGATCAGTGGGGCGACCGGCTGAACGAGATCGTGTTCATCGGTGTCAGCATGAACCGTGCAGACATTGAAGCCCGGCTGGACCGCTGCCTGCTTAGCGCGGAAGAAATGCAGCTGGACTGGAACGAGTTCAACAATCCGCTGCCATGGCCGGCAGAGGAGCTGCTTGCTGCTGGGCAGGAATAGACAGCTGAGGAGAAGCGTGCAGCGGGCGGAAGGTTAGGGTTTAAGAATTGAACTCGGGTGATACAGGGCATTTATATCCGGGTGGAATGGAAGACGGGTATCTGGAGTTATGGTGGAATGCAGGACGAGCATCTAAATTCGCGGAAGAGCCGGAATCGAGACTGTCGGTTCCGGCTTTTTACTGCCTAGATTACGGGGCTAATGAGTTTAATTACGATTAAATTCCGGTTTTGGGTTTACAGATCGTAAATATTACGATAATATCAATAGAGTTAAAACGTAATTATTACGATTAAATCTACTGCTGTTGCCTGTGAATAGACTTTGCGGTGCTCCATCTGAAGTTGAATGAAGAAGGGAAGACGATACACTATGATTTTGTCATCCATGCGGGATGTTGTGTTCGGCTACGGGAACGAGCCGGTCATTGACCGCTTGTCGCTGGATATTGAAGCCGGACAGTTCATCGGGATCACCGGCCCGAACGGGGCGGCGAAGACCACGCTGCTCAAGCTTATGCTGGGCCTGCTGAAGCCCTGGAGCGGAACGGTCTCCCTGAACAAGGAGCTTGCCGGCGGGGGCGGGCTGGTGATCGGCTATGTGCCGCAGCAAGTCGCCTCCTTCAATGCCGGATTTCCCAGCAAGGTCATCGAGCTGGTCCGTTCCGGCTGCTACTCCAGGCTGGGATTGTTCCGCCGCTTCACGAAGGAACAGGAAGCGCTGGTGGAGAGCAGCCTGCGTCAGGTCGATATGTGGGAGTACCGTAACCGCAGAATCGGCGAGTTGTCCGGCGGGCAGAAGCAGCGGATCTGCATCGCCCGGGCGCTGGCCCAGCAGCCGCAGGTGCTGGTGCTCGATGAGCCGGCAACCGGCATGGATACAGCCAGCCGCAGCGGCTTCTACAAGCTGATGCGGCATTATGTCAGCCAGCATGGCCGCACCGTCATTATGGTTACACATGGCCTGGAAGAGACAAGATCCTATCTGGATACGGTGATCAGCCTGGAACGGCAGGAACAGGAGGGCTGGACATGCTTGGTTACGAATTCATGCAGCGTGCATTTTGGGCAGGAGGCCTGATTGGCATTATTGGTCCGCTGCTTGGCGTTTATCTGATGCTGCGCAGGCAGGTGCTGATGGCGGACACCCTGTCCCATGTCTCACTTGCAGGTGTGGCGCTGGGATCAGTCCTGCAGTGGAACCCGGCCATCAGCGGATTCACTGTGGCCGTAGCCGGAGGGCTGGTTATCGAGCAGCTGCGCCGTTCTTACCGTACATACAGTGAGCTTCCGGTAGCTATCATTATGACCTCCGGTCTGGCGCTGGCCGTAATGCTGATGAGCCTGAAGCAGAACCTGACCAAGAGCTTCAGCTCTTACTTGTTCGGCTCCATCGTTGCCGTGAGTGATACCCAGCTTAAGCTGATTGCTATCGTGGCCGCCGCCGGACTTGTCTACTTCATTGTTCTGCGCCGGCCGCTGTACAGCCTGACATTTGACGAGGAGACCGCCAGCATCGGCGGGGTTCATACAGGGTTGTTGTCCTTCTCCTTCGCGGTTCTTACCGGCATGACTGTTGCCGCTGCAATGCCTGTTGTAGGCGTGCTGCTGGTATCCGCGCTAATAGTGCTTCCGGCATCCATTGCTCTGCGGATTGCGTCCGGTTTTACCGCAGCCATTCTGATTTCTGTCGGTGTCGGATTAACCGGTGTTTTTAGCGGCTTGACGGCTTCGTATTATATCAACACGCCTCCTGGAGGCACGATTGCGCTTATTCTGCTCGTATTTCTGCTGAGTGCCATAGCCGTACAACGGCTGATTACATTGAAAAACCGCCGCAACATTCATAAATCTACAACCATTTAAGAAAAGGGGTCTCCGAAAAATATGATGAATTCCAAATCAAAGTCCAAATTCAGAATCCGCCACCTTGCTGCCTTGTCTCTCACCGCTATGCTTATTGTCTCCGGCTGCGGAAACAATACTGCAGGCAATGCTGCCTCTACCGGCAGCGCTGCTAACGCACCGTCCTCAGCGGCTGCAGCTACAACCGTACCTGCGGCAGACAAGCTGAATATTAAGGTCAGCTTTTATCCGATGTATGAATTCACGAAGAATATTACCGGTGATCTTGCGGATGTGGAAGTCCTGATTCCGGCTGGAACCGAGCCGCATGACTGGGAGCCGACCGCTAAGGATATGGCTGAGATTTCCGAGGCGGATGTGCTTGTCTATAACGGAGCCGGTATGGAAGGCTGGGCGCAGCAGGTTGTAGACGGGGCCTCCGGCAGCAAACTGATTACCGTAGAAGCCAGTAAAGGGCTGGAAATCATGGAAGGAACGGAAGAGGAAGAGGGACATGACCATGAGCATGAGCATGAGGATGAGCATGCCCATGAAGAAGGCACAGCGTCCGGAGAGGCTGATCACAACCACGAACATGATCACGAGGATGAACATGGGGAAGAAGCACATGCCGGAGAAGGCCATGATCACGGCGGCCTTGACCCGCATGTGTGGCTCGCCCCGGCTATGGCGATCCAGGAGGTCCGCACGATTGAAGCGGCTTTATCCGCAGCCTCGCCTGAGAATGCAGCAGCCTTCAAAACGAATAGCGAAGCCTATATCGCCAAGCTGCAGCAGCTGGACCAGGAGTTCAAAGACGGGCTGAAGGATACGAAACGTAAGGACTTTATTACCCAGCATGCCGCTTTCGGATACCTGGCCCGTGAATATGGCTTAACTCAAGTGCCTATCGCCGGGCTGTCACCGGAGCAGGAGCCATCCGCTGCTCAAATGGCAGAGATCGTAGAATTTGCCAAGGCGAATAACGTAAAAACGATCTTTTTCGAAACTCTGGTATCCTCCGGCGTGGCTGACACTATTGCCCAGGAAATTGGAGCCAAGACAGCCGTACTGAATCCGATTGAAGGACTGACGGAGGAAGATATCAGGGATAATCTGGATTACTTGGGCGTTATGCGCCAGAATCTTACAGCTCTGAGTGCGGCGCTGAACGAATAAGAAGAAGAGAGGCTGATCCATACAATGGCTAAGAAATCGAAGGTTGTCAAGGAACTGAAGCGGCAGGAGCTGGTGGCGAAATACGCGGACAAACGCAGAGAGTTGAAAGCGGCGGGAGATTATATGGCGCTGCAGAAGCTGCCCCGTGATTCCTCGGCTACCCGTCAAAAAAACCGGTGCACCGTCTCCGGCAGACCACGGGGGTACTTAAGCAAATTCCATGTATCCCGGATCGTCTTCCGCGAGCTCGCACTCCAGGGACAAATTCCCGGTATCACCAAGTCCAGCTGGTAGACCGTTAACTTCATAGATGCTCTGCCGCAAGACGGCTGATTCTCTGGGATACAGGGGACCAGCCGTTTTGCCATATTCATTGACTTTGCCTGATGCAGCGGAGTGAATTATGATAGAGGAAAAGATATTCCGCAGCTGAAGGAGGCTTCTAAATGAGCTATACCGATACTTTTATCCTTGTTGCTGAAGATTGCCCGGCAGAAATTGGCATAACCCCGGTCTCGGGACGGCCGCTTCCGCCCGCTCATGTCATTCAATACCAGCTGCTGGCCGGAGCGCCTTACCACTATAACCATGAAGAGCTGCTGTATCAGGTCCATGTACGGCACAAAGGAATTCCCGAAGAAGAGCGGGACGCCCGCCGGGAAGAGATCTGGACAGAGCTGTTCACGAAGAATCATCCTTGCCTGCGGGCCTCCATGCTGCCCAAGAAGTACGGCTGGGGAGTCCACTATGATGCAGAGGGTAAAATCGCCTTGTACGCCAAAGAGTCTCCGGAGTACGATTATTATACTTCCAGCGGTGAAGCCGGTGTGACGCTGCTGAATGCTATGCGCAGTAAGCGCCGCTGAGCCGGGAGCCAAAGGTACAGCATCACAATTTCCTGGATAGAAAGAAGGAAGTGTTATGTCACAGTATTGGAGTCAGCGGTTTGCCCGGGAGGGGATGATCTGGGGGAGCCGGCCCAGTGCGTCCGCCGGGTGGGCCAAACAGAGGTTTATGGAAAACGAGGCGTCTTCCGTCCTGGTTCCGGGTGCCGGTTACGGGCGGAACACCAAAGTGTTTGCCCCTGAATTTACCGTTTACGGTATAGAGTTAAGTGAAGCCGCGCTGGAGCTGGCCGCAGAATGGGATCCCGGGACAACCTTTATCGCAGGATCTGCTCTGCAGCCGCAGCTTGAACATCCGGTGGATGCCGTGTATTGCTATGACGTGCTGCATCTATTCCTGGCGGATGACCGCCGCAGGCTGATTGAAGCGTGTCTTGAGCAGGTGCGCCCCGGAGGGCTGCTCTATTTCACCAGCTTCTCCGATGAAGATCCCAATTATGGGTGTGGGACGGAGCTTGAACCGGGCACTTATGAATACAAGGCAGATAAGTATGCCCATTTTTTCAGCGACAGCGATTTAAGGGGGCATTTTGCCGGTACAGAGATTCTGGAGACGGGGGCATTTACTGAACCGCTGGAGAGTCCACAGGGCGGGACCCATGAATACATACTAAGATACATTCTCGCTCGCAAAAAATAAACAGGTGCAGGAGCGCAGCAAGAGGCCCTTCTCCAAACAGGAGGAGGGCCTTATTCAGACGTTTTATTCAGGCGGTTACACTAGTGAAGCTCACAATCGGCGAACAGGATATGCCGCGGAATCCGGAAGAAATTCTCGGCTTTCTCCTGCAGCGCCGGGGTAGGCAGATGGCATTGGTGCAGCCACTTACGGAACGTGCCGGGATGGACACCGATCCAGATGCTGACATCGGTTACTGAGAAATCATACACCATGCAGAGTCCGGTCAGGATGGCATTGCTTTGCGGTGAACGGGCAATCGTTCTTTTCATGAAACGGGACGGGGTCGGCTGGCACACAATCGGACTCTGCCGCAGAAGAGCTTCATTGAACAAGATATGGGACGGATAACCGAGCAGGCGGCAGACCTTGTCCAGATTGGTTCTGGAGGGAATGCGGCCTTCATACACCCATGCGCTTACGCTGCGCGAGGAAACGGAGAGCTCTTCTGCAAGTCTGGAGAGCTTCATGTCCCTAGCCATCAGAATGGCCAGCAGAACGCGGTTGCGGATCTGGCTGCGCTTTGGCCGGCGAAATCTTTTGACACGTACACCTTGTCCAAGATATTTGCGGTTGATCAGAGACCAGGCCTGAATTTTATGTGGTTCTTGCTGATTCTTAGGCATAATTCCTCCGATATACTGAATTAATGAAGTGGTAATTCTTCTAGTTTAGCTGTATATGACTTTAACATTACACTAATGCTTTCGTCCAGATCAAATGCCTTCGTTTCGTGCAGCGCTAAGTTTCTTTCAGTAATGCTGCTGTTTATGATATATTTTTAGTAATCAAATATATATTAATCATGAGCTGGGAGCGAGATAGATGATCAAGCATATTGTATTCTTCAAATTAAAGGACCGGTCCCCCGACAAAGTACAAGAGACAGTAGCCGTTCTACGCAACATGGAAGGAAGAATTCCGCAGCTTATTTCTATTGAAGTAGGGGCTGATCTGATTCACTCCGAGCGTTCGTATGATATCGCCCTGGTTACCGTTGTAGCCTCCATGGAAGATTTGCAGGCTTATCAGGTTCATCCGGCCCACAAGGAAGTTATCGCCCACATTAACGAAGTCAAGGATGTTTCTGTGGCTGTGGATTACGAGATTTAGGCAGCAAATGATCTGCAAGGCTGGAACCCATTAAGTACGGAAAGCGGTGACGGTTATGCGTGAGCTTGAGTATCCGATGGAAGCGTTAACGTATCTGATTGTTTTTTTTGCGGCTTGCTTCATTATGCTGTTCTGGCTGAAGCGCCGGGGCAAACGAGGGAAGTAGCGGCAGTTATGGAGTGGCAGGACAAATAACCGTAGGGTGGAGGGTCATCTGTGTATTATGTCAACCGGAAGCAAATTGAAACGATACTTGATCAAATCCCTGATCTGAATAACGGTCTCCGGCACGCGGCTTCTTCCTGGGATGGCAGTACGATACTCGGTCTTGTTCAGGAACGCTGCCTGCATCTGGCGGTAGAAGTGGTTACCGATGTGGGCAGCTGTCTGATCGACGGGTTCATTATGCGGGATGCCGGGAGCTATGAAGATATTATTTCCATTATTCATGAGGAAAAGGTGCTGGGTAACAGCGGGATTTATCCTGAGCTGACCTCGCTGGTAGCCCTGCGCAAGCCTCTGGTTCAGGACTATTATGTGTGGGAACGGAAGGCGCTGCACCCGCTGACGCTGGTGCTGCCAAGTGTGCTGGAACAGTTCGCCTCCGAGGTGCGCGGCTATCTGGACCGGGAGCTGGGAATTGAAGTAACGGTTCAGTCATAACATAAAGTATGTAGTGAGACAGAAAGGAGGTCCTTTATGGCGAAGAAGGGTCAGGAAAGCGGTTCGACAAGGCGGATGATTATGACGCTGCTGAAGATGAAAGGGCCGCTGACCATCGGCGCTCTGGCGGAAGAGCTGGGCATTACCGAAATGGGCGTCCGCCGTCATGTGCTTCAACTGGAGCAGGAGTCGCTTGCAAAGACCAAGGTGGTGCGCCAGGCCATGGGACGTCCTATGCATGTATACTCGCTTACCGAACGGGCGGAAGATCATTTTCCCAAAAGCTATCACAATCTGGCGCTGGAGCTGCTGCGGGAGCTGGATCACGGGAGCGGGCTGGATGCGGTTAATGTGCTTTTTGAAGGCCGCAGGCGGCGTATGCTTGCCCAGTACACCCCGATGATGCAGAACCGCGATTTGGAGCAGCGTGTTGCCGAACTGTCAGCGATTCAGAATGCCGGGGGGTATATGGCGGAATGGAGCAAGGAAGAGGACGGTTCGTATGTGATGCGGGAATATAACTGTCCAATCCGCCAGGTCGCTACCCAGTACCGCAAGGCCTGCCAGTGCGAGCAGCATTTGTTCGAGGAATTGCTGGATGCGACGGTTACCCGCAGTGAATGTATGGCGGAAGGCGGCCAATGCTGCCGTTATGCAATCACTCCAAGCAAAAAGGAGAAAACTTCGGAAAACTCCAAATGATCAGTCACAGGACAAACTCTCTATGCTTATGATATACCAGAACTAGGCGATCGCCCGGGCGGCCGGGCAGAGGCACTTTGAATCCAAAGGAGAGATTGATGATGAAAAAGGATACCAAAAGCTTGCTCTGGGGTGTGCTTGCCGGCAGTGTGGTCGGAACGGTGACAGCATTGCTGTTCGCCCCTAAACCGGGTAAGGAGCTCCGTAAGGATATTGCCGAAGGAACGACTGAAGCGGTCGATAAGGTCCAGGAAATCGCTGTTCAGGCCAGTGAGAAGACTACAGAGATCTACGGCAAGGCCAAAGAAGCTGTAGTGTCGGTCGTCAGTGAAGTCAAAGAATGGAGCAAAGCCGCCACGGATACAGTTGAAGAAGCTAAGACGGCTACCGTAAGCGGAATTGCTGAGGATGCTGTGGAAGCTGTGCTGGAAGAGGAAGCCGCTGAAGCTGAGATCGAAGCTGAGATTGAAGCTGAATCAGACACCGGTATTGCTGCAGCTGAAGATGCTGTTGACGGCAAAAGCGAAGGCGAACTTTCTTAAGCTGACCAAACAATAGAGGAGCCGTTTTCCGCAGACAGGCGGAAGGCGGCTTTTGCCGTTCCTGTCCCTCTCCAGGTCTGGCTTGTTCCGGTCCGGGGCTGTGCCTGATGAATCCCTTACTTGAACTAAGCCGGTAAATGGGGTATTATCTGCAATTGGGGCTGAAATCCTGGTACACTTTATTCCGGCCTTACATAAGCTACACAAAACAAGTTAAAGGATGCGGTGTGTTCGTGCAGCAAGCAATAGCTATATTAGACTCAGGTGTGGGAGGATTGACCGTTGTCAAAGAAGTGATGCGACAGCTCCCGAGGGAGAAAATCATCTATTTCGGCGATACGGCGAGAGCTCCGTACGGACCCCGTTCGACTGAGGAAGTGAAATTGTTCACTGAACAAATCGTGGACTACTTAATTCAATTTAATCCTAAAATGATCGTTATTGCCTGCAATACAGCAACAGCGGCAGCTCTTGATTATATCTCCGCCAAGGTAGCCATTCCTGTGATCGGAGTCATTCACCCCGGTGCCCGCGCAGCCATCAGCGCATCCAAGAATGGCCGGGTCGGCGTCATCGGCACCATCGGTACGATCAAAAGCGGAGCGTACACGGCGGCGCTGAAGCAACTGTCACCGTTCGTCCAGGTGGTCAGCCAGGCCTGCCCGGCGCTTGTTCCCTTTGTAGAACAGGGATTATTCCGCTCGGAGGAGAGTCACCTTGCCGTAGCAGAGTCACTGAACGGCATCAAATACGAGCCGATTGATACTCTGATTCTGGGCTGTACCCATTATCCGTTCCTGGTCGAGCCGATTGGTAAAGTGATGGGGCCGGGAGTCAAGCTGATCAGCTCGGCAGACGAGACTGCGCGGGAGATCAGCACTATTCTGTATGACAAAGGCCAGCTGGCGCGCGGAGATGAAAGCCCGATCCACCAATTCTTTTGCAGCGGCGATGCTGAGATGTTCCAGCGGATCGCCCGGGACTGGCTTGGCGAGCAAATTAGCCGTACCCCTGTAGTATGGCAGGTATCCTCGATGTAGGCTGGGATGCTCTCAGTGGTGAATTGAATAGGGACAAACCCTCAGGCATCACGGGGGCGGATGTTACAAGCCGGGAGCGGGATTCCCGGCTTTTTGTATGTTCAAATCTTTCATGACATGGAGCTGCTGCTCATATACTAGGCTAGGGCTGAGTCCCGCCTGTATTCGCGGAGATATCCGGACAGGCTGGAGGGGACGGCGGCTCAAGAGGGCCGGGAGGATGAGACATATGCAGCAATATATTGCCCGCAGGGGAGATACCGTAAGCCGTATAGCCGCAAGACACGGACTGACACCGGAGCATGTCATTCAAGGGAATCCATGGGCTGGAAGCCAGCCTTATTTATATCCGGGGCAGGTGCTGTTCCTGCCCTCTGCTCCGCGAAAGCGTTATGCGGTGCAGGAAGGGGACGATGCATACAGCATCGCTTCCCTGTTCGGTGTGGGAATTGACGAACTGGAAATGCTGAATCCGGGAGTAAGCTCGGGGCGTATATGCCTGCCGGGCAAGGTGCTTGTAATACCAGCTGCAGTCCGCCGTGAGGAAGTCTATCTGCGCGGTGAATACGGGCCGGCTGACCTGGAGACGGATACCGCCAGGCTGGCGGGCAAATATCCCTTTGTCAGCACAGAAGCCATCGGCACCAGCGTGCTCGGCAAGCCAATCATTCTGCTGCGGATCGGCAGCGGCTCACGGCATCTGCATGTGAATGGCGCGCTGCATGCCAATGAATGGCTGACCGCGCCTTCGCTGATGCGCTTCATTGAAGAATACGCAGCAGCCTTTGCTTCAGGCAGCGCGTGGCATGGCCATCAGCCGGCGGACTGGCACCGGGATTGGACGCTATGGGCGGTGCCGATGGCGAATCCCGATGGCGTCGAGCTGGTGCAGGAAGGTGCGATGCCGGATCATCCTTATTATGCCGCGCTGACGAAATGGAACAGCGGCAGGCGAAGCTTCCGCCACTGGAAGGCCAACATCCGCGGTGTGGATCTTGGCGATCAGTTCCCCGCCCACTGGGAAGAGGAGCGCGACCGGAGGCAGGTTCCCGGTCCGGCTCCGCGGGATTACAGCGGGCATGCGCCGCTCTGTGAGCCGGAGGCAGCGGCGCTGGCTGCTCTGGCCGAGCGGATTCCCGGCGATGCGGCCGTATCCCTGCACAGCCAGGGTGCAGAGATTTACTGGAACTACCGGGGCTACGAGCCGCCGGAGAGTAAGCGGTGGGCAGCAGGGCTTGCGGCGGTGAGCGGCTACCGGGCCGTCGAGCTGACCGGCAGCGATGCCGGATACAAGGACTGGTTCATCCAGCGCTTCCGCAAGCCGGGATTCACGGTAGAGCTGGGCATAGGCAAGAATCCGCTGCCTGCGGCTGATTTTGAGGATATGGCCCTGGAGACCGGACTCATACTCGGGGCGATACTCTCAAATTTGAAATAATAATGAAACAATGTCTGCAAATTTGCGTAAGATAGCAGCAAAGGGCACGGCCGCAATCCTCCCTATCGATCCTCCGCGGCTGTATCCTTTTTCTATTGTATTGCCAGTTGGAGACAAATCTGGTCCATGGACCCGTATAATTGGCGCAATAATAAGCGCAATAATAAACGCACAAAGATATCGTTCCTTAAAGAGCGGGTGGGCTGGCCCCCGACGCTTAAGGGGCGGTTTCTTTTTGTATTCGCTGGAGAGTGGGCTGGGTGAGTAAAAATGAGGAGCAAAAATCCCTTGATTCCGCTTTGGAGTGGGCTGGGTGAGTAAATGAGTAGCTAAACTCCCCTGATTCCGCCGGAAGTGGATTAGATGGACGAATGAGTTAGACTAATTATTCCGGAGACAGCCGGTTGGTTAGTGGCTTGCCAAAATTGGTTACTGGTGATGCAGGAGCGATTGCTCTAATGAAGAGACGCGGACTGAGAAGCGCTTATTTCACGAAAAAACCTAATAATGAGGCTGAAGCGGACTGAGATTCCGTTAATTTGGTCATTCGGGCTTAAGATGGGGGATATTCTGACACTTAACGGAATCTGAGTCCGTTTGACAGGCGATTTCGCCTGATTCCATCATTTAGCGGAATCTCAGTCCTCATCACTAGCTGAACCGGACTGAGATTCCGCTAGTAAACGCAAATACTATGCACGCACGCAGAGCATACATACGTCCATTCCTCCACATACCCACACCCACACACAAAGTGCCAATGTTACTCCACGGCCTACACCAACTCGAACTCCGGCTCCACTTCGAACCCCAACCCCAACCCCAACCCCAACCCCAACCCCAACCCCAACCCCAACCCCAACCCCAACCCCAACCCCAACCCCAACCCCATGAGTCTCCCGCCTACGCATTTTATAGTCAAAATAATGCACATCAAGGCGTATGAAAGCTATACCGTACTCGCAAATGTCTCTTGCTAAAATTAGTGTATAGAAGAGTGGCGGACGGCTCCACGGAAAGAGGGCCGGCCGCCGGGAAAGTGAGGGCCACATGGAGAACGATACGTATACGCTGAAAAGTAAACAGATCCCGCTCAATTCCTCCTACGATGTCATTGTAGTCGGAGGCGGACCTGCGGGCTGCACTGCCGCAGCTGCGGCGGCAAGAGAAGGGGCGCGGACGCTGCTGGTCGAAGCAACCGGGAGCCTGGGCGGAATGGGAACCTCCGGCCTGGTGCCGGCCTGGTGCCCATTCTCGGATAAAGAGAAGATGGTCTACCGTGGTCTCGCGGCCAAGGTATTCAATACCCTAAAGTCGCAAATGCCGCATGTCCGGGAGGAGGCGATGGACTGGGTGCCGATTGAGCCGGAGAAGCTCAAGGTGGTCTATGACGATCTCGTAACAGAGTCGGGGGCGCATATCCTGTTCCTGACCTCGCTCGCGGATGTGGAGAGAGACGATAGCGGCAACATCACCACCCTCCTCCTCCTGAACAAAGGCGGCCTGCAGGCCTTCCGCGCAGCCGTCTATGTCGATTGCACAGGGGATGGCGATGTCGCTGCCTGGGCGGGGGCCGAGTACCAGCAAGGGGACGAAGAGACCGGCGAGCTTCAGCCCGCCACCCATTGCTTCATCCTCGGCAACGTGGATGACTATGCGTATCTGAACGGGCCGAAGCTGCATGCGGAGAACCCGCACAGCCCGATCCATGAGGTGGTCCGGTCAGGGGAATACCCGGCCATTCCGGATACGCATCTGTGCAACAATATGGTAGCTCCGCGTGCCGTAGGCTTCAATGCCGGACATCTCTGGGGAGTCGATAACACGAATCCCTTCTCTGTATCCGGGGCGCTGGTAGAAGGACGCAAGATGGCAGGTGCCTACAGGGACATGCTCGCCGCTGTCCACCCCGCGGCCTTCGGCAATGCGGTGGTCATGAACACGGGCACGCTGATCGGAACGCGGGAGTCCCGGCGGATTACCGGCGATTATGTCCTGACGGCGGAAGACTACATTTCCCGCAGAAGCTTTGAAGATGAGATCTGCCGCAACAGCTACTTCATCGATGTGCACGGCACACAGAAGGAGCAGCAGAGCGGCGCCGGGTCCAGCCAATCCATCACGCTCTACGGTCCGGGCGAATCGCACGGCATTCCGTACCGTTGCCTTACGCCGCGCGGACTGCGCAATGTACTGGTCGCCGGCCGTTCCATCTCCTGCGACCGCAGGGTGCTCGGCAGTGTCCGGGTGATGCCGGTCTGCCTGGCGATGGGTGAAGCAGCCGGGCTCGCGGCAGCACTGGCTGCCGCTCAGACCGGCGGCGACGTACATGCCGTTGATGTCGCCCGTCTGCGCGGCCGCCTGCGGGAAGAAGGCGGCTATCTGCCGGACATTCAAGCTGAAACTGCAGGGGAGAGAATGCAATGAGTGAATCTGCTGTTACCCGTAAGACAGCCGGGGCTGAGCCCAAAACGTACTGGACACGCAAAAGAAGGGAGCAGCTGGCCGGATGGCTTTTTATCGCTCCCGAAGTGATCGGTATGCTGGTCATCGCCGTGTTCCCGCTGCTGTTCAGCCTTTTCCTCAGCTTGACGGAGTGGAATCTGGTTGGAGGCTTGTCCGCCATTCACTTTGTAGGGCTGGACAACTTCGTCGAACTGTTTAGAGATAACCGCTTCCTGCTGGCACTGAAGAATAACGTGCTGTTTACGATCGGCACGGTGCCGGTCACGATGCTGCTGGGGGTGGTGCTCTCGGCGCTGATCCATAAGAAGCTGTATGCCAAAACCTTTTTCAAAGTAGCCTTCTTCGTGCCCTACATTTGTTCAACCGTCGCGATTGCCGCCGTCTGGCAGGCGCTTTATCACCCGTCCAAAGGACCGATCAACCAGATTCTGATGCAGATCGGATGGTCCGAGCCGCCTCGCTGGCTGGTCGATACCAGCTTCTCGCTGATCGCCATTATGATTATTTACGTCTGGCAGCTGCTGGGCTATCAAATCATCATCTTCCTGGCCGGCATGACGAATATTCCGGAAGAACTGTATGAAGCCGCAACGATTGACGGTGCGAGCGGGATCGGACAGTTCCGGCGGATTACGCTGCCGCTGCTGGGTCCGACTACTTTTTTCCTGGCGATCACCAGTACGATTTCGTCCTTCAAAATCTTCGACATGATCAAGTTCCTGACGGACGGCGGTCCCAACTATTCCAGTACGGTCATCGTGTACCAGATTTATGAGGAAGGGTTCGAGCGCTTCAAAATGGGCTACGCCTCGGCAATGTCCTGGGTGCTGTTCCTCATCATCATGCTGGTTACGTCGATTACCTGGATGACACAGAACCGCAAAGTCCATTATTAGTCTACGGCGAAAGGAACTAAAGGCAATGACAAACAGAAAATTAAAACCCGGCAATCTGATCTTTACCGCCCTGTTCGCCCTGCTCTCGGTATTTTTTCTGATGCCGCTGGTCTGGATGCTGTCCGCCGCCTCCAAGACGGAGAAGGAGGTATGGACCTTCCCGATTCAATGGATTCCGACGGACTGGAATCTGATCGCTAACTTTAAGGCAGTATGGATGGGCGACGTTGCGTTTGGACTATTTTATATGAATTCGCTTAAAATTGCCCTAATCTCTACGATTGCCACAATTGTGATTTCAGCCATGGCCGGTTATGCGCTCAGCAAGCTTGATTTCAAGGGCAGAACTCTGATCTTCACCCTGATGCTGGCCTTCATGATGATCCCGGAGCAGGCGACACTCGTTCCACGCTATATTATGATCAAGGAGCTGGGACTCTACGATTCGCATGCAGCGCTCATCCTGATGGGGATGTTCTCCAGTTACTTCACCTTCCTGCTGCGCCAGTTCATGATCGGTATTCATAATGATATGCTGGAAGCTGCCGAGCTCGACGGTGCCGGATTCTTCCGGATCTTCTGGAGTGTTGTTCTTCCGCTAAGCCGGCCGATCTTGGCTACGGTAGGGATTATCAAGTTCATCTGGACGTGGAATGATTACCAGGGACCGCTGATTATGCTGAATTCGACCAAGCTGTATACTATACCGCTGGGGATGCAATTCTTCAAGGAAGAGTTCGGTACACAAATCTCCGTCATGATGATGGCTTCCGTAGCTGCAATTCTGCCGCTGCTTATCTTGTTCCTGGCGTTGCAAAAGCAAGTCATTGACGGCATTGCCATCGGCGGAGTCAAGGGTTAAAGTAATGTATCCGGGTAGATAAAGCTGCCCGGACCGGAAGGTCAAAAAAGTGTACGCGCACACCGCAAAGCTGTACACGGTGTGCGCGGGCCTTAGATTGTATAATGAGCCTGCAGACAACAAATCAAGGGGGAATTGCTTTGAAAAAACTATCTTTAGTATTAGCAAGTATGATTCTTATGCTCTCCGTTACCGCATGCGGCGGGAACGGCAACAGCAGTAATTCGGCCGCCACCGATGCGCCGGCTTCGGCTGATCCGGCTGCCGGAAGCAGCAGTACAGACCAGCCCGCAGGCAAGGCGAAGATCAAATTCTACACGTTCAAGGCCGATAAACCGGAAGAACCGATCTACCAGGCCGTTCAGGCGTATAACGAATCCCAGGATAAAGTGGAAGTTGAATATGAATCACTGGTGCAGAATAGCGACAGTACTGATTTCATGAAGAAGCTGGATATTCTCGTAGCCGGCGGAGAAGTGGTCGATGTATTCATGACCGGGAATGAGGATGAACTGCTGGAGCGTGCTTCACGCGGTGTTGTGGAACCGCTTAACTCCTTCTTTGAGCAGGAGAGCATTACACCGGAGGATGAATATTCCAAGCTGCTGAAGCTGGATGACAAGGTATACGGCATTCTGCCGAGCTCCACTCAGTGGCTGACGGTCTTTAACAAGGATCACCTGGAAGCAGCCGGGCTGTCCCTGCCTGAGATGGGCTGGACCTGGGATGATTTCCGTGAGTATGCCAAGAAGCTGACGACACCCGAGCATTTCGGAACGTACTTCCACACTTGGGGAGAATATCCGAACATCATCGCTTACACCGAGAAGCCGCATCCGCAGCTGAGCGCAGATCTGAAGCCGATTTTCGATGATCCGTCCTTCGAGTACTTCTTCAATCTCCGCCGCACTATGGAGAAGGAAGATAAGAGCGTTGAACCGTATGCCGATGTGCTTGCTTCGAACTATCATGTGCTGCAGCAGTTTTTTGCCGGAAATGCCAGTATGCTCGCTGTACCAAGCTATGCTGTCCGGGCGGCGCTGAATCTGGAGAAATTCCCGCATGAGTTCCAGACGATGTACGCTCCGTTGCCGCGCTCCGTGGATACGGAAGAGCTGGGCATGACGAATATTTCCGGCGGCGGGCTCGCGATGGGCGCGAAGTCGGAGAACAAGGAAGCTGCATATGATTTCATCCGCTGGATGTCCAAGGAATCCTATACATTCACGAAAGAAATTCCAGCCTTCAAGGGTGTAGACGGAACGGAATTAATCAACGGCTTCTTTGGAGAAAATACAGATTTAATCGATACCGCATCGCTGTCCAAGACCCTGTTTGATCCGAATATTCAAATGCCGGATACCTTCAGCGTCCCTTACGGGAGTGAGCTGAAAGCGATTGTGGAGAATGGCTTCGCCAGCTTTATGCTGGATAACCGCAGTTTCGATGAGGTCAAGACTGAAATGACAGCCGAAGTGGAGAAGGTAGTTCAGGCCAACCAGAAATAATGAATGAAGCTAAAGGCGGCAGCGATTATGGATTATAATAGGGACGTTGAATTTACATTACAGTACAAGGTGGATACATTATGAAATGGTTAAGCCGTTTTTCTTTCCATCGCAGACTGCAGTTCACGTTCCTGATCCTGATCCTGCTGCCTTTTATTGTCGTTACCTTCTGGTCGTACACCTCCGTGAGAGAGAATGTGAGTGATAAAATCTCGCGTTCAGGCGAGGAGACGCTGAAGGTTATCGGGAGTCAAATTGAAAAAACCGTAGACAGCATCTCGTTTGTCTCGGTCTATTTCTCTGAGGCTTATGATCCGGCCGTGCTGGAGAGTCTGCGCTATTTAAAAAACACCGGGAACTTCGGGAACTACGGAGTGTATACCCACTACAATAAACTCAAGACCACGGCCAATATATTGTCCGTTCAGTCGCTGGATGCCGATCTGCAGATTATGCTGGTTAACCGGGAGAACCGGATTCTGATCGGCAACCAGAATATTCCCGTCTTTTCGGGCCTGCCGGAGCAGCTTCTGCAGGAGAGCAGCAAGCTGAATGAGCAGGAGAAGATCTCACTGCAATGGTTCCCCTACGGCGGTGACCCATCGGCACCGGACTATTACTACGCTGTACGCTTCATTACCGATCCGCTGAATCAGGAGAAGCTGGCGACGCTGTACGTGGGTATTCCAAGCCATTATTTTCATACCCTGCTGGATACGGGCAATAGCGCGAATATTCTCTCCCTGGCCGATGGTCTTGGCAGAAGTATCGCGGTCACGGGCGGAGCGGATACCCCGAAGGAGAGTCAGATGCTGGTCAGTGAGGTCCGTATTCCAAAAGTGGGCTGGCTGCTCACCAGCAAGACGCCGCGCAGCTCCATCGACAGCCATATCAACCGCGAGTTTCTGGTTTCAATTTCGATCGTTGGTTTGTTCTTCCTGGCGTTTCTGATCCTGTCCATGCTGTGGGCCGGGTATATCAATAAGCCGATCAGTCTGTTGCGGGCAAGTGTCAAGCAGTATGTCGGCGGCAACCGCGCTGTGCGGATTCCGGTCCGGGGCAAGGATGAAGTCGCGGTGCTGTCATCAGCCTTCAACCAGATGCTGGATGATATGAATCAGCTGCTGCAGCAGGTCGAGAGTGAACAGGAGGAGAAACGGCTGCTGGAGCTTCAGGCCTTGGCAGCGCAGATCCGTCCCCATTTTCTGCTGAATACGCTCAATTCCATCAAGGTGGATCTGCTGCTAAGCGGTGACCAGTCCCATGGCGCGATGATCGATGCGCTGATGAAGTTGCTGCGCGTATATGTTCATGTAGATAAGCCGCTGGAGCTGGCGGAGGAGTGCAAGGTGCTGGGCAGCTATGTGCAGGTGATGCAGATCCGTAACCGCCTGGATATCGGTTTTGAATGCGTGCTGGATGAGAAGGTGGGCGAGGTTATGCTGCCAAGACTGCTGCTGCAGCCCATTGTCGAGAATGCCATCAGCCACGGCTTCTCTGCACGTCCGGCGAAGCCGGCGATCCTGCTCGAGGCAGCGTTTGAAGACGATATGCTGAAGATCAGCATCAGCGATAATGGCCGGGGGATGCTGGAAGATAAGCTCCAGCGCCTGAACCGCCGCCTGCAAGGAAATGAAGACACGGCTCTGTGGCCGGAAAAAGGGGTCGGACTCGTGAACACGGCACGCCGGCTGCAGGTGCTGTACGGATACCGCGCGCGGCTGAGCGCACAGGCAAGAACAGATGATGATGGCATGACTTTTACCCTATATATCCCCGTAACGAGTGAGAAGGAGGCGGTCCCCCTTGATGACCCTGATGCTGATTGATGATGATGTCCCGATGCTGGAATATGTAGAATATCTGCTCGGGTCACTGGGACTGGAGCTGCAGCTGGTAGCTTCGGCCTTCAGCAGTGAAGATGCGCTGGAGCAGTTTCATGCGGCTTTGCCGGATGTCGTTATTATCGACATCGGCCTGCCTGGCATGGACGGGCTGGAGCTGGCGGATGCCTTCCGTATTACGAAGCCGGAGGTGCGCCTGATCTTCCTGACCTGCTATGAGGATTTCCATTATTCGAAGCGGGCCATTCAATTGGAGGCGGATGATTATCTTATCAAGGATGAATTATCGCCTGAACAGCTCAAGAGCAGTTTAAGCAAAGCGATGAGCCGCTTCAAGAGCCGCGAAGAACTGCTGGAGCGTTATTCCTTCCGCCAGGCGATTGAGCGCAATAAGGAAGTGCTGAAGCAGAGCTTCCTGAAGCAGCTCCTGTCCGGTACAGCAGATCAGGAGCAGACGCTGGAGTTCGGACAGCGCCTCGGGATCTCCTGGAAGCATCCTTATTTGCGCCACGGGTTTATCCATATGGATGCCGCCTCTGTAACCGAGCGTTACCGGTACAAGGATATTCCGCTGATTCATTTTGCCGTGAACAATATAGCGCTGGAGCTGTCCGCCGGGGAAACCTCCATTACACCGATTATGAGCAGGGACGCAGACATTTATCTGGTCTGGAATATAGCTGACCCCGGCTGCCCGGGAACGGGGCTGACTGATTTTATGCAATCGGTGCTGGACAAGGTAGAGCAGTACCTCAAGATTACCCTGCGGGGGTTCTATTCCGGGGCTTCCGTGCCGCTGCGGAACTTCGACTCGCTGTATAAGACGCTTATGGACAGCCGCGATTACAACTTCTATCATGCGGTTACGCCTATTGCCGTCCTTGAAGAACAGGCGGATTTCGGGCAGACGGCCGAATGGCGCGGAGATAAGGAACGCGGGATGCTGTCGCTGGCGCTGGAGGAGGGGCAGGCCGCCTGGATTGATCTGGCAGTCAATCAATGGACGCAGCAGGTCACCGCGGATAGGCTGTTGCCCCGGTTGGTGAAGGAGGTTTACGGCAATTTTGTGCGCCAGATGGCCTTTGAAGCCGGAGGCCTTGCCGAGGAGGACTTCTTCACCCAGCTGGAGCAGACGGTTCATATCCAGGAGGCGGCCCGCCTGACCAAGCGGGAACTGCGGAATCTGTGGAGACAGCATACGCTGGCACCCGTGGCGGCGCAGGAGAAGGATATCCGGCTGCAGGAGGTGGACCGTTTCCTGGAGGAGCATGTGGACCAGATGGTGACCTCGACCGATATGGCGGAGCATCTGCATTTGAATGCCAGCTACTTCTCCCGCTATTTCAAGAAGCTGTCCGGCATCAATTTCACCGATTACGTCAATCAGTACAAAATGAATATGGCGATCACAATGCTGGCGCGCCCGCATGAGACGGTGGAGAATGTAGCCTACACGCTGGGCTTCTCCGACCGGGCGTATTTCTCCAAAGTGTTCAAGAAATACAGCGGGAGAAATCCCAGTGAATACAAAGCCGGGCCGGTAGAAGAGGGTACGGGTGAGGAACGAGCAGACTAGGCTAGGGAATGAACAACATCCCCATTGGAATCAATTCAACTTCAATCTATATAGGCTTGTATTAAGGAGGAATTGTAATGAGTGAAACTACGTTTAGATTACCTGCGGAAGTAATCACCGTTTCGCAAGAAGTGGATGTGCTGGTTGCAGGCGGCGGGCCTGCGGGCGTGGCGGCTGCGATTTCCGCCGCCAGAAGCGGAGCACGGACGCTGCTGATTGAGCAGCGCGGTTTCCTGGGCGGCATGGGCACCGTTGCCCTGGTGCCGGCCTTCTGTCCTTACAGTGACGGGGAGAAGGCTGTTGTCCGCGGCATCGGTCTTGAGCTGCTGGAACAGATGAAAGCGGAATGTGAGCCTGAATTCCGCGAACGTTTCGGCGCCGAGCTGGACTGGGTGCCTATCGATCCGGAGGTGCTTAAGCGCGTATACGACGATGCTGTGGCAGAGAGCGGAGCCGGGGTGCTGCTGCATACCATTGCCAGTCAGACTGTGATGGACGAGACCGGACGCAAGGTCCAGGGTGTAGTTATCGTCAATAAATCCGGCCGGAGCCTCATCAAGGCGAAGACAGTGATCGATGCGACAGGCGATGCTGATCTGGCTGCCCTGGCAGGAGCGCCGTTCCATAAAGGCGGGGAAGCGGGTGAGCTTCAGGCGGCGACGATGTGTTATCTGCTGGCTAATGTGGACCGAAAGCGCTTCCTGAAATATTTGAATGAATGCGGCGATACCGATCAGATTCATCGGGCGGTGCAGCAGGCCCAAGCGGACGGGAAGCTGCCGCAGGGCCGGGATTCGGTCTCTGGCCTGTCCTGGGTTGCCGATTACCTGGTCGGCGTCAACTTCGGCCATGTCTTCGGCATCGACGGCTCCAGAGCGGAGGATTTGACCCGGGGGGCTGTGGAAGGCCGTAAGCTGGTCCTCCGCCAGCTGGAATTCTTCCGGGCATACGTGCCCGGCTTTGAACATGCCCACCTCGTGTCCACCGGTGAGCAGATCGGCATCCGCGAGACGCGGCGGATTGTGGGCGATTATGTTCTCACACAGGATGATTTCATGAATATGGTGTCCTTCCCGGATGATATTGCCCGCAATAGCTATTTCATCGATATCCATATGGCGCGCAGCAGCGGAGCCATGCATATTCACCATCTGCCGCCCGGCGAATCCCACGGCGTTCCCTACCGATGCATGCTGCCGGTTGGTCTAGATAATGTGTGGGTGGCAGGACGCGCAGCCTCCTCGGACCGCGTAGTGCAAGGCTCGCTGCGTGTGATGCCCAACTGCTTCGCGATGGGGCAGGCGGCGGGAATGGCGGCAGCGATGGCTGCCGGAACGGACAGCCAGAGCCGGAAGGTAGATATCACCGCACTTCAGCGCGGGCTGGTTCAGCAGGGGGCCTGGCTTGGTGAAGCATTGGCTGCGTTATAACTAATTGCGGGAGAGTGATTAACATGTCAAGTAACCAAGTGAAACCTAGTTCAAGGCAAAGCAGGCCGGGCAGGCTCACCCTGCTGGGCATGATCGTATTTTTACTGTTCAGTCTCCTATCCGGCTTGTCAGGTCCAGTTGCAGCGGCCGCAGGGACGACGTATTACGTCGATTCTGCCCTGGGCAGCGACAATAGCTCCGGTACCAGTGAAACGGCAGCCTGGAAGACGCTGGGCAAAGTGAACAGCACTACCTTCAGCCCGGGTGACCGGATTCTTTTGAAGGCAGGCGGCGTGTGGACTGATCAGTATCTTGATCTGCAGGGCTCAGGCTCTGAGGGGAACCCGATCATAGTAGACCGCTACGGCAGCGGAGCCAAGCCGCTGATACATTTCGGCAACACCGCCGTGGGCGGTGAAGGCTTCGGGGTCAGATTACGCAATGTCTCCTACTGGGAGATCAATAATCTGGAGATTACAAGCGGACAGCAGCCCACGGATATGCGGAGAAACGGTGTGCTGGTTGTGGGCGAAGGAGCAGGGGCGGGGAACTTCCGGCATATTTATATCCGCAATCTCGACATCCACGATATCTTTGGTACGGACCGCAGAACGGGCGGAATTAATGTACATGCCCGGGGAACCAATACCGCAACCGAGAGCACCTGGGATGATATTCTGATCGAGAATAACACAGTTATCAACGTGGCGGATACAGGGATACAGACGATGACGGATGCTTTTTTCAATAATGCATGGACTCATAAGTTCGATGCCTTCCGGGGTGTGGTGATCCGGGGCAATGTGGTGGAGAAGATCCACCGGGACGGCATCCTGGTCAGAGCCAGCGCCTCGCCGCTGATCGAATACAACAACACGAAATCCATTGGAGAAGCCTGCGAGGTCAATACATCCATTGTCAATTACCTTGAGGATATCACTGTCGTTGCGGCACAGTGGGCTTATTATACCAAAGGTGCTATTTTCCAGTACAACGAGGCCTCCGATACCCGGATGCTGGGCGGAGACGGCCAGCCGTGGGACTTCGACATTGAGGTGCACGATAGTATCTACCAGTATAACTATAGCTATAACAACGAGGGCGGCACACTGCTGGTCATGAACAACACTAATAATAATATCTTCCGCTACAATATCAGCCAGAATGATAAGGATGCGAACGGGGTGTTCCATCTGGTGAACGGCGGCGGCAATCTGTACGTCTACAACAATATCATCTACCGTTCGGGAACGCAGAACAAGGCGCTGACCCATGCGAGCAATACAGGAATGGCCTATTACACGAATAATATCTTTTATAATGCTGCCAGCGGTCAATACACGAACAGTCCAAGAATGACGTATGATCACAACAGCTTCTACGGGCTGAATTCGGGTGTTCCCAGCGATCCTAACAAAATCACCGGCAATCCCGGCTTCGTCAGTCCAGGCACGGCCACAGGACTCGCTTCGGCAGCCGGTTATAAGCTGGCGCAGACCTCTCCGCTGATCAATGCCGGGGCGGTGGTTGCAGGCAACGGGGGTCTCGATTACTTCGGAAACACATTGTATAACGGCGTGCCGGATATCGGTGTATTCGAGTTCAGGGGTACAATCACACCGCCGGTTACCCTGCTTCAGGATGATTTCGAGGATAACAATTACAGCGGCTGGACGACTTCAGGCGGGGCATGGAGCGTAGCGGATGACGGTACGAAAGCTTTGACGCAGACATCGTCATCAGGGGAAGCGCTAGCCTATACAGGCGATGCCTCCTGGAGGAACTACACGTACTCGGCCAAAATTAAGCTGCTGAATGCCTTCGGCAACGCTGGATTGCTGTTCCGGTATGCGGATGCGTCGAATTATTACATGTTCAGACTGAATGATTCAGGCGACAAAGCGGAGTTGTTCAAAAAAACAGCCGGAACACTCACGATGGTAAGCAGTGCCGATGTTGCTGTTACGCCCGGACAGTGGACGGAGCTGAAGGTGACGGTCAGCGGCATTACGGTTACGGCTTTTGCCGGCGGTACCCAGCTGATCCAGTGGACCGATACGGCGGCGCAGCCGGCCGGAGGGAAAATTGGGATTCGGATGCATTCCAGCACTGCCCGGATCGACGATGTTAAGGTTACGGAATAAAGGTTAGCGGGATTGATGATCCGGTCAAATTTTAGTTAAAAATGAAACGATTTCTGCAAATTTGCGTAAGATAACAGCAAAGGGTATGGCCGCAATCCTTTCAACAGGTGCTTGGCGGCTGTGCCCTTTTCTAATGACATAAGCAAATGAAGCAGGGAGGACTACTCAATGAAATTCAGAAAACTGTTGTCGCTCAAACAATGGTCTCATATATTCCGCAGCTCCTGGCAATATATCATTTCACCGGACGTCGCGATGGGAGACAAGCTACTGTTCACCATTCCTGCGCTGCTGTACTGGGTGCTGCCTGATTTCATGCCGTTTATACCCATTGATGACATCGGGGTGACGATGCTGCTGATGGGCTGGTTCGTCTCGCGGATGGACCGCAAATACCCGGCGCTGAAGAGCCTAAGATGACGGTTTTACGACACTTTTAAATGCTCTATCTGATGTATTTCAGCAATATGGTTGCTTTTACATCCTATATTCCTTAAAATGAATTATTGAGTATTTAAACTATAGATGCCCGGGAGATGGAATCGAATGAACGTCAAAATTACCCGCAATGCGGCTAAAGTGATAAAGAAAACTATGGAGCTTGAAGGCAACAGTGAGCTTAAACTGCGCGTAGCGATTACGCATTCCCACGGTGACCATGCCCATTACGGCCTGGATCTGGACACGCCTAAGGAGAACGACGTAGTCATCTCCACTGACAAAGAAATCGATGTTATTCTTGATCCGAACCAGCCGCTGCTGGATGGTGTGAAGATTGATTATCTCTACTTCCCTGAGGAAGGCTTCGTTATTACTAATCCGTCTAAAGGAAATCATGGCGATCACTAATTGATCCGCCCGTATTTTACGGACATAAAGAAGGGTTGCTTCATGGCTAACGATATAAGAATATGTGACGAGTGCAATCATATCAAAATGAAAAGCATCGTGCCCAAGCTGCTGAAGATGGCGCCTGACGCCGAGATCAAAACAGGCTGTATCTCCTACTGCGGACCTTGCGGCAAACGCCCGTTTGTCTATATCAACGGCCGTTACATCAGCGCTCCGACAGAAGATGAGGTGCTGGCCAAAGCGGAAGCTTTCGTCAAGCAGCCGGCAGTGAAGAAATAGATCAGCTCTGGTAGTGATAGAACACAAGAACAGCCTCTGCATAAGTTTGCGGGGGTTGTTTTGTTGTGCGAACTGTATGCGGACAAACGAATACATTGGTCTGCTGCGGATAATTTTTATATTGACATTTTTGTATTGTGTTTCCAGACCAAAGGGACACACTATTTATATTTACACAAAACCCCGTCTCTCTTCCATTCGGAAGGAGGCGGGGTTTTGTGTAAATATAAGAATTTATATGCTGCGCATGACAACTTATCCTTCTATTTCTCGCTGAAACGCACCGTCGTTTCAAGGACGGCGTAGCCGTTTCTACTTGATTTAAATTCAAATTTTATTGCAGAATGAGGGGATGAATATGAGCTTTACGACGGAAGATGATCAATGGTTGAGCGATCATCTTAAACGAAGAAAGGGGGAGCGGATTGATGCGCTAAAGCGGGGGCATGGCTATGGTAACCGCTTGTTTGTCGAGCAGGTTTGGTGGACGCTAGCCGGACATTTTCAGGGACTGCATCCGGAATATGAAGTTAAAGCCTGGCGCGGCAGATCCTACTTTGTCGATAAACTGTGGGAGATCGGATCTTCGCGTATTGCTTTTGAGATTATGGATTTTGGCTCACATGGCACGGATCGGAGTAAATATCAGGATGTACCTGAACCGGGGGCTTTTCCTGCAGTCACAGGAATGTATGGTACTATATATATCGCTGGATGAGATGAAAGAAAATCCGTCTTTCATCCTTTCCGCGCTGCGGAACCTTCTGTTTCCTTATTTGTCGGCAGGAACTACAAATAAGGAAACAGAGAAATCCTATTCTAAAATTGAACGAGATTTGATGCGGTCAGCCATCCGTCACCATCGTGTTCTTCGTCCGGGTGATGCAGCGAGAGAGCTTAAAATACATACCACTACAGTCATTAAATACAGCCGCATGCTTGGTGGAAAAGGGGAAATTTCGCCCTGTAGCAAGCGGAGGATCTCAGCGAATTATGTACTATGAGTATATAGGGTCGCTCCAAAGTCCAGATCTGGTATAAAGACTAATACGACCCGCGAATGTATGCGAAAAACCGACCACATTCGGAGCAATTGTGTTCGGTTTTTCGATTACATTTGGCTTACGTGGCTTACCCAGTCCAATTGTGTTCGGTTTTTCGATTACATTCGGCTTAAGCGGCGTACCCAGTCCAATTGTGTTCGGTTTTTCGATTACATTCAGCTTAAGCGGCGTACCCAGTCCAATTGTGTTCGGTTTTTCGATTACATTTGGCCTACGCTGTGCACCCAGTCCAATTGTGTTCGGTTTTTCGATTACATTTGGCCTACGCGGTGCACCCTTTCCAATTGTGTTCGGTTTTTCGATTACATTTGGCTTACGTGGCTTACCCAGTCCAATTGTGTTCGGTTTTCCGTTAAAATATGTTAAATAAATGAAAAGACGATGTTCTGTTTTTTAGCCACGCTGCTCATTTTCATGCTGGAGTTGTGCCTTGGAAGACATGTTTGTTTTCGCATACATCTGGCCCGGTTACCTTCGCGACAGCCCAATGTGTTCGGTTTTCCGCATACATTGGGCCCGCTTTCCTTCGCGGTAGCCTAATGTGTTCGGTTTTTCGCATACATTGGGCCCGGTTACCTTCGTGGTAGCCCAATGTATTCGGTTTTTCGCATACATCTGGCCGGGTTACCTTCGCGGTAGCCCAATGCAGTATTTGGGGGCCGGGCCGGTTTCTTTGCTTCAGCGGTTGGTTTTAGCACAAACAAGCCTTAAGTCCGCAGCGCAGACCGGCTGCACGGAACTTAAGGCTTGTTATCTGATCGTTGTTAACCGCCACTCCTGCTAATTACGCGGAGGCAGCGGACCGAGGTATTGATAGTATTGGCATTCAATCCGGCCGTTGTAGAGCTTGCGGCGCTTGTCCGCTTTACGTCCGTAGTATTGCTCGAATTCCTTGTACGGGCTGATGGCGAAGAAGGACCAGGTCGGCAGGTAGAGCATCATCTCGCCGAATTGGCGGGTCAGCTTCTCCACTTCCTTATCATTACTGATCCGCTCCCCGTATGGAGGATTCGTGATAATACAGCCATATTCGCCTTCCGGGCGGGCCTTGGCGGCAGCGATATGCTTGAAGGTGATCTCACCGGAGAGCCCGGCGCTCTTGGCGGCGGCTTCGGCAATCTCAATCGCTTCCGGATCAATGTCGGTGCCGGTCAGCTGCAGCGGGTAGTCGTCACGAACAGCGTCGAAGGCTTCCTCGCGGGCTTCTTCCCACAGCCGCCGGGGAATCTCCGGCCAGTGCTCGGACGGGAAGGAGCGGCGCAGACCCGGCGCGATATTCCAGGCGATCATCGCGGCCTCGATCAGAATCGTGCCGGAACCACAGCATGGATCGTACAGCGGCCGGTGGCCGTTCCAGCGGCTGAGCTGGATCAGGGCCGCAGCCATGGTCTCCTTCAGCGGTGCTTCGGTGGCCTGGCGGCGGTAGCCGCGTTTGTGCAGCGCCGGTCCGGTGGTGTCCAGGGTGATCAGCGCGATGTCATTCAGCAGAATGACTTCAACCACATATCGCGGCCCGTTCTCAGGGAACCACTCGGTACGGTACGACAGCTTCAGCTTCTCGACAATCGCCTTCTTGACGATCCCCTGGCAGGCAGGAACACTCGTCAGCTGGGATTTATGGGAGCGGCCTTCTACCGGGAATTCGCCGTTCTCGGGAATCCAGTCCTCCCAATTAATCGCTTTGACGCCTTCGAACAGCTCATCGAAGGTTTTGGCCGGGAACTGGCCCATTTTGACCAATACACGGTCAGAGGTGCGCAGCCACAGATTGCAGCGGCAGATGTCGATATAATCTCCGCTGAATAATACCCTTCCGTTCTCGACCGTGGTCTCATAACCCAGTTCGTTCAATTCACGCGCTACTACAGCCTCCAGCCCCATGGGGGCGGTGGCGATCAATTGTAATTTGCCCAAATGCTCTCAACTCCGTTTAACTTGTGGATAAATACGCAAAGCCAGTACAATAAGAGAAGCTTGCTCTCCATGTGAATGTGAACCATTAGAGCGTTCAGATATCAGTATAGGGTAATGAAGGGTTCTACACAATGCCCGTCCGTGCTACACAAAATGAAATTTAAAGGAGAATACATATGCAGAATCAGGAAGAATACAGCGAACAGCTATATACAGAGGATGATTTACTATTAAAAGTCAAACAGGCCATCGCAGCAAACGGAATGCCGGAGGTGTCCATCGCTCCAGGCTACGGCAGACTGCTGACGATGCTGGTTACCCTTTCCCGTGCCAGCCGGATACTTGAGATCGGTGCGCTGGGAGGCTACAGCGGAATCTGCCTGTGCCGCGGTTTCACGCAGCGCGGCAGCCTGACATCCCTGGAGCTTAAGGCTGACTATGCCAAGCTTGCCCATAGCCATCTGGAGCAGGCGGGCTTCGGGGACGCGGTAGAATACCAAATCGGCCCGGCGCTGGACAGCCTGATGCTGCTCGAAGCGCAGGGCCAAAAGTATGATTTCTTCTTCAT
The DNA here is from genome assembly GCF_038004445.1 of Paenibacillus sp. FSL R7-0312. Lineage (NCBI taxonomy): Bacteria > Bacillati > Bacillota > Bacilli > Caryophanales > Paenibacillaceae > Paenibacillus > Paenibacillus sp. FSL R7-0312. Next base: position 6,327,605 of record NZ_JBBORE010000001.1, on the reverse strand, counting down.
CGACGCCGACAAGGAGAACTATCCGAATTATCTGGAATATGCGATCCGGCTTGCTTCACCGGGTGCGATCATTGCCGGGGACAACATCTTCCTGCGCGGCCGTACGCTCAATGCCGAGAAGAACGGACCGGCGGTTCAGGCGATGCGGCGCTTCAATGAGATGATTGCAGCCGATCCCCGCCTGAGCAGCACACTGCTGCCCGCCTATGACGGACTGGCCCTGGCGATGGTTAAGTAGCTAGTCCTCTCCAATCGGGGCTTGCCTTGTCTTAAGCTAACGGAACAACCGGGGTTCAGTCTTCTTGTACAGCTTGAGCCTTACCCAGACCGTATTAATCAGCAGGAACGCGCCGGAGATGATGAACAGCCCTTCGATCCCGATATATCCGGACAGGAAGCCGCCGATGACCGCGCCCAGCATATTGCCGAGTGCCAGTGTGCTGCTGTTGAAGCCGAAGGCCCGGCTCTCCTTGCCGTCAGGCGTGTAGGAACGGATCAGGGCGTTGACGCTGGGCAGCAGCCCGCCCATGAAGACGCCCATCAGGAAGCGGACGAGGATCAGCTGCCAGACGCTGGTCACGAAGGCCTGCGGGATCAGGAACAGCGCCGCGCCAATCAGCGCATAGGTCAGTATCCGGTGGGCGCCGACCTTGTCGCTGAGCTTGCCGAGCAGCGGAGAGGCCAGCATGTTCGAGATGCCGGTGACGGCACTGACCATGCCGGCCCAGAAGGCGATATTCACAGCGGAGCCGTGCAGCTTCTCCACATAGAGCGGCAGCAGCGACATCGGGCTGATCATGGCGAATTGCAGCAGGAACGTCACGCCAAACAATGCCGGCAGCTGCGGCACCTTAGCCAGCTCCTTGAAGCCTTCGAGTACAGACACCTGCGGCACCTGCGCGGCTTCCACCCGGTCGAATTTCTCCTTGACCAGGAATAACGCGAGCAGGGAGGCAACGAACAAGAGCGCACCCACGACATAAAAGATCGGACGGAACCCAATCCAGTCCGCCAGCAAGCCGCCGATCAGCGGACCGAGAATCGTACCGGCTACAGCGCCGGACTGCATCAGTCCCATGGCGAAGCCCATACGCGGTTTCGGGGTGGTTCCCGAGACCAGCGCGATGGAGGCGGGGTTGAAGCCGGAGATGGTGCCGTTCAGCAGGCGGAGCAGCAGGAGCTGCATCGGGGATTGCGCGAAGCCCATCAGCACGATGACAATCGCCATACCAAAGCTGGAGCGCAGCAGCATGATTTTGCGGCCGTATTTGTCGGCAAGCTTGCCCCACAGGGGCTGAAAGATAAACGAGGTCAAGAAGTTTGCGGCAAAAATAAGTCCGGCCCACATCCCGATCGCGTGATCTCCGGTCACACCCAGGTCTTTAGCGAGATAAAGGGACAGAAAAGGGGTAATCATAGTCATACCGGCATTCACCAGAAACTGGCCAAACCAAAGCACCATGAGGTTGACTTTCCAGGTCTCCCAATTCTTCAAAGTGCTTTCACTTCCTTTCAGGGGATTCAATGATAAATAGTTCACGAAAAATTGACATTATATCAGTATATCATAGTTTTTTAGCCGTGCAGTGCAACACTTGTCATAGTAATGTCATGGGATTGTCATTCCCTTAAGGGTGAAGCGGTTGTTACCCGCTGGCAAAAAGGGCATAATAATGTTATGTGTTTTCACAGTAACCTATCAAATCTTATGGAGATCTTATCATGACCTACAACGACACTTTTATCCGCGCCTGCAGACAGCAGAGTACGGAGCACGTTCCCGTATGGTACATGCGGCAGGCCGGCCGTTATGATCCCGAGTACCGTAAAATCAAGGAGAAATACTCGCTGCTGGAGATCTGCAGACAGCCGGAGCTTGCAGCTGAAATAACCTTGATGCCTGTGCGTAAGCTGGGTGTGGATGCGGCCATCCTGTATTCAGACATTATGAATCCTGTAGCTTCCCTTGGCTTGAACTTCGACATCGTGAAGAATATCGGCCCGGTCATTGAGAATCCGATCCGCTCGGCGGCGGATGTCGACCGGCTGAAGCCGATTGATGTGGAAGGGGATCTGGGCCACATTCTGGAAACGATTTCCCTCCTCGACAAAGAGCTGGACGTGCCGCTGATCACTTTTGCAGGAGCGCCTTTCACCATTGCCAGCTATCTGATTGAAGGCAGACCCTCCAAGAGCTATCACCGCACCAAGGAAATGATGTTCAGCCAGCCCCGCGTGTGGGAGAAGCTGATGGAGAAGCTGGGCGATATGGTTATCACATATCTTCGCGCCCATGTCCGAAGCGGCGGTAAGGCGTTCCAGCTGTTCGACAGCTGGGTTGGAGCGCTGGCCCCGCGTGACTTTGAAACCTATGTGCTGCCGACAATCACCCGGATTTTTGCCGAGCTGTCTGATCTGGATGTTCCGAAGATTTACTTCCCGGGTGTCAGCTCAGGGGAGCTGCTCCCCAGCCTGGCCAGGCTCCAGGCCGATGTGATCGGACTGGACTGGCGCGTAAGCCTGACCGAAGGCAGACGCAGAACTGGCGGAGGATTCGCGATTCAAGGCAATCTGGATCCTTATCTGCTGACCGCACCAATGAACGTATTGAAAGAACGGGCGAAAGAACTGATCGATGAAGGCATCAGACAACCGGGTTATATTTTTAATCTGGGCCATGGATTATTTCCTGAAGCTTCGTTGGACACACTTAAGGAATTAACGGATTATGTACATGAGTATTCAGCAGCGGCCTTGAAACAGGCAGCCGGACCGCTGGCGTAATTAAAGCAAGGTACATGAGATAGCAGCAATTGCTGCTCTCTTTGTTTTTATGAACATATTTCGTTAAAGGGGATGGAAACCGTGACTACCAAAATTGGAGTACTCGTGATGTCGTACGGCACGCCTGAAAGTCTGGAGGATGTAGAAGCGTATTACACGCATATCCGCAGAGGCAATGCACCTTCCGCTGAACAGCTGAAAGAGCTGAAGGACCGCTACGAAGCCATTGTTGGAGGCGTGTTCCCACTCAGGGAGAATACAGACCGCCAGGTGGAGGCCCTGCAGGCCAAGCTGAACAGCGGGCAGATTCAGTATGTCTGCTACCAGGGGCTGAAGCATGCCAGACCTTTCATTGAAGATGGTGTGGAGGCGATGGTCCGGGATGGGATTACCCAGGCGATAGGCATTGTGCTGGCCCCTCATTACTCGGTGATGAGCGTTGGAACCTATATCAAGCGGGCCAAGGAAAAAGCGGATGCCTGCGGAATTGATATGGATTTTGTCGAGAGTTACCATATGCATCCGGAGCTGATTGATGTGCTTAGCCGCCGGGTGACCGCGAAGCTGGATGAATTCGAGGAAACCGGAGCGGCGAGGGATGAAGTGCGTGTACTGTTCAGTGCACACAGCCTGCCGGAACGTATTCTGGCTATGGGCGATCCGTACCGTGACCAGCTGCTGGAAACCTCCAAAGCCATAGCCGACCAGGCAGGTGTGGAGTCCTGGCAGTTCACCTGGCAGAGCGCGGGCAGAACTGCAGAGCCGTGGCTGGGTCCGGATATTCTGGATACGATGCGTGAACTGGCCGAAGCTCAGGTGAAATATGTGCTGTCCGCTCCCATTGGCTTCGTATCTGATCACTTAGAGGTCCTGTACGATCTGGATATTGAGGCGCAGGCCTTGGCTTCAGAGCTGGATATGCGGCTGCTGCGGATTGATTCCTTGAATAGCGATCCGGCATATATGTCAGTGCTGAGCGATGTGGTGCGTATGAAGGCCGGGCAGTTACAGGTGAAGCAATCATGAGCGGTTCACCGCGCAAGGTAGTAATTATCGGCGGAGGCCTCAGCGGCCTCAGTGCCGCTTACTACGTCCGCAAGTTTTACCGGGAAGCCGGGATTCAGCCGGAAATTATATTGGTTGAGAAGGATAAATGCCTTGGCGGCAAAATCGAGACCCTGCACCGTGACGGCTTTGTCATTGAGAAAGGTCCGGACTCCTTCCTGGCCCGCAAAACAGCTATGGTTGATCTGGCCAGAGAGCTGGAGCTGGATCACGAGCTGGTGACTACGAATCCGAATGCCAAGAAGACTTACATACTGCAGCGCGGCAAGCTCCACCCGATGCCCGCCGGGCTTGTTCTGGGGATTCCTACGGAGCTGAAGCCGTTTCTGAAGAGCGGCCTCGTCTCCTTCAGCGGTAAAATGCGGGCGATGATGGATTTCATTCTTCCGCCGCGCCGCAGCTCCGAGGATGAATCGCTCGGTGACCTGATCGAGCGGCGTCTGGGTACAGAGGTGCTGGAGAATATGACCGAGCCCCTGCTCGCCGGTATTTATGCCGGTGATATGCGCAAGATCAGCCTCCAGGCTACTTTTCCGCAGTTCGGCGAGGTCGAGCGCCAGTACGGCAGTCTGATCCGCGGGATGACGACCGGCAGGAAGCCGGCGGAGACCCATACCGGAACCAAGAAAAGCGCGTTCCTGACTTTCCGTCAGGGGCTGCAGAGCCTGGTGCATGCCCTGATCCATGATCTGCAGGATGCCCAGCAGCGGACCGGAACGGGAGCGGTGTCCATCAAAGTACGGAGCGGGGCGGGGGTGTCCGCAGAGGCCTCTACTGCACCGCGCTATGAGGTGGAGCTGGACAACGGTGAACTGCTGCAAGCTGATGATGTCTATGTAACCGTGCAGAATTTCGCTGCCGCAGAGCTGCTGCGTCCGCATGTGGATGTATCCGCGCTGGATGCTGTCAATTATGTATCAGTGGCTAATGTGGTCATGGCGTTTACCAAGAAGGATATCGTTACCGAATATGACGGATCCGGATTCCTGGTCCCCCGCAAAGAGGGGCGGAACATCACGGCCTGTACCTGGACTTCTACGAAATGGCTGCATACCAGCCCGGATGATAAGGTACTGCTGCGCTGTTACGTCGGACGGTCTGGGGATGAACAGAATGTAGACCTGCCGGATGAGGCGCTGGCTGAACTGGTACGCAAAGACCTGAAGGAAATTATGGGGATCACTGCAGCGCCGCTGTTCACTGAGATTACCCGGCTCAGGCATTCCATGCCGCAATATCCGGTAGGCCATCCCGGCCGGATCGCCGGCCTGCGAAGTGAGCTGGAGGAGAAGCTGCCGGGTGTGTATGCTTTTGGCGCGGGCTATGACGGCATCGGCATGCCGGACTGCATTAAGCAGGCGAAGCTTACGGCTGAGACTGCTGCAGCCCATTTAGAGAAGCTGCCGGAACCGGCGGCTGTAACGGTATAACGGAAGCGGTGGAGCGGAGCAGTGGCGCTTCACCGTTTTTTATAGGGAAATGTATAAAGTGCCGGAATAATCATTGAAGCCAAGGCCACGCTCGGCGGGGCGGGAAGACTATGGGTTACTTTGGAGTGACACGGAAGAGATATGCTATAATAGAAACACTTTAAGGGTAAAGGAGATTACCAGTACTCATGTATCCGCCGAGGTCACGCAGTAGACAGAGCAAGAAACATAGCAGCAAAAAGAGGCGCAGAACGGTCTGGGCATGGTTTAATGTAGTGTTGCTTCTGATGATAACCGGCCTGCTGGCCTATTCTTTCATGGAGAACAAAGATAAGGAGAGTTCAGCTCCTCCGGTCGTGGTGGCCGATCCTTCGCCTTCGCCTTCGCCTGAAGCTTCTGCAACAGCGGCAGCTCCTGCGGAGGTGGCACCTACAGCAGAGGCTACAGCCAGTCCGGAGCCAACACCTGAAGCAACACCGGAGGCCACTGCGCTGCCTAGGGAGACTGCGGAAGCCGTGTTTACGCCTGCTCCTACAGTTAAGGAAGCGGCAACGGCTGAACCCCAAACGGCAACGGGAAATGCTGGAGGCCAGATATCAGGCTTGCCGGAGAACGCTTCAGGCGGGACGGTGAAGCTGAATTTTGGCGGAGATGTCATCTTTGCCGGTAAGGTAGCGGAACTGCTGCAGAAGAAGGGGTACGATTATTCTTACAGTGCACTTGACGGGATGTTCAAAAAGGATGATCTGACCGTGGTCAACCTGGAGACACCGATCACTACTGGCGGTGTAGGTGCCCCGAACAAGCAGTTTGTATTCAAGGGAGCTCCGGAAGCGCTGGATGCACTGAAATCAGCTGGCGTAGATGCAGTCAATCTGGCTAATAACCACACCCTGGATCAGGGGGAAGAGGGCTTGCTGGATACCCTGAAGCACCTGAGCAAGCGGGGCATTCCTTATGTCGGAGCAGGAAAGAACAGCAAGGAAGCTTACTCTGCGCAGTATTTTGAGCGGCAGGGTATCAAAATAGCCTTGCTCGGGTTCACACGGGTGATGCCGGTGATCGAATGGAAGGCCGAAGCAGGCAAGCCGGGTCTCGCCTCTGTCTATGACAGCGCAGAAGCACTCAAGGCCATTGCCGCTGCCAAAAAACAAGCCGATGTTGTCGTAGTTGTTGTCCATTGGGGCAAAGAGCGGATGGAGCAATATGACAAGACCCAACAGACGCTGGGGCATAGCTTTATCGATGCTGGAGCTGATCTGGTGATGGGCGGACATCCGCATGTGCTGCAGGGGATTGAGCCCTACAAAGGGAAATGGATTGCCTACAGCACAGGAAACTTTATCTTCACACGTTCCAGTCTTCCGGCAACCTGGGAGACGGCTGTATTCCAGGCGGAATGCAGCAAGGAGGGGCAGTGCTCCCTCAAGCTGAGTCCGATGGATGCTGAGCTGGGACAACCGGTGCCGATGAATGAGGCGGACGGACAGCTTTTGCTGCATAAGGTGGAATCCTTATCCTCCGGTCTGGTCAAGATCCGTAATGACGGTACCGTTGTGCAGCCGGCCCAATAAATCCTACTTCTGCTGGAGGTGCCAAAGATGATGAATAACATGTGTGTCGCCCACCGCGGATTTTCCGGCAAAGCTCCCGAGAATACGCTGGCGGCCGTACGGATGGCGATTGCCTTGCCCTTTGTGCAGTGGATGGAGATTGATGTGCAACTGACGAGGGACGGCGTGCCTGTGGTCATCCATGATTATTCGCTGGACCGCACGACCAATGGACACGGCAAGGTGAAGAACATGGACTATGAACATATACGTCGTCTGGATGCGGGGAGCTGGAAAGGGCGTGCTTTTCGCGGAGAGCGGGTCCCCTCCCTAGAAGAGGTGCTCAGCCTGGCGTCAGGCAGACTGCGGCTTAACATTGAGCTGAAGACCAGCGGGGAGATGTACCCTGGCCTTGAGAAAGCGGTCATCGACCTGGTGAATACCATGGGAATGCGTGAGGATGTGGTGCTGACCTCCTTCGACGCCGGTGCGCTGCAGCGGATTAAGGAGCTGGACCCGCGGTTCCGTACCGGTCTGATCTATGATTCCAGGTCAGGCGATCCGGCCAAAAAGCTGAACGAGCTGGGCTGCTCCTTCTTATCCATCAGCTCCGACCGGCTTAGCCCGGTTCTGGCGAAATCCCTGGCTGAACGGGGCGTGAAGATCATGGCCTGGACAGTGAATAAAGCTAAGGAGATGCGGCGCTTGTCCGCCATGCATTCGGATATCATGATCTGTACGAACCGCCCGGATATTTGGGGCGATATCTTTTTGCAGGCCTGACTTAAGATCCATTCTAATCCATCTATAAGATCCATTCGTTCTGATAATCTGAGAAGAAAGCGAGCTGAACCATCAATGAGTAGAGCGGTCAATAATGTATACTGTGTAGGACGCAATTATATATTACATGCGGAGGAACTCGGCAATCAGGTACCGGCCGAGCCGCTGATCTTCCTGAAGCCATCGCATGCGGCTGTTGCGCTTGATAAAGCGATCATCCATCTGCCCAAAGACGCGGGACTGATCCATTATGAAGGTGAGCTGGTGCTGCGTATTGCGCGTGATTACGTGCCGGGGATGAGTGTGGAGGAGCTGGTGGATGTGATGGCGCTGGGCCTCGACTTCACGCTCCGTGATGTGCATAATGATCTGCAGAAAAAAGGCCTGCCCTGGACACCCGCCAAGGGCTTCAAGAATGCGGCGCCGCTGACTCCCTACATTGCATTTCCTGAGCAGGAGGAGCTGGAAGCAACGGATTTCACCGTCCGCAAGAATGGAATTGAGGTACAGCGCGGGAACGTGCAGAACATGATTTTCTCGCTGCAAAAAATTGTTGAATTTATTGCCTCCCGCTACGGGCTCGGCAAGGATGATATCATCTTCACCGGAACGCCTGCTGGCGTGGGACCTGTAGTGCCCGGCGATTCTTTCGAGCTGTTCTGGGGCGATACGCTAATGGGCACCTGCCTGATCGGTTAGGGCGATGTTATCAGGACTTGAAGTGCTGCAGTGGCTGATCGGGGCCTGCGGTGCGCTGCTGGTCGCCGGGGCCGCATACTGGAAGCAGTCGTTGAGCCTCTCGGGCATGCTGGCGGCGATTGTGATGGGAACCATCTATTTTGGGGCAGGCAATGCCTTCTGGTTCGGCATTCTGCTGCTGTTCTTCATCTCCTCCAGCCTGCTCTCCAAGCTTCATCATGAGAATAAGGCCGAGCTTGAGGCTACCTATGATAAAACAGGGCGCAGGGATGCCGGCCAGGTCTTCGCGAACGGCGGACTTGGCATGCTGCTGGTGTTGCTTAACGCGATTTATCCGCTGGAAATCTGGGGTTTCCTGTTCATCGGGGTTATGGCTACCGTGACCTCGGATACATGGGCGACAGAGATTGGTACGCTGGCCAAGCGGCCGCCGCGGTCCGTGCTGACCGGGAAGGTGCTGCAGGCGGGTACCTCCGGCGGCGTATCGCTGCCGGGCACGCTGGCTGCCGCTGCCGGGGGTGCGCTGATTGGCGCGGCCTCCTGGCTGCTGCGGGCAGCCTCCGGCATGCCGCCGCATTCCCTGCTGACGCTGGTGCTCGCCGGATTGCTGGGCGGACTTGCCGGAGCTTTTGCTGACTCGGTGCTGGGGGCAACGGTGCAGCGGATGAACCGCTGCACGGTCTGCGGCCGCGAGGTGGAAGCCTCGCAGCACTGCGGTAAGCCCACCGTGTACGCCCGGGGCTGGCGCTGGATGGACAATGATACTGTAAATGCTGTAAGTTCAATCATCGGCGGCGTGGTGGCCCTGCTGGCCAGCTACATAGGAGCCGTATAGGAGATAGCCGGGCCTTAGTTACGTTATCCGGCATTAATTTTATTATCAAGGTTGGGAGGTGAACCGTTGAGCAGCGCATCCGTACACAAACATGCAGCTATTCTGGATGCCGCTTACGAGCTTTTCGGTTCAGGCGGCTTCTACGAAACGAAGATGTCGGAAGTGGCAGAGCGTGCCGGAATTGCCAAGGGCACGGTCTATTTATATTTTAAAAGTAAAGAAGAACTGTTCATGGCGGTAACCCGCCGGGATTGTGAAGGGTTCCTGGAGCAGCTTGAAGCCAAGCTGAGTAGCTGCTCTATACTGACTGATAAGCTCTCCGTCATTGCCGAGCATCATCTGTTCTATTATTATGAGCGCAAACAGCATACGAAGCTGTTCTTCCGGGCACCCAACAATAATCCCGAGCTGGTAGAGTATATGGCACAGTTCATGGAAGCCTATATGCAGGCGGTAGTGACGGTGCTGCTGGAAGGCGGGGCAACAGAGCCGGAGCTGATGGCTAAGGCGTATATCGGAATGCTGGACCGTCTGAAGATGGATATACTGTTCAACCCTGAGTTTGCGGAAGAAGATGCGCATAAGCGGGCGAAGTTTGCTGCTAAACTTTTCATCACAGGAGCACTCGGCAGCTTGAAATCGGCACTCGGCGACCTTCCGTCTGAATTCTGAGAGCTATAGCCAGACCTGGTTTATAAATATAAGGCAAGCGAGGACAACTGATGAATATTATGACCGTGGAACACCTCTCCAAAAGCTACGGGGAGAAAACGTTATTCCGTGATGCATCCTTTGGCATGGATGACAGGGACAAGATTGGCGTCATTGGTGTCAACGGAACGGGGAAATCAACCTTTCTGAAGATTATCGCCGGGCTGGATACACCAGACGCCGGACAGATTGCCATCGGCAATGATGTACGTGTACAATATCTGGCGCAGAATCCGCCGTATGAGCCTGGCAATACCGTGCTGCAGCAGGTTTTTGCCGGTGATGATCCAGAGCTGGCTACGATGCGGGAGTACATGGAGATTATGTCTCTGCTGGAGCAGAATCCGGGTGATTCCGGGCTGGAAGCCAGACTCGTCAAAATCGGGCAGGCCATTGATGCCGCCGGCTCCTGGCAGCTTGAGAGCGAAGCCAAGATTGTCCTGACCAAGCTTGGAATCACACAATTTGATGCCCGGATGGAGAACCTCTCCGGCGGTCAACGCAAACGTGTAGCGCTTGCCGCGGCGCTGATTACGCCTTCTGAGCTGTTGATTCTGGATGAGCCTACCAACCATATCGATACGGATTCCGTAGCCTGGCTTGAGCAATATTTGCAGAAACGGCGTGGCGCCCTGCTGATGGTTACGCATGACCGTTATTTTCTGGAGCGCGTAGCCAGCGTAATGCTGGAGCTGGACGGAGGAAGCCTGTACCGCTATGAAGCGAATTATTCCCGCTTCTTAGAGCTGAAGGCTGACCGCGAAGAGCGCGAAGCCTCGGTGGAGCAGAAGCGCAAGAATCTGCTGCGCACCGAGCTGGCGTGGATCCGCCGGGGTGCCAAAGCACGATCCACGAAGCAGAAGGCGCGTATCGACCGCTTCGAGAAGCTGAAGGAGAGTACAGGCGGGACTTCATCAGCCTCGATGGATATTTCTGTGGCTTCCACCAGACTGGGCCGCAAAATCATCGAGATCCAGGATCTCACGAAATCCATGGACGGCCGGACCTTGATTAAGGACCTGACTTATATCGCGGTGCCGCAGGACCGGGTAGGCATTGTCGGCAAGAACGGCAGCGGGAAGTCGACCCTGCTCAACCTGATCGCCGGAAAGCTTACGCCGGACAGCGGCGAGGTTCAGCTGGGGACAACCGTGAAGCTCGGTTATTTCACTCAGGAGCATCAGGATATGGATCTCAGCATGCGCGCGATTGAATATGTGAAGGAAGAGGCGGAAATCATCAAGACAGCCGACGGCAGTGTCATCACCGCCGGCCAGATGCTGGAACGGTTCCTGTTCCCGCCGGCGATGCAGTGGACCCCGATCTCCAAGCTCTCCGGGGGTGAGAAGAGACGCCTCTACCTGCTGCGCGTGCTTATGGGAGCGCCGAATGTTCTGCTGCTGGATGAGCCGACGAATGACCTGGATATCGGAACGCTGGCCGTGCTGGAGGACTATCTGGATGAATTCCCCGGTGTAGTCTTTACCGTATCGCATGACCGGTACTTCCTGGACCGTACGGTGGATAAGCTGATTGCGTTTGAGGACGGATCGATCCGGCTGCATGTTGGTGACTATAGTGAATATGAAGAATGGCTGGCAAAAAACGTACCTACCGGCAGTGGTGGCTCCGGCAAGTCTGAAGGCGCTGGAGGCCGCAGTGCTACTGCCGCTGTAGAGCAGAGCGGGAATGCGCCAGCAGCCGCGCCGTCACGCGAGAAGCTGAAATTCACCTTCAAGGAGCAGAAGGAATACGAGGGCATCGACGAGGCCATCGAACAGGCCGAGCAGCATCTCGTAGATATCTCCGCACAGATGGAGGCGGCCTTTGCTGACTCCGGTAAGCTCCAGGAGCTGGTGGATAAGCAGCGGCAGGCCGAAGCGGAGCTGGAGCGCCTGATGGAGCGCTGGACGTATCTGAATGAGCTGGCAGAGAAGATCGCGGGTAAGGCGTGAGGTTTGCGGCTCTGCGGGGCGGGGTTAAGGATGTGACAAACTCTCTCCGCTGCTCCCCATTGTTGTGATATAAAATCCTGCCCCAAAAACAACATTTCCCTTATTTTATCGGCCCAAATCCGCGATTGTTGTATAAAGGCAGGATTTAACCTTTTTCAAACGGCTTGGCAGGATTATACTTGTATTTTGTACTACAATCCTCCTGAACAGCTGGTTATTTATGAATCAAAGTTGCAAAAACGTACAACATCTATGTCCGCGCTGCTGCTTCCTAGCTCTAAGAAATTTCAATTCAGCCGGCAACGAATCAAGTGTGGGGAATTGACGATTGTCGTATCTCCGTCAGTCTCACAGTGACTGGCCGGTATCTTGTAGGGTTGTTGTCTAAAGAGCGGTTATATAGTTATTAATTTTTCCTGTCAGAATTATATTAGAGTTATTTATATAAGGAGGTCGCTGCCAGTGACAAGTACCCTCGAAGCTGCCATAGCGCTGCGGACCTCCGGGCAAGCAGAGAAAGCGAGAGTCATGCTGCTTCAGCTGCTGTCAGCGGATGACGGCAATGCCGAGCTGTACTATCAGCTAGCCTGGACGCATGATGTGCTCGGCATGGAACGCGAGGCCGTGCCCTATTACGAGCAGAGTCTTGCTCTTGGTCTTCCGGATGAGGAGCAGAAGGCAGGCGCAATGCTGGGACTGGGAAGCACGTACCGGACGCTTGGGGCATACTCACAGTCCCGGGAGCTACTGGAGCAGGGCGTGCTTGAATTTCCGCAGCGTGCGGAGTTCAAAGCCTTCCTGGCCATGACGCTGCATAATCTGGGTGCGCATGCAGAGGCGATGGAGCTGCTGCTTAAGCTGTTGTCCGAAACCTCTGCCGATGCAGGGATTCACAGTTACAGCAAAGCTATTATGTTCTATGCAGATAAGCTGGAGCAGGTATGGTGATTTAAACGCACAACAGGAAACCCGGCACCTGAAGTTCAGAGGCCGGGTTTCCTGTTGCGCTGTGGAAGAAATACAACATTAGATTTCCCCGGAATAGCTATGCACCATATAGGACGCACTAAGAAATAACAAAAAGCGAAAGAAGCGGAGAGGGAACTTGGAACTGTGGAGCGATAGCGACCGCGCCTGAAAGCTTTCTCCAGGAAAGCAAGCTACGGAAGCATAATCAGCCACCGGATATCTACCGCGAACAGCGGTAATCATCAAGAAATCTGGGGGGGGGGGAGCGGCCGGAAGTCCAAAGGTTCACCGCAGTGACGACTAAGCTTCAAATTCAACTCTTAAGTGCGTCTTATATAGTAAATTTATGGTAGGATGTTCTTATATATATGTGCTTAAATGTAGAAAGATTGTTTCTTCAATCTTACTGTTTGCGGAGGCGTGCATGATGAACATACGACTGAGAGATATAGGCTTAAGTGTCATGTTTGTTGCTGCTGTTTTCTTGTTCGGAAGGCCGGAAGCCCCCGATGAAGCCAATGAACACATTGAACACAATGTAGAGGCGCTCCAATACTACAATTATACCTCTGCACCAGTTATAGCTCACCCTATTTCAGCTGATAACAAGCTGTCCCGGAGGCATAAGGAAACTTCAGAACAGGATCTCACTATAGCTGTAGTTGATTCCGGCAAAAGCCCCGTGCAGCTCATTCCGGTCTATAAGAACGGGGATATACCGCGAATTGAACTTGTGCCATCCCTGTAAATTTTCAAAAACATTACATTCTACTGTTGGATCGGTTGTAAATACTCAAGCCTGAGAGTGAGGCGGACTGACAAGCCGCTTTATCTCCAAAAATACTCTTTGGGAGGGTGAAGCGGACTGAGATTCCGTTATGTTATTGATTAAGCCCGAAATGAGGCATAATCGGTCATATAAGGGCCTCTGAGTCCGCTTGGACAGCGAATCCGCTGAATCTGCTCAAATAGCGGATTTTCTGGTCCTCTTCACCCGGAAAGTATTATTCCATAGTGAAAAATAGGGATACGTCTCCCGCCGATGCTTTCCATAGTTCAGCTTATCTTATACAGTTAACAGAAAGAGTGCTGTGCCAGTTATGAATAGAACTGGCACAGCACTCTTTGGTTATTACGCTATAACATAGCTATAAGCATTGTGATCGGCATAAGCATCGTGGCGAGCAGGAAGGTCCGTGGCCGGGTAAGGCTCCGGGCCCCGGTTATTTCCCGCCCGCCACGGCAATCATCTGCACGACCGGCCGCGAATCGCCGGTCAGCACTACCTCGTCTGCGTTCATCTGCGATGAACCGTCTCCGTCGAGGAAGATCCCTTCCCGTCCCTCGCCGGGGACGGATCTCTGCACGGCGTTGCGGAACTCCGCTGCCGTGCAGAGCGAATTCGTGACGAGCAGCCACAGCTTGCCGGACTGGTCGTAGACCAGCCCGGAGCGCAGGCGCCGCTCGCCCTCAAAGGGAAGATGCTCTGCGGCCGCCGCAGCTGCCCACAGCTCTTCATGCTGCAGGTTCATGCTGATCCCGCCCTGCGCCCAGTAATGCCCGCGGTCACTCACCGCCAGGTCGCCGCCGGAGGCAACGACTTGTACGCTGAACGCTCCCGCGGCTCCATCCCACACCAGGGTTCCCCGCTCGTACTTCGCGTTGAACCAGCCGGAGCCGTAGCCCTGCGGTGCGCCGTTCACCGGCACGTCGTTCATGATGGCGATGGACAGCAGGTCATCGCCATAGAAGAAGCCGCCATTGATTCCATAGGCGGCAATCTGTCGCAGCGGCTGCCCTGCGCGCCGCAGCACCACATCCTCCGGGTTCAGCGACATCATATGCAGCTGAACCTCGCCTGAACTCTCCGCATAGATGTACCTATGAGGGAGGCCGTCAAAGACCTCTTGCTCTTCATCATCTGTCAGCCTAAGCGCAGCCAGGATGATTACAAACACTGTCAGCAACACAGCGGCAGTAACAATCCACCACCTGCGATGCCCCCGCAAACTCTGCAGCCGTCCCCCAAACTCAAATCGCGCCGACACAAGCATCCCTCCGCAAACTCCGCAGCATGGCTAATGGCCTTCATAGTCTCTATGATTCATTCCGCACAGCCTAAGCTCACCGTGAACTCGCAGCCATATCTTTAATTCAGTGCGCCCCAACATAAGCGGCAAGCAGCTTAGCTGTATTCAACACGGCCTGCTTGTGTGTGCGCTCCATGGAGTGGGAGGCATGCACGCCCGGACCGATCAGCGCGGCCCGGATGTTGTTTCCGCCACGCAGCGCCGCTGAAGCATCGGAGCCATACTGCGGATAGATATCTATCGCAAAAGGAATCGCCAGCCCGTTAGCGAGCTCAATCAGCTTGCTGGTCATGGCATAGTCATAAGGTCCGGAGGAGTCTTTGGCACAGATGGAGACATCGGTCTCCTTGCAGCTTAGATCGTCACCCATAGCGCCCATATCCACAGCGATCATCTCGTTAATCCCGCCCGGAATCCAGGCAGCACCGTGTCCGACCTCTTCGTAATTGGAGATCAATAGGGACAGGTTATGGAGCGGCTTCCAGCCTTCGCGCCGGATGCTCTCCAGGAGGCCGAAGATGGCCGCTACGCTGGCTTTGTCGTCGAGATGACGGGACTTAACATAACCGCTCGGCGTCAATACCGCACGGGCGTCAAAAGAAATAAAATCACCCACAGCAATGCCCAGCTTCAGCACATCATCTTTGGTCGAGACCACTTCATCAATACGGATTTCCATGTTCTCTTCCGCACGTTTGAAGTCGCGCGCATCCGCATACACATGCACGGAAGGGTGGCTGGTCAGGATTGTACCGGTATAAGTTAATTCGCTGCGCGTATGAATCGTGCAGTACTCATTCTCGATACTATTCATGGTGAACCCGCCGACAGAGGTCAGGCGCAGGGTACCGTTTGGTTTAATGGAGCGGACCATGGCGCCCAGCGTATCTACATGGGCACTGATGCCGATGGTGCGCGAAGGATCAAGTCCGGGAACAGTCAGGATCGCGCCGCCCTTCTCATTCCAGCTCAGCGGAATATTCAGTGCAGCCGCTTCTTCGGCCACAAGAGTCATCACCTGGGCGGTGAAACCGCTGGGACTGGGGGTGTCGAGCAGTTTTTTGAGCAGGGTAAGGATATATTCTTCATTAGGCTGAATGTTAAGCAAGGGGTGTTCCTCCTATTCGGTGTATGGTTATACTTGGGCTGATCCTTCTGAAGAGAGGACATCATTAGGGACAGACATTGAATCCATGGCATTACCTGCATCACGGAGCTTGGTCAGCTCTGCGTTCAAGCTTTTAATCTGCTTCTGCAGCTTATATTGGCGGAAAATGCCGTAAGAACCGACAACAACGCCACCGATCAGCGCACAGCCGAGAATGACAAGAATGAGCGGGATGCTGACAAAGTCGAACCCGAAATTAACGGGAACCGTATCCACATTCATTACTGCGAATACTGCAGTCAGCAGAGCGAAAAATAAACCTAATATAAGTGACCATTGAAATTTCATATAGCTACCTCCTCAGAATGGTATGACAATACAAATCCCCTGCCCGCAAGGGCAAGGGATTACTGTAATACTAAGCTTTCTGTCTTACTTGGTCAACTGCTCCATCTGTTCGATTACGCTCTCGAATACGCTCATTGCTTCACGGATCGGTTCAGGAGAGGACATGTCAACGCCGGCCTTGGTCAAGATATTGATCGAATAATCACTGCCGCCGCTCTTCAGGAAGCCGAGGTAACGGTCCACCGCCGGTTTGCCTTCCTCCAGAATCTGTTTGGCGAAGCTGGTCGCCGCCGAGAAGCCCGTAGCATACTTATAGACATAGAAGCTGTTGTAGAAATGCGGAATCCGTGCCCATTCCATCTCGATATCCTTATCCACGACCATATCCTTACCGTAATACTTCACATTCAGGTCGTAATAGATAGCAGAGAGGTCCTGAGGAGTAAGCGATTCGCCTTCTTCAGCACGCTGGTGAATGATCTTCTCGAATTCTGCGAACATCGTTTGCCGGAACACGGTAGTGCGGAACTGGTCGGCATAATAGGTGAGCAGGTACATCTTTTCCTTAGGATCGGTCGACTTGTTGAGCAGATAATCCATCAGCAGGGCTTCATTGGTGGTCGAAGCTACCTCTGCCAGGAAAATGGTGTACTGGGCATCCCGGTATTTCAGCGTCGTGTCTGAATAGTAGGAATGCAGTGCATGGCCCATTTCATGCGCCAGTGTGAACATGCTGTTGAGGTTGTCATTATGATTCAGCAGCACGTAAGGGTGGGTGCCGTAAGCTCCCCAGCTGTATGCGCCGGTGCGTTTGTTCTCATTCTCATAAACGTCAATCCAGCTTTTGTCGTAGCCTTCCTGCAGCACGCTTAGGTAGTCCTCGCCGAGCGGCTTAAGCCCTTCCTTAGTGATCTTCTTGGCTTCCTCAAAAGTAATATTCAGCTTGTATTCATCTACGAGCGGAGCGAACAAATCGTACATATGTAACTCATCTACTCCAAGCAGCTTCTGGCGCAGCTTCATATAACGGTGCATAAGCGGCAGGCTTTCATGGATGGTGTCGATCAGATTAGTGTAGACTTCCTTCGGAATATTGTCACCGTAGAGGGACATTTCCAGCACGGAAGGGTATTTGCGCACACGCGAGTAAAATACATTCTTGTTCACATTCGCACTAAGCGTAGCCGCGATGGTGTTCTTTTGCTTGCCGTAGGTCTCATAGACCGCTTTGAAGGCATTCTTGCGCACTTCACGGTCCGGGCTTTCCAGGAACTGAATATAGCTGCCATGGGTGAGCTCCACTTCCTGGCCATCTTCATTCTTGACCTTCGGGAATTTCAGATCCGCATTGTTCAGCATACCGAACACTGTCTGCGGAGCCTGGGCTAGAGTGCCCACCTGAGCGAGCAATGCTTCTTCCGCTTTGGAGAGGACATGCGCTTTCTCACGTTTCATTTCCGTTAAGGTGAAGGTATAGTCAGAGAGAGAAGGATCGGCAATGAACTGGTCCAGGGTTTCGTTTGGCAGGGCCAGAATTTCCGGTGTGACAAAAGAAAGAGCTTCCCCGGCTTCAACGCCCAGCTTCTTGGCCTTTGAGGAGAGCGCCTGATACTTTGGAGCCGCCGTATCTTCATCCTGGCGCATGTGCGCATAGACATAGAGGCGTTCGGTAAGCAGGGACAGCTTGTCGTCCAGCTCGAAGCATTTCTTAAGGGCCTGAGGAGAATCAAGCTTGCCCTGGAAGTCAGAGGCGCTTTTGATTAGCTCCTTCACTTCCTTGTATTCGGCATCCCATTGTTCCTCTGAAGCAAACATATCTTCAAGCTTCCAGCGGTTCTCGGCGGGCACTTCACTTCTTTTGGGTAATTGTTCCATAGATATAATCCTCCTCGGTTGATGGGATGCAGCAGACATAGTCTCGGCTTGCGGCACTGCTGCGGACACATTCCCCGGCAGCAGGCTGAGAACAAGCAGCAGCGGGAGGGATTTGGAAGTAAACGACATGACAGCAGCCTCCTGAATCTTAAAGTAGGCTTAGTATGTCCTGCCAAATCCTGATTATTAATTCTTATAGTTACTTACGGTGAAATTATGCGAGCATGCTGTAAATAATGAAGACAAAAGCGAGTGCAATCATGATGACTGCAGTTAAGGCCATGCCGCGTTTCAAACGCGGCGGCATCTTGTCCTTGCTCATAATGAGCACGGCACCCAGACACAGAACGACAATTACATAGATTACAAGGCTCTCATTGTTCATTCGCGCTTATACCTGTTTGAAGGCAGCGATGATATTCTTGTACTCTTCTTCATTGTCTTTGTAGGACTCTTTGTTGAAGCGGTTGTTGACCCACTGCATCATGGCCGGACGGCTCATGAAGGTATGTGTTTCTTCTCCCCATTGATCGGAAATTTCACGGAGGATAATATAACGTCCCTGAACTTCCACTGTCATCATATTCCATTTGTCTGTTTTGTATATTTCATGTTTTTTGATCATTATCATTACCACCCTGGCGATTTTTGGCTTTTGGCTCAATGATAACGCACCGGAGAAGGGAAAAGCAAATTAAATCACGAATACAGGGAAAAGATGGATTGCTTTACAAGTATAGATGGAGTATAATGTAAGCATACGCCATATATGGCGGTATTTTTAGGAGGTTGTTCATTTGAAAGGTACAGTAAAATGGTTTAACGCAGAAAAGGGTTATGGTTTCCTTCAAGTAGAAGGCGGCGAAGATGTATTCGTTCACTTCTCAGCTATTCAAGGCGACGGTTTCAAGACTTTGGATGAAGGCCAAGCGGTTGAATTCGATGTTACGGATGGTAACCGTGGTCCACAAGCAGCGAACGTAGTTAAATTATAAGATACGGTCAGGCAGAGCTTCTGCCAGCCGCAATATATATATTTGATGCAACACGCATTTGCATGAGTAGCAACAAGCAACTTAAGCAGCACACAGTTCTCTAGGGAACTGTGTTTTTTTATTTCTACTATAGAATGAGAATCCAAACAGCCATGCCACTCCCGGCTCCGGGATGGCATGGCTGTTTGGATAATTCCCACAATACAATACTCAGAGCGGAGTCCCGGCCTTTTTCCGTAACGGCCGGTCGGGGCCTCCCCCCACATCCATCAGGTGCTTGGACAGGAAGCCGATAAAAGCAAGGATTGAGAATCCGGTAGCCACCATATAAAATACAGTGCGTCCCGCATCCTGATAGATCAGGCCGCCGAAGGTGCCGCTGAGCAGACCGGCACCGCTGGACCATACAACCGTGAAGAGTGCCATTCCCGTTGCCCGGAGATGATCCGGGATCATCCGCGTGATATAGCGGACGGCGGTTACATAATAAATGCCGAAGGAGACGCTGTGCATAGCCTGAATGGCAACTACAGCTCCCGGCTCCTGAGCCAGTGACATGAACAGGAACCGCAAGGCAAACATCAGGCTTGCGAAAGCAAGCAGCGGCAGTTCCTTGAATTTGTCGCCGTATTTGCTCAGCAGGAAGAAGATAGGGATCTCACTAAGAGCGGAAGCCAGTAATGCCCAGCCGACAATCTCATCCCCGGCATTCATTCCCTTGAGGCTGATGGTCAGAAAGGCTTCATTCATGCGGTAACCCATAGCGAGCAGGAAGACACAGCTGAAGAACCACAGCACTTCTTTTTGAAATAGAATTTCTTTGAGACCGCCGCCTTTAAGCGGTTTGCTTAAAGCTTCCCCGCTTACGTGTGCGGAAACTGGCTCGCTGACTTTTACATCCTTCAGTCCGAAGGTGATAAGTAGTGCGGTCACGACAATCACAATACAAATGCCTACACTATAGTCAGGACCGAGTGCTCTCAGCACATAACCGATCGTTAGGGCGAAGAATGAATACCCGAGCGAGCCGAATACACGGATGGCAATGAAGTTCCGACCGTGACGCTGGGCTATTTTGATGGCCATGGTGTCCGCAAGCGGAAATACAGGGTAATAGAAGAAATAGAAAACGGACAAAATAAGCATAACACTCGAGAAATCTGCGGCTCTGGCCAGAATGATAGCGGTTACCAGCTGACCTCCGAGCAGGAGGGCCATGATCTTCCGGACAGTGCCCAGACGGTCACTCATCATGCTCCAGAACAGATTGGAGAGGATGGAGATCAGCGGGCCGACAGAGTAGAGCAGACCCATCTGCGGGCTGCTGAAGCCCAAATGTGAATAGAATAAAGGGAAATAGGATACAACCAGCACACTGGTGCCGTATAGGGTGAACATAAAGGATCGCAGCCAGTTTTGATCGCTATATTGGCCGCCGCTCCGTCCTGCATACATGAACCTGCACTCCTCCAGATATGAAATAAAGCCTAATCTCATACATTTAATGTCGAACGGGTAATAGTATAGCATAAAGCTGTTGAGGCATGGGTTTCGTGGAAAAACGTTTTTCTGAATCTTTCAAGGTTTTGCGAAAGTGATTTTGTTGTTTGTACAAATACGCTCTGCATATTATAATAATGATGATTTGGATAAGGAGACAACAATGTGGAGGCACTGTCATTGAATGAATTTGAGCAAGGCCGTTACCTTAGTCCGCGCGGTCCCATTGGACTGATGAACAGGGTCTACAAGTACGTGCTGCCGGAAGTGCGGGCATGCCTCGATTTCTGGCGCCAGGATGCAGAAGGGATTCCCGATCCCGAGCTCCGCAAGCAAGCGCTTGCCAGCATTGAAACGAAGCAGTTTCATTGCGAAGGCGGCGGTATTTATGCCGCCGGCAATTTGTCGATGAGACATATACTGATTCCGCTAATTGTTGCTTATCAGACGATCAGTGATTATTTGGACAACCTATGTGATCGTAGTACTTCACTTGACCCTGCCGATTTCCGGCTGCTGCATCAATCCATGCTTGATGCAATTAACCCTGAGGCAGAGCCGGGGAATTACTACGAGCTGCGCAATGAACAGAATGACGGCGGATATTTGTACAGGCTGGTCCGCAAATGCCAGGAGATGACCTCCCAGCTTCCCGGATACGCCGCCGCCGCCGCCGAGATTCGTGATCTGGCCGTATTATACACCGATCTTCAGGTCTACAAGCACATCCGTCCGGAGCTCAGGGAAGCTGCCCTGAAGGAATGGTGGGAGAGAGAGGGCCATCGTGCACCTCATCTCGGGTGGAATGAGTTTGCAGCCGCAACCGGTTCAACCCTTGGCGTCTTTATGCTTTTTTTGGCCTCATGCGATCCCAAGCTGAGCCTGGACGCATCGGCTTCGATTCGCGCTGCTTACTTTCCGCATGTGTGCGGACTGCACATTATGCTGGATTATCTGATTGACCAGGACGAAGACCGGGCAGGCGGTGACCTCAATTTCTGCAATTATTATGACAACACTGATACCATGCTGAATCGGATCGCTTCCATCGTGGAGTGGGCCCGCAAGGATGTCCGGACTCTTCCCGAGACCTCAATGCATCGTATGGTCATCGAGGGGCTCTTGGCACTTTATTTATCCGATCCGAAAGTCAGCGAACAGCGGGAGGTTCGCTCTGTATCCAAACGGCTGATGAGAAAAAGCCCGCTGACCCGGCTATTCTTCTTCGTTAACAGCCGCTGGATACGCAAACACATGTATTAGTCGCACTAGATGCTGCCGGGGCTCATTCTGATACGGAGGATATCCGGCGCAATTTTAAGGAGGAACAAACACAATGGCAAACGTAAAAAAAATCGCAGTACTAACCAGTGGAGGAGATTCACAGGGCATGAACGCCGCTGTACGTGCGGTTGTCCGCAGCGCGATCTACTTCGGAATTGAAGTGTTCGGCATTCAGCGCGGGTATCAGGGTTTGCTCAACCGTGATATTTTCCCGATGGATCTGCGCAGTGTAGGTGACATTATTCAACGCGGGGGCACCATTCTTCAATCTGCGCGCTGTCTGGAGTTCCTGAATCCGGAAGGCCAGCAAAGAGGTGCTGACATTCTTAATGAAATGGGCATCGACGGCCTAGTAGTCATTGGCGGTGACGGTTCTTACAAAGGGGCGAACAAACTCAGTAAGCTAGGAATTAACACCATGGCTTTGCCGGGAACAATTGATAATGATATTTCATTCACAGATTACACCATTGGCTTCGATACGGCTGTTGGCGTTGTAGTGGATGCGATCAATAAGCTGCGTGACACTATGTCTTCCCATGAGCGTTCTTCGATCGTGGAAGTTATGGGACGCCACTGCGGAGATATCGCGCTGCATGCGGGTCTTGCCTCCGGTGCGGAAACAATCCTTGTACCTGAAATGCCGTATGACCTGAATGAAGTAGCGGACCGGATGAAGGACAATTTTGCCCGCGGCAAACGCCACAGTATTGTAATTGTTGCTGAAGGCGTAGGCAAAGGCGAAGATGTGGCGCAGGCACTCAAGGACCGTCATGCTTCTCTGGATGCCCGCGTAACAGTTTTGGGACATATCCAGCGCGGCGGAACACCTACTCCGGGTGACCGCAACCTGGCCAGCCGTCTGGGTGACTTCGCGGTCCGCAAGCTGATTGAGGGCGAATCGGACAAAGCATGCGGAATTATCAAGGGTGAACTGACTCTTACTGATATCGATAAAGTAGTGAATACTAAGAAAGACTTTGACACGGATCTGTATGAATTGGCTTCCCGTTTGTCCCAATAGTAGGAACAGGGAATTATTATTTTCCTTTAAGACCGCCTGAAGACAGGCGGTCTTTTTCCTGTGATTCTATTTAGAAAGAGGTGCTTAACTCGACATTTCTTTGCTCTGAGCTGTATAGATAAATAGGATTCCGTTATACGGGTGCCATGACCTACAGCAAGAACATCTTTTTACTTGACTATATACCCCCACCCGTATATATTTATACCCATAGGGGTATTATTCATAAGGGGGAATTAGAAGTGGGAAGAACTATTGTCATTATTGGCGGAGTAGCAGGAGGAGCATCAGCTGCTGCACGTTTAAGAAGATTGAGTGAGGAAGACCGGATTATTATTCTGGAACGTGGAGAGCATGTTTCCTTTGCCAACTGCGGGCTGCCCTATTACATCGGAGAAACTATTGATTCCAGAGAAAAGTTGTTTCTGCAGACACCTGAGGGTATACGGGCCCGTTTCAATATCGATGTGAAAATATTCACTGAGGCGACAGAGATTGACCGCGAACACAAGCTGGTACAATGCCGCAACATCAACACTGGAGAGGTTGAAAAGATTCCATACGATATCATAGTGTTATCTCCCGGTGCGCGGCCGATAGTGCCGCCTATTCAGGGTATTTCTGCTGCAGAGAATTTGTTCACATTAAGAAATATCCCCGATACCGACCGCATCAAGGCTTATGTTGATAGCCATCAGCCCAGACATGCCACAGTGATCGGTGCAGGCTTCATCGGCCTTGAAATGGCAGAGAATCTGCGGCAGCGGGGTCTTGAAGTAACTGTAATTGACCGGGGCCAGCAGATTCTGAATCCCCTCGATCCGGAAATGGCCCGGCCTCTGGAAGACCATATGCGACTTCATGGTGTAGAGTTGCGGCTGAATGAGGGTGTAGAGGCTTTTGAACAACAAGGCAGACTGCTTCGCCTCTCCTCCGGTGAAGAGCTTCTAACTGATATGGTGATCATGGCAATTGGAGTCAGTCCTGAGAATGATCTGGCACGCAGCAGTGGCCTTGCACTTGGTATCCGGGGGGCGGTTAAAGTGAATGCCTCCCTGCAGACCAGTGACCCGGCTATCTATGCCGTCGGGGATGTCATTGAAGTGAAGGACCGCATCCAAGGTTTCGATACCATGGTATCTTTGGCCTGGGGGGCGAACCGGCAGGGCCGTCTCGCGGCAGATCATATTAATGGACGCGAAGCAGCATACAGCGGAGCCATGGGCACGGCAATAATTAAGATCTTTGATTTAACAGCTGCGCTTACCGGTAATAACGAGAAGACGCTCAGGTCTCTTGGGGTGCCCTTTGAAGCTGTGCATATACATCCTAATTCTCATGCCGGGTATTACCCCGATGCCGCTCCGATAGCGCTCAAGCTGTTGTTCAATCCGCAGACAGGAGCCGTTTACGGAGCGCAGGCAGTGGGCAGCAGCGGTGTTGATAAAAGGATTGATGTCATTGCCACAGCAATTCGCGGCAATCTTTCAGCCGGTGAGCTGGCAGATATTGAACTGGCTTATGCTCCGCCGTATTCCTCTGCTAAGGACCCGGTAAATATGGCGGGTTACGTAGCCTCTAACCTCATGGAGGGACTCGTAAGAAACCTGCAGTGGCATGAAGTGGATGAATTCTCACGCAGCGGCGGACTTATTATTGATGTCAGGGATGAAGTAGAACAGTTATCTGGCTGTATTCCCGGTTCTATAAACATTCCGCTGCCGGAGCTGAGAGACCGGCTTACAGAGATTCCGCGGGGCAAGGAAATAGCGGTATCCTGCCAGGTGGGGCTGCGCGGCTATATTGCTGCCCGAATGTTAAGCCAATCCGGATACGCTGTAAGAAATGTCGACGGAGGATATAAAACTTATGCCGCTATGGCAGGAGGCGGGTCGCAGAGTATTGAGAAGCACATGACTTCGTCCGGTTTAGCGCTTCCAGATCCATCCGACACAGGGAATAGCCCGAAAGAGGAGAAGACTGAACAGCGCCTTTTACTGGATGCTTGCGGATTGCAATGTCCGGGCCCTATACTCAAAGTATATGAAACTGTAAAGTCAATGGAAGCAGGCCAGCGTGTTGAAATAACCGCGACGGATTTTGGTTTTGCCGCTGACATTAGACAGTGGTGCAGCAAGACTTATAACACCTTGGAATCTCTGGATGTATCTGAAGGCAAAGTGAAGGCGCTGGTGCGCAAAGGATCATGGAATGCAGAAGAGGCTCTCCAGGTACAGAAACAGAACCCCAAAGTTACTGAAGGGACAACTATGGTTGTATTCAGCGGCGATCTGGACAAAACCATTGCCTCCTTCATCATCGCATCAGGTGCCGCTGCGATGGGTAAGCAGGTAACAATATTCTTTACTTTCTGGGGCCTGAATGTTCTGCGCCGTGGGCAGTCTCAGCGGGTGAAGAAGTCGGTTCTCGACAGAATGTTTGGAATGATGATGCCGCAAGGAACGCAAAAGCTGCCCTTATCAAGAATGAATATGGGCGGGCTGGGTGCGAGACTGATCCGCTACACGATGAAGCGTAAGAATGTAGATTCACTGGAGCAGCTTATGCAGGGGGCGCTTAATGCCGGTGTGAAGCTGATGGCCTGTTCTATGAGTATGGACATCATGGGTATCTCACAGGAAGAATTGATTGAAGGGGTAGAGATTGGCGGTGTTGCCAGCTATCTCGGTGCCGCAGAGGATTCGGGTGTTAATCTGTTCATTTAAAGGGGCGAAGAAACTGTGGAATATGACAAAGCAATAATAAACAGATTGAAGCGTATTGAAGGTCAGGTAAGGGGGGTTCTCAGCATGCTGGAGGAGGGCAAGGATTGCCGGGAGATTGTAACCCAGCTGACCGCGATCAGAACCGCTGTAGACCGCACTGCCGGTGCAGTTATCGGAGACAATCTGGAGCACTGCATTCAGGAGGAGCTGGCCAAGGGAAATACTCCGGATCAGGTCATCAAGGAAGCAGTACAGCTGCTTGTGAAAAGCCGCTAAAAAGAGCAGCCGCAGACAGGAGGATTCACCTCTTGCCTGCGGCTGTTTTTCGAATATAAGCTGTAAATACTCAAGCCTTCTGAAGAGCGAATCTTCGTTGCACCCTTATGAGTCGCGACAGCAGCAGAATAGCGCCTATAGCCAGACCAGTGATCAGCCCGATCCAGTAACCGTAAGCGCCCAAATCAGTATAAGTCGCGAGCAGGTATCCGACTGGAAGACCAATCACCCAGTAAGCAATGAAACAAATGATGAAGGCAGGGTTGACATCCTTATACCCCCGCAGTACACCTTGAATTGGAGTTGCGATGGCATCGGAGATTTGGAAAAAGATTGCATAGATCAGGAAATGCTGAATTAGAGATATCACTTCAGGTTCATCCGAATACAGCCCGGCGACATGGCTGCCGGCAAACAACAGCACCAGCGCGGTAAGCAGTGAGAGGACCGCTGCCGTTCCAATACCCATGATCCCGTACTGTCGGGCATCCTTAAGGCGGCCGGAGCCGCTCTCGAAGCCGACAAGTATCGTCAGACTCATACAGATGCTCAGCGGAATCATATACAGGGTAGACGCGAAGTTAATCGCTGCCTGGTGGGCTGCAATAGTAACCGTATCAAATCGGCTCATAAGCAGCGTTACGGCTGAGAAAACCGCAGTTTCAAAAAAGATTGAGAAACCGATAGGTACACCGATCTTCATCAGTTCCTTAAAGCTGCTAAGCGACATGGCATGGAATTTGCGGAAGAGCTGCAGGCCTCTGAAGGGCTCGGCTCGATAGATAAAGACCAGGGCAATCAGGAAGATTACCCAGTATGTAATGGCTGAGGCTACACCAGCACCTGCTCCGCCAAGGCGGGGGAATCCGAAGTTACCAAAGATCAGGAGGTAATTGAGGCCCACGTTAACCGGAAGAGCAATCAGTGTGATGAACATCGAGACACGGGTCTGACCCAGTGCGTCAATGCAGCTGCGGACTACGGTATAACCGAACAATGGAATAATGCCAAAAGAAATCGCCCGCAGGAACCGGAATGCAATATTGCGTACCTCTGGCTCCAGGTTCATGAAATGGAGTACCGGCGATAAGGCCAATCCGCCCAGAATGAGCACCAGCATCGATACGAGCAAGGAGAGCCACATGCCTTGCATGACCTGATAGGCGACATCTTTATTGCGGCGGCTGCCGATCAGATGAGAGACAATCGGCGTGATTCCCATTAGAATCCCGCTGAGTCCGGTCTGGATCGGAATCCACAGGCTTGTTCCTATAGCTACACCGGCGAGATCATTTGTGCCGAATTTACCGGACATATTCGTATCGAAGAAAGTGATGGCCGACAATGCAATTTGTGTAATGAGAATCGGAAGCAGGATATGCAGAAACTGTCCGGCTTTTTGTTTAAGGGAAGATGTCTGTTTCATAATAGTGGATGCCCCGTTATCTTAATAGTAGTTGTAGGATGTACATGCTTAATTCTCAGTAAAAAACCCGGCAATTGCCGGGTTCCGGTTCTTCTTATGGTGATTGGATACATCAGATAATTGCTGTAAGCTTATTGTTCGTAATCCACTTCCGAGGTATAACGGTTATTGGCGTTCCAGAGCAGGAATTCATCCACCTTCTCATCCTTCAAGGCGCGGATCTGGTCTTCAACCTGCTTCTTGCCGTATTTGACATAATGGCCACTGCCGAGCCAGCTGGCGGTGAAATCCTGAATCCATGGACGAATTACCGGCTTGTAGCTGCCGAGCGGATCAAGCTTCTTGTGTGTATCGACCATAGAGCCTTTGATTGTAGCATAAGGGTCCTTATCCGGATCTTTGACATCAAACCAGCCGGTAGAATAATGACTTGGATAGACCATCGGGCTAATGACATCTACATTCTTCGATATTTTGACGAAATCCTGACCAATACCTTCTGCTGCAGGAACTGAGGCTGCATAGCCGAAGATATCAACAGATATACGTACGCCGAGCGGCGCGAGCTCTGCTTTGGCATATTTGACAAAGTCGGCAATGATTTCTACACGCGGTCTGTCACTCTTGGTGTATTTCAGTGTATCTGCACGTTTCTCGAAGCCTTCAGGGAAGCGTACATAGTCAAATTGAATTTCCTTGAATCCGAGCTTCGCAGCTTCTTTGGCAATATCCACATTGTATTTCCACACCGCTTCATTATAAGGATTCACGAAGCTGTCTCCGCCTTTGTTAGCCCAGACTGAGCCGTCGGTATTTACAAAGGATAATTCCTTGTTCTTCTTGGCCAATACAGAGTCCTTGAAAACAACAATCCGGGCAATCGGATATACGTCATGCTCCTTCAGACGTGTCATCAGCTTGTTGATATCTCCAATGAACGGCTGGGGATGTCCCATTTGCTGGAGCTCCGTGTTATCCGTTTTGTATGTGATGTAACCGGCGTCATCCTTGATATCGATGACCATGGAATTCAGTTCCGTCTTGTCGAGCAGGGCGAGCAGGGTTTCCATGCGTTCGCCCCCGGCGCTGTAGGCTGTTACATAAATCCCCTTAACCTTTGGTGCATCCGGCTGCGGATCGGTATTAATTCCTGCTTCTGGTGTTGCACTTGGTGAAGGTTCCGGCGCTGGCGTGCTGCCAGCTCCACCCGGTGTAATCGCTGTTGTCTCTGGATTCGTAGTGTGTTCTGCGACGATGGGGGGATTCATGGCGCTCTGCAGTGCTGCTGCCACATCAGCGTCGTGGCCGTTATTCGGCACACCAACGCCTCCCAGGGCCATCATCAGTAATGCCCAGGTGATGTTCATTCGTTATTCGCTCCCTTTATGTACATTCCCTTAAAGTATAAAGTAACGGATGCACTCAAAAAGAACAGACTTGTAACAATACCCGTAATTTTTGGTGTCATAAAAAACCGCTCTTGTTGTTTATAAACGGGATGTACAGATTTTGAACCGCTGAATTAAAAAGTAAATGCCGCTCGGATCCGGACACGAAGGCCGAATCTGAAGCGGCAACTATAAAAACTTGCTCTTAGGGCAGCTTGCTCAGTGAAGATACGCAGAATTCTGATGCTCGCAAATGCTGTAATGGATGATATCCATGGCATCTGCCGGTTCCAGAATACTCAGACCGTCACGCAGAACGATTACAGAATTGAGTTCGTCCTGCTTCAGAAACGGTATCATATCGGGATACCACCTCATGACGATTGCTGACAGTTTTACCGTTTCCATTTCCACAAAAATCACCCTTTCCTTTTTCGAATCGAACTGAATTTGAATTCAGGGTCCACCCGGAAAAACGAAGTGCCTGGAAAAAAGAGGGGTAAATCACAATCTTCATGAAATTGATAAGGGTCCTGCGTGGTACTAATATATCACAATTTTAAATTATGCGCATTTTTTTCGGAGCCTATCTTTTGCGGAAAGACCCCATAACCCCGACTGTTTCAACGATGTTCACAAAAGCCTGCGGGTCGCTTGTTTTGATGATCCGTTTGAGCTCAGCGAGTTCGTAACGTGTGGTCACTGTCATTAGCATGTCCCGTTCCACATGAGAATAAGCGCCTTCCGTCTTAATCTTTGTAACACCGCGCTGAAGCCCCAACAATTGCTGCAGAAGCTCATCCGTCCGGGTTGTTACTATATAGACGGTGACTTTGATGTGGCTGACATGAATCAGATCGACGACCTTACCGCTCACATAAATGGAGACCATGGAAGCAAGTGCCAGGTTCCAGTTGTTATCGAAATAAGCTGCGGCCAGAATAACGAGCCCGTTAAGGCCGACCAGGACATTGCCAATCGGGAAATCGCGGTAACGTGTAATAATCGAGCCCAGAATATCGAATCCGCCGGACGAGCCGCCCACACGGAAGGACACTCCGGCCCCGACACCTACAAGCACCCCTCCGAAGACGGAAGCCAGCAGCATATCCGAGGAGACCTGATGCACCGGTACCAGGGTCATCAGCCAGGTTGTGGCTCCGACAGAGAGGATACTGAGGATAATGAACCTCCGTCCGAGCTGGAACCAGCCGGCGGCAAGCAGCGGTACATTGAAGAGTAAGTACAGCAGGCTGATATTAAATGGAGTGAAGTAACCGACCAGCATGGCAAGGCCCGATACTCCTCCACTGAGCAGTCTGTGCGGGATCAGGAACAGATTGAAGCCGCAGGCAATCATCGCAGAACCGAAGATTACGGCCAGATAACTCCCGAATAGTCTGAGTTTCAACAAACAAATTCACCTCTATGTTTAATGTAAGTAATGAAAGAAAGGAATGTACTGGTATTCCTGATCCGGTTTGTGATATAATGTATAGGATATTCTTGAGTAGGACGTTACAATGGTATTTTTGCATTGCTTAGAATGCGAAGTTACAGTTGTCAGGTATATGTAGTGGCCTGATCATAGGACATTTTTTTTGTCCCAATACGCGCTAAACCATGCAGGAAATACGGCATGATTGGACAGCCTATAAATGTGTTTACCGCTACTTAAGAATACAGACAAGCATGTGGAATGTCCACTGTATAGAAGGAGCATGAATAATTTGAAAACATTCGCAGAATTCGGCTTGGAGCCAAAAGTGCTACAAGCAATCACTGAACTAGGATTTGAGGAAGCAACACCCATTCAGGAGCAAGCTATTCCGCTTGCAATGGCCGGATCGGATCTGATCGGCCAGGCGCAGACGGGTACAGGTAAGACCGCTGCTTTCGGGATTCCCCTCATTTCCAAGATCGTCCGGGAAGAAGAGAAAATCGTTGCATTGATTATGACGCCTACACGCGAGCTGGCTATCCAAGTAGCGGAAGAAATCGGCAAATTGACCCGCTTCAAGGGACTTCGTTCACTGGCTATCTATGGCGGGCAGGATATCGGCCGTCAAATCCGCGGACTTAAGAAGAAACCACAGATCATTATTGGTACTCCTGGACGTCTCCTGGATCATATCAACCGCAAAACCATCCGTCTTGATGATGTACAGACCATTGTACTTGATGAAGCTGATGAAATGCTGGATATGGGATTCATGGAGGATATCCAGACGATCCTCAAGCTCGTTCCGGAAGAACGTCAGACGATGCTCTTCTCGGCTACTATGCCTCCTAACATTCAACGTCTTGCCCAGCAGTTCCTGAAGAATCCACAGCATGTATCCGTAATACCTAAGCAAATCAGCGCACCGCTAATCGATCAGGCTTATATTGAAGTTCCTGAACGCCAGAAGTTCGAAGCGCTCAGCCGTTTGATTGATATGGAGTCCCCAGATCTGGCTATCGTCTTCGGCCGTACCAAACGCCGGGTAGACGAGCTTGCTGAAGGATTGCAGAAACGCGGATATTCCGCTGATGGCCTGCATGGTGACTTGTCGCAGAATCAGCGCGATGCTGTAATGCGCAAATTCCGTGACGGCAGTATTGATGTACTGGTTGCTACAGACGTTGCAGCCCGCGGTCTGGACGTTTCGGGTGTAACTCATGTAATCAACTTCGACCTTCCACAGGATCCGGAAAGCTATGTACACCGTATCGGCCGTACCGGCCGTGCCGGTAAAGAAGGAACAGCATGGTCCTTCGTGACTCCGCGTGAAATGGATCACCTGCATCTGATCGAACGTGTTACCCGTCACCGTATTACCCGCAAACCGCTTCCTACAATGGCTGAGGCTATTGAAGGCAAACAGCGCATTACAGCTGAACGTCTGCTGGCAATGGTTGAGGATGGCGGGGAACTGAACGAATACAAAGGTATTGCCATTCAATTGCTGGAACAATATGATTCTGTACAGCTGCTATCCGCAGCTATGAAGCTTCTTACCGGCGATAACAAGGATGCTCAAATCGAGCTGACTCCTGAAGATCCGATCCGTGCGAAACGCCGCGGAGGCAAGAACGATATCCGCAGCGGACGCAAGCCTAACGGCGGCGGCTATGGCGGCAACCGTACAGGCTCCGGAACTGGCAGCAGCAGTGGCGGCGGCTATCGCGGTAACCGTGATAATGCCAGCAGCGGCGGAAGCACACGTGGCGGCTACAGCAGCGGCTATGGCAGCAACAGCGGCAGCAGCTACGGCGGCGGCTACAAAGGCAACCGTGATGCGGGAGCAGGACGCGATGGCGGTGCAAGCCGCAGCGCAGACCGTAAACCGTCGGCACGCCCAAGCAGCACAAGCACCCGTCCGGCTAAACAGGATTACGACGTTTAAGCATTCCGTTTGACATAAGAAGAAGACGAGCGACCGCGAGCGGTTCTCGTCTTCTTTTTTTTTGCAAAGATAAGAATGATATGCTTCGAGTAATACCTTATCCTTATCATGGACGTTTAGATGAAAGTGCGGGTAATAATGACGAGCAGAATGAACAGGACGAGAATGGTACCGGTGGAAGTCCAAGGATTGCAGCAACCGGGTGCGGACATGGGGTTAACCTCCTTTAAACAGTGGTTGTTGTGGTTACGATTCTAATATATGGACGGATCACAGAGCTTGCGTAGACACTTACCTATAACTTGTAAACTTGGGCGCTGGAAAAGTCCGGGTCAAATAGGGTATAGTTAAGATACGCAGTATGCGCTAGATAGACAGGAGGAAGGGAATTGGAGTTTAAGGGAGCAATGGGCGGTTTATACCGCATCACAGAATGGATATCACGTATTGCCTTCAGTAATATTTTGTGGGCACTGTGTTCGATTCCATTTCTGTTCGCAGGAGTTATGAAGATGATTATGCTGGGTTCGGAAGCTGGCGGACCGAATGAGCAGATCATGCTCAACTGGGTACTTGGCGTATTCGCGCCATTCACTGTATTTCCCGCTACGGCGGCGTTGTTCACAGTGGTACGCAAATGGGTAATGGGCAACACAGATGTAAGCACATTCCGCACTTTTTTTCAGGGGTACAAAGAGAATTATTTCAAAAGCATGCTTGGAGGCATTATCTACACCCTGCTGTTCGTGATTATGTACGTGGATGTTACCGTATACATGACACAAATGGCCAATTTCAAAATCGTCGGTATTCTGATGCTCGTGCTGATGATTATTTTGTTCGTTTCCATGTTCAATTTCTTCTCGATCGTGGTTCATTACCAGATGACCTTCAAGGAAGTGGTGACCAACTCCATTCTGTTGACCATCGCCCGGCCGATCCGTGTATTCTCTACACTAATTGGTTCAGCGGTTCTTCTCTATATAGGTCTGCGGTATCCGGTGCTCTACGCTCTTTGTATTCCTACTTTCATTGCTATGCTTGCTTTCTTTAACTTCTATGCAACGTACAATAAGCTGCAGCTGCAGGTGGAGAAGAAGAAGCTGGCTGAAGAGCAGGCGGCGCTGGAAGCAGCCGAGAATGAAGGTATGCCTTCTGACGAGGATGAAGAGGAAGCGGAAGAGGGTATTAACCTCAAGAAGAGTTAACATTCCGATAACTGAAAGATCAATGATTTAGACGGAAAATTATTCCAGTGTTAATTAAAGCGCATACAGGTTTACTTTTTCGTTAAAACGCAATATAATATTAATAAATCCTGCGATGTACGTTATGGTTGCTCGTTGTTTTGAACCAATGATAATGTCTTGGGAGATCTACATGAAGCGCGGCTGAACAGCCCTGTCTATACGACTTGGGGAATTCAAAAACGACTTCTGCGGTCACCCACCTGCTATAGCAGGTTCAGAAGACACTGCAGCCGGACGGCATAGGCGGGTTTTCTACTGTTTTTGACAAGGCACCCTGTTACCTGCTTATCTGCAGGAGTAGGGTGCCTTTTATAGTGTGTGTTTCGGGGGTATTTACCCGGACAAAGTGCGCTATGCTCTTTTGTTCCGTGGATAAGAGTGTTACACTTAGAGTAATGAACTTGGGATTTGAAGAGGGGGAAGAATTTTGTCGTTGAAAAGAACCTTGGTCGGTTTATTTCGCAGTCATGACGGAACAAGCGACCGTGCAAAAGATCCGACACTCAAAACACGTTATTACACTCTTTCAAGAGACAAGGCGTGGGATGAAGTATCCGCAACGCTGAAGAAGATTCCTGGATTCAAAGTGCTTCACGAAGTACAGTCTGTAGGGGAGATCACCCTGGAGAAGAGAACGGCATTCGGTCGCACACTGGATATCACCGTATCTGTGCTGAGTACCTCGCCGGTACGCTGTGCCGTAGATATGTATTCTGCATCCAGAGGATCGCTTGGCGATTTGGGTGCCAATTACCGTGTCATTCAGCGTTTGTACCAGTCATTGGATAAGAAGCTGGGCAAATATAAGGCTGATTAAGAACGAATTGCACTTTTCTGTCCAGAGATTGTATGCGGTTTCTAAGCACGGTACAGGCCGTGCCGGGCAATAATAAATAGGGCTCATCATACGCAAAAAGCGGGAGAAGGATGACCTTCTTCCGCTTTTTTTCACAAAAGTAAGACTGAAAAGTATAAGTATGGTGCGCTTGAGGTTACAACAGTGCCCGAACAGCAGAAATGGCAGCTTCATAGTCCGGATGCTCTGCCATTTCGGCGAGATATTCAACATAAGCCAGCTTGTCATTCTTGTCCACGACGAAAATGGAACGCATATCCAGACGGAATTCCTTGATCAGTACACCGTAGGCTTGTCCGAAGGAGGTTTCCTTGTGGTCAGAGAGTGTAATTACACTGTCAATGCCTGCAGCGCCACACCAGCGTGCCTGAGCGAAAGGCAGGTCTGTGCTGATAGTGAGGATAACCACGTCATCGCCGAGACCGGCGGCCTCACTGTTGAAGCGGCGGGTCTGTGCATCGCATACACCGGTATCGAGGGAAGGCACAACGCTGATCAGCTTTATTTTGCCGGCATAATCACCGAGTGAAGCATCTTCCAGCAGATTCTTGCTTACCACGAATGCTGGTGCGGAATCTCCTGCCTTCAGTTCAGGTCCTACGAGAGTAATGGGATTGCCTTTAAAAGTAGCTACGCCTGTTCTTTCTTGCGTCATGTCCTTATTTCCTCCTTGGATTGCAATATTGGATTGTTACTGCCACAATAAATTATAATCTTTTTAGAAGCTGAATGTCGAGCCGGACAACATACATAAAAGGATGGGTGCTATGATTTTCATACGATACGAGAAGTGGAAAAGTTATCTCCGGTATTATCCGGTAACCTGTGTGCTGATTCTGGCCAATGTACTGATGTTCATTGTGCTGTCGCTGAATGGCGGCTCAACGAATCTGCAGACCCTCGTGAAGTTCGGGGCAACGGTAAATGTCGGACCAGAGAAAGAGGAGCTGTGGCGCTACGCTGCGGCCATGTTCCTGCATAATGGCTTTGCCCATCTGTTCTTTAACAGTTTCGCTCTGCTGGTATTTGCGCCTCCCCTGGAGCGGCTGATGGGCTGGTGGCGGTATGCGCTGTTGTATCTGGCCGGCGGGTTCCTGGCGAACCTTCTGGGGGTTGCCATCAGCGGCCGCGGAGTAGTTGAGATCGGGATTGTCTCTGTAGGCGCCTCCGGTGCCATCTACGCCGTTTATGGCGCATTCCTCTACATTGCGTTACTGCAAAGAACGATGATGGACGAGGGCTCGCGCAAGACACTGTATGGCCTCCTGGTGATGGGGATTATTATGTCGTTTGCCACACCGCATGTAGATTATATGGCCCATATCGGCGGTCTGGTAGCCGGATTCTTCATTTATGGATTAATGATCCGCGTGTTCAAACGAAACCGAAGATAAGAGAGGGTGTAGACGTGGAGCTTAGACAGCTGCAGTATTTTCTAAAGGTTGCCCAAAAAGAACATGTCACCAGAGCGGCGGAAGAACTGCATGTCGCACAATCTGCAGTAAGCCGCCAGATCCATCAGCTTGAGCAGGAGCTTGGTGTAGATCTGTTCATGCAGAAAGGGAGGAACCTGCAGCTTACTCCTGTCGGACAGCTCTTTTGCAAAAGAGTAGAGTCGCTCCTAAATGAACTGGACCGTTCGGTGGCGGAGGTTCATGAATTCCTTGATCCGGAGCGCGGGGAGATCCGCATCGGCTTCCCGCATAGCCTCGGGACCCATCTCATTCCTTCCATTGTTGCGGAATTCCGCCGTCATTATCCGCATGTTAAATTCCGCTTTAAGCAGGGGGCCTATCCGTCGTTAATTAAGGATGTGATTTCGGGTGAGGTGGACCTGGCCTTCATTTCTCCATTTCCGGAGAATGACGGGCATGTGGCCGGCGATATTGTAATGACTGAAGAGCTGTTCGCCATTCTGCCACAGAATCATCCGCTGGCCGGAGAGGAAGTGATTCGGCTTGAACAGCTGCGGGAAGAGAAATTCGTCTTATTCAGCCAAGGCTACTCGCTGCGGCCGATTGTATGGCAGGCTTGTCTGCAGGCGGGGTTCAAGCCGCAGATTGCTTTTGAAGGCGGGGAGACAGATACGATCCGCGGTCTGGTAGCTGCCGGGATGGGAGTAAGTCTGCTTCCGGAGATGGCGTTCTACCAGACCAATCCAATGCAGCCGGCTCAGGTCCGGGTCGTCGAACCCTCAGTTACAAGAACGGTGGGGCTGATTCACAGGGCGGACGGTAAGCTTCCGCTGGTGGCCCGTTCATTCCGTACCTTCCTGCTAACTTATTTCAAAGACAGACAGCAAAACAATACCCCGGTCGGCTCATAGCCTACCGGGGTATTGTTTGTGATTAACTAAGGCTAACTTTTAGTCGCGGTTGCCCAGGAACATGAGGATCAGTCGGATAAGCTCGAGCAGCGAGACTAATGCTGCTGCCACGTATGTGAGAGCTGCGGCATTCAGGACCTTGGCGACACCGCGTTCTTCTTCATTGCGGATGAATCCTTGCTGTACCATGATCTCGCGTGCACGGCTACTGGCATTGAACTCAACAGGCAGCGTGACAAGCTGGAAAGCTACTGCGGCCGAGAAGAAAATGATCCCCAGACCAATAAGATTCAACGAGCTGAAGATAAAACCGGCCAGTAACATAAAGGGTGCAACACCTGATGCGAAGTTAACGACCGGGAACATCCGGTGGCGGAGCGTAAGCATCGGATAATGTTCCTTATGCTGAATCGCATGGCCAATCTCGTGACAGGCGACGGAAACCGCTGCAATGGAGCTTTCATAATATACTGGCTCTGACAGCCGGACAACACGGTTGATCGGGTCGTAGTGGTCGGAGAGGGTACCCCGTACCGGTTCAATGGGTACATCGTACAGTCCGTTTGCATCAAGCATACGGCGTGCGGCCTCATATCCGGTCAATCCATTCAGGTTGGGCACCTGGGCCCATTTCTTGAAATTACCCTTAACCCTGAACTGGGCCCAGACAGAGAAGATAAAAGCGATAATTAATAATAGATACATTAGGGGCATCATTATGTCTCATTCCTCCACTTTAAGTTACAAGCTGTTACATTGGCGGCCCCTGCGTCAGCAGAAGCCGGATCGCTTCCATGCAGGCAACGCCTTGCGGAATTAATGCTGCTAATGCCCGGTTGGCCTGTCCGGGCTTCAAACCGCTGATCACCGGTTCAAGAGCCTTGACTTCGCGCTCAAGCTGCTGCATCTGAATCTCAAGCTGAACCAGTTTGCCCGAGACCTCGGCTTCCGGTGTAGCTGCGTTCCATTTGCCCATCAGGGATTTGATTTCTTCCAATGTATATTTCTCCTGCTTTAGCTGATTAATACGTTGTAAATTGATCAAGGTTTCATGACTGTACAGCCGGTAGTTCTTCATGCTTCTTGATTCGGGTGTAATAAGTCCAAGCTTCGTATAATAATCAATGGTACGTTCACTGGTGCCGGCCGCCTTGGCCAGCTCACCAATCCGGTAAAGGGTCATATCTCCAAGTCATCTCACCTCGCTCGAAGCGGCAGGCTGTAATACAGCGATGTGCTCTGCTTCAATTATTATTCCTATCATTTATGATACCAAATCGCAAACTATACAGTCAAACGTCACACTTACTTAAAGTATATGCAGTGATTTCTTAAAGATTCGCTGTTGTTTTATATGAGGAGATACCTTCTTTGCAGAGCGCAGAGCAAAATGTTCAGAATAGTAGGGACTCAGATTGAGAAGTGTAAGTAATATATAACATAACATGTGATGTATTTACTTAAGAACCCTGAACATCATAGATATTCTTATGAGCTGCTTAGGAAAAGTAGTTAAACTTATTTTATATTGAAGCTAAACAAGGTTGATGTCAGGAAAAATTCGGCGTGAAAAGGTATGTTTACTAACAGACATTAATAAAAATACATAATGAATAATCTTGAATACTGCACAAAGTGTATACGCTTGCATCCTTGTCAAGTATAGGAGCTGGCGGTTTCTGCGGAATATCTGCAATCTTGCGGGAGAATTGTCATATGGTGAATAAATCGAGAGCTTCCAATAATAAATTAATACATTCAAAAAAATAGTCTTGTCAATTTCCCTGACTTCTGATTATAATGACATTAAGAGTTTCACGCTTTGTTAGAAAATATAACATTGGGGAGTGGGGTAAAGTATGAAAAAAAAGATGTTGATGATGTTCCTGGCCATGGTTACACTGATGATCTATCCGGTCAGCGCATTTGCTGCTGAGGGTCCGGCAACACCGGATCTGCAAATTGGACTTGACACTGCATTTACGTTCCTGGCATTTATCCTTGTGTTCTTTATGCAAGCTGGTTTCGCAATGCTTGAAGCCGGTTCGGTCCGGATGAAGAATGCAGGTCACGTTGCCGGCAAGACGGTACTGACACTGGCCATTGCAAGCTTGTGTTTCTGGGCTCTGGGCTTTGGTCTTGGCTTCGGTAACGGCAATAGCTTCTTCGGTACTACAGGCTTCTTCTACGGTGGAGATACAACAGGTTCTTCGTTTGAATCCCTGGCATTCTCTGATGTAACCCTAAATGTTAAATTCCTGTTCCAAATGGCTTTCGCAGCAGTATCCTTGGCGATTGTATCTGGTGGTATGGCAGAACGTGCTAAGCTAAGCGTATACATCATTTTCGGAATTCTCTTCTCGGTAGTGATCTATCCGGTTGTGGCTCACTGGGTATGGGGCGGCGGCTGGTTGGCTGAGCTGGGCATGCAGGACTATGCAGGTTCCACGGTGGTCCATCTTACAGGTGCAACTGCAGCTGTTGTGGCAACAATCCTCCTTAAACCCCGTCTGGGCAAGTTCAATAAAGAAGGTAAACCGGTTATCATTCCTGGTCACAACCAGGTATTCACAGTACTCGGCGTTATCATTCTCTGGTTCGGCTGGTTTGGCTTCAACCCGGGTAGTGCATTGTCCCCTATGGGCGGATTCTTCGGCCACGTGGCACTGACAACGAACCTGGCTGCTGCGGCAGGCGGTCTGGCGGCACTGATTGCTTCCTGGCTGTACTTCGGCAAGTCGGATATTCCGGCAATGCTGAACGGTGTTCTTGCTGCACTTGTTGCTATCACTGGTGCCTGCGCATTTGTAGAGCCTTGGGCGGCTATTCTTATCGGATTTGTGGCTGGAGCATTCACCTTCATGACTTCACAGTGGCTGGAACGTGCAGGTCTTGACGATCCGATCTACGCCTTCTCTGTTCACGGTATTGCAGGGGTTTGGGGAGCCATTTCTACAGGCTTGTTCGCAACACCTGAGCTTGTTGAAACTGTTGGTGTCGGTAAAGCCGGTTTGTTCTACGGCGGAGGTGCACATCAGCTGGGAGTACAGGCGCTTGGTGTGATCGGTACCTTTGCTTTCGTAGCGGTGATGTCCTTCATTATCCTCTACGTAATGAAAATGGTTATCGGACTTCGTGTAACGGAAGAAGAAGAATTGATGGGTCTGGATATCAGTGAGCATGGTACTTACGGTTATCCTGAACAAATGAAACTGATCACAGAATCGGAATCCAAACCCTTGAAATAATTATATCTTCTACTCAATAGGGAGGCGGACCGAGTGGCTTCGATGGAGACAGCAGACTGGAACGAAGATGAAAGATACATGTCCATCGTAACGGCCGGTTCGCCGCAGGAGCTTAAGGCCAGGCGTACCGCTTGTCAAAAAGTACTTCTGGAGCAATTAAACGTTATTCCGGCCCAGGAATGGATGTGCCGGGTGAATGCAATGCATGATCAGATTGCAAAAACAGCGGTACACATATGTGAGGCGCAGATGAAGGAGGCGGGCTATGGCCTGCCTCCCTGCGCCTATTCCTTTATTGTATTCGGCAGTGCAGGCAGACAGGAAGCTACGCTGTGGAGTGATCAGGATAATGGTTTGATTGTAGAAGGTGAGCTGGATGGGCTCAAGAAAAGCTATTTCGAAGCCTTCGGCGCCATGTTGTCCGATGTGCTTGAAACTGCAGGTTACGAGAAATGCGGCGGCAAGGTGATGTGCTCCGAGCCTTTGTGGCGTAAAACGCTGTCTGAATGGGAGCATCAGCTGGAGGGCTGGATGGAGCAGCTGGAATGGGAGCCTGTCCGTTACCTGATCATAGCTTCTGATATGCGCCATGTGGCCGGCAGCGTAGAATTGTCCGCGAAGTGGAAGGAAGCTTTTCATGCCGGTTTTGCGGACAATCACAAGCTGACGATGGCTGTGCTGCGAAATACCGTTCGCCATAAGGCAACACTTAATCTGCTGGGACAGGTACTCACGGAGCGGTTTGGCGATCATGCAGGCGGTTTTGATGTCAAATACGGACTTTATATCCCGCTTGTCAATATTGTCAGACATTTGTCGCTGCTGCACGGGATAGAGGATTCTTCGACGCTGAAGAGGCTTGAGCATTTGGCTGAACTGGACAAATACCAGCATCTTGAAGAGATCCGGAGGGCATTTCTGACGGCCTTGAAGATGCGTGTGAATACGCCTTATACGGTGGAGGATGGCTTGCTTGCAAGCAGTGATTACTATGCCGAGAGTGATTTGAAGAATAAGCAGCTCAGAAGTGAGCTGCGGGAAAGTCTGCTGCTGGTCAGGCGTCTGCACAAGGCCCTGCAGCGACAGCTCCGGTCCGCGGAAAGGAGACAGCCATGAAGGAGCCGAACAAAGGCGGAGGGTTCTGGAACAACCTGAGACAAGGCGGAATGCCATCCGCCATCGCTTCCATGAGAGGCGGAGAATCGGCCCAGCAAACCGCACAGCAGATGGCTTTTATCCGTTCTCTTATGCGCGAAAAACGGCGTCCGGAAGTGCTGCACACTCCGCTCTCTGAGCTGGAGACCGTTATATTTGATCTTGAGACTACCGGCTTCTCCCATCAGGGAGGGGATGAGATTATGTCCTTCGGGGCGATCCGTGTGGTAGGGGAAGAGATTAAGGAAGACGAATGTTTCTATACGCTGGTGAATTGCGGGACGGCTATTCCTGATAATATTACCAGGCTGACCGGGATTTCAGAAGAAATGACATCCAGTGCCCCGTCTTTGATGGATGGACTGCACAATTTCATGTCCTTTGTCGGCCAGAGAGTGCTGGTAGCGCATGGAAGTGCACATGATAAATCTTTTCTGAACGCCGCCTTATGGAAAACCTCCAAGGTGCAGCTGACCCACCGGGTACTGGATACGATGATGCTGGCCCGCTGGCTGGAGCCGCACCGCAGTAATTACACGCTGGATGAGCTGCTGGCCATTCACGAGATCCCGATTGAAGGCCGTCATCATGCGCTTGAAGATGCCAAAATGACGGCGAAATTATGGGTAGCGTATCTCCGGCAGATTTCCCAAAAGAACCAGGTGGAGACACTGGGCGATCTGTACGCTTATCTAAGCAGGACTTAAGGGCACATGCTGTAGGGCAGGTGTCTGTGCAGAGCCGCTATTGTCCGTACGCTGTATTAGGAACCCGTTCAACAGCGGAGTACCGGTATGGCGGGTTCCCGGAGAGCCGATCAGGTATATCTTGAATTCAGGCCCCAGCGAAGACAAACCATTTAGATCGGCAAGAGAAGGCCAGGGCGCAGCATGCGGATGGGAGTGGAAAAATCCGACAGGTGCGGGTTCACGGTATACGGCTCTGATCCACTCTCCGGGATCAGGTACAAAAGAATGCAGCGGGTCAGGCGCTACGTTGCGTATCGGCACATAGCTGTCGATACACATGCCACCCGCTGCGGCAGCTCCCAGCAGGATTCCGCAGGCTTCCTGCGGATAACAGGACAGCAGATGCTTCCCCAGCATATGCTGTACGGAAGAGCTCAGTCGGATGGACTGGGGGATTCCCTGGCTAGCTGTCATATCTTCACCCCTCTCTCTTCATGGGATTTCGTCTTTGACGGAATCCTCTTTTTTATTGTAAATAACGTTTGAAACTGCAGCAGGTGGGGGTACAATAGAGGAAAAACCTCTAAGCAAAGGAACTGACTCCTATGAAAGCAGTCCATAAACGGAATTTGACTGTTCTGGCCCTGATTGTTTTTCTGGCCGTTCTTGCCATAGAGCATAGAAGCAAGGCTGAACCGAAAGCGGTCGCGGTCCTTCAGCAGCAGGCGGAGCCGGAGACTGGTGCTTCCGCAGGCTTGAGAGCCCCTTCATTCATGCTGCAGGAAGGCGACAAACGGTATGAAGTCGGGGGAGCCAGGGAGAAAGCGGTAATGCTGAATTTCTGGGCCTCCTGGTGTGATCCTTGCCAGCAGGAAGCTCCGGAGCTGAACAGGCTGGCAATGAAATACAGCGACGTGCTGGATATTTACGGCATCAATGTTACCAGCCAGGATTATAAACCCAACGCAGAACGGTTCGTCAAAAAGTACATGCTGGCTTTTCCGGTGATGTATGATCTGAAAGGCCAGATTTTCGATAAATATAATGGAGCCGTATTCCCGACTAATGTACTAATTGACAAGAATGGTGTCATTAGCGAGATCATTCTGGGTGTCCTGACCGCTGAGGAATTGGAGCAGAAGATTATCGCCTTAACCGGCTCCTAACGAGGCCGGCAGCAAGGTGCTGCAAAGCCCCCCGGTGCGGATGTACTTCCGCACCGGAGGGCTTTTGCTTTTGAACAACCTATGGATAAAGGCAGTTAGTGATTGACTAAGCCTCTCGGTTCACTGCTGGCCTGGGTGTCCTGATCCAGCGAAATCTGTCCGAGCAGGGCATAGCGCATAGAATCGACCAGTGCCTCCCAGCTCGCTTCAATCACGTTGCTGGATACGCCTACTGTGCTCCAGGTGTCTCCGTAGTCTTTGGATTCAATGAGTACGCGAACCTTCGCTGCGGTCTGGTCCTGCTCGTCAAGCACCCGGACCTTATAGTCGGAGAGGTGCATATCCTTAAGCTGCGGGAAATACGTCTGCAGCGCCTTGCGCAGCGCGTTATCCAGTGCATTGACCGGACCATTGCCTTCTGCCGCAGTGTACAGGCTCTCGCCGCCGACCTTCAGTTTGACGAAGGCTTCAGAGACGACGGGGCGGCCGGCAGTTTTCTCTACCAGCATCTTGAACGACTCAAAGGTGAACAGCTCGTTCATCTCTCCGGTAGCTTCCCGGAGCAGCAGTTCAAGCGAGGCATCCGCCCCTTCGAACTGATATCCCTGATGCTCCAGGTCCTTGATCTTATCAATAACCTTGCGGGCCTGTTCGCTGCTTGGATCGAGACTGAGCCCCATCTCCTGGGCTTTGGACAGCACATTGCTCTGTCCTGCGAGTTCAGAGACAAGCACACGCTGTTTGTTGCCGACCAGCTCGGGAGCGATATGCTCATAGGTGCGCGAATCGCGCAGAATGGCCGAGACATGAATGCCGCCCTTATGGGCAAAAGCCGCGGTTCCGACATAAGGCTGGTTTACCGGCATGTTCACGTTGGCGACTTCGCTGATGAACCGGGCGGTGTTGGTTAATTGGGGTAACGAATCTCCCGGGATACAGTGATACCCCATCTTCAGCTGCAGGGTTGGAATGATGGAGCACAGATTGGCGTTGCCGCAGCGCTCGCCGTAGCCGTTGATGGTTCCCTGTACCTGACGTACACCCGCACCGATTGCGCTTAAAGTGTTAGCTACCGCAAGCTCGCAATCGTTGTGTGTATGAATGCCCAGAGCAGCACCCGGAAGCTGGATGCCCATGCCGGAGACAATCTCCTGAATTTCATGCGGCAGGGTTCCGCCGTTAGTATCGCACATTACAAGCCAGTCGGCTCCGGCTTCGCGGGCACAGGCGAGTACGGCAGCAGCATATTCGGGGTTGTTCTTATACCCGTCGAAGAAATGCTCCGCATCGAAAATGACCTCCAGACCCTGGCGTTTCAGGTAGGAGATGGAGTCGCCGATCATGGCCAGGTTCTCTTCAAGGGTAGTCTGCAGCGCAGTATGAACGTGGAAGTCCCAGGACTTCCCGACCAGGGTCGCTGCCGGAACGCCGGCATCAATCATTCTTTGCAGCCCGTCGTCGTGCTCCGCTACCGAATTCTTGCGCCGGGTACTGCCGAATGCTGTGATTTTGGCATTCAGATGGAGCTCCTGGACTCTTTTGAAAAA
Organism: Paenibacillus sp. FSL R7-0312; assembly: GCF_038004445.1. Classification (NCBI taxonomy): domain Bacteria; kingdom Bacillati; phylum Bacillota; class Bacilli; order Caryophanales; family Paenibacillaceae; genus Paenibacillus; species Paenibacillus sp. FSL R7-0312. The sequence continues at coordinate 6,283,155 of NZ_JBBORE010000001.1, read as the reverse complement.
TTCGATGTCTTTGTTGTTGCTTCCAGGATTGCCGCCTTCAATATAATGGACACCCAGATCGTCGAGTTTCCTGGCAATCTTCAGCTTGTCATCCGCCGACAGACTGATCCCTTCGCCTTGAGTGCCGTCGCGCAGGGTAGTATCGAAGATGGAGATAGACTTAGACATGAGTGTCCTCCTAAAAGTGTTGTTTAGCATAACTTCCTTGAAACCGCTTCGTGCAAAACTGGCCTCGGAAGCATTAGCTTAAGTTGTAGTTGTAGTTAGCATACACATATATGAAATTAATTTTTATATTATAGCATTTTTACGCGGGAAAGTAACAAAGAACTTTTCATTTAATCGTCACAAGAGGCTCTTCTGCAAGTTGACCTCCCGCAAGGTGAAGAGGTATGCTGGAAATAACAATGGAACCCTGAAGATAAGAAGGTAGATACCATGCAGAATGTGGATCAATATTATCCGGCAAGCGGCAGGGTTATTCTCCATGTGGATATGAATGCCTTTTACTGCTCGGTGCATGAGGCGGAGGATCCGGAGCAATATAAAGGTAAAGCGACGGCCGTTGCCGGCAGCGTGGAGTCCAGACGGGGAATCATCGTCACTTGCTCGTACGCCGCACGCAGACTTGGCATCTCAACGGGGATGCAGGTTCAGAAGGCGCTGCGTATCTGTCCATCCTTAATCCTTATTAAGCCGGACTTTCATTTATACCGCAAGTACTCGAATGCATTTATGCAAATTGCTTACAGCTATACTCCGCTGCTTGAAGCGGTATCGATAGACGAATGTTATCTGGATATTACCGGTTCGCGCCAATTCGGGACCCCTCCGCAGATTGCCGAGACGCTGCAGCGGCGTATTATGGAAGAGCTGGGTCTACCCTGCTCCATCGGGATTGCCCCCAATAAGCTGCTGGCGAAGATTGCCTCTGATCTCAAAAAGCCGAATGGCATATCCGTGCTGCGGCTGCGCGATGTGCCGTCCATTCTATGGAACAAACCCTGCAACGAGATGTTCGGAATCGGCAGCAAGACGGCCGAGAAGCTGAAGAAGCTGGGTATTTACAGCATTGGACAGCTGGCGGCGGCGGATGAGGCGATGCTGGTCGGACATTTTGGCGTGATGGGCTCGTGGCTGAAGCGGGCCGGCAACGGGATCGATCACGGGGTAGTGAACCCTGAGCGGGAGCAGAGCAAGTCCATCGGGCATACGACTACGCTGCCGCGGGATGTAGTGGGGCTTGCGGAGGCGCGTCCAATCCTGCTGAATCTCAGCGATCAGGTGGCTCGGCGGCTGCGGAAGCAGGGTCTGGTCGCTGCGGGAGTGCAGCTTACGATCCGTACACCGGATATGAAGACGATTACCCGTTCGCGCCAGCTGGAGGCACCTACAGAGAGCGCTGAAGATATCTATAAGGCTGCCCTGGACCAGTTCGCGCGCCACTGGAAGGGCGATAAGCCGGTGAGGCTGCTGGGTGTGACCCTTCAGGGGCTGACGCTCAAGGAGGATTCCGCGATTCAGCTTGACTTGTTCGATTACGAACGGCAGCCGAAGAAGGAATCGCTGAATAAGGCGATGGATATGCTGCGCAACAAGTTCGGCGAGAATGCGGTGCTGACGGCAGGCATGCTCACTGACAGCCACTCTGCGCGGCTGCGCAATCACAAGGAGCGGGGAACCTCACTGCAGAAGGACAATCTTAGCGGCGCGGACCGGGATACCGACTGAGATATCGGCCCGGAATTGCAGCCTGGATGTGGCCGTTTAATAGGGCAATACTGTAAACACATTGAAAATTCATTGAAATTGTATCCTATTTATATTAATATGAGAAAAATAACAGACTGCTACTGCAGGCTGTATTGTTTAAGCGGGAGGCAGAGATAAAATGGCTAAGTACACTTGGGTCGAAAAAGATACATGCATCGCTTGTGGTGCTTGTGGCGCGACGGCCCCTGATATTTTTGATTACGATGACGAAGGTTTGGCAGAAGTGATCTACGAGAATGACGGTAACCACGGGAATGTAGTGATTCCGGACGACTTGTTCGATGACCTGCAGGATTCAGCGGATGGATGCCCTACAGACTCCATCAAGATCGCGGATGCGCCGTTCAACAAAGAAGGCTAAGTCCGGACTTCCATTCATCAGTACCTAATGTAAGGATCGGATATAGGGTGAACCTTATATTTGATCCTTACATTAACATAAAGGCATCTCCTGACCGTGATAAATGCGGCTTGAGATGTCTTTTTTTAATGTCCTGACCGATATAAAATATAAAGAAACTAAGATTGAATCATAGATCCCGGAGGCCAATGTGAAAAATTCGCAGCATCTTAAAGCATATGTGCAGATGCATCCTGATAACAAGATGGCATGGTACTTGCTCGGTAAGGAATACTATAAGAACGGTCAGCAGGGAAAAGCCAATTACTGCTTCAACCAGGCCGGCGAAGTGTATGAAGCTTTTGAGCACAGCAAGGTGCCGGCGGATATGCTGAAGCAATATGAGGATGGGCTGCTGCAATCCGCCCGGGAGCGCCAGGCAGGCAGACTGCGGAAACGCCGTGTGCTGCTGGCCTTCATGTTGCTGCTGCTGTTGCTGATCCCGGCTGGAGTGGCACCGGGGGTAAGCCAGGAAAGCTCTGAAGCACCGGACGGGGAGAATGCGGCTGTTGCCCTGGCTGAGCTGCCGGCAATAGATGATGAAGAGACTCCGGAAGTTCAGCCAAGCCTGTCCTTCACCGCTGTCGGGGCAGACGCCGTCTCCCGCGGACAGGGACTGGCGGGTATCCTGCTGAAGGCACAAACGCCTTCCGCCACGGCGATGCTAAGCATGGAGCGGGCGGGCAAGTGGCTGGTGTGGAAGAAGAAGCTTCCGCTGGCGGCTACGCTTGCCAAGAGTGGGGACGGACGCGTAGTGTACCAGTCCTATAATCCGGTTGTCTGTGACTGCCAGCCGCCTGATCCGGCGGAAATCAAGAAGCAGGCGGGGCTGTGGCAGGAGAAGCAGGAGGAGCTTGCTGTGCTCTGGAGTGCCATGCGGGCCTATAAGACGACCGAGGGGGCCCTTCCAGGTTCACTGCAGGAGCTGGTGAAGCCTTTTCCGGCCAATTGGCTGGGCGGCACGACACCGCTGATGAAGGAACAGTTCGGTCCGCTCCGCGGGGCAGCAGCGGGATTTACTGCAGTGCCAAGCCCTTCTCCGCAGCCGACCGTAACACCGGCCGCCGGTTCACCGGGGCAAGGTCAGACAATCGGGGGCAGTCCTGAGGCGGGCAGCGGAGCCGGCGGGGCAGGAACCCCCTTTTTTACAGAACCGCTCATGATTATTGTTGATAAACAAAAACACCGTCTGGCAATAACCAGCGGCAATATTATTCTGCGGAACTATGCAGTCGGATTAGGCGGGGAGAAGACGCCTGAGGGTAGCTTCGTGATCCGGGATAAAGTGGTCAATCCCAATGGACATGATAACGGTGAATTCGGCAGCCGGGGCATGCAGCTCTCGGACAGTAATTATGCAATACACGGTACGAATGAACCGGAAAGCATCGGGAAGGATGAATCACTGGGCTGTATCCGGATGAGCCGGAAGGATGTGGAGGAGCTGTTCGCGATGGTGCCGATGGGCACGAAAGTGCAGATTAGTAAAGGGGTCCTGCCTGAGGAGCTAGTCGCGCCGGAGGACCGGTTCCCTTCGGATGCGCCCCCAAATCAGACCAACCCCCATAAGGTCTACCATTGGTTGAATTAGTTCCCTGCTACGATAAACAAAACGACAATGAGAAGGACCAGCAGTACCAGACTTGCACTGATCCATAGGATTGCCTTGCGGTTAACTTCTTCTTTCTTCTGCTGCAGTGTAGGAGGTTTGCGTTTAGTTGACATATTGTCATCCTTCTTTCTCTCTTTATCTGTGATTACCCTTACATTGTAATGCGTTTACAAGAAAATTACTATACTTTGAGGGACAGGTTGGAACAATCGCTGCGGCAAAAAACTTTTCTTTTCACCCGGAAACGGATAAAATTAAGAAGAAACCTATAGATACGGGAGTCGCCCTGCGATTTGTGGTTCCCTTGAAGGAGCGAGAACGGTGCTGTATCGACATTTTGGTAAACCAATTTTCTTTAAAATGGACCCGGAGAAGGCGCACCATCTCGTCATAGGCGGACTAAATAAAGCGAATTTAGTTCCCGGCGGGAGTGCGGCGATGCGCCTCATGTATGGTGTTCCTGAGACTGCTGATCTGGCAGTGGATCTGTTTGGCGTGCATTTCCCGACACCGGTAGGCTTAGCTGCAGGACTGGATAAGAATGCTGAAGCGGTAGGAGGCTTCTCTTCAATCGGCTTCGGATTTATGGAAGTAGGCACTGTGACGCCGCTGGGCCAGCCGGGCAATGACAGCCCGCGGTTATTCCGTCTATTGCCCGACAAGGCGCTGATTAACCGGATGGGCTTCAACAATGAAGGCGCAGCGGCCATGGCTGAGCGTCTGAAGGGGATGAAGAAGCGCAGGATTCCGGTTGCGGTCAATATCGGGCGCAACAAGTCCACCCCGAATGAATTGGCGCATGAGGATTACCGCCAGTGTATCCGTACGCTATATCCGTACGGTGATTTTTTTGTGGTCAATATCAGCTCGCCAAATACGCCGGATCTCCGGAGTCTACAGCATGGCAGTGAGCTCTCGAACCTGCTGAGCCAGGTGAAGGAGGAAATGGAGCTGCAGCGGGTGAAGACTGGAGAAGCCAAAGGGCTGCTGGTGAAGATCGCTCCTGATGTCAGCGACGGCGAGCTGGAATATATGGTACATACAATCACAGAGGCTGGAATGGACGGCGTGATTGCCACCAATACAACACTTGTCCGTGAAGGTCTGAAGAGTGACAAAGCCGGTGAAACGGGAGGACTCAGCGGCCAGCCGCTGCGCGACCGCTCCACAGAGATTATCCGCAGAATCTACAGCCAGACCGGCGGCAAGCTGCCGATTATCGGCTCGGGCGGGATTTTTACAGCCCAGGATGCTTATGACAAAATCCGGGCAGGCGCAAGCCTGGTCGAAATTTATACAGCACTCATCTATGAAGGGCCGGAGGTTAACCGCAAAGTGCATGCCGGATTACGGCAGCTGCTGCGGCGGGACGGTTTCCGGGGGCTCCTAGAAGCGGTGGGCGCTGATCATCACTGAAGGATGAATGGACAGGAGGACAAGGCGATGGACGTCAGGGACTGGGGAACTTTTCTACTTCCATATGAACAGACTGTGGAGGAATTGAAGGTTAAATTTAAGACAATGCGTTCGGAACTCAAGAAAAGAGAAGAATATACACCGATTGAGTTCGTAACCGGACGTGTAAAACGGCTGTCGAGCATACTTGAAAAGGCTAAGCGGTTGAACGTGAAAATGGAGGATCTGGAGACGGGCATAGAGGATATCGCCGGCATTCGCATTATGTGCCAATTCGTCGAGGATATCCGCAGAGTGGCGGAGTACATCCGCGCCCGCAAGGACCTTGAAGTGTTATATGAGAAGGATTACATCACTAATTACAAGGAGAGCGGATACCGCAGCTTCCATATGATTATCAGATACCCGGTACAGACTGCGCTCGGGCAAAAGATTGTACTGGCCGAAATTCAGATCCGCACGCTGGCGATGAACTTCTGGGCGACCATTGAGCATTCGCTGAATTATAAATACCGGGAGAGCCTGCCGGATGAAATGCGCGTCCGCCTGAAGACTGCAGCGGAAGCGGCGTCGATCCTGGACAGTGAGATGTCCAGTATCCGTGAGGAGATTCTGGAAGCCCAGAAGACCTTCGAGGAGAACTCGAATACGACGACCCAGCTGCTCAAAGCCATCCATCAGCTGTATTTCTATCACCTCGTGAACGAAGCGATTGAGTGCCAAGAGAGGTTCAATGCCATCTGGCAGGTGCAGGATATGGATGCTATGCGTGAGCTGCTGGATCATGTACGGGAGCTGCTCTCGAATGCCAAGAAGGGCAGCCAGCCGGATGGCCTATGAGCCGCTGTACCTGGAGTATCTGATCTATTTCAACCGGGACAGGGATTACTTCGAATGTCATGAGGTACTTGAGGAGCTATGGCTGGAACAGCAGCGCGACCCGCTCTACAAAGCATTGTTGCAGGTAGCGGTCGGACTGTATCATTTCCGTAACGCCAATGTGCGCGGCGGACGGATCATGCTGAGGCAGTCCTATGAAGTACTGCGTGGATATCCGGCGGTAACCCTCGGGATTGATCTGGCGAAGCTGGTTCAGGAAGTGGGAGATTATGCCGCCCGGCTTGAAGCTTATGTAGAGCAGCCGTTTCCCTATTATGATCTGACGATCTGTATTATTGACCCTGTGCTGGAAGAAGCGGCGCGAATGACTGCGCAGTCTCTTGAGCCGCAGGTTCCCCAGCGCCGCGGGCCGCAGCGGCCGGATAGACCCAGGCATAGAGCGGATTGAATATAGCAAAGCATAGAGCAGATTGAATATAGCAAGGCAACATTAGGAGCACCCGCAGGGGTGTTCCTTGATTATTTGAGCAGGAGGACGGCATCATGGCGGCACAACTGCCCGGGCTTTTCATGGAGCGCATGAAAGAATTGCTGGGAACTGAGTACGATCAATTTGTGGATACATATAAGCAGTCTCCCTACGGAGGAATCCGCGTAAATACGCTGAAAATTACTGTGGACGAGCTGCGCGGACGATCCCCTTTCGGGCTAGAGCCTATTCCCTGGTGCCCTACCGGTTTCTATACCGGAGAGGGAGCCAGACCCGGCAAACACCCGTATTATCATGCCGGGTTATATTATATCCAGGAGCCCAGTGCCATGGCGCCCGTCGAATTGCTTGGCGTTCAGCCGGGTGACCGGGTACTGGATCTGTGTGCTGCGCCCGGCGGCAAATCCACGCAGATTGCCGCCAAGCTACAAGGCGAAGGTCTGCTGATTACCAACGACCTTCATCCGGAACGGACGAAGGCACTTGCCAAGAATCTGGAGCTGTATGGAGTGCGTAACGGAATTGTACTGAATGAGAGCCCGGAGCGGATTGCAGCCGCATTCCCCGGGTTCTTTGACCGGATACTGATTGACGCGCCTTGCTCCGGTGAAGGCATGTTCCGCAAGGACGAGGATATGGTCAAGCAGTGGGAACCGGAAACTCCGGCCAAATATGCCGGTATGCAGCGGGATATCCTTGCGGCGGCAGCGGCAGCGCTGAAGCCGGGCGGAACGGTCGTGTACTCGACATGTACCTTCGCCTTGGAGGAGAATGAAGAGATGATTGATGACTTCTTATCCGGTCATCCGCAGTTCTCGCTGGTACCGGTGGGCGGCAGCGGTTCTTTTGCTGCCGGATTAGGTCCATTGCCGGGTGCCGCGCGGCTGTGGCCGCATAAGGTCATGGGCGAAGGACACTTCATGGCTGTTCTGCGGCATGACGGAAGTCCTGATATAGCCGGAGAGGCAGGTATAGAGGCAAGAGCAGACCTCATAGAAGCAAGGGCGGACTTCAAAGAGGCGACCGTATCCGTATCTCCGCGTAACCGGGATAACAGGTCTGCTTCCCCTGTCAAAGCTTCGGCAGGTAAAGCTGAGAACGGGCGCGGAGGTAAGGGCGGACGGGGGCCTGGCAAAACTGGAGCTGCTGCCGGACGGCAGCTTCAGGGAACCGGGGAAGAAGCATCGCTTGCGGTATATGCTGATTTTATTCAGGAGCTGCTTGGGACGATGCCCGCCGGATATCCGGTATGGTTCGGAGATCACTTGTATCTCTCGCCGTTGCCGCGTAAAGCGCTGGACGGACTGAAGACGATCCGACCGGGCTGGTATGTCGGACATATGAAGAGCGGCCGATTTATTCCCGGGCATCCGCTGGCAACAGCCTTGCATCCTGCGGAGAGCAGCCGAAGTGTGTCGCTGTCCAGTGCAAGCGGTGAAGCTGTCTCCTACCTGAAGGGAGAGACCTTGTCGATTCCGCAGGAACGTCTGTCCATTAAGGCCGGTCATGCCTCCAAAGGTTACACGCTCGTCTGTATTGACGGCTTCAGCGCAGGCTGGGGCAAATGGCAGGACGGTATGCTGAAGAACGAATATCCCGCAGGCTGGAGGTGGACATAGATTATGAGTGGAGCAGGAAATACGAATAAGAAGCAGCGGATCGATAAAATATTGTCCCATATGGGTATTGGCTCACGCAGCGATATCCGCAAGCAGGCGAAGCAGGGGATGATTACGGTGAATGGCGCTGTCGTCAAAGACAGCGGATTTCATGTAGACCCCGGGCAGGACATGATCGAGGTTGGCGGTGAGCCGGTTCTTTACCGTGAATACATCTATCTGATGATGAATAAACCGCCAGGCGTCCTGTCCGCGACTGAGGACAAACGTGACCGTACCGTTCTGGATCTGCTTAAAGCTGAGCATGCGCTGTTCGAGCCGTTCCCGGTGGGACGGCTGGATAAGGATACTGTGGGCCTCTTGCTGCTTACGAACGACGGCAAGCTGGCTCATGAGCTGCTGTCCCCGCGTAAGCATGTACCCAAAACCTACGAAGCTACGGTCGAAGGTGAGGTCGATGCGGCGGATGTGGCCGCTTTTGCAGCCGGGGTGGAGCTGGAGGATGGGTATGTGACGCTGCCAGCAAGCCTAAGGATTCTGAGCAGAGAAAGAGGCAGCAAGGTGCTGTCGTATATCTCGCTCACGATCACGGAGGGCAAATTCCATCAGGTGAAGCGGATGTTCGTGGCGGTCGGGAAGAAGGTCGTTTTCCTGAAGCGCGTATCGATGGGTGAGCTGAAGCTGGATGAGAGCCTGCCGCTCGGCGCCTGCCGGGAACTGACTGCTGAAGACCTGGAGCTTCTGCGCCGGGGCGGAGCGGAGGAATAAGCTAGCGGATATAAGTGATGGAGCAGCATATCCAGCAAATGAAGAGCAGACCTGGCAGATTGCCAGATCCTAAAGGGTGCAAGGCTAATACAACTTCGGCGGACCGCCGGGGCTTGCATGTAATAAAGGTGAAACGACTGTACGCCGGACCGTAGCGGATGTTAGCTAGCTAGTACAACTTCAGAACTGAAAAAGCGAGTGTATTCAACAATGCTGCTTTTGATATGCTTCGTCCAAATGGAAATTCAGTGATAGTTGTATAATGTACAATTAAAAACAGCGAAAAGGGATGCTTACGTCTTATAACTGTATTCTGTACAACTAAATCTGCCCAAATGGGTGACAACCAAGGTACAATGGCCCTTTAATTGTACGAAATAGTGGAGGTGCGTGCTAGCGTTAAGGTCTGTTAGCACGAAAATACATTCTTGTTGGAGAAATACAGGCGTTGCCTTGTAAGGACAGGAACAGTCACGTGGAATGAGTACAGGAGTTTTAAACTTACGTATGGCTCACTTACAGTACCTCCGAGACTCACGCACTATTCAGCCGATTTTGGGCAGCTGTGCGGGTGAAGGATTTACACAACCTTTGATATAAACGGAATCTTAGTTGATGGGGGTTAGGTAAGCTTTTGAGACAGAGTGAGGTATATTATACAGAGAAATAAGGATGGTGGAGTATGAAATACAAGCTGATAGCACTTGATGTGGATGGAACGCTGCTGAACGATGATCATCACTTAAGTGACGAGAATAAAGCGGCCATTGCCGAGGTTACCCGCCAGGGCGGCCAGATCGTATTGTGTACAGGGCGCAGCCCGCAGAATTCGATTCCGTTCATGGAAGAGATGGACTTGTCGGGGTATGTGCTGGGGCATAACGGAGCAGTGACGGTGAGTGTGAAGGACCGCAAAGTACTGCACCAGTATGGAATGGACGCTAGGGGACTCGATCCGTATATCGCGTATTGCCGCGAACATGATATCCATTTCGATGTTAACACTGCATTCGATATGTATGTCGATAATGTCGAGAACTTGACCAAAGAAGCCAACTTCATGTACGAGCATTTCCGCATAATGCCTGCATCTCTGCCTGCTTGGGAGGATTTCCGCGAACCGATTGTGAAATTCACCGTGTTCACGCAGTCTGATATTCTGGATGAAGCACAGCGTGAATGGGCTACCTGGGGAGAACAGTACAATATTCTGCGCAGCGGAGAGTTCTTCGTGGACTTCATGCACCCGGAAGCCTCCAAAGGCAATGCCCTGAAGAACCTGGCCGCAGAGCTGGGCATTCCCCAGGAGCAGGTCCTGTCGATCGGCAATTATTATAATGATATTTCTATGCTGACGTATGCCGGCCTGGGTGTTGCTATGGACAACTCACCGCTTGAGGTCAAAGCAGCAGCAGATGCGGTTACCGGAACGAATAATGACAATGGTGTACGCGATGCGCTGGTGAAATACTGCCTGTCTTCTTGACTTCTGTCTTGGTAAAATTCTGGTTCTCCGGTAAATGCTCCGCTTAGATATTCTTTGAGTTACTCGGCGTAGGCGTTTTGTTGCGCGGTAGAATGATTGGCCCGGCGGTGTGCTAAGTAGAAAAACGTCATCTAATTATGCGGAAATCTGCAGTTACAGGGCAGCAGTTGGAAAAAAGACACTTAATTTCACTCCCTCTGTAGAAAATCGGGAATCTGGGCGAAATTAGTGACGGAAATCCACTTATTATTGGCAAAGCAGCAGAGACAGAATGATTAAGTGTTGAAAATCCAACTATTCCCACAGCCCGGGCTGCTTCACAGCATTCAGGATCAGTGAAGCTTGCAGAAGACGAAGACTTACATAAAGCATGGTTCAGTGCCTTGGGGGCTCTGTGCTGTGCTTTTTTTGTGGAGTTCCGTTCGGATAATAAGAAAAAAGTATATAAAAAGCGCAAATAAAAAACGCAAAAAAGCAGCCTTGCCGCTCCTGAAAGGAACGGCCGGGCCGCTTGTGTCTATACGCTATGCTGCTAAAGCGGAATTAGACAAACAACGAACGGGAAATGATAACGAGCAATATGAAGAGCACCAAAATCGCACCGGTCGATGTGAAGCCTGGAACTGCACCCATGTCTGATTCCTCCCTTGACTCATGTCTGTTCCCATTGCCGCGTTAGTAGTTCAGCGGAGCTCCATGGGATAATGACATCATATGCGTGAGGAGGCTTCCTGAACTGGTCAGCAGCCTAAACCTCATCAACATGGGCTTTCAGAATCCGCAGGCCCTTGGGCAGGTGATTCTTCAGCTGGCCGGAGCTGGCTTTGCCCCAGCCTACAGACAAGCCATCCACGCTGACCAGCGTCCAGCCATGCAGGCTGGCCGGAACGGGCAGACTCTCCCCGCGCAGCCAGGCCTGAATTTCCGGCCCGGCGGATGGCATATCATAGCTCCGCGCCGCCTGATCCGGTCTCAGCGCCATGGCCAGAGCGTGGGCGGGTTCAATCCGGTTTTTCTTCAAGTGGGCAATATGCAGTCCGGCACGCGGAACCTTAAGGCCGTCGAGCAGGCCGGTGTGCAGCCGGTCATTGAATGCTTCGGGCAGCAGATACAGGGAATCACCGAAGAGAAGCGGTACGCCGCTCCCGGCAAACCCGGGCAGTTCTACCGACGACCAGCTCATAAACTGCTGATAGGCATCCCGGAGCGAGGCGTTTACTTTCGGACTGTTCTTGCCGCGGTCTCCGCGTTTGCTGCGGCCTTGGCGCTGTGAGGCTTCGGTATCTTGCTCTACAACTGCCTTGCGAAGCAGGGCTACGAAATGCCCTTCGCCTTTTTCCAAATGAGGCCACAGCCGTTTCGTAACGATCAGCTCCATATCGGGATAGCTCTGTATGAAGTGTTCGATCGTCTCTTCGTTTTCTTTGCGGTTAAAGGTGCAGGTCGAGTAAGCCATACTGCCGCCCGGCTTCAGCATGAGGTAGGCATCCTGCAATATATCCCACTGTCTGGCAACACACATCTCCACATGCTTCGGTGACCATTCGCTTACGGCAGCAGGATCTTTGCGGAACATTCCTTCACCCGAGCAAGGCGCATCAAGCATAATCCGGTCAAAGACTTCAGGGAACCGCTTGGAGAGTTCCCCCGGGGTTGCCGAGGTGACAAGCACGCTCCCTATCCCAAGCCGCTCTACATTTTCTGCGAGTATTTTGGCCCGCTCCGGATGTATTTCATTGGATATCAGCAAGCCTTGTTCCTGCATCAGCGCGGCAATATGGGTGGTTTTGCCGCCGGGAGCGGCAGCAAGATCGAGCACAGTCTCCCCGGGAAGAGGTCCAAGCAGCTCAGCTGCGGACATTGCCGAGGGCTCCTGAATATAATATAGTCCGGCGGTATGATAAGGATGTCTCCCCGGCCGTGCAGGCTCTTCATAATAAAATCCTGCCGGACACCAAGGTACCGGCGACAGACTAAATTGGGATATTGCTTGCTCCGCTGCGGCGCGGCCCGGATCTGAAATGCTTTTTAAACCATTGAACCGCAGACCTTGAGTCCGCCGTGCCTGATAGCTCTCCAGAAAAGCGTCTGCCGTATCCCCCAGCATCTCTCTAATGTCAGCGGTGTAAGCGGCAGGCAGCCGTTCTTCATTCATACTTCATTCTCCTCTAGTCAAAATCCAAGATAAGTAAAGCTGTCATCTTAGTTGCTGTTTCAGGTAGATACCGATAAAATCAAAGTATGGACTTTAGCGTACCTGTAATTGTACTTCTACATATACACAACTATATCATAATTGCCGGGTCTCACCGTAATCAGGGCAATTGTAAAGGGAGATGTACCTTATGAACTTGCTGCAAGCGCTATTCTTCCCGCCGGAGCAGCCCGGTGGTGTATCTTCTATGATCCCTTATCTGCAGGAACGCTTCCGTTCCAGCCGCTGGGAGATGGATTTGTTCTGGCTGCCCAAACGGATCCGGGGCAAGGGACGCGAAGAAATTGTTTTTGAAACCTTTGACTGGACGCAATATGGCGAAAGTCCGGTTGTGCAAAAATATATCCAAACCTACCGCGATTATATTTGGTGGACGAAGCTGCGGATGAGCAAAAGCTATGATCTGATCCATGCCCATCACCCGATTGCCGGGCTGGCGATGAAAAGAATATATCCGGAAATTCCTTTAATTCAAACGCTGCACTCCAGCTATGAGCGCGAGCTGATTCTGAACGGAGCCATCCAGGAGGGCGGCCTGGAGCATCAGTTTCTGGTCTCGATTTACCGGGAGCTGGAGCATGTCAGCGACAGGCTGATGACGGTTTCGCGCGCTTTTGCCGAATATTTAACTCCTTATATAGATCAGCCCGGCAGCATCGGCGTCATTCCGAACGGATTCGACGAGAAGAGATTCAAGCCTGTGCCCCATGACAATGATATTCCGCAGCTGGTCACTGTTACCCGTCTGGTACCGGCCAAAGGAATAGATACACTGTTCAAGGCTTGTGCCGAGCTCAAAAAGCGGGGCCATGAATATGTGCTGCATATTATCGGGGATGGACCGAGCCGGGCGGAGCTGGAGCAGCTGGCGCAGGATCTGGGAATTTATAATGAAACGATCTTTTACGGCTATACGCTGCATCCGGAGGAATTCATGCCGTTCTTTGATATTTTTGTCCTCCCTTCGCGGGCGGAAGCGTTCGGGTCAGTCTTTGCGGAAGCTGCACTCAGCTGCCTCGCACTTGTCGGGACGAATGTCGGCGGGATTCCCGAGCAGATTGAAGATGGCGTCAACGGGCTGCTGGTGAATCCGGATGATGAGCTGGGACTGGCGGATGCCCTTGAGAAAGTGATCAGTGATCCCGGCTACCGTTATGAGCTGTCCCGTTCGGCCTGGGATAAGGCCAAGAGCCTCTATTCCCTGACCCGGGTAGCCAATGAACTGAAGAAGACATACCTGCAGTATCAGCCGGGAATGAAGGGGTGAGGGTATGATTCCTTTTCGATTCCTGCATGCTGCGGATCTGCACCTGGACAGCCGGTTTGCAGGGCTGTCCCATCTGCCGCAGGCTATACGCTCCTATCTCCGGGAGTCCACCTTCGCCGCCCTCGGGCGGCTTGTTGGCGTAGCTATAGAGCAAAGGGTAGATTTCGTAGTCATCAGCGGGGATGTCTATGATGTCTCCGATGCCTCTCTCCAGGGTCAGCTCCGGTTCCGGGAAGCCCTGGAGGAACTCGGGCAGCACGGGATTCAGGTGTTCCTGATTCACGGAAATCATGATCCGCTGGACGGGCCGCGTCTTGCAGCGGCACCTCCTGATCACGTTACAGTGTTCGGCGGCAGCGAACCGGAACAGGCCATCGCCCGCCGCAGAGAGGACGGCAGGGAGGTAGCCGTGATCAGCGGGATCTCCTATCCGACTGCCAAAGTGACTGAGAATACGGCGCTGCGGTTTAACCGTCAACCGGGCAGCAACCTGTTCCACATTGCGCTGCTGCACGGCAATGTGGACGGGGATCTCCAGCATGAGACGTACTCTCCCTGCAGCCGCAAGGATCTGATCGGGAGAGGCTACGACTATTGGGCGCTGGGGCATATTCATAAACGCAGTATTCTGCATGATCGTCCGCCCATTGTCTATCCGGGAAATATTCAGGGACGGAGCATCAAGGAAACCGGCCCTAAAGGCTGCTACACCGTCCAGGTGGATGCAGAAGGTGCTGCGTCACTGACCTTCCATGAACTGGACAGTGTGCGCTGGCAGGTCCGTGAGATCCCGGTGGAGGGTCTGGCGGATGAGGCTTCGTTAACGCGAGCCGTTGAGAATGCGGTTGAAGACATCCGGGAAGAAACACCGCAGCTGATGTCTGTCGTAAGGTTCCGTCTGACCGGGCGGGGTGCTATACATAAGGTGCTGACGGAGAAGGGGGCTGCGGAGGATCTGCTCGCTGAGCTGCAGCGGAGGGAAACAGTCCGTGCGGAACGTAAGGAGTATGCAGGTCTCGTATGGACCGAAGGCTTCGCTATGGAAACGGGACTGGCGATTGACCGGGGCCGTCTGCTGCTGGAGGACAGCTTCCTCGGCGAAATGCTGCGGCTTGCCGGACGGAGCGGCGGGAACGACCAGGAGCTGGAGGAGCTGATCTCCACTGCGCTAAGGCCGCTAATGGAGAATCAGGAGCTGCGCAAGCTGCTCATGTCCACAGGGAGCGAAGAGAAGCGGGACTGGCTAAGCAGGGCTGCGGAGCTGGGCACTGTGCTGCTCAGCGGAGTGGAGGAGCAAGCCGGTGTACCGCAGGGTCCTGCGGCAGGAGAAGAGCTTCTGTCTGCCCGGGCCAGCGGGTCCTTGGAAAGAGACGGAGCCGGCGGATCAGCGGTGAGTAAGGCGATGCCGGAGGAAGAGGGCAGTGACGGGGAAGCGGCGGACCTGACTGTATGGCGAGAGCGGGGGGGATGCTGAATGAAAATTGAGTCTTTGCGGATTGACGGCTATGGCCGTCTGGCCCGGCGGGAGATGAAGCTGAATGAGGGGGTCACTGTGCTCTTCGGGCGTAATGAAGCCGGCAAAAGCACTACCCTGCAGTTTATCCGCGCGATGCTGTACGGCATCCCCGGCCGGGCGTATCCTGCCGAGCGGTATGAGCCGCTGCAAGGCGGAATACATGGCGGGGTGCTGAATGCGCGTGACGACACAGGCGCCCTCTGGACGATCCGGCGGTTTGCTTCCGGCGGTGAAGGACCGGGAAGAGGCGAGAAGCTGCAGATTACACTTAGCCATCCGGATGGAACCACTGAGGAGCTGCAGCAGGCTGAGCTGGAGCGCCGCCTGCTGGGCGGCATCTCGCGGAGTATGTTCCGCCAGCTGTTCGCCGTCTCGCTGGACGAGCTGCAGGAGCTTGGCGCGCTGCAGTCCGGTGAGATGAGCAGCTACCTGTTCCATGCCGGGATGGGCGGCGGCGGCGAGATTATGCGGGCGGAGAAACGCCTGGTCCAGGATGCCGAGAAGCTCTACAAGCCACGGGGCAAGGTGCAGGATGCCGCCAAGATTCTGCAGTCTATTGAGAAGCTGGAACGGGAGGTAGCGGAGAGCCGCTCCTATCTGCCCAGATATAATGAGAATACGCTGGCTCTGGAAGCGGTAGAGCAGAAGCTGTTACAGATGAAAGATAGCCGGGAAACCGCGGCAGACCGGCTGCTTAAGCTGCGGAAGGCACAGGAGATCCGCGAGCTGTGGCTGAAATGGTCTGAAGCCCGTCTTGAGCTGGCAGAGCTTCCGCAGATTGATGCGTTCCCTGAAGCTGGGGTGGACCGCTGGAAGTCACTGGAGGGCGATCAGCGGGGATTGGAGGGTGCGGCGTTCCGCCTGGAACGGCTGAAGGCAGACCTTGCGGCTGAGCTTGCCGCGAAGCCGCCTGATCCCCTGCTGGAGCAGCAGGGGCCGGCTCTCGAAGCGCTGGACCGCAGACGGGGCAGCTATGAGGACAAGCGCACGGAGCGGCAGCGGCTGACGGGCGAGCTTGCCGCGCTGGGCGAACAGCTCCAGCGTACCCTGCGCAGCATTGGCGCGGGCTGGAGCGCCGCTGAGCTGGGGGGCTTCGCAGCCAGCGCGGCGGACCGGGAAGCCGCGCGGCGCTACGCTGCGTCATTTGCCGGATACGACCGGCAAATGGAGACCAGGGGCGCGGAGCTGCTGAGCCTCCGCGCCAGAACGGCCGCCGCCAGTGCTGCGCTGCAGGCGGCCGAACGCCAGCTTGCGCAGGGGTACGCAAGCGGCGCAGCGGACTTCGCGGGCATTGCGAAGCGCAGCCCGCGTGAACTGCTGCAGCTGTGGGACGAGCTGCAGCAGGCCGCCGAGCGCTGGCGCGAAGCGCTGCTCGGCGGCTCTGCAGGCGGCGCGGAGGTCCCGCGCCGCAGAGGCACTGCCGCCGGGGACAGCCGCCCCGGCGGGAACGGGCGCCGGGCTCAGCGCTACCGGCGCCTCCTGCAGGCGGGCGCAGCGCTTACGCTGCTGCTGCCGCCTGCGCTGCTCTTGACCGGCGCGCCGCCGGTCAGCGCATGGTCCGCGCTCGGCCTGCTGGCCGCAGCGGACCTGGGGCTGTGGGCCGCCCTGCGCGCAGCGGCGGCCGTTAATCCGCCGCCTGCGCCGGGCGGCGGGGAGGCAGGAAAGGCCGCAGCGGAGATGCTGCGGCTGCGCGGGCTTTTGCTCTCCGGGGCGAAGCCGGAGAGCGGCATACAAGATGCCGGCGGGCTGGAGGCCGGGATGAAGGAGCTGCGCCGCCTGATGGAGGCGTGGAACGCCTGGCGCCAGCGCGTCGAACGGCAGACCTCTGAAGTCGAGGCCTGCCGCACGGAGCTCGCGGTGCTGGCCGGACAGGAGCGGGTACTGGCAGAGGAGCTGGACCATGCCGAAGCCAGCTTCACGGAGCTGGCCGCTCGTTATGAAGAATGGCTGCGCCAGCGGGGGCTGCCGGAAGGGCTCTCACCGGACGGCCTGCCGGATATCTTCGCCCTGGCGGAGCAAGGCAATGAACTGCTGCGCCAGCAGGGCAAATTATCCCTCCGGCTCAGCGGACTGGAGTCAGAGTGCGCTGCTTATGAGCAGGAAGGGATGATTCTGCTTAGAGATACTGAGGCTGCTGCCGATGCCCGCAGGGATCACTCCTCTGTTACTTTGAGCTCTCCCGTACATCCCAACTCACAATCAGGCCCGCAGCCGGAGCCCCAAGCTGAACCTCCTGCCGGAGCCCGGGCTTCAACTCAAGCTTCACCGGACTCTCTTTCACTGCTAACCTGGCTGGAGCTGCGGAAGCGGGAATGGGAGGCGCTGAAGACAGAGCTGCTGCGCAGGGAGAGTATAGAGGCGCGGCTTACCCAAGTTCATGAGGAACTGGCTGCGAACCGGAGAGAGCAGAAGGAGCTGAACGGGCGGAGCAGCAGGCTCCTTCAGGAAGGCGGCGCTGAGAACGGCGAACAATTCCTGCGCCGTTCATCGGCCTGGATGAGGCATAGTGAGCTGACGCGGTCGGTACGGCAGTGGGAGCTGGCTATGTTTGGCGGATGGGAGCAGGAAGGCAAGGCAGAACTGCTCTTGCTGCTGGAGCATCGGGATGCCCGGGTGCTTGAACAGGAACGTATGGCGGCGGAAGAAGCGGTGTTAAGCCTGGAGGAAGAACGCAGTTCCCTGCTCCAGCAGCGCGGCAAGCTGCTGCAGGAACGGGAGGACCTGAGGGGGCGGTGCATGGAGGACTCGGCGCTTCAGCAGCTGGAAGAACAGCGGGCGGCGCTGCATAATCTGGCCGGGCAATATGCGGTAACGGCGCTGGCGGCCGAGCTTATGGGACGGACGCGGCGGATCTATGAACAGGAGAAGCAGCCGCAGGTGCTGCAGCTTGCCTCTGTATATTTCTCTAAGCTGACGCATGGGGAGTACCGCCGGATCGTAATGACTCTGGGGCACAAGGAGCTGAAAGCGGAGCATAAGGATGCCGGGCTGATGGACAGCGGACTGCTTAGCCGGGGGACGGCGGAACAGCTGTATCTGGCGATCCGGCTGGCCCTTTCGGAGACCATGAGCAGTCAGGTGAACCTGCCGCTGTTCTTCGACGATTTGTTTGTCAATTTCGATGAACACCGCTTACATGCGGCTCTCGGATTACTGGGCGAGTTGTCGGTATCCCGGCAGATTGTGATGATGACCTGCCACCGGCATGTGGCCGAAGCGGTGGCGGGGATCATACCTGCTGCTGCGGTTATTTCCGTGTAGTCCGGATCACCGGCTTAACCGCCACAATGGTGATGCCCTTACCTCCGGTTCCAGAGGCAGGCGGACCGCTTGGCCGCGGCGGCTGTGACATGGGAGCACGCATCAGCATGACCGCCCACACCAGGCACAGGGCGCCGAAGATCGGGTAGAATACCCCGAGCAGGGAACTGAAGCCGAATTGGCTGAACACATAACAGACCAGCATAAGCAGCGGGGTTACCAGGGCTGGAGCGACCGGCAGGCGCTGCTGCAGTTGAACGCTAACCCCGTAGATGTCAGCGACGAAGGTACTGAAGATTTCCATGAAGATCAGCAGCAGAAAAATCGTCTGCACGATGGGACCCAGCCGGAAGGCGATGCTGCCCATCGGGATCTCGAACTGCAGAATTCCCGGCATTTGTGAACTCATGGCAAAGTGGGCTGCCAGCAGCATGAACCCGATTCCGGCTCCGCCCAGAATCCCTCCCCGTACAAGCGCCTGCTCGTCCTCGGTATGCCGGGCCAACGGAACAAGCACGGCCTGGGCCATGCCTAGGTTAAAGGCGGTATACAGGAGCGGAGACATCCAGGCACCGAAGAAGCTATGGTCTGTCGGCAGGAACAGGAATCGGTCTGCACCGGGAACACCCAGCGTATTAAATACAATAATTAGCGACAGAGTAAGCATCAAAGGAACCACCAGGCTATTGATTTGCAGGATTCCGGAAATGCCCCGCTTCAGCAGCAGATAGGACCCGAGAATCGTGAGCAGCAGCCCCGCCTGATAGGGCATTCCGAGATGCTCCTTAAAAATAGCCCCGGCACCCGCCAGCATAATGCTGTTCACGCCAATCAGAATAATCATGGTGAACAGGCTGATGCTGGAGCCGACCTTTTCTCCAAACAGATGGCGGTTGAAATCTTCATAGGAGTCTGCCTCAATCCGCCGGGCGATAATCATCATTTTGGTGCCAAGCCAAATAAATATCGCGGTGGAGAACAGGATGGTCAGCAAGGCCCAGTGGCCGTATCTTGTGAAGAAACGGAGAATCTCCTGGCCGGTGGCGAAGCCGGCACCCACAATGGTGCCAATATAGGTAAAAGCGATCTGCAATGTGCGGACTCGGGACTTCATGGTTCTCCTCCTCTGAATGCTGCGAAGATTTAAATAGCGGTGCGGGCAGGATTGCCTTGTGCAGTCCGCATAGTACAGGTTATGATGAGGAACAGAAGGACATGACTTCCGCCTAGTGAATAAGCTGTTATTACAGTGGAACGTCTGGAATTATAAAGGTAATGGAGGTTCAAAGTCATGGAATTATTGAAACAGCGGATTTTGGAGGAAGGGGTCGTCATTTCGGATCAGGTGCTGAAGCTGGACGGTCTGCTTAACCACCAGGTTGATCCGATGCTGACGATGGAAATGGGACGGGAGTTTGCCCGCAGATTTGCTGAGGCTGGAGTGACACGCGTAGTTACCGTGGAGTCTTCGGGTATTGCCGTGGCATTTGCCACCGCTTATGAGATGAAGGTGCCACTGGTCTTTGCCCGGCGCAAAAAAACGCTGCTCGCTGATCCCGATGCCCTATGCGAACGGGTGCCGTCTTTTACCAAAGGGATCGTCACGGATATCATGCTGTCCCGCCAATACATCTCGGAGCATGACAAAATCCTCTTTATCGACGATATCATCGCCAACGGAGACGCCGCGCGCGGCCTGATCAAGATCATCCAGCGTTCCGGCGCCGAGCTTGTGGGTCTGGGCGTAGTGGTCGAGAAAAGCTTCCAGGCTGGCGCCCGTACAATCCGGGAACAGGGTATTCGTCTGGAGTCGCTTGTCGATATTACCTCTCTTAGTGAGGGAACGATTACTTTCGGGTAGGATTTAAGTGACAAATACAGGAACATAGCCTATTTTTGAAACAACTGCTTTTCACCCTATAAGTTTTCCTTTATAATAAAAATTAGACATGAGAGAGGAGGCGTCACAATGGGGAAAGAACCGGTGACAGAGCAATTTTTTATTGATAAACTAACCGAGGCTAAGGATCACTTCGAACGTGCGCTGGATTGCAAACACACGGAGTTCGACGATTTGTACCCCTATATGATCGAACATCCTCAGTTTTTCTGGTACAAACGCTACGTAGCTTGGTCGGAGCTTCTGACAATCACAAGTTTATGTGAAGAGCTGTCCTTCAACTGGAGACAGAAATTCACGGATCATCAGGTAGAATATCTGGAACAACGGGTGATGTCCGCTAAAGTTCTTGACTTCTGGTTTGAGAAGAATGAAGCGCTGATATAAGAACTTCATAAGACATACAGACTTACTTAGTTCATAACTAGACCCGGATGATTTATCATTTGGGTCTTTTTCATGATTCGATTTAGGCAAATATTGGACAAGCTAAGGATAGAGAGGGGAGTAGAACAATTATGATTAGTGATGAACAGCTCGATGCCTACCGGATTTCCGGTGAAAAGATACGTGTGGTGCGCGATGGACTGGAGAGCAATGATGTGAAGGGGATTGTGCTGGCCTGGGATGAGTCCCAGGTAATGATCCGGCGTCCGAATAAGCGGGTAGTGAAGCTGGACCGGAACTATCTGTATCAGCCGTTCAGCGAGCCGAGACCGGAAGCAGATACCTTATAAACAGCAAACGGAATACGCTGAATGCCCTTTATTAATTACAGCTTTACAATCAGCAGAGTGCGCTCCAGAGCGTACTTTTGCTGATTATGCGGGACCCTTATATTGAACTGCCTGAGGAGGAGCATATGAACCATCAGAATAAAATCTCTGTCATCACCGGCGGCGCTAACGGAATTGGACGCTGTATAACGGAGGAGCTGCTGAAGGCGGGAGCGGTGGTTGCCTGCATAGATACCGATCTTGCGGCCGGACGCTGGCTGGAGGAGCAGTATGGAGCGGAGCGGCTGTTGTTCTATCCGGGAGATATTGCGGAGCGTTCGGTCATTGAGGATTTCACCGCACAGGTTATCAGCAAATTCGGACATGTGGATTACCTGATTAACAATGCCTGCATTAGCAAAAAAGGCCTGCTGTCGGAGTGCAGCTACGAGGATTTCGAATATGTGCAGCGGATCGGGGTAACTGCGCCATATTATTTGACACTGCGGCTTAAGGAATATTTCGCTCCGGGAGCGTCCATCGTGAATATCTCTTCAAGCCGGGAGCGAATGTCCCAGCCGGATACGGAGAGCTATACTGCCGCCAAAGGCGGCATTGGTGCGTTGACCCACGGCCTTAGTGTAAGTCTGGCCGGTAAAGTGCGGGTGAATGCGATCAGCCCCGGTTGGATTGATACCACTGCCTATCAGGGTACGGGAGAAGCAGCGGACCCGGTTCATTCGGAGCCGGACCTGCTGCAGCATCCGGCTGGACGGGTAGGCACACCGCCGGATATCGCGGCTATGGTGCTTTTCCTGTGCAGTGATGCTGCAGGGTTCATCACCGGGGAGAATATAAAGATCGATGGCGGAATGTCCAAGCTGATGATCTATCACGGGGACGAAGGCTGGACTTATAGTCCGGGAGGGCAGGCATGAAGCTGCCAGTAATTAAGAATGCGCGGGAGTTAGCCGGTCTGGTGCGTGAGATAGGTTTCCTTCCTTTATTCCGCTGTGAGATTGATGGTTTCTCCCTGCAGGAATGCACGCCTGCGGGCTACTGGTTCGTGAAGGATGTGGAGGGGCCGTGGGAGTGGCGTGAGGAAGTTGCCGCAGGGGGCGAGATCGCTTATGCGAAGCTTTTTAACAAAAAAGCCGGGTTTATCAGCAAAGCATGGTACCCTGACTTCGCCAATTACCGCCGGGACGGATACGACTTCGACGCCAGATATGATGATGGACTAGCCTCCATGCCCAGCAAACAAATTATGGATGTGCTATTGGAACACAGTGAGGGACTACTCTCCAATGAGCTTAAGCAGCTGGCCGGCTTCGGGAAAAACGGGGCTAAGGGCTTCGACACCGCAATGACGCATCTGCAGATGCAGACCTATATTACAGCCAGCAGATTTGAATACAAGCAGGATAAAGAGGGGCGTCCGTACGGCTGGGGAGTCGGGCGGTATGCGATGAGTGAGCATGTATACGGGGAAGAATGGGTTACCTCGCGTTACGCTGATAAGCCCGCGGAATCGAAGTCACGGATTGCTGAGCATGTGGCGAAGCTGTTCCCGGATGCAGAGATGAAGGAAATTGAAAAGGTCATTAAGTAGGGGAGCGCCGCGCCCGATACAGATTGAACTTTTATCATATTTCTTATTAGATCCTGCACAGAATACAACATTTTCCTCCGGAATTCGGCCCTAATCCGAAGTTGGTGTATAAAAGGCAACATCTCTCTTTGTTCTAGCGGTTTGGTGGAGGAATTATTGTATTTCATACAACAATCTGTCCGAATGCCCAAGTATCGAGGAATCAAAGTTGCAATACGTACAAGAATTATGCCTATGTAGTGTTAATTTAACAATCTCAGGCTCGCTCTGCGGACAACGGGACAGGTATGAGGAATGGAATGGTTCCGCTTTTGTTGAAATTCAAACTATATGGAACCTCTAGGAAGTGTAGGTACACAAAGAGCCTCGTCCAGTAAATAGGACGAGGCTCTTTGTGGATTAACCAGTAACGGCCTAGAAAGATAAGGCCATCTGCTCGACACGTTCTTCACGGGGAAGAACGGAGGCAAGCTCGGCACCCAGCCCGAGATAAGCGCGCATGCGCAGCATCATCTCGTTGCGGAAGCCGGGCCATAGGATATGGATATCCCCGGAGTATCCCCGGCAGGTATACTCGGCCGTAACTCCGCGCTGATCCTGGCGGATGGTATTGATCTTCAGCTGATGCGACGTAAGCTCACGGGTAACCTCCTGCAGCATCAGCGAAGTCTTCTTCGTGGCGCTGGAGACCAGCTCCATGTAGAGCTGTGGAGTCTTGAAGAGACCGCTCTTACCAATAACTCGGCAATCGCGCTCAAACACTTTATGGATAAACGTTAGCAGCAGATAGCTTCTGACAAGGGACAATTCGTCTTTGGTTATATCTTCAGGAAGTGTTGGTGTGATTAGGGTGTTTCTCTTGGTAGTCGCCATATAAATCACCTCATTTATAGTATGCGAACCTTTGTTCTCATTATACATCTTTTGGGTAAGTAAATGCAATATTCATCTTGAAAATTATTGGAAATAAACAAAATTAAAAAAATATAAAAAGGTTGACTCTGAAATCCCAGCATGATAAGATCTATCTTGTGACTGCGTAAGCAAGTCAACCGAATATGCGGTCATGGCGGAATTGGCAGACGCGCTGGCTTCAGGTGCCAGTGATAGCAATATCGTGGAGGTTCGAGTCCTCTTGACCGCATCATATTTATCAAATACAGGTTCTGAATCGGCTTTGTATAGCCGGGTTAGAACCTGTTTTTTTGTGGGCAGATAGTTGAGGCCGTTGCTCATCCCTTGGGCCAATGATACTTATGCCATTCCCGAAAGCTCCCCCCTCATCCGAGAGGCTCCCCCCCAATGCAATGACGCTGCCCTTCAAATTCAACATTTCCCATAGTTCTATCTCATGTTGGCCGGATAATCCAATTACCATTTGAATACCGGCTGTTTGCCGAATAGATCGCTCAGCGTGCTCGAAATATTCTGCGAATCATCTACTTCATCAATACCGACTCCATTTGCTACAGCAAATAAAACTCCGGCATAATTACCCGTTAGGGTGATTTTATGCTTTTCTTTTTGTGTGAGTAAACACAGAGTGATGGAAAGTACGCTTTACATAACAGAGAGTGAGTGATATTATTATGGAAAGTTAACTTTACATATGCGAGGTGAAGGTATGGATAACAGGCTGGAACAGCTTCGGAAGGAGCGGGGAATTAAACAAGAAGAGCTGGCCGAGGCGCTCGAGGTCTCCAGACAGACCATCGGTTCGCTTGAGAACGGGAGGTATAACCCGTCCATCATTCTAGCCTTCAAAATCGCCCGCTATTTCAAACTGGCCATTGAGGATATTTTTATCTATGAGGAGGAATCCGAATGAAGATGAACAAGAAGATCTGGCTGTTTTCTTTTCTGCTGCTGCTTGGGGGGATTCTGGCTGCTGCCGGGCTTCTGACGATGAATGAAAGTACTGAGAGACTAGCCGGGTTAGGTCTTGGTATAGGCTCGGGGCTGTTCAGTATGAGTGCCGCCCAGCTTATCATTCAGTGTTATTATGCCAAACACCCTAAGCTAAGGAAGCAGGCTGTCATTGAACTGCGCGACGAACGCCACACGGCCATCCGGATGAAAGCGAAGGCCAAAGCCTTCGATGTAATGATTGTGGTTATGATTGCGCTGTCGTTTCTGTTTATATTCGGCGGGACCGCTCTGTGGGTAGTGCTGTCGACCATCGGACTATATGTTCTCGGCTGTTTCCTGCAGCTGTTCTACATCCGTAAGTACAGTAAGCAGATGTAACCGGACTAGTGGAAGAGTAAGACGATGTTCTATATTTGACTGGAGGGATTTCTGATGGATGCGCCCGTTAAGAACAGGATGCATTGGGAGCTGACCTATATTTTCCTGCTTACTGGCCTCATCGTACTGCTGGCAGCTGCCGTTCGCGGATGTTCAGAGCAGGTGGCTGTTGCAGGATTTGCAGCAGCCTTAGCGCTTAATTGTTGGGTCTGGAAGCATGCTGTCAGCCGGAATGTTATCTATTTGCATAATGGCTTGAACATCATCTGTGCAGTTCTGCTGGCGTATCTGCTGTCAGCCTACGTATTCGTCTCGGAGAGTACGGTGATTGGCGCTGCCTTCGGAATGGTGATCATGGATGTGTTCAGCTTCACCAAAAGAGGACGTTTCACGCTCAACGCCCGGTTAATGGAGCATACGAATACAGCCGCCCGTCTATCGGTCTGCCTTCCGGTTCCCGGGAGGCGGGGGCTCATTCCGGTCATCGGTACAGGAGATCTGACTTTTTATTCCCTGCTGACTATAGTTTCCCTGCAATCCGTCAATAGAGCAGGACCGCTCTTTGCAGTCTTGCCTGTCCTGGCAGGTCAGCTGCTGAATATGGTAATTATTGCGGCCCTGAAGAATAGAGCGGGCTTCAAAGGGTTTCCTGCTACCTTAATGCCGGGCTTGCTGTTCATTGCTGTACTTCTTCCGAACATTTAAACTTAATAAGCAGCACCCAGCCCCTGCGGCCATGCCGTGGGGGCTTTCTCTGTTCTTGCTGAAAGGCTCCCATTGTTATCCCGCGACTGACTCGAAATACAGTGAAATCCACAGCGCAGAATTGTATTGACGCCTGAGCAACTAACATGTTAATATTTTCCCGAGACAAACTAACATGTCAGTTAGGCTATATAGCATGTTAGCATGTTATTCATATATTCCTATTTCAGGAGGTTATTTTGTGGATGTGGCTAATGTTGTAATCGGTTTCATTATGGTCTTATCATTTTTTGGATTGGTGTGGTACTGCGTTAAGGGGTATAACCTCATGGTGGGCTTCTTCGTCATGTCGGTCCTGTGGACATCAATTGCCCTGATCGGCAATTCCATTCATCCAACCTCCGTTATGGAGGGTAAGACATTTATTGACGTCCTGACGAACGTCTTCCAGACGGGTCCGGAGAACTACGGTAAAGCGATTCTGGTTAATATCTTCTTCGGCGCCTTCTTCGGCAGAGTCTTGATTGACACAGGGATTGCTGCAACGCTGATCCGTAAGGTGGTAGAGCTTGGCGGAGACAAACCAAGAATTACGATGTCGCTCTTATGTATTGTTACTGCGGTAATCTTCACCTCTATGACGGGTATCGGTCCGGTAATCTCCATCGCCGTAATCGTCTTGCCGATCATGCTGTCACTGGGAATACCTTCACCGATTGCCTTGTTCTCCTTCATGGGCTCAATTATGGCGGGTATCTTCGGGAACATTGTTAACTTCAAGCAGTATCAGGCTATTTTTGCTACAGCCAATGAAAGTTATGCCAGCTACGACTACAATACATACTTCAAATTCGGCATGATTGCGATGGCTGTCTCCCTGATTGTTGTTCTGGTGGTATCTAACCTGTCCATGAACAAGAAGGTTTCCCGTGCCTGGGCAGCCACTCCGGATGCCGGAGCTACGGTTGATGCCCCTGCAATCTCCTGGATTTCCATCATTCTGCCGGTAATCGGTGTAGTGGTGTTCAAACTCCCGATTATCTTCGGATTTATCGTTGCCGGTCTGTTCGCTTTACTGACTTGCGGCAAGTTAAAGGGTGGATTTGCAAGCGTTTGCAGAATGCTGTCGAAGCAATTCGCAGACGGGGCTATCGATGTGGCGCCGATGATCGGATTCTTGCTCACACTGTCCATGTTCAATAATGCTGCAACCTATGCTTCTCCTTACTTCAAAACCTTGCTTGATGGTGCAATGCCTCAGACGGCGTTATTGCTCTGTATCGTATTCGCCATCCTGACACCGCTTGGCTTCTTCCGCGGCCCGATGAACCTGGTCGGTTCCGGATCGGCCATTCTGGCAGTAGTTGTGGCTACCGCAGCTTGGCCTGTACAGTTTCTGTATCCTTTGTTCGCCATCACTACAGTAGCTCCGCAGCATTTGGACGTTACCCAATCCTGGGTAGCCTGGGGCTTCGGATATACGAAGGTTCCGGCCAAGGAATATATGAAGATGTCCATTCCTACAGGCTGGATTATCGGGATTATTCTGTGCGCGATTGTATTCTTCATGTACGGAAATTTGGTGTAGCACCGCTTATGTCCAAATGAACCGGCTGCTGCGTCCCTGTCAGCCAGGAGCCGGTTATTAGCCTTCAGTACAATTTAATGAAGAGAAACGGAGAAATCATATGGGTAAAATGGTTAGAATGGGGATCGACGTCGGTGGAACACATACAAAAGCAGTTGCCATCGACAATGAAACACATGAAATTATCGGGAAATCGTCCGTCAAGACTACGCATGATCATGAGAGAGGTGTAGCCGCCGGTGTTGTGAAATGTTTTCAGAATTGTCTGAAAGAAAATAACATCAAGCCGGAAGATGTAGTCTTCGTTGCACACAGCACGACGCAGGCAACCAATGCGCTGATTGAAGGTGATATCGCACAGGTTGGCATCATTGGCATGGCTAAGGGCGGCCTTGAAGGCTGGCTGGCCAAACGTCAGACCAAACTGCAGAACATCGATCTGGGCAACAGCAAAGAGATCAAAATCTACAATAGCTTCATTAACATTAAGAAAATGTCCGAAGCCTCCTTGCTGCAGGTCATCGATGATCTTAAGCGTCAGGGAGCACAGGTGATTGTGCCTTCCATGGCTTTTGGCGTAGATAATGGCAGACCTGAAGAGCTCGTCTATATAGAAGCTGAGAAAAAAGGCATTCCGACCACCATGGCATCCGATATCACCAAATTGTACGGGCTCACCCGCAGAACGAGAACAGCAGCAATCAATGCAAGCATTCTGCCCAAGATGCTGGACACCGCCAATTCAACTGAACAGTCCGTAAGGGAAGCCGGCGTCCATGTACCTCTGATGATCATGAGAGGCGACGGCGGGGTTATGGAAATCAGCGAAATGAAGAAACGTCCTGTGCTTACGATGCTATCGGGTCCGGCTGCCTCAGTCATGGGGTCTTTGATGTATCTGAGAGCCTCTAACGGTGTGTATTTCGAGGTGGGCGGAACCACAACCAATATTGGGGTTATCAAAAATGGCCGTCCGGCCATTGACTATTCAATCGTCGGCGGTCACCCTACCTATGTCAATTCACTGGATGTGCGCGTACTCGGTGTTGCTGGCGGCTCCATGATCCGGGCGAACAAAAGCGGAGTAGTGGATGTCGGGCCCAGATCGGCACATATCGGCGGCCTGGATTATTCGGTCTTTACCGATCCGGACAAGATTAAGGGCGCCAAGGTGGAATTTTTCTCGCCCAAACCGGGTGATCCGGCAGATTATGTAGCCATCCGTCTGGAGAACGGGGAGCGTGTGACGATCACGAATTCCTGTGCTGCGAACGTGCTGGGCCTTGTGAAGCCGGAGCATTTCTCCTACGGGAATGTGGAAGCCGCCAGACAGGGGATGCAGGCCTTAGCCGATTATTGCGGAACCACGGCCGAAGATATTGCGAAGCAGATTATGGAAAAAGCGTATGCGAAGATCGAACCGATCATTCTGTCGCTGGCCGAGAAATACAAACTGGAGAAAGACCAGATCTCCCTGGTGGGAGTTGGCGGGGGAGCCGCTTCGCTGATCGTCTATTTCTCAGAGAAAATGGGCCTGAAATACAGTATTCCTGAGAATGCTGAGGTGATCTCGTCCATTGGTGTTGCCCTGTCGATGGTTCGGGACGTTGTTGAGCGGATCATTCCGTCACCTTCCAAAGAAGTGATTGCCGCACTCAAAATGGAAGCGATGAACAAGGCGATTCAAAGCGGTGCCACACCGGAAAGCATTGAGATCCACATTGATATCGATCCGCAGACCTCCAAGGTCAC
Source organism: Paenibacillus sp. FSL R7-0312 (assembly GCF_038004445.1). Classification (NCBI taxonomy): domain Bacteria; kingdom Bacillati; phylum Bacillota; class Bacilli; order Caryophanales; family Paenibacillaceae; genus Paenibacillus; species Paenibacillus sp. FSL R7-0312. The sequence goes on along the minus strand of NZ_JBBORE010000001.1, from coordinate 6,253,972 downwards.
CGCGATTGCTACGGGTTCCACGGAGGTGAAGACGACCGAGCTGCTGAAGGAATGTGATGAAGCGGAGCTCCGCGAGCTGGCCGCGAAGGATATGCGTATTTCCATCGACCGGACACAACTGCTTGAGAAAACGAGGTATGTCAGCATTTTCGGCGAAAAGGTTGACAAGGCCGGTGAAGCGGGTGCAGTGCGCATCTTAGACACCAAAGGGTTCATTAAGGTGCAACGAGGCCGGGCGATGGCCCTCAAGACAACTGCCGGAGATTACCTGAATGCCGTCAAAAAGCTCTGGGAGGCTATGGCTGTCTACCAGACTGAACTGATTGCCCGGCCGGACTTCTATCTGTGTATCGGTGCCCGGGTGATGGACTTTACCGCCTCCGATTTCGAACAGCTGGAGCTGCTTATGGATATCGAAATTTCCACGTTTGAGCCGGATACGGAGGTTATCGTTGTCGCTGCCAATGTCAAGCAGAGCTAACGCTAATCTATTGAGGCCATTCATAGCGATATTAATGAAGGAATGAAGAATGGGGGCAGCATGCAGGTGCAGATGAAGCTGGGTGTAATGATGCGTGATTTGCTGCAGGTAGAGGATGAGGCTTGGGGGCTGTACGCTTTTTCCAGGGACATTCTGAACCGGCGCATTCTGCCTGAAACCAAGACAGAGATGATTGAGAGAGCTGCAGCCTGCGGCAAAGCATACGCACAGCGCATCATCCTTGAATATGGAACCCGTGATGTTAGCGTGATCGCGGACAAATTGAAGCTAAAGCTAGAATTTCAAAGTGCGCTTATGACAGGGAAACGTGTGCTTTTTGCCTGCTATACCCCACCGTACACCATCGAAATTATGGAAGAGCCCGTGCGCAGGGCGGTGGAGCTGGTCCGGGAGGAGGAGCCGGGGCTAGTTGAACTTTTTCAGCAAGCTGGTATAATGAATACTATCCTTGGCCACGAAATTTTTCATTTTGTAGAAGACCAGTTTGCACAGGAAATATACACCCGGACTGAGAAAATTCTGTTATGGAACCTGCTTGGGTTCAAGAATTATTCTACAATACGCACCTTGAGTGAAGTGGGAGCCATGGCCTTTACACAGGAACTGAATAGACTCAGCTACGCGCCGTTTATTCTGGATGTTCTGTTGTATTACAGCTATGATGCTGCCAGTGCGGAGAAAATATATCGTGATGTACTAGGAGTGAGTTCAGGAAGGTGTAGGGAACCCGTTGAAGATTATTAATAACAGTAATTCACTAAATGATGTAACTTACAATAAAATAAGAGAAGACATCATGAATATGACGTTGGAGCCGGGAATGGATGTCAGTGTGCAGAAGCTCTCTGAACGCTATGGCGTAAGCCGGACACCGGTACGGGAAGCAGTAGTCCGCCTTCAACAGTCTGGACTGGTGGAAATATATCCTCAGCGCAAAACAGTAGTCTCCAAAATTGATCTGCAGCGGGTCCGCGAGGAATGGTTCATCCGCACATCGCTTGAATCTGCCGTGATTGATGAATTCATCCGCAAATGCAGTGAGCTTGTAGCAGATACGATGCAGGAACTGATTAACAAACAGAAGAAATATATGGATAAGAAATATTTCCGGGAATTTTATTTCAAAGACAATCGTTTTCACCAGCTGATCTTTCAGACGGCGGGCGAAGAGCTATCCTGGTTTACAATTGAAGAGGTTGCCTCGCATTATAACAGGATCCGTCTGCTGTACGGCAAGATGGAGGGCGTGCAGCCATCCGATATTGATAAACATGTGAAGATGGTAGCGGCCACCCGCAAGCGTGATGTGGAGGGAATGCGCAAGATTGTGATGGAACATTCTAATACATTGCTGGACCGGGTACAGGTGATGTCCAAGCAATATCCGCAATTTTTCTGAAATATGGTAAGCATATGCTTAAGGCGTATCCTTGAAGCTGCTCCGTTTGGAGTATGACTTCCGGTATACGCCTTTTGTTGCGGTGCAATACCTACAGCTTCTTAAGCCGCCGGTAATACAGCCAGGTTCTTCCTGCGAACGAGCCGAAGAGAAGGATACAGAGGAACATAAGTGAAGTATTCCATGCCCGGGAAGCGGTGACTCCGTCTTGCAGTATGCCGTCAATAAATGCCGTCACATTCAGGCTGTAGAGCAGAATCATCGGAAGAAACAATGCTGTATAGCTGATGGCAATTTTACGGGCATGCTTCAAGCGGTGATACGGGTCACTGTAGATTTCCGGTTGTTCAGCACGATCGAGCTCCTCCCGGCTCCAGAGGGTCCATTTCTGCAGAGAAGAGGATGAGCTATAAACCTTATCCCAGCCTGCCTGCCGGTGCAGCTCGAAATATTCTTCATCGCCAATGACCTGATAGTCGGCGTGATACTTCATTATACGTGGACTGCCTTGGCTGAAATGGAACAGGGTGCCTCCCGGGCCGACTTTATACAGATTCCAGCCCAGCCGTTCCTTATCCTCCAGCCATTCCTCCAGCCGGTCAGGAGCGTACATCCAGCCTAACTTCAACCTCTTCATTGTAACGCCCGCCGGCCTCTGCGGTTCATGAGGCTTCTTGAAGTCCTCATGATTCAAAAGTAACCCCTTGCTGGCTGCCCGGAGCTTAATAATCGAATAGATTGCAAGTACGAGCAGGAGCACAGCCAAGGCTGCTGCGGCCCAGGTAACCGCCCACATAGGGCTTTGCTGTACCTGAAGTGGAGTATCCTGGGTCAAAGAGAAGCCTAGAGTAATCAGCGGAATCATTGCAATGAGCAGCAAATAAAGAAGTATTCCCATAAAAATATATGAGATTTTGCGGTTTCGCCTCAAGACATCCTTGCGGGAAGGGTAGGCCTTAATCTGTGACGGCTGCTGATCATTCTCGTAGACAGTCCACTTGCCTTGCTGCAGGCGCTTGCTCCAGCCTTCAGCAGCAAGATAGGAAGACATGGAAGGCTGGGAGGATGGAGCATAACCGATCTGATAAGTAAGCTGAACCGGCTCAGACTGCCGGAACGTAAACTGCCGCAGCAGCAGATTCCACTCCGCCAGCATCCATCCCCGGCTAGCCATATCGGCCAGCCAGGCTTCTGATTTGGGCAGGTCGTAGCTCCAGAAGGGCCTAAATACCCTTTTCATACAAATTCCTCCTCACTGGTAATGGCATTACGGTGAAGTTCCTTTAATCTGCTGATTTCTGCGCGCATTACTGCTTTCCCCAGGTCTGATACCTCGTACACCGTTTTTCTCTCTTCATCGGCGAATACAACGATCAGTCCATCTTTGTTCATCTTCGTCAAAGTTCCATATACCGTACCGGAACCCAGTCTAAGCCGGCCCTCAGACAGCTCATCCACATGCTTGATGATTCCATATCCGTGGCGTGGGATGGTTAAGGACAACAGAATATAGAAGGCCGTCTCTGTCATCGGCACGTACTTTTTCAGCACTTTATCCATTGTGGACAACACGATCACCTGCTTCGCCAGTTCATTGTGCATAACTCATGGCCTTTAATATAATATGTCTTGCCGTGACTATGTCATAACGTGACTATATCACGATGCGACATAAGTTACAAGGCTAGCGGCAATTAATGTGCCGTCAGAGCCAGCGGTTGACATACAGGCTGCCAGATCTCAGGAACCAGCTGCGGCTCCGAACAATAGACCGTCTGCAAATACCGGCTGAGCGGTGATATTTGTCCTTCGACCAGCACTTCCTTGATTTCCGAAGGTTTGGTGGGTATCGCCGGCCCGGCTGTTGACATGAACTCAGCAATGGGCAGCAGCATCCCGCAGCTTTTGCGGTAGGACATCCGGTGCGGGAATCTGGGCGAGCTGCCAGAATCATATTTGGACAGCTTGATCCGATCAAACTGTCCGGCGAGCAGCTCGCAGGCGTCGAATTTCAGGATGGCAAAAACTTCGCCGGGCTCTCTGCGGGAGTACATCGCCGCCATGGCCAGGCAATCCCGCCAGGTCGGCCACAAGAAGACATGGCGGTCAAGGCAGAGACGGAATTCCTCAGGGGTTGTGTCCGGGTCCATTGCTTCAGGTGTGATGCGCAGATGGGAATTCAGGATAACCGGCTGCCCGGCGTATTGTACCTGGAGGGCTGTAGTCCGGCGTACTCCGGCTGCATGCGCTGGACATAATACGGATGAGGCGTACAATGCGTCAAGTGTAGCCATTGCGGGCAAATTCTTGGCGCGGGTGAAGTGGTATAACGAAGTGCGGAGCGGGCTTTTGGTAATGGCAGCAATCAGTGAATGTTTCATAGTGTTATTTTATCCTTTGCGGGAAATGAATATTTTTTTATTTTAGAAAGGAAATGCTGAAAGGGAAAGGATGAGAAAGATGAAAGTTGAAGCACTCGAACAGAGCAGAGTGGAGGCGTTAGCTTCAGGGCAACGAGACGCCCGCCACACCAGCGATGGTGAAGCAGATGATCAGTGGAGCCGACTATATCGAAGGCGGTTTACAGATACTGTACCATAACGGAAAAGCTGTGGAAATTGTAAAAAAGACCGCATGGAACCCACGCAGCCACGGTCTTGAAATATATAAGGGTTTATGAAATTAGGCTTCCCGATTTATTGGAAGGACAACAATAGTTTTGAATGTTTCTCTTGCCGTTACAGTAAGATGACCTCCATATCTTTCAGTGATCTGCCGGATATTGAGCAGGCCTACTCCATGTAGCTCATTATTCTTCTTTATTCTCCTTTTGTTGTTCGGCGTGTATGAATTTTCGGAATAAATGGTTAGCATTTGATACTGTGTGAAGATTCGAATTAATATAAACCGTTCTGCTGGTGTAGGAAGAAGTTGAGCCGCTTCGACTGCATTATCCAAGATATTACCGATTACTATGCACAGGTCAAAAGGATCTATCTTGTCCAGATTCTCTATACTTATATGATGCGTTATTCGTATATTTCTCTCATTAGAAATATTTATTGCATTATTTAGCAAAGAATCAATGACCAGGTTACCTGAAGCTATCGCGAAATAAGAATTCCTCATCGCTTGCATAGTTTGGCTAATATGGCCAAGTGCCTTTTCCCTTTCCCCTGCTTGAATGCAGGCACGGATATATATAAAGTGCTTATTCGTATCATGGATAATTTGTTTAGTCATTTGAAAGGAGTTTGAGACTTTCTGATAGCTGGCATTTTGATAATCAGTCTGTTTATGTAATCTTTGCAGCTCATCTTTCATCTGGAAGTTTTCAATTAATTCATCAAATAAATAGATAATAGTAACATTGATTAATAGGACAGCAATTGCTGAATAAATATACATGTTATTTTCTTGTGCATAGAAGAAAAGCGTATTTAAAATAAAAAGACTAACGATATTGATGATGATCAGTACAAGATAGTACCAGGTGTTCAGCTTGTAGTCCCTTTGTCTTTTAAATAATTTGATAAATACAATGAACAAGAAAAAAATAAGTGAGGATAGCAATAAAATGAGTAACCGTGTTTGTTCTTTGCTTAAGTCTACAGCATCGGATGTCAGATGAAATTGCAAAATGAGTCCATATGACAATGTTTCCGCTATGAAACCCAGAATGACGTATACAATTGAAAAAATCAATTTCGATTCTACCCGGGCAGGGTAGCACTTAGAGATGATAAATGCACTACACATTGATAATAAACCTGTTATGACCACAGGAAAAAAAGAGATTGAAGATGAATAAATGATAATTCCGCTCAGCAGATAATGGAAAGTAATTTGCAGTTTATTTTGTTGAGAAGAACCGAGCAAAGCAAAAAAATAGCGATTTAGTAGAACAAGCTGTATGAGAGTCGTTCCTAGAAAAAATAGCAGGGTTATTTTCATGGAATATATTTTCCTGCCATATATTGTGTATAGGAATCTTTGATTTGCTTACTGTGAGCTCTGCTTATAGGTAATTCCTGATCGTTGCTCAGCACAACGGAATGAACAGTAAACTTTCGGATATAATCCATATTTACAATAATTGATCTATAAATGCGCAGGAAGGGCGCGCCTAATTTCACGGAATAGGATGATATAGTTCCTGTAACAGAAAAATTTCCATCTGTAGTGATAATATTCAACTTATTCTGTGCCAAAGAATGCTTTACTTTCAAAATAGATATAACTTCTGACAATGGTATAATATTCTCTCCTTGCTCCTCTTTCAAAATGATTGAATATTTTACGGCAGAATTTAGATGGTCATAGAGCCGTCTCATTTTTGATTCAAAAGTACTATACACCAGTGGTTTTAGTAAATACTGGAATGTAAATACTTCAAAGCTTTCCATGACATATTCCGGGTAGCTGCTTAAAAATAGGATGGCGACTTCTTTATTAGGGAAGGAACGGATTTGTTTTGCCGTTTCCAGGCCGTTTATACCTGACATTTCAATGTCAAGAAAGAGAAAATGTAAATGAGGAGGCTTTTTGCTTTGATAATGTTCCAGCAGTTCTTCTCCTGAAGAAAAATAAGTTAAACTGAATTTACAATTAAAATCCCTCTCAAAATGTGTGAAAAACTGACTTAATTCTTCGTAAACTTCGCTTTCATCGTCACATATTCCACCGTACAGCATTAGTTCTTCTCTCCCATTCATTCCATATATTTAAAGTATAGCAAATTTGGCCTATAGATCAACACAAGGCTAGTTCTAAAAATTAATACATAAAAATGCATTTCGCATAGAATTTAATGCGGTTCGCATATAAAGTGTTCCTTTGAAGGAATAATTATCCTATATTATTTACAAGGGGATGGAAAAAAATGATAGAGATGTTATTAAATATTGCGGGTGAGAGGATGGTCCATCATAAAGTAATCATGCAGAAGGAGCTGGCGATAATCCGTTACGGATTACAGGCCATGATCGAATCCATGCTTATTTTCAGTACGATGATAATTTTATCTGTTATTCTGGGGAGTTTTGTAGAAGCTCTAGCCTGGGTAGGGACGGTCTTCTTAATAAGAAGTATGAGGGGCGGAAGACATGCGGGAACATTTTTACAATGCTATTTCATATCTGTAGGTACCTTTTTATTATGTATGTTAGCCATACATTTCTTTCAACATCAACTTATTCTATACAGGATCATTTGGGGAGCCGCGTTACTGCTGATACTCTGGTCTCTAATATCTTCAATTCCAAGGTCAAAACAGAAGAAAATACAACTAATAGGTACTTTAATTAATAGTCTTCTGATTTTCGCATATGGCTTATTAATTTTCCTGCAAAATACTAATCCAATCTTGTTGGCAAGCCTGCTGGGCTTAACGGTTTCGCAATTATCCGGTTTTGTGGAGATCAAAGCCTGCTGCAAACAGCAAGTGGCAAATGAGCCAGGCTAATGCGTAAGATTCCGGGACGATTAATGAAAATAAAGTACATATTGTTTATGTTTGTGAAATTAATAACGTTGTATAGATAACTATACAAAAATATATTATGGGAGGTTGTAACATGGATGTGTCTCGTCCGGTTTATAGTTCTGAAGAACAGCAAAGCGAGGTTCCCGGAATTCATAGTTTGCTAGAGGACAAGGAGGGGAATATATGAATACTTCAGGAGATTCTATGATACCCTCTAAGCTTCAAGGCAATGTTCTCATTACCGGCGTCACAGGTTTTATTGGGAGACACGTGTTATACGAGTTTCTGAAAGTGGCTATGGAAACTTCATGGAGAAATAAAATATATATTCTATTACGGGGAAAAAGGGGTCTCTCGGCAGCCGCAAGAGTTGAGCATTTATTGACTCATGAGTATCTTCCCGAGTATCTCAAAAAGTATGGCTACCAGGAATTAGCGGAAAATATCACCGCCATTGATGGCAATTTAGAAGATTCTGATCTTGGGCAGCAGTTGTATTCGCTAATCCCCAGAGACGAGCAGTTGTTCGTTATACATAATGCAGGATCTGTTAATCTTTTTAATACTGCTGCGGCTGAACAAGAGGTCCATCATACTAATTGGCTGGGAACAATAAATCTAATTCATGCCATAGAACAGTTTAACAGTAAATTGGTGTATATGAGCACTGCATTTTCGTGTGGCATTGTGGATGGAGTAATCGGAGATAACTTCACTTTTTATCAAGATAATAGTTACAGAAATCATTATGAGAAATGCAAAAATCTGACCGAAAAATTCATTCAGAGCTATTGCACCGAAAAAAATATCAAGTATCAGATTTTGAGGCCAAGCGTGGTCTGCGGAAGACTTATTGATGCACCGCTGTATTACATCTCCAAGTTTGATGTGTTTTACGGCTGGACAAAGTTCTTTTGGAATTTACAAAATCAGGGTAGTACAGAAAGTGTAAGAATTCACATTTCCCCCGACTCAAAGGTCAACATAGTGCCTGTGGATTTTGTAGCCAAATCAGTTCTGGCATTTTTTCAGCAGGATATCCCTTACGTTAATATTGTTTATCCAGAATCTATTAATAACCGCTATTTGCATAGCTCATTGCTGCGCTCTTTACACTTTAATCACTATGAGTTCATTGACGAGGCCCCGACTAACCTGAACAAGAGTGAGAAGCTATATTACAGGTCTATTAACAAGGTGTACACTCCTTACTTAAATCAGTGCAGTAATGAATATGACAGCCAACTAATAGGCAGTATTATGGGCAGTAAGTTTATGCCGAAAATTGATTTGCATTCATTGGCTGATTTTTCAATTTGTAATCATTTTGATGAAGAACTAGTCAACTAAAATAATGTGAGAACCCGCGTTACCAAAATCAAGCAATCTTAGGGAGAGAACCTGATCATGAATTTAGCCCAAATGAAAAGAATTCCTTGGAAAGTAATCAGTGTATTGGCTGTTGCTTTTGTCGTGCTGAGAGTGAATACGTTATGCTGGTGGATTGCACATGAGCCAGAAATGCCGGAGGAGATTAAAGAAAAATATTACAATTAGTCAATTATAAAAATCTGGGAGTGGAGATCGGATAATGATAAACGGGACAAAAAACAAATTAGCATTTGTGGCAGTTATTTTTGGTTTTTTCATGGCATTACTGGATACGACGATCATTAACATCACCCTTCCCGAGATGATGAGTTACTACAATACTACGCTGAAAAACATAACTTGGGTAATCAACGGGTATAATTTGGCATTTGCTGTTTTTATCATTACAGCTTCAAGATTGGCCGACCAGTTTGGCCGTAAGAGGATATTTGGGATCGGTATCTTTTTCTTTACACTGATGTCATTTCTATGTGCTATCTCATCATCCTCTGAGATGCTTATCTTGTTTCGCGTGCTTCAAGGCTTATTCGGCGGAATTATTCTGCCGGTATCCATACCGCTCGCACTGGACTTGGCTCCGGAAGACAAGCAGGGGAAGGTGCTGGGCATTTGGTCCGTAGTATCGGGGCTGGCAGCAGCCAGCGGACCGACGCTTGGAGGATTCTTATCCGATCAGTTCAACTGGCAGTCGATATTCTTGATCAACGTACCGATCGGCATTGTCGCTCTCTTCTTAGTGATCTTTTGCATCAAAGAATCCTATGATCCTACTGCGGGCAAACAACTCGACTTTCTGGGGATGTCTGCATTGTCCGTCTCGCTGTTCTCTATCACCTATGCGCTTATTCAGGCCAACGACGAAGGTTGGACATCTCCGCTTATCTTGAGCTTGTTTTTAGCCTTTTTGATCTTTATGGCTTTATTTGTCTGGGTTGAGCTTACAACAAAGAAGCCAATGATCCCCCTGTCACTCCTCAGGAATGTCACCTTTAACGCCGCCTCCTTAACGCTGCTTATATTAGGCGCGGGCATCATGACAATATCGCTGCTTATTTCTTTTTTCATGACTCGGTTGATGGGGCTCAGCGAGCTTGAGGCTGGTGTGACTCTATCTGTTATGCCGTTGGCCTCGGCCCTCTTCTCGGTAATTACCAGTCTGCTGCTCAAAAGGGTAGGGGAACGCTGGCTTATCATTGCCGGCATGGCTTGCATCGCACTGTCGATGTTCCTTATGAATGACCTGACTGCAGGGTCTGACCGGCTTGATGTAATATACAGACTGGCTATCGCAGGTGCGGGTATGGGGTTTGCGCTGGCGCCTACAATGAATTCGGCCATCGGCAATGTCCCTAAAGATAAGGTTGGTATTACGTCGGGAATTATGAATATGACGCGCTCTATCGGGGCAGTGCTTGGTGTAGCTATCATTGTCACTATTTTGAATACGACGACTGGTAGTGAAATTGCGGCTGCAAAGTCCGATATTATCGACATTATCCATTCGGATAAAGTCTTCAGCGCCGCCGCTCAAGAGGAATTGATTAGTGCTGTGAATGAGATCGAGGTATCCAGCAGTAGCGAAGTTCCCCAGATGGAGAGCGTTATCGGCTTGATGCAGGAGAGAGGGGCCAAATTGCTGGCCGGTGTGGCTCCGGACAAATTGGAGATGACCAAAGCCGTTCTTCAGGCCCAGCAAGACGAAGTGAAGAAACTGTGGCCTGAGCGAATTCAGCCTGAGCTATATTCCGGATTGGTCTCTTCGTTCAGTGATACATTCAAATACGGCAGTGCCTGTCTGCTGCTGGGCATCTTATTTTCCTTCTTCATAGGAACGGGGCAAAGGCAGGAACAGGGGACCGAAATAGCAATGGACAATACAGAAATGTGATAAAAGGTGGGAGAAGCCAATGAACAGTATCTTTGAGATGATAAGGCAGTCAGCGTCAAGATGGCCGGATAAAGAGATATTGATAGAACTTCCTATGGACGAAACAGGGGAACGTGGAATTACTTATTCCGGATTGATTACGCGAGCCGAAGGCGTTGCTGCGCTTCTTCGCAAGCAGAGATGCCAGCCGAAGAGCAGAGTACTTCTCCTATTCAACTCGAACATTGAATTTACAGTTGCATTTCTTGGCTGCATTTTCGGAGGAGTTATAGCGGTTCCCATGTATTTGACCAAAGGCGCGTCGTTTGTGGAGGAACTCAAGGCTTTCTCCGCGGATTGTCTGACAAACCTGCTGTTGACCACATCCGAGATGCAGCCCATGCTTCAGGCGCGCTTGCCGGGTTATAGCATATATACGACTGACGGTCTGTCAGAAGAGGCTGAGTACATACCAGCCGATCTATCCCCTCTCTCCGAGGCATTCATTCTGTATACATCCGGTTCTACTGGCAGGCCTAAGGGAGTCGTTCATACACATCAAAGCTTCAGCAGTCATGTGATGTCCGTTCAGGACCGTCTCCGGCTGCAGGATACAGACAGTTCAGTGTGTGTCAGCCCGTTGCAGCATATTATGGGGATGCTGAATGTATTCATTTCATTAACTTTTGGTCTTCAGGTTGTTTTTCTGCCCATGCTCCGAGTCTTACAATCGCCTCTTGAATGGGTAACGGAGCTATCCCGGCGCAGAGCGACCATATTTCTTGGTCCTGATTTTGTATACAAATTGGCGGCTGGCGCTTATACGCAGGAACAGGCGGAAGGATTAGATTTGAGCCATCTACGAATTTCTCTCAGCGGCTCGGAGCGGGTTCTTCCCTCCACAGTGGATAGCTTCACCCGCATTTTCAGCAGGCATGGCTTTGCGGCTACTAGCCTGATCATAGGATACGGAATGACCGAGGCGGGCATTATCTCAATCAGCGCATTGAATGAACAGCCGATTAGGCTTGAATCACTTCCAGGTATATATAATTGTGGTCAGGTCGTTGCAGGGTATCATGCCGTAATTGTGGACAGCAGCAGCGGGCGGGAGTGTGGATCGGGCGAGACCGGCGAGGTATGGGTGAAGGGACCCGGACTGGCGGATAGATACTGGAACAATTCTGATCAAACAAAGCTGGATTTCGGTATGTATTTGCCCGAAGGAGAGGGGCCATTCTTCAGGACAGGGGACTTGGCCTGCAAGATCGACGGCAATCTCTTTCTGACCGGAAGACTGAAGGAAATAATAATCATCAAAGGGCAGAATTTCTACCCGGATGATATTGAGGCGGGGGTTCGCCGCCAGGCAACGGCAATAGGGCAGTGTGCGGCTTTTTCGGTTGATGCTAGTGAGGGTGAACGCCTGATTGTAATAGTGGAAACCGCACTACAGGACAAGGGGGAGTTATCCCGGCTGTCCGAACGGACAGTCGCGGATATTCAAGTACGCAACGGAATTCGGATTGCGGAGCTGCTCTATGTATCTCCTCAATCGCTTCCGCTTACCCGCACCGGCAAGCTCCAAAGAAGTCAATGCAGAGTGCTCTATGTTGAAAAAAAACTAAACCCTGTATACATCTATGAGCATCTGACCGACATGACGGGGGAGAGTAAATCCCGCTCCCCATTTACAACCGGTTTGACGAATGAGCTAACAGTGAATGAGCTCCGGAATACTGTACTTGCTGATTTGACTGCAGCTTTCAAGAGGTTACTTCCCGGTGAGACTGAATCGATCGACATCGGAATGCCGATCCATCTGCTCGGTACCGATTCCATTACAGCCATTGAGTTACATCACCTGGTCGAGGAGAAATATGGGGTACAGCTTCCGATCACCTATTATCTGGAGGGCAATACTATAGAGACTATTGCCGGCAGAATAATCGAAGAGAGCAGGGCATCTGCCGTTATGGAGGCAAGCCCGACGATAGAAGAACTGGATCAGGACACGATGGACATGGAGACGGTTTACAACCGTCTGGACAGTTATTCAGAGGAAGAGCTTAACCGGATTCTTGATGCCTTGCAGCGGTAATCTATGGCACATTAAGGAGGAAGAAATGGAACAGACCCTCGAAAGAACACAGAAACTCCAGCTTGCTGAAGCTATATTGAGAGATAAACTGGGTCTAACCGGAGACTCTATTCCTGTCTCCAAAGGGCAGGAAGGATTGTTTTTACAATATCGCCTCTCTCCAGACTCTTGTGCGTACCACTTAAACTTTTGTTCACTGATTGATAATCAGATCCGGATCGACCTTTTGCGGGAATCTTTCCGCATTTTGCGGGACAAGCACCCTATCTTACGCACCGGATATCGAGAGAATACCGGAGGCCCCTACAAAGTTGTCCAGCAGGTGATGAACGGGGAAGAATTCTGGATGGTGCATGAGGTATTTGATCTGGAGGAAGAAACGATTGACCAGCTGGTTCACGAGCGATCCAAACATCCCTTTGATTTGGAGAACGGCAAAGTAATGAGAGTTGATTTTTTTGAAAAGGCGGAGGGACAGGGCAGGTTACTGGTATCCATACACCACATAGCGATGGATTATTGGAGCCAGGGTGTTTTGTTGAACGAGCTCGGGTTGATCTATACAAGTCTGGTTGAGCATGGAAAGGCAGCTCCAGGCACTTCCGGGGTGTTGTACAGTGAGTTTGCCAAATGGCAAGGGAGACTGCTGGCATCCAAGGAAGGCCGCCATTCCTTGGATTACTGGAAAGATACATTGAACGGTTTACTGCCCTGCATGGATCTTCCAACGGACTATCCAAGAGGAGATCATACAGATTACAGAGGCCAATCCTGCTCCTTCGAGCTGAGTCCAAAGATGGTAGATGGAATCAGAAGACTAGCGGGGGCCCATGAAGCTACAGTTTATGTAATTATGCTTGCTTTCTATTACATGCTTCTCCAGAAATATTCGGGGCAAAAGGATATCATCATCGGATCGCCGACAACCGGCAGAAGCAGTGCCAGGTTCAAAGACACGATAGGGTATTTAGTCAATATGCTTCCGCTCCGGATTGACGCTGACAGCAGCCTCTCTTTTCCGGAATTGGTTGCTTATGTGAAGCAAGTTTCTATGGAGGGTCTGACCCATGGAGATATTCCCTTCTTTAATATTGTCCGGGAGCTGCAGGGTCAACGTAACGGCAACCGGACGCCTGTCTTCCAGGTTTCCTTGACGTACGAGAAGCCGACATCCTCGAACCGGTCGGGGCGCTTTCTTTATGCGGAAGAGAGACCGAGTATTCAATTAGGGAGTCTAGTCCTGCATCCCGTTCCTGTGCCAGTACAAGCTTCCCAGTATGAGCTTTCCCTGTACCTGGAGGAAGTCGAAGGCTCGCTGTCAGGGCAGTTTCACTACCAGTCTGCATTGTTCAAGGAAGAGACCGTTCAGCGCATGGCTCTTCATTATGTTCAGCTCATCTCGGAGGTGCTGGATAAACCGGAACTGGAGATAGGTGCCTATCCCATAATTACTAAGGAAGAACGGGAGAAAATCCTGAACGTCTGGAACTATCCTGCCGCGAAGTCTACGGAAGAAGAAACATTGCATAGCCGGATTCACAAGATGGCGGAGCAATTTCCGGCAAGAACAGCGGTAGTGTGCGGGCAGGAGGAGATTACCTACAGTGAGTTAAATCTGAAATCTTCCATTCTGGCTGCTTGTTTACAGGCGAAGGGTGTCGGACCCGAAGTGAAGGTGCCCTTGATGGTGCAGCCCTCGCTCGATATGATCGTGGCCATTCTGGCTGTTCTTAAAGCAGGAGGGACTTACGTCCCCATTCATCATCAAGCCCCTCCGGAACGGATTGCCGAGATCATACAGGATATTCAACCTGTTGTTATGATCACCGAGCGGGGGTTAGCTACCCATATTCTAGCTGGCGAGACGGACATATTGTATGCAGATGGAGATTGGAATGTGCCGGAACCGGCGGAGATGCCAGAGTCTAACCATGATGTAACTGCTGATAACACTGCTTATATTATTTATACGTCCGGCTCGACCGGAAAGCCGAAGGGCGTTATGGTCAGCCACCGGAATGCCGTCCGCTTGTTTACTTCAACCCAACAGTGGTACAACTTTGACGAACGGGATACTTGGACACTCTTCCATTCATTCAGCTTTGACTTCTCGGTTTGGGAAATTTTCGGGGCTTTATTGTACGGAGGCAAGCTTGTTGTTGTTCCTTACTACGTCACCAGAGAGCCCCATGCTTTTTACAGACTGTTGAGCTCGGAAGGCGTTACGGTGCTGAATCAGACCCCGTCTGCATTCAAGCAGCTGATGAATGTGGACCAGAGCCTGCATCAAGAATTTCCATTGGCATTGAGGTATGTCATTTTTGGAGGAGAAGCGCTTGATCTCCAGAGTCTGAGACCTTGGTTTGAGCGTCATGGGGACAAAGAACCAGCATTGGTCAACATGTACGGAATTACCGAAACCACAGTCCATGTTACGTACAGACCCGTCGTTATGGCTGATACCGAATTCGCCACCGGAAGTTATATAGGAGAACCAATTCCCGATTTGCAGATTTATCTGCTTGATGATTATCGGAATTTGGTTCCGCCTGGTGTTCACGGGGAAATCTATGTCGGAGGCGCAGGGGTATCCAAGGGATACTTCAATCGCCCTGAACTGACCGCGGAGAGATTTATTAATGATTTCATAGGCGGGATATCTGGCAATCGCCTGTATCGTTCAGGTGATATGGGAAGATATCTGCCGAACGGAGATATCGAATATTTGGGAAGACGGGACTCACAGGTCAAAATTAGAGGCTTCCGGATTGAACTCGGGGAAATCCGGTCCAGAATCCTCGCTTTTAACGGAATCAAGGATGCTGTAATTCTGGTAGACGGCAGCCGCGATGAAGACAAAAAAATTGTGGCTTATGTGATTTGGCAGGGTCAAGAGCTATTGGATTCCGGGACGCTTCGGATGTTTCTGAAGGGCAAATTGCCAGATTATATGATTCCATCCGCTTTTCTAGCTGTTGAAGAGATTCCACTGAACGCAAATGGCAAAATAGACCGCACGGCCCTTCCACCCGTTGTCTACGGGATCTTGGAGTCAAACAGTACTGCTGTCCCTGAGACCGAGCTGCAACGGAAGCTTGCCTGCTTGTGGGAAGAAGTTCTGTCATTGGATCAGGTGGGAATAGACCAGGCGTTTTTTGATATGGGCGGGAATTCTATTCTTGTAGTGGAATTGCATAATCGCATTAAAGATCAATTATGTGCAGATATCAGCATAGCAGATCTCTTCCAATATTCTACCGTAGCGGAGCAGGCTGGGCATATCGAGAGCATGCAGTCAAGACACCAGGATGACCAGACGTTGCACTCGACTGCTGGCATAATTGACAAACAGCAGTTAAGAAAACATGCGATGAATCGGAGAGTCAAACCGTAGAGGGGAGTGTTACTAACTTTGGATAAGGATACGAGCTACGATATTGCGATTATAGGAATGTCCTGCCGGGTACCCGATGCGGGGAATTTGGATGAATTCTGGGACAACCTGAAGCAAGGCAGAGAAAGCATACAGTTCTTCTCCACCGAGGAAATGGCCCGGGAGGGGGAAGTATCATTTACTAAAAGCAACTATGTAAATGCTGGCGGAATTCTGGAGGAGATTGAGGAATTCGACAACACCTTTTTTGACATGTCCTCATCGGAGGCCGACATTTCAGACCCTCAGCACCTTATATTCCTGGAAGCTGTCTGGAATGCCCTTGAGGACTCCGGGAATATCCCGGGGAGGTATCCGGGGATCATCGGGATGTTCGGGAGCTCCAGCACTAATACATACTTGTACCGCAACCTGCTGCCGAATCGCGATCTTATGGATACGCTGGGTATTCACCCGTTGCTGATTGGGAACGAAAAGGACTTTCTTTCCACTCGGGTATCATACAAGCTGGGCTTAACGGGCCCCAGCATGACTGTTCAGACTGCATGCTCAAGTTCTTTGGTTGCTGTGCATATGGCAATTCAAAGCTTGCTGAATGGAGAATGTACTATGGCGGCGGCTGGCGGCGTTACGGTCAGATCGTCACAACGGGTAGGGTATGAGTTCAGCGAAGGCGGAATTTTGTCACCCGATGGGATATGCCGGGCATTTGATGAAAATGCGAACGGCACGGTAACTGGAAACGGAGTCGGGGTTGTGATTCTGAAGCGCTATGAGGATGCAGTCCGAGAAGGGGATTCTATCTATGCCGTTATCAAATCCAGCGCGGTGAGAAACGATGGATTACATAAAGTCGGGTTTACAGCTCCGGGAGTTGAGGGCCAAATCCAGACGATCCGGGATGCGATTAATTTATCCGGTGTCCGTCCAGAGGATATCAGCTATGTGGAAGCTCATGGAACTGGCACACGGCTTGGAGACCCGGTGGAACTGTCTGCTCTTTGTCAGGTGTATGCAGAATATACTGATCGAAAAGCCTTTTGCGCTTTGGGGTCCGTCAAATCTTCAATAGGACACCTGGACGTGGCTGCAGGCGTTGTCGGCTTAATTAAAGTGGCTATGATGCTGCGTAACAGGAAAATGGTGCCGACCGTTAATTTTTTATCCCCTAATCTGGAATTAAACCTGGAGAAAAGCCCGTTCTATATTAACACGGAGTGTGAGGAATGGGAGAGCGAGGGAAACCGGTTTGCGGGCGTCAGTTCCTTCGGACTCGGGGGGACTAACTGCCATATCATTCTGGAGGAGTATGTGCCGGAGCGTATGAAGGGAAAGGAGCGGCCGCTGTATCTGGTGCCGTTGTCGGCCAAAACAGAAACCTCATTGATCAGCTACACGGACAAACTGCTAAACCAGCTGAAAAAAAACGGCTATCCATTGGCTGATGTTGCGTATACACTTGCCACTGGACGAAAGCTCTTTAAATACCGCCGGGCAATTGTCTGCGGAAATTTGGAGGAGCTGAAGACTAAGCTCGGCTCTACTACGGAGATAAAGAAGTCCCCATCCCGGACACATCCTTTGACGTTGCTTGTTTCCGATATGGAAGCTGGGATGTTGGACAAGCTGTATTCTCAACTATCTGCTTGCGGAGGTTCCTTTGCCAGCAGCCAGTTGGCCAGCTCGGAAATTCTGAGCAGGCATGGGCTGACTTGCAGCGACTTGCTGGATTGCGCCGCTGGAAGGATCTGCACGGAGCGGCCAGCCTGGCTAACCAAACAGGCTGCCGGGAGAACGGCCTCTTATATCTGCAACCTGTCGCTTCTCTCTGGAATTATTACCGAGTTTGGATTGATGCCGAATACTTACGCTTACACAGGCGATGGACACTATGCGATCAAGGTACTACTTGGCCAGATCGGAGTGGAGGATGTGCTGGACATCCTGCTGGAGGACCCGGCATCATCCGGACGCGGCACAGACGCTGATATTAAATCCACAGCTGAGTTATATGACGGCAACCGTAGAGCTGGACATCTCTTCCATATCGGATGTATGGAGTTAAATAAGGAAGCCGCAGATCAGGTGCATCAGATCGCCGGAATCCAGGAGGATGTGTCGGAGTATTCGCTGTTCCAAAGCATCATGGAGACGGTTGGAGCGTTATGGTGCAGCGGTATAGCTATAGATTGGGAGAAGTATTATGAAGGACTTGAGGCTAAAAGAGTGTCCCTAGCCACATACAGCTTCGAACGGACGCGTCACTGGATCGAAGCCGAGCCACAAACCGAGCCTGGTATCACAGTATCTAATGAGGCAGACGGCAGATCGCCGGAGGAGGTCACCTCCAGACTTGTGGAAATTTGGCGCCGGCATCTCCCTGTGGAACAAATAAATATGGATACTGATTTTTTTATGGCCGGTGGGGATTCATTCCGGGCTATTCAGATTCAATCTCAAATAAGTCAGGAATTCGGAGTTCAGCTGTCATTGTCCAGGTTCATAGCAGAGCCTACTCTTGGAACTCAGGTCCAACAATTGCTGTCCAAGCTTGGGGGAGAGGAAGTTCACCATGCGAGAACCGATGAGCCGGATGAGCGTGTGGTGAGGCTTAGAAGTGGTGATGATGCCCAGCCTCCGGTCTTTCTGATCCATCCTGCGGGAGGAACGGTGATGGTGTACAAGGCGCTGGTTCAGGAATTAAACTGCAACCGTAATATATTCGCGATCCAGGTGGGGATGCCCGCAGAGCGGGCGGGTGAGAAGAAGGAATGCATTGAGGAGACAGCGGCCGAATATATTAAGTTAATTAAGCGCCTATACCCTCAGGGGCCGTATCTTCTAGGGGGGCACTCTTACGGAGGGAATGTTGCCTTTGAAATGTCGCTTCAATTGCAGCGGACCGGGGATTTGGTAGAGGAGCTGCTGTTGTTCGACAGCCATCCGCCTAAAGCTTATTTTAATAACAAGGTCATGACCGATGAGAAATTCCTCGAGGCATTCCCTATTATTGCTTCCTTGTACTTTCCAAACGATAACATTCGAGAGGATGCGGGGGCTCCGTCTGTTCGCGTAATCACGCAGCCCCGGGAGGATATTGCGGGTATTGTCGGCTATTTGAAGAAATATTCAACTCAGTTGAGCCTGCTGCCCGATGAGGAGATCATGCATTTCTTCCAGGTATGGGTCAGTAACCACAACGCATTGAGAACTCATAATCCGCTGGAAATGTATAACGGGCGGCTGCATTTCTTCCAGGCACAGCAGCCTCAGCCCAGAGAAATACTTGAGATATTGAACATTAATTTACAACACGGAATGGATCTGGCCGAATGGGGAAGACTGTCTGCAGATTTCTGCGTATACCCCATTCCCGGCACGCATTATTCAATGCTGAACGAGCCTAATGTCCGAATCATGGCAAGAAGTTTAGAGGGGATTGTGTAAGAGTATATTGTTTGCAAAGGTGGCTTAGCGATGAACAAGCTTGCACTTCTGTTTCCAGGGCAAGGTTCACAGTACATTGGGATGGGAAAAGAATGGATCGGCACTTGCCGGGAAGCTGCTACAGTCTATGAAGAAGCCAGTGACTGGTCTGGAGTAGACGTGAAAAAATTATGCACGGAAGAAACGGCTGCACTGGACGGCAGCCGCAACACCCAGCTTGCAGTACTGGCGAACAGTGTTGCCATGTTCAAAGTCTACGAGGAGAGGGTAGGGATTCAACCGGCCATTTCTGCCGGACACAGTCTGGGAGAGTATTCCGCTTTGACCTGCGCGGGTGCACTCGAATTCTCTGATGCAGTCAGGCTGATTGCCAGACGAGGGCAATTTATGGAGGAAGCCTGCGCAGAGGTGGAGGGAGGAATGGCTGCCGTCACAGGCGTTAGTCCTCTTATGGTTGAAGAGTTATGCGCCTTGGTTTCCGAGCCCGGTCAATTCGTTCAACCGTCTAACTACAATACCGATCAGCAAACTGTAATCTCGGGGCATAAGAAGAAGCTGGAGGAGGCTTTAGACGTTCTGGACAGACGTGGAATCCACTATAAGCGGCTCCCGGTAAGCTTGCCCGCTCACAGCCGGATATTGCTGCCAGCCAGAGACCGACTGGCGGAAGAGATGCGCTCTCTTACTATCCGCATGCCCAAGTGGGAGGTTGTTTCCAACCTCAAGGCTAGTCCTTATTGCTCGGTGGAAGAAATCAGACATTCCTTACCTGATCAGATTGTATCCCCAGTATTATGGTCCAGCACCATGCGGTTTCTGCAAAGCAGCGGAATTACGGTTGCCGTTGAAATTGGGCCAAAGACGGTTCTGCGTAATTTGCTTCGTCAATCGGCACCCGGTATCAGAAGCTTAGCTTTCGATGAAGCGGAGGATCGCACGCTGCTGCTCCAATATATGAGCAGTGAATTGTACCGGCAGAACGATGCTCATTTTATTTCACTTTGTATGGGGATCGCTGTATCTGTGAGGAACAGAAATTACAATCAGGAGGAATATGAAGAAGGTGTGATAATACCATATAGAGAAATGAGTAAGATGAAAAGGACGTATGAAGCACGCGGTTATTCACCGGACGTTGCGGACAGAGATAAGGTCTTGGAATATCTGGTCCAGATTCTTGAGACGAAGAAGTATCCCCACGAGCAAATCCGGCGGAGGATTGGGACCTTGACCGCAGAAAGGAGAATGTAATGAACCAGCTGATTAGTGACACCGCTATTTTATGGCTGCTCCCGATCATATTTATGATTCATGATTTTGAAGAGATCATTCCTACTCCCGGATGGGTTCAGAGAAACAAGGAGCAGATATACAATAAGATTCCCGGCTTCGCCAAATCCAGAGTGGAAAAAATGTCCTCCCTTACGGGGTCTCAATTCTCAGCGGCGGTGGGAGTGCTGTTTGTCCTATTTTCGGCCGCAGCATTCCTAGCTTATGAGTATCATTTTTATCTTCTTTACATGGTGCTGAGCCTTGGATTGTTCCTGCACTCCTTCTTTCACATAGGGGTATCGCTGTTTTTGAGGAGATGGACGCCGGGCGTTGCAACAAGCGTGCTTCTACTTCTTCCATACGGTGTTCTAAGTATTGATTACTTCATTCGCAATGATCTGTTTGTGTTCCCGGATATTTTGTATTTCAGCCTGATTGTAATCCTCTTATTTATGCCATTTCTTCAATTTCTTCATTTCATTGGAAGAAAGCTGGCGAGATCATAACATCAATAGCCTGCCCGCAGCGTTTCTCGACAACTCAAGTTCATTCGCTTGCCTGCTAGTGCTTCTGCAAGTCCAGTTTCTCGCTTAGCGGAAGCTTATTCGCCGGGCTAGACGTACAGCCGTTCCTTCCTAATTAGAGAATCTCTAATCCGGGAGGAACGGCTGTTTAGTCTGCGTACATTGAACATGCAGAATGAATGTGAAAACTATATTGCTTCCTATTTATTGCTTTTTGGCAGGAGATGAACAGTCTTTGTAGAATTTTTGGTCAACACACTCTATTCCTACGAACTGGCCTTGCAGATCATGAGTAAGAAGGGACGGATTTATGAAAACACTGGTGATTGTGGATGATGAGCCTTCGGTGGTGAACGGGCTGCGGACCTATGTGGACTGGGCGGCACAGGGGATTGAGCTGGTTGGAACCGCAGATGACGGGGACACTGGGCTGGCGCTGATCCGGGAGCTGAAGCCGGATATCGTGCTGACGGATATCCAGATGCCGTCAATGGACGGCATCCGCATGGCGGCTGAGGTCCGGGCGCTGCTGCCGGAGGCCAAGATCGTCTTCATCAGCGGCCACAACGATGCCGGATACCTTAAGTCCGCGCTGCAGATGCATGCGGCGGATTATATTTTTAAGCCGGTTAGCCGCAAGGAGCTGTCGGTGGTGATGGGCAAGGTGACTGCTGCGCTGGATGCGGAGACGCAGGAGCGCAAGCGGATCAAGGAGATGCAGGTGAAGCTGACGCAGAGTATGCCGCTGCTGCGCGAGAAGTTCCTGCTGTCCGTAATCAGCGATGGTGTTCATACCGCGCATATTCAGGACAAGCTGGAATTTCTGGGCTTGCAGCAGCTCGCGGCTGACAGCTACATCCTCATGGTCATTCTGCTCGATGATGTGCCGCAGGTGCTGGACACCCGCAGCGAGCAGGACAGACAGCTGCTGTCCTATACGGTGCTGAATATCATCCAGGAGCTGATTGACAATCAGATGCGCGGCGTGACCTTCGAGAAGGAGCCGGGAGAGTACGTCGGGATTCTGCTGGCCGGACAATTGCAGCCGCAGGAGTTCAGCGAATCTCCCGAGAATGACCTGCTGGTGCTGGCAGAATCAATCCGCAGCAATCTGCGGCAATGGCTGAAGCTCAGTGTAACCATCGGTGTCGGTGAGGGGGTTGAGCACTTGCCGGAGATCCCGTCCTCCTATAAACAGGCGAGGGATGCAGCTGACCAGAAGTGGTATCTGGGCAAAAACCGTATTCTGACCATGGACAATATCGTGTCCGGAGAGCGCGGTGAGAATCTGCGTTACCGGTACGAGCCGGAGTGGGGGGAGCGGGTGTGGTCTGCCCTGAAATCCGGAGACCGCGGACGTCTGCAGACGGAGCTTAGTGACATCTTCAGTCTGCTTGGGCAGAACCGGGGGCAAGGGGCGCGGTATGCGCAGAATGTCAGTCTGCATCTGATTCTGCAGTCCGGCCAGGTGCTGCTGGAGCTTGGCGGAATGACGGAGGAATGGGAAAAACGTGAGACGGCCGCCTGGAAACAGGTTGCGCGCCAGGAGACGATGCAGGATCTGCTGGGATATACAGAAGCCTATTTGCTTGAGGTCTGTGATTTCGTCGGGATGAAGCGCAGCGGCAAGACAAGCGAAGTGATAGAACGGGTCCGTCAGCTGATTGGAGAACGGTACCCGGAGAATCTGGCAGTGGCGGATATTGCGGCAGGCGTCTATCTCAGTCCGACCTATGTCCGGCTCCTGTTCAAGCAGGAAACGGGCGAAACGCTGTTCGAATATTTGACCAAGGTCAGAATCGAGCAGGCGAAGAAGCTGCTTAGAGACCCGCAGAACAAATTCTACGAAATCTGTTATGCCGTCGGCTACAGCGATCCCAGCCATTTCAGCAAGCTTTTCAAGAAAATAACCGGAATTACCCCCAGCGCCTACAGGGAGCAGAGTCTATGAGCAGGGGCAATCCTATGAAGATCAGGCCGCACAGGAATGTAAGCATGCCATATAAGGAGGCTGTGCAGTGAAAAAGGGCTGGAGCTATTTGACCGGACTGGGCCAGGGGATTCTGGCGGCGAGAAAGTGGCTGATTGCCTATGTGATACTCATTCTGCTGCCGGTATCCGTCATGCTGGCTTCCTTCTATCAGCGGTCCAGTGACATTCTGGAGCAAGAAGTCACCAGTACGATGCAGCTGACCCTTAAGCAGGCAGGGATGAATCTGACCTATAAGCTGGATCATATCCGTGACAGCAGCAATTCGGTGTTCATGAACCAGGTACTCTACAGTAATCTGCAGCAGAAGGACAGCATCACCGATGAGCTTAACCAGCTTAAGGAGCTGCGCAATTTAGCCGAAACCGCCCAGGAGAATGAGGATATTTTCCGGCTGCGGTTTTTTGTTGATCCTTCCCGGATGTACGGAGGGGACCGGGTGAATCTGTATCCGCTATCTGAGATAGAGCATTATCCGTGGTACAGGCAGGTGCTGGAGGCCGGGGGCGGTATGGTCTGGACCGGGGTGTATGAGGAGAGTTATATCGATTTCGGTGACAAAAAGATTTTCTCTGCCGCAAGGATGCTGCGCAATCCGAAGGCATATGAAGAGACCATCGGCATACTGGTGATGGATGTATCCCAGGATCTGATCGCAGAAGTCATGTCAGAGCTTCATTTCTCGGACAGCTATGCCCCTTATCTTCTGGATAGTGAGGGCCGGCTGATCTACAGCACCGGAGAGAACGGTCCGCGGGAAGTCAGCATGCTGCCGGAAGAACTGCTGGATGCGATTAAGCAATCGGAGGAGGGAATCGTAAAGCGGACCCTTGGGCGTGAAGAGGTTAATGTGGTCTATACCACGATCGGAACTTCAGGGTGGAAAATGATCTCCCAAGTCTCTGAATCAGAGATTTCGCACCGGGCAACAGCAATGAACCAGTTCACCAGCATTGCCACGCTGGCAGGGATCACGGTCATGTTCCTTGTTCTCGTGTTTGTGCTGCTGATGTTCCTCGTGCAGAACATGCAGCGCAGGGTGCAGATGATTCTGCGGATGATCCGCAAGGAGGGGATCGGCTGGCTGGAGGACAGAAGGACAATGCCAGGGGGGGATTTCCGGCTGCTGGAACGCAGTGTGGACCACCTGATTCACAAGGTCAACATTCTGATGGAGGAATCCTATCAGGCGAAGATGCAGGAGCGGGAGGCGCAGCTGAGAACCCTGCAGGCCCAGATTAATCCGCATTTTCTCTATAATGCGCTGGATATGATCAACTGGTCGGCAATTTCGCATGATGCGGAGGATACCAGCCAGATGATTGAGGCACTGGCCCGCTATTTCCGGCTCAGCCTGAATCAGGGCCGCGACAATGTCAGCCTTGCCGATGAATTGAATCTGGCCAAGGTGTTCATGGAGATTCAGCAGAACCGCTTTCCGTCCACCTTCACCTTCAGCGTCCAAGTAGAGCCGGGACTTGAACAGTATATGATTCCCAAGCTTACCCTCCAGCCGCTGGTGGAGAATGCGCTGCTGCATGGTATCCGCAAAACCCGCAGGAAGCAGGGGAATATCGCCATAACAGCCCGCCGTGAGCAGGAGGATATCCTTCTGGCGGTGTCCGATGACGGGATCGGCATGAGTCCGGAGCAGGCCAGACGGCTGCTGCTGGAGCCTTCCTCCGAGCTGCGCAGTGACGGGATGCCGGGCTCCTTCGGCCTCTATAATGTCAACGAGCGGATTCGATATTTTGCCGGCAACCGGTGTGGCTTGTCCATTGAAACGGAGCCCGGCCAAGGAACTGTGATCAACATCAGAATTAAAGCGGTTCCATTAGAATAAGCAGATTGCCTGATATACAGTCGCGTAAGACCAGAAATAATCAGATTACCACCTACAACCGCCCCCCGGTTTCTCAGTATAATCAACTCACAAACAGATGGGGGTGAATGAACTTGGGTGGGAGTGTCACGGATTTGGACCGGAAGAGCAAACTTCAGGCAACGAGAATCAGGTCCGCCAGCAAGTGGAGGCTCGCCTGGAGAAACAGGGATTATTATGTGCTGCTGATACCCGGTCTGCTGTTTCTGCTGCTCTTCAAATATACACCGCTGTACGGAGTGCTGATCGCATTTCAGGATTTCAACATTTTCGAGGGCATCAGAGGCAGTGAATGGGTAGGGCTGGAGCAATTCCATAAGCTTATCCAATCGGACGAATTCGGAAGGGTATTCATGAATACACTGCTTATCAGTGTGTACAAGATTGTCCTGCTGTTCCCGGTGCCGGTCCTCATCGCGCTGGTGCTGAACGAGGTCCGGCTGATGTTCTTCAAACGGACGATCCAGACGATTATTTATCTCCCGCATTTTCTGTCCTGGGTGATTATTTCCGGATTGTTCGTCACCATCCTCTCCACCTCGGGCGGACTGGTCAATAATATCATTCAGTGGTTCGGCGGAGAACCGGTCAGCTTTTTTGTCAGCAATGATTACTTCCGCAGTGTGGTTGTCTTTACGGCCGGCTGGAAGGAATCAGGGTGGAACGCGATTGTCTTCATTGCCGCCATTGCCGGGATCGATCAGGAGCAATACGAGGCGGCTGCCATTGACGGGGCGGGGCGAATCCGCAGAATGCTGCATATCTCACTGCCGGGTATCCTGCCGACTGTGGTGCTGATGTTCATTCTCCGGCTGGGCTCGGTGCTCGATGCGGGAACGGAGCAGATTCTGACCATGTACAATCCGGTAGTCTATGAGACAGCGGATGTGATCGGAACCTTCGTCTATCGCATCGGGCTGGGCAAAATGGATTACAGCTTCAGCACCGCGGTGGGCCTGTTCAACTCGGTAGTAGGCTTCATCCTCATCGTTTCGGGAAATTATATCAGCCGGAAGCTGCTGAACCGCGGAATCTGGTAGGCGGGAAAGGAGACAGTATAATCCATGACCAAACGAACCAAAGGCGACAGGCTGCTCGATATCTTTGTCTACCTGTTCCTGATCACACTCGGAGTGATGATGCTGCTGCCGCTGGTTAACGTATTATCGAAATCGGTCAGTGAGGAATGGGCGATTACTTCGGGAAAAGTAGGCATTCTGCCGGTAGGCTTCCAGCTCGACACCCTGCGGGAGGTTATCTCTTCCTCAATGTTCATCCGGGCGTTCTGTGTATCCGTAGGCGTCACGGTAGTGGGCACCCTGATCTCCATCTTAATGACAGCACTGACGGCCTATCCGTTATCCAAACGGAATCTGCCGGGCATCTCCTTTTTCATGGTGCTGTTCATCTTCACGATGCTGTTCAGCGGCGGGCTTATTCCCAATTATCTGCTGATGCGCCAGCTGCATCTGATCAATAATCTGTGGGTGCTTATCCTGCCCGGAATGATCAGTGTGTTCAACATGCTGGTGATCAAAAGCTACTATGAGAGTCTTCCCGAAGCCCTGGAGGAGTCCGCACGGATCGACGGGGCCAAGACGTACACGATTCTGTTCCGGATTATTCTGCCGCTCAGTATGCCGGTGATTGCTACGATTGCGCTTTTCTATGCCGTCGGGTACTGGAATGATTACTTCGGGCCAATGATCTACATCAACGATACCGCGCTTAAGACCTTGCAGCTCTATCTGCAGGATGTGGTGATGGACGCCAGTGCAGCCAACGCCGTCAATAAAAGTGTGGATGATCTGATGAACATGTCACCGGAAGGCATACGTGCGGCAACGGTGGTCGCTTCGACGGTCCCGATTCTGTTCGTATACCCGTTCCTGCAGAAGTATTTCATCAAAGGCGTGCTGATTGGCTCGGTTAAAGGCTGAGGCGGATTTTGAACGAAGTAAGACTGGAAGCTTAAGCTCACAAAACTTATAGGGGGTTATCTTAATGAAACAGACAAAGTGGCTGTCACTCCTGCTGAGTACCGGGCTGCTGCTCGCTGCAACTGCCTGTGGTTCTTCTAACAACACGAATAGTAACGGGGGGGACGCTTCAACAGCAGCACCAGCTTCTGCAGAAGCAACTGCCGCACCGGCAACGTCAGAGAATGCTGCCAAGCCGGAGCTGAAATCGCTTAATCTGTGGTCGAAGGATGATTACAATACGTATCCGCTGGCCAAGGTGATCGAAGAGCGGACCGGCTATAAGGTGAAGTATGAGATGCTTCCCGCCGACAAGGCGATGGATAAGCTCAATCTGCTGATCTCCTCTGCCGAGCCGTATGATGTCATTACCATTTCCGGTGAAAAAGCCGTGTATACCGATTATGCCAAAATGGGCGCACTGGTGGATCTGACCCCGCTCATCGAGGAGTTCGGCGATAATATCAAAGCTTCCATCTCCCAGGCGTCCTTCGATGCAATGAAAATTGACGGCAAAATCTATGGTATTCCCAACAGCTCCTCACAATTTGCCGGTGCCGATCTGATGATCCGCCAGGACTGGCTCGATAAGCTGGGGCTGAAGACGCCGACTACGCTGGATGAATTCACGGAAGTGCTGAAGGCCTTCAAGGAAAAAGATCCGGGCGGAACCGGGAACAGCGGCGCCCCGATGTCAATCGATGGTGCACTGGCAACAACGGCGAATATTACAGGTGCCTTCGGAATAGGCACGAGCTGGAATACGGTGGACGGCCAGCTGGTTCCGGCCCCGCTGCATCCGGGCTTCAAGGAATATCTGATGTACATGTCCGATCTGTATAAGCAGGGGCTGCTCGATAAGGAGTTTGCCGTGAACAAGGATGCTACCCTGAAGGAGAAATTCACCAGCGGCAAGATCGGGGTTATTCAGCTGCCATGGTACGACATTCCCGGGATTGCCGATGCCCTGACCAAGAACTTCCCTGACGCCAAATACGCATATCTTCCTGCCCTCAAAGGCAAAGACGGTCAAATGGGCCTCGGCATGAGCGGCGGGTTCGACCGCATCACCTTCATTCCGAAATCTGCGAAGCATCCTGAAGATGCGATGAAATGGATCAACGCCAAGCTGGAAAAAGAAACCTTCAAACTGATTGCCATCGGTGAAGAAGGCAAACATCATACGTATAAAGACGGCGTATACAGCCCGATCCTGCCGCTGTTCACGGACGAACGCGGTAACGCCAGCAATTATCTGACCGGTATAGACGAGAAGCTGTACCCGATCTACTGGCAGGCCCGGGTGCAGAAGGATGCGCGTCTGTTTGCAGGCTTCTCTTATCTGAACAATGAGCTTCCGGCGGAAGCAAGAATTGCCGATCCGCTGGCGCTGGCTCCATCCCTGCCGGAATATTCGAAGAACAATGCTTCGCTGAATCAGATGATTAATGATTTTGCCGTCAAAGTCATTGTCGGTGAAGAGTCCCCGGATGCCGTGGCTGATTTCGCCGAGAAATATAAAGCTGCAGGCGGAGAGGCCAGCACCAAAGAGGTGAATGACTGGTATGCTACAGTGAAGAAATAGAGTCAAAGAAGACTTTTTAGGAGGCAAAAGAATGAACAGCTACAGGATGCGGAGCAGTGAAATTCCGCTGCAGGATTCCTGGGATGTCATCGTTGCAGGCGGCGGGCCGGCCGGTTGTACGGCGGCCGCTGCCGCAGCCCGGGAAGGGGCAAAGACGCTGCTGATCGAAGGAACAGGCAGCCTGGGCGGAATGGGCACATCGGGACTTGTGCCGGCCTGGTGCCCGTTCTCGGACATGAAGACGATCATCTACCGGGGACTGGCGATGAAGGTGTTTGAAGCTTTGAAGGCGCAGATGCCGCATGTAAGCCAAGAGGCGATGGACTGGGTTCCGATCGAACCGGAGAAGCTCAAGGTCATCTATGATGAGCTGGTAGCCGGAGCCGGGGCAACGGTGCTGTTCCATACGCAGCTGGGTTCCGTGGAGGCGGATGAGGAAGGTAATGTGCTGGCGCTGATCACTGCCAGCAAGAATGGACTGCAGGCGCTGAAGGCCAAGGTCTATATTGACTGCACGGGCGATGCCGATGTAGCGGCCTGGGCGGGAGCGGAATATCTCAAGGGTGATACGACAACCGGTGAGCTGATGCCTGCCACGCACTGTTTTACCTTGGGCAATGTCGATGAATATGCTTATCTGAACGGTCCGCTGCTGCATAACAATAATAAAACCAGCCCGATCTTCGATATTCTGGGCTCCGGCAAATTCCCCTTAATTCCGGACTCGCATATCTGTAACAATGTCATTGCTCCCCGGACGGTGGGCTTCAACGCGGGGCATCTATGGGATGTGGATAATACGGATGCCTTCTCCGTATCCGCTGCATTAATGCAGGGAAGGAAGCTGGCCTCCGTCTATAGGGATGCCCTGGCCGAGTTCATGCCTGCTGCGTTCGGCAGTTCTTACGTAGCCAACACCGGCTCGCTGATGGGGGTACGGGAGACGCGGAGAATTACCGGAGACTATGTGCTGAGTGTGGAGGATTACGTTAACCGCCGCAGCTTCGCGGATGAAATCTGCCGCAACAGCTATTTCATTGATATCCATGGGACGGAGAAGGAAGAGAAGCAGGCGGGAGGCAAGCCGGAGGTCATTAAACGTTACGGTCCGGGAGAATCGCACGGCATTCCATACCGCTGCCTGACGCCGCGTTCACTGAAGAATGTGCTGGTCGCGGGACGTTCGATCTCCTGTGTCCGTGAGGTGCAGGGGAGTGTCCGGGTGATGCCGGTCTGTCTGACGATGGGCGAAGCGGCCGGGATTGCCGCAGCACTTGCTGCGAATCTGCCGGATTATGACGTGCATGCAGTGGATGTAGCTGTGCTGCGCAAGCGGCTGAAGGAGGAGGGAGCTTATCTGCCGGATGCCACAGAAGGAACAGTATTTGGTGATCCGGGTGCGGCGGCAGGAGAAGAGGAAGAACCGGTGAGGTATCACTGAGACATTAAGGAAAATGATGCTAGCTAGCATATAGTTGTTGTTTCCAATTAGGCAATCCCCCGGTCAGCGGGGGGTTGCCTGTCTTGTTGTACAGGAATCGTACGCTTTAACGAGGGGCCTAAGAGACGATAGGGTTAACGAGCCATGCGAAAAACCGAATACAATGTGCCCCTGATAGGGTAGATGAACCGAATGTATGCGAAAAACCGAATACAATGTGCCCATGATAGGGTAGACGAGCCGAATGTATGCGAAAAACCGAATACAATGTGCCCATGACAGGGGAGATGAACCGAATGTATGCGAAAAACCGAATACAATCGGTGCGACCCCCTTATCCCGGAGTCCTCCGTATAAAATCGGTACTTGTCGTAGCCTTGCTCTTTATTTCGCTTTTTCTCTCGGCCAGAAGAAGCAGGACTGGTCTTCTAGGGTCAGCACCCACTCCGCAAAGGTAGCTGGCGGCATGTTGCGAAGACTCGTATGCATTCTGCGGTTATTGTAAAAGTCCATGTACCGGTCCACGGCTTCATAGGCCTCTTCGAACGTGTCGAAGGCCTCTTTGCGGAACAAATCCCGATCGATATTGCTGTGGAACGATTCAATAAAAGCATTTAAATCCGGCGTTCGAGGCGGAATGCGTTCATGGGTCATCTCCCAGCTTTCACACATGTCGCCAAACAGATGGCTGATGAACTGGGGGCCGTTGTCGGTGCGGATCACCGGGCGCGCGCTGCCAGGGGCGCAGTGTTGCTCCATGGCGCGTCCCAGCGTCTGGCAGGCGTGCTTGGCCTCACACGACGATCCTCGGTGATACCCGACGATAACCCGGGTAAACACATCGATAATGCTCAGGACGAAGAAATGCCGGTCCCGGCCCGCCACATACCCGTATTTAATGTCCATCTGCCAGAGCTGGCCCGCTCCGGTAATGACTCGGTTCTCCGGCAGCTTCCGGGGATGCTTAAAGCGCTTCTGACGCTGGGGCTGCAGGATCTCCAGCGCCTGACACAGCCGGTAGCTTTTCTTGTGGTTGAGCCTCAGCCCGTGCTGGTTCCACAAGCACTTGGCCAGCAGTTTGTACCCGTACACGTGCTCTTCTCCAGCGACCAGTTCCAGGAGCATTTCCTGGATCTGCTCGTCGCTAATCTTCTCTCCCGACTCGGTCAGGGAGTAGCCGGGTAGGGGTCTTCCACGCCCCTGGGGGACGGCCTGCGCCTCCTGCTTCTTGCGTTTCTTACGGTCGTAGTACGTAGACTCTGCTAGCCCCACGAGACGGAGCACCAAGGCTGCGGTATTCCCCTGCTTAATGAACATATCGGCTACCTCGATTTTTTCGGATAAGCAGGGGTTGGCTTTTTTAGCAGTTCACGCAGAATCTCAATCTCTAACTCCTTTTCACCGAGCATCTTGACGGCCTTCTCATATTTCTGCTCGACGTCCAGCAGGCGCTTCCGTTCCTCCACCTGGTCCTGGGGATACGGATGATCTTGCTCCCCATGGGCTTCCCGGTAATCCCTCACCCACTGATTCACCGTTGATGGAGTCACCCCATACTTTCGGGCAACCACCGCCGCCTTAATGCCAGACAACACCTCTTGCGCTGCCTTCTCTCTTGTTCCTGTTAAGTGTCCCATTCCGTTCATCCTCCTCCTGTATCTAGTCTACATTTTTGTGGGGGAGGACTCCAACTTCTTTAGGGGGCTGTGGAGCAATGTGCCCATGATAGGGTGGACGAGCCGAATGTATGCGAAAAACCGAATACAATGTGCCCATGACAGGGCAAACGTGCCGAATGTATGCGAAAAACCGAATACAATGTGCCAATGATAGGGTGGACGAGCCGAATGTATGCGAAAAACCGAATACAATGTGCCAATGATAGGGTAGACGAGCCGAATGAGGCTGCATCCCTCTGATCCCAGCGGATGCAGCCCCAAGTTAGTTGCTGTTAAAAATATTGATAATCCGGTTATTCTACCGTTGCTCCGTCAACCTTGCGTTTGAGTAGGATCGCGTTGATCTCGCCTCCGGCGAGGATAATAATCGAGCTGATATACAGCCAGATGAGCAGAATCATTACGCCTCCGAGACTGCCGTAGGTTTTGGTGAAATCACTGAACTGATTGACGTAAATGGAGAAGAGGACTGATGTAATAATCCAGCCGAGGGTCGAGAACAGCGCACCGGGCACCACCTCACGCAGAGCCAGCCTGCGGCTTGGGGCGATCCAGTAGAGCAGGGTGAACACAATGAACATGACCAGCAGCGGCACGGCGTATTGCAGCAGATCCCATAGCTTCTGGAAACCGTAAGGCAGATCGGTCAACAGGAAGACCTGTGTCTTGAGCCAGGTACCGAGGACTAGCAGCAGAATGCTGAGCAGCACGACAAAACCGATCGTCAGGGTAGCGAGGAAGGCGATCCCTCTAATTTTCCAGAAGGCCCGGCTCTCATCAATGTCGTAAGCGCGATTGAGCCCCTTAATGATTGCATTGACCCCCTTGGAAGCGGCCCAGAGTGTAGCCAGCATCCCGAAGGATAACAGCGCCTGACTGCGTCCCTCGGACACATCCTGCAGAATCTCTTCTATAATAGAGACGGCTTCGGCAGGCATCACCTGTTCCAGCTGCTGGATTTTGTCCTCCAGGGAAATATTCGCGTACCCGATCAGGGTCATAATGAAGATCAGAAAGGGAAACAGCGACAGAATCAGATAATAGGTCAGCTGTGCGCTGATCCCCTGGACATCATCGGCTTTGATTTTTTGCAGCAGCTGTTTGATGAATGTGAATGTGCCGCCGGAACCGGCAGTCCTTCTGCTCATATAGCCCTCCTTCACTTATTGCGGTATAGGCTTGTTTATGAAAATATATCCATATATATGTGTCCCGCACAAAATTATCCTTAGGTTCAGCAAGCTTGGTCTTATTTTAACACAGGGGGAGGTAAGAAACAGAATGGCAGTGGACTATTAATTACGGAACAAGTTAAGGCATGACCTTGGGAAGACGCAGCCGGTCCGCCAGCTTCTGCATTCTCTCATCAGCGTAAGCGTAGATGCGCATATAGCTCTGGCAAAAATAATCTGGACCGCTGAGGCCTTCCTCATTGTTCCATTTCCGGTTCCGGGGGCATCCGCCATAACACAACCGCTGCCATTCGCAGGTTTGACATTTGTCCGGGAGAGCGGGCTTCATCCGGTGGAACCGTCTAAAGTTGGGATGGGCAAGCATATCCGCAATGGAATCTTCGGCAACGTTGCCGACCTTCCACTCCTCATTGATGTAGAAATCGCAGGGGAAGGCGTCCCCGTTCTGCTCCAGCACCAGGCTTGTAGGACATGCTGCGCGGTGTACACAGGATTCCGCTTCCCCGCCCAGGTAGACGCTGAGCATATTATCGAAGAACCGTACCGATATTTCGGGCTTGCCGTCCTGATACCATTCGTCGAAGGCTTCACACAGGAACTCCCCGTATTCGTCCGCTGAAATTTCATATTCCCCCGGCTGATCAATCTGCTGGGCTCTGAAGTCCATGCAGGGGATAAACTGAATGAACCGGAAGTCCTGCTCCCGGTAGAACGCCATCAGTTCCCGGGCTTTGCCCACATTGCCTTTATGAATTACTGTCAAAATATTAAAGTCAACCTGGTGCCGGCGAAGATGGCCGATGCCGTTCTTCACCTGACTATAACTGCCTTTGCCTGCGGCATTCACCCGGCGTGAGTCATGAATCTGCTGCGGGCCGTCCAGACTGACTCCGATCAGAAAATGATAAGTTTTGAAGAAGGCAGCCCACCGCCCGCTGATCAGTGTAGCGTTGGTCTGCAGGGAATTACTGATAACCGTATGCGGCGGGGCATGCAGGGCCTGGCGGTATACGACTTCTTCGAAGAATTCGTGACCTGCCAGCAGCGGTTCTCCGCCCTGCCAGGCGAAGGTGGCACTGCCTGAGCTGTGCCGCATATAATCCTGGATGAATTTATCCAGAACGAAAGAATCGATCCGGTTAATTGCCGGTCCGGGCTTCCCTCCACAGGTACTGTAATAACAATAGTCGCAAGCCAGATTACAATCCTCTGATACCGTCTTCCACATGACACCTAAACCGGACTGAGAACCGGCAGCGCAATTGAGAGACACAGCAATCCCCTCCTGTCTTCCTATTTATTCCACATACCAGTCATTTAGCAGCATGATGGCCGCTCCGGTGGCTACGGCCTCTTCTTTAAGATATCCTTGCGTAAAAAACGGACTGTTCTCGGGGGAGGGATAAGTGTTCTTCCTGGCGACCTCAACCGAAGTGTCGAACACAAGCTGATGTGCCCGGACCAGGGGGCCGCCCAGAACGACACACTCCGGATGAAGGGTATTAATCAGATTAGCCAGCCCGATCCCCAGGTACGCAGACGATTCCGTGAATTGTTCAGTAACGAGCTTGTCCCCTTGCTGGAGAGCTTCAGATAAGGAGGCAAAGGTGACCTGTTCCGGAGAATTCTCCGCTAGTAAGCTGCTGCGTCCAATCTTTAACTGTGTGCGTACACGCTCTTCCAGCGCCGGAACAGACACGAAGGCTTCAAGGGCTCCGTAGTTTCCTTTGCCGTGCAGTCTGGGGCCGTTGGTCTGGATAATCATCTGTCCCAGCGCTCCCTCTGCCCCGGAGGCGCCCCGAACGATATGGCCGCCGGACATCATCGCAAATCTTATAGTTGTTCCGGCATGTACATACAGGATGTGCTGATAATTGTTGGACTTAAGAGCCCGGTGCTCACCGATGAGGGCGCAGTTTGCGCCATTGTCAAGCTTGACCGGTATTTCAAGCCGTGCCTCCAGCATTTCGCAGATGGGGACATTTGTCCAGGAGGCGGCCGGAAAGTGCTCCGGCTCCAGAATAATCCCGCGTTCAGAGTTCAAGGGACCGACAGAGCCTATCCCCAACCCCAGAACGCTGCCTGGCGATATTCCATGCTCCGACAGAAGAGCCCGGGCACTGTCCGCAACATGATCCGCGAGCAGCGGGGGCGTCATGCGATCATCCATTATCCACCGGGTCATAGACAGCAGATTGAAATGCATATCATACAAGCCAAGTGAAGAATGAATGCGGGAAATTTCCAGCCCGAACAGATACCTGTATGCCGGGTTACACTGGAACAGGATGGGCTTCCTCCCGCCTTTGGAGGTTCCCAGCCCGGAGGCAATAATTAACCCCTGGGATGACATGTCATCAAGAAGACGTGTCATACTGCTGCTGGTCAAGGCAAAATCATTCAACAAATCGGCTTTGGAGGCAGTTCCCAGATAGGATATGCGGTCATAGACCTGTTTTTTGATAGACGAATTAGGGTGGGGCAGCATCAGGCTTATCTCCATTTCCAAGTTTATTAGTAGGAATACCTAAGATAATTCCAAAATGATTTTTATTCAACGAAAATAAGACTTTATACACTCTGATTATGAAGTATTAACAGAATATTTACAATAAAATTCATGACTTTAATCCAAAATGAAATTAATTATGCTAAAATACAAGTGACATCTCTTGGGAGAGCAGAAAAGAATGTAAGGGTGAACTGGAATGAAGCAAAGAGCGGGCAGGAAAATGAATTTGCTTTGGAGTATTTTTTGCGTATTTTTCAAAATTGGACCCTCCACCTTTGGAGGCGGTTATGCCATGATTGCAACCATCGAAGAAGAAATTGTACGAAAAAAGGGCTGGATGAACGAAGAGGAAATGGGTGACATGATATCCGTGTCCGGTTCCGCTCCCGGAGGGGTGGCCGTCAATAGCGCAACGTTTATCGGCTATCGTCTTGGCGGAGTGGCGGGAGCCGTGGCTGCCGTCACTGCAATAACCCTGCCTACCTTTCTGATCGTGTTCCTCCTCAGCGGGCTCAGGCTTTTATTCAAAGACAACGTCAAGGTAGAAGCTGCTTTGAAGGGCATTCATGCTGCGGTAGCAGCCTTGATTATTGTTGCGGCCGGCAAGATGTGGAAAGCTTCTGTTCTGGACGCGGCGACGTTTGTGCTTGTAGCTGTATCGCTGGCCTTGCTGTTGTTCACCCAGATTCATCCGTTTTATCTGATTGTGGGCGGGCTGACAGCCGGAGTCCTGGTGGTTCTGTACAAAAAGAAACAGGGGATGAGCGTAGTTACGGAAAAGGTGCGAACGGAGGAACGCCGTGACCTGCAGTTTCCTGAATACTACATCTGAAGGGTGATTATCTTATGCTGTGGGAGCTGTTGCTGGTTTTTATTAAAGTGGGGTTAGTTTCTTTTGGGGGCGGTTATGCGGTTATAACGCTGATTCAGCGGGAGGTTTCCGAAAAAGGATGGATGGGCAGCGGCGCTTTTCAGGAAATTGTTTCTTTGGCAGGGATGGCTCCGGGCTCTATCGCGACGAATACCGCGACCCTGATCGGATACTCCAAAGCAGGGCTGGGGGGAGCGATAGCGGCAACGGTCGGCATTATTCTGCCATCGCTAATTATCGTCATTTGTATCGCTGTCTTCTTTCTGAAGCTGCAGAGCAATGACTGGGTCAGATCTTCATTCTACGGACTGCGTCCGATTGTAACCGGCTTAATCCTCTACGCGGCGGTTCATTTCGCATTTAGCGGACAAAGCGGATCCTGGTTAAGCTGGACAATGGCGGGCTCGCTGCTGATCTGCGGCGGATGCCTCGTTCTTGTTGCCAAATATAAGATGCATCCGTTTGCGGTGATCCTCCTGTCGGCGGTAGCAGGCATTGTTATTTTCTGACTAAATATATTATTCTGAAAAAAGCGTGAGCGAAGGGAGGAATCCTTGCTCACGCTTTCTTATTTCTTCATGGACCGGCCTGCTTCAGGCATGATGAATTCTCGGCATAGGCAGCGGTTCCTTGCCCAGCTCCGCCCAAATATATTTCAGCAGAAGCTCAGTCTTCAGCTGCCCGTGTTCCGGCTCGTCCCACAGATTATGAAGTTCGTGCGGGTCCTGCACTAAATCGAAGATTTCGCCGTACTGCTGATTGTAGTAGACCGTAATTTTATATCTTGCATCAATATAAGTCTTCTGGTGAATGGTCGTAGGCTCATGACGGAATTCGCAAATGGCATGGTCACGCGCCTGATTCTTGCGGCCCAGCCATACGTCCTTCTGATCCACACCAGTCATCGACGAAGGAACGGGAAGATTGGCAAATGATAAGAAGGTAGGCGCCAGGTCAACGAGTGACTGGATCGCATCCGTCTGTCTGCCTGCCGGAACATGCCCGGGATATCTGACGATGAACGGAAGCTTAATTAAATCCTCGTAATGAAATCCTCCTTTGGCCTGCAGACCATGTTGTCCGAAGAAATGCCCGTGATCAGTTGTAAAGACGACGAGCGTGTTCCCGGCGAGTCCGAGTTCATCGAGCTTATCCAGAATGCTGCCGATATACTTATCCATCATGCTGATCATTCCGTAATAGACCGCTACCAGTTTCTTTTTGTCGTAATCCGTCAGAAGCGCTTTATCCCCGTATTCATAATACAGGTGGGAGCGGTACCCGTGAATGCCGAAGCCGGTTTCCATGAACTGCGAGAAGTCGGGGTTGTCTTCCTGTGTCATGCCGAAATGCGGCGGATTCCGGTCATGTTCCCCGGCCGTCAGTGAAGGAATAGTCAGCGTGTCAGGGTTATACATCGAATCCCAGGGCTCCGGCACCAGATATTCAGGATGCGGATCAAAGAAGCTGGCCCAGAGAAAGAACGGATCTCCTGATTGTTGATGCTCTTCCAGGCGGGCCTTGCTCCGCTCTGCAATCCAGGTGTTGTAATGATATTTCTCCGGAATGGGCCATGTGTAGGTTGCAGACGGGTCCATTGTCCCTGTTGGAGGGAGGAAATAATCCCGCCAATTGTGACAGCCCTGTTCTTCCAGCCATAAGGCATAATGCTGGCCGACATGTGCTTCGTTCGTATGGTTCCGGGCAAGCTCCACATGGTCGAATCCGTAGAAGGACTCGTGGAAACTGCTCCAGTAATCCAAATCCTGCAGCAGCGGGTAAGCTTCCTTCGATTCATATTCCTCCGTGGACTTCAGGGGCTGAAAATGGGCTTTGCCGATCAGCGAGGTCTGATAACCCGCTTCACTGAAGTCTTCCCCTACCGTGTGGCGGTCCTCCAATAGCTTCGTTCCGAGTGTCCATGCCCCGTGCTGGCTCGGGTACATTCCCGTGATGATAGAGGAACGGCTTGGCGTGCAGGTGGGATTCGGGCAATAAGCCCGGCCGAAGGTTGTCCCTTGCTGTGCCAGCCGGTCCAAATTCGGGGTGGAGATCTCGGGCTGGAAGGCACCGATGGTATTCCAATGCTGTTGATCGCTGGTAATTAGTAAAATGTTAGGTCTACTGGACAATGGTTATCGCCTCCTATTATGATAATATTGAAAAAACAACATTTTTTAAATAGCCTGATGTTAGATTTGAATTGTCATTTTGTTAGATGGAGGGAGTGGGGATATGTCAGGAGTGTTGCAGAATCTGCAGGAATACGAATATGAATATGCCGAGTTTATCTACTATTCACCCGGATATTTGGATAGGGAGGGGCAGCTATGGCCTGTCCGTGCCGGCCGTAGTCAGGCTAAGCCGAACTACAGGGTGGGTCCCAAAAGGATCGAGTGCTACAGCCTTCATTTCGTGTATGAAGGAAAGGTTGGCCTTAACTATGGAGATGAGCACATTGAACTGCAAAAGGGCGACATGTTCTGTCTGTTTCCGGATCAGACGTATCATTATTACATCATTCCCGCGGAATCACCGCTGCAGATGAGCTGGCTTGCGCTGGATGGAAGCAGAGTGATGCCGCTGCTGAAGCTAACCGGGATGGTGCCTGAGAAGCCGTATGCTCTTGGTAAGGTGACATCCCGCATTAAGGAAGTACTGGAACGCATATTCGGGGCAATGACAAGGTACGGGCGGTGGGACCCGGCTGTGTCCTTGGAGCTGCAGGGACAGACCTGCGAATTGCTGGCCGTCCTGATGCCCGGAGCATTCCCGGCTGATACACCATCACCTTCAGGCTGGGTATCGGAGTGTATGGAATTTATGAACCTCCATGCTACTGAAGGGATATCCGTTCAGCAGGTTGCCTCGTATGCGGGTGTACACCGATCCTATTTCACCAGTGCTTTTACAAGCCAGACCGGCGTATCTCCGCAGAAGTACATCCAGAACATCCGTATGGGCAAGGCTAAACGGCTGCTTGCTGAAACCGATGCTTCAATCACGGAAATCGCCTTGTCACTCGGCTATCCCAACCTGTATACGTTTACCCGGGCATTCAAGTCCTACTACAAGACTTCCCCGCTGCATACCCGTTCAGCTGGAGGCGGATAACGGCACGGTTTTGTTTTCTGATAATATGATAGCGCTTACTGAAAGTCATTTCCCTCATGTGAAGGAGAGACCGAGAATGAGATTTACAGCTCTGCGCAATAAAATATCACCGAAGCTGGGGATTCAGGGGAAAATATTCATCGCGTTCGGACTGCTCAGTCTATTCTCTATTGTAACGATCACCTCCATTATCTATCTGAATATGCGTGAGACGATTAAGCATAACGCCATTACTTCGGTTGCGGACAGTATCCGTCAAGCCGACGAATCCCTGAATCTTATGTTTGAGGAGATCGATCGTCTGAACACGGTTGCCGTTACGAATAAAAATACGGTAATCGATATATTGCTGAGCCCCAGCGAGGAAATCAGCTATGAGTGGTTTCTGGAGCAAAAGCGGATTAATGAATTTCTGTCAGGTCTGATCGGCTATAAGCCTTATATAACACGCATCGCTGTAATTGGCCTGAACGGTAAGGTTTTCTTCACCGGGGGACCTTGGGTTGACCGTAATTTCCTGCAGACGCAGGCGATGGACTACATGTTAAACAACGGGGAACGCCACGCTTATTTCAAACAAGAGGGCAGCCCGGATGTGATTTCCGTCGGCCGTGTCATCCGGTATAACAGGGAATCCATTGGTGTGGTGATGGTGGATTTGAACTATGATTTCATCCGCAACACGTATGGCGTCAAGCCGACAGCGGATAGTGTCCTGTATGTACTGGATGAACAGATGGAGCTGGTATACCAGTCTGATTCTGCCCCTGCATCACTCTCGCCGCAAATGACAAGAACGATATATACCGCTCCGCAGCTTGCGGGAACAGCTGTTCAAGAGGCGGCAGAGCAGAAGATTGACGGTAAGTCCTATATTGTCGTCAGCCGCCGCTCCGGGCACACCGGCTGGATTACCCGGGCGCTTATTCCTCTGGATTCTCTCGTGAGTGAATCGGTGAAGGTCCGGAATCTGATGGTTGAAGTATCAGTTATCGTCTTTGTCGCAGTTTTGCTGGGAGCCATGCAGATGTCCTCCAGGACTACACTGCAAATCCGGCGGCTCAAAACGATGATGATGCGGGTGAAGGACGGTAATTTATCCTTTCCGCGTATGGAGATTAACTCGAAAGACGAAATCGGTGAACTCTACACTGTGTTCATCAGCATGATTGATGATCTGAAGCGGCTGATGCAGGATATCCGGATTAGCGAGCAGGCGAAGCGTGAAGCTGAGCTTACGGCACTGCAGGCACAGATCCGTCCTCATTTTTTGTACAACACGCTCAATACCATCAAGTATTTGGCTAATCTGAACGGTGTGCCGAATATTGAAGAGGTCTCTGGATCTTTAATCGAGCTTATGCGCGGGGTGCTGGGGAATTCAAGTGAATTTCTTACCGTCAGGGAAGAGCTGGATTATGTGAACTGCTATATGTCGATTGTGAAATACAAGTATATGGAGCCGATAACAGTTCAGGTTCAAGTGGAAGATGATGAGTTGCTGGAATGCCGGGTGCTTAAGCTGATGCTCCAGCCTATTGTGGAGAATGCCATCCTGCACGGGGTTGTCCCGTCGGCCAGAGGCGGACTTATTCTGATCAGAGTATACGGGGAGGGCGGGGATCTGTTCATAGAAATCATGGATAACGGGCCGGGGATGTCGCGGGAGAAAATGCGGCTGCTTCTGGAATCCGGCAGGGAGGGAAGCGCGTCGCGCTTCAGCGGAATCGGCGTGCGGAATGTGCATGAACGAATCTGCAGAATGTACGGGGAGCCGTACGGTATCACGCTGTTCAGTGAAGAAGGATTGTATACCAAGGTGGTCATTCGTTTGCCGGAGATTCGTACGGATGAACGATCCGCAGAGGAGGCAGGTTGAATGTTGATTCAAGTGCTGCTGGTGGATGATGAACCGCTGGTACATCATCATCTGTCAACGATGACGGATTGGCGGAGTCATGGTTTTGAGATTTGCGGAGAAGCCTATAGCGGTCCAATGGCGCTCCAGGCTCTTGAAGAATTGCAGGCGCATATCGCAATTATAGATGTGAATATGCCGGGCATGAATGGTGTGGAGCTGCAGCGGACCATCCGGGAGCGGTATCCGGCTGTAAAGACAATTATGCTCAGCAGCTATGATGATTATGATTATGTGCGGGAATGCCTGAGGAACGGGGCTGCAGACTATTTGCTGAAGCACCGCCTGAATGACCAATCCCTGATCGCCATTCTGAAGAAGGCTGCCCGGGAGCTGGAGGAGGAGACCGAAACATCGGGTCTGCGGCTGGAGGACGGGAGCCTGGATACGGGCAACAGATCTGAAAGTTTACGTGAGCAGACGCTTCAGCTGCTGGCCGGCAAGCCGGAGGCTGCCGCCATACTTGAGAAGAGCATGCGCCTGAGCGGACTTCTGCCTGGTGTGGTCTGTTATATGGCCGCCGCTGTCCAAATCGTTCCCTTCCTGCTGTTGACCCAAACACGCAGTGATGTGCAGATTAACGGTCTGGTCCGGCAGGCGGTAGAACTAATGCAGCAGAGTCTCGGCGATCTGCCCGAGCGGATGGCCGTTTATGTAGAAAATGGCCGTTTGGCCATCCTGTTCGCATTCAGAGAACGGAGCGAGCAGGCTGCCGCTAGCGAAGCTGGCCGGCTGATGAGCAATGTCAGCCATTCGCTTGAGCTATTCCTGAATTTGAAATGCACTTATGCTATAGGCCATATGTGCAGCAGCCTGTCCAAGCTCGAAGACAGTTACCGTTCGGCTGAACGTGTCCTCGATAACGCTGCTACACGGCTGGAGCCGGATAGCAGTCTTAACGATCCCCGCCTCCTGATGACGATCGGGAATCAGAAGCAGCTGCTTCTAGCCATTGAACGGCTGGATATGGAAGAGGTAGAGCGGTCAATTACCAGTGCGTTCGCCTCTGTCCAGAAGCATCCGCTTCATTCGCCAAGTGTGCAGATGATTGTCAGCGAGCTGCTGGCCATAGGGGAAAAGACATTAACAAGAGATAAAGCTGCAGATGGCGGACTGCCTTCCCGGGAAGAACTCGGCAATATCAATAGCGTAGCCGGGCTGGAACGGTGGCTGATAATTTATTATGAAGGTCTGCTGGGCCGGCTCCGCCGGAGACAGGCGCAAGGCTCCTATTCGAGACATGTGTCCCAGGCGGTTCAGCTTATTCTGGAACGTTATCAGAGTTACATTACGCTGGAGCTGACCGCTGACCTGATCGGGCTCAACCCGTCTTATTTAAGCCGGATTTTCAAAGAAGAGACGCGGACGACCTTCTCCGAATATTTGAACCGTGTCCGTATTGATGCAAGCTGCAGACTGCTCGAAAGCGGAAAATACACGGTTAAACAAATTAGTATTCAGGTCGGGTTCACTACGTACAATTATTTTTTCAAAGTATTCAAGGAGCTGACCGGCACGACGCCGCATGCCTTTGTGAGCCGTCCGCCTGCTGCGAAATGAAACGGTAAGATAAGTGTAGTAAAAAGTCATATATGTGGAATTCCCCTCCTTGCGTGCCCGGCTATAATAAAGTCACATCAAGGGAAGCGCTTACAACGATGGGTTGAGCGAGATCTAAAAGGAGGTTATACAGACATGCGTAAACAACGGACTAAAACGGCGCTAAGCCTGATGGTCATTGCCGCACTGGCAATGGCGGGGTGCAATTCAGGAGCAGGCAACGGCAATGAGGCTGCACCTAAGGCGACCGCAGACCAATCGGTGAGCAAGGACGGGTTTCCGATCGTGCAGGAACCGGTGAAGCTGAGTATGTTCACCCGGATCGCTCCCGTCAACGGACCCTTCAAGGATATGCCGGTCTTTCAGGATTACGAGAAGCTGAGCAATGTGCAGGTGGAGTTCACTGAAGCACCAACCGATGGCTTTCAGGAGAAAAAGAATCTCCTATTCGCCTCCAATGAGCTTCCAGATGTGATGTACCGCTCCGGAATCACCCAACTGGAGGCCATCCGTTACGGCTCGGGCGGCCAGCTCATTCCGCTGGAGGATCTGATCCGCGACTATGCCCCGAATTTCAACAAGCTGATGGATGAGTATCCGGAGATCCGTGCGGGCATCACGACGCCGGAAGGCCATATTTACGCGATTCCGGGCATCGTTACCCTGAGTGCGGCACGGACAGACAAAAAGTGGATTAACCAGGCCTGGCTGGAGAAGCTGAACCTGAAGGTGCCGGAGACGACGGATGAGCTGTACGATGTGCTGGTCGCCTTCCGCGATCAGGACCCGAACGGCAACGGCCAAAAGGATGAGCTGCCGCTGACCGCGCGCGTCGGCCTCAGCGTCGTGACGATGATGAGCGGATCGTTCGGACTGGATCAGCAGTTCGGTTATAACATCAATCTTGAGAATGATAAGGTTGAAATCTGGATGGGCAGCGAACAGAACAAGGAAATGCTCATGTACTTGAGCAAGCTGTATGCAGATAAGCTGCTGGACCAGGAAGTATTCTCCCATACGGAGGCCCAGTTCCTGGCCAAGCAGGGCTCAGGCAAAACGGGCATGTTCTTCGACCAGACGAATAACAATTTCCTGCCGATC
Organism: Paenibacillus sp. FSL R7-0312; assembly: GCF_038004445.1. Lineage (NCBI taxonomy): Bacteria > Bacillati > Bacillota > Bacilli > Caryophanales > Paenibacillaceae > Paenibacillus > Paenibacillus sp. FSL R7-0312. Next base: position 6,209,764 of record NZ_JBBORE010000001.1, on the reverse strand, counting down.
TCGGATCAATATATCGGCATTGCGCCGCCGGCGGGTCCGCACGGAGACCGGATGCAGAGCCAGACGGCTCCGATCCCGCGTGACTTTGGGGCGTATGCCATTACTTCAGTCAATAAATATCCGGAAATCTCCATGCGCTGGGTCGACTATTTCTATAGCGACGAAGGCTCGACGCTGCTGCGGTTCGGGCGGGAAGGCGAACATTATGAGCTGAAGGACGGGATTCCCTATTACAAGGAAGAGTATTCTACTTCCGAGACCCAGCCGAAAATCACTCCGTACGCCGGCGGAGGGGCGCCGCATCTGATCAGTGAGCATGTAGCTTCTTATATCAATCCGCCTCAAGTGCAGGAAGCGCAAAAGGCGCTGGATCCGTACATGCCGGCAATCCGCTATGCCGCTCCAATGTTTGACGAAGCAACGGCCCAGAAGGTGAACATGCTGCGCAATGACATCGACAAATATTATGAAGAACAAAGCACGAAATTCATCGCGGGTGCGCTCAGCTTCGACAAATGGGATGAATTCCAGGCAACCCTGCAAAAGATGAATGTCGAAGAGCTTCAGCAAATTTATCAGGAAGCCTACGACAAGATGGAGAAATAGGCTGATCCTATTGGATAGGAGCGGATGTTCATGAATAAGGCGGAGATTCATAATATGGCTGCAGCGCCCCGGTTCCGCCGGGAACCGGGGCGCCGCCTGGTCAGGCAAATTGCCAGAAGATACGACTTGTATCTTATGCTGCTGATCCCGGTCACCTGGTATTTAGTGTTCCATTACGGCCCGCTCTACGGGTTGCAGATTGCCTTCAAAAATTTCAATCCGGGCAAAGGGATTCTCGGCAGCAGCTGGGTGGGATTCGAGCATTTCCAGCGGTTTTTTGACTCCTATTATTTCTGGAGACTTCTCTGGAATACGCTGTCCATCAACCTGTTCTCCCTGCTGATTGCTTTTCCGGTTCCGATTATGCTGGCACTGCTGATCAACGAAATCGGCAGCAAGAGATACAGTAAATTACTGCAGAACGTCACTTATATCCCGCACTTTATCTCAGTTGTTGTTATCGTGGGCATTCTGTCAGTGCTCCTGTCACCGAGCGGCCCGGTCAACATGCTGATTCAGGCGCTTGGCGGTACGCCGACCCGCTTCATGGAATCGGCCGCATGGTTCAAAACGATCTTCATCAGCTCAAACATTTGGCAGAACATGGGCTGGCAATCCATTATATACATCGCTGCGCTTAGCGGAATTAATCCTCAGCTGTACGAAGCGGCCAAGATGGACGGCGCGTCCCGTATCCGGCGTATCTGGCATGTCTCTCTGCCCGGAATCATCCCGGTTATCGTTATTTTACTGATTCTGGATATTGGGCAGTTCATGAACATCGGATTCGAGAAGATATTGCTGATGCAGAATAATTTGAATCTTGAAGCAAGCGATGTAATTTCCACTTTTGTATACACTACCGGAATTCTAAAGGGCGAATACAGCTATACTGCGGCAATAGGGCTTTTCAACTCCCTGATTAACCTGACGCTGCTCCTGCTGGTGAACCGGTTTGCGCGCAAAACGTCGGATACGAGCCTGTGGTAATGGAGGAGGAGACGGGCAATGCCTAAGGATGTAATTATAAAAGCCCCACCCGATGAGAAGCGGTTCGACGTTATCGTGTACCTGCTCGCAGCGGTAATCATTATTTTAGTGCTCTATCCATTACTATTTGTGGTCAGCGCTTCGTTCAGTGATCCCGCCAGAGTCCTGAACGGGGAAGTATGGCTGCTGCCCAAAGGCGTGACACTGGAAGCCTACAGCAATATTTTGCACAACGATAAAATTTGGACCGGATACCGCAATACGCTGATCTATACAGTTGTTGGTACAAGTGTCAATATTATGATGACTCTGCTTGCCGCATACCCGTTGTCCAGACCGGATCTTCCCGGACGCAAGCTGCTGATGCTGATTGTGACCCTGACCATGTTCTTCAGCGGAGGATTGATCCCCAGCTATCTGCTGGTCAAAAATCTCGGGATGGTCGATACAATGTGGGCGCTCATTATTCCCGGGGCCATTTCTACGTACAATCTCATTGTTATGAGAACTTACTTTGAATCCAGTATCCCGTGGGAGCTGCAGGAGGCGGCGCACATCGACGGCTGCTCCAACTGGAGGCTGCTGATCACTATCATTCTGCCGTTGTCGAAGCCGATTATTGCCGTAATGGTTCTGTTCTATGCCGTGGGACACTGGAATTCATTCTTCAATGCGCTGATTTATATCCGCAGCGAGGACCGGTACCCGCTGCAGCTGGTGCTGCGCGAAATACTGATGATCAGCCAGGCTGCCTCTGTAGACGGGGGGAATGTCGGGCTGGAGGATAAAATCCTGCTCTCCGAGAGCATTAAATACGCGGTCATTATCGTATCCAGCCTGCCGGTGCTGCTGATGTATCCTTTTGTTCAGAAGCACTTCGTTAAAGGGGTAATGATTGGTTCAATAAAAGGTTAATCGGAAACGGAGGGTTGAAATTGTCTAACCAAGCAACGATAACGATCGACTGCAGCCGGCCAAGCGGGCATACGGTCAACCCGTACCTGTTCGGACATTTCGTGGAGGATATCCGCGATCATATGGAAGCCATGCTGGCGTATCCGCTGAAGGATATGGATTTCGAAAGTGAGCCGGGGAGTACGGCAGGGGTGCCGGGAAGCTGGTATGCCTATACGAATGGACGGAATACCGGATATGCACTTGAAGCGTCTGCCCCTAAGCATTCGGGCCGCGCCCAGCGCATCCGCCTGCTGAGTGATGATGAGGCCTATGCCGGCATCGCCCAGAGGACCGCTCTCCAAGAAGGGCGGTATACGGTCAAGCTGGTGCTTAGAGCTTCCGTTGAACTGGACTACATTATTATAGAAGCGATAGACCGGATTACCCAGGCACGGCTGGGGCTTGAGCGTGTCGGACTGGCGGGCCATAATTGGCAGCAGTATGAAGCCAGGCTGTCTGTCAGCCGGGACAGCGCAGATGCAGAGTTTCGTGTGTATGTGCCGGCCGAACACCCCAGATGGAGGGATCATGTATCTACCGGCATGTTATGGATTGATCATGTCTCTCTGCTCCCGGAAGACCACATCGGCACCGTAAAACGTAAGGTGGTCGAAATGACGAAAGACCTGAACGCCGGGATGATGCGGCTGGCGGGCAACTATATCAGCGCCTATCATTTCGAGCACGGCGTCGGTCCGGTGCTGGAGCGTCCGGTCATGTTCAATGAGGCATGGGGAGGATGGACCAGCAAATACTTCGGTACGGATGAATTCATCCGGTTCTGCCGGGAGCTCGGCGTGGAACCGCTCATCTGTGTGAATGACGGCTCCGGCTCGCCGGAGGAGGCAGCGAGGTGGGTGGAATACTGCAATGGCGGGATCGAAACTCCCATGGGAGCGAAGCGCGCCGCCAACGGGTATGCGGAGCCCTATAATGTGAAGTATTGGGAGATTGGCAACGAGGTGTGGGGACCATGGCAGGTCGGAACAACTACGGCGGAGCAGTTCGCCAAGCGGACCGTGTCCTTCATTCAAGCCATGGAACAGGCAGATCCCTCCCTTGTTATTCTGGCCTGCGGACATACGGATCAGGAATGGAACCGGACCGTACTGGATATCGCAGGTGAGCAGATCGATTATTTGACCCTGCATCTCTATCATGGCTACTACCGTTTTGCAATGGACCATGATACTCCGGAAGAAGAACGCTATAAAGCCATAGCTTCATTCCCGGAATGGACCCGCTACAATATAGAACAGACGGCGGGACAGATCCGGTCCAATCCGAAGCATGGTCATGTGAAGCTGGCAATTACCGAATACAATACGATGTATTATCCCAACACGGTACGCAAAGGGCTGCCGGACGAACACACGCTGGGCGCTGCGGTAGCCAATGCTGCCAATTTGAACGAGATGCTCCGTGCCAGTGAGATGGTAAATATCGGCAGCTTCTCCGATCTGGTGAACGGATGGCTCGGCGGCTGTATCCGGGTGGGGGATTATTATGCCGATCAATACTGCGGCAAGCTGCCGGGCTGGAGCGGGCACCCGTTAACCGTCTATGGCACGCCAACCTATGAAGTCATGAAGCTCTATGCGGGCCGTGATATTTCCCGCCTGCTGCCCGTGGATACGGAGTGCGGCACTTTCTCCGTAAGCTCCGGCAGACCGGCGCCGATCAATCTGGACGCCCTGCCGGATCTGGATATCGCAGCGTTCACGAACGGGTCCGGCGATACAGTCACCGTGTTTGCCGTTAACCGGAGTCTGCAGGAAGTGAAGGCTTCCTTCACACTGCACGGATTCGAGGCTGACGGTACTGTAGTTGTATATGAAATAACGGGAGAATCTGAACGGGAGATCAATTCTGTCTTTGCGCCAAGCCGTATCTCCTGCAAGGTTAACGAGGTTTCCGCTGAAAGATGGGCGGAGGACTGTCTGCTGCGTCCGGCATCGGTCTATGCACTGGAATTCAGAACCGGGTCTGACACACGGGACGGGGGAGCACCATGACAACCAAGGCGTATATCAAGGATTATCCCAGACCGCAGTTCGTCCGCAGGGAGTGGCAGTCTCTTAACGGTGAATGGGGCTTCCGGTTTGATGACCAGAATACCGGAGAAAGCGGGAGATGGCAGGAACAGCTGAACGCAACCCATACCATTACCGTTCCCTATACTTACGAGACGCAGGCAAGCGGAGTCGGTCTTCAGGAATTTCATCCCCGGGTGTGGTACAACAAATCCGTGTCCATTCCGGAGGCTGCTGCCGGGAGACGGGTGATCCTCCACTTTCAGGCGGTGGATTATCACGCCAAAGTATGGGTGAACGGCATCCTGGCAGGCAGTCATCAGGGAGGATATGCTGCTTTTTCCTTCGACATTACCCCCTATCTTGTATCCGGGAAGGATAATAACATTACGTTAAAGGCAGAAGACAGTAATGACTGTACCCAGCCCCGCGGGAAGCAGCGCTGGACGAAGGACAATTTTGAATGCTTTTATGTGCAGAGCACCGGAATCTGGCAGACCGTCTGGCTGGAATATGTGGAAGAGCAGAGGCTGGATTCTGTAAAAATCACTCCGGATATCGACCGCTCCAGCGTCTCGTTCGATGTTCAGGTACACGGACTGGAGACGGCGGCAGGAAAGATCCTGCTGGAGGCTGCAGTTACTTTAAAGGGAGTCCCGGTTAAGACCACAAGCCAGATTATAGACCGGCCCCGCCAGACGGTGGAAATCGATCTGCTGCATGAGGCAAGCGGTCCCTGGAAGCGGAGCTATTGGTCACCGGCACAGCCCAATCTGTATGATGTCGAGTTTATACTCTATGTGGACGGCAAAGTCGCGGACCGCGTGCATTCCTATTTCGGGATGCGGAAGGTATCGATCCGGAACGGCAAGGTGCTGCTTAATAATGCGCCAATCTATCAAAGGCTTATTCTGGATCAAGGCTACTGGACAGAGAGCCACCTGACACCGCCGAGCGAGGAAGCGATAGTTGCAGATATTGATTATATTCTGGCGATGGGCTACAACAGCGTACGCAAGCATATGAAAATTGAAGATGCCCGCTTCCTGTACTGGTGCGATGTAAAGGGCCTGCTGGTATGGTCGGAAATGGCGGCAACATTCGAATTTCATGACCGCGCCGTTGAGAGATTTACGAATGAATGGCTGGAGATCGTCCAGCAGCAGTATAATCATCCAAGCATTATTACCTGGGTGCCGTTCAATGAGTCGTGGGGCGTCCCGAACATTCTGCACGACCAGAGGCAGCAGAAATTCACAGAAGGTATTTATCACTTAACCAAAGCGATTGACCCCTACCGACCGGTGATTACGAATGACGGCTGGGAGCATACTGTGTCGGATATTCTGACCCTGCATGACTACGTTGAAATGGGTGAAGGCTTCTTAAGCAGATACGGTGACAATAAAGAAGCCATCGTGAATAAAGAGACCACCTGCAATCAATGGAAATATGCATTCGCGGAGGGGTATGCGTACAGAGGCCAGCCCATCATTATATCGGAATTCGGCGGGATCGCCTTCCAGTCCGATAAGGGCTGGGGATACGGGCATCAGGTGGCATCGGAGGAAGAATTCCTGAACCGCTTCGCAAGCCTGACTCAGGCGATCAAGAGTGTGGATTATATCTGCGGGTACTGCTATACCCAGCTCACCGATGTGCAGCAGGAAATCAACGGTCTGCTGACAGAGGCACGCGAGCCGAAAATTCCGCTGGATAAGATTAAAGAGATCAATCTGAAGTAATCGAATGAATAAGGACTGACCCGGAGCCAGGGAATGGCCGGGCCGGTCCTTTTTGCTGTCCGGCAGTAGACATATGGGCATTTGGGAAGAGATATCTGTAAACGGACCGACTCCAGGGAAGCCAAAGCTCAGGTTAGATAATGACAACAGCAGAGTCTGTAATGAATAACCGGGCGCCGCAAACCCAGCAGCAGCAAGGCTTCACACAGTGGTACTAAGATGACTATAGACGGCAATTCAAAGGCTCCTCTATATTGGTGGCAGAGCAAGCAGCTGCTGCCTGAACCTGCTGGACCGGAGAAGTATGTCTCTATCCAGCTGCGAAATGAATACGCTTTCCATTAGATGTATACCGTTCTATTGAACCATTACCATCCTGAGGAGGCATGATTAATGAGATTCCCGACTAGCTTCAAATCTGCAATGATCTGGCCGGTCTGTGCCATTCTGTTGATTGCACTGCTGACCGGCGGAGCCAGTGCGAAGGCGGAGACATCGTCTGGAGCTGCCGTTTCCACTCCGTTGACGGCGGAGGAAATGGCCGGTCTTATGGGCAGGGGAACCAATCTGGGCAACACGTTTGAAGGGAACTGGAACAGCCAGAGTTACGATGAGGTGAAGGCGGCCGTGGACGCTTTTATTGCGGCGGGGTACACCAACATCCGGATTCCGGTCAACTGGGGCGGACGGGGTGATAAATATGCTTCGACTGCGGATGAAGCGGGGCATTTCTCCTTCAGCGCTCCGAATGTGGCGACAGTGAAGCGTCTGGTGGACTATGTCCTGAAGGATGTGAACGTTCAGCGGGCTTGCGCAGGCAAGCCGCCTGTCATTCTGATTGTGAATGCACATCACGAGGAATGGGCAATGAACGCGGTGCAGGGCGAGCCTGCCTTCGAAACGAACATGCAGCGGCTGGAGACCATCTGGACAGGAATCGCAGAGCTGTTCAAGGATGAACCGGACACGCTGGTGTTCGAATTGTTCAATGAACCGCATCTGAGCCTGAATACGGGGGCAGCTGCCAAAGCGAGCGTCATTGAGCTCAACAAGCGGGCGTATGCGGCGATCCGCGGTTATACCTTCGGCGGCATGCAGCCGCATACCAAGCGGATTGTGATCTTCGGCGGGTACAACTACAACAGCGGCTGGGGGCTGTACGATACGTACCGCAATCCGCAGGACCTGCCGGGCGGGGGGACGGACCGCTATATTATGGGGACTTATCACTCGTATTTTCAGAATCTGGCGGATCATCTGAAGCGTGTGGACGATGTGAAGCGGGAATTCGCCGATGTGCATGACATTCCGGTGTATCTGGGCGAATTCGGGTACGAGCACCGGGGAGTCATTACGGACACACTTCTGGATTCGTACCGTCAAATCGCGAACAAGGCTATTGCTGGACAGTTTGCTTTCTCCGTATGGGATGACAATGGCTGGTATCAAATTTATAACCGGGCAACCGGGCAATTCAATGCACTGAAGGATCAGGTTCTAGATAAGCACTAAAGAAATAAACAAAAAGCAAAAGAAGCGGAGGGGAAATTTGGAACTGTAGGAGCGGTAGCGACCGCCTTTGTCACCGGATTTCTACCGCTAACAGCGGTTCAAAATTAAGAAATCTGGAGACAACAGCGGCCGGAAGTCCAAATGTTCACCGCAGTGACGATGAAGCTTCAAATTCAAATCTTAAGTGCACTTATATAAACATAAATAACTGATCCAAGGGTGCCGGAAATGGGGAAGGAACATGGGAAATCCATTAGCGGCTTCGAAGCCGTCAATGTCTGCTGTATTCCGCAGGCAGAAGCTGAAGCGTCTGGCCCGCAACCGCTGGCTGTATATCATGCTGCTGCCGGGACTGCTGTATTTTATCACTTTTAAATATGTACCGATGTATGGGATCCTGCTGGCCTTCAAGAACTATCAGCCCTTCCTGGGGTTTGTCGACAGCGAATGGGTGGGGATGAAGCATTTTGACCGCTTTTTCGGGGACCCGCTGTTCTGGAAGCTGCTGAAGAATACGTTCGTGCTGGCGGCCTACAATATTCTGTTCTTTTTTCCGCTGCCGATTGTGCTGGCACTGATGCTGAATGAATTAAGATCGCAGACGTACAAGAAGACAATTCAGACCCTGGTCTATATCCCCCACTTCATGTCCTGGGTGGTTATCGTCTCCATTGCCTACCTGTTCTTCACAACCGAGGGAGGGCTGGTCAATGAAGCGATTGCCTCTGTGGGCGGCGAGAAAATCCAGTTCCTGCTTAGTCCCGGCTGGTTCCGGACCTTCATCACCGGTGAAGTTATGTGGAAGGAAACGGGCTGGGGAACGATCATCTTCCTGGCCGCGCTGGCGGGTGTAGACACGCAGCTCTACGAGGCTGCCAAAATAGACGGAGCCGGGCGGATGCGCCAGCTATGGCATATTACACTTCCGGCGATCCGCTCGACCATTGTGATTCTGCTGATCCTGCGGCTGGGCAATTTCCTCGATACGGGGTTTGAACAGATTTTCCTGATGCTGAATCCGCTCAACCGGGAGGTTGGCGAAGTCTTCGATACCTATGTGTATACCACGGGGATCTCGCAGGGAGAGTACAGCTACAGTACTGCGGTCGGACTGTTCAAGTCAGTTGTCGGGCTGGTGCTGGTCTTCGGCTCCAACTTCCTGGCCAAACGGTTCGGTGAGGAAGGAATTCTCTAGGAAAAACAGCGAAAGGAGGTAGAATTGTGGTAAAAGAAACATCATGGCCGAGCCGCCTGTTTGATCTGTTCAATATCATCGTGCTGGCAGTCATTGCGCTCATTACTATTGTTCCGTTCATTTATGTGGTTGCCGGTTCATTCGCAACGCAGCGGGAGCTGCTTGAAAAGGGGTTTATTCTCTTCCCTACAGAGTTTTCACTGGAGGCGTACAACTATATCTTCTCCACCAATACGCTGATGCGAAGCCTGGGAGTAACCATCTTCATCACAGTCGCAGGTACGCTGATCAACATTACACTGACCTGCCTGATGGCCTATCCGTTATCCCGCAGGGATATGGATTTCCGCTCTCCGATCCAGCTCATGGTCATCTTCACGATGCTGTTCAGCGGCGGGATGATCCCCACCTTCCTGGTGGTCAAAGAGCTGGGGATGCTGGATACGTACTGGTCGCTGCTGCTGCCGGGTGCCATCAGTGCCTTTAACCTGATTATTGTCCGCAGCTTCTTCCAGCAGCTTCCGCCGGATCTGGAGGAATCGGCCAAAATCGACGGTGCCAGCGATCCCGGCATTCTGGTGCGGATTGTCATACCTTTGTCCCTGCCGGTGCTGGCTACGTTCTCGCTGTTCTATGCAGTAGGCCACTGGAACACTTACTTCAGCTCCATTCTCTATATTAACGATTCAACCAAGTGGCCGATTCAGGTGCTGCTGCGGCAGATTGTAATGCTGTCCCAGGGCGGAAGTCTGGGAGATACGTCTTCGCTGGAGAGTAACTTTATCCCACCGGACCAGGCTGTCAAAATGGCGGTCATCGTAGTCTCCACGATTCCGATTCTGATCGTATACCCGTTCCTGCAGAAGCATTTCGCCAAAGGCGCTTTGCTGGGATCGGTGAAGGGCTGAGGTCTGAAGGTTCATGAAGGGCAGGAATGCGGAGGGGGAGTTTGATACCGCCGGTGAGCTGGACAATAACAATACACGTTACCGGTCAGTCGCTGTGATACTGGCAGCACGGAAATTCAGTACACTTCGGAAATTTAGTACGCTTGATGCGTACCGGCTGATTTGAGTCCTCTTAGGAGGCAGCGTAGAGAGAAATGTTGTACGTTATACAACTTTGATTCACGGATAGCCAGGTGTTTGGGACGATTGTTGCACGAAATACAATAATATTCCGGCTAAGCCGCTTGGAAAAGGTGAAATCCTGTATTTTGTACAACAATTTTGGATTTTGACCGATTTGGTGAGGGAAATGTTGTATTATGTGCAAGATTTCCAGAGCGTTACCGGATTGCTACGGAAGCCTCATCAGTCTGCGGATTCCCACCGCGAAGAGCGGTGCAATTCAAGGAATCTGCAGACGGGCAGCGGCCGGAGGGCCAAACATTCCCCGTAGTCACGGCCCTGCACTTGAAATTGCTATCACACACCCAAATAAGGAGAACTTGAGAAAATAATAAAAGGCAGTAGTGCGGAGGGGAAGTTTGGAACTGTAGGAGCGGTAGCGTCCGCCTTTAGCTTTGGATTTCAACCGCAGCCAGCGGTAAAAAATCAGGAAATCCATACCTAACAGCGGCCGGAAGTCCAAACATTCCCCGCAGCCGCGACCAAGCCGAGTATTCCATTTCTCAAGTTCGACGCATTACACCACCCACCTCATATTAAGGAAGGAACATCAATCATGAAAACAACCAAAGGGGCAAAAGGCTTTAAAAGTCTGGCGCTGACGACATTCTCGGCAGCTCTGGTGCTGGGTGCATTAGCCGGCTGCGGCAGTAACAGCAATAAAGAAGAGAATGCCGTTCAAGGCGCAGACGGAACCGCATCACCTGCCGGGCCTTACAAAATGTCCATGATGCTGACCAGCTACAATCCGGAGCCGATGGACCCGGAAGGTGAAATCTACAAACAGCTGGAGGAACGGACGAATACTGATCTCAAAATCACCTGGGTCCCTTCGACCACCTATTCGGATAAACTCAGCGCCACCATCGCATCGGGCGAGCTGCCCAGCACCGTGCTTGTGCTCGACCAGAAGCTGCCCTACATTGTCAATTCGGTACGCTCCGGCATGTTCTGGGAGCTGGGTCCTTACCTGAAGGATTATCCCAACTTAAGCCGGATGAACGAAGTAGCCTTGAATGCTATTTCCATTGACGGAAAAGTGTACGGGATCTACCGCGAACGGGATCTGGCACGTGACGGCCTGATGCTGCGCAAGGACTGGCTGGAGAATCTCGGGCTGCAGGAGCCAAAGACGGTGGATGATTTCTATAAAGTGCTGCAGGCATTCGTGAAGGAGGATCCGGATCAGAACGGCAAAGCCGATACGATCGGCCTGGCCGAGCAGCAGGTGGCAGCGGGCTGGCGGGCTATGCTGACCTGGATGGGCGGTCCGGCGGACTGGGAGATCAAGGACGGGAAGGCGAGTCCGGCTCATCTGTCCCCTGCCTTTTTGGAAACGATGAAATTCTACAAAAAGCTGTATGATGAGAAGCTCATCAACCTGGATTTCGCTGTGGTGAAAGACGGCAAGCAGATGATTAACGCAGGCAAAGCAGGCTCGTGGATTGCGAATCTGAATGATGCCAACGGCATTGAAGAGAGTGTGAAGAAGGTTACGCCAGCCGGTACGATTACGATGGTCAACGCGCTGGAAGGTCCGGAAGGACTCCGCAGTCCCGGCGGTTCAGGCTCATACGGCATCTTCATGATTCCCAAGACTTCGGTGAAGACAGAGGAAGATCTCAAGGCCGTTCTGAACTTTTTTGACAAAGTGTCGGATGAGGATATGCAGAATATGCTGGTTAACGGGCTGGAGGGACGCCAGTTCACGCTGGATAACGGGAATTACGTCAAGACCACCGACTCCAAGCTGCTGGCTGAATACGGCATGGGCGATTCCTCCCAGCTGGCTGTCCTAAGGGATAAAGTGGTGACCTATGGTAATCCGCTGGTGCATTTACGTGATGAGATGTGGAAAAAGAATGCGGAAATCGCTGTGGTCAACCCGGTTCAGCCATTCATTTCCGATACCTACAGCGAACGGGGCTCGGAGCTTAGCAAAATAATTGATGATGCCCGGGTCCGCTTTATCATGGGGGATATGGACGAGAACGGGTGGAATCAGGCTGTCGCGAAATGGGAGCAGGACGGCGGCGCGAAGGTGATTGAAGAATATACGGCAGCCTACAACCAAGCGAATGCGCAATAAACGTGCCTGAGAATCCCCATATGCTAGAATAAAAGCAACATACGATTGCGGGGGTAGTGAGTCATGCGAATACGGATATCCAGCTATTTATTGAAACTAATCATTCTTACCTTGGTGATCGGTGCTTTTCCGGTGCTGATCTTAGGGTGGTATTCCTATCACTACTCCTCGCAGTCGGTGCTTCAGCAGGTTGAAGAACGTAACTCCCAGGTGCTCCGGCAGAGCCAGCTGCGGGTGGAGCAGACGCTTAAGATGATTGATTTCTCCACCACGCAGCTTCTGGGGCTGCCGACAGTGACCAATGCAATTGCGACTAAACTCGGCATTAAAGATATGGAAATGATCCATGAGCTGTATAAAAATCTCTCCTCGATCCAGACGTTCGAGCTGGGGATTAAGGATGTCTATTTGTTCAGTCTGGAACAGGACTGGCTGATTACCAATTCCGGCATGGATGCTTACAGCCAGCCGGGTCTGAAGGAGAAGCTGCGGCCGTTCGCCGGAATGCCTAACGGATCGGTGTGGATCAGCGGCAATTCAGCCAGCATCCAGGGGGCCGACGGCATGGTTGAACTGAACCACGCCGTCATTAATATCAAGAAATGGCCGATTAATTCGAGCAGACCCCGGGGCATGATCGCGGTGGTGCTGTCCTCCCAGCAGCTGAACGATCTGATCGCCAATGAGCCGGGCATGGGCAGCGTATTCATACTGGATGAGGATGGCCGGGCGATTAGCCATTCCAACCCTTCGCTGCTGGATAAGGATCTGTCAGCTGAAGCTTACATCGCTGCAATCCGGGACAAGGAAGATACCGCCGGAGTATTCAACGGCATAGCCGATGAGAGCAAGGCCTCCATCTCTTACCGGAAGTCAGCTTATAACGGCTGGACGTACGTATCGGTCGTTCCTACCCAGGCGGTTACCCGTCAGGCTACTGCCATTGGCAGGACCTCGATCCTGATCAGTCTCTGTGTGCTTGCTGCCACAGTGTTTACAGCTTTGATCGGCTCGCGCCGGATGTATAGTCCCGTGCGGCATATCTACTCGTCCTTGCTGCCTGATAAGGAGCAGAGACCCCGAAAGGATGAGTTCATCGCCATCTCCGACCGGATACAGGGCATTCTCTCGGATCAGACCAAGCTGCAGTTTGAGCTTGAAGGACAGCAGCAGCAGCTGGCGGAGTTTCTGGTCCGCAAAATGATGCTGGGTGAAGCGCGATCCCAGGGTATTCAGGAGCGGCTCATGGACTATGGTTACGGGCACACCAGCCAGTGGACAGTCATGCGGGTGCTGCTTGTGCAGATAGACCGGCTTGACAGCAGCCGGTTTACAGAGCAGGACCGGGATCTGCTGCTGTTTGCCATCAGCAATATCGCGCTGGAGGTGGTCCCGGAAGGAGACCGCCTTCCGCCGATTGTCATCCGGGAGTCCGTGGTGATCCTGACTGGCACAAGTACGCAGTCCGAAGAAGCCTTCAAGGAATCCGTGTATGCCAGGGCTGCTGAAGTACAGGCTTCCGTGAAGCGTTATCTTGAGCTGCAGACCAGCATCGGCATTAGCCGCTCCTGTACAGCCTGGCCTGAAGTGAGCCGGGGGTATGAAGAAGGGGAGAATGCGCTGAAGTACCGGGCCCGTCTCGGGGAAGAGGTCATTCTGTTCATTGAAGATGTGCAGCCGGCAAGCCGTAAGGAAATTGTCTATCCTAAGAAAATTGCCGATGAGCTGTGCGAAGCGATTAAATCACATGACAGCGGCCGGGCAGAAGAACGCCTGTCCCAGGTGATGAATGCGCTGGCCAGCGAGGAATCCGATCATCAGGAATATCAGATGTCGCTGGTCCGGCTGCTGATGGATCTGATCCGGCTGCTGCAGGACGCAGGCATCTCCCACCATCTGCTGAGGGCAGGGGAGGATTCCCTGTTCGAGGAGCTGCTTGGCATGCATAGTCCCGGTGATATAGAAGCCTGGTTCGGGAAGGTCATTGTTTGTCCGGCTATCGGGCTGCTGAAAGAGCGGCAGGAGACGCAGTTCAACAGTATCTCGGAAGAGGTGAAGCAGCTGATTGCTGAAGCCTTCGACACAGATCTGACGCTGGAGAAATGCTCGGCCAGGCTGAATTATCATCCGCAGTATATCAGCCGTGTGTTCCGTCAGGAGACCGGGACCAGCTTCACCGATTATCTGGCGCAATACCGGCTTACCGTGGCCAAAAGATGGCTAAAGGATACCGATCTGACGATCACCGAGATCGCAATGAAACTGAAATACAATAATCCGGCGAACTTCATCCGTTATTTCCGCAAGATGGAAGGGATTACTCCGGGCCAGTACCGGACCAACCTGGTGGAATAGCAGCTTGTGTTGTGTAGGGCAGGGCAGCAGGAGCTTAAGGAGAACAGGAAAGGTGTGTAATTCATTTGAACAAAAGCGGTGCTTACGGGTATTTCCGGAATCAGGGGAGAGATTATGTCATTACCACTCCCCGGACACCGGCAAGATGGTTCAACTATTTGTTTAACGACACTTATTATATGGAGGTATCCCAGACGGGGCAGGGGGACAGTATTGCATTTCAGCCCCATAACCGGACGATCAGCAGAGGCTTCCGCTACTTTTATCTGAAGGATCAGGAAACGGGGAAAGCCTGGTCGCCGTTCTATCAGCCGCTGAAGACAGAGCCGGAGGCGTATGAGTGTATTCATAGCCTGGGGAGTACCGAGATCCGCTCCGTATCCCAGGAGATAACATCCTCTATTCATGTCTTTGTACCACGCACGGGCCAGCAGGAGATTTGGACAGTAACGCTCACGAATACGGGCGTTAAGCCGAGGAGCTTATCGCTGTTCACGGCGTTCTCACTGGAGAACGGGGGCGTGATGGGCAGCAAATGCCGGTTCGATCAGGAATCGCAAATCCTGTCCTCCTATTCCTTCCCTTATCATGTCACGTATGAACAGAAGGCCGGATGCGATGACCATACCAACGTGGTGTACGTGTACTCAGATTATCCGGCGGATTCCTATGACTGCAGCCAGCGTGCATTCTTCGGGGGCGACGATATGTACGAGCTTCCGGCAGCCGTGCAGAAGGGGCACTGTTCGGGCCGGCAGGCAGAGGCGGAGAATCCGCTTGGAGCCCTCCAGCAGATCATGACTCTTCAGCCGGGTGAACAGGCAGTGCGTCATTTTGTAGCGGGCTGCGCCTCTTCCCTGGAAGAGATCCGCAGCAGCAAGGCGGAGCTGGCCGTCAAGGGATATGCTGTTCTGCTTCAGGAAGCTGAGGACTACTGGGAAGGAATCACCGGCATGTTCCGGGTGGAGACACCGGATGCGGATGTGAATGCATTCATGAATATCTGGCTCAAAAAACAGATCGTCATGCAGACCCGCACGAACCGCATGTCCAGCTATTGCCCGGTCCGCAATCAGCTTCAGGATGCCCTCGGCTATGCGCTGGTTGATCCTGCCGGGGCGGCAGAGTATATGATCTCTGTGCTTCAGGGCCAGGAGAGCAGCGGCTTCATCCAGCAGTGGATTATGACCGACGGCTCCCCGCCCAAGAATCTGTGCCTGCTGAAGCATACGGACGGCCCGGTCTGGCTGGTTATCTGCATGACGGCACTGCTGAACCAGTGCGGAGATCCGGAGCTGCTGCTGCGGCAGGTGGGCTTCAAGGGATCTTCTGATAGCGCTACCATCTATCGGCACCTGCTGCTGGCGGTGAATTATATGGCCGGTGAGACCGGAGCGCATGGACTGTGCCTGATGGGTGACGGGGACTGGAATGACCCGATTAACGGACCGGGGCGGCTGGGCCGCGGGGAATCAGCCTGGAATACGATGGCGCTGGTCTATGCCATTCAGGCGTTGCTCCCCTTCTGCGGGCGGCTTGGCGATAAGGAGAATACAGAGCATCTGAATACTCTCGCCGGGCAGCTGGCGGATGCCGTTAACCGCACCTGCTGGGATGGAGGCTGGTATGTGGCCGGATTCGATGATGACGGCACGCCGTTCGGAACCGCGCAGGATGAAGAGGGCAAGCTGTTCCTGAACACCCAGACCTGGGCGATCATGAGCGGTATTGCCCGCGGGGAGCGGCTTGCGAAATGCCTAGCTGCGATTGACAGCTTAGATACACCGTTCGGACCCCGGCTGCTGGAGCCGCCGTTCAGCGGCTGGAATCCCAAATGGGGCCGGATCAGCCTTAAGCTGGCGGGCACTACCGAGAATGGCTCCGTCTATTGCCACGCGTCCATGTTCAAAGCGTTCGCCGACTGCATCGTAGGCCGGGGAAGCGAAGCCTGGCAGACGATCAGCCGGACGCTGCCGACGAACCCGGGCAATCCGCCCGGGCAGAACGGGCAGGTGCCGATTTTTGTGCCGAATTATTATTTCGGCCTGGCGGATTCCCCGAACTACGGCAAGTCCAGCCATCATGTCTCTACCGGAACGGTAGGCTGGATGCTCTGGACTACGCTTGAATATGCGCTCGGGATCAGAGCTACGGCTATTGGACTGGTTATCGACCCCTGCATTCCAGCGGAATGGCCGGAGTATACAGTGGAGCGGAAATACCGGTCCGCCTCGTACCGGATTCATGTGCTTAATCCCGCCCGGATTAGCCGGGGAACGGTGAAGGTAACGGTTGACGGAGAGGACTGGATGGATGCCGTGCTTCCTTATGAAGCAGGAAGAGAGTATCGGGTTACTGTTCGGCTTGAGCAGTGACGCCTGTTCTAGCATGGGCATGAGTCTGAGCATAAGTGAAAGTCAGAGATAATATATAGAAGATCGGAGTGGACAAACCATGCTGTTTCCAAAGGATACATTGACGCGCGAAATCAAGGATCTGTCCGGCATTTGGCGCTTTAAGGCAGATCCCGGCAACCGGGGGCGGGAAGAGAAGTGGCATAATCAGCCGCTTCAGGATACCATTCCTATGCCGGTTCCGGCCAGCTACAACGATATCACCCAGGATGCGGCGCTGCGCGACCACATCGGTGACGTGTGGTATGAGCAGACCTTCATCGTCCCCCGTTCCTGGTCCGGCGACCGGATGATGCTCTGGGTCGGCAGTGCCTGCCATCATGCGGTTGTCTGGGTCAACGGAGTGGAGGTGGCCTCCCACAAAGGAGGCTTCCTGCCTTTTGAAGCGGATATTACAGGGATTGCAGTGCCCGGGCGGGAGAACCGCGTAACGATCGTGGTCAACAATGTGCTTAACTGGCAGACACTGCCGCCGGGACGGATCAAGACCTTCGAGGATGAGAAGCATCCTGAGGGTTACCGGGTGCAGGAATATTTTCATGATTTCTTCAACTATGCGGGATTACACCGGCCTGTGAAGCTGTACCGGACTTCCGGATTGTTCATTCAGGATATCACGGTAACTACTGATGTGCAGGGGGAGTCAGGGCTTGTCAGATATTCGATGGATTGCTCGCAGCCGGAAGGAGAGGTAAGGGTCAGGCTGCTGGACGAGGACGGCAAGGAAGCTGCCGCCGGGAAGGGAAGCTCAGGCATCTTGCAGGTGGAGAGCGCCAGACTGTGGAAGCCGCTGGACGCGTATCTCTATACACTTCACGTAGAGCTCCTTCATCCTGACGGACAACTTGCTGACCATTATCAGCTCCAGACTGGCATACGCACGGTTAAGGTGGAAGGGACCCGGTTCCTGATCAACGGCGAGCCGTTCTATTTCAAGGGCTTCGGGAAGCATGAGGACAGTGACATCCGGGGCAAGGGGCTGGACCATGCGGTCAATGTGAAGGACTTCAATCTGCTCAAGTGGATTAATGCCAATTCCTTCCGCACCTCCCACTATCCGTATGCCGAAGAGCTGCTGGATATGGCAGACCGCGAAGGCATCGTGGTGATCGGCGAGGTGCCGGCTGTAGGCTTCACTTTCTTCAATTATAACGACAAGGTGTATACACCGGATCAGGCTAATGAGGAGACGCTGGCTCATCATCATGATGTTCTCCGCGATCTGATTGCCCGCGACAAGAACCATCCATCCGTAGTCATGTGGAGTCTTGCCAACGAAGCGGCCACCTTCCAGGACGAAGCGGTGCCGTATTTCCGCCAGCTGGCTGATACCGCCCGCAGGCTGGACCCGCAGCGTCCGATTACGATTGTCCAATGGCCGCTGCCGGATAAGTGCAAGGTGGCGCAGTTTTTTGACGTCATCTGTGTGAACCGTTACTACTCCTGGTACCAGGACCCGGGTGCCCTGGAGCTGGTGGAGCATCAGGTGGAATGGGAGCTGACGAACTGGTACCGGAATTTCGGCAAGCCGGTCATCATGACCGAATATGGCGCCGATGCCATCGCCGGATTTCATCAGGACCCTCCGGTGATGTTCACCGAGGAGTATCAGGAAGAGCTGCTCACCCGCTACCACAATGTGTTCGACCGGCTGGATTTCGTGATCGGGGAGCATGTCTGGGCTTTTGCCGATTTTGCCACCAAGCAGGGCATCACTAGAATTAACGGCAACAAAAAAGGCGTATTCACCCGCCAGCGCCAACCCAAAGCCGCCGCCCGTATGCTCCGCAGCCGCTGGGGGGAGATGGATGAATATCCGGAGAAGCTGTAGGACTTATCTCAGCGGCTCGCCATAGCTGATATGCCAGTGCAGATGCTTCGAATCCTGATAGTCTCCAAGGTTCGTGCTCACTCTGCAAGCCCCATACTCCCCGGTTACCTGGGCGGCCACCTGCTTAATTACTCCGATAAGCTCAAGCAGCAGGTCATTATCACTGTCTTGAAGAGTTATAAGCGAGGAGATATGCCGCTTAGGGATAGCCACAATGTGGACAGGATAAAAGGGCCGGGTGTGGTGGTAGGCTAGCACATTGTCCGTTTCGAGTACTTTTTGCACAACTGTTTTGCCGCTTAATACTTCGTCACAGTAGAAATCTTCAGTCATATGTATCCTCCTTGGCAATGAGTGTCCTCTTGTATTTTACTGGAAATCTCTTAGAATTATATGTATGAAATCATAGCACTTGCTGAGAGCCGGTTCATTACTATTTTGCCAAAAGGAGATTGTTCATGAAGCTGCTGCTGGAGGATTACGAGGTTATACGGCGATGGATGTACCGCAATGCCCGCCCGCTGGACCTGGCGAGATGGAAGTTTCACTTTGAAAAAGGCGGAATACCGCCTGTGCTGGAAGCATTATCAGCCTATCAGAATGAAGACGGGGGCTTCGGACATGCCCTGGAAGCCGATGCGTGGAATCCGGATTCTACACCTGTCATGGCGGGAACGGCTGTGGAGAGACTGCTGGAATTGGAATTTGAAAATGGCGGCCATCCGGTGGTGCAGGGCATTCTGAAGTATCTGGACAGCGGTGCGGACATGGAAGACCGGACCTGGAGGAATGTGGTAGCCTCTAACAATGATTACCCGCATGCTCCTTGGTGGCACACGGATTCGAACAGTACCGCACGGAGTATCTATAATCCGACAGCCATATTGGCCGGATTCATCCTGAAGTATGCTGTCAGGAACAGTGCACTGTATGAACGGGGGATGGGCATCGCCCGTGAATTGACTGATTTATTCCTGCAAGATCCCGCGCTTGAGATGCATCCGCTGAGATGTGTTGCCACGCTGCTGGAATGCATCGCCTGGGCGGAGCTGCAGGAGCAGTTCCCCTACGTTTCCTTGAAGGAAGCGGTCAAGGTGCAGACCATTCAGCTCATCAGCCGCGATGAGGGGCAATGGAACGGATACAGCTGCAGACCGTCCTTTTTCCTGAAGTCGCCGCAAAGTCCGGGTTATGCAGAGCTTGCCGGGCTGATGCACCAGGAGCTGGATCATATCGTGGAGACCGGAAATCCCGAAGGGGTCTGGAACCTGACCTGGACCTGGGCCGGTTATGAGCGGGAGTTTGCCATCAGCGAGAACTGGTGGAAGGCACATATTGTTATAGAGAATATGCTGCTGCTGCGGGAGTTTGGACGGATAGCTGAGCATTAAGGGACCGAAAGAGCAGCTGATCCTGACGAAACTTCCGGAGGCTTTTTCCGCTTAAACAGCGGAGAGGACGGACTGATGGTGAAAAAGCGGAGCGTTCGCCTATGTGCTCACGTTGATCCTGCTTAAAAACAGAGGGCTGTCCCGAGCATCCGTTTTATGGATTATGGGACAGCCTCTTTGGTATGTGCAGCCTTCCCAATGAATCAGGAGCTGCTGCCGGCCGTGCGGAACTCCTGCTGATAAATGGTCTGGACGTTCTTCAGAATAGAGCTGCTGTGCTCTGTGAAATTAAGCGGGGTCACCTGATTCTTGATCAGGAACACACCGGGCTTGCGGCTGTGCTCGCCGAGTGCGGCCTGATATAACAAGCCAGCTCCATGAGTGGGTTCCGGGAAGAACATACGGATAACCGGTCTCAGCCAAAAAGGAATTCCGGATTTCTTGCCCCCGCGGATCGTATTGTTGCCGCCTGGATCGGCACTGCGGATCAGGATGCCTTCCGCCGCAAGCGCCGGGGCAATCTCGCTGGTCCACAAGGATAGGGCAAGCTTGGTGTCCGCATAAGGACCGGTCAGCTTTTGAAACTTGGCAGGATGCTCCAGGGCGGCCGGGTCGAATTTGCGCTTCATCATAAAAGCGTTGGAAGAGGTATTAATCACTGTGCGCAGTGTGCCTTTCAGGATCAGCGGCTTCAGCTCCATCGTGAGGATATACGGGACAACCGTCTGCAGCTCATAGTGCAGCTCACGTCCCTGCCTGGAGAAGCTTAACTCCGGGAAGCTGCCGCCGGCATTATTGAACAGCAGATCAATCTGCTTTTCATGGCTTGTAATATCCTGCAAGGCACGCTTCAACTGGGCGAAATCGGAGAGGTCTGCCTTGTACGTCCGCAGCTGTCTGCTGCTGAGCGCCTCACGGATAAGGGAATCGTCCTCTGGAAAAGCTGAACGGATGAGCGCGATAATCTCCCAGCCTTCGCTCAGCATTCGGCGGGTCAAGGCGAGTCCGATTCCATTATTCGCGCCGGTGATCAGCGCAGTGCGTTGTGCTTGTTGTATAGTCATAATAAGGGCTCCTTTGGAAATGTAATGGTGAATGGTGCCCATTGTATAACTTGGAGCCGACTCCAAGTCAAGGCCGGAAATTAACGATTGACTTGGAGCTGACTCCAAGTTATACAATAGAATAAACTGAAGACCATACAATTCAAATGAGGTGGGCCTATGAGTCTGGCTGATGCTAATATCATTCAGGGATATTCGATCAAAGAAACAGCCGAGCGGACCGGGATCCCGGAAGATACCATCCGGTATTACGAGAAGATCGGACTGCTGCCCCGGGCGCAGCGCAAGGGAAACAGCCACCGCATCTACAGCGATCAGGATCTGGAGATGATGAAGCTGATCAGTTGCCTTAAGAAGACGGGGATGTCGCTGGACGATATGCGGCCATATCTCAACCTGTCTCTTGATTCAGACCTGTCCGAATATCCGGAGCTGCATGAGATGATCCTGAATCATAAACAGAAGATCCTGGAACAGATCGCTTCGCTGCAGCAGATTGTGGATTTTATTGACACTAAGATTGAGCATGGCAATCTTGGACCGCAGACATGTGAGCTGACCGGCGATACCCGCAAAATGCCTGAACGCCGCAAACGCTGACCTTATTACCGCACAGCCTCATTCCAAATCACTTTGGAGTGGGGCTTTTTGCTAATATTACGCAGGCATGCAGCTGTTTCACGTGATAACTCACCTATCAGGAAATAATACAATGGAACAATGTGTATAACTCCTATGAAGCGGCTAAAGCGCCGGGAACAGCAGCATTAGTATGGACTTGCTAAGTCGGCAGCAGGAAATAGGTGGATTTTCAACACTTGCTCATGACCGGAAGAGCCCTTACCAGACAACAGTTGGAAAACCGGCACTTAAAATGCGGCAAATCGTTCAGCGTGGAGGGAATGCATGAGACTAAATGACGTTTATCCACTTACTTGCCTCAGATGGTCCAAAAGATCGAAATTAAGATACGTTTTTCCAATTGCTAATTTTGCAGCCCTGTGACTGACATTTTATATAACTGCTATTTATGTATCTGCAATTAACATAGGGATCAGCGGAGTTTGGTCATTGCCGGATTCCATATTCTTCCTTAGAATGAAAAGAATTAGAACAGGAGGAATTCATCATGTCACAGATCATCTATTCACCGTCAAAATATATTCAGGGCAGCGGGGAGATTACGAGACTGGGGGTGTATTGCCTGCAGATGGGGGCGAGAGGAGCCTATGCCATTGTAGATCCCTATATTCTCTCCTTGTACGGACAAGAGATCAGCAAGGGCTTCGCGTCGGAGCAGATTCCGCTGCTGCTGCGTGAATTTAAGGGCGAATGCAGTCTAGTACAGGTGGACCAGATTGTGGCGGAGCTGGGTAGCAGCGGTGTGGATGTCATCGTGGGTATTGGCGGGGGCAAGACACTGGATACGGCAAAAGCCGTCAGTCATTTCGCCGGGCTCCCGGTGATGCTTGTGCCGACCGTAGCGTCAACAGATGCGCCTTGCAGCGCCCTGTCGGTCCTCTACAGCGAATCGGGCGAATTCGACCGGTATCTGCCGCTGCGCCGCAGTCCGGATATCGTGGTCGCGGATGTGGAGATTATCGCCAAAGCTCCGGTAAGACTGCTTGCTGCCGGAATGGGCGATGCCTTGTCGACGTATTACGAAGCAAGAGCCTGCAGCAGATCCGGAGCAGTTACCAGCGCAGGAGGGACAGGCACTCTCGCGGCCCTGGCACTGGCCCGTACATGTCTGGATACGCTGCTCGCCGACGGCGCGCAGGCGCTGCAGGATGCAGCTGACGGACGCGCGACAGCCGCAGTTGAACATATTGTCGAAGCCAATATATATCTCAGCGGCATCGGCTTTGAGAGCGGCGGACTGGCAGCGGCCCATGCCATTCATAACGGGCTGACGCTGCTTGAGGAATGCCGGACCGTGCTTCACGGGGAGAAAGTGGCGTTCACCACACTGGTGCAGCTGATCCTTGAAGGAGCAGCGGAAGCCGAGATTACCGGGGCGGTGGATTTCTGCCGGGGGGCAGGTCTGCCTGTTACGCTGGCGGAGCTAAGGTTAGCGGGTGTTGCACAGGACCGGCTGCTCTATGCCGCTGAGGCGAGCTGCAGCGAGGGCAGTCCGATGGCCAACATGCCGTTTGCCGTGACACCGCAGCAGGTGCTGGAGGCGATTCTTGAAGCCGACCGCCGCGGGGCAAAGGTTTCTTAAAAGATAATTTATATGTTTTGGGGAGTTAGTTTAAGCCTTGTTAATTATTGCGTAACTTCAGCGTACATATTTATCCTCCGTGAGCCAAACAATGAGAACAATTGTTGAATCACGAAGGAGGTGTTCCATTTTGGAGAAAAGCAAGCACAGCGTAAAGCACATCATTCTCTATCCTTTGGCCGCCGTAGTTGTTCTGATGACCACGCTGATTCCGTCAGCGCCTCAGTCCGTATCTGCCGCATCGCAACCTGGTGGGCACTCTGCCCGTAACCTTGAAGCTGCAGTCTCCACGCTCCGTCCGGTAACTGATACGCATGCAGACAGCAGCGGAAACAGCGGTTCAGTTGACCGGCAGGCGGAGAATAAGAAGTTGCCCAACCGGGTGGCCATCATTGTCGATGATTTCGGCAACAACATGCGGGGCACGGAGGAGATGTTCAAGCTGCCGGTCAAGATTACCGTTGCGGTGATGCCATTCCTGCCCTCGAGCGAGCAGGATGCACGCCGTGCGCATGAGCTTGGCTTCGATGTCCTGGTTCATCTGCCGATGGAGCCGCGCCAGGGCAAGCCGGAATGGCTTGGACCGGGAGCGGTGCTGACCAGGATGAGTGATGCAGAAGTCCGCCAGCGGGTGGAGGCGGCGCTTGAGAATGTTCCTTATGCGATTGGCATTAACAACCATATGGGCTCCAAGGTGACCGGTGACGAGCGGGTGATGGGTATTGTGCTCGCGGTCTGCAAGGAGCGCGGCCTTTTCTTCGTAGACAGCCATACCAATTATCGCTCTGTTGCCGGTAAAATGGCCCGGGAGCTGGGACTCCCGCCAGTGGAGAACCACATTTTCCTGGACGACGTGCATTCTGCCGGCCATGTGGTTAAGCAGATGAAGCTGGTCCAGGAGCGGGCCCTGAGCCAGAGATACTGCGTGACGATTGGCCATGTCGGCATTCAAGGCAAAGAAACCGCAGCGGGCATCCGCAGCGGCATTGCCGGAATGAAGGACAGCGTTGAGTTTATCGGAATCTCCGAGCTTGTCCGGGAAGAGTGGAAATGGAATTCGCAGGTCACACTTCCATAAGGTACGCCGCAATTCCGTTGGCAACCGCCTCGGCAATCTCTTCCTGACCCTTCGGGGTGCACAGTTTCTCGCGGTCCGCCGGACTGCTTACAAATCCCGCCTCGACGATAACCGTTGTGGCGGTTATTTTGTTGAGCAGGTAGAAGGGTTTGCCTTGTCTGGGGTCATTCTTCATTCCATACAGCCCGTTCAGCTGATCCTGAATCAATCTGGCCAGCAGGAAGCTGCGCCCTTCCTGGCGGTACAAGACAAGCGGACCATGCTTGGAGGGTGACTTTGCCCAATTGATATGAATGCTGACCACGACATTCGCCGGCAGCGTTTCGGCCAGTTCCTTGCGCTGGGCCAGATCACGCAGGTGCCGGGATTTACTGCGCAGCCAGAGATTCTCATCGCTCGGCGCATAATCGCCGGTCCGGTTCAATATGGCATCGAAGCCGTCACTGCGCAGCAGGAGAAACAGCCGGCGTGAGATCGCCAGAGTAATATCCTTCTCCAGGATGGTGCCGTGTGAGGTTCCGCCGTCAATCCCTCCGTGTCCGGCATCAATCAGAATGATCCGCTGGTCATGACCGAGCATATGCTGGCGGTCTGACGGGTTGTCGGTTAAGTGGTTTACTCCCGGTGTGGCGGCCAGGATGGTCCCTGCATGTCCAGCTGTCAGCAGAGTCAGCACCGCTATCGAAGCCAGTATCCTCCGCAGCCCACGCCCTAGCCGGAAATGTTGCCCAAGACGGCTGGCCCCTCCTGTATGATCTTCTTGTAAATGTTCCGAAATTCTCAAGTGAATAACCTCCCTGCCGGAATCATCATCAGTATCTTTGGTGGAATCTCTGTTAGATTGTGCCTTAACAGCCAAACCTATACGAAGGTTAGCGGTTCCGGTTTAGAGAGCGGGGATTTGGAGCACACTAAAGTCATGGAGAAAAGGCAGGGCGGCAGGCGGCGACCCGCCAGCGCCTGCATGGGAGGGATAGTAATGGCATCCAGCGGAGATGATCTGGTGAAATACATTACGGAGAAAGTAGTCATATATATGGAGGACCCGCGCGCCGTACATGCACGGCGGAAGGCAGAGAAGCAGCCCTGGGCCGAGAAATGGTTCGGCACGCTGCCGCTCGCCTGGTCGGTCTGGCGCAGCAAATGGAGCCGCAAGGATCGGGAGTAGCCAGCCTAGCAGCGCCGCAGCTCCCCCGAATTCCGAAACAGCCTTCCCTTAAAGCCGCTTGACACGGCTGAAGGGAAGGCTGTTTGGCATGTACAGCTGTATATAGGATTATCGCTGAAACCTTCAGTATTAATGTGGCGCCGCTCCGAGCGTCGTTCCTCCTGATAGCGGCAGCGGCGGCTTGTGGAAGGTTCCGTACTTCTGAAGGGCCGTGAGCGGGAGGTACCGTTTCGCCCCTGGACCGGCAGCGGCGTATATAACTGCCGGTTCAGCACCCCCATTACTTCCGGCAGAGGCCGTAAGCCAGCTCTGGCAGCCTGTAATCATGAACGGAGCACCCAAGGCATCATTGCGTCCTGTCGACTGGAAGGCAAGGCTGCCCCGGTTTTTAAGCAAAGTATTTAAGCTGGCTTCGCTGATATTCTTCAGTTCAGGAGCGGTCAGCCACTGTAAATCTGCATACGGGTCATCCTGACCGCTGCTAAGCAGAGCGGGCAAGGGAGCGCGGACTTGTTGTCCAGACCCGGTGTACACCACCAGGGCATTAGCATCAAGCTGGCCGTCCAGGATACGGTTTGCCTGGCTAAGGCTCCAAGGCAGTACCTGCAGTACTGAGGCATTGAGATACAGCGTCTTGTCCGCAAGCGTGAGCTTCCAGACCGGCAGCAGCGGAGCGTACAGCGCCGATAGTTCTATTTTACCTGAATAAGAGGAGGTAATCAGTCCTTCCTGCACCAGATACTGGCGCAGATCACTCATACTATAAGGGAGACCATAGGTACCGGCTCCGTATTCACTCAGCAGATATTTGCCCCCGTCCGCAGCAGAAATAATGAGATATCCGATCCGCTGCTCCCCGTTCATCACATTGACCAGCCAGCTGCGTGTGCCCGGCCCGAGTGGATAGACCTCAGTTCCGGCATTCTTCCATTCCTTAAACGGAGCATCCGCCGACAATTGGCTAATTGTGAGACGGGTGAAATCCTGCAAGCTTTCAGATGCGGGCGCCTGTGTCATCACAAGTCCGGGCAGCAGCTCCTGCAGGACGGCTTGTGTGACAGTGGCCCGGCTGCCTATAGACGCGAGCGCCGGAGGCGGGGAGGCGCTCGCGGCGAACAGAGTCAGCCCGAGAGTCAGACAGAGGAGCAGGCGGGTACGCCGCCCTAGCGGCCCCTTCTGCTTCGCTTTGATTTTCATGTTATCGTTCACCTTTCCTGTTCCAAAGGTTAATCGCAAGAATTACCGGGTCCGGCAAGCCGGAGCCCGGGAGGTTCTGCTTCATACTTTTAATTGTAGGGGACAAGCCTTGAAAAGGCTGTTGCTTACTGTCGCGGCAGCCTGCAGGAATTCCGCTGTTTTTTTGTTTGCTTTTAGCGAGCCGGGTCGCATTCTATGTGCTGCGCAGGTGAAACAGCCCGTACGTTACGGCAGAAACTGCAATCTGCGGCTCATACTGCCAGGTGGTCTCTTTGCGGCGGCGGTTGTATTGCTCCTCTATGCCGAGGCGTTTCTCCTCATCCTGCTCCTTCAGCAGCTCCTCATAATAGATATCCACGATGCTCAGCTCTAGACGCAGGCGTTCGCGGGCTTCCTCGGCCCAGGTGTAATCCAGCAGAGCCAGCTTCGAGGTCAGATATCCCTCCAGCCTGTCGGCTCCGGCAGTAACGGACAGCTCGGAAGGCTGGATGTGGATATTCTCCGGCAGCCTTGGCGTAAGCTCCCGCGAAGCCAGCCGGGCCTCGAAGTCCGGAACAATCAGCCCGGAGGTCAGTGACACCGCGATGAAATGCAGCTCTTCACGCTTAAGATCACAGGTCATCTCCACCTTATAGCAGACGGCAAGCCAAGGCTCGTAGGCGGCTGAGAACAGCGTGGTCCGCTGCCGGAGTCCCGGGTCCTCGAACAGCTGCAGGCATTTGCCCTCATCCCGTGCCGCTGACCAGATCTGCCGCAGGCGCTTGCTGCCGTAGGTCACATCCTCGCGGCGGATCATGCCCGGCCCGATGCGCGGCAGCTGCGGGACGATGCCGAAGTACCGGGCGAGGATGCTGTCCTCCGGATCAGCGGAGACCCCGGGCGGCACAACGCCTCCGGGTGCAGCTGCCGGTGCGGCGCCAGGCTCCGCGCCTGCCTCAGCATCCGCAGCACCCGCCGCGCCGATGCCGCCCGGCAGAGGTCCTGCCGCCGGGCGGACCGCCCCGCCGCGCGGACGGGCCGCAGGCGCAGCTGCCTGCGCGGCCAGTTCATCGTACTTCTCCGGATCGAAGACGAAGCTGAAGGACAGGGTCTCCGGATCTACGCCGGTGCGCTCCACGAATCCCCAGTAATAAGGACGGTCCGTCAGCATCCGGTCCGCGCGCGGCGAGAGCTTCACCGTCACATGCAGCGGAGAGGATTCGAGAATCGTACACTCTGTCGCTTCCAGGTAATCCATGACCTGTTTACGTACTTCCACAGGGGTCAGCATTAAGGAGCCACCTCGCTTTCATCCAGATTGGCATGGGTCAGCTCGCTGAGTGAATCGCCGATCTGATCCAGCTCGCTGCGCAGCTCCTCGTCGCTGCGGGCTTCGAGGACGATTTTATATAAGCTTTTCTCAAGCGACTCCTTCTTCTCGAAGCGTTCCAGAATAACATCCAGCCCGCCGATGACCATCTCGAACATATTGATTTTTTCATGCAGCAGATGAAGAATATGCTCCTCGATCGTGCCTTCGGTAGAGAGATTGTAGATGACTACATCATTCTCCTGGCCAAGCCGGTGTACCCGGCCGATCCGCTGCTCTACGCGCATGGGGTTCCAGGGGAGGTCGAAGTTGATCATATGGTGGCAGAACTGCAGATTGATCCCTTCGCCGCCTGCTTCCGTAGCAATCATTACCTGGGCGCGCCCGCGGAAGAGGTCCATCATCCAGTCCTTTTTGCCGCGGTTCATCCCGCCGGAGTAAGTGACACACTGCAGTCCATGCTCACGGAAATATTGCAGCAGATATTCCTGGGTCGCGCGGTATTCGGTGAAGACGATGACCTTCTCATTCATTTGGCGGATCAGCTCCATCGTCTTCTCCGCTTTGGTATTCGTCTTAACAGTACGAATCGTCTGGAGCAGCCCCATCATGCGCTCACGTTTCGGTGAATCCGCCGGAAGCTTCTTGATCAGATTCACAAGCGTGACGAACACCGCATCCCGGCTGCTGCATACCTCGCGCTGGAGCGTAACCAGGGAGAGCATGCTGCTGAGATTGCCGCCCGCTTCCTGATATTGGTCTTTGACAAAGGCGGTGACGCCGTCATATAATTCTTTCTCCTCTAAAGAGAGGGTAAGCGGGATATTGCGCACTTTGCGCTTCGTGAAGTTCACGGGACCCTCGCCGCGGCGGTTGCGGATCATCACCTTGGAGAGCTCGCCCCTCAGCTGGACTTCGTTCTTCGGCTGGCGTTTATCGACCACGAAATTGGTGGCAAAATCCCCCTGATTCCCGAGCTGTCCCGGCTTCAGTAATGTGATCAGATTGAACAGCTCGCCGAGATCATTCTGCACGGGAGTGGCGGTGAGCAGCAGGCAGTACTTCTTGCGCAGCTGCTGTACGAACAGATAGTTTGTTGATTTCTTATTCTTCAGCTTATGGGCCTCGTCGATAATCAGCATGTCGAATTCCTGGCTCAGCAGCATCTCCTTGTGCGGATCACGCTTCGCCGTATCCATGGAGGCGACAACAATGTCGTTGCCCCAGGAGTAAGCTTTCTTCTGTGCCACGGCTGAAATACCGAATTTACTGTTCAGCTCGCGCACCCACTGCAGGACCAGAGACGCAGGGACAAGGATCAGAACTTTACTTACGAGCCCGCGCACCAGATATTCCTTGAGGATCAGTCCGGCTTCTATCGTCTTGCCTAGCCCTACTTCGTCTGCCAGAATGGCCCGGCCTGACATTTCAAACAGCACCTTATGGGCGGTATCCAGCTGGTGGGGGAGCGGGGATAACCCGGACAGATGCTTCAGACACTGCAGCTCATCGAAGCTCGTAACGAGTCCCGATTGCTCTCCTTGTATGGCCAGCCGGGATAATCTCCAGTCTCCCCAGGGTCCGCCTTTATCGAGCTTCGACTCCAGGTCCTGCAGCCAGTTACGCTCAAAGGACAGAGGAACAGGCAGCAGCGGGGCAGGCGTACTTCCCCCTTGCGGCAAGGAATTGCGGAATAATTGCGTCATGTTGCAGCCTCCTCCGGCGCGGTTTCATATCGAAATGCGTAGCAGTAGTATGCGCGTAAAAGAGAGATTTCATAACCTGCTATCCTCCGGCTGCTGCCGTGGAGTAATATTGCGGAGCCTTGCAGCGGTACTGCTGCTGGTGCTGCGGCGGCTTCCGCGGATCTTGAATATCCGTGGCGGAATCTGTCTTCCGGGCCCGGAAGCTTATCAATCTGGAACCTGTAAAAAAGCGAGAAAGAGGGAGAAAATCCACTATCTTTTACCGTTTTTCCGAAATTCCCGCCATGGGCCGCTTTTTTGGAAAAAGAACTCTGATACAATATGTGGTATAGTTGAAAAGCTGATGTATACAATATATTGTTACAAAAGCTTGAAAATTTGATTATTCGCGGGTTTTTGCGGTTATTTGTTATTGACAAGAGGAACTTCCGCTGTACATGCAGGCTGCGGCTACCCTGCCGCTGGAAGTTCTTGTTGTGGGTTACAAAAAGTCTAAGCCCACACCAAGGAACGGAAGTATTACCTATCAATCATCCGGGAGGTTTTTCTATTGAGTACAGTGGAACGCAAGCAGCGTCTTGAGGGGCTGAGTGAGAAAATATTTTTGGACCGTTATGCCTGGAAGGACGCGGACAGCAATAATGCCAAGGTAGGCGATGTGGTGCTTGTCCTGACGAAGGATGATCCGAAATTTCCAACCAAGGAGGTTGGCGAGATTGTTGAGCGCACAGGCCGGATTGTTACGGTGAAGACCCGCAGCGGTGAACTCGTGCAATCGGATGTGGAGAAGCTGACACTGAATATTGAGAAGACCCCGGAGGAAATGTGGGACCGTCTTGCGGCAGCCATGGCTTCCGTAGAGCAGACTCCCGAGCTTCAGGAAGAGTGGACAGGCAAGTTCCGCTCTATTCTTGATGACTGGAAGCTGGTACCGGGCGGTCGGATTGCGGCAGGTGCCGGAGCAAGCGAGGAGCTTACGCTGTTCAACTGTTATGTTGTTCCTTCCCCGAAAGACAGCCGCGGGGGCATCATGCAGACGCTCTCCGAAATGACCGAGATTATGGCCCGCGGCGGCGGTGTAGGTATTAACTTATCCTCGCTGCGCCCGCGCCGCGCGATTGTAAGAGGCGTGAACGGATCATCCAGCGGCTCAGTGTCCTGGGGCGGTCTTTTCAGCTATACGACCGGACTGATTGAGCAAGGCGGAAGCCGCCGCGGCGCGCTGATGCTGATGATTAATGACTGGCATCCGGATGTGGTGGACTTCATTACCGTGAAGCAGACGATGGGTCAGGTAACCAATGCCAACCTGTCGGTATGCGTGAGCAATGCCTTCATGAAAGCCGTCAAGGAGGATCTGGACTGGGAGCTGGTCTTCCCGGATACCACCGATCCGGATTACGATACAATCTGGGACGGCGATCTGGATAAATGGAAGGCAGACGGCCGCCGCGTCATTCCTTACCGTACCGTAAGAGCACGCGATGTGTGGCATACGATTATCGAATCGGCCTGGAAGTCGGCTGAGCCGGGTGTAGTGTTCATGGAATATTACAACCAGATGTCCAACAGCTGGTATTTCAACCCGATCATCTGCACCAATCCATGCGGTGAGCAGGGTCTGCCGGGCTGGGGCGTGTGCAATCTGTCGGCCGTCAACCTCTCCAAGTTCTACGATGCGGAGAATCACGACGTGGACTGGGCAGATCTGGCGACAACGACCCGCTATTCCGTGCGTTTCCTGGACAATGTCATCGACAAGACACCGTATCATTTCCCGGAAAATGAAGCCAATCAGAAGCTCGAACGCCGCGTAGGACTCGGCACAATGGGATTGGCTGAGCTGATGATCAAGCTGAATATCCGTTACGGCAGCCCGGAATCCCTGGAGTTCCTGGACAAGCTCTACGGCTTCATGGCGCGCGAAGCTTATCTGGCTTCTGCTGAGATCGCTGGCGAGAAGGGTTCTTTCCAGGCTTTTGATACCGATAAATATCTGCAGAGCGGCTTCATGCGTAATATCACCGAGGTCTATCCGGAAGTCGGCGAATCCATCCGTAAGCACGGCATGCGCAACGTTACAGTGATTACCCAGGCACCTACAGGTAGTACTGGAACCATGGTCGGCACTTCGACCGGTATCGAGCCTTATTTCGCATTCAAATATTACCGCCAGAGCCGTCTGGGCTATGACGAGCAGTTCGTGCCGATTGCCCAGGAATGGCTGGAAGCCCATCCGGGTGAAGAGCTCCCTGAATACTTCGTTACTTCGATGGATCTGTCCGCTAAGGATCATATCCGTGCACAGGCTGCCATTCAGCGCTGGGTGGATAGCTCAATCTCCAAGACGGCGAACTGCCCGTCCGACTTCACCGTAGAAGAGACTGCCGAGCTGTACGAAATGGCCTTCGACCTGGGCTGCAAAGGTGTAACGATCTACCGTGACGGCAGCCGTGACGTACAGGTATTGGAAACGACTAAGAAGGAAGAAAAGAAAGACGCTCCGGCGGCAGTTGAGACTGCTGAAGCTGAGCCAGTGGAAGCTGAAGCTGCTCCGGCTCCGGTCACAGTTGCAGCAGCACCTGCACCGCAGCCTGCGGCTAATGTAGTGGACAAACAATACAAGAAACGCCCGCAGGTGCTGCGCGGCGCTACTTATAAGATCAACACGCCATTCGGTATGGCGTATATCACCATCAATGATCTCGACCGCACACCGGCCGAAATCTTCCTGAACGTCGGCAAAGCCGGCTCCGACGTGTTCGCTATGGCGGAAGCACTGGGCCGCGTCTGCTCGCTGTTCCTGCGTTACGGCGACCACGGCGAGAAGGTCGAGCTGCTGATTAAGCATCTCAAAGGCATCGGCGGCTCCGGCGCCATCGGCTTCGGTGCGAACCGCGTCGAGTCCATCGCCGACGCTGTAGCCAAGGCGCTGGAAACCCATGTGCTGAACAACGCCCATGACGATCATGTGCCTGCACCTATCGCAGCTACACTGGAGCTTGATTTCAATGAAGCGCTGAACGCCGAGCTGAAATCAAGTGTTCCAGCTACGGCTACTGATGATGGGCACGGGGGCCATGGTGCGCATAGCCATGCGACTGCTTCGCGGGATCTCTGCCCTTCCTGCGGAAGCGCATCGCTGATTAATATTGAGGGATGTAAGACTTGCGGGAATTGCGGGTATAGCCGGTGCGGGTGAGTAGATTATTGGCATGATGATAAGACTGACTCATTAAAATGAGTACTTTCGCAACGGATTCTGCCAAGTGCTTTAAACTAGAGAAATATTTTAAAAAATTCCCGGTGAGGCAATTCCCTCATCGGGAATTTTTGTGTGGAGCAGCTTTCTCGAAATACTAATAGTGGTTGTGAGTAGCTTTAGTCTCACATCAAAAAAGCACCGCTTCTTATTAGAAACGATGCTTTGATCTGCTAGATTTTATTTATTGAATCAATTACTAATTTTAGTGATTTTTTGGGCGGTTACTTGTGCCGGATAAGAATCATCACTTGCAGTATAGGTTATTTCAAGCTCATCCCCTTGTTTGAATTTAGAGGGAGAAACTTTACTCACCCAAATGATCTTAGCGTATTCACTAGAATTGAGAAGTTCTTTGTAACTCTTCTTCAAATCCTCTTCTTTTAAGCCAGATATAACTAGCAGTCTTTTATTTTCTATATCTATTGTGTGTACAGTTCCAATAAATACTTCAGCATCCTTATTACAAGAAGTAAGCAAGAACAAACAAATGAAAATTAAGATAGGAATTTTATTAAGGATAGTATTTTTAAAGATAGTGTTTTTTTGGACCATTGATTTCTCCTTTTAATTTATGACATTTGATGAGGGATATATACTGGATTTCTGTTAACATCAGAATGTTCAGAAGCAAATGCTGCAAATAAATGAAGAATTAGAAATAGCGCAATGATTCTAGTAACTGATCGTTGAAGACTCCTAACCTTTGGTATATAATGAGTAAAATAGCAATTATATAATTTCTTTTCTAATATGTTGATTATAACAAGTTCGGGCATTCATTCATCGGAAGGTCCGCCTGTCTCTAATCTTTTACTATTGGGGGATATTATGAGCTGGTACGTATTATTCGTTCGAAACGGCTGCGAAGACCGTGTGAAGTCATCTCTGCAGCGGCTATTTTCCGGAGAGATGCTCCGCTGCGTCGTTCCCAAGAAGCAAATTTCGGAAAGAAGAGCCGGTCAATATGATTTAATTGAAAGATTGTTATTTCCGGGCTATGTGTTCATCCAGACTCAAATGAATTACTCTACCTATTATATCCTTCAGAAGAACCCCCATGTCTACCGGTTATTAAACTACTGCAGCCGCAAGGATCTTATCTATAAGCACCAAGCTATGAATGATTTGGAGAACTCTGAGGAGCAGTATTTTAAGCAAATACCGGAAGATGAGATTAGTCCTATATTGGGGCTGCTCGATCATGACGATGTGGCGGAGAATTCTAGGGTGTATTTTGAGAACTCCCGTATGAATGTCGTGTCGGGCCCCTTAACTGGAAAAGAGGAGCTCGTCACCAAAGTTGACAAACGCAAAAGGCGCGCGAAGGTCAGTCTTCAGTTGTTGGGCGGCGGGAGAACGATCGATTTAGGAATTATCCTTTTGGAGCCGGAAACGAATCTTGTACAGGAATAACTTTAGCTAATGAAACCGGAAGCTGTATAACCGATGTTTCGGCACGTTATATGGCAACCGATGGATATAGGATAGAAATGGTAGTGCCTTCCGGAAGGAAGCATGAAAGGGCGAAGCTGTCGACATTATGAATTCCAAATTTCAATACATATATAAAGACTAGACACACCTGTGTCCGGTCTTTTTATTTTGTCCGGGAAAGGGGAATGCGGCAGTATCGTCCGGCAATGAACCCTAAGGGGGCCCTGCCAAAGGAAAGGAGGCGAGCAGCTCTGTCACCATAAGTATGATATGGAAGCGTAAGGCGTTACGGATGGGGCTCGTCATATGCGCTGCTGCCCGACCGGGCTCTAGCGGAATGAATACGGCTATATGTCTTAGCAGATAGGAAGAAACTTAAAGCAGAGAGGGCGAGAATAGAATGCCTGTCGGAATTGAAGCGTTGAATGTCTATGGAGGGTCAGCCTTTCTGGACGTGCTGCAGCTGGCCAAGCATCGCGGATTGGATACAACCCGGTTCGACAATTTGATGATGAAAGAGAAGGCTGTCGCGCTGCCGTTCGAAGATCCGGTCACCTTCGGCGTGAATGCGGCGAAGCCGCTAGTTGATGCGTTGCGGCCGGAAGAAAAGGATCGGATTGAGCTGCTTATCACCTGTACGGAATCAGGCATCGACTTCGGCAAGTCGATTAGCACCTATATACATCATTATTTGGGTCTGAACCGGAACTGCCGGTTATTCGAGATCAAGCAGGCCTGTTACTCAGGCATCGCGGGCCTGCAGACGGCCATCAGCTTCGTGCTGTCCCAAGCATCACCGGGTGCGAAGGTGCTCGTTGTCGCGACGGATATCTCCCGCTTCATGACTGTGGAGCCGGGGGAGGTGCTGACGGCTGATTGGTCGTTCGCCGAACCGAGCGCCGGGGCCGGCGCTGTTGCTGTGCTGGTCAGCTCCCGTCCGTATGTATTTCAGATCGACGTAGGGGCGAGCGGATATTACGGCTATGAAGTGATGGACAGCTGCCGCCCGGTTCCCGACAGCGAAGCCGGCGATGCCGACTTATCCTTGATGTCTTATCTGGACTGCTGCGAGCAGACATTCCGGGAGTACAAAAAAAGGGTGCCGGAAGCCGATTACAGGGAGACCTTTCAATATCTCGCTTTCCATACCCCTTTCGGGGGAATGGTGAAGGGCGCCCACCGGTCGATGATGCGGAAGCTGGCCCATGCGAAGCCGCCTGAAATTGAAGCGGACTTCCAAAGGCGGGTTAGGCCCGGTATGGTGTATTGCCAGCGGGTAGGCAATATTATGGGCGCGACTGCACTGCTCTCGCTGGCGAGTACGATCGATCATGCAAGTCTCGATACGCCGGGCCGAATCGGCTGCTTCTCTTACGGCTCCGGCTGCTGCTCCGAATTTTTTAGCGGAGTTGCTTCAGCTAAGGGACAGGAGCTTCAGCGCGGTTTCATGATCGGCCAACAGCTCGATGAGCGTTATCCGCTATCGATTGACGAATATGAATCGTTGTTCCAGCCTGCGAACGCGCTTCGGTTCGGCACGCGCAATCTGAAGATTGATCCGGAAGTACTGCCCGGCGCACTGAAGTCGGTAAGCGGGAGTGCACGCCTCGTTCTGGAGGAAATCCGGGAATATCACCGGGAATACAGGTGGACCTCATGAACTATGACACGATTAAAGTCCGGGTTGAGGGGCAGGTCTGTTATCTTCAGCTGTACCGTCCGGAAGCCGGCAATACGATAAACGACCGGTTGGTCGAAGAATGCTCACACGCGCTGGCGCAATGTGAGGAAAGTGCGTCGGTCATCGTTCTGGAAGGTATGGACGGTATTTTCTGCACAGGTGCTGACTTCAAGGGTATACATGCGAAGCTGACGGCGGGGGAGCCGCTGGACAATCGTCCGGAGCCTTTGTATGCCCTGTGGCAGAAGCTGGCGACAGGTCCATTCATTACGATTGCCCATGTCAGAGGCAAAGCGAACGCCGGAGGGGTAGGCTTCGCAGCCGCTTGCGATATCGTGCTGGCAGACGAGAAGGCGGAGTTCAGCTTGTCCGAGCTTCTGTTCGGGCTTTTTCCTGCTTGCGTATTACCGTTTCTCATTCGGCGGACGGGCTTTCAGAAGGCTCATTACATGACCCTCACAACGAAGCCGATTCCGGTACAGGAAGCGCATGCGTGGGGGATTGTGGACGGGTACGGCCCGGACAGCGAAATGCTGCTCCGCAGGCATTTACTCCGGCTCAAGAAGCTGCCGAAACCCGCGATTGCGCATTACAAAACCTATATGAACGAGCTGCGCGGGATATTGACGACATCCAAACCGTTAGCTTTGGCGGCTAACGAGAATATTTTCGCGGACCCCCGGAATCTGGAGAAGATTTACCGCTATGTGGAGAAGGGACAATTTCCTTGGGAGGACGAATAATCTATGCTGACGATTTTGAACGATTATAGCAATGGCTATGTAGCCATTCCCGTCATTGCAGCATGCAGCAAGCAGGGACTTTTCGCGGAGCTGTCCTTGACGGACCCGGTTTCTTTTCAGGAGCTTTCCGGGAAACTGAACGCCAACAAGGGTTTTTTACGCATCGCGCTGAACATGCTTGAATCGATGCATTGGGTGGAGAGAAGCGAAGGGGATGCTTATATCCGCACGGCTTCGGCCGATGTTCATGAACAGATGCGGGAGGAAGGCGTGCCGCTGTTGTCTTTTCCGATGAAATCATATTTAAAAAGAAACCCATCCAAGCTCACACTGGAGCATTGGATCGAACGGTCGGAGCGGCAGTGGGATATGCAGAACCCGGTCATGGCCCGGTTTATGGACGGCTTGCTGGTGATTCCGCTCCTCCTGGCACTGAAAGAAAACGGCCAGCTAAGCTACGGGCAAGACGGAAGCAACACGCTGCTGCTGAAGAACATGGGGGCGCGCACCCGTAAGGAGATTAAGCGTTACTTTTCACATCACGGCTGGCTGGCGCAAGTTAAGGAAGAGGATTGCCTGACTGATACGGGCCGCTTTATGGTGGACCGTATTTTCATTACCGCGGCGATGGCCGCCTACCGGCCGATGCTCATGAGTATGGACGAGATTCTGTTCGGGGATTCCAGGGCGGTCTTCGGACATGACGGGGAAGGGCATGAGCTGCATATCGACCGGACGTTGAATGTCGTGGGCAGCGGATTTCAGCATGAGAAATATTTCTCCGATATGGAGGAAATTGTCCTGGCGATATTCAACCGTGAGCCGCTCGCGGAGCAGCCGAAATATATCGCCGACATGGGATGCGGGGACGGCTCCCTGCTGAAGAAGATGCATGCCATCATCCGGGACAAAACGGTCCGGGGCCGGCATTTGCAGGAATATCCGCTTAAGCTGATCGGCATCGATTATAACGGGAAGGCGCTGGACGCGACAAGCCTGACCCTGCAGGGGACGGAGCATCTGGTGCTTAAGGGCAATATTGGCGATCCGGCCCAGGTGATCCGGGATTTGAGGGAGCTGGGGATCGGGGACACGGAGCATATTCTGCATGTCCGTTCGTTTCTCGATCATGACCGCCCCTACCTGCCGCCGGCAGATCAGGTGTCGGCCGCTGCCCGCTCGCGGGTCCGTTTCGACCAGCCGTATACCGATTCGGAAGGGAATGAGATTCCGGGAACCGACGTGTTTCAAAGCCTGGTGGAGCATCTGGAACGCTGGGCATCCGTCATGGGTAAGGACGGTATAATCATCCTGGAGGTACACGGCCTGGAGACGCGGACTGTACGCGATTATATAAGCAAATGCGAAAGCTTGCATTTCGATGCCTACCACGCTTTCTCCCAGCAGCTTCTTGTAAGTGCAGAGCAGTTTCTAATGGCCGCATCCGAGGCGGGCTTGTTTCCGGATTCTAATTATTTCCGCAAATACCCAAAGACGATGCCCTTCGGCCGTATTACCTTGAACCGGTTCGAACGGAGAGACTATAGAATCCGGTATGCCCGTCTGGACGATATGCCGGCTCTAGAGGAACTGGAGGAGGCATGCTGGGAGCCGGATCTTCGGACACCGCCCTCCTCCATCCGGAGCAGATGGGAGCAGGACCCGGCGGGTCAGCTTGTCCTTGAAGTGGATGGAAGAATAGCCGGAGCGGTGTACTCCCAGAGAATTGGAGCATCCGGGCATCTGAGGCAGGCTTCCTTCGGCCGGTTGGAAGAGCTGCAAGAGGAGAATGGACCGGTAGTCCAGCTTCTTGGACTGAACATTCTGCCCGGGATGCAGCACCGGAATTTGGGGGACCGGCTGCTGGAATTTATGCTGCTGCGATGCAGCCTGATTAGCGGAGTACATACCGTAGCAGGCATTACCCGGTGCAAGAATTACTCGCGGAATACCGGGGTCCCGCTGGAGGATTATATCCGGCTGCGCAACGAGCATGGCAGCCCGGCGGACCCGAATTTAAGATTTCACGAATGGCATGGGGCGGAGATCAAGCAATTGATACCGGGCTACCGGCCGCTCGATACCGCGAACGAGGGCCAAGGCGTCTGGATCGAATACGATTTGCAGCACCGGCATCAGAAGCTTAAGTATGCAGCATCGCCTTCGCCTGAAGAAGTGAAAGCGTTACCCGCAGTGCAGATGCCGCAGCCGGCCAGAAATGTCCCATCCCGAAACGGCTTGATCCGCGACTACGTGACGAAGGTTATCGGTCTCGTCCTGGGGGGCGGTCAAGAATTCTCCATGGACCAGCCTTTGATGGAGATGGGACTGGATTCGGCGGATCTGCTGGAGCTGAACGAACGGATCAGCCACGAGTTTTCTGTCCGACTGGAGCCGGCCTTTTTCTTTCAATATAATACGCCGCAGCTCATCGTTGCTTACTTGGAGGAGCAGGCTGCCGCCCGGGAGCCGCAAACCGAAGAGGAGGTTGCCGCAGTGAAGCCCGTTGATGCTCCGGATTGCACGGATAGCGGGAACCTGCGTCAAGCTGCTGCCGGGAATGGCGAAGCGGCACCGGATAACGGTATCGCTATCGTTGCCGCCGCCTGCCGGTTTCCCGGGGGCGTGTCCAATCTGGATGAACTGTGGGAGCTGCTGCAGGAAGGAAGAAACGCCGTCGGGCGTATGCCGGACGGCAGATGGGAGTGGCCGGATTCCGTCGATACGGCTCAATCCCATAGGGGAATCGATAGGGGCGGTTTTTTGGACGATGTTTCGGGCTTCGATCCTTCGTTTTTCCGGATCTCCCCGAAGGAAGCCGAATGGATTGACCCGCAGCAGCGTCTGCTGCTTGAGCTTGCCTGGG
Source organism: Paenibacillus sp. FSL R7-0312 (assembly GCF_038004445.1). Classification (NCBI taxonomy): domain Bacteria; kingdom Bacillati; phylum Bacillota; class Bacilli; order Caryophanales; family Paenibacillaceae; genus Paenibacillus; species Paenibacillus sp. FSL R7-0312. The sequence continues at coordinate 6,169,781 of NZ_JBBORE010000001.1, read as the reverse complement.
AATGCTTCGAACACGCAGGTTATCCGGCCAAGGAGCTGGCCGGAAGCGATACAGGCGTGTTTATCGGAGCCAGCGGCTCTGATTATCAGAGGCTGCTGGATAAGCACGAGGTTTACTACGGTCCCGGCGCTTCTATGGCGGCCCTGCCGAACCGCCTTTCGTATTATTTTAATCTGCATGGTCCGAGTCTGTTGATCGATACGGCCTGCTCCAGCTCGCTTGTAGCCATACATGAGGCCGTACGTTCCATGACTGACGGGGAATGCGGGCAGGCACTTGTGGGCGGCATCCATCTGATGTGCCACCCGGCCAACAGCATCACCTATTACCAGGCGGGGATGCTGTCGAAGGACGGCGCCTGCCGCACGTTCGATGCCGAAGCGAACGGATACGTGCGCGGGGAAGGAGCCGGAATGGTGCTGCTGAAGCCGCTTGATCAAGCGCTGCGGGATCAGGATACCATCCTTGCCGTTATCAAAGGCACGGCTGTTAACCATGGAGGCCAGGCCGGCGGACTTACGGTTCCGAATCCGGCCAAGCAGGCCGATCTGGTAGCCGCCGCTCTTCTTAAGGCTGGCTTTGCTCCCGAAACGGTCGGCTATATCGAAGCGCACGGAACGGGCACTTCGCTCGGTGATCCGGTGGAGATCGGCGGCTTGAAGGAGGCGTTCACCAGGCTGTCCGGCGGTAAAACGGAGGATTCCCCGCAGCCTTACTGCGGTTTAGGCTCGATTAAGACGAATATCGGACATCTCGAGGGAGCTGCGGGGATCGCCGGGCTGCTTAAGCTTGTGGTCAGCATGCGGAACCGGAGTATTCCGGCTTCACTGCATTTTCATGAGCTGAATCCGCATTGCTCGCTAGACCAGTCCCCCTTCTTCGTTGCCTCGGAGCAGCAGTCCTGGCCTTTGCCGGATGGTCATCCGCTGCGCAGGGGAGGCGTCAGCAGCTTCGGGTCCGGAGGCACGAATGCCCATGTGCTGGTGGAAGAAGCGCCGGAGCGGAAGATTCTGTCCCCGCCAGACCGTACACACGCACTGCTGTGCATCTCCGCTAAATCGGAGCAAGCGTTACAGAACCGGGCGAGAGCTTTACTGCTATGGCTCGAACGGAATGGAGAATCGTACCGGATCGCCGAAGTATGCGCCGCATTGCTGAACGGCAGGGAGCATTTCGCAGGGGCACGGGCCGCCTTCGTCGTTCAGAGCCGGGAAGACATGAAGGATAAGCTCGAGGCGCTGCTTGAAGGACGCGATTCGGGCGGGTATTTCAGTGCCGGGCACCTTGGCGTGAATGGGAAATTCCGCCGTCAACCGCTCTTCGAAGAGCTGGGACAAGGCATTATCAGGGAAATAGAATCGGTACGGGGCGCGGCCCTGGAGAACGGCCTTAATGCGTTGGCGGAGCTGTACGCCGCAGGCTACGATCTCGATTGGAAGGCGATGTACGCCGGCGTTCCCGTTCCCCGGATTGGACTGCCGACCTACCCGTTCCAGCGGGAGAGGTATTGGATTGGTGACAGAAGGGGCAAAGTGGCCTCGGAGCAGCAGCCGAAAGCGCCGGACACTGCACCGGTTGGGTACGAGTCCGGTTCATATCCGGCGGACTCCGCTCCGGCCGCGGCAAAGCCGCATGTAGAGCCGCAGACGGCTACACCGGCTGAAGCCCGCACGCAGGAAGTTTCGGAGCTGCGGGGGATAACAGCGTTGCGGCCCGTAACCGAATACGGGTCCAAGAGCACCGTACAAGCGGCAGACCGTTCCAGACCGTTCATCTCGCTCAAGTTTTCCTCCGAATTGCTGCCCCCTACCGCCGGAGCGTCCAGCAGCAGGGAACCGCAGCGCAGGACGGACCTGAGCGAAGCCGGTAACGAGCACGTGTTACAGGAAGAACTGGCACTTAGCTTGGCTGAGGCGCTCTACATGAAGCGCAGCGAGATCGACCCGGTCGGGAAGTTCGTTGATTTCGGGCTGGATTCCATTATCGGGGTCGAATGGATTCAGACCCTTAACAAACGGTACGGCACGAAAATTCCGGCAACGAAAGTGTACGAGTATCCGACACTACGGGATTTTTCCGGGTATTTGGTCCAGCTGATATCCGCATCATCCAAGGGGCGTATTGCTGATCTGCCGAAGGAGGAAGCCGTCCTTCACCCGCCGGTGTCCGCTCCATCCGCAGGGCCGTCGGTTCTGCTGAAGCAGCTGGCTGTAAGCTTGGCGGAAGCTTTGTATATGAAGCCTGAAGAGATTGATCCTTCCCGGAAATTTGTTGATTTGGGGCTGGATTCGGTCATCGGCGTGGAATGGATTCAGACGGTTAACCGCCTGTTCGGTACAGCAATAACGGCAACCCAAATCTACGCCTATCCGACGCTGTATGATTTTGCGGAATACGTTCAGGAAAAGCAGGCAGAAAAGGAAGGTCCGCCTAACGCGGGCACGGCTGAGGCCGAGCTGTCGGTCGACGAGATATTGGATAAGGTATACACGGGGACGCTCGACAGCGGCCAAGCCGGTCATTACTTGCAGCAGCTTCGCTATACGGAAGCTTCAAAATAAACGATGGGAGTGCGATACGATGGTCTCGGTTGGAATCGAAGCGATGAATGTGTACGGCGGGTCAGCCAGCCTGGATGTTCTCGAGCTGGCCAAATTCCGCAGCCTGGACACCTCCCGGTTCGAGAATTTGCTGGTGAAGGAAAAAACGGTGGCGATGCCCTACGAGGATGCAGTTACGTTCGGCGTCAACGCCGCCAAACCGCTCCTCGATGATATTACACCGGAGGAGATCGGGCGGATAGAGCTGCTTGTGACTTGCACGGAATCGGGCATCGATTTCGGCAAATCGCTCAGCACCTACATCCATCATTATTTGGGCTTAAGCCGGAACTGCCGGCTATTCGAAATCAAACAGGCCTGTTATTCCGGTACAGCAGGATTCCAGATGGCCGTCAATTTCGTATTGTCGCAAACCTCGCCCGGAGCCAAGGCGCTGGTGATCGCGACGGACATCTCCCGGTTCTCGGCAGCTGACGCTGCCGAGGCTGAAGGGGCAGACTGGTCGTTCGCTGAACCGAGCGGTGGCTCGGGTGCAGCAGCGGTGCTGGTCGGCGAGAATCCGGCTGTATTCGAAGCCGATATCGGAGCGAACGGTTATTACGGATATGAAGTGATGGATACCTGCCGCCCTGTTCCGGATACGGAGGCGGGCGATGTGGATCTATCCTTGCTCTCCTACCTGGATTGCTGCCAGCAAACGTTCCAGGAATACAAAAAGCGGGTAATCGGCGCGGATTACCGGAGTACGTTCCAGTATCTGGCCAGCCATACGCCATTCGGCGGAATGGTCAAAGGCGCCCACCGCACCATGATGCGAAAGGAAGCGAAGGCGGGTCAAGCTGAAATCGAGGAGGATTTCCTCCGGCGTGTCATGCCGGGAATCAGCTATTGCCAGCGGGTAGGCAATATTATGGGTGCGACCCTGTTTCTGTCTCTCGCCGGCACCATCGACCAGGGCAGCTTCGAGACGCCGGGGCGAATCGGCTGTTTCTCTTACGGCTCGGGATGCTGCTCCGAGTTTTATAGCGGTGTCGTGACGGCGGAAGGCCAGCGGCGGCAGCGGCGTTTCGGCATCGAACGGGCGCTGGGCGAACGTTATCCGCTGTCAATGGCGGAATACGATGAGCTCTTGCGGGATACGCAGGCGATCAAATTCGGAACCCGTAATGCGAAACCCCATTCACAGCTGATCCCGGAGGCTTGGCAGGCGCTGCGGGGTAAAGGCCGGCTGGAGCTTGTGCAGGTCCGGGATTATCACCGAGAATACAGCTGGGGGGGCTGATGGCAATGTTCTTTTCGGTCGTTCGGCTGGATGAAGCGGAAGCAGGCATTTTCCAAATTACGATGGAGGACCGTGCTAACCGGAATATGTTCTCCGGAGAGCTGATCGCCGGGCTGCGGTCGGCCTTTGCGGAGATCGATGCCAATCCGGATGGCAAAGCGGTCATTCTGACCGGATACGACAGCTACTTTGCCTCCGGGGGTACCCGTGAGTCACTGCTAAGCCTTCATGAAGGCCGCGCCCGGTTCACCGATCTCGATGTGTACAGCCTGGCCTTAAATTGCAAAATCCCGGTGATATCCGCCATGCAGGGTCACGGAATTGGCGGCGGATTCGTGCTCGGGTTATTTTCAGATATAGTCATTCTTAGTTTGGAAAGCGTATACAATACGAATTTTATGAAATACGGCTTTACGCCCGGCTTCGGCTCCACGCTGATCGTACCCCGTAAACTGGGCATGAGCCTGGCGCAGGAAATGCTCCTCAGCGCAGGCAGCTATCGGGGCGCGGAGCTGCAGAGAAGAGGTATTCCGTTCCCTGTACTGCCAAGGAATGAAGTGCTGGAGCATGCGTACGGCGTAGCCAGACAGTTAGCGGAGAAACCAAGAATATCCTTAATAACGCTCAAAGACCATTTGACCGCGTCTCTGCGCAGGGAGCTTCCGGAAGTGGTGCAGCAGGAGCTTGACATGCACACCAAGACATTCTTTCAGGATGAAGTGCGGGACCGGATTATGAACTTGTTCGGGAATTGAATTTATGGCAAATGAGGGAATGCCGATGAATGCGGAACAGATATTGCAGGCGCTGATGCGAAAGGAAATCCGGCCGGATGAAGCCAAGGCGCTTCTGGCATCCGGCAAAGGACAGACAGCCGCAGCCGAATCGTATACGAACATAGACGGGCGGCGGAATAAGCCTGCGGACCGGACGGTTGCCGGCCGGGAAGCCATCGCGATTGTCGGAATGTCCGGCAAATATCCGGAGGCTGACGATTTGCCGCAGTATTGGGACAATTTGTCGGCGGGAAGGAATTCCGTCAAGGAGATTCCTCCGTCACGCTGGAATACCGGCAACTACTACAATCCGCATCCTCAAAAAGGAAAAATATATGCCAAATGGCTGGGAATGCTCGAAGACTTTGCGGATTTCGATCCGCTCTTTTTTCATATATCGCCGACGGAAGCGGAATGGATGGATCCGCAGCACCGGTTGTTTTTGCAGGAAGGGTACAAGGCGTTTGAAGACGCCGGATATAGCCCGCAGCGGCTGGACGGCATGAAGTGCGGTCTATATCTCGGCATCATGAGCAGCGAATATGGGGCGCTGTGCAGAGAGAGAGGAAAGGCGGACATGTCTTCCGGCTTTGGCTTTGCCCATACGACGGGAAGCAGCCACGCCATAGCGGCCGCCCGCTTGGCTTATTACCTGAACCTGAAGGGGCCGGCAATCCCGATTGATACGGCTTGCTCCTCCTCGCTTGTTGCTGTTCATCTGGCCTGCCAGGCGTTATTGAACCGGGAAATCGATATGGCACTGGCCGGCGGCGTGAGCTTATATTTGACCCCGGAAACGTACGTTTCGATGTGCGATGCGGGCATGCTCTCACCTGACGGGCAGTGCAATGCCTTCGATAACAGTGCCAACGGGTTCGTACCCGGCGAAGGAGTCGGCGCCATCGTCCTGAAACGGCTGGGAGACGCAGAGGCGGACGGTGACTCCATTCATGGTGTCATTCTCGGATCGGGCGTCAATCAGGACGGGAGAACGAACGGCATCACCGCGCCGAGCTTGAGCAGCCAGATGGAGCTTGTGCGGGATATCTATGAGAAATACGGCATTGATCCGGAGAGCATCGGTTATGTGGAGATGCACGGAACCGGCACCAAGCTGGGCGATCCGATCGAGCTTGAGGCAATATCGGCCGTATTTAAGGAACGAACGAACCGTAAAGGCTATTGCGCTATCGGCTCCGTGAAAAGCAATATTGGCCATACATCCGGGGCAGCCGGCATCGCCGGCATCCAGAAGGCCGTGCTGCTTATGCGTCATAAGAAGCTCGTCCCGACGCTGCACTACCGGGTGCCGAATGAGCATTATTCCTGCGAAGATTCGCCGTTCTATGTGAATACGGAGACGAAGGACTGGGAGAGCCGCGAAGGAGCGCCGCGCTGCACGGCGGTCAGTTCGTTTGGCTTCAGCGGAACCAATGCCCATCTTGTCCTTGAGGAATATAACGACAAGAGACCTTCCGCCGGGACGGGCGTTCAGCCGTTGTTCGTGCTGTCAGCCAAAAGCGGTGAGCAGCTGGCGGACTACGCCCGAAGCCTGGCTGTTGTGATCGCTTCCCGGGAGCAGATCGATTTGGCCGATGTTGCCTATACGCTGCAGACTGGCCGTGATGCAATGGAGGTACGGCTTGCTTTTCAGGCGGATTCCAGAAAAGCGGTTATTGATGCATTGAACAGTTACCTGTCTGCTGGCGGGGGAGACGGTATGATTACAGGCCGCGCACTCACCGACCGGCGCCTGCTGGAGCAGGAGCTGACACCCCTGATGAACCGCTGTATCCGGCAAAAGAAGGCGAAGCCGGCGCTTGAGCTGTGGGTGCAAGGGGCGGCGGCGGACTGGGACGCATGGTATGGGGACCGCAAGCCCCGGAGGATCAGCCTGCCGACGTATCCGTTCCTGAAGGAACGGTATTGGCTGCCGCCTGTACAAGGTGCCGGGGGCATCGCGGCGGCGGAACAGCACCGGCAGGAGGCGCAGCGTAATGGCGAAGACGCGCATGCGGGGCGCAGCCTGCGGATGCTGCGGAAGGAATGGGAGCCTTGCCCTCTCCGGGCAGAGCCGGGTAGCAACCGTGGAACGGTCGCCATTCTGGCGTCGGAGGAGACGAAGCCGTTAGCGCTGCTGCTGTCGCATAAGCTTGCTCCGGCCCGGATCATCGGCCCCGAGCAGCTGCGCGGCGAGCTGGACAAGCCCGCACCGGAGCAAGCGGTCTATTCGGGTCTCATTGATTTAATCGGCTGCGGGAAGCAGCGGAGCGATGAGGCGGAAGACTGGATAACCTGGCTTCAGCGGCTGGTCGAATTCGGGAGCCGGGACGGTCTGACGCTGATCTGCGTAACCCGGGGGCTGGAGGCGGAGAATGGCCCGGCCAATCTGCCGGGTGCTGTGCGGGCCGGCTTGTACCGGATGCTGCAGAGCGAATACAGTCATCTTCGTTCACGGCATGTCGACTTCGGGCCGGATTGCGGTGAGCCTATTATGGCTGAGACGATTGCCGCTGAGCTGCTGGCGGATAGTGAGGAGGCCGAGGTGCGCTACCTAAGCGGGACGCGGTACCGCGCCTGCTTGGGTGAGCTGCCTATGGATAGCGGAGAAGCTACGCCCGCCTCGTTTCCGGAAGGGCAAACGCTGTGGATTACCGGGGGCACCCGAGGCATAGGGGCGCTCTGTGCGAAGCACTTCGTCAACCGCCGGGGTGTTAGGCGGCTGGTGCTGACGGGGCGGGAAGCATTTCCGCCCCAGGCGCAGTGGGAGGCATACGAGGCGGATGCAGACAGCGCGATCGGGCGGAAAATCCGGGCCGTAAGAGAGCTCGAGGCACTGGGGGCCGAGGTGAAAGTGCTGTCCCTTGATCTGACCGATGAGGAGGCGGTACGCCGCTGCTTCGATGAAGTCAGAGCCGCCTGGGGCCGGATCGGCGGCGTGCTTCATTGCGCCGGGATCGTCGATCAGGAGACGCCGGCGTTTATCCGGAAATCAGGCAGCGGCATCCGGGAGGTGCTGGCTCCAAAAACAGCGGGGCTGGATGTATTGCTCCGCTGCATGAAAAGCGAGCCGCTGCAGTTCTTCATGCTGTTCTCGTCCGTGTCGTCCATTGTGCCGGCGCTTGCATCCGGACAGAGTGATTATGCAATGGCGAATGCTTATATGGATTACGCGGCACAGGCATGGCGCGGGGAAATCCCGGTTGTCAGCGTCCAGTGGCCCAATTGGAAGGAAACGGGCATAGGCGAAGTGAAGAGCCGGATCTATCGGCAAAGTGGTCTGCTGTCGCATACGAATGACGAAGGCTTAAGGCTGCTGGATCGTATTCTAGCCCGGGGCCTTGGACCGGTCGTGCTGCCGGCCGTCATCGATCCGCAGCGCTGGAAGCCGGAACAGCTGCTGCTGCGCAGCCTGGGGAGCGGGCAGGGGGAACCGCAGTCTCAGCCTGTGCGGCAGGGGACGGCCCATAATAACGGACAAGACGGGAGAGAAGGCCTTCTGTATTCCGCGTCGGCACTCTTGACCGGCATCTTTGCGAAGGAACTGAAGCTTGCACAGTCGCGGCTTGATCCCGATACGCCGTTCACCGAATACGGCGTCGATTCCATAATGCTTGCCCAGGTGCTGCGGACCGTACGGCAGTCGGCCGGCATTGATCTGGACCCGTCGGTACTATATGAATATCCGACTATCCGCCTGCTGTCGGAATGGCTGGCGGATAAACACGGCGCATCGTTCTCCCTGGGGGCAGCAACGAATCCGGAAGAAGAAGCTTCGGATAAGGACAAGGGTATTCTCGGAGCGACGCTAAACGGCCGGGAGAAGCAGCCGGTTCAACCGACTCCCGCACCAAAGGCAGACCCCGTTCCTGCCACGGCAGTGAGGACAGGAACGGGGCCGGCCGATATCGCGGTCATCGGCCTGTCCTGCCGTTTCCCGGGAGCGGAGACACCGGACGGCTACTGGCGGCTATTGTCAGAGGGAAGGTCGGCGATCCGAACGGTAACCCGGGATAACTGGACGGGTGGAGCAGCTGATTATGCAGGGCTGCTTGACTGTTCGCGCACGATGCCTGCCTCACATTTCCGCCTGTCCGAGGAAGACGCGAACGCGATGGACCCTCAAGCGCTGCTGCTGCTCGAGGAGAGCCTGAAGGCATGGCATCATGCAGGCTATGTGCCGGAGGAGATCAAGGAGCGCAGCATCGGAGTCTATATCGGCGCGCGGAGCCGGCATGAGCCGGACGAAGCCAGCCTGCTCCAGGCCCGGAATCCGATTCTGGCGGTCGGAACGAACTATTTGGCGGCTAACATTTCGCAATATTTTGACCTTCGGGGTCCGAGTGTGGTCTTGGATACGGCCTGCTCGTCGGCGCTCGTCGGCTTGAACGTGGCGGTACAGGCACTGCTTGCCGGCGAGATCGAATGCGCGCTTGTCGGCGGTGTCAGTCTGCTCGTATCCGATAAATCGCACTGGCTGTTCCGGCAGCGCGGAATCCTGAGTCCTGAGCCGCAATTCCATATCTTCGACGGGAAAGCGAGTGGCGTGGTGCTGTCGGAAGGAGCAGGAATCGTACTGCTTAAGCCTGTAGCGCAAGCGCTGATAGACGGAGACCGGATTTATGCGGTCATTAAGGGAGTTGCCGTGAACAATGACGGACGGACAGCGGGACCGGCCGCGCCGAATTATACGGCGCAGACAGAAGTGATGCGCCAGGCACTGGCCCGGAGCGGCAAGCAGCCGGAGGAGATCGGCTACATCGAAGCGAACGGGTCAGGATCGGAGGTGAACGATCTGCTGGAGCTGAAGGCGACCCAAGCCGTGTACCGCAAGGCAGGCGGACCGCCTCTTTGCATCGGGTCTGCCAAGCCCAACATTGGACATCCGCTGTGTGCAGAAGGCATCGCCGGCTTGATTAAGCTTGTCTTGATGCTGGACCGCCGGGGGTATGTTCCGTTCCTGTCCGGCCATACGCCGATGAAGCATTTCGATATCGGCGCTTCGCCTTTTTATTTCAGCAGGGAGCATCAGGAGTGGGCGGGTCCCCGTACCGCAGCGCTGAACTGTTTTGCGGACGGAGGCACGAACGCGCATATCATCCTCGAAGGCTGGGAGGAGCTTCGCGGGCCGGATGCGCTCCGCCGTCCGCTGCCGCTGCCGGCTATGGAGCCGGATGGAGGGCCGGGCGCCACCACCGGGCTTGAGGGGACTGACGATTCGCAGCCGGGTGAAGAGGAGAGCGAACCGATCATCTGGGAATCGTACGCCTAAAGGAGGATCACGAATGAAGCAGCAGCTGGTCTTTAATCAAAATAATCCGATGATTCGGCATCATCAGGTCTGCGGACAATCGCTTCTGCCAGGCCAGGCCTATATCGATATACTGTATCAAATCTTCCGGAAGTACAAATACCGGTTCAATGAGCTTGAACTGCGGAATCTGTCCATCCATCAGCCATTGACAGCCCGGCCCGGCGAGGATATTGTACTCACCATCCAGGTGACGGAAACCGCGGAAGGCCGCTGGACGGTACGCTTCGGGGGCGAGAGCCGGCGCAGCGGAATATGCTCCGGTGAGGAAATTTTATATGCAGCGGCAGAAATGCACCGGATCGGGCCGGTACTGTTCGATGAACAGCTCTATCCGGACGAATACAAGTCGTCCCCGGCACGTTCCCGGGATCTGGGCAGGATGTACGAGGAGTGGACGCAGCGCGGCGTCTTGCATACCGGTTTCATGAAAGCTGCGGGAACGTTATGGGCAACAGACAAAGCCTATATCATGGAAACGGCTGTCAGCGAGGAGGCGCTACTGACGGCGGACAAATTTATGTTCCATCCCGTACTCCTGGACGGAAGCGGGGCCGGGATTCTCGGAGGCTTGTTCTCGGATGGATTACAGACCGGGAAAGGTCTGCTGCTGCCGTTATTTTACGAATCGTTCCGCGCTTCGGGACTGCTGCAGACCGGCTGTTCCGCCAAGGTACTCTCCTCGTCCGTCCAACAAAGGGGAGAGCTGCTGTCGATGACGATCAGTTATTACGATAATCAAGGGAGTAAAGTAGCTGAGCTGACGAACTTCACAATGAAGCTGATTCGCCAAGACAATACAGGAGCGGAAATTATTATCGGGGAGTCTCGCCCGGACGGACAACAGCAGCAGAGCCATGCGGCGGGGGCTGCGGCAGCGCTGAAGCTCGTGCGGAAGCTTCTGGCGGAACAGCTGCAGAAGACGGAAGAGGAGCTGAATCCCCATGCCGGCTATTACGAGCTGGGTCTGAATTCGTCAGGCCTGCTTGCCATTGCGAATGCCATCGAAAATGAGATCGGAGACGCTGTGCCGCCAACGCTGCTGTTCGAGCATACGACGGCCGTGCAGCTGGCCGACTATTTGGCATCGGCCTATTCTGGTTGTTTTGGCAGGAAGGATACGTACGGGAAGGAGGCGTACGAGAAGGAAACGTACGGGAAGGATACGTACGGAAACATCCCGTTTTTCAGGTCCGCCGGCGAGCCGCAAGGCGGGGAACAAGCGGCAGCGAACGCCCTGCCGTCGCCAGATGCCGGTGCAGACGGTGACATTGCTATTATCGGGATGGCCGGAAGGTATCCCGACGCGGACGGGCTAGCCGCCTTTTGGGACAATTTGAAGTCGGGCAAGGATAGTATCCGCCAGGTTCCGTCCACCCGCTGGCAATGGGAAAGCTATAAGGATATTGTTTCGCCTTCGGGCAAGCCGGTGTCCCGCTGGGGCGGCTTCATCGACGATCCGGATTGCTTTGACCCGCAATTTTTCCGGATCTCCCCAAGGGAAGCGGAGACTATGGATCCTCAGGAACGTTTGTTTTTAACGGTCTGCTGGGAAACGGTTGAGGATGCGGGATATACACCGGGTACGCTCGTTCAACCCCGGGGCCGCCATAAGCGGCAGCCGGTCGGTGTATTTGCCGGTGTGATGCATAAGGACTATGCAATGCTTGGAGCGGAAGAGGCGGCGAAGGGCAATAGGTTTCCTTTGTCGCTCAATTATGCGCCGATTGCTAACCGGGTCTCTTATTTTTGCAATTTCCACGGTCCCAGCATGACCATCGATACAGTATGCTCCTCTTCACTGACGGCGGTTCATCTGGCGGCTGAGAGCATCCGGCACGGAGAGTGTGAGGTTGCATTGGCAGGGGGCGTGAATCTGTCCCTGCATCCGAATAAATACGTATCCTACGGCCTGATGGATATGCATGCCAGCGACGGCCGGTGCCGTACATTCGGCGAGGGCGGGGACGGCTACGTGTCCAGTGAAGGCGTCGGCGCCGTGCTGCTCAAGCCTCTTCGGAAGGCGGTCCGGGACGGAGACTCTATTTATGCTGTTATTAAAGGCAGCGTCATCAATCATGTAGGTACGGTCAGCGGAATTACGGTGCCCAGTCCGGTCGGCCAGGCTGAATTGATCAGCGAATGCCTGGACAAAACGGGCATCGACGCGCGGACTATCTCTTATATCGAGGCGCACGGGACGGGGACGTCACTTGGCGATCCGATTGAAATGCAAGGGCTTGTCAAGGCGTTCAGGGATTACACATCCGACACCGGGTTTTGCTCAATCGGTTCGGTCAAGTCCAATATCGGCCATGCGGAATCGGCAGCCGGCATCGGCGGGCTGCACAAAGTAATTTTGCAGCTGTACCACGAGAAGCTGGTGCCCTCACTCCATGCGGAGGAGCCGAATCCGTACATTGATTTTGCCGGCTCACCTTTTTATATTCAGCGGACATTGAAGCATTGGGATCGGCCGAAGGCCGTTATCGGCGGCAAGGAGACGGTCTTCCCGCGGCGCGCTGGTATCAGCTCGTTCGGGGCGACCGGATCGAATGCCCATATCATCCTTGAAGAATACATGCCGGAACCGGACATGGTCAAGCCAGTAAACGCAGCAGGCCTTGAGCCGGGAGAACGGCTATACCTGATACCGCTGTCAGCCAAAAATAAGGAGCGTCTGCAAGCTTACGCCGCCAAGCTGGCTGCTTTTCTGCAAGCCTCCTTGCCTGAACAGAAGGCGGCAGCAGTCGGGAAGCAGCATGGCGCCGCTATTCTGGAAACGGCTGAGCACCGGGTATGCAGCATCGTCTCGGACATCATTCAGATGAAGGACGGAATCATCGATGCGGAGCAGGACTGGTCCGAATACGGACTGGAGCCGGTCCATTTCATCCAGCTTCACGATAAATTAAAGACTGCCTTCGGCATAGAGCTCGTCAGCGAGACGATCCTGGCGCTTCGTTCGGCTGCCGCCGTGGCGAAACGGATTGCCGAAGGGACGGCGGGTATAGAAGAGGAAGACGCTTCACCCGCCGTTGAAAAGTCCGGAGGTTCAGGCCGGCTGGATGCAGAGAACCTTGAAGCTATAGCCTATACACTGCAAGTGGGACGCGAGCCGATGAACGATCGCGTGATTTGCGTTGCCCGCAGCAGCCGGGAGCTGATCCTTCAGCTCGAACAAATTGCGCAGGGGAAAGAGAATATTGCATCGGTGTTCCGGGGGGCGGTCAAGCCAAGCAGCGAGCTGGCTTCCGTATTCCGGGCGGATGAAGATTTCGGCGAGCTGCTGCAGCGGTGGCTGAGCAAAGGACAGCTGGAAAAAATCGCGCAGCTTTGGGTAAACGGCGTCGGTATTGAATGGAAACAGTTGTATGGGAGCAATGTTCCGAAACGGCTCAGCTTGCCGTCTTATCCGTTCGCGAAGGAACGGTACTGGCTGCCTTCAATGGCTGTTCCAGACGATCATGCAGTTGGACAACAGGGATGGCCGCCTATGTCTGCCCGCCGTGATGGCGGGGCTCTACCGGCCGAGCGGAGCATGCGGATGCTGCAAAAGCAGTGGGAGCTGTGTCCGCCGCAGGTATCTATCCGCAGCCTGTCCGGAGCTGTGGCTATTCTCACGACGGAGGAGACAAGACCGCTTGCTCTCCGGCTTGCCCGGCAGTTGCCAGCTGCCCGGATACTGGGCTCCGAAGAGCTTCGCTCTGAGCTGGATGAGCATGTCTACTCATACGTCGTCGACTTGACCGGCTGTGGGAAAGAACAGACTGACGAGCCGGATGGCTGGATTCCCTGGCTTCAGCGGCTGATAGAGCAAGGGACGCGTGACGGCATGATGCTTCTGGGCGTGACCACGGGTCTGGAAGCAACGCATGGGCAGAAGCAGGGCCCGGTCAATCTGGCCGGGGCTATGCGGGCGGGTTTATACCGGATGCTGCAGAGTGAATACAGCCACCTGCGTTCTCGCCACGTCGACTTCGCGCCGGATTGCGGGGGGCACGTTATGGCGGAGACGATTGCGGCTGAGCTGCTGACAGACAGCGAAGATGCCGAGGTACGCTATCTAGAAGGGATGCGGTACCGCGCCAGCCTGGCTGAGCTGCCTAAGGATTGCGGAGAAGAGGCGCCCGGCCCGTTTCCGGAGGGGCATACGCTATGGATTACAGGAGGCACCCGCGGCATTGGGGCCTTATGCGCGAAGCATTTTGTCAGAAGCCGGGGTGTACGCAGGCTGGTGCTGACAGGACGCGAAGCCATTCCGCCCCGCGAACAGTGGGATGACTATACGGCGGACGAGGCCAGTCCGACCGGGCAGAAAATACGGATGGTCCGCGAACTGGAGTCGCTCGGGGCTCAGGTGAAGGTGCTGGCCCTTGATTTGACCGACGAGGCGGCCGTACGCCGCTGCATAAGCGAGGTGAAGGCGGCCTGGGGCGGGGTCGGCGGCGTGCTTCATTGCGCCGGACTGGGCAATTTGGACACGCCGGCATTTATCCGCAAATCAGGCGGCAGGATGGAAGAGGTGTGGGCGCCGAAAGTGAAGGGCCTTAATGTCTTATACCGCTGCATGAGAGAGGAGCCCCTGCAGTTTTTTGTGCTGTTCTCGTCGGTGTCAGCGATCGTGCCGACACTGGCGGCGGGGCAGAGCGATTATGCGATGGCTAATGCGTATATGGATTACGCCGCACAGGCATGGAGCGGGGAATGCCCGGTGATCAGCATCCAGTGGCCGAGCTGGAAGGAGACAGGCCTCGGCGAGGTTAAGAGCCGTGCTTATGAACAGACGGGAATGCTTACGCATACGGATTCCGAGGGCTTACTGATGCTGGACCGTATTTTGTCCGGCGGCCTGGGACCAGTTGTGCTGCCGGCCGTGGTCGATCCCCGGCGCTGGAAGCCGGAGAGGCTGCTGCTGCGCAGCCTGCGTGAGCTGGGGGACGCCCGGATTGAGGCAAGGAAGCCTGTGCCGCAAGAAGAGCGGGATGCAGAAAGTGTGCTGCCGGCGGTAGGGGCATTCGTAACAGGCGTATTCGCGAAAGAGCTGAAGCTTGACCCGCTGCGGCTTGATCCCGAACTGCCTTTTGCCGAATATGGCGTGGATTCCATTATGCTGGCGCAGGTGCTGCGAATTATTAAGCAGGGGGCCGGCACTGAGCTGGACCCGTCAATCCTATATGAACACCCGAGCATCCGTTCCTTATCAGCGTGGCTTGCAGACAATCACGGTGATTCGTTCGCTGCTCACAGCAGGGAAGCGATGGAGCTGCCGGGCCAAGGGGACAGCCGCCTGTTTCAACCGGCTGCCGCTTTGAAGCAGCCGCCGGTACCGTTATCAGGACCGCTGCCGCAGACTGCTGCCGCAGGCCGAATGATAGATTCGTGCACGGATGCGCCGAATATCGCGGTCATCGGCTTGTCCTGCCGCTTTCCCGGAGCGGAGACGCTGGACGACTACTGGCGCCTGCTGTCAGAGGGAAGCTCCGCCATCCGCCTTGTTCCGGCGGGGCGCTGGCCGGGGCCGGAGCTATATTATGCCGGTCTGCTCGGCCGGCCGCAGGCGATGCCGGCTTCTGTATTCCGTTTATCGAATGAAGATGCGCAAGCGATGGACCCGCAGGCACTGCTGCTGCTCGAAGAAAGCCTCAAGGCATGGCATCATGCAGGCTATACGCCGGAGGAGATCAAAGAGCGTTCAGTAGGCGTATACATCGGTGCGCGCAGCAAGCATGATCCTGATGAAGCAAGTCTGCTTCAAGCCCGGAATCCGATTCTGGCGGTCGGGTCGAATTATTTGGCCGCCAACATTTCGCAGTATTTCGATCTCCACGGCCCGAGTCTCGTCCTGGATACCGCCTGCTCTTCGGCGCTTGTCGGCCTCAATCTGGCGGTCCAGGCCTTGCGCAGCGGAGAAATCGAATGTGCGCTTGTCGGCGGAGTCAGCCTGCTGACCTCCAGTAAGATACACCGGCTGTTTCAGCAGCGGGGCATCTTAAGCCCGGAGCCGAACTTTCACGTGTTTGACAGCCGCGCGCAGGGCGTGGTGTTGTCGGAAGGAGCGGGAGTCGTGCTGCTCAAGCCTGTAGAGCAGGCGGTTAAGGACGGGGACCGGATCTACGCAGTCATTAAAGGAGCCGCCGTGAACAATGACGGGAGGACGGCAGGTCCTGCCGTGCCGAACCTGCAGGCACAGAAGGAAGTGATGCGCCAGGCGCTGGCCAGAAGCGGCAAGCGGCCGGAGGAGATTGGTTACATTGAGGCGAACGGCTCCGGATCAGTAGTGACCGATCTGCTGGAGCTGAAGGCAATTCAGGCCGTGTACCGCAAGGACGGCGGAGTGCCGCTTGGCATCGGGTCGGTCAAGCCGAATATCGGTCATCCTTTATGTGCAGAAGGAATTGCCGGATTGATCAAGGTGGTGCTGATGCTGAATCATGGAGAGCAAGTTCCGTATTTGTCCGGCCAAAGGCCGATGAAGCACTTTGATATCGAAGCGTCACCTTTCTATTTCAGCAGGGATTGCGCCGAATGGCCGGGCCGCAGAACCGCTGCGCTGAACAGTTTTGCAGACGGAGGCACGAACGCGCATGTCATCATGGAGAGCTGGGAGGAGCTGCGCGCACCGAGTGCCGTCCGCCGTCCGCTTCCGTTGCCGGAGGAGGCCATTGAACAGCATGCCGGCGCAGGCGCGGTTAAGCCGAACTGGTGGCTGAAGCAGACCAAAGCGGCTGATGAGATTCGAGGATGAGCAGAGAGATTAAGACTGGAGGGTTAAGCGGGATGACAACAACAGAATTCCGGTTTCAAAGCGATCATCCGATCTTGGCCCATCATCAGGTGATGGGCAGCGGCATCCTGCCGGGATTGGCTTACATTGATATCTGTTACCAATGGTTCAGGGAGCAGGGATATGATTGCGCAGAGCTGGAGCTGCGCCAGGTTACCCTCTTCCGCCCCGTAACCGTCCGGGAGAACGAGGAGATCCGGCTGCAGCTTCATTGTTTGGAAGCGCAGAAGGGACAATGGCAAATCCGGGTGGAAGGCGAAATTACCGGGACGGAGGAAGAGTCCGCCGGGCCTTTCATGACCGCCGAGATGCACCGCTGCCCGCCGGTGCGGTTCGAGCATTCGGTCGATGCGGACCGTATCCGTTCTTCGGCCGGCAGCAGGACAGATATGGCGCTGCTCTATGAGCAGTGCCGGGCTCTCGGACTTGTACATTCCGGATTCATGAAGGCGGAAGGAAGGCTGTTTGACGAGGCCGATTCGCTCTTGCTGGACCTGGATCTCCCGCAGGATAGCCTCGGGGAAGCAGATAGCTTCATGTTCCACCCGGCACTGCTCGACGGAAGCTGCGTCGGGGCCGGGGCACACTTCACGCAATTGGCGGAGGACCGGCGGCTGTTTCTGCCTGTCTACATCGAATCATTTTGTGCTGCGGAGCTGATTCAAGCGAACTGTATGGCCGTAGTCAAGCATTCATCGGTAATTCAACGGGATGGACTATTGTCGTTTACGCTGGCGTTTTTTAACTGGGATGGCCGGCAAATCGGCGAGCTGAAGAATATTACGAACAAGCTGGTCCGCGGCGGGGAGGCAGAGGGCCCTGGTCAGCTCCTTCCCCGGCAGCCGCAAGAAGCTTTGCCGGACGTAATGGAAGCGGCTCAGAGCGCGGCTGCCGCCGCACGCCGTTTTCTCGTCAGCCTGATTGCGGAGCGGATGGACCGGGACGAGAAACAGATTGATGTGCGGGCGGGCTATTTTGAAATGGGGCTTGATTCGGCCTCCATGCTTACACTGGCCCAGGCTGTGGAGAACCGTCTCGGGACGGCCATCTCCCCGACGCTTCTATTCGAGTACCCGACGGTTGAACGCTTAGCGCAGTATTTGGGAGCTGCCTATCCGGAGCAGCTTCGTCCGGAGGAGCCGGAGCTGAGCACGAATCTGCCGGCTGCAGACGGCGGCGTATGGCCTGTGAATTCCGGTGCGGCTGAACCGGCAGCGCACGCGTCTGCTCGCGGTGATGACATCGCGGTCATCGGCATGGCCGGGCGATATCCGTCCGCTGCGAACCTGGAACAATTCTGGGCGAATCTGACGGCCGGCAAAGATTGTATCCGCGAGGTTCCGTCTTCCCGCTGGAAGTCAGAGCGGCTGGCGGGCCTTCGTTCCGCCTCGGGGAAGCCGATGTCCCGCTGGGGCGGATTCATCGACGATCCGGATTGCTTCGATCCGCAATTTTTTAGAATTACGCCGAGAGAGGCGGAGACGCTCGACCCTCAGGAGCGGCTGTTTCTGGAAACCTGCTGGGAGACCATCGAGGACGCGGGCTATACGCCGGATTCATTGGCAGTACCGGCAGGGCCGCATCAGCGCCGCCGCGTCGGGGTATTTGTCGGTGTGATGCATAAGGATTACGCGCTGCTCGGGGCGGAAGCGGCGGCGCAGGGGCACCCGTTTCCGCTATCGCTGAACTATGCCCCCATAGCGAACCGCGTGTCGTATGTTTGCAATTTTCATGGACCCAGCATGGCCGTCGATACGGTATGCTCCTCCTCGCTGACTGCGGTTCATCTGGCCATGGAGAGCATTCGGAGCGGAGACTGCGAAGCCGCATTGGCAGGCGGCGTCAATCTGTCGCTCCATCCGGCCAAATATGCCACTTACGGCATGATGGACATGCAGGCCAGCGACGGGCGCTGCCGCACGTTCGGCAGCGGCGGAGACGGCTACGTGTCGGGAGAAGGAGTCGGCGCCGTTCTGCTCAAGCCGCTCAGCAAGGCGATTGCGGACGGTGATCATATTTATGCTGTTCTGAAAGGAAGCATGATCAATCACGGCGGCTCGGCGAGCGGCATTACTGTGCCTAACCCTGTGGCCCATGCCGATTTGATCGGTGAATGTCTCCAGAAGGCCGGTATCGGCGCGCGGTCGGTTTCGTATATCGAGGCTCACGGGACCGGGACGCCGCTGGGCGACCCGATAGAGATGGAGGGACTCGTTAGAGCATTCCGCTCCCATACGGACGATACCCAGTTCTGTTCGGTCGGCTCCGTAAAATCAAATATCGGCCATGCAGAGTCGGCTGCCGGCATTTGCGGGCTTCAGAAAGTCATTTTGCAGCTTTACCACCGGATGCTGGTGCCTTCGCTGCATGCGGAGGAGCTTAATCCATATATCGATTTTGAACGGTCTCCTTTCTATGTACAGCGGAAGCTCGCGGCATGGGAGCGGCCAGTTGTGACGGATAAGGGCAAGGAGATAAGCGTGCCGCTGCGGGCGGGCATCAGCTCGTTTGGAGCCACCGGCTCCAACGCCCATCTCCTGCTTGAAGAATACGACCCTGCGGCTCACGCGGCAGGCACGGTCCCGGTCAATCCGCCACTTGGTGAGAACGGCCAGTGTCCCGCACTTGTACTGCTCTCCGCCAAAAACAAGGAACGTCTTCACGCATATGCCGGCAAGCTGGCCGGCCATTTACAGCCGGATTCGGATTACCGCACCGTTGATCTGCATGCGCTGGCCTACACGCTTCAAGTCGGCCGTGAGGCGATGGAAGAACGCGCTGCCTTCCTGGTGAGGGATTTACCGGAGCTTGTCGCCGGGCTGCGCCTGCTGGCAGCGGGAGAAGAGAGCACCGGCTCAGTATGGCTTGGCCGGTCGGGATTTGACGCGGCTGAGGACCGGCTCGTTCCGGAGGCGGCTGCTGAAAGCTTGGCTTCCGCTGCCGCCGCATGGGTCCACGGACGGGAAGTCGACTGGAAGAGGATGTACGGTGAATCCGTACCTCTTCGCCTGAGCCTGCCATCGTACCCTTTTGCCAAAGAACGGTATTGGGTACCGGTAACCGGCCATCCAGCGGGTGCCAGGCTGTCCGCTTCGTCCTTGCTGCATCCGCTGCTCCACGAGAATGTCTCGGACTTCCGGGAGCAGCGCTTCCGGACGGTCTTTACCGGCAGCGAGTTTTTTCTGGCAGATCATATTGTGAACGGACAGCGTATGCTTCCCGCCACAGCATACCTGGAAATGGTCCGGGCCGCTGTGGCGATGTCTGCCGGCGAAATGCCGGAAGGGCCGCTCCGTATCCGGTTGAAGCATATTGTCTGGTCTAACCCCTTCATCGCAGGCGAAGGAACGGCTGTCGATATCGCGCTTTTTCCTGAGACGGACAATGAAATTACATTCGATATCTTTAGTCATGCGCCGGGAGAGGAGCCGGTTGTGTACTGCCAGGGAACTGCGGTAATTGCTTCCGGCACCGTAGAAGCCGCCCGGATGGATCTGGACCGGGTTCGCTCGGAATGTGCGGAGGATAGTCTGGATGCGCCAGCACTATACGGGCTGTTCCGGTCGATGGGAATCGAATACGGCGCAGCCCACCGCGGGGTGGACAGGCTTCAGCTAGGCGAGGGCCAGGCGCTTGCGCGGCTGACGCTGCCGGCGGAAGCGGCCGCTTCAGAGGCCTATGTCCTGCATCCGAGCTCTATGGATGCGGCGCTGCAAGCCTGCATCGGACTTGCTCCGGCGGCAGGCGCGGCCGGCAAGCCTTTGCTTCCATTCGCGCTGGAAGAGCTGGTTATTCACGGTGCCTGCACGGAACGGATGTGGGTCTGGACCCGCTATAGCCCGGGAAGCGGGACTGGCTCTCCGCTGCTCAAATATGATTTGGACCTCTGCGATGATCAGGGCAGTGTGCTCATTCAGCTAAAAGGCTTATCCGTTCGTCCGTTGGAGCTTGAAACGCTTACGGGTACGAAGTCAGCACCGGCTTCCACATTACTGCTGCATAAAGAATGGGTAGAACGACCGGCTGCTTTCACGCATAGTTTATCCGGCCTGGACGTTAAGCATCTCGTTGTCCTTAGCGGACAGGAGGCGTTCGATTTAGCCGCGCTTCGTGCCAATCTGGGTGGTGCAGAATGCGTCCAATTCCCTCATGAAGGGGAGGGGACGGCCGCCCGTTACCGTAGGGCTGCGGCCGCTCTGCTCGAGCATCTTCAGCGCATAGGCCCAAGCTCTCCGGCGGAGAGGCTGCTTATTCAACTCGCGGTCCCGAACCAGGGCGAGCTCCGGCTGTATGCCGGACTTTTCGGGATGCTGAAAACGATGCAGCTGGAGAACACGGGTCTGGCCGTGCAGCTGATTGAGCTGGAACCTGGGGACAATGCCGGTTCCCTCGCGTACAAATTGAAGCAGGACAGCATAGATTTGGAGTACGAACATATCCGTTACGAGCATGGGAAGCGGCATGTTGCCATTCGCCAGGCGGTTGACATTTCCGGCGGAGATGCCCCTCATTCGCTGCCTTGGAAAGATGGAGGCGTCTATCTAATCACCGGCGGAGCGGGCGGGCTTGGCCTGATTATTTCCAGGGAAATTGCACGTTCTGTTGACGCTCCGTCAATTATACTGGCTGGACGCTCCGAGCTGGACAAGGCAAAGGAGGCGGAGCTTGACGAGCTGCGCAGAAGCGGTACCCGCGTCCGTTACGTGAAGACAGATGTTAGCGACCTTACGGCAGTTTGCGGACTAATGAACAGCATCCGCTCCGAATATGGCACGCTGAACGGCATTGTACATAGCGCGGGCCTGGTTCGTGACCGTATGCTCATGCACAAAACAGCTGCGGAGCTGCAGGAGGTGCTGGCACCGAAGGTGGACGGGCTTGTTCATCTGGATGAGGCCAGCACCGGTTTTCCGCTCGACTTTGTTATCGCCTTCTCATCGGCAGCCGGGAGTCTAGGCAATTCCGGTCAAGCGGATTATGCGGCGGCCAACGCTTTCATGGATGCTTATGCCGGGTTCCGCAATACGCTCTACCAGTCCGGCAAGCGGAACGGCCGGATGCTGTCGGTTGGCTGGCCGCTGTGGGCGGAAGGCGGAATGAGGCTGGAGGCACAAGCGGAGACAGCACTGCTTGGAAGCAAAGGCCTGATTCCTCTGCGGACGGCCTCCGGCATCCGGGCATTGTACCGGGCATGGGCTGCACAGAAGGATCATGTACTGGTACTTGAGGGAGACGCTGCCCGTATGCTGGACATCGATAAGCAGCAGTCCGCCACATGGGAACAACAGACCGGCGCCGGTGCGGACGGGACTTTGGCCGAAATAGATGTGCTTTACGGCTTTGCAGTACGGTACCTCACCAGGTTGTTGGCCGAAGTGACCAAGCTGCCGGTCAGCCGGATTGATGACGTCACCTCCTTGGAGGAGTACGGCATGGATTCGATCGTAGCGATGCAGCTGACTGCTGAAATGGAGAAAGGATTCGGGACACTGCCGAAGACTCTGTTCTTCGAATACCGGAATTTGCAGGAATTGGCGGCATATCTGACCAAAGCTTACCCGGGCAGGATATCCGCATTGTCAGGCGAACCGGCCGGGCTGAAGGAGACAGCAGCCGCCAAGGTTCCGGCTGAGACTGCAAAAGACGGCACGGTGAAGAGGCTCACGCCCCGCTCCCGGCCATCCGGCAGACTGCACCGCGGTAATAGCGAGGATACCGCTGCAGAAGCGGCGGGTCTGCCGGCTGCCGCAAAGGATATCGCCATTATCGGCTTGTCGGGACGTTACCCGGGAGCATGGGACTTGGAGGAGTTCTGGCAGGTACTGAAGGACGGCAGGGATTGTATTACCGGAATTCCGGCTGCGCGCTGGGATAACAGCCGCCACCGCAAAGGGAGCGAAGGCCGGAACGCTGAACGTTGGGGCGGTTTTATCGATGGCGTCGACGAATTTGATCCGCTATTCTTCAACATCTCCCCGCGCGAAGCGGAGATGATGGATCCGCAGGAGCGGCTCTTTCTGGAGCGTGTCTATGAAGCGATGGAGGATGCGGGCTATGTGCGCCTGACAGGCGGAGCCTCCGCCCCGTATCATACGGGCAGTGTGGGCGTATACGTCGGGGTCATGTACGAGGAATATCAGCTGTATGGTGTTCGCGAGCAGATACAGGGAAAAGCGGTGGCACTTTCGGGTAATTCGGCATCCATCGCCAACCGGGTGTCGTATTATTGCAATTTTCAAGGACCGAGTATGGCGGTTGCCACCATGTGCTCGTCCTCTCTGACGGCGATTCATCTGGCATGCCAAAGCTTGCGGCTGGGCGAGTGCAAGATGGCCGTAGCCGGCGGCGTCAACGTATCGGTTCATCCGAACAAATATATATTGCTTGAGCAAAACCAGTTCGTGTCGAGCAAAGGCCGATGCGAAAGCTTCGGTATCGGGGGAGACGGCTATGTGCCCGGCGAGGGAGTCGGCGCCGTTCTGCTTAAGCCGCTCGATCAGGCAATTGCCGACGGCGACCCGATCTACGGCGTGATTAAAGGAACGGCCGTCAATCACGGCGGCAAGGTGAACGGCTACACCGTCCCGAATCCGAACGCCCAAGCGGAGGTCATCGGCAAAGCGCTTAGGGAAGCGGGACTCGATGCCCGGGAACTCACGTATATCGAAGCGCATGGAACGGGCACTTCACTGGGCGATCCGATTGAGATCGCGGGGTTAGCCAAATGCTTCGGGACCTATACGCAGGATAAACAATTTTGTGCGATCGGGTCGGTCAAGTCGAATATCGGCCATTCCGAAAGCGCGGCCGGCATTGCCGGACTCACCAAGGTGCTGCTGCAGCTGCAGCATAAACAGCTCGTGCCGTCGCTCCATTCGGAAGTGCTGAATCCTAATATCGATTTTACGAATACGCCTTTTACCGTTCAACGGGAGCTGGCAGAATGGCCAAGACCACTGCTTAACCTGGACGGAACGGCGAAGGAGCACCGGCGGACAGCGGGCCTGTCATCATTCGGCGCGGGCGGCTCTAATGCCCACATCATTATTCAGGAATACGTATCGGCCGTCACGGAGGCAATGTACGGGGAGTCTGCGGGTACACCGGTGCATCCTGCGCTTATTCTGTTATCCGCAAGAGATGAGGAGAGGCTCCGGGAGCAGGCGAAGCGGCTTGTCGAGGCGATACGCTGCAAAGGACTGTCAGATACGGATTTGCCGCATTTGGCGTATACACTTCAAGTCGGCCGCGAAGCCATGGAGGAACGGCTGGCGCTTGCGGCGGCGACGATGACGGATGCGGTGCAGAAGCTGACGGCTTACGCAGAAAACCCTGCGGCAGCCTCCCTGGACATATACCGGGACGGGATCAGACGCAATAAAGAAATGATGGCATTGCTCGCCCAAGATGAAGATATGGCTGCTGCAGTGGATCATTGGATGGCAAAAGGCAAATGGAACAAGCTCCTCGGGCTCTGGGTGAGGGGCGGGGCAGTGGATTGGTCCCGGCTTTACACCGGTTCGGGATTCTTGCCGCGGCGGTTGCGGCTGCCTTCCTATCCTTTCGCCAGAGAACGGTATTGGGTTGCCGGCGGACAAGAACATGCCGATGTATCCGGCGGCAGTGCCGGGCAGGCTTATCTTCATCCTCTGCTGCATGTCAATACATCGGATCTGGCGGAGCAACGGTATACTTCTTTGTTTACGGGGGCGGAATTTTATCTGGAGGATCATGTGGTGAACGGGCAATCCATGCTGCCTGCCGCCGCTTTGCTGGAGATGGCACGTGCTGCCGTAGAAGACGCGGCTGCAGGCTTGACGGACGAGCCGACAGCCATCCGGCTGTCCGGCGTAACGTGGCCCCGCCCGCTTATCGCGGGAACACAGCCCGTTCAAGTGCATATCGGACTCCATCCCGGTGAGCGGGATGAAATTATGTTCGACATATACGGGAACGGGGAAGACGGCAGTACGCCGGTCTACAGCAGCGGCCGGGCGGAGCTGTATGCGGTAGAAGATGCCCCGCTGCTAGACCTGGACGCCCTTTATGCGGCCTGCAGCGGGCAGCAGTTCGATGCCGGTACCGTGTATGAAAGCTTCCGCTTGAGGGGGATCGGGTACGGGCCCGGCCACCGGGGGATCGAGAGGCTGCACACCGGCCGAGGACAAGTGCTGGCCGAGCTTACGCTGCCTGACTGCCTGGCGGGGACTGAGGATACCTATATGCTGCATCCGAGCTTGCTCGACTCGGCGCTTCAAGCGTCGGCAGGACTGCGCCTCGCTGAGGCTGACGCAGGAAAGGCAGCGGACGCCCAGGGGCTCTATCTGCCTTTTGCTTTGGAGGAGCTGGAGGTGACGGGAGCCTGCGCTTCCCGGATGGTTGCCCATGTCCGTTACAGCGATGGAAGCCCGGCAGACGGGAGCACCGACAAATTCGATATTGATTTATGCGACCGGAGCGGGAAGGTCTGTGCCCGGTTAAAAGGGTTCACGGTTCGTAAAACCGGCCCGGAAGCGCTGCGCCAGCAGGAAGAAGGAGCGGCAGCAAGCGCATCGAAGCCGCAGATGCAGACATTAAGCCTGCTGCCGGTCTGGGATGCCGTTAAACCTGCAATGAAGCAGGACAATACACGGGATGGAGAAGGATTATTACTGATCGGAACGCCCGGGGTGATACGCGACCGGGTGATGCAGCACTTTGCCGGTGCTTCCCTGATGGAGCTTATGGGGGGAGAAACGGCGGATATGATTGCGCAGCGGCTTCAGGCGCAGGGTCCGGTCCGCCATGTGGTGTGGATTGCAGCGGAGAATACGATCGAATCCCCTGCTGATGAAGCATGGATTGGGGAGCAGGAGCGCGGGGTGCTGCAAGTATTCCGCCTGATCAAAGCGTTTCTTCAATTAAAATATGGCGGCCAGCCGCTGGAATGGACGCTGGTGACGGTGCAGTCGCAGCCCATCCATTCCTGTGACCCGCTGAAGACGGCACATGCCGGGGTTCACGGACTGGCAGGGTCAATGGCCAAAGAATATCCGGGCTGGCAGATACGCGCTGTCGATCTGGAAGCGGGCCGGGAGTTCCCTGTTGAAGACATGTTCAGGCTTCCGGCGGAACCGCAAGGAAATTCCTGGGTCTACCGTACGGGCGAATGGCACAAGCAGAAGCTCGTCCCGATTCAGGAAGCCGCTTCCGAACCGACGCTCTTCCAGGAGGGCGGCGTGTATGTGGTAATTGGAGGCGCAGGCGGCATCGGCCAAGCGTGGAGCGAATATATGATCCGGACCTACCAGGCCAATGTGATATGGATTGGAAGGCGGGAGAAGGATTCCGGCATTCAAGCCGGCATCGACCGGCTTGCGGCTCTGGGTCCGGCGCCTGGATATATTACGGCAGATGCGGCCGACCTGCAGTCTTTTCAGCGCGCTTATCTTGAGATCAAGCAGCGCTATTCCCGCATTAACGGCATTGTGCATGCGGCGCTTGTGCTGCGGGATCAGTTACTTGCGAACATGGACGAAGAACGTTTCCAGGCGGCCCTTGCCGCCAAGGTAGATGTATCTGTGAGGATAGGCCAAGTATTCCGGGACGAGCCGCTCGATTTCGTGCTGTTCTTCTCCTCCATCAATGCGTTTGCAAGATCCGCAGGACAAAGCAATTATAGCGCAGGCTGCGCTTTTAAGGATGCATATGCCAGCTATTTGGCAGGAGTGTGGCCGTGTGCCGTCAAGGTGATGAACTGGGGATATTGGGGAAGCGTCGGAGCTGTCGCATCCCGGGAATACAGCGAGCGCATGGCTAACAGGGGAATCGGCTCCATCGAGCCGCCGGAGGCAATGGCTGCGCTGGAGTCGCTGCTGGCCGGTCCGGTGAATCAGATGGCACTGGTCCGGACGGCGAACCCCGGGACTATGGAAATGATCGATGTCCGGCAGGCAGCCTCAGTCTATTCCGCACAAGCGGATGCTTCACCGGGCGCCGGCATATTCCATCACATGGCGGATGATATCCAGGAAGGGCAGACCCGGCAGGCCAAAGCGCTGAGCAGCCCGGCGGCCCGTGAGCTGGAACAGCTGATAGCGCGGCTACTGCTCAAGCAGCTTCGTACAACCGCTGCCCCCCTTGCTAACGGCAGGCTGGAGCGGCAGGCGATGTTCGGTAAGTGGCTGGAGGCAAGTGTACAACTGCTTGCGGAGCACGCTGGAGTGTCCGATCCGCTGAATGAATTGCCTGAGGAGGAGACGGCTGCACTCTGGCAGGAGTGGAGCGGCCGCAGGCAGGAATGGCTGGACACCGAAGGGTTAGAAGCACAGGTTATCCTGGCGGAGACGATGCTGCGCGCGCTGCCTGATATTCTAACCGGGCAGCGGCCGGCCACAGATGTCATGTTCCCGAATTCCTCCATGCATCTGGTCGAAGGAATATATAAGAACAATCCCCATGCCGATTACTTCAACGGCGTATTGGCCGGCACGGCTGTCGCCTATGTGGAGCAGCGTATCAGGCACAATCCGTCCGCAAAGATCCGCATTCTGGAGATCGGCGCAGGGACCGGCGGAACGAGCAGCGGGGTGCTGCGCAAGCTGGAGCCTTACCGGGACCGGATCCAGGAGTACGCCTATACGGATCTCTCACGGGCGTTTCTTCAGCATGCAGAGAAGGAATACGGCCCGCGTTATCCTTATCTGGCTTATGGCATCTTTAATGCCGAGAACGGCATTCAGGAGCAGGGGTATGCGGCCGGCGTCTACGATGTCGTCATCGCGGCGAATGCTCTGCATGCGACCAGAGATATCCGCACGGCGCTGCGCAATGCGAAGGCGCTGCTGCGGAGCGGGGGCATTCTGCTGCTGAACGAAATCACGCGCAGCGATTTGTTCACCCATATCACCTTCGGTCTGCTGGAAGGCTGGTGGGCGTATGAAGATGCTGCGCTGCGCGCGCCGGGTTGTCCGGGGCTTGCTCCAGATACGTGGCAGGCTGTTCTCGCCGGGGAAGGGTTCGGGCGGATCATCTTCCCGGCCGGTGCCGCCCATGACAAGGGGCAGCAGATTATTGCGGCGCACAGTGACGGGATCGCAAGGCAACGTCTCCAGGCCCAACCGGACGGCAGTCCAAAGGTTCATAAGGAAGTAAAGGCGAGTCATGCGGCAGCAAAAGTTGAAGCCGTTAGCTTCCAAAGGAACCAACCTGCGGCTGCTGCGGAGGCTGCGGATACCCGTGTGCAGGAGGAGGAGGAGCTGCGCGCGCGAAGCCGCAGCTATTTCAAACGGCTGATCGGGGACGTGCTTAAGCTGCCGGATCACCGGATCGACGCCTCAGAACCGTTCGAAAGCTACGGCATCGACTCGATTCTGGTCGTTCAGCTGACGGATTCACTGCGCGGAGCGCTACCTTCGGTCAGCTCAACCTTGTTTTTCGAGCACAGGACGATTGATTCGCTGGTCGAGCATTTCATTCTGACGCAGGAGGACGGATTGCGGAAGCTGGTCGGCATGGAGAACGGCATTGCGGTGGCAGCCGGATTACCGGAAGCTTCTGCTGCCGGTCCGGGAGCCGGTTCCGCGCCTTCTGTACATTCCGCGCCGCTTCGTCCACCTACGGCATCCTTGATGACCAAGCGCCGGTTTGTTTCCAGGACGGTAACGGAGCCTGAATCCGTACCGAGGACGGTATCAAATTCGGAATCCAAGCCATCGTACGTGCGGGACGTCGCGGTCATCGGTTTATCCGGCCGGTTCCCGATGGCCGGCGGGGTGAACGAATTCTGGGAGAACGTGAAGCAGGGAAGAAGCTGTATCTCTGAGATTCCGCCGCAGCGGTGGGATTGGCGAAGTTATTATAACGAAGAGAAAGGCAAGAGCGGATCGATGTATACCCGGTGGGGAGGCTTTCTTGAGGATATCGATGCCTTTGATCCGATGTTTTTCCGCATATCGCCGAAGGAAGCCGCCCAGATGGATCCTCAGGAGCGGCTGTTTCTTGAATCTGCTTACGCTTCCGTAGAGGATGCGGGCTATACGCCTGCAAGTCTTAGCACCAGCCGGAAGGTCGGCGTATTCGCCGGGGTGATGAATGGCAGCTATCCGACAGGGGCCAGCTACTGGTCGATTGCCAACCGGGTCTCATACCTGCTGAACTTTCAGGGGCCGAG
Organism: Paenibacillus sp. FSL R7-0312; assembly: GCF_038004445.1. NCBI lineage: Bacteria > Bacillati > Bacillota > Bacilli > Caryophanales > Paenibacillaceae > Paenibacillus > Paenibacillus sp. FSL R7-0312. The sequence goes on along the minus strand of NZ_JBBORE010000001.1, from coordinate 6,140,913 downwards.
CATGGCGGTCGATACAGCCTGTTCGTCTTCCTTGACGGCTGTGCATCTGGCGCTGGAGAGCCTCTACAGCGGGATGAGCGAATGCGCCGTCGTCGGCGGTGTTAACCTGATCGCGGACCCGGTCCATTATCTGAAGCTGTCGGCCGCAACCATGCTCTCCCCTGGCGATACCTGCAGGGCGTTCGGTGCGAGAGCGGACGGCTTCGTCGATGGCGAGACCGTGTGCACAGTCGTGCTTAAACCGCTGGAGGCCGCCCTTGCAGACGGCGATCATATCTATGGCGTTCTGAAGGGAAGCGCCTTGAACGCAGGCGGGCGGACGAACGGCTACACGGTTCCCAGCCCGGATGCGCAGCGCGGGGCGGTCTCAGAAGCGCTGCGGCGCTCAGGCGTTCCGGCCCGAACCGTTACGTATGTGGAGGCGCATGGCACGGGGACGGCGCTCGGCGATCCGATCGAAATTTCCGGTCTTACCAAAGCGTACGAACGGGAAACGTCCGACAAGCAGTTTTGCGCTATAGGCTCTGTGAAGTCCAACATCGGCCATACGGAAAGCGCTTCGGGCATGGCAGGGCTGGCTAAGGTGCTGCTTCAACTGAAGCACCGCAAGATTGCGCCTACTCTGCATGCGCAGGAGACCAATCCGGATATTACATTCGGCGAGACTCCGTTCTTCGTTCAGCAGGAGCTTGGGGAATGGCAAAGGCCGACTGTGGAGCTCGGCGGCATCCGCAGGGAATTTCCGCGCCGTGCGGGCATTTCCTCCTTCGGAGCAGGCGGAGCGAATGCCCATCTGATCGTTGAAGAATTTGTTCCGGAGGTTCGGAGCGAAAGACCCGCAGCGGCTGCACCAGGCCGTCCGTTCCTGATTGTGCTGTCAGCGAGAAACGGGGACCGCCTGAAGGAGAGAGTCCAGCGTCTGCTAGCGGCGGCCGAAACGAATGGCTATTCTGATGCCGATCTTGCGGACATCGCCTATACGCTGCAGGTCGGACGCGAGGAGATGGAGGAACGGTTAGCGTTCACAGCGTTATCAATGGCCGACCTGCACCTGCGGCTTCACGAATATCTGCGCGGGGACGGCTATCAGCCAGAGCTGCACCACGGTCATGTGAAAGCGAACCAGGAAGTGCTGGCGGCGCTGACGGCGGATGAGGATATGCAGGAAACCGTGGACAAATGGATTCGGCACGGCAAATTCGCCAAGCTCCTCGACCTATGGGTCAAGGGCTTTCGTCTGGATTGGAGCGGGCTGTATGATGGTCTGCCGGCTAAGCCGCGGCGCATATCGCTGCCGACCTATCCTTTTGCCAGAGAACGGTATTGGATGGAGGGAAGTCCCTTCCCTGCGGCACCTGCCATGGACACAGCCGGTGCGCAGCTGGTACTCCCGAAGAACAGTCAGGCCGAAAGGCCGAATCGTCACCCGGCGCCGCAGGAGCAAGACGAACCCATGATCTTTGAGGAAATCTGGGAGGAAGAGACCGGGGCAGAAATGCCTGCTGCCGGGCAAGTTCAGCTTGAAACGGTTGTGTGCTTCCTGTCGGACCGCCGGAGTCAGCAGATTCTATCCAATGCGGTGAGGCTTAGCTCACCTACTGCACGCATCGTCTTCGTGAGCGAACAACCAGACGGCGGCGAGCGGCTTGAGGATACGTACAGGGCCCGGGGAGACGATAGCGCCTCCTTGGCTGATGCTTTCTGTGACATAGCCGTCAAGTATGGTAACGCTGATGCGCTGCTCTACATGTGGCCGCTCGAAAATCCGCAGCATATTCAAGATCCGTCTGCACTTGTTCATACCATTCAGGCACTTGCCTCTACGAAGTTCGAGGTGCGGAAATTAATAGCTGCGGCTGCCTTTGCGAACGGGCTTGAGCGCTGCTATGCCGAATCGTGGATCGGGATACAGCGCTCGCTTGGGAATGTGCTTCCCGATACGTCTATGGGGGTATGGCTGGCGGAGGCCGGATTACACGGGCAGGACGCGGGCATGAAGGATTGGCTGGAGCAAATAGGCGCAGAGCTGCGCTCTTCCGGCGTACGGAATGTGCTGTATGTTGAAGGTAAGCGTAACGTCTGCACAGTACGCAGGGCAACAGATCATGTCTGTGTTCAGCCGGTATGGAAGAAGGGGGGCACCTATTTAATTACAGGCGGCTGCGGGGGACTTGGTTATCTGTTCGCCGAGCACGCCGCCAGGACGCACGGGGTTCAGCTTATTCTAACCGGACGTTCGGCTGTGGATGACACAATTAAGAAGAAGCTCGGGACACTGGAGGCACTGGGCAGCAGTGTCGAATACGTGCAGGCAGACCTATGCAATCTTCCGCGTATGCAGGAGGGAATCGCCCGGGCCAAAGCACGGTTCGGCCCGATTAACGGAGTTATTCACGCTGCGGGTATCCAGGTGAACCGCAGCGTTATGGAGAAGAGTGCGGAGGAATTCCGGCAGGTGCTTCTTCCGAAGACGGAGGGCACGGCTATCCTGGACGAGCTGCTGCTGGAGGAGCCGCTTGACTTCTTCTGTCTGTTCTCTTCAACCTCTGCCGTACTGGGTGACTTCGGTTCCTGTGACTATGCCGCCGCCAACCGGTTCCAGATGGCTTATGCGGATTACCGGAACGCGCTGCGGAAGCAGGGGCTGCGGCGCGGCCATACGGCTGCCGTTGGCTGGCCTCTATGGAGAGACGGGGGCATGGGCTTCTCGGAGGAAGAGCAGAGCGGCATGTATCTGAAAGCGAGCGGACAGCGGTATCTTGAAGCGGAAGAAGGGCTTGCTGTATTCAGTGATCTCATCTCTAGGGCCGGCGGCCGCTATCTGGTACTTGCCGGGGACAGCAGAAGAATCGGGCGCTTTCTGGGCACCGGTACCTCTTCAGCGGACTTCGTGCCTGCATCTTTCGTCCGCTCAGGGAGCTCAGCGGAGTATGCGCAGGGTCCTCTCCGACTGGAGGAGTACATGGAGCGTGATCTGAAGAATCATATCGGCAGCCTGCTCAGCATTCCGCTGAACAAGCTGGATTCCGGGGAGAATCTCGTAGACTATGGCTTCGATTCCATCTCGCTCACGCAGTTCGCCAGGCTGCTGGCCAAGCAGTATGAAATCGACTTCGGGCCTTCGTTATTTTACGCCTATCCGACGATTGAGAAGCTAAAAGAATATTTGCTTACGGGCCATGAGAATGCTGTCCGGTCCTATTACCTGCGCGCTGAAGAAGCGGATGTGCAGGCAAGTCTGGAACCTGTTGTCAACGAGGTGTCCGGTGAGGTTTCCGGTGAACAGAAATCTGCCCTGGTATCCGAATCGTCCGGTTCGCCGCAGCCGGCGGCGCAGGTGCCGAAGGGCGCTTCAACTGCCGGTATTCCGGAGCCGGTTGCAATCATCGGCATGAGCGGGAGGTTCCCCGGCGCATCCGACATTGACACCTTCTGGAGCAATCTTGTGACGGAAACAAGCGCCATTTCGGAAATACCGTCCGAACGATGGGATTGGAGGAAATATAGCGGCGATCCCCGCAAGGAGCCGGGAACCAGCGTGTCCCGATGGGGAGGGTTCATCCCGGATATTGACCGGTTCGATCCTTTGTTCTTCGAGATCTCACCCAAAGAGGCGGAGCTGATGGACCCTCAGCAGCGGCTGTTCCTCGAAGAAGCCTGGCATGCTCTGGAAGATGCGGGCTACATGGGCGAACGGATCAGAGGGAAGCTCTGCGGTGTGTATGTGGGAGCGGAAGAGAGCCAATATGCTGATGTCACCGGAGGGGAAGGGCAGATCAGCTCCAATCAGAATGCAACCTTGTCGGCACGGATCGCATACAAGCTGGATTTGAAAGGGCCGAATTTCACGTTGACGGCTTCTTGCTCCTCCGGCCTGGTAGCAGTGCATCAAGCCTGCCTGGCGCTGCGGAGCGGGGACTGCAACATGGCGGTGGCGGGAGGCGTCAGCCTAACCGTATCGCCCCGCATGTATGCCGGACTCGGCAAAGCGAACATGCTGTCGCCGGACGGTACGTGCAGCGTATTTGACGGCCGGGCCAACGGACTCGTTCCGGGCGAGGCGGCGGCAGTTGTCGTCCTCAAGCCGCTGTCGAAGGCAATCGCGGATAACGACCGCATCTACGGCACGATCAAAGCAAGCGGTGTCAATTATGACGGCCGGACGAATGGCATTTCCGCTCCGAACCCGTTAAGCCAGGAGCAGCTGATTAAGCAGATTTATGAACGCAGCGGCATACGTCCCGAACAAATCGGTTTTTTGATGGCACACAGCGTTGGCGCGAAGATCGGAGACTCGATCGAAATGGAGGCTCTTTCGTCTGCATTCCGGAAGCTTAGCGATGTAAAAGGCCACTGCGCTGTCGGTTCCGTCAAGCCGCTGATCGGTCATACCTTCGCCGCTTCGGGGGTTGTCAGTCTAATCGCAATGGTGACGGCACTACACCGGAAGACGATTGTGCCGGTGTCCGGCTTTGAATCGCTGAGCGAGCTGATTTCATTCAAGGAAAGCCCGTTTTATATTGCGCAGGAAGTGCGGGAATGGACATCCCGGCCAGGCCAGGCCAGACTTGGAGCGGTATCCACGACCGGAATTAGCGGGACGAACGCGCATGCCGTGATTGAAGAATATATTCCTTCATTAACGGAGCCGCAGGGGGAGTGCCCTTCACCGGCGGCTTATGCCGTTATTTTGTCTGCGCAGAACGATGAACGCCTGCAGGCGGCGGCCCGGCAATTAGCAGATTATATGGACAGCGGCCGTTCGGCTGACATCGCTTTGCGCGACCTGGCTTATACGCTGAGCGTGGGCAGAGAGGCGATGAAATGTCGTCTTGCGATTGTGACACCATCGAAAGAAGCGTTGGTGCAGGGCTTAAGCGCTTATATCGAAGGAACGGCCGCAACGCTTCCCGGCGGGCTTGCCATCTATGGCGGAAGTTCGGGAACTCACGGACATCAGACGCCTGCATCCGCCACTGCCGGGACAGCCGGTAAGGCGGTGAGGGAGCACGACCTTCTACAGCTCGCCTCGCTTTGGGCCGGGGGGATGCAGGTGCCGTGGGCAGAACTGTACGAAGCCGGAAGCGCCAGAATCGTTTCAGCTCCGGGGTATCCTTTCAGAAGAAGAAAATGTTGGCCGCAAGAGAACCGTAACGTATCCGTTCAGCATACGGCTGTAAGCCTGCCTCCTTCGGGGCCGGACGGCGGCAATAAGGCGGCGGAGCTGTACTCGTTCAACACCGTCGACCGCTCGGCGGAATTTCAGGAGGAATATTTAACGTTTTGCCCGTTCGAATCGCGGATTCCCGGCTTCTCGATGAGCAGGGTGCTGCTGAATCCGGAGCGGTATCCGGATGAAGCAGCCCTTGTCAAGGATAAACAGATCGAACTGCGGCAGGTATTGTTCTATAAAGCGGATTTCCGCCGTGTCCGCTCCGTACTGGATATCGGCTGCGGCCATGGTACCGATGTCATTCAAATCGCTTCGCTGTATCCAGATATCCAGGCGCACGGGTATACCATTTCGAAGGGACAGGCGGAGCTGGGCAACAAACGGATTGAAGGGCTGAATCTAAGCTCCCGTGCAGCAATTTATCACCGGGACAGCGCGGTTGACCGCTTCCCTGACTGCTACGATCTCGTCATCGGGATTGAGGTGTGCTGCCACATCCCGGACAAAACCGCCTTGTTCGCGAATATTGCCGCTTCCTTGGCGGAAGACGGCCAAGTGCTGCTGATGGATTTCATCGCGAATCTGCGCGGGCCGATCGTTGATGCGGACATTGGCATTGCGATTGCGACTGCGGCGGAATGGGCCGGCGTGCTGGCGCGCTGCGGCCTGGCTATCGAGGAGATTATCGACGTTTCATCCCGGGTCGCCAATTATTTGTACGATCCGGATTGCGAGCGGAACACGGAGGGATTAGTTCCGGTCGCGCGTGATTCGCTGCGCAGCTATGCCAATAACGCCATCTCGCTCGAGCGGGGCTGGACCAGCTACTGCCTGTTCAAGCTCTGCAAGGAGACGGCGATGACCGAAGCGGAGCTGAAATCGTTCAACGAAATCAGAATCGCGCACAAAACCCCGTACGCGGAAGCGCTGAACGAAATGAAGCATCTCGGGCAGAAGCCCTATCCGCCGGCGTCTATAACGCAGCAGGAGAGACCGTTGAAGGGAGCAATCTTATGATTTCTGGGAATAGGCCGGATTCACTTGAAGAAAGGCTGGATGTTGTTAGAGAAAGCTTGGTGCTCGTATTCGGGCAGGTCCTTGGTTTGGACCGGGAAGAATTGCTGGAGGCGGAATCGCTGAAGGAGCTTGGCATCTCGTCCGTTAATTTGGTCGAATTGCTGGAAGCAATCAACGTCCGCTTCGATTTGTCACTCCCGACCAGCATTCTCGTCGAATGCCATCATTTCGAAGCGTTGGCCGTTTATGTCGCCGGGCAGCTGCACGCAAGCGGTGCTCTGCCGTCCGCCGGGCCGGTAACGAAGGTGCCATCAGAATACGCGGCAAAAATAACGGGTCCCGCGGTGGACTTCGTTCCGGTTCCCGGACCGGCCGGAATGCCTGCCGGTGTACCTTCCCGGGAGGAGAAGGTGCAGCAATCGCAGCAACAGGGGAGTGTATCCCGGCCGCCGGAGGCGAACCCTGCAGGGTCCGTCTCCGGCGGGATCGCCGTCATCGGGCTGTCGTGCCGCACCGCCGGGGCTGCTAATCAAGACGAGTTCTGGGAGATCGTTTCGCAAGGAAAGGACTGCACCCGGATGATGGACAATCCGGAGTGGATCGCTTACATCCAAGCGCATTCCTCCTCGCCTGTGCCCCTCCGGTATGGCGCTATGGACGGTATCGAGCACTTCGATCCGCTGTTCTTCAATATATCGCCCAAAGAAGCGGAAGCGATGGATGCGGCGCAGCGCATCGTTCTGCAGGAATGCTACCGGGCGCTGGAAGATGCCGGATATGCCCGCCAGGGCGGACAGGTCGGCACGTTCATAGGCTCGATGGGGTATCCCTCCGCGCAGGATTACTCCCACCATACTATGCTGGGCACCGACACGAGTATTATGGCGGCCCGCATTGCGTATTGCCTGGATCTCAAAGGTCCGGCGCTTGCGGTCAACACGGCATGCTCTTCTTCCCTGGTCGCCATCGACCTTGCTTGTGAGAAGCTGCGGAATGGCGCTATCGATCTGGCCATTGCCGGCGGAATAACGATCTATACCCATCCCGGTGCCTTTCTGTTCATGAACAATGCCGGCATGCTGTCTCCTACGGGAATGTGCCGCCCGTTCGATAACGATGCGGATGGCATCGTCGTCGGTGACGGCGCAGGCATCGTCATTCTAAAAAGGCTTGAGGACGCCCTGCGCGACAACGATTCGATCTATGGGATTATTCGCGGGAGCGGCACCAACCAGGACGGTCAAACTTCAGGCATTACGGCGCCGAGCTTCCTCTCCCAGAGCAAGCTGCAGCAATCGGTGTATGAGCGGTATGGAATCAACGTGGAGGATATTCAATATACGGAAGCGCACGGAACGGCTACGAAGCTGGGCGACCCGGTTGAAATTCACGCGCTGAGCCATGCGTTCGGCAAATTTACATCGAACAAACAGTATTGTGCCATCGGCTCGCTGAAAGGCAATATCGGGCATACGACCGCCGCCGCAGGCGTGCTTAGCTTAATAAAAGTGCTGCTTAGCTTCAAGCATATGCAGATGCCGCCTTCGATCCACTTCCGCAAAGAGAATGAGCATATCGATTTCGCAGGCAGTCCTTTCTACGTGAACACATGTCTGCAGGAATGGCCGCTAAACGCGAAATCGTCGCGGCTCGCTGCGGTAAGCTCGTTCGGCTTCAGCGGCACGAACGCGCATCTCGTCGTTGAGGCGCATGAAGCAGCCGTGCCGTTGGCGTATGACAGGCCGGCTGCCGTGGAACAAGGCTTGTTCATGCTCTCTGCGGCCAGCGAGGCAAGCTTGCGGGAGTACGCCCGGTCTGTGCATGCGTATTTACGTTCACACCCTGACGTGGACACCGGGAGCTTCCTGTATACGTATCAAGCAGCCAGAACCCCGATGGAATACCGGCTTGCGGCCGTAACCGGCAGCGTAGCCAAGCTTACGCAGCAATTGGAGGATCTGGCCGTGGAGCAGCGGCTTGCACCGGCACCGGCAACGGGCTGCTATGCCGGAGTGGCCGGCAAGAAGGAAGGCACTGATCTCGCCGACACGGCGGAAGGCAGACAATTCCTGCAGCAATTGCTGACGGGCGGGAAATACAAAAAATTGGCGGAGCTGTGGGTTGGCGGAACCGATGTGGGACAGGCTGTCCTCCAGTACCGCCAAACGGCCGCCAAGCGGCTGGCGGGATTGCCGACACATCCTTTTGCCCGGGAAAGGTTTGCTATTCCTGACATCAAGCCTGTCTTGAGCACACGCTTGGCGGAAGGCTTTGGTCCGGCAGCGCCGGGTCATCCTTTGCTGCAGCACAATACGTCCGATCTTGCCGGGCAGAAATTCACCTCCGTGTTCACGGGGGACGAGTTTTTCTTCAGGGATCATGTCGTCAGCGGCCAGCGGCTCCTGCCGGGATCGGCCTATCTCGAAATGGCCCGGGCCGCATTGGAGAAGTCGGCAGATGCTGCCGCACAGCAATCGCTTCGGGCCGGAACGGCAGGAATCCGGCTTCAGCATGTCTCATGGTCCCGTCCTCTCGCCGCAGGGGAAGAGCCTGTTCACGTTCATATCACGCTGTATCCGGAAGAGGACGGCAGCGTATCCTTCGAGATCACCGGCTCCTCAGCCGAATCCGGGGACATTGCGGCCGTACACAGCCAAGGCCGGCTGATGCTGGAGGCTTCATCCGAAGCGCGGAGCGTGATCGATTTGCATGCGATCCGCTCGCAATGTGGTACAGCGCGGATAACTGCCTCCGAAAGCTATGATCGGTTCGAAGCGATGGGAATCCGGTATGGCCCGGCCCACCGGGGATTGGAAGAAATGTATATCGGCAAGGGACAGGTGCTCGCCAGGCTGAAGCTTCCCGAAATGGTATGGGGAACGGGCGATGCCTTCGTTCTGCATCCGGGCATGCTGGATTCCGCTTTACAGGCGTCGCTCGGGCTGCTGATCGGGGAAGAAAGTCGGGCGCCCCTTCGCCCGCTTCTCCCCTTTGCCGTGGAGAACGTGGAGGTGATCAGTCCATGCCTTTCGTCGATGTGGGTGTACATCCGCTCAGGTGAAGGAGAGGTGTACGGCGGCGTTCGGAAGCTTGATGCCGACCTATGCGATGAACAAGGAGCCGTATGCGTGAAGATCAGAGGTTTCTCCGTTCGTGCTTTGGATCACCCGGCGGAAGAAGATTCAATGGAAACGCTGCTGCTTGAGCCCGTCTGGGAAGGGCAAACAGCGGGCCAATCCGATCAAGGCAGCAGAACGGCACCGTTCGATCTTCATCTCGTCATGCTGTGCGGGCAGCAAGAGCTGGCAGACAGCCTGGATGCTTGCTGGAACGGCAGGCCGCTTAGCCGCCGCTGGCGCATTTGCAATCTGGTTGCTGCGGAGGAAGAAACCTGTCTGCGTTTCGGCCGGTACTCAGCGCTGGCACTGAACGAGCTGCAAGCCGTTGCGAACGATTCTTCCATCGGCTCGGCTCTGGTGCAGCTCATCATCTCCGGCAAGGGCGAAGAGCGGCTGCTGTCTGGATTGGCAGGAATGCTGCAGACGGCCGCCCTGGAGCATCCGAAGCTTGCCGTTCAGCTGATCGAAGCGGAAGCCGGAGCCGGAAGCAGTGCTCCGGACTTCGCCATTCAGCTGCAGAACGACGGCGGAAGCCCGCAGGACACGAGAATCCGCTATCAGAACGGCATCCGCTATGTATTGCGCTGGGATGAGCTTGAAGCATCCGGCGGGCTTGCGGCTGAGCCGTGGAGAGAGAATGGAGTGTACTTAATTACAGGCGGCACAGGCGGCCTCGGCCGGCTATTCGCCAGGGAGGCAGGCCGGCAGGCCAAGCAGGCAACGCTTGTTCTGACCGGACGGTCTCCGCTCGATGCGGATAAGGAGGAGCAGCTCCGGCAGCTTCGCGCCGCAGGCGTCCGGGCAGAATACCGGCAGGCCGATATGAACGACAGGCAGGCCATGTTCGGCCTTATACGGGATATCGGGGAACGCTTTGGCAAATTGCACGGTATTATCCACAGTGCGGGAATCGTGCGTGACAGCTTGATCGTGAAGAAGGGCATACAGGAGCTTGCGGACGTACTGGCTCCTAAAGTAACCGGTTTAGCCTATCTGGATGAGGCGACCCGCCATCTCGAGCTAGACTTTTTTGTGCTGTTTTCGTCCACTGCGGGCAGCATGGGGAACGCCGGTCAAGCCGATTATGCGGCAGCCAATGCCTATATGGATGCATTCGCTGCATACCGCAGCGAGCTGGCGGCAGCCGGGCAGCGCCAAGGCCGCACGCTGTCCATCAATTGGCCGCTTTGGAAGGACGGCGGGATGAGCGTGAGCGAAAGCACGGTGAAGAGGCTCCAGGATACGTTCGGCTTCGTGCCGCTTCAGACGGACAGCGGCTTCTCCGCCTTTTATCGCGCCTTCGCTTCAGAGCGAAGCCAGGTCATGGTCGTCCAAGGCAAGCCGGCACAATTGCGGAGCGCCTTGCACAAGCTGGCGGCTAGCTCAAAGGTTGGGGCTATCCCGTCCCCGGCACCAGCTCCTGTGAAGCGGAATACGGATGGCGATACGAAGCAGAAGATTCTCGCTGCCGCAGTCCGTGCCGTATCCGGGTTGCTCACCGTCCCCGGCAGCGAGATTCATATCGATACCGATTGGGACGAATTCGGCTTCGATGCGCATCAGATGCAAACTGCCGCAGTGAGCATAGGCGAGGCCGTCGGGTTCAAGGTAACGCCAGTCGAACTGCTTGAATATCCGACCATTCGCCAGCTGGCAGAGCATTTAGCGGAACGTATGCCTACTCCAAGGGAAGCTGAACCACTGGAGGCTCCTGCAGTGCATGCGGAAGGGGTTTCCTCCGCGCCTGCCGACTTGCCGGCCGCATTCCGGGAGCAGGCGGTCCAATATTTTAAAAAGCTGCTCTCGTCTGCGATCAAGCTGCCGTCCCACCGGATCGACGAGCATGTCCCGCTGGAGAAGTACGGGATCGATTCAATTATGGTGATGGATCTGACCGGAGAACTGGAGAAAGTGTTCGGCCCCTTGTCCAAAACGTTGTTTTTTGAATACCAGAACCTTGCCGCCTTAACGGACTATTTCCTCGGGGCGCATCAAGCCAAACTGAAGGAGCTTCTGGGCTCCGGCAGACCACCTGCGGATGATAACAGAGCTGCTGCCAAGACAGCACCCGGGCTTATCCGGCCTTCTACAGGGAGGCAGCCCCGTTCCCGGGTTTCACCGGCGTTGGCGGCGGCAGGCAGCCCTTCCCCGTCATTAATGCAGCACGGGCAGGGCGGTCCAATCGATATTGCCGTTATCGGCATAGCGGGACGTTACCCGGGAGCGCCGGACGTGGCGGAATACTGGCGCAATTTGCAGCAGGGACGGGATTGCATTACGGAGATCCCGCCGGAAAGATGGGATCACTCCCTTTATTTCGACGAAGATAAGAACAAGCTGGGCACCACTTACAGCAAATGGGGAGGTTTCCTGGACGGGATGGATCAGTTCGATCCGTTGTTCTTCCAGATTTCGCCCCTGGAGGCAGAAGTAATGGATCCCCAGGAGCGGCTGTTTCTGCAATGCGTCTACCATACACTGGAGGACGCCGGTTATACGAGGGAATCGGTTGCGTTCAACCGGAAGCTGAACCGCCGGATTCCGGTGGGTATTTATGCCGGCGTCATGTATGAGGAGTACCAGCTGTACGGGGCGCAGGAGCAGCTTTCGGGCAGAAGAATCGCTTACGCCGGCAGCCCGTCTTCGATTGCGAACCGGGTGTCCTATTGGTATAACTTCCAGGGGCCCAGCATAGCCGTCGATACGATGTGCTCTTCGTCCTTGACCGCCATTCATCTGGCCTGCCAAAGCATCCAGCAAGGGGAGTGCGGCGTAGCCGTTGCCGGAGGCGTCAACCTGTCGCTTCATCCGAACAAATATCTGATGCTTGCGCAGGGGAAATTCGTGTCGAGCAAGGGCCGCTGCGAAAGCTTCGGCGAAGGCGGCGACGGCTACGTGCCCGGGGAGGGCGTCGGCGCGGTGCTGCTCAAGCCGTTGTCCGAAGCGGTTGCGGACGGGGACCGGATTTACGGCGTGATCAAAGCAAGTGCAATCAATCACGGCGGCAAAACGAACGGGTACTCGGTTCCGAATCCCAATGCCCAGGCTGAAGTGATCAAGCAGGCGCTGAGCAGGGCGGGGTTCGACCCGAGAACGGTCAGTTACATCGAGGCTCACGGTACCGGGACATCGCTCGGCGATCCTATAGAAATCGCGGGCTTGTCGGGCGCGTTCTCGGCATATACGGATGATAAGGCATTTTGCGCCATCGGCTCGGCCAAGTCTAATATCGGCCATTGCGAAAGCGCGGCCGGGATTGCCGGCTTGACGAAGGTGCTGCTGCAGCTGAAGCATGGGCAGCTGGCGCCGTCCCTGCATGCCTCCGTGCTCAATCCGAACATCGATTTCTCCTCAACGCCATTCGTCGTACAGCGGGAGCTGGCGGAATGGAAGCGGCCGGTCCTGCGTGAGTCCGGCTCGGTGCGGGAATATCCGCGCAGGGCGGGTATATCGTCCTTCGGGGCCGGGGGTTCCAATGCGCATTTGCTGGTGGAGGAATATATTCCTGCCGCAGAGGCGGGTGCGGGTCCCGCGGCGGCTTATCCGCTGCCTGCGGTGATCGTGCTGTCCGCCAAGAACGAGGAACGGCTGCGCGCGCTTGCGCAGGCGCTGCTGGATGCAGTTCGTGAAGAAGCGTTCACCGATGCCGACTTGGCCAGTATAGCCCATACGCTGCAGACCGGCCGGGAGGTGATGGAGGAACGGCTCGCGCTTCTGGCAGACAGCATAGGCGAGGTTGAGAGCAAGCTGGCCGCTTACCTGAGAGGAGACCGTACGACAGGGGATCTGTTCTACGGCCGGGGAAGAATTAATGACGGCGCAGCGGCCGTCTTAACGGCAGATGAGGATTTGCAGCACACGGTCGATGCATGGCTTGCCAAAAGAAAGTATACGAAGCTGCTCGACTGGTGGGTGCAAGGGCTTTCGGTCGATTGGAGCAGCATGTACCAGGGACGGAAGCCTCGGCGGATTGCCCTCCCTCTATACCCGTTCGCCAAGAACCGGTACTGGTCTCCGAAGCCGGGGGCGGATGCGGGAGGCGGTCATACCGGCTCCGCAGGCGAGGGAAGCGGGTCTGCTGCTCCTGCCGGTGAGCTGCTGCATCCGCTGCTGTACGCCAATACATCCGACTTCTCGGAGCAGCGTTACAGCTCGGCCTTTACGGGAACCGAGTTTTTCTTTGCCGATCATGTCGTCAGGGGGCAGAAGGTGCTGCCCGGCGCGGCGCAGCTGGAGATGGCCATTTATGCTGCGGCCCAAGCCAGCGGCAGGAGTGAAGGCATTCCGGTGGGCCTTCGGCTGAAGGAGGTGGTCTGGGTGAGACCTTGCACAATCAGCGAAGGGACGTCGAACGTTCATATCGGGCTGCGCCCGCAGGAGAGCGGGGACATCGCATTCGAGATCTACGGCGGCAATGCAGGAGCAAGCGGGGATAACATCTATAGCCAAGGACGTGCGGAATGGAGCGGCAGTGAAATTGCTCCTGCACTGGAATTGGCGTCCCTGCGCGCAAAGTGCGGCATTCGCGTCCTGACGGCCGATGATTGTTATTCGGCGTTCCAAAGGATGGGGATTGAGTACGGCGCAGCCCACAGGGCTGTTGATTGCGTGTATGCGGGTGACGGGCGCGCGCTTGCGAAGCTGGTTCTTCCTGCATCGGCCATCCCTTCGGCGGACCGGTTCATTCTGCATCCGAGCTTGACGGACGCGGCGTTCCAAGCTGCGATCGGTCTGATGGACGGCATCGGGCAGGAGGATGCCGGCTTGAAGCCGATGCTTCCGTTTACACTTGAGGAGTTGACCGTTTACGGCCGTTACTCCTCCGTCGTATGGGCTTATGTCCGTTGGAGCGGGGGCGACACGGCCAGCGGCAAAGTACGGAAGATGGACATTGACCTGTGCAATGAGCAGGGCGGTGTTATCGCAAGTCTGAAAGGCTATTCCGTAAGGGGGATGGATGGCGATGCCGTACCCGCTGTTCGGACGGAGCCCAGTATTATGGCAACGGCGGCAGCGGATAGACAGACTCCTTCCGCTCTTATGACGTTACACCCTGTATGGGACACCGTGCCTGTCGAACGTGTTCAAGAGTGGCCGAAGCCTGATAGCCGCATAACGATTGTCGGCGATGCCGGTCCTAAGAACAGTTCGGCTTTGGAACAGCTGCTTCCACACGCGCAATCACTTAGGTTCCAGCCGGAGGATACGATCGAAGAGATCGCCCGGCGGCTTGCGGACGGAGGGATGCCGGAGCATATCGTTTGGATTGCACCGGATGCTGCCGAAGGCTCGCTGCCCGGTGTTTCACTGACCCGCGCGCAGCAAGCCGGCGTCTTCCAGCTGTTCAAGCTGATCAAGGCCGTGCTGCTTGCAGGCGGAGGAGGCAGCAAAACCGGCTGGACGGTCATTACCGGACATACGCAGAGCGTAGGCCGGAGAGATGACGTCGATGCGGCACACGCCGGCGTGCACGGGCTGATTGGTTCGCTCGCCAAAGAATATCCGAATTGGAGCGTACGGCTAATCGATCTGGAGTCCGGCGGCCAGTGGCCGCTTCAGGAGCTATTGTCGCTGCCCGCAGACCGGCAGGGCAACGCCTGGGCTTACCGAAGCGGAGAGTGGTTCCGCCAGAAGCTCATTCCGGTCAACCGGAGTAACAATAATACCCCGGAACGGATTTTGTACAGAAAAGGCGGCGTCTACGTGGTGATCGGCGGAGCCGGCGGCATCGGCGAGGTCTGGAGCGAATATATGATCCGCACCTGGCAGGCGCATATCGTCTGGATCGGACGCCGCGAGAAGGATGAATTGATCCAGGCGAAGCTTGACCGGCTGGGTGCCTTCGGTGAAGCACCTGTCTATATTTCCGGGGACGCATCCGACCGCAGCTCCCTGCAGCTTGCCTACGACGCGGCGAAGAAACGGTTCGGCCGCATTGACGGGGTTGTTCACTCGGCCATCGTGCTGGCGGACCAAAGTCTTGCGAACATGGACGAAGCCCGTTTTCGGTCCGCCCTTGTGGCCAAGGTCGATACAAGCGTCAATATGGCGGAGCTGCTCGCCGGGGAAACGCCCGATTTCGTTCTGTTCTTCTCGTCCATGAATGCCTTCATGAAATCGGCGGGTCAAAGCAATTACGCCGCCGGATGCACATTCATGGATGCTTATGCGCATCAGCTTGCCGCCCGCTCGCCTTATCCGGTCAAAACGATGAACTGGGGCTACTGGGGCGGCGTTGGTGTCGTTGCTTCCGATGCTTATCAGGAACGAATGGCACAGATGGGGATAGGATCCATTGAGCCGGAGGAGGCGATGGAGGCGCTCGGCGGACTTCTGTCCGGCCCGCTGAATCAGCTGGCTCTGCTCAAGACCACTGGGGGCCTTACGATCGAGGGCATTTCGCAGGACGAACAGCTATTCCTGCATCCGGACAACAGCGTTCAATCGGCGGAGCAACTTGCCAGTGTTCTCCCTGACCCGGCAGCCGCGGCGGCAGGACTTACGGGGGAAGGATATGCGGCGCTTCAAGATATGGAGTCACAGCTCTGCCGGATGCTCGAAGGGCAGCTGCTTGCGTCCGGCATGTTCAGCCGGGCAGCGGACAATACCGGCTACGTGCAGGGAAACGGCGTACATGGCCGGTATTCAAGATGGCTTGATGCGAGTATTGCGCTGCTTAGAGAGCGAAAGGGTGTGCAGCAAGACAGCGCCGGCAAGGGGCTGTATCCAGCCAATGCCAGGATGGAGGCGCTGTGGTCCGACTGGGACCGCAAAAAGAAGGAATGGCTCGCCTTCGGCGGAATGGCGGCACAGATTGCGCTCGCGGAGACGGCGCTGCGTGCATTGCCGGATATTTTATCGGGCAAGCTTCCGGCAACGGATGTAATGTTTCCGAATTCATCCATGGAGCTCGTAGAAGGCGTCTATAAGCATAATCCGGTGGCGGACGCTTTCAATGAAGTGCTCGGCGATGTCGTTGCCGCTTATGTGAAGCAGCGGATTCAGCTAGATCCGTCCGCCCGCATTCGCATTCTGGAGATCGGGGCGGGAACCGGCGGCACGAGTGCCGGGGTCCTGCGCAAGCTGAAGGCATATGCCGACAACATTCAGGAATATCGCTATACCGATATCTCGCAAGCCTTCCTGATCCATGCGAAGGAGACATATGGACCGGACCATTCATTCCTGACTTATCAGCTATTCAATGTCGAGTCACCGCTATCCGGCCAGCAGATTCTTCCGGCCGAATACGATATCGCCATTGCGGCTAACGTACTTCACGCGACGAAGAACATTCGCCACACGCTGCGCAACGCCAAAGCCGTACTCAAAAAGAACGGCCTGCTGCTGCTGAACGAGCTGCACGGACAATCCATGTTTACGCATCTGACCTTCGGGCTGCTCGATGGGTGGTGGCGGTATGAAGACGCCCGGCTTCGTATGCCGGGCTCACCCGGTTTATCGCCGGGGACGTGGCTGAACGTGCTTGAAGACGAAGGATTCCGTTCGGTTCACTTCCCTGCTGAGACTGTACACTCATGGGGCCAGCAGATTATTATGGCGGAAAGCGATGGCGTGGTACGGCAGCAGGTGAAGCCCGTTCAAGAGAAAAGCGAGGCGGCGAACAAGGAGGATCGTGTTAGCGTTCTGCCCGTCCAGCCGGTGAAGGCAGGGGCAGAAGAGCGTTACGCAGGCACGCTGAGGGAGAAGACTATTGCATATTTGCGCCGGCGCATAGCGGAAGTGCTCAAGATGCCAACCGGACAGCTCGATCCTAGGGAGCGGTTCGAAAACTACGGTATCGACTCCATTCTGGTTGTACAGCTGACGAATGCGTTAAGTGAAGAGTTCGGCAGCGTGAACAGCACGGTATTCTTCGAATATCAGACGGTCGAAGAGCTTGCCGGATATTTCTTGACGGCACATCAGGAGACGCTCGCGGTGCTGCTCGGACCGGATGAATCCGGGACCGGCGGGGCACGGCCTAATGACGGCGGTATCCAAGGGCCACAGCCGGAGCCGGCCCTTGCAGGCGCAGCCGGAAATCCGCGGCCGGGCAGCCGGTTTGCTTCGATTCCGCAGAATACTGCCCGGACATCCGCGGCCGTAACGGCGTCAGCCGATATCGCTATCGTTGGGCTGTCGGGACGTTATCCGGGTGCCGGAAACATCCGGGAATTCTGGGCGCAGCTGAAGGCGGGAAGACACGGCATTACCGAAATTTCCAAGGATCGCTGGGACTGGGCGGATTATTATGAAGCGCAGCGCGGCAAAAGAGGGACGATGTACAGCAAATGGGGCGGATTCATTGAAGGATACGACTGGTTCGATCCGCTGTTCTTCGGCATTTCGCCGAAAGAAGCGAAGCAGATGGACCCTCAAGAACGGCTATTCCTCGAAACCGCTTATTCAAGCATAGAAGATGCGGGCTATACGCCTGCTACGCTATGCGCCAGCGGCAAGGTAGGCGTATATGTCGGGGCGATGAACGGGAATTATCCGACGGGTGCCAGTTATTGGTCCATCGCGAACCGCATCTCCTATTTGTTCAATTTCCGTGGCCCGAGCATGGCGGTCGATACGGCCTGTTCCTCCTCGTTAACGGCGATTCATCTGGCCATTGACAGCCTGAACAACGGCACAAGCGAATGTGCAATCGCCGGCGGTGTCAATTTGATTCAGTCTCCGAACCATTATTTAAGGCTGTCGGCCATGAACATGCTGTCCTCCGGGGATCAATGCAGGTCGTTCGGTGCCGGAGCTGACGGCTTCGTTGATGGGGAAGGCGTAGGCGCCATTGTGCTGAAGCCGCTGGATAAAGCGGTGCGGGACGGCGACCACATCTATGGCGTTATTAAAGGAAGCATGCTCAATGCCGGAGGCCGGACGAACGGTTATACGGTCCCGAACCCGCTGGCCCAGTATGAGGTCGTTACAGATGCGCTCAAACGGGCCAATGTCCATGCCAGAACGATTAGCTGCATAGAGGCTCACGGAACTGGAACCGCGCTTGGCGATCCGATTGAGATCACCGGATTGACCCGGGCGTTTGAACGGGATACGCAAGATAAGCAATTCTGCTCCCTAGGGTCGGTGAAGTCCAACATCGGGCACTCTGAGAGCGCAGCCGGCATCGCCGGACTGACCAAAGTGCTGCTAATGCTCCGCCACCGGCAGCTCGTCCCTTCTCTGCACGCGACAACGCTGAATCCGGGCATCGAGTTCGGTAACACGCCGTTCATCGTCCAGCAGGAGCTTGCCGATTGGAACCGGCCTGTCCTTACCATTGACGGCACCCGGCGGGAATATCCGCGCCGGGCCGGCATCTCTTCGTTTGGGGCGGGAGGCGCCAATGCGCATCTTGTCGTGGAGGAATATATGCCGAATCCGTACACCGTGCCGCAGCAGAGAACGGATGCATCCAGGCCGTGCCTCATTGTGCTGTCGGCCAGAAGCGGGGATCAGCTTAAGCTGATCGCCCAGCAGCTTGCGTCTGCCATTCAGGAAGGACGGTATGAAGAATCAGATTTGAGCCGGATCGCTTATACGCTCCAGACGGGGCGGGAAGCGATGGAAGAAAGAGCTGCCTGCGTTGCCGGAACACTTGAAGAGTTAGGCGCAGTGCTGCAGCTTCTCGGCGACGGTGTTTCTGAGGTGCCGGGTCTATACCGGGGACGGGTTAAGGAGAACAAAGACACAATCGCCGCACTCAGCTCCGACGATGAAATGCAGGAGGTCCTGAGCAAGTGGATGCGGCAGCGCAAGTTCGACAAGCTGCTGAGCTTGTGGACGAGAGGCCTGCAGCTCGATTGGTCACAGCTCTACGACGGCCCGCATCCGCAGCGCATCAGCCTGCCAACCTATCCGTTCGCCAGAGAACGGTATTGGTTTACGGAGGGCGGAGGGGGAAGCAGCCAAGGTCAGCCACTGGCAGAAAAGCCTCAGGCGGAACAGCCGCCGGCGGAGCCGCTTGCGATCCCGGTCCCGCATAAGGATGAACCGGCAGCCGCGGGGCTCATGACGGCAGGAACCGGGACCCCCGGTATGCTGGCGTCAACAGCTGCAAGCGGCTTGAGCAGCGATGTATTTGACAGCAGCTTCTATGGCAAGCTGCTGGATCGGATCATGGACGATTCCATCAGCATCGACCGTGCGGCCGATGAGATCCAATCGAATATAAGAGACGTGATCCGTCAAAGGAGGACCTATGGCTGAATTCCTGCAATATGTGTTGAATGAGATGAAACAGCATCGTCTGGCTAAGGCCGAGGCGCTTGATTTGCTGCGGCAATTTCACGGCAATGTGCTTGAAGAGCTGAACGGGGAGCTGTCCGCTGCCCGCTCTTACTCTGACAACGCTGTGGCTGGTCACCAGGTGCAGCGGTTATCACCGGAAGCGGAGCCCGCAGTGTCTCCCCTGGCATCCGCGAAGCCGGGCGGCATTACGCTTCGCCCTTTATCCGAAGCCTTGCTGCCGGGCATTGCAGATGAAGGCCATTCCCGCGCTGTAGCGGGAACCGCAACTGCGGAGAAGCTGAGGGAAGAGCTGGCGGTAAGCTTGGCCGGCGTTCTTGACATGATGCCGGGGGATGTGGACGCGGAGGAGCCGTTCACCCAATTTGGGCTGGACTCCATATCGGGAGTCGAATGGGTCCGGGACCTTCATAACCGCTTCGGCGTCCCGGTTACCCTGGAGGATATCCATGCGAACGCGAGCCTGCGGGAGCTTTCGGTATGGCTGGCTTCCGCCGTGAACGCAGAGGCGGCAGCGGTCCCTGCGGAACAGTTCCCTACTGTCACGTTGCCCATATATGAGCCTATAGAAGAAGCGCATGCAACTGCTCAAGCCGCCCCAATTAAGCTGCATGAGCGCCCTGAAGCTGCCGGCCAAGCCGCCAGCTCACGGCCCTTATTTCCCGAGCTGATTGCGCTCAATCACCGCACTTCCGGACGTCCTGTGTTTTGGATTCACGGAGGAAGCGCCATCGTCAGCGGCTACAAGCCGATCGCTCAAGAAGCCGAACGTCCGATGTACGGCATCCAGGCCCGGGGCTGGATGTCCAGCCGCAAGCCGCTGCACGGCATTCAAGCGATGGCGGCGTACTATGTCCATATCATCATGTCTGTTCAGCCGAAAGGTCCGTATGACCTCGGAGGTTTCTCGCTTGGCGGGCGTATCGCTTACGAAGTTGCCCGGCAGCTTCAAGAGCTTGGAGAGGGCGTTCAGACAATCGTCATGCTCGATTCTTATTTGCACACCCCTTACCGGGAAGCGCTTCAAGACGAGGCATTCTACAGAAAAACGATTGCGCTGCAGGCGGTGAACTCGGCACTCTTATCCGCGTTATCACCGGAGCCCAAATCATGGGCGGGCCGTCTTATCCATCAGGACGAGGCCCGTGCTTATTTGCACGAAGATCCGGAGTTGTTCCTGGAGCAGTTGCTAGAGATGGCCGGTGCACGGGGGTTGAACGGGTCCGAAGCAGCGTGGCGCGAGCGGCTGAAGCAAAGCATTCGGGTTCAGGAGGCTTACGGGCTTGACCGGTACGTTATTGCGCCACTGGATGCACCGGAAGAACCGTCCTGTTATTATTT
Source organism: Paenibacillus sp. FSL R7-0312 (assembly GCF_038004445.1). NCBI lineage: Bacteria > Bacillati > Bacillota > Bacilli > Caryophanales > Paenibacillaceae > Paenibacillus > Paenibacillus sp. FSL R7-0312. The sequence continues at coordinate 6,120,009 of NZ_JBBORE010000001.1, read as the reverse complement.
CCGCTGCCGGGGCGGGTCATTCTATGGAGAGCTGGAGCCTTATTTTTGCCTGGATGACAACGGGACAGGACCGGCTGACGCTATCCCTTACTGGAAGGCGTGGGAAGAATGGCTGCCCCGCATGTCGGTTATGACAGCCGGATCGGACAGCCATTACCGGATGTTGTCCGATCTGCGCGCGATGGAAGCGGTACGAACCTTTTGCAGAATGCTGTACCGTATGGAAGGTCCGCCGGCCGAGGCGATCGCTGCGTTAATTGAAGAGAATCAAATACTGAGGGCGAATCATTAGAATGGGGGACTTACTCATGAGCAGGCAGCATTATAAGGTATATTCCGAAGGAAGAATCGGCAATCTCGTCATGAAAAACCGGCTGGTGCGCTCTGCTACAGGTGAGAGCCAAATGTCGACGGACGGGAAAATCTCGCAATCGGTTCTGCAGGTGTACAAGGATCTGGCGCTGGGCGGAGTCGGAACCATCGTTACCGGCGCCATGGCGGCAACGCCGACGGCCAAAAGAACGGAGGGCCAATATTGCATCTACGATGACGAATTCATTCCCGAGGTAGCCAAAATCGCGCACACCGTTCATGAGACCGATCCGGAATGCATCGTCATCGCGCAGTTAAACCATCCCGGCCGGCAGGTGCATCACTATGTAACGGCGGACTGCATCGCGCCCTCGGCTGTGGAGTCTCCGATTCTGATCAAAAAAGCCCGGGAGCTGCAGCCGGATGAAATCGGGCAAATCATCCGGTATTTCGCCAATGCGATTGTCCGGGTTCAAAAGGCCGGGTTCGACGGTGTGCAGTTTCATGCGGCGCACGGCTATTTGCTCAGCTCCTTCCTGTCCCCTTATACGAATCGGCGTACTGACAGGTACGGCGGTTCGGTGCAGAAGCGGGCGAACATTATCCGGGACATCGTTGCGCTGGCGAGAGAGGAAGTTGGCGACTTTCCGATCCTCATCAAGCTGAACTGCGACGATCACGTAGAAGGCGGCATTAACAAGGACAACTTCCCGGAGCTGCTGGACGAAATTGCAACGACCGGCGTCGACGCCATCGAGGTAAGCGGGGGCATGTGGGATTGTCTCGTCCGGTCCGAGGACGAATTAGGCTTTACACCGGTCCCGATTCCCGAAGCAAGAACGAAGATTGGCGGGCTTGCCAAGCAGTCGTATTATTATGATTATATCAAGGATATCCGTCTCTCCATTCCGCTTATCCTGGTAGGCGGACACCGTAATATCGAGCGGATGGAAGAGATCGCGCAGAACGGAAACGCCGATTTCCTGTCGCTGTGCCGTCCGCTTATTTCCGAGCCGGATTTGCCTAACCGCTGGCTGCACGGGGAAGGACTCACCAGGGCGGATTGTATTTCCTGTAACGCCTGCCTGCTTGTACTGCGTAAGGAATTTTGCTGTCCGTATAAGAAATACGGCAAATTGAAGGAGTTATATCTCGCGACGAACGCAGAGAATTGGAGGGAGACCTTCAAGTAGGCATCAAGCCCGGCCGGTGACTGAAATGCCTGAATGCCTGAGCCTGTTCATAGGGTTCAGGCTTTTTTTGTATACATGGGCGTATGTCAATGACTACATTGCTGGTTAATGTTAAATAGTTGCCTCATACTTATAGTATTCAGAAAACAATCAGACTCTATGACATAGGAGGAGACGGGGATGACGGAGCTTTTTATTAAGCAGAAGGTGTTCAGTCTAAGAGAGAAGTTTACGGTGAAGAATCAGCAGGAGCAGGATGTCTATTATGTAGAAGGCAGCTTTATGAGGATTCCTAAGACTTTCTCTATTATGAATACAGCAGATGAGGAAGTCGCATTGATTACCAAGAAGGTATTCAGCTTTTTACCGAAGTTTTTTGTGGAGGTGGACGGCCGGGAGGTGCTCACGATTAAGAAGGAATTTTCTTTCCTGAAAGCACGCTATACGATAGATTCGGCTGACATTGAGGTGCATGGGAATTGGTGGGACATGGATTTTCAGGTCATCCAACGCGGAGCCGTCATAGGTGAGGTCAACAAGAAGTGGTTCACCTGGGGCGATAGCTACAGTGTTCAAGTATTCAAAGAGGAGATGGAGGCCGTCATCATTGCGATTGTGGTCGCCATTGATTGTGTGAAGGCTGACGATGCCGCGGCTTCCCAGCAGTGATTATTACCGTGCAGTTATCTGAAAGCTTTTCTATACTCTCCTTCAATCTGGACAGCGATAACGGAAGCCTCGTCCTGGCCCTCAACTTCATAAAATGGACTCCCCTTCGGGGCAATGGTTGAATCGCCATCCTGCTCCGGCAAGGATTTGTCCGGGTCGATGTACCTTTTTACAGTTCCGATTTCTTTGCCTATCCGCTCTGCTGCGATTGTGTCATCAGTAACTACGTAGGCTTTGTTATTCCATACAATAACTGGTGGGTAGGGAAGTACGGGATATTCGGTAGTGTTATCCTTAAGCGAACACCCTTGAAATATAATGATGAATACAATCAAGATGAAGGTTTTTTTTGAAATTTCATCCACCCACTTGTCTATTATTGAGAGTGATTACCAAATATTTTACGCGTTAACTTCAGAAACAGGAGATCAGGAAGCAGTGACAGCCGAACGTTGTGAAGTGAACTCACTGAAAGGGTGGACTAGATGAGTTTGACAGTTAGTTTAATTGAAAAAAGAGGTATATTAATAGATACTAATCTCCTGGAAGCTCAGGTACCAGCACCACACAATGATTTATTTGGTTTCGAGTCATGCAGAAAAACGCTCTGGGGAAATGAATTAATTAGTGAACTTGGGTGTGAATTAGTACATTCTTTAAAAGATACAGATATTTATGTATTTAATGAGGAGATAGAAAAGCTGAAAAGTGAATTCCTCATTTTGCTAGATAATTTAGATATTATAAGCCAACACACTGACTATATTAAAGACTTTATTGAATTCAGAATAAGAAATGCGCTGGAAATGATAAAGGTAGCACTTCATGAAAAAGATAAGGTTGGAGTTTGGATTGGGTAGCTATGAGTGATAAAGCAATGATTACCAGCTACAAAGCATATTTAGCGGCAGCCATGGATGTAATAATATCCTTGACTGCCGCTGTTTTTTTGAGCTAATGTTCTACGTGCTGTACATCCTTGTGGCCGCCATTAACCACGTTGACTTGACTTGCTGCCTACAAAACGGTTACTTGCTGCTCCTATGCCGACTATGAAGAGTAGGACTGAAACTCCAAGCAGAATGAAGAGCGGCAGGTTCCAGCTGTTTGTGGCATCATGCAGATAACCGATAAGGGCAGGGCCGATTGCGGCAAGTAAGTATCCGACCGATTGGGCCATGCCTGACAGTTCTGCTGCCTGATGCGCGTTATGAGTACGTAACCCGAAAAACATCATGGATAAGCTAAAGGCGAAGCCTCCGCCAATTCCGAGTATTATAATCCACAACAAAATGATATTGGAGCTTCCATAAAGCATTCCTAGCGTTCCTGTCAAAAGTAAAATGGTTGTGAGGACCACCAGGGAACGCTGGTTTGACATACGCCCGGCTATAACAGGGACAATAAAGGTAAAGGGAAGCAGCGCTAATTGCATAATTGAGAGATACCATCCTGATTGGTTTAAGTCAATGCCTTGCTGTTGTAGAATTTCAGGCAACCAAGCGATCAGTACATAGAAAATCATGGACTGCGTACCCATAAACAGCGTCACTTGCCACGCAAGAGGTGAACGCCAGACATTCACATCATTGCCAGCCTGCTGTTGGCCCGTCAGGGTTGTTTGCTTCGTATGATTTCTCATTTGAGGTAACCAGCAAAGAATCGATATGAAGCTTAGGATTCCCCATATTCCCAAGGACCCCTGCCATTTGAAACCAGCATCCGCGGCTAGCGGTACACTGATTCCCGATGCGACGGCTCCGGATAAACTCATTGAAATTGCAAAAATACCAGTCATGGAACCGATTTTGTGAGGAAAATTACGTTTGATTAGACTCGGTAATAATACATTACAAACCGCAATGGCGAATCCGAGAATTGCTGTTCCAATATACAGATTTACAGCGCCAGATAAAGAACGTACTCCAATACCAACAGTCAAAAAGATCAGGGCAATCAAGATTAAAAGTTCTACTCCATGCTTCCGTCCCAGTTTTGGGACTAGAGGCGATAATAAAGCAAAGGTAAGCAGAGGTACCGTTGTTAAGAGGCCCGCTAAAGTATTGGAAATATGAACGTCATCCCTTATAAGGCTTACTAAAGGACCGACTGAGGTTAAGGGAGCACGTAAATTAGCTGCAATAATGATAATGCCGAGTATTAGCAGCCCAATAGATGATGGTGAATTTTTTTTATTCGGCATTCTTCATTCTCCTACCAGAACAGTATAGTATAATATCCGCGCGGACAACGAAAGTATAATATAATATATTAAAATTGACAATAAGTATTTTATAATTAACGATTTTAAGGAATTTAATGCCTGAATATTTAAAATTATTACATTCGTTAAAAACAAAAATGCAACGCTGCGTTCCCATATATAAATGGAATACAGAGTTGCATATTGTAGTGGGGCTTTGAATTTTAGAAACCATATTTCAAGGCTATATGGAGTACTGTTTCGCTATTCGTATTATTGGTATAAGAGTGAGGACTATCTGCACGAAAACTGATTGTATCATATTGATTCAAGGTGTAACGCTCTCCATTGACCTGAATTTCAATAGAACCCGTCATTACTGTTGCAATTTCAGTTGTATTTACATGATGACCTTCAGGATGGTACGAACTATTAGGGTTTAAATAAGCCCGGCACATTTCAATATCGTTGCTGGCATTTTTGAAGACGGGCTCTATGCTCCAATTCTTATTGTCATTCGAAAACCGGAGCCCTTCGCCTGCCCGGTACAAGCTGACAGGGTCCTCTGATTTGAACAAAGCCAACAGCGGTAATGAGATGCCCTTTGAAATTTTCCATATCATCGCCAGAGTCGGATTGGTCTCTCCGCGTTCGATATTACCCAGAGTAAGTTTGCTTACGCCCGTTGATTCTGCTAAATCCTCCAGACTCATGTTTTTTTCTTTTCTGTACCTTTTCAAGGCACTGCCGATTTGTAATACAAGTTGTTTTGATTCATCGATTTCATCCATTGGATATTCACCTCAACAAATAACTGTATAGCTAGTATATTGTTTATTCTGACTCTTTTCCATACGAGCAGTATTTGATGGTGACTATCTACACTTTAAATTTGTTGATCTGTCCCTGCAATTCTTCTGCCATCTTAGAGAGGAATTCTGCCGACGCTGCAATCTCTTCCATGGAAGCGAGCTGTTCCTCGGTTGCAGCAGATACATTATGAACCCCGCCGGATGCTTCCCCGGCAATGCTGGAGATCTGGCTTATATATCCGACCACTTCATCTGCGCTGGCTGACATTTCTTCTGAACCGGCAGTTACTCCCTGAATGTCATCAGCGACCCTGTTCACGGCTTCGTAGATATGCTCGAATGCTTCTCCAGCCGCTGTAACAATCTCAATTCCGGCTTCGGTTTCATTGCTGTTTACCTTCACAGCCAGGATTGCATGGTTCGTATCATTCTGAATCAGCTGGACAAGATCGGTAATTTTTTGCGCGGATTTCGAGGATTCCTCGGCTAGTTTACGTACTTCTCCGGCTACAACAGCGAAGCCCCGGCCGTGTTCCCCTGCACGCGCAGCCTCGATAGCCGCATTCAATGCGAGCAGATTGGTCTGACTTGCGATAGTATTAATTACCCCGGTAATACTGCCAATCTCAGCAGAGCGTTCCCCCAGACCGGTAACCAGCTCAGTCAATGAGGATATAGAAGTACGCACGGAGCCCATTTGGTCCACTGCCTGCCGGATGACCTTGTTGCCTTCAGCCGATTGATTCGCGGCATCTACAGCGAGTACGGATACGCTCTGGGCAAGGAGGGCGATCTGCTCCGAACCATCGGCCATCTCGCTCATTGCCTGTGAAGAATTATTCACCATCTTCACCTGATTAGAAGTACCAGAGGCTAGTTCCTCGACGGTTTCGGAGATTTGCTCGGAGGCTTTCGTATTTTGCTCTGCACTCGCCAGCAATTCTTCCGAAGAAGCGGCTACCTGCTCGGAAGTCATGGAGACGGATTGAATCATCGCCCGCAAGTTACCAGTCATGGTATTGAAGGAGGCAGCCAATGTACCGAGCTCATCCTTGTTTTTAAGTGTGATGGTTTCACCGGTTAGATCCCCGTTCGCTATAAGCAACGCCGAAGCATTCATTTTCTGAATGGGTCTTGATATCATGGCTGCAATGAAGAAGGCTATAAATAAGGCAATCAGGAAGGAAATAATCGTCACCGCCAAAATGATAATGAATGCACGATTGGCCTCTGACAGTGAATCTTTTGTAGCCTGTCCCGATAAATCACTGCCCATGGCAATTAACTGAGCGAGTGTGTCATTGGCTGTATACCATAACGGGTAAGCCTCTGTATGCAGCCTGCTGGCATCCTCAAAGTTGTTAGCTAACCCAAATTCGATAAAGGCAGGCATTTTCGCCATATAGGCATCATAGTTGGTGCTGAAGGCATCATACATTACCATCGCTTCGTCACTGCCCTCAATGAGGGTAAACAGCTGTTTGCGCTCATCCTCAATTTTGACTTTGAGCTGCTCCAAAGCTTCATTCATCTTCGCAATTTCACTCAGATCCGTCTCAACGATGACGGCAAGAGCCAGCCGCTCCACATCTGAAATGTCACCATTCATCATGCCAAGTAAGCTGACGCTCGGCATCCACTCCTGATCGATTTCCTCGGAGGTTTCGGACATTACATAGATCTGATTTAAGGCATAGGTGCTTACGAAGGCGAGCAGTGCAACCACAACCAGAAATCCCATCAATAATTTCATGCGAATCGTCAACTTCATGCTCCCCAACAGGTTTCTCTGTGTGTCTTTCATGTTTCCCACTCCTCAATATGCTGCGCAAAAATAGGTGTCAAATGTATATCGACAGCTTTTGGCATTAATTGAAGATATGAAAATTATAATCATACAAATTTAATGTAATTTCCTGCGTAACAAAGGGAGACACGGAGTGGAAGATTGGATTATGATTGCCTACCCGATTTGCCTGAACGTATTCAGGTCATTCTAGGTAATAGCTCTAAGAAAGCCCGGGTCGCCGACGATAGAGGTACTCCCCGCAGCGTCGCAATTCCGATCCGCCGTTCAGGAATCGGTGGCTTCAAAGGGATTTCAAAGAGCTTACCGGACTTCAGCTCCTCGGTGATGTAATTCCGCACGACAAAAGCAAGACCAAATCCGCTGCTGGCGAATTGCACGAGAAGATCCACGCTTCCCAGCTCGAATTCAGGCTCCAGCTTTACTCCACATGAAGCGGCATAATGATCCAGATAACGTCTTGTGCTGCTTCCCGGCTCCAGGATCAGCAGAGGATAGTGATGGAGGGCTTCGATGGCAAGCGGGCCTTCTGCCGCCAAATTCTGAAAGTCCTTTCCTCCGACAAGACTGTCCTGGATCGGTTGGCTCTCGTAGAATTCGACCTGTTTGTCAGATGCAGGCAGACTGACTATACCGAAGTCGATTTTTCCTTCCTTAAGCAGCGTTATTGTCTCTGGTGTCGTCCGGTTAGTGACCCGGATTCTGATCCGGGGGTGCAGGGCATGAAACTGCTCCAGATACGGTAACAGGAAATATTTGCACAACGTGTCACTTGCCCCGATTGCGATTTCTCCGCTGTTCAAGTTATTCATCTCTGCAAGGGCCTTTTCTCCGATATCTACGAAATTGAAAGCCTGCTCCAGGTAATGAAACAGTACCTCGCCTTCCTTGGTCAAGATGACTCCTTTAGCAGTGCGGAAGAACAACTGTCCACCAAGGGAGTTCTCCAGCTGTTTAATGGTATGGCTGACAGCCGGTTGAGTGATATGAAGATGCTCTGCTGCCCGCGATAAGCTGCCAGTTCTGGCAATCCAATAAAAGACTCGGTACCATTCCAAATTGATAGGCATTCATATTACCTCTCTTTATACCTAGTATTACTAATATGCATTATTCTAATATATTTTGCTTAGATTATCATTAGTTTTGTAAGCAAATTAGGATTGGAGGCTATGAATATGACAGTAACAGCAATCGTGGGTGCAAATTGGGGAGATGAGGGCAAGGGGAAGGTGACGGACATGATGGCAGCTGCTTCATCTTATGTGGTGAGATATCAAGGCGGAAGCAATGCAGGACATACGATAATTAATCCTTTCGGGAAATTCGCGCTGCGGATGCTTCCTTCCGGGGTTTTCTATTCCAATGTGGTGAATGTTATCGGCCCCGGAGTGGCTGTGGATATCGAAGTGCTGCTGCATGAACTGGAATCATTAACCGTTAGAGGAGTCCCGGCCCCTCAATTACGAATATCGGAGAGAGCCCAAATTGTACTGCCAGTGCACCGGTTGCTGGACGAGCTCGAAGAGAACCGGTTAGGAGGCCGCAGCTTCGGTTCGACGAAACGCGGGATTGCCCCGTTCTATTCCGATAAATATGCAAAGCTTGGAATTCAAATCTCCAGCTTATTCAACAAGGCTTATCTTCGTGAACGTTTGGAAAATCTGTTGGAGAGTAAAAATATACTGCTCCGGCATCTTTATGGACAGTCAACGATTCAGGTAGAGGAGTGGTTAGCCAAGTTAAGCGAGCAGGCAGAGGCTATCGCTCCTTACCTGTGCGATACAACAGCGTTGTTGCATCATGCCTATCGGAATGGAGAAGGGATTCTGCTGGAAGGACAGCTTGGGGCGCTTAGAGATCCTGACCATGGGATATATCCTTTCACGACTTCATCCTCTACACTTGCCGGATATGCTTCAGTAGGGGCCGGGCTTCCGCCGTATTCGATTGAGAAGATCGTAGCGGTAACAAAGGCTTATTCCAGTTGCGTCGGCGCAGGGCCATTCGTTGTGGAAATGGAAGACAGCAAAGGCGATGAGCTTCGAAGCCGGGGTGGAGATGCCGGTGAGTACGGAGCGGTAACAGGACGGCCTAGGAGAGTAGGCTGGTTTGATGCGGTCGCGACGCGATATGGCTGCAGAATCCAGGGAGCAACCAGCGTAGCTCTTACAAACCTGGATGTCCTGGGTTATTTAGATGAGATTCCGGTATGTGTGGGATACGAGATCGGGGGGGAAGTCGTAGACGAATTCCCTTACCAGGATAAGTTAAGCCTGGCCAAACCCGTATATAAACAGTTTCCGGGCTGGAAATGCGATATATCGCAGATTACAAAGCTGGAAGACTTACCGGAAGCCGCAAGAGATTATATCGATTATATAGAATCAGAACTGGGAGTGGGGATTACGACGGTATCTGTCGGCCCGAACCGGGAGCAGGTTATCCTCCGCCAGTCACAGGTGCATAGAGGGTAGGCTAATCCGGAGTATTGCAGCTCAGCAACTAATTCACAATACTCGCGTCTAAAAGAATAGATTCCAGTATCATCCATTCGGAGCATTTCACAGGGGGATTTATTCTATGTACTCACATCGTTCGTTTATTCAGAATCACCGGCTGGCGGCAGTTTTGGCAGCGGGTTTGTTCGCACTGGCCGCTTTCTTCGGGCTTGGCAGCGCATATGCCCATGCGGACCGCTGGGAGGTGTTTGACCAGGGCGAGCATTTATTTTTTCCGGAGGGGCCAATTGAGATTGACGGAGTGGTTATGGTGCCCCTGCGCCCGATAGCGGAGCGGTTTGGCTATACCTTTGTGTCCGTAAGCAATAAGGAAATTGTGCTTAAGAATGCGGAAGGGCACAGAGCCGTAGTCCGGCTGGGCACCAAAACAGCTTTGCTCGATTATGACGGCGGTTCGAAAACGCAGCTGATGGCGCAGATTCCCCGCAACTACAACGGTGCATGGTTTATTGATCTGGCGCTGGCAGGAGCCATGGGCGGGCAAGGACACTCTACAGTTCCCGGGACAAATCTGATTCAGCTTCGTCCCGTGTCAGGCGATGCCCAGGAGCAGCTGGAGCAGCAGTATTGGTTCAACTTCATGGATAAGGGCAAAACGGTATTTGTTAATAATCAGGGGCAGGAGCAGCTACGGACTTCCAATACTCCGGTGTATGACTTTGGTTATGAAGAACTGCTTCCGGTGAAGACATCCGCCTATACGGCTGGTTTCATGAACCGGGCAGGAGAACTGGTGTTAGATACGCCGCATTATCAAGTGGGACAGTTCTATGAGGGGCTGGCCTGGTTCAAGGATATGGTCAAGACGGGAAGCAGCGGCTTTTCAGTGAAAATGGGCTTTATGAACCGTGCAGGCAAGATCGTCATTCCGGCAATCTACAGCCGTGTGTATGATTTCTCGGATGGGCTCGCGAAGGTAGCCGGAGGCAAAACCTTGTACATCGACCACAGTGGAAAAATAGTTATACCAGGCGTATCCGGGCTGCAGAATAGCGAGTCGTTCTCGAATGGTCTGGCGCTCGTTACTGTACGTACCACAAGCGGCGGTAAAAGCGTCATCCGGACCGGCTTTATCGACACTAAAGGGAATTGGGCAATCAAGCCAATCTATGACTCTGCGAGTTCGTTCTCCGAAGGCGTTGCTACCGCGGCATTGAACGGCAAAAGCGGTCTCCTCGATACCAAAGGAAAGTTGATTCTGAAGCCTGAATTCAGTACTGGTAATGGGTTCGTAGGGCAGTTCCATGACGGTTATATTGTGCTGACGCTGAGCGGAGGAGAATACGATTATACACAGCGGCTTGTTGATGCTAATGGGAATATTAATGCCATTCCAGGTGCCGATCAAATTAATGGGTATGGCGATGGCATGATTTCTTATAAGGACGGCGGGTACGGCTTCAAAAATGTGGCGGGCGATGTGATCGTAAAGCCTTCTTTCTCATATGTACGGGATTTCAAAGCCGGAGCAGGCAAAGGGTTCAAAGATATCAACAATGAACAATCCGCATATCTGATCAATAAAGCAGGGGGAATCGTCTGGAGTACAAAATAGCATAAACTCTGATCCACTCGAATGTTAGGATACATCAATTATGATTTGGCTTAGATCATTGTTTTCGATAGGGCGGTAAATTAGAATTTGTAGTATAAGTTAGTTATTGAAAACGCATTCACCTTCACAAAGGAGTCGGGAACATGCTTAGAATAGCAAAAGTTGAAAACGGGACGGTCCAGGGACTGCCGGCAGCCGATCCCCGGATAACAAGCTTCAAGGGGATACCCTTCGCTGCTCCGCCTATAGGCGACAACCGCTGGCGGGCGCCACAGCCGGCTGCAGACTGGGAGGGTGTGCTGCATGCATACCAGTTCGCACCGGTCTCCATGCAGGTAAGGCAAGAGCTGGATGATAATAACATCTATACCCGCGAATGGGCCGTAGAACCGGACATTGCGATGAGCGAGGATTGTCTGTACCTGAATGTGTGGACTCCAGCTAAACATCCGGGCGAGAAGCTTCCCGTATTCGTATGGTATTTTGGCGGAGGTCTGCAGGTAGGCCATCCGGCTGAGATGGAATTTGACGGCGAACGTATCGCACGCAGAGGCATAGTGGTAGTGACAATCAACTACCGTCTGAATGCTTTCGGATTTCTTTGCCATCCCGAAATAACAGCGGAAGCGCCGGAGGCGCCAGCCAATTTTGGCAACCTCGATCAACAGGCAGCGACCCGCTGGGTGAAGCGCAATATTGCGGCATTCGGAGGCGATCCGGACAATATCACCATCGGCGGACAGTCTGCCGGCGGCGGGAGTGTCATGAGCCAGCTGACTTCACCCCAGAACGAAGGTCTTTTTCAGAGGGCGATTGTTGAAAGCGGGATTTTCACGAAGCTGTATCCGGGAACCCTGCTGCCTCCTCACCGCAGTGATCTGCAGGAGGCTGAGCATGACGGTACCCGGTTCTTCAATTACCTGGGCGTATCTTCGCTTGCAGAAGCCCGGCAACTGGATGCGGTCTATCTTCGGGACAAGGCCGTGGAGTACGGGGCATTCTGGGGCACGGTCGCAGACCAGAGATTCCAAACAGGCAACCCGTTCGATTTGTTTCTTCAGAACAAGCGCTTGAAGGTGCCGGTAATGTTGGGCCATACCTCCTCGGAGTTCTTTAGCACCCCTGGCGCCGTAACATTTGACGAGCTCAAGAAGCTGGCCGCAGATATGTTCGGTGAGGATGCCGGTACATTTCTCGAGCTTTGCGGGGATCAGACTGTTCCAATAGAGGAAGCCAGACAGAGAGCTTCGGTTAGCGGAATAGAATATGCGATTCGCATTGCTGCGCGGGCCAATGCCGACACCGGCAGCGAAACTCCGCTTTACTATTATAATTTCGATGCTGAAATACCGGGCTGGGATAATCCCGGCACCTTCCACTCTGTGGATCTCTGGTTCTTCTTCGAGACGCTTGCCAAATGCTGGAGGCCTTTTGTTGGCAAGCATTATGATTTGGCCCGGCAGATGTGCAATTATTGGGCCCATTTCATCCGTTCCGGAGACCCGAACGGCCCAGACTCCACAGGAGCGGAGTTACCCCGGTGGGAACCGTATACCCCGGACGCGCCGTACGGGATGCTGTTTGCAGACAAGGCGGAGTTTTCCAGACAACAACCGGAGGCCATGATGGATTTCCTGGTTCAGCAATATTTCAAGAACTGCGAATAAACCGGTTTGATTGGAGGTCTCCCATGCTAGCGTTTGGCCTGCTTCTGGAAATTTCTCGGCGTAAGCCCGGTCATTTGCTTGAATTGCCGGCAGAAGTGTTCCACATTCTGATATCCGCACCGTGAAGCCACATCGGCAATGCTCTGGGCATTGTAAATGAGGTATTCCTTCGCCATGCGGATCCGGCTGCTGATGACATCATCCATACAGGAGATTCCGAAGCTTTTTTTGTAAATGCTCTGGAGATAGCCTGGGCTAATGCAGAGAAAATCAGCCATTTTTGAAACAGTCCAGTAGTCTCCGGGGTTGCCTTGAATAGCCGTGCGCAGCTTCAGCAATTTGTAGTATTGAGGTGTAATATTATCCTGGAAATAGGATTCCCACAGTTTGTTGAACAAGGTCCGGAGCAGATAATCGATGGAGGATTCTTTGCAATTCCGGTCGAAATTGTGTTCGCTGACCATCAGCTCAAGCAGCTTTTGGCAGTAGTCAGGGTCATTTAACGCAAAGGGCACACCCGAAGGAAGCGGAGACTCCGTAATATAGGGTTCATTGGATTCGAAGCGGATCCAGTCATTGACGAAATGACCGGCGCTGGCCCGGTAATAGACTTTTTGCTGTGGACGATAGAGGATTACATTGTGAGCGGGATAGAGCTTAAGTCCGCCATGTACCCAGAACTCTGCTGGAGTCTTGGTAATAACAAGCAGCCAATGAGAACCTACGGGAACATCAATAACGAAATTACCAGCGTGTGAAGTATTGCACTCAACATAGTGGATAAGAGCCATCACGTTCTCCTCCTGGCAGGGTATCGGATTTAATGAATCTCGCGGAATTCCTCCGGCGTGATTCTCGTTGCTTTGTTAAACAGACTCCAGAAATAATTGGGCGTTAGCCCTGCCTTCCCGGCCCGCAATTCCAGCTCGAATGGAAGGTGGGCTTTTTTGTGCATCTCGGGCAACAGTTCGGTTATTTTGTCCAAATGATTGGTGCTCCGGGAAGGGCGCAAGAAATTATAGTGTTCAATTTCATGAAATAAATCTTCAAAGGCCGACTGCAGCAGAGAATCATACTTCTGGATCCAGATTGACGACCCGGAATACCGGTTCTCCAGAAAGTAAGCCGGGAACGCATGACCGTTAAACTGAATCTGGAATATATTCTACTGGTCCTCTTCGGAGCAGTAATAACGCATACGGTCGTTCGGGAAATGAAGAAAAGCATCACCCCGCTTCCACTGGCGATATAATGCAAACTGAAATCTCTGATTCCATTCGGCCGGTTCACGTTATGGTCGTACGGCCGGATGTAGTTTCCCACGCAATGCGGAAAGCAGAAAAAACGGAATTCCGATAAATTAGGCAAATAATAAGCTCGCATGTTGTTGCCGTTTCACCTTTCCTATAGCTTCCAAAGCTTAATATAGTTTCAGTAATAGTATAATAATATTATTTCGTCAAGGGTTTTGGATAATGCCCCCCATAATGAAGGCATCGAACAGCAGAACCTTCTCGGCTCGTTTGTTAAATCTATCACAGGGATGCGGAGGATTGTGACGAACCGGCGGTCAAAGGGACTTTTGAGCCGGACACCAAACCCAAGCCAATTGCGATGAGGGCAAATTGAGTTTAAAGTACCGCATCAGGTATTGTGTCAATGCCGGATAAGTGAAGTAAAAATGTGAGCGTTGTCAATAAATAGATGCCTCCCCCATAATGAAAGCGTAACCAAATAAAATCTGTACTATTTGAACTGGGGGTTGACTATGAACACAGGTACAAGGAATGGTTCGGTATGGCTGAAAAGCACTTCAATACTGCTCCTGTCTGCACTGCTGTTGTCCGCTTGCTCGGGCAAGTTAGAATCCGGTAACGGCGGCAAGGAAGCGGCAGCCGGCAATGATCCGAAGGCAAGCGCATCCGTCGATGAGAGCCCGCTCGGGAAATATGATCCTCCGATCGAAGTATCGTTCGTCAGAGACCTCAGCGATGTGGTAGAGAATAACGTGCTTGGTGTGCTGAAGGATGAGACGATTGATAACAACCGCTGGACCAAGTTATACGAGGATCAGCTCGGAATCAAGATCAAGTATAACTGGATTGTGAAGGGCAGCCAGACCTCGGATCAATATTTGCAGAAGATCAATGTCACCCTGGCCTCCGGCGACTTGCCGGATGTGACTCCGGTCAACGCCACACAGCTCAAGCAATTGGCCGATTCAGACCAGATTGAGGATATGACGGCGCTATATGAAAAGTACGCCTCCCCGTTCACCAAAAAGGTGCTCGCCGGGGAAGGGACGAGTGTATTCGACGCGGCGACCTTCGACGGGAAGCTGATGGCGATTCCGAGCCTGGAATCCTCCATTGAACGGTCGATGTACATCTGGATTCGTACCGATTGGCTGGAGAAGCTGGGACTGCAGCCGCCGAAGAACATGGCGGATGTGCTTGCCATCTCCGAAGCCTTCGTGGAGAAGGATCCGGACGGGAACGGCAAGAAGGATACCATGGGCCTCGGCATCACCAAGGATCTGTGGGGAGGGGCAATGGGGCTGGAAGGCTTCATGGCCGGGTACAATGCTTACCCGAATATCTGGGTGGATGACGGCAGCGGCAAGCTGGTCTATGGCAGCATTCAGCCTGAAGTGAAGCAAGCGCTCCAGGTGCTCCAGGATATGGCCAAGAAGGGACAGCTCGACCAGGAGTTCGGGGTCAAGGACGGCGGCAAGGTCTCTGAGCTGATCTCCGCAGGCAAGATCGGGATGGAGTACGGGGAGCAATGGAATTCCATCTGGCCGCTGCAGCTTAATCGTGACAATGATCCCAAGGCGCAATGGCAGGCCTTCCCGATTGTCTCGGAATCGGGCGATACGCCGAAGGTGCCGCTTAAATTCAGCACCACTCGCTTCTTCGCGGTCAAGAAGGGAGCTCCGCACCCTGAAGCTGTAATCAAAATGTTCAATCTGCATGTGGAGAAGAACTGGGGCGAGACGGCCGAATTCGACAAGTACTATGCACCGCCGGAAGCGGAGAGTGTCTGGCAGCTGTCTGCAGTTACACCGTATCCGGTAACGAAGAATGTGGACGCCTTCCGTGAAATTGATGCTGCCCGCAAGGCCGGTGATTTCTCCACCCTGAAAGGCGAAGCCAAGACGATCCAGGGCAAGCTGGAGTCCTATGCTTCAGGTTCAACGGAGGGCTTCTCTCTATGGGGCTGGGAGCGGATCTATGGCGAGCAAGGTTCCATGGGAATAGCTGACCAGTACATCAAGAATGACCAGTTCCTGCAGGAGAAGTTCGTCGGCGCTCCGACACCGACCATGGTCGAGCGCAAAACGACGCTTGAAAAGCAGCAGAATGAAATATTCGTCAAAATTATTTTAGGTGATCCTATCGACAAGTTCGACCAGTTTGTGAAGGATTGGCAGAAGCTGGGCGGGGATCAGATTACGCAAGAGGTCAATGAATGGTACGAATCGACTAAGAAATGATGTGCCCCGGAGGATAACGATGAGAGCAAAGCTGCGAAAAGAACTGCCGCTTCATTTGATGCTTGTGCCGGGTCTGGTGATGATTATCCTGTTCTCTTATGTGCCCATGGCCGGTGTCATGATTGCCTTCCAGAAGTTCATTCCGGCCAAGGGGCTGTTCGGAGATCAGAAGTGGATCGGCCTGGATAACTTCGAATATGTGATGAATCTGCCGAGCTTCACGCAGGTCTTGTGGAATACGCTGTTTATTTCGAGTCTCAAGCTGATTCTGGGTCTGATTATTCCGCTTGTATTCGCAATACTGCTGAACGAGCTGACCAGTAATTGGATCAAAAGGTCCGTGCAGACCGCGATCTATCTGCCGTATTTTCTGTCCTGGGTCGTGCTTGGGGGGATATTGATTGATATTCTGTCCCCTTCGGGCGGGATCGTTAATGAATTTCTCGGGTGGTTCGGCGTCTCCAAGATCTTCTTCCTGGGCGACAATGACTGGTTCCCCTTCACGCTGATCACTTCGGATGTCTGGAAGAACTTCGGTTACGGCACCATTGTGTATCTGGCGGCGATTACGGGGATTGATCCCGGATTGTATGAAGCAGCTACCATTGACGGAGCTAACCGCTGGCACAAAACCTGGCATATTACCATTCCGGGTATACGCATGGTTATCGTTCTGCTGTCGGTGCTCAGTCTGGGACAGCTGCTGAATGCGGGATTCGATCAGGTCTTTAATCTGTACAGTCCGCAGGTCTATGAGAGCGGGGATATCCTGGACACCTTTGTCTACCGGATCGGTCTGCTGGATGCACAGTATGGAGTGGCGACCGCTGTCGGCTTCTTTAAATCAATCATCTCGCTCACCTTAATTTCCAGCTCCTATTTCCTGGCTTACCGTTTTGCCAAATACCGGATCTTTTAGAGGAGGGAGTACCCATGGAGCAACGGCTTACGCCTAAGCAGGCGGAATGGACTCCCATTCGCCCCAAGAAACGCCTGGACTGGATTGCGGTGTTGAATGCAGCCGTTCTAATCATGGTTTCACTGCTGTGTATATTGCCTCTGATTCATATTGTAGCGGTATCCTTCAGCTCAAGTGCAGCGGCTTCCGCAGGGTATGTCAGGCTCTGGCCGGTAGACTTCACACGGGCCTCCTATATGTATACGATGAGCCGTACTGAATTCTGGCAGTCGATGCTTGTCTCCCTGACCCGAATCGGCATCGGAACTCCGCTGAATCTGCTTTTGACCATTCTGGTGGCGTATCCATTATCCAAAGAATCACATGCCCTGCGGTTCCGCAGCGTGTATGCCTGGGCTTTTTTCGTTACCATGCTGTTCAACGGGGGACTGATTCCCTGGTATACGACCATTAAAGAGTACGGCTTGCTAGACTCGATCTGGGCGCTTGTGCTGCCCGGTGCGGTTCCGGTGTTCAGTGTGGTGCTGCTGCTGAACTTCTTCCGGGAGATTCCGAAGGAGCTTGAAGAAGCGGCGCTCATAGACGGGGCAGGCCATTTTCGGACCGTGTGGTCCATCTTTGTACCCATTTCCAAGCCTGCGCTCGCTACACTTGCCTTATTCTCGATGGTCGAGCACTGGAATAGCTGGTTTGACGGCTTGCTGCT
Source organism: Paenibacillus sp. FSL R7-0312 (assembly GCF_038004445.1). Taxonomy (NCBI): domain Bacteria; kingdom Bacillati; phylum Bacillota; class Bacilli; order Caryophanales; family Paenibacillaceae; genus Paenibacillus; species Paenibacillus sp. FSL R7-0312. The sequence goes on along the minus strand of NZ_JBBORE010000001.1, from coordinate 6,102,148 downwards.
AATGGGGAATCCGGCCAATTATCCGCTCCAGAGCTATATTCAGACGATTGTCATCCAGCAGAATCTGTCGAACATGTCACGTGACGCGATGCTGGACCTGGCGCTGATCTCGGACCGGACGCTCAAATCCTCCCAGATCTTCCTCGGCTCCCTGCCGATTATCCTGGCGTATCCGTTCCTGCAGAAGTATTTCGTGAAGGGGATTGTACTCGGCAGTGTCAAAGGCTGACCTCAGTGAAGTTATGCAGCAGCCTGCGGATCTCCCGGAATTCAGGCTATAATGGTGGAAAATGATTCTTGGAGGCCTGGGCATTGTTGTTCCAAAAGGATTTCTCACTGCGCAATACGATCTTTCTGCGGATGATTGTGACCTTTCTGCTGATTATGCTGCCTATTCTTATCTTTGCCGTCTATTTGTATCAATGGATTGTGCAAACCGCAAGTGCGGACATTAGAAGCTCAGCCAGTGCCCAGACGGTATTCTATCTGAGTGATATGGAGAATGAGATCGAGCGGATGAAATTGCTGCAATACAGCCTGCTGGAGGATGAGGATCTGAACAAGCTGGCGCTGACCTGGGAGACGCTGCCGACCATTGACCGTACGGAGAACCTGAATTCGCTGATGAAGCGGTTGTTCATCGTGCAGAACAGCAGTACGTATATTAAGGACGTAAGGGTTCATATCATGACTATAGGCAGAACCGTCTCGTCCGTTGGCGGCGTACGTGAGATCGAGCTGAAGCGCTTCCGCGAGATTCGTTCGGTCTTCGGAGACCGCGGGTCCCAGGTGATTGAATGGGAGGGAGGCTTGTATCTTAGTGCGATGAAGCAGCGGGGCATCAAGGGGGCAGAGCCGCTTTTGACAGTTGAGATCGAGCTGGACACCCAGGAGCTGCGGGCGGCGCTGGGCCAATTCAACACCTATCCGGGCAGTGGTACGCTGCTGCTCTCAGACCGTGCAAGCTTTGCACTGTCCAGTGTAACGGGAGATCTGGCCCAGTCGGACCCTTCCCAGTACTCCCCCAAGATCCGCTCAGTTGCCTCCGGGGAGCGACTAAGGATTGCAGGGGCACCTTATTATATTGTCCAGGCGGGATCCCAGGAGCTGGGCTTGTCCATCTACCGGATGATCCCGGAAGGCATCATCAAGACCCCGCTAAGCAAATTCTACACCTGGGCCTGGGTATTTGCCGTAGCTGCGCTTGCCATCATCATTGCCTTTGCGCTGTCCACCTACAAGTTCATTCATAAGCCCATGCTGACGCTGGTGAAGAGCTTCAGGAGAATGGAGCAGGGAGATCTGGATATTCATATTAAGCATGAATCGAGGGATGAATTCCGGTATTTGTACAGCCGCTTCAATCAGATGGTAAGCAATCTGCAGTCCTTGATCGATCAGGTGTATAAGCAGACCATCATGGCGCAGCGGGCAGAGCTGAAGCAGCTGCAGTCACAGATTAATCCGCATTTTCTCTATAACAGCTTCTTCATTCTGAATACCATGGCCAAGACCGGCGACACCGAGCGGATCGAACAGCTTACGACCATGCTCGGCGAATACTTCCAATTTGTGACCCGGAACGCTTCCGATCTGGTCACCATGGAACAGGAGATTCATCATGCGCGGATGTATACAGAAATTCAAGCCATGCGCTTCTCCCGGCGGATCGGGGTCCGCTTCGATCCCCTGTCCGAGGAGCTGAAGCGGGTGTCCGTTCCCCGGTTGATTGTCCAGCCGATTGTGGAGAACGCGTTCAAGCATAGTCTGGAAAAGAAAGCGGCAAAGGGCTTGATCATTGTCCGCTTTGAGCAAGAGGGCTCTGAAATCCGTGTGATCGTGGAAGACAACGGAGACCGGCTCACAGATGAGACGCTGGCACAATTGAATGATTCCCTTAAGGTGTGTCAGGAGCAGGCAGAGACGACCGGACTGGTGAACATTCACCGGCGCCTTCGCATTACCTTCGGGGAAGAGAGCGGCTTGCTCGCTGAGCGGAGTGCACTGGGCGGACTAAGGGTGACCATCCTTCTTAGAGCTGGAGGTGAGCATACGGGTGTACAGGCTGATGATCGTTGACGATGAAGAGATTATTACCGATGGCCTGGCGGTTATTTTTGGCAAAATGGACCTGGGTCTGGACATCTACAAGGCTTATTCGGGCCAGGAGGCGCTGGATCTGTTACACCGCACCCGGGTGGATATCGTTCTGTCCGATATATGTATGCCTGAAATGGACGGGCTGGAGCTGATGGAGCATATTCGCAAGAGCTGGCCACAGTGCAAAATCGTGTTCCTGACTGGACACAGCGACTTCAATTACGTCTATCAGGCGATACAGGCTCCGGGAGTTCAATATGTGCTCAAGAATGAAGGTTATCCGAAGCTGATTGAGGCGGTCAAACGTGCGCTTCTGGAGCTGAAGGACACGATGCAGGTCAATGATCTGATCCGTCAGTCCAAAGAGCAGCTTAACACGCTGGAGACCTTGGCTCAGGGAGATTACTTCCGCCATCTGATTCACAGTGTCAAAATGGATCAGGAGGTGGCGGAGGACTTCAGTCGGCTGCAGATTCCGCTGGATGCTTCAAAGCCTATGCTGATCGCACTGGGCAGCATAAGTGATCCTGAGTCCTCCCGGACCTATTCCGACCGCCAGGAGACAGCGCTTGCGGTTAAGTTCCTGTCGGAGAAGCTGCTGAAGGAGCGGACGGTAAGCCTCGGGGTCATCGACCGGTACGGCGACCTGATCTGGCTGATTCAGCCTGAGCAGTCAAGGGATCTGGATAGGGCGGAGACTTTTGAACAACTGGGCAAATTTCTGGAGGGTACCTTCGAGCTTATTCAACAAGCCTGCCGGGAGTCGCTGGAGGTCGGGATTGCCATTACCCTCAGTGCAGAAGAGTCGCATTGGGCCAGGCTTCCCATGCTGTACGACAAGGCAAGACAGGTGCAGCATTACCGCGCGGGTGACGGGGAACGGATGGTGCAGAGGGTGAACCTGAATGAGGCGGCTGTGCCGGACCCCGGCCGTGACCGGTTCCTGCGGGACAAGGTGGATACCTTGGCTGCGCATCTGGAGGCAGGCCGCAAGGAGGAGTTCCTTCAGCTGTTCGGGGAGATGGCCGGACCGGCGGGGCAGGACCGGGGAAGATGCAATCCTTATCTCACCGAGCTGTATTACACGATTGCCCTGATGCTGATGTCGTATATCAACCGCTGGGAAGCCGATGAGGCGATAGGCGTGAGCGGTCTGATGCAGCTGGAGGTCCACCGTACTCTGGGAGAAGCGTTCCGTTATCTGCGGGATACGGCAGAGTTTCTGTTCTCGGTCAGGAAGAGCGGGGAGCAGAAGCGGGCAGCGGGGGTCATTGATACAATCTGCTTATATATCGAAGAGAATCTTACCCAGGATCTGTCGCTGGTCCGGCTCTCGGATGTGATCCATTTCAATCCCTCCTATCTGTCCCGACTGTTCAAGCAGGAACGCGGAATAAATCTGTCCGAGTACATTGAAGACATGCGAATCCGCCAGGCCAAGGACCTGCTGAAGAGAGGGGAGCTGAAGGTCGCGGAGGTCGGTTCGTTAATCGGTTATGTGACCCCGCAATCCTTCACCCGGGTGTTCAAAAAGTGGACCGGAACTACGCCGCAGGAATACCGTACGGATATGATCAGCGGTTGAATGGATAAAAGAATCGCTCCTTCGGGATGTTCCCGGGGAGCGATTTTTGGTGTGCAGCTATTATGGCTTGAGATTTATAACATACCATGAGGGTGAAGTGGCGGAAGAGAAGTTTGAACTGTAGGAGCGATAGCGTTCGCCTTTAGGTTTGTATTTCTACTGCGAACAGCAGTTTAAATCAGGAAATACGAACCTAACAGCGACCGGAAGTCAAACATTCTCTGCAGTCACGGTAAGCCCCATGGATTTTATCCCGGCTCCAGCTATATAGGAATCTACTATAAATAAATCCGGTAGTTTCCGCTCAGCGCCAGCATAGTGAAGAAGTACAGGCAATTGTCATAATACCTGCGCTCCCCGGTGCGCAGCGGAGTATTCCAGAACCGCTTGACGAAAGGTCCGGCATCCGGTCCATCGGCAGCAAGCGAGGCCATAGCCAGGGTTGCCAGCAGGCCGACGGGATGGAGGGAAGGCTCGTCAAACGGCTGTCCGTCAATAGTATAACGCCGGTAATCCGCAGGCTCTATGTCCCGGAAGAACGCCTGAATCCGGTTAGACTGCCCGACCTGCCAAGGGTCACAGCGGAACCATTCATAGTCTAGCCCGATATTGGCGGCGACCCGGTACGCATCGCTGAAGAAATGGCGGAAGTCCCCATGCGGCTGGGGTTCAGCCGGAGTCCCGTCATAATTAGCGTATTCCGGCGACAGACCGGTTTCGGGATGGCAGGCTTTATGCAGATAGGCTCTGCTTTTGGCTGCCGCGTCCTTCCAGAATGCCCGGTCCGCCTCATCCGCCTGGAGAGCGAATAGGTCATAGAAATGCGGCAAATGGTAGGAAGGGTCGCTGAAAGGGGTCTCGGGAATGAACTTAATCAGCCGGGTTGCAGGATCCCACATGGGATCGCCTTCTCCGTCTTCGCCTTTGTGCACACAGGCGCGTAGAATGATTCTGGCCTGCTCAGAATAGTTGAACGGCTCGGCGCCGTCGCCCCAGCGCGCCGACGCAAAGAACAGCGCCATGGCGAAGAACTCTTCACCGTCCGGTGCCGGACCGGGAGACAGCCGCGTGCCGTCCAGCTTGCAGTGCCAGGCGAAATAATCCTTATAGCGGCCTTCCGTATGCTGCATATAGACCTTGGCGAACTTCCAGAGCCGGTCGAATTCCTCCCTTTTATCCATTTGAACTGCCATCATCATCCCATAGGACATGCCTTCGGTACGCACATCGGTATTGCCGGTATCTACGATATATCCCTTATCGTCACCCATAGGATGGTAGATTCGGACCCCGGGAGCGCCATAGAAAAGCTCGTTCCAGGTATCTTCAAGTCTCTGCGCAATGGCCTCGGACGACAGGCCGTTCTCAAGGAACAGGTTTCTGTATTTTTGCGTATAAAAGGAGCCTTCTGTGGTAGTACTCATAATCATCCTCCAGGTAGATCATATTTGCCCAAAGTATAACACAACCGGAGATATAGAGATTAAAGCGTTTTCCTTAAAATTTATAGAGGATTCCGGCGGCCTTCCCATAATCTAAGAATAGATCAATCTTAGGTGTCTATATGTCATGGACTTCGCTTAAGCGGCTTCTCTATACTGATAGGGACATGCTATAAGGTGAACATGAAGGTAAGGGTGATATTCTTATGAATAAGGTGCAGGGTCCTATGAAGCTTACAGTCTATACACGATTGCCGAACCAGGATTACACGGCGTCTCTAAGCAACAGCGTTCATCTTGCCTGTGCAGATGACTCTGGCGAATTTCAGCCCTTGAACCGGAACTATGGCCTATTATTCGCCATGGCTACCGTGGATGAGGACGATGTGATTCATGATAAAGGACTTAAAAATCCCTATGTATTCCCCACATCCGGCGGTGCTTTCGGCATTGTAGCGGTAAGAGTAGATGCCTTGGGGGAGGAAGACGAAGAGAGCAGAGGGCAGATTCTACTGTGGACTTCGCCGGATCTGATCACCTTCGAGTATCAGGGCCTTGTGCCCTTGGACAGGGAGAGGTACGTCCAAGAAGCCGTCTGCGGATTCGACAGCACCAGAGGACAATACGAGATTCGCTGGCAGGATAACGATGGCCGCTGGTATGTGAACCGGCTGGCCGACCTGCGAAAGCCCGAGCTTATTTCGCCGCCGGAACCTGCGGAACCCATTGCGGTAGAGCGGTCGGCTCAACCGCTGCCCGGAACCCGTCCGGGGAATGAGATTACGGTGGATTATGCCATCGGCCATAGAGTACAGAGGGCCTGGACCCCGGTGCATAACACCGGTATCCGCGTGGCAGAGCAGGTCAGTGTCCGCTCTGCCGACGAATTGATAACGGTGAGAGCCACCGCAGTGTACTCTGACGGCTCCACGGCAGACAAGCAGGTAGCCTGGGATACCGAAGGTATTGACTTTACGGTGCCCGGAACCTATACCGTGCATGGTAAGGTAGTCACGCACGACCTTCCGTTCCCCTTGGCAAGCGGCTATGCCGACCCGGTAATCCTCCCTTGGAACGGCAGGTATTATTTCCTTGCCACCAATGATAATGTTGGTGATATCGGCATCTATGTCCGCGTGGCAGATACCTTGCTGGGCTTATTCGCCCCTGGCTTCCAAGAAGCCGTTATTCTGGATCTGAATGAGGAGCTGAATTTCATCCAGACCTTCTGGGCACCGGAATTTCATCTCATCGGCGGCGAGTTGTACATTCTGTTCGCCGTAGGCGGCAAAGTATGGGGGCCGCAGTGCCATCTCATGAAGCTGAACCAGGGCGGCGACATTATGAATGCCGCCGATTGGAGCACTCCAGTCCGGGTGAGACGGATGGACGGTACTCCTTTGACGGAAAACGGCATTACGCTGGATATGACTTATTTCAAGGCAGATGAGACTTCCTGTGTCGTCTGGTCATACCGCAAAGGAATCGGAACGCCGCTGGACACCGGCTCCATGCTGTATATCGCAACCGTTAATGAAGCGGACCCGGCGGTATTAACCAGCGAGCCGGTGCTGCTCTCGCGTCCGCTGCTGGGCTGGGAGAATGTTCAGGGCACGATCAATAACGAAGGACCTTATCCGCTGATTACGGATGATACCGTGTACATTGCTTATTCCGGCGGAGCTGCAACGGGGTATACCTATGCGGTGGGATGGTTAAGCATTCCACGAGGCGGCGATTATCTGGATGCCGGGGCATGGAGCAAAGCCGGTACCCCTGCATTGTCTTACTACTCACTGGAAGAGATCTACGGTCCCGGACACAACTCGTTCTTCCAGGATGTTGACGGCACGGTGCTAGTCCTGTATCACGGGGAAGAGCAGCTGGTGAAGCATGGGACGAGATGCTCGGCGATGCACAGAGTCCATTTTAACAGCGAGGGTAGGCCGCTACTCGATGTAGCCAATGAACGAGATGTACACCCGGATTACGCCGATTGCGTTATACAGGTGACGGTGCAATCTATATAAGAGGTACTAAAGAAATAAACAAAAAGCAAAAGAAGCGGAGGAGAATTTTGGAACTGTAAGAGCGGTAGCGTCCGCCTGAAAGCTTTCCGCAGGAAAGCTACCTCGTAAGCATAAGCTGTCACCGGATTTCCACCGCGAACAGCGGTTCAAATCAAGAAATCTGGGGACAACAGCGGCCGGAAGTCCAAAGTTCACCGCAGTGACGACGAAGCTTCAAGTTCACAACTTAAGTGCATCTTATTCTATATAACAACTAGGAGGACAACAGAAATGACGCAACAACAGGGATTCAATCCGTATCTTCCATCCTGGGAATATATCCCAGATGCTGAACCTTATGTATTTGAAGGCAGAGTGTATGTGTATGGCTCACATGACCGGTTCAACGGACACGCCTTCTGTCTGAATGACTATGCCTGCTGGTCTGCGCCGGAGGACAATCTAGCCGATTGGCAGTATGAAGGTGTGATCTACCGGACTACGGATGACCCGCTGAACCCGGAAGGCAGCATGTGCCTCTACGCACCGGATGTGACGAAGGGCCCGGACGGGCGGTATTATCTCTACTATGTACTGGACAAAGTTCCTGTCGTATCGGTGGCTGTCTGCGACAAGCCGGGCGGCAAATATGAATTCTATGGCTATGTAACCTACGGTGACGGCACGCGTCTGGGCGAACGGGAAGGCGATGAGCCGCAGTTTGACCCGGGGGTATTGACCGAAGGCGATACTACCTACCTGTACACCGGCTTCTGCGGATACGGGGACAAGTCCAGACACGGCGCCATGGCTACCGTGCTGGGTCCTGACATGCTTACGATTATTGAGGAGCCTGTGTTCGTGGCACCAAGCCAGCCATACAGCGAGGGAACCGGATTTGAAGGCTTTGAGTTCTTCGAGGCCCCGTCCATCCGCAAAAGAGGGGATATCTACTACCTGATCTATTCTTCGATCTCGATGCATGAGCTGTGTTATGCGACCAGTAAGCATCCGACCCGGGACTTCGTCTATCAGGGTGTCATTGTAAGCAATTGCGATCTGCATATCGATACGTATAAGCCTGCGGACCAGCCAATGTATTATGGCGGCAATAACCATGGCAGTATCGTAGAAGTTAATGGAGAATGGTATATCTTCTACCATCGCCATACCAACGGCACAGCGTTCTCCCGCCAGGGCTGTATCGAGCGGATTGAATTCTGCGCAGACGGCACAATCCCCCAGGTGGAGATTACCTCCTGCGGTCCGAACGGAGGTCCGCTCGAAGGGCGCGGCGAATATCCGGCGTATCTGGCCTGCCATTTGTTCTGCAAGGATCAGGAGATGTACACCGGAGGTTTCGGCCGGATTGGAGCCTGGATGGACAGCCGTTTCCCGAAGATTACCCAGGACGGCAGAGACGGCGATGAAGAGACAGGATATATTGCCAATATGACCGATTCGGCTACCGCAGGATTCAAATATTTCAATTGTGAAGGGGTTACCCGGGTCTCCATCAAGGTGCGCGGCTATTGCCACGGCGAGTTTGAGGTGAAAGCGGCCTGGGACGGACCTGCACTTGGACGTATCCCGGTAGGGTTCACGAATGTCTGGAAAGAGTACACTACGGAAGTGGAGATTCCAGACGGCATTCAGGCGCTGTATTTCACGTACACCGGCAACGGCGGCGCCCAGTTTGCTTCATTTACGCTGGAATAACCCGGAGAACCTCCTGAATATGGCCTGATACACAAGCAGCACTTGGAAGTTCCCGGGTGCTGCTTTTTGGTTGCTACAAGCAGGAAGCAGGGAGCAAGCCGCATGAGGTAGCTATGCTAAGCGCACCACCGCTACACCCCGGAAGAATAACGGGCCTTATAGTCCGAAGGCGTCATGTTCATATAATGCCTGAACCACTTCGAGAAGTAGCTGACATGCTGATAGCCCGACTCAAGTGCAGCCTCCAGCACGTTGTATGATCCGCTGCGGAGCAGACTGGCCGCCTGGCTGATGCGGATATAGTTCAGATATTCCATCGGGCGCATACCGGTCTGGGCTTTGAAAAACTTGCAGAAATGCGAGCGGCTAAGTGATACGACAGAGGCAAGCTGATCCAAATCCAGTCTGTCACGGGAATGCTCCTCCATATAGCTAAGCACTTCCCTGATTTGCCGGTTGTATTCGCGACCTTGACGGGGTTCCAGCTCCGGATTCTTCCCGGTCAGCCCGTATTGATGGCTGTCTGCAATGAGCAGCAGCAGGAGAGCCTTCAAGCTCAGTTCATACCCCACAGACTGATGCTCATAGCGGTTCAGCAGCTCTTTTACCAGATCGAGCAGTGAAATATGGGTATCATCCGCAGCAGATAACAAGGCAGGCAGCCGGGTTGTCCCCTGCATTAGAGGGTCCAGGAACAGCTCCTGCACCCGGTCCGGATACGGTGAAGACAGCCAGGAGCATTTGAACACGATGGAGTAGTAGCAGGTGCCTCCGGAGACAGTATCCATGCCTGAATGAAGTTCTCCCGGGTGAACAATCAGGGCATCGCCTGCCTGAATGGTGAACTCCCGGCTCTCGACATAGAAGGTAGCCCGGCCCTCCGCTAAATAGATGATCTCCATTTCGTTATGCCAATGCACGGGAAGAATCGAATGAACGCGGTCCTGATGCTCCACCCGGTAGATATGAAGCGGGAATTCAGGCTGACCATGCAGCTTGTTCTCGCGGTAACGGTGTTCGTACATGATTACCTCCTGCTAATCGTAATATTGTGTCTATAAAGCGCAAATATATGTTAGATAACGGCTATAAATAATAATATCATTATAATCAAAGGAAGTCTTAATGAAGGGTGGAACCATTGTGAAACTGATTGCTATACACTCCGGTACAGATGGCGTAAGGCTGGAGACTACAGAGGGGATTATGCATATCGCTATGTATACGCCGGGCATCGCCAGAATCCGGTATACTCTCAATGCAGAGCTAAGCGGGAAAGAGAGTCTTATGGTGGTGAGCCGCCCGGAGGCAGATAGTGTAGAGTGGAAGGTCACAGATCTGACCGGCCATCTGGAAATATCAACAGCACTGCTTACGATTCAAGTGGACAAACAGACCTGTGCATTCAGCTATAGGGATTCGAATGGCAGACTGCTGACACGGGAGCCGTCCAGAGGCGGCAAGACCCTGGAGCGGACAGAGGTCTATCATACGGTCTTCGATGCTTCGTCCGAGACGGTTGAGACCGGTCAGGGGGCCGATGGTCTGCGCGCGAGAGCCGAAGGGGTCAACCGCAGGCTGGACAGAGAAGCTTGTCATACGAAGCTGGAATTTGAATGGCAGGAAGGTGAAGCCCTGTATGGACTTGGCTCCCACGAAGAAGGGATGATGAACCTCCGGGGCCGGCAGCAATACTTGTACCAGCAGAATATGAAAGCGGTTGTTCCGGTGCTTGTGTCTACGCGCGGCTACGGGATTCTGGTAGATTCCGGGTCGTACATGACCTTCCATGATGATGCCTTTGGCTCCTACCTCTGGAGTGATGTTGATGAAGAAATGAATTATTATTTCATTTACGGGCCGGAGTTCGATCAGATTACCGGGGGAATCCGTTACCTGACCGGAGAAGCGCCAATGCTTCCCAAGTGGTCCTTCGGTTATGTACAGTCCAAGGAAAGGTACATCTCCCAGGCAGAACTCATTGCCACTGTGCAGGAGTATCGTGAGCGGTCGCTTCCCCTTGATTGTATCGTGCTCGACTGGCAGTCCTGGACGGGGAATCTGTGGGGGCAAAAGACCTTCGATCCCGAACGTTTCCCTGACCCCTCGCAGATGATGAACAGCCTGCACGCCATGAATGCCAAGCTCATGGTATCGATCTGGCCGATTATGGGCGCAGGCGGGGCCAACCATGAGGAGATGAACGAACGCGGCTTCCTTCTCGGCAATCAGGCCACCTATGACGCCTTCCGCGCGGAGGCACGCGAATTGTACTGGAAGCAGGCCAATGACGGGCTGTTCTCCCACGGAGTCGATGCCTGGTGGTGCGATTGCACCGAGCCGTTTGAAGCGGACTGGAAGGGAGCGGTGAAGCCGGAGCCAGAGCAGCGCCTGCTGATCAACACCTCGGAATCCAAACGTTATCTCGATCCGGGGCTGATCAATGCCTATTCCATGCAGCACTCCAAAGGTATCTATGAAGGCCAGCGTGCAGCGACCTCAGAGAAACGGGTGATCAATCTGACTCGCTCCGCCTTTGCGGGGCAGCACCGGTACGGCACGATTACATGGTCAGGCGATATCGCCGCCAATTGGGAGACGCTGAGGAAGCAGATTGCCGACGGCCTTAACTTCTGCCTTACAGGTTCTCCGTATTGGACACTGGATATCGGTGCTTTTTTCGTGAAGAAGCAGAAGGAGCAATGGTTCTGGAACGGGGATTATGACGAAGGCGTCGCCGATCTCGGATACCGTGAGCTGTACGTCCGCTGGTTCCAGCTAGGGGCCTTCCTGCCGATGTTCCGTTCCCATGGGACGGATACGCCAAGAGAGGTGTGGCAGTTCGGAGAAGAGGGAGAGCCGATGTACGATACACTTGTGAAATATCTGAAGCTCCGGTACAGGCTGATGCCTTACATCTACTCACTGGCCGGTGCCGTCGCACACCGCAGCTATACCCTGTTCCGGGCGCTAGCCTTCGACTACCGGGAAGATGTGCAGGTCCATTCGATCGGTGACCAGTTCATGTTCGGTCCGGCCTTCATGGTAGCTCCTGTAACGGAGGCAATGTATTACGGTCCCGGCTCGCGTGAGCTTGAGGGAATCAGTAAGCAGCGCAGTGTCTACCTCCCTGCAGGGGAATGGTACGATTACTGGAGCGATGAACGGATGGAAGGCGGCCTGACGATTGAAGCCAAGGCCGACCTGGAGACAATTCCGCTCTTCGTCCGCGCCGGTTCGATTGTTCCACTTGGCCCGGAAGTTCAATATACGGATGAACAGCCGGATGCTGTGATTGGCCTCAAGGTATACGGCGGTAAGGATACGTCCTTCACCCTGTATGAAGATGAAGGGGATAATTACAATTATGAGCACGGCTCCTATTCCATGATCTTGATGACCTGGAGCGAAGCGGACCGTAGCTTAACCATTGGGAAGCGGTCAGGAGAGTATGCCGGTATGCAGGCGGTAAGACAATTTACTGTCGAGATCGCCGGACATGCCGGAAGCTGTATCGTAACTTATGAGGGAGAAGCTGTAACCATCCGGGAAGCAGACCTGCACCTCTGAATTTGAATCCCTCAATGAGTTCTGCTGTTTCTCCGGTAGGCAGCCGGTGTCACTTTGGTAATCCTCTTGAACGTACGGTAGAAATGGGGCATACTCTCGAAGCCGCAGGCCATGGCAATCTGCTCGATCGTGCCGCTGGATTGCAGCAGGCTGTCCTTGGCGGCAAAAATCCGTTTGGTCGCAATGTAATCCGTCACATTCATCCCCAGACGCTGCTTAAAGACCCGGCTGAAGTGGGCCGGAGAGATCGCCGCCCGCCCTGCCAAAGAGGCCAGCTCCAGCGGCTGATCCAGGTGATCGTTGATATAGCTGAGCGCCTCACGGAACCAGTCCGGCAGCAAGGCGCTTGAGGTTTCCGGCTCGGCGGCCTGCGGCAGGCAGTAGCGGTTCAAGTGAAGCAGTGTGAGATGGAGCAGCAGCGTCAGGGCTTGTCCGCCGTCCGGGTGGCTCTGCTCCCGTTCACTGTGGATTGCATCGATATCGTTCTGTAAAATTCCGGCGTGTTCAGGTGATAGGGTATACTTGTACTGCTTGTTCTTCTTGGCAGCGTCAAACAGCTTCAGATAAGCATAGGACTCGCTGTAGGTGTGGTTAAGAACAAGACCCGGGCTGAAAAATACAGCGGAGGAGGTCACCGGCTCCTCGTTGTCGGGAAATCCCCGGTGCACCGTGTTTCCGGGAACAACGATAACGTCGCCCTGGCGCATTTCATAAAAGGTCTGATCAATGAAAAAGCTTCCTTTGCCGCCGTACACGTATATGATTTCGTACCAGTCATGCTGATGGTCGGGCAGCTCGCGCTGCGGGCTTTTGGTTTCCTTGTAGTCCAGAAGCAGAGTGAACGGCATTTCGTTGCCGAAATGCTTGCGGATCGGTTCCATGACGCGGCCTCCTTAGCCAAATCTATCAATTCTTATTCTAATCATATCAAAATAAGGTATAGATTTGTTTGTTTAAGCTATTTTTATTCCTTTATCGGGTGTTTAAAATAAGGTGGAATGGAGGTGCTGTGATGTATATAGATGCTCATCAGCATTATTGGAAGATAGACAGGGACGATTACGGATGGATTACGCCGGACATTCCGGTGCTGTTCCGCGATTATCTGCCCGCCGATCTTGAACCGCATTTGCACAAGCACGGGATTAGCCACACGATTGTGGTACAGGCCGCGCCTACCGTGGAAGAGACGGAATACATCCTGGGACTGAGTGAACAGTCGGATTCCATAGCGGGTGTGATAGGCTGGCTGGACCTTGCGAGTCCGTCCTTCCGTGAGCAATATCAGCAGCTTCGCGGGCACCGGAAGTTCACCGGTCTTCGCGTGATGATCCAGGAGATGGAGGACCCCGGCCTGCTTTTGACCCGTCCATATATAGAAGCGCTCTCATTTCTTGCGGACGAGGATCTACCCGTTGATCTGCTGGTTCTTGCAGATCAGCTTCCGCAGCTTATAGAGCTGCTGGATCGGGTTCCGGGTCTAAGAGGGGTCATCGACCATTTAGCCAAGCCTAAGGTTGCAGCGGGTCAATTAGAGCCGTGGCGAAGCCGGATGTCGGAGATTGCGAAGCACCCAAATATCTGCTGCAAGCTGTCGGGAATGGTAACGGAAGCCGGTCCGGAGGGCTGGACACAGGAGGATTTCACAGCTTATATCCATGCGGTGCTGGAGCTATTCGGACCGGAGCGCGTGATGTTCGGCAGCGATTGGCCTGTATGCCTGATGGCGGCAACCTATGATGAGGTCCTTCAGATCTTGCGCACGGCACTGCAGGAACGGCTGTCGCCGGAAGAGATGGAGCCGGTCTTTGGAGCGAATGCAGTGAGATTTTACAAGTTGGATTCACTATAGTAAGAAGCACTAAAGTGCTGACTCAGCTTCAAGTTCAAATGTTAAGTGCAATATCAAACTACAGGAGGTAGAACGCTATGAAATACAGAAAGCTGGGGAATACAGGGCTGGATGTCTCCGTATTAAGCTACGGGGCATCATCGCTGGGAAGCGTATTCCGGGATGTTCCCAAGGAAGAAGGAATCCGTACGGTTCACACGGCGCTTGATATGGGGATTAACCTCATCGACGTCTCTCCTTACTACGGCCTGACGAAAGCGGAGACCGTTCTGGGAGAAGCGCTGCAGACTGTTCCGCGGGACCGCTACATCCTGAGTACGAAGGCCGGACGTTATGGCTCGGATGAGTTTGATTTCTCCAGAGAGCGGATTATCCGCAGCGCCGAAGAGAGTATGGGCCGTCTGGGAACGGACTATATAGATATTTTGCTGCTGCATGATATTGAATTCGGCTCTCTGGAACAGGTGATGGAAGAGGGGATTCCAGCGCTTGAGGAGTTGAAGCAATCCGGGAAAATCCGTTATTTCGGCGTGACCGGCCTGCCTCTTCCTATCTTCGAGACCGTGTTGTCGCGGACCGCCCTGGATGTCATCCTGTCCTACTGTCACTATTCGCTGAATGACACCACGCTGCTTCAGCTCCTTCCGCTGCTGGAGAGCTGCGGCACAGGACTAATCAATGCCTCGCCTATCTCCATGGGTCTGCTCAGCAACCGTAAAGTGCCTGACTGGCATCCGGCGAGTGCGGAGATCCAGGCCGCGTGTCAGCGTGCCGCCGAATATTGCCGGGACAAGGGAGAGGACATCGCCAAGCTGGCGGTCCAGTTCTCTACTGCGAATGAACAGATTCCGACAACACTTGTAAGCACTGCGACACCGGAGAATATCCGCAACAATATTAAATGGACGGATGAGCCGATGGATGAACAATTACTGGCGGAAGTACGGGACATTCTGAAGCCTGTCGACGGTGCAACCTGGCCGAGCGGCCAGCCGGAGTGGAACGTAGCTCAAGGCCGGAACGGGGAGCGAATATAATGAAGGGAATTATTTGTGAGGAGATCGGGAAGTTCGTATACCGGGAAGATCTGCCGGAGCCGGAGCTTCAGGTCGGAGAAGCCATTGTAAGTATCCGGCGGATCGGAATCTGCGGCACAGACCTGCATGCCTACCGGGGTAATCAGCCTTATTTCACTTATCCGCGTGTGCTTGGACATGAGCTGTCCGGGACGATTGAGCGCATTGGCGACAACCCGCAAGGGCTGCGGGCCGGTGATCAGGTAAGTGTGATTCCTTATCTGCATTGCGGGCAATGCCGGGCCTGTCTGAGCGGCAAAACGAACTGCTGTCAGAAAATGAGAGTGTTCGGTGTCCATTTGGACGGCGGAATGCGGGAGCGGGTGAGCTTACCTGTAGGCAATCTATTGAAGACAGACGGACTGACGCTGGATCAGGCGGCCATGCTGGAGCCCCTGGCTATCGGCGCACATGCCGTCCGGCGCTCAGGTCTGGGATCAGGCGATCAGGTGCTGGTTATCGGAGCCGGTCCTATCGGACTGGGCGTGATGGCGATGGCCAGATATGCCGGTGCGAAGGTGATCGCGATGGATGTCAACGATGAACGCCTGGAATTCTGCAAGGGCTGGGCGCAGGCGGAGCATACCGTGAGTGCCTTGCGCGAACCGAAGGAGAAGCTATCCGGGTTGACAGAAGGCAACTTCCTGCCTTATGTCATTGATTCCACCGGCAACATCTCCTCGATGGAGGGGGCCTTTGGCCTGGTTGGCCATGGAGGAACATTGACTTATGTTGGCTTGGTCAAAGGGAATATAACCTTTAATGATCCAGATTTCCATGCGCGGGAAATGACCGTGCAGGGCAGCAGAAATGCGACCCGGGAGGATTTTGAACAGGTGATTCGGGCCATTACTGACGGTTATATTGATGTAGACAGCTATATTTCCCACCGCTGCTCATTCGAAGATATGACCGGCCAGTTCGAGAGCTGGCTGAATCCGGAGTCCAAGGTAATTAAGGCACTGGTGGAGCTGGATTAAATGCGAAGGAGCGGAATAAGCGATGACAAGCATGGAACAGAGCCAGCGGTTATGGTACAGTGAACCGGCGCAGGAATGGAATGAGGCGTTGCCAATTGGCAACGGGCGTCTCGGAGCCATGATCTTCGGCAAGGTAGCCGAGGAGAAGCTGCAGCTCAATGAGGATTCCGTATGGTACGGAGGTCCACGTGACCGCAACAACGAAGACGCGCTGCCTCATCTGCCCAAGCTCCGCAAGCTGATCCTTGAGGGGAAGCTGAAGGAGGCGGAGGAACTCGCCGCGATGACGATGACGGGGCTGCCGGAAGCGCAGCGCCATTATCTGCCGCTGGGCGAGCTGCTGCTGTCGTTCGGCGGGCATGAGCAGCCGGCTGCGGATTATAGACGGGAGCTTGATTTGGAGCGCGGCGTATCCCGGGTGAGCTATTCAACCGGAGGGGTCCGGTATACCCGTGAGCTGTTTGCGAGCTTCCCGGATCAGGCCTTAGTGGTTCGGTTGACCTCCGACCGGAAGAATGGAATATCTCTGAAGGCGAGATTCAACCGTCACAACTGGAGATACCTGGAGAAGACGGAGAAGTGGCAGGACCATGGACTCGTGATGGGCGGAGAATGCGGAGGCCGAGGAGGCAGCTCCTTCGCTGCCGTACTGAAGGCAGTTACGGAAGACGGCACCTGCCGCAACATCGGAGAATATCTGCTTGTGGAGGGGGCAAGCTCGGTTACGCTGCTCCTTGCCGCAGGAACCACATTCCGCCATCCCGATCCGGCGCTGCACGCCAAAAGGCAGCTTGAAGAACTGAGCCGGGTCTCTTATGAAGAGCTGCTGGCACGTCATGTTGCGGATTACCGCGGCTTGTATGGGCGGGTTGAACTGACGCTCCCGGAGAACCCGCAGCTACACGGGCTGTCGACCGGCGAACGGCTAAAGCGGTTTCAGCAGGGGGAGGAGGATCACGGGCTGCTCACAACCTATTTCCAGTATGGCCGTTATTTGCTGATTTCCTCCAGCCGTCCAGGTTCCTTGCCAGCGAATCTGCAGGGAATCTGGAATGACAGCTTCACCCCGGCCTGGGACAGCAAATTCACGATCAATATCAACGCGCAAATGAATTACTGGCCTGCTGAAATCTGCAATCTTGCAGAATGCCATGAGCCACTGTTCGATTTGATTGAACGGCTGCGGGAGCCGGGACGGGTGACGGCCAGGGTGATGTACGGCTGCGGAGGCTTCACGGCACATCACAATACGGACATCTGGGCGGATACCGCTCCGCAGGATTCCTATCTGCCGGCGTCCTTCTGGCCGCTGGGCGCGGCCTGGCTGTGCTTGCATATGTGGGAACATTACCAGTTCAGCCAGGACCGTTATTATCTGGTTCAGGCGTACGATACCATGAAGGAGTCTGCGCAATTCCTGCTGGATTATCTCATAGAGGATGAGGCTGGCCGGTTGATTACCTGCCCGTCCGTCTCGCCGGAGAATACGTATCAACTGCCTGGCGGGGAATCGGGTGTGCTGTGCGCCGGGGCCTCCATGGACTTCCAGATCATTGAAGCGTTGTTCAAGGCCTGCATCCGCAGTGCGGAAATTATCGGCCGGGATGAGGCGTTCCGCGAAGAACTGCTCTCTGCGCTGGAGCATCTGCCTGGACCGCAAATCGGGAAATACGGCCAGATTCAGGAGTGGATGGAGGATTACGAAGAGGTGGAGCCGGGACACCGTCATATCTCCCATCTGTTCGCCTTATACCCCGGGGATGCCTTCACGGTGGAGCATACGCCGGAGCTGGCGGCAGCAGCCCGGACTACACTGGAGCGCAGACTTGCAAGCGGCGGCGGACACACCGGCTGGAGCCGGGCCTGGATCATTAACTTCTGGGCCAGACTGCAGGATGAGAGCAAAGCCTACACGAATGTAAGGGCATTGCTGGAGCATTCGACCCTGCCTAATCTGTTCGATAACCATCCGCCGTTCCAGATTGACGGGAATTTCGGAGGAACCGCGGGAATTGCCGAGATGCTGCTGCAGAGTCACACGGATCGCATCAGACTGCTGCCCGCGCTGCCTGCAAGCTGGAGTGAGGGCAGTGTGAAGGGTCTGCGGGCAAGAGGCGGCTATACCCTTGACTTCACGTGGGCCGATGGAGTCGTTACGGAAGCGGTAGTATCATGTACCGTATCCGGTCCATGCCGGATCGAAGGCCCGGGTCTGGATTCCGTTTCGTTCGCAGGGGAAGCGGGAAGCTCTTATACATTTACCCGGTAAGCATGGACCGGAAGCTCCCTGAGTTGATGTTTATGGAAGATTGCGGTAACAGGATACTGACAGAGTGGATGATTATAAAAGATTGTGCTGGGGATTGGCGCATTTGCGCCAATCCTTTTCTGTGTTTGTGCAGGAAATTCTGCTTATAAAATAGACCCGCCGAAAGTCGGCAATGCGCAGGAATGAAGGGGATAAATCCCACTAATTCCGCCGAAAGTCGGCAATAGGTAGAAATGAGGAGCAAAAGTGCCCCTGAATCCGCCGAAAGTGGGCGATAGGAAGAAATGAGGAGCAAAAGTGCCCCTGAATCCGCCGAAAGTGGGCGATAGGAAGAAATGAGGAGCAAAAGTGCCCCTGATTCCGCCGAAAGTGGGCGATAGGAAGAAATGAGGAGCAAAACGGTGCGACCCCCTTATCCCGGAGTCCTCCGTATAAAATCAGTACTTGTCGTAGACATGCTCTTTATTTCGCTTTTTCTCTCGGCCAGAAGAAGCTGGAGCGGTCTTCTAGAGTCAGGACCCACTCCGCAAAGGTAGCTGGCGGCATGTTACGAAGGCTCGTATGCATTCTGCGATTGTTGTAAAAGTCCATGTACCGGTCCACCGCTTCATAGGCCTCTTCGAACGTGTCGAATGCCTCTTTGCGGAACAAATCCCGATCGATATTACTGTGGAACGATTCAATAAAAGCATTTAAATCCGGCGTTCGAGGCGGAATGCGTTCATGGGTCATTTCCCAGCTTTCACACATGTCGCCAAACAGGTGGCTGACGAACTGTGGTCCGTTGTCGGTGCGAATCACCGGACGTGCGCTGTCAGGGGCGCAGTGTTGCTCCATGGCGCGTCCCAGCGTCTGGCAGGCATGCTTCGCCTCACACGACGATCCCCGGTGGTAGCCGACGATGACACGGGTAAACACATCGATAATGCTCAGGACAAAGAAGTGCCTGTCACGGCCCACCACGTAACCGTACTTAATGTCCATCTGCCAGAGTTGGCCCGCTCCGGTAATGAACCGGTTCTCCGGCAGCTTCCGGGGATGCTTAAAGCGCTTCTGACGCTGGGGCTGCAGGATCTCCAGCGCCTGACACAGCCGGTAGCTTTTCTTGTGATTGAGCTTCAACCGGTGCTGGTTCCACAAGCACTTGGCCAGCAGTTTGTACCCGTACACGTGCTCTTCTCCAGCGATTAATTCCAGCAGCCATTCCTGGATTTCCTCGTCGCTAATCTTCTCGCCAGACTCGTTCAAGGAGTAGCCTGGCTGGGGCCTTCCACGCCCCCTTGAACGGCTGTTGGGGACAGTGACCTGCGTTTCTTACGGTCGTAGTACGTGGACTCCGCTAGCCCTATGAGACGCAGCACTAAGGCCGCTGTATTCCCCTGCTTAATGAACATGTCGGCTACCTCGATTTTTTCGGATAAGCAGGGATTGGCTTTTTTAGCAGTTCACGGAGAATCTCAATCTCTAACTCCTTTTCGCCGAGCATCTTGACGGCCTTCTCGTATTTCTGCTCCACTTCCAGCAGGCGCTTCAGTTCCTCCACCTGCTCCTGGGGATACGGATGATCTTGTTCCCCATGGGCCCCTCGGTAGTCTCTCACCCACTGATTCACCGTCGCTGGGGTCACCCCATATTTCCGGGCAACCACCGCTGCCTTTATGCCAGACAACACCTCTTGCGCTGCCTTCTCTCTTGTTCCTGTTAGGTGTCCCATTGTGCTCCTCCTCCTCTTGTATTCAGTCTACATTTTTGTGGGGGAGGACTCCAACTTCTTTAGGGGGCTGTGGAGAAAAGTGCCCCTGAATCCGCCGAAAGTGGGCGATAGGAAGAAATGAGGAGCAAAAGTGCCCCTGAATCCGCCGAAAGTGGGCGATAGGAAGAAATGAGGAGCAAAAGTGCCCCTGATTCCGCCGAAAGTGGGCGATAGGAAGAAATGAGGAGCAAAAGTGCCCCTGATTCCGCCGAAAGTGGGCGATAGGAGGAAATGAAGAGCAAAAGTGCCCCTCAATCCGCCCGATATGCGCAGGCAAAAGAATGGTGTAAACTATCTATCTTGTTCTTCATTTATAGCTGCAGCCGTGTAATCGCCAGCAGGTGCATTAAGTCATGTGAAATACCGGGAGCGGCTCATCAACCGCCGGCTGCTCCTGTGCTAAAGAACGGAAATTCAGTTGCCACGCAGCAAGCAAGCGTTTTCATTAATCGAATTTTCGGGGGGGAAGTCCTATAGTTTATGAATTGTAAGCGCATTCTGAAAACGTATAATTAGAAATATCAACAGGAGAATTTATTAGCATAAGCGATTAGCCAAAAAGGGGAGGCATAACAACATGCACAAAACGGCAAAACGTTCAGCCAAGGCCGCTGCAGCCGGTGTATTAGCACTCACACTGGCACTTACAGGCTGTGGTTCTGGCAACAACAGCAGCAACACCGGAAGCAAAGATAACACCAGTGGAGGAAACGCCAGTCCGGCAGCGGCCGGAGACGACAATGCTCCGGTAACATTCTCGGTATTTATGAGTGGTCCCGGGCAGCAGCCTACGCCTGACAACAAAATTCTCAAACTGATGAAAGACAAAACCGGGGTCAGCTTCAATATGGAATTCCTGGTTGGCGACCTGCAGCAAAAGCTGGGCGTCATGATCGCCGGGGGTGACTATCCGGACATCATGTCGGGGGACGATAAGCTGATCAATGCCAAAGCTTACATTCCGCTTGAGGATCTGATTGAGAAGTACGCGCCCAACCTGAAGAAGCATTATGCCGATGTGTGGAACCAAATCAAGGATGAGAGTGACGGCCACATCTACGTACTGCCAAGCTATGGCGTATATCAAGGTAAAATTACAGAACCGACTTACCAGGGACCAGGCTTCTGGCTGCAAAAGAAGGTACTGGAGGAAATGGGATATCCAACGCCTAAGACACTTGATGAATATTTCGATATCATTGCCAAATATAAAGAAAAACACCCGGATGTCATCGGGTTCGAATCGCTTAACTTCGACTGGCGTGTGTTCCCGCTGCAGAATGCGCCTGAGCATCTGTCAGGACATCCGAATGACGGAGCTGTGGTCGTAGACAACAATGTAGCGCAGATTTTTGCCGACAAGGATATGGCCAAGGACTACTACAAGAAGCTTAACGAGATTAACGCTCAAGGGCTGATGGACAAGGAAGCGTTCGTGCAGAACTATGACCAGTACCTGGCCAAGATCGCAAGCGGCAAGGTTGTGGGTATGTTTGACCAGCACTGGAACTTCCAGGATGGCGAGACTTCCCTGATCTCCCAGGGCAAAATCGAAGATACGTACATCGGCTTCCCTCTGCTCTATCCGGGTGCTGAGGAGTGGTACCGTGACCGCGGAGCGGTCGGCACCAACCGCGGCTTCGGCATTTCGATCAATGCCAAAGACCCTGAGCGCATTATCAAATTCTGGGATCAGATGATCACTGAGGAATGGCAGAAGACGATCCAATGGGGAGTCAAGGGTGAGGATTATGAAGTGAATGCGGACGGTTCGTTCTACCGGACACCGGAACAACGGGCAAACGCAGACAAGACAAGCTGGCAGGTAGCTAACAAAATCACAGGTATGCACGGTTATATGCCTAAGATTCAAGGTACGTACAGCGATGGAAATGCAGCAGATCCGGGTACGCAGCCACAGGAATTCTTCGACAGCCTGAAGCCGTATGACCAGAAGATTCTGAAGGCGTACAACAAGAAATCCTGGTCTGAATTCTTCAAGGAACCCAAAGAGAACTATATCTACTTCCCGGCTTACTCCATCGTGCTTAAGGATGGTTCGCCAGCTCAGCTTGCACAGTCCAAGCTGAATGACCTTCAGGTTAAATTCCTGCCCAAAGCCATTATGGCCAGTCCGGCAGAGTTCGAAGGCGTATGGCAGGATTATGTGGACAAAATCCACAAGCTGGACATCAAGGCCTACGAAGACCGGATGAATGAAGGCATCCAGCAGCGTATCGAAAAATGGAGCGTCAAGTAAGCGGCACTAAGGCTTGAAACGGAGCGGGAAATGAACTTTCCCGCTCTTCCTAAATAGGAGTGGAGAGAACGATTACACAGGAGGGAATACTACATGTCTGATGCCGTACTGGACAAACAGGTCAAGAAACAGAAGACCCGTAGAAGCAAAGTCGATCCGGAAATCGGTGTGAGCCTCAGCTGGAAGACACTAAAGATACAGAAACAGCTTATTTTCATGTCTGTGCCGATTGCCATCTATCTAATTATTTTTAACTATGTTCCCGTTTGGGGCTGGATTATGGCCTTTCAGAATTACCGCCCGGCGCTGTCCTTCGGCCAGCAGGAGTGGGTAGGCTTTCAGCAGTTCAAATTCTTATTCTCCGATGAGACCTTCATGCTGGTGCTGCGCAACACGGTTGCCATGAGCTTCATCAATCTGGTCCTCGGCACGGTAACGGCGATCGGCCTGGCTTTGCTGTTGAATGAGATCAGAGCCAAGTTCTTCAAGCGTATCGTCCAGTCAATTTCATATTTGCCGCACTTTCTATCCTGGGTTATCGCAGCGGGTATTGTCGCTACCTCCCTGTCCATTGATGACGGGATTGTCAATGTCATTCTAATGAAGCTTCACCTGATTAAAGAACCGATTATGTGGCTCAGTGAAGGCAAGTATTTCTGGGGTATTGTCGGGGCTTCCAACGTGTGGAAAGAAGTCGGCTGGGGCACAATTATCTATCTGGCCGCGATTACCTCCATTGACCCTTCCCTGTATGAGGCAGCATCCATCGACGGCGCTACGCGTCTGCAAAAAATGCGTTTTGTCACTCTTCCGGGAATTAAAGCAACCTTTGTTATTCTGCTGATTATGAATATTGGACATATTCTGGATGCCGGCTTTGAGCTTCAGTACTTGCTCGGCAACGGTCTTACTATAGACTATTCGCAGACCATAGATATCTTCGTCATTAAGTACGGGATCTCTATGGGGAACTATTCTCTGGCTACGGCAGCAGGGATCTTCAAGACCATCGTCAGTGTTGTTCTCGTATTCATGGCCAACTATACTGCCAAACGTCTCGGCGAAGAGCGATTAATCTAAAGGAGGAAGCCCTTATGAAAGCTGTAGCAAAAGGATCAAGCCGCTTAGAGCCGGTTGTGTTTCATACACTGAACTCGCTGTTCATGCTCTTTGTGGTTGCTGTAACCCTATATCCATTCCTCCACACGATGGCTGTTTCGTTCAACGACGGCAGTGACACGCTGGCCGGTGGAATCTATCTCTGGCCCCGTTCGTGGACGCTGGAGAACTACAAGGCGGTCTTTGTTTCAGGGACGATCTACCATGCCGCATTTATCTCGGTATCCCGCACGGTAATCTCAACGCTGCTCGGTGTTTTTCTCACCACTATGCTGGCTTATTCATTGGCGCAGCCACAATATATTTTCCGCAAAAAAATCGGCCTGCTGTTCATCCTGACCATGTATTTCAATGCCGGCCTGATTCCGAACTACTTCCTGATCAAGAATATGGGCCTGCTTCATAGCTTCATGGTCTATATCCTTCCGAGTCTGGTCAGCGCATTCAACCTGATCATTATGCGGACCTATATCCGCGGTCTTCCATTCAGTCTAACTGAATCGGCGAAGATCGACGGGGCGGGGGATTTCCGGATTTTCTGGAAAATCATCTTCCCGCTGTGTACCCCTGTACTGGCAACAGTTGCATTATTCATTGCAGTAGGCTCATGGAATGCCTGGTTCGATACCTTCCTCTATGCTTCCTCGGATATTAAACTAAGCACACTGCAATATGAAATGATGAAGCTGCTGGGTTCCACGATGAGCACGAACAACGATCCTTCCATGCTTGCGGGAGGCCAGAATAATCAGGTGCAGGCTTTGGTTACACCGGCTTCCATCCGTTCCGCGATTACGATCGTTACGGCTGTCCCGATTTTGTTCGTCTACCCTTTCTTACAGAAGTATTTCGTGGTAGGGTTAAACCTGGGAAGTGTGAAAGAATAATTGTCAGTTAGAATTATATAAGAAAAATATGGATAATATAACCGTTTCGGGTGAAGCCGAAGCGGTTTCTCCTGTTCAATACTGGTGAGCCTTGCAGAACTCCAATACTTAAATAAAGAGGGTGATCCAATGCTTAAGGTACTGTTTGCCGACGATGAGCCGCTTATGCTGGAAGGGCTGCGATTCCTGGTAGACTGGGAGATATTAAACTTTGAAGTATGCGGTGAGGCTCTGGATGGGGAGGACGCGCTGGAGCTGATTCACAGTACCCGTCCTGATCTGGTGATAACCGATGTGCGTATGCCGGTCATCGACGGCCTTGAACTGATAAAGAGAGCTTCTGAGAGCGTTTTCCGGCCCAAGTTTATTATCTTCAGCGGCTATGCCGACTTTGAGTATGCCAAGCGGGCGCTTAAGTACGGGGTATCCAACTATTTGACCAAACCCCTGGATGAGAAGGAGCTGACGGAGGCGCTGCAGAGGGTAACCGACCAAATCCATCAGGAGCGGAAGGTGTCCTCACGGCGTGAAGCTCTTTCGGCTCTGATGCAGGCGGATACGGTATCCCGGCTCCTGATGAGGGAGAACACAGAAGAGGAGCTGCAGAAGGGGCTGAATAGCCTTGGAATCCCCCCCGCCTCGCGGATATGCTGTATACTGGTCCATGGAACAGCGCCGGACAGCGTTCACTTGCGTGAGCAGGTCTCTTCCATGGGCGGCAAGGAGCCGCTTCGCAGCCTGAGCGTCTATCCGTTCACCGCAGGAAGCGGAAAGCATGGATATTTGCTGGTCTCCCCGCAGGAAGGGCCGGAGCTTGACCCGGCTATGCTCACAAGCTGGATGGATGAAATAAGACCTTTGTACAGCACACCGGTCTGTTTCACAGCAAGCCTTCAGCCTCACGGACCGGAGGCTCTGAATTCGGCTTATCAAGAGGCGCTGGCTGCTGATCTCTGCAGGCCGGATGCCCCGGAGAGTGAAGCCGCCGGCTCCTTTGAGAAGCAGGATAAGACTCAGATGGCGATGCTTCCGGCAGAGCTGAGAAGATCGCTGCTGCAAGCCGTCACTGAAGGGAAGCTTGAGCACCTGAGCGGGCAACTCCG
Organism: Paenibacillus sp. FSL R7-0312; assembly: GCF_038004445.1. NCBI lineage: Bacteria > Bacillati > Bacillota > Bacilli > Caryophanales > Paenibacillaceae > Paenibacillus > Paenibacillus sp. FSL R7-0312. The sequence goes on along the minus strand of NZ_JBBORE010000001.1, from coordinate 6,076,424 downwards.
CGTTGTGTTCAATATATTCTCGGCGGAGGTGGCTTCAAGCTCATGGATCGACGCTTTTCTGGCCAATATCAAAGCAGAGCTGCTTCGTGAAATTACCGCCAAAGGGGGAGATTATGCGCAGTGGGTGAAAAAATGGTTCCCGTCCCGGTATACAGCCAGCTGTCTGCCCCTGCTGGAACGGCAGACGGAGGAGGAGCTGTGCGAAGCCGCTGAGTGGTTCGCTGCGGCTGCGGACGGCAGGCAGGAGGACCAGATCGTGTCCGCTGCGATAGAATATGTCCGCGGACATTACCAGGAGAAGCTGAAGCTGCAGGATATTGCGAAAATTCTGCATGTGAATTCCGCTTACCTGGGACAACGGTTCAGGAAGCATTGTGGCAGCTCTTTTAACGACTATCTCCATGAATACCGTATTGAAGAAGCCAAGAAGCTGCTGCGCCGGACCGATATGTGCATTTCCGATATCTCATGCCGGGTGGGCTATTCAGACGCTGATGTGTTCGCTGCCAAGTTCAAGACGCTTAACGGCGTTACGCCTACCACATACAAGAAGAGCTAAATCAAGGGGGAGGAGGGGACTTGCATGAAGCATAAACGGAAGCCGTCTGCCTTCATCAATGATATTCCGCTCAAATACAAGTTTTTGTTTATCTACTTACTGTGTGTTCTCGTCCCCATACTCAGCATCAACGCCCTTTTTTATGTACAGATCAGCCGCAACGTGGAAGTACGGGAGAGGGAGAATCTGGGGATTTCGGTAGACCGGGTGGTCTATGATCTGATGCAGATCGTGAATGAATGTGTGGCGATCAGCAATACGGTGGCTGCAGACCGGCCCTATATGGAAATGATGGATTATGCCTACCCGGATAATGAGGCTTATTATGATGCCTATAACGATTTTCTCAAGGACAAGCTACGGCAGTACAGCAATCTCCACTCCTATATTTACTGGATGGGCATATATACCTCCAATCCGACGATCCAGAATGGCAGCAGCTATTTCATTCTGTCAGACAAGGATAAGCAGAGTGAATGGTACCGAAAAATATCAAGCAGCACAGACAAGGTGCTTCTAACCTCCTATCAGGGGACCAACCCGCTTAATCCGCCCCAGCAGGAGGTGTTTGTCAGCCTGATCCGCAAGCTGGATAACTTTACGGGCCAGCCCTACAATAAGTATTTGCGGATTGATCTGCGGCTGAACAATGTGCAGGAGCTGTTCCAGAAGGAGCGTGATTACCTGAATTTCAAGCTGATGGATGAGAAGAACCGGATCGTGCTTGCATCGGGCCAATCCTTCTACTCGCTGGATGCCAATGCTCTGCTGAATGTGGACACGAGCCTGGATCAGCCTTCAGAGCAGATTGTCCGTACGCTCAGCAGTGCAGCCTACACAAAGGGCTGGCGGCTGGTCGGAACTCCGGAGGGCCGGAAGGTGAATCATGAAATGGTCCATGCGCTAAGGGTCTCACTGATTCTTGCTCTATTAACTATAATCCTCCCTACCCTGCTCATGATTGTGATTATAAGGTCCTATAATCTGCGGGTCAGATTGCTCTACAAGCATATGAAGCTGGTCAAATATGAACAGTTCGAGAGCATTGATATGTATGAGGGGAAGGATGAAATCGGCGGACTGATCCGCAGCTTCAATCTGATGACCGGGAAAATCCGCAATCTGATCAATGATGTCTATAAGCTGGAGATTCAGAAGAAGGACCTGGAGCTTGAACGGGTACGGGCAGAGCTCAAATATCTGGAAAGCCAGGTGGACCCTCATTTCCTCTTCAATACGCTGAATGCCATATTGGTCATTTGCAAGAAATATAAGTATGAACAAGTCACGGATGTCATCCGCAATCTGGCTCTGATTATGCGCAGGCTGCTAAGCTGGAAGGATGACCTTATTACCGTAGAGGAAGAAGTCTCTTTTATCGAAATGTATCTGCAGATTGAGAAGTTCCGCTTTCAGAACCGGTTCTCTTATGTAATTGATATTGAGCCTGAGGTGCTGAAATGCCGGATTCCCAAGATGAGCATACAGGCATTGGTGGAGAATTCCTGCAAGCATGGCCTGCAGTCGGTCAAATGGGCCAGGAAAATCCACGTGTCCGCTGCGAGGGATGACGCAGGTCTGCTGATCGTAGTGACGGACAATGGCAAGGGAATCGAGAAGGAGAAGCTGGAATGGATCAAGTCCCATCTGGAAACGGAGCAGGATTCCGGACAAAATGTCGGGCTTCGCAATGTGTATAAACGCTTGATGTTGTACTATAACGGCAGAGCCAAGTTCAGCATTGAGAGCACCGAATATGAACAGACGGTCATTACCATCCGGATTCCCGAGGACTTGAGCCTGGATCTGATAGTGGAGGGATCTCATGTATAAAGTGGTACTCGCGGATGATGAAACCATCGCATTAGAGGGTTTACGGACGCAGACGGATTGGGAAGAGCTGGGCTTTGAAATCTGCGGGGCCTGCGAGAATGGGGAGGAAGCGTTGGCTGCGATTGTACAAAACTCGCCCGATCTAGTGATTACCGATATCCGTATGCCCGGGATCGACGGGCTGGAGCTGATAGGGCGCGTGTGCAGCCTTCAGATGGAGCAGCCGATCTTCATCGTGCTTAGCGGCTACGGCGAATTTGAATATGCTAGAACTGCCATTCGTTATGGGGTAAGACACTATCTGCTGAAGCCGGTCGTTGAGGCCGAATGGGATAAGGTGCTTACAGACATTACGGATGAGCTGGAGCTGCGTGTTAAGCAGAGGATGCAGCAGAGTATGCTGGCGAGCCGGCTGCTGCCACTGGCGATTGCGCGCATGCTTGAGGGTCACTGGGCCGAGCCTGAAGAGGAGGCGGCGGAGCAGATGGACCGTCTGGATGAGACCGTCACGGGCTGGACGTATCTGCATGTGGAGGGACATAGCAGCAATATCTCAGAGCTGTGCCGGGAGCTCGCCGGACCAGCAGGTGCCCTGTTCATTGACCTGCCAGGCGATCAAGCCGGGCTCGTTGTGGAGAGCGCGGAAGCGGCGGCAGGGCTGTCGGAGCAGCTATGTGCCGGGCTGACCCTCAGCGGTGTGAAGGGCTCCGTAAGCATCGGGCCAAGTGTGCGGTCACTGCGCGAGCTGCCTGTCTCCTACAGGGAAGCGGCAGGGGCTGCGGCCCGCCACTACTTCTATTCGGGCGGGAGCAGTCCGGTGGATTCGGCTATTGAAGGCGAGGGCCAGGTGAACTACAATCTCCCTGCCACGGAGTTGATTGAGGAAATGATAAGCGCTGTGGAAAGGCTGCAGGAGAAGAAGGTTCTGGAGAAGCTGAACGAGATGTTTGGCGTGTTCAAGGAGAACCGGACAGATCCGGGAGTCGTTCAGATGACGAGCATGGATATCATGCTGAGAAGCATGGAATTGCTGAAGGAATTCGGCGGAGTGGATGATCAGTGGAGCGGCACGCTTGATTGTTTCAGAACTGAGCCCAAATCGCTGGAAGCCCTGCAAGCCACCCTTCAGAACGTACTGGAAACGTGTATGAATTCTATCCGGCAGCACAAGGAACGCAACTCCGAGCATCCGCTTATCCGCGTAGAATGCTTCTTGAGGGATCATTATTCCAGGCATTTGACTGTCAAAGAGGTTGCCGAGCATTTCTATATCAATCCGGTGTACCTGGGTCAGGCCTTCATCAAAAAGCATGGGATCAGCATTCTGGAGTACATTCACAATCTGCGTATAGAAGCAGCCAAGAGGCGGCTGATCGAAACTCACGACACCGTCAGAAGCATTGTGGAGAGTGTGGGGTATGTGCACTATCATCATTTCCTGAGAGAGTTCGAGAAGCGGACGGCACTCAAGCCGGTAGCATTCCGGGAACAGGCCCAATCTGAACAAGGCTAGGGCATCCATTTATTTATTAGGGTCCAAGTCTTTACTATGGTGATGGTAAACGCATTCAAATCCGTTATGATAGAGATAGCTGTCCTAAAATTGTGATTCACAGGAGGTTAGAAAAGATGAAGCAAGCCAGCAGCGAAATTCCTGCATTACATGAAATGTTCCGGGATGCCTTCAAGATAGGGGCTGCCGTCAGTACTGGCATTATATCTGCTCAGGGTTCTTTCATTGCCAAGCATTACAACAGTATTACTGCCGAGAATGAAATGAAGCCGGTAGAGCTTCAGCCGGAGGAAGGGAGCTATACCTTCGATGCTGCGGACCGTATCTTTGAATTCGCAGAGGCACATGGAATCGGCGTCCGGGGACATACGCTTCTATGGCATAATCAGACAGGGGACTGGATGTTCCGGAATGCAGAGGGCGGCCCTTGCAGCAGAGAGGAATTACTGACCCGCCTGCAGACTCACATCAACACGGTTGTGGGGCGTTACCGGGGACGGGCCTACGCCTGGGATGTGGTTAATGAAGCTATTGAGGATAAATCCGATCAATATCTGCGGGAGACCCGCTGGCTGGAGATGATCGGCGAGGATTATCTCCGCCATGCTTTTGAGATGGCACATCAGGCGGACCCTGACGCTCTTCTGTTCTACAACGACTATAATGAGACCGATCCTGTCAAAAGCGTCAAAATCCACAAGCTGGTCCGCAGCCTGCTCGATCAGAATACGCCGATCCATGGCATAGGTATGCAGGGGCATTGGAATATCTATGGCCCGTCCATTGAAGAAATCCGCAGCGCCCTGGAGCTGTACGTCTCTCTGGGACTCAAAATTCAGATCACGGAGCTAGATATCTCGATGTTCCGTCATGACGATAAACGCACGGACTTGAAAGCGCCAACAGAAGAGATGCTGAGGCTCCAGGAGGAGCGATATGCGGAGATCTTCGCCCTCCTGCTGGAATACAAAGATTCCATTGATTCGGTGACCTTCTGGGGCGTGGCCGATGATTATACCTGGCTGGACGGCTTCCCGGTCCGCGGACGCAAGAACTGGCCGTTCCTGTTCGACGAGCAGAAGCAGCCCAAGGCTTCATTCACACGGCTGGCCGGTCTGACGGCTTCGCAATCTTAATCAATAATGGAGGGAATTAAATGACAACTCAGCTGAATCAGGCTACCGGAAAGGTACCGCCTAACGGTAATCCGCTTGTAGCACACAGATACGGAGCTGACCCTTACGCCCTGGTATTCGGGGACAGAGTCTATCTGTACATGACCAACGACGCGCTGGAATATGATGAGAGCGGCGTGGTGAAAGAGAACTCTTACAGCAGTATCAATACCATTACCGTTATCTCTTCCGCCGACCTGGTCAACTGGACCGATCATGGCGCGATTGCCGTGGCCGGACCGGAAGGCGCAGCGAAGTGGGCTACCCAGTCCTGGGCACCGGCAGCGGTTCATAAGGTGATTGGCGGTAAGGACAAGTTCTTCCTGTACTTCGCCAATAATGCCAGCGGAATTGGGGTTCTGTCGAGTGACAGTCCGGTGGGGCCATGGGTTGACCCTATCGGGGAAGCGTTGATTCTGCGTTCCACGCCCGGGGTTGAAGATGTGACCTGGCTGTTCGACCCGGCCGTTCTGGTCGATGACGACGGCAAGGGCTACATTTACTTCGGAGGCGGTGTCCCGGAAGGGCAGTTCGCAGAGCCGGGCACAGCCCGGGTGATGAGACTGGGTGAGGATATGACCAGCGTAGTGGGTACTGCCGAAGTGATTCCGGCCCCGTTCATGTTCGAGGATGCCGGGATTCATAAGCGGAACGGTGTCTACTACTATACTTACTGCTCGAACTTCTATGACGGTGAACGGCCGGAGGGCAGCCCTCCTGCGGGAGAGATCGCCTATATGACGAGTGACAGTCCCATGGGTCCCTGGACTTATCAGCGGACGATCCTGAAGAATCCGGGACATTTCTTCGGAGTTTCCGGGAACAACCACCATGCGGTATTTGAATTTCATGACAGCTGGTATATTGCTTATCACGCTCAGACCTTGTCCAAGGCCCAAGGGATTGCGAACGGCTACCGCTCCACGCATCTTAACCGCCTGACTCATACTGAGGACGGTTCCATTCAGGAGATTCAAGCTGACTATGAGGGCGTGCAGCAGCTTGGCACACTGAATCCGTATGAACGCATTCCGGCGGCAACGTTGGGCTGGAGCGCAGGGGTGAAGACAGCATTCCTCACTGCGGGAGGAGAGCAGGTTGTAACGGATATTGAGAATGGCGGCTGGATCGGATTATCCGGAGTGGACTTCGGGAGCCGGGGAGCAGAGACGTTCCTGGCTTCGGTTCTGGGTCTTGAAGCCGGTGGTGTACTGGAGCTGCATCTCGATGAACCGGCAGGCCCGCTTGCCGGCAAACTGTCCGTGCCTGCAGCGAACGGGGCAGAATGGACGGAGCTGAAGACGGAGGTTCATGGAGCTGTAGGAGTGCATTCACTCTATCTGGTATTCACGGGCGCGAGCGGCAAGGGCTTGTTCAAGCTGGCAGCTTGGCAATTCACGGCAGAAGCATAACTAACCTCAAGGGGGCTAATACATTGAATATCGCCACCATCACCAATCCTGTACTGTGGGCAGATGTCCCGGATGTGGATGTCATCCGGGTCGGCCCTGTGTTCTATATGGTCAGCACCAGTATGCACTCCATGCCGGGCTGTCCGATTATGAAGTCGGAGAATCTGTACGACTGGGAAATCGTGAATTATGTCTATGACACCTTCGAGGATCACGAGGCCCACCGGCTGGAAGACGGCCAAGGAATATATGGCAGCGGTTCTTGGGCGGCCTCCCTCCGTTATAAGGACGGGGTATACTATGTATGCTTCTCCTCCAATGATATGGACCAGTTCTATATCTACCGGACGGAAGACATCGAGCAGGGACCTTGGGAGCGTTCGGTCATTCCAGGACTCCATCATGACCCGGCTCTGCTGCTGGACGAAGATAACCGCAATTATGTGATCTATGGCAACGGGGACATCCGGATCAAGGAGCTGACAGCGGATCTGACGGCTGTGAAGCCCAGCGGAACGGATCTGCTGCTGCTGGAAGGCGAACGGGAAGACATCGGCCTGCGGATTGAAGGCTGTCATGCGCATAAGCGGAACGGCTATTATTATCTGTTCTTCATTGAATGGCCGAGAACCGGCAATCAGCGCAGACGCCAGCTATGCTACCGTTCCCGGGAGCTGCTGGGTCCTTACGAGTGGAGGGTTGTTCTGGATGATGATCTGGGCTACCAGAATAACGGTGTCGCGCAAGGCGGCATTATTGATACACCGGACGGAGACTGGTACGCAGTGCTGTTCCAGGATCATGGGGCTGTCGGGCGGATTCCCTGTGTCCTCCCTGTAAGCTGGGAGCAGGATTGGCCGGTGATCGGGGAGAATGGTGAAGCGCCTAAAGTGTTCCAGACGAAGCTACCTGCGGGTGAGCCGAAACCGCTGGTGATCAGCGATGAGTTCGAATACAGCAGCGACCGGCTGGCGCTGAACTGGCAGTGGAACCATAATCCTGACAACGGGCTATGGTCGCTCACCGAGCGGCCGGGTTATCTGCGGCTGCGCACCGGACGCACAGCAGACAGCATCCTGCGGGCGCGCAATACGCTGACCCAGCGGACGGAGGGTCCGGCATGCAGTGCGGAGACCCTGATTGACCTCTCAGGCATGCAGACCGGCGACAGGGCAGGGTTGGTTGCCCTGCAGAACGGGTACGGGACGGTCGAGGCTGCCGCCTTGGAGCAGGGCGGCTTCAGCGTGAGCATGTGCGTTAACAGCGGTGAGGGCTTCCCGCAGACGGTGGAGAGTATTCCATTCACCGGCAACAGGATATATCTCAGAATCGATTTTAATTTCAAAGATAGCGTGGACCAGGCCCATTTCTTCTATTCGGCGGACGGGGCGGTCTGGAAGGCTATTGGCGGGACGCTTCATATGAAATATACGCTGGATCATTTCATGGGCTACCGGATGGGCTTGTTCAATTATGCAACCGGGTCATCCGGCGGTTATGCCGATTTCGATTATTTCCGTTATCGCAGGCAGGGCTAAGTCCGGGTCTTGAACCGGGTAGCATAAACGCTTGGAGTCATGGAAGTGTTCTGTTTGAATATTCGTCCGAAATACGTCAGGTTGGAGAATCCGACCCGGAAGGCCACCTCCTGAACCGGATACTGGTGAAGCTGAAGCAGCCGGCAGGCTTCGTATACCCGCAGCATGTTCACATATTCAATCAAGGTTTTTCCAGTGTTTTTCTTGAACAGGTGACAGAAATAGTTGGGGGTCACGCAGCAGATCCGGGCGGCTTCCTCCACAGTCAGTGGTTCATGGAAATGGTTGCTAAGATGAATCAGCAAAGGCTGAATGCCTGTCTCCTGACGGTCTTTTTTGGAAGGCGGTGCTTTGAATTCTGCCAAGGGATAAGCAAGACCCAGGGAAGAGAACAAGCCGCCTTTGATACATAATTCATAACCCGGGCTTTTGTTCTGATAGCTGTACACGATCTGTTCAATACATGCTCTTATCCGCCGGGTAACCGGCTGATCCGAACTATAAAAGGCGGGCAGCCGGATCTCGCCGGAGAGCAGTGGCCGGATGTGCTGAAGCTCGGTAAGATCTCTCATCCCGTTCAGCAGAGCTTCGTTATAGACGACTGCATACAGCTCGCTGCCCTCTTCTGTAGGATAGGCCGCGTGGATCTGGGGCCGGCCGACAAAGGCCAGCTCCCCTTCCACAAGTTCTCTGGAACTAGGACCGACCTGCACCCGGAAGCTGCCCTTGGTAATTAGAATCCATTCGAGATGGTCGTGCCAATGAGGCGGAATGATGCTGCGGTCCGGAAAGCAGATATGAAACACATTGATGGGAAACAGGCCCTCGGGAATCTCCGTGTGCTCTTTTTTCCATGGATAAGGCTTGTCCTCGAAAGCTACACTCATCTTAATCCCTCCACAAAAACGTAATATCGTATGATAGATGCGTACTTTTATGTATAGTATCGCGGCTTCGCACTCTTTATAATGTGGTTGCAACCTTATTATAGAACTGTTGGAGGGATCACGCTATGTTTCGTGAAGAGAATGGCAGACTGATCAGAGAATATGACCATGAGAGAGTCTGGATAGAGCCTTGGGGAGAGCATTCGCTGCGTATCCGGGCTTCGTATTCAGAGATCACCGATGAACAGTGGGCGCTTCTGCCGGCAGAGCAGACCTCAAGCAAGATAACCATTACCCAAGAACGTTCGACCATCGTGAATGGGAATATCCGGGCGGAGATGACAGGCAAGGGCCAGATCTTCTTCTATAACCAGCATGGCAAGCTGTTGCTTAACGAAACGGAAGATACGTATCAGTTAAAATATGGCGGCAGAGAGCTTGCTGCCGTTCCCGGCAGCAGCGATTTCTCTGTGAAGCTACGGTTGGAAGCCGATCCGTTAGAGAAGCTGTACGGCATGGGGCAATACCAGCATTCCTTCCTGAATCTGAAGGGCTGTTCGCTGGAGCTGACTCACCGCAACAGCCAGATCAGTATTCCGTTTGTGCTGTCAAGCGCCGGTTACGGGTTCCTGTGGCATAATCCGGCCATCGGGCAGGCGCATTTCAGTCTGAATGTTACAGAATGGACCGCCCCGTCGTCCAAACAACTGGATTATTGGATCACTGCTGGGGATACGCCTGCCGAGATCGAAGAGGCGTATGCCAAGGCAACGGGAACCGTTCCGATGATGCCGGATTACGGTATGGGGTTCTGGCAATGCAAGCTCCGCTACCGCACGCAGGAGGAATTGCTGGAGGTGGCCAGAGAGCATAAACGGCGGAACCTGCCGATTGACGTTATCGTCATTGATTTCTTCCACTGGACGAATCAGGGAGACTGGAGATTTGATCCCGAATATTGGCCTGATCCTGAGGCTATGGTGCAGGAGCTTCAGGAGATAGGCATTGAGCTGATGGTCTCGGTATGGCCGACAGTGCAGACCGAGAGCGAGAATTATCAGGAGATGCTGGAGAAAGGGTATTTGCTCCGTTCGGACCGTGGGGTGCGGACACAATTTCAGTTTTTGGGCCAAAATGCTATCTTTGATGCGACCAACCCTGAAGCCCGCCAGTTCCTGTGGGGGCTGATCAAGCAGAATTATTATGATAAAGGGATCAAGGTATTCTGGCTGGATGAGGCGGAGCCGGAGCTGACCGTCTATGACCATGATATTTACCGTTATCATATCGGCTCCAGCAAGCAGATCGGAAATCTCTATCCGGTGAAATACAGCCAGACCTTCTATGACGGAATGGCCGCTGAGGGACAGGAGAATATCATCAATCTGGTGCGTACCGCCTGGGCAGGCAGCCAGCGCTACGGAGCGCTAGTATGGTCTGGAGATATCCACTCCAGCTTCAAGGTTCTGGCGATTCAGGTGAGGGCCGGTCTGAATATGGCCGTGGCCGGAATTCCCTGGTGGACCACGGACATCGGCGGCTTCCACGGCGGCAATCCGGCAGACGCTTCGTTCCGCGAGCTGATGGTGCGCTGGTTCCAGTATGGCGCGTTCTCTCCGGTCTTCCGGTTGCATGGAGACCGCCAGCCTTTTGTTCCGCCAACCGGTACGCGTGGCGGTGGCGTGTGCGGAAGCGGCTCGGATAATGAAGTGTGGAGCTACGGGGAAGAGGCCTATGCCATCTTCAAGGAATTCATGCAGATGAGAGAGCGGCTGAAGCCTTATATCCGTGGGCTCATGGAAGCTGCCCATGAGAAGGGTACACCTCCGATGCGTCCATTGTTCTATGATTTCCCTCAGGACCCGGCAGCCTGGGATGTCGAAGACCAATATATGTTCGGTCCTGATCTGCTGGTCGCCCCGGTGCTGAGTGAGGGTGAAAGAGCACGTAAGGTGTATCTGCCATCGGGATCACAGTGGACCCATGTCTATTCCGGCAATACGTTTGCCGGGGGACAGGCCATCATGACAGACGCCCCGCTGGAGCAGATTCCGCTGTTTATCCGTGATGATGCAGCGCTGCCGATTCTGGGTGCGGCTGAAGAATAAGGGAATTGGGTCAGGTCAAACAGAGCAGCGATTCTCCTGATTGGAGGAATCGTTGCTCTGTTTTTTGGTCATATGCGGCTTGTTCCAGTTGACTTGTACTTAAATGGATTATAGCGGCTAAAGTGAGGCAGGGAACGGCCTTGGTAGGAGTGGCTGCGCCTGTGGCCGTGGCCCGAGCCCGAGCCCAAGCTAGTTGGATATTCTACACTTGCTAAGGAGCGGAGGAGCCTGTGCCGGATAGCAGATGGATAAACAGCACTTAATTTGCTATAAATCTGTCGGAGTTGAGAAATGCTTGAAATTAAATGACGTTTATCCAATTAATTCCTCCAAATGCTGCGTAACATCCAAATTAAGATACGTTTATCCAATTAATGATGCTGAATGGATGCTCCCCGTGGATAGCTTGACAGCTAATGTATTCCGATGCCCCCTGTGATCGACAGCTAATGTATGCGGGAACGGTAATCTAACCTAATCTAAGTAAGGATGGATTCGCCTACAGTTGGAGTAAGGATGGATTCGCGTACAGTTGGAGTCTGTCCTCACACCCCCACCATCTAAGGCTCAATGTAGTTCACCTCCCAGTAAGGCTCAACCAGTTCACCTCCCAGGGAGCAACCTATTTACTTCCCAAGGAGCAACCTATTCCTCATCCCTGGGAAGCGGTTGTTTGGCAGCCAGCTTCTCGCGGTAGGCCCGGGGGGAGAATCCGGTAAGCTGCCGGAACTGGCGGCAGAAGTGCTCAACATTCGCATAGCCGCAGAGTGAGGCGATCTCCGCAATTTTGTGCTGGCCATAGCCGAGCCTCTCCTTGGCCAGCCGAATCCGGCAGTGAATGACATCCTCCATGCAGGAGATCCCGAAGGTGGATTTGTAGATGGTCTGCAGGTAGCCGGTGCTGATGTGCAGATGCGCGGCCATAGAGGACACGGTCCAGGGGTGGCCGGGGTTGCTGTACAGCGTCTTACGCAGATCCAGAAGGTTATAGTATTGCGGAGTCAGCTTGTCCTGGGACGCCTCGGACAGCTTATTGAACAAGAGCCGGAACAGGTAGTCAATGGATAGCTCCCGGTAATCGTTCTGGAAGGAGTTCTCCAGCGTCAGCAGCTGAAACAGCTGATGGCAATAGCCGGGGTCCGGCAACGAGAATGGAGTACCGACCGGTAAGACGGTCTCTGTAATATAAGATTCATCCGCATCAAAGCGGACCCAGTCATTCACATACTTCCGCGAGCAGGCGCGGTAATAGATGTTGTGCTTAGGCGGGTACAGGACAGCAGAGTGAGCGGGATACTCCTGCAGTACTCCATTCACTTCAAACAGCGCCGGAGTTTGTGTCAGGACAAGAAGCCAGGCATCCAGCCCTTCCGGTATGCTGTACACGAAATCGTGCTGATGCGCAGCGTCATATTCAACGTAATGTATTGAGGGCATTGGCTTCTCCTTTCTTCGGATAGATCAATTAATGGTCAGTAAATATCATTGTTAGAATTCCGGTGAATCTCTATAATTCATAGTGTATATTATGGGTGAAACTGAATTATGACAGTGGTGATTATATTAATGTTTATTAGAAATTATCAATTTGAAGGAAGGTTATTGATTAATGATACCACAACCAAACGAAGATCGGAAACAGATCCTTTGCTATACAAGGCTGCCGCAGGAGGATATAGTGTACGCTGCGAGACTTGCCCACAGCATGCATCTGGCTTATAGCGCGAACGGGGTTCAGTTTCAGGAACTGAATCATAACTCGGGTGTTCTGTTCGCCAAGGCGACAGAGAATGAAGACGGGACACTTCGGGCCAAGAGCCTGAAGAATCCGTACCTCTTCCATTTAGCCGACGGGAAATACGGCGTAATTGCCGTGCGTACGGAGGCAGACGGCGAAGCCGACGAACAGAGCAAGGGGAAGGTGCTGTTGTTCTCCTCCGCCGATCTGCTGCAATACAGCGAGGTCGGACTGCTGGAGCTTAAGGCCGATACTTTTGTAAGCGATGTCTCCTGCACATATGATCCGGACCGGAACGGTTACCTGATCAGTTGGATAGATGAGCAGGGTAAGGGCTATGAGAATTTCATCGCTGACCTCATGAGCCTTCAGAATGTCTCGGCACCGCAGGAAGCAGAGCCGTTCACTCTGGATACCGTGGTTGCTGATATCGAAGGGATGCTGCCGCGCAATGTGATCTCCGTCTCCGCAGAGATCGAGCGCAGACTCTACTGCAAGCTTACGGTTCCAGAGAATATTGCTGTCGTGGTACCGGACCGTGTGAGTGCGGCTTCGGTTGAGGAAGTGAAGGGTGTCCGGGCAACGGCTCTATACAGCGATGGTACACAGGCGTCCAAAAAAGTGAATTGGAATACGGACGCCATCGACTGGAGCCAGGCAGGAACCTACAGAATTTCCGGGGAGATTCATCAGGAGCATTATTCATTTCCAATCGCACTTGACCGTGCGGACCCGTGCATTGCACAATGGAAGGGGAAATATTATTTCATTGCCACCAATGATGCGGATCAGAATCATACACTGTATATGAGGGAAGCGGATACGATCCCCGGACTGGTAACGGCTGAAGAAGCGCTGATTCTCGATTCATCCACCTATGAACAGATCCGCGGTCTGCTATGGGCACCGGAATTCCATGTCATTGAAGATGAGCTGTATATTTTTCATGCGGCAACCTCTGGTGAATTCTTCTATGAAGAGTCGCATGTGATGAAGCTGCGGTCAGGCGGTCATCCGATGAATGCGGCGGACTGGTCGATGCCGGAGCGTGTGGTGAAGAAGGACGGCACGTATTTGTGCGAAGCGGGCAAGACGATTTCTCTGGATATGACGGTCATCCGCTGGAACGGGAAACTCTATGCGGCATGGTCAGAGCGCCAGTTCGTGCCTGTAGATCTGGGAGCCTGGGTCTATATTGCAACCATTGATCCGCAGGAGCCATGGAAGCTGACCAGTGATCCGGTGCTGCTGACCCGGCCCGATTATGGCTGGGCCAACAATCATACCTTCGTGGATGAAGGTCCGTTTGCCCTCTATGCGGATGACAAGCTCTACTTGACCTTTGCCAGCGCAGCGGTGGATGCCACCTATGTAGTCGGTCTGCTGACTGCAGATAAGGGGGCGGATCTGCTGGATATAGAGAGCTGGACCAAAGGCAATTATCCGCTGCTGACCTCCAGAAGTGTGCCGGGAGAATACGGGCCGGGCCATAATTCCTACGTGACGGACGAGGACGGGGTCATCTGGAATGCCTATCATGCCAGACCGGGAATAGACGGACCGCGAAGCTCCGGCCTGCGCCGGGTGCATTTTGACATTGACGGTGCTCCGGTTCTGGATCTCACAGAGGATAAGGACCTGAAGCCTGAACTGAAGCAGGTATCAATGGAAGTAATCGTAGGCTAGACTGTAGGTCTGGCTAACCGCATAAGCGTCTCCCTACAATCCAGGAACCCTTGACCCTTCACACAGGCCGGGGGTTCTTTTGTTTCGGAGTTGCCGGCAATCGACTTTAATGGAGGAGTGAATACGGAATGTACGGGATTATCATTGTTGACGATGAGCTGTTTGTCCGCAAGGGGTTGATCGAGATGATTGACTGGGAGGATAGCGGTTTCCAGATTATTGATGAGGCGGATAACGGGGAGGATGCGCTGGAGCTAATCCGCGCCAGACGGCCGCATCTGGTGATCACAGATATCCGCATGCCGATCCTGGACGGCATTGGGCTGATTGAGGCTGTGACGCAGGAGCAGCTCGGGACCGAATTTATTATTATCAGCGGGTATAATGATTTCCGCTATGCCCAGCAGGCTGTAAGGTACGGTGTACTCGATTATGTGCTGAAGCCGATTAACGAGCATGAGATTGTGAAAGCGCTTCATAAGTTCCGCGATGAATTCTCGGCTCAGCAGCAGGTCCAGGACCGGCTTCATCTTCATGAAGGGGAGCAGCGGATAGAAGCCCTGATCCGGGGGGAGCCCATGGACCAAGCGCTGGAGGCTTGGGAGCGGCAGTGGACAGAGGCGGGAGCGAGCCAGTTCACCTACGTCCTGCTGGAGGTCAACAATGTGTTTCCCTGGAGTGACAAGCCTGTGCCAGTGAAGGCGGAGCTGAAGGAAGCGATCCGGCAAGCGGTGCAGCATTTCACTTCAGAGGTTCCTATAGTGTATGAGCACCGACGGTCCTTCGGCTTCATTGTGCCTGATCACTATGTAGGGAAGCATGACGGTGAGCTGCGCAGCTTTCTCACGGATTGTCTGGGCCGGATCTACCGGCGGTTTCCATTGCAGTTCCAAGCGTATGCGGGCAGTCCGGTGAGCTCGCTTAAGGAGCTGAAGCAGTCTTATACTTCGGCCAAGGAGACTGTTGCGTACAAATATGTCCGGCCTGCTCAGCCCATTCTGCTGTTCTCGGATATTGCCGGCATCAAGCTGAACTATACCCATGCCAGCCATGAGGTATTCCGGACTTTAATAGAAGCGATTGAGGAGAATAAGACAGGGGAGCTGCTTGACGCTATCGGCAAGCTGTTTGCAGAATTTCAGGAGAAAATGGTCTCCCAGGAAGCGATAAAGGCGGTGGCCATTCAATGCGTCCATAGTGTACTGCACACCATCCGGAGCATGGAGGGCGATGAGAAGCAGCTGGTGAGCCTTGTGCCGATGATGAACTGGCATGATCATAACATTACTTTGCCGGAGCTGCGTTCCTTATTTGAAGCCTTTGCACTGGAAGCGGCAGAGTGGATACAAGGGCTGTACCAGAGCTACGGCAGCAGCGGGATGTACAGAATCAAGTCTTACGTGGATAAAAACTTCCATGAAAATCTGAATCTGAAACATATCGCGAACCAGTTTTATATGAATTCAGCCTATCTCGGCCAAGTGTTCAAAAAACAATATGGCATGTACTTCAATGACTATCTGCTCCAGCTGCGCATCACAGAAGCCAAAAAGCTGCTGCGGCAGACCGACCTGCGAATCTATGAAATTGCCGAGCAGGTAGGCTTCAAGAATGCCGATTATTTCGTAACCCAATTTGAGAAGCTGGAGCAGAGGACGCCTACAGAATATAGAAACCGGATGGGCAACCGTTAATGCCAGGGAGGGGCTTGTATGAAGCTGTTGAATAACATCCGGCTCAGGAACAAAATGTTCCTGGTGTATTTTCTCGGGATTATTGCTCCGATCATTCTGACGAATATCATCTTCTACAACATTATTACCGGAAATGTGAGGGAGCAGAGAATCAAGGACATCGACCTGGCCGTTGAGCAGATCAAAAATGAGTTCCGGCTGATGGTGGATCAGGCAGTGGGTTTATCCTCTTTTTTCTATGCGGATTACAAAACCAATGAGGTACTGAACCGTAATTTCACCCAGACTGAAGACTATGTGGAAGCCTATGATCTCTATTTGCGATCCACGCTGAACAACTATTCCCCGTTCTCCTCCTCGCTGCAGAACAAGACGATCTATGTGGATAATTCCACACTGCTGAATTCAGGGAATATCGGTATTCTGTCTAATGAGGTCCGGGGGACTGACTGGTATAAGCAATGGATGCAGGAAGCCTCCTCACAGCCGATGTTCGTCCGTATTGAGGACTCCGGCGGCCGCTTCCAATCGTTCTCTCTGCTCCGGCGGATGGATTATTTCGCAGACCGGATGGTCAAGGAGAAGCTGGTGAAGCTTGATTTCAAGACGATTGACCTCATCGAGGTGTTTGCCAATCTGAATGTGCAGGGCGATGTGTATCTGCTGAATCCGGAGGGCCAGATTGAATATACGACCAACCGGGCCGTGGATTGGCGGGGGACTGACAGGCAGCAGTATGCCTCGCTGAAGAAGGAGCATAACATTGATTTCGAGAAGGAATACGGCAGTATCAGCTATCTGTCCGGCTGGCGGATTATCGGGACCGTCAACGAGAATGAGATGTTCAAGGCGGCGCTGAAATCCCGCCATTTCATTCTGTGGTCTGCCTGTCTGATGATGATCATCCCCACCGTCATTATTCTGATTATTACCCGCTCGATCAACTTAAGGATTGTCGAGATCTTAAGGCACATGAAGAAGGTCAAGACACAGCAGTTCCAGATGATCATGCACGGGGAGTCCCGCGACGAAATCGGCCAGCTGACCCTGGAATTCAACAGTATGATTATGCAGATTAAGGCCTTGATTAACGATGTATATCTCACGGAAATTCAGAAGAAATCCCTGGAGCTGGAACGGCGGAAGGCGCAGCTTAATGCTCTGCAGAGCCAGATTAACCCCCACTTTCTGTTCAACGCGCTGGAAACGATACGGATGCGCAGCCTGCTCAAGCATGAGAACGAGACGGCCAAAATCATCCAAAGCATGGCGATGATCCTGCGCAGCTCGCTGACCTGGAATAAGGAATGGGTGAGCGTGGAGGAGGAGCTTGGGTTTATTATGTGTTTTCTGGATATCCAGAAATACCGCTTCGAAGATAAGCTGAGCTACCATATCGATGTGCAGCCTGAAGCCTACGCCTGCTTGGTTCCGAAGATGGTGTTCCTCCCCTTTGTGGAGAACGCCAGCATTCATGGTATCGAGCCGCTGAAGAAGGGCGGAGACATTGAGCTCCGCATCCGGGTGGAGCGGGATGAGGTTGTTTTTCAAGTGGAGGACAACGGGATTGGCATGAGCAGCGAACAGGTGGAGACGCTGTACGGATACCTCAATATGGAGGGGATTATCGGCGAACGCATCGGGATACAGAATGTAATCTACCGGGTCACCATGCTGTATGGCGGGCGAGCAGCCTTCCATGTGGACAGCAGGCCGGGTGAAGGGACGCGGATTGAGCTGAGAATTCCAGCAAATCCATAGTTTTCAAAGAAGAAGCCATAATTTTACGGGTAACGTAGAAATGAAAACGCTTTTATACTAAAGAAGCACTAAATTATGAATACAAAAGGGGGAATAAAAGTAATGGGCAAAACCAAGAGAATATGGCTTCTCGCTCTTACTGCAGTCGTCTCATTATCTATGGTGACCGCTTGCTCGGGGACCAATAATGCCAAGAAGAATACGGGAACAACGGAACCGACAAGCGCTGCAACTACAGAGGCCGAACCCAAGCAGGATAAAGTAACGTTCAAAATCTTCAACGGGGTGGCCGGCTCGAAGGATGGAAATACCAACGAAACGACCATCGGTAAGCTGCTGGAGGAACAGACCGGTGTGAATTTCAAGCTGGAGTTCGTAGTGGGGGATCTCAATACCAAGATTGGAACCATGATTGCTGCCAACGATTACCCGGATGTGCTGATCCCGGATGCCGCTATAGAGGAAGTACTGAATGCAGGCGCGTTTATCCCGCTTGATGAGCTGATTGAACAATATGGTCCGAATATTAAGCGTGTGTATGGCAAATCGCTGAATCAAATGCGGTCCAAGGACGGCAAAATCTATTTCCTGCCGATTGCCGCCCAGGTGAACGACTTTATTCCTGAACCGGAAGCGGGAGCGGGATTCTGGGTCCAGCGCCGTGTGCTGGAGGAAGCCGGTTATCCGAAGATCACAACGCTGGATCAATATATTGAGCTGATCAAAAATTACCGTGAAAAGCATAAGGATGAAAATCTGACAGGCCTGGTGTCCCTTACGCATGACTGGAGATTCTTCGCCACCTCCAACCCGCCGATGCACCTGATGGGCTATCCGAATGACGGGAACGTTACGGTGGATACAAGCACCTGGGAGGCCAAAACCTATGCTGGCTCAGAGGCCACCAAGAAATGGCTGAAGGTGCTGAATGATCTCAATGCGAACGGCTTGTTCGATAAGGCATCCTTTGTAGATAACTATGATCAATACATTGCGAAATTGACCTCCCACAAGGTGCTTGGCTTCTTCGATTACCGCTGGCAGGTGGACAATGCGCTGAATGTGCTGAAGGATGCGGCCAGAAAAGATCCTGAGCTGGACGGCTACAAGTACTTCCCGCTGCCGGTTACCTTCGAGGAGGGCACACCGGATGCTTACCTTGATCCTCCGGGCGGACTCGTAACCAACCGCGGAATCGGCATTACAGTCAGTGCCAAAGATCCGGTTAGAATCATCCAGTTCTTCGACAATATGCTGACCGAAGAGAATTAGACCCTCATGTCCTGGGGAATCAAGGGCGAGACGTATGAAGTGAATGAAGAAGGCCGCTACCACCGGACACAGGAGCAGATTGACAAGATTGACGAAGCCTTCAGAGAGAGCTTTGGCTTCAAATACTTCAGCTGGAACTGGCCGATGTATAATACGACCTCTACCCTGGCTAACGGAAATGCCAAGAATGTCGCCAGCCAGCCGGAAGTGTTCCAAATGACGCTGACGGACAAAGACAAAGCTATTCTGGACAAATACGGCGTTCAGACCTACAGCCAATTGTTCGCTGAACCGGTTCCCCGTCCTTACTTCCCGGCTTGGGGCTTCGCCAAGGAGCAGAATTCACCGGAACAGCTCTGGGAAGCGAGCAAGGATGAACTGACGAAGAAGTTCTTCCCTAAGCTGGTGCTAACTACTCCGGATAAATTCGAGACTGTCTGGGAGGACTATATGAAGGAATTCGGCAAGCTCGACACTGCCGGTTACGAGAAATGGACTACCGAACAAGTCAAAGCGAAGGTTGAACTGGCGAACGAGTAGTCAGGAAGACGGGGGAAGGCCAGACTGCATCAGCTAGGCTGGTCTTTCCGGTTGCTTGGACTGCACGATGTGCTGAAGGAGAGAATACGGATGGATAAAAATACGGTACCCGCCCTACCCCGGCTGGCGGCGAGCAAGGAGCCGGGCCGGATCAGGCTGTTTTGCAGAAAGCTGGGGCAGCAGCGGGCTTTGGCTGTGATGTCTGTCCCCTTTTTGATCTGGTTGATTATATTTAAATATTTGCCGTTATGGGGCTGGAGCATCGCCTTCCAGGATTATAAGCCAGCCAAGAAATTCATGGAGCAGACCTGGATCGGGCTGGAGCATTTCAAATTTCTGTTCGGGGATGACCGGTTTCTCCGGGTACTCCGCAATACGCTGGCGATGAGCTCGATCAATTTGTTTTTTGGCTTCGTTACCGCGATTACGCTTGCCTTGCTGCTGAATGAAATACGCAATATTGCCTTCAAACGTGTAGTGCAGACCGTCAGTTATCTGCCGCACTTTATCTCATGGGTCGTTGCCGCAAGCATTATTCAGACGACGTTGTCGCCGGATGGGACCATTAACCAGCTGCTGGTGGGTCTGGGCTTCATTGACCGCGGCAATGAGATTCTGTTCCTGGGTATCCCGGAATACTTCTGGACGATCTTCGGAGCCAGCTCCGTCTGGAAGGATATCGGCTGGAACACGATTGTCTACTTAGCCGCGATGACCACGATTGATCCCACACAGTATGAGGCTGCAGAGATCGACGGCGCGAACCGGTTCAAGAAAATGATCTACGTCACGCTTCCGGGCATCAAGTCCGTTGTGATTGTCCTGCTCATTATGAATATCGGCTATCTGCTGGAATCGGGATTTGAGCCGCAGTACCTGCTGGGCAACGGCATGAATGTGGACTATTCCGAGAACATTGATATATTCGTACTGAAATACGGAATCGCCCAGAGTAATTTCTCCCTGTCCATCGCAGCGGGAATGTTCAAGACCGTCGTCAGCTTCATCTTGTTGTTCCTGGCGAACAATGCCGCGAAGCGCATGGGCGAAGCGAGGCTGTATTAGAAAAGGAGGCGCAGGTATGGAAACCGTAGCTGCCAAACAAAAAAAACTAAACCGCAAACCCAAAATAAGCTCTTCCACCGGCGACCGCTTGTTTGTTATCTGCAATTACTGCTTCATGATCGTATTAATGATCGTTACACTTTATCCGTTTGTGAATGTCCTTGCCGTATCGCTTAACAACGCACAAGACTCCATAAAAGGCGGGATCTACCTGCTTCCGAGAGAGTGGACGCTGGCGAATTACAGTTATATTCTGAAAGAGGCCACGATCTTTCATGCGACCTTCATCTCGGTTCTGCGGACCGTTATTGGAACGGTTGTGACTGTCTTCTGCTCAGCCATGCTGGCCTACACGCTCAGCAGACAGGATTATGTGCTGCGCAAATTCATCACCGTTGCTTTTATCATGACGATGTACTTCAACGGCGGTCTGATTCCCAATTATTTGCTGATGCGGGATATGGGCCTGGTCGGCACCTTCTGGGTCTACATTCTCCCTGGGATGATCGGCGTGTTCAATCTGATTATCATCCGTTCCTTCATCGAGAATCTTCCCGAGAGTATCATCGAATCGGCCAGGATTGACGGTGCGGGGGATTACAGAACCTTCTTCAGCATCATCCTGCCGTTAACGGTACCCGTGCTTGCAACGGTGGCACTGTTCTCCGGAGTGTACCAGTGGAACTCGTGGTTCGATGTCTTCCTCTACAATTCGTCGGATGCCAGTCTCAGTACGCTGCAGTATGAGCTGCAAAAGATTCTGCAGAATTCGAATACTACCAACGGCACCTCCAGCATCGACGGTATGATTCAGGGCGCCACCGGAGGGCAGCATAATGCGGTAACGCCAATGTCTGTCCGTGCGACGATGACGATTGTGGCCTCAGTGCCGATCATCATGGTGTATCCTTTCCTGCAGAAATATTTTGTCAAAGGCATGATGGTTGGGGGAGTCAAAGGGTAACATTGCGGATAACTGTAGAGGAGGAGCGCTTGAGTTATGCTATCAAGCACTCCTTCTCTTTGTTGTTGACGTTAACACTAATGGGCTACTCCAGCCAAGCTGGTCAGAGGCAGGAGAAAACGCTATCACTCTACTAAAACCAACCCTATAAATGGTATAATAAAAGGGTTGGGTACTAACCTGTAAGCTTGGGTGAATACCCTTAATTTACTGATGACTTGCAGGGAAGAGGAGGATTTAAGCAATGGAATATCATGTTGCCATTCAAGGGAGCGATCAGGCGCCGGGTACGGCGGAACAACCTTTCCGCTCCATTTCCCGCGCTGCGGCGCTTGCGTTGCCGGGAGATATCATTACAGTACATGCGGGGATCTACAGGGAATGGGTCAGTCCCGCCAATGGAGGCACGGAGGACCAGCGGATTGTATATCAATCGGCAGGAGACGGGGAAGTGGTGATTACCGGTGCTGAGCCGGTAGCCGACTGGCAAGACGAAGGAGACGGTGTCTGGAGCACGATGGTACCGAATACCCTCTTTGCTGTCCGCAATCCTTATAAGGTTAAACTGTACGGAGACTGGCTGTTTGAAGGTGCATTCGAGCCGCATCTGGGAGAGGTATACCTTGACGGCAAATCCCTGTATGAATGTGATGGCGTGGAGAAGCTGCGTAATCCCGAGGTTTGGCCGCAGGCCAAATATGCGGAGGACTCTTTGCTGCAGTGGTATGCGGAAGCAGGCACTGCCTTCACCCAAATCTGGGCGAACTTCGGCGGCAGAGATCCCCGAAGCGGGAATGTGGAAATCAATGTCCGTCCCTATTGCTTCTGGCCTGAGAAGACCGGCCGCAGCTACATAACGGTCAGGGGATTTACACTCCGGCAGGCCTCTCCCCAGTGGGCTCCGCCTACGGCTTTGCAGGAAGGGCTTATAGGTCCCCATTGGAGCAAGGGCTGGATTATTGAGGATAACCATATCAGCGAATCCAAATGTACGGGGATTAGCCTTGGCAAAGAAATAACGACCGGACATAACGAATGGTCAAATGGCCGCAGCAAAGGCGGAACGCAACGCGAGCAGGAGGTTATTTTCCGCGCACTCCGTCAGGATTGGCATAAGGACAACATTGGAAGTCATATCGTCCGCAATAACTTGATTCATGATTGTGAACAGGCCGGAATTGTCGGCCATTTAGGTGGGGCCTTCAGTCAGATTCTTCATAACCGCATTTTCAATATTCATCATAAACGTATTTTCCACGGGGCAGAGGTGGGCGGAATCAAGCTCCATGCTTCACTGGATACCCAGATTTGCGGGAATGTCATTTACAGCTCCTACCGGGCGTTATGGCTGGATTGGCAGGCGCAGGGCACCCGCATCAGCCGGAATGTATTTTATGACAATCTGTCCGAGGATTTCTTCATGGAGGTCTGCCACGGCCCTTATATGGTGGATCACAACCTGTTCCTGTCGCCGATGAATTTCCGCAATATGGCCCAGGGTGGTGCATTCGTCCATAATCTGTTTGCCGGCAGGTTCGTGGTGCGCCCTGAGCTTACCCGCTATACGCCGTACCATATGCCTCACGAGACAGCAGTGGCCGGGTACAGCAATATTGTGGGCGGTGACGACAGGTATTACAACAATATCTTCCTGCGTGATGAGGATACCGGCAATGAGCATCTTCCGATGACGTTCTTCGAGCATCTCCCGCTTGCCCCAAGGGAGAGCCTTAACGATAACGGTGAACGGGTGATGGACGGTATCCCGGATAATTCCCGCTGTTATCTCCATCCTGTCGGGCTGGGCGGGTACAACGATTACCCGGGTTCCCTGGACAAGCAGTGGTGGGAATACACCAAGGAAGAGATTAAGGCGATGGTGGAGGCCGGGAAGCCGTTCCATCCCGAACAGATGCCCCTTCCAGTAGCGATCCAGGGCAATCTGTATTTGAAAGACGCGGTGCCGAGTACGCATGAGCCGAATGCTAAGGTCTATGCCGATAGGGGTCTTGAGATCGAGGTTGATCCGGTTTCGGGCAAGGTGCAGGTGCATATTGTGAACCCTGAGCTGCTGCGTGCAGCAGCGCCTACAGTAGTCACCACGAATCTGCTGGGCAGAAGCTATCACGCTGAGATGTATTATGAGGAACCGGATGGCTCCCCTTACCGTTTCGACCGTGACTTCTTCAATAAGCAGCGCCCGGACACCCGAGTGACTCCCGGACCGTTTGAATTATCAGATAATGGCCCAGTGAAAATTGTGCTGTAACACAGAGGAACAGGGGAAGGAATCCACACTTTGTTTATCGAATAAACTAAGTGTGGAATATACATACATTCAAAGAGAGGAATGAGGGGCATTGAACGGAAGTAATCCGAAGTATTTGACGCAAAAACCGGGGTATGATCAGGAGCAGGAAGGTATCGCGCGGGGAGAGATCCGTACGATAGAATACCCCTCTGCTACAGTAGGCAACACCCGGAAGGCCCGGGTATATACACCGCCCGGATATTCCAGCGCAGAGAAATACAGCGTCTTATATCTGCTGCATGGGATTGGCGGGGATGAGGACGAATGGTATACTCACGGCAAACCGCAGATCATTCTGGACAATCTGTATGCCGATCAGTTGCTGAAGCCCATGATCGTTGTGTTGCCGAACGGCCGCGCGATGCTGAATGACCGGCCGGAAGGCGATATTTTCGCTCCTGACAAGGTGAAGGCCTTTGAGACGTTTGAATCTGATTTGCTGAACGATCTCATCCCTTATATTGAAGCGAATTATTCCGTTCAGACGGACCGGATGCACCGTGCCCTGGCCGGGTTATCCATGGGCGGCGGGCAATCGCTCAACATGGGTCTGAATAACCCGGACCGGTTCGCCTGGATCGGGGCGTTCTCCCCGGCGCCCAACACGAAGGAGCCTGAACTGCTGGTACCGGGCCCGCAGCAGACGTCCGCAGCGCTTAGCCTGCTCTGGTTATCCTGCGGAGATCGGGACAGCCTCAAGTATGTCAGCGACCGGACACATGTCTATTTGGCGGAGCATAACGTACCACACATCTGGGTGGAGGAGCAGGGCGACCACGACTGGCCGGTCTGGAAGAACGGTCTGTATCAGTTCTCGCAGCTTATTTTCTAAGGGATTCGAGGGGCGTTCGGAATGGGCGCCTCTGATTCCGTTGGAGGTGCTATTGTAGCCGCGAAACGCCCTGCCAAACGTACACTGATTGTCCGTTGATCAAACGCTGACCGAGCATTGATCGAGTGCGGATTGGTACTGATCGGGCAATGGTCAGACACTGATCGGGCATTGATTAAGCACTGAGTACCTGCCGTTTGCCCATCATTCGTCCACCAATCACACACCAACGTTCGCCGATCGCCAACTAATCAGCCACTAATCATGTCGTCCACCGATTGCATAAGACTGCACTGCACGCGGCGTTGAGGTTGTTGTGAGGAAATAGTTGGATTGTATACACTTGCTGATGAACATACTTCCCTTGCTGCAACAGCAGTTGGATAAACAGCACTTAATTCATTGCAATCTCACCCTAAATGGAGAAAATAGCAAAATTAGATGCTATTTTTCCACTTATATGTCTGCAAACGCCGGAAGCTGGTAAATTAAGATACGTTTTTCCACTTGTTGGCCGACGAGGGGCTGGATTGGCCGGAGAATGGTAGGCAGGTTGGCCGACGAGGGGCTCAATTGGCCGGAACTGTGCAGCATTAGGCCGCAGAGGTTGGCTTAATATATACTTAAGCGCGAAAAAGGCAGCCCCAAGCCAGGGCTGCCTTTTTTTTCTGTGCATCCGGTCACTGCTTATTTATTCGCGATTGCATCGGCACGCATTTTAACGATTTTGTCTGCTCTTTCCTTATCTACGGCGAATACATCATCCCAGCCGAGACCGGTTACATCGCTCTTCAGTTTGGTCCAGAGCTGATCGAATTGAGCCTGATCCTTGGCAAAGATCATTTTCCAGGAAGTGTTCTTCACATAATCCGAAATCTGGCTGCGTTTATTCTTAACATCCGAAGAATCCGAGCCAAGACTTGTGTTGATATTAGGTACGATATCAATCATGTTGTTCTTCTGATAGTATTCGGTCGGAGTGGTCGCATCATAGGTTTTCTGCCAGTCTGTTGTCAGCGCTGTTTTGTTGGCTTCAATGGTGGAAGCCCAATAGGTGCTGTTGTAGAACTCCTTGGTTTCCGGATCGACTACGAAATCACTCATGATCATCGAGTTCACTTTGCTCTGGCCATCCTGATAACCGCCGCCGCCGTACTCATCAGGTACAGGGGTGTTTTCCTGGAATGCTGTTTGGCCTACTTCCGTCAGCTTGAATTTGCCTTCAGGTGTTTTTTCATAGTTGAAGCCTTCAAAGCCGTTGGTGTAGTAGCGCAAGCCTTCAGGGGAAGACATCCAGTCCATCAGTTCCATGATTCTTTCCGGTTCTTTCGCTTTGGAGCCGATGGCAAAGACTCTTCCGTTCCCGAAGTAAGCATCACTGTTCTGGATCAAGTGGCTGTCCGCAATTGGAACCGCTACGTTGCCGTCGCCCTGGTTGCCTCTTTCAATCGTGTTGTAGAAGCCTCTCTGCCAGGAATACCACAGCAGAAGAACCTGTTTGTTGGTCAGCTTCTCGGATACCTTGGTCCAGTCCTGGGAAGGGGAGTCCGGGTCGACAAGGCCCATTTTGTTAGCGTCATAATAGAACTGTAGAATCTTCTTGTACATGCTATTGTCGTCTACGATCGGAACGATATCACCTTTGGCATTCAGTTGAATGGTTGTAGTCCCGTTCGGCTGCTCATAGCCATACCAGTTGCTGAGCCAGCGGACATTCTCCATGCTTCCGCCGTCCCAGTCCTTCCACAGCGTGATCGGAACAATTGGCTTGCCGTCCGGAGTCTTCGGATATTTGGCCTGCATGTCCTTGAGGGCGGTCATCAGATCGTTCAGATTGTTCAGCTTTGGCGCGCCGATTCCCTTGTAATAGTCCCAAGGCAGTATCGGGCTGGAGTATGGCAGCTCCTCCGAGAAGGTGGTTGGTGAAGTATCGGCGGTGAAGGCCGGCAGGGCATAGATTTTACCGTCCGGATTCTGCTTCTCGAAGGCAACATTGAACGGCTTGAAGTGGTTGTCTACATATTTGGACAGATGCTCTGTATTCTTAATCAAGTCCGTAAGATCCATAATCATACCCGCCGGAATTAATTCCTCAAGCTGGCTGTTCTCAATAATGAGGAGGTCACCCAGATCTCCTGATGCAGATCTGGTCTTGTACAGCTGATCGCCGGCTACCTGCGGAGCCAGAATGTTCAGTGTGATATTGAACTTGTCTTTGAGCAGCTTGCCGTACCACCCGGTCTGCTCGCCCTGATAGTTAGCCGCATTGTTAAATACCGTAATGGTCAAAGGTTTGCTGTGATCAATGCCGCCAGTGCCCGGATCGGATGACTCAGTAGGTGTTCCGGGTTCGGCCGTCCCCGCTGCAGTGCCACCATTGTTGGAATTCCCGCTGCAGCCGCTTAGTGCCGTTGTTACCAGCAGTATGGTCGTCCCTAGTAACAGCGCGGACTTTCTTCCCAGCTTAATATGTGTTCTCATGTGTAGCCCCCCGAATGTTTAATGTATCATAAATGGCGCAGGCGCATTAGCCTTTGACAGCACCAATTATAATTCCTTTAACGAAAAATCTCTGGAAGATCGGATATACCAGCAGAATAGGTGCGACAACGATAATGGTTACCGTCATGCGGATGGAGGTAGAGGTCTGCTTGGTAGCCAGAGTGGCCATTGCCGTTGATCCGGCGTTCTGCAGATTAACCATGGTGGACAAGGAACTTGCCTGGTTGATGTAGTTGTACAGAATGAACTGCAGGCTGTACAATTTGCTGTCCGTCACCAGCAGCAGCGTATCCTGGAAGGAGTTCCATTGATTGACCGCCGAGAAGATGGCAACGGTTGCAAGGATAGGCTTGCTGATCGGCAGAATGATTTTGTAGAAAATCGTGAAGATCCCGGCACCGTCAATACTGGCCGCCTGCTGCAGCTCCTTCGGCGTAGCTTCCACGAAGGTTTTGACTAGGATGATGAAGAACGGGGCTACCACGGACGGAAGAATATACGCCAGGAAATTGTCGGTAAGATGCAGGGTTCTCATGGTCAGATACCACGGGATGATCCCGGCATTGAAGAACATCGTGATGATGGTGAAGCGGTACCAGAATTTCTTGCCCCACATATCCTCCTGCGCAAACATGAATCCCAGGAAGGCAGAAGCACCTACAGTGAGAAGGGTGCCTATTACCGTTCTGCCCAGCGAAATGACAAAGGCATTCCCAAGGCCCGGTATTTTGAATACATCTACATAGTTCTGGAAATGAATCCCCTTAGGCCAGAAGATAATCTCACCCCTGGCACTGAGATCGTTCGCGCTGATGGTATTGATAATGATCGAATAGAACGGATAGACACAAATGAAGGCGAAGAGGGAGAACAGGATATAGACGATTGTTGAAATAATTTTGTCGGTGGCGCTGACCTGCATTTTGATCGTTTTTTTGGAAATGTTTATATCCCGGCTAATTGGCGTAAGTCCAGTCTGGTTGTCACTCATACGATGCCCTCTCCTCTCAATAATTTGGACAGTCCGTTTACCGAAAAGAGAAGCACAACGCTGATCAGGCTCTTCAGCATACTGATGGCAACGGAGACGGAATAACTGCCGCCGCCCATGGCGAGGTTATACACATATAAATCGAGAACCTGCATAGTGTCCTTGTTAAACGCATTCTGGAAGACAAAATATTGCTCCAGTCCATTGTTCAGGAAGCTTGCAATCTGGAGCATCAGCAAAACAAAATAAGTCGGCATCATGCTTGGCAATACGACATGCCGGATCACCTGCATCCGGGTTGCACCGTCCACATAAGCTGCTTCATACAGCGACTCGTCAATGCCCATGATGGCGGCGATATACAGGATAGCTGACCAGCCGAGTGTCTTCCAGGTAGCCCAGAACCACATGGTAAGCCAGACATGATCCGAGCTCTGAAGGAAAAGAACCGGAGAATCGGACAGTCCCGTCATGTGGAGGAAGCCGTTGACCATACCTTCGCTGGAGAACATGGAGAAGGCCAGGGAGTAGACAAGGACCCAGCTGATAAAGTTAGGCAGTGTGGTTACGGTCTGAATGAATTTACGGAACCGGACAGCCTTGATCTCTGTCAGGAAGATGGCGAAGATCATAGGGAGCCAGGAGAAGAGAATGCCCAGTCCGCTGATGCCGAAGGTGTTCTTGATGACCTGAAGCAACTGATCAATCTTGACCTGATTCTCGACCAGGGAGTGAAACCATTTGAAGCCGACAAACGGTGATTGGGACAACGGAATGGGCGGGGTATAGTCAAAGAAGGCATATACCCATCCGTAGAGCGGATAGTATGCAAAGACAGCAAGTAAAACCATAAAGGGCGAAATGTAAAGAAATTTCCGGAAAGAATTGCTTCTTATGCTCTGGCTGCGCATCGTTTCACTCCTCATCATATTCTCTTTGTATATTGCTTCATTAAAAGCCTTCACCAGGGCTGCTATCCCTTATATATAATCCAGTATGTCATCCCCCTTCTTACAAAAAACGAAGTTCAACCTGCGCGGTGGGTTTGCGGAACGCTATTTCCCCTAACCTCTCTTTATTGATAGCGCTTACATATCTATGGAATTATAATAAATTATCGTTTGCCTTCAAACAATGACAGATCCTCACCAGTTATTGATCTATTGTTAGGTGAAATTACGAATGAATAACATTTATATTACTAATTTACAATAAAATATATTATTTTCAAATTATTAGTTTGAGGCTAAACGCCTGCATTGTCCGGTTAAAGGTGAGCCGGCTCATGCTGTGATGAAGCATTGCTTACGGTATTCGTTGGCACTTGCTCCGGTGTATTCTCTGAATTTTTTGTAGAACCAGTCGATTTCCGTATATCCTACAGCATCTGCAATCTCATAGATCTTCATATCAGTCGTTTCCAGAAGCAGCTTCGCCTTCTCCATCCGCTGCCGCAGCAGATATTCGTTGAAGGAGATATTCTCCTGCTGTTTGAATTTCTGTCCGAGATACGCGCAATTGAAGTTCAGGGAATCGGAGATCCGCTTGAGTGTAATATTATGATGGAGCTGCTCATCCACGTACTGCTTGATCGTACTGACGATCGGACAGGAGGGTGCCGGCTCTTGAACACTGGCCTTCTGATCATCCTGTGCCATCGCAGCAGGTCTGTCCTCAGAGGCAAAGCCCCGTCTAACCGCCTCCAGACTTCTGCCCAGCTCCGACGGATCAACCGGGTCCGTCAAGTAATCGCTTACATTATAGAGCAGCGCTTGACGCGCCAATTCGAAATCCCCGCTGCCCCCCAGAAGGATAATCGGAACGGAGCTCCCCCGTCTAATCTGCTCACAGAGTCTCATGCCCGGCGTGTGGACGCCCCGGATATTCAGAAGAACCAGTGAAATCCCCTCACTATGGATCAGCCGGAGAATATCGGAAGAATAATCAGCATGTGCATGTAAGATGAAATTATTAAGCCTGCTCCCTGCCATATAAGAAGCGATCTCCCGCACATGACGGTTCCGCTCGACACACAAGATTCTGTACAACATGAAGACCCCGCTTTCTTAAGAGAAGTTAAGGCTGCCTCCATTCATTATGTGCAACAGAGCGAAGGGCTACAATGTGCAATTCTTGCACCAGGCTCCATTTGTTTACTTGATCGGAACTGCGTTGCCCGGTGTGTAAGGGCTTGTCGGCCGGACCTATAATTTGACAGGTGAACACCTGAAGTTAGACAGGTTGTTGCCTGAAAATGTAAGCGCTAAACTTTCGAGGTAAGTCATTCATATTTGGGGGGGCACATAATGCGGACTAAAAAGGTAATGTCAGTACTCATTAGTATGTTGTTAGTGGCTGCAACGACGGCATGCGGCGGAGGATCAGGGAACGGCGGGAATGCCGGGGGAGGGGCGTCAGCGAAGCCGGCTGCTTCGGCGAATACGCCGGCGGCAGAGGCAACACCTGAAGCTTCAGCAACCGCAGAGCCAACCACCGCCACACCGGAAATGGATTTCGATATGGGCGGCAGAACGATCAAGATTGTCTCCTGGTGGGATATGACGATCCCTGAGGACAACCCGGACAATATCCAGCGCTCGAAGAATCTGAAGGAACTCCAGAAGAAGCATAATTTCAAGGTTGAATATGTGGCGCTGGACTTCGGCGAATACCAGAAGAAGGTTGTAGCTTCACTGGTGGCCGGTGAACCGCTTGGAGATATTGTCCGAATGGGCAAGGCCTATATGATTCCGGCGCTGACCAAGCAGGATCTGTTCTGGCCGGTTGATGATTATACGAAGAATGAGAATGCCTTCAACCAGCAAATGACGACGGATTTCTCACAATACAACGGCAAGGGCTATGGATTCTCAGAGAATGCGGGCAATCTGATCAGCGGTGTATTCTATAACCGGACCTTGATGAAGAAGCTAGGCATGAAGCCGCTTCAGGAATATGTTAACGAGGATAACTGGAACTGGGATACCTTCACCCAGGTAGCCAAAGAGGCCAATAAAGATACGGATAACAACGGTAAACTTGATGTCTGGGGACTGGCTTCAGGCGGGTTCCTGGAAATGGCCCTGGCCTCCAACGAGACTGATCTGACGATAGACGACAAGCAGAATCTCGATGATCCCAAGGCGCTGGAGGTCTTCAAGTTCATCTCGAAGCTGGGTGCCGAGAAGGTAGCCAGACCGACAGAAGGCGGCGACTGGCAGGAACCGGCGCAGTTCTTCCGCCAGGGGAACACGCTGATGTATGCGGGGGCGGATTATGAGGCGAATGGCTTCAAGACGGATATGAAGGATTATGATATCGGGTTCGTTCCTTTTCCCAAAGGCCCGAATGCGACCGAATATCACAGCGTAGAGTCCAATGTCCAGTTCCTGACGATCCCGAAGAAGGTCGAGAATCCGGAATGGCTGCTGTATATCTGGGAGAAGATCAACGACATCGAGTCGATCTACGATTATCCTAAGCAGGCATCCCTGGAGAGTACGTATGACAACGAAGATGATATCAATAATGCCAAGCTGGTAGAGGGCGGGATGCTGTTAACGAACCATAATACATTCTCGACCATGCCGTACTATGAGTTGCTTGACGAACTGAAGAAGGGAACTTCAGCCTCCACGGTCATCCAGAAGTACAAGGCTAAGGTCCAGGCTTCTGTGGACGCCGTATACAAAAAATAACCGGATACCCGGATGGAACAACAGTCCCCGGCGGACTGTTGTTCCCATTTTCGCTGACATTAGACTTATGATCCAGCGCTTAAGGGGAGGAGAACGTTGAATATTCGAAATAGAAGCACAGCGATAATATTGGTTGTTGTCCTGCTGGCCGGGACGATCTGGATATTGAATTCCTCGGGGCAGCCTGTTCATTCCGATTCTCCGGCGGCGGGCAAGTTCACTGCCGTCCTGCAGGAAGCGGAGGAAGGCAGCTATGAAGCTTATCTGAAGCAATACGGGAACGCTGCACGGCCAGAGCGGGAGCTTCGGATTGAGGGGGAGGACTATTCCCGCAATCAGGGTGACCTCTTTGAAGTCAAAGCGCAATACGAGGGGCTTGACGGCACGGCGGTCATTACCCCGGAAGAGGGAACGATCTCCTGGGAGGTGCCGGTTCCGGAAGCCGGACTGTACAACATCCGGGTTCATTATTACCCGGTGGAAGGCAAAAGCTCCTCCATTGAGCGTTCCTTCACCATTAATCAGCAGATCCCGTTCAAGGGTGCGGATACATTATTGTTCGACCGGGTCTGGGGGAACCGTGAGGAGGTCATCAAGCAGGACGACCGCGGGAACGATCTCCGCCCCAGACAGGTGGAGCAGCCGGTGTGGCAGTCCACGGTGATTGCCGACAGTGAGGGCTTCTATGAGGAGCCGTATTCCTTCTACCTGGAGCAGGGGAATCAGACCTTGTCGCTGAGCGCACTCCGTGAGCCGATGGCTATAGATTACATTGAGCTGTTCCAGGACCGGGAAGTGAGATCTTATGCGGAGGCCAAACAGGAGTATGAGGCTCAGAGCCTGAAGCTGGTAACAGAGCCTGATATTGAGGTTCAGGCCGAAGCGGCGTCCGCCAAATCCTCGCCTACTTTATACCCGCTATCTGACCGCTCCAGTCCGGCGGTTGTTCCTTATGATGTCTCCAATTTAAGGATCAATACGATCGGAGGGGTGAACTGGAAGCTGCCGGGGCAATGGATTGAGTGGCAGATTGACGTTCCCGAAGACGGGCTGTACCGGATAGCACTCAAGGAGAAGCAGAATCAGCTACGGGGCGTCTATGCCAACCGCAGCTTGACGATTGACGGTGAATACCCGTTCACAGAGATGAAGCAAATCCGGTTCAATTACAGTCCCGGCTGGCAGATGAACGTACTGGGCGGGGAGGAGCCTTACCTGTTCCATCTTACCCAAGGGACACACCGGCTAAGGCTGACTGTAACGCTGGGCGATATCGCGCCTCTGGTCCGTACCATTCAGTCCAGCGTCCTGACCTTGAATGAAATGTACCGTAATGTTCTGGCGATTACCTCCAATAATCCGGACAAATTCCGCGATTATCAGCTGGAGAAGCGGATACCGAATATGACCAAGGTATTCAAGGAGCAGGCAGAGATCATCCGCAGTGTCGGTGAATATTTGGAGCAGGCGACCGGAGAGCGCAGCGACAAAGTATCGGTCCTGTACTCGATGGTAACCCAGCTGGAGGATATGGCAGAGCATCCGGATACGGTAGCCAAACGGCTGGTCTCCTTCAAAACTAATGTCGGCGGACTGGGCACCTGGATACTTAGCGTACGGGAGCAGCCGCTGACGCTGGATTCCCTGGTGATCTCGGCACCCGGCAAGCCGTTGCCCCGTGCGCAGGCTACCTTCTTCCAGAAGCTGAAGCATGAGCTGAGAGCGTATGGCGCGTCGTATACCGCTGATTATGACAGCATTGGTAATGTGGCGAAGAACCAGAAGTCGATCACGGTCTGGATTTCGACCGGCCGGGATCAGGCTCAGGTAATGAAGAGCATGATTGACGATACGTTCACCCCGGATACGGGCATCTCCGTTGCGCTGAGACTGGTGCCACCGAACATTCTGCTGCCCGCCACCCTGGCCGGGGAAGGGCCGGATGTAGCCATGCAGATTGGAGAGGACCTTCCGGTTAACTATGCCATGCGTAAGGCATCTGCGGATTTATCCCGCTTCGCGGACTTCGAGGAGGTGGCCTCCCGGTTCCGGGACAGCGCCCTCACGCCTTACCAGTATAACGGAAGCGTCTACGGGCTTCCCGAGCAGCAGATCTTCCCGATGCTGTTCTACCGGAAGGATATTCTGAAGGAGCTTGGCCTGGAGCCGCCAACCACCTGGGAGGAGGTCTACAACGTAGTTTCTGTGCTGCAGCGGCATAACCTGGAGTTCTATCTGCCGCTGGAGGATACGCTGAACAATGCTACACTGGTGCCGAATGCGGCCTTCACCATGCTGCTCTATCAGAACGGGGGTCAATTGTATACGGACGACCAGAAGCGAAGCGCATTGAACTCGGAGACCTCCATGAGTGAATTCAACACATGGACCCAGTTCTATACCAATTACAAGTTCCCGGTGAAGGTGGACTTTCCGAACCGCTTCCGTACCGGGGAGATCCCGATCGGGATTGCCGATTATACCATCTACAACAGCCTGACCGTGATGGCACCGGAGATCCGTAACCTGTGGGAATTCGCGGTGGTGCCAGGAACGAAGCAGGCGGACGGTACGGTGGATCATAGCGTAGCCAGTCATACGACCGGCGTAATGCTTCTGGAGAATGCCAAGGATAAGGATTCGTCCTGGGAATTCATGAAGTGGTGGACGGGTAAGGACACCCAGGTCCAGTACGGCCGGGAAATGGAAGGGCTGATGGGGGCGGCGGCACGTTATCCGACCGCCAATATCGAGGCGCTGGAGGAATTGCCGTGGCCGGTGAAGGATTATACCCAGCTGGAGAACCAGTGGCAATGGGTGAAGGGCAATCCGCAGGTTCCGGGCGGATACTTCACAGGCAGACATCTGGACAATGCGTTCCGCAAGGTGGTTAACGGGAACGTGAATCCGCGCGAAGCGCTGTCGGATTATCTGATCTATATTAACGATGAAATTCAGATCAAACGGAAGGAATTCAAACTTCCGTATTAGTTTGGAGGCTGTGAGCCGATGGTACAAATACACAATACCGCTGAACCAGCCTTACATGGGCTGGCCGGCGGTCCCGTCAAGGTGTCCCGCCGGGCGCAATTATGGAAAGATATCAAGAAGAGCAAGCATTATTATTTCATGATGAGTCCCTATATGATTATCTTCTTCCTATTCACAGTGATCCCGGTGGTCGTCTCCTTCGGGCTAAGCTTCTTCTACTTCAATATGCTGGAGACGCCGCGGTTCGTCGGGTGGGAGAACTATTCAAGGCTGCTTTTGGGCGACGATGTATTCATGATTGCGCTGAAGAATACCTTCCTGTTCGCAGTCATCACGGGTCCGTTAAGCTATATCGCCTGCTTCCTGTTCGCTTGGCTGATCAATGAACTGTCGCCCTTCGTCAGGGCTCTGATGACGCTGGTATTCTATGCGCCATCCATCTCGGGCAATGTGTTCTTTATCTGGCTGATTGTCTTCTCTGGGGACAGCTACGGGTATCTCAACGGCTTCCTGATGAAGATCGGGGTGCTGCTGGAGCCGATCCAATGGCTGCAGAATGAGAAGTATATCCTCGCCATTGTCATTATCGTTCAGCTCTGGCTAAGTCTGGGCACCAGCTTTCTGGCATTCATCGCCGGTCTGCAGACCGTAGACCAAACGCTGTTCGAGGCGGGGGCCATGGACGGGATCAGGAACCGCTGGCAGGAGCTGTGGTTCATCACGCTGCCGTCCATGCGGCCGCAGCTAATGTTCGGTGCAGTTATGCAGATCACCGCCTCCTTCGCGGTGGCCGAGGTCTCCATCGCGCTTGCGGGGTTCCCAAGCGTCAACTATGCGGGGCATACGGTGGTAACCCATCTGATGGATTACGGGACGCTCCGCTTTGAGATGGGCTATGCTTCTGCCATTGCTACCATTCTCTTCGGTATTATGATCGGTACCAATATGATGACCCAGAAACTGCTCAGAAAGGTGGGTGAATGACCCTGTATTCGAGAGTTATAGGGGCGTTTCGCCCTCAAAAAAGACTGAACCGGTCCTTTACTGTCAGCTTGATGCTGTTCGGCCTGCTGCTCGCCTTCGGCTCGTTCATGGTTCTCCCGCTGATCTATACCGTGAACAATGCCTTCAAGCCGCTGGATGAACTATTTATCTTCCCGCCGAGATTTCTTGTGCGGAACCCGACGCTGGAGAACTTCACCGATCTGGTGGTGATCATGGGGAATTCCTGGGTACCGTTCACCAGATATGTAGCGAATACCCTGCTGATTACACTGGTAGGAACCGCAGGCCATATCCTGCTCGCTTCGGCTGCGGCCTATCCTTTGGCCAAATTCAGGTTCCCCGGCTCCAATATGCTGTTCAGGATTGTGGTGCTGTCCCTGATGTTCTCGCCTCATGTGACGGCAATTCCCAATTACCTGGTCATGTCACAGCTCGGGTGGATTAATACACAGGCGGCGATTATCGTTCCTTCACTGGCCTTCTCGCTGGGGTTGTTCCTGATGAAGCAGTTCATGGAGCAGATCCCGGATGCGCTGATCGAAGCGGCCAAAATTGATGGTGCGAATGAATACCGCGTGTTCTGGCAGATCGTGATGCCCAATGTGAAGCCGGCCTGGCTGACGCTGATGATCCTGCAATTTCCAGCCCTGTGGGGCACGGATGGAGGCAGCTTCATCTACAGCGAGAACCTTAAAACGCTTCACTATGCGCTCAGCCAGGTTATCCAGGGCGGGATTGCACGTGCCGGAGTAGGGGCTGCGGTGGCCTTGCTGCTGATGACCGTGCCGATCCTGTTGTTCATTATTTCACAGAGCAGTGTCATTCAGACGATGGCCACATCCGGTATGAAAGAGTAGAGAGGAGGAACGGTGACGATGGTCGCAAGGATAAAGAAACTGAGAACCGGCCTGCTGGCCTTGTGCTGCCTGGTCTGCCTGGGACTTCGCGGAGAGCTTGCCTCGGCGGAGAGCGCAGCCCCTTCCTACAATTATTCATACTGGGGGTATAGTGTGGCGGCTCCGTCCGCTTATCAGGCAAGCACGTTGATCACGGGTGCAGGCTCCGGTGCTGGCGAGTTCAAGAATCCGCAGGATATTCAGGTAACGGCCGACAAGCAGATCTATGTGCTGGACAGCGGCAATAACCGGTTTGTGATTCTGGATCAGGACTACAAATCCATAAAGACAGTAGACGCGTTCCAGTTCAAAGGGAAGGCGGAGAAGTTCAATAATCCGCAGGGGATTTATGTGACGCAGCAGAAGGAGGTCTATGTTGCGGATACCGGCAATAAGCGGATTGTTCATTTCGATAGCGGCTTAAGGGCGATCGGTATCATGGAATCGCCGAAGTCCGAATTGCTGCCGGCAAGCTTCGAATTTCAGCCTGTCCGTGTAGCTGTAGACAAAGCGGACCGGATCTATGTGATGTCTGCCGGTGTATTCGACGGCTTCATGGAATTCGGCGCAGACGGAGCCTTCAAGTCCTTCACCGGTGCGAACCGGGTACGTGTCGATGCTGTGGATTACTTCTGGAAATCCATATCGACCAAGGCGCAGCGTGAGCAGATGGTGATGTATACGCCAACCGAATTCACCAATCTGGATATCAATGATGAAGGCTTCCTCTACGCTACCAACGGGGATGAGTTCGGCGACCCGATCAAGAAGCTGAACGCGCAGGGGGCCGATATTCTGCGCAGAGAGGGCTATTACAAGCCGAGTGGCGATCTGCTCTACTCCACGCGCTCGGGTGGCGCTCCGCGCCTCGTGGATATTGATGTCAGCGACAGTGAGATCTATTCCGTTCTGGATGCCAGCCGGGGCCGGGTGTTCACCTACAACGGGGACGGATATCTGATGTACATTATCGGCGGAATCGGGAACCGTCTGGGCGAATTCAACTCCCCGGTGGCCATTGAGCACAGCGGTGACGATATCCTTGTACTGGATCAGGCGCTGGGGGAGATTACGGTATTTCAGACCACAGAGTACGGAAGAATGCTGAACAGCGCAGTCAGAAGTTACTACAGCGGTGATGAAGAGATGGCCTATCAGCAGTTCAGCGAGGTTGTGAATCTGAATGCGAATATGGAATATGCTTATGCGGGCATAGGTAAGGCTTATCTGCGCAAAGGCGAGTACAAGGAGGCGACGGAGTATTTCAAGCGCAGCATGGACCGTCCCAACTATTCGAAAGCGTTCCTGCTCTACCGCAAGGAAGTGCTCCGCGGACAATTCTCCACGATCATGACCTTTCTGATCATGCTGGCATCCCTATGGCTGGGCGTGAGAGTGTACCGGAAAATGAAGGCCAGAAAGAAGGTTGAGCTACATTGAACAGAGAAGCGCTGCAACATCCGCTGTACGTTATCGTTCATCCGTTCAACGGATACTGGGATCTCAAATATGAACGCAGTCAAAAAACGAGCCTGATGTTGTCCTTCGGCATTCTGTTTATGCTGATCCTAACCAATGTGCTGGGCAGTCAATATAGCGGATTTCTGGTGAATCATAGTGATCCTAAGTATCTGAACAGTCTGATGGAAGCAGTCTATGTCCTGGTTCCTGTCCTCTTCTGGTGTGTGGCGAACTGGTCGCTGACCACGCTGATGGACGGGGAAGGGAAGTTCGTGGAGATTTTTATTACCACCTGCTTCTCCCTGCTGCCGATTGTGCTGATTAACTTCCCGTGGATCTGGATCAGTAATTTTATCTCGGTGCAGGAAAGCTCCTTTTATTATTTTTTCAAAAACTTTGCCGTCATCTGGTCGGGCCTGCTGTTGTTCGTGGGCATTATGACCGTGCACCAGTTCTCCCCGTCCAAAACGGTCGGGACGATTCTGCTCACGGTGCTTGCCATGGCGTTCATGGCATTCCTGACCCTGCTGTTCTTCAGTCTGGTTCAGCAGATGATTGTGTTTATCTCAACCATATACCAAGAGATTGTCTTGAGAGGATAGGAGGAGGACCGGGAATGAGGAAGCCGTTAATCATGCTGCTCTCGATTCTCTTCAGTATGAGTGTGCTGGCAGGCTGTACATCGTCAAGCTCAGGCAGCCAGGCCGGCGGGCATGAACCGAAGCTTGAAGTGTCCTTTGAAGGGGGCGGTCTGAAGCCCGCCTTTGACGATACAGCTGTGGATGGCATGAAGGGTGTTCTGGAGAATAAGCAGCTCCGGCTGTATATGGATGAAGCTACCGGAGGTATCGCCGTCAAGAACCAGTCGGACGGAACGCTCTGGTATAGTAATCCGCCTGATCGTGAAGCCGATGCCAAGGCCAGCGGAGAGAATAAAGACCTGTTATCCGCGCAGCTCAAGCTGGATTTCTACAACAATCTGGGCCAGGTCAGCTCTGTCAATTCGTATACAGACAGCGTGGCCCACAAGCAAATGAAGCTGGAACAGACGCCGGAAGGCATCAAGGTCTTCTACCAGTTCGGAACGACCGCCAAGACGGCGGAGGATCTGCCCATGATGGTGGGCAAGGAGCGGTTCGAGGAGAAGATTGTGAGCAAGATGGATAAGACCGGGCAGCGAACCATGAAGATCGCCTACACCTTCGATGAGGAGAAGGGCGTGTATAAGCGTAACGATGAAGCGCTGAAGGGGCTGCAGCTGGAGCGGACCCTGAAGGGCTTCGAGGAAGCGGGGTACACCGAGGAGGATCTGCAGCAGGATATCACCGAGAATAACCTGAGCCAGACCAAGCCGGTGCCGCGTATCTTCCAGCTCTCGATTGAATACTCCCTTGACGGGGATCAATTGGTAGTCAAGGTTCCTGCAGCGGACATAAGGTATCCCGCCGATTATCCGGTGAATGATATCTCCGTCCTCAGCTTCCTGGGGGCCGGCGGGAGCAAGGACTCCGGTTCCATTCTGGTGCCGGACGGCTCCGGAGCGCTGATACATTTCAACAACGGCAAGACCCGTTACCCCGCATACAAGCAAGCTGTATACGGCAAGGACGGGTCCATGGAGGTCACGGATGCCTATGCGCAGCAGCAGGAGGTGAAGCTGCCGGTGTTCGGCTTGATCCGCGAGCAAGGCGCGATGCTGGGCATTATTGAGCAGGGCGCATCACTCGCCACGATTAATGCCGATACCAGCGGAAGATTGAACGGTTACAACTACGTGTATCCGAGCTTCACCCTGATTGCCAAGGGGGAGGTTACCCTGACGTCAGCCGAACAGAACCGTACCCTGCCAAGATTTCAGCAGGAGCCGCCCAAGACGGATTACGTCATCCGGTATGCGTTCCTGAGCGGAGACGAGGCGTCTTATCCCGGCATGGCGCGATATTACCAGAACTATCTGACGCAGCACGGCGGTTTGCCTGAGGCGCAGGCGGCGGGAACGCCGGAATCCCCCGTGAATACCCCCTTTTATCTGGAGCTGGTGGGCGGAATTACCAAGACGAAGCATGTGCTGGGCTTTCCTTATCAATCGCTGGAGCCGTTGACCACTTTCGATGAGGCAGAGAGTATTCTGGAACAGATGCAGCAGCGCGGCATTAACAATATCCGGCTGAAATATGCAGGCTGGTTCAACCGGGGCCTCGATCACAAAGTGCCGGACCGGCTGTCCGTAGACAAGGCGCTCGGCGGCAGCAAGGGGCTGAACCGGCTGGTGGCGTTCGCCAAGGAGCAAGGCATTCAGCTATTCCCTGACGTTGCGCTGCTCAGAGCGAACCAGGCCTCCGGCTTCAGAGTTAACCAGAAGGCTTCCCGGATGCTCAGTGAAATTCCGGCAGCCGTCTATCCGTACAATATGGCCTTGAACCGGCGGGACCGTACCGTCAGCCCTGCTTATATTATTTCACCGGCCAAGGTCGGCGGATATGTCGATGCCACGCTGAAGGAGATCGGGCCGTTTCAGACCGGCGGCATCTCGCTGAGAGACATGGCCGATCAATTGAACAGCGATTTCCGCAAGAATCATGAGATCGACCGGACAGCGTCCGAGCAGATATCGGTCCAGTCGCTGGACCGGATCACCGGACAGTCGCTCCGTATTCTCGCTGACGGCGGAAATGCCTATGCGCTGCCGTATCTGACCGATATTACCAATGCACCGGTGTCCAGCAGCCAGTTCAAGCTGGAGGATGAGGAGATCCCGTTCTATCCGATGGTGGTGCGGGGATATGTGAATTACACAGGCAAGCCGTTCAATCTGTCCACCTTCACCAGCCCCAGACAATATGTGCTGAGAAGTCTGGAGTATGGGTCCGGCCTCTATTACGAGTGGATGCATGCGCCTAACTACAAGGTGAAGGATACAGACTTCGGCAACCTGTACGCGGTCAATTATGAACAATGGATCAATCAGGCCGCCGATATGTATCTGGAAGTCAACGCGGTTATGAAAAATGTGCAGAATCAGCGGCTGACCGGTCATGAGAAGCTGGCAGACGGTGTCTATAAAAGTACCTATGAGAACGGTCTGTCCGTCATCGTCAACTACAACCGGACGGCAGTCCTTGCCGAAGGCCGCACGATAGAAGCCGAAAGCTATATTACGGGTGGTGAGCAATTGTGAAATCCATACTGAGACTGAACCGCAGAACCTATAACGATCAAAAGGCATTAATGGGCTTCTTCTATGTGCTGCCCTGGCTGCTCGGCTTCATCTTCTTCTTCCTGATTCCGTTGTTGTCTTCGCTGCGCTACAGTCTAAGCTCTGTGCAGGCCAACTCCGACGGACTGATTATTCATTTCAGCGGCTTGCAGAATTATGTGGAGGCGCTGACGGTGAATACCGAGTTCAACCGTTCGCTAGCCGATGCCATCCTGAATATGGTTATTAATGTGCCGCTCATCGTCATCTTCAGCCTGTTTCTGGCGGTGCTGCTGAATCAGAAGTTTATCGGCAGATCGCTGGCCCGGTCTATTTTCTTCCTGCCGGTTATTCTGGCCTCCGGGGTGATTCTTAGCCTGGAGAGCACCAGCTTGATTCAGGCCGTCAACGATCAGAATGCCGGGGCCGGTGCAATTCAGGGCCTGGGTACGTTCGAGCTGGAAGGAATGATGCTGGACGCGGGCTTAAGTGAATGGGTGGTTGATTATTTGAGCAGCGCCGTGGGCCGCATTTATGATATTGTGAGCCAGTCCGGTGTACAGATTCTGATCTTCCTGGCCGGCATCCAGACGATCTCGCCGCAGCTATACGAGGCTTCTAAGATGGAAGGGGCAACCGGCTATGAAGCTTTTTGGAAAATCACCTTCCCCATGGTCAGCCCGCTCATTCTGGTGAATGCCATCTATACGATTATCGACTCCTTCTCCAATAACGCCATGACGGATTTGATCCGGGAGACGGGCTTCACCCAGTTCAATTTCGGACTAAGCTCGGCGATGGCCTGGCTGTATTTCGCAGCCGTTGCCTTGATTCTGGCTGTCAGCAGCTACCTGATTTCGAGGAAGGTCTTCTATTATGATTAAAAGGAGGATGGGAGCATTGCATGCAAACCGTTTGCTGTCGCTGGAACGCTGGAAGAAATGGATATGGTCCTTCGTGCGGCTGACACTCATTGCAGGCCTGGCGTTCGTGATCCTCTATCCGGTGCTTCAGAAGATTTCCACGGCATTCAAGGATAAAAGCGATCTGTATTCGCCAATCGTCGTCTGGCTTCCCGAGCATTATACGCTCGACAATTTCATTAAGGCGATCAGCATCATGGATTACTGGCAGGCCTTGCTGAATACCTTCACGCTGTCGGCGCTGACTACGCTCCTGACCGCCATATCCTGCGCTCTCGCGGGATACGGCTTCGCCCGGCTGAAGTTCAAGGGAAGCCAGCTTCTGTTCGCCGGGGTCATACTGACGATCCTGGTTCCGCCGATCACGATTCTGATTCCGGTCTACCTGAATTTGAAGGATTTCAGCCTGATGGGGCTGATTCCGCTGCTGACCGGCAAATCGGTCAATCTGCTTAACACCTACTGGCCGTTTATCTTAACGTCAGCAACGGCGAACTCCTTGAAGGCGGGGCTGTACATTTTTATCTTCCGGCAGTTCTTCAGGGGGATTCCCAAGGAGGTGGAGGAAGCGGCTTATATCGACGGGGCAGGCGTGGGCAAAACCTTCTACAGAATTATGCTGCCCAACGCCATACCTTCCATCGTTACGGTGCTGCTCTTCTCGTTTGTGTGGCAGTGGAACGACAGCTTCTTCACCACGACCTATCTGACCTCAAGCAAGGTGATGGCGACCCAGCTCGGCTCGCTGCCTTATAATCTGGCGATTCTGCTGGAGGACGGAGTAAGTTCCAAGGCAGACCCTTTCTATCTGAGCATGGTTCAGGATACCGGGATTCTGCTGGCGATTCTGCCGCTGATTATCATCTACCTGTTCGT
The DNA here is from genome assembly GCF_038004445.1 of Paenibacillus sp. FSL R7-0312. Taxonomy (NCBI): domain Bacteria; kingdom Bacillati; phylum Bacillota; class Bacilli; order Caryophanales; family Paenibacillaceae; genus Paenibacillus; species Paenibacillus sp. FSL R7-0312. Next base: position 6,032,997 of record NZ_JBBORE010000001.1, on the reverse strand, counting down.
GCAGCGGTATTTCGTGGAGAGTATTGAACGTACAGGAATTGTCGGTTAAACCGTGAATGACGAGAAGGAGAGGATGATTGTGACCAAAAAAGGCAGACTGAGGCTCCCGGCCAGACTGGCCCGGAGCCTGGTCTTCGCCGCAGCGCTCCTGTGGCTGTCCGGCTGCTCCGGCCCGGGCGACAATGCTGCTCCGGCAACCTTGCCGCCGGAGCAGCAGGAGATCGGGGGGGGAGCCGCGACAGCGGTCCCGTCTGGGGCAGCGGCTTCCACTGGGGCCCCGGCCGCTAAAGCTTCGCCCGAAGCTGCAGCGGAGCCTGCGGTGCAGGCGGAGGTTCCGCCGCTGGCGGCGGCGTATGCCGATTACTTCCGCATAGGGGCAGCGGTTGAACCGGAACAGCTGGAGGGACCCGCAGCAGAGCTGCTGAAGCGGCATGTGAACTGGCTCGTGGCCGAGAATGCCATGAAGCCGGATGCGATGGAGCCTGCAGAGGGCAGCTTCACCTGGGAGCGGGCGGACCGCATTGTGGACTTCGCCAAGGAGAACGGCATGGAGCTGCGCTTCCATACGCTGGTCTGGCACAACCAGACGCCGGATTGGTTCTTCCGGGATGAGGCGGGCGGGGCGATGGTCGATGAGACCGATGCATCGAGACGCGAAGCGAACAAGAAGCTGCTGCTGAAGCGGCTGGACAGCTTTGTCACCGCGGTTGTCAGCAGGTATAAGCAGGACATTACCTCCTGGGACGTTGTGAATGAAGTCATCGAGCCGGGAGACCCGGACGGAATGCGGGCCAGCAACTGGTACAGGATTACCGGCACCGAATTCATCGAGACGGCCTTCCGGGCGGCCCGCAAGGCCGGGGGACCGGACATCAAGCTGTATATCAATGACTACAATACGGATGATCCGGTGAAGCGGGACAGATTGTACGGGCTGGTGAAGGAAATGCTGGAGAAGGGGGTACCGATTGACGGGGTGGGGCACCAGACGCATATTAGTCTGGAATACCCCGCCACTGAGCGCATTATAGAATCGCTGGAGCAGTTCCACACGCTGGGACTCGACAATCAGATCACCGAGCTGGATATGAGCCTGTACGTCTATAACGATCTCAGCGATGTCGGCCCGGAGGTTCCGGGGGACATCCTGCAGCAGCAGGCTGAGCGGTACGGGGAATTATTCGATGCGCTGAGAGCACACAAGGAGCTGCTAAGCGGAGTTATGTTCTGGGGAATCGCGGATGACCATACCTGGCTTAGCACCTTCCCGGTAGCCCGGACCGAGGCGCCGCTGCTGTTCGACAGGCAGCATCAGCCCAAACCGGCGTTCCAGGCGGTCACCGGCTTCTAAGTAGTAAAGATCTGGTAAGCCGGGCAAGAATTGCACCTTACAATTCCTTTTGCTTTGCTTGGATAATATAATATTCCGGTATATATATTCTTGCAAAGTGAGGTTGCAACTGGTGCCCAAAACAATCAGGAACAGAATGATCTGGACTGTCGCAGCATGTATGGCCGTAGGGCTGATGACCGCTTGTGAGAGGAATAATAGTCTTCCGGAGCGTTCTCCGGTCCCGCAGGGACAGACGGGGGGCGCTCCGCTATATCAGGAGCCGGGTCTAAGCAGGTATGATCCGCCCGTTGAGCTTTCTTTTGTACGCGAGAACAACGATGCGCTTGAAGAGATACTGAAGGAATTGCCGGGGGAGACGCTGGAGCATAACCGCTGGACCGATCTGTATGAAGAGGTGCTGGGCATTAAGGTCACCTATGACTGGACGGAGTGGAGCTCCATCTACTCCCGCAAGCTGGGCGTATCCCTGGCCTCCGGTGATATTCCCGATATTGTGCGGGTGAATGCCTCGCAGTTAAGGGTGCTCAGCAACGCGGGGCTGATCCAGGATCTGACGGAGGTCTACAGCAAGTATGCCACGCCGCTGACCCGGCAGGTGTTGAGCGAGGAAGGAACAGGACCCTTCGATACCGCCACCATTGACGGCAGGCTTATGGCGATCCCGGAGACCAATTCGTCTATTGAAGGCGCTATGTTCCTGTGGATTCGCACGGACTGGCTGGAAGACCTGGGCCTGGAGCCGCCGCAGACGATGGAGGATGTGCTGGCAATCTCGAAAGCGTTTACCGAGCGGGACCCCGACCGGAACGGCAGGCAGGATACCTACGGGCTGGCAACGACCAAATATCTGTGGGACCCGGTAATGGGACTTACCGGGTTTATGGCCGGTTATGGCGCGTATCCGGGGATCTGGGTACAGGACAAGACCGGCAAGCTGGTCTATGGAGGCATCCAGCCGGAGGTCAAGAAGGCCTTGCTGGTGCTTCAGGACATGTACAGGACGGGGCAGATCGACAGGGAATTCGCCTTCAAGGACGGGGTCAAGGCCGGTGAATGGATCGAGAATGAACAGATCGGAATGTTGTACGGCGAGCAGTGGGGATCATTCCTGGTTCAGCTCAGCCGTATACACAATCCGCAGGCCCAGTGGCAAGCCTTCCCGCTTGTATCGGAATCCGGGGCCCCGCCGAAGGTTCCGCTTCCGTTCAGCACCAGCCATTTCCTGGCGGTCAGACAAGGGATAAAGCATCCTGAAGCGCTCATCAAGCTGATCAACCTGCATCTGGAGAAAAACTGGGGAGCGACCAGCGAGGTAGAGCGGTTCTATAACGCTCCGCAGGCGGTATGGAAGCTGTCACCCGTGACACCGTTTCCGGTCCGGAAGAATCTGGAGGCCTTCCAGCAATTGGAGACCTTCCGGCGGGACGGTGATGCCTCGGTGCTTAAGGATGAAGCGAAGACGATCCAGAAGCGGATTGCCGCCTATGAGGCCGGTGGTCCGGATAGCGAGACAGGCTGGGGCTGGGAGAAGACGTACGGGGTTTCGGGTGCTTTTTCCATCCTGGACAGGTATGAACGTAAATCTCAGCTACTCTATGAGAGCTTCGTCGGTGCACCTACAGAGACGATGATTGAGAAGCAGAATATTCTATATAATCTTCAGATTGACTCCTTTCTGGATATCATTCAGGGAAGACCGATCAGCCAGTTCGATGATTTCGTTGCCCAGTGGAACAAGCTTGGCGGCGAGCAGATCACGGCTGAGGTCAATGAGTGGTATGCGGAGAAGGGCGGGAACCGGAAATGATCTGGCATGAAGAAAGCATCGGAGGCGGTACACTTGCTTAAATTTCCTGCGGTGTCCATGCGCCACACTATTTTTATCCGGATGGTCGTTACTTATCTCGCAATTATTCTGCCGATTCTGCTGCTTGGCCTCTATCTGTACAACTGGAGTTACCGCAATGCAAGCCAGGATCTGTCCAGAGCCACGCTGTCGCAATTGACCTATTACCTGGAGGACCTGAACCGCGAGGTGGAATGGATGGAGATCCAGCAGTATGATCTTGCCCAGGATACCGAATTGAACAAGATTGCCGTAACCTGGAGCTACATGGACGATGTGGAAAAAAGAGAAAGCCTGAACTACGTTACGCAGCGGCTCACCTCCCTGAAGAACAGCAGCGCCTACATCGGCGATGTGTTCGTTCATATCCGTACGATCAACAAAACGTTGTCCGCGATGAACGGCATTGATGAGCTAGACAGCGGCAAGTTCAATTTCTTCCGGTCCGTCGATCTGAGAAAAGAAGGCCGGCTGATCAACTGGAACAACTCCCTGGAGCTGAGCGTGACCCAGTCCAGCGGCAGAATGGGCGAGCCCCCGCTGTTCATCGTGCAGATTGAGCTGGACAATGAGAAGCTGAAGGATTCGCTCCGGGCCATTAACGCCTATGAAGAGAGCGGCTCTCTGCTGGTCTCGAGGCAGACGGATTATGCGCTCGGAACCGAGAACAGCTCTCCGGAGCTGATTGAGAGCTATCACCAGGCCATTGATGAAGGGGACCTGTACAACTGGGAACTGGACGGAACACGGTATCATATCGACAGCTTCACCTCAGACAAGCTGGGGATGGCTGTAGCCACCTATTTGCCGGAGAAGGCGGTCAAGCGCCCGCTGACCAAGTTTGTGGTCTGGGCCTGGCTGTTCGCGGCTGCTTCCTTCCTGGCGGTGCTTATCTATTCCTATGCCACCTATAAGTTCGTACAGAAGCCGCTGCTTGTACTGATCCGCAGCTTCAAGCGGATGGAGAGCGGTTCGCTTGATATTCAGATTGACCATGCCCGCAAGGATGAATTCGGCTATCTGTATCTCCGCTTCAACCAGATGCTCAGCAGGCTGCGGATGCTGATTGATCAGGATTATACCCAGAAGCTGATGATGCAGCGGGCGGAGCTGAAGCAGCTTCAGTCGCAGATCAACCCGCATTTTCTGTACAACAGCTTCTTTATTCTCAGCTCGCTGGCCAAGCAAGGGGACAGTGACCGGATTGAGGACTTTTCGGGGATGCTGGGCGAATATTTCAGATTCATCACCCGTAACGGGGAGGATAATGTCCGGCTCGCGGAGGAGACCAGGCATTCCCGGATGTATACGGAGATCCAGAAGATGCGGTTCTCCAGACGCATTCTGGTCCGGTTCGACGAGCTGCCGGAAGCCATGGAGGAGCTACGTGTTCCGCGCCTGATTCTCCAGCCCATTATCGAGAATGCCTATGAGCATTGTCTGGAGAAGCAGGCGGAGGAGGGGGAACTGCGGGTTGCTTTTGAGCAGGGGGAGGAAGAAATCCGGATCATTGTCGAGGACAATGGAAGCGGGCTGACGGATGAAGCGATCGAGGCCTTGGGGCATCGGCTGAATCAGAACGGCGGAACGCATGAAATCACCGGCATGGGCAATATTCACCGGCGCATCCAGCTCATCTACGGGGAAGGCAGCGGCTTGTTCCTGCATAGAAGCACGCTGAACGGCCTCAGGGTCGAGATCCGAATTAGACTGACAGGAGGTGAAGGGCTTGTACAGACTTCTGATCGTTGACGATGAAGAGATTATAACAGACGGCTTATACGAGGCCTTCAATCAGCTTATTCCCGACAAGCTCGATGTCTACAAGGTCTATTCGGCCAAAGCGGCACTGGAGTGGCTCTCCCGCACCCGGATCGATATTGTGCTGACGGATATTCGGATGCCCGGGATGAGCGGACTCGAAATGTCTGAGCAAATCCGTGAATTCTGGCCGCGGTCGAGGATTGTATTCCTGACCGGCTACAGCGAGTTCGATTATGCCTACAGAGCGCTGCAAATTCCCGGTGCCCGTTACCTGCTTAAGACGGAAGGCTTCGACAAGATTATTGAGACGGTGCAGGAGGTGCTGCTGGAGATTGAGCAGGGCAACCAGCTGAGCGAGCTTCTGGAGCAGTCCAGGGAGCAGCGTGATTCGATGGAAATAGCGGCGCAGGGCGATTATCTCCGTCATCTGCTTCAGGATAGCCAAGTCTTGTGTGCGGATGTGCAGACGTTAAGCACGGATTTCCTTAAACTGGGCATCAGCCTGGAGCCCGGGTCCCCGGTGATGCTGATTCTTGGACGGCTCACGTACCCGGAGGGCACCTCCTACATGGACCGGAGCGAGATTCTGACTTCTTCCCGGCTAATCTGGAATTCCCATCTGGCGGAGATGACCCGGCATACCTGGGTACTGGACAGACACGGGGATCTCTTATGGCTGCTCCAGCCCCTGCATCATGCCGAAGCTGTATTTGGCGGGCATTTGTCGCGGTATCTGGAAGGGACGCTGGAGCTGATCCAGGATTCCTTCCGGCAGACGCTTGGCCTGCCTGTTGCTTTTACGGTCAGCGGCTCGGCCTGCGCCTGGACGGAGATCGGGCGTCACTACGAACGGCTCCACCGTCTGCAGCAGGTGAAGATCGGTGACGGCATCTCCATGGTGCAGATTGACCGGAGCGGCCCGCCGGAGCCGGACGGAATCAGGGAGACGGGGGTCCGGCTCCAGCAGCGGGTGGAGAATCTTGCGGCGCATCTGGATGCCGGCCGGCGGGAGCGGTTCGCAGAGACGCTTGAAGAGATCACGGAAGGCATCCATTCCAGCGTCTCCGTAGAAGAAGCTGCGGAGCTGTATTATACAGCTGCCCTTGTCCTGCTGTCCCATTTGAACCGTTCGGAGTACTATAGCCTTGTCAATGAATATAGCAAGCTGATGCGGCTTGACGAGCATTCGTCCCTGAAGGAGGGCTTCTATTATCTGGAGAAGCTGGCCTCCGATCTCTTTGAGCTTAGAAGCACTGCCGAGAAGGAGCGCTCCTTAGAGGTGATTGAGCGGATCTGCGAGTATATCCACAGCCATCTGGGTGAGGACCTGTCTTTGGTACGGCTGGCCGAGCTTCACTATTTCAACCCGTCGTATCTGTCCCGGTTCTTCAAGCAGGAGCAGGGCATTAATCTGTCGGAGTTCATCGACCATTGCCGGGCGGTGAAGGCGAAGGAGCTGCTGGGGAACGAGGCGCTCAAAATACGTGATGTGGCGCTGTATGTCGGCTATGAGGCTCCTCACTCCTTCACCCGGTTCTTCAAAAAAATGACGGGGATGACTCCCCAGGAATTCAGGGAGTCTATGCATATAAAACTATAATCTGCCAGTCTATTAACTATAATCAGACAGGTTTCCCCCCCATCTCCCTGGAGAGTACAATTCAATTGTATTCGCTTTCATTACTACGGCATAAGCCGATTCCCCAAACAAGAAGGAGATGGGTATCTGTGAGAAAAAGGAAGTTGAACTGGTCCATCAAGCTGCTGGTTATGATGGCGCTGCTGCTGGTTCCTATGCAGTCCGGCGGCGGTACCGCAAGTGCCTGGGAGGGAACTCCCGTGTCCAAGCTCCATGTCAGCGGCAATCAGCTGGTGAACGGCAGCGGGCAGCCTGTACTCCTCAGCGGCTGGCATCAGCCTACCGGAGCCTACTGGACGTATCAGAACAGTAACTATTATCTGAACCGCAACGCAGGGAACCGTCATGCGGCCACCCTGGAGTACCTTAAGGAAATTACGGACACCTTCACCAGCACCTCGGGCAAATACGGCAACAGCCATGGCTGGTATTCGAACCAGGTCCGCTTGTTCATCGACCGGGAGGATATGGGGGATGTGGCGGCAGGAACCTATAACTTCGCAGGGCTTCAAGCGGCCACCCAGAATGTGATTATCCCTTATGTCCAATATGCGAAGACGAAAGGGCTGTATGTCACACTGGGGTTAGATTTCACCCTGCTGGATAACAAGGCGACCACCCAGGCCAATCTGGACAAGTTCAATCAGATCTGGGGTTACCTGGCCTCCCAGCCGGCCCTAAAAAGCGCAGATAATGTGATGTTCGAGCTGGTTAACGAGCCGGTGCTGAGCGATGTGAACGGACAATGGGGCGGAAATCCCTCCCAGCCTAACTTCGAGGCCTTCTGGAATTCACTGAAGAACTTCCAGAACTCCATGATCTCCACGATCCGCAGTAAGGGCGCGGATAATGTGATCTGGGCTGCAGGACTCGGATGGGACCAGCATTACCAGCTGACCGCATCCAATCCGCTTACGGACCCGCTGAACAACTACGGCTATGCCGTACACTGGTATCCGGGCTACGGCGCGTATGACGATTTCAATTCGCTTCAGCAGATCTGGGATAGCAGCATCAAGCCTGCTGCCGATAAGTACCCGATCAATATTACCGAGACCACCTGGTTCAAGAGACAGCCGGGAGACTCCGAATATTGGGATCTGTTCAACGGTACGAACGCAGGCTTCGGCAAGAACACCAAAGCGATCTTCACCGCAGCCGGTAATGTCAGCATTGCCGTCCATATGAACGGCTTCCTGCTGGACCCCGGCCCCAAAAGCTCCTTCGCAGACCCGGACGGCGGACTGATGTATGACGGCAATGCCACCCGGGACGGAATGGCGCGGTTTATCTTCGAATGGTATTATGAGCGGGCGCAGTTCAATCCCTGGAACGGGGTATGGAACGGGGTAACCAACAATGCGAAGTATAAGCTGATCAACCGGGCGTCAGGCAAAGCGATTGATGTTCCGAACGGGCAGAATACGAACTCCCTTCAGCTTCAGCAATGGCCGGAGAATACTGCGGCTGCCCAGCAATGGACAGCTACCGATATGGGCACGTACAATAACGTGTACCGGCTGCGCAGTGTGAACTCTTCGGACAACAAAGTGATGGATGTGCGAAACGGAACGAAGAATAACGGCGAAGCCATCCAGCTGATGCAGGATTTGAACAACACGGCCCAGCAGTTCAGACTGATTAAGCTGAGTAACGGGTACTGGAGCATTCTGAACGTGAACAGCAACAGAGCCGTTGAAGTCACAGGAGCCTCCAGTGCGGACGGCGCGAAGCTGCAGCAGAACCTGTACCGCGGCGATCTGCACCAGCAATGGAAGCTGGTTCAGGTGAATTAAAGGGTAAGCGCAAAACACAGAGCTTCCTTCTCCTGCGGGGTCCGGGATCATACCGGACTCCGCAGGGGGACGGGAGTTTTTTTGCGGTGGTGCGGGGGGAAGAGGGCGGGCGTGGGAGCAAATATGTGCGAAAAACCGAATACATTAGACGGGCGCCGAGTGCGAAGGTCAAATGTGTGCGAAAACAAACATGTCTTTCAAGGCACAACTCCAGCATGAAAATGAGCAGCGTGGCTAAAAAACAGAACATCGTCTTTTCATTTATTTAACATATTTTAACGGAAAACCGAACACAATTAGGCCGGGTGGGTAGCGTAAGCCGAATGTAATCGAAAAACCGAACACAATTGGACTGGACGCGCCACGTAGGCCGAATGTAATCGAAAAACCGAACACAATTGGACTGTGAGCGCCACGTAGGCCGAATGTAATCGAAAAACCGAACACAATTGGACTGGACGTGCCACGTAGGCCAAATGTAATCGAAAAACCGAACACAATTGGACTGGGAGCACCGCGTAGACCGAATGTAATCGAAAAACTGAACACAATTGGACTGTGAGCGCCACGTAGGCCGAATGCAATCGAAAAACCGAACACAATTGGACTGGGTGCACCGCGTAGGCCAAATGTAATCGAAAAACCGAACACAATTGGACTGGGAGCACCGCGTAGGCCAAATGTAATCGAAAAACCGAACACAATTGGACTGGGTGCACCGCGTAAGCCGAATGTAATCGAAAAACCGAACACAATTGGACTGTGAGCGCCGCGTAGGCCGTGCGTTTATCGCAGTGCCAGACGTATTTTCACAGAAAAACCGAATACATTGAACAGGCGCGGGGTGAGGGCCTAATTCCGCCTTCAAATCAAATTTAGAAAAGCAACATACGTCGATATGAAAGCAACGTGAAGCTATAGATTACAAGGATTATGTGTGTTTAAATACATAAAGAATACAGCATTTGCTCTGGAACCTACATTTGGAGTGATGCGAAAGGATGAATACTGATCATGGACAAACAACTGGTGGACAAACAGCAACAGCTCGGCTTGACGCCTCCGATGGGCTGGAACTCATGGAACACCTTCACCTGGGATATTAACGAGCAGTTGATCCGGGAGGCCGCCGATACCCTGGTGGCAGACGGTTATAAGGCTGCGGGATATGATTACATTGTCATTGACGACTGCTGGAGTCTGAAAGAACGGGACAAGGATGGCAAGCTGGTCGCTGATCCGGTCAAATTCCCGAGCGGAATGAAGGCGCTTGCAGATTATATTCACTCCAAGGGACTGAAGTTCGGCATGTACTCTTGTGTAGGCACACATACCTGCGCCGGGTATCCGGGGAGCTTCGAGCATGAATTCCAGGATGCGGAATCTCTGGCTGAATGGGGCGTGGATTTTCTTAAGTATGACTATTGCTTCAAGCCCAGACACATGTCGGGAGAGCTGCTGTACAAGCGGATGAGTCTCGCACTGAAGAACTGCGGCAGAGACATTCTGTTCTCCGCGTGCAACTGGGGCGAGGACAACGTCTATCAGTGGATTCGTGAATCCGGCGCTCATATGTACCGCTCTACCGGAGATATCCAGGACAGCTGGGAATCCATCAAGACCCAGGCTCTGTCGCAGCTGGATAAAGCCGCCTACACCGGGGCCTACTGCCATAATGACCTGGATATGTTGGTAGTCGGCATGTACGGAGGCAGCAACAGCGACTTCATCGGCAGTCAGATCGGCGGCTGCACGGATGTGGAGTACAAGACCCACTTCTCACTATGGAGCCTGCTGGGTTCCCCGCTGATGATCGGCAGCGATATCCGCAAGGCCAACGAGGCCACCAAGAATATTCTGTTGAACCCGGATCTGATTGCCATCAATCAGGATGTGGAGAGCCGCGGGGCTTACCGCATCAAGCCGGAACCCCAGTGGTTCCATGCAGATGATGTGTTCATGCTGGTCAAAGTATTGTCGGACGGAGACCTTGCGATCGGCTTCTTCAACCTGAGCGATGGACAAAGAGAAATGTCGCTGCAATTCTGGGATTTCGGACTCCCGTATGCCTCCGGCAAATCGCTGTCCCTGTATGACTGCTGGGAGCATAAAGAGCTTGGTGTATTCAGAGAACGATATGCTCCGGTCGTCGCAGCCCATGATTGTCTGATTGTGCGGGCCAAATTGGTGTAGGAAGAGAAGTGCGTGAGCGTGAACATGAATAGAACATGCAGACAATGCGGCGTTCCCCTGGTGACGGATGATGTGGCGATCTACCTGAAGCTTGTTACGCGCAACGCGCAAGACTTCCTGTGTATAGACTGTCTTGGCGAGCAGCTGAAATGCGGACGCGAGCCGATTGAGCGGCTGATCAAGTATTTCAGGGAATCGGGAAAATGCGTGTTGTTCCGTTAGTTGTACTACTTGCATTACCCCCTATTGGCAGGCGCGGAAGAAAGCAGCGGACAGAATGCTGCGCCACGTGCTTGCTGGCAGGGGGTTTTTGGGCTACCTGTATAGCGTTGCTTCATCGGTCGTATATGCTTATTGTCTGGTGTGGTCATCTTTTCCAGCCTCATGTTTATATTCCGGGCGATCAATCTCTTCCAGGCGTCTAATCAGCTGCGGAGCCCACTCTCTGAATTCCTATACAAGAACGCGGTGAATCTTGGAGCAGCATTAGTATGGGTGTGGCTGGGACTGGTAGCTGGTAGCTATCTGCGGGTGTGACTGGGACTGGTAGCTGGTAGCTATCTGCGGATGTGATGGGGACTGGTAGCTGTAGCTATCTGCGGATGTGACTGGGACTGTGGCAGGAAATAGCAGTTGGATTTTCTCCACTTGCTTAGGGGTGGAGGAGGCCTTGCCGGGAAACGGTTGGAAAAACAGCACTTAATTTGCTGCCAAACGATCAGAGCAGGGGAAATGCATGAAATTAAATGACGTTTATCCAATTAAATTCCTCAGAAGCTCCCAATCATCCCAATTAAGATACGTTTATCCAACTAAAACCCGGGGCTCTTTAGCAAAATAGCAGTAGATGTACGAGAAGCTACAGTAGAACCGAAACAAGAACCTAAACAAGACCCGAAACAGCAGAGTAGCGATTCTCCAGGTACCAGGTAACGGGAGAATCGCTGCTCTTTTTGATCTATATGGTGTTGGGCACGGACCTCGTCTGTCTCAACTTGCCGGAATTATAACTGTGGATCAGCCCCGGCAGGCGGGAGCATGATGCCACATGTCTTTAGTTCATTACTTTCGCTTGCACCAGCAAGCGGAGGATGACGGTTGCCGCTTCCGCACGGGTAGCGGATTGCCCCGGTTGGAACAGACCGGCCGGTGTTCCGGTGATCAGGCCAGCCTGAACCGCCTTGTCTATATCCTGCTGCGCCCAGCCCGCAATCTTGTCTGCATCCTTGAAGGCTGCAGGCTGAAGCTCTGAAGCTGGGAGCGGCGAGCCTGCAAGGGCCATCGCCTTAACCAGAATAACGGTCATCTCCTGGCGGGTAATGATATCGTTCGGCCGGATATTACTGTCCGTTCCGCCCCGCACCAGACCCAACTCAGCGGCTGTTCCGACGCTTCCGGTGTACCACACACCGGAGGGGATATCCTTGAACGAAACGTCTGCCGAACCGGAGGAGGAGTAGCCCAGTGCACGAACCATCATCGCTGCGAATTCCGCGCGGGTTGTGGTAGCGTTTGGTGCGAATTGGCTATCCGTTAAGCCGGTGAGGATGTACTTTGAGGCCAGCTTTTCGACGGATGCCTGTGCCCAGTGTCCCTTGATATCCTCGAATGTCTTGTTGCTTGAAATCACCGCAAATGTGCCGTTACTTGGACTGTAGAAGGTTACACCGGTGCCGTTGAAGACAGCCGGAACGAAGGTGAAGCTTCCGTCCTTCTCGATCCGCACCACAGTAGTATTACGGCTGTCCGCCGGAGCATCGAGCTGCAAGGTGCCACGGGAATAGCTGCCCTTAAACCCCGGGATCACCACCGTACGTCCATTGGCTTCAACCGTTACCGTGTACTCAATGGCAGGGCTGATTAATTTGCCCTTGGCTGCCAGAACAGCCTGAACGATCTCTTGCTGCCGCTGTTCCGGCAAGACCATCATACTGACCTTGAGCTTCCAGTCATCGGTTCCCAATTGCTGTCCCCAAGCAGCGGTATCTACCGCTTTTACAGGGAAGTGGAAGGTGCCGAGCGGAGACGAGACGGTGAGCTGTTCCGCCGCTTTTACCTTCTGGGCATCCAATGTGGCTGTGGCAGTAGCTCCTGTAACCTCTGCTTCGACGGTCAAAAGACCGCTGCCGCTTGGTGCTTCCGGCTGCACAGGATTGACCGAGCCAACGGTAGTCCCACCGCCGTTGCCGCTACCGGCGTTCGTACCGCTATTGTTACCGCCGCCGTTGCCGCCGCCGCCAGTTTCACCGCCGCCGTTGTTGCCGCCGCCAGTTTCACCGCCGCCGTTGTTGCCGCCGCCAGTTTCACCGCCGCCGTTGTTGCCGCCGCCAGTTTCACCACCGCCGTTGTTGCCGCCGCCAGTTTCACCACCGCCGTCAGTCACAAGCGTATGCCGCGGGTAAATATCGAACCGGTCGAACGCAGGCGCGTATTGGCGCGGGACCGCTGTGTAAGGAGTGAAGCCTTGCGCGCCGGTTCCTCCATAAGGGTTGGAGCCCCCGTCATACGTATTATTATTGGAGAAGCGGATGCTGTTAGTGCCTGCTTTCAGTTCAACATCCAAGGTCTGTGTGGCGAACTGCTGCCATGAGATGGTGTTCTTGAAAAAGACGGTCTGCGGCTCGCTGCCATTGACGCTGACCTGTGTATACCGTTCAACAACGTCGTTGTTGTAGGCATGCGTCCCGGCGCTTTCGCCGTTCGCGTAGGTTACGACGAGCTTATAGGTACCTGCTTTGGACACTGTGATGTCCTTCAGCTCCAGATACCGCTCTGCTCCGTCGTAGGAGGTAATGCCATTCACATATTTGCCGCCTGAGGCGTATTTGGCAAAGGCATCCTCCCGAACCAGCGGCAGCTCGGAGCCGGCCGGAGTACCTACGACCGTTGCCGCCTCTGCCTCAACGGAATATACAGAAGTCTGGCTGACGAAGGCTGCGTTAATATAATCCAGGCTAAGCGCAGCGCTGGAACGCACATCAACCAGGTTAATGCCTGTGCGTAAGAAGGTAGGTACTGTAGCGGTCTGCCATTGTCCGCTGGTATTGGTAACAGGCAGATCTACTAGCGGCTTGCGGTCATGTTGGATTTGCAGGCTGCCCGCACCCGATGCTGCATAGCGGATCTGCAGATCATACATGCCGTCCTCCAGCACACTTACAACAAAACGGGTGTTGGCGTTCTGGCTACTGCCGTAACCGGTCACATATCCGGCACCCTCGAAGCCTTCCAGGCTGCTCTCTCTCGACAACCCCAGCGCAGGATCATAGTCGGCAAATTCCGCCTGTACACGGTAATTCGCTTGTGCGCCCGGCATACCGCTATAAGTTACTTCCATCGCGTCAAGGGTGGATTCGCCCTGGCCTGCTTCTCCCGTATCCGGGTTGTACTTGCTGATGCCGATGGAATGCGTCCCTTGCGTCAGATCGGCAAAGATCGTATTGCTTCCCAGCAGCTGCATGTTGTAATCTGCACGCAGAACCACCTTCGTTGCCGGGTGATCATCAATTTGGATGAACCATTCGGAATTGATCCGCTGATTCGCATCTCCGGTATTGGATTGATTGCGCAGGGTGGAGGTTGCGCCGCTGCCGCCAATCAGATCCAGCCGGTAGCTCCCATCCGCCGGAACCGTAACATCTGTCCATTTCACCAGGCTTTCCGCAGCCTTGATGCCTTGGACGTACTGGCCGTTCGAGGCAGAGCGTCCGGTGCTCTTGCGCGGATAGTGATCCGTCAGGGTCACATTGGTCCGCACCTCTGCATTCTCAGCCTCGAAGCGCTTATAGAAAGTCTCCTTCGGGGCGTGATCGACAGCCGGAGTAATGACTGCATAATACGCCGAGGTGTAATCGTTCAGGTTGACATCCAGTGTGACCGAGCCGTTCTTGACGGAATAATCACGGTCAAGAATCTGGGTAGGCTCAACGAGGAATCCGGTTAAGCCCGTATATCCAGCGTGCCATACGGTGATATGAACGGCTTCTGCGTCTGTGAGGAAGGAGGGGCTGTTCCCATTGCCGGTCACATTGTTGAACACGATCTGGCTATCTCCCTGTGTACCTCCGAACGCGATACTGGCCTGCTTTTTGTTATCCTGAATGGAGCTTAGCCCGTACAAGCCGGGGCCGAAGGCGTCATTCTCATGTCTGGCATTGATGACCTCGATCTTGGCCATGTCGCCGCCCATCATGTCGGCATACCATTTGTAGAGCCACCATGCCCCGTTAGGCTCATTCTGCCCGGCGAGCAGGGACCCGTAGGAGTTGGCCGTGTTCCAATACGGCAGCATACTGTTCATTTTCAGCTCATCATAACGTGCAATGTAATGAATAAGCGAGCCGCCTACGGCAATCTCCGAGGTAGCGGCATACTCATTGATGTCCACCTTGATCGGGAAGGGCACCGTCCGGTCCGGATACAGCTCTTTATAGCGCTGCACGGACCTCTCTTCCACCGTCCGGAAGGTGGCCACATTCGAGGGAGCCTGGTTGAAGGCTTTATCCCACAGCATATGCCAGCTGATAATGTCCGGCAGACAGTCATTCTCTACGCAGTAGGGAATGAAATCCTCGAATACCTTGGCTCCGTACTGGGTCAAATTCACCCCGGAAATGACGGCGCCGGGGTCAATCTCTTTGATCTTCTTCGTTACTGCCAGCCAGTCGCTGTTGAATACGGCTCTTGAATTCTTGCCCGTCTGGTTGTCTGACAGGAGCTGGGGATAACGGGTATTGTTCTGCTCAGGCTCATTGAACGGGATATAGATGAATCTTGCATCGGGGTCCTTGCCCGGATTCGCCGCCGCCCATTGCTCTTTATAGGCTTTGACTGCCGTTGTAATCGGAATGACGGCTTCCTGAATATATTCGTTAGCCGTTCTGGACGGATAGTACCAATGCTGATAATAATCCTGCATAACGATATTTACAGCTTCCCCGCCGGCCTCGAAGAAATAGTCCGACACCCGGAGCGCGTCTCCGGTCGGATGCTGGATACCGTTCGGCGGCTTCTGGGAGATATGCGAGGGCTTGATCGGAATCAGCGTGTTGATATCCGGCACATTAGGCTCGCTGATCGCATACAGTGCGCCGGAAGAGCCATGGAATACAGGTCCGAGCGAACGGTCTGCCAGATCGACCGAGATTTTGGCCGGCTTGGCTGAAGTGTTCTCTTCATGCTTCGTCTCTGCATAGAGTGCGCTTACCTGATTGGCATTTAACTGGACATTGTAAATCCGCAGATCGTCAAATTTACCCTTGATATCTCCATCCGAGGTGTAAAGCGATCTGCCGAAATCATTGAATGTCAGGGCGTCCAGATAGCCGCGCGAGAAGAAATGCTCCAGAACTGAGGTCATTGTTGCATCCGGAGAGCTTTTACCCAGATCCAGACCTTTGGTGCCCACGGGAACACCGTCCTGGTATACCTCGTAGGCCCCGCTGCTTGTCATCGTAATGACGACTTGCTGCCATTTGCCTCTAGCGGGATTGCGGTTCCAGACGATATCGCCTTTGTAGCTGGCAATTTCATTCGGATTCGTCCCGGTATATATACGGTTGCTGAACGTACCATCCCCGGCAATGACAATGAATTCTGAATCCTGCCAACCGTTTACTCCGGCGTTTGTCAGCCCCTTCTCGGCAATGGTCGAGGACAGCAGGCGTGAATAGGCGCCTGAGGATGAGTCAATATTTGCCCAGAAGGCGATGGACAGCTCATCCTCGATTCCGCTGTAGAGCTGATCCGGCAGCTTCAGCCAGCCGGTGCCGTTCCCGCCGCCGGGTAAGGAGAGGACCTCTCCGCGCTGGTCGTCGTATACAATCGACGCTACCCCTTTAAGCTCGGCGCGTTCAGCACCTGCAGCAGGATAGACGCTATTCACCACCGAGACACGGTCGACCACCTGTCCGGGGTGGAAGCTCCATTGGTACAGCGGAGCCGCCTCAGCGTTGACTTCCTTCTGTTGCACTTGATCCTGCTGGAACTGTTGCTGCTCCAGCAGTATTTGCTCAGGAGCAGACTCCGGGACCGGCAGCGGATCAGACAACTGATCCGTGGAAGCGCTTGCTAATGTAGATGGCAGAATAGTCAGGAATACCAGCATGGATATCAGTGAACGTTTAAGATGCAGCCTCAATAGAATCTCACCTCTTGTGTTTTTTTGAAATAAAAGAATTTATAGGTTTCACCTGATCACTTATCCTTTTATTTCTCGCTGAAATGGTACCATCCTTCAAAAGGACGGTGTTTCCGTCTCTACTTGGATACCTCTTGTCATTCTGGTGCAGTATTCATCTGTAGTAGTAATCGCACTGTCATTCCGGGCTATTTCCGCATAGGCACCGCAACCTCCCTGTTCATTGCCGTATCTCTTCACCGAGAATGTTAAGTGAATGGACAGCACTATAAAATCAAGCTTTTTTACTGTTTTTGTTCCTTTCTTTACGATCTGGGCAAGGGCGGGAAATCTGCAGCATACGATGCTGCGCGGGCGGATAGCGGAATCCGGCCAGCCGGATGTCCCTTCAGGCCTGAAGAGGTAAAAAAGAGAGAAAAAAGAGTAAAAAAAAGACATGCCAGTCAGGGTAGAAAGAAAGCCCCCGGGAGTCTATCATTAGAGGTATTCTAACCGTTATTCCAACATTTCTGCCACCGGAGGTTATCATTTGAAATATAACTTGGCCCGGACCCGCCGCTTTGTGAGTGTGAAGAACAAAATGATGTTCTTTTTTCTGCTGGCCATTCTTATCCCGGTTGTGATCATGTTTATCAACTCCTACATCTCCTCCCAGCAGATGCTGGAGCGCAAATATACGGATCTGCTGGCCGATATTACGAGGCAGTCGAACATCCGAATTGAAGAGTTCCTGGAGGATACGAAGCAGATTTCCCTCATCTCCAGCTATGGGATCAACAGCTATATCTCCGCCGTCTCGCAGGAGAATTATCCTGTTCAGAATTATTTGCACGACAGCTCCGTTCCCAACGAACTGCAAGCTACGCAGCTGCTGATGAATTACATTACGATGAAGGACCGCGCGATCTCCATCTACGTCTATAATTTGAATCAAGGCAGTGACCTATATATCGCTCCTAACAAGCCCATCGACTATACCTATCATCCCAGGAACGAGGAGTGGTTCAACGATTTCCTGCGATCGGACGATATTACGCGTGATTTGCCGACACGGCTGGATATGCAGACCAAGGGAGACGACAACTGGGCCATTTATAATTTGCGCAAAATATTCGATATGGAGAACGGCAAGCTGCTTGGTCTCATGGTCGTGAGCGTGGATATTGATTTCATCAGCCGTCTGAACAAACGGATGCAGGCCGGGAACCGCTCGGCATTTACCGTCGTGGATAACAGCGACAGCATTATATTCAATAATAATTATGATCTGATCGGTAAGCCGTTCAAATCGCTGTTTCCGCTCCGTGAAGATGCGCTGGCTGCCGATTTGAACCGGCAGATTGTCCGCGTATCGGGCAAGGATTATATTCTGATCCAGTCGCCGTTCGAGGTGCATGATTGGAAGACGTATATGTATATGCCGGTGGAGGAGCTGGCTGTCGAGAGCGATATTCTTAAGCGGAACCTGTGGACGATCGTCGTTGTGCTACTGTTGTTCGCCCTGATAAGTTCTATGTATATGTCGAATCTGATTACCCGGCCGATCAAGCAGCTAATCCGCAATATGACGCTTGTGGAGCAGGGCAAATTCGACAATCTGCCTGTGGTCCGGTCCAATGACGAGATTGGGGTGATGGCCAGCCGCTTCGAGCAAATGTCAGCCGAATTGAAGCAGCTGGTGGAACGGATCTATGTGGAACAGGAGCAGAAGGTTGAAGCGGAGATCCGGGCTTTGCAGGCGCAGATCAGCCCCCATTTCCTCTACAATACCTTGAATTCGGTCAAATGGATTGCCACCATGCAGCAGTCGGACACCATTGTTGAGATGACAGAGGCGCTGATCTCCATGCTCCGCTATACCGCCAAGACGGATAACCGGCTGGTTCCTATCCGTGAAGAGCTTGAACACATTGATCATTATATCGTGATCCAGAAGGTGCGCTATTTCAACCGGATCGAATTCCACAGTGAGATCGAGCCGGCGCTTGCGGAGCAGGAGATTCCCAAGCTCAGTATTCAGCCGCTGGTAGAGAATGCGATCTTTCACGGGATTGCCGACCAGGAGGACGGTCTGGTATCCATCGAAGTCAGGTATGCAGGGAATTCCGAGCTTGCCATTACGGTAAAAGACAACGGCGCGGGGATGAGCCGGGCGGCGGCAGACCAGCTCCAATCCAGGCTTGACGGCGAAGAAGTCAGCGGCGGCATCGGTATTATCAATGTACATCAGCGTATCCGCCGCGGATATGGCGGGCCTTACGGGGTATCGTTTCAGAGCAGTCCGGGGCAAGGCGCAGTATTCGTGATCAGAATTCCTATAAGGAGCAGGAAGGAGGCAGGATGAATATGCTGGGTGTTCTTATCGTGGATGATGAATTGCTGATGCGCATCGGCCTGAAGTCCATCATTCAATGGGAAGAGGAAGGCTTTACGATTCTCGGTGAAGCGGCGAATGGACGGGAGGCGCTGGAGCTGGCCGGGACGCACAAGCCCGACCTGATTATTACAGACATCAAGATGCCTGTGATGGACGGTCTTGAGCTGATTCGGGAGGCCCGGCGGATGGATCTGGGCGGACAGTTCGTGATCCTAAGCTGCCTGGAGGAATTCCATTATGCGCAGGAGGCACTGCGGCTTGGAGCGGCAGATTATCTGATCAAAAGCGACATGAAGCCCTCGCAGCTTCAGCAGGTGCTGGATAGGGTCAGGAAGCGGGCGTCCCGCCACTCCCGTGCAGGCTCGGATGAAATGCCCCCAGGCTCCTACAAGGAGAGTATCGGGTATTTGAAGGAGACGCTTTTCAAGGAGATGATCAGCGGCTTCAAGACCGCCGGAGATGTGCTCGCTAACCGCGAATCCCTGCGTATCCGCCTGACGGATGAGCCTATGGTGCTCATGAAGCTGCGGATTAACCATTTCGAACAGCAGAGACGCAAGTATGTGGAGCAGGATGAGAAGCTGCTGCGCTATTCTGTCGCCAATATTCTCGAAGAGATTCTTCCGCGCAAGCGGGCGAAGGAGATCATTGTGATGAACTCCGCGGAATATGTGCTGCTGCTGGACCTCGGGCCTGAGGGGAGGATTGTCCGCGCGGAGATCGAACGCGCAGCCGCCAAGATTCAGGCGGCCATGAAGGATTTTCTGAAGCTGACGCTGTCCATCGGCGTCAGCGGCCCGGCGCCTGGCTTTGGCGGCCTGAAGCGGGCATATCAGGAGGCAGATATGGCGCTTGACGAGCTGTTCTTCGCGAGCGGGAGCGGCCTGTCCTTCTATGATAAAGCCCGGAGCCGCCAGAGAAGCGGGGATCGTGTGTTCATCGACAGGTCGGCCATGCGAAAGTTCAGGCAGGATACCGAGAGTGGAAGCGAAGGGGCGATTGACTTCCTGAACAGCCTGAAGGATACCATGCTGCTGGAGGGCTGTACGAAGCAGGCGGCGCGTTCGACCTATATCCGGTTGCTTGGGGCGATTCTGTCCTGCTTCCCGGCGCTTCCCGAGCCGAACGAAGCAGGGCTTACGGTGTACGAGAGCATTCTCCATGAAGAGAGCCTGGAGGGTCTGCACCGGACCGTTGCCGGTTATCTGGAGCAGTGCAGGACGCAGATGTCGGCAGGCGAATCCTCCCGGAGTTATGCGGAGCAGGCGAGTGAACTCATCATGCAGCTGTATGCGGAGGATATCTCCCTGCAATCCGTGGCGGACCGGATTAACGTGAACGCCTCCTATCTAAGCCGGGTATTCAAGCAGGAGACGGGAGAGAATTTCGTCAGCTTCCTGACCCGGCTGCGCATGGAGAAGGCGAGGCACATGCTCAAGGACAAGAACGTGAAAGTATATGAGGTAGCAGAGCGTGTAGGGTATCCGAATACAGCATATTTCAGCAAGCTGTTTAAGAAGCTGAGCGGGATGAGTCCCGAGGAATACCGGGGCTAGAACGGCAATTGTCAAAAAAAGAACAGACACTGTAAAAGAAGTGCATCCGCTGCGGATGCGCTTTTTATGTGCACTGACGAATGGTCAAAAAAAGGAAATGTTCCGTAAAAAACAGCCATTTCGATACCGGCCGCCTTCGCCTACTATTGGAGATGCAGCAGATGCAGCACATCCTAAATGGAAGTTGGGGGTCATTCTAGTGAAGAAAAAAAGCTTAGCGACCGCGTTGTCTATCTTACTTACGGCGGTCACCTTGACGGCTTGCGGCAATGGTAATGGCAACGGTAATGGCAACAGCAATACAGCGGCTTCACCATCGGCAGCGGCAACGGATGCCGCAGCAGCCACCCAGGCAGCAGGCGGCGAGAAGGTCGAGCTGACCTATGCGATCTGGGATTCCAACCAGGAGAAGGGAATCCGGACCATTGCCGATGAATTCGAGAGCCAGAACCCGGACATCAAGGTCAATATTGAGGTGACCGGCTGGTCCGATTATTGGACGATGCTGGAAGCGGGAGCCACCGGCGGCTCGCTGCCGGATGTATTCTGGATGCATTCCAATGAGATCTACCGCTATGCGAACAACGGCATGCTGCTTGATCTGACAGAACGCATCAGTAAGAGCGAAGACGTCAAGCTGGAGAATTACCCGGAAGGCCTGAACCAGATCTATAATCTGGGGGGCAAGCAATATGCGGTTCCGAAGGATTTCGATACCATCGGGCTGTGGTACAACAAGACGCTGTTTGACCAGGCGGGCGTGAAATACCCGGATGAGAGCTGGACATGGGATGATCTTCACAGCGCCGCGAAAGCGCTCACGAAGGACGGGGTATACGGCTTCCTCGCACCGATGCACAACCAGGAGGGGTATTATAACTTCGTCTATCAGAACGGCGGCACCATTATTACAGCGGACAAGAAGTCAGGCTATGACGATCCCAAGACGATCGAAGCCCTTGATTACTATGTAAGCTTCGTACGTGACGGACTGTCGCCAGAGGTGTACGGGGATGCCGAGCGTGCCGATCTGCTGAAGAACGGCAAGGCGGCGATGGGCCTCTTCGGCTCATGGAACCTGAGCGGCTTCACCGAGAACGAGTTCATGGCGAAGAATTTCGATGTCGCCGTGCTGCCCCGCAAGGCTGCGCAGGCCTCCATCTATAACGGCCTCGGTAATGCGGTTGATGCCAAGACGAAGCATCCCGAGGAAGCATGGAAGTTCGTTGAATACTTAAGCTCCAAGACAGGCCAGGAGCGCCAGGCGGAGCTGGGCGTTGCCATCTCGGCGTACACGGGTGCGGCTGACAAGTGGGTTGATTCCAACAAGACCTTCAATATCAAGGCATTCGTTGACATGGTCAGCTATGGGGTAATCCGACCGTATTCCAATACAACGGCTGTCTGGGAAGACAAGGCTTATGAAGCGCTGAAGCCGGCGTTCTCCGGCAAAGTGTCTGTAGAGGAAGCAGCCCGCAATGCAGCTAAGGTGATGAATGAGAGTCTGGCGGAAGAGAAGTAAGCATGAGCCATATGCCTGCGGCAGCCTGGAGGCTGCCGCAGGTTTGATAGGAGAGGGAAGCAGATGAATCATACCGTCAAGAGGAAAATCGGAGCCAAAACCTGGAATGAATGGTCCTGGGGCTGGTTCCTGATCGCACCAACGATGATCGGCCTTATCGTCCTCAACTTCATCCCGATTATACAGACCGCTTACCTTAGCTTCTTCAAGAGCGGAGATTTCGGCAGAGGCAATATCTACATTGGATGGGAGAATTACCACAAGCTGATTCATGACCCCCAGGTATGGCACGCTGTCGGCAATACACTGCTCTATACATTGCTGGTCGTGCCTGTCAGCATTGCCATTGCCATGCTGGTAGCCGTCCTGCTGAACGGCAAGCTCGCCGGCCGCTCGCTGTACCGCACGATCTATTTCATCCCGATGGTCGCTGCTCCTGCAGCAGTGACCATGGTATGGCGCTGGATGTACAACCAGCACTACGGTCTCATTAATTACGGGTTATCCATGCTGGGCCTTCCGGCTGTCAACTGGACGACGGACCCCCGGGTAGCCATGCTGTCCATCGCGGTGATCGGCATCTGGAGT
The DNA here is from genome assembly GCF_038004445.1 of Paenibacillus sp. FSL R7-0312. NCBI lineage: Bacteria > Bacillati > Bacillota > Bacilli > Caryophanales > Paenibacillaceae > Paenibacillus > Paenibacillus sp. FSL R7-0312. Next base: position 6,010,223 of record NZ_JBBORE010000001.1, on the reverse strand, counting down.
GTCATCGGCTATAATATGGTGCTGCTGCTCGCCGGTCTTCAGGAGATTCCGAAGGACTTCTATGAAGCCTCGGATATCGACGGGGCCAGCCGGGTACGCCAATTCTTCGTGATTACCCTGCCGCTTGTATCGCCCACCCTGTTCTTTGTGGTGGTGACCACGATTATTCAGGCCATGCAGGTGTTCGATGTCATCTATATGATGATTGATGTGAGCAACCCGGCCTATGACCATACAGTATCGCTTGTGTATCTCTTCTATAATAACTCATTCAAGTACTCAAATAAGGGCTATGGCTCAGCGGTTGTAATGGTGTTGCTCGCGCTGATTATGATCATCACCTTCTTCCAGATGCGGGCGCAAAAAAAATGGGTCAACTACATGTAGGAGGCGGCACTATTGGCCAAACATAAATACTTTAACCGGATCTTAGCCCACCTTGTGCTGCTCCTGGGAGCGGCCGCCATGATTCTTCCGTTCGTCTGGATGGTGCTGACCTCGTTCAAGTCGGTTACGGAGTCCACCTCAATGAATCCTTTTATCTTTTTCCCCAAGACCTGGCGGGCGGAGAACTATCTGGAGGTGTGGCGTCAGAATAACTTTCTGGTCCTGTACTGGAACACCTTTGCGATGATGGCACTTCGGGTGCTGTGTGCCGTAATGTTCAGCGCGATGGCTGCGTATGCTTTTGCCAGGCTGAGGTTCCCGGGGCGCAATTTCTTCTTCAGTCTCGTATTGTTTCAGATGATGGTGCCGACGCAGATCTTCATCATCCCGCAATATCTGATGGTCGATGCGCTGGGGATGCGCAATACAATATTTGCCTTGCTGTTCCCGGGTCTGGTCAGTGCCTTCGGCACCTTCCTGTTGAGACAATTCTTCATGGGCCTGCCGAAGGAGCTGGAGGAGGCGGCCAAAATTGACGGCTGCAATATCGGGCAGACGTTTGCCAGAATCATGCTCCCGCTGGTCCGCTCCGGTCTGGTGGCCCTCGGGATATTCACGGCCCTGTTCTCCTTCAAGGACCTGATGTGGCCGATGATCGTCAACACCAGTTCGGATGCGGCGACTCTCTCCTCGGCTCTGGCGAAGATTCAAAGCGCCTTCGCCGTGGACTACCCGGAGCTGATGGCGGCTTCCGTACTGGCGATTTGGCCGATGCTGCTTATCTACATCCTGTTCCAGCGGCAATTCATCGAAGGGATTGCAACTTCGGGGGGCAAGCTCTGATTGTCCGTTGACGGAGGACGGCTGGACGCTCAGAATAAGAATGGAGAATAGGGAAGGAGGAGGGCGTCATGATTACGAGGAGAATTGGGATTTGGGGCAGCGCGATGCTGCTGCTGGTCACGATTGCCGGATGTGATGCCCGGAGCCGTACGGACGCCTCCCTTCTGTCCGGCGAAGCACCAGGAGGGCGTGAACCCGTCACGCTGCGTTACTCCAGCTATCTGCTGGATACAGCGCAGGCGGGCAAGGTGTATTTCGATGCGATTGCCGAATTTGAGAAGCTTCATCCCCAGATCCAGATCGAAGCAGACTTTATACAGAATAATAATTATACGGCAGGGATCAAGATCCGGCTGTTGGGCGGTGAGCCGATGGATGTGTTCGATACCTGGTCGCCCAGCCTGTTCGAGGAATTCCGTGGCCTGCGGACTGATATGTATCTGGACCTGACCGGGGCCGAGTTCCTCAAGGAATTCTATCCCAACTCGCTGCTGCCGGTTACGGTCGGCGGCCGCGTGTACGGTGCGCCGGAGGTAATGCACAGTGACGGGCTGCTCTACAACAAAACCTTGTTCGACTCTCTGGGGCTGGAGGTTCCGCGCACCTGGGACGAGTTCCTGGCGCTGTGCGTGAAGCTGAAGGGGGAAGGGCTTATTCCGGTGGCAATGGATGCCGAATGGTCGACGGCCCAGTTCTTCTGGGGGTCGATCATGTCGGATAACGGGGCCGATGCCGCCTGGACGAAGAAGCTGGAGAGCGGGGAGATCCGGACCCATGACCCGGTATTCGTGGATGCGATCCAGAAGCACCGTTACATTATTGACCGGGGGTTCGTGCCGCCGAACTGGAAGAGTCTGAAGCATGAGCAGGCCAAGGATCTGGTCGGCACAGGCCGCGCGGCCATGATTATTACCGGAACCTGGGACATCCCCAGCATCAAGGAGCGCAACCCTGGACAGGATATCCGGTTCATGATGGTGCCGGGCAGCGTGAAGACGGTGCCTAATATCAACGTCGGCACCTACCGGGTGATCAGCTCCCGGACAGAGCATCCGGAGGAGGCCAAGCAGTTCGTGGCATTCATGAACGGCAGAACCACACAGGAGAAGCTCGCCGCAGGCGCGCTGGCTGTGCCTTCCGTCATCTCGGCGCCGACGGACCGGACCGATTCGGTATCCTCCATTGCAGCGGCGGTCACGCGGGAGGACGCCACGCTCTATTGGCCGCACACCGTATCCACAGAATCACTCCAGGTGAAGATTCAGGAGGGCGTGAATCAATATCTGGCCGGGCAGCCCCTGGAGACAGCCCTGGCCGATATCCAGCAAGCGATAGATGAGGCCGCGGCAAGGCGGCGGGAATCAAAGTGATCTGCAGCAGGAGATGGCGGATGCCTCTAGAATATAGTCAAAGAGGCAGTTAAATATGCAGTCTGAAGGGGTCTAACCAATGGTTAACTACAGAACGGCAGCTCCGCACGAGCGAGAGGAATACATAGATTTAGCCAATCTTGCCTTCCGCTTTGATTTTGAAATTCTGATGCCCAAGGCTTATGACAAAAGTGTGGATTCATCTGCGATGCATAAGGTCGCAGTGGACGAGCAGGGCAGGCTGCGCGCACTAGTGGCTGTTTTTCCAGAGTCTCTTAAAGTATGTGAGGATACGCTGCGGACCGGCTATCTGGGTACCGTATCGGTCCATCCGCGTGCGCGCGGCGAAGGGCATATGAAAGCGCTTATGAACCTGTGGCTTGAAGAACTGCGGAGTACATGTGATATGGTTGTATTATATGGACAGCGGCAGAGATATGAGTACTTCGGCTTCACGCTTGGCGGTGTCAAGCTCAAATATACCGTGGCAGAGGCCAATGTGCGCCATGGCTTAAGAGGGGTGAATGACACCGGAATCTCCTTCAGCCCGCTGTTTGAGATGGAAGGAGGAGCAGAATTTGCGCATAACCTGAATACCTCGCGGCTTGCTTATGTTGAGCGTAGCTTAGAGCAATTACCGCTGATTTTCAGAACCCTCTGTCAAGAGGCACTTGGCGTTCTGGATCAGGGTAAGCTGATCGGCTATCTGGTTGTCAACGAAGCGGGCGATGATATAGCTGAATTCGCGCTGGAGAAGGCGGATGATATTCTGCGGACGCTTAAGGCATACATGGCCTATAGCAGAGCAGGGAGAATAACGATGTACGCGCCAGAATATGACATCCCGCTGAATAAGGCTCTTGGCGGCATTGCGGAAGACATTGTGATCGAGAACTCGGATATGTATCATATTCTGGATTTCGCCAATGTCCTGAAGGCTTATCTGACGCTGAAGTTCAGGACCACTGGTATTGTACCGGGAGAATTCTCCGCAGTGATGGACGGTCAGCCGGTTACGGCGCGGGTAGATGAAGATGGCGTGAGCGTTGAACGGACTGCCCAGCCGGGAGCGAGGGTCCTGGACAGGCTGCAGGCTCAGACACTTCTGCTTACCCACCATGCCCGTTATATGGCAGTGGATGCGCCTCTAGGCTGGTTCCCGCTGCCTTTATTCTGGTACAAGATTGATAAATTCTGAGTAATCCCGTGCCTTACAATAGAGCAACGCAAGCCTTCTACTCCGGGAGGCTTGCGTTTTTTTTGGCGAATCTTCCAGGCGAGATTCCGGTAATCTTGGTGAAGCTGCGGATGAAATTGGCATAATCGCTGAAGCCGCATTGATAAGAGGCCTCGGTAATGCTAAGCCCTTCGCAGAGGTAAGCTTTGGCTAACGAAACCCGGCGGTCCAATATATACGCACGGAGAGTTAAGCCCGTATGTTGTTTGAACTGGCGGCTAATATAGGTGCTATTCAAATGAAAGATACCGGCAAGCTGCTCAAGCGTGATCCTTTGCTCCAGATGGACGTCAATATACTTCATAGTCTTGCGGACCAGCTCCGGCATGATATCGTCAGGTACAAAGCTTGCCTTATGAAACACCGTGTTGGTCAGCACCAATAATTGAGCGAGTGCACTGTTGGCGATAATATCTGATCCATACGCATCGGACGAGAGAGCTTTCTCCAGCTTGCCTGCCAAGCGTAGAAATTGCCGAAGCTGGGCTTCCTCAAGATGTACGATGTTGCCTTTTCCCTTCGGTCGATAGTCGAAGCACCAGGATAGAGGGGTTGCAGGTGTAGACAGGCGGTGCAGATATGATTTCTGGAGGTTAAGGGTAATCCGTTCATATTCGGATTCATCCTGGCTGAAGGAACGGTGCATCTCTTCCGGATTGATCACAAGCAGATCTCCGCGTTCCAGATGGTAACAGCTGTTCTCAATATAGAAATTGACGTTGCCGCGCAGGAACAAGTACAGCTCGTAGGCTTCATGCTGGTGATAGAAGGTCCCCATATTATAGGTAGTCGTCCTGTGCAGGTAGAGAAAATCTTTATGGATGGGATCATACCGCAGCTCAAAAGGATCGTTCATCGGTAACCTCCAGGTCATTTGGCGCAATACATTGCGCGGTATTCGCAAGGATTCTTCTCTGGAACTACTTTAAAATGTCCTTATCCTAGCATGTCAGGATATGATTTGCAAACGTTTTTATTGTACACACCAGATTGGAGGACCGGATGATGGAACTAATCGTAACTGCAAGAAGCAAGCATCAGGAAGATACCGGATATACCGGATTGAACGGGCAGGGACTACATGCGTCCGTAGAGATAACAGGGGGTACAGGCAGCGCGAGGCAGCCTTTTCAGGCCTGTGTGCGAATCACGAATCTTAACAGTGCAGCGTGGTCGGGAGTCATTCATGTGGAGCTGCCGTTTGCCAAGACGGACCCGCGTTTTTTTCTTCCCGCTTTTATGTATGGCCGCAACCGAGGGGAGGCTCCGCAGAATGTTCCAAACGAGTTCCCGAGATTGAGAGAAGGCGAGCCTTCACGTCCATCATCTCCCTGGTGGATGGTACGAAGCGACCGGTTGTCGCATCCTGCGGCACTGGTATATGACAACGGCAGGGTGTTCGGCCTGTGTGCCAGTCCGTACTTTATAAGCCGGGCTGGGGAAAGAATCCAGTGGAAGCCTGAGCTTGAGGGTGAGTTCTACCAGTATGGCGGCTTCACCTGCTCGCTTGCCAAGGGAACGGTCGGATATACGCTGGGGTATGAGAATGCTCCGCTTCTATTCATCAAATCGCGTCTTGTGAAGGAACGGGCACGGCTTGCGGAGAACTGCTTTGAACTGAAGGCCTCAGAGTCTGTAGAGTTCACGTTGGATTTGTTCGAGTACAAGGCTGAGTCTGAGCTGGGCATCAATGCGGCGCTGGAAGACATCTATTCCCGCTATCATCAGCCTCCAAGACCGGGCAGTGATATCCGGAGCGCTGCGGCCGACCTGTCGAAGGCGATCTATCAATATGCGTGGCTGCCTGAGGACCGGAGCTACACAACCTTTGTCTATGAGGACAAGGAGACAGGCGGGTACAGGTATAATAAAATCATCTCGATCAGCTGGACAGACGGTCTGAGTGTAGCCACTCCAATGCTGATGGCTGCCCTGCGGCTGGAGGATGAACCCATGCGCGAGCAAGCGCTATCCTGCATTGAGAATATCATCGAGAACTCCATGAACCCGGCATCCGGCCTTCCTTATGAGGCCTATCAGGACGGGAAATGGAGCATTAACGGCTGGTGGTTTGACGGAATGCGCACTCCGGGCCATTCTGCCTATCTGTGCGGACAGGCATTATTCTATATTATGAAGGCCTATGAATACGAGAAACGGCTCAAACATGTCATCCACGAGGAGTGGGTGGACTTCGTGCGGAAGGTTCTCCCTGTACTGGAGAGAAGCCGGAATTCGGACGATGAATACCCTACGATTCTCTCTGAGAGAACCGGTGCCGGGCTTGAATATGATTCCTTCAGCGGAACCTGGATCATGGCTGCAATTGCCTACTATAGCTGGCTAACCGGAAACCGGTCGCATCTGGACAGCCTGAAGCGCAGTGAGCGGCATTATTATGAGACCTATGTGATACGGATGGAATGTTATGGTGCGCCGCTTGATGCGGATAAGGCGGTAGACTCTGAAGGGATTCTCGCGTACATCAGGGCGGTCAGATATCTGCACGCCCTCACAGGGGATGAGCTGTATCTTGATCATATGAGAGATGCGATTGCTTACGAGTTCACCTTCAAATTCGCGTACAATTCTCCGGTTAAGGTGCCGCCGCTGAGCACGGTGGGGTGGTCCAGCTGCGGGGGAAGCGTGACCTCCGTCGCCAACCCGCATATCCATCCCATGTCGAGCAGCGTGGTGGATGAGCTGTATTACTACGTACAGCAGCGCGATGATCCTTACGTCCGGCAGCGGATGCTGGATACCGTCGGCTGGGGCTGCCAGACCTATAATCGGTATGACCGGGAATATGACCATGGCTTGACGGGCTGGATGTCCGAGAGATTTTGTCATTCCGAGGGGCTGTTAACGGAGACTTACAGTGACGGTTCTCCGGCAAGCACCTGGTTCTGTCTGATGCCATGGGCCAGCAGCAGTATTATTGAAGGTCTGGTTGGCGATTACTGGGAAGCAGGCGCCAAGAAAAGCCGCTATATAAGATGCACCTAAGTTTTGTTTATTTCTTTAGTGATTTTTATATAGTTGTCCTCTTCGTCTGTAACGCAAGGCGCCCCGTTCACTCAGGCCTGTTCACTGGCTTTGTATTTGCCGGGCGGCATGCCCACTATTTTTTTGAAGCTTCTGATGAAGTTGGCATAGTCGCTGAAGCCCGACAGCTCGCAGGCTTCAGCGACACTTTTCCCGGCGGTAAGATGGCTCATGGACAGGGAGATGCGCTTGCCCACAATGTAAGAGCGGATGGTAAGTCCGGTATGCTCCCTGAATAGCTGGCTTATATATTTGCCGCTGTAATGAAACGCCTGCTCTAGCTGTGCGGACGAGATAGACTCTAGCAGATGCTCCTCAATGTACGTCATGGTCCGCCTGACCAGCTCCGGCATGAGATTGTCCGAGGGGGACGTAGATGATTGGTAGAGGGTGTTAATGAACACAAGCAGCCGGGTAGCGTAGGCCTCTGCTAGCAGATCCTGTCCATAAGCCTCTGAGTGGAGGCAGACGATCAATTGGTCGGCCAGCCTGGAGTAGAAGGCACATTGGTCCCGGGAGAGCCGGGTCAGATTGTTCTGCCCGAAGGGATGGGCATCGAAGCAGGATAGCAGATTAGAGCGCGGGCTGGAGAGTCGCTGCAAGGTAGACCTCTTGATGTTCAGCCCGATCCGTTCGTACATTTGATTGTCGGTACAGACACACCGGTGCATTTCACTGGGGCTGATGATGAACATGTCGCCGGGGGCCAGCTTGTAGCAGGACTGCTCCAGATACATGTAGGCATTGCCTCTCAGGAACAGATAGATTTCATAGGCATCGTGGTGGTGATATGGCATGGCCGGGTTAAGAAGCTCGGTTGTGGTTGTTCTATGGAAGCATATCATCTCTTCCGGGATGGGGGTGAAAATATAGTTAGTGTTCTGATCCATAACATTCATTCCTTTTATTACACAATTTGGTATTATCGGCATCCGCGCAATATATGTTCGTTGATCTGCAAGGATTAACCTGTAAATATTTATTATAATACAGGAAAAGGAAGCGCTTGCAAGTGCTGCTAGAAGCATGGACAAGCAGGGTGGAAGGTACCGCTGCCGCTTCAACCACACAGGAGGTGACCAGAGCAGGGTTTCCGAGAAATGATCTGAGCAGAAATTATACGATGAGGAGATGAGTCCATGATATCAAAGTTTAAAAAATCACTGTGTACTATATTGGCATCTGTAACACTGCTATCGGCAATGATGGTACCCGCACCGCCTAAAGCTTCAGCAGCAAGCGATGTGACCGTTAATTTGTCAGCCCAGAAGCAGGTCATTCGCGGCTTCGGAGGAATCAACCACCCTGCCTGGATCGGGGATCTGACGGCCGCGCAGCGGGAGACCGCCTTCGGCAACGGCGCGAACCAGCTTGGGTTCTCTATTCTGAGAATCTATGTAGACGATAATAAGAATAACTGGTATAAGGAATTAGACACGGCTAAGGCAGCCATCGCCAAGGGAGCCATTGTGTTTGCTTCGCCATGGAATCCGCCGAGCAGCATGACCGAGACCTTCAACCACAACGGGAATACCTCAGCCAAGCGTCTCAGATATGACAAGTACGGCGCATACGCCCAGCATCTGAATGATTTCGTGACGTACATGAAGAATAACGGGGTTGACCTGTACGCGATTTCTGTGCAGAATGAACCGGACTATGCCGAGACCTGGACCTGGTGGACACCTGCCGAAATGCTTAACTTTATGAAAAATTATGCCGGTTCCATTAACTGCCGGGTCATTGCTCCCGAGTCCTTTCAATATCTGAAAAATATGTCCGACCCGATTCTGAATGATTCCCAGGCGCTGGCCAATATGGATATTCTGGGGGCACACACGTATGGCACTTCGTTTAACAACTTTGCGTATCCACTCTTCAAGCAGAAGGGTGCAGGCAAAGAGCTGTGGATGACGGAGGTCTACTACCCGAACAGCAATAATAACTCCGCCAACCTGTGGCCTGAAGCGCTGGAAGTAGCATACCATATGCATAATGCGATGGTAGAAGGGGATTTCCAGGCTTATGTATGGTGGTATATCCGCCGCCAATACAGCCCAATGAATGAGGACGGCTCCATCAGCAAGCGCGGAGACAGCATGGCTCAGTTCTCCAAGTTCATCCGTCCGGGATATGTAAGAGTTGATGCTACGAAGAACCCTAATACCAATGTCTATGTCTCGGCCTACAAAGGAAACAACAAAGCGGTCATCGTGGCTATTAATAAAAGCACTTCGGCTGTAAGCCAGAAGTTTGTCCTGCAGAATGGCACAGCCTCAAGCGTGTCCACCTGGATCACGGACGCCAGCCGCAAGGTAGCCGCCGGGTCCTCCATTAATGTGTCGAACGGTTCATTTACCGCCCAGCTTCCGGCCCTGAGTGTGACAACCTTTGTCGCTTCCATCGGGGGCAGCAAGGCTACAGTAACGGATACTACTTATGAGGCCGACGCCGAAGCCGGCACCGACACTACCTTGATCGTTGCAGAATAGAAGCCACTCACTCCAGTTTCCATAGGCAACCCTATCCTGGTCTGTAAACAGCAGCTTGTACAGTGCGTTTACGGGCCGGGATTTTTTGAAATATAAGATTTTATATGTTGCACACGATAACTTATCCTTCTATTTCTCGCTGAAACGAATACCGTCCTTTTATAAGGACGGTATTCGTTTCCACTTGCATCCAAGTTCGTTTCGTTAAAAATCAAAGTATTTTAGTGTTATTTTAAAATGAATCGTGCATCAGTCTCATACAAAATCTAATTTCGAATTGTTAAGCTATAACCATGCAATTTGATGTAAGCGTATACAAAAAAGGAGGAACACGCGGAATGAGTAAAAAGATCTGGAGAAAGACACTTGTAGCTGCAATAAGCGGTACTCTGGTGTTGGCCATGATTACCCCGGTGCCGTTTTCCGCCCCGGTTCAGGCTGCTCCTACAATAGCCGTCCCGGCGCAGGTAACTGCTGACTGGTACAAAACCTACCAGACGATGGATGGCGTAGGAGCCGCTTATGCTTATACAGATTCCGTCCATATGCTGCAACTGGCTTCGGCCGGTCATCAAGATACCGTCAGGCATCTGCTGGATCTGACCTTCAGTGAACAAAAGGGCACAGGCCACGACATTGTCCGGGTCATCATCGGCGATAACGGCGGCCTTACCACTGCCAATGCCACCGCCGCAAGCCCGGGGTTCAACCCTCTGACCGGTCTGCTTGCAGATGTCAGCAAGCCCGGCTTCGATATCGAAGGAAATGCCATTCCCCTGCGTGGAACAGGCGGGCAATATGGATACAAAATAGAAGCGGAGAACCGCTATTACGATGGCAATACCGACAGTATCTGGCCTGTTGAACCCGAGCATGCTCCAGGCACGCTGGTGCCTGTACAGGATTTCGTGTGGGATTATCCGTCTTGGAACCAGCCGGCTGCCAATGACGATGGAGGTCCGACCAATCTATTGAGCGCACCGGGGGATCATCCTGTGGTGATTAAGAACTCGCCGCGTACCCGCAAGGAGCTGTTCGATGTGGATCAGGTCTGGACGATGCGCCAGGCGATGCAATACGGCGTCAAGCAGTTCTACGCTTGTACATGGACGGTGCCTTACTGGATGAGCCAGTCTTCGACAGGCTCCCCTAACAAGATTGTCCGCAGCGATACAGCCACCGTTAATGGTAAAGTGGTGAAAATTTATTATCAGGCCTATGCGGATTATCTCGTGAATTATATCCGCGGAATGTGGGAGCAATATGGAATTCCGATCACCCACATCAATCCCTTCAATGAGGTTGACCTCGCGGGCGGGTCAGCCGCGTACGTTACCGAGCTGATTAACGGTTACATCGGTCCTGCCTTGAAGAAGTCGATGCAGCCGGGCGGTGCCCTCTATGATATCCAGAATCCGGACGGCAAGCTCATTGACTTCATTCCTCAGCTTGCCGCCGTGGACGGCACCAATCTGAACGCTTCCTTAAGCAGAGGCGGCGAAGTGTTCAGTCAGACCGACCCTGACAATGCACTGGACAAAAACCCTTACCTCGATGTATTTACCACCCATCTGTATGGTACGGTCGGGATCGGCACGGATGAGAACAAGCTGTACCATACCGGCGACTTTTCCCAGAATCCGCTGGATTACTCCAAGGATGGAAGCAAGTATCCCGAATACCTGACCAAATATAAGCTCTGGCAGGCCGAATTCATGAATCAGGATACCGGTGACGGATCGGCCGGTGCCTATACTCAGCGGTACGGCAATCAGAACATCAGTGACGCGGTGCGCTGGTCCAATCTGCTGACCAATATGTTCAGCAGCAACCCCGGATTTAACGGCTTTGTCTGGTGGAGTATGTGGGACAGCAACGGCGCGGACGGCTCCGACCTGATCCGCTTCGTTACGACCAACTCCCAGCAGGAGCCGGGACGGATCAGCACGCTGACGGGTGAATACCGGTTGTTCAAGCGTTTTTACGGCTATGGGCATTTCTCCCGGTTTATGAATCCCGGAGATGTCCGGTTTGATGTCACGCGGGTACCTGCGGCCGATATCAACGTGGTCGCCTTCAAGAATCCGAATACAAATGATTACTCGATCACGGCATCGAATGCCAAGAATGATGACAGCGTTCAGCCGCTTGAATTCAATCTGAAGGACTTCCCGGCAGGCACAACAAGTATTACCGTGTTCCGTACTTCAGGCAGCGAGAATCAGAAGAAGCTTGGCACGATTCCTGTAACGAACGGGAAGTTCGTTGTTGACATTCCGTCGGCCAGCATCGTAACGATGGTTCCGTCCCAAGGCAAATTCGCCACATATCAGGGGCTTGATGGAGAACGTGACATTTTCTCAACGCTGGAAGCAGAGGGAAATGACAATAGTATACCTGGCGACAGTGCAGGTAGTGCGGGACGCGCTGAAGAGGCAGTGACACTCGGTGCCGGCAAGTACCTCGCCTACAGAAATTTGAACTTTGCAGATGGCTCCGCGAACGGAGGCGTTGTACGCAGACACTTGCTGTACCTGACCGCTCAGAGTAAATCAGCTCAAGGAGGCAAGCTTGCCGCTTATGTGCTTCCGGTAGGAAGCGCTGTGGGCAGCAACGACGACATTCTGTCCCAAGGCACGCGTGTAGCAGAAATTCCTGTACCAGCCAATGAGGTTTACGGTAAATTCCAGGATATGGTTGATACTGGCGATCTTAGCGCTTACGGCCATAAGGATCTGTATATTGTGGCCGAACCGAACGGAACTGCGGGTACAATCACCGTTGACCGCTTCCTGTTCGGAGCAGGCGATTCCGACTGGGGTGCTGCCGCGAATAACTCTACAGTATCCATTCCGGGGAACCTGCTGCTCAATGGAGACTTTGATACAACTGTTGCCTCCAATACAGACAACTGGTCTACTGGCCGTTACAACAAGGGAACCTTTGAGCCTGTTGCTCCAGGACCCGTGTTAACAGCGGATACCATACAGAGCTATTCGGGTCTGTCACGTTACCTGAAGAACAGCTCCACCTCGAAGGTTGCCGGTTCCGGCAAGCTTGCTGGCCGCATCGACGCTGCGGAACAGTATGACGGAATGTGGCAGGACATTACCGGTAAGCTGAACAAGGGAGAGAGCTATAACTTCAAGGGTTATTTCCTCTCCATGATGAGCCGGCCGGAGAGCTATGATCTCGCTGCGGAGCATCCGGGTGATGTGGAAGTGGCGCTGGTGTACTACGACCAGAACGGGACCCAGCTCGGTATGACTCCGATCAATGGCCGCGATATGCCTGAACCCTATGCAGCCCGGGAGGCGGGTGATCCCGCATACTGGATCGGCGGCAAATTTGTCGGACGTATCCTGGAGGGCGGGCCGCTCAGCTTAAGCTCTTTCCAGCCTGTGGATGTGAAGGTAGCGGACTGGCATGAGACGCCTAATGCCCCGTTTACCTATGATGAGCCGTCAGGTACTGCCAAGGTGGTAATGGCGGTGTATGCGAAGGATGCCAACATCCTCTACGCCGATCAGCTGTCACTGACGCCGGAGGCCGTGGCTTCGCGCAATATTTTCGTGGATGGCGTTCAGCCGACTAACTTCGATGCCTCCAATTACGAATATAAGTATACGGTTTCCGGGAACGCCATACCGAAGGTAACGGCGGTAACGAGTGACCCGGCTGAAATCGTAAGCATCTCACAAGCGGACAGTGCGCAAGGAACGGCAGTGGTCCGGTTTGTCAAAGGAGAACAGATAAAGACTTATAAAATCTTCTTCAGTACGAATGAAGTTATCGACTTTGCGGCTGGCCTTCCGGCGGGCTGGGAGGTTATAAATCCGGCTGATCCGCAGACCGCACTTAGCTATAGTGCTGAGGGTGCGGCCATCCAGACCTTGAAGGGCGGCACGGAATATCCGGGCAGCCATAATATGCTGCAGATGCCGGGTTCGGCCGAAGGCAACTGGACGCTTACAGCGAAGCTGACGGTAGACAAACCGCTTAATGATTCGACTATGGGTGAGAATTCCCAGGTAGGACTTGGCATCAGCCGCACTTCAAGCGGGGAGTTCTACAGAATCAATGCAAGGAAAGTGAACGCTAACATCAAAGTGAATAATTCAGGGTTGATAGGTACTCAGCCCTTCACGAACAATACGAATCAGACTAATTTGAGTGGTACCAACTATTATCTGCGGATTGTAAAAGAGGGCAATGTGGTTCAAGGGTATTTCTCCACGAACAGCGGTTCTTCCTGGCTGGCGATGGGGAATCCGTCAACGTATACCCCGGAATTCTTCAAGGATGCCAAGGTACAATTGTACGGAACCAATACCAGCACAGTAACGGATTTCAAAGTAACCTTTTCCAATGTGACTCTAGTCAAGACCCTGGGGGAGACGGGTGAACTGAGCCCTGATCAGCAGGCTGTAGAACAAGCAGCGGCGCTGATCGGCAACCGGATTACCGTTCCGAATGCAGTGGCAGGTGAAGATCACGCTAAGCTGATAGCCAAAGCACAGGCTGTCCTGAATGAGAGGGAAGAGCTGAGCCTGCTGGGAGTGACTACAGCCATTACCTTCCAGAATGGCGGATTTACGCTAAGGGTAACTAAGGGAAGCGTCAGCGTATCGGTTAATCCTTTTACCATTGTGGCTGGTATTCAACGTGCAAGAGATTTCGAGGATCAGACGGTTCAGGGCTTCAAGCCGAAGGGCGGTGCAGGTGTAACTGTTGCATCTACCCAGGAGGCCAACCATACCCCGGGCGGAGCTTATGCCCTGAAGGTTACAGGCAGAGCGGCTAATCCGGACGGACCGTCCGTCAATGTGAAGGACCTTGTTACCATTGGCAATGAGTACAAAACAACGGTATGGGTGAAGCTGATCAGCCCGGCCAGCGCGCAGCTGAAGCTGACTGCCCAGGTCAATGATACTACGCCGTATTATGTCAGTCTGTCCACCCAGACGGTCAATGCAGGCGGAGACTGGGTGAAGCTGGAGGGGACGTACCGTTATCTGCACGAGGATGTCACTTTGTATGTAGAGAGCCCGAACAGTGCTGTTGCAGCCTACTATATTGACGACTTCAGCTTCGAGGATACAGGGCTGCAGACGATTGCTTCGCTCAAGGATGTCTATAAGAACGACTTCGTGCTTGGAAATGTGCCGGGCAACAATGACATTAACCCGGGCAATGGACAAAATGCGTTCTTCAATTATCATTTCAACAGCGTGACCTTCGGCAATGAGATGAAACCGGATGCACTGCAGAAAACCAAGGGGACCTACACGTTCACGAAGTCTGACGACATGATTACCAAATCTCAGGCTATGGGGATGGAAGTACACGGTCATGTACTGGTATGGCATAGCCAGACTCCGGCGTGGTTTACACAGCAAGTGGACGCTTCGGGCAATGCACTGAAGGATCAGGCGGGTAATCCGCTCTATCTCAGCCGCAGTGAGGCGCTTGCGAATATGCGAACACACATCAAGACCGTTATGGAACACTACCGGAATAAGGTGATCTCATGGGATGTTGTCAATGAGGCCATGCAGGATGGACCTCCGGCAGTATCCGACTGGAAAGATGCACTGCGGAAATCGCCCTGGTATTATTCCGTCGGTCCAGACTTCGTGGAGCAGGCATTTCTGGCCGCACGGGAAGTGGTGGACAGCAACCAGGATTTGAAAGGGATCAAGCTGTATTACAATGATTTCAATGATGAATTCCCGGAGAAACGGGACGCTATCCACGACATGGTTAAAGAGATGAATGACCGGTATGCAGAGGCCCATCCAGGCAAGCTGCTGGTTGACGGCATTGGGCTGCAGTCTCATTACGACATGAGAACCAAGCCCGCCAATGTAGAAGCGGCAATTGTGAAGTATGCTTCCCTGGGCGTTGAAATCTCTATCAGCGAACTGGATGTTCTGGCGGGAATGAATTCCTCCCTCTCCCCGGAATGGGCGGATAAGCAAGCTAGCCTGTATGCCCAATTGTTCCAGATTTATAAGAAGCATGCCGATAAAATCGCGCGTGTCACCCTCTGGGGTTACACGGACAGCTCAAGCTGGAGATCCAGCCAGAATCCGCTGCCATTCCTTAGTTCTCTGGCACCGAAGCCTGCCTATTACGCAATTATCGACCCGGAGAAGTATCTGGCAGAGCATCCGCTCTATATTACGCCTGAAACCAAGAGCTCTACGGCGCTCTACGGTACACCGGATATTGACGGAAGCATGGACGACATCTGGAAGAATGCACCTGAAATTCATATCGACAACCATCTGATGGCAACAGCAGAAACGACCGGCACAGCCCGGACGCTGTGGGACGAGGAGAATCTATACGTGCTGTTCCAGGTGAAGGATAAGCAGCTAAGCAAAAACAATACAGATAAGACGAAGCAGGATTCGGTAGAAGCCTACGTGGATGAAGACCGCGTCAACGCCTGGCCGTACCTTGAGGATGACGGACAATACCGGGTCAACTATGCCGGAGAGCAGTCCTTCAAGTTCCTCAGTAATTCGACTCCGGCGACCTCCCCGGGCTTCGAATCAGCAGCGGTAACGGCCGGAACGGATTATATAGTGGAAATGAAGATTCCGTTCCGCACCATCACACCGGAGAACGGTACACAGATCCGGTTCGATGCACAGGTGAATAACGCAAACGGAGCCAATCTGATCGGCGTAGCGACCTGGAATGATCTGCTCGGCAGAGCGTCGAAATCGACAGAGGTATTCGGCAGCCTGACCCTCAGCGGCAAGGGAGATCAGATTCCGCCAACTTGGGTAGAGGGAAGCAAGCTTGAAGCCACTGATATCACCAGTACCGGAGTTACCTTGTCATGGATTGCGGCATCGGATAATCTTGGAGTCACCAGCTACCGGGTCTACAATGGAGTGGATGCTGAACCGGTGATCATAACCGGCAGTGAACCGGTAGAGACCGTAAGCGGAACGGTATATCGCCACCAGGTGACCGGACTTATGCCGAATACGCAGTATACCTTCAAGGTGGAAGCCGGAGATGCTGCTGGGAACTGGAGCAAGGACGGACCTTCCGTCCCGGTAACTACACTACCGACTTCAGATACTACACCACCGGTATGGGCAGAGGGAAGTTCGCTTGAAGCCTCTGGCATTACAAGCAAGGGATTGACTCTGACATGGTCGGCTACGGCATCGGACGAGAGCGGCATCGCCGGTTACCGGATTACGAATGGAACCGGTGACAAGCCGGTTACGGTTACGGATGCCGTGTATACGGAGACGGTTACCGGGGCTGTATACAGTCATCAGGTAACAGGACTTATGCCGGGTACGCAGTATATGTTCACAGTGGAGGCAGTAGATACCGGCGGCAATTGGAGTGCCGGTGGACCTTCGGTTTCCGCTGCAACACTGGCCGCTTCGGATACAACACCTCCGGCTTGGACAGCGGGAAGCAAGCTTGAAGCCTTACGGATCACGGCAACCGGCCTTACGTTAACCTGGACGGACGCTTCCGACGATACGGGAGTGACGGGCTACACGCTCTATAGAGGATCAGAAAAAATCGCGGAGTTGCCTGGAATAACGCACCGTTATGAGGTAACTGGACTGGCGCCGGGCACAGGATATAACTTCTCGGTGCAGGCCGTGGATGCAGCAGGGAACTGGAGTACAGACGGTCCCGCTATCTCTGTAACTACGCTAAGCAATAACGGCGGTCCATCAGAACCAACACCAGCACCCACACCAGTACCAACATCTGTGCCGGCGCCGACACCAACACCAACACAGGCGCCGGGAACAACAGCAACACCGGCTCCGTCACTGGTACCATCGACACCGATACCAGTGCCAACCAGCCCGTTCAAAGATGTAGGTGCCAAATATAGCTGGGCTTCGGAGGGTATTGATACGCTGCACAGGCTGGGCATCATCCAAGGAACCTCCGCGACCACCTTCAGCCCGGAGAAGAACATTACGAGAGCGGACTTTGTGCTGCTGGTAATGAGAGCATTGGGCCTCGAAGCGGAATCCGGTTCCAGCTTTGCAGATGTAAGCCCGGGAGCCTACTATGCTGAAGCCCTCAGCATGGCGAAGAAGCTGGGAATTATCAATGGAACGGATGGCAACCGATTCAATCCGAAGGGCGAAATCTCGCGGCAGGATATGATGGTGATTGCAGCCAGGGCATTGAAGGCAGTGAACAAATTATCTGCCGGCGGCAGTGCCGGAGAACTGAGCGGCTACACAGATAGAATGAAGGTGGCAAAGTATGCCATCGATAGTGTAGCGGCACTGGTCAAAGAGGGAATTGTCCAGGGAGACGGGAAATCCCTCCATCCCACCGGAACCGCAACGCGGGCGGAAGCCGCTGTAATAATCTTCCGGATGCTGGAGAAATAAGCACCCACAAGCGAAGCTATGACGTAACACCGTAACATTCCTCTTGGCAGTCAACGTCTATAGACATCGGAAGATGGGATAGACGTTGACCGGCCGGAGGTTTTTTTATGATGTGGATAAGGCTGAATGTGAAGCGCAAAGGGATAAATCCCTTTGAATGCGCCGAAAGTGGGCGAGAGGAGAAAATGAGAGGGATAAATCTCTCTGCCTCCACCCCTGTATGTCGGTCAAGGAGGGAAGGAGGAGCAGAAGTGCACATGAATCCGCCGCAAGGTTAGTATCCTATCAGCTACATTACGGACAGGTCTATTCCCCGATGATCGTAATTTCCGTGTTGATCCATTTGGCTACAGCTATTCCTTTGGCCCTTAGCAGCAGAGTGTTGATGATGTCCTCTCCCCAATTCTGCTCGTTCTGTGAAATCACCCGCGTAATCTGCCCGTTGTCCATCGCCTGCTTCAACGAAGGTGTGAGGCCCAGAGCGATATTATAGCGCGTCAGGCCTTTGGCTTTCCAGACCAGGACAGAGCTTGAGCTGGACACGAAATCCAGACTGACCAAAGCGCTGAAATGGGGATGGGCCGATATCATTTGCTCCAGCTGCAACGCTGCGATGTCCTCACTGCCGTCATTATGACGGATTTCCAGTACATCGATCTCGCTATGCTCCGCCAAATAGTCCTCCAACCCGCGCAGCCGTTCTTGAGTGCCCAGCATGCGGGACATTCCAGACTCCACCAGAATCATCCCTTTTCCGCCAAGCAAGCGTTCCACAGTCTGTCCAATAGTAGCGCCGGTTGCTCTATTATCAGCCCCGATAAAGGCTTCTCTGCTGCTGGCAGGCGAATCCGACTCAAAACAAACAACGGGAATCCCCCGGGATACCGCTTTGTTAATAACGCTGGTAAGCGCCAGGGAATCCGCCGGGGCAATGGCGATTCCGTCTACGCCCCGCTTGATCATCATCTCCATAATCCGGACCTGCTGCTCCAGATTGGCTTCATCAGGCGCTTGAACCAGCAGCTCTACATTATTCTTTTTTGCCACAGCTTCTGCATTCTCGGTTATCATTTCGTAGGTGTCATTCACCATGGGGTAGATAATACCGAAAGTCAGCGGCGGCTCCCCGTTCTGACTTGATGGAGAGTCCAGGGCTTCCTCCGAAGGTGTATTCGTGACTCCGGAGGAACGGGAGCAGCCGCCAAGGATCAAGCCTGCTGCCAGCAGCAGGATAAAGACATGCCGGTTCCGCATCCTGGAAGAAGTCACTAATTCCCCGCCCCTTTACGGATAGGCTGAAGCTGATCCCCGGAATTTCCGTGCTTGCGATATTCCATAGGCGTCATCCCCGTTACTTTCTTGAACAGATTGGAGAAGTAATGCTGATCGTTGTAGCCCACGCTAAACGCAATCTCAAACGTTTTATGTCCCGTTGACTTCAGCAGCTCTTTGGCTTTATCCATGCGTGTGGCCGTCAGGAATTCAGTGATCGTCTGTCCGGTCGCCTGGCTGAAGGTCTTGCTCAGATGGCTGGGACTGACCCTGACCTGACTGGAGATGTCGTTAAGGGAGAGCTGTTCTTTGTCATAATGCTCACTGATATAATGCTTAACTTTGTCAATCAGCTCACGATATTTATCTGCTCCCTCGGATCTCCACTCCCATAGCCGCTCGAATAGCCTGTTCAAATAGTGTAGACCTTCATCTGTATTGGAAATATGCTTCAGCTGCGCCTGGAATTCCTTGATGAGCTCGGCAGGATTTGGGGCCGCACGAAAACATTTTTTAGCCGTCTGTACCAGCTCCAGGGTAATGTCATTCATCAGGTAATAGGCGTACACGGACAGCCAATTCATCTGCTGGAGCTCCGCAGAGAGCTCCAGCAGAAATGCGGGAACCTGCTTGTGGTCTCCCAGCTTCAGAAACTGGATCAGCCGGTTCCGGTCAAGCAGGATGCCGCTAGCGGATGGATCGAAGTAAGCATCAAGCAACGCTGCTGAATTCAGTCTGGACATCTTCTTGAACATCCGGTCATCCTCGGCATCCAGATAGGAGAGATGAATGCCCTGCAGCCGTTCCCGGACATCACCCAGACTGACGGACAGCTCCAGGCCGCAAGCCGCTCTCAGCTTCTGCTTCCAAGTCCCGCAGATCTCTTCCAGGGTACGGCTCATTTGGGCCGGATTACTGCCTTTATAGATCAGTACAGTTTCAGTGCGGCTGCGTTTATAGATGAAGCCTTCTGCCAGCTCCTTCAGCAGGCCTGCGAACAGCGCTTCGGCATCCTGCGGCGCGCATGGGCAGCCCGTTCCTACATCGATATCCGATGGGTTTAACGTAAATATGGCAGTTGCATAGTAAGGGGCCATAAGCAGCAGATCCAGCTGTTCCGCCGATTCGATGGCGGCAGCGGGACTGATCAGTCCTCCGCACAGATCAGCGAACAGATTCTCGGGGGTATAGGCTTGTTTTTGTTTCATCCGAAATTCTTCATCAATCCTGGAGCTGACACTATGGAGCAGCTGCAGAAGATCCGCAGAGCTGAACGGCTTCAGACAATAATCCTCAACCCCAAGCCGTAGCGCCGCCCTGGCATATTGGAAGTCATCATGACCGCTTAGAATAATGATTTTGATCTTCGGGAACTTTTGCCGGACGACAGAGCTCAGCTCCAGCCCGTTCATAAAAGGCATTTTGATGTCGGTAATGAGGATGTCGGGGAGCTGTTCTTCGATGACCGGAAGTGCAAGCTCGCCGTCGGGGGCGTCACCGCAAAAGATAAAGCCTTCCTTCTCCCATTCTACGGATTCCCGTATACTTTCACGGATCAGGATCTCATCATCCACCAGCATAACCTTTTTCATCTTAGGGTCCCCCTGTTCTTGGGTATGCGAACTGTAATTTGTGTACCATAACCTTCTGAACTGTCCAAGCGGATTCCATACTCCTCCCCGAAATACAGCTGTAGCCGCTGATGTACATTCTGCAGACCGAATCCGTTCTGAGTAGTATCCGTATCCTCCGATTGAATGGGATGCTCGATAGATTCTCTGAGCTGCGCCAGCCGTTCTCCGGGAATGCCAATTCCGTTGTCGGCGACTGTGAGAAGGATGGAGTTCGCGTCCGTATGTCCGCCAATGCTGATGAGCCCTTTGCCTCTTTTGTTTTTGATTCCGTGATAGAGGGCATTCTCTATCAAAGGCTGCAGCGTCATATTCAGAATCGGGTATTCCTGCAACTCCTCCGCAACCTCAATCTTGAACTCCAGAATGTCACGGTAACGCATCTGCTGGATGATCAGGTAGCTTTGCGCATGGGCGAGCTCAGAGCGGATCAGTACCCAGTCGCGCCCTTTATTCAGGCTAAGCCGGAAGAACCCGGATAGCGCTTTCACAATCCGGATGACACCATCGTTATTACCCGCTTCAGCCATCCATACAATGGAATCCAGTGTGTTGTATAAAAAATGTGGATTGATCTGTGCCTGCAGCGTCCGCAGCTCCGCCTTTTGCAGCTGCTGCTGCTTGCGGATGCTCTGCTCCAGCAGCGCTTTGATCTGCTCAACCATAATGTTAAAGCTTTGTCCCAGATCGGCAATTTCATCATTGCCGTCCGGTTTGACCTTGGCTTCCAGGTAGCCGCTTGCCGTCAGGCGCATCTTGTGCTGCAGAAGCTGAATGGGCCGGGTCAGCCGCCGCGTAAGCAGATAATTAAGCGTTATGGCGAAAATGATGCTTAAGCCGACGCTGACTATAATCAGCTGCCTGATCCGGTTGGCTTCGGCAACGATCTCCTGCAGCGGGGCCATGCCGATAATCTTCCAGCCTGTCGAAAGGGAGGAGGTATGGACAATGAACCAGGGCGGGCCGGCGATCTGAAGCACAAAGCTTCCGCTCCCGCTTAATTCCCCTGCAGGTAATCCTGTTTCTTGAACCAGGGTCACAGCGGCCTCTTGAACAGGCGGCACATAGATGGGGTTGTTCTGCTGATCCAGCAGGTAGAAGAACCCTGTTGTACCAATCGTCATCTTGTCGCAGAATTCCTTAATGAATGAGTCGTTCAGATCCACAATGATGAATCCGATCACCTCATGCGTAATCCGCTGCTTGACAGCTGTCATGATCGATATGACACCCTGATTCCTATAGGTGAAGCCATCAACCCGGTCATAACCGGAAATCAAGGGTGGAGGAATCCGGAGAATAAGCTCGGGGTTCTGGGACAGTGTCTGGAAATGCGGATTGCGCAGCGGATTAATATTGGATTGAAAGATACCCCTCCGCTCGCTGATCCCCTTGCCGTACAGATTAATCAGGCTGATATTGAGTACATCCTCATATTTGTAGGTGTCCCGGTAGAGTGTAAAGGTCTGCAGAATTTCCTTCGCCTCTTGATAGGTTTCAGATTGTGAGAAAAGAAAATGGATGACCTGGGGGTTATTGCTGAGCTCCAGCAGCCGCTCGGTATCTTTGAACAGATTATCGATATTCGTTCCCAGCATGTCAGCCTGAAGCATACTTGAAGCCTTGCTGTGACTGGAAATGGAAGTATAGGATTTCTGGTAAGAAATGAGACCGACAGCGATCAGCGGTATCGTGGACAGCACAATAAACAAAGCCAGCAGTTTGGCCCTCAGACTGGAGGAGATCCAGTGTGTGATCCGCATCATCGGAATTTCCCTTTCGCAAATAGAGTAGATTTGGCTTCAATATATAGTTTATAACAAATTATGGAATGCCGATACCCAAAGAAGAAAGCGCAATCAAAATTCACACCTTTTAAATATTAAAATACACAAAATCCTCCTGTGGACAAAACAAAGCCAAAAATAGAAAGCAAACGCCAAAGGCTGCCCGTATAACGGACTTTTGTAAGCGATTTATAATGAGCAGAACACCAGAATCTGGTGAATGCCGAGGGGGAGGAATAAATACGTATGAAGAGATTCGGGAAAATGGGAGCAGTGCTTGCACTCACCTTATCTATGGTCATGCTTGGAGCATGCGGCAACAATAATGGGGGGGACAAGGCGGCGAATGCCGGGAATGCAGCAACGGAAGCACCGGCGGCGAATGGCGGAACCAAGACGGAGGCCAAGGACATTACGCTCGGTTTCTCGCAGGTGGGTGCAGAGAGCGGCTGGCGAAGTGCCAATACGAAGTCCATTCAGGATTCAGCCAAGGAAGCGGGCTATACGCTGAAATTCTCGGATGCGCAGCAGAAGCAGGAGAATCAGATTAAGGCCATCCGTTCCTTTATCCAGCAAAAAGTGGATGTGATTGCCTTCTCCCCGGTCGTGGAATCCGGTTGGGATACTGTACTTAAAGAGGCAAAGGCTGCAGGAATTCCGGTGGTTCTGACCGACCGTGCGGTGGATTCCAAAGACACCTCGCTGTATGTTACTTTCCTCGGCTCCGATTTCGTGGAAGAAGGCCGCAAGGCGGGTGAGTGGCTGTCTGATCAGTATAAAGACGCTTCAAAGGACGTTAATATTGTAGAGCTACAGGGAACCACAGGCTCTGCTCCAGCCAATGACCGTATGGCAGGGTTTGCCGAAGTCATCAAGAGCAATCCGCATCTCAAGGTCATTGCCTCTCAGACCGGCGATTTCACCCGGGCCAAAGGTAAGGAAGTTATGCAGGCGTTCCTGAAGGCCAATAAGGATATTGATGTGCTGTACGCCCATAACGATGATATGGCACTCGGGGCAATTCAGGCGATTGAGGCGGCAGGGCTGAAGCCGGGCGAGGACATTAAGATTATCTCTGTCGATGCGGTGAAGGACGGAATGCAGGCAGCCAGCGAAGGTAAAATCAGCTTTATCGTCGAGTGCAATCCGCTGCTTGGACCGCAGCTGATGCAGGTGGTGCAGAATGTAGTTGACGGCCAAGCGGTTGAGGCCCGGATTGTGACCGAGGAATCGACCTTCACTTCCGAGCAGGCCAAGGAAGCGCTGCCTAGCCGTGAATATTAATCAGCAAGCCTAATAGATCGCGTCTAAGGCGGCCGACAACCGCCTTGGCGTTTCTATGGAGAATGAGGAGTGGATACAACCATGAGCACGCAGCTGCCCATACTGCAAATGACCGGGATTCATAAAAGGTTTCCGGGTGTAATAGCGTTAACTAATGTGAACCTCCGCCTGTTCCCTGGTGAGGTTCATGCCTTGATGGGGGAGAATGGTGCAGGCAAGTCAACGCTGATCAAAGTGTTGACCGGTGTCTATTCCATCGATGAGGGCAGGGTAGAAATGGAGGGTGCGCGCATTTCCCTGCACAGCCCGCTGGAGTCGCAGGCTGCGGGAATCAGCACGGTTTATCAGGAGGTCAATCTGTGCCCCAATCTGACAGTAGCCGAGAACATCTTCATTGGCAGAGAGCCGCGAAGATTCGGATGCATTCTATGGAAGGAAATGAATCTGCGCGCTGCGGAGCTGCTTCGGGAACGGATGAATCTGCAGATTGACGTTACCCTTCCCTTGCATATGTATTCTGTAGCGGTTCAGCAGCTCATCGCAATCGCCAGAGCGCTGAATATTTCAGCCAAGGTACTGATTCTGGACGAACCGACCTCAAGTCTGGATCAGAATGAAGTGGAGCAGCTGTTCCGTATTATGAGGAAGCTGCAAAAGGATGGTTTGTCGATATTGTTTGTCACGCATTTTTTGGATCAGATGTACGAAATCTGCGACCGGGTAACCATCCTGCGGGGTGGTGAGCTTGTCGGTGAATATAGGGTTAAGGAGCTATCCCGGCTGGATCTGGTCTTAAAAATGATCGGTAAGGATCTTAATTTGCTGGAAGAGCTGCCGGGTCTGGCAGCAGAATACAAGGATGCCTTGGGGGATGAGCTGATCAAAGCTGAAGGGCTGGGCCGCAAAGGCGGAATTGAGCCGTTCGATCTGTCGATCCGCAAGGGTGAGGTAGTAGGGCTGGCAGGACTTCTCGGATCTGGGCGGACAGAGGCAGCCCGGCTGTTCTTCGGTGCCGACAAAGCGGATTCCGGGCAATTGACGCTAGCGGAATCAGGAGGTGGGGTACATTCGCCACGGGAAGCCATTGGACGGCGGATCGCCTTCTGTTCGGAGAACCGCAAGACAGAGGGGATTATCGGCGATCTGTCGGTAAGAGAGAATATTATCCTTGCACTGCAGGCCAAGTACGGCATGTTCAAGACCATTTCACGCAGGCGGCAGGAGGAGATGGCTGAAGAATATATCCGCATGCTGAATATCAATCCTCCAAATCCCGACCTGCTGATCAAGAATTTAAGCGGCGGAAATCAGCAGAAGGTTCTGCTGGCACGGTGGCTGCTGACGGAGCCTGAGTTGTTTATTCTCGATGAGCCGACACGGGGCATTGACATTGGAGCCAAGGCAGAAATTCAAAAGCTGGTGCTGACGCTCTCACGGCAGGGTATGTCATTCCTGTTCATCTCCTCCGAGCTGGAGGAAGTGCTGCGGGTCAGCGACCGGATCGCCATCTTGCGCGACCGCCGCAAAGTGAAGGAAATTTCGGATAAGGACATGAGCCAGCAGCAAATTATGCAGGCGATTGCGGGAGGCTGACACGATCATGAGCCAACTGGTAAAACATCATTTATTCTGGCCGCTGTGTGTTCTGGCTGTACTGCTGCTGTTCAACCTGTGCTATTCGCCGGACTTCTTCTCAATTACCGTCCATGACGGACATTTATACGGAAGCCTGATTGATATTCTTAACTTCGGAGCACCGCTTATCCTGGTGGCCATCGGGATGACACTGGTAGTGGCAACCAAAGGCATCGACCTGTCTGTCGGCTCCATTGTCGCTATATCCGGCGCCATTGCCTGCCTGAGCATCAGCAAAGCTTCAGACCAGAATGCCCTGGGTCTGATCCTGACCTCGGTGCTGCTGGCAGCAGGTTTGTCGCTCATGCTTGGCGTATGGAACGGTCTGCTCGTCTCCGGGGCCGGAATTCAGCCGATTATAGCCACGCTGATTCTGATGGTAGCGGGGCGGGGGATCGCCCAGCTGGTTACAGGCGGACAGATAATTACGGTAACCAGCTCGAAGTATGCCTATATCGGGTCCGGCTCATTTGCTGCGCTGCCATTTTCAATATTTGTAGTAGCCCTAATCCTGGTCATTGCCGTGCTGCTTACCCGTAAGACCGCTCTGGGCCTGTTTATAGAATCGGTGGGCTGCAATCCGGCCGCCAGCTCCATGTCCGGTATCCGCGCCCGTTGGGTTATTCTGTCGGTGTACGTATTCTGCGGTTTATGCGCCGGCATTGCCGGACTATTGCTCAGCTCGAATGTTTCCAGCGCCGACGGCAATAACGCCGGACTCTGGTATGAGCTCGACGCTATTCTGGCGGTAGTCATCGGGGGGACGTCATTGAACGGCGGACGTTTTTATCTTACGGGTACCGTAATCGGTGCGCTGATTATCCAGACGCTGACCACAACCATCTATATGATCGGCGTCCCGCCGGAAATCACACTGGTCGTCAAAGCTTGTGTCGTGCTGGCGGTCTGCCTGATTCAATCGGATACCTTCCGGGCCGCTATGGCCGCCCGCTGGAAGTCGCGGCATTATCCCGCAGAGAAGGAAGTGACCCGTCATGTCTCTTAACCGCAAGTTTATTCCGATTGTGGTCACCATTGTGCTGTTCCTCGTCATGTTCGCCGCCGGTTCCTTCCGGTATACCGGATTCTTCTCCCTGCAGGTGCTGATGAATCTGCTCATCGACAATGCCTTTCTGCTGATCACGGCCGTTGGCATGTCCTTTGTCATCCTGTCAGGCGGCATAGATCTCTCGGTCGGCTCTATCATTGCCTTATCGACCATGGTATCCGCAAGCCTGGTGCAGCAGCAGGGGTGGCCGCCGGCAGTTGTTATTCCGCTGGTGCTTCTGATGGGTGCGTTGTTTGGCACCATTATGGGAGCGATCATTCATTATTTCACAATCCAGCCGTTCATTGTAACGCTGGCAGGAATGTTCCTGGCCCGGGGCTTATGTTATGTAATCAGCATTGATACCATTACCATTGATAATTCCTTCTACACAGCCATTGCCCAGACGAGAATCCCGCTGCCGGGCGGCAGCTTTCTCTCGATCAGTGCCGTTATTGCTCTTGTTGCCGTTGCTGTGGCGATCTTCACCGCCCATTACACCCGGTTTGGCCGCAACGTGTATGCGCTTGGGGGCAATGAGCAATCGGCTCTGCTGATGGGGCTTCCGGTTGCAAGAACCAAGGTGCTTGTCTATACGCTTAGCGGATTATGCTCGGCGCTTGCAGGGGTGGTCTTCACCTTTTATATGCTGTCGGGTTATGGGCTTCATGCTGTTGGCTTTGAGCTGGATACCATCGCGGCTGTTGTCATTGGCGGAACACTGCTGACTGGCGGTGTAGGCTATGTGCTGGGGACCTTCTTCGGTGTACTCATCCAAGGTGTGATTCAGACCATTATCAGCTTCGAGGGCACACTCAGCTCTTGGTGGACCAAAATTGTCATTGGCCTGCTGCTGTTCATTTTTATCCTCCTGCAACGGGTGTTGAGCACAAGGCGGTTGACTCTAAAAGAATAAGAAGACTGGTTGGGGAGACAAATAATTCTTGTCTCCCCATGTTTTTGCTATATAATTGTAATCGCTATCATATGAAGGAGGGGTCCTGTTGAGAACGGCTAAGGGGTGCCTGGTTCTCCTACTGTTACTACTGCTGGGCGGCTGCTCAGGCGGCGGAGGCAACAATACGCAGGTATTGATGATGCCTCATCATTCTCCTGCAGTGAATACCGGCTTGCTGCCGCCGGCAGATAGAGCCATGGTCAAGCCGATTGTGCTGGGCTTCTCCCAGCTTGGATCGGAGAGTACCTGGCGGGAGGCGAATACCGCTTCGATCCGTGAAGCCGCCGGGGAGGCGGGGATCACCCTTGTCCTGAAGAACGCAGAACAAGATCAGCAGCAACAGTTCGATGCCATTCGTGCCTTTATCCGGAGCGATGTTGATGTCATAGCGATTGCTCCTGTGGTTCAGACCGGCTGGGAACCGATTCTTCTGGAAATCAGGCAGGCAGGGATTCCGGTTATTATTGTGGACCGTTCAGTCAACGTGAAGAACAGCTCGCTCTATGTCACTTTTATCGGTTCTGACTTTTATGAAGAAGGGGTAAAGGCAGCCAAATATGTGATAGATAAGATGCGCCATCATAGTGAAGCCATCCATATCGCAGAATTGCAGGGTACCGTAGGTTCAACGCCGTCGATTGACCGTGGGCGCGGGTTCCGGAAGATGCTCGGGGACAAGCAGAACCTCCGGATTACAATGACTGCACCGGCAGATTTCACACAAAGCGGCGGACGTGAGGTAATGAGGACTTTTTTGCAGCAACCGAAGGAGAAGTGGCCCCAGGTGCTCTTTGCCCATAATGATGATATGGCTATTGGTGCTGTGGAGGCTATGAAAGAGGCCGGTATTGTACCGGGCACCGATATAATAATAGTTTCAGTGGACGGCACACGGCGGGCATTTGAACAGATGGCGGCGGGAAGCATTAATGCTGTTGTCGAATGTAATCCGATGCTGGGCCCCCTGCTGATGCAGGCAGTCAATGAGATTATGGCTGGCCGGACGCTGCCCAAGCGAATGATAACGCCGGAGGACATTTACACGCAAGAACTGGCGGGTAGGGAGATAGACAACCGCAAATATTGAAGAATCAGCCAGGCGCTTTTGCTCCGGCTTTTTTTTATGCAGATAAAACGCCAAAAAAATTCAACTTTTCAAACAAAAAACTACATTGTTCCAAACTGGAAATTAGTTTAAGATGATCTCGAATAACAAATATTAGTAGAATCATCTAAAGAATCCTAGAAGGGAGGAGCTGCTGGCGACCGTTATTTTGCGGCAGCCGATTGAAAGGGGTTACAAATTAATCTTAATGGAGGTATGCCGATGTTTAAAAAACTCTTGGTCATTGCAATAACCCTTGTCTTATTCCTGAACGGTCTGCCCATGATGTCTGTGTCTGCTGCAAATAATGCCACGGCCAAGCAGCCGGGGAATTCCAATCCCCTGATGGATCACAAGCTGGGTGCCGATCCTTTCGCCCTGACGTATAACGGAAGAGTCTATGTCTATATGTCCAGCGATGCCTACGTTTATAACAGCAACGGAACCGTGAAGGACAATGATTTCAGCGCCTTGAATAAAATCAATGTCATCTCCTCGGCGGATATGGTGAACTGGACAGATCACGGCGCCATTCCGGTGGCCGGAGCCAATAATGTCAACGGCAGCGCCGGCATTGCCAAATGGGCCTCTCTCTCCTGGGCGCCTTCGGCGGCGGTGAAAAAAATTAACGGCCAGGATAAATTTTTCCTGTATTTTGCAAACGGTGCATCAGGCATCGGCGTGTTAACAGCCAATTCTCCGATTGGCCCCTGGTCGGATCCGCTGGGCAAAGCGCTGGTGACAGGGTCTACTCCCGGCATGTCCGGCGTGACCTGGCTGTTTGATCCGGCTGTCCTGGTGGACGATGACGGCAGCGGATATCTGTATGCCGGCGGGGGAATCCCCAACACTTCGGACCCGGCATCTGTAGCCAATCCCCGCACAGCTCGTGTGCTGAGACTGGGTGCGGATATGACGAGCATTGTTGGCAGCGCATCCACAATTGACGCTCCCTATATGTTCGAGGATTCGGGAATTCACAAATACGGCGGCAAATATTATTACTCGTATTGCTTCAATTTCTCCGGCACACACCCGGCTGCCTATCCGGCAGGTGAAATCGGGTACATGGTGAGCAACAGTCCGATGGGACCATTTACGTATACCGGACATTTTCTGAAGAATCCTTATACCTTCTTCGGTGTAGGCGGCAACAACCACCATGCGGTATTTAACTTCAATAACCAGTGGTATGTAGTGTATCATGCCCAGACCGTGGCGAAGGCTGTACTCGGGGACGGCAAAGGCTACCGCTCTCCGCATATCAACAAGCTTGTCCATAATGCAAACGGGACCATTCAGGAGGTTCAGGGAGATCTGGCGGGTATTGCCCAGATTGCCAATCTGAATCCGTTCACCAGAGTCGAAGCCGAGACCATCGGTTGGAATGCAGGCATTGCTACTGAAGCTACTCAGGCTGCGGGCGGCCCTGTAAGCAATATGAATGTGACCAGCATTAACAATGGAGACTGGGTTGCCGTCGGCAATGCCGATTTCGGTTCCGGTGCTACCAGCTTCAAGGCTAACGTGGCTTCTACCACAGGCGGCAAAATCGAACTCCGGCTGGACAGCGCAACCGGACCGCTAGTGGGCACGCTTAATGTCCCTTCTACAGGAGGAGCGCAAGCCTGGCAGGAGGTAGAAACCTCAGTCACCAATGCGACAGGAGTTCACAGACTCTACCTGGTATTCACCGGATCAGGCTCCGGCAACCTGTTCAATCTGGATTACTGGCAGTTCTCTGAGGGGGGCACCACGACTCCTTCCAGAAGTAAGGTTGAAGCAGAAGACATGAGCTTAAGCGGCACGTATGCAGGTAAGATCACTACCCCGTTCAGCGGAGTGGCGTTATACGGGAATGATGACGCGGCTGCGTTCAATCAGTATTTTGCTTTTGGTACTCATAATGTCTCAGTCCGGGGTGCTTCCAGCAACTCTGCTACGGCCAAAGTTGATCTGCAGATCGGCGGGGTGACTGTCGGCTCCTTCAGCTTCAGCGGGACTACACCTTCCGTACAGACCCTGTCCAATGTGGCACACGGCACCGGCAATCAGGAGGTCAAGCTGGTCGTAACCACGGACGATGGAACCTGGGATGTGCTTGTGGACTATATTGAATGGAGCCAATGATCGTACAAGCAGGCAGGAGGTCAGGCACTATGGTCAAAAAAACGGGGCTGTTTTTGCTGGCAATTTCGCTCTTGCTAGGCATACTGTTCAATCCTTCGACGGTTGCCGCTGCAACATTTACCAATCCGTTCATCTATGCCGATGCCCCGGACAATGATGTAATTAGGGTAGGAGGCGTATATTATATGACCAGCACCACCATGCACATGAACCCCGGCGTTCCCATCATGAAGTCCTATGATCTGGTGAACTGGGAGATCGTGAACTACGTCTACGATACCTATGCAAATGGCGATGCACAGAATCTGAACAACGGACAGAATGAGTACGGCAAGGGTTCCTGGGCAAGCAGCCTCAGATACAATAACGGTATCTACTATGTGAGCTTTGGGTCCAATTCTACCGGCAAAACCTATATCTATCAGACGGCGGATATTGAAAATGGTCCATGGACCTCATCTGTGCTGGGCAGCTATTATCATGACGCGTCGCTGCTGTTCGATAACGGCCGGGTGTTCCTGGTATACGGTGTCGATAATATCAGCCTGATTGAGCTGACGGCGGACGCCAAAGCTATCAAGTCAGGAGGAATCAACCAGGTTATTATCCCCGGCTCCAGCAATATTGCCGGTTCAAGCTTCATTGTGAAGGCGGAAGGTGCGCATATCCAGAAGATCAACGGCTATTATTATGTCTTTCTGATCTGCTGGCCTTCGGGAAGCGGACGCACACAATTGACTTACCGCTCCACCAGCTTAACCGGTGGCTATACGGGTCAGGTATCACTTAACGACTCCGGCATTGCCCAGGGCGGAATCGTGGACACGCCATCCGGCTCCTGGTATGCCATGCTCTTCAGGGACAGCGGAGCGGTTGGACGGATGCCGTATCTGGTTCCGGTATCCTGGTCCGGCAACTGGCCGGTCTTCGGAAGCGGGGGCAAAGCGCCGCGCACGCTGAATATGCCTGCTGAAGGCTATCCTGTGAAGAAGGTGTACGCGTCCGATGAGTTCTCAGCGGCTTCCGCCTCTGCGGAGCTAATTGTGAATGGCGGCTTTGAAGCGGCAGACATCAGCCCGTGGATGAATAACAATACGGCAGCGGTGGCCGTTACTGCTGCAGAACGTTATAGCGGTTCGAGCAGCGTACTGGTCAGCGGGAGACAACAGACGGGTACAGGACTGAAGCAGGATCTCACCGGGAAGGTGACCGCTGGCACAGTCTATATGTTCTCGGCAAAGGTTAAATACACGACAGGCCCGGCTACCAAGTCCTTTAACCTGGATATCCAGAATGGGCCAAGCTATACCGGTATTACGGTTCTGGGCTCTGCCACATTGACCCGGGGAGAGTGGGGCACCATCCAGGGAACCTATACACTTCCCGCCGGTGCCGATCTGTCCCAGACCTTTATTTTTGTTGAAACCCCTTACAATTCTGCGCCGGATGCCGCCAATGACCTGATGAACTTTTATGTAGACGATGTGTCGTTCGCAGCTACAGCTTCGTCAGAAGCGGGGCTTGCCAAGGTATGGCAGTGGAACCATAATCCCGACAACACCAAGTGGTCCCTGACACAGCGTCCCGGCTTCATGCGGTTAACCACCGGCAAGGTAAGCACAAATATTCTGGATGCCCGAAACACGCTGACCCAGCGGACGTTCGGACCGAAAAGCACGGGCGTCACCGCCCTGGAGACCAGCGGTATGAAGGACGGGGATTACGCAGGTCTGGCTGCATTCCAGGCTAAATACGGCTTCGTGGGTGTGAAAAGGTCCGGCAATTCCAAGTCCATTGTAATGGTTAATGCCGGCTCCGGATCGATGACTGAAGTGGCAAACGTGCCGCTCAGCCAGAACAGAGTCTATCTGAAGGTGGTCTGTGATTACACCAACCAGACAGACAAGGCCTATTTCTACTACAGCCTTGACGGCAGCAACTGGACGTCGGCAGGCAATACGCTGCAGATGTCCTATACAATGCCCCACTTCATGGGCTACCGGTTTGCACTGTTCAATTATGCAACGAAGGCTGCGGGCGGTTATGCGGATTTTGATTATTTACGTCTGGAATAGCTGCATTTGAATCTAAATAAGAAGCACTAAAGAAATAAACAAAAAGCAAAAGAAGCGGAGGGGAAATTTGGAACTGTAGGAGCGGTAGCGACCGCCTTTGTCACCGGATTTCACCTACGAACAGCGGTTTAAATCAAGAAATCTGGAGACAACAGCGGCCGGAAGTCCAAATGTTCACCGTAGTGACGATGAAGCTTCAAGTTCAAAACTTAAGTGCGTCTTATATAATCATCCAAAGGAGATGTATTCAATTGAAGAACAGCATCAAAAAGCTAGTAGGCGGGCTGGCTTTAGCCAGTGTCCTGCTCACCTCTGTCATGGCAGGCAACGCCAGCGCAGCACTTACCAATGGACCTAAGTTCCTGGGAAATATCATTGCAGGCAGTGCTCCCGGGAACTTCACCACCTACTGGAATCAGGTCACCCCTGAGAATGGCACCAAATGGGGAGCGGTCGAAGGCAACCGCAATAATATGAACTGGGGCAATGCGGATATGATCTATAACTATGCGATTAGCAAGAACATCCCGTTCAAGTTCCATACCCTAGTGTGGGGAAGCCAGGAGCCTAACTGGGTTGCAGGCTTATCGGCAGCGGAGCAAAAGGCGGAGATCAGCTCATTCATTACTCAGGCAGGCCAGCGTTATTCCGCAAAGTCAGCCTTTGTGGATGTCGTCAATGAACCGCTGCATGCCAAGCCTTCGTACCGCAATGCCATCGGCGGTGACGGAAGCACCGGCTGGGATTGGGTCATCTGGTCCTTCCAGCAAGCACGAGCGGCGTTCCCGAATTCCAAGCTGCTCATCAATGAATATGGCATTATCGGTGACCCCAGCTTGACGGATAAGTATGTGACCATTATCAATCACCTGAAGTCCAGAGGACTGATCGACGGAATCGGCATTCAGTGCCATCATTTCAATATGGATACAGTTAGCGTCTCTACGATGAATACCGTGCTGGGCAAATTGGCCGCGACAGGCCTGCCTATCTACGTCTCTGAGCTGGATATCACCGGCGACGACAACACACAGCTTAACAGATACAAAGAGAAGTTCCCGGTGCTCTGGAATCATCCTTCGGTAAAAGGCGTAACCCTCTGGGGCTACATCCAGAATCAGACCTGGGCAGCCAACACCCATCTGGTGAATTCCAACGGCACAGAGCGCCCTGCATTGAAATGGCTGAAGCAATACCTGGGCGGTTCATCGGCTCTTATGGAATCGACAGACGCTCAGGAAATTACGGAGAGTACGGACAGTGTGGACAGTACGGACAGTGTGGTCGAGCCAGAGCTTCAACTGGATCTCCAACCAGTGCTGGAACCCGTTCCGGCTGAGTAAGCTGAAGCAGGCCTTCAGCATAAGGGCTGTTGTCAAAGTGTGAACAAGGCTGTTTCTGATGCGTGAATATGGCTGCTCCCCATGCGCGGTAAGACGCGCCGGGAGCAGCCTTTTTTTTGTGAGATGGGGAGTGCGGAGGCGTTCGAGCGGAATGTAAGCGAAAAACCGAACACATTGGGGAGTGCGGAGGCGTGCGAGCGGAATGTAAGCGAAAAACCGAACACATTGGGCAGTGCGGAGGCGTACGAGCGGAATGTAATCGAAAAACCGAACACATTGGGGAGTGCGGAGTCGTTCGAGCGGAATGTAAGCGGAAAACCGAACACATTGTACTTGTGTAGCTGGACCATAAGGTCTTTTGTGATCTTCATCTTGCGTTCGCTGACCAAAAGTGGCACACTAGTAAAAGATACAGTAAACGTGGCAAAGAATGCCCCGCTCCCTTCTCTTTAAGAAGGCGGCGGGGTTTTGTGCGTTTAGAGATTAATTTTATTGCAAAGCGGGGGAATTGGAGTGGGATTTACAGAAGAACATGACCATTGATTAAGCAATCATTTGAAACGAAGAAAGGGGGAGCGGCTTGATGCGCTAAAGCGGGGGCATAGCTACGGTAACCGCTTATTCGTGGAATATGTGTGGTGGCCGCTTGTTGGATATTTTCAGGGACTCCATCCGGAATATGAAGTTAAGGACTGGCGTGGGAGATCGTATTTTATTGATTTACTGTGGAAGGTCGGTTCCTCGCGTATTGCATTTGAGATTATGGATTATGGATCGCATGGCACGGACCGGAGCAAATACCGGATGGACTTGAATCGCGGTCTCTTCCTGCAATCACAGGACTACATGGTTCTCTATATCTCGCTGGATGAGATGAAAGACAATCCGCCTTTTGTTCTCTCCACAATGCGGAACGTTCTGGCTCCTTATTTGTCGGCCGGAACTGCTAATAAAAGAAAAGACAAATCCTATTCTCGAATTGAACGAGATCTGATGCGGTTAGCCATCCGTAACCACCGTGTCCTCCGTCCGGGTGATGCCGCGAGAGAACTTGAGCTACATAATACGACAGTTATTAAATACAGCCGTATGCTGGTGGATAAGGGGAAATTTCGCCCTGTAGCGAGAGGGGTATCTCCACGAGTTACATACTACGAGTATATAGGTACCATTCAAAGCCCGGATTTGGTCTGAAGAATAGTACAACCCGGAATGTAAGCGAAAAACCGAACACATTGGACGCTGCGTGGGCGCGTAGGCCAAATGTAAGCGAAAAACCGAACACATTGGACGCTAGCGTGGGCGCGTGGGCCAAATATAAGCGAAAAACCGAACACATTGGACGCTGCGTGGGCGCGTGGGCCAAATGTAAGCGAAAAACCGAACACATTGGACGCTGCGTGGGCGCGTGGGCCAAATGTAAGCGAAAAACTTAGCACCAGCACCAACATCGCTCACCCGCACAGGTAAGTTTCCCCGCGCCCACCAAGGCATCCGCCAATCTCACCCCCCACCCCCATCCGCCGGAGGAAGGGGTACAATCCCCTCCCTATACACCTTCCTGTACTGTGACGGCGTGTAAGAAGTAACCTTCTTGAAGATCTTAGAGAAATACAGCGGGTCGTGGTAGCCGACCGAATAAGCCAGTGATTTAACAGATAACCGGGACTCGCCCAGCAGCTCGCAGGCCCGCTGAATCCGGAAGGCGGTCAGATAACCTGAGATGGAGGTGCCGGTCTCCTTCTTGAACAGCCGGAACAAGTAGCTGCGCTCGATTGTGACATAATCCACGACATCCAGAACCGACAAGGAAGACTTCCAAAAGTTCCTCTCCATATATGCCTTGGCTGAACCTACATAGTCTTTCTTGAGGGAGGCCTGTTCGCTTGGATAATACTCCATGTAATAGGTTAGCAACAGACGAAGTCCGGCATCCGACCGCTCCCGTTCATACGGCTCCAGTGCATTCGCCTCGACTCTGTCGAACAGGGGCTTGAGGTCCTGCGGAGCAGCCGCTGCAACGGGGTGATCCGGTGACATATGAATCATCTCCAATAACCGCAAGGCCTCCGCACCACCACATTCAATCCAGCAATACGCCCACGGGTCCTGCGGATCAGGATAATAATACACCTCCATCTGCGGGAAAATAATGAAGCTGTCTCCGGCCTCCAGAGGATAAACCGCCTGGCTTGTCTTCAAATACCCCCTGCCGCTTACGATATAATGCAGGGCATA
Source organism: Paenibacillus sp. FSL R7-0312 (assembly GCF_038004445.1). Lineage (NCBI taxonomy): Bacteria > Bacillati > Bacillota > Bacilli > Caryophanales > Paenibacillaceae > Paenibacillus > Paenibacillus sp. FSL R7-0312. The sequence continues at coordinate 5,973,941 of NZ_JBBORE010000001.1, read as the reverse complement.
GACATCACGGACACCTGGTCCCCATCTGTGCAGATTTGGAGGCTTATACCCGTTCCCCTTCACCATCGGTCCCTCGCTGAGTCCATATTCCTTAGCATTCATAGTCAGCACCCGTATCCTTTAACAGTATGATACTACTAGGGTATAGCAATCTGACGAATAAAGATAGATCGCTTGAATCGGGACCGCACTTCAAATCGACAACCGCACCTTTCCGTAACCGCATGTAAAAATGACAACGCTTTCTTAAGAATGTTGGCTTACGCCGTCCCTGGGCTTGAAGGTAAACTGAAGGTACAAGGGAGGAGCGAATATGGAATTGCAAACACAGGTTAGGAGTCCCGGGACTGGCGGAAGCCGGCGGTTGTTTTTATGGAAGCGTTTCAAAAAACAGAAGATCCTGCATTTGTTCGTCGGGCTTGGCATGATCTATCTGCTGATCTTCGCGTATACGCCAATGTTTGGTATTCTGATGGCCTTCAAGGATTACAGCATCTCCAGCGGGATCAAAGGGATCTTCACGAGCGACTGGGTCGGCCTGAAGTATTTCGATGAATTCGTACATGACTATCAATTCGGCAAGCTGGTCCGCAACACGCTGGTCCTCAGTCTGCTGAAGGTCATCTTCGCCTTCCCGGCACCGATTCTGCTGGCGATTATGCTGAATGAAGTGAAGCACATGGCCTTCAAGCGGTTGGTGCAGACGATCAGCTATCTGCCGCATTTTATCTCCTGGGTCGTCGTGGTTGGCGTATCCTATGCCTTCCTGTCCGCCGATGTCGGTGTGGTCAATAAGGCGCTGATGGCGATGGGCTTCACGGATGAGCCGCTGGCCTTCCTGACCAGTCCGAATTACTTTTGGGGGCTGGCGGTAGGGAGTGCGGTGTGGAAGGAGATGGGCTGGTGGACGATTATTTTTCTGGCGGCGATATCGGGGATCAGTCCTTCCCTCTATGAAGCTGCGGAGATTGACGGTGCCGGAAGGCTGGCTCGTATCCGTTATATCACCCTGCCGGGGATGAAGGGGACCATCGTTGTTGTACTGGTGCTGACCATCGGAAGTATTCTCGGTGGCGGACTGGTGGGTTCCAACTTCGAGCAGGCCTACCTGTTCGGCAACAGTATCAATAATCCAACCTCTGAGATTGTCCAGACCTACGCATTCAGGGTGGGGTTAAGCGACGGGCGGTTCTCCTACGCAGCGGCGATAGATTTAATCCAATCCGTGATTTCGGTAGCGCTGATATTCTCCAGTAACTATATTGCCAAACGGGTGTCAGGCTCAAGTCTTTTTTAGAGAGAGGAGGAAAGGCTGTGCTGAAGAGTCAGCGGCAGAAGGATTTTGTTTTTGACAGCGTGATCTATGGGGTATTGTTCGTTATTATGCTCACGATGCTGTATCCGTTCTATTATGTGTTAATTGCTTCCTTTAATAAAGGCTCGGACTCGCTGCTGGGCGGTGTGTATTTGTGGCCCCGGAACTTTACCCTGGAGAATTACCGGGTGTTCATGGATGATCCCAAGTGGGTGAAGGCGTTCCTGGTCTCCGTACTGCGGACGGTTTCCGGTACTTTGCTTGGACTGCTGCTCACCAGCATTGTCGCTTACGGCCTGTCCCATCGTGATCTGTTATTCAGCAAGGTCTATTTCACAGTGATCGTATTCGCCATGTACTTCTCCGGCGGACTGATCCCTTATTATGTAGTCCTGCGTTCACTAGGCTTGCTGAATTCCTTTGCGGTATACATTGTCCCGTCCATGCTCAGCACGTTCTTCCTGCTCATTGCGATCTCATTCTTCCGCGAGATTCCTGCTGAGCTAAAAGAGTCTGCGCATATAGACGGTGCCGGTGAGCTTACGATATTCTTCCGCATCATCCTGCCGGTCTCAACGCCGGTGCTGGCGACCATGGCCTTGTTCATGGGGGTTGGGCAATGGAATTCCTGGCTGGATTCAGCTTATTTCGTCCAGTCCGAGGAGCTGCGTACGCTGGCCTTCCGCATGATGGAGGTCATCAACAAGAGCAATTCTCCTATGGATTCGCTGGCGGTAGCCAACAGTGTCTCGGCGGGTGTCACCAGCTTCTCCTTACAGGTCACTTCAATGGTGGTGTCCATTGTTCCCATTATCTGTGTGTACCCGTTCCTGCAGAAGTATTTCGTACATGGCATCATGCTGGGTTCGGTAAAAGGTTAGACAATTCATAATTTCAATCATGGAGGGATTAGCTTGAACAAAAGCAGAAGCTTCAAAATGGTTGCAGCCGCGCTGGCAATTGCCGTATTATCCGCCTGCGGCAGCGGAGGAAATGCCGCTCAGGTCGCCCCGTCCGGCAGTCCGGACGCAGCAGCAGGCGGGAATTCTCCGGCCAAACCTGCGGAAGTGAAGGAATTGAGCCTGTTCATTGATGCGTCGTGGTACCCGGTTACGGAATGGAAGGGCCCGGTCGCCGATATGATTACCGAGAAGACGGGAGTGAAGCTCAAGGTTACAGTCGCTACCGATGATAAGCAGCTTCCGCTGATGATTGCCTCCGGTGACCTGCCGGACCTGGTGTTCACCTCTTCCAATATAGACCGGTTATCAGACTCGAAGCTGTCCTATTCCTGGAATGAGCTGATTGAGAAATATGCGCCGGATTTCAAGATTGACAAGACCCGGATTGCCATCCATACCATGGATGACGGCAAGTTCTATACCGTGCGGAATTCCTTTGCGACCCAGGAGGAGATGAAGAATAGTAAATATTCGTTAGGCAGCGACGGCAACCCGGGCATCGCGGTACGGGAGGATATTCTGAAGGAGCTGGGGAATCCGCCGATCAAGACCCTGGATGATTTCGTCAAGGTGCTGGGCATGGTCAAGGAGAAATATCCCGAGATGGTCCCGCTGATCATGGATAAGGACTGGATTGAACAGTATTTCCTGGCCCAGTTCGGTACGGAGACCCTGCTCGACGGCTGGTATGAACAGGACGGCAAGGTGGAATATGCGATCAGGCAGCCCAAGATGCTGGAATTTTTCAAGTTCATGAATAGCCTGTACCGCAATGGCTATATCCTGGCTGAGAATTTCGCACTGGCTAATGACCAGATTGATGATCAATATGCTACGGGCGGCAAAGCCTTCGCCCATAGCCATACCGTATCCACCGCAGATACCGATAACATCAAGATCAAGAGCAATCAGGGGGACTTCTCCTTCAAGATGCTGCCAAGCGTATTGTCGAAGGATGCCAAGGTAGTCAGCTCAGGACTCGGCTTCTCCGGAACCTTCATCACCAAGAAGAATAGGGACCCGGAGGCCTCCATCAAATTCATCCAGTATCTGGCCAGCGACGAGGGTAAGAAGCTGACGATGTTCGGAGTCGAAGGGGTACACTGGACCTGGAATGAAGAGGGCCACCCCGACTTCAAATATAATCCATCCGATGCCGATTTTGTGAACAGCAACGGGATTAAGTGGTGGTATCTCTATAACGATGGGGTTACCGAGGGCATGCTGTCTTATGTTCCTGAGCTGCAGAAGACGCAGGCGCTGATGGATCTGAAGTCCGTCAGAGTCTATAAGCCGGAGATCGGGCTGATTCAGACCCAGCCGGATTCACAGGAGAAGACCATCAAGACGAAGATTGACGAGATGGTCAAGAATGAGAAGGTCAAGATCTATCTGGCAGAATCGGAGGAGGCGGCAGTGGCAGCCTATGAGAATATGCTGAAGAATGCAGAGAACATAGGGCTGCAGAAGCTCACCGACTGGGCGAATACAACCTATCAGAAGAAGAAGGATTTATTTAAGTAAGCGGCTTCCTACCGGTAGAGACTTGTCTCTACCGGGTTTTACATGTTCATGGTAGGATAAGAAAAAAGAAGTCGGGCACCGGGGGGACAGGCTGCCGTGAGCATTGTGCGCAAAATGATATTAGGATATATCCTGCTGATTTTTATACCGGTCGTTACCTTCGGCTATTATTATTACAGCAAGCTCTATGACAGTGTAAGCAGACAGTTTGTGGAGAGCCGTCAGAAGATACTGGAGCAGGCCTATTCCAATATGAAGGCGGATCTGGCCCGGATCGATTCCACCCAGCGGATGCTCCAGTACAACCCGTATGTCACTGACTATCTGGACGGCAGCTATGAGACGGACTCAGAGAGCATATATGCCTATAACCGTTATATCAATCCGGTGATTCTGCAATCGCTTAATATCAGTCCGGAGATCGACACGTTCAGAATCTATATAACCAAGCAGGGCGTGCTGCCCATTACTGACCGGCTGCTCGAACTATCGGCGCTGGATGAACAGGGTGCCGGGGCTACCCGTATGCTGCGGCCGGGACAGGGCAAATGGATACTCCCCGACTCCAAGGTCGAAGCACCCCCGCTGGTGTTCTATCAGAACATATATAATCATGACTTTACCGAGATTGTCGGACTGCTGGAGCTGCGGGTCGGCAGTGAGCTGATCCGCAAATTCTACCGGGCGACAGGCGGAGGGGATTGGACCGCCATGCTTCTGCCGCCGGAGGGGGAGCTGCCGGAGAGGGAAGGCATCCCCTCGGCGGTTGATCCTGCAACCTGGGCAAGAATGGCATCGGGAGAGTCGCAGACGTATTTCATCAACCGTGAGGTCATCGTCAACCAGCTGTTTATTCAGGAGCTGGGTGTCCGGGTCGCCGTGATCGGCAAGGTATCCGAGGTGTTCCGTTCGATCAGGAGCCAGGAGATCGTGATGATTACGACGCTCGCCGTTCTTCTGACGTTATTGTCTTTTGCTTATTACACCCTGGCTTCGACGATTACCAAGCGCGTCCTCCGGCTCGCCCGGCATATGCGCAACTTAAATGATGATAACCTGAAGCAGTCGATCAGCAAGGAAGATAAGCCGGGCCGCAAGGATGAGATCAGTTTCCTGACGGAGACTTATAATTCCATGCTCCTGCGTATGGATGAGCTGATCAACAATGTCCACCGGGCGGAGCTGCGCAATAAGGAAGCCGCTTACAAAGTCCTTCAGGCCCAGATCAAACCGCATTTCCTCTATAACACGCTGGAGACCATCCGGATGCTGGCGGAATCCAACAATGACCAGGAAGTGGCTGAAATCTCGTACTGGTTCGGCAAACTTATGCGGTACAGCCTGTCCGCCCAAGAGGATCATACGGTCCTCTCCAAAGAGATCGAGACCGTGGTCTTCTACCTCAATATTCATAAAATGCGGCTGCAGAAGAGACTGACCTATGAGGTCGATATCGCTGTGGCTGACGAGCAAATGAGCTGTCCAAGGTTCATCCTCCAGCCGCTGGTCGAGAATAGCATCATCCATGGAGCCTCCGTGACGCTCCGGCCTGTCCATATCCGGATTCAGGCCGCCGAGACGGAGGACGTGATCAGGATAAGTGTGTCGGACAGCGGCATAGGTATTCCTGAAGACCGGTTGCTGCAGCTCCATAGCCGGTTATCCAATGGAGAGGATGTGGAGCCCCGGGAGGAGGCGGAAGGAGGCGTGGGGCTGTATAACGTCAGCGAGCGGATTAAATCGTTCTATGGCGGAGCTTCACGGCTGGTTCTGGAGAGTGAGGAGGGCAAGGGTACCTGCTTGACTATTATCATAGCGAAAGGGGCAGCGAGCGAGCATGCGAATCTTAATAGTAGACGATGAGCCGATCATCCTTGGAGGACTGGTCAAGGTGATTGGCGCAGCCGCGCCGGTCGGAACCGAAATCCGGGAGGCCGGCGACGCCTTCGAGGCTCTTGGGATCATGAAGGAATACATGCCGGATGTTACGGTAACCGATCTGCATATGCCGGAGAAAAACGGGTTTGAAATGATGGAGGAGGCCAAGGAAAACGGTTTATGTGAGCGCTTTATTATTCTCACGGGATATGATGATTTTGAATACGCTCGCAGGGCACTCCGATACGGAGTGATTGACTACCTGCTGAAGCCGGTGGACAAGGGGGAGATGGCAAATCTGCTGAAGCAATTAAACAGGGATCTCCCATCCCTAGACAACACGGACTGTCCCCCTCATGCCAAACAGATTCTTGCGTATACCCAATTGAATTATATGAACGACCTCTCTCTTGATCATCTGGCTGACCTGATGAAGCTTCATCCCAATTACATCAGCAACCTCTTCAAAAAGGTGACCGGCGATACATTTGTGAATTATCTGAATGCCACCCGGATCAAAGAAGCGCAAAAGCTGCTTAGTGCCCACCGCAATCTGCCAGTGGGCGAGATCGGCCGCCGGGTCGGGTATGAGAATAAGCATTACTTCAATAAAGTATTCAAGAAATATACCGGCAGCACACCGGGTGCCTACCGGGAGGCACATTGAAGCCTTAGCCCGGAGGGGCGGCGAGCGGAATGCGGGATTGATACTATCATCTCATCCCCCGCTTAGCCTTCATGCACTTCAGATTATAGGTGCGGCCGTAGGCTTTGGCGTATCTGATCATTTGGTCAAGCATACGGGTGTCCTTCAGTTTGGTGAACGGGCAGGGATCGGGGGCGGTATTTACTTCCAGAATCCATGGGCTAAGCCGCCGGTCTAAGGCGAAATCTACGCCGATTTCATTCAGCGCCGGATAGGCAGAGCTTAACTGAATGGCAGACTTCACGCCAAGTTCGTTCATTTGCGTGATCAGAGCGCTGTGCTTCTTCAGGCTAGTGTGAACGCCAAGCAGTTCCTCGACCGGATATATGGTCCCGCCCTGACTTCCATTCGTAACCACCTTCTGCGGATGCGCGACGCGTCCTGCCGCTCCTGTAGCTTCCCACTTTCCCTGAGGATTGCGCTGCACCATTACGCGGATATCAAACGGCCGCCCGCCGTATGTCAGAAGATGGATGCCCTTCTGTACTAAATAGGGTTTCCCTCCGGTCTCCTCCATGATTGCTTGATATGCCTTGTCATAATCAGCGAATGTGCTCAGCCGTGTACCTGCCTGATAGCGGTAGGTGCATTTTTGCGTCACGACAGAAGCTCTCCCGCCAGAGCGGCCCCGGCTTGTAGGTGTCCTCTGTTCAACCCGGATAACCCCCTCGCCAAGTGAGCCGCAGCAGGGCTTAATATATACCATCTGGTATTTCTGCAGCATTGCATGCAGAACACTCCGGCTCATTCTTCTTGTGTCCGGGATATACCTCTTTAATTCCGGCTTCTCCGCCAGTACTCTTGTCTTCGTCAGTTTATTGGAAATACGGTTGATCTGCTGCTTCTTCATCGTAGCCCTCCGTCCGGTAGCTTCTTATAGGCCATAGTACGGCAGAGAGCGGGCTTTTGATTGGGCAGACGTGATGGGCAGAACACAACTGGAGATTGCTACATATGTTATTGAAGGTGTGAATCCAAGAGGCTGCGGCATGCAGCCGGAGCAGGAGGCATCCATGATGCTGATGGACAATTGGCGGGATAAAGTACTTGAAGTCATCGGGCAGTTCCCCTGGTACAAGGGAATCATTAGCAGTGAGACTACGAACTACAGTCTGCAGAATCTTCCCCTGATGACCGCGGACATTCTTGAAACCCATTATTATAGCAGCACACCAGATGTTTCGCTCGCCGTATACCGGACATCGGGTACAAGTACAGGCCGGCGCAAGGCTATAGTCTACTCAGAAGAAGATGACGCCCATTATATCAATATCAAAACAAAGCTGTTCGGTGAGTTGATTGCCGGAAGCGGATGTACAAGGGCGCTGGCCGATATGGGAACCGGACATGCTGCGAATACGGCGCTGTCCATTTTCGAACGGCTGGGACTTGTCAACAGCTCAATCCCCTTCGAGCTGCCGATAGAGCAGCATATAGAGCGGATTCAGGCATTTAAGCCCGACCTGCTGTATACGATGCCCTCTATTCTGGACCATATCGTATATGCTGCTGAAGATCCGCGTTCGCTCGGAATCCGCAAGATCATTCTAGTTGGTGAGATCGCAACAGTGGAGTGGCAGCGGAATATGGCCCGGCTGTTCGGCCTTGAGCCGCAGGACATTACCGATACGTACGGGTCTATTGAAATCGGCACAATCGCGTACTACTCGCATGATCTGGGCCGGTATATCTTTGCTGACGGGATTGTTGCGGAAGCCATCGGAACTGAGGCATTAGGGGAAGGGCTGGACCCTCTGGGAGTTGGAGAAGGCATCCTGGTGCTTACCTCAACTGTCCGCAGGCTGCTGCCCGCTATCCGTTTTGTTACCTATGATGTCGTAAGGGATTTCAGGACAGTGAAGATAGACGGGACGGAGAAGCAGAGCTTCGGGTCCATCGTCAAACGGGTGGGCCGCGAGCTGAAGCACGGGGAGAAGATCAGCATCTACGATATTGAACAGGTGGTCTACCGTCATCTCCAGGATGCAATGATCCGGGTCCAGGTCAGCAATAATGCATTAACTGTGTATATCCAGAGCAGATCTGCGGTTCCATCCGCAGTTCCGGCGATCAGGGAAGAAATCAGGGAATGCATTCCGGAAATCGGACTGATGATCCGCAATCATCTGCTTGACGATATTGAGGTCATTCTGGCAGCAGACGGCGGGAAGCTCCAGACGAGACAGGTGAAGAATAAGAAGCTGTATTATCAGAAGGATGGAGTCAATGACAGGGCAGAGCTGAACCTGGACACCGGTATCTTGTCGGCCATCGGCAAGACGCCTTTGATCAGGCTGGACCATCTGTTTCCGCGAGGCGGGTTCAGCGTATACGCGAAGATGGAGCTGATGAACCCGGGAGGAAGCGCGAAAGACCGTCCGGCACTGTGGATGATCCGGGAGGCTTGGAAGGAAGGGCTCATCGGGCCGGGTACAGTCATTATTGAATCAAGTTCGGGAAATATGGCGATCAGCCTGGCTATGATCTGCAAATATCTGGGGATGAGCTTCATCAGTGTTGTGGATTCCAGGACGACAGAGATGAATCTTCAGATTCTGAGGGCTCTGGACGCAACCATCGATTATGTTGCCTGTCCCGATCCCGAAACAGGGGAATTTCTGCCGGCCAGACTGAAGCGAGTGCAGCAGCTGCTCGCGGAGGTACCGGGCAGCTACTGGCCGAACCAGTATGCGAACCCCAATAATTATCTGTCCCATTATCATACAACCATGAAAGAGATCGTGGCTGAGCTTGGACAGGTGGATTATCTGTTCTGCGCTGTCAGTACATGCGGGACGATCCGCGGGCTTGCAGAATACGTGAAGGACAACGGGCTGCAGACCCGGATTGTGGCTGTTGATGCGGCGGGCAGCGCAATTTTTGGCGGCAATCAGGAGAAACGGCGGTTCCCCGGACTTGGTGCCGGCATTGTGCCGCCTTTTTGCAGAACAGATCTGATTGACCATATTGTGCATGTTACCGATTCCGATATGGTTCAGAGCTGCCGGGCGCTTGCACGGAAGGAATCGGTTCTGGCCGGAGCGTCCTCCGGGGCAGTTCTTGCGGCCATCCGGCAGATGAAGCAGGAGCTCCCTCCCGGAGCTGTCTGCGCCGCTATTCTGCATGATAAGGGTGAACGTTATCTCGATACGGTATTCTCGGATTCCTGGGTTCAGAGCCAGTTTGGACAACAGCTCCCGCCAGCAGATGAAGAGTTCCTAACATGACCGCATAAGGAGGAGACAGGTTGCTGTACTTAAATGACCAGGATCTGCGGGCAGTAGGCCTGAATTGGGCTGCTCTTGCAGAATCAGCAGAAGCTGCGGTGCACCTCATCCATTCCGGTGATTATGTGCAGCCGGTAAAGCCCTACCTGAGGTATAAGGATCCCCGTAACCGGATCATTGCCATGCCGGCTTATGCCGGGGGGAATGTCAATACAGCCGGGATCAAATGGATTTCCAGCTTCCCTGACAATATCAGGTCGGGTCTCCCGCGTGCGCATAGTATCATCGTATTAAATGACCAGGGTACGGGCCAGCCCTCAGCTATTCTGAACTCGCCGCTTCCCAGCATCGTCAGAACGGCTTCTGTCAGCGGGCTGATGATCCGTCATGTGCTGCAGAGCCGTTCAATGGAGCGGATTCAGCTTGGCATTATCGGCTGGGGGCCTATCGGGCAATATCATTGTCAGATGGCTATGGCTCTGTTCGGAGACCGGATTGAACGGGTTCGTATCTACGATATACGGGGAGCAGACTTGTCAGGAATTCCATCTCCATACATGGAGCGGATGGAAGTGGCAGAGACGTGGGCGGATGTCTACTTGCATTCTAATATTCTTATCACCTGTACAGTGTCCGATCACCGGTATATTGATCTTCCCCCCGCCAAAGGCATGCTGCTGCTGAATGTTTCACTGCGTGATTACAAGCCGGAGGCGCTGGCTTCACTGAAAGCGATCATCGTCGACGACTGGGAGGAAGTATGCCGGGAGAATACGGATATCGAGCAGCTTCACCTGGAACAGGGGCTGACCCGTTCCGGAACACAGACGCTTGCCGATGTCGTCTGCCGCCGCAGTCTCAGTACATTCGCCGCCGATGATCCAATCCTCTTCTGTCCGATGGGCATGGCTGTTTTTGATATCGCTGTGGCAGTGCATTATGTTAAAAAGGCGAGAGAAATGGGGATTGGGACTGAGCTGGCTTAAACGGTGAATGTCCTGGATCTATGCATAATTTCGTCCCCTCCAGCAAATACCAACAGGAGGGGGATGGATGCCGCATGGAACAACAACAAACAGCCAAAGAGCATAATGAGCCAGAGAGATTGTATCCGGATCTTGCGTTCAACGTAGAACGGATGGAGCTGGAGTTTCTGGGCTGCTCAGATATTATGTACCGGAATTGCAGCATTGACGGGACCAACCGGGCAACACTGATCTATGTGGACGGGATGTGCGATACGCATGCCGTGGATGAATTTGTGCTGCAGCCGCTGCTGGAGCATTTCCGCAGAAGCACTAAGGTCAATGAAGGCAGAGAGGCAGAGCTGAAAGAGGTCTTTATTCCGACGCTGCAAATCCGCATAGTCTATGATACGAAGGAAGTCATCCAGGCTGTTCTGCGCGGGGAGACGGTTATTTTCACAGAGGGCAATGCTTTTGCGATGGTGGCCAGCCTGATCAAGATGGAGAAACGTTCGATTGAGGAGGCTACCTCGGAGAAGGTCGTCCGCGGGCCGCGGGATGCATTCATGGAAACGCTGCGGACCAATACCTCCCTCCTCCGGCGGCGTATCCGCTCCTCCAAGCTGAAGCTGGAAAGTATGACACTCGGCAGTATCACGGAAACGGATGTTGTAATCGGCTATATGGAAGGGATCGTCAAGGAGAGCCTGATCAAGGAAGTGAGAGCCCGTCTGCAAAAAATCCAAATTGACGGGATCATTCATTCCAGCAATATCGAAGAATACATTGAGGATAACGTGTTCTCGCCTTTTCCCCAGATTCAGAATACCGAGCGGCCCGATGTGGCGGTCTCCAGCCTGCTGGAAGGCAAGGTTATTATTATTACGGACAACACGCCGTTTGTGCTCATCGTTCCAATGACCTATTGGTCCGGGCTGCAGGCTGTAGATGATTATACCGACAGATTTATGTATGCCACCTTTGTGCGCTGGATCAGATATACCTTCGTCCATACTTCACTTTTATTGCCTTCCCTTTACGTGGCATTGACCACTTACCATCTGCAGGTCGTGCCTACACCGCTCGTGGTCAGTATTGCCTTTGCCAGAGAAGGCGTTCCACTTCCGGCAGTGTTTGAGGCTCTGATTATGGAGTTTATCTTCGAGGGTCTGCGTGAAGCGGGAATCAGGCTGCCCCAGCAGGTAGGGCCTGCGGTGAGTATTGCCGGAGCCCTTGTCATTGGACAAGCGGTAGTAGCTGCGGGAATCATATCTACACCCATGGTAATCATTGTGTCTCTGACGGGGATCGCTTCTTTTGCTTTTCCGCTGTATAACCTGGGAGCTGCCTACCGGATGCTCCGGTTTCCTCTGCTCATCGCAGCCGGAATTCTCGGCTTCTATGGAATTGTATTGTTTCTGATTATGCTTTCGGTGCATATGGTGACGCTGAAGCCGTTTGGGATACCTTATATGGCGCCTTATGCGCCGCTGTCTATGGAGAATCTGAATGATGTGCTTGTACGTGCACCCAAATATAAGATGCGCAGGCTGATGCCATGGCTGACCAATGGCAAGACTGAGCGGTTCCCCAAACGCACCAAATAACCGGCAGGGAAGGGACGGGGGCATATGTTCAGGAAAATAAGCTCTGTATTCCTCGCCTTATCCCTGATTCTGACCGGCTGCTGGGACCGTCAGGAATTGAACGACCAGGCGATTGTCCTGGGCTGGGGCATGGACTTGATGGAGAACGGAGAATATCTGGCTACGGCCAATCTTGTGCTGCCGCTGGTATCCAAATCAGGCGGTCAGGAAAGCGGAGGACAGAGCAGCACATCCGGGTTCATGACCGAAAGTGCCTTCGGCAAGAACAACAGGGATGCCGAACAGAATATGCAGAGAAAGCTTTCGCGGGTACTGTTTCCGGGACACCGGCGGAATATCTTCATCGGGGAGAAGCTGGCGGAGAAGGGGGTCTTCTCCATCATGGACGAATATGGCCGAAGCCCTATGGTCCGCCCGCGGTCGAATATTTTTGTTGTCAAGGGCGGGACTGCGCAGGAGGCGATGAGCATTGCTTATCAGCTTGAAGCCAATCCGGCAATTGCCGTGCAGAAGATTCAGGAGAAAAGCGGGGCACCCATCAGCCGCTCACTGCTGGACTTCTTCATCATGGCCAATGGCACCGGTTGCGGCGTCATGCCTGCACTCTCGATTGAAACTCCGGAAGTAAATACGGACAAGAAGACACCGGAGGACAGCCCGCCGCAGACGACCTTGAGCTTATACGGGGCGGCTGTTTTTAATGAGAAGCTGAAGCTGGCGGGATATCTGAATTATGATGAATTCTGGGTCAGACTCTGGATTACGAACCAGCTGGCCTTCCGGAATTTCACTACAATTATCAACTCTATTGATGCAGACAAGCCGGGGGGAGCGGCAGCGGATGCCCTCTCTGGAGCAACCAGGGGCAAGACCGTGAGCATTAATGTGGACACCTTCAAGAGTCAAATTACACCGGTTATGACCGGAGCTCTGCCCAAATTCCGGATTCTGCTTGAGGGAAAGGGGTTCATAGAAGAGAATAATTCACCGCTGAACCTCTCCAAGCCGGACAATGTGCAAAAGGTCGAAGTCCGGATGAATCAATACCTTGAAGCGAGGATTAAGAAAGTCTTAACCAAAGTGCAGAAGGATTTCAAATGCGATATCTTCGGATTCGGAGATACGATTCATCACCGCCATCCCTATCAGTGGAAGAAGCTTGCTGCGGATTGGGATACGATCTTTCCGGATATTGATATGGACATTACGGTTAAGCTGGACCTCACCGGGACAGGCCTGACAGGACAATCGCTGCTGCCAACGAGAGACGGCGGTGAAGGGAAATGAAGATCAACAACCGGCAGCTGTTCTGGATGATCATGATGATGGAAATCGGGATCAACCTGCTGATTTCGATGACAGCAACAATTCTTTATGCCAAGCAGGACGCCTGGATCTCCTATATTCTGGCTGGAGGCGCGGGTCTGGTCATTACCTATGTTGCGTCCAAGCTCAGCTCCCGGTATCCCCGGCAGACCTTGATAGAGTACAGTGTGACTATTCTGGGAAAATGGGGCGGCAAGCTGATTGTCATTCCGTTCATTCTCCAATGGTTCTGGGTGATCGGTCTCATTCTGCGCGATGAATTCTTGTTCATACGCTTGAGTGTTCTCTATAAAACACCGGCCTGGGTAGTCATCGGAACGATGCTGGCCGTAGTTATATACACGGTCTACCATGGAGGCATTGAAGCCATCGGCAGGGTCAGTGAGCTGTGGGGGCCGATTCTGATGATTATTCTTGCGCTCACCTTTGCGCTCACTGTCAATAATCTCAATGCGCCGATGCTGCTGCCTGTATATGCAGATACCGGACCGGGACCAATCCTGCAAGGAGCCCTGGCACCGGTCTCGCTGCTGGGCGAATCCGTTCTGCTCATGATGCTGTTTCCCTTTGTGGAGCATCCCGGCAAAGGAACCCGCAAGGCGGTGCTGCTGGGAGTAGCCTTATCCTCGGTAGTGCTGCTGTTTGGCGTATTGTGGGTCATTATGACCTTTGGTCCGGCTGTAAGCGGTCGGCTGCAATTTCCTTTTTTTGAGATGGTCAAGCTGGTCTATCTGATGGAGTTTATTCAGAATATGGATATATTTGTGATGGCGGTGTGGCTGGTCTGCATATTCGTCAAGCTGTCCATCTATATGTTCATTACCAGCTATGGCGTGGCCCAGTGGACCGGCAAGACCGGCAGCTGGAAAAAAATATCCCTGATCGTAGCCGCAGTCTCGTTCATCCTCACCATGCTGGTGATCATTCTGAATCCTCCGGCCGGGCTGCTGCTGAAGGGAGTATGGATCCGTTATGTGCTGCCTGTGAATATGATCGGAATTCCGCTATTCCTGTGGCTGGTTTCGGCTGTGAAAGCAAACTTTCATACCGATATCCGGCGCTAATCTTACTGCGAATGAGAAAAACGCAGAAAAATCCAACAAGCTTGAACAAAGTCGCGAAATTTGCGACTTTTTTGTTTTATTTACGTATATGTATCTCTATATAGACTTAAATACGTAAAAAGGAGCGATGCATCTTGAATTTCATGAATGGGGATGGGAAAAATCCGGTCCCGGGACGCAAGCTTCCCGAGCTGAAACCGGGAATGTATAAGAAGATTGGATTAGGGGTAGCCGCTGCCGCTGTGTTGATTTATATTGGCGCATCTTCATTCTATACCGTGCAGGAGCAGGAACGTGCAGCTATCCTGACCTTCGGCAAATACACGAACGAGTCCTCGGCAGGACTTCATTTCAAATGGCCTTATCCAATACAGGAAGTGATAACGGTGCCTGCGGAACTGACCCAGCGGATACACATCGGGTACCGTCAGGAGGCTGACGGAGCTGTAGCCGTTGAAGATGAGGCGATGATGATTACAGGCGATGAGAACATCGTTTCTGCCGATGCTGTAGTACAGTGGAAGATCAGCAATGTCCGCAATTATCTGTATAACATTGATGACCCGGACAAATTTCTGCGTAACTCGGCCAGCTCCTCCATCCGTGCGGTAATTGGTTCCGAGAAGCTGGATTATGCCATTACAGACGGAAAGACGGTTATTCAGGATAAGGTCCGGGTGCTGCTCGTTGATCTGCAGAAGAAGTACAACACCGGTATTCAGATCATTGATATCAAATTCCAGGATATTGAACCGCCGAGCGGCCAGGTAGAAGAAGCCTTCCGCGAGGTTACCAATGCCCGTGAAGAGAAGAACACGAAGATTAACAACGCCAAGAAATATGAGAACGATATCATCCCTAAGGCACGCGGTGAAGCGCAGGCGCTGATCGAGAGAGCCGAAGGCGAGAAGAAATCACGTATCCTGAATGCGCAAGGGGATGTAGCCCAGTTTAACGCCATATTTGCCGAATACAGCAACAATAAGAGCGTAACCGAAAGCCGGTTGATTCTGGAGACACTGGAGACTATTCTACCTAGCGCCAAGATCTTCATAACCAACTCGGATAGCGATACTGTGAATTATCTGCCGCTGAATGAGCTGATGCGAAGCACTCCGGTCAGCCCGGCTGCTTCGGCCACGCCGCAAGGAGGAGATGCAGAGTGAAAAGAAACCAGATCATCGGACTGATATCAACTATTGTTCTAGCTATTCTGATTGCCGGCTCTTTGTATGTAGTAAAGGAGGGCGAATACAAGGTGGTCCTGCGCTTCGGTGAAGCGATGCGTACCGTTGATGAGCCTGGACTGAGGCTGAAAATCCCTTTTATCGAGAATGTCTCAGCTCTCCCCAAGTATCAGATGACATACGAAAGCTCACCTACCAGCATTCTGACGAAGGACCAGAAGCCGATTGTGGTTGATAACTATACCGTGTGGAGAATCACCAATGCCTCACAATTCCTGAGAACAGTACAATCGGTAGGCGGCGGGATTCAGCGTATTGATGAAGCGGTATATAACTCCGTGCGGCGCAAGCTGTCGGAAGTCAATTATGAGAATATTATCAGTGAGGACACCGGACGGGGTAACATTAACGATGAGATCACCAATGATGTCATTGCCGCCTTAACCCGTGATAATTACGGGATTGAAGTGATTGACGTACGGATCAAACGTACGGATCTGCCGGAGGAGAACAAACAAAGTGTATACAACCGGATGATATCGGACCGCCAGTCCATCGCCGCGCGTTATCTGTCCGAGGGTGACGAGGAATCCAAGAAAATCACCTCCAAGGCCGACCGTTCCTCAAGAGAGCTGATGGCCCAGGCTGAAGCCGATTCTAAAAAAATCATCGCTGAAGGAGAAGGGGAAGCCGCCAGGATCTATAACCAGGCCTATGGAAAGTCCCCCGAGTTCTATAGCTTCTATCGTACCCTGGAGAGTTATGTGACCACGCTGAAGAATGAGCCGGTTATCATGATACCGATTGATTCGCCATATGCCAAAATATTGATGGGGCAATAACCTCATCTGATTGGTGGGACGTAAATATGAAAGGCCCATGCGATTTTTGCATGGGCCTCTTTGAAATGTCCATGCTATACTGATGGGGAATCTTCAACTATCCCTCATTATAGAATCAAAGGGGATATCACTTATTTTGTAAGGGGTATGTTATGCTTGTTAATTTGCTCATCAATTTTTCATTGCTTACTACGTTTATCTTTTTCGGGGACATGATATTGACCCTCTTAAAAGGAAAGCGGGCGTTCTCCATGCTTCAATTCCATGCTTTATACGGAATCGGGTTTGGACTGTTTGGCATTGTTCAGCTGTATTTTGCTTTTCCTTTAGGCGATGGAACCATTATAGATTTCCGGCAAGTCTCGATTCTGGCAGCCACATATCTTGGCGGGCCTGTTACCGGGATGATTTCGACAAGTTTAATTGCTTTGTTCCGGCTTTTTTTCCTTGGTGAAATTAATGAAGCGACCCTATTAGGCGTTGTAAATATCGCGATTACTTTTCTGGTGGGCGTTTTTGCTTTTTCGCTTAAAATCCCGGATTTTTACCGGTGGCTGGTTGCAGCTTGCGGTATGGTCATACTCTCCACCTGTATACTGCTTCCGCTGGTAGGCTGGACTAACATAGGCACGATTCTTTTATTTGACATGATTTGTTTTATGGCATGCCTGTTTAATTATCTGCTCATTAACCACCTGAAGAGATCCCATGACGCTTTAGAAATGTTTAAAGAGGCTGCAGAGCGGGATTTCCTTACGGGACTCCATAATCCCCGGTCCTTTAATCTGATTTTCAAAAAAACGGCGGAAATAAGCGCGCTCCAGAATGAGGCGTTCTCTCTGCTGTTAATAGATATCGATCATTTCAAGGTTGTTAATGATACATACGGTCATGCGGCCGGAGATGTGGTTCTGTCTAAACTCGCGGATATTCTCCAGTCCGGTATCCGTATACGCGATTATTGTGCGCGCAAAGGTGGAGAAGAGTTCGCGGTTCTGCTTCTGCGGTGTACGGCAGATAAAGGCATGACGGTCGCCGAGAAGCTGCGTACCTCGGTTCAAGACAGCATCTTTGTACTTCCTGACCAGTCCCAGCTAAGGATTACGATTTCTGTAGGGGTTTCTTCTTTTCCGGAATCTGCCCCGGCAGAAATGCTGGAGAAAGCCGACGAAGCTTTATATGAGGCTAAAGGAAAAGGCAGAAACCAAATTTGCTATGCTGAACCGCAGCTTACATAAACTCGGTGGTCAGTCAGGTGGTTAACGGACGGGCGTATAGCGGAGTACCACGACGCCGGAACCGAAGGTTGTGGTTTCGCTCAGCTTCAGATCCAGCCGCTCACGGACTCCCCCTAACAATTGGGGACCACGTCCGGCAACGATTGGCTGTACCAGGATGTGATATTCATCCACCAAGCCTAGCCCTGCCAGAGTAGAGCCGAGGCCGGGACCGCCGTTAACGACCAGGCTCTTTCCTTCTGCAGTAAGCTGCTGCACTTCCTCTGATACTGTCCCCGTTAGCAAAAAAGAGTTCTGCCACGACAACTGATCCAGCGTCCGCGAGAAGACATACTTGGGTTTCCGGTCGAGCTTATGTGCAAAGTCGACCAAAAATTGTGGTCCTGCACCGCTAATAGCAATGGCTGGCCAAGCGCTTTCCATCAACTGGTAGATTTTACGTCCCATAAGCAGGCCATTGGCCTGGTCCATCAAATCCACCGTATACTGGTGGAGCTCCTCATCCGCTATCACCTGCGTGTGGTCACAGCAACCGTCCAGCGTCACATTCATCTGCAGGATTACACGCCCCATATGCAGCCTCCTTATGTTCCTTTTTAGCCTGCCGGATACAACTTTAGTTTAACGGAGGTGGGTGGACTAAACAAACCCGCCCTTTAGCTTAATTATCAGAATAACAGCTATTGACATTCCACTACTACGTGATACTATGTAGTAGTAGTTAGTGATACTGAATACCAGTCATACAGAGTAGTGAGGAGGAATTGTGCTGGATAATCTGACGGAAATGCTGAAGGGCGTGCTTGAAGGATGTGTCCTTGAAATTATAAGCCGCAAAGAAACCTACGGTTACGAAATTACTAGGCAACTGAATACCCTCGGCTTCAGTGATGTGGTAGAGGGAACGGTGTACACCATTCTGATCCGGCTTGAGAAGAGCAAGCTGGTAGATACTTCTAAGAAACCTTCCGATATGGGCCCGCCGCGCAAGTTCTTCGCGCTTAATAATGCGGGGCGTGAAGAGCTGCAGAAATTCTGGGGCAAGTGGGAGTTCATATCCTCCAAAATGAACGAGTTAAAGGAGAGAAAACAATGAATTTTTGGGAAAAAATCACCGGCAGCGACATGACCAAAGAATTCAAAAATTTCGAGCTGCGGGTCACAAAGCTCCCGGCTGATTATCAGGCGGCCTGGAAACAAATTAAAGACGGGCTTTGGCCGCACTCCGATCTCACCGGCCGCAATCTTATGCCCATTCTTGACGGTGTGCTTGGCCTTCTGGAAGAAACGGCGGCAGACGGACAGAATGCAAGGGAAGTGTTAGGTGATGATATCAAAGGCTTTTGTTCCGCACTGGCCGGCGAAGAAGGGGCAAAGTCTTACCGTGACAAGTGGCGCCAGGAGCTGAACAATACTATTGCCCGAAAATTAGGGAAATAGGAGGAGGAGGAGACAATGAGAATACGGGATATAATTGAGGGCAAAAAAGAGTGGCGGGCGCATGTTGCGCGTATTAAAGCACTCCCGCAGGATTACCAGATTGTTTACAAAGAGCTGCAAAAGTATCTTTTCAAGGTCGGTCCGGTCGAACTCACAGAGGGGACGGATCTGCTCTCGGGAATTGTGGATCTGTTTGAAGAGGGTGCCGCCCTGGGAAAAGGAGTGCTTGAGGTCACGGGCAGGGACGTAGCAGCTTTCTGCGACGATCTCATTAAAGATTCCAAAACCTACGCTGATATCTATCAGGAACCTGTAGACAAAGAAGTGGCCAAGGCGATGAAAAAGGCTATGGATAAAACCAAGTGAAAGGGGGAAACAGAGATGGGTAATGCAATAGAAGTAAAAGGTTTGCGAAAGTCCTTCAATAATATAGAAGTTCTGAAAGGTGTCAATTTCGAGGTGCGGCACGGCGAAATTTACGCGCTGCTCGGTTCCAATGGTGCGGGTAAGACAACGATTGTCAGAACCCTCACTACACTGCTGAAACAGGACGGGGGAAGTGCCACCGTCAACGGCTTTGATGTCGCCTCGAAGCCTGATCATGTACGCGAGTCGATCAGCCTGACCGGACAGTTTGCCGCCGTTGACGAGATATTGACCGGCCGTGAGAACCTGATCATGATCGCCAGGCTCCGTCACCTGAATCATCCGCATCAGATAGCGGACGATCTATTGAAGCGGTTCGGCCTGACCGAAGCCGGGAGCCGCAGGGTGTCTACTTATTCGGGCGGTATGCGCCGGAGATTGGACATCGCCATGAGCCTTGTAGGAGAGCCGCAGCTTATTTTTCTCGACGAGCCGACCACCGGACTTGACCCCGAAGGACGGGGCGAAGTCTGGAAGACAGTCAAAGAGCTTGCCGCTAAGGGCACGACCGTATTTCTGACCACGCAGTATTTGGAGGAAGCCGAACAGCTGGCCGATCAAATTGCCATCCTGCATGAGGGCAGGATCATTGCGAACGGCACACTCGCCGAGCTGAAGAAGCTGTTTCCGCCTGACAAGGTGGAGTATGTGGAGAAACAACCCACATTAGAAGAGATATTCCTCGCCATCACCGCTAAAAAGGAGGGAAAGTAAATGGAAATGACAGTGAGGCACTTCTTCAGTGATATGAGCGTAATGCTTGGACGTTCCATGCGCCATATTATCCGCAGCATGGATACCATCATCACAGTCACCATCACTCCGATCGCTATGCTGCTCCTGTTCGTTTATGTGCTCGGCGGGGCCATTCAGACCGGCACGGACAACTATGTGAATTACCTGCTGCCCGGCATCCTGCTGATTGCAATTGCCAGCGGCATCTCCTATACAGCTTACCGGCTGTTCATGGATATGCAGAGCGGCATCTTCGAACGGTTCCACTCGATGCCGATTGCACGTTCCGCAGCGCTCTGGGGGCATGTGCTGACCTCACTTGTGTCCAATGCGATTTCGGTTGCCGTCATCATCCTTGTAGGGCTCCTTATGGGCTTCCGCTCTCCGGCTGGAGTATTGTCATGGCTTGCCGTGGCCGGTATACTGGCGCTGTTCACGCTGGCCCTGACTTGGATCGCGGTGATTGCCGGACTGTCCGCCAAATCGGTAGACGGCGCAGGTGCCTTTTCTTACCCGCTAATCTTCCTTCCCTTTATCAGTTCCGCATTTGTGCCTACTGAAACGATGCCGCGCGCTGTCCGTATTTTTGCTGAGAACCAGCCGGTAACTTCAATAGTGGAAGCGGTCCGCGCCCTGCTGGCAGGGCAGCCTGCCGGACATGACATCTGGACTGCACTTGCCTGGTGCCTGGGGATAATGATTGCCGCATATCTGTTTGCGATGCGCGTATATAAACGAAAGGCGGCGTGAACGGCTGCCCGGTTTCTGATATCAAAAGCATGGCGCCTTCCCGAACCTTCCGGGACAGGCGCCATTTCTGCTTGCAGACGGTTAAGTATTGTCTCAGTGTTCCTCTCATATCACCCCAAATCCGGAATTGTTGTATAAATGCAGGATTTTACCTTTTTCAAGCGGCTTAGCCGAATTATTCTTGTATTTTATACAACAATCCTCCCGGATACCTAACTATCCATGATCCAAAGTTGTAAAACTTATAGGCGTGTTGATTTCCCAAAAAAAGGGACGAAAAAGGCCGCCATTTCGGGTAATGGTAAGTACGACCAAACCAAACCGAAATGAGGCGACCTCATGAATAAATATACCCCATTTTTAGCCGTTTTCAAACAAGTGTTAACACCGGAAGAAGTCCAAATGGTGACCGGACAAACCGAGGACTACGTGGATAGAGGAACCAAAATGACCGTCGGGTTGCTGCTCGATTACTTTGTCCAAGCCTGCTACCACAAATGGGACGGATTCCGGCAGAGTGCCCGCTTAGGCCCAAGCTTTGACTTGCCAGAAATTCATTACTCCACCCTTTCCGGCAAGGCCGGTGAAGTCCCTTACGAAATCTTCAAACGTATCTTTCAAATGCTCGTCACGAAATGTAACCGCCAAACCCGGCGGCATTTGAATCTTCCTAAAGATCTTTTGCTGATTGACTCGACTACGGTCACGGCAGCGAACTCTCGAATGCCTTGGGCCTCGTACAAAAAATTCAGAGGGGGTATTAAGCTGCATGTTGCTCTTTCGCATGGCCAGCGTTCACCCCTGAACGTGAAGGAATCGATCGCGAAGCGCAATGACGCTCCGTTTGGAGAAGTCTTGGCAGATACGGACTACATTTTGGTACAGGATCGGGCGTATGGAAAAATCAGCAGATTGGATCAATATGTGCTCCAGGGCCAGTCGTTTGTGATTCGGCTCAAAGACAATCTCCATTTGGTGAAGCCAAGAGAACTCCAGCGACCCGCAGAGGGAGAAACGAAAATTGTTCGTGATATTACTTGTTATATCGGTCAAGGGAAGTGCCAATCTGCTCAGCGCCACCGGGTCGTAGAATTTGAAAATGACCGGGGTGAAGTCGTACGGGTCGTGACCGATTTGAGAAAAGAGTCCGCTCATGTGATCGCTGAAATCTACAAGGCACGCTGGGAAATTGAAGTCTTTTTCCGCTGGATTAAACAGCATCTGAACGTGCCATGTCTATTTGGAACCACCGAAAATGCGGTATACAGCCAATTGTTTGTGGCCCTTGCTGTCTATGTGCTTCTGAAACGCGTTTATGATGAAATCCACCCCAACGTGCCTGCCTTTGCTCAACTGACCCTTTGGGAATTTATGCAGCATTGGCGTATATTTAGTCTTCCGCTGGAGTGGCAGGTTCAACTTAGTCTGCTCAGGAACAAAGGGGTTTTGGGGATTATATCCATCCCATAATATGGGGAATCAACAGGCCTGTAAAACTTACAACATTTATGTCTTCTACAGTGTTTACTGAAAAGTCTCCATTCTGCGGCAGCACCCTCTGCCCATATATATTCTGTGAATCTAGTGAGCTTAATCTATATTTTTCACCCTTTCCTTTGGTAATTCAGGTTATAATGACCATGTATATTGCAGGATATTGGGAAGGCTATAGCCACTAAGCCAGAGATTCTGTGATTTTACATCCCATTAACATGCTTCATATGTTCGCGTGATATAACTGAAACAATCGGTTATTAGAGGAGAAGATTAGATGAAGCTGAGTAAAGAGGAGAAATCATGGATTCTGTATGACTGCGGGAATTCTGCCTATTCGATGGCGGTGACTACGGCGCTTTTGCCCATTATCTTCGGCATGTTCACCACTGTGGGCAGCAGTATGGATTTGGGCTATTTCAATTCCATTGCCAGTATTCTGGTGGCGGTGCTTAGTCCGATCCTGGGGACGATTGCCGATTACAAGGACAGGAAGAAGCGGTTCTTTATCTTCTTCGCTGCGGTAGGCGTGCTTGCTACGGCTTCCCTGGCCTTCGTGTCACCGGATAGCGGACAATGGCAGCTACTGATTGCTTTTTACATTCTGTCAGCGGTTGGGTTTGCCGGGGCCAATATCTTCTACGACTCCTTCCTGGTCGATATTACAGATGATGAGCGGATGGATAAGGTGTCTACCAGAGGGTTCGCCTTCGGCTATATCTTCAGCTGTATACCGTTTGGGATCAGCCTGCTGCTGATATTCATGATGGGGATGGACAAGGCCATCGGTTATCAGATCGGATTCATCATTACTGCACTATGGTGGGGGCTGCTCACTGTGCCTATGATCAGAGATGTGAAGCAGCGCTACTATATTGAGCCTGAACCCAATCCGGTTGCAAACAGCTTCAAAAGAATGGCGAACACCTTCATGAATATCCGCCAGCACAAAATTGTATTTGTATTCCTGATCGCGTATTTCTTCTATATCGACGGGGTAGATACCATTATTAAAATGGTGGTGCCGTATGCGACTTCGGTGCTGGGCGGGGATTCCCTGGACACTTTCACCCTGCTGGGCATTCTGCTCATCATCCAGATCATTGCCTTTCCGTGTGCGATTCTCTACGGTAATCTGGCCAAAACCCACTCTGCCCGCAAGCTGATTATCTTCGGGATTTTCACTTATATCATTTCCTGTATTGCGGCTTTCTTCATCACCTCAGTGTGGCATATCTTTATTCTCGGCGCGCTGATCGGTTCGGCCCAGGGTGGCATCCAGGCGCTCAGCCGGTCGTATTTCGCGAAAATCATCCCGAAGGAGAATTCCAATGAATTCTTCGGCTTCTATAATATCTTCGGCAAGTTCGCGGCAATTCTCGGCCCGGCGCTGATGTCACTGACTACGACGTTAACGGGCGAGGCCCGCTTTAGCATTTTATCCATAATTCCGCTGTTTCTGATCGGATTCTTCATCTTCATCACACTACCTAAGGGGAACTAACATGGAACTGACAACGCCTCGCGCGCCATTAGCTAAACATCTGATCGTCATTTCCTACGATGCCTTCTCGGAGGACAACTGGGAGCTGGCCAGCCGGCTGCCCAATTTATCCAAACTGATTAAGCAAGGTGTCCACAGCAACCGCTTGCGGAGTGTATATCCCACACTCACCTATGTAGTTCATACCACCATTGCTACCGGCGTTCATCCGGACAAGCACGGTATTCACCACAACAATCCGCTGCAGCCGTTCGTGAAGGAGGAGGACCAGCGCTGGTTCTGGTTCCGTGAGGCGGTCAAGGTACCGACAATTTATGATGCTGCACGTAAGGCAGGGCTCAGTACCGCCGGACTCCTCTGGCCGGTTTCGGGCAAGTCCTCGATCCGTTATAATATTCCGGAAATCAGGGCGCTGAAAGGTGAGAATCAGGCACTTAAGGTGCTGAGAAGTGGCAGTCCCGCCTACTGCATCCGGATGGAGCTGAAATACGGCCGGATCAGGCAAGGGATTACCCAGCCTTACCTGGATGACTTTACAACGAAGTGTGCGATAGACACGATTAAGCGCAACAAGCCTAATCTGCTCATGATGCATCTGATTGACCTGGATGATGCCAAACATCTGTATGGGACAGACAGTGATGAGGTGAAAGAAGTCATCCTGCGCATGGATAACCGGCTGGGTGAGCTCCTGCAGGCTGTGGATGATGCCGGGATCAGGCAAGATACGGTGATTATGGTCCTCGGAGACCATGGTCAGTTCAATGTGCGCTACAAAGTGCATTTGAACAAGCTTTTACAGGCAAAGGGTCTGATCTATGAAGAGGGCGGCGTAATGAGATGGCGGGCGTACTTCCAGTGCGGCGGAGGTTCAGCGTACCTGCATGTCCAGCCGGGAGACGAGGAAGCGCAGCAGCAGGCACTCACGGCTGTTGAAGAATACATGAAGGACGGGGCGTCAGGAATTGAATGTGTGTATAACCGGGAGAATCTGGATGATCTTCATGCGAGTCCCTATACAATGTTTATGCTTGAAGCGCGGCGCGGTTATTGTTTCGATGAGAGTCTAGAGGAGCAGCTGGTTACCGATTTGCAGGCACATGGAGTTCGTTATGCTACGCATGGTTATTCTCCTGACAAAAGCGGCTACCGGTGCAATTTTGTCGTTTCCGGCGGCATGATTAAACAGGACTACTCTATCGGCGACATCGAAATGGTCGATATTGCGCCGACGCTGGGAAGAATTCTGGGGATCAATTTCGGTCACGGGGACGGGAGAGCATTGGAAGAGATTGTTGCAGATTAAGATAGGGAGCAGAGGATAACACGCACTTCTCGGAAGCAGGGGCCATTGAGATTGCCAGACTGGTTCATATATAATGTGCAGTATAGTTCATTCAATGTTGTCCAAACCCCAATACGTCTGGAGTGCTGAACAGTGATTAGAAAAGCGAGTGTTATGCATGTTTATCCCGATGCTTATGAGGAGTACAAACGCCGTCATGATGAGCTGTGGCCGGAGATGGCTGAAGAGCTGAAGAACCATGGCGCACATCATTATTCTATTTTTCTGGATGAAGAAACGGGCAGCCTGTTTGCTTACGTAGAGATTGAAGACGAAGAGCGGTGGGATCAGATGTCGCAGACGGAGATTTGCCGGAAGTGGTGGGTGTATATGGAGCCGTTAATGGAGACTAACGCTGATCACAGCCCGGTATCCAAGAGCCTGAAAGAAGTATTCTATTTAAAATAGCCAGTTAGTAGTCTGGAGTGCCCTATGACGAAAGTGTGGGGCTCTTTTTTATTTTCCTGAGGTTGCTCAATGGGCGGCAGAAATATGGCACGAATATTATGTTTCGATTATTACAATCGAGCAGATTAATTACATGATTGATAAGTTCCAATCGCTTCCGGCGATTACGAATCAGATCTATCATCAGGGCTACGAATATTACTTGATCCATAATGACGGCTCCACAGTCGGATATATCTCGGCCAGACAAGAAGAGGGGAAGCTCTTCTTGAGCAAGTTTTATATTGGCAAGGCGTACAGAGACCCGCAAGCAAGGATAGAGCTCTATATCCTGCTCTGCGGTGATTGTCATGCCGTGACAATGCCAAGCACAAATCCGTCGTACCCTTTGCTGCCTGCCGCCCTGCAGTGCAGTAGCCTCGATTCGCGGCTCGGCAGAGATATTAACAATAATAATATATTATATATCAATATAAATATATTGATAAACAATAAATATTGTGATAAATTAAACTCACGAATACGAAGTGAGGTGTTTTTTTGATGAAACGTAAACCAGGATCGACCACTTTTTTGAAGGCAGTAATTATTCTGTTTGGAATGGCTGCACTTGCTCTATGTGTATTTGTAGTGCCGGAGATTGCTGAATTTGCAGCAGAGCTGTATCCGGAGCATGCGTACATACAGGCACTCGTAATGATCGATTTGTATGGGGCGGCGCTACCTTTTTACATTGCCCTCTATCAAGCCTTTAAGCTGTTAGGCTATATCGATCAGAACAAGGCATTCTCGGATGCCTCAGTACAGGTGCTGAAGAATATCAAACGGTGTGCAGTCGCCATCAGCAGTATGTTTGTCTTAGGGATGCCGCTGTTCTATCTCATGGCAGAGAGGGATGACGCTCCGGGGATTATCGTTATTGGAATGATCATTATTTTGGCTTCCATGGTGATCGCTGTATTCGCAGCGGTGCTCCAGAAGCTACTGAATGAAGCTATCGAACTAAAATCTGAAAATGATTTGACAGTCTGAGGTGACGACCATGGCGATTATTATCAATATTGACGTGATGCTGGCGAAACGGAAAATGAGCGTAACAGAGCTTACAGAGAAGGTAGGTATAACGATGGCTAACTTGTCTATCTTGAAGAACGGCAAGGCGAAGGCCATCCGGTTCTCAACACTTGCGGCGATATGCAAGGCATTGGATTGTCAGCCCGGAGATATATTAGTATACACCCCGGAATCTATTGAATGAAGGGGAAGCCCGGCCGGCGAGGAGAGGAACTTTTTGAAATCAATCACACGACTGCTGCATTTTGGTTATCACCAGGCGATGAGCTGCATCTTTCCCGTTGCGATCTTTGGAACCCTCCTGCTTACAAGCAGAATAGAAGTGCCATTTATCCACCGTTATGATGTTATTCTGCTGATACTGCTTACCGTGCAGTACCTTATGTACCGCACTGGACTGGAGACCCTTGATGAGATCAAGGTCATCTGCGTATTTCATGTGATTGGTCTGCTGCTGGAGATCTATAAGATACGAATGGGATCTTGGGCGTATCCTGATCCGGGATTCACGAAGCTGCTCGGTGTACCGCTGTATAGCGGGTTTATGTATGCAAGTGTGGCAAGCTACATGTGTCAGATCTGGCGCAGACTGAAGATGGCTATGACCGGCTGGCCGGGGCTGGCTGCTGCGGGAATGCTTGGCGGAGCGATCTATCTGAACTTTTTCACCCACCACTTTATTCCGGATTTCCGCTGGTGGCTGACGGCGCTGGTGCTGGTAGTCTTTTGGAGAACATGGATCATTTACCGGGTGCAGGACAGAACGTACAGGATGCCGCTGACATTGGCTTTCATCATTGTAGGTTTCTTTATCTGGCTGGCGGAGAATATCGCTACCTTCTTTAATGCCTGGAAATATCCGGACCAGCATGAAAGCTGGCATCTGGTGGGCTTTGGCAAGATCAGCTCTTGGTTTCTGCTTGTGATCATCAGCGTCATTATTGTGGCTCAGCTTAAGCATGTTAAGGCGGGACGTTTATAATTCAGGACGTTCATAATTCATAATCAGCACTCTTCACTAATCGGTTAAATGTGTCGATAATAATTCTAAACATTCACATTTAGGAGATGCTTATGGATAACTTAACAGCACTGATCGCAGCAGCACCCTTGTTCAAGCAGATTCACGCACAGGATATTATGATCGGTATTACGGATAGAGAAATTTTCCATTATTATGAGCCAAGCAAAGTGCTGGATTTCGGCTTAACCAAAGGAAGTCCCGTTTCACCGGATGATCCGTCTCTCGGAAATGCCCTGGCTGGACGCGCCACGACAAACCGGTTGTCACCTGAGCTGTACGGAGCAACTGTAGTTTCTTCGGCAGTCCCGATTTATGGGGATGAAGGTAAAGTCATCGGGGCCTTCGCAATTGCCTATACGCTGGAAAATGAAGATAAAATGGAACAGCTGACCGAGAGCATCAATCAGATCAGCGGCCAGCTGGCAGACATGGTGCAGAATGTAGCAGCCCAGTCTGAGGAGCTGTCGGCAACGACGGCGCAGATTCTGGAGAATTCCCGCAAGACGGTGGAAGAGTCCAAGCAGGTGAACAAGGTGGCCGGATTCATCCGGGAGATCTCCGAGCAGACGAATCTGCTGGGCCTGAATGCGGCGATTGAGGCTGCGCGGGTCGGAGAGCAGGGCGCAGGCTTCGGTGTAGTGGCGACAGAGGTCCGCAAGCTGTCGGTGCATACGAAGGAAGCCACGAAGTCGATCGAGGATTCTCTTAGCACGGTGCAGCGTTCGATCCGGGAGATGGAGCAGGAGATTGAGGCAATTGCCTTGTCTTCTTCGGCGCAGGCTGAGCTCGTAACCCAGTTCAGCGATGTCATTGAGAAGCTGAATGAGACCAGTGGGGAGATGGCCAGATTCATTTCATCCGTAATCCAATAAAATATCATAAACAAGGCGGCCGTTATGTTAACGGCCGCCTTGTTGTATTCAGGAAGGCGTCAGGAATTAGAACTGCCCGGAGGATAGGCGTGCAGGTAAGTTCAAAAGAGAATCTGTTGTACCGGTCACCGGTTCCAGAAAGTAGCGCCTTCCAGAGAATAAGTCATACCTTGACTGGTTCCGGCTTCCCCGGTGTATGCCAGAGACAGATGGTTCCCTGCCGTCTGCAGTGTGAATAACTGCTCAATATGATAGACACCTGGCGGAGGTGCGGATTCATAGAGGTTAAGGGTTACACCAGCCGCAGTTATTGCAGTAATGTCTGCTTCATGTACACCTGTTATTCCATATTCAATTTGCATGGGCTTGCCGTTCTTCAGCCCATAGGCATCCACTTTAACCGCGAAGCGTGCCGAGCCGAACCGGAATTTGCCGAAAGCCCGGACAGCGAAGTTACGGCAGGTTCTGTTCCGCAGCAGCAGTGCGGGCAGACCTAGTCTGCGCAGTACAGCAACAGCGGAGGTGGAGATGCGGGAATCGAAGCAGAGCCGGGTGGACACCGATGGAACGCCTAAAGTTACAGGCAGCGTCTGCTGATCCGAAAAAGGAAAACGGTAGGCTGTCCGGGTCCGCAGACCCAAGCCGAAATCAGTGGACTTCCTTTCCGTGAAGCTTGAAGCCGTACGCGTTTTGCCATGCTCAGTAATCTCAAAGACTGCCCCCAGGTTGTCCACGGTCCACTCCAGAGCGGCTTGTCCATGACTGTCTCCAAGCCCAAGCAGAATGGAGATGTCAATGGACTCCGTCTGCTCCAGCTCCTGCATGGCCCTTGCCGCGAGCAGATTGGTCAGGCCAGGAGCCAGGCCGACACTCAGCAGTGCTGCAGCCTGGAGGCCATTCTTCACCAGGTCCAGCTTCTGCAGCTTGCTGAGGAATTCGCCGTTCGCCGAGACATCTATATAATGCGTACCGCTCTGCAGGCAGGCTTCTGCCAGCCGCGTATCCTGCTGATCCAGACACATTACAACCAGCTTCACCCGTTCGAGCAGCTTCTGGTCCAGCGGCTCCTCTGCCGCCAGACGCAGCGGCTTCACATACCCGCCGGTACTGCGGGAGAACTCTTCAGCACGTTTCAGATTTCTTCCCGCCGCATAGACCTTCCCGGGATGCTTCTCGCCAAGAAGCCGGCAAATCTGTGACCCGACATGACCATAACCGCCGATGACTATAATATCTGTTTTCATTGTATCTTCTCCGTCCTTGAATATTGAATGTAAGCTTGCCTGCGATATAATAGGAATTATGTTTCATTATCCGGATTTCAAGGACGGGAGACCATCCCACATATGTGGGATTTAGAGAGGACACCAAGATGAACGAGGCGATGAAAAGCATTCTGAAGCTGGACCCGGCCCGGGGCGGGGGAGCTATGAATTCACAGCAATACAGGGAAGCGGTTATCGCTAAACTCCGTTCCGTTATTCCGTTTGCTGCGGCCTGCTGCACGACAGTAGATCCGCATACGCTTCTTACCACCGGAGCGGTAACAGAGCAGGGGCTTTCAGCAGTGCACTCTGTATTGTTCGAATATGAATATCTGCATGAGGATTATATGAAGTATGAGCACTTGGCCAAGGGGGAGCTTCCGGTAGCCTGCTTAAGCGGAGTTACGGGCGGAAGCCTTGAGAAGAGTGAACGTTACCGCAAAGTACTGCAGCCCGCCGGATTCGGAGATGAGCTGCGCGCAGCGCTCATGGCAGGCGGGGTCTGCTGGGGCTTCCTGACTCTGTTCCGTCCGCTGGATAGCCATCCGTTTCAAGCGCAGGAATGTGCCCGGATCGCTTCCGTTGCTCCGCTGGTTGCTGCCGGACTGCGCAGTTACGCCACATCGCAGCCCGGCAAGGATTCGGACAGCGGAGCACCGGAAGATAACGGAATTATGATGCTGAATGAGCGGCTGGTTACGCTGAGTGCGAATACAGCGGCGAATTATTGGCTGGAGCAGATGCGGCAGTTCGAACGTCTGGATGCGGGAGTATTGCCGGGGCCGGTCCGGGCCGTGTGCTTACGGGTTGTAGCGGAGGAGAAAGCTTCCAGTGCTGTCCCTTCAAGCGCTAAAATATGCCTCCAAACCGGGGATGGGGCTTATCTGACCGTTACGGCCAGCAGGCTGGACGGTCCGGAAGGTATGCTGGCCGTTTCTTTTGTAAATGCCAGATCCTCCGATGTATTCCGCCTGCTGGCCTATGCCTTTACCTTAACCGCACGCGAGAAACAGCTTGCAGAGATGCTGCTGCTGGGGTTATCCACCAAGGAACTGGCGGAGTCGCTCCATATCTCTGCTTATACCGTTCAGGATCACCTGAAATCAATCTTTGCCAAAGCAGGCGTGTCCAGCCGCCGGGAGCTGATCAGCAGGCTGCTGTCACGATAAGAAGGAGCGGGTGTCCCTGATGAATCATCTTAAAGATAGGATTAGACTTGTGCGTATGGATGGAGGTATCGGCTGAACCTATAACTTCGGCCCGAATCCGATAATGTTGTACAAAAAACAGCAATTCTCCTCCAGTATGCGGTTTAGCGTGACAATTATTGTATTTCATACAACCATCTGCCTGAACACCTTGGTATATGCCAATACAAGTTGCAAAACGTGCAACATTTATGTCTAAATACTCCATTCTGCTGGCAACGATTAGAGTATGTGGAGTAGTCGTATTCCGTTATTCTCACAGCGCTTGGAGCAACAGTCTGTTCGCGCAGCATTCTCACATAGTTCCGCTATCCTATCTATCCTTCCATCAACCCATCTCAATATAAAAGGGGTCTCAATAGCCATTTCTGGCGGTTGAGACCCCTTTTTTCCTATATTAATGACGTTGATGCGTTGCCATTACCTTTTATTTACTGACGCAAAGTCTTCAAGGCGCCGCTCCAGGCCAGAACCTGATCGAGCATGGCGTTAACATTGGCGATATGCAAATCGGCTGGTTTGAAGACGGAGCCGTTCTCGAAGTCAGTGAACAATGAGAGCAGAGGGTGTACGCGAACATCAGCTACGGACAGCTCGCCGAGAATTCCGCGTAAATGCTCAGCGGCGCGGACGCCTCCGGCTGAACCATAGCTTACGATACCGGCTGCCTTGTTGTTCCATTCTTCACGGGCGGAGTCCAGGGCATTCTTGAGTGCTCCGGTAAGACTGTGGTTATATTCCTGTACGATAAATACGAAGCCGTCCAGTGTTGCCAGCTTGGCTGCCCACGCTTGGGCTTCCGCATAGCTGTCGGTTTCACCGAGAAGCGGTAGTTTGAAGTCGGCAATATCCACGATTTCGTAATTGGCATCTCCGCGTGCATCTGCAATACCTTTCACCCATTCGCCTACCTGCGGGCTAACGCGGCCTTGGCGGGTACTTCCCAGAATAATTCCGATGTTTAATGTTGTCATTGTAATTCCTCCTCGAATGTGGTTGTAAGTTTTTTGAAGTAGCTCTTATGTTTTTATTATAGCTTATAACTTAAATAAAGCAAGTTATTTTTAGAAACTATTATTAGGCGAATCTTACTAGACATATATACTTGAAAGCACCCGGTGACCAGTGTGCAAAGCGGTACCATTCACAATGTTGTATGTATTGCAGCTTACGGTAGCGCAACAGTTAACTTTTGCGGAGGATGGCCTGAATATACATCTATTAAGGTTTTGCCCTCGTTATGTCATGATGCATAACATTGACGGGTGTAATTTAGGCGAAATTACAAAAATAATGGATTTGTAATTGATTTTAGCAGCGAAATCAGTTTAAAATATACACAACAAGTTAGTTATTCTAACATATAATTAAATCATCTTATGCATTCATAGCGAATTGAGAGGTGGAGCGGTCATGATAGAGGAAAAGAAACGGCAGGAACAACTGGAGCTCCCGCGTGATTGCACCTTCTCGCCAGAAGACTGGCGTATACTGGCCCAGTATTGGTACCCGGTGGCGGCCGCAGATGAGGTTCAGGATAAACCTGTTCCGGTGAAGCTGCTGGATATGAAGCTGGTATTGTACCGCAGCGAAGGCAAGGTGGTCATTGCCCGGGACCTCTGCTTCCACCGTGGAGCGCCCTTAAGCAAGGGCTGGGTTGAGAACGGTGAGATTGTCTGCCCTTATCACGGCTTCCGGTATAATTGTGAAGGAAAGTGTACGGCGGTGCCGGCGCATCCAAGCAGCAAGATCTCACCCAAATTGAAATTGATTGTCTATCCCGCCGTTGAACGTTATGGCCTGATCTGGACCTGCCTTGCCGGCGCACCGGAGCAAATCCCGTCTTTTCCGGCCTGGGAGGATCCCGACTACATTAATATTCTAATTCCGAGCTTTGATATTGCCGGTTCCTCCGGGCGGCAGATGGAAGGCTTCCTGGATGTATCGCATTTCGCTTACGTGCATACGGCAACCTTCGGTGACCGCAACAACACAGAGGTCCCCCAGTATAAAGTATGGCGTGAAGGAGATACGGAGCTGGTAGCGGAGTATTGGAGCACGGTCAGCAACTACGGCAAAGGTCAGGAGAACCCTGCACCCGAAGGGTTCATGTGGCTGCGCGAGTTCCGCGTCTTTGCACCGTTTGCCGCTTCGCTGACTGTCTATTTCCCGGATGAGGGCAGGCTGAAGATTCTGAACTGTGCCTCCCCGGTATCCGCCCGCTATACCCGGCTGTTCTGCCCGATCTCCCGTAACTTTGACAAGAGCGCCCCTGTAGAGGATACGATTAAGTTCAATCTGCAGGTGTTCCAGGAGGACGCGGAGATGGTGGAGTCGCAGACTCCGGAGGATCTGCCGCTCGATCTGCAGGCGGAAGCCCATATCCCGGCAGACCGGACATCGATTGCCTACAGACAACTGCTGACCAGCCTGGGACTGGGTAAGAGTTATACGTCTTAACCGCAGGCGTAATTCCTTCGAACGGTTGTTTATAAGAATAGAAAGCAGCTCGATGGTCAGCGAATGACCGGGGCTGTTTTTTGTGTTTGGTTATTTATTATTCAGTCGGATACGTCTGAATATACAAGATCTTTTCTTCTTTGTGCGGATCAGTAAAATGGCATTCTAATCATTGCTAAGGGCGAAGTGAACTCAATCAGTGGCGGATGGTTGTATGGAAACAAAAAGAAATAAATGGCAGTAAAGTTTGAATATATAAAAACTATCCCTGGAGCTTAAGTGGCTTCTTTGGTAAAATATGGTGGTTGGGATTCCGGCACAGGAAATCGCCGCGCAAATTAGATTTGGAGGAGATATTATAAACTATATTGAGGTTGCCCAGAAAAGTACTGCACACTTACTTCCCCTGGTATCCGAATTGTACGGGTTAAACGGCTACGAGTTCGAGCAGATTGAAGCGCATGAGGGAGGGCGTAATATTGTATACACCTGTGAAAAAGCAGGCGCCAGCCCCAAAATACTCAGGTTCGCTTTCCTGCCTGACCGGAGCCGCGACGATTTCCTGGGTGAACTGGAGTATGTCCGCTACCTGTATGAGCATGGAGGCAGCGTCGCGAATGTGATCAGCTCCCGGAACGGGAATCTGCTGGAAGAGATTACTCACGATAATCACAGGTATTTTGTCAGCCTGTTCACTAAGGCTGCAGGAACAATGCTGGTGGAGCATCATTACCGGTACAGGGAAGGAGTGCCCATTACCGAATATTATTATAACTGCGGTAAAGTGCTGGGGAAACTGCATCAGTTATCCAAAGAGTACACGCCGGTCCATCGCCGGTATAGCTTTTTTGACAAATACAATCCCGCATATCTGGATGAGCTGATTCCTGAATCCCTGACCTTGCTTAAGGGGAAGCTGATTGAGCTGCTTAACACCCTGCGAGAAGTGGAAGTGAACGGGGAGACTTACGGAATGCTACATTTCGATTTCAATGACGGGAATTATTCAATAGATTATGATACCGGACAAATTACTGTATACGATTTCGACAATTGCTGTTTCGGCTGGTATATGTTTGAGCTGGCAGCTCTCTGGACACATGGAGTAGGCTGGATACAATTTGAACCCGATCCGGGTAAACGCAAGGAATTCATGGATGCTTACTTTGCAACCGTTCTCGCTGGGTACCGGTCAGAGACCCGGATTAAACCGGCTGTGCTGGATCAGCTGCCTTTATTCATCCAAGCAACCCTGATGGAAAGTGTTGTGGATGCCTTCGAGGTCATGCGGAATAACGGCGGGGAACCGGAATGTGACGGGCGGCTGTCTTTTCTCATTAAATGCCTGGAAGACGATATTCTGTATAACGGATTTTTCGATGAGATTTACTCGTGCGACGATCCCTTCGAGTATGAAGGATGAAACAGATGCCGTCCCCGGAGGACGGCATTGCCGTTTTTATCTGAGTAATTAAAATAGGTTGATAACCTACGTAATTTGTGCTTTAATTCAGTAGTACAATTTACGCCTACAACAAATGTGAGGAAGTGACCCATCGCTAGTCCTTCTATGGCAACAGCTGGAGCAAAGACCGCATGCTGTGCATATTATTGAAACGTGATGTAATTCTTTCTGAAATAGAAGGAGATAGAGACTACTTATGAAAAAATCATTTGATATCCGCAACAAGCCTATATTGCTGTTCACTTTTCTCTTGCTGCTCAAGAGTGGGGTGGCGTGGTATGTTGTTTTTAATGACGGGCCTAACTGGGGCACAATGTTTACGGAAATTCCATTTTTCCTCATTGTGTTCAGTCTCATCGAGTGGCTGGCACGCAAGCGGAAGATTCTCTATTACATGGTGGCCAATCTTTTTATAACGGTCATTTATTTCGCTGTGTTGATGTACTACAAGTATTATGGCGTCATTGCGACGTATCATGCGCTGCAGCAGGCCGACAAAGTTACGAAGGTAGGGGAGAGCACCTATTCCCTCATCACCCCTTATTATCTGTTTATCTTCGTAGACGTCGTGTTCTTCCTGTTCCTGATGTTCCGTCCAAAATATATTTCACGCTGGAAAGAAAGAGGTACCGTGCGGATGAACCGGCCGGTGCTGACAGTGATCACTGCTGTCTCCATCGGACTGTGTATCTTCAATATTTGGCCGAACCATGCGAGTATGAATGAGATCAAGAAAGCCGAGAGTATGGGCATTCTCAACTACGAGGTATATACCCTGTTCGCCGACACTACAGAGAAGGAAAAAATCATCGACAACAAAGAGATTACGCAGACGGCTGTGAATGAATTGAAAGGTATTACCGTGCCTGAGTCCCCGCAGTATTTCGCTGCCGACAAAGGCAAGAATCTGATCGTGGTACAGATGGAATCCCTCCAGAACTTCCTGATCGGCCTGACCATTGACGGGCAGGAAGTTACGCCGAACATTAATAAGCTGGTGAAAGACAATACCTACTTTAATAACTTTTACACGGACGCGGGCCAGGGCACAACCTCGGACGCGGAGTTCGTGGTGAATACTTCTTTTTATGTACCCAAGAATGAGCCGGCGACTTCTTCCAATTATATGAACAAAACGCTGCCGAGCCTGCCGGGTCTGCTGAAATCAGACGGCTATCAGACGTATACCTTCCATACCAACAGTGTGGAATTCTGGAACCGTAAAGAACTCTACAAAGCCATCGGATTCGACAAGTATTATGATCAGAGCTTCTATGGCGACGATGACCCTATTGCTTTTGGATCTTCAGATGAAGTGCTGTTCGCCAAAACCGTTCCCGAGCTGGCCGCTCTGGATGCGAAGGAAGAACCGTTCTATGCCATGGTCATCTCCATGAGTGCTCATCATCCTTTCCGTCTGCCGGAGGATAAGCTTAAGATGACTCTGCCTGAGCAGTATCAGGGGACCTTGCTTGGCGACTATATCCAATCCCAGAATTATGCGGATTATGCGATGGGGCAGTTCCTGGATGAACTTAAGGCCAGCGGAGTGTGGGACGACAGCCTGATTGTATTCTACGGGGATCACCAGGGCGTACCGCTCTATGCGCTTGGCGATAAGGAGAAGGACTGGCTGAAAGAGCTGATCGGGTATGAGTACGGTTATACCGACATGTTCAATATCCCGTTCATTGTACACTCACCGTCCGGAATACTGCCTGCCGAGGTCGGTCATACCGGAGGACAGATTGATATTCTGCCGACTGTAGCCAATCTGCTGGGCGTCTCCGTTCAGAATCAGCTTCACTTCGGGGAGGATCTGCTGAATCAGGAGACTAATTTGTTACCGGTCCGGCATTTCCTGCCGACGGGCTCTTTTATCAATAATTCAAGTATTTATGTAACCGGAGAAGCCTACGCGGACGGAACCAACTTCAGCCAGAAGGATAATTCGGTGATTGCTGGCGGATCGACTGAGGCACAGTTCAATAACGTGCAGCGGCTGCTGAATATGTCTAACAGTTACCTTGAACAGCTGCCGGACCGTCCGGATGTTCAGTTAGAAGAATAGATTTAGGTTTGAAAAAAAGGCAGACTCAAAAGCCGTAATGAACTGTGACCCGATTTGAGGACGGTTTAAAAGAAATACCCTAGAGCTAGCTCGCAAGGAGATGACTTCTGAATTCGTCAGGAGTCATCTTCTTTAATGTCCATTGGTATCGCTCGGAGTTATAGTAGGCAATATATTCCGAAACACGAGCCCTGACTTCTGTGAGATTCTGACAATCTCGAACGCTCATTTCATCTTTCATATGCCCAAAGAACGACTCCATCGATGCATTGTCCCAACAGTTCCCTTTACGGGACATGGACTGTTGAAAACCTGCCTGCTCAATTTGGAGACGAGTTTTAGGATGTGTGTAGTGCATGCCCTGATCGGAGTGGAAAATGGCTTCTGGATGAAGATTTCCATCAAGCCGTTCCAGCAGACGCCGAATGGTTTTTTCAACGAGTGGTAACTCTAGTGTCCCTGCTACACAGTCAGCAAGAATTTGCCGGGTTGCTCCATCTTTTATGCACGAAAGATAAGCCCACTGTCCGTTTCCGTACCGCAGATAGGTGATATCGGTTAGAAAGACTTTCTCCGGCTCTTTCTGGTCAAATTGGCGTTTCAGTAAGTTTGCGCAGGTCTGATGCTCCTGCGTTGCCTTTGCCATCTTACGGTACGGATTAGCTTGCCGTAAGGCTGCGACAAGGTTAAATTTACGCATTAATCGGCGAATCTTCTTGTGATTCATGGTGACACCGCTGAGATGCTCCAAACGCATCTTAATCACCAAAGCGCCAGCTCTTCCTTGTAATGCGTTGAAGTGTTGCTTAATAAGAACAAGGTCGCGCTCGTCGTCGGCTGCACGAAGTTGACGCCTTTGCTCGGCGCCCAGCCATCTGTAATAGCCACTGGTGCTCACAGCGGCGACTCCACATAGATAACGAGTCATACGGCTTAATCCATGGGCTCTCAGGGTGTGATAAATGATTTCGTAGCGCTCCGAAGGTGTTAAGGTTTTCCTTGGTTCCGTTCGAGCGCTTCGAGCTTTTTTAGAAAGTCGACCTCAGCTTCTAGTAATTTAATCTTCGCCTTTGCGCGCTTCAGTTCTTCGTCAGCAGACAAGGCACATGCAGGCTTTCGTCCAGCGCTGCCTTTGCCACGCCGTTCTTCCAGTAGTCCCAGTTCACCATATTTAGCAAAGCTATCTCTCCAGCGTTTCAAACTATGCTTTGGTTTTTTAGAACCGATGAGATTTAGGTCAAAGCCCGCCTTAAGAAATATTTCTGACGGGGGTGTCCCCTCGTTGTAGGCCTTCACTGCCGCCAACTTAAACTCAGCAGTATACGAAATATTCGTCTCGGATACTCGCTGAACATTTGGATTCTTCTCTAATCTTCTGATGATATCTTCCGTAAATAGGGTTCGATTTAAATTTCCCACAGTCTTATCCCGCTCCTTTTCCAATATTCTGATTAAAACACAAAAGACCCACAAGAAGGTCACTTTTTTCAAAGTGTCTTTCTTGTGGGTCACAGTTCATAATGGCTGGCGGGTCTGCCTTTTTTGTAAGCTACACAGTATAATTCTCAAGGGAAACGATCCATTTGCCGTCCTGATTCTCAATGGTGTGCAATCCGGTATAGGAAGCCGGGAATTTACTGCCGCGGTTGTTCCAGTCTAATTCTTTTATAATATGATAGATGATGTTAATGACTCCGCCGTGAGTAACAATCATGAGGTTACCTTCCGGATGTCGGTTGGCCTGTTCTTCGCATAAGCGGCCGAACGCTTCCTTGATGCGTGTGAAGAACTCCAACGGGCTTTCGCCGCCGGGATAGCGCTCGTCCATCCGTAAACCGGAGAAATACAAACCCGGAAACCGTTCATTTACGATTTCGTTCGGCATGCCGGCGATCACGCCATTATTCATTTCCCTCCAGTCCATACTGCGCTCTATCGGCAATCTGAGTTCTCTTGCCAGCTCACCAGCCGTATCCAGAGCCCGCTGCAGATCACTGCTGACAATGCGCTTTATATTAAATGAAGATTGGTTATCTTGAAGATAGCGGCCGAGCTTCTCAGATTGTCGGTAACCTTGCGTGATTAGTCCCCGCTGGCTCCATCCGCCACGGAATCCTTCATCATCTTTGCCGTGTCTTACTAAATAAATCGCCAATTATTCTTCGGCCTCCTGTTTTGTAGAGAGTAAGCATGCTTCCTTATGCGGGATGCCCTGCTAAGTTTATCACTCACTTTCCAGATTTATCAAGAGGAGAAGTTACAACCGGG
Source organism: Paenibacillus sp. FSL R7-0312 (assembly GCF_038004445.1). Lineage (NCBI taxonomy): Bacteria > Bacillati > Bacillota > Bacilli > Caryophanales > Paenibacillaceae > Paenibacillus > Paenibacillus sp. FSL R7-0312. Next base: position 5,934,291 of record NZ_JBBORE010000001.1, on the reverse strand, counting down.
ATAACAAAGCTTGACAAAAGCCGGACAAGGGCCTGCTTAGATAATCCAGGTCAGGGGATTACTTAATTCTCCGGCGTGAATACTACCCGCTGCTGACTGCCTGTCGGCGTATTCCACACTTCTTCAATCTTGGACAGCGGACAAGCAATTGGGTTCGCAATAAGCTTGCCTCCAGCAATCGCATCGATGAGCGCCGGGAATTCGGCTAAGTATCCGGCCGGAGTCACAGACCCTTGGCCGCTGCCGATGATCTGGAAGTTGGCCGAGCGGAGTGCGGCAGAAGGGATAGCGGCATCCGCTCCGGCAACAGAACCAATCTGGATCCAGGTCAAGAGCCGGCTGCGGTCAGCCCGGCGGGTCAGCAGCGGAATCATAGCCAGCCCGGCAGGTTCGCCCCAAAGATAGTCAAGAACGATATCCACTTCGGAAGCAGCCTCGCCGAGGCGCAGGGCGGATGCTTGTGGATCACCCGCAAGCGACACTGTTACATCAGCGCCGAGCGGCGTAAGCGAACGGAGACGCTCCGGGTCCCGCCCGGCAGCGATAATCTGACTGGCGCCCATAAGCTTGGCGATCTGGACAGCCATCTGTCCGGAATTGCCGGTAGCGCCCAGAATCAGAACCTTGAACCCGGACTTCGCCTGAACCCGGCGGCGCAGGGTCACCCAGGCTGACATGGCCGGATTCATAGCGGCAGCGATGAGCACAGGATCGGCATGAGCCGGAATTGGCACACTGCGCCGCAGGTCAATTACGGTTTTGTCGGCAAAAGATCCTAGAGCAGTATCTGTTGTAACGAAATAGACTAACTGACCGTCCGGCAGCCTTCCTACCCCGTCAACACCAGGGATCAGCGGCAATTCATCCGTACTGGTATAGTGAGAGCCATTAGCCTGTGCCCGTACCCGGAGATGCAATCCGGCTGCAAGCACATCAACCAGAGCTTCATGTTCTCCCAAGGGTACCGGAGTATCGTGGATTTCATATTTCGGACCTGAATCGAAGGATCGTACAATAGCAGCATACATAATATTGGCCTCCATTTGCCCCACGGGCGTTTTTTTGTTTGTAAAACAAACTAATAAGTTTGTAATACAAACAAATATAGTTTGTTTCACGTACAAAGTCAACGGCGATTATGATACAATGTGGACAGCAGGTTAGATAAATGATGAATCCCGGAGGGGCGTATATGAGCAGTTACGATGATTCTTTTGATAAGCTGGATGATCTGTCGATTGTGGACAGTCTGGTGCAGCTATCCTTCCTGATCCAGAACATTCTCGCCAGAATAGGGGCGGAGCATGATCTCTCGATCATTCAGATTCGGCTGCTGGGTATCCTGCGCGACAGGGAACCGGGCATGCTGCAGCTGGCCAAGCATCTGGGACTCGATAAATCCAGCATTACCGGACTGGTGGACCGGGCCCAGCGACGCGGACTGGTTGAGCGAATCGTGTCACCCGCCGACAAACGGGGATTCAATGTGAGGGCAACTGCTGCGGGGTGGCAGATTATTCATGAAGTAGGCGAGCAGATTGAGCGTCAGATTACGGAGGTAACCGCAGGGCTTACTGAAGCGGAACGTACACAGACCATTGCTCTTGCCAGTAAGATTCTGATTACTGCGCCTGGGGCAAGTCGCTGAACTGAAAGAAGGCCATCCGCAAAGGATGGCCTAGAAATTTCAAAGGATGGCTCAGATTATTTATAGACTCCCCGATAGCCTTCGGGTAATAATTCTGCTATTTTTTTCATTATGTAGGTGAGGGTGAACTCTTCATATTCTTTTTTATCCTGATCCTTCGCCCGCTGGAGTAATTCAAATTGTTGTCCGATCTGGATATGCACATCTGCCTTATTGAACGTTTCCGCCTTCATATCGCCATCTTGATGAATGGGTAAAAGCTTCTCTGTCCCATATAACCCGACAGGTACAATGGGAGCTCCGGTTAATCTTGCTATAAGAAGGATACCTTTCTTCGCTTCAATCAAACTGCTGGCTCTGCTTCGGGTTCCTTCCGGAAAGATCAGTAAGCTTTCCCCTTGTTTAACAAGCTTTATTATCTTTTCGAGACCCTCTTTGTCAGCGGTATTGGGCTTAATAGTAGTAGTCTTCAGTACATGGACACCGATGCTGGTCACTGCATTATTTGACAGCTTTTCCCCAGCTACAAAAGTAGGATCAATCGCTTTTAGAGCCTTGTCCAGCACTAATCCATCCGAATTGCTTAGATGATTACTTACAAAAATAGTGGGTGTTTGTATTTCTTTTAAGTTTTCACTGCCGGTTATATGTATATTTGCATATTTGTTCAGGTAATTATTTATTATATTTTTCGATATGGATGTGACCCATTTATCCGGCAAAAAATTTATGATTCTTGCCGCTGTAGCGGTAATCATGTACGTATCCCCCTAATATTCACCTGTAATCTAGGATACCATATCCTGGCATGAAGATTGATGTCTATTGGAAGAACGAATAAAACCTTCATTCCTGAAGGCCTTATGTATCCTACTCCATCTCCATATTGCCTTTAACCCTTGCTAAATATTCCGCATAATAGAACAGCAGTATACCCAGGAGAAAAAAGCCGCATCCAAGCAAACCCTCTACGGCCATCTGGGTAAGGAGGGTTGTAAATCCATTATCCCCGGTACGAATGAGCAGTTTCGTCGCTTCTACACCTCTTGTTAGCGGGAAAAATTCAGATAATCTGTACATCCAGTCCGGCATATGAGAACGCGGGAAGCTGGCTCCGCTGAACAGAAGTAACACGCTTGCAAGCAGATTGGACCAGATATGCATCGACGGTGACCAGAGCGCAAAGCTTGAGATCACAAACCCGAGTCCGCAGGCAGCGGAAATGGATACGGTCCACACGAGGCCAAGCCATGCAAGCTGCTCACCCGAGAAGGTAAGCCCAAAGATCAGCATTCCGAAAGCGAGTCCAAGAGCTGCCGTGAATAGGCCGCTGACAATATGAAATATAGCCCGGGCAAAAAAGACGGCAATTTTGCTGGCAGGGCTTGCCACTACCAATTGCAGTGTACCCATCTGTCGGTCAGTATTGATAACGGTCATCATGCCGAAGACCGCGTTCATCACGCACAACAGAAGCGCATTCGAAACCACATAACCGGCAAGATTGCTTCCCTGAAAAGCGTATTTGGCCAGCATTGCGAAGAAGAGCAATTGGCTTAACGGGTTAATGACCATAACCATCAGATAGACACCGGGATTAAGCCAGCCGAACAGTGCTTTGAACGATAGGTGCGCATGACGGTAAAACCGGGCAACAGATTTCATTTTAGAACACCCCTAAATTTCCATTTATTCTGGCTCGTCTCTCTACAAGCCGGTAGTAGGCAAGAGAAATAACGAGATAAAAGACGGTTAACATCAGCAGTGCTCCCCAAGCAACAATAAGCTCATCCTGTTTCATATCCTTCCTGCTAATGATTCTTAGTAATTCTATGGCCCAAGTAGGGGGCAGCACCCAGGATAAAGGCTTGACCCAGTCCGGAAGTACGGAGACGGGAAACATGAACCCGCATATGAGATACACCGGATATTCCAACATGTTCATCAGGGCATAAGCCTGACGGGACAGCGTAAAAGACATAGCAAGAAAGAAGGAGAAGACCGATAGCGCGCATAGGACAAATAGGTAAGCAAGTATGAATTGCAACGGATGCCCAATAATCACTGGAACGCGGTAAATGACGATTAAATAACAATAAGAAATAAGCATGGATAATGTTCCCCATAGGGTGTTGGCTATAATTTTGCCGGCCAGCGTAAGCCCGAATGGGATAGGGGCTGTGAACAACAGTTCTAAAGTTCCATAGTACTTCTCACGGTTAACATCACTGGCTGAAGAGAATACGATGGAGGACCAAAGGGTAATGAACCCGGAGCCCAGCACAACATACTGAAAAATTTGCTCCGCAGAGGAATTTCCGTATACCAATATCGCTATGGTTGAGAACAGGAATGGCATCAGGAAAATAATAAACTGGAACATTGGACGAGCGAGCGAGAGCTTCATATGTACTTTAATCGTATGGAGTAAGGATCTCAGATCCGGGGTAAGGGTGTAACTCATGAGGCATCCCCGCCTAATATTTGAATATAGACATCCTCTAAAGTAGGCGTTGTAATCGACAAATTCGCCATTCTTACCGGGCCTGCAATATGATACAGCTCCATGATGAGCTCTTGGGGAAGGCGGGTTTGAATACGCAATCGCTGCAGCTGCTCTGGCTGATCAATTTGCATATGGAGGGTTGCCGGATGCGCCGTAATTATCCCCCGTTCCTCCTCCGTCAATTCAGAGATGCTGCAGGTTACAACGGAAATTTGATCGATTCGCTTCTTAAGCTCCTCTGGAGTGTCCAGTACAGAAATTATCCCTTTATCTATAAAAGCTATCCGGTCGCAGAGCTCATCCGCTTCAGGCATGTAATGCGTAGTGAGCAGGATAGTTGTTCCTTGCTGCCTTAACTCACGCAGAATATCACGCAGCTGCCTTGCGCTCACCGGGTCAAGCCCGATCGTCGGTTCATCCAGGAACAGAATTCTCGGCTCGTTCACCAAACCGCGGGCAACCTGCAGCTTTTGCTTCATGCCTTTGGAGAAGGTTTCGACTCTGCGGTGGGCAACTTCGCTCAAACCTACCAGTTCCAGCAATTGTGGAATCCTGCTCTTCTGCACCTGGCGGGGGACTTTATATAAATCTGCAAAATAAGCGAGATTATCATAGGCTGATAACCGCCAATACAGATTGCGCTCTCCGCCGAGAATAAAGTTGATCTGTGAGTGCAGCCTCTTGAATTCCTTCACCGGGTCAAGCCCGAGAATACGAACCTCGCCGGAGGTCGGCGTTAGCAGCGTGGTCAATATTTTAATCGTTGTTGTTTTACCTGCACCGTTTGGACCTAGTAATCCGAGAATCTCCCCCTCATGCACAGAAAAGCTGATACCCTGAAGAGCCTCAACGATTTTTCTCTTTTTTTTGAAAATACCTTCCTCGGTTTGATAGGTCCGTTTCAAATTATGCACCTGAATGATTTCTGCGCTCATGTAAGATGATCACCTTTCTTATATAAGATAAATGTCTTATATTAAAATAGCATCTGATTTCTGTTTTAGGCAAGTACATTTTTGTGATGAAATGAAAAACGACCACCCGGTTAACGGATGATCGTCTAATTCACAGCTATTCCATTTGCACAAAAGAACTCAGCTCTTGCAGCAGCTTCCCGAACCTGGAATGATCAAGCTCGAAATATTTAATGTTGCCAACCTTCTCCTCAACGATCAAGCCGGCTTGCTTCAATATTTCCAAATGATGCGAGATCGTCGCAGTAGTTAAATCGAGTGTGTTCGCAAGCCTTGCCCCGTACTCCTTGTGCTGATGGAGAATCCGCAGAATCATAATGCGGTTCCGATCAGATAATGCCTTCAGCTGCTTCTCCAGTTCCAGGCTTCGCTCCAGGGTATTCATTGGAGCGTTATAACAGCCATAAATAACGATGCAGTTATGTTTATCGAATATCCGGATATGACGGGGAGTCAGGAAATAGGATGGGATGAAGTAAAACGTCTGGTAGTTACTGACTCTGCGAAACGTTTTTTCCATCAGCTTTTGCGCTAAGTGAAGCGGCTCCAGTCCGAAGGCTTGAGCTTCTTGAATGGCAGCCTCATATAAGCCTTGTTTGGCCTGCAGATGCCCGCGAAAGACAGCGGAGTCTGTTATCTCCTGCAGCAGGAGCTGGATCGATGCGCGGATCGGCTTGATTTCAGTGAACATGACCTTCATGAAATCCGGCTTATCGCCAAACATGGAGGCTGCATTGACCCCCAGATCAGCAGTTATATCCGGATGGAGCAAAGCTTCAGCAATCTGCTGCTGTGGCACTTCCCCGCCAAAAATATAGAATAGATAAGACTCGTCAGACAGCCCGAAAATTTCATCCAGGAATAACGCCATATCATTGAAATGGGGAAACGGAATAAAAAACTCATACAGGTACATAAAATCCCAACGGCTTCTTATTCTCCAGCTAGTAATAAAGGCATTGGCCTCAGCAGATAACGCTTGATGCAACAGCTCATGCTCATGCTGTGCATAGGAATGCTGGTCAGCCTCGGTATAACTTGATAATAATGCAATAGCTTCCGCTACAGAAGAGATTGTATGTATAACTGTCTTAGTAACGTTGTTCTCACTCTGTTCGAGCGCCAATGGACATCCCCCTTTACTCTCATTTCAACATAAGAGATGAAACTTCTTTTGTCAAATTGCCGGTGCGCGCTTATATCTTGACAGCAACAATTCAAACATGATAACGTTACGGTAGATTAATAAAGGCAATGTAACCTTAGGGTTCAACCTCGCTGAGAAGTGGGGTTGGACCCTTTTTGCATTCCCGAACCAGAGGAGGATTCAGATGTTGAGAACAGAGTTGCTGCTGCAGCGGCTGGACGAAATCGGTAAGTCACTGGAGCGTACGGGCGATGCTCTATTATTATTAGGTGTTGGTTCCGTTGGGGTCGAGACGGCACGGATGGATGAGTATTCAGATTTGGATTTCTTCGTTATTGTGAAGCCGGGAGTGACCCGGAGATATATCGACCAGTTGGATTGGCTCGAAGCCATACAGCCTCTTGCCTATGCCTTCAAGAATTCGGACCTTGGATATAAGGTGTTGTTCGAGGATGGTATTTTCGCGGAATATGCTGTATTCGAGGAATCGGAGCTGGCGGATGCCGCTTACACGGAGGGCCGGGTGATATGGAAGAATCCGGACTTTGCCAATTCGGCAATCGCCAGACCTTTAAGACCGCTCCCTTCCCCGAAGGAGGATTCCCTGGACTTTCCTTTGAACGAAGCCTTAACCAATCTATACGTAGGCCTCGGACGTTATGCAAGAGGTGAGCGTCTATCCGCTACGCGGTTTATTCAGGGACATGCGATAGACAGGATTCTGTCTGTACTCCATCTGCTGGAGGACGAGATTGATTATTATCCCGACCCGTTTGGAAATGAAAGACGGCTCGAGAAGAGATACCCCCGTTTTGCAGAGATTATCGGCGGGATGATTCAGGGATACGATCATGTGCCCGAATCGGCACTATGCATTCTGGATTTCTTGGAAGAGGTGTATCCGGTCAATCCAAGGTTAAGCGATGAGATCCGGCGGTTAGCCAAGCTAATGTAAAGTAACGGCCTTGCTTCCTGTTATGGGAAAGAAAGGTTCTTGAATTTCTTTCCCGAAATGCAGGCGGGGTGGAATTTGTGGTATCTTATTTCCGTTCAAAGAAATAAACGATTTAACGAAAAGGGGTGATTTCCGTAGACCAGGAACTTGTAGCTGCTCTTGCCATCGAATTTAGGAACTCGCTCAAGGTGCTGAACGCGGTCGGAGATGAGACCAGCAGGCCATCCTGTTGGCCTTGCTTCAAGGGCCGCAGAATCCCGGCATGCGTGTAGGTGAGATAAGGGTGGAAACCCACTTATCCCGTCCGGCCGTTTCGCATCATCTGAAAATATTGAAAGGTGCACAGATTATAAGCGTCCGGAAAGAAGGAACACGTAACTATTATCGTCTGGACACCGGAAGCAAGCTGATGTTGTTGAAAAGCTTAGTAAGCGAATTGGAAAAGGCCCTTGTACAATGTGACAGTTAAGCATCGGGGCCGTAATCCGGAAGAAAAAGGGAGGAGACCGTCAATGAATCAGACAGTTCAAGCCGTGAACGGGGTAAACATTCCTCAACTCGGGTTCGGCCTCTATAAGATCAAGAATGGGGAAGCCTTTGAGCGGACGGTAGAGAATGCTATCCGGAGCGGGTACCGCCATTTCGATACAGCGAAAATTTACGGCAATGAATCGGCACTGGGCCGGGTCATCCTGCACAGTGGCATTGACCGTGAGGAGTTCTTCATTACCTCCAAAGCCTGGACGACGGATCTTGGGTATCATGCGACGAGAAAGGCGTTCGAGCAGACTTGCCGGAAGCTGAACGTAACGTATCTCGATATGTATCTGATCCATTTCGCCGGTCCTCATTATGCAGAAGCCTGGAAGGCGATGGAGGAGCTGTACGATGAAGGAAGAATCAAAGTCATAGGTGTTGCCAATTTCGGGATACGGCATCTGGAGCAGCTCAAGAAGAACGCCCGGATCATGCCGATGGTGAATCAGATCGAAACTCATCCTGAATTCCAACAGAACGAATTGTATGACTATATGGTTCAGAACCGGATTCTTCATGAGGCGTGGGGGCCGCTAGGGCAGGGAAGCAAGGTGCTGCTGGAGCATCCGGAGCTGACAGCCATCGCCCGCTCTCACCGCAAGTCGGTTGCGCAGGTCATTTTGCGCTGGCATCTGGAGCGCGGGAGTATTGTGATCCCTAAGTCGTCAAATCCGCAGAGGATCCAAGAGAATAGCGAAATTTACGACTTTGCACTGAACCGGGAGGAAAGGGATCGAATCCGGCGGTTGGACAAGGGGAAGAGATATTCCGTAAACCCGGCAGGTCTTATGGTTAATCCTGTGTATGTGACATTCATGAAGCTATTCATTCCGAGGTGACTCCGCATATAGACAATGAACATAGAGAAGAGGCCAGCCCGCGAGGGGATGGCCCTGGAGGTACCGGGAATTGCCCGTAATGATGTATTGCGGCAGACGTATCTTAAGTAGTCAGGGTGTTTTCGTTCTCTCCGCCAGTGTAGTAATTGACTTAATATCCTCATCGGTTAACTGGTCCAGAAAATGCTTGCGTATTGCCTTCGAGACTATGGGAAGGGCTGCCTCCAGGGCGGATCGGCCGGCAGAAGTAATGATGATTTGTACACCCCGGTCTGTGTCCAGCGGTTTTCTTAGCACGAGACCCCGTTTCTCCATCCGCGTCAGATGATGGGATAACCGGCTTTTATCCCAGTCCATAGAGTCAGCCAGCTCCTGTTGGCGAAGCTTGCCTTCCCCGAATTGTACCAGCCGGTCCAATACTCCGAAATCGCCCTCGGATAGCCCTGTATGCTCAGACATCTCTTTCACAACGCGGCCAAAGATCCGTTTGAACGAGCCCTTCCACATATTCCATATTCGCATTTCATCTTCGTGTAATTCGCTCATATTATCCATAGGAGGATCATAGCATGGTTGACGTATCAACCACAAGATGCTATTGTATGTTTGTTGGTTGACACGTCAACCTGAGGATTCATAAACATATAGGAGTGTGACTATTTAATGGAATATGTGAAGCTTGGACGAAGCGGCTTGGACGTATCGAAGTTAAGTCTTGGAACCATGAGCTTCGGGGTACCTGAACGCGGCAATACCCCGTGGTCGTTGAATGAAGAGAACAGCAGACCGATTATTAAAAGAGCAATCGAATTAGGCATTAACTTTTTCAGTACTGCTAATATGTATTCCGACGGCACAAGTGAAGAAATTCTCGGAAGGGCAATAAGGGACTTTACCCGCCGGGACGAAGCGGTGATTGCCACGAAGGTGTTCGTACCGATGCGTAAGGGTCCCAATGCAATGGGCCTTTCCCGTAAAACCATAATGACCGAAATTGATAACAGTCTACGACGGCTTGGAACAGACTACATTGACCTGTATCAGATTCACCGCTATGATCCGAATACGCCGATTGAGGAGACGATGGAGGCTCTCCATGACTTAGTGAAGGCTGGCAAGGTTAGGTACCTTGGAGCATCCTCCATGCTGGCATGGCAGTTTGCGAAGGCGCAGTCCACCGCAGAGCGAAACGGCTGGATACGATTTATGGCTATGGAGAACAGACTTAACCTGCTCTACCGGGAAGAGGAAAGGGAAATGCTCCCGCTTTGTAAAGATCAGGGCGTAGGCATCACTCCTTACCTGCCTCTGGCCGCGGGCCGGTTAACCCGGGATTGGGATCAACGCACCGAACGATCAGAGAATGACCAGGTAGCCAAGGCGATGTTTATCAGAACAGAAGAAGCAGACCGCAAGGTTGCACAGAGAGTTGCCGAGGTTGCGGCGAACCGTGGACTTCCGCGCGCACAGATTGCCCTTGCCTGGCTGCTGCACAAGGAGGAGGTCACAGCTCCGGTCATCGGGTCGACCCGCATCAGCCAGCTTGAAGATTCAGTTTCGGCATTGTCTGTTCAATTGAAACCTGAAGAAATCACAAGCCTGGAAGAACTTTATATCCCTCATCCAGTGATCTAAATAGCCTGAAGTTGTAATAAGAATGTGATTCTCCTATATAAAAAAGAAGAAGGGCGCCGGAGCTGCGCCCTTTTTTCCTGAAATATAAGAATTTATATGTTTCACATGATAACTTATCCTTCTATTTCTCGCTGAAACGGTACCGTCCTTACAAAAGGACGGCAAAGCCGTTTCTACTTGTTTGTAACATTTTTAACGCGACAGCTCTGCAAAAGCATGTTATTCTATAATCAATTACCGACAGACAGTCGGTCGGTATAACTTAAGGAGAACTAAACCATGAGAATTGTAAAAGAAGCCGAAATACGCAGAAATGAAATCCTTGACGCAGCAGAGGCGCTTTTCGGACAGAAGGGCTTTGACGGCACCAGCACGGGAGATATTCTGGGCAAGGTCGGCATTGCACGGGGGACGCTATATTATCACTTCAAGTCGAAGGAGGATATTATGGATGCGCTGATTGAACGGACGAATGTCAATATACTGGGGGCTGCGCAGCACATTGCCGCTGACAAGAGCATACCTGTCATTGACCGGATTCTCCGCGTGGTTATGGCACTGAACATTAGCGGCGGAAACGGAAGCAGCACGGAAATCATGGAGCATATTCACAAGCCGCAGAACGCGCTTATGCATCAGAAGATTCAAAAAGCAATTATCAGCGGAGTTCCGCCGATCCTGACGCCGATTATCTGCGAAGGCATTGAGCAGGGAATATTCAACACACAGTATCCCTATGAATGTATGGAAATGGTTGTGATCTATGCGAATACGATTTTTGATGATGACATGGTTGAAATGACGGATGAGGTACGCATGTCACGGGTGCTGGCGTTTATTTCGAATGTAGAAAGGCTGCTCGGGGCCGAAAGCGGAAGTCTGATGAGCGTAATGCAGATGTTCGGTAACGGAGATGGAGCCAGAGATGAAGACGGCGAATAGATCCGGCAAAGGGTTCAGTAAATTTCTGCTGCTCTGGTCAGGGCAGCTGATTTCAGCAATAGGAAGCGGGCTTACCTCGTTCGGGCTGGGCATTTATATTTTTCAGCAGACCGGTCAGGCATCCGCGATGGCACTGGTAACTTTGCTGGCGTTTCTGCCTTCCCTGTTATTAAGTCCACTAGCGGGGGTGCTTGCGGACCGCTATGACCGCAGGCTGCTGATGGTACTGGGCGACAGTCTTTCCGCAACCGGACTTATTTTCATACTGATCTGTTTACTGAACGGAGAAGCGCAGCTGTGGCAGATTTGTGCGGGAGTGACTATTAGCTCGGTGTTCTCCTCACTGCTTGATCCGGCTTATAAGGCTACGGTTACGGATCTGCTCAGCGAGGAGCAATACACGAAGGCTAGCGGTTTTGTTCAAGTGGCGGGTTCGGCCAAATATCTCATTTCGCCTGTCATCGCCGGATTTCTGCTCGCGGTTACAGATGTGAAGCTGCTGCTGGTGATCGACATCTGCACATTTTTCGTAACCGTTGCTGTAACGCTAGCTGTACGCAGCGGTCTTTCCCCGAAGAGCTCCGGGCAGGCACAACCCTTTATCCGTGAATTCAAAGACGGCTGGAGAGCTGTTTCCGGTAACCGGGGCGTGCTGGTGCTTGTGGTTATGACCTCTGTAATGACATTTTTTATTGGTTTCATTGAGACCCTGTCCATGCCGATGATCCTGACTTTTAAGGACAGTGCGGTATTAGGTACGCTTGAGACTATTATTGCTTCGGGGATGCTTGTGTCGAGTGTGATTATAGGAATGCTGCCGCTCAAGAAGGGTTTTGTCAAAATCCTGTCAGTGTCACTCTTTTGCTCGGGAATAAGTATGGCGGCTTTCGGACTCCGTGAGAATATTGTGCTGCTTGGCATTTCAGGATTTCTCTTTTTTGCCATGCTGCCATTCACGAACACAGCCCTGGATTATCTGGTCCGCACCAACATCGATAATTCCGTTCAGGGAAGAGCCTGGTCACTGATCGGACTGGTTTCACAACTGGGGTTTGTCGCCGCATATACGCTGGCGGGTGTGCTGGCAGATTATGTGTTCACTCCATTGCTGGTGACAGGCGGAGTGCTTGCAGGCAGCGTGGGGAGGGTCATCGGCACAGGCAGCGGACGGGGCATGGGACTGCTCATTATTATCGCAGGGCTGCTGTTAAGCGTAGCCTCGCTCATCATTTATCATTTGAAATCGATTCGAAGCCTTGAGAACAGGGGTGACATATGTACTACCGAATAATCCGCAATGATATTCTCAAAAGCAAAGGGACCACTCTGACCACGATGATATTTGTGGCGGCCGCTGCGATGCTTGTTTCTCTGTCAGCAATCCTGATCGTCAATCTGTCCGGAGCCATTGATACGCTCATGAAGCAGGCCGGAACACCACATTTCATGCAGATGCATTCCGGTGAACTGGATAAGTCGCGGTTTACCGCTTTTGCCGAGCAGAACAGCAAGGTTGATAAATTTCAAGTGCTTGATCTCCTCAATGTTGAAGGTGCGAGGATTGTAATCGACGGCCAATCGCTTGCGGACAGCGTTCAGGATAACGGCTTCAGCACGCAAAGCGGGAAATTTGATTATCTGCTGGACCTGGACGGGAACGTGATTACGGCAGCTGACGGTGAGGTCTATGTTCCGGTAAGCTATATGAAGGATGGCTCAGCAAAAGTGGGGAGTACGGCCAACGTCGCCGGCAAGAATTTCACTGTAGCAGGATTTCTGCGTGATTCACAGATGAACTCGCCGCTCGCCTCGTCGAAGAGATTCCTTATAAGCCAGCATGATTATGCGGAAATTCAGAGTTCCGGAAGCACAGAATATCTGATTGAGTTCAGACTCAGAGATCTGTCCATGCTTGGCGCATTCGAAACAGACTACACCACTGCAGGTCTAGAAGCCAACGGACCAACCCTAACCTATCCCCTGTTCAAAATGGTGAATGCTATTTCCGACGGACTTATGATCGCGGTCATCCTCCTGGCAAGTCTGCTAGTTGTTGTTATCGCATTTATGTGTATACGTTTTACACTCCTTGCAACTATAGAGAGCGATTACCGTGAGATCGGTGTGATGAAAGCCATCGGATTACGTGTTTCTGACCTGAAGAAGATCTATCTTGCGAAATACGCTGGTGTGGCGGCGCTGGGCAGTGTTCTCGGATTTGCGCTTTCCTTTGTATTCAGAGGCTTGCTACTTGTCAATATCAGGTTATACATGGGGGAGAGTGAGAACTCTGCGCTTGCCTTAGGCTGCGGAGTCATTGGCGTACTGCTTGTATTCCTTGCGGTTACCGCTTATGTGAACAGGGTGCTGACACGCTTCCGGAAGATTTCCCCTGCAGAAGCCATCCGCTTCGGTACTTCACAGGAACAACCGGCGGGCTCGAAGCGTTTCAATCTGAGCGGGAACCGGCTGCTGAATACGAATGTTTTTCTAGGTATCAAGGATGTCCTGTCGAGGAAAAGGCTATATGGCACAATGCTCGCTGTACTCATAATTTCTGCATTTATAATGATTGTTCCCCAGAACCTCTACAATACGATTGCCTCCAAAAGCTTCATCACCTACATGGGAATCGGGGACAGTGATATACGCCTGGATATTCAGCAGACCGGCAATATTACTGAGAAGGCTGCTGATATTGCTCAGGTCATGGAGAACGACACAGCCATCTCCCGATACGCTGTACTTACAACACAGGCTCTCAAGGTGAAGCTGGAGAATGGATCAGTGGAACGGTTAAAGGTTGAGATCGGTGACCATTCAATTTTCCCTGTAGCCTATTCTGAAGGACGTGGGCCGGCTGCAGAGGACGAAGTTGCCCTCTCGGCTGTGAATGCTGATGAGCTGGGCAAAAAGGCTGGGGATCCCATTACACTGTTGGTTGACGGGGAACCCAGGGAGCTTACAGTATGCGGAATTTATTCGGATGTTACCAATGGCGGAAAAACGGCCAAAGCCGTATTCACCACGAATTCAGCGGAAGCCATGTGGTCCGTTATTTATGCGGAGCTTGCAGATCCATCGCTAACCGGCAGTAAGGTAACCGAATATGCGGACCGCTTCAATTATGCGAAGGTGTCGGGGATTGATGAATATGTTACACAGACCTTCGGCTCTACCATCAGCTCAGTCGGTAAGGCCTCCCGGTTAGCCATTATCGTGATGCTGTTCATCAATGTACTGATTACGCTGTTGTTTATGCGGATGCTTGTGGCCAAGGACCGGCATGCCATTGCCGTCATGAAGTCACTCGGGTTTACGAATTCGGATCTGACTGTACAATATTTCTCACGTTCGGTATTCGTGCTGCTTATCGGGATGGTTCTCGGCACATTGCTGGCAAACACGCTCGGGCAGGTACTTGCGGGTGTACTGATTTCCTCGTTTGGAGCTTCATCGTTCAAGTTCGTGATCAATCCGCTATCGGCGTATGTATTATGTCCGCTGATGATGGCAGGCTCAGTGCTGATCGCCACGATTATCGGTACAGCAGGAACAGGACGAATTCAAATATCCGGGAATATTAAGGAGTAGGTCATGGAGATGAAGAAGATGATTACCGGTATAAATATAACCAAACATTACGGCACCGGTGATGACAAGCGTAATGTTCTGGACGGAGTGTCTATCGAAATTAAAGAAGGGGAGTTCGTGTCAGTTATGGGACCTTCGGGCTCTGGTAAGTCGACGCTGATGTTTGCGCTGAGCGGAATGGAGCGGATGGACGGCGGACGGGTTACTTTTGACGGCAGGGATCTGGGGACACTTGCGGAGAATGAGCTTGCTGACCTGCGCAGAACGGGAATGGGCTTTGTGTTTCAGCAGCCGACACTAATGAAGAACTTGAACATCCTGGATAATATTATCCTTCCATCCATGCGTGACAACAGACGAAACGCCGCAGGGATTACAGAGCAAGCAAGACAGCTTATGCAGAAGGTGGGAATCGCGGAGCTGGCGAAGCGGGATATTACGCAGGCCTCGGGAGGGCAGCTTCAGTGTGCAGGGATATGCCGCGCATTGATGAGCAGCCCGAGAATTATTTTTGGTGACGAGCCGACCGGTGCGCTTAACCTGAAAGCTGCCCAGGAGATCATGGACCTGCTGTCCGAGATCAATGCGGAGGGTACGGCGGTCATGCTGGTCACTCATGATGCAACGATTGCAGCGAAGACGGAGCGGATTATGTTCATGTGTGACGGCAGAATTGTGAGCGAAATGCGGCTGCCAAAATACAGCGGCAAGGATATTGAGGAGCGGGTGAACAAGCTCACGGCGAAAATGCGGGAGATTGGTATTTAGTGAAAATGAACGATTAGCGCAGGCTATACGTATTATAGTTATTTGCTAACACCAATGAAGAGGTGAGAGAACATGCTGACGATCAAACATTTTACGAAGAGCTATAAGGGCGGGAAGAAGGCGGTAAATGATTTAAGCTTAGTGGTCGAGCGGGGCGATATCTATGGCTTCATCGGTCACAACGGGGCGGGCAAAACAACGACTATCCGCGCTATGGTCGGTGTACTCGATTTTGAAGAAGGGGAAATAGAAATCGATGGAATCTCCATTAAGAAAGATCCGTTAGCCTGCAAGACGAAACTTGCCTATATTCCGGATAACCCCGATCTGTACGATCATCTTACCGGCATTCAGTACTTGAATTTCATCGGCGATCTCTTTCGTGTATCCAAGGCCAACCGTGAGCGGCTCATCCAGAAATACAGTGATGCCTTTCAGCTTACGGCCAATCTGGGTGATATGATCTCCTCGTATTCTCACGGGATGAAGCAGAAGCTTGCAATTATCTCTGCGCTTATTCATGAGCCAAAGCTCTTAGTGCTCGATGAACCTTTTGTAGGCCTTGATCCCAAAGCTGCGCATACGCTGAAGACCATCATGGCTGAGCTGTGCAGCAGCGGCGGGGCGATCTTCTTCTCGACACATGTGCTGGATACGGCCGAGAAGATTTGCAATAAGATCGCGATCATTAAGGGAGGCCAGCTGATTGCCCATGGTAGCACTGAAGAGGTGAAGGGCAAGAATAGCCTTGAGGAAGTATTCATGGAGCTGATCGACAATGATTAATATCTGGAGGTTAACGAAGCTGCAGCTGATGTCCTCCTTCGGCCTTAATAAAGCACTGCATACCAAAGATCCTGCAGAGAGACGCAAGGCGCTGCTGCTCAGCCTAACAATTATCGCTGGTGTACTTATGATAGGAGCGATGTCTTTCAGCTACAGCTTCATGATGGCTAAGGCTTTTGAAGAGCTTGGACGGATGGATTTGCTGCTGGCCATTATGATGGCTGTTACTTCGATGGTCGGGTTCTTCACAACGGTCTATAAGGCCAGTGGTGTATTATTCAGCTATAAGGACTATGATATGGTGATGTCGCTGCCGGTGAAGACGAGTCATGTTGTTGCGAGCCGTGTGCTTCAGCTATATGTGATGAATCTGTTTTTCACCCTGCTGGTTATGCTGCCGGCCGGTACGGTATATGCGATGCAAGTGAATCCGGGTGTGATTTTTTATCTGTTTTTTCTAATGACGCTTCTATTCATCACCTTACTGCCGATTATAGCGGCAACGATTATTGGCTCATTGATCAGCTGGATATCTTCAAGGTTTAGAGCAAGCAAGCTGATTAGTATACTCTTCACTTTTGCCTTCATTATTGTACTCATGCTGGGTTCATTTAATCTTAACGGAGACGAGCAGGAGCTTGCGGATTTAGGGGCTGGGCTGGGTGATGCGATCTTTAAGCTGTATCCTCTGGCTTCCGTGTATGTGGATGCTGTCTGCTCGTACCAGGTACCTTCATTGATCTTCTTTATTGCTCTGTCTGTACTTGCATTTGTACTCTTCTCCACAGTGCTGGCAACACGGTACAAAGCTATCCATACGGGACTAATGACCAGCCACGCAGGCAGCAAATATACTATGAAGCCGTTGCAGGCAAATTCTGCATTCAAGGCGTTGTATCTCAAGGAGCTGCGCCGCTACTTCAGTTCTACTAATTATGTGCTGAACACAGGCATTGGTATGGTTCTGTTACTGGTAATGTCGGTTTCCTTATTGTTCGTCAGTTCAGAGAAGCTCGGAGCCTTGCTTGAAATTCCGCAATTATCACAGTATTTGAGCACGCTGAGTCCGCTTGTGGTTTCCTTATTTGTGAGTATTAGCTGCACCACGGCAAGTTCGATTTCGCTTGAAGGGAATCATCTGTGGATTTTACAAAGCTCGCCCGTCTCTAAACCTACCATTATCCTCAGTAAAGTTGCCGTGAATCTCACCCTTACGTTGCCAGTCATTGCCGTAAGCTGGGTACTGCTTATCTATACACTGGGGACTGGATGGGCCGAAAGTATATTAATGCTTGTGATCCCAGTGATCTACGCTTGTTACTCTGCCATGCTGGGCGTTATTGTGAACCTGAAGCTGCCTAAGCTGGAATGGACAAATGAGGTTGCGGTAATCAAGCAGAGTGCAGCAGTGCTGGTGTCGATGATTCTCGGATTCATCAGTCTGGCCGCTCCAGCGGCTCTATTCATGCTTCTTAGTAATGTGAATGGAAATCTCCTTATGCTGATATACGCAGTTATAATGGCAGGGGGCTGCGCCGGAATGTACAGGTATATACGGGTTAGCGGGGAGCGGTTGTTTCAGAGGCTGTAGCACACAAAAGAAACCACTCTTAAAATAGGATTAAACCTTTCAAAGAAGTGGTTTCTTTGTGTTGTCTATGAACAAAGCTCATCATAGCCCCTCATGTTAATCTATTAAGGTTTAGTAACGCAGGCCATAAAAAACAGTAGCATCGCATGCGCATCCGGGGAACGGGCTGGAGGATGGCATCCATATCCGTTACTGACATTCTGGAAATTATACGTTGAGTTACGTACGGTCACCGATATTCCTCCCACCAGTCTATTTTATATCATGTATGGACTTGATAATTTTACCATATCACCCGCTTAGGCTAAACTCCGCTCCATGGATCTATTTATATCGTCCGATCCTGGATTTGACCTGGGCAAGCAGAGGTGCAGCTAGGGCTCTTGCCTTCCGGGCACCTTCACTCAGGATCGCGTCGATCTGCTCTGGCGCTGCCATTAACTCATTGTATTTGTTCCGGGGTTCCTCCAGTGCAGCATTAACCACCTGAAACAGCTCCTGCTTAGCCTCACCCCAACTGATGCCGCTTAGATATTGGTTCCTGAAATCCTGTACTTGAGCGGGAGCCGCAAACTCTTTGTACAGCAAGAAAATATTAGACGTATCCGGGTCTTTCGGTTCCTCGGGAGGTGTAGAGTCTGTTTTGATTTTGCTGATCAGCTTCTTCAGGTTCTCTGGTGTTTCGAACAGCGGAATCGTATTATTATAGCTTTTGCTCATCTTCCGCCCGTCCAGCCCTGGAATCACGGATGTGTTCTCATCGACCCTATAATCAGGCAGCTTGAAGGTATCCCCATAAATCCGGTTGAAGCCTTCGGCAATATCCCTGGCGATCTCCACATGCTGAATCTGGTCTTTACCGACAGGGACCTTGTCTGATTGAAACAGCAGAATGTCCGCTGCCATCAGAACCGGATAAGTGAACAGGCCCATATTGACTCCGGTATCCGCATCCACGCCTGATTGAATATTTTGTTCATGAATGGCTTTGTACGCATGGGCACGGTTCATTAGACCTTTGGACGTCAGGCAAGATAGAATCCAGTGAAGCTCGAAGATCTCCGGCACATCAGATTGTCGATAAAAGATTACCCGCTCCGGGTCCAGTCCCAGTGCCAGCCATGTAGCTGCGATACCATAAGACAGATTACGAAACTCGTCTCTGTCCTGTATGAAAGTTAATCCATGATAGTCAGCGATAAAATAAAGCGCAGTACAATCACTGGCCCCGGCGAGTTGCAGTGCAGGCTTGATCGCTCCGATGTAATTCCCCAGATGGACTTTGCCCGTAGGCTTAATTCCGGTTAATACAATTTCCTTACTCATGTTATCCCTCCGTTTATGTATCAAAAAGGGGTCCTCTCATCCTGAAAAGGACGAGAGAACCCCGTGGTACCACCTTAATTAGCCCGGATTGTGATCCGGACCCGCTTAAACGTATCGCGACATCGCTATATGCCCTGAATACGCGTCTCTTGTAACGATGAGACCTTCGCCAAAGCCTACTTCCTGAAGGTTCGGTTTGGATGCTCAGAAGCCCACTTCGGCATAATCCCTACACTGATTCGCACCGGCCATCAGCTCTCTGGAGTATTCGTTATGCGTACTCTCTTCGTCATTGCAAAGTTGTATAATATTGTATTACTGTATTTTTACAACATCTAAGGGTGAATGTCAATTGATAGTTAAAACAGATTAGGGAGTGAGTCCGTGCGGACATTACGTGAAAAGCTTGAGGATTATACGAATGAGTACCTGAAGCTGTGGGATTTTTACGGGGTTATTCAAGTTACCCGGAAGGGCGAAGTACTCTTTGAGAAGGCCTGCGGCTATGCGAGTATTGAGTTTGGAATTAAAAATGATATGCATTCATGCTTCTCACTTGCTTCCATGTCTAAACAGTTTACGGCTTTTGCAGTTATGCTTCTATGTGACAGGCAGGTGCTGGATATCGATCAATCCGCACAGCTATACCTACCTGCAGATCTGAAAATTGATGAGTCTATTACCGTACATCATTTATTGTCACACACATCCGGTTTATATAATTTTTATAATTTTGAGAATGATTTTTTCGGCGGATATAACAGAATGAATTACTCACAGACGGAGTACTTCCAGCAGTATATCAACAAGAAGCCCACAAAGCCGGCGGGTACAGAATATGATTATAATAACTCCAATTTCTGGAAGACAAAATCCAGATAGAAATCATAAACGGAAAATTATATTTCACGAGATTCTCCGGCAATTTTCATATTGAGCTCTATCCAGTAGGTGAGGGAGTATTTGTCCAAAGATATTATGACCAGACCCATCCCTACAGGATCGCAGAGAATGAGATGGGTGAGATGACTTTTTTCGGGCACACCAGGATTACTTCTTGATATTGACGCAGCGTCAAGTGATACGATAGCTATGAGATCTCAGAGAGGAGAGCGAAATGAACAGATCTGTTGCTATACAAGAAATGTCGGAGCAGCTGGGGCTGACGAGCCGTACGCTGCGCCACTGGGAAGCGGAAGGGTTATTCCAAAGCGATAGAGATGTTTCCTCCGGTTGGCGTGTGTACGACGAACATGCACTGGCATGTATTCGGATAACAGCGATGCTGCGGAAGATGGACATTCCGATCAAAGAAATAAAGACTGTCCTTATAGCGAAATCAATAGCCGGACTTAGTAAAGTCATAGAGAAGAAAGTGAACTCTCTTAAGAAGCAAAGAGAACAGGTAGGGCTTGTTGAGAAGCAGTTGACCCGGGTCCTGGAATACCTGGAGAGGCAGAATGAAGGAAATCTGGTCCTGGATGATATCCTTATGGAGACGGAGGCTGTATTTATGAGCAGTTTAACGGAACAGCATGTATTCAAAATCATTGACTTAGCACCCATGAGAGTCGCTTTTCATATTGTCGTGGACGTATCCCCCGAGGACAAAGTGATGGGGCCGCTGATGGATTGGCTGAGGTCAGCGAATCTGCTCGGCACGGCGCGTTTCTTCGGCGGGAACATGAAGCCTATGCCCGGCAGTGCCGGCAAACCTTATGGCTATGGAATGTGTGCGACCATTCCTGAGGGCGTTGTTGTGCCGGAGCCCTTTAAGGAAATGACGCTGCCCGGAGGATTATTTGCTATGCTGGAAAGCAGCGACGACATTGGCGGATCATGGAAGACACTGATGAATCAGTTATCACAAAGTAAGAAATACCGCTCTGACCGCGGACGGCTCTGCCTGGAAGAGCATATCCGTAATGATCATCCGGAAGGCAGCGGTAATCTGTATTATTTGAACCTGCTGGAGCCGGTGTTATTGAAATAAGTGTAAACGGCGGACTTCCTTAGTGAAGTTCCGCCTGTTTGCATTCAAGAATCTACATGCAATATATCATGGTGGAATGATGTATTTCATTGTAATGTTTGGAAGTGTATTTGAAGAGGAAATGGGGAGGGACATGGGAATAGAATTTAGGAAAATAAGTGAGTTCGGGCGGGGAACACTCTTTGAATTATTGAAAGATGCCTATGCCTTTAATTGCCGGTATGAGCAAAGCTGCCTTGCTGAATGGCGGGAATTTGACAACTTTTTCTTTGATAATCTGCAAATTGCCGAAAAATACGGATTCATCACAACGCTAAACGGTGAAGCCATCGGATTTGTTACCTGGGACCCGAGGAACCTGCCAGAGGTTGCGGAAATAGGCCACAACTGCATTGCTTCAGCACACAAAGGTAAAGGTTACAGTAAGATGCAGCTTCAAGAAGCAGTGAATAGAATCCTCCAAAAAGAAGTCCGTAAAATTATTGTAACAACGAATGATGATCTAATCCCTGCCCGGCGGATGTATGAGCGTATCGGATTCACCCTGGCGCGTAGAAGACCGAATAATCATATTGCCGGATTGGATGGCGAACACTTGGATTATGTATATTTTGTATAAAATCTGGAGGTACATAGGATGGAAGTGACATTAAGTAAAGCGGTAGTGGAAGATGCGGCGGCGATTCATGAAATGCAAACCCGGGCGTTCCTGCCCCTACTCGAGAAATATCAGGATCATGATACGAACCCGGCCAATGAAACCCTAGAAAGAGTAATGGAGCGGTTCAATCAAGCATGTGTAGATTATTACATCATCCGGAATGCCGGTGTTGCGACTGGTAGTATTAGAGTCGTGAAGAAAGGGGATAATCATTACTGGATCGGCACAACATTCATCTTGCCGGAATATCAGGGTCAAGGACTTGCCCAGCAAGTTTTCACCCAGATTGAGCGCATCTATGCTGACGCTAAGTCTTGGGGGCTGGCTACCATCGTGCAAGATGAAAGAAACTGCTACTTGTATGAGAAGCTGGGTTACAGAAGAACAGGTGAGACCAAAGAGATCAATGACAAGCTGACGTTGTGCTTTTATGAAAAAAAGCTTGTTTAAGGTTCACGTTAACGTTAAGAGATGAAGCTATAAAATGTTGTATTTATTGCAACTTTGATTCATAAGTAACTAAGTTTTCAAGGGATTGTTGTATGAAAATTTTCGATTAGGGACGTTTTAAGGAGGAGAATGTTGCATTTTGTGCAGGATTGTAAATCGTAAGAGATATAGACAAACGCTTGACAAGCGGATTAATAAAAAGTAAAGTGAGAATATAAATTATCTTAACTTAAAGATAATATTCAACCTAATATCTTAAAGTAAAGATATTATAAGCTGTACTAGTTGCTACTTAAAATTTATCAAAACAGGAGTGAATTCAAATGAATAAACAAACTATGGGCATTCATCATATCACCGCAATTGTCGGCCATCCGCAGGAAAATATGGATTTCTATGCAGGCGTATTGGGACTCCGGCTGGTTAAGCAAACCGTCAATTTCGACGATCCCGGAACGTATCACTTTTACTTCGGCAACAATGTTGGCAAGCCGGGGACCATTATCACCTTCTTCCCTTGGGCAGATGCGTATCAGGGTAAAATCGGCGGGGGTCAGGTCGGCGTTACTTCATATGTGATTCCGGTAGGGGCGATGGCTTTCTGGAGAGAAAGACTGACGAAGTTTAAGGTTGCTTTTACCGAAATGGAGCGGTTTGGCGAGCAGTACCTGGAATTCGATGATCCGCATGGTCTTCATCTCGAACTGGTGGAACGGGAGGCAGGAGAACGTAACGAATGGACCTTCGGCGGGGTAACACCAGAGGTTGCGATCAAGGGCTTCGGTGGTGCTACACTGCTGTCCACGCATCCGGAACAAACGGCGGAGCTGCTGGAGAAGGTGATGGGACTTACATTCGTAGGACAAGAAGGCGATGTCGCCCGTTACCATTCTACTGCGGACATCGGAAATGTAGTTGAACTCAAGGTAACTGCGGTGCAGCGCGGCGAAATGGGTGTCGGCACCGTGCATCATATTGCCTGGAGAGCGAAGGATGATCAGGATCAGCTTGAATGGCAGGATGTTGTGCATGATAATGGATATGGAGTAACGCCAGTTCAGGACCGGAATTACTTCAATGCCATCTATTTCAGAGAGCATGGGGAGATCCTGTTTGAGATTGCTACTGATCCTCCAGGCTTCGCCCATGATGAATCGCCGGAAACAATGGGTAGCCACCTGATGCTGCCGGAACAATATGAGCCGCATAGAGAACAGCTCGAACAGGTATTGCTGCCGTTCACAGTAAGAACACTTGACTAATTCAGCTTCAAATGAAGAGGGGGCACAATCATGATTTCAATTGATCCACTGCAGAATACCGAGCGAGATAATTATAAGCTTCTCACCGGGAGCATTATCCCGCGGCCGATTGCTTTTGTCACGACGATGTCGGGAGAGGGGAGCTTGAATGGTGCGCCGTTCAGCTATTTCAATATTGTTTCCTCCAATCCGCCGATGATCTCCATCTCGATTCAGCATGCTGCGGGCCAGTCCAAGGATACGGCACGGAATATTAAGCAGACGAAGGAGTTTGTCGTTCATATTGTGGATCAGCAGAATGTCAGGCAGGTAAATATCACCGCAGCGCCCCTGCCTCTGGACCAGAGTGAAGTAGCTTTAGCGGGACTGACGCCGGTAGATAGCCTGCAGATTGCTGTTCCGGGGGTTAAGGAAGCGAAGGTGCGGATGGAATGTACACTTGAGCATTGCCTGGAGCTGCCTAATAATGACCTGATTATCGGCAGGATTGTACAGTTTCATATCGATGAGGATATCTACGAACAGGGAAGAATTGATCCGGTGAAATTAGGGGCGGTAAGCCGCCTGGCAGGGAATAATTATGCGGGGATTGGTGAGGTTTTTAGCATAGAGCGCCCGGTT
This sequence comes from Paenibacillus sp. FSL R7-0312, assembly GCF_038004445.1. Classification (NCBI taxonomy): domain Bacteria; kingdom Bacillati; phylum Bacillota; class Bacilli; order Caryophanales; family Paenibacillaceae; genus Paenibacillus; species Paenibacillus sp. FSL R7-0312. The sequence goes on along the minus strand of NZ_JBBORE010000001.1, from coordinate 5,910,056 downwards.
TAAGGCTGTGCTGGTAAACAGGCAGCCGTAGGAAGTCTGTTATACTCCGTTTCTTATATCTGAACAACAAAACCCTGGCGCAAGCGCCAGGGTTAATTATGTATCGGGAAGTATTGCATACAAAGAAGTAATATGTTAATGTTAAAGAACTGTTGATTTTTTCAAAAAAAGAACGGAGGTTATGCATCTTACTTATATTTTAATTATAGCAAATGGACATCCGGTTTGTCAACCTGCCAGTTTGGGATTATTTCAGCGGGGAGGATAAGGAATATCATTCAAGAAAAGGGAGTGGTCGGGTGATGGAGAAGATAAGCAGCTGGGAGCAGGAACAGGAGTGGCTGGAGCAGGTAAAAGAAAAGCTGAAATTGGGGATCGCAAACCTGGAGCCGGAGGTTGGCCGGCTAAAGGAGCAGGCAACAGATATCCGCAAAAGATTCTGGGAAGAGGTAACGGTGAATACCAGCACCCAGGAAGACTTCGAAGAGAGCTTCTTCACCATAACTCAGCAGGATGCCGTCTTATCCGAGCGGGAACGCAGCCACGCGCGGAAGCTGCAGCAGTGGAAGAATATGAAGCGGCTGCTGCCGTCCCCTTATTTCGGGCGGATTGATTTTCATGAGGATGGGCAGAGTGCTGAAGAACAGGTCTATATCGGGGTCTCCTCCTTCGTCGATATTGACGGACTGAGCTTTGTGGTCTATGACTGGCGCACTCCAATTGCGAGCCTGTACTATGACTATCCGCCGGGAAAAGCAGCCTTCGACACACCGGGAGGACGGATCAGCGGAACCATGAGTCTGAAGCGGCAGTACCAGATCCGTAACGGCGAGCTTCAGCATCTGTTCGATGCGAATGTAACGATCGGCGACGAATTGCTACAGCAGGTGCTCGGCAAGGGTGCGGATGCCCAAATGAAAAGTATCGTGGCAACCATCCAGGCGGAGCAGAATGCGATCATCCGCAACGATAACAGCCAGATGCTCATTGTGCAGGGAGCGGCCGGCAGCGGCAAAACATCAGCAGCGCTGCAGCGTGTAGCTTACCTGCTGTATAAACACCGCGAGCGGCTCTCGGCGGATCAGATCGTGCTGTTCTCCCCTAACCCGATGTTCAACAGCTATGTGTCTACTGTTCTCCCCGAACTGGGTGAAGAGAATATGCAGCAGACGACCTTTCAGGAATATCTGGAAACTTGGCTAAGTCCGGAATTCCGGCTTGAAGATCCGTTTGATCAGATTGAATATGTATTGACCGGGGAACAGGACAGGGGTTATGGCTCCCGTCTTCAGGCCATTGAGTATAAGGCATCGGAAGCCTTCCTAAGGGCACTTCAGGGCTATTCGCTGTGGCTGAAGCAAGAGGGCATGCGGTTTAACGACATCTGTTTCGGGGACCGCGTGCTGATCTCAGGAGAGCAGATCAAGACCAGGCTGTATAGCTATGATCCTTCGATTCGTCTGCCGAACCGCGTCACCCTGGTGCAGAAATGGCTGCTGGAAGAGCTGTCCAGACTGCAAAAGGAGGAGCAGGGAGCGTCCTGGGTACAGGAGGAGATGAATTACCTCGATAATGAGCAATACGCTAAGGTATACGGCATGCTGCACAGAGAGAAGGGGGTGTTTGGCTTTGCTGAGAAATACCTCCGGCTTCAGGAAATGCTGGTGCACAAACGTGAGCTGGATGAGAGTGATTTTGATTACGCCGAACGGGAGGAAGAGCTGCTGGGCCAGATGATCGTGAAGGAGCAGTTCAGACCTCTGAGACGGGGAATCAAGCGGTTCACATTTATCGACATGAGCGGATTATACTGCCAGCTCTTCACTGATGAACAGGCCTACAGGGAAATGACAGGTGAAGCGGAGATGCCGGAGCTTTGGCCGGAGATCTGTGCGCAGACTAAGGATAAGCTGAGCGGGCAGGAACTCTTTTATGAAGATGCGACACCCTATCTGTATTTAAAAGAGCTGATCGAAGGCGTCCGGACGAATACGCAGGTGCGGCATATTTTCGTTGATGAGGGCCAGGACTATTCCATGTTCCAGTATGAGTTTCTCAAAAAGCTGTTTCCCCGCGCCCGTATGACGGTCCTTGGTGATTTCGGCCAGGCGATCTTCACACAGGCGACGAATCTGTCAGGTGAGAGTTCACCGCTGGTTCAGCTATATGGAGCGGCGGAGACTACGCAGTACCGGCTGGTGCGCAGCTACCGCTCGACGTTTGAGATCGTGGAGTTCACGAAGCCGCTGTTGCCCGGCGGTGAGTCGATTGTCCCTTTTGAGCGGAGAGGCAGACAGCCTGTTCTAACTAAGCTGGAGAGCCATGAGACGAAGGCCGAACACATAGTGAAAGATCTTGCCACGCTTCACGAGGAGGGGTACACTTCAATTGCCGTGATTACGAAGACTGCGGCTGAGAGTATAGAAGCGTATAGGTTGTTGTCCGCCGGAGGTGCCGCTGAGCTGCGGCTGATCACGAAGAACACGCCTACTTTTGAGAAAGGGGTACAGGTGATTCCTGCTTATCTGGCCAAAGGCGTAGAGTTCGACGCTGTGCTGATCTACGATGCTTCCCCGCAGACGTATCAGAGGGAGAGCGAGCGGAAGCTTTTCTATACCGCATGTACAAGGGCGATGCATGTGCTTCAGCTGTACACGACAGGGGAATGGACGCCTTTCATCCGGGAAGTAGACCCGGCTTTGTATGAACTGGCGGAGCACTAAGCACAGGTTATACCCTGAGATTTCTTGAAAGGAGTGGATGCATGCTTATTTCCGGTCATTTGAACAAGTATAGACAGACGATTCTTGAGCTCCCGGAAGATAAAAAGCTGTCTAAAGCGGAACTGCTGGCCAGTGATCTGCTCATGAAGCGCAGCGGCCTTCTTGAAATGTATTACGCTCCACACAACGAGTATGTCAATCCTGCTGCCAAAGTAGTGATTATCGGAATCACGCCCGGATGGACACAATTGAGGATAGCGCTGCAGGCAGCCAAAGCCGGTCTTAAAGCTGGACTCTCCGATGAGGCAGTGTGCAGGCTGGCGAAAGAAGCGGCCGGCTTCGCCGGCACCATGAGAACCCATTTAATTGACATGCTGGACGCGCTTGAACTGCATCGATATCTGGGTGCCGAATCTTGCGGGGATTTGTTTCAGGATCAGCATGAGCTGCTGCATACCACTTCTCTGCTGCGGTTTCCGGTTTTTGTAGCGGGGAATAATTATAACGGAACCCATCCCCATCTGTTGACCAACCCTTTTCTGAACCAGACTGCTTTGCGCTCATTGCAAGATGAACTCAGTCTCATGAATCAGCCGATAATCATACCTCTGGGCAAAAATGTAGAGCAGGTGCTTCAGCAGCTTGCGGCGGACGGGGTGCTGGATGCACGAGATTGTCTGTGGGGATTCCCTCATCCTTCCGGCGCCAATGGACATCGACATAAGCAGTTTGCCAGCCATCAGGAGTCCATGCGAAATAAGATACGTGCGCTTAGCGGTAAATGAATAACGCTCTGAATACCATATGATAAAGAAAATATGAACAGTAACCGACCGGCTGCGCTGCAGCTGGTTTTTTGGTATTTAGTAAATTATGATTTTCGTTTGTTGTGGATGAATCCTGCTGAATCTCCTGGATTTCCCCAGACGGGCCAAAGGAGGAAATGAGGAGCATTAGCAAGTAGCCGAAGTACTGCAAAGCGAAGATCCGCAAATGAATTTGCGGACGGTCAGGTACTACACACAGATTGGTATGCTTCCACCGCTCGAGCTGGTTGGCAACAAGCGGGCGTATACGGATAAGCATCTGCATTATTTACGCGCCATTCTGGTATTGTCCAAGGGCGGCGACACACTCTCCTCGGCTCAAGAGAAATTAGCGGATCTGGCGATGGATGAAGTGATTAAGATTGGTGAGAACCTGCGTTTGTATCAGTCAGACCAGATGATCCGAAACGAAATGTTTGTTGTCAATGAAGATGTGATTCTCTCGGTGAGTCCGCGTATCCCGCCAGCATTGAAAGATAAGATGATCGAAACCGTCACCCGGTTACTTAAGGAGGAGGGACACTCATGATACAAGTCCGCTACGCTAAATCTGCAATTGAAAATGAAGAAGGCATGAATCATCTCTGGCTTCAGATTACTCCGCTGGGTTCAGTCCAGAATGCCCGGGTGCAGATTACTCTGCCGGCAGGACTTCACCGGATGCGTAATCTAAATGGTACCGACGAGGACAACGCAGGGGTGATATCGGTTCTTGATCCGCTGGCTGTAGCGGATCTGTTCCTCGAAATTTTTACACTGGAGCCAATCCCCTGCGGGATGCACTATATTACTGTTGAACTGTCATACAAAGACTGTGTAGGATCGGTCACCAGTATCAGGCAGGAGATTCCGCTTATTGTCGTACCCGAAGAAGAGTCCGGGGATATTGATACCGATGAGGAAGTGGTGCGAAGAATTAAAGGACTGCAGCTTCTGCCTGGCAGTGGTGGGATGAAGGAGGATAACGAATTCCTCCCGGTTAAGCTGATCAGGATGGACTCCAGTACTGTATCCGAATGGGAGAAAAAGTACCGCGTTGAAGGGGCAATTGAATAGTATATTAGTTTTTTAGAGAATCCTGCTCATCATGGGTTAGAAAAGAAGAGCCAGCGGACAAATGACCGCTGGCTAGAAAACCAATTCACCCGTTAGGGTGATTAGAACGAACTGGATAAGCTCAGAGGGGAGGGGAAGCGGAATTAGTTGGATTTCCTCCACTTGCTGATGAACGAATGGTAGCATCTATACCAACAGTTGGAAAAACAACACTTAAATTTGCCCAATTCATCGACAGTAGCAAAAACGAACTAGATTAGATGCTGTTTTTCCACTTGCTTCCGTATATCCCGCGGAACTGGGCTAATTAAGATACCTTTATCCACTTGTTTGCCGCTAAAGAGGTAATTCGGGGGTAAAAGTGCACCTGATTCTGGTGGAAGTGGGCTGTTGCAGCCGTTGGGAGCTCTTCAGCTTCCTACCGCCCGTTGGCTGTATCTCCTCATTGACCCACCTTGGTGTTAGGAGATGAGAGGTTATGTTTCGGCTGTTAAACCAGCTTGCTGCTATTAAGCAGCAACTCAAGGATTCATGCTGTTCCACAGCGCCTGGAAAGCACCGGATTCGACTTCGAAGAATACCGGAGCATTGCCGTAGCGTACCAGTCCCTGGCCGAATAGGGTCAGCTCCACCCGGGCCTTGTCATCCAGCTGCAGGTAGATGATCTTGCGGTCTTCACTGTCATAGATGCCTTGCTCCGTCAGCGGCTCTGCTGCCAGTGGTTTGGCGGCATTAAGCGCGCTCAGGAAGCCATCCAGCGCGGCACCCTCCGGCAGCGGCAGGTACTGCTGCTGGCCGTTGTTCCAGCTGCTGAAGCTCTCCCACTGGGCGGAGGCAATGCGGCCTTCCAGATTCAGCTTGCCGAACAGATCAGCGCCGCTGCTTATTGTAATGCCATTCGTGTGTTCATACAGCTCCGCATATACCTGGCCATCAATCTCCGTATAGGACATCACCATGAATCCGGAATCGTATCCCTTTACGGCATAGATATCCGCTTCGCCAATATTGGAGGCCAGCTCGATATACTCATCCTTGCCGCTCCATTCATCAATGCCGCCGGACGTCCTGCCCAGCTTCTCGCCGCGCAGTGCTGCGGCATCGGCCGCATCGATACGGGTCGCCGCTTGAGTATAGATATTGCCCTTATATACGACAAGGGCGATCATATCTGCTGAAACACCGGAGCTTTTATCCGGCAGCTCTATCTTGGGAATGACGATGCCTGCCGAGGTACCCGCAGCGGGCGTGCCCGGATCTACCTGAGCCACTTGACCCGGGGAGGCCGTTCCATTCAGCTGCTGCATAATGCTTGGTCCGGCTAAGCCGATTCCGGCAGCGAGCAGTACACTTGCTGCCACATAGACGATTTTACGCGGACGGCGTTTTTGCTCCATTTTATCGACGAATCCTTGTTTCATTGTTTCACTGGATTTCATTGAATTCACCGCTTTCTTATAGTTTGTGCGAAATTCTTCTTCCTTCACTCCGGTTCCGCTCCTTCCAGCTCCAGTTTTAACAGCTGACGTCCCCGCTGAAGTCTCATCTTCACGGCAGACTCGCTGATTTGCAGAATCCTGCTGATCTCCTGGATGGGGTAATCCTCGTAATAATACAGATGGATCACCGTTTTATACTTTACCGGCATCGCCAGCACCAGCTGCAGGATCGCCATATCCTCGGGGGTGTCGGCCGCGGCCGGCTCAGTGCCCTCCAGCTTGACTTCGCGCTTGCGCCAGCCTCTGCCCAGCAGATTTTTACAATGATTGGTGATTACCCGGATCAGCCATGCCTTCTGATGTTCGTCATCCTTAAATGCGGGAGCTTTCTCCATCAGCTTGATGAAGGTGTCCTGCGTGGCTTCTTCGGCATCCTGGCGGCTGCCCAGATGGATCAGGGCAATCCGGTACAGCATCTCTGCGTATTTTTCGTAGCTTGCCATCACATGATTGCCCGGCCGGGTCATGGGTTGCTGCATGAGGTTATGCCCTCCTTTACCTATAACACCCTTAAGGACGGCATTTGGTCACATTTTGTTTCCGGTAATTTATTAGGCTCTGTATTACTGTTGCCTTGAAGTGAAAATAGAACAGGGGATGGGGAAGTCCTAAGACTTCCCCATCCCCTGTATTAGCGGTCATATGAAGCGGCCATACGTTCAGCCGCTTATCTGTTCCAGGATGCTCTTCCTACTCCGGGGTTCCTTGGGTCACCCCGTGCACATAAGTCTGCCATGGGGAATCCAGTGCCCCCTGACCCGGGTTGTACGTGAAGAAGTATTCCACGGTATCACCCTGCTGAAGGTTATTTACCGCGTAGGTGTAGTTGCCGTTGCCCGCGGAGGTCATTGCGACGTTCTGCTGTCCGCCGTTGTTAATTTTGTAATGCAGGTCGGCGAAGGTTGCGCCGTTCACATAGAACAGCAGGTTATTGCCTGTTTTTTTCAGGCCGCGCACCTGATCGCCGATCACAATGACCGCCGGAGGAGGGGACACAACCGTAATCGTGCTGGAGGCGGTTTTGTTGCCGTCTGCCGTTGTTGCCGTAACAGTTGCGGTACCCGGTGCAAGACCGGTTACGAGACCATTCTGGTTCACGGAGGCGGTACTGCTGTTGGATACGGTCCAGGCAACCTGTTGGTTAGTTGCACCAGACGGTGCCACATTGGCGGTCAGCTGGACGCTCTGTCCGGCCTGCACCTGGGCGGTGGAAGGGGTTACGGTGACACCACTAACCGGAACGTTGCCGGGATTGCCCGGATTCCCGCCGCCGCTGCCTTCCTTGTAGACCCGTACATAATCTACCTGCATCGTTGCCGGGATATCAGACGGAGCGGGGGAGAGCCCGCCGTCAAAATGTCCGCCTACCGCCAGATTCATAATCAGATAGAAGGGCTGGTCGAAGGGGGCATTTGGATTGTTCGGTGCCGCTACGGAATACCATTGCTCTCTGTTGACCTTGAAGAAGAATTTACCGTCCACATACCATTTCACATTGTCTTCTTCCCAGACGATGGAATAGACGTGATAATCGTTCGCGAAGGTCTGCCCCTCAGAGAAGTGATATTCACCGGAAATATACCGGTTCACAGGCCATTGTCCACCGAAATGTACGGCGCCGCTGGTCGTGCCGGGAAGCCGTCCCTTGGCTTCCATAATATCGATTTCACCGGATGCGGCCCATGCCCCGTAAGCAGCATCTTCCGGAAGCATCCACAGTGCAGGCCAGATCCCATTGCCTGTAGGCAGCTTAGCCCGAATGTCCACCCGGCCGTACTGGAAGGACAGATGATCCTTGGTGTTGATTTTGCCGGAGGAATACTGCGCATACCGGCTCGGGTCCTGCGGGAAGGACTTTGGCTCATTAATGGCCTTGATATTCAGCTGTCCGTTCTGGAGAAATACATTCTGGGTACTGTTCGTATAATGCTGCAGCTCGGCATTGCCCCAGCCCCAGCTATTGGGATCACTCGTGATATAGTACCCCTGCTCATAATTCCATTTGCCGGTGTCGAGCGCTGTCCCGCTGAACTCATCCTGCCAGAGGAGGTTCATACCTGCTACGGCAGGGTCCGAAGGTGTTCCGAGCGTAATATCTTCCTGGTCGCTTTCATCGGGACGCGGGGCATTGGGATTACCGGTGAAGGTGTAATAGACATAATTGCTGCCGACATTTCCGCCTTGCTGCCCGTTCAGCGGATACCCGATGCGGATTTCCATATTCACCTGGATCGGCTGGAACCACAGGCCATAGATGTAATCGGCCCAGTAGCCCCACTGGTTGGCAGCGGACATATTATTATAGCCGTTGCCGGCATAGACGAATCCGCTCTGTCCGGAATTGCTCAGATCCACCCACTGGCCGCCCGCTTTGATCTGATAGACGAATTTGCCAAGCTCGCTGCCAACCGGTGCGCCTCCGTCTATTTTAGGAAGGGGGAAGCCGATGGAGCCGTTGTTATCCGCTGTGTAAGCTGTGCCGTCGTAAGCAGTCAGTACGTACGAATTTCTAACAGGTGTATTAAAGGTGATGGTATAGATGAGATTCGCGGAAGAGGTCTTGGAGGCCAGTTTGACATTCATGGATTCAGTAACGGTAAACCAATAGCCTCCGCCACCATCGGTGAACTGGCCGAAGTTGCTGTCATAAATCCAGCCGCTGGCTGCGTTATTATCAATATCAATCCAGGTGCTACTGTTAACAGGTTTCACGTACACCTTCAGATCATCCGCCACGGCTTCATAAGTTAAGGCCGGATCATTGTTGAAGGTAGGGTAGGTAAAGCCTGCGCTGCCTGTAAAGCCTGCTGTAATCTGCGGCCCTTGTGTAGGCGCCATAGCCGAGATGGTTGTTGTGTTCAGGTTCTGAAAGGCCAGTGTGTAATTAAGTGTGACCGCGCTATTAGCCTTGGAGTAGAGCTGGATCTCGGTTGTTGCGGAGAGCGTGAACCAGTAGCCGTTCATCCCGCCGTCACTCCAGTGCCCCCAGTTCTGGTTGTAGACATAGCCGCCTGCGCTGTCGATGTCTATCCAGTTGCCGCTTACTTTCACTTTGACGCCCACATCGTCCGATACATCACTCCAGGTGGCGGAGCCGCCGTTGAACACTGGCATTACGAAACCGTAGCTCGCTTGTCCAACCCCTGATTTGGAGATAACTGGACCGTCTGCCGCTGAAAAATAGGTCATGGAGCTAACAGTGACACCTGCTGCTGCTGCAGTCTGAATTCTCGAAGCAGGCCACAGGCCGATGCCGGCCAGCATCACTAAGCTCAGGAACAAACATAATACCTTCTGTTTAAATCCGATATCCGTTAGGTGAAGTCGCTTCATACTTGCCCTCCTTTAATTAAATGGTAGTGAAGGTAACCGCTTACATGTGAGAGAACATCTTTATTCTATCGAAACTAATATCGCGCTAAAAGGGACAATACTTTTTGTTATGACCCAATTTTTTGGCTTTTGCTCACAAGGACTTCATCTGGCAGCGTTTCCCTTGGTCTATAGCACGTTATCCTGGTAATCGCCCTCTCTGCCATGCCTGCGGCGGATCAGCTGCCGGTATTCCGTGGGTTGCATATGCATCACATCCCGGAAGGCCCGTGTGAAGCTTTTGTAGCTTTCATATCCGACCATGGAGGCAATCTCGACGATCTTATGGTCCGTTTCTGCAAGCAGACGCCGGGCTTTATCCAGACGCACATCACGCAGGTATTCGGCGAAGCCTTTGCCGATATTCTTCTTGAACTGGTTGGAGAAATAAGCGTAATTCAGCGACACATGGTTGGACACCATCGCGAGATCCAGCGGCTTGTGGTAATTCTCGTGGATGAAACGGATAGCTTCGTTCAAGTCCTGAGAGTTGCGGTAGCTGCATTTGTATTCATAATAAAATTGGTTCAGCCGGAGCAGCTGCTGCTGCAGCGCCTGAATATAATCGCGGATGCCCGGATAGTCGAACAGGTTGCGCAGAGAGTCTAAGTCCAGCGCTTCTTCTCCCATGTACGGGCGGATTACACGCTCATATTCCTCCATCATCTGGACTACGGCCCGGCATAGCTGCTGTGTATATCGAATGTGATACCGCTGCAGTACATCCTTATGGAATAGGCCGGAGATTCCTTGCGTAATTCTGCCACCATTCTTAGTGCCGGTTAACTGGAACAGGGCATACAGCTCCTCATAGGGGAGCTCCCACTGCTGCTCCAGCCGCTCAATATGCGCGGGCAGGAGGCAACGTTTATCTGGAAACAGGAAGCTATGGCGGTACAGCTCCAATGCCAGCGTATAGCTGCCCGGAAGCTCCCTTAATCCCTGTTGCGGGCGGGTCATTGCGGTAATGGCCTCAATCTGCTCGGTTTGGAGCGCAGCAGGGAAGACCCCCGGATCTATGGCTGCATCAACCGCCAGGATCAGGTGGGGGCGGTGCTGAAGACAGATACAACCCTGTCTGCCATATACGCGGTAAGCAATAGATTCTATGCTATGGCTGCTGCTGGCACCCGGCTGGTTAATCCACAGCTCCTCGCGCAGAATGCAGAGCCGGTAGCTGCGCCATAGCTCTGCATTCTGCTGCTCAGTCGTGTTAATCCACGTTTCATCACCCGCCGCGCCTAGCATATACATGCGCAGCTCCTTACGGTCAGACTCCATGGCGCGGCGGGACAACTGCTCGAGATTACGCGAGAGCGACATTCGTGTCTGAATTTCCTGCCAGACATGCTCCACCGAGGACTGCAAATCCTCCCGCTTCACAGGCTTGAGCAGATAACCCTTAGCCCCAAGCTCAATGGCCTTCTGGGCATAGGCGAAATCGCTGTAGCCGCTAATAATCAGATAATCAACCTTAATACATTCCTCTTTGGTCTGAGCCATGAGCTCCAGGCCATCCATATCAGGCATCCGGATATCGGTAATCACGAGCTGGATGCTGTGCTGACGCAATAGCTCCAGTGCCTCAATTCCGCTCACAGCGCTGTATATATGGTCAAGCTGCAGAGGGAATTGGCGCAGCATAGCCTGCAGGCCGTCACGGATCTGCTTTTGATCATCCACAACCAGAATATTGATCATGCCTACCATCCTCCAAGATTCACATTTTCCCAAGGGAGCCGTATGGTTACGCAGGTATAGGCGCTCTGCACGCTGTCAATCCAAAGTCCGCAGCCCTTGCCGTAATGCAGCTGCAGGCGCTTATGCACGTTCTCCAGACCCAGCCCGTTCTTGCTGGTAATAATCGGCGTATCCGAGTCACCCCGCAGCACAGACTGCAGCCTCTCCAGCATCTGCGGATCAATACCTGCGCCGTCATCGCGGACCTCTATCAGCAGCAGGCTATCATTCTCTACCCTTACAGTAATTTGGATATGTACACTGCCGCCTGCAGGGGCTGCGTGATGCACGGCATTCTCTACGATAGGCTGCATGCACATTTTGGGAATCGTATAGCGCTGCACCTCCGGGGGAAGAGCGGCTGATAATTCAATGCTTCCGCCTTCCATGAAGTTGATGAACCGGATATAGCTGTGGATGTTGGCAAGCTCTTCACTGAGGGCAACCGTATCGCTGCGCCACTGCATGCTATAACGCAGCAGAGAGCCTAAAGAGACCAGTGCACCCGCAATAGCCGGCTGCTGCTGGACTTCCGCATGCATCCGGATCGACTCCAGGGCGTTGTACAGGAAATGGGAATTGATCTGTGAGTGCAGGGAGTGGAGCTGCGCGTTCTTGGCGATAAGCTGTTTATCCACCACCTGTGTCATCAGGTGCTGGATTTCGTCCAGCATATTATTGTAGCTGACGGCCACGTAGTCGATTTCGTCACCGGTTTCGTTATGCCGGAGTCCTGTATCAATCTTCGCATCCAATTGCCCCCTGCGTACCTTGCGCATAGAGACGAGCACCTTCTCCAGCCGCCGGAATATACGCCGGGTCATCTGTGAAACGAGCAGCAGCATAAGCAGCAGCACACAGGAGGTGACGGTGATCACAATCAGGTACCAGTTCCGCGGGCCCTGCATCAGCGCCTGATGGGAGGCGATATCGACCACATAGGCGTTCAGAGGAGCGATGTAGCGATACAGCGCGTAGTAGGTTTGATCCCCGGAGTGAATCTTAATCGGGTTATTCTGCTGCAGCACATCCAGCTGTTCGTGAATCCGGCTAAGAATTCCGTCCAGCTTCTCCCCGGCATTCTGCGGGAACTCATGCCCCGGATTGTATACATTCCGGAAAGCACTCGTTCCGTCCATTACTACGGTGAAGAAATCTCCGTGGGTGTCTTCAAGCAGATCGCTGAAAAAAACACTGTGCCTGGCGCGGATTTCCATAATCGTAGGGAGCTTCTGCTGTTGGCCCTGAAGCCTCACCAGCCTGTAGTAGGATAACGTATCCTCGCCATCCTTAAAGGCGGATAAGCGGAAGGCGGCCCCACCTTCATCCCGGAGCGTCATCCAGTAATCCTGCGGCCAAAACTTGCTGTAATGGTAGATTTCAGGCCAGATTTCGTATACATCCGGGTTATCGACATAGAAGCTTAGCTCACTTATCAGCTCATGGCTTTGAATGATATTATGCATCTGCTCATACTGGTCTTGCTTGAATTTCACGAGCCGCAGGCCGTCCCCGCGCATATTGGTGTGGATGAAATCCACAAATCCCTTCTGGGTCAGAGCGGTGGAGGAAGCGTTCTCAAGAATATCCATCCGGCTGCGCAGCCGCTCATTCAGGCGCGCTACATGATTGCTGCCCTCCGCCATAGCTTCCTTGTAGAGCTGGCTTTCCTGCGTGCGGATGAATAAAAAGGAGACCACAAACGCAGGTATGGCAATCATGAGGCTGAAGGCCAAAAACAGCTTGGTTGAGATGTGGGAATTCCGGTAAAGCTTCCTCATCGTAGTCAGCAAATACTTCATCTGGTTACCCTCCCATCCCTGTAATATACCATATATTACAAACCGGCTGGTAGGTAATAAGGCGTTGCGGCGTAAGGGGAGAAACCCCTCTAAGCAGGGAAGACCGGCCGCCATTCCGGCCGCCGGCATAGTTTAAGACATTATTCCGCCATTTTGGCTTTGCGTGCATCCAGCTCCGTCTGGCGGTACTCCTGAACCTGCTCGAAGCCATAGCTGTCGCGGCGGGACAGGAAGCTGTCGAAGATTTTGTCAAAAGCAGCTTCGTCCTTGGCCGTAATCAGCTCAGGGAGTACTTCTTCCCAGTTCTGGGAGATACGCGCCCAAGCCACCGCTACATCCGAATCGCCAAGCGGGTCCAGCCCTTTGTAGATACCGCTGTCGATATCGGCCTGTGCGTTCGCGAAGTCTTCCATCTGCTTGATCACAGGCGCTTTCTCCGGTCTCCACTGGTTGACGATAACAGGATTGCGCATCATCCAGTAGGTATCCAGTATGCCGTATTCCTTCTCCAGCTTCTCGATATTGCTGCCCAGCATGTCTGTGAATTCAGCCTTCAGCTGCGGTTTGCCGTCCACCGTATCCCAGGTTTCGCCTTCCTTGCCGAGAAACAGGTCACGCTGGCCCTCTTCACTGGCGAGGTAGGTCAGGAAGCGGATCGCACGCTCCGGATGCTCGGTGGATTTGCTGATCATGGTTACCATCCAGCCGTCCATGTTGCCGGGGAACAGCTTGGCACTGTCACCTTTGCTGTTCTGCGGCCCGTTAACTGCGATGTAGTTGGAGTCCGGATTAGCACCCGCAGCCAGCATCGGATTGACAGCCGTCATGCCGGTCCATTCGCGGATCATCATGAAGTAGCGGGCGTTGTTCGTTTTCTCTTCCACCTGGGTATCGGAATCCACCAGGAAATCTACGTTAAGCAGTCCGCGCTCGTAAGCGGTACGGAAGGTTTTGAGCCAGGCGATATAATCCGGGTCGGTCACCCGGTCATATACGCTGCCGTCTTTCTCATGCGGAACGGCCAGCAGATTCTGCAGATATTCCGTCATCCCGTAAGGGACATTTCCCTGGGCGAAAAAGGGGCTCATAGGCTGACCCTTATACTCGGAATACTTATCCTTCAGCAGCTGCAGCGCACCCAGGAAGCCCTCCGGGGTACTGAGGTCCGGACTGCCCATTTCCTCGTACAGATCTTTGCGGACCAGGAAGGTCTGATTGGCAGCTGTCATGCCGGTCTCGTGCATCAGGTTGGGGCTGTAGGAGTCATTCGGAACCCCATACGTGTTGCCGTTCTCCTGGCGGTACCACTTCAGCGTACCATCACCTGCTACCTTGTAGAAGTACGGATCATACTGATCGGCCAATTCATTGAGGGCATAGACATGATCGCCTTCCCACAGCTTTTTGACAGCGGTTTCCCAGGAACCCATAGAAATGAGGTCCGGCAGCTTGCCCGAGGTCATCATCAGTGTGATCTGCTCGTTAGCTTCACCGGAAGGGACCTCCAGCTTGACATTGACGCCCGTTTTCTCCGTCACATATTTGGAAGCCAGGCTCTCACCCCAGGTGTGTGCATACCAGTTCGCTCCAACAAACCAGGTTAAATCGATAGGGCTGGTATCGAGCTTCCAGGCGGGTTCATCAGGATTCTGAGTGGCTTCTGCCTGAGGCGCCGGTGTAGTATCAGCCTGCGGCGCAGTTGTGGGTGAACTTTCCTTATTCGCGGAATTGCTGCTGCATGCGGCCAGGGTTAACGTCAGGATTACAGCCAGAATAATGGCTAAGAATGGTTTGACAGATTTGCTTTTCAAGGCATAATCATCCTTTCTGTATGTGTGTAGAATGCTTCATTACGGCTAGCCTTTAATAGCACCTATCATTACACCTTTGACCAGATAGCGCTGGATGAAAGGGTAGAAGATGAGGATAGGCAGCGTAGCCACCATCATGGAGGCGAATTTGATCGAGTTGCCGGGAAGCCTTGCGCCGAATTGCGCCATCGCCTGCTGCTGCATGAAGGACATGGAGTTCTCGGCAATGATTTTGTACAGCATGGTCTGCAGCGGGAGCAGCTCCTGGGAATGGATATAGATGACTCCCTGATAATAGTCGTTCCAGTGATAGACTGCAGAGAAGAGGGAGATGGTGGCTATGACAGCCATGCTGTTGGGCAGGACAATCCGGAACAGAACGCCATAATCCGAAGCGCCGTCCACCTTGGCTGATTCCTCCAGGCTGTCCGGAATGGTGCGGAAGAAGCTCATAAATATAACCATATTAAAAAAAGTATACATGGAAGGGATGATGAATACCCAGAAACTATCATACAGGCCTAGCTTCGTCATGAGAATAAAGGAGGGAATCAGCCCGCCTGAGAACAGCATCGTAATCAAAGAGATTTTGAGATACAGCTTGCGGCCCATCAGATTGGACTTGCTCATTCCATAGGCTACGATAGCGGTGAACAGCACATGCACCACAGTCCCGATTACCGTACGCATGGTTGTGATGTAGAAGCCGTTCATCAGCGTCCTATCATTAAAGGCTACGCTGTAGCTGGCCAGCGAGAGCTCTTTGGGAAACCAGTTGACGGTACCCAGCGAGGCCTGCGCCGGTGAATTCAGCGAGTTGAC
Organism: Paenibacillus sp. FSL R7-0312; assembly: GCF_038004445.1. Classification (NCBI taxonomy): domain Bacteria; kingdom Bacillati; phylum Bacillota; class Bacilli; order Caryophanales; family Paenibacillaceae; genus Paenibacillus; species Paenibacillus sp. FSL R7-0312. Next base: position 5,894,404 of record NZ_JBBORE010000001.1, on the reverse strand, counting down.
GAGTACAAACCACATCGGGTACAGCGTCAGAAAGCAGACCGCCAGCATCAGCAGGGTATTGCCGATCTCAAAAGCGCCAATCCGCCGGAATCTTCCGCGTCTTGCCATGAATCTGTTGTCTCCTTTCCAGGGGGAGTCGGCTTCGCCGCTCATCATTCGTTTCTTCTAAAAAATACTGTCGCCGGTCAGCTTCTTGGAGGTCTGATTGGCCAACAGCAGCAGCCCCAGCGCTACAATCGAGCGGGCAAACAGGACGGCGGTGGAGAAGGAGTGACGCCCGGAGACCAGCCCCATGTTGTAAATGTAGAGGTCGAGACTCTCCGCCATCTTCATATTCATGTTGTTCTTAAGCATGAAGATCTGCTCGAAATTACTGCCGAGGATCCCGCTGACCGCAAGGATGAACAGAATCGCGATCGTGGGGCGGATGCTCTGCACGGTAATATGCCACATCCGCTGCCAGCGGTTCGCGCCGTCCAGCTCGGCTGCTTCATACAGCCCCGGATCAATACCGGCTATGGCTGCTATGTAGATAATGGCGCTCCAGCCGGTTTCCTTGAGCGTATCGGTGAAAAAGGTAATCCACCAGAAGTACTGAGGGTCGCTGTTGAACAGGATTTCCCGGTCCTGGAACCCGATCGCCATCATCAGCTGGTTAATCACACCGCCCTCCCCCAGCCAGTTGAGTGCGATTCCGCCAAAGATCGTCCAGGCGATGAAATGGGGCAGGTACGAGATTGTCTGCACCGTGCGCTTAAACCGCAGACCCCGGATTTCATTAAGCAGCAGGGCGAATAGAATGGGGATTGGAAAACCAAGTACGAGCTTAATCGTACTCATCCCGAGGGTATTGCGGATCGAGCGCCAAAACCGGTCATCCGTCATAAAATCCTGAAAATGCTTCAGCCCGACAAATGGCGACTCCAGCATAGGCTTAGCAATGCTGAAGTCCATAAAGGCGATGATCAGCCAAAACATAGGGATATAACAAAAGATGAACATCCAGAGAATGCCCGGTATTACCATGCTTTGCAGCTGCCACTGTCTGACAAGCGCTTTCATTTGTTCCGTTCTGTATTGGAACATGTGCTGTGCCCCCTTCCTCTTTCATCGTATGAGAAAAGGGCAGAGGAAAAAAGGCCATGATTATTGACCCTATCCCAATTTTTTGGATTCCACCCACCGGGTCTGGAAATTAAGTATGCTGTGATTAACTGAAGGGAGTGTGCGAAGGATGAACAAGCTTGTATGGGAGCAGGATTTCGTAAGCGGAAATGCGGATTTGCAGAGCTGGAATATCCGCCTGGGCAATGACTTATTAGACAATGACGGGAAGCCGGTGTATCCGGGCTGGGGCAACGGGGAGCAGCAGTTTTATACGGGGAATCCGGGGAATCTGTCTATTGGAGAAGAAGGCCTGCAGCTGTGTGCGCGCCGCGAAACTGTGGAGCAGGATGGACGCAGCTTCGCGTATACCTCGGCCCGGCTGGACACAAGGGACCAGTTCTCTTTCAGCTACGGCCGATTGGTCGTGCGTGCTAAGCTGCCGGTAGGGCAGGGAATTTGGCCCGCCATCTGGCTGCTTCCGCAGGATCAGGCTTACGGGCCCTGGCCCGCCTCCGGGGAGATCGATATGCTGGAGGCGAAGGGACGCCTGCCCCGGCAGATTGCGGGAACGCTGCATTATGGACCGGATCTTGCGCGGAAAGTCGTTGAAGAGTTCACCTATGAGCTGGAGAACGGAACGATTAACGAGTTCCGGGAGTATGCGCTGGAATGGGAAGCCGGTTCCATGCGCTGGCTGGTCGACGGGCATTGCTTCGCGGAGCGGGGTCTGGAGCCGGGGGTGATGCCCTTTGATCAGCCTTTTTATCTGCTGCTTAATCTTGCCGTGGGCGGCTGGTATGACAATGTGGCGGTGGACGAAGCTGCGCTGCCGGCGGTGATGACGGTGTCAAGCATCCGGCTGTATCAGCATTGAGGCAGCTTAAATTCCGGTGAAAATATCCTCCAGGCGGTCCCAGTTGGCGGCGACCCAATTATTTTCGTGGCGGAACCGGATGAGCGGTGTGAATTCATCCTTTTGGGGAACCGCAATCCATTCGGCTTCCCTCCACCACGTTAATTTAATGGAACGGATCAATTTGTTAACGGGTAATGGGATATGCTCGCGGTAGCCGGTCACAAAGGCTTGGACCCGGTCCAGCCGGAGCTGGTTGCCTGACAAGGCGCAGGACAGGATGGGGCGTGATATATCGAACTCCGGGTACACGAAATGCAGTCTGTCGAAGTCAAGGATAGCGGCTACTTCATCGGCGCTGAACAGAATATTATCGACGAACAAATCCCAGTGCCCCCAGCCCCGTTCGCAGTCTGCAAAGATACCGGTGTCCATTCCATCAATAATTCTCCGCTGAATCTCAAGCGCTGCAACCGTTTCGCCATTATGAAGGGTGGTGGCCTGAAGGTATCTTTTGTCCCAGTGCTTCACCATAGCTTCCTGGGTCCGTATATTCCAGTGCAGGGGCAATGGAGTCAGGTCCGTGTTCAGCAGCTTATGCATCCGGCCGACTACGCTCCCCAGTGCATACATTTGGGGCTCACTTGCTGAGCCCGGCTCAATACTGCTTCCGTCACACAGGTTCATCAGCACATACCGTTCCTGCGAAGGCGTTCGTAAGACATATTTCCCCTGATGTGAAAATAACTTCGGAACCGGGATGCCCTGCAGCTGCAGCTGATCCTGATGAGTCAATGAAATTTCAAGTCCGTGGGTGAGGTGTTCCGGATAACGTATCTTGCTGTATTGCTTCACGAATAAACGTCCGTGATCACTTTCAAGCTTCCATTTCAGATTCAGGAAACCCTGATCAATCTGCGTAGCTTCAGTAACGTGCACCCCGAAAATCTCTGAAATGGAGTCTAAGATTTCATCCCGGATGGTTGCGGCTGTGTCGGACATATAATATCTCCTCACCTGGAAATATAAATGATGAATGTATTCAGGGTTAACACTAGTTTAATCTCTGTAATGCTCCTATATGACTTTATTTTCACCGGAGTGAGGGGATTATTCAAGATAAATATTTGCTGAGAAACCGAAGGGCGATGCAGCCATTTACTGCCCGGTTAGTTTAAGTTCATAGACCAGTGAATGCTGAATACAGGTGCTTGAATTTACACTGTAAACCTTAAATGATGTACGTATTGCAACTTGGTTTCGCAGAAACAAGGGTGTGGGGATAGATTGTTGTATGAAATACAAGAATTGTCCCTCCAAGCCGCTTGGAGAAGGGGAAATGTTGCATTATGGTCATGAATTGTTTGCACGCTAGTGTGCACTAGGAGAATGGGTTCTTAACCGTGCGGTGAGGTTGGCATGAGCAGGAAAAAAGCTGGTAATGAACAAGCGAAAAGAGGTGTCCCAAGCCGCAGTACCGGCTGCCGGGACACCTCTTTATTGAAAATATAACATGCTTCACACGATAACTTATCCTTCTATGTCTCGCTGAAACGGTACCGTCCATATAAAAGGACGGTACCGTTTCTACTTGGGAGGCAACTTACACGAGTGAAAGCGTGAAGCGGAACGAATACGGACGGTTAGCAGGCAGGGTGAACTGCTCATGGGTCGGTGCACCCCAGCTGTCGTCACCGCCGACACCCATCTGCTTATAGTTCACGCGCAGCACCGTTTTGTTGGATACAGGAAGCTTGTAGCCATGATCGCTGGCTTCAAGCTCAGCGGCACTCCAAGGAAGAGCGTTGATCTCAATTGGCAATGCACCTTCTACATGCAAGCCGTGTCCATCACTGCCTGCAGTGACAGAAGCATATCTTACATCCGTCTTGTTGCCGCATTCCTGCGGACGGAGATATGGTGTGTATTGCCCGCTGACAGTGCCGCTGTAACGTCCCAGCGGAGCTCCGGACTGCCGGTCCCAGTAGTTCTCATGCGGGCCGCGGCCGTACCAGGAGATAGTGTCTAGGCTGCTGTCCAGCTCGAAGGCCATGCCGAATTCCGGAATCTCCGGCAGCTTGCTGCTGCCCGGCTGAAGCTCCTGAACAATCTCTACCGAGCCGTCCGTGCGGATCTCGTATTGAACACGCAGCAAGGACTTCGGCTGGGTATCCAGCAGATACTCAGTGGTCACGAAACCGAGACTGCCCTCAACCCGGCAGCTGAACCGGGTGAGCTGACGGCTGTAAGAGACTTCCTTCCAGACTGCGCAGCGCTCGGGATGCTTGTTGCCGAGGTCATTGTCAGTTACCGCTCTCCAGAAGTTAGGTCTTGCCGGTGCAAGCAGATGCTCTTTGCCGGAAGACTGGTAAGAAACCAGGGCGCCGGTTGCCGTGTCGAACGATATTCCGAAGCTGCTGCCTGCAAAAGTCACCAGCCCGTCTTGCTCATTGACCTGCAGCGTGCTTCCTGGAGTAACAGGTGCGCTGGCCGGAAGGTATGGTATTAGAACGAACTGTTCCCAGGCGATTTCGTGGTCTGCACCTGCCCAGGCCGTTTCGGACTGCTGGACGAATGAGACTGTGAGTACTGCTTCTTTACCGGTTTCAAGCAGGTCCTGATCGTATGAAATAGCAATTTCAGCGGTTTCACCAGGTGCTGCGGACAGCGGCAGCAGTCCTTCCTGCGCGGTTTCTCCGTCCAGAGCAAGCTTCCATTGCAGCTGATAGTCTGCCAGATCCGTAAACAGGAAGTTATTGCGAACCTGTAGACGTCCGTTCGGCAGATCCAGTGCGGTGATGACAATGCTCTGATAGCATTTTTTGACCTCCAGCAGCTTGGGAGTAACCGTACGGTCAGCAAACAGCAGGCCGTTGCCGCTGAAGTTGCCGTCATGCGGATTTTCCCCGAAATCGCCGCCGTAGGCCAGATAGCTTGTGCCGTCAACGGTAGTCGTGCGGATGGCCTGATCCACCCAGTCCCAGATAAAAGCGCCCTGAATGATGTCATACTTGTCAAACAGCTCGGTGTAGAGATGCAGACCGCCGCAGGAGTTGCCCATGGCATGGCTGTATTCGCAGAGAATATATGGCTTCTTGGGATGGTTCAGCGCATATCTCTCGACATCATCCGGTTTGATGTACATGGTAGATTCGATATCACTTGCGGCTTCTGACGCTCTGTAATGGAAAATCCCTTCGTAATGCACCGGACGGGTCGGATCGGCTTCCCGCAGATAGTCATGCATCGCCAGGAAGTTATCGCCGCCGAAGGACTCGTTACCGAGCGACCAGATGATAACCGACGGATGATTCTTGTCTCTTTGCATCATGGAGTTACAGCGGTCAATGACATTGGCGCGCCATTCCGGCCGGCTGGCAGGGACATTGTGCTCATGCAGCTCCTGCTGCTCGTATTGCCAGGAGCCATGGGTCTCCAGATTCGTCTCGTCGATGACATAGAGCCCGTATTCGTCACACAGCTCATACCATACGGACTGATTCGGATAATGGGAAGTCCGCACAGCGTTGATATTATGCGATTTCATGAGCTTGATGTCGGTGATCATATCTTCTCTGGAGAGTGCACGGCCGGTGTCGCAGGAGAATTCATGACGGTTGGTACCCTTGAGCACAATCCGTTTGCCGTTGATCTTCATGAGACCCTCATGGATCTCGAAGGTACGGAAGCCTACTTTGCAGCTGACTGCTTCCAGCACTTGTCCCTGATCATCTGATACAGCAATAACCAGTGTGTACAGATAAGGCTTCTCGGCGCTCCACTTCTTCGGGTTCGTCACTGCTGCGGAGAGCTGTAGCTGCTGAATTCCATCCTGGCCGAAAGCGACAGAGGCGGAGACAGGTTCAGCCCATAAGGGCTGTTCTTTACCGTCATAGAGCTGCACCTGTACCGAATGGGACTCAATTACCTTGTCAAAATAATTCTCTATCGTCAGATTTACATTCAGCTGCGCATCGGTAAACTTCTCATCCAGATCGGTGCGGACGAAGAAATCAGCAACCCTTACAGTCGGTGCAGTATACAGATAAACATCGCGGAATATTCCGCTCAGCCGCCAGAAATCCTGATCCTCCAGCCAGCTGGCATCGCACCAGCGGTAGACTTCTACAGCCAGCTTGTTGACACCGGGTACCAGATAAGCAGTAATATCGAATTCGGATGGCGTGAAGGTATCCTCACAGTACCCTGCCAGCTCACCGTTCACCCAGACATAGAAAGCGGATTCCACCCCCTGGAAGCTGAGGTACACTGGCTGCCCATTCCAAGTCTCGGGTACGGTGAAGGTGCGGATATAAGAGCCCACCGGATTGTACACGGTCGGTGCAAAAGGCGGCTTCAGCTCAGGCTCCGATAACGCCCATGGATAACGGACATTGGTATATTGCGGGTAATCATATCCCTGGAACTGCCAGTGGGAGGGAACGGTAATATCCGCCCAGTCTCCGGAGTCATAACCGGCGGTATAGAAATCCTTAATCCGTGCTTCCGCAGTTTCGGCGAATGCGAATTTCCAGGTTCCGTTCAAGGATTGATAACGGGATGAGGCTTCTTTAGTTCCTTGCAGGGCTTCAGCCACTGCCGGGAAAGACATCATGGAGGCATGCGCGTCTATCCGGTTCAATTGAAATAGCTCAGGATTATTATTCCACTCCGGATATCCGTTTGCAGGCTGCTGGTATGAGAGCTTCTGGCGCAAGTTAACATCTCCTTATATTGTTATATTCATATTATAGAATGGAGAATGACTGGGGTATATATAATGATATTCATCGAATATAACAAAATATGAAACAAGAATAGACTGGAATTTGAAACTGCGTGCCGTTATGATGAGGAGGTGGAACAGGAATACCGGCGGTTAGAACCCGCTGGGCTTTTAAAGGGGGGACGCCTGTGAGAAGTACAATGATCTTTTGCGAAATGGAAGAAACGCTTCCGCTTCCGCTCTATGCTACGACCATCGGGTACTGGGAGCATCAGGAAGAGACGGAACGTCCGGCGGGGTTTCCGGATTACCAGCTGCACCAGGTGCTTGGAGGCAAGGGAGAGCTGCATATCCGGGATAAATCCTATATTGCCGGTCCCGGGGATATCTTCTTTCTCTATCCGGATGTTCCCCATTCGTATGCACCGCTGAGCCGGGAATGGGAGCTGGCCTGGATTTCCTTTAACGGGCGGGAAGCGGCCCAGATGCTGCTCTATGCCGGAATACGCGAGTCAGGAATGGGGAGCTTAAGAGCGGAGCCCATCCTGAAACCGCTGGAGGAGATGCTTACCCTTTCATACGGCAATGAGCTTCAGGATAATCTGGAACGTTCGAAGTTATTGTACTCGCTGCTTCTGGATCTGAAACGCAGCCTGCTCCCCGCCTCGAATGAGGATAATGAGCTGGAGCGGATGAAGCCGGTGCTGCAATATATAGAGCTCCACCTGCACCGTCCGCTGCTGCTGAAGGAGCTGGCCGAGGTGGCTGAAGTGTCGCCGCAGTATCTGTGCCGGCTGTTTCAGCGCACCGTCCGCGAGCGGCCGGTCGCCTACATTAACAAACAGCGGGTGAACCGGAGCAAGCAGCTTATGTTCAGCAGCAGAGGGCAGAGAGTCTATGAAATCGCCCAGCGGGCAGGGTTCGAGAATGTCAGCTACTTCTGTGCTGTGTTCAAACGGATTACCGGTATGCAGCCCGAAGAGTGGAGGCGCCTGCATGGTCTGGATTAGGGACTGCCTGACTACGGATTCGTATCCGTATCCGTATCACAGACTCTCCCTCAGCCGGGCGTACATCCAGTAGCCATGCACTTTCCTCAAAGCATCGACGATCCGCTTCCGTTTATGAAGAGTAGTAGGCCAAGATCAGGCAAGTTCAAGCTTGAACACAACCGGCAGGGCGCTGGCCACCGCTGTGGTGCGGATCGTTAATGCTTCTGCATCCCGCTCCCAGGCAGGCTGCTCATCGAAACCGAGCACGGACATCTTTTGGATAATACCTTCGAAATAGGGGGATTTCTCCCTGAGCGATGTAATGCGCACAACGCCATCCGCAGGGAACACCAGGACAGTTGCATACAGGCAGCTTCCCTTCACGGTGAAGCGGATGTCCTCAGGGGTGAACACCTTGGCGCTGCCGTCGGTGAACTGTCCCTCTTCAATGCGTGTCGGCCCTTCACCGAACGTGCGCCAGAAGGAGCTATCATAAATGGCCTCACCATTTGTACCCAGCCAGCCGCCGATAGCAGCCAGAATCGCTTTATCTTCATCGGCAAAGCTGCCGTCTGCCCGCGGACCCACATTCAGCAGAAGATTGCCGTTTTTACTGACGATATCCACCAGATCGCGGATGATTTCTCCGGCCGATTTGAAGTCATTATTCTCCGTATAGCACCAGGAGTTTCGTGCTGCTGCAGTATCCGTCTGCCAGAAGAATGGCTTCAGCTCAGCGAATTGCCCCCGCTCTACATCGGGAATAGCTGTGCCGAACATGAAGGCATCATGTTTATAATTAATGGCAGCCGTAGTTCCCCGCTGAGCAGCCCGGTTGTAATAATAGGCGGCGAATTTCTTCAGATACGGCTTGAATACAGCATTCTCAATCCACCAGTCGAAATAGAAGACCTTAGGCTGATACTGGTCAACCAGCTCGCAGCAGCGGATCAGCCAGTCTTCCAGATACTCTTCAGACGGGGGAGAGCCGTAGAGATCGTGATGATCAGGTTCCGGCATGGACGGCCAGTAGAAATCGCCGCGTTCCAGCGGCTCATGGATATCGGACTCAAACTCTTTGCCGTGGGACATGAAGAACCAATGCTCCGCGCGGTGGGAGGAGACGCCCAGCTCCAGATCATGCTTCCCGAAGGCGGCCTTCAGCTCGCCGAGAATATCCCGCCCGGGCCCCATCTCGTACGTGTTATAATGGGAGACAGCGCTTTTATACATCTGGAAGCCGTCATGATGCTCTGCAACGGGAATGACATATCTGGCGCCGGAGGCTTGGAATAAGGCAGCCCACTCGCCGGGGTTGAACTGCTGCGCCGTGAACAAGGGAATGAAATCCTTATAACCGAAATCCTTGTGGTTCCCGTAGACAGCCAGATGATGCTCATATTCCTTCGTGCCTTGGATATACATATTGCGGGAATACCACTCGTTACTGAAGGCCGGGACAGAATACAGCCCCCAGTGAATGAAAATGCCGAATTTGGCCTGGCGGTACCACTGCGGCACCTCATACATACTTAGAGAATCCCAATCATCCTTATAGGGGCCGTTCTTAATGGTCTCGTCGATAAGGTGCAAATAATCAGTCATGTTCATAGTCAGTTTCTCATCCTCCCGCGATTAATATAACGCTTTCATTGTACCGGGCCGCAGGGGGATTAAGAATGTACGCGATTAACTTTCTGATGTACAAAAATAACCTTTAAGGCGGTCTGAACGATGGATCATCAAGCATTGCTTACCAGCTACTTATCCAATCTGAAGGTCGACCTGCTCATGGCGGATTATAACCAGTGCACCACACAGTGGAGGGATCTGGACTATACTCCGGACTACAGCAAGTTCTATTACATCTGCGGCGGTGAAGGTTGGCTGAAGATCGGGGATAAGGAATATTATCCGCAGCCGGGGGAGCTGATCCTGATGCCTGAGGGTGTGAAGCAGTCCTACTCATGCATCAGTGAACGACCTTTTCTCAAGTACTGGTGTCATTTCAGCGCCAAGGTCGGAGAGATTAATCTGTTCCGTATCCTGGAGATGAGCCATGTATGCATTCCGGAGAATCCTGCTGCTGTCGAGGCGGCGTTCAAAGGGATTACCGGGAGTGCCCAATCGGACGCTGTATATGCCCCGCTGCTGGCGAAGAGCAAGCTGCTGGAGCTGATCTCCTATTACATCATGAACCTCAGGCTGGATGAAATCTCTTATAAGAATCTGGGCTCCGCCCGGAAGCTGACAGCCGTTCTGGATTACATCGCTGCGAATATCGAACACAATATTACCATTCATGACCTAGCCGAAATTGCGCTTATGCACCCTAACTACTTCATACGCCTGTTCAAACAGCAGATTGGCGTCCCCCCCATCCAATACATCACCCGGCAAAAGATTGAAAAAGCCAAAGACCTCCTGGCAACCACCTCCGGTTCAGTCAGCGACATTGCCGACCAGCTCGGCTTCGGCGATTTGTTCTATTTCTCGAGGCAATTCAAGAAACATGCCGGGCTTGCGCCCACAGAATTCCGAAAACAGGAAACAGGAGGAGTTAAACTATGAGCAGCGAAGCATATAGCGGGTATCAGATCCGGTTAATGGATGAGCCGTCAGCCAGAGCGATTCTTAACTGGAAATACGAACCGCCGTATTCTCTGTACAATATGATGGATGATTCTGCTGAAACGGAGGATATCGAAGAGCTAATGGACGGATCCTACTTCAACGTACGTACTGCGGAGGGAGAACTGGCCGGATTCTTCTGTTACGGAAGGAATGCCCAGGTGGGAGGAGGGGTAGAGCTGGGATATTATCTGGATGGTGCAGCGCTTGATATCGGACTGGGATTAAGGCCGGACCTGACCGGCGCTGGAAAAGGGCTTGCTTTTCTGCAGGCGGGTATGAAGTTTGCACAGCGGACCTATGACGCGAAGCGGTTCCGGTTGTCGGTTGCGGCCTTTAATCTCCGGGCTATTGCCGTGTATAAGAAGGCGGGTTTCCTGCCCGGGCAACGCTTCATCAACCGGTATGGAGACAACGAAACGGAGTTCCTGCTGATGGAGACGGCGGGCCTGTTCTGACCATCAATAGCCAGAGTGGAGAATACAGGGCGAAGTCTGTTAAAATAGAATTATGGCATCATACATATCAAAGGAGAACTGAATGTGAACGATAACTTGAAGCAAGCGTACATGCGGCTAGGATTAACTGAAACCGTAACCAGAGAAGAATTGAACAAACGGTTCGATTTACTCCTGAAGCGCAGACGGACCCTTACTACGGATGAAGAAATAGCAGACTATGAAGCGGATTTCCAGGCGTACAAGCTTATTCTGGATACTTGGGACGAGCAGGAGATTCAAGAAGCTGAAGACCAGCGGCTCGCCAAATACGGGCGGTTCTCCGGGACTGCAAGCCAATGGGAACGCTTTATGCGGCTCTACAAAACGCATGTTATCCTATCGATCGTCGCAGTGCTTGTGTTGATTTTTGGCGGGAAGGCACTGTACGATAACTATCAGCATAAACAGTATCTTGCTTCGCTGCCGCCGGTGGATGCGACCATTATGTTCGTGGGTAATTTCGGGGCCAAGGACAGCAGCGGGGATACAGCGGCATTGGAGCAAGCGGTCATTGACGCTTATCCGCAGTGGAAGCGGGTAGAGGCGACCATTGTGTATCTGCCCAAGACCGGGGAAGGCGCTGATACGCTGGATATGAACCATATGCAGAAAGCTGTGGTCGAGCTGGCGGCCAACCGGCCGGATATCGTCATTATGGATGATGCAACCATCGAGTGGATCGGCGGACAGGCTGGATTCCAGAATCTCGAACCCATTACGGCAGACGGCAAGCTGGCTGCTGACGATACACGTATGAGATGGGGAACGAATGAAGATACCGGCAAGCGCGAGCTGTATGGCGTGGATATTATGGACTCTCCGTTCATCTCTGCACTGCCCATTGACTATAATGTGAAATCGATCATTATCGGTGTGCTTGGCGAAGACAATAAGGATAAGACGATTGAGTTTGTGAAGCATATTGCGGAGGAACAAGCTACGAAGTAAGCAGGGTGCAAGATCAGCATCTCTGAAAATAACAAAAAACCTCTCTTCGAAGGGTTGTTCACACCCATTTCCGAAGAGAGGTTTTTTGCTGCGCCGTTATCCGGCAGACTGGCTGTTCCTAGTTCTCCAGACGGTATCCGCCGTGGAACACAGGGCCGACATACTGGTTGAAGGCATAACCGTTGCGGATCGCTGCGGACACGAAGTCCTTCGCTTTCACCACGGCTTCCTTCACCGACAAACCGTTAGCCAGGCCGCCGGTAATAGCAGCGGCGAAGGTGCAGCCGGCTCCGTGATTGTGGGCTGGTTCGATCTTGGCCGTCTCCAGCACCAGATATTCGCTGCCGTCGAAGAAGATATCGATCGCCATGTCGCCGCCCAGTGCCTTGCCGCCTTTGACGACAACATTCTTGGTGCCGAGCTGATGGATCAGGCGGGCCGCTTCTTTCATCTCTTCAAGAGTAGTCAGTTTCCCCATTCCGGAGAGGACACCGGCTTCGAACAGGTTCGGTGTCGCTACAGTAGCCAGAGGCAGCAGCAGTTCGCGGATCGCATTGGCGCTCTCCGGATTCAGCACCTCATCTTCGCCTTTGCAGACCATCACCGGGTCAATAACTACATTGGTCTGCAGATTGTTCTTGATCGCCTGCTCGGCAACCTGCACAATCTCAACACTGCCTAGCATACCGGTCTTCATGGCATCTACGGGACCGCCGGCGAAGATGGTTTTGAGCTGCTCGGCGACGATTGCGGCATCGATCGGATATACATTATGATGCCAGCCCCGGTCGGGGTCCATGGTAACGATTGTAGTCAGTGCGCTGAAGCCATAGGTGCCGTATTCCTCAAAGGTTTTGAGGTCAGCCTGAATGCCTGCGCCTCCGCTGGAGTCACTGCCGGCAATGGTTAAGGTTTTGATGATTTTTGACAAAGGTAACGTCCCCTTTTTGTATATGGATGGTATGGAGCCTGGTTTAGGTGCAACTTATTAACTCTACGACATTATAACAAAAAACACTCTGGCTGTCCGCATGACAGTGCTATTTTCAAAGATAAGAATTGAGGATAACCTAGGTGTGCAGCCGGGATAAGTGGTGCGGGAGCACAGGCTGGCAATAGGTTGGCAGTATAGTGAAGCGGACTGAGAGGACCTTATTTCCCGCAATAATCACATTTTGAGACTGAAGCGGATTCTCAGTCCGTTTCAGAGGCGGAGCCGCCTTCGAGGCTGCGCAGCGCCAGCTTGATGGTCTTGTCATAAACGTAGGGCTCAGCACTGTCCCCGCCCATCCAGTACACCACAAGGAATTTCCCTTCCCTGAAGACATGAGGGTATATCCGCATTCCTCCGTCGTTTGTCGTACGGTTAATCTCCAGCTTCAACGCAGCCAGACCTTCGGCACATTCCTGGCTGTCAGCGTAGGTATAGACGGACAACCGGTCCGGCCGGGCCGGTGTATCGGTCTTATCAATCAGCAGCTCTTCAGGCCAGACACCGGCCAGCTGCTTGTTGAACATGAGCTCAGTGGTATCCGGGACGAGGCTGAGCTGCATGCCCCGCTGTTCCAGAGCCAGGTAGAGAGACTGAGTAGTATATTCTGCACTGCCTGCGGCAGATTCCGGATTCTGCGCTGCAGGAAGGAGGAGCGGGCCATGATGGGCTGCGAAAAATCCCTGGATGCTGTCAATCACATCCTGCCCGTCAAAGGCTGAAGAGGTGGTTATCTCAAGCTTGCGGAACAGATATCCCCATTCGCCTTCATCGTAGTAGGCCGTTCCGGCTGTTTCATACCCGCTGGCTTCCGCAGGCAGAGAATACCGCACAGTGCGTGCATCGGCTCCTCCGGTTCCCGCCATATACTGTTCGGTGAACGCAGGAGGAATAATGGTCAATCCGTATTCATCCGCCCATTCTGCCTTGCCGGGGAAATAGGTCCCGATGCTGCCGACTGCACAGCCCTGACAGCCCCAGGCATTATCGGAATATTGCAATGTTTGCCCCGGATTATCCGGGTCCTCAAAAGTCGCCCCTAAGGAGCCGTTGGCTCCAGTAATAGCCGAAGCTTTCCAGCCGGCAGGGGCCAGCAGGATATAAGCACTGCCGGTATCGCCCTGGAAGACGAGGGCCGCCTGCAGCTTATCTTCCATGCCGGAAGGCAGCGGGAAGGTCATCTTGGGCAACGGGGGCGGAGTGACATGTGCAGGACTGTTTCCGTCGTCCAGAACGGGAACGGAAAGGACGGCAGCCAGCGGGATCGATACTTCAGCACTTTTGTCTTCAACAGAAGGGAAAGGGACTTCAGCATTATAAATGCTGCGGATGCCGACGGCATAATCATTGCTTGGAACGCTTTGGTTATTGCTGGTGGGGGCGGGGGAGAAATCCGCAGCTCCGGTTTCCAGAGGCTGGGGAGCTTCCGATACCAGGGGAGTTAGACGTCCAGCAAGCATGCCGGGTTCCAGGCCGCTGTAACCGAACCATAGCAGCATGGCCATGACCGGCAGCAGTACCGCTGCGTAAGCAAGAACCTTATAGCGCTTGCGCTTGGGCTGATACCCTCCCAGACGCTGCTCTACCTTCTTCTGCATTTGCGGAGTGAAATTCATGCCCTCAAAAGGCTTCTCCTTCAACTGTTGTTCCCATTCCTCCGGTAATTTGCTCATGAATTGTTCAGCTCCTTTTCCTTTTCCCAATATTCATTGGCTTGCTGCCTTGCGCGGCAGCTGCAGAACTACCTTCCACACCTCACTGCTTAAGGATTGCTGCAAAAAGGTTTCTTCAGCGGAGGGGCTTGAGCCGGGTCTGCCAGCGTGATCTTGTAAGGTTACCCGCCGGATGAAGCTGCAGCTGCGGTAGGACAGCCAGCGGTTGCGGGTAATCTGAAGCAGCCAGGTTCTGACGGAAGCTTCGCCACGAAAAGTACCCCTGTATTTATAAGCCCGGATGAAGGTCTCCTGGGAGATATCATCAGCAGCACTTCTGCTGCGGGCCAGGTAGTAGGCATAGTTCCATACATCCTCGCCATAGTCTTCCATAAGTGTCTTTAACGCGGCGGCGTTCATAATATTGGAATCCTTCGTTGCACCGTACATACGGTCCCTCCCTTTTCTCTCTACTGTATTGACCTCTGTATCCTCCGGAAAGTTTCTTTTGTCCTGAATAAAATTATATAGCGGTGATTGTGGCACTAAGTGCAGCAGATTGGCTAGGAACGGGAGTTCCAATTCGAGGGGGCTGCATATTTATATAGGAGGATACCGATTAGGAGGCTGCCATGATAGAAATTAGCTTATGCATGATTGTCCGCAATGAAGAGAAGAGCCTGCCCCGCTGCCTTACTTCTGCTCGCGCGATTGCGGATGAGATCATCATTGTGGATACAGGCTCGGCGGACAGAACGAAGGAGATTGCGGAAACCTTCGGAGCGGTGATATATGATTTTACCTGGATCGAAGATTTCTCTGCTGCCCGCAATTTCGCCTTCAGCCAGGCGACCAAGGAATACATCTTCTGGCTGGATGCAGATGACTATCTGATGGAAAGTGATCAAGTGCTGTTCAGAGAGCTGAAGCAGTCGCTCCCGGAGAATGTGGACAGTGTGAACATGCAGTATAATCTCGCTTTTGACGCGGAGGGGAAGGTGGTCACGTCCTTGCGGCGCAACCGGCTGGTCCGCCGGTCCTGCGGGTTCAAATGGATCGGCCCGGTGCATGAATACCTGGAGGTATACGGCCCTTCTTACAGCAGTGATGTCTGCATTACCCATGAGAAAGACAAAGAGTACACGGACCGAAACTTGCGGATCTACCGCAAGCGGGTGGCTGAGGGGGAAGTCTTCTCTCCGCGGGATCAATATTATTATGCCAATGAGCTGCGCGATCATGGAATCCACGGGGAAGCCTGCCAATATTACGAGCTGTTCCTGAACGGCGGTCAAGGCTGGGTTGAAGATAACATTCAGGCCTGCCTGTGGCTTGCCGAATGCCGGGAGCGGCTGGGTGACAAGGAAGCGGCGTTCACTGCGATCACCCGGACGCTGCAGTACGATTCCCCGCGTGCCGAGTTCTGCTGCCGGCTCGGTGCCTGGCATGTGGAGAAAGGCCAGCTTCATCCGGCGATCTACTGGTATGAGCTTGCTGTTATGCTGCCCCGGCAGACAGCTTCCCTGGGTGTGAAGAATGAGGCCTTCGCCACCTGGATTCCGAATCTGCAGCTCGCGCTCTGTTATGACCGGCTGGGCCAGCATGAACGGGCTAATCATTTCAATGAGACGGCCCTGCTGCAGCTTCCCAGCCATCCTAGTATGCTGTATAACCGGACCTACTTTCAGAAGCTCCTGGGTGAAAAGTATGTTTCGCTGCAGCCGCAGGAGACCGCCGGGGAGAAGAAGAAATAGCAGGGTTGCGTAACAGCGGTACCGAAGCGGCGGATAAATGCAGACCGGCCATATGAATAAAGGCGCTCCTCAAGCCGTAGCTTGGGAGCGCCTTTGTGTGTTTTTATTGGAACAGCAGGGTTTGAATCGCATGGGCCGGAATTGAACCCTCCGCCAGCTGATCCCGGAAGTGCAGGGTGTATGGAAGCCCGCTGTCCGTGCGGTTGAGTACGACCACGGCATAAGTGCCGTCTGTATTGCGGAACGCCGTAGTTTCGAATTTGTCGGTATATCTGGAGCTGCCCACACGGACGGCGCCCGGACGGATATACTTGCTGAAATGCCCGATGTAATAGAACGAGCTCTCATAGATTACTTCATCCTTCAGGGTATCGCCGATAATCGGTGCATCGCAGAAGTTACCCACATGGTTCGGGCCGCCCTGCTCATCAAGGACGATATTCCAGTCCGTCCAGCTGGACATCCAGTTGTTCAGGTTGCCGATAATATCATGGCCGTAACGTTCGCCGGTGTTCCAGGAACCGAGGTGAACGCCACCTTCCTGACAGCCTTCGCTGAAGAACAGCTTTTTGTCAGGGAAACGCTCATGTACAGCGCTCAAGGCTTCGAAATGATCACCGGAGTACCAGTGGAAGCAGATGCCCCAGATATACTTTGCTGCCTCCTGATCTGTGAAAGCGGTCTTCGCCCGGTCATAGACCCGTTCTTTATTATGATCCCAGATCATGATCTTGACATGGCTGAGGCCGGCTGTCTCCAGGGCAGGACCGAGATAATCGCGTACGAAATCCTTCTCTTCTTCAGCGGTATAAATGCAGGAATCCCAGATCTGCTTGGCTTTGGCTTCATTCTGTACACTGACCGCCCAGATATCGATGCCGGCTTCAGCGTAAGCCTGAATGTATTTCACGAACAGATTAGCCCAGGCTTCCCGATATTCCGGCTTCAGCTTGCCGCCGTTATTCATCTCGCCGTTCGTCTTCATGAAGGCCGGAGGGCTCCATGGGGAGGAGAACAGCCGGAAGCTCCCGCCCACAGCATCAGCCGCGCGTTTGATTAACGGAAGGATCGACTCCTGATCTCTGGAGATATTGAAAGTAGCCAGCTCCGGGTCAACGCCATCTACATAAGCATAGTTGCCCGTTGAGAAGTCACAGCTCTGGATATGTGATCTGCACAGGGTGTAGCCGATTCCGTGCTCCGGATGGAAGTAGGCATCGATGATTTCCTGCTGCTTCTCCGGACTAAGCTTGGCTAGCGTGACTGCGGAGGCTTCCGTCAGCGCACCGCCGAAGCCTTCGATTTCCTGATATTCCAAATCCTCATAAATATTAATTAACTCCATTTCCTTCTCTTCGGAATCGGGCCGGAAGGACAGAGGCTGTAATTCTTTTAACCGGTCACCGGTTTCTTTGGCTGTCTGGATCACGCGGATTGTAGTGCTGCTCATAGGACTTATGTTACCTCCTGAAATTTTGTAGGAATAGTCTAATTATAGAAGGTATTCCGCTGCACTTTGAAGAAACAATATGGTTAAGAACCTCAACGATCTGGTCATGAGGTAAGAGTACGGAAGGGTGATCCAGGATGGGTACAACCTGTGTAGACATTCATCTCAGCTCATTTTCCCGGCATATCCAGCCGTTCTGGCATTTGTTCCGGGAAGGGCTGGATACCTATATCATCAGGCTCCAGGCAGAAGGGGAATGTGAAGCGCTGATTGACGGGGAGATGGTCACGGTGATGCCGGGTGATCTGCTACTGTTCCGTCCCGGCGAGCTCTACGATCTGCGGATTGGCGAGAAAGAAAGTCCGCTGGGCTTCAGCGCAGACTACTATGTCATGTGTACAGGTGAATGGGTGGATGAGTGGTGGAACAAGCAGGTGAGGGCTAAGAAGTCCAGGATTGCCGAAGACAGCAAGCTGCATAGCATCTGGCAGCAATTAATTCTGGAAAAGCGGCGGATCGACGGAGGCAGCCCGGAAATTCTTGAGGCGCTGTTTAAGGCCCTGTGCCTGCTGCTGGACCGGGCTATCGCCGAAGCGCCGGCCTCATCCTCCTCTTCACTCCTGCAGGGACTGAAGATCAAGAATTATGTGGAAGAGCATGCGACATCCTCCATCCGGCTGGAGGATGTGGCCCGCCATGCGGGAATCAGCGTCACCCGGGCGGTTCATCTGTTCAAGGAACAATTCGGGTATTCGGTGATGCAATATGCGGTGCAGGTCCGTCTGGCGATGGCGCTGCGGCTGATGGACAACAGCAACTATACACTGGAGCGTATTGCTGAGGAGACCGGCTTCGGCAGCTATACCTACTTCCACCGGGTATTCCGGGAGCGGTACGGCGTTGCACCGGGAGTGTACCGGAGGCGTTCATAGCCTGTGAAGATGAAAAGGGGGTGTCCCAATCCGCCATTACGTGGCTATGGCGGATTGGGACACCCCTATGTATGGAGCCCGCAGGGGCTGCCCTGAAATTTCAGTTGTTTGCTTAACCTATATTCCGCTTGTCCGGTAATCAGTGTCCCGGTAACGCCGAATTGTCCAGCAGAAGATGGGGTTCGCTTGTACGGATGAAATCCATGACTTTGTCATAGATAATCCGGTGGCCCTCCCGGTTAGGGTGAATCCCGTCCCGGCAGATAAACTTGGTGTAATCCGGTTGCTGCAGGAATGCGCCCCGGACATCAATGATCTTGGTCTTGGTGCTCTCGGCGACCTTGATAATTGCGGAGTTGTACCGCTCCTGCCACCAGTAAATCTTGGTGACGCTGCCGAGGAATTTCAGAATGTTCAGCTCGGTGTCCGGATTATTGCCGCTGACCCATTTGAAATAGTTGTCCGCATTCAGCGGGGGCAGACTCATCAGAATCGGTGTAATCCCCTGATTCTTCAGGTAATCAATCATATCCAGCAGCATCCGCTCGAACGCCGGAAAATCAGTTTTGGGATTATGCTCTGCTTCGGGATTGCTTGCAATTTCTTCCCAGTGATAGTCGCAGTCATTGCCTCCGTATTCAATCAGTACCACATCCGGCTTGTCTTTCAGCACATCGCGTTTCAGATTGCCGAAGCCCTTCATCAGCGTATTGCCGAATCTGGCGGTATTACGCATAGCTCCCTTAAGCTTGCCCTGCAGCAGGGACACGTAGTTATCCTCCAGAATGACATACTTGCTTCTTGCTTCATCATAGACAACACCCTTGGAGATCGAATCTCCGCTGACCATGTATTTAAACTCAAGCCCCGTGGCTTCCTTCTGCTCTTCGTACGAATTCATTGTCCCACCTCCGATAACCCTAGTGTATATAACTTTAGTGTAAACCATACATAGAGCAGTGACTATGCATATATGTCATGGTTTCATGCGGGGCGATCCCGATATGACAAGCTGCAAGCCGAAGTGGTCCGACTCTGAATACTCGAAGTTGGACCTGGAGCTTCCTTGAATCTTGTTCCGGAAGAACATTTGTTGACCGCTTATTTCCTGCGCATTCTGAAGCCGCCGAGTCTTTGCAGGAGAGCTGATCTGGGCGGAGTGTTTACTGAATTTCCAGTCAGGAAGCCAAGCGTGGTCTGCTCCATGATCCTGACACTGTTCTCCCAGGTCCAGGCCCGGGAATCGGCTTCCCCCTTGGAGGCAAGGCGGACGCGGAGAGCCGGGTCCTGAATCAGCCGGACGACATCCTCGGCAATCCGGTTCTCGTACCGGTAGGACAGCAGGCAGTTCTCTTCGTGGCGGGCATATTCCAGATTCCCTCCCGAGTATACGGACACAAGCGCAGCACCACAGCGCATGGCCTCCAGTCCCGGCAAAGATCCGGTGTCGAATATACTGGAGCTGACAAAAATATCAGCCCCGTTATAGTGATAGCAGAGTTCGTCGTCATTCAGGGGAGTGAAAAAGCGGTATTTGCCGCTGGCCTTCATTTTTTGCAGCGAATCCGAACTGTAGAACTCATCCGGAGGACTGATGAAATTGATATTTACCTCCGGGACATTATGCTTCACGATATCTAGCTGCTTCACCAGAAAATCCTGTTCACGGTGCCAGGAGAAGCCGTTCTCCACTTTGCGCAGGATAGCGGTAATGTTCAGCGGCTCCTGAAGGCTGTGGCGGATATGCATATTGCTAAAAGTGGAACTGATTCCTACAGGCACAATGCTTCCGCTAATTCCGTGACCAAGCTCAATTAATTCCTGCTGCCACTGGGACAGAACAATCAGCTTATCGGTGGTATGATAGGAAGGAAAGGATACCTCATTCCGCGGCAGAAACAGCGGTTCGTAACACAGAGAGAGGCGGATATGGATGCCCTTGCCATTCTGGCTTGCAGCCTGTGATACCGAAACCGTTGTATAAAAATTCGAAACGATGATATCGCTGGCCGGGAAATCGGATTCACGGAGCAGCGTATAATCGGTAATCAGCAGAGTGGAATGGACCTCATAAGAAACATCGCCTCCAAGCGGCATGAGGATCACCACCTGATGCCCTCTGGCAGTAAGACCATCCGTGAGCTCCACGAGCATGCGTTGTGCCCCGCCATGGCATAAGGTAAGAATGGGGAAAGTGAATCTCATGTATGATCCCTTCCTTTCTGGCTTAAGAATCGCTTGCAAACATGCGATATGTATACTATTTTATTCATTGAATGGCCAAAAGTACCGGTTATACGGTGTTTTTGCAGCAATTGGGGGTTTGGGAGGAGCTGATCAGGAATGGAGGGCTACAGCTGAAGTATTCATAAAATACTGGCCGGTACAGCAGAGGAATCACCCCTGACATACCGGCCGGGTTGTAGCGCATCTCCTGAACTGGCAGCTTATGATTAGAGGCGCCGATTGCGCAGCAGGGTAACAGTGTCCCTGATATCCATGACTGTTACTTCTTCCAGCGAAACGTCGATCATCGGTTTGTGTGACTCCAGCTTGTTCAGGAACTCTGTGGTGTGGAACAGCCCTTGCCCTGAAGCGCCATGGCGTATCCGGGTTCCGTCCTTATAGAGATCCTTGAGATGGGCCAGAATGATCCGGTCGCCGAACAGGCTGAATGCACTGTCTACGATCTCATCCTGCAGATGAACCTCTTCGCCAATCAGGTTGCAAGGGTCCAGTACCACACCGATGGAGCTGGAAGGAACCTCGTCGAGGATACGGCGCATTTTGGCCGGAGAGGACAGCGTATGGGTGCAGACTCCTTCAAGTGCCAGGAACACCCCCCATTTCTCCGCTTCCTCAGCAAGCTCCTCGACCGTTGCCTTGAGGGTATCCCAGCCGATTTCTTCATACCGGTAAGGATCGGATTCCTGAAAGGTCGTCAATAAGCCGGTCTCGGTAGCGACCATAGGTGCACCGAACTGGCGGGCATAGCGCAAATGTTCCTTGAAACGGTCAATTTCTGCCCGCCGGATGGCAGGATCGGGATGAATGGGGTTGATATAGCAGCCAAGTACGCCAATGCGGATGCCGGCTTTGTCGAACTGCTCACCGATATAGGAGGCCAGGCCGGGGCTGAGCTTGCCGGGAGACAGATCGATATCCTGAATGGCTTTGGCCAGGGCGAGCTGTACGAAGTCAATATTGTAAGTCTGCAGCGTAGCGGTCAATTCTCTAAGCGGCAGGCAGCCCGCTGTATGTGCCAAGGTTCCGTAACGAATAAATAACATCTCCTTTGGAATTCTATGGATTTATATTTATAATATTAAATGCGCTTACAGTGACTTGCAATGATAAAGAAGTTTATGAGAAACAGGAGGAACCGATGAAATGAATGCTATTGAACAACGCAAACAGGAGCTTGAGAATTGCCGTCCAGAGCCTACGCTGGACCCGGAAACGATTGACGAATTCTGGAATGATCTGCTCGCCGAGGATGAGGAGCAGCCGCTGGATGTTACAATAATCCCTGAAGAAACTCCATATCCGGGCATGGAGGTGAGCAAAGTAAGCTATACAGGTTATGGGGAAACGACCATCCATGCCTGGTACATCCGGCCTGCTGCTGACACAAGTGTACATAGAGAGCTGCCGTGTATTGTAACGTTTCCCGGTTACACCGGCGACCGGGGGTATCCGGAACGGTATGCTCACTTTCTAATGCTTGGCTATGCAGTACTTGCCGTGGATGTGCGTGGACAACTGGGAGAGACCGGCAATCTGCTGCCGCAGGAAGAAGGTATAGTCAGAGGCTGGATCACCCAGGGGCTGCTGGAGAAGGAACGGTCCTATTATGTGGCTGTAGCGATAGATACGGTTCGTGCCATAGAGACTGCAGCGCAGCTGCCGGGTGTTGATCCCGAGCGTATTGCCATTACCGGGGGAAGCCAGGGAGGCGGAATATCGCTGTTGGCCGGGGCACTGAGCCGGCGGGTTGCTGCAGTGGCTGCAGACATACCGAATCTCTGCCGCCTCGACTTCGGGGTGCTGAATTCAACCAGCTCGCTCACAGAGATTGCCGATTTCCTGAAGCGCTATCCGGAGCATCTGGAGCGGGTGCTGCAGAATCTGGCATATTTCGACATTGTTAATCTGGCGCACCGGTTCACCGTACCTGTTCTGATGTCCGCAGGCTGGAAGGATACTGTTTGTATGCCGGAGACCATCTATGCGGCCTATAACCGTATCCAGTCACCGAAGCAGATGATGGATTATCCGTTCTCCGGGCATGAGGTCAGCGAATATCAGCGGAGGCAAACGGCTCTCTTTTTCCGGGAGTATCTGGGCTAAAAAGATTAATTACCGGAAGGCTGATTAGCGGCGGGTGTTTGGTGTAAAGTTTATAATGAAGGTGCTAAGCTGTCAGAATGCGAAGCAGCCTAAGGAATGGGAGGGAATGGCAGATGAATAAGGATGGAGACAAGCTTCCCGCGGAACTGGTCGTGGAGAATTTCGAATACAGCCAAATGAATGAGCAGCTGGTGAAGAAGAGCTTCTGGAGCAAAACGAGGAAAGCGGCAGGCAAAATCCCGTTCACCAAAGATGCGGTTGCCATGTATTACTGCGCCATTGATGCCAAAACCCCGTTATGGGCCAAAGGCATAGCCTTCGGCGCGCTGGCTTATTTCATTTCACCCATTGACGCGATTCCTGATGCGCTGATCGGACTCGGTTTCACGGATGATGCAGCGGTCATTGCCGCAGGCATCCGGGCGATTGCCGGTCAGGTGAAGGAGGAGCATAAGCAGAAGGCCGAGAATTTTTTTGAACAATCGTGAGGTACCGGTAACCCCAAAAGTGCAGCGGGTTGCTGCACCGGATTCATTATGCTTCTTCCTCTAAATGTCCATTTCCAGGAGGGCAGCGGTCTGCGGATTGCTGCTTCGCCTGGTATTCTGTGCCCCAATCCCTCATCAGTTTAATAATCGGAATCAGCGTCCGGCCAAATTCGGTCAGCGAGTATTCAACCTTCGGCGGCACCTGATGATACACCTCGCGGTGAACCACGCCATCCTCCTCCAGCTCACGAAGCTGAAGTGTCAGCATACGCTGGGTGATGCCGGGACAGATCCGGCGGAACTCGTTGAAGCGTTTTGTTGAATCCATCAAATGGTATAAAAGCACACCCTTCCACTTGCCGCCAATAACATCGAGGGTAAATTCAACAGGACAAGCTGCACCCTGGCCGTCCGGACAAGCACCGAAACCGCCTTTACGGTTACGCATAACCGAACACGCTCCTTAAGTATCATTTTGTATACTACCTATCAAAAATGTGCGTACTTCACGAATGGTTATCTATCCACTACTATAAGCATGTGAGCAGGATAACGTCAATTCCAGACCTGAAGGATACACAGAAAGGGAGTATGTGAAATGGATCATACAGTAAAAGAAACCGCAACAACCAAGCAGGAAATTCTGGCCGCCTATGCATACAGACACGCTACCAAGGTATTTGACAGCAGCAGAAAGATCAGCGAAGAGGATTTCGGGTTCATCCTGGAAACAGGCCGCCTGTCACCGAGCTCCTTCGGCTTCGAGCCCTGGAAATTCGTTATTGTTCAGAGTATGGACATCCGTGAGAAGCTGCTTCCTTATGCCTGGGGGGCACAGAAGCAGCTGCCGACAGCAAGCCATTTCATGCTGATTCTCGCAAGACTGCCGCGTGATATGGCTGCGGGCTCGGAGTATATTCAGGGTATAATGCAGGATGTGCAGAGCCTGCCGCCGGAGGTTGCCGAGGGTAAGCGGAAGGTCTATGATATGTTCCTGAAATCCGATTTCGGACTGGAAGGGAATGAGCGGGCGATATTTGAATGGGGTGCACGGCAGACCTATCTGGCTCTGGGTAATATGATGACTGCTGCCGCGCAGATTGGCATCGACTCCTGTCCGATTGAAGGCTTCGACAAGGCTAAGATCGAGCAGGTGCTGACAGAGGAAGGGATAATGGACCCGTCACATTTCGGAATTGCCTGCATGGCGGCTTTTGGTTACCGGGTTAATGAGCCGCGCGGCAAAACCCGTCAAACGGCCGGGCAGGTGGTCCAGTGGGTCTAACCGCAGCCGCTTCAGCAATTTAGGCGAAGTGTGAGCCATTTAAAAATAGATGCCATCCTTATTAAGGGCGGCATCTGTTTTTTTGCGAGTTATGAAAATACATAGAAGCTTCGAAAAAAGTTTGAAAACTTGCTGAAAATTCTGCTACTCTTAATAAGTCAGCTTGTTACTTGTAACAGGCTGCCAGTGATCGTCAATTCAAGATTGAAGGGATTCCTGCAATATGAAAATCATCCGCGTTATCGCTGAAGTCTGCTTGCTGTATGTGTTCTTCCTGGCCGGAGATTACTTGCAAAAACTGCTGCATCTGCCGGTTCCGGGCAGTATCGTAGGGCTGTTGCTGCTATTCGTCCTGCTGCTGCTTAAGATTGTTCCGGTGAAGCTGATCGAGAACGGCTCATCCTTTATTCTGGCGTATCTTCCCATGTTCTTCATCCCGGCAACCGCTGGTATTATGAACCATCTGGATATCTTCAGCGGAAGAGGGCTTCTCCTGATTGGCGTTCTGGTGATTAGCAGTGTACTGACCATGGTCGTCACGGCACATTCCAGCCAGTGGATTGCCAGCCGCAGCGCCAAAAGGCTGACAAGACGGACGTATCCTGCGCGCAGCCTGCAAGGGAAGGGGAAGGAAGCATGAGAATTCTGCTGGCCGTTGGTTTTGTACTGATGAATGTTCTGATCTATCTCTTCATGTCCATGTTATACAAACGCTACCGTCTTCCTGTCCTGCTGCCGGCATTGACCGCAACGTTCACTGTAGTCGTGCTGCTCCTGGGCTTCCATATCTCTTATGAGACTTATATGATCGGCGGCGACTGGATTAACCGCCTGCTTGGACCGGCGGTTGTATCCCTGGCCTATCCGCTGTACAAACAGCGGCACGTGCTGTGGAAGAATCTCCCGGCCGTACTTGGCGGAACGGTGACCGGACTGCTCGTAGGAATGTTCAGCGGGCTGCTGATGGCAGCCGGACTCGGCTTCTCCAAGCTGTATGTCCTCTCCATCCTGCCCAAGTCGATTACAACTGCAGTAGCGATCCAGATCTCCAGCAATCTGGGCGGAGATTCCTCGCTTACCTCCGTATTCGTGATGATCGCCGGATTCACGGGGGCCATCGGCGGGCCGTATATCATTAAGCTGTTCAGAATCCGCGGCGAGTCCGGCATCGGCATCGGCTTGGGAACGGCGTCCCACGCCCTTGGCACAGCCAAAGCCCTGGAGTACGGTGAGCAGTCGGTGTCCATGAGCTCTGTGGCCATGACGGTATGCGCCATTGTCGGTTCCATTGCCGGACCGTTCGTAGCCTGGATCATGTATCATTAATGCAGCTTCTTACCCGTTAACACGCAACCGGATGACATTCCACGAAGCTGCCGGAAGCATGGCGCTTATACATCCGCCGTCTGCCGCCGCCGTTCCGCGGTTATGCGGGAGCACATTCGCCGGGTTCGAGCGGGTGTTCGCCGCTTGGAGATCCTCATGCTCAAGGATGGTATGCTGAATTACCTCTACTGCACCGAAGCTGCGCAAATCGACGGTCAGCTCCATGCCTTCGCCCAGATGACGGTTGACAGCAAATACGGTAACCTCGTTCATTTCTTCGTTATACACACTGACCGCTTCCAGATAAGGAACGTCGGTGAAATCCTGTGAATCATATTTCGGACTAGTAATCAACGGGTGCAGCACCGTTCCCCGGCCATAGATTGAAGCATGCATGTAAGGATAATAAGTGGTCTGCAGCCAAAGGGGTCCCCCGTTCTCAGTCATAATAGGGGCAATGACATTGATCAGCTGGGCAATGCAGGCCATCTTCACCCGGTCCGCATGCTTCAGCAGGCTGATCAGGCAGCAGCCGACCACAAGTGCATCCTCCAGATTATAGACATCCTCGAACTCCGGCGGGGCAATCTCCCAATGCTGCTGTGCGCGGCTGGTTCCTTGAGTCTTCCACACATTCCATTCGTCCAGAGACAGATAAATCTTTTTCTTGCTTTTCTTCTTAGCCTTGATATAATCACATACTGCTGCTACGCTGTCGATGAACTGGTCCATATCGAGTGAGCTGGCCAGGAAATTCGCTGTATCGCCATTATTATTATTGTAGTAGGTATGCAGGGAGAGGAAATCTACGTTATCGTAAGTGAGATCCAGCACGGTTGCTTCCCATTCGGCAAAAGTATTCATGGAGCTGCCCGAGCTGCCGCAGGCCACAAGCTCAAGGGAAGGGTCTACCCAGCGCATGGCTTTGGCGGTTTCATTCGCGAGCCTGCCGTATTCGACGGCCGTTTTTGCTCCAATCTGCCACGGGCCGTCCATCTCATTGCCCAGGCACCAGGTGCGGAAATTGTGGGGAGCCTGATACCCGTGGGAGATGCGCAGATCGCTCCAGTAGGAACCGGAAGGGTGGTTGCAATATTCCACGAGATTCCTGGCGGCGTCAATTCCGCGGGTACCCAGATTGACCGCCATCATGACCTCAGAACCGGCCTGCTTGGCCCAATCGGCAAATTCATTGGTACCCATCTGATTCGTCTCTGTAGTCCACCAGGCTAATTCAAGAGAGCGCTTACGGCTCTCCTTGGGTCCTACGCCGTCTTCCCAGTTATAGCCGGAGACAAAGTTACCTCCGGGATAGCGGATGATCGGCACGCGGAGAGCCCGGATGGCCTGCAAGGCATCACCCCGAAAACCGTTAGCGTCTGCGGTAGGGTGTCCCGGCTCATAAATTCCGCCATAAACGGCCCGGCCCAGATGCTCGATGAACGATCCGTACAGCCTCGGGTCTACTTCGGCCAGCTTGAAGTCCTTGTCGACAATCATCTTGGATTGAATGCTCATTGTGTTAAGCTCCTTTTGTTTTGAATTCATATTACAATTAATGAAATTATTAATCTAATATCCTGATTTATGATTACATCATACGGATTACAGCGTATACTAAGCAATAAAAATATTTAGGATTAATAAAAATGCTAATTCAAAGAGTGCGGAGGTTAGAGGATGTATTTAACAACGGATTCCGAATCACTGAAGGTATATGAAGCATTAGCCAGTGAAGTGCGGCTGCGGATCATTGATCTGCTCAGCGTGGGGGAGATGCATATCAAGGAAATCGCAGCCCGGCTGTATCTAAGCAGCGCCATAGTCAGCTCCCATGTGGCCAAGCTCCAAAAGGCAGGCATCGTCAGCTCCCAAATGAAGCGGATTGACGGCGGCACATATAAATACTGCTCGCTCTCCGCTAATTTTCTGCAGATTAAATTGTCAGGAGCCAAAGGCATTGCCCGGAAGGTGGTTGAGGTCTCCGTGCCGGTGGGACATTATACCGATCTTCAGGCTTCACCAACCTGTGGCATTGCCACCACCGAGAAGCTGATCGGATATTATGATGATCCGCGTTATTTCCTGGACCCGGAGCGGGTCGATGCCGGAATTCTCTGGTTCGCCAAAGGCTATGCCGAATATAAGGTGCCGAACTATCTGTTCATGGACCAGAGGGTGCAGGAGATTGAAATTTCGATGGAGGTCGGCTCGGAAGCGCCGCATGTCAATGAGAAGTGGCCTTCAGACATTGCGTTTACGATGAATGGAATTCCGCTTGGCAAATGGACCAGTCCCGGTGATTTCGGTGTGCAGCGGGGAAGGCTGACTCCGGCCTGGTGGAATTCCGATGTGAACCAGTATGGCTTGCTGAAGGTGCTGAGGATTAACGCAGGGGGAACTTACATAGACGGCCAGCAGATTTCTGCAGTCACCATTGATGAAATAGGCTGGCAGAAGGACCAGTGGAGCTTCAGGTTAACTGCAGAAGACACCACCCGAAGGCGGGGCGGTTTAACCTTGTTCGGACGCGGGTTCGGGAATTACGAGCAGGATATTGTTTTCCGCGTGTATTACGAATAGTGAAACTGTATAGATGAAGAGTAGGGGATGTGTGACGGGTTGAGACAATGGCTCTACGGCTGTATTGCCGTACTTGTTCTGACGGGAATTATTGCTTACGGTTTCCTGAGTGCACCCAAGGTAATCCGGCTGGAGCAGGAAATGCAGGTTACCGCCTATAAGCTGCAGGAGGCAGGTTATGCGAAGACAGTGACTGTAACACTGAAAGGTGCGTATGCCGAAAAAACCCATTCTTACACCGGTAAGCTCGCTGTTAACGGGGTTCAGTATAAATACTGTGATTTGAATCCGGAGCGGGGGTTCATGATCTGTGCTCGGGAGGACGCGGGAGGTGAATATAAACTTTTGGGTCAGGTATTTGCAGATTCCGGATTTCAGACATGGAGTCTTGCTCTGCAGAAGGGGGAGAAGTCTCCCGGTTATGAAAGTAACAGCTTCTATTATGCAATTTACGGGGAAGATGATCCTGGTGATGACAGCATCATTCTCAGCTATCCGTCAGCAGACAGGGACACAGCGATTCAGCAGTATGAGTCCCTGCAATCAGTCTGGCAGGATCAGTGGGAGCGCCGGGTGAAATAACCTCCAGCCAAAATGTTTGCAAAATAGGTCAACGGGTAACTATAACTAAGTAATCCAAAACCTGCACAGCTTGCATAAGGAGGAGTTCAGATGCCAGATCATATCGAGAATGAAGCAGACATCCGCAACAAAGAGAATAAAGACGGTGATTCACTCGCGGAACGCAAAAAGATGGAAAATGGTGTAGACATTGAACCGGAAGCCGATGACTGGGTCGCCAAACCGGCTGAATCTGCTCATCCCGACCCCCTTCCGAAGAATTAGAGCGGCAACTGCATTTCGTATGTATGAGACTTTTCCTTAGGGACAGAGTTTTTTCACAGAGGCCGGATGCTTTCCTTGCGAGGGGCATCCGGTTTTTGTTTGTTTTGCGCCCTGCGCGAAAGGGCTTATTGAGCTTGGTTTAGTAAATAATGTATACTATAGGAAAGTACAGCCTCATCACGTCTTGATTCTCCAGATCATCGCAGGTTCACAGGTCTCAGGCAATTCAAATTGCGGGGAGGAAACCTAGTATGCGTAGTCGGAACGAGAACGGCCGGTATCGGCAAAAGCGCGGTGATGCCCTGACAGGCAACCTCGAGAAAAAGTACGGATCGAGCTTCGGTGTGCGAAGCGACATGAAGCTGGAAACGCTGAGAAGCCAGCGTGAGGAAGGTCCGCCCTTAATGCAGATGCAGAGAGAACAGCAGCATAAAGAATGAATTCTGAAGGCTAGTGTGGTCGTTATTCGGCTCTAAATCATTAACTCCTATAAAAATGGCTGCAGTTCCTAACCGGAACCCTGCAGCTTTTTCTTTGTATACGAAATAGGGATAAATCCCTCTGAATCCGCCAAAAGTGGGCAGCAAGCGGGAACGAGGAGCAAAAGTGCCCCTGAATCCGCCAAAAGTGGGCAGCAGGCGGGAACGAGGTGCAAAAGTGCCCCTGAATCCGCCAAAAGTGGGCAGCAGGCGGGAATGAGGAGCAAAAGTGCCCCTGAATCCGCCAAAAGTGGGCGGCAGGAGGGAATGAGGAGCAAAAGTGCCCCTGAATCCGCCAAAAGTGGGCAGCAGGCGGGAACGAGGGGCAAAAGTGCTCCTGAATCCGCCAAAACTGGGCAGCAGGAGGGAATGAGGAGCAAAAGTGCCCCTGATTTTACCGGAGGCTGTCCCAAACAAAGCATTCAGAATAGAGCAATGTGAGATGGCTTAAAATCTACATCAGCTGCTCAGGCTGCATAGCTCGGGCTGATTCACCCGTTAGGGTGATTTTGTTCGTGTGAGGACCGCCAGAAATTACCGTCATAACCTCCCTTTCTCGGAGGCATACTAGCTCCCATTAGTGAAATACTGGGGCTGGAGGCGGGACCGACTACAATGACAATGATACTTTTGCAAGATAGTTATAGCGCACTGGCAGCTGTAAGCCCGTATTTATTCTATTTTACTGTATACTCTTTTCTGGGCTGGGTGCTTGAAGGCAGCTATAACCTCTATAGTGCAGGTGCTTTTCGCAAAGAAGGATTCTTGAAGGGGCCGTTTAAACCCATGTACGGCTGTGCGCCGCTGCTGCTGCTGACGGGACAGAGTATTGGGCTTCCGCTTCCTGTATTCCTGATGCTTACCCTGATTATTCCGTCGGCTGTTGAGTTTGTCAGCGGCTGGCTGCTCAAGGGTATTTTTCGTAAGCAGTGGTGGGATTATTCGGGAATGCCCTATCAGCTGCAGGGACATATCTGCCTGAAATTCTCGTTGTATTGGTGGGGGTTGTCTATTGCCTGTATCTATGGTTTGCAGCCGCTGGTGCATTTCCTGTATCTGCATGTTGAGCAGGTATGGACACCGTTGATTCCGCTGGCCCTGCTGCTATTCTCGGCAGATCTGCTTTGGACTTTCCGTACCCGTCGGCGCGGGCTGAGGGAGCTGGATCCTACGGAGCAGCTGGAGCTTGGTGAGGGATGATTAGACTAGGAGACATTTCCGGATGATTCTCCGGATGATTCTCCGGATGATTCTCCGGGGATGTATGTGTTAATAGGTCAGCCAGAGTAATTTGGTTGGCCTATTTCTGTTGAGGATGAAAAAGAACTCACTCTTATCTGTTCTTAAGTCCCTTTAAGGTTTGATCATATTCATTCATAACCTGAAACAGATAATCCATGAATTCTATACTAATGCCGGAGGGTAATGAGGACTTCGTGTTTGTTTTGATTACAATCTTACGTTTCATTTCAGTCACCTTTTTCCTCGTCAGATTGATTTGATTTTTTAGCTGCAATCATACGATAACCTTAAGACTTAAGAAATATTTTTATCCGTAAATATAAGAAGTGGACTGCGTTATGGAGCTGTTCGGATGACGCTCAGACAAGGAATATCTTACAACCGTGTCAAATATAGAGGTATACGGGTTGCCTAATATACCCCGGAGCGGGAGGGAATATGAAGAGATTCAAGAAATACTATCCGGCTGTGATCATTCTGGAAGCGCTGATTATAGTTTTACTCGCAGGGTTATGGATACGCGAAATCAATAAGCCGGTCCCTCTGGCCAGAGATCAGCTTAACTTGATTACGCATTTTGATCAGCTGGATTTGGACAGAATTAGAGAAATGATACATAGATTTAAGGAAGGCAAGGGAGATAATCTTACCATGCTCCGGTGGGGCGTCGATAGCGGACCGTTTATTCATGATGTATATGATGACGGTAAGGTGCTGCACTGGACGGTGGATAGCAGCCGGGACGGAGCCGGGTACAATGGGGAAATAGAATATGTCTGCCAGGAGATCCAGCTTACGGAGGTCGAAGAATTCTACAGGGTAGAATTGTCTGATTGTGAGAATCAGCCGGAAGACTTCAAGGTTAATCCGGTTTCTTTTCGCAAGGATGAGCTTTAGGCCGGAATGAAGGGTTATAATAAAATGCTAAATCAATCTTAGGAGGAATCTTCATGCCAATGTCTGAATATTACCGGGAGCTGCGCGGCAAGACCGGCAACGGGTTATTAATGAAGCCTTCAGTAGCGGCGGTAGTGCGGGATGAACAAGGCAGAATTCTGCTGATCCGCAAGAAAGATGAAACGCTGTGGGGGCTGCCCGCAGGGGCGGTCGAGCCTGGAGAAACACCATCCAGAGCGCTCCGCAGAGAGGTGTTCGAAGAGACGGGTCTGATGGTTACACCTGAACAGATCCTCGGCGTATTTGGCGGCGGGAAATACAGATATGAATATATAAATGGTGATCAGGTGGAGTACACGGTGATTGTGTTTGAATGCGTCATCGTCAAAGGACATCTGAGAAGTATGGACGGGGAGGCGGAAGAGCTGGAGTTCTTCAAGGAAGATGAACTGCCTGAGTTAGCCATCCCGTATCCCCCGAAGCTGTTTGTGAGCGATGCCTCTGATACACGGAAAGTTATTTTTGAGTAAAGCACTGCCATTTAAGCAAAATGAAGATATTGTTCCCATAGGATTCAGCAGTTTCAATACAAAGGAGTAATTTCATTGCATAATCCGGTAATAAGATCCAAACTGATCTACTGCGGCGCAGTACTGCTCGCTGTTATGCTGGGCCTTGGGACCAGGGTATATGGTGACCAGCTGCCGCGCTTTGTCAGCGGACACTTTGGGGATGCGATCTGGGCAGGGATGATCTACCTTGCCTTCCGCGTGTTGTTGACCCGGTATCCGCTAAGATTGTCGCTTATGCTCAGCCTGTGCTTCAGCTTCGGGGTTGAGTTCAGCCAGCTCTATCAGGCGGAATGGATTATACATGTACGCTCGACAACAGCAGGCGGACTGATTCTGGGCCAGGGTTTCCTCTGGATTGATCTGGTCCGGTATACGGCTGGAATTCTGTTCTGCTATGTAATTGACCAAATCTTACAAAATTGATTCTGGAATATACAGGAGGAAGAATATATATTAAGTGAGGCGATGCAGGTATGTAATAATTTGGAATGAGAATGCCTGTAATCAGCCGAACGCTGCCTGATTTGGAGATGAGTAACTGCAAATGACGAACAGTTTAATCGTGGTATGCCTGCTGACCCTGATCATTCACACAGCAGAGACGTTATCGTATTCGGTGCGTTTTGCCGGAGTGAAGCTGAACAAGATCGCCATCGCCTTATCCCTGACCGGTATTATCGTGCTGGTCTCCAGAACGGCTAATATGGTACAGGCTCCCTTAACGGCCAAATTCGTAGACTATGGCAAAATAGACGGTAGCTTTCCGCTGCTCAATTATCTGCGGATTATTATGCTGGCTTCTTCACTGGGCACCTTGATAGCCATTGCCTTGTTTCCTACCTTCGTAGGGCTGTTCGGAAGAATCATCTCCAAGCTTGAGATTGAAGGCTCTATTCCGAAGCTCCTGACCAGTGTAACCGTCGGCCAGCTCAAGAATACGCGGAAATATATCCGCAGGCCGAAGGTGAGGCTGCGCAGCTTCCGCTATCTGGGTATTCCGAAACGATTCATCGTAATGAATATATTCGTAACGGCGTTCTACACCGTTGGGGTGTTATCCTCCATGTATGCAGCCAAGCTAATGCCTGATTTAAGCACAACTGCCTCCCAGGCTTCGGGTCTGATTAACGGGTTAGCGACGATCCTGCTGACGGTGTTCATCGACCCGCAGCTCGGGATCATTACCCATAAGGCGACGGAGAATGTGGAATACCGTGATCAGCTGGGCAAAATCTATGTTCTGCTGATGGGCTCACGCTTTCTGGGCTCACTGCTCGGTCAAGCACTGCTTGTTCCGGGAGCCCACATCATTTGCTGGCTGGTGAAGCTGATCTGATTCTGAGGGACAAATTACTTAGGCAGCTTCAATTCTGCGGAATGGATGGCTGTGCTGATCTGCTGTTCCCAGCTGTACATACGTCCGGCCATTGTACGTATCTCACCCATTTTGCTGTAAGAGAGCTTCATCGCAGCCGCGGCCTTGGTGGCATCTCCCGCCTTGACGGCGGCTTTGTAGCTTTTGTCGGCTTCGCTTCTCTCGGCTTGCATTGCCGAGAACAATTTGTTCTGGGCGGTGATCTGTTTCTTGAGGTTTGCAACGGGTGCAAGGGCATCCTTAGCCGGCTTATTTCTTGCAACAGTAAGCGCCTTGGCTTCTGCTAGTGCAGAGGTTGTGACCTTCACCTCAGCCCGTGCTGCAACTGCGGCCGCCTTAAGCTTATTGCGCTTGATCTCAAGGAGCGTGGCATTCTTCAGGTTATTGGCCTTGCGCGCAGCTGCCGCCTGTTTGCCCAGTGAAGTGTATTGCTCCAGCACGGGTGCATGCTTCTTCTGCATGGCTTCGGCTGCAGCACGCAGCTTGGCAAGCTGGGCGGCATCTGTGGATTTCAGCTTGGCATTAACCGCCGTGAGCGCCGTATTATTCTGCTTGCGCAGCTCCTGGTTCCGCTGAATTTCCGACTTTAACACTACCTGCAGTTCCGTATAATCCGTATAAAGATTGTGAATCTCATCCAGCGCTGAATCCCAGTCTGAGGCAGCAGAAACCTGGGGGGCAACACCAGGCCAAAGTGTCAGCAGGATCAGCATAACCGTGATTCTCTTTACAAACTCTCTGGTAAAACTTGTGAATTTAAACATATCATTCCGCTCCTGTCATCATTAATTTGATAATACAACACCATAGGACACAAAGAAGCACCCCCAAGAAAGGCATGAACTGCCGATCCTGCGAGGTGCTTCTCCCGCTTAGCGTGTGTTATTGTTCATTTAGTATAACCCTGAAGGAATGGATAGTCAAGGAAAATAAAGAACGTTAGTTCTTATTCGTGGAATGCTTCTTTTTATATGACTTGGCCAGGAAATCTAGTAGAATATATCTATAGTTTACAATAATATATAAAGTTCGACATCTAGGTACTCATAGGAATAGGGGATGCAGGATGCAACTTAGACATGTGAAAATAAAAGGTACAGGCAAATATCTGCCGGAACGCGAGATTAGTGATGCGGAGCTTGATGTTGTACTTGGCACGCCTCCGGGCTGGGTTAATAAAATAACCGGAGTTGGCATCCGCCATTATGCCGGTGAAGGTGAAACTGCTTCTATGATGGGTGCAAAAGCTGCGGAAGCGGCATTGGCCGATGCAGGCTTAAGCTTTGAGGATATCGATTGTCTGGTCTGTACCAGCGGGACCAAGGAGCAGCCGCTTCCGAGTACGGCAGTATTCATTCAGCAGGCGATGGGACAGGCAGATTCCGGCGTTCCGGCTTTTGATATCGATGCGACCTGCCTCAGTTTTCTGGTAGGTCTTGATGTTATGTCATATATGGTTGAAGCGGGAAGATACAAGAATGTACTGCTGGTTGCTACAGAAATCGCATCGGCAGGGCTCAATTGGGAGGATAAGGAGAGCTCGGCACTGTTTGGTGACGGGGCGGCGGCAGTTGTTATTGGTCCGGCGGAGGCCGGTGATGTCTCGGGAATTCTTCATGCTTCACTCAAAACCTACAGCAGCGGCGCGCGTTATTCGGAAATCGCCGGGGGCGGCACAAGGCTGCATGCCCAGAAATTCACTGCCGAGAATGCAGTGCCGTATTTATTCCATATGGACGGGCAGGCCATCTTCCGCAAGGCTTCGAAGCTGCTTCCGGACTTCATCAGTGAAATGCTGACAGCTACGGGTAATCAGATGAATGACTTCCGTCTGGTCATTCCTCATCAGGGCAGTGCCATGGCTATGCGGCTGCTGCGCAAGAAGCTGGGAATTGCCGAGGAACGGTTCCTCGACAATACAGCAGGGCATGGCAATACCATTGCGGCTTCTATACCTATGGGACTGCATGAAGCGATTAAGCAGGGCCGGATTACCCGCGGAGACCGGATTATGCTGATTGGTACAGCGGCAGGGTTGTCTTTGGGAGGCATGATTATTGACTATTGATCAGAATATTCTGATTACCGGCGGACGCGCCCCGGTAGCCCTGGAGCTGGCAAGGCTGTTAAAGGCAGCAGGCCACCGGGTCTTCGTTGCGGAAAGCGCTGAATATCATCTGTGCCGGGTGTCCTCCGCTGTCGAGGCCAGCTTCCTTGTGCCTTCTCCGAGGCATCAGCCACAGGCTTATATCCAGCGGCTCGCCGGATTAACGGAGGAATTAAATATTAGCTGTCTAATTCCCACCTGCGAAGAGATATTCTATATCGCTGCTGGACTTGAGCATATAACCGGCTGCCGTGTGCTTGCTCCCTGCCGTGTGCTTGCTCCCTGCCGTGAGATCCTGGCGCAGCTGCATCACAAGGGGGAGTTCATTGCCTGGGTCCGCTCTCTTGGATTTGCCGTCCCGGAGACTACCCTAATCAGCAGCGCTGCCGAGTGGCACCGGACCCAAGAGATTGCTGCGGCGGACGGTAAACAGCAGGTCTATAAACCGGCCTTTTCCCGGTTTGCCTCTAAAGTGATCCTGCCTGATAGCGGAGATGCCGCAGGGTGCCGGAGCCAGAAGCAGCGACAAATCTCTCCTCCGACTGGTATTTCCGCTGCTGCACCCTGGGTAGCTCAGCAGTATATCAAGGGCAAGGCAGTCTGCACTTACAGCATCGTGCATGAAGGCTCGGTAGTCGCGCATGCAGCGTATGACAGCAGGTACCGGACGGGCCGGAGCGGTGCGAGTGTATATTTCGAGCACCTTGAACATCCTGCGGCACAGGAGTGGGTGCAGCGGTTTGCCGGAGCTATCAGCTTCAGCGGCCAGATCGGGTTTGATTTCATAGAGGCGGAGGATGGAATTCTGTATCCGATTGAATGCAATCCGCGTGCGACCAGCGGGATTCATCTGTTCACTCCGGAGGATGGGCTAACGGAGGCTCTGCTGAACCCCGGTATGCTTGTGCAGACTGGCGAAGTATTGATTCCGCGCTCAGACCGAAGAGCTATGCTGACTCTGCCCATGCTCGGCTGCGGACTGAAGCCGGGGCGCGGAGGCTGGAGCAATTGGCGGCGGGCATTGCGCGGGGCAGAGGATGTAATCTGCCGGAAGGGTGATCAGCGTCCTTTCCGCGAGCAGTTCCGTGTGGTCTATGCCGCGCAGAAGACGGCTTGGCGGCACCGGATTTCAATTACAGAGGCGCTGACAGAAGACATAGAATGGAATGGTGAAGGATGACAAAAGCACTGGTGACAGGGGCGACCGGCTTTCTCGGGCAGCATACAGTAAGCAGACTGGTTAAGCTGGGCTGGGAGGTCTACGGGCAGGGACGGAATCCGGAGCTTGGGAGGCGGCTTGAGAAGAAAGGAGCGGTATTCCTCCCCGGGGACCTGCGCGATGCTGACACAGCAGACCGCGCCTGTCAGGGGATGGATTTCGTATTCCACTGTGCTGCGTTGTCTTCGCCTTGGGGGAAATACCGGGAGTTCTATACATGCAACGTGGAAGCGACTAGCCATATTGCCGAGGGATGCAAGCGGCAGGGTGTAGGGCGGCTGATTCATATCTCTACACCAAGCGTGTATTCCAGCCAGCTTCACCGCGTTGGAATCCGGGAGAGTGACCCGCTGCCCGGGAAGCCGGCCAATGCTTATGCCGCGACGAAGCTTATGGCTGAGCAGGTAGTGGAGCAGGTAGCGAAAAGCGGGCTTACGGCATTTATGCTCCGGCCAAGAGCCATCTTCGGCCCGATGGACAATGCCCTCTTCCCGCGGCTGCTGGCAGCGAATAAGACCAAGGGAGTTCCGCTGATGAATGACGGAACAGCAAGGATCGATCTCACCTGTGTGGAGAACGTAATTGATGCCATGCTGCTCTGCTGCGAAGCCCCGCTCTCTGCGTCCGGGCGGGCCTATAACATAACCAATGGTGAGCCGGTCATGTTCAGGGATCTGGTGACCAGATTGTTCTCCCTGCTTGATATTCCTCTGCACACCAGGCGGCTGCCGTATGCCGCCGCTTATGCCGCTGCGGGGATGATGGAAGGCATACACAGGCTGCTGCCGTTCCTGGGAGAACCGCTGCTCACCCGCTATTCGGCAGCCGCGCTGGGAATCTCCCAGACGCTGGATATTTCGGAGGCCAAGGAGCAGCTTGGCTATCACCCGCGCGTGACATTAGATGAAGGTCTTCGTGCCTTCGCGGAATGGTGGAGGGAACAGCAATGATTACTGAGATACCAGTTAAATTATCCATATTGTCTGCAGGATATTGCCTGCATCCCGAGCTGCTGACGCTGCGGGGGGGTTCCCTTAAGCCCGCTCTTTTCCCGGCAGGCTATACCTTGATCCGGCATCCGCAGCATGGGCCCATCCTGTTCGATACGGGGTATAGTGCCCGGTTCTTTCAGGAAACGGCGCGTCTGCCGGCCTCACTCTACCGCCGGATTACGCCAGTAGTGTATACAGATGAAGAGAGCGCTGCGCGGCGGCTCCAGGAAGGCGGGATTGCTCCGGAGGATGTGCGTTATGTTGTGCTGTCGCATTTCCATGCGGATCATATCGGCGGGGTGCAGGATTTCCCGCAGGCGAAGTTTATCTATTTGCGTAAATCATACGATGCCGTAAGCAGACTGGGTCCGGTCCGGGCAACAAAGGCAGGATTTCTGCCGGGACTGCTGCCAGAGGACTTCAACGTCCGTTCGTTGCCCGTAGATGAGTATTCGGCTACGCGCCAGCTGCCGGCCGGACTTCCGTTCACGGAGGCGTATGATCTGCTTGGAGACGGAAGTCTGCTGGCGGTGGAGATGTCAGGCCATGCCGCCGGTATGATTGGCATGTTCGTCTCCACCGGGGAACATGATTATCTGCTCTGCGCGGATACGGTCTGGTCCAGCCGGGCGTTCCGCGAGAACCGCAAGCCGCATCCGGCAGCCGGCCTGATTATGTCCAGCCGCGCGGAATACAAGCAGAATTTCCACCGGCTGCGCCAGATCCATGAGCGGTTTCCGGACATCCGGATCGTACCGAGCCATTGCCGCGAGGCGCTTGCGCTCTGGGGAACGGGAAGTGTGAAATGAAGCGGATGAGGCTAGTCATAACACATTATATTCTCACCAAATGGGGCCGGCGCTGGA
This sequence comes from Paenibacillus sp. FSL R7-0312, assembly GCF_038004445.1. Lineage (NCBI taxonomy): Bacteria > Bacillati > Bacillota > Bacilli > Caryophanales > Paenibacillaceae > Paenibacillus > Paenibacillus sp. FSL R7-0312. The sequence goes on along the minus strand of NZ_JBBORE010000001.1, from coordinate 5,855,241 downwards.
AGAACCGCGCAGAGCTGGAGCAGTGGCAGGAGCTGCGCATCCGGCGCCATGTGGACAAGGTAAGGGAGAACTCCCGGTTCTATAAGGAGCTGTGGGGAGGCATTCCGGCGGCTGAATGGCGGAAGTTTCCTGTGATAGAGAAGTCACTGATGATGGAAAAATTCGATGATCTGAATACGGTGGGCATTACGAAGGAACAGGCTTTTGCCGAAGCCTATGATGCGGAGAACAGCAGGGATTTCAAGCCTACCCTTCAAGGCGTCACGGTTGGTTTGTCCTCGGGAACCTCGGGCAGCCGGGGGATCTTTCTGGTCGGAGAAGAGGAACAGGCAGCCTGGACAGGTACCGTGTTGGCCAAGCTTTTGCCTGGAGGACTGTGGAGACGTGCGCGGATTGCCTTTTTCCTGCGGGCGAACAGCAATCTGTACGAATCTGTGAAGCAGGGCCGTCTGCAGTTCCAGTACTTCGACCTGCTGGAGCCGCTTCCGCAGCTCCTGGCCCGGATGGAGCAGTATCAGCCGGATATCTGGATCGCGCCGCCTTCCATGCTGAGACTGCTGGCTGAAGCGCAGCATTCAGGCGTTCTGAATCTGCAGCCGCGTAGAATTATCGCTGTAGCTGAAGTGCTGGACCCGCTGGACCAGCAGCATATTGAACGTACTTTCGGGCAGAGGGTGCATCAGGCATATCAATGCACTGAGGGCTTTCTTGGCTCCACCTGCAGTCATGGGACACTGCATCTCAATGAGGACATCGTACATATTGAAAAAGAAATCCTTGATAAGGAATCCCGTCGGTTCGTACCGGTTGTGACCGATTTCTCCAGATCCGTGCAGCCGATTATCCGCTACCGGCTGAATGATATTCTGACCGAAGCGGCTGAGCCTTGTCCCTGCGGTTCGCTGTTTACAGCGATCGAGCGGATTGAAGGCCGCTGTGACGATATCCTGTATCTGCCGCATGCTTCAGACGGCCAAATGGTCACGGTATTTCCGGATTTCATCACCCGGGCAGTGCTGGCAGCCTCTGCTGAAATTGAGCATTACCGGGTTATCCAGCATAGCCTGCTTGAGCTGGAGATCTCGTACCGCACACGGCCGGGCAGCGCGGAAGATATGGAGCCGCTGATTGCCGGCGAGCTGTCACGTCTGTTCACGCGGCTGTCCTGCATTCCTCCGCAGCTGGAATTCACAGCGTACAGCTTCACCCCCGGCAGGCAGAAGCTGCGCCGGGTGGAGAGGGGCTGGAAGCTGTGAACAGCAGAGTCATTCAATATGACCGCCATTCGGTGGATCAGCTGGAGTGGCCGGATACAGAATATGGGCGGTATGCCCGCGATTATATTATTCCGCTGCTGGAACGGGAAACGGAATATTATATCTCCAACGTCCATACCATCGTTAAGGTGCTGACTGTGGACGGGATCCCGGTTCCGGTTACAGTCAATGATGGCAATTATGATAATTCATATGTGTGTTCCCCTTATACGCATTACGTCAGTTATGCGCGTGAGGAGCTTGCTCTGCTGAACAACCGGATGCTTGAAGGCACATTGTCAATCATGCTAAGGGGAATGGGCTGGCTGCTGAGGCAAGGCAGGTTCAACCGGGTGATTCAAGTTAATAACTGGCTGCTGTCCACCAATCTCTATCCTGCGCTCAGCGCCGGGCAGCTGACGGAATTACTGGAGTATCTCCGTCAAGCCTATCCCGGCTATACGATTATCTACCGCTCGCTCAGTATGGAGACTTCAGGAGACCTCATCGGCAGTCTGCGCGGGTACGGCTGCAAGCTGGTGCCAAGCCGGCAGATTTATCTGCTGCAGCAGAACAGCGCCGGCTCCAAAGCCAGATGGCTCGTTAAACGCGACCGGAGTCTGCTGGCCAAACACGGGTACACCGAAGTATCCCCGGCTGAAATTACACCGGAGGATATTCCCCGGATTGTGGAGCTGTACAGGCTGCTGTACATTGACAAGTATTCGGCGTATAACCCGCAGTTTACAGAAGCTTTCATTGCCTTGGCACTGGAGCGGGGGACGCTGCAGGTCTATGGGCTGCGGCAAGGACAGGAAGGAAGGCTGGATGCGGTACTTGGCTTCTATGAGCGGGATGGCGCAATGACAGCGCCGCTCTTCGGCTATGACACGGCTCTGCCCCAGTCTGTGGGACTCTACCGTATGCTGTCTGCTGTTCTGATCGGGCTTGCCGGAAGCCGCAGTCTACTGCTGCATGAGAGCTCCGGTGTAGGCCAGTTCAAGCGCAACCGGGGAGCGGTGGCCGCTATAGAATTTTCTGCTGTATATGACCGGGGTACTACCTGGCTGAACCGCTGCGGCTGGTCATTTCTGGAGCTGCTGCTCCGGCGGATCGGCATGCCGCTGATTCAGAAGCTGAAGCTGTAGCTGGATCAATGAATCGTCAGGAGGCAAAAAATGAATCTCGCTAACCGTATCACCTTATTCCGGATACTACTGATTCCTTTGTTCATTGCACTCTTTCCTATCTATCCGCAAGCGTTAATCAGCAAATCGGTGATCCTGCAGCATCTTGAAATACATGGTGTTTTTTATGCGGCCTTGGTCTTTATAGTGGCTTCCTTAACGGACAAGCTGGACGGGTATATCGCAAGAAAATATAATCAGATCACAAATCTCGGAAAATTGCTTGATCCTCTGGCAGATAAGCTGCTCATTGCTGCTGCGTTGATCCTGATGGTAAGCCTGCATTTGATCGCCTCTTGGATTGCTTTTGTAATCCTGGCGAGGGAAATAATAATGATGGGCATCCGGATCGCCGCTTCAGCGCAACGGATAGCTCTCTCAGCTGACAGATACGGCAAGTGGAAAATGGTGCTGCAGGTTGCGGCCTTCTCGGCAATCCTGTTGAACAATGCTCCGTTCAGCCTGTTCACTTCTTTTCCAGTCGGTCTGACACTGCTGTATGGAGCTTTGGCCATGACGGTATACTCCGGTTATAACTATATTAAGAACAACTATCTATTACTGCAGCTTGGACATTGAACATCACTTATCTATAAAAGGAGCTGCAATATGAGCATTATTCCAAACTTGCCCCACGGTCATGATCCAATTGCGCTGATCACCGGCACTTCCAGCGGTTTCGGGCTGCTGACTGCACTTACGCTGGCGCGCAGAGGCTATAAGGTAATCGCCACCATGCGGGATCTGAGCCGCAAAGACGAGCTTGTAGAGCAGGCTGAACAGGCCGGTGTTCTGGAGCGTATTCATCTGATGACGCTGGATGTGACGGATGAATCTTCAGTTGCTTCAGCGATCCACGCGGTTACTGAGCTGTTCGGAAGAATTGATGTGCTGGTGAACAATGCCGGATTTGCTGTAGGCGGCTATGTGGAAGAAGTAAGCATGGAAGCGTGGCGGCGGCAGATGGAGACGAACTTCTTCGGCCTGATAGCAGTAACCAAGGGGGTACTTCCCATCATGCGCATGCAGCGTGCGGGTCTGATTATCAACGTAAGCAGTGTCAGCGGGCTGACCGGTTTTCCCGGATATGCGCCGTATGCCGCCTCCAAGTTTGCTGTGGAGGGCTTCAGCGAGAGCCTGCGGCAGGAGATGCTTTCTTTTGGCGTCCGCGTTGTATTGGTTGAACCCGGCTCATTCCGCACGCCTATCTGGGGGAAAGGTATTGCCGGCATCCATAGCAGCGAAGGCTCTCCTTACCAGGCCAGGCTGGAGGAGATACTGCGTTACTCCCGGCGGACCGCTGATACAGCACCGGATCCGCAGGAGGTTGCTGAGCTGATCGGGCGGATTACAGAGAAGCGCGCACCCAAACTGCGCTATCCGGTCGGCAAAGGCTCGCGGGTCCTCATGCTGAGTAAAATGCTGCTTCCCTGGAAGGTGCTGGAAGGCATAATTGCAAGGTCACTGCGCGCGATGAAATGAATGACAGCCTGAAATGGCAGGGAGATGCAAACCAAGGAGGAGGATTGCGTTCTGCCGGAATTTCCCTTACAGTTTAGCTATGGCGCTTATGCCGGAATTGTCCGGAAGATCAGAGGTTGAACTTGAACGGAGGAGAATGGTCATGCATGAGCTGAATGGAGCTAATCAATGGCATATCAGCATTGGCGGAGATTACGGGTTGAACTTCGCATCGTATGTAGGCTGTTCAGTCGGGGCATTGCGCGGACCTGGAGGGCAGCATGTGTGGCCTGCTTCCGGCTTTGACCCGGGTCTTCCGGACTCCGATTCGCTGAAGTTGGCTTATGAACAGTGGTGGCTGGAGCTGGTACGTTATAAAACGGATTGCATCCTGGCGGGGAAACATCCGCTTCTGCATCAGCCTCCGGGGTTTGAGACTGTGGCCGATTTGGCACTGCGGCAGACTTGTGCCGGACTTTGGCCTGCTTTTATAGAATGGTGGGAGATGGAGGTGGGGGGCCAGACCGCTATGCGCTTCTGGGAGGCTGCGCCGGACATCTATAATTATATTAACGAGTTTGAGGTGCAGACAGGCAGAAGCATTAGCACCTTCACACTCCGGATTGATCTGGTCTATGGTATTAAGGAACCCGTGAAGCCGGTCCATGGTTATCTTCTGCTGCCGCCCGGTTATAAGTATCTGGTGAACAAGCAATGGTGGATAACGCTTTTAGAGGAGTATTGTTAGCTGTAATTCTTATCTTTGCAGAAGCAGAACTGGGGTGTATGCATTGCCTGGAACAGTAGGATTACATATTTGCTTTGATGAGCGTGGCCGTGAGATTGAGGTTCTGGATGTGACTCCGGTTGCCAGGGACAAATACCGGATTGAAGAAACGCCTATTTTTAACCCGGGGATTGCTCTTGGTGACATCATCCGGGTGAGAGAACAAGAGGGCATTGCCTATTATGTAGAAACGGTGCAGAAATCCGGGTTCGTCAGGTATGCCTGGCTGCTTAGCAAAGAAGCGGCTGCTTCGCAGGAGATCCGCAGTTTCACAGAACGGGTTACGGAGCACGAGGGGAGATGGGAGCAGATTTTCGGCGGTTTGCTTGTAATTCATCTGCCTAAACATTCTGCTGTGGATGCAGAGCTGGAAATGTCACGGATTATCGGACGTTTTGAAGCCTAATTATACTAATTCGAGGTGGCAATATTATGAAGAAATTCTTGAGACAATGGGTGCCCAGTATTGCAATTGGCATTATTCTATCCCTATTTATCCGGACTTACGTGGCTGAAGCGATGAGAGTACCCACCGGCTCCATGATTCCGACCATTGAGATTAACGACCGCCTGGTTGTGGACAAAATGCTCTGGAACTCTTCGCTGAAGCATGGGGACATTGTTGTGTTCTATCCCCCGGTAGCCGGAGATGAGCATAAAAGATATGTGAAACGGCTGATTGGGCTGCCGGGAGATGAGATTGAGATTAAGGACGGTACCCTGTACCGTAATAATGAGGCGGTTGACGAGCCGTATCTCCAGGAAGCGATGACCTACACCTTCGGACCGGTCACCGTTCCCGCAGACCACTATTTCTTCCTTGGCGATAACCGGAATGTCAGCTATGACGCTCATTTATGGAGTACTCCGTTTGTAGACAAAGACAAACTGATTGGTAAAGTGCTGTTTGATGTGAATAACCTTTTCTGAGAAAGGCTACGGGCGAACCGGGTAATCTACCACGACGACATTCTCCAGAATCCCCTCCAGCCTTGCAACAAACGCACGGTGCGCCGGATGCGGCCCGTATTGACGCAGGGCTTCCTGATCTGTAAAGGTTACGCGAAGCCCCAGCGTATAGCCGTGGATATTCTCCGTTTCCTCCGTCATGTTAACTCCTGCCGTAATCTCCACAATTCCCGGAATTTGATCCTTCAGCCCCAGCAGTACTGCGATCAGGCCTTCTTCACTGCCCGGCTTGAAATGCTCATTGAATTGGAACGCTACCAGATGCTCGTACATCATTGATCCTCCTAAAAGTTTTGTAAGCATAAGCTCCCTGAGATCACTTCGTCAAAACTGACTTCGGAAGCATAAGCATCGTTTTGTAAGCATAACGAGATTATACTATAAATTTTTTCAATAGAAAGGGGAAAACAATGCCTGAATACTCCACCGACAGCAAAATCAAGGCCCCAATGTCCCTTCGGACATTGATAGGCATCCTTCTCCCGGGGCTGCTCGTGGCTCTAACTCCCATTACCAACGTAGAGAGGCATCCGTATATCTACTATTTCCGGGTGTTCTGGTTGAGTGCCAGCCTCCTGGCCTTTCTGTTCATTCTATTCAACGCTTTGCGGAAGGCCGGCAGGCTGAAGTGGGGGACAGATGCACTTACAGTTCGCAACCGAAGTTATTCCGGCAAGGAGATTAAGGCAATATACATAGATGGTCCGTTAGTAGGAATATTGCCCGAAGGCAAAAGGATTGTCCCGGCTAATCTGTGCTTCAGGTTCATCGAAGACCGGGAACAGGACATGAAAAGACTGATGAACTGGACGGAAGCCAACGGAATCAAGCTGAAATATAAGAGATTTGTGAAGTGGATGTGAATATTTAATGGAAAGGCGGCTAAAGACAGGGATTCATTTGAACTAGATTAAGGGCAGATTGTGACTTTCACCGGATTGTTACTTTGGGATCTATTGACTATGATCAAGTGGAGCATAACGGAATATTCCTATAAACTAAAGGGGTGCTGAAACTTGAAAGTACATGTCACGGATCTCAAACACGGCGATTGTCTTATGACAGACACTTTCAACGGTGTAGGTCTGCATGTTCTCCCCAAGGGGACGCATGTTGAACGGGAGGAGATCAGTATCCTCATCCGGCACAAAATTCATTATGTGGATATTGAGCCGCGCAGTATACTGCATACGGGCAGTGAAGAAGAGCAAAGTCATGGTTTGCATGATGATTTCGATCACGCCATTCTGAATTATGAAACGATTTTTCTGGAAGCATTGAGGGACGGGAAGTTCTCGCACTCCATGGTCGATAATACACTGAAGCCGCTTCTGGAAACACTGTCCGGACAAAAGGATGTAGTCTCCCTGTTGCTCCTGCTGGACCGCGATGACATCGATACATATCACCATTCTTTGCAGGTTGGACTGCTGTCCTATTACATTGCTTCCTGGATGGGCTACTCCAAGGAGGAGCGTTACCAGATCAGCCGTGCAGGTTATTTGCATGATATCGGCAAGAGCCAGGTGCCGTTGTCTATTCTGAACAAACACGGATTGCTGACGGATTCCGAACGGGATGAACTCGCGCGTCATACTTCCTATGGCTATGATCTGATCCGCGGCTCCAATATGGACGAGGTAACAGCGCTTGTGGCACTGCAGCATCATGAATATGAGGATGGTTCAGGATATCCGAAGAGGCTGCGCAAGAATGAGATTCACCCGTTCACTCAAATCGTATCTGTGGCTAACATCTATATGTCTCTGACCACTTCCACTATGAACCGTCCCAAGCAGGGGCTGGTTACCGTGCTGCGCAAGGTGCATGAAATGGGCTTTGGTAAGTTGAACGAGACGGTTGTGCAGGCACTTACCGGACATTTGCTGCCAAGCTTTGTAGGCAAGAATGTCCAGCTCAGCAACGGTGAAATGGGCATGATCGTAATGAATAATCCGCTGGATCTCTTCAAGCCGCTGGTTAAAGTAGATGAGGGCTTCAGAGATTTGTCGCGTGAGCGCAGCCTGTCTGTGGATGAAGTTTTTAACTGATATGCCGGATAAGCGGCTCTCTCTGGAGAGCACACGGTTCTTATGAACGGATATACCGTCCCCCGGGATAGTATATCCGTTTTTTGCGCAACTAGAAGAAGGTATAAGCTTGCCGGTTTGTATTCCGGGAATAGATTGGCTATGATTAATGAGAGATTACTATAGCAATTCTGTGCAGCAGCATAAAGGAGAAATTACAATGAATGCCGACAATCAGTTAGAGAAATTCAAGCAGATTAAATATGAGCTTACCCGGTTTATGATGATATACAAATTCGCCCTCGCTGAAATGGAGACCAAGATTGAGATTCTCAAAGAGGAATTTCAGCTGCTTCACGACTACAGTCCGATCGAGCACACCAAGTCGCGGATTAAATCCCCAGAGAGTATTATGAATAAAATGCTGCGCAAGAACAGCGAGCTGTCACTCCAGCAAATTAGAGCCAGCATTAAGGATATTGCCGGGCTGCGCATCACCTGCTCGTTCATTTCAGATATCTATCATGTCAGTGCCATGCTGCAGAAGCAGGACGATCTCAAGGTGCTGGCGGTCAAGGATTATATCAAGAACCCGAAGCCGAACGGTTACCAGAGTCTGCATCTGCTCATAGAGGTTCCGGTATTTATGTCTGACTGTCAGGAGCATGTCTGTGTAGAGGTACAGATCCGTACGATTGCGATGGACTTCTGGGCCAGTCTGGAGCATAAAATTTTCTATAAATACAGTCAGGCGGTCCCTGAGCATCTGACCCTTGAACTCAAGAATGCGGCAGACAAAGCGAATGCACTCGATCTGCAGATGGAGCGGCTGCACCGTGAGATTCAGGAGATCAAGGATGCCCAGGAGGACGAGGATTCCTTCTCTGGACTGCGGGAGATTATCCTCAATAATCAGCAGTTTAACCTGCCTGCCAACTTCATTAAGCTATTAGGGGAATAGCCGGATGACAAGCGGAAGATGGAGGGTGATAGACTCATGCACAGAAAGGCCTATGTTACGGATCTGGATGGAACCCTGCTGAACTCGGAACAAAAACTCTCTGCTTACACAGTGCGGGTACTAACGGAAGCGATGGAACAGGGGATGATAATCAGCTTCGCTACTGCGAGAGGGTTCATCAGTGCAGACAGCGTAGTAGCGGATATTTCCTGGAAATATCCGCTTATTCTTTATAATGGGGCACTTATCTATGACAGCATGACGCACAAAGTGATTACCGGTTACTGGCTGGATTCCATTATTTCCGGGGAAATCATTGACATTGGACGGGAATTTGAACTTACACCGTTTCATTTCCTGCTGGATGCAGCGGACGGCGAGCGGGTGCTGTATGAAGCGCCTATCCGGACCGGAGATGTGGAATTCTACAAGTCCCGGATGAATGATGTACGTTTCCGTGAGGTGAAGCGGCTTGAATGTCCGGCAGATCACCGGACGTTGGTGATAACTTACATTGGACGTTTGGAGGAGTTGGCCCCGCTGCATCAGAAAGTGCTTGACCGCTTCGGTTCAGAGGTACATATTCATTTCATGAAGGATATATACATAAAAGATCATTATTTCCTGGAATTCAGCCATCCGGATGCGAATAAAAGCCAGGGGCTGAAGCTATGGGCACAGCATATGGGGCTGGATACAGAGGATATCGTTGTCTTCGGTGACCATTTGAATGATCTGGGCCTGTTTGCCGCAGCGGGAACAAGTGTCGCGGTGGAGAATGCCCATGAGGAACTCAAAGCTGTCGCACATCGGATTACCGCATCCAATAATGAGAACGGTGTTGCAGTGTTTCTGGCAGAAACTATGAACAAGGGAGAGATGACGGGTGAGTGAACAGTGTCTTCGTACCATTACAGTGAACCAGGCAGGTTATTCGAGTGCAGGAGAGAAGCTTGCCCTATTTACCGGAGAGGGGTCCCGTTTCCGGGTAATTGATCTTCAGACTGGAAGCATTGTATTCACCGGACAGACAGGGGAGGGAGTGGAGGATAAGCCAAGCGGAAGCCGTGTGCACACCGGTGAGTTCTCCGCAGTAACGGCTACGGGGATGTACCGTATTGAAGGTGAGGATGGACAGGCCTCGGCTGCGTTTGTGATTGCAGACAAGCCTTACCAGGAGCTGCAGCAGGGTTTATTAAAAGCCTTCTATTTTTACCGCTGCGGAGTAGAGCTGAGCGGAGAATATGCCGGTCCTTGGGGACATGAAGCCTGTCATCTGGCAGCAGGGACCGTAATCGGCCGGCCGGAGCTGAAGCTGGATAGCTGTGGAGGCTGGCATGATGCAGGTGATTACGGGAAATATTCAGGGCCCGGAGCCAAGGCGGTTGCCGATCTGCTGCTGGCCTGGGAGCTGTATCCTGCGGCATTTGCCGGTGCACGTACGCTGCCGGAGAGTGACGGCGTGATGCCGGATGTACTGCTGGAATGTAAAGTGGAGCTGGACTGGTTGTTCAAAATGCAGGAGAGCGGCAGCGGTGCTGTGTATCACAAGCTGACCACACAGAACTTTCCGGGGCTTGATGTGATGCCGGAAGCGGATACGGCGGAGCTGTACTTCTCCCCGGTGTCCGCTGCGGCTACAGGTGACTTCGCCGGTGTGATGGCGATGGCGGCACGGATCTATAAGCCATTCGATGAAACGTATGCCGCCCGGTGTCTGGAAGCTGCAGCGGCGGCCTGGAACTGGCTGGAGGCACATCCGGCGGAGCCGGGCTTCACTAATCCGCCGGGCATTACGACCGGGGAATACGGTGATGAGGAAGATCGCGACGAGCGCTTCTGGGCAGCGGCGGAGCTGTTCCGGACTACAGGCGGTGAGCAATACCATAGCGCAGCGAGAGAATTGGTGAAGCATCCATTCCCGAAATACGGCCTCGGCTGGGCGGATATGGGCGGCTATGGCACATTGGCTTACCTGTTGAACGGTGAAGAGCAAGCTGTGGCCTCTCTGTATGCGGAGCTGAAGGAAGGGCTGGTGGCTGAAGCCGCTCGCCTCCTCCGGCAGAGCCGGGAGGATGGTTACAGAATCTCGCTGCGGGAAGAGGATTATATCTGGGGCAGCAACATGCTGGTCCTGAATAATGCCATGCTGCTGCTGGTTGCGGAGCATTTCAGCGGGGAGACTGAATATGCGGCTTGTGCACTGGATCATTTGCATTATCTGCTCGGACGCAATGTCCTGGGCATCAGCTACGTGACCGGCTTCGGTGAACACGCGGTCATGCATCCGCATCACCGCCCATCTGTGGGAGACAACATAGCAGAACCCGTTCCGGGTCTGGTCTCAGGGGGACCTGACCGCGGACTGCATGATGAATATGTGCAGGAGCACTTACAAGGCAAACCGGCAGCCCAATGTTTCGTTGATCATGAAGACAGCTACTCGACGAATGAGGTCACCATTTACTGGAATTCACCGGCGGTGTTCGTGACGGCAAGGTTCAATTCCTGATTAGAAGAGGAGACGGTCCATGCAGACATTTAAGGTTATTAGTCTGGATATGTTCCAGACTCTGGTGAATATTCAGGGGAGGCGGGCAGAAGTCTGGAAGCCGATCCTTAAGCAGAATTTCAGCGAAGACAAGTCCCGGGAGCTGGGCAGCCAGCTGCTTAGCCACTATTTCGCCGCAGCAACCAAAGCCCGGGAGGCGGGCAGCTTCATCAGCAGCAAAGAAATATACAGCAGAGGGTTTCAGCAAGTGTTCCTGCAGCATGGCATGGACTATGACTGTTTGCAGGCTGTAGATAACCTGTTTGCCCAGCACCGGCTGTCCGAAATGTATGCGGACACCGAAGCCTTTTTACAGCGGATTTGCGGGGAATATCAGGTCTGCATTGTCAGTGATACCGATGAGCTTATGCTTCCTGACTTCTACCGGAGTTATCCTATCTCTTTATTCACTTCCGAAAGGTATCAGTCTTATAAGAATGACAGTCATAACCGGATGTTCACTGAGGTTATAGCCCATTATGGTGTGGAGCCGGAGCAGATTCTCCATATCGGAGACTCGGCATCAGATGTGCTGGGAGCAGCCCGGGCAGGAATCAGGTCCTGCTGGATCAACCGGGAGCAACTCACCTGGAAGCATGGGGTGAAGCCGGATTATACAGTGGGTACCCTGGAGGAAGTCTATGAATTTATATCAAAAGAGAGTAGTCCGATATCCATTGATTAATAGTGAAGGGGCCGTGAGGGAAATGAACCACAAACTGACAGAGCAGGACCTGGAGTTACTGAAGTATCCGATCGGGAAATTCACAGCTGTGGAGAACCGCACGGAAGAAGCACGGCAAGAATCCATACGGATCATGAAGCAGCTGGCGGCTGAACTTAGGGAGGCTGTAGGGCCGCTAACGGCGGAGCAGCTAGACACGCCTTACCGTCCGGGCGGCTGGACAGTGAGTCAGGTCGTGCATCATCTGGCGGATACTGGCATGTATGCCTATCTGCGGTTCAAGCGGGGTCTGACAGAAGAAGCCCCGCAGGTTCCGAGCTACAGACAGGATCTGTGGGCGGAGCAGAGCGATTATACGGATGAACCGGCGGAGTCCTCTCTTCAGCTGGTGGAGCTGCTTAACCGGAGATTCGCAACTCTGCTTACCTCACTGAAACCGGGTGATTATGATCGAAGCTTCGTAAGTGCCGGACTGGGCACGTTGACGCTGGATGCCGCAATTCAAAGATATATCTGGCATAGCCGCCATCACCTGGCCCAGATTACTTCATTAATCCAGCGTAACAGCTGGTAAATCATATTCTTTCAATCAAGAGCAGACGAAATTGGGACATACCCTTCCGTCTGCTCTTTTTCAGTTGTTCATTATCTCTGCATCATACGGTATTCTAATGAAATCTACTCTCTGCTGACCTGGACGTTTTTTCAGCAATGGAATTAGGTACCTTTTGGACAAAAAATGGAATGTAAAATGGGCGTGTGCTCCATTTCTTAATCGTATATAATTAAACAATACGGGCTCAGGCAGACATGGAGGTTAGGAAATGCCTATATCAAAGGGAGCGGAACATAAACCAAAGAGGAAAATCAGTCTTACTCTGCTCTTAATGGCCCTGGTGACTATGGTGTTTCTGCTCACTACAACGATCCTGCTTGCCGGGTCTTACCAATCTAAGAAGAAATCCCTGATGGCAACCACACTTAATTTGAATTATTCCAATGCGGACAGAATGAGTAAGACATTGGATTCACTCTTTCGATCGATGCGCAGCAGCCTGATTTACGATGCGTACACAATCTCCGGCATGGAGGCTGCGCAGCCTGAAGTTATAGATGAATATCTTGAGTTGATGCGTAACAGCAGCAATTATTTCAATTCAATTATCCGGGTGGATGCTGAGGGGAAGGTGCTCAATAACTCACCAGCCTCGTTGGGAATGGTTGGGAGTCAGCTTATTTCTCCACCAGCCCAGGAAGCGCTTGCCCTGCAGACCCCCTACCTGTCTGCACCGTATAAAGGATCTACGACCGGCAGGATGCTTATATTTATGAGCGAGCCGCTCTATAACAAACACAAGCAGTATCTTGGACTGCTCGGAGGCACGATCTATCTTCATGATGTCAATATCTTGAACATGATATTCGGGAGCAATGTTATCGATCAGACCGGATCGTATTATTATATTGTCAGCTCGGAGGGTCATGTACTGTTTCATCCTGATAAGGAGCGGATAAATCTGGATATCAGCGAGAATGTGGTTGTGCAGCAGCTGATGGAAGGGAAGAGCGGCGAAGTTCAAGCGCTCAATATGAGAGGAGTGCCGATGCTTGCCGGCTATTCGGCGGTTCCAGCCAATGGCTGGGGGGTTGTTGTCGTGTCCCCGGTGAGTGCAATTCAGAAAGAGCTTTTGGTACATCTGCGAAAAACACTTTCGTATACGATTATTCCATTTATATTATTGCTGCTGTGCGTATTTGTGCTGGCGCACCGGCTGGCGAAGCCGTTTGTGGTGCTTGCTGATCTGGTAAACCGTATCGGCAAAGAGAATGTTGAGCTTCCTGATCTGAAGCCTCACTGGAACCGGGAGGTGGATCTGCTGACCAAAGCGGTGGTCATCGCCTGGACGGATATCCAGAAGCAGACCAACCAGTTAACCCAGGAGGCCATGACGGATCTGCTGACAGGTCTTACTAACCGGAGAGCCCTGGATCTTAGCATAAGCCAATGGATTGCCGCCCGGGTGCCTTTTTCCGTGATCGTACTGGATGTGGATAAATTTAAGTTTGTTAACGATACCTACGGGCATCTGGCCGGGGATGAGGTGCTGAGGCAGGTCGCCGATGTTCTAACCGCAAATATCCGCCCGGGTGATGTGTGTGCCCGTTATGGGGGAGAGGAATTTGTGCTGCTGCTCCCGCGGACCAGACCCGAGGATGCCTACAATGTGGCCGAACGAATCCGTCAGACGCTTGAGAAAAGCAAGGTCCCCTTGCCGATGCAAGTGACCTCTTCCCAAGGGATTGCCCATTATCCTACGAATGGCCGCACGCGCGAAGAGCTACTGGGGAAAGCGGATGAAGCTTTATATACTGCAAAGCATACCGGCCGGAACCGGACTGTGATTGCCCGTGAATAGGGAAAGGAGCATCTCCATCAGGGGATGCTTTTTAGGTTCCTCTCTGCAGCTGAAATTAATCGTCACCTGGGCCTGGGCGGATACATATCCTACCTCAGAACGATAAAAAACGGCCCCGATGAAAGGAAGGATTCGCGTGACCTCTTATATGGACTACACGTCACCTAATACACAGTTTACCTTTGATATGAATGGCAACACGTTGTTTAAAAAGGATGATTGCAATTATATCAACGTGCTCGGCATCAAAAACTTGAACACCCTGGAGAACACCTCACTGCTGGATATTTATCTCAGCAAATCCAATGTGGTAGAACCGCATTATCATCAAAATGCTGCAGAGCTGGTGTATTGTATATCCGGCTGTGCAGTGGTATCTCTGATCAACCCGTTCACAAATGAGCTGCTGCATTTCCCCATATCACCGGGCCAGGTAGCCAATGTGCCGCAAGGCTGGTGGCATTATGAAGTGGCAACGACGGATTGTACCCATCTGCTGGCTATCTTCAATGCACCGACGCCGGAAGTCGTTCTGGGTTCGGATATTCTGAGCAAGACACCGGCCAATGTCCTGGCGCATACGTACTGTTTAAATGAAGCACTGGTTAAGGAAGCGCTGGCTCCCGTTAAGCCCCAGACCTTCATTGGCCCGCCAGCAGATTGCTGCGATCCCTCGCAAGCGGCTGCCGGGAATATGAAAGGAACCTATATGGCTCATGCCAATATGGCTCCGATGATGGCAATTGCGAATATGGCGCCTTATAGTTATCAGCCGGCTCCGCAAGCTTTTGGATACCAGCCTATGCCGGTCCATGGCTACTATACCCAGCCGTATGCCCAGCCTTACCGCCAGCATCCGTATGTCCAGTTCGATCCGAATGCGGGAAATGCCGTAAATGAAGCGGGAATCGAATAATAGAACAGGGAATGAAATAAGACGGCAGTGAATTCTGAGAAATCAGAATTCACTGCCGTCATGGTATATTGATTGAACTGAAAAATTAACCAGGAGCATCGCCGGGGAATTTTGGGGTTTTGGGACTTAGGACAGGCGGACAAGCACGCGGCCCCGTGTATTCGACTTCAAAATATCTTCGAGTGCAGCAGGCAGCTCCTTCAGGCTAATCTCGCGGTCCACCAGCTCCTCCAGCACGGCAGGCTTCATGTCAAGGCCCATACGTTGCCACAGCTTCGCCCGTTTCTCGGAAGGGCAGGAGACGGAATCGATGCCCAGCAGGCTGACTCCGCGCAGGATGAACGGCAATACCGTTGTGGGAACGGCAGTGCCTGCTGTTAATCCGCTTGCGGCAACTGCGCCGCCGTATGTGATTTTGCTTAGTACAGCCGCTAGAGGGGTGCCTCCGACGGAATCTACAGCAGCCTGCCAGAGCTGCTTATCGAGCGGCTTAACTGCACTGCCGGCCACATCCTCACGGGAGATCACTTCGGCTGCGCCCAAGGTCTGCAGATATTCGGCTTCATCAATTCTGCCGGTACTGGCCGTTACCTGGTAGCCTTGCTTAGCCAGAATGGCCACAGCAGCACCTCCGACACCTCCGGTTGCACCGGTGACGAGCACTTTTCCATTATCCGGAGTTAGTCCGTGAGCTTCCAGTGCTTCAATAGACATTGCAGCTGTGAATCCGGCCGTTCCGTAGATCATTGCTTCCCGCAAATTTAAGCTCTCCGGCAAGGGAATAACCCAATCCGCCGGAATACGTGCATATTCACTGAAGCCGCCGAAGTGCGATACGCCGATGCCATAGCTGGTGGCAATAACGGACTGGCCTTCCTGGAAACGGCTGTCGGTAGAAGAGACCACAGTCCCAGACAGATCAATCCCGGGGACAAACGGATAATTTCGCACAATGTTGCCATTCGGGATGCCCGCTAATCCATCTTTATAGTTTACACTGGAGTAGGCTACCTTAATTAGGACTTCACCGGACGGCAGGTCTTCGAGTGACAGCGGCTTGACCTCTACAGAGAAAGTGTCAGTCTTATCTACCACCAAAGCTTGAAAAAGGTTAGTCATATCTTATATTCTCCTTAACCGAACTCTATTTGTATATCTGTTATATAATATTTATTCTGACCGGTCAACTTTTTATTGCCTATGATATAATACACATTATGCTTAAATCGCGGAGGTCCTATGGTACGTTACAAGAAATCTGAAGAGAAGCGCAAGCAGATCCTGCACGCTGCGTTTCGGGCATTGTCCGAGCGGGGCTACGATGCTGTAACCCTGCAGACGATCGCCGATCATGCGGAGGTCAGCAAGGGAGTCGTCCATTATTATTTCGAGAGCAAGGAAGCGGTGCTGGTTGAACTGCTGGAATGGCTGACCGGCAGAATCTCTGCCAAGGAGCAGGCCGCTGTGGGGGAACAGCATACCGCAACGGGGAAGCTGACGGCATACATCGGGTCTGCGTTTCCCGGTCCGGCGCAGAACCGTGCCTTTTACCGAGTCTATCTGGATTTCCTGGCGCGGGCCAGCCGTATTCCGGTGTACCGGGAGATTAATCAGCGTTTCTATGACAGCTGTGCGGGAATCAGTACGGAGGTGCTGACGCTGGGCCAGCAGGAAGGGATTTTCTCCAAAGAGCTGTCGCCAGAGAAGACTGCCCCGGTGATCCGGGCGATTATTGACGGCTGCCTGATCCAGTGGCTGATGGCCGATAAGGACGAGCTGCATGAGGTGTTCAAGGATTCCTGTTACACGGCAATTATGAAGGTGCTCAGTGTGTAGAGGGGAGTATACAGAAAACAGGGGAAGGTTGATAGCATTTGGGGAGAAAATGGCGGAAAATCGTACTTATAGCTGTGGTCTGTCTTGTTCTTGGCGGGGGAGTGTTGTATTGGCTATACGGCACCGGATTCTCTCATGGTCACAGCAGACTGCGGATTAGCGAAGGGACACCCGTACAATATCTGCAGGGTGACGGGGTAGTGATTGTGGATGAAATGGAGCTTAGTTTAGGCAAGCAGAGCCAACCAGACGGCTACATCAGTATCTATAATCATTCGGAGATCTTGTGGAAGAAACCGGTCACGATTCCGGTGGGAGAAGGGCAGCTGATCAAGTGCACACAGGGAGGGAGTGCTGTATTTCCTGCTCCTGAGGTTATTTATTATTGGCTGTGTATTCAGCGTCCCGGCAAGCATGCAGAGGATGATCTTGTAACTTACTATATTGAAGCCAAAGTACTGGGAGAAGATGAAGATGCTGCGGCAGACAAGCTGCTAAAGCTTGCGGAGAACTGGGAAGTTCCGGATTGAGCAGGAATTATTATGTACAATCTGTGAACTGTAGTATATTGGACTTAGATTCGTCTGATGAGGGAGGCATATTCTATGTCAATTGCAACAACGATGATTATCCGGCTGGAGATCCGCAAGGCTGAAGCGTCTTTCGGGGATGTAGCAGCAAGGCTTGCGTCTGCAGGCGGCGATATCGTGGCGATAGACGTCATCCGTGGCGGCAAGGACGTAACAACCCGTGATCTTACAGTAAATGTGCAGGATGCGGCCAATGAAGAGATTATAAGTGTGCTAAGAAATATGCCGGGTATAAAAGTCATTAACGTCTCCGACCGGACCTTCCTGGCCCATCTCGGCGGCAAAATTGAGATTACTCCGAAGATGCCGATCAAGAACCGGGAGGATCTGTCCCTGGTCTACACACCTGGTGTGGCCCGTGTCTGTATGGCGATTGCCGAAGATCCCGCAAAGGCCTATTCGCTGACGATGAAAAGAAATACGGTAGCTGTCGTCACCGACGGCACCGCAGTGCTCGGTCTTGGCGATATCGGACCGGAGGCCGCGATGCCAGTGATGGAAGGGAAGGCCATGCTGTTCAAGCAGCTGGCGGATATTGATGCTTTTCCGCTGTGTCTGGACACGAAGGACCCGGATGAAATCATCCGGATTGTGAAAGCGGTTGCTCCGGGCTTCGGCGGAATTAATCTGGAGGATATCAGCTCTCCGCGCTGCTTCGAGATTGAGCGGCGGCTGTCAGCCGAGCTGGATATTCCGGTCTTCCATGATGATCAGCACGGAACAGCGGTGGTTGCGCTGGCGGGTCTGCTGAATGCGCTCCACGTGGTGGACAAGGTTATAGCCGATTGCAGAATTGTTGTCGTCGGCATCGGTGCGGCAGGCGTGTCAATCTGCCGTCTGCTGCTGGCGGCAGGGGCGAAGCAGATCTATGCTGTGGACCGGGCAGGGATTCTGAACCGGGACGAAACCTACACCAATTCCGAATGGAGCTGGCTGGCCAAGGCAACGAATCCGGAGAATGTGAGCGGAGGTCTTGACGAAGCGATGCGCGGGGCGGATGTATTCATCGGCGTCTCCGGCGGAGGGATTCTTCAAGTGAAGCATCTGCAGACCATGGCCCCGGACAGCATTGTGTTTGCTATGGCTAACCCTATTCCGGAGATTGAACCGGAGCTGGCTGAGCCTTTTGTCCGCGTGCTGGCCACCGGAAGAAGCGATTATCCGAACCAGATTAATAACGTGCTCTGTTTCCCGGGGATTTTCCGCGGAGCGCTGGACTGCCGGGCGAAGACCGTGAACCTGGAGATGAAGCTGGCCGCAGCACAGGCTATCGCTGCAGTTGTCCATCCGGATGAGCGGAATGAGCAGTACATTATTCCGAGTATTTTTAACGAAAAGGTAGTGGAGCAGGTACGTCTTGCTGTTATCCAGGCTGCGATTGCTACCGGGATAGCGCGGCGTATTCCGCCGGACATCAGCTGAACGGATAGTGCTAACCCGGACAGCGACTTGAATACTAGCAAGGCATATGAAGCTGCGGCCACTATGGCTTGCGGCTTTTTGCAATTTGGGTAATTATGCATTATTAATAAAATGTATCACTCCGCTGAGAGACTAAGATAACGGAATAGAATTGCCAAGGGTTTGGCGGAGGAGGCGAGAGGCAGGGAATAGTTGGATTTTCTCCACTTGCTCATGAACGGAGGAGCCCTCGCCAGGCAACAGTTGGATAATCAGCACTTACTAGGCTGCAAATAGATCAAAGTGGAGGAAAGACGTGGAATTAAATAACGTATATCCAACTAATTAGTTAAGATGCATTGAAAGTTCCAAATTAAGATACAATTATCCAACTATTATGCGGTTGTAATTACGATCTGATTTTAGAAAGGAATCAGGTGTTATCAGACTATCCACATCCAATTAAAGCATGGTAGAATATACAATTGAAAACATCTATTCAATTATTCGGGAGGCGCTATGAACCGCAAAATTCATATTATGGGAGCTTCCGGATCGGGGACTACCACACTTGGCAAGGCGCTCGCGGCAAGGCTTCCGCATGTTCATCTGGACAGTGACGATTATTTTTGGGAGCAGAAATATAGTAAGCAAACTCCGGTTGCAGCGCGTCTAAGCAGATTGCGGGCCGATTTGGAGCAACAGGAGCCGTGGATTCTGTCGGGTGCAGTCTGCGGATGGGGAGACGGGCTGCGCGATACGTTTGATCTGGTGATTTTCCTGTGGATACCTGAACAGCTCCGGCTGGAACGCTTACGGGCGAGGGAATATCAGCGCTATGGCGATGCGGGTCTGCCTGGGGGAAGCAAATATGAGGATGTCGAGACCTTCATGGAGTGGGCGGCGCTCTATGATACGGCTGGACCGGAGGTCCGGAGCCGGGCGCTGCATGAGGAATGGATGGCCGGGCTGAATTGTGATGTTATGCGTTTGGAAGGAGATATGTCCGTGGAAGAACGGGTGGCGGCTGTACTGCACCATATGTCCCGGTAATTCCCGGCATGACCGGATCAGGCTTTTTTTCACAATATAAGCTATGGAAAAGAGGGCTAAACATGAAGAAGATCATGCGTGCGCTGCTGCTTCCCGGAGTCATGCTTATGCTGCTTACGTCCTGCAATACGGAAACTACTCATTTCAATTATACTTTTAAAGGCGAGGGTGAAACCTGGTCGGCTGTATATGAGCAGACAGCAAGCCAGAAGCTGATCATCAAAAATGACCGCGTGAAGGATTCCGTATCCAGCAAACGGTATACATTCGATCTTCATTACAAAGGTGAACAGTCAGACCTCGGAGAGATCAAACAGTTCAAATACAGCTATAAAGGGATAAGCGGCGGTGGCAGTCGGACTCAGGAAGGACCCGTTAGGCTCGACATGTTGCACTCAGGAGGGAATGGAACCGGTGCATTTGAGTGGGAGGATTCCGTCATTAAAGTAAATGTGGAATGGGACGGTCACAGTGAGGAATTTGAACTCATAAATGCTAAGTAGGGCAATGTTGTCACTGATTAGGAGAGGCTGCCCAAGATGATTAAAGAGAGGGTTACGGAGGAATGAGCTTAGGGCTGGTTAGGCATTTCAGAGTGCAGCACAAGCCGGAGCGGACCTGGCTGACCGGGGAACAGTTCAATCAATGGATTAAGGAATATGAGACTGCGCCTATTCAGCAGCCTGTACCTATGAGCAGCTTACAAAAATGGGATATTTGTCTGTGCAGTGATCAGGCGAGAGCGTTACATACGGCAAGTTATTTTGATGCTCAAGAGTTCGTACATACAGAGCAGCTAAGAGAAATTGATATAGCAGCCCTGCAGTTAGGTAAATTCAAGCTAAGCGGATTGCGCCTGCCTGTATCCTGCTGGCTTGCGCTTGGACGTTTGTCCTGGACTGCCGGTCATCCCTCTCAACCGGAGAGCAAAGCGGCTGTTCTGCAGCGTGCCCAGATGGTAATAGATTCTCTAGCGGCAGAAGCTGAAGCAGCTGCACCGGAAGGACGTGTGTTGATCGTCAGCCATGGAGCGTTCATGAAGGTGCTTGACCGGGAACTCCGGCGTAGGGGCTATAAGGCAGAACGGATGTTTTTTCCGCGCAATGGGCAATTATATCTGTATGAGAAGAACTAAAGGATTCACAAATATATGAAAGCGGGTCATACATACTATGGTAACGATCGAAGAAATCGGCATTGAATCGCTGGAAGCACTAAACACGCTGTACGAAGAACTGATTGGCGGACCGACAGATCCGGTGAAGCTGGAGACGGCATTCCGGTCCATCCGGGAGGATAGCCGGTATGTATTATTGGGTGCTTTTGTAGACGGGGAATTGCTGGGCTCTATGATGGGGATCGTCTGCCAGGACCTCGTTGGGGATTGCCGCCCGTTCATGGTGATTGAGAATGTAGTGGTCTCTTCGCGAGCTCGCCGGCAGGGCATTGGCAAAAAACTGATGACTGCCCTCGAAGACATCGCCCACGAGCGGGACTGCTACTATATTATCTTCGTGTCGGGAGAGAAGCGGAAGGAAGCGCATGTCTTCTATGAGAAGATGGGCTACAAAGAAGAGCCGGTGGAGGGCTACCGTAAGCATTTGAGCTCGCATTAGGCTAATCAGCCAACCGCCCAAAAGCTCTTAGCTGCAAAAGCTTTTCAATGGTTTTACATGATTTCCACCAGTTCTCGCTGATGGCAAATGCTTCAGGGTACCTGCTGTTGTTGTACCATTCCCAAGGAATAGACCAAACGCCGCTTTCGGGTTTTTGGTCTATTAATGTATCAAGTGCCGCATGGACCTCTTGCTTGTTCGCTTCATAAAATCTGCTTGCCCGCGACTGAACAAACTCAAGAGGGTTCGCCATAAAATTACCGGTTTCGTTACGTATTTTCTCACCAACCAAGCAGGGGATTTGCTTACACAGGAATTCATAGTCAAATTGCTCTGTTAATCCTGCACCTTCAATATCCTCAAGCAAATCACAATAACCACTAACCCCCATATCTCCGTACTCCGTTGTTGATTTCAGTTTTTCAATAAGAATTCCGCTGTAGGATAAAGCCATTGTATACAAGTGTGACTTGCTGTCTCCATAACGAAGAATGAAGCCGGATAGGCTTGCAGTAGTTCCAATACTCTGATAAGTATTTGTCCCAGCATTATAATCCCACCAGACACCATGAGGATAGTCATTATTCGATGGAATTGTAAACATCCAGCCCTCTTCCGTAATATGCTCTGTGTTCTCAAGATACCGGAATATACCCTTGTATATGGGGTGAGATACATCCGTGAAATCTATCTGTCTCAGCATTTTGATCACAATCTGGGCATTATACGGGGTGGAATGAGGGTTCCAGTTATCAGGATCAATGCCATTTCCATAACCGCCGTCGTTATTCTGATAATGCGATAGGGCCGCAAGAACAGGTTCTTTAGTTCCATTTTCAAAATGATACTGAAACAGAGTCAGATCAAGTGCTCTTGCATTACGATAAATCCAGGCCTTAATGTCATTGAAATCATGTATCCATAGTTTTTTCACAACAATCACCTCGTAAATATCTTATAGTCTAACATAGTATTTGTATTGCAAAAATCCGACTTCCCTTCATAAATAACTCCTTCTTCGCCTCCCCCTTCCAAATATTCCGTTTGACCATCCCGATGACAGCGCTTTATAATCCCTTCATGAGTGGCGGACCAGTGGTCATGACTACAGAAGGCGGGGGACAACTGTGAATCAAATATGCAAAGTGCTGATTGTGGACGATGAAATTCTGGTCCGGCAGGGGATTAAATATGTGCTGGACTGGGAACACGAAGGATTTCAGATTGTAGGTGAAGCGGCCAACGGGCAGGAAGCGCTGAATTCGCTGCAGACCCTGCAGCCGCATATCATCATTACCGATATTGTGATGCCGGTAATGGACGGCGAGGAATTAACACGCCTAGTGAAGCGGGATTATCCGGCTACAGAGGTAATCGTGCTGAGCAGCTTCAGTGAATTTCATTATGTGCGCTCCACGTTCCAGAATGGGGTGGCCGATTATATTCTGAAGCCGAAGCTGGAAGCCGGTTCGCTGCTGCAGGTGCTGCAGAAGACCCGGGAACGTATCCCGGGGCTGGGTGCCACCGCGGCTGGAGTTCAGCCGGAAGCGGCACCCCAGCGGCTGGATGCCCTGCTTAGCCGGTTGATCTCAGGCTACCGGCTGCAGCCTGAGGGGGAGGAGTTCGTGAAGCAGCAGCTTCCGCAGGACTGCTTCAGCTTCTTCGGCTGGGAGACCGGGCGAACCGGACCAGCCGGTGTTACCGGTGCCGATAACGCAGACAATGACGCAGACGCATTGACAGCCATCACCGCAGCTGTAACCGGGGAACTGGAACGGAATGTTCCAGGACTGATGCAGTGCATCATCCCTGGCGGCGAGCCGAATGCGGCACTGCTGCTGGTCAACCTGCAAGAAGAGCAGTGGCCGGCGCTCTTGCAGGCTGTGAATAAGCTGGCCCACGCCTTGGCCGGACAAGAGCCTGAGCTGCGCCTGACCCTGAGCCGGGCCTTCGGTTCGCTCAGCGAGGTGGCAGCGGTCTATCAGCAGAGTGTTCTGAAGCTGCGGCAGTACCGCTTCTTTTTGCCAGATCAGGTACTGCTGGTACACGATGAGCTGCCGCAGCGGGAAGCCCAGCTGCCGAAATTCAACCTGACCCAGTTCACGGAGCAGCTGAAGCGCCAGCAGCTGGAGGAGGCGTTCGGCGATCTGCATCAGCATGTCGATGCGCTAAGCCGGCAATATGACGGGGATGTGTTTCAGTTCAAGTCCTTCCTCGGCAATATGATCTTCAATGTGACGAATCAGTTCAGCCATCTGGGAGAGCTGGAGGAAGGGAAATACGGGCTGTTCCGGGCCATAGATGAAGCGGGCTCAGCGGATGGGGCCGTGCGGATTCTCGAACATTTTCTTGCCCGGGTCATGGAGCTGACCTCATCGGCAGCGCTGACACCAGGGAGCAATGCCAATATGGCCAAGCTGCTCCAGTATATGGAGGAGCACTACACCGAGCCGCTGAGTCTTACGGAGCTGGCCCGTCATTTTCATTTCAACCCTTCTTACCTGTCCAGTCTGTTCACGACCTATAACCAGGAGGGATTCAAGGAGCATCTCAATACGATCCGTACAGGCAAGGCGGCGGAATTGCTGCGGGCAGGCGAGGCACCGATTTCCGAGATTAGCAGCATGGTCGGATATGGGGATCACAGCTATTTTTGCAAAGTGTTCAAGAAATATACCGGCTTGTCCCCGAGCGCTTACAGACGTCAGCATTACGGACAGGAGTAGAGCCTATGCGCAGATATTGGGATCGTTTCAAATTCCACAGCCTGTTCATCAAAATATTCATCGTGATGCTAATCAGCATTATTGCTGTAGCCATCGCTTCTTCATGGACCACGGTCCGCATGTCGGAGAAGCTGTTCATGAACACCTTCAGCATTACGAATACCAAGGTGATCAGCCAGATTAAGGCGAGCTTCGAATCGTTTCATTATTCCATCGTTACAGCCACCAACAACACACAGCTGAGCGGCACCATTAAGAGCTTCCTGACGGAAGAGGACTCGAATTCCCTGCGGGTGCTGCGGACTTATTACAATATGACGACCCAGATGAAGAAAATCCAGTCTACTCTGGACTCCTACCAGGTCGGGATCAAAATCATGGGCAAAAACGGACGCAGCTATTCCACCAATACGAATAATCTGCTGATGAGTGACCAGGAGCTTCAGCAGCATGAGCTGACCAAGAATACACTGGCTGAGCCGAAACGGCTGATGTACCAGTTCTATGAGGAGAGCAGTAAGGATTCCCCGGAGAAAGAGGCTGTGATCGTAGCCAGCAAAGCACTCATGGAACGCACAACGGGCGACATTTACGGAACCTTGTATTTTACCATTCATGAGCAGGATTTCCGCCCCTTCTACGCAAGCTTTGTCAGCACCGGGAACGATGTGGCAATTCTGAACAGGGATGGAGTCATTGTCTCGAGCAACCGCAGCGATCTGATGGGCCAGCAGGCGGAGGATTTACTGCAGTTTGCCAAGGAGATTGAAGAGAAGCAGCTGGATTACAAAAATATTGATTTCCGCGGCACGGATTCCATTTTGATTGCGGATTATCTGTCTTCCTATGATTTCTATATTGTGAATCTGATTGACAAAAAGACGGCTCTCGGCCAGATGGTCAACGGTAAAATGGTGGTGCTGATCTGCTCAGCCATCGTCATCGTAGCCCTGATCGTCGTGTTCCTGATCTTCAGAAGGCTGACCCGGTCGTTGACCCTGCTTACCCGGCAGATGTCCAAGATTACCCAGCGGAACTTCCATAATTACATTACGGTAACCGGCAGCTTTGAATTTCAGGAGCTGGGACATGCCTATAACTATATGCTTGATGAGCTGAATGATTACGTAGAGAAGCTGGTCGAGACACAGAAGGAGCAGCGGAATGCCGAACTGGCTGCCCTGCAGCATCAGATTAACCCGCATTTTCTGTATAATACGCTGGCCTCGGTCAACTTCCTGGTGCAGCAGGGCAGCCAAGAGAAGGCGGTTCACACGATTCATGCCCTGATCTCGATGCTGCAGAATGCGCTGAGTAACGTCAGTGAGAGCATCACAGTAGCGCAGGAGCTGGACAATCTGAAGTCCTATGTGTTTATCAACCATGTACGCTACGGGGAGCGGATCAGAGTGAATTTCTTCATCTCACCGGACTGTATGGACTTCCATCTGCCGAAGCTGATCATTCAGCCGTTTATTGAGAATGCTTTTTTCCATGCGTTTACGAAGAAAAGCGGCGGGTATATTCATATCCTCATCTCCCAGGATGCCGGTTCCCTGCTCTGTGAGGTGGTCGACAATGGGGACGGTATGGATACCGGAGAAGCCGATCTCTCCATGTCCGGGCCCGCGAGCAAGCGCCAGCTGTTCACCGGGATTGGGATCAAGAATGTGCATGACCGGCTGGTGCTGATGTACGGCGAGGAGTACGGGATTACTATTAAAAGCGTCCCTGGTGAGGGGACAGCTATTAAAATACGCCTGCCGCTTCTGATGGGACAAAAATAATACCATTATCTAAAAAAAGAACAAATTGCAGATAGGCAGCGCTTACAATAGGCGATAAAATGACAAATCCCTATAAAGTAAGTTCTAACGGGTCCTCTTACGCGGATGATAAGATTACTTATGTAATAAATAAGCGCTTACATTGAAGCGGAACTCATAAAAGCGCATCAAAGGGGAGGATTACAAATGAAAAAAGGCATTGCGTTATTGCTGATTTGCCTGCTTATGCTTACTGCCTGCAGCTCCAATTCGAACTCGAATTCCGGCTCCAAGAACACAGGGAGTGCAGCTGCGGATACCGGAACATCCGGAAACACAGCAGCCACAGAACCTGCTCAGGCAAAAGAAATTACAATTTGGGCCTGGGACCCTGCATTCAATATTGCCGCACTGGAAGTAGCCAAAGCGGAATATGCCAAAACCAACCCTGATGTAAAAATCAACATTGTAGAATATGCACAGGCTGATATTATCCAGAAGCTGAACACTGGGCTGAACTCTGGAACAACCAAAGGCCTGCCGAATATCGTACTGATTGAGGACTACCGTTCCCAGAGCTTCCTGCAATCGTATAAGGATTCCTTCTACGACCTGAGCGGCTCGATCAAAGGCTCTGACTTCGCGGATTACAAAAGCGGTCCGACCAGCCTGGACGGCAAGCAGTACGGAATTCCTTTTGACTCCGGCGTAACCGGACTCTATGTCAGAACTGATTATCTGGAGCAGGCAGGCTACAAGCTGGCCGATCTGCAGGATATGGACTGGAACAAATATATTGAAATCGGCAAAGCCGTGAAAGAGAAGACCGGTAAAGCGCTGATTACGCTGGACCCGAACGACCTTGGGCTGATCCGGATGATGATTCAATCCGCCGGTGAATGGTATCTGAAGGAAGACGGCAAGACACCGAATATTGCCGGCAATGCGCCGCTGAAGGAAGCTTTTGAAATCTATAAAGGGCTGATGGAATCCAATGTGGCTAAGGTGCATGCGGACTGGAGCCAGTTCGTAGCTGCCCTGAACAGCGGGGACGTCGCTTCGGTACCGACAGGCAACTGGATCACTCCTTCGATCACGGCTGAAGCAACGCAGTCCGGCAAATGGGCCATCGCACCGCTTCCGAAGCTGACGGCGAATGAATCGGTTCATGCCTCGAATCTCGGCGGCAGCTCATGGTATGTGATGAATGTGGACGGCAAGGAAACTGCAGCTGACTTCATGGCAAAGACCTTCGGTGTAAGTGTGGAAATGTATCAGAAGCTGCTCACAGACATCGGTGTTATCGGTACCTTCAAAGCGGCAGCGGGCGGAGAAGCTTACAGCCAGGCCAATGAATTCTTCAGCGGCCAGAAGATTGTATCGGATTTCGCCGCCTGGACAGAGCAGATTCCAAGTGTCAATTACGGTATCAATACCTACGCAATTGAAGACATTCTCATTGTAGAAATGCAGAACTATCTGAACGGCAAGGACATTGACAGTGTGCTGAGCGATGCCCAGGCTCAGGCTGAATCACAGATTAAATAGCTGAGTCTTGCACACAGGTAAACCTTGGGCGTGGCCTGCGGCTTCCGGGCTTTCAGGAGGGCAGGGCAGCGTCCGGGGTTTATTTACTTTACTCCGAAGGGGCTGGGCCGATGTGAAAAAAACAAATTCGAGCGTGAGTATCCGTACCAGAAGCGTATTGACCGGTTGGTCCTTCGTCCTGCTTGCGGTCATTCTGATCTTCGTTTTCTATTTCTACCCGATGCTGCAGGCGCTGATTCTGTCGTTCCAGACAGGAACCGGCAGCAATCTTACCTTCACCGGATTCGACAACTATACACGGCTGCTGTCTGACAAGACTTTTATCGTTTCTGTAAAAAACACCTTCATTTATCTGCTGGTTCAAGTGCCGCTGATGATTGTGCTGGCACTGTTTATTTCAGTGCTGCTGAACGACAGCAAGCTGAAGTTCAAAGGGTTTTTCCGGACGGCGATCTTCCTGCCCTGTGTAACCTCGCTGGTTGCCTATTCTGTAGTGTTCAAGTATTTGTTCGCTGGTAACGGTCTGGTGAATACCATGCTGCTGAAGCTCCATCTGGTCAGTGCCCCGATTGAATGGATCACCGATCCGTTCTGGGCCAAAATTACGATTATTATCGCGATCACCTGGCGCTGGACGGGGTACAATATGATCTTTTACCTGTCCGCTCTGCAAAATATTGATCATTCCATTTACGAGGCCGCTAGAATTGATGGGGCTTCTGCATCGCGGCAATTCTTCGGAATTACTGTCCCGCTGCTGAAGCCGATCATCCTGTTTACCTCGATCACATCCACCATCGGTACCCTGCAGCTGTTCGATGAGGTCATGAATATTACGAAGGGCGGTCCGGGGAATGCAACACAGACGATCTCCCAGTACATTTATAATTTGTCGTTCAAATATTCAGCGGACTTCGGCTATGCAGCCACCGTATCGTATTCCATCGTGATTATGATTGCGCTGCTGTCGGTCATCCAGTTCAAAGTGGCAGGTGATAAAAATGGCTAAGAGTAAACGTTTCTTCTTGTATCTGTTCCTCAGCATAGCGGCCATTGTCTCGATCTTCCCGTTCTTATGGATGGTGGTCAGCTCCACGAACCAGTCGGTCGACGTCACCCGCGGGCGGCTGCTGCCCGGAACACATCTGCTGGATAATTTCCAGAAGCTGCTGGATACCACAGACCTGCAGTTATCCTTGATCAATTCCGCTAAAATCTCGATAACCACAACGCTGCTGGCGCTGCTGATTGCCTCGCTGGCCGGTTATGGCTTCGAAGTCTTCCGCAGCCGCTCGAAGGATGTTGTGTTCAACATCCTGCTGTTGTCGATGATGATTCCGTTCGCCGCGCTGATGATTCCGCTGTACCGGATGTTCGGCAAGATTTCGAATGTGTTCCCGTGGATGGGCATTGATACGATGACTTCGGTCATTCTGCCTACGGTGACCACGGCCTTCCTGATCTTCTTCTTCCGGCAGAGCACGAAGATGTTTCCGAAGGAGCTGCTGGAGGCCGGCCGGATGGATGGGCTCAGCGAGCTGGGCATCTTCCTGCGCATCTATCTGCCGACCATGAAAACGACCTACGCCGCGGGGGCAATCATCACGTTCATGTCAAGCTGGAACAATTATCTCTGGCCGCTGATCGTGCTGCAGACCCCGCAGACGAAGACGATGCCGCTCCTGATCTCGACACTCGGTTCGGGCTACGCCCCGGACTACGGCATGATTATGATCGCGATTGTAATCGGCACGATCCCGACTGCGCTGGTATTCTTTTTGATGCAGAAGCAGTTTGTGGCTGGGATGATCGGGTCGGTGAAATGAACAGAAGAGTTCACTTGGGGCGGGGCGTAGCTAGGGTGGATATTTTGGACTTCCGGCCGCTGTTGTCTCCAGATTTCTTGATTCTAGCCGCTTATAGCGGATGAAATCCGGAGACAAAGGCGGACGCTACCGCTCCTACAGTTCCAAAAATCCCCCTCCGTACGCAAGCCCTGTTGTAAAATTCTTAAGTTCATTTATGTGGGGTGTGGCAGGGGAGAATCGCGAAAGAGGCAAGCAGCAGAAAGGATGCTGCTTGCCTCTTTTTCTTGCTTATTTTACTAAACGAGGGTTAAATTAGGGGGGGAGAGGGATAAGATGAGATGCTTAACTGCGGACATTCATCCATAATGTGGCGGCTGGAGCGGTGTTCGTTCAACAATGCAGCAATTGATGTATTCATCCCCAAGCGGAATTCAGCAATAGTTGTATTCTGTACACTTAAAAACAGCGAAAAGGTAGACTCGCCTCTTTTAAGTGTAGTTTGTACAACTAAATTTGCTTGAATGGGTGAGAACCCATCTACATGGGCTTTTTAATTGTACGAAATACAACTAAACGGAGAATCGTTTGTAAATCAGACGTTTTAGTTGTACAAAGTGCAGTTAAGCGTAACAGAGGATGGACCGTAATCGGGTGATGTCAAACCTAAGCAGGCGATTTACCAAGGTTTTGTCATTAGGTTTAACCTGATACGGGTACTATTTTAATCGTTGCATGCGTTAACTTAACAAGAGCCGCAGTAGCGGGAGCGCTGCATTATTCCAAACGGAGCAGAATGAGAGGATGATTGTTACTATGAAGCAGAGAAAGAAGTTACTCGTGTTGCTGCTGACAACGGGAATGAGCTTGGCGTTATTAATAGGGGGTAGTACGGGGAAGGTGCAGGCAGCGCCTAAGGAATATCCGGTACTGCTCAAGATCAACGAGTATTATGTGCTCTATACGGCACCGAAGGCGCCTTATGTGGATTCACAGGGACGAATGATGATTCCATTGCGCTCGATCAGCGAGCTGCTCGGGGCGAAGGTCAGCTTCGATGCCAACAGTAAAACGGCTACAATCGGGATGGATGATGTAACGGTTAAGTTCACGATAAGGTCGAAGTCTGTTTCGGTTAACGGGGTTGCCGGCTCCATGGATACGATTCCGGTATTGGAGCAAAATTCGATGTTCATCCCGGTCAGTGTTCTGGCGGGCAGTTTGGGCATCGTGAGTAAATGGGATCAGAATAATCATCTCTATACATTGACAGGGGACACTCTGATGCAGACGGATATTATTAAATTAGCGATAGAGGATTTGGAGAGAAGCGCCTTTGGAGCACCGCCGGGGGCGATTATCAGCAACAATGCTTTCCGTCCTGTCTCGTATACGTATGACGCGGCAAAGGGCAGCTTTACTGTTAAATCGCAGAATATAACCGGAAATGATATTCCGGCAGGAGCAGCGGATGTAGCCGCATATGTGGTGTTTAAAGATTCGGTTCAGTTCCCGGTGCCGAGACGGGAAAGACCGGCTGTCGGGAAGGACGGGTTCACCTTGGTTACCGCTCAGAAGCAATCGCCCTATCCCCCGCTTTATTTGCTTGTCAAAGGGAGGCTGCTGGACCGCTCCCCCATATAAATACCTGAACAAAGGTGGAATCAGATGATGATAGATATGCAGGAAATCGTAAACGCTGTTAGCGGCTTGAAGCACCGCTTGATGAACATATCGCGGCACCGGTTGCCAGCCTGCTGGGATACTACGCAAGTCTGATGGATTCTCCCAAAAAGCGGGCATTCTGGGACTCCTCACCGGATTGTACGCATGTGCATATCGTATGCGGTGATTCCTTCGCTGAAGGCATGAAGCAAGCGTTGACAGGGCTGGGCTGGACAGACTCGCACAAGCTTGTTACACTCCGGGAGAATTATGCCATAGGTCCGCTGGGCCAGCTGGACTCGCCGGAGGGAAGGAAGGCCCGGAGTGAGTGGTTCCTCCAGAATATCATAGGATACTCTACCGCCACTGATGAGTGCGAAGAAATGTATACGGAGCTTATGGACAAGCTTGTGCAGGTAGGTTTCCGACAGCAATGAGATTCTACAGTGTCAGACGCAAAGCAAACTGAGCAGGGAAACAGAACGTTGAATGCCGGAAGTTGAAAATTACATTACAATTCAGGAGGCAGCCTATGCAAACATTATTCCGTTATAACTGGATGGTCCGCGAGGAATGGTACAAATGGTGTGAAAAGCTGCCGGAAGAAGAACTGCTGAAGGAACGGATTGGCGGAATGGGCGGAATCCTGAAGACGCTGGTTCATATTATCGATGTGGAATTGAGCTGGATCCGGGATATGGAGGGTAAGCCTGATGTTCGGGCAGATTTCCCGGAATATAACACTCTGCAGAAGATCAGGGAGCTGGATGCAAGGTTCCGGCCGGAGGTGGAGCAGTTCGTGCTGGCTTGGCATGAGGGGCTGGAGCAGAACATACTGAAGGATGAGCGGGCGGATGGACGGGTAATTGAGGATACCTGGGGTGAGATTATGCGCCATATTATCGCTCATGAGATTCATCATTCCGGCCAGCTCTCTGTATGGTCCAGGGAGCTGGGCAGGAAGCCGGTATCCGCCAATCTGGTGGGCAGAGGGCTTGCGGGCAGTTTGCCGGGCAGAGAATAAAGGGTGCGTTTAGTCACCTTTCAGACTTGATTTTACACTGCCAGCAGGCATGAACAAGATACAAATCTGAGTGTTGAAAAGGCTGCGGCCAAGGCGGGCGAAGCTTAGATTAGCTTTACAGCTCCGGCGGAAACCAAAGGTGACGCAGATCCACCCAGCCCTGGCTGTTGAACGTAACGCCGCGCACGGAGGGCAGATAAGCAGTTTCGGCAGGCTTTTCATACAGGATATGTAGCTGATGATCCCGGGTCAAGGTGTCCTCTATGATCTTGAAGCCCTCTGTCCGGGCAGCCGTATCAGGCTCGCGGGAGATCATCTGCAGTCTGCCTTCGATGTCGGCGCGGGTTCGCGGCTCGATATGCTGCGAGAGGGTCAGATACAGATCGTACAGCCGCAGCTGTTCATCCTGATCACGGAGCAGAGAGAAGACAATCAAATCCGATTGCAGGCGGATCGGTCCTTTGAATTCCTCCGGGGATACGGAGACCACCTTACAGGAATATCCGTGCTGCTTCAGCCTTGAGGCAATGTATTCAGCGTCCCCGGCATACTGCGGAATGGTGGCAATTTGCAGTGCCGCCGCCGGAAGACCGGCTGAATGCCTGAAAGGTTCACGGGGAGCTTCATGCAGACAGGACAGAATATCGGCACGGAGAAGGGGATCGCTTAGCGGTCCCTTTTTTTTGGTGTTGCAGGTGACGAATTTGCGTACCGAGGATTCGGAATGAATCTTGCTCAGGGAGCCGGTACCCGCTGCCTGCGGATTCGGAATGACATGGAAGCCCGAACCCGTCTCGGAGGGTCCCGGCGCAAGCCCCCAGGGTACATAGATGATTTCCACACGATCCAGATGGGCCCGCCCCTGAAAATAATAAGGAAACACCTCCAGCACGCAAGTATCCTCGCTCATCTCTACTACCTTGAAAGGTCCCGTTCCCGCAGGTCTTCGTCCAAATACATTCTCACCGATGGACTGCAGGTCACGGGGGACGATCGCCGCCCGGCTGGTGCAGAGGAACGGGAGGAAGAGCTCGTTCGGCTTCTTCAGCAGAATGCGGACGGTGGAGGCATTCAGGGCTCTAACTTCCTGAATTTCCTTGAAAATATAGCTGTACAGCGTCCGCTGTGAGGTAGACATCATCCGTTCAAACGAGTAGACCACATCCTCGGCGGTCAGTACCTTGCCGTGATGGAACAGGACTTCTTTGCGCAGATGGAAGGTCCACGCGGTACGGGCTTCGTCGGTCTCCCAGGCATGGGCCAGACCGGGAATCACTTTGCCGCGTTCGCCGCTGCGGCCGACAAGACCGTCAAAGACATGGCTGGAAACAAAAGACTCTGCCAGCAGATTCATATACAGCGGATCGAAGGTGTGCAACTGCTGCGTGACCGGCAGCCGCAGCGTATCAATCCGCTTGTCGCTCTGCATCTCGGCATGATGCCCGAAGTAAGCCAGCAGCCAGCCCTGTAGTGTATCCTGCAGGGCGGAGGTGCGGGCATGTCCGCGGATTCCCTCCAGAGCGCTGCTGATATCCTTGCTGCTGATGGCCTGCATCATGGATTCCAGGGCAATATCCTCGGAGGCTGCGAGGAACACCAGCTTGGAGCGCCGCCCCCGTCCACGGCTGGGCGTCCAGGTGATCCAGTTCATTTCTACCATTTTGCGGATCACATGCAGCGCGTTGCGGTGGGTACAGCCGAGGGTCAAGGCCAGCTCATCCAGGGTAACAAGGACCTCTGCCGGGCCTCCATGATGCGAATGCAGCTTCAGAAATTGGCTGTGCAGCTTCATCTATAAGCTCTCCTTTTACAAAATAGGAAATTAATAATAATATATTTCTCTTTTTCTTCTTATTTTATCAGCTAGAATCAGGGTAGGAAAGTAAAAAGATGGAGGAATTTACCATGGACAATCAAACCGTATCCAAACCGGGGTTTGCGCGCGTTGTTATGTTGGCCGCGTTTCTGCTTGCGCTTGTGCATCAGTACCTGTTCTACGGCAAGATGCCCGGAATCTCTTACCCGATTTTTGTAGTGCTGTTCTACGCGTTTATGTTCTATTTCGGCAAGGAGAAGCTGCGTAAGCACAACTGGTTCAGCTATATGTGGATGGGTTCAGTCTTCCTTTTGTCGCTGACGTACGCACTGTTTGGCAACTGGTTTTTCTTCGGACTTAATTTTCTTGTCATTCCGGCGCTGATTCTATTACATATGACTTATATGCTCAGTTACCGCCTGCCCTCCTGGGGCGGCTTCGGGCTGATCGGAGCGGCTTTGGAGCATTTCTTCCCCCAGAGCCTGCGCCACTGGAACACAGCGGTGAAGCTGTTACGCCGTAGCCAGGGCGGGGTGTCTAATGCACGCAAGCAGGTTCTTATCCGTATTGTGATCGGGCTGCTGATTTCCGTTCCGCTGCTGCTGATCGTCACCTCGCTTCTCTCCACGGCGGATGGGGTATTCAACCGGCTGCTGTCAGAGCTCCCGGGTTACTTTGACAATATCTCCTTTGGCGAATGGATCAGCAGGGCGTTGTGGATTATCCTGCTTGGCCTCGGGATGTTCGGCTTTGTGTGGGGGTTCATTGACAGTAAGTCCTATATCCGGACCTATCCGCCTGGCGGGCTGGATACTCTGACAGAGCGCGATGTGAACGAACCGGAAGAGGAAAGCATCGGCGTTGATGATCCGATCATCATTACTACGGTTCTGGCGGTGATCAATGCCGTATACATGCTGTTTGTGAGCGTGCAATTCTCGTATTTGTTCGGAGCCTGGGAAGGCATTCTGCCGGATGGCAAGACGTATGCGGATTATGCGCGGAGCGGATTCTTTGAGCTGATTCTGGTGACAGCGATCAATTTCGCTATTCTGCTGCTCTCCTTGCTGGCGGTGCGCAAAGCAGGCGGCGGGCTGAAGCGGGTAATTCAGATTCTGCTCTACATTCTGGTTCTGTGCTCGATGGTCATGCTCTACTCTGCATACTCACGGCTGACATTGTATGAAGAAGCGTATGGCTATACCTATATCCGCTTTCTGGTGCATGCTTTCATGATCTTCCTCGGGCTGCTGCTTGTTCTGGCTGCGGTGCGGATCAGCCGGGCAGAGTTCCCGCTGCTTAAGTGTTACATCGTGCTTGGTTTGCTGTCTTATGTGCTGATGAACTATATCGGGATGGATCACATTATCGCCAGGCAAAATATTCAGCGGTATGCCGCAAGCGGCACCCTGGATGCCAATTATCTGACCGGGCTGTCCGCGGATGTGGTCCCTGAGCTGATTGAGTTCAGCAAGCAGGAGAAAGGTATTCTTGACGAAGCGCTGCACAGCCGTTTGTCTGACCGGTCAGAGCCGCTGAAGAGCTGGCCATCCTTCAATCTAGCCAAATTCCAGGAGCGTAAGGAACTGGAACAATATTTTGAGAAGGGCGTTGCACACTAATATGGGGATAAAACGGATAGTATTTATTCTGATTGCGGTGATCATTGCGGGTTTCGGTGTCTATCAATTCTCGGCATATTCCGAAAAGCTGACGCCTTCCACAGACCTTGCCCGCGAAGCGATCGGCGGTGTGAACCTGCATGACCATATTAATGACAGTCACCTGCTTAAGCAGTTAGGCAGCCCGTTAAGTAAAGAGGATAATGAGCTGTATGATTACTATCACTGGAAGGACGGTCTTGTCACAGCCTCAGTTCATTCCGGCCCGGATGAAGGAATGATCAAGCGGATCAAGATCACAGCCATAGATAATAACCGCTCAGATGACCCGCTCCATACGGCCTTGGGCATCGGACTGGGAGACAGCAAACAAAGTGTGCTTGACCTGTATGGAAGCAAATATTACAAAAGCAATGAGCAGACCGCAGATATTATCGGATATATTGATCATAAACAAGGTGTTACGTTAGAATTCTGGTGTACTCCAGATGCTACAGTAGGTGAAATCCGCCTGGACGACGCCGATATGAAGTAAGGCCGGTTAGCCCTTTGCCCTGGAGCTGTGGTACAGTTTGAACATAAGGTTGACTTTACACGGCGGGAGAGGAAGAACTGCATGTATTCAATAGTAAATCCGGAGGCGGTACGCAGTCTTGCGGAGCAGAATAATCTTACGGCAATGTTCAGCAGCGGCGCAATTGCCCAAATGGAGCTTCGGCGCTACAACGACGGGGACGCAGTGTGTTCGGTGGGCGACCGGCTGGAGAGCATGTTCATTCTGGTGCAGGGCAAGCTGAAGATTCATACCCTGCTGCCTAACGGCAAATCAATGCTGGTCCGGTTCGCCAGGCCGATGTCGGTGATCGGGGATGTGGAACTGCTGCGCCAGTATCCGGTCAAGAACGAAGTGGTGTCGGTGGGGGACAGCCTGCTGCTGGTGGCCGGAAGAAAGCTGCTGCTAAAAGAGCTCGAAGACAATACGGCGCTGCTGCGCTTCCTCGTCGGGGAGCTGAGCCACAAGCTGTATACGCTGGGCCAGACCTCGGCCATGAATGTGCTGTACCCGGTGGAGAACCGCTTCGCCAGCTACCTGATGTCACTCTTCTCGGACAACACCGGCGCTCAGCGGATAGAAGAGATCCGGACCTCCAGCCTGACAGAGACTGCTGATCTGCTGGGGACAAGCTACCGGCATCTGAACCGGGTGGTGCGCCGTCTGATCGAGGAAGGGATCATTGAACGCAGACGAGGCCGGCTGATCGTGCTGGACGAAGAGAGGCTGGCCATGCTTGCGAACGGGAATTTGTATGAATGAACCTGAGTGAACTCTAGTGAGACTGAGCAAACCTGGGTGAATGACAGCAGCCTACTTACATAGCTATAGAAGTTAAACGGATAGAGTACTCTTCCAGAACCGTCATCTCCTGCCTTTGGCCGGGGTGGCGGTTTTTTGTGTTTTTTATGTAAATATGGAGATTATGTTCTTGCATACAGGAATCCCGCTGAATCCCCCGGAAGCTGGGCCAAAGGAGAGTCAAATGTATGCGAAAAACCGAACACGATGTGCGGCCATGAAGGTACCCGGGTCAAATGTATGCGGAAAACCGAATACAATGGGCTGCTATGGAGGTAACCGGGGCAAATGTAAGCGAAAAACCGAACACAATGGGCTGCCATGGAGGTAACTGGGCCAAATGTAAGCGAAAAACCGAATACAATGGGCTGCCATGGAGGTATGTTTCTGTAATTCATCATTCTTACAGCCTTGCCTGCATGTTTCAGCGAATGCTCAGCTTCATTTCAGATTGGTTTAAGGATTGGAACGTAAGATACAGACAAGAGGAAAAGATTAGTAACACGCTTAAGGAGGGACGGGCCAGCAGCAGACGTATGGAGCGCACATGCA
Source organism: Paenibacillus sp. FSL R7-0312 (assembly GCF_038004445.1). Classification (NCBI taxonomy): domain Bacteria; kingdom Bacillati; phylum Bacillota; class Bacilli; order Caryophanales; family Paenibacillaceae; genus Paenibacillus; species Paenibacillus sp. FSL R7-0312. The sequence goes on along the minus strand of NZ_JBBORE010000001.1, from coordinate 5,817,647 downwards.
TGTGGATACACGTAGGATACATAGTCTACAAGCCCCTAGGGGCAGGGGTTATGCAATATAGCTTACATATGGAGTGGAGGAAATTACTATGTTCAGCAGAATTAGAGGAATACGCGCCAAAATCATGTCCGGCTTCGCCGCTGTGATTATCGTGTTCATTACCGCAATCGCGGGCAGCACCTTATTTCAGGGTAAGGTGACCATGCTTACAGAACAGATCAACCGTAACTACAGCAAGCTGTCGCTGGTGCAGGGGTTAACCGATGATATCCGTACGGCAGATGGGCTGGCGGCGAGGTATGTCATGAGCAATACGGATGAGGAAAGAACGGCCAATCTGACTGCTTATGAAGCGATGATCCCGCAGATTACGGCGGCGGCTGAACAACTGAAGGATGCGGGCCTGAACGAAGCTGAGCTTGCGGGAATTACGAATCTGGAGAGTGAATGGGGCAATTATCTGGCCGTGCTGGAGGAAGCTTTTGCCTTAGCCAAAGACGGCAATTTCCCGGAAGCACAAAAGTCGTTTACAACGCTCTCTCTGGATACCATTATCGATTCACAGCTTGTATTTGAGACTATGCTGCATGAAGAAATTGCGAAGGAGCAGAGTCAGGCGGCTACCCACCGCAGCTCGTCTATGGTTACGAGTATGGGAGTCACGGGACTATCTGTCCTGCTGGCTGTGCTGATCGCGTTCGTGATGTCGGCACGGATTCTGAAGCCACTGAGTGATGTGAACAAGCAGCTCAAAGAGATTGCAGACGGCGATGCCGATCTGACCCGCAAGCTGAGTGTGCGGACGAAGGATGAGATCGGTGATCTGGCCCTGAATTTCAATAAAATGACCGATAATCTGGCGGCGATGATCGGCCAGGTGAATGCTTCTGCCAGCGGCCTCGCCGCTTCTTCGGTCAAGCTGACCGCTGATAGCGGAATGACTGCTGAAGCGACTGAGAAGATTGCCGGGATTATGGGCGAAGTTGCCACCGGCACGAGCCGGCAGATGAATGATCTGCAGACCAACATGAATACGATTATTGAAATGTCAGCCGGGATTCAGCAGATTGCTGCCAGTGTGCAGGATATTTCGGAAGCCTCGCTGCGCTCTGCCGAATATGCGGTTGCCGGAGATCAATCGCTGCAATCCGCCGGCCGTCAGATGGATTCCATCAACGAATCCATTCAGTCCCTCTCTCAGCAGGTCATAGGCTTCGTGAAGCGGTCACAGGAAATTGGCAGCATTGTCGGAGTGATCAAGGGGATTGCTTCGGAGACGAATATGCTGGCGCTGAATGCGACAATCGAAGCGGCGCGGGCCGGAGAGCAGGGCAGAGGGTTTGCGGTAGTGGCCGATCAGGTGCGCAGACTGGCCGAACAGTCAGCTGAATCCGCCAATCTGATTGCCGAGATGGCGGCCGGAATCCAGTCAGATGCCGACCATGCAGTGAAGATGATGAAGAACAGCATGAACGAAGTGCAAAGCGGAACTAATATCATTGAAGAGGCCGGACATTCCTTCCATGAAATCCGCAGCTCGGTTGATTCGCTGGCCGGACAGGTTCAGGAGGTATCCGGAGCCGTGGAAGAAATCACGGCGGCAACGGAGGAAATCGTAGACTCCATCCGCATGGTTACGCAGATCTCGGAGACCACTGCGGCGAATACGCAGCAGGTATCCGCTGCATCGCAGGAGCAGATGGCTTCGGTGGAGCAAATTGCCTCCTCAGCCAGCGCACTGAACAGGCTGGCGCAAGGTCTGCAGGGCCTGGTGGCACGGTTCAACGTGTAGATTAACTGGCCGTCAGCTTATTTTCAGCTTGATTATGCATAATAATTAAGAATTCTCTCCCAGAGAATAGATCTTAACCCCCTGCCAGAGACGGCGGGGGGCTTTGCACTCAGCGGGTAGAAGCGATCATAATCATACCTGCCCGATGGACGAATATACTATTTTGCCATCTTTCTCCGGTAGGCTTCCTCAAGAATTTGATGTAACCCTTCACTCCGTCTATGAATGAATGTTTCCCAGAACAGCCTGCCTTTCTCACTTAATTCTTGATCGGTGTAGCTGCCTTCTTCAAATTTCCCCCAGCAGCCATCTGCGGTAAGCTTGTCCCATCCCATATAGTCTGCGTACAACCGGTTATCAGCAGGGATGTTGGAGCCCATAGATTTCGTCTGGACAAGTTCAGGGCAGAGCCACATGGCGGTGCACACCGACAATAACCCGGCATGCATTTCATCTACCTCGTCCAAACCAGCTTGCGTCGCTGCTTCTGTCCAGGCATTAGGAGTGTTGTGATTCGGGGCGATCAAGAGAAGCTCAGGGTATTTGTAATTGATATGCTTAACAAAGGCGGCTTCCCAGTACGCTCCACCATGTCCATTGCAAACTACAAACTTGGTAAATCCCTGTCTTGCTAAATTAGTAATCATATCTTCTATCATTGCGGTCAAAATATTCGGGCTGACCGTTACCGTTCCCTTACAGTTGGCATGTTCTTCTGAAGTGTTAAATGGAAGGGTAGGCAGAACGTAGGCATTTAATGCCTTTCCATAGGATTCAGCATACAATTCTGCAATTAATGTATCCAAATGCATGGGAAGGAACGGACCGAATTGTTCGGTTGCACCAACGGATATAATAACAGTATCAATTCCGCTGGCTGCAACTTCGGTCGTTGTATTTTTATAGCTAAGCATAATAACCTCCTGATCATTTGGCCATTTAATTATCCCGTAGAAATTACTTATACCTTCATATATTGTCTATACAGCTCCTCAAAAGTATCATAGCGTTCGACTGACCGGCCTGTCAGGTTATATTCTTCCAGATATTCATCCATCGCCTGCAGAAATTGCTCCTTAAATCCATCAAGCTGATCGGCATCGAAGTGTTGCATTAAATCAAACCTCCGGGTTCCCCGCGACTCCGTCATTTCATCCAGGAACTGCTGTGCTCCCATTGCGGCATAGAAGGCATAGGATTGGTCCTTCATTTCGGCGCTTGCAATAACCTTATGGCGGTAATTACACCATAGCTCCTCATAGGTGCCCGCCAGATTATCGTAGGCCGGTACAGGCGGGACTACATATTTTTGATATAGAGTTTTGTACAGATTGTGGATGCTTCTTAGAAGGGTATAGGTTGTGCTTCGTATGTCATCCATCGTCTTGGCATGAATCACATCCATATATATCCTTTCAAAATCCTCAGGAATATACCGGTAGGCGGCAATTTCCTCCAGATATCGCTTAAGCCCTCTTTTAAAATACGTATTATTCAAATTAGTCAGTGCACAGACCAGATTGTAGACCACCTCGCATGAAGCCAGCCTGACGGTCCCGAGATCCTCAGCAAGCATGGCATTCGCGTACTCCTGCTTGGCACTGTCGATCCACTTCTTCGCTCTGCCGATGCATTCGCTCCCGATAGGCTTAGCTAAAGTGTCCAGCGCCCGCTGTCTGTACGCATTGAATTTCTCCATATATTCCGGTTTGGCACAATAGAGCACCTGTAAATCTATCAGACTGGAGGTCATCGGACTCTCAAGCGCAGCCTGCTCTTCAATCCGGGTCTCCCATGGAGTGCAATAGATATCGTATCCGACATCCCCCAGTATGAAGCAGGAAGAGATGCCCCAGCCCTGATGGTTGTTATTGATAATAATTAGATCCAGATCGCTTTTGTCATGGAAATCTCCGGTACGAAAAGAGCCCGTAAGCCCGATCAATGCAATCTCCTCCGGATAATCCCGCTTGGCCCGCTCAATAACCATGTTAATGAGCTTCTCGTTTTTGTGGAATAGTTCCTGCTGGTCAGCTTTATTCATGTGTAGTTCCCCCTTGGCCCGCGCCTTGTCTATTCATTGTATAGGCATCTTGCCTGCGGGGGTATGCCGACTTTAATTAAGATTAATCTCTCCCGGTGTTGGTCAGAGGAAGGGCTCAAGTCAACTTCACTTAATTCGCTGCATAAAAATATGAAATCCGTATTTATGCACATACTAATCATAGAATACGCCATCGACCTAAATCCAGTGATATCTTATATTATTACCATAATTAGTTAGTTCATAGCCGTTCTCTGGGTTCGGTCCGTTTCACTTGCGCTTGCGGAGAGGGCTGATCTGGCTGATTGCAACCTAATCTTCACAGCAGGGAAGGCGGGGGGAATCAAGGAGGCGAGAAGTATAAGGAGAGGGGATATTTTTGAAAGCGCATACTTTAAGGCCGCATCATAAAATTATAGGAGGTGGTTGGCAGATGATTACCAGACACAAGGCTTCTGTGAAAAGGACATTCCTGCTGTACAGTCTGATTCTTGCGCTATGTGTGGGCCAGCTGGCGTTATTCCCGGCAGTGGGGGCAGCGGCAGGCAATCTGGCTCAAGGCAAGACGATTACCGCTAGCTCGGTCGGTGATGTGTATGTGGCAGCGAACGCCAATGACAGCAACCAGGGGACGTATTGGGAGAGTGCCAGCAATGCTTTTCCGCAATGGATCAAGGTCGATCTAGGCTCCAGCAGCAGCGTCAATCAGGTTGTACTCAAGCTGCCGTCAGCCTGGGAAGCAAGAATACAGACATTGTCCGTTCAAGGCAGTACGGAGGATGCTTCTTACAGCAACCTGGCTGCATCAGCGGCCTACAGCTTCAATCCTTCCAGCGGCTCTAACACAGTCACAGTTAATTTCACTGCTGCAACAGCCCGTTATATTAAAATAACCTTCACGGCCAACACCGGCTGGCCTGCTGCGCAGCTATCCGAACTCGAGGTGTACGGAACTGCGGTTTCTACACCGGGAACTTATGAAGCGGAAGCTGCCGCCTTGTCTGGCGGGGCCAAAACCAACACAGATCACACCGGCTATACCGGGTCGGCATTTGTTGATGGTTATCTTGCCCAAGGAGCAGCGACAACGTTCACCGTTTCGGCTGCATCTGCTGGCAACTACAGCGCAGCGCTGCGGTATGCCAATGCCTCCGGCAGCACCAGGACGCTGAGTGTCTATGTGAACGGTATCAAGATCAAGCAGACCTCGCTTGCTAATCTGGCCAACTGGGATACCTGGTCTACACAGGCAGAAATCCTGGCGTTAAATGCCGGAATTAACACGATTGCCTACAAATACGATGCGTCCGACTCCGGCAACGTGAATCTGGATCAGCTGGTCCTGACCGTCTCAGCGGCACCGACCGCTACAGCTACACCCGTTCCGACGGTGGCACCAACGATAGCCCCGACAGCCACACCGGTGCCAACGGCAACAGTAGCACCAACGGCTTCTCCTACAGTAGCACCAACGGCCACGCCGGCTCCAACCCCAACTGTCACACCAACGCCTTCGCCAACTGCCTCGCCGACGGCCTCCCCAAGCGTGGGTCCTGGCTCGAACCTGGCAATCGGCAAAGCGGTTAATGCCTCATCTTCAGTCTTTACATTTGTACCCGCTAACGCCAATGACGGAGATGTGACTACGTACTGGGAAGGAGCGGGCGGAAGCTATCCGAATACACTGACTGTGAACCTTGGCGCGAACGCCAATGTAACCTCGGTAATTGTGAAGCTCAATCCGGCTGCGGCCTGGGCTACCCGTACCCAAACCATTCAGGTACTGGGTCATAACCAGTCTACAGGAACCTTCACGAGTCTGGTGCCGGCCACGGTGTATACCTTTAACCCGGCCAGCGGCAACTCCGTGACCATTCCAGTAACAGCAACGGCCAGCGAGCTGCAGCTGAAATTCACCGCGAACTCCGGTTCAAGCGCCGGACAAGTAGCTGAATTTCAGATCATCGGCACACCGGCTGCGAATCCGGATCTGATGGTAACGGCAATGTCCTGGAGCCCTTCCGCTCCGGTAGAGACCGATGTCATCACGCTGAATGCTACCGTCAAGAATACCGGGTCTGCTTCAGCGGCAACAACAAACGTCAGCTTCTATCTAGGTACCACGCTTGCCGGGACAGCACCAGTCGGTGCACTGGCTGCAGGTGCTTCGGCCACAGTATCGCTGAACATCGGTGCCAAAGATGCCGCAACCTATGCATTAACTGCAAAGGTAGACGAGAACAACACCGTCATTGAGCTGAATGAAGGGAATAACAGCTACTCGAATCCCGCATCGCTTACCGTAAATCCCGTATCCAGCTCGGATCTGATCGCTTCTCCGGTCAGCTGGTCGCCGGGGAATCCGGCTGGCGGGAATACGGTGAGCTTCTCCGTTGCTATTAAGAATCAGGGAACGGCAGCCTCGGCCAGTGGTGCACATAACATCACATTGACTTTGACTGATGCGACCACCGGTGCGGTAATCAAAACGCTGACCGGTGCTTATAACGGTGTCATTGCCAGCGGAAGCACTACAGCCCCGGTTACTCTTGGAACCTGGACCGCAGCGAACGGGAAGTATAATGTAAAAACTGAAATTGCCGCAGACGCGAATGAACTGGCAGTGAAACGGGCCAACAACATCCAGAATCATTCGCTGTACATCGGACGCGGGGCCAATATGCCTTATGACATGTATGAAGCGGAGGACGGGGTTGTCGGGGGCGGAGCGGTCAAGCTGAATCCGAACCGCAATATCGGCGATCTTGCCGGTGAAGCCTCGGGCAGAAGAGCAGTCACATTGAACACAACGGGCAGCTATGTTGAATTCACCACCAAAGCCAGCACCAACACGCTTGTTACCCGTTTCTCGATTCCGGACTCGGCAAGCGGTGACGGAACAACCGCTACACTTAATATCTATGTGAACGGCGTATTCAACAAAGCCATCACGCTGAACTCCAAATACGCCTGGCTGTATGGCTCAGAGATCAGCCCGGGCAATTCGCCAAGCGCCGGCTCTCCGCGCCACATTTATGATGAAGCGAATATTATGTTCGACAGCACTATTCCGGCGGGCAGCACAATCAGACTTCAGAAGGACGCAGCCAACACTTCACAGTATGCAATTGACTTCGTCAGCCTGGAGCAGGTAGCGCCGATCGCCAATCCGGACCCGGCCAAATATACGGTTCCGCTTGGTTTCACGCACCAGGACGTGCAGAATGCGATTGATAAGGTCCGTATGGATACGACTGGTAACCTCACAGGTGTATATCTTCCGGCCGGATCGTATGAAACCTCGAACAAGTTCCAGGTCTACGGCAAAGCGATTAAAATTGTCGGAGCCGGACCCTGGTATACGCGGTTCTATGCGCCGGTCAACCAGTCCAATACGGATGTTGGCTTCAGGGCTGCCGATTCAGCGAATGGATCAACCTTCTCAGGTTTTGCCTATTTCGGCAACTATACCTCACGCATTGACGGTCCCGGCAAAGTGTTCGACTTCTCCAATGTAGCGAACATTACGATCGACAACATCTGGACCGAACATCAGGTATGTATGTACTGGGGGGCGAATACCGACTACATGGTGATCCGAAACTCCCGTATCCGTAACACCTTCGCCGATGGCATTAATATGACCAACGGCAGCACGAACAACCTCGTGTCCAACAACGAAGCCCGGGCTACCGGAGATGACAGCTTCGCGCTGTTCTCGGCAATCGATTCTGGCGGCTCGGACATGAAGGACAATGTATACGAGAATCTGACCTCAATCCTGACCTGGCGTGCAGCCGGTGTAGCCGTCTATGGAGGTTACGCCAACACCTTCCGCAACATCTATATTGCGGATACACTCTGCTATTCGGGGATTACGATCAGCTCACTGGACTTCGGGTATGCCATGAACGGCTTCGGCGCATCGCCGACTACGAATTTCCAGAACATCTCAGTCGTCCGGGCGGGCGGACATTTCTGGGGCTCACAGACCTTCCCGGCTATCTGGGTATTCTCCGCCTCTAAGGTGTTCCAGGGCATCCGCGTCAGTGATGTGGATATCATTGATCCGACCTATCACGGGATTATGTTCCAGACCAACTATGTCGGCAATTCGCCGCAATTCCCTGTAGCGGACACGATTTTTACGAATGTCACGATATCCGGCGCGCAAAAGAGCGGCGATGCCTTCGACTCCAAGTCCGGAGTCGGTATCTGGGCCAACGAATCGGCTGAACCCGGCCAAGGCCCGGCGGTAGGTAACGTTGTCTTCAACAACTTGAAGATCCTGAACACTGTAACGCCTATTAAAAATACCACGTCAACGTTTACGATTACGGTGAATCCGTAGGCTGAATAGTATAGCTGATTATTGTATGGCTGAATACTACCCAGCTGCAATATGCTAAGCTGCATAATATTCAGCATGCTGCAAGAACCGCCTCCCGTGTGTCTGGGGGGCGGTTATTTGATGTAAGGAGAGTATGGGTCTACTGTTGCATCATCTTGATAGTATGATTCAGTTATGAGCCCATTTACTTTGGATGCGAAATTATTCCAGTGAGTATCATATCCAACATTATAGTTCCAGCCGCTTGACCGGAGCTTCTCAGCTAAATAAATATAATCAGCTCGTTGCTTATCGGTTAGGCTAACTGCCAAGGTTTCGTCACCAACCTTGAACTGTTTCAAGTAATCATGCAGCTTCCAAAGAACAGCATCCTTATCGTCACCCTCCATTCCTATGTGTAAGATAACTGAATCTATTGCATCATCTAATTTCTGCGTAACTAAGGGTTCGTTAATCCAGTCTTCTCTTCTCATACATTCCCTCCTCTGATTTTTACCATAATACCACATATCGGAATTCGCCTGGTTGCCGGAAATCCTGCATAATCTACAACAATTGTCATGTTCATGTCCCCGCCAAGTCTTGGCATCAGCTTTTACCGGAAGTCTGCTGGGTAATATGGATAGAATGTCAGTCCAGCAGCAGCGGCACCATCCGCCAAATCGACAGATAGCCTACTGTAGCGATACAATGGATGTTACATCGTGCATGAAGATTAAGACAGGAATAGGGGAGGTATATATATGACGAAGCTGGTAGTCAATAATATTACAGAGCTGATCGGCGGAACGCCGGTGGTACGCTTGAACCGAATTACCGGACCGGAGGATGCGGAGCTGTATGTGAAGCTGGAGATGTTCAATCCCAGCGGCAGCGTTAAGGACCGGGCCGCGTATAATCTGATTCTGCAGGCGGAGCTGGACGGGCGGCTGCAGCCTGGCGGTACGATCATCGAGCCGACGAGCGGCAATACCGGCATCGGTCTGGCGATGAACGCGGCGGCGAAAGGATATAAGGCAATCCTGATCATGCCGGATAATATGACGAAGGAACGGATCAATATCCTGAAGGCCTACGGCGCGGAGGTTGTGCTGACGCCGGCGGCGGAGCGGATGCCGGGCGCAATTGCCAAGGCAGTAGAGCTGGGCAAGGAAATTGCCGGGAGCTTCATCCCTCAGCAGTTCGAGAACAAGGCGAATCCGGACATCCACCGCATCACCACCGCTCCGGAAATTTTGGAGCAGATGGAAGGCCGGCTGGACGTATTCGTTGCTACATCTGGAACAGGCGGCACGATTACCGGCACAGGAGAGGCGCTGCGTGAGCAGCTGCCGGAGCTCCGCGTGGTTGTCGTGGAGCCTCAAGGCTCACCAGTGCTCTCCGGCGGCAAGCCCGGACCGCATAAGCTGGTGGGCACCAGCCCCGGATTCGTGCCGGCGATTCTGAATACCGGCATCTATAATGAGATTGTGCAGGTATCCGATGAAGATGCACTGGATATGGTAAGGAGGTTGGCCAGTACCGAAGGGATCCTGATTGGTCCTTCCGGCGGAGCAGCAGTATGGACAGCCTTGCAGGAAGCCCGGCGCCACGGCCGCGGCAAGCGGGTGTTGTGCATTGCTCCCGATACTGGTGAACGATATCTTAGTATGGGGATATTCGAATAACCCACTGGAGGGGACCCTATGAATCGCGTGAAGAGAAGTTCCCGGCACCGGCTGAAAGCTGCCGGATTGATGATTCTTACGGCGGCGCTAATCTCAAGCTTGTCCGGCTGTTCGCGGCCGGGCGGTACCGACAATTCAGGCGGTGCAGAATCTTCGGCCATGCCATCACCTCCGGTGGCGCAGAGTCCGTCGCCTGTCCCGCAGCAGACCGCCGTCCCGCAAACGGCGGACCCTACTGCAGCCGCCGCGGGTACCGAGTCGCCTGCCCTGGCGGCATTCCTCGATCCCGCCAAGCTGCAGCCTGTATTCGGCTTCGCCGACGAGACCGGGAGTCATATGCTTGTGACCTCGCAGGAAGAGGGAAGCGGGGAGCAGATGGAATCCCTGAATACCGCTATCGGCAACGGAGGCCAGGTGCTGGCTGTGAAGTTCGAGAAGCGGCAAGCGGGGAGTGAGAACAGCAATGGCCGGGAGCTGGCGAATAATTTCGCTAATCTGGCCGGATTTGTCTACACGATAGAGAGCGGCGCTGCGAAGCCGGATGAAACCTATTATCTGGCTGATTCCGCCCTCTTCCCTCCGGCTGCCTTGCTGGAGCTTCAACCGGCTGACCCGGCTGCTCCGCAGCTTGCCGCCGGAGATCCCGTGCGCAAGAGCATAGCTGCCGTTAAGCACCGGGAGATTCAGTCCGCCTGGAAGCTGGCTGATCTGGCCCAGAATAGGGAGCTGTATCTGATTCAATTCACAAGGCAGGATAAGGATATGCTGTTCAGTCTTGTCCTGAATGAAGACGGTAAGCTCAGCTTCATGGATTATCCTGCGGTTATTGAGAACGATGAATATTCGGTCTGGCGTGTCGATGACGGCGGGGAGATGCGGCCGGAGATGTTCTCGTTATTGTTTGCTGCACAGTCGGCAGACGGATTGCTGCTTGGCCTGAACTGGTGGGGAGCGGAGGGTGTGAACTCCTTTTTCCTGCTGCAGCAAGGCAATGCCTTCAAAGAACTGGAGATCCAGTACGGCCGGTACACCTCTCCTATATAAGGCGGGATATAGATTCTTAACGATGACAAAGGCTCCCGGTCACCTTTTGGTGACAGAGGAGCCTTTGCCGGTTATAACAGGAGGATTAGACTTCGTATCATAGATGATCCTTCTATTGTCCGCTGGTGCGGGGTCGTCCTTATTGGCGGCACTGCCTTTTCCGCTTGGCTTAAATGCCTTCATCACAGGCCGGAACAGGATATACCCCAGCAGCCCGCCGAAGGTATTCAGAATGAGATCGTCCACATCAAAGGTTCCGATGTAGAATACCGCCTGCGCACATTCAAGCACCGCACTTAATGCCAAAGAGCGCAGCAGGACACCGGTGAAGGAGCCGCCGCCTTTTCCATTCGGGGACAGTAGCACAAGGAATATGCCATAAGGGATAAACAAGGCAATATTTCCCGCGAAATTAAGCATGGTAGTAGGTGTGAGATGATGATACGTATTGGACAGGGTAGCGAGCGGAACAAAGTTTCCTGTGCGCAGACTGCCGGCAATGTTATCCGGGCTGCGCTGCAGCTGCTGCCAGAGAAAGCTGAAGTTAATCGAACCAAACTTGAATAAGATGATTTTGAATAGTACATAGATGTATACGGCGAAAAGTGCCTGCAACCCGTATATTCTCAGTTTGTATGCCGGATTCATTCCGCATCACCGCCTTCTCTAGGTTATATTGTTATATGGCCTGGCTGTTATGGATATACCGTCATAATTACGCCGTCGATATTATTGCCCGAGAACTCGACATGCCGGCCTTCAGGGGTAGGAACCGGAGTATTTCCAGAGACCGCTATATAGGAAATCTGATATTCTGTATCGTTAACGGTAGCGGTAATCGTCTCCTGCTGCTTCAGATAATCCAGGTATTCTTCCAGGGTGAAATGCTTATCCCGCATAATGATGCTGTGCGGCAGGCCGACATAACGGAAATGCCAAGGCTCATACTGGATGCCGGTAATATCCGTCTTATCTTCAGGATAGCGCAGGATAAATCCGTAATCCCAGGCGTTGTTACGAAGCCATTGCCCTTCCGGAGCCTGGCTCATCGCCATCTGCGAGGAGCCGATATCAAGTGACAAGCCCAGGTTATGCTCGCTATGGCCCGGTGGAAGGGCATATTCGGCTCCCTTCTCCTCATAGAGCTGCTTCTGCTCCGAGTTGTTCCGGTATCCGCTGCTGATCAGGAAATTCTGGACACCCTGCCCGGCTGCAGCTCCTATCATAATCGAGAATTGCTCCGCTACCTGCTCGGAGAGCATCGTCTTGTTGTCCAGCAGACCATAGCCTTCGGTCAGCTCCTGATGCTCAGACAGATTCACAATATCTTTACTGACTCCCGCTTTATGTACAGGGTATTCTTTGTTGACGAGCAGCAGATTGCCCTGATGAACCCTGCTTTTAGGGATAACCGTCAGATTCTTGGAGCCGTGGTCCGTAACGACTTGAACGATTGGGGTGTCCTGTCCGGGGACAACAGCTTCTCTGCCTTGGTGCACCCACTCCAATCCAAGCAAACCGGCAAGAACAACCCAAAAAAACCACTTCTTCATTTCATCTTCCTCCTTGGACTCTATGTCTATAAGAATAGGGAAGTGAATTTAAAAAGAAGTGGGGTAAAGATAAAGTTTTTCTTAAAATATTAAAATGCAAAGGCATTTCCGCGTAAAATAATTGAATTTAAATCTCTACTTGAGCAGACCCGGCAGCCGCACCTCAAAGAGAGTGCGGATCGTGTCACTCTGGACAGAGATCGTGCCGTGGTGCTGCTCGACGATATTTTTGGCAATGAACAGGCCCAGTCCGGTACTGCCCTCCTGATGGGTCCGCGCCCGGTCGCCGGTGTAGAACATATCGAAGAGAAAGGGAAGCTCCTCCTCGGGGATGCTATCCCCATAGTTGATCACCTGGACGAGCGCATTCTCTCCCTCCGGGTTGCAGCGGATATCGACATACTGGCCGTCTTTGCCATAACGCACGGCATTGGTCAACAGGTTCTCGAACACCCGGGCCAGCAGCTCGCCGTCCCCGGATATTCTCATCTGCGGAGCCAGCGCAAGGCGGGCAGTCAGCCCGTTGTTCTCCAGCACAGGATACAGCTCATCGTTCAGCTGGACGAGCAGCTCGCTTAGATCAAGCGGAAGCTTCTGGACGGTCAGCATGCCGTAATTCATCCGGGTAATCTCAAACAGCTCATCAATCAGCTTCTCAAGCCGCTGCGATTTGGTGTAGGCAATCGTTGTGTAATGCTTAACCTGATCGGCGCTTAACTGCCCGTCCTTCAGCACCAGATCCAGATAACCCAGCACGGAGGTCAGCGGTGTCCGCAGATCATGAGCCAGATTGAGCACGAGCTTGTCCTTGCTGTTCTCGGCGAAATCCCCGCGTTCTACAGCCTGCTGCAGCTTATCCTTGGCCAGATTCAAATCGGCGGCAATATCCTCGAACTCATCGCTGGATGTTATGCTGATGCGACTCTTGAAATCGCCGTTCGCCAGAAGGCGGATATGCTGGGAGATCTCTTTGAAATAACGGGCATAAGGCTTGGTGAACAGGAAGAAGAACAGCAGCGCCAGCGGGATGAAGAAGATCAGGAAGAAATTGAGGTCGCCAAATTCAGCGATCATCCAGCGGTAACGGGCCAGCGTGTCCTCATACTTAACCTGTGAGGTATAGTACATTTGCAGGCTTTTATATAGCACAAAAGTAACAGCGCCCGAGCAGGCCATACTCAGCATCAACAGAAAGATCATTTTGAAGCGGAAGCTGCGGAACAGATTAGCCATTGAAGGTGTACCCTACCCCCCAGATCGTTTTGATCCACATATTTTTGGTCTGTTCTTCGCCAAGCTTCTTCCGCAGGGTGCGGATATGAACCATGACCGTGTTCCCACCCTCATAATAGGCTTCACCCCAGACCTGCCGGAAGAGATGCTCTGCACTAAACACCTTCTTGGGATAGCTGGCCAACAGATAGAGGATATCGAATTCCTTCGGCGTCAGCTCAACCGATTGTCCGTACAGCGTCACCGACCGGCGGTCCGGATCAATGATCAGACCTCCTGTTTCCAGCACTGCCTTTTGCTCCGTAACCGGCTGATTCAGCTGAGTGGACCGGCGAAGCTGCGCATTCACTCTGGCGACCAGCTCCATAGGGTTGAACGGCTTGGTCATATAATCGTCGGCGCCGATAACAAGTCCGGTGATTTTATCCAGGTCCGAAGTCTTGGCGCTCAAAAAAATAATCGGCAGCCCGTGCTTCTCCCGGATTTGCCGGGTCACCTCATACCCGTCCATGCCGGGCATCATAATATCCAATACCGCCAGATCAATATGCTGGGTTTGGACCGCCTGCACAGCCGCTGTGCCGCTTGTAACCTTGATGGGGTGATAGCCCTCTTTTTCCAGATGCAGTCCGATCAGCTCAGCAATTTCCGCATCGTCATCGGCGATAAGAATCGTAATACGTTTCATTTCGTTGTCTCTCCTGTATAGTCAGCATGAAATCATACTTGATTGTGCTTTGATCCTAGTGTACCCTATCGGATATGGTTTCGCGACCTGCTATGATAAGAAGATTGAGTTCCATCTTTGATGATTTTATATTTTAAATACTTAATTTTGTAACATTTACTTGCGGGCATAGCCCGAAAGAGTCATGCCGGGGAAGTCCCGGTAATGATAAAGTTATCTTCAGTATTAGGGAGGCGACTGCGACGTATACCCGAATTAAAGTGCTCATTCTGCTGATTCCAACACTTATGGTCGGCATCTGGGAGTTTGTGCGGCATCAGTTCCTGATGCAGTACATCTCCATGGACATGGGAAACTACTTAACTCCGGTGCTTGTCTTTCTGTTCAGTATCGTTCTGCTCCTGCCGCTCTTCCGGATGCTTGAACGGAGTCAGCGGGAGCTGGAACGGGAGCGGGCGGCAACTACGGCGATGGAAGCGCGTGAGCTGCTGGCCAAGGAGCTGCATGATGGGATGGCACAGTCGCTGTTTCTGCTCTCCGTGCGGATTGACCGCCTGGAACAGAACCGCAAAGACGGAGAGATCAGCGCAGAGAGCGTGAATCAGATCAAGAAAACAGTGCACGAAGTCAACCGCTATGTGCGCCAGGCCATTGCCAATCTGAAGGTGCCGGTCAGCGGCAAAGAGAGCTTCTCCCTGGAGCGGTCCATTCAAGAGCAGCTTGCCGGAATAGCCGGGGAAGTGATGATTGAGGTATCACTGGACTGGCATCTGGACGAGCAGGCGCTAACGGCAGCGGAACAGGCTGAGCTGTTGTCCTGCATCCGCGAGGCCATTATTAACGTGCGCAAGCATACGCGTGCAGGTAAAGTATCTGTCTCCGGCCAAGGCGATAGGCTGAATTGGAACGTGGATGTTGCCGATAACGGCGCCGGATTCGTGCATGCCGATCCTTTTGCGGTGAGTGGAAGTTATGGTCTTCAGATTATGAGAGAACGGGCACGCAGCATGGGCTGGAAGCTTAACTTACAATCCGGTTCTGCCGGAACAGTGGTAGAGATTTCGAAAGGGGGGACGACGGATGGAACGCTGCCGGGTGCTGATCGTAGATGACCATGCGCATGCTCGTGAAGCGATGAGTGAGATTGTGGCGCTGGATGAACGGTTCGAAGTGATCGGCGCTGTTGCGAGCGGGGCGGAGGCGATTGTCTGGACGGGGCAATGGATGCCGGACCTGATTCTGATTGACATCGAGATGCCGGGAATGGACGGCCTGGAGACTACGCGGCGCATTAAGCTGGAATATCCCTATGTCAAAATCGTCATCGTCACCGTATCGGATGAGATCTCCTATCTGTTCGAAGCGCTCAAGCAGGGGGCGCAGGGGTATCTCCTGAAGAATCTGGCACCGTCTACCTGGATTGAGTATTTACTGGCTATTGTAAGTGAGGAGGTTTCGCTGAGCCGGGAGCTGGCTTTTCAGATTCTGAAAGAGTTAGCCGTGACCTCCGTCAAGGAAGAGCGGGAGGCATTAACGGCGAGGGAGAAGGAAATACTGGGCTGTGTATCTTCCGGGTCAACGAATAGGGAGATTGCGGCCACCCTCGGGATCTCTGAGCACACCGTCAAAAACCACCTCAAAAACATTCTCCAGAAGCTCCAGCTCCAGAACCGCACGCAGCTCACCCGGTATGCCATGGAGCAGGGACTGGCTTCGCGGGAACGGGATTTTCCGGGGAAAAGATAGAGCTTTGCAGAAGGATGATTAGACTACATAAGAGAGAAGGGGAGATCCCATTGAACAGACTTTTCCGTAAAATAGCAGCCCTGGCCGTACCTGCGGCCGCAGCACTAATGGTATTCGCAGCCGTAGCTAGTGCGCATGTAACCGTCAGCCCAGCACAATCGAGTGCAGGTGCCTGGGAGACTTACACGCTCAAAGTACCCTCTGAGAAAGATATTGCTACAGTGCAGATCGATCTGCGCATCCCGGCAGGAGCTGCATTCAAGCAATATGAGGCTGCTCCCGGCTGGGACGTAACGGTGGCTGGCGACAAGGTCAGCTGGATCGCGAACGGAGACGGCATTCTGGCCGGACAGTTCCAGCGCTTCTACTTCACCGTCCAGAACCCGGCCGCCGCAGGCGATATCGCCTGGAATGCCTATCAGCATTATGCCGACGGCAGCGTGGTCCAGTGGTCCGGCGAAGAAGGCTCGGAATCCCCGCATTCCATCACAGCGATTGCCGAAGCTTCCGGCGGAGGCACCCACTCCCACGGCTCCATGGACATGGCGGATAACGGCACCATGACCATGGACGAGCATGAGGCGATTATGGAGGAAGAGGGGAACAGCTCCAGCGTGTCACCGATGCTGTACATTGCGCTCGGCATCTCGCTGCTGTCCTTCCTGCTGGCCGCTATTGCTTTGCTGCGGGGGAAGAAGGAGTAGGGCTGGAACCGGGCTACTGCCTGAAGTTCAGGTAAGAGGATTGAAGCAGGTATTTGTACGAGGAATATAGTAAGCATATCTGCTATACTGGCCAAACGACTGTTCTGGCGAATCGGAAACCCCGTGCTTGAGGTGAGTATCACCCTCAGGTGCGGGGTTCTTTGTGGTTTGAGGAATGCTGGGATGTGGGGGATGTGGGGGATGTGGGGGATGTGGGATGTGGGGATGTGAGAATGGGAGAATGCTGGGATGTGGGAATGCGTAATATGCTGGAATGCTAGGATGCTAGGATGCTGGAATGCTGGAATGCTGGAATGCTGGAATGCTGGAATGCTGGAATGCTGGAATGCTGGAATGCTAGGGATGAGGGTGCAGGATGTGCTGATGTGCTTATGCGATGATCGGTTGCATTCCCGCTGACTGGTGCCCAGCGATTTTGTAAACAAACTTTATCTATGGATGCTCACGCACGCCGGTTGGGAACAACAGTTGGAAAAACAACACTTAATTCCGGGAAATTCCCTAACATACCGGGCGTAGTTGGAAAAACAACACTTAATTTTGCGGGATCAGGCAATTACCCGGTGTAGGGGCAGAATTAAGTGACATAAATCCAACTGTTCTTGCTGAAGCTCCAGAGCCGGGAGCAATAAGTGTTATAAATCCATCTGTTATCCGGGTGCGGCGGTTCTACGAGCGAAGCGGCTGCTAAATGACAGGTCACATGAGAACAATCTTTACGGATGAGTTACTGACACCTATTCCGGGTGTGTTCCACGAATTTCCACATGTAGCCTTACAACTTATCCACTAACGTATTCCAGGTCAGCTCAATAATCGCGGTCATTTTATTCGGTTCGTTGGATACATAGGTAACCACTGCGTTCTTATCCGGAAGCATAATTACATACTGGCCATACATTCCGTCGAGCCGGTAGGAGTTAGGATAGGAGTTCATCCACAGCTGATATCCGTAACCCTGGTGATAATCTGGGGTTGCAAAGTCAGGAGTGAAATCATCAGTCTTTATCTGGACGGAAGTTGCTTGCTCCACATAACCGGATGGAATGAGCTGTTGCCCGTTCCACGCGCCTTTATTCAGGAGCAGCTGTCCGAATCTGGATAAATACTCTGCGGTTAAGTGTAACCCCGAGAACCCTTGCGGGAATCCCAGCGGACATCTGTCCCACTCCGGCTTGGGAATATCAAGCGGGTGGAATATTTTCTCATACAGATAGTCGTCCAGGTTTGCTCCAGTAGTGCTGCTAATGATTCTGGAGAGCATATAGGTGGCTGAATTATCATAGGTGAAATGAGTCCCAGGCTCAAAGACAACCGGCTCCTCAAAAAACAGCTCAGCAATATCCCATTTCTGCCCGCTTCTCCAATCCGCCTTATTCACCGGACATTCCGCATGCCCGGACCCCATACACAGCAAATGATGGATCGTGATCCTTTTCAGAAATTCCGTGTTATTACTGCAGGTATGGAAATAATCAGGAAAGAAATCTACTACAAGATCATCAAGTTTGAAATTTCCCTCATGAACGGCAATCCCCACAGCCATGGAAGTAAAGGTTTTGCTTGCAGAGTATAGTAGGTGCGGCTGTTCCTCCTCAAAATCATGCCTGGCCATCAGCTCACCGTTCTGTCTGACCACCACATTCAAAACGCGCAGATTCTGCTTGTTCACCAATGCTACCAATTCGTCTAATAGTACAGTGTTCATTGTTTCGCCTCCGTAAGCAACAAAGTTAAGACTATTTGGAATTTGCCTAGTCTTACTATAGCTGGATATGTATTATACTGTAAGTGATATTGGTATGAGTGTTATAACTAACAAGACCCGATGTATTGTGGACGCTTGCGGAGGTGGATATATGGCTGCGAACTTCAATGTAATTACTTTTACCAAAAGGATAATTGATTTAAGCTGGCTACTCAAAGTCCTTCAAGGAAGAGGTTACGATGCTAATATTAATCAGATTGAATCTATCGGAAATTGGGAGTTCAACGATTTAATAAACCACCCGCAGGATGTTGAGATTGCAGAAGTCCTAGAGCTTCTTGAGAAAGGCCGAATTTTACTGATATTTGGTGAAATCCAGTCTTTTAAATTTGTAGTGATGTTAAGTAAAACTGATACCATCTATGAAACAAGAGTGTCTTTGGATACAAAATACATAGAATACTTAGATAGCGATACGCTTAATGATGTTACCCGGCCTATTTATGATGAAATTTCGAATGTACTGTTATCTTCCGAAATGGTGAATAAGTTACTTGTTTCTGCATTAGGTGTCGAGGTAGTTGTGGACTACGATGAGGATTTTAATAAGATGAATTTTGATAGCCATAATGTGGTGAGATGGGTTTTTGGAACGCAGGAGGGTGCAGGTAAACGTGATCTTATGGGTTACACGCGGGTAGCTGCTGGTGTTTGGGATAGAAATATTCAAGTATGACGACATAATGATGTAGAAGTTATATGGCGGGGAGATATCAAATGTCAGTATACTTTATGGACAATATTTTTCAGGAAAATGATATTGAACCTATGAAATGATCTTAAAGAGATTAGAGAAAATTATCGGATTTTAAAAGGAGTTCCTTATTTTGAAGATGAACGGTAGTTGTTCTTTCACAATACGTAATGAAGCTTTAGATTTTGATTACATTACTAAAAGATTAGCATTTAAACCAAATTCAATCCTGAAAAAGGGGCAGGCCATCAGAAAAGAAGCAGTGACTCAGGCTCCCTTTGATATTTGGCGATATGAAGTAATAATATCTGAAGAAGTTGAACCGGAAGAAGCACTACAGCTTTTACCGAATGATCTAACTCCCAACTTTAAAGAAATTAATGAGTTAACAAGTCTTTATAAAGATGTTGGAATTGATTGTTACTTGAGATCGGGTTATGGCCAAATGGGCTTGCAGCTTACGACTGAAATGATGAAGAAAATATCGATTTTAGGATTAGGGCTTAATATACATATTCTTTCCTTTGGTGGGGTTGAAGAGGATGACTAGTACGAAACGGGAAAGGATAGGGGATTCATGTCAATCTCAGCCTCTATAAATATAAGTTTAAGCAATCATAGTCGTGAAAGCTTATCGTTACCGGATTTGTTTCAAAACTTTGAAAATGAAGGTTGGACATACGTAAAAAGTAATGGTGAGATTACTATACTGCCTTTGGGTGATGATGATTATAATTGGACATCTAGTGTACTTAATAGAGACAGCTTCTTCGATATCTTGAAAAAAAAGCAGGATCAAAAAGAGATTATTGGAATTGAGTTAATGCGGGTAGATTCTGAAGTTGGATGTGAGTTACTAATCTTTAATACAAATCAAATGATGTTTAGTTTATCAATAGCAAGAAAGAAAATTAATGCAAAAGATGATATAGATATTACTGATTTTAGTTGGTATTTGGAACGTGTTTTGCCTGTTTTAAAGAATTTACAAGTGGAACAAATAAGCTGTGAACAATTTTAGTAAGGAGTTTTTATTCTGGTTCTGATTGAGAGTGCTTAGAGAGGCGATAATTATACGATTCCATATAAATTAACTCAATATGAAGGGCTGATATAATATCTTTAAGATGGAGTTAACATTTGAGAAGCCGTTGGAAAGTATACCTGAAACAGAATACTTAATACCTGATTTAGAACTTGATGATGAAGTGGCTATTCTAATGTGTATATGCACAGCATTTGAAATTTCACAATCTGTATCTTTCGTTGTTGGTGGTTTTGGGCAAGATAATTGGCCTGTTGATTGTAGAACGGATCTATGTACTGTAATTGAACAAGTCCCTGATATATTAGGGAAAACAAGAGCGGGTATATACTCCTTTGAATTAGATTTCTACGAACAGGGAATTGAGAGACGGCTCCTATTCAAGGAGGATACAAATCTTGTTAAGGTCACTTGCATTAGTCGTACTAAATGGGAACCTCATCCAAGTTCAGTGTTTATGGAAAAGACCGTAGTTTCCAAAATATTTGAAGAGATTTATAGCGATTTTTGGGATTTAAGCGCTGTGTTGTGTAAGGGCATTACATGAAAACTTCATCCTAATTGAAAAATACCAAGCAATAGAAGATTCAATGTAGCTTATGATTTTTAATATATGATAAGGTGCTTATTTGAGAAACAGAACAGATCGACCGGCGGGTTCAGAGAGATTGCAAGCTTGAAGCTGCAGGCGGAGGGAGTACATGAACGACTTGAAAACATTTATTATCATCGGAATTATAGTCGTTGTATTGATCATACTGGCACTTGGCCTGGAGCGGCTCAAATCGGAGCGGGCCGCAGGGGGAAGAGCTGAATTCTCAGGTTCACTCTACGATCTGGTCAGTACGTTTAAGGGGGATGCGGCCACCAGCCGCGCCTTTACCTGGTACACCGGGGACCCCGGAGCAGACGGCTGGCTTGAGGTAATAAAGGGCAAGACGTCTGATTTTACCGGAGATGGGGTCATTAAGGTTCAGGCAGCCAATACCACGGTCAAGACGGATCAGGGTACAGCAGGCGTGCACAAAGCCGAGATTACCGGACTGGAGCCGGGAACACGCTACACTTACCGGGTAGGCAGCGGAGAGGAAGAGGAGTGGAGCCCCGCATACGGGTTCAGCACTGCGGAAGCGGACAGCGGTCAGGTGACCTTTATCAACGTTACGGATTCCCAGGGAGTAACAGATGCGGATTTCGCAATCTGGGGCAACACTTTGGAACAGGCATTCAAGACCTTCCCGGCAGCAGAGTTTATTGTGCATAATGGTGATTTTACTGAAGATTCGGAGGATAGTGCGGCGTGGAATAGCTTCTTTGGCTATGTTCAGAACAGGGTGGCCAGTGTGCCCCTCATGCCGGTGACCGGTAACCATGACGAGATTGATGAAGAGGCGGAGCTGTTTACCTCACATTTCAATCTGCCGGATAACTGGGCCAAGGGTTCGATCGCCGGCACTTCCTATTCCTTCGATTACGGCCCGGTCCATGTGACTGTGCTGAACACAGAGAGTAATCTGAAGAAGCAGGCTGACTGGCTGAAGAAGGATCTGGCAGGTACGGATAAGCCGTGGACAATCGTAGCGATGCACCGTCCGGCGTATGGAGGGAACATGTACAGTAAGGTCGAGGACTGGACGGCGATTTTTGACAAATACAAGGTGGATCTTGTGCTGCAGGGACATAATCATGAGTATTCCCGTTCTTATCCGCTGCGCGCCGGTCAAATTGTACCCGAGAGTGATGGTGGCAATGTTACAACAGGCGGAACGGTCTATGTGGTGACCAACGCCTCCGGGGCCAAATTCAACGGGAAGAAGGAAGACTTGTTCTACCATAAGGTTCATTTCCAGAATAACAAACCGATGTTCGCGGGAATCACGGTTAGCGGGGATACCCTGACTTATCAGGCGTATGATACAGACGGCAACAAGCTGGATGAGTTTGTTTTGAAGCATTAGTAAGCGAGGTTCTTTTGGATGACATTCCAACAGAACCTTTTATTGTTAAAATAGTAATAAAAAGTGTGAAAATGGTACGATGATTGCTGACAGTTTTCATATGAATTCGACCGTTTTCCCTCACGGTGCAGGTTGTCAACGCTCTATAATGAAAGCGTTATTAAAGAAAGAACCTGGGAGGTTAGAACCGTGATTCGAAAACGTATCCGAAGAATGGGAATGGTTGTCCTGCTGGCGGCAATGCCCGGCTCCTTGTTTACCGTTTCTCCCGCAGTAACTCATGCCGCAGCAAGTGAAGCCTACAACTGGAACAGCGTGGTTACCGGTGCAGGCGGAGGGTTTGTTCCGGGCATTATTTTTAACCAGACTGAGCCGAACCTGATCTATGCACGGACGGATATCGGCGGTGCCTACCGCTGGAATCAGGCATCCGGCAGCTGGACATCGATCAGTGATTCTGTCGGCTGGGTGGACTGGAACAAGAATGGCGTAGACGCGCTGGCTACCGATCCGGTGAATCCGGACAAGGTGTATATGGCTACCGGTACTTATACGAACTCATGGGACGGAAATGGACAAATCATGCGCTCCAGCGACCGGGGGAATACGTGGCAGACAACGCCGCTGCCGTTCAAGGTTGGCGGTAATATGCCTGGACGTTCGGCCGGGGAACGGCTTGTGATTGACCCCAATAAGAACAGCATCCTGTTCTTCGGGGCGCGGAGCGGGAACGGCCTGTGGAAGAGCGCCGACTCCGGGGTCACCTGGTCCAAGGTCAGCGCCTTCCCTAATGTGGGGACGTATATTCAGAATCCGACGCTTGATTACGGCAATGACCTGGTGGGGTTATCCTGGATTACTTTTGATAAAAGCACAGGCACCTCCGGGAATGCCACCCAGACGATTTATGTGGGAGTAGCGGATACGGCAAGCAGTGTCTACCGCAGCACGGACGGGGGAGCAACCTGGTCTGCTCTGCCTGGTCAGCCGGTAGGTTATCTGCCGCATCATGGTGTGCTGTCATCTACTGGCGATCTGTACATTACGTACAGTAACGGTGTGGGGCCGTATGACGGAAGCAAAGGTGAGGTCTGGAAATGGAACACAACAAGCGGGGTCTGGACCAATATCAGCCCCTCCACAGGAACGGATAACTGGTACGGGTTCGGCGGTCTCGCTGTGGATGCTCAAGACCCTGACACGGTTATGGTCTCCAGTCTGAATGCGTGGTGGCCGGATGAAGTGATCTTCCGCAGCAAGGACGGCGGTGCATCCTGGAGCCGGATTTGGGATTGGGGATTTTACCCGGAGCGGAGCTATAAATTTGCCATGGATATTACCGCTGCGCCATGGCTGAATCATGGCATTACCGACTCTACCTCACTCGACCCCTCGCCGAAGCTGGGCTGGATGATGGGGGATCTGGAGATTGATCCGTTCAACTCCAACCGGATGATGTACGGTACGGGTGCGACCATCTATGGTTCAAATAATGTAGGCGCTTGGGATACCGGCGGGAAAGTCAATATTTCCGTGATGGCGAAGGGAGTAGAAGAGACTGCAGTGCTGGGGCTGATCAGCCCTCCAGCAGGAGCGCACCTGATCACCGCACTCGGGGATGTGTCCGGCTTCCGGTATGATGATGTCACTGCAGCACCGGTGAAGTTCCAGACAAGTCCCTCCTGGGCAACCACAACCGGCATCGATTATGCTGAGTTAAGTCCAGCCTATGTAGTACGTGTTGGCGGTGCGGATAAGGAGAAGACACCAAGCATGAAGTCGATTGGAATCTCCAATGATGGGGGTATCAATTGGTATATGCCAAATGGCGAGCCTTCGAACGGAACCAAGACTACCGCAGGACAGGGACAGGTGGCAGTATCGGCGAGCGGAAACTCCATCCTTTGGAGCACCTCGGATATTGGAGTATATTATTCGAAGACTACCGGCAACACTTGGACCGCAAGCGCAGGGGTTCCGGCGGGAGCCAAAATCGCTTCGGACAGAGTGAATGCGAATAAATTCTATGCCTTCTATGCGGGAACCTTCTATGTAAGTACAGATGGCGGAGCATCCTTCACGGCTACGGGGGCAACAGGCTTCCCTACCAATAATGTCGGCGATCTGCAGCCTAATCAGGCCCAGATCAGTCTGAAAGCCATGCCGGGCATTGAAGGCGATATCTGGTTCGCCGGCGGCAATACGGTTGAGAACAAATATGGCATATGGCACTCTGTCAATTCAGGTGCAAGCTTCACCAAGCTGGCCAATGTTGATGAGGCTGACCTCATCGGGTTCGGCAAGGCAGCGCCGGGCCAGAGCTACATGGCACTCTATACAGTAGCTCAGATCGACGGTGTGAGAGGGGTCTTCCGCTCCGATAATGCCGGGGCGAGCTGGGTACGGATCAATGACAATGCCCATCAGTATGCCAAAATCAACATGGCCATCACCGGAGATCCGCGCATCTACGGACGCGTATATCTGGGCACCAATGGCCGGGGCACCTTATACGCCGATCCGGTGAATCCTCCGGCGGCAGGCTCAACGATCACGCCGGTCAGCGCCAGCTTCGACAAGAAGACGGCGAATCAGGCGGATATCGCCGTGACGATGACGCTGAACGGGAACACGTTAAGCAGCATTAAGAACGGTGCGTCAACGTTGACCGCCGGAACGGATTACACTGTGAGCGGCTCGGCAGTCACGATCAGCAAGGCATATCTGGCAGCGCAGGCGGTGGGTACGACAACGCTTAGCTTCAATTTCAGCGCCGGAGCGGCGCAGACCTTGGCTGTTGCAGTTGTGGACACAACGGCACCGGCCAGTAATTCTGCGATCACGCCGGTCAGCGCCAGCTTCGACAAGAAGACGGCGAATCAGGCGGATATCGCCGTGACGATGACGCTGAACGGGAACACGTTAAGCAGCATTAAGAACGGTGCGTCAATGTTGACCGCCGGAACGGATTACACTGTGAGCGGCTCGGCAGTTACGATCAGCAAGGCGTATCTGGCAGCTCAGGCGGTGGGTACGACAACGCTGAGCTTCAATTTCAGCGCCGGAGCGGTGCAGACCTTGGCTGTTGCGGTAGTGGATACAACAACGCCGGCCAGCAATTCTGCGATCACGCCGGTGAGCGCCAGCTTCGACAAGAAGACGGCGAATCAGGCGGATATCGCCGTGACGATGACGCTGAACGGGAACACGTTGAGCAGCATTAAGAACGGCGCGGCAACATTGACCGCCGGAACGGATTATAGTGTGAGCGGCTCAGTTGTCACGATCAGCAAGGCGTATCTGGCAGCTCAGGCTGTGGGTACGACAACGCTTAGCTTCAATTTCAGCGCCGGAGCGGCGCAGACCTTGGCTGTTGCAGTAGTGGACACAACAGCACCGGCCGCTGGCGGCCTTAAAGTTCAGATGTACAACAGCGGCACAGCGGCTGCGGCCAATACGCTGAGCCCGAAGATTAAGCTGATGAATACCGGCACGGCTGCAGTTTCACTGGCCGATGTAAAGCTCAGATACTTCTACACTATTGACGGTGAGCAGACCCAGAGCTTCTTCTGCGACTGGTCGCAGGTGGGAAGCGCAAATGTGACCGGGACGTTTGTGAAGCTTCCGGTTGCCAAGACCGGGGCCGATTATTACCTGGAGCTTGGATTTACAAGTGCTGCAGGCTCACTTGCGGCCGGGGAGAGCATAGACATTCAACTGCGGGCGTCCAAGTCGGATTGGAGCAATTACACCCAGACCGGAGATTATTCCTTTAATGCAGCGGGCACAGCTTATACCGATTGGGCCAATATTCCAGCCTATATCTCCGGCAGCCTGGTATGGGGAAATGAACCTTCTTGATTAGGAGTTCAAGTGAGTAGAGTAGCAGAGTCTTGAACAGTTTCGAACAGACAGCCCCTCTCCATATTATTGCGGAGGAGGGGCTGCTTGGTGTTTGTAGAATGAATCTGCCAGCGCTGTAGAGGCTATAAAGTCTGTCCGCTGTCGACTGTTATGATCTGCCCGGTCATGGCTTCCTGAGCGAGCGCGGAGCAGATGAAACGTGCGATATCTTCCGGCGCGGCAATGCTCTGCAGCAGCAGGTTCGGTGCGAGCTTATGCATCTGCGCTTCCCGGCCTGCCCACCACCGCGTCGCTACGGCTCCTGGGGCAACGCAGTTGACCCTTATGTCAGGGGCGAGAGCCTTGGCCAGTGACCGGGTCAGTCCGTGAACAGCCGCTTTGGACACGGCATAAGGAAGTGATGAACCGGCACCCGTATTTCCGGCAATACTTCCGAGGTTGACGATGGCCCCATGCCCGCTGCTTTTCATATACGGGGCGGCTGCCCGGGCACAGAAGAACATACCTTTGACATTCACGCCGTATAATTCATCCCACACTTCGGAGGTGACTGCCTCCAGATCATCCATAGGAATATGCTGAGTGATGCTGGCATTATTCACCAGCAGATTTACAGTGTCGTAGGTCTGTACTACTTGTTCTACCATTGCCCGTACCTCGGCATCTGCGGACACATCAGCTTGTACAGCAATGGCCTGCCCACCCTGCGCTATGATCATGTCAACCGTTTCCCGGGCTTCCGCTTCCGAACGGGAATAATTTACGGCAACCTTTACGCCTTGCCCGGCAAGCTCAAGGCAGGTAGCCCGACCGATACCTGTTCCTCCGCCTGTCACTATTGCGGTTTTACCCCTCAGATCCATCCTTATCCGCTCCCGACTACTTATTGTTATTGGATATCCTGAGTACAATTGTAATCAGTTTGCCTGGTTTTGTATAATTGAATGAAATGAATGCTTGGTTCAATAATATTGAACTAATCGAGCGAACTAGAGGGACTTCAACAGCAGATGGTCAATGGACTCTGAAATGAAACACCCTCAAGCTCAGGGCAGGCTGAATGACATTCGCCATTCCCTATTGCACTCTGTACAGTAGAATTCTGTTAATTCAGTGACTTTGAGCAGAAATCAGAAAATCAATTGTATGGAGTGCAACAGAACTGATTTTAGCGCATGAAAACGCAAATTCTATTGTAGAAAATGCAATGAAGAACGATAGGACGGCGGAAAACGGGAGTCTTACTGGAAAGAGGTTAGCGCAAATGGATTTCAAAACTTTAAAAACCTTTCAGGCCATTGTAAGAACAGGAAGCTTTAACCGTGCAGCCGAAGAGCTTAGCTACGCCCAGTCTACGGTAACAATGCAGATCCAGAAGCTTGAGGCTCAGCTGGGCGTTCAGCTGCTGGAGCGCGGCAAACAGCAGGTGATCCTGACGGAGGCCGGGAGGCTGTTCCATGAGCAGAGCCTGCAGATTGTGAAAGACATGGAGCGGCTGCAGAGCAGTCTGGCTGATCTGCAGTCGGGCGGAGCTGGGAGCGTCCGGATCGGTGCAACCGATCCGACTGCGAGTTACCGGCTGCCGCAGCTTTTGCGCATATTCATGGAACAGTTTCCCCGGATCGTACTTTCAGTAGAGATTGCTGGAACAGCGGCTCTCAGCGGGCGGCTGCTTCGGGGAGAACTCGACATGATCCTGTGTTCAGCCCCGCAGCTTGGGACGGAGCTGTATTTCGAGCCGCTTTTCACCGAGGAGTTCGTGCTGCTGCTGCCTGAAGGTCATCCTCTGGAGACGGAGAAGGAGATTACTGCGGACCTGCTTCGCGGACACCGTCTGCTCATTACGGCTGCGGATTGTCCTTACCGTAAGAAGCTGGAGAGTATTTTGCAGGAAGCAGCCGGTCCCCCGCTGAACACCATGGAAATCGGCAGTATGTCCTCCTTGAAATTCTATGTGGAGAACGGTATTGGGATGGCTTTTGTGCCTGAGATTACAATACAGACTCTTCCGTCTGGTACAGTGGTCAGGAGACTGTCAGGGCCGGCAGTTGATATGAGCTGCGGAATCGCCTGCAGAATAGCTGATTACCCGCTGAGAGGGGCGAGCTTACAAGTCTATCAGTTTTTGAAGCGGGAACTGTGGATACCTGTGCATATGTAGAATAGAGCTGATAAGAACCGTTTTTGACAACTATACATTACTTCCACATCCGGCAATTCATGACGAAACTCATGGGCGGCCGGTTTTTTTTGTGTAAGGATTGAATTTATTGTACTCAAAGGGAACCTTTGTCCCGCAGTGGACCAATATAGAGTGAAAACCAATACAGAAAGGAGAGAGACAGATGACTGAGGGAGAGCTGCATGGCTGTCTGCAAAGGCTGAAAGAAGGAGACAAGGATGCTTTCACTGCGCTGCATGACAGCATCAGGCACCAGGTGTACGGGACAGTCTGTCTGCTTGTTGACCGGCAGGGCGATGTGGCAGATGTAGTGAATGAAATCTACATTGAATTGTTCCGTAGTCTGCCGCAGTATGACAGGAATCGGCCCTTTGGGGCATGGCTGAACGGAATGATTGTACGGCAATGCAGCAACTGGAGCCGGAGAAGCTGGCGCAGGCTGCGCATCCAGATCCGCAGCAGGGAGAATGCATCAGAGTTGTTGTTGCCGGGGGCGGATACACCGCTCCTTGAGCAGGAACAGCGGGGAGAGCTGCTTCAGCTGGTGGCAGGGCTTCCCCCTAAACTGCGCAGTGTTGTTGTCCTTCGCTACTATGGGGAATGCAGTTTTGAGGAGATTGCCTCTGCCCTGGAGATACCGCTGGGTACCGCTAAATCCAGGCATCACAAGGCAATGCGCAAGCTGCGGCAGCAAGCCGTATTCACAGAGGAAGATGAGATGAAGGGGGACTATACATGCCTGTCGAAAGTCAATTGAAACGGGAGTTTGCCAGCTTTAAGCAGAATACAGTAATGCCGGAACAGCTGGAGACACAGATTTCCGCAAGCTTTGATCAGTACTTTAAATCCCAAAACGAATGGAAAACCAAAAAACACATTCGCGGCACTGCAAGGATAGCGGTTGTTCTCTGCGGAATAATGCTGTTCGGAGGCGTGGTTTATGGTGCGGATAGGTTATGGGCCGTTACATATGGTTCTACTGGAATAGAGGCGATTGTTCATTCGGACTATACTGAATCCGTTGAACACGGTGAGCACGTGAAGCTGCTTGTTGAAGACATTCAGACTAAACTGGCTGTGAATGAATCCGCCTTCCTGTATGTGTCACTGCCCGAAGGGGGATATGACCTGCTTAAGGTAAACCGTCCGCAGCTGTTCTCCGATCTAGAGAGCTGGAAGGAGGTCATCGAGCCAATTACAGGAAAGCTGGCTGTACCTAGCAGTCTGCCGGAAGGATATTATTTTGCCGAAGCGAGGTCTGACAGTCAGCTTGGGATTATAGACGAATCCTGGGTAAAGAAATACACCAATGTCCTCTCGAAAAGGGTCAAGCCCGGTGAGGATTATGCCTGGATCAAGAGCTTCAATACTCCTAATAGAATAGCTAAGACTGTAAGCCCGCAGCTCATATATGAGGGTCCAAGAGGAAAAAGTGATGCAATTGTAGTTAAGTATACGCCTAGCGGACTGGAAGCGCAGCTCACAGCAAATTTTGCGGGGGCTACTACGGTTGAGGAGATAAAGGTTGGATCTTTAGATGCTTTATATATTGTGAATAAAGAAGCTTATGGGAACCAAAACAACTATTATGCTTATATCCAGTGGATCGAGCTAGGGGAGAATAGCGAATGGAACATTCTGCATGAAGTAAGCACAGAATCACCGGACGTATCCAAAGAGACTTTGCTTAAAGTTGCCGAAGGGCTGCGCTAAAGCAGCCTATGCCAAGGTCAGCTTTATGCTTGTCCGGCTATAACTAAAAAAATCCCCTATAACACATATAAACCTCTATTATTGATAGCTTCATCAACAATAGAGGTTTATATTATAACCACTATACCCATGTTCTTCTCAGACTCCTTATCCTATCCTTTGTACTCAGCCGGGTAGAAATCGTCCGAGGCGGCAGTCAATTTGCCTATCCTGCCCGTTAAATCTTCTCTAATTCATCCGCTGACCACGATAGGATTGATTGTGGGCTTTTGAGCTTAAAGAAGCTCATACCATTTCGTGTAGGGATGGATTGAAGGCTATAACGCCAGGATCAAAGATATAGTCTCAAGCTCAGGGAGTACAGCTGCTTAAGAGGACTGCCGGAGATTCTGCCCCCGCATGCGTTCTTACCGCAGTGTATGGTTCCTTGAGTTGATACCTGTATTATACCGGGATTCACCGCAGCCGTAAAAAGGCGAATACTTTAAATTTGCGGTTATTTTTCGCCGTAAGATCATGTAAGCGCTATTATGCTTCCTTATCCTTAGTTTTTAGGAGGATTCAGAACAATAGTTATTCACTCTAAACTTGATCCAACGTAACCCAGTCGCTGTAAGGAGGGATAAATACTCTGGACCGCAATCGGCGGTGTCAATCCGCGGACTGATTGCCGGTATATCGAAGCGGATTTCTTGCTGAAGTGGACTGAGAGGCCGTTATTTCGCCAAAAAGCCTCATGATCCGGAGGATTCGGACTGAGAATCCTTTATCCTGTTCTTTTAAGCGCTAAAACAAGGCGTTTCAGGATATTAACGGAATCTCAGTCCGAATGTCCTGCGAATTCGCCATTTCTTCGCAAATAACGGAATCTCAGTCCTCCTCACAAGCTGATGAGTTCATGAGCCCGTGATGCTCCAGCCAATCTCCAGACAAGCTCAGGTGAGGAAAAGTGCAATTGCTAAGCTTCTTAGCACCAGCATGATTTGTCCGCAGGTAAGCTTCACAATCTCTAGCTTGATTCACCTGCAGGGCAAAATTGGTGCCCTGGAACAGTGCCGTCTTATAAAATGGACGGCAAAAGCCTTGCCGTTTGCTGTATAATTTACTGATTGTTATGTTGCGGTTCAGCTATCCGGGTACTTGAAGGAGGAAGAAAAGGATGCGTTTGTTTGGAGTGAGGCTTGACGGAACCCGCAGCGGGTTAATCAAGTCTTTTCTGGAGGATAATTATGTATGTGCGGGAGATCCCGTTATTGGAAATCTGGAGTCCAGCGGGAGAGAGGATATCCGCAGCGCGCTGGTTGCATCCGGAGCTTATCAGGAGCAGGAGCTGGAGCTGGAAGAAGCTCTCAGCAGTTTAGACACGTTCGTCAACGTGATGCAGGACGGGGATTATGTGCTGATTGCGGATGAGGAATGGGTATACCTTGGCGATCTGGGTGATTATTTCTATGATGCCCGGCAGGAGAGTGTGGAGGGCGGAACTGCGCACCGGCGCGGGGTAACCTGGCTGAAGAGTCTGCCCCGTACAGCTGTAAATTCTGCAGTACAAGCACTGCTTGCTTCGGATCAGGAGGTTACCCGCTATTCAGGGGTGCTGCCTGCAGCAAGAATGGATTTGTGGCTTGCAGATTCTTCGGCTGGCGATATGGAGACTGCTCATTCCCCGGCCCGTGTGGATGAAGCCACAATAGCTGAGGCGCTGGCTGTTCTGAAGGCTGCCCTGCACAGTCCCGATGCGGAGCGGCGGGAACGCGCGGCAGCGGCTATACTGCATTATGCCAAATGAACATCAGACTGAAGCTTTATCTTATAAAATCACAGCAAAAAGGTCTTCCGGTTAAGCTGCCGGAAGACCTTTTTGCTGTCAACTATTGAACAGGGACTTTGCTGGACCGGGGGTAGGCTCAGATAAATTCAACGAACTCATTAACCGGCTTGCGGTAGCCGCGCGGTCTAATTTTGTGCTTGTTGTCTTTGCCGATCGTAATCAGCATTACCGGAACGAAGTTGTCGCTGAGCCCGAGAGTAGCTTTCACCGCCTCCGGATCAAAACCGATCATCGGGCAGGTATCCCAGCCCTTGTCTTTGGCAATCAGCATGAACTGCATAGCTGACAAGGAAGCATTGCGGATTGCTTCATCCCGCTGGAAAGCGTCTTTTCCGGTGTAAGAATCATTAATAGACTGAATGGTGCGGTCATAATCCTCTTCGCTCATGGCTCCCAGCATTTTAAGTCCGCTATAGATTTCTGGAGCCTGCTGGTAGGCGTTTTTGTCACCCAGCACAACGATGACAGCCGAGGCGGTGTGGATTTTGTATTGACCGTAAGCACCTTTACGGATTTCTTCCTTCACAGTGTCATCGCTGATGACTTTGTAGTGGGCGTGCTGCAGGTTGAAGGCCGATGGAGCCAGGCGGGCCAGTGAGAACATCTCCTCCAGCTCATTCTGTGGGATTTGCACTCCTTCAACGAAATTCATAGCCGATCTGCGGGACTGAACCAATTCTGAAAAAGTACTCATAAATAATGACCTCCATTGGGATATGTATGTTGGTTAGTAAAAATCAATAGCTGATATTAATAAATAAGCTTACAATAAGTTACTTGCTTAAAATATCACAACTACAAGCGTACGTCAATGATTAAACAACAGTAAATTGTGAATTTTAGTTCAAATAGTCGATAAATTTTGAAAAAGCGAGAAAAGAAGTGATTTTAATCACAAAATAAGGCTATAAAGCCAAAAACATTGTGACATTTATTACAACCGGAATGTTATAATAGTCACATAGTTTCAGTGGATGAATACTTTTAAGCAGCAATGCCATTGTAAAGGAGACTTCGATATGTCAGAAACCATTACCCAAACCCCTTTGGAACAAGAAATACCCGCAGCAGGCCTTCCCCAAGAGGATTTGCTGAATCAGCTTCTGAAGCCGGAAGTTCAGGAATCCCTGATTCTTCTGGTGGAGCAGCTGCCGCAGATTACCCAACTGGTGAATGTATTAACCAAATCGGTCGATTTCGTACAGTCGGTTGCAACGGATGAAGTATTGAAAAATGATACGGTAGGCGCAATCAAAGAGATGGCGGGTCCTGTGGTAGGCTCTGTCAAGAATCTGGCGGCTACGGTTATTGAAGCGAAAGACCGCGCGGATGCAAGCAGTGAAACCATCAGCCTGTTTGGCATGATGAAAATGATCAAGGACCCGCAGGTACAAAACGTGCTCCGTTTCATGAATGCATACCTGCAGGTCAGCGGCGAACGCCAATCCGGTAAGTAATTATTGTTCAATTCTTAATCGTAGGGATGGAGGAAATATGATGTCAAAACACATAGTTATTCTAGGTGCAGGTTACGGCGGCTTATTGAGTGCGCTAACCGTGCGCAAATACATGAGCAAAGCTGAAGCCAGAGTTACAGTGGTTAATCAGTATCCAACACACCAGATCATAACCGAGCTACACCGCCTTGCAGCAGGTAGTGCTTCGGAACAGGCGGTTGCCATGCCACTTGCGAAGCTGTTCGCCGGTAAGGATATCGATCTGAAGATTGCCAAGGTTAATTCGTTCTCGGTAGAGAACAAGCAGATCGTCCTCTCAGATGGTGTAATGCTGACTTATGATGCTCTCGTTGTCGGTCTGGGCAGCACGACGGCTTATTTCGGCATTCCGGGACTTGAACAGTACAGCATGGTGCTGAAATCGGCGGCGGATGCACTGCGGATTCACGGACATATTGAAGACCGGATTCGTGAATATGCCAAAAGCGGCAACGCGGCCGATGCAACCATCCTGATCGGCGGGGGCGGCTTGACAGGTGTTGAGCTTGTAGGTGAAATTGCCGATGTATTGCCCAAGCTGACTAAGAAATATGGAGTGAACCCGGCTGAAATCCAGCTGCTGCTCGTAGAAGCCGGACCGAAGATTCTTCCGGTCCTGCCGGATCATCTGATTGAGCGCGCTACAACCAGCCTCGAGAAACGCGGAGTTCAGTTCCTGACTGGTCTTCCCGTTACGAATGTAGCAGGCAATACCATTGATCTGAAGGACGGCCGCCAGATTGTGGCGAATACCTTCGTCTGGACCGGCGGCGTGCAGGGCAACCCGCTGATCGGTGAGTCCGGGCTTGAAGTGAACCGCGGCCGCGCAACCGTGAATGAGTTCCTGCAATCCACTTCACACCAGAATGTATTTGTAGCCGGTGACAGTGCGGTTGTGTTCGCACCGGACGGCCGTCCGTATCCGCCAACGGCACAAATTGCCTGGCAGATGGGTGAACTGATCGGTTATAACCTTTACGCTTACCTGAATGACAAAGCCTCCGAGACCTTCAGTCCGGTGAATTCCGGGACACTTGCCAGTCTGGGACGCAGAGACGGAGTAGCGATTGTCGGCGGCAATTCCACACCGCTGAAGGGTCTGCCGGCAACGCTGATGAAGGAAGCAAGCAATATCCGGTATTTAACCCATATTCACGGGTTATTCAGTCTGGCCTATTAATTCTCTCCTAACCATCTATACCTATTGCAGGCCGCTTCCATGCGGCAGATCATCCCCTTCAACCGCCAGCAGGCAGTTGAAGGGGATTTTTCATGCATTCAGACTGTGCAAGGAGAGCTGTGTGAAATAACATAGTAAATTACTGGAAGTTTCTTTATCCTGAATGAGGCATACATCCTATATATGAACTTATTGCGCAGCACTAGGAGGAGAAGATGATTCAGAACGGATTTATCTGCAATTGGATGGAGGTTCAAACGGACGGGCAGGGCCGCGGATTGTATTATAAATATTCTGCACACCGTGCACCTGCTGTCATCTTTATTTCCGGATTAGGGGATGGTTGCGATTCCTGGAGCGGTGTCCAGGAGAATATTGCACAGCATGCCTCAACGCTCGCTTATGACAGAGCGGGTACCGGGACCAGCCCGGGAGTGCCGGGACCGCGCACCTGCCAGGATCTGGTGGAGGAGCTGTACCGGCTGCTGGCACTGCTGGATATTAAAGCCCCTTATATTCTGGTCGGTCATTCCTTTGGCGGTCTGGTAGCCAGATTGTTCGCCTGCTGCTATCCGGAGCGGATTGCGGGAATTGTACTGATAGATGCTGCAGGCGAATATAAGGAGCTTACTTATGAGCGGGTGCTGCCCCCGCAGCATATCGCTGCGAACCGGGCGTACCTGCTGAACCCTTCGCTCAATAAGGAGCAGATCGATAAGATGCAGAGCTATAAGCAGATCTCTGCTGCCCGGGGTTCCATGCCAAGCCAGGTTCCGCTATCGGTGATAACCAGGGGGCTTGCGGATGAGGAGGGATCAGACTGGCCGGCACATGCGATACTGGAGATCGAGCAGAAGAACCAGGCGGAGTTCCTGGAATTATCTTCAGCCAGCAGACAGCTGATTGCGCCGGGTAGCGGTCATTATATCCATCATGACCAGCCCGGGCTGGTCATTGAAGTAATCATAGGGATGATACAGGCTCATTCCAACGGGCTTAAATACTGATATCAGCGTCTTCACAAGAACCTTCACAGTACTGGTGATTAGCTTGATCGCACAGCGCCACAAGGAGCATCCATTCCTTACATCTGAGGGTTTCCGGCTTCTGAAGTTGAGCGGATCGCCGCCAGGTTCGGTGGCCTGGCAATCAACCGAGAAGCCGCAGAAGGCAACCTGAATACTGTCCTGAATGAAGCGCTTAGAGCCGTGAACAGATTTACTCCGTAAATATATAATGAAAACGTATTCGCAGGAAAATCTATTTGTTATAATGTTGATGTTTATACCATTTCAGATGTTTTCATAGGAGGATTTCAGGCATGCCATTTCAAAAGAACGATATCATCCTGTTCCAGGGTGATAGTATCACGGATTGCGGCCGCAATTACGCAGACGCTTCATCACTTGGTGTAGGTTACGCGCTGATGGCGGGCGCTCGTCTTGGGCTGCAGTATCCGGAGAAGAACCTTACCTTCATCAACCGCGGCATCAGCGGCAACCGCGCCGTGGATCTGCAGGAGCGCTGGGACCGGGATTGTCTGGAGCTTAAGCCGACCTGGGTGTCGATTTATATCGGTGTTAATGATACCTGGCGCTGGTTCGATTCCGGGCAGGAGACTACAGCAGCTGAGTTTGAGGCTTCCTACCGTGATCTGATTGAACGCACCAAGCAGAGCCTGGATGCCAAGCTGGTGCTGGTTGAGCCGTTCGTACTGCCGGTGCCGGAAGACCGTAAGGGCTGGCGTAAGGACCTGGACCCGAAAATTCATGTGGTCCGTGAGCTGGCCCGTGAATATGGCGCTGTATTGGTCCCGCTGGACGGACTGTTCGCCGCCGCGTCGGTTAAGGCCGAGCCTGCCTTCTGGGCCGGGGATGGCGTACATCCTTCACCTGCCGGCCATGCGCTGATTGCAGAAGCCTGGATGAAGGCTGTAGGGGCTATAAGCTAAAGCGGAATATAGCAGACTACTCCCTACATATTGAATTTGCTGCTCAGACCGGTTCCTGCGTATCAAGCGGACCGGTTTTTGCCATACACCGGGGCGGATAGGTTTCCTTCTGAACGGAAGCGGGAGATCCGTGAATTTCACTCTGCTTAAGAAGGCTGTTATACTTGTATCATACATAAGGATGTGGAGGTGGAACCCATAAGGCGGCTACAGCTGATTCTGCCTGTTTTTCTGGTTGTGCTATTAAGCGGCTGCCAGAATGCTTTCGGCTACATTAATTCAAGATGGATTTCTGAAATTGATTTGACCTATAACTCTATAGAGAGCCAAGCGGAGACGGCTCCCTCTGAGTCCAGGATTTTCAAAGACGGCGAGTTCATTAAGACGATGGCTTCTGCCATGAATACAAGCAAGCGTATTGCGGGAGAGCTGGATTACGATGCGGATTTCCGCATGAAGCTGGTGTACGGGGACGGCTACACAGAAGAATTTATTCTGGGTCTGGGCGAGCAGGAGGGGAACACCGGTCTGCTGCTGTCCGCTGAGCGCAGCGGGACAGGCTATACAGTCTCCGCCAAGAATGCCGATAAGCTGCGCAGGCTGATCTTCAGCGGCGGAAGTCCAGCAGCGGCGAAGTCCGAAGCGGATGAGGCATCGGTGGTAACTCAAGGTCCGATAACGGTCTCACGCAATGATTTATTCCCGGTCACAGGAAACAAGGAATTTCTGAACCTGCAGCTGCTGAAAGGCAGCTACAGCGAGGATTGGTCCATCCCTTCTCCGCTGGCTGGACGGAACTGGAGCGGGCAATTCCGGCTGGCCATTACGGATGAACAGGGCGCAGCACTGGGCACGTTCGCGCTGAGCCGGCATTTCACCGAAGAATTGAGCTTCGGCGATTTGTTCCAGATTCAGTTCGCTGATTACAACGGAGACGGTAATCCTGATTTTACGGTTGGCCAATATGGTTCTTCGAATGGATCATTGTTCAAGCTGTTTACATTGAGACCGGATCATACGATCCAGGAGCTGCAGATTAAGGGGGCGGCATCCGGGCTGTTTATCAGTAGTCCTGAACGGTATTCGGTCAAGCTGGAGGCAGTCGAAGGCGGTTTCCAGGCGGATCATTATGACAACGCTCTTGGCAGGCAGGTTGAGTCTTCATACCGCTGGGACGGAGCTGCTTTTCAGGAAGTAGCCCCCTGAACCGCGGCTGAGAAGATAAGGAAGTGGAGGACCTGCAATTGTACAATATAATCGCTGTAATCTCCGATATACATAGCAACAGGTTTGCACTTGAAGCCGTGCTTAGAGACCTGGACAATCTGAAGGCTGATCTTATCATCAACCTGGGCGACAGCCTATTCGGGCCGCTAGACCCTCTGGCTACTGCAGAGCTGCTGATGCAGCGCCCGGATATAATCAACATCATGGGGAATTGTGATGAGCAGCTGCTGGAGGAGACGGGTACATCGCTCACCTACCGTTATGTTAAACCGCTGCTCCGGGAACAGGAAGAGAGCTGGATCCGAAGCCACCGCGGAACGTGGAGCTACGATGGATTATTGTTCTGTCACGGAACACCGTGGAGCAATACCGAGTACCTGCTGGAGGAACTTACGCCAGCTGCCGGTCCGATCTATAAGCCGGCGGAACAATTGGCGGCGGAGCTGCACAGGATAGAGGAGCGGATTGTTTTTTGCGGGCATAGCCATGTGTTCCACTTGCTGGAGCTGCCGGAAGGAAAGCAGGCGGTGAACCCCGGAAGTGTAGGCCTGCCCGCGTATGAGGAGGAACTTCCATATGCCTATGTTATGAAGTCGGGCACGCCTTTAGCCAGCTATTGCTTGTGCATCAGGGACAATGGTTCACCGGGCGGCTGGTGTATTGACCACAGGCTGGTTGAATACGACTGGGACAAGGCGGCGGACCTTGCGGAAGAGGCCGGGCGGCCTGATTATGCGGTGGCGATCCGCTATGGACGGATGACCGGAGAATCAACAGATACGAGAGGAATGTGAACAGGATGACGAGCGAGACACTGCAGGATTTGCAAGGACTGAAGGCAGCCGGTAAAGTGGTAGGCCACACCATCGCCGAGATGAAGAAAAGTGTAGTTCCCGGAATGACGACTGCGGAGCTGGACGAAGTGGGTGCGAGGATTCTGAACCATTTTGGCGCGAAATCTGCCCCTAAGGTAACCTATAACTTTCCCGGAACCACGTGCATCAGTGTCAATGAAGAGGTGGCACACGGAATCCCGGGTCAACGGGTGATCCAGGCCGGCGATTTAATCAATATTGATGTCTCGGCTGAGCTGAACGGGTACTACGGGGATGCCGGTGTCTCTTTTCAACTGCCTCCTTATAATGAGAAGCTGGTCCATCTCTGCCGGAGTACGGAGGAAACTATGATGAGTGTGATTAATCACCTCAGAGCGGGAATGAAGGTGAACGAGATCGGCCGGGTCATGGAGTCGGAGGCACACAAGCGCGGCTACAAGGTTGTGCGCAATCTGTGCAGCCACGGCATCGGCAAATCGTTGCATGAGAAGCCTTACGAGATCCTGCCGTTCTATAATCCGCGGGTAACGACTGTGCTGAAGGAAGGTCAGGTCATTACGATAGAGCCATTCCTGTCTACGGGTGCGGATTTTGTAGAGCAGCAGTCGGATGGATGGACGCTCAGTGTGGCGGACAACAGCCGTGTTGCCCAGTATGAACATACAATTGTGGTCACCAAAGGCAAACCGATTATTCTGACAAGCGCCTAAGAGCTTAGCACCTAAGAACGAACAGATACGGTCTGCCCTGAAGAGGGTGGACTTCTTTATTATTGTATTCTAGCAATGGAGGGACAAAGAATGGACAATCTACCGCAAGTCAGCAATGCATTCATGACGTTTATGAAGGAAGCACCGGAGCAGCAGAAGGCCTGGGGGGAAGTCGTGCAGAAGCTGGATGCAGCAAGTGCGCTTGATGCCAAAACAGAAGAAATTGCCTATATCTCCGTACTCGCGGCAGTCAGGCTGGAGAGCGGGCTGGCCTTTCATGTCAAGCATGCCAAATCACTCGGCGCTACCCGTGAGGAGATTATAAGCGCAGTCCTGCTGCCTCTTCCGGCTGTAGGCAATGTGGTCATTCAGGCCTTGCCCGTTGCTTTACAGGCTTACGACAGCTAGTAATATTGCAGGACGACGGATATTGAAGGAGCGGGTAGCGTGAAAATTGCTTTTATTCTGTTTGACGGCATTACGTTTTTGGATTTTGCGGGTTTTTATGATGTAATCTACAGGCTGCGCCAGTTCCCTGCAGGGGAAGGGCTGGAGTGGGATATCTGCGGTCCGGCCGGAGAAATCACAGATGAAATGGGGCTTACGGTCAAAACAGGTAAAGTGCTGCCGGATTTATCAGTGTATGATCTGGTATTTGTACCCGGCGGGTTCGGGACGAGGGCATTGCGTCATGACGAGAGCTTTATCTCCTGGCTTCAGGGAGCAAGCGGGGTTCCCTATCTGGTATCCGTATGCACCGGTGCCCTGCTGTTGGGTGCTGCCGGATTGCTGGAGGGACGCAGGGCCACAACACATACATCGGCTTATGAGCTGCTTGAGCCGTATTGCCGGGAAGTGGTTCAGGCCCGGATTGTCCAGGACGGGAATGTTATTACC
The DNA here is from genome assembly GCF_038004445.1 of Paenibacillus sp. FSL R7-0312. Classification (NCBI taxonomy): domain Bacteria; kingdom Bacillati; phylum Bacillota; class Bacilli; order Caryophanales; family Paenibacillaceae; genus Paenibacillus; species Paenibacillus sp. FSL R7-0312. The sequence goes on along the minus strand of NZ_JBBORE010000001.1, from coordinate 5,777,452 downwards.
GGAGGCGGGGTCTCAACCTCAATTGATCTGGGATTATATCTGGTATCCTTATTTGCCGGCCGGGAGGCTATGGCTGCCGTGAAGCAGCAGATCGACTATCCGTATGACGCGCAAGGTATTGTAATGTACTCCAATGAAGGAAACCATTGAAACCGGAGGGATCAAGGTGAATAGTGGCAAGCTTGCCGCATTGCCGTTTCAGCAGCAGATAGAGAACAGTGAGCAATGGCCGCTGCTCGCAGAGGATTTCATGAACCGGAGCGGGCTGCCGGGTCCGCGGGCGAACCTGAGCCTTGCCGGGGAGTTCGCCGGGTATTACGCCCGTTCTGGACTTTCTGCACAGTCTTTGTCGCTGCTCGCTTCCTGGACTGATATTTCTGCAGCGGAGGCTAATGACCCGAAGGAATATCTTCCGTTCTGTGCTTTACTGGCTTGCGGTGCCTATTACGGATATGCGGAGCAGGGAGAAAGATCCGGGATAGAAGGCAGGCTGCGCAGGGCGATGAATGATTCAAGATGGCGCGTCCGTGAGGCGGCGGCAATGGCGTTGCAGCAGATCGGAGAGTTCGGCTTCGGGCTGCTGGCTGGGGTGCTTGAAAGCTGGAGAATGGAAGCGACCATACTGGAACTGCGAACTTTTGTCGCCGCGCTGGCGCATCCTCCCTTGCTTAAGGATTGTTCTTGTGCAGCGTATAGTCTGGAGCTGTCAGAGCAAATCCTGGATGAGCTGCTGTCGGGCAAATACAGTCAAGGCGATCCTGAGCATCTCCGCGTATTATCCAAAGGAATGGAATATGCGCTTAGCCTGTTTGTCGCCAGCCAGCCGGATGCGGGCTTTGCCTTGCTGCGCAGACTGGCCGGGAGCGGCGATAAGCGGATGATCCGGATCGTAAAGAGCAATCTGGGGAAGAAACGGCTGAGTCAGAAGTACCCCGAAGAGGTCACGGAACTCCTTGCAGGATTGACAATTGTCTAGAATGTAACTATTATTGTTACATCTACCGCGAAGCATTCTGGTCAGTATGAAGGAGAGATTCCCATGAACATCAGCACCCGGTTTGCGGTCGCTATTCATATTCTAACTTTAATAGACAGCAACAAAGACGGTAAAAGCACCTCGGAGTGGATTGCCGGCAGCGTTAATACGAATCCGGTTGTCATCCGCCGCCTTACAGGCATGCTGAACAAGGCCGGTCTGGTGGAGGTCCGCCCCGGTGTAGCCGGTGCGAAGCTTACCCGAAGTAGCGCGGATATCACGCTTCTGCAGATTTACAAGGCGGTCAATGCAGTGGAGGAGGATTCATTGTTCTCTGTCCACGAGCATCCGAATCCGGAGTGTCCGGTCGGCAAGAACATTGCCGGTGCGATTATTCCCGTGTTCTCGCTTGCGCAGAAAGCGATGGAGGATGTGCTGCAAGAGGTTACACTGGATCAGATCGTACATCAAATTCCTGTTTCGTGAGGCAGAGGAGGAATGTGCTATGCGAAACTCTATGCGCAAGCGAAAAGGCGCTGCTTTCTGGATAACGGTATTGCTCGGGCTCGGGCTATTGTATCTGCTCATTTTTCCTTCTCCTACACCTGAGCTCGCTGTACGCAAGAGCCTGCTGATCCGTGATCCTGCAGCTGCATTTGCGGGCAGGGTTACAGAAGGACAGATTAAGGATGATCCAAGGTACGGTAATCTGTACTATGCTGAAGAAACAGAGCGAAGCTACATCTATGTGAAGAAAAGCAGGCTGGGCTGGCATGTAGCCTCAAGCGGCACCGGACCGTGATGTAAGATTTTGTAGACTGCCACAGAAACTTAAGGAAACTTTCAGCATAGCTTTATTTACGCTTAAGGTTCGGGGATTATATTAAAGATCTCCACCCCCCAGTGGATACATTTATGATAGACTCCGCCGTGCCTCGGCAGGGTCTATCTCTTTGTTTAGGACTTATAAATTCATCAAACCTTTATGTGTTTTTCATCAGGCGTTAAGGTTGGGCCTGTATATTAATCACATGACCCCCTTATAATAGACTTTGGCCCTGCCGGTTCCCGGCAGGGTCCCTTTTTTGCGGCTGTAGAAATCGCTGGTACTGTCTTTACACATTATTCCAGATGGTTTAGACTGACACCAGGTGTGGTTTGCTGCAATAAATGGAGAAGAGGCGCGAAATATGATGATGTTCTTAGTACTGATTATATGGTTCCTGTCGTTGCTGGTCTTTATGCTGATTATCCGAAAGGCCATTGATGGATCTAGGGCTACCTACAAATTGGACGAATTGATTCAGGAAATCCGGCTGCTCCGCAAGGAGATCAAGGAGAACAAGCATATTATTGACAAACGGCTGTAGCGGACGGTAGGGGACTGTCTGTACCTTGATTTTACATAGGAGTAAGGGGGATATTGTACATGAAGAATCAAATTACAATCCTGGGAGCCGCACTGATTCTGGGTCTTTCTTTAATCGCAAGCAGTCTGATTATCAGCAACGAACGTGCATCCAGCAATGAAAAGGCGATGGAAACACAGATTGCCCAGTTGCAGACGGAAGCCAAAGAGCAAGCGGAACTGTTAGAGCAGACTGTATCTACTGCCGCTGACAGCCCATTAATGACAATGGCGGAGGCAGCGGAATTTCTGCATTTAACTGAGAATGAGGTGCTGAATATTATCAAGGCAGAGCACGAGGTTCTAAAGTATAACGGGTCACTTACGGGAATTCCCTATATGAAAGTCGATGAGCAGTTCATGATTAACCGGGCGGAGCTACAGAACTGGGTTCAGCAGGCGACACTTGAACAACGGGTCTATATGGGTACGAAGATTACCAATAGATGAGACTAGGGGAGTATGGGAGCGCCAAATGAAATTTTATACAAAATCATGGTATGAAGAAATGCAGGTGCGCGGCTTTATGGTGTTCCCTGAGACGGAGCAGGATTGGCTGGAGGATGTTGCGTGGCATGCTGCGGAGGGGGTCAGCTATAGGGACAGGACGAGGGATTTCCTGGAATACCTCAAAGCGGATTTGCTGAAGTACCTTCCGGAATACTTCCATCCCTCCATTCATGACGGAACAATCAATTCTACTTATCCTGAACCTGAGTTCAAAGAAAAGGCGCAGCAGTGGCGTAGTGAATACGAAGCCAGGATGAAGGTGTTGGATGATAAATACTATAGAGGGTATCTCTCTATTAAGGACAGCTTGCCTGTACATGCTATTCAGCTAGTTGAGAAGTCCCTCCATGATTCAAGGGTGATTTCATATGCAGTGCCGGCGGCGGAGGTTGTGGAGATCATTCTGGACTGCAGTGGAGCCATGCATTATCAGTGTGATATCAGACTAACCTTTACCGGGGTGACCGGGCTGGTTCTGCCTGAACGCCTGAACAGAATGGTCTGGTTGTATACCGAGATCTATGCGGTGGAACAAGGGTTTGAATTACGTGTTCTGCTGGATTCGCCGCTGAGTGAGCTTAGAATTACTGCGCAGGATGTATCATTTGAAATGCTAAGTGAACCCAAATACAACGGATGACTGCTATCGGAGCCTGGCCAATTGGCCGGGTTTTTGTATTTCCTTGATTTTGAAAAGTAATTGACAAACATATAGAGCGCAACTATACTAAAGTTAGTTAATGTGTAACGGAAACAGTTACAAGCTTGAATGATGATTCTATAAAAAGTCAAGACTAAGCAGAACTGAGCACGAACGGCACCGGAGGGTTTGGCTTTTTTATATGATCCATATGCTTTTATTCAGGAGGGGTTTATATGACGACAACAGCAGCATTGCCGCAAGAACTGGAAATTGGACTAGTACAGATTAGAGTAAGCAATTTGGAGCGTTCACTCACCTTTTATCAGAATGTAATCGGACTGAAGATCCTGCACCGGCAGGGGCGTGAAGTGGAAATGACCGCGGATGGTGTGCATGTGCTTCTGGTGCTGCGGGAGATTGAACAGGCCCTGATTCTGCGCCGTAATTCGGCAGCCGGACTGTATCATTTCGCGATTCTGGTGCCCGACCGTCCAAGTCTCGGGTTGGTGCTGCGTAATCTGATTGATGCGGGCATCGAGATCGGCCAGGGCGATCATCTGGTCAGCGAAGCGCTGTACATTCAGGACCCTGACAATAACGGCATTGAAATATACCGCGACCGGCCGCGCGACACCTGGAAGTACGAGCCTACTGGCAATGTGGTGATGACTACAGACCCGGTTGATGTGGACGGCTTACTGGCGGCTTCCGAAGGGCTGAGCTGGACCGGACTGCCTGCGGGCACGGTGATCGGGCATGTGCACTTTCATGTAGGCGATCTGGCGGAGGCCAAGAAATTCTATGTGGATGCGCTTGGTTTTGCAATAACCGCTCATTACGGGGACGCTGCACTATTCATCTCGGCGGGAGGATATCATCACCATATGGGGCTTAATGTCTGGGCGGGACAAGGTGCTAAGGCGGCTCCGGCCCATGCGGCGGGCATCGATTATTTCACTCTGCTGCTTCCGGGCAGCGGGGATGTATCGGAAGTGGCGGAACGTGTGAAGCAAGCGGGGTACCCTGTAGAAGTAGAAGGCGGCATTACAACCTTGAGAGACCCGTGGAATATTGGAATCCGGTTGCTTGTCAAAGGCTGATAGGAATGAAAGCTTGTCCATTTTGGCTCATTCCCCTATAATATGTGGAAATAAATGAGCGAAAGGATGAATCTTTTGCACAATTTCAAAATGGCTTATGTTGTCCTCTGTCACAAGAGCCCTCAGCAGATTAATTTGCTAATCGATCGTTTAACGGATGAGCATGTGGAGTTTTTCATGCATGTGGATAAGAAAAGCGGCATCGAAGAGCAAATTATCCATCGCGAAGATATTCATTTCGTAGAGCAGCCGGTAGACGTACAGTGGGGCCATTACGGCCAGATTGAATGTATCTTGAAGTGCTTTGAACTGATCCGGGCAAGCGGGAATTATAACTATGTTCATATCATCAGCGGGCAGGATTTGCCTCTTGCCTCGAACGATACGATTGCTGATTTCTTCAAGGAGCATGAAGGACAGGAGTTCGTCAAGCATCTGCAGCTTCCAAATGAGGCGGAAATGTGGGGCTGCCTGTACCGGGTGTCTGTATATTATCCGAGGTTCCTGGTCTCCCGGGCCAAAGCTGTCTCAGAGATCCGCAACCGATACATCAATCTGGTGATGTCGGTACCCTGGCTTAAGCGCAGCCTGAAGGAACTGCCGGAGGTGCTGTATAAGGGCTCGAATTGGATGTCGCTTACCGGGGAATGCATGCAGTATATCCTCGAATTCATCGCGGAGCATCCCGGATACGTCCGGTTGTTCAGGAATTCGTTCTGCGGCGATGAGATCTTCTTCCATTCTATTATTTTGAACAGTAAATATAAGGATAAAGTAATCAATGAGATCAAACGCTATACGGATTGGGACACTGGACCGGAATTCCCCAGAACGCTGCGGGCCGAGGATTACCAACGGATTCGCGAGCAAGGTGCAGGCTGCTTCTGGGGCCGGAAGTTCGATCTGGATGTTGACAAGGAGATCATCAGCGATATTCTGCGGCTGGCTTGAGGCTCTAACTACCTCATCAGCCGGATGGATTCTGAAAAGAGAATATAGCGGGAGGCACAAGCGGAAATTCCGGTGTGTCTTCCGTTTATTGGCGTTTATGCAGTCAATGCAAATAGAGGATATAATATATTGAAAAAAGATATTCGGGAGATGATGGGGCTTGGAGACTTTTCTCGCTGTACTGCTGATGCTCGGGCTTATCGCGGTATCGAATATCGTGAACCGTTTCATTCCGTTTGTGCCGGTTCCTCTAATTCAGATCGGACTAGGGATCATTACTGCACTTGTACCGACCGGAATACATATGTCTTTTGAGCCTGAGCTGTTTTTTGTGTTGTTCATTGCCCCTCTACTGTTCAATGACGGGAGACGGACACCGCGTGATGAGCTGTGGAACCTTAGGGCACCCATATTGCTGCTGGCGCTGGGGCTTGTATTTGTAACGGTTTTTGTCGCAGGTTATGCCATTCACTGGATGATTCCTTCAATTCCGCTGGCGGCATCTTTTGCACTGGCGGCGATTCTGTCACCTACGGATGCTGTAGCGGTCAGTGCGCTGGCCGGACGGGTGCATTTGCCGAAGAGTATACACCGTATCCTTGAAGGTGAATCGCTGATGAATGATGCCTCCGGCCTGGTTGCCTTCAAATTTGCGATCGCGGCCATGGTTACAGGAGTTTTCTCGTTTCCTAAGGCATCGCTCAGCTTTGTAATGATTGCCGCAGGGGGTCTGCTTCTGGGTGCGGTGCTCTCTTTTCTGCTGATCCGCCTCAGTGTATTCATCCGCAGATTCGGCATGGAGGATGTGACGATCCATGTGCTGCTGCAGATTCTAACACCGTTTATTATTTATCTGATCAGTGAAGAGATTGGCGTATCCGGCATCCTGGCCGTAGTGGCCGGCGGTGTAATGTTTGCTATTGAGAAGGACAGGGCCGTATCGCCGCAGTATAAGCTGCAGCTTGTATCAGCCAGCACCTGGTCGGTGCTGCTGCTGGTGTTGAACGGTCTGGTATTCCTGATCCTTGGAGTATCCGTACCGGATGTGGTAGAGGTCATCTACCGCGATCAGAGGCTGAACAACTTTATGGTTGCGGGGTATGCGATGGCGATTACCGCGCTGCTCATTGCGCTGCGTTTTCTATGGGTCTATGCCTATTCCTTATGGGAGAGCCGATTCCGCCGGGTAGAGAAGGCGCCGCTTAAGTCACAGGTCATTACTTCAATCTCCGGGGTGCGCGGAGCGGTAACATTAGCAGGTGCCTTCTCCATTCCCCTTGTGCTCGGGGACGGTATCACGCCATTCCCTGAACGGGATTTGATTATTGCGCTGGCCGCAGGTGTCATTCTGATGTCGTTAATCATTGCCAGCATCTTCCTGCCGCTGCTGGCCGACAAAGAGGAGACCGTGGTGAAGACCATTGGCTACGGAAATACGGAACTGGCAGCCAGGAATGTTGTGATCGACGCCGGGATGTCGATGCTGCGTAGCCTGGTTACGGAGAGCCCGGAGCGGGCGACACAGCCTGTCTTACTGGAGTTCACAGACAAGATCGACCGGCTGTGCACGGCCAAGCCGGACAGTGATCCGGCCACGGAGCAGTTCCGGCGTCTGGGCGTTGAAGCCCGGCTGAGCGGCCTGGAGGCAGAGCGCACAGAACTGCGGCGGATGCTGGAGAACGGTGCGGTACCCGCCCCAGTCGCCGTGAAGATGGAGGAGCTGCTCGATCATACGGAATCGCTGCTCTGCAGACGTCTGGATACACAAATTAAGTTCACAGTAACTGAAATTCAGCGTCTGTTCTCCGGCCTGTTCTCGGGCCGCTTCAATGGGGAAGAGGGCCGGCGTGCAGTGCAGAATGCCGAAAGTGCCCGGGCAGCGAAGATTGCGATGTGCCAGGCGGCCGTGTCAGCCGTCAGCGCCGGAATAAGCGACGAGAACCGGCTTGCCTCGCAGAAGGTCATCGACAAGTATGAGCGGCTGGAATCCCGGCTGGTGCAGGGCGAAGGCTGGAGTAAAGATGGTGTCGTCGATGACGAGAAGCTGGAACTGAAGCTGCAGGCCATTCAGGAGCAGCGGAATACCGTACAGGAAATGTATCAGAACGGGGCTATTAATCTCAAGATCGCGGGTAAGCTGCGGCGGTTCGTAGATCAGCTGGAAACATCCATATGGGAGGATTAATGAATGATGGGAGAATTGCTTGCTAGCGGGCTGCACTTTGCAGAAATTACTGAGGAACATCTGGCCGGTGTGCTAGATATCTATAACTATTATGTACTTAACACCACCGTATCGTTTCATACCGAGCCGCAGACCTTGACGCAAATGCGCCAGTCTGTGCTGAACGGGGATCCGCGATTTAAGTCATATGTCCTTCTTCGGGAAGGGGAGCTGCAGGGATACGTGCTGATTACTCGGCACAAGAACAAAGAAGCTTATGATACCTCCGGTGAAGTCAGTATTTACCTGAAGCCCGGCAGCGGAGGACAAGGTCTGGGCGGGCAATCGCTGCGGTTCATTGAAGAGCGGGCTAACGAGCTTGGGTTCCATGTACTGGTAGCTACCGTATGTGCAGACAATGAGCCCAGCCGCCGCCTGTTCGCGAAGCACGGCTACGAGCAGAGCGCCTTATTCAAAGAGATCGGCCGCAAATTCGGCCGGTGGCTGGATATTGTCAGCTATGAGAAAATCATCGGCTAATCGCTACCCGTTGCCAGAAGCCACTAACTAAATTCCTGCACGAAATATAACATTCTTTTCGTGATATCGAGAGTAATCAAGAATTGTTGTAGGAAATGCAGCATTGCTCCTTATCCGAGCGGTTACGCGGGGCAATTATTGTATTACATACAACAATCCTTAAGAATCACCCAGTTTCTGTAGTTCAAAGTTGCAATACGTACAACAATTAGGCATGTGTATGTAATCTAATAGGGAAGCAGGCACCGGTGGATGCCACCGTACAACGCAATAAGCCCGCTTGCCTTGCAAGGACCAGGTCCATGCAGGCAAACGGGCTTTATGTACGGTTAGGGCGTGCCGGCCGGCGGAACCCTGGGGAACAGCTATCCGGATACGTGCTTCCTCCGGAACATCTGTCCCAGTACCTCGCTCAGCACAAGGCCAGCGGCGATGGCCCCGGACAGCAGCAGCGCCTGTACGGCAAACTGAATTCCCTGGTTGTTGTCATTCTCCACGAACTGGCGCATGGCGTCATAAGCCAGGCCGCCCGGAACCAGCGGGATAATTCCGCCGACGCTGAATATAATCACCGGCATTTTGAAGGAACGCGCAAAAAATTGGCTGATCACTCCGACAATCACGGTGGCACCAAAGGTGGCAACAACGGTATCCCATCTGTCATCCAGCTGCAGATACAGCATCCAGCCGATCATTCCGGCGAAACCGCATTGAAGCAGTGCGCGCACCGGCGCATTAAACAGAACGCAGAAGGCTGAGGCAGCGATGAAACTGGTTATGAGTTGCAAAATCATGTAGGACTACCTCTTTCAAGTGGTAATTAGAAAAGGGACAGCACGAGTCCGATGCCGGTTCCAATGGCAAAGGCGGTCAGGAAGGCATCGGCTCCCTTAGACAGGCCGGACACCAGATGGCCGGCCATAAGGTCACGGACGGCATTCGTGATGAGCAGCCCCGGTACAAGCGGCATTACGCAGCCGATGATGATCTTGTCCATCTCTTGTCCGATGCCAAGCCTTACGGAGAAGAAAGCCAGCAGGCCGATGATAAAGGAGGCGATGAACTCCGCGAAGAAACGGATCTGAACCAGGCGGTGCAGATAGGTGACGGCGGCGAAGCCGACCCCGGAGATCAGCAGCGACGGAAGGGCATCCCACAGGCTGCCCTTGAACATTACGGTGAAGCAGGCGCCGGTCAGGGCGGCAGCTACAGTCTGCAGCCAGACCGGATAAGCATGCGCCGCGTCGTCGACAATACCCAGACGCTCGCGGGCTTCGGCGGCGGTAAGCTGGCGTTCGCTCAGCCGCCGCGAGATGTCATTGACCTCTGACACTTTTTGCAGATCGGTCGTCCGTTCAGCTATCCGGAACAGCTTCACCGGTTCGGTTCGGCTGGTGGTGAACATAATGACTGTCGGCGTAACGTAGCTATGCGCTCCAGGGAATCCGAGCGATGCGGCCATACGACTCATGGTATCCTCCACGCGGTAGGTTTCGGCGCCGCTTTGCAGCATGATTTTGCCGGCCAGCAGGCACAGGTCTATAATATCATGCGCGGTAGTATTGCTATTGTTGCTTGTGCTATCCAACTTCGTCGATCCTCCCCGGGAATGTTATCTATTCGATTGTCGCCGGAATGTGTGAAAATTTCAACCTTTATTCCATATATTCTGACGAATAATATATTTGTCTGGCAACCGGACAGCCTAAGGACGCGTTCTTTGCAGTCCAGTCTAGTCTTCCAGCGTACATAGACCGGTGGCAACACCGCCGGAGACAATAGTCAATATGGAATGGAAAAAAGTCTCTTTGGAGATCAGTGCACCACCGGCGCCGATAATTACGAAATCCGTCAGGAAAATAATCACTCCGACATTGAGCGGAATGTAACGTTTCATAAACTTTGCCAGCAGATCTGTTCCACCCGTACTGGCTTTGAACCGCAGCATCAGGCCGAGCCCGCTGCCCATCAGGAAGCCCCCTATAATAGCGCTGGAGATGGAACCGAGTTCGATATAATACAGAAAGTAATATTGCAGCGGCCCGAGCAGTTCGATCAGAAAGGATGAAGTCATCAGCCCCAGAATGCTGTTATAGAAAATATCCCGCTCCCGGAACCAGGCCAGCAGGAAGATTGGAAGACTGCAAACAATGATGGCCAGTCCGATTTTGATGCCGGAGATGTAATTAATGATGAGGGCAATGCCGATAATTCCCCCATCGAGTATTTTATAGGGCACCAGAAAAAAGTTGGTTCCCGCTGCAATCAGCAGGCTGGCCAGCAGAATAATGACATACTTGGGATATGAACGCATCTTCAGCATCTCCAGACTTAAGGCATGTCTTAATAAATATGCGCCCGTCTGGAAAAAAATAGCTATTAAACAAAAAATCCTGCTTGCGCAGGATTAGAAGTGAGTTGCTCAGGCATGAACCGGCTCTGGTTTCTTTAGCTGCAGCGGAGGCGGGATCAGCCAGCCTTTCTGCTTGTTCATTTTGAGCAGTGCCATGCCGAAGGCGGCCATTTGCGCGTGGATCTTCATGAACATTGCGCCGATATCCTCGCGGATCGACATGCCCATGACCTGGCTGCAGACCACAAGACTGAGCGATACTGCACCGGAGAGAGCCGCAGCAATCTCGGGGTCGGAGAACCTTGCACCTGCCGGGATATCCTCGAGCTTGACGGAGGGACGGTCCGGCAGTGCAGGCGGAGGCACGAAGCCGTTCAGCTTGAGGATTTTGTCACAGTCCTTAATTTCCTGCTGTGCCTGATCCATAAGATCATCGATAATCTTCTTCAGATCCTGGTCCCCGGCATGAAAGTGAAACGCCTGGTAGGTAGATAAGGACAATTTGGCTGTTGCCGAGACCTGCCACAGATTGAAGATCTCACCATAGTGAAGCGGTTCATCTTTGGGGCTGCCGTTTAGAACTCCCATAATTACATAACTCCTCTACAAATAGGTTATGAACGTAGTTTAGGTTGTCCAGTGCAATCAGTGTTATTCAAGTGCACTAAATAAAGTCACAGTAAAGCAGGTGTAGCCCGATGGATTATATCTATAAAGTGCTGGAGAGCGACATGGAGCTTCTGGCTGCGGCACTATCGGAGGTTCAGGTATCAGTTGTGCTGAAGGATGGTACAGAGGAGGTGCTGGAACCGGGGGGACAGATCAGAGCATACACAGCGAAATCTGTCCGGATCCGTGGATTATCGTATTGCCGGGATGCACATGAATTCCGAATGCTTCCGGCTGAGCCTAGGTAGACTCCCCGCTCCCTGCCTAGAAGCGCTTGTGCTGCTGATTCAGCGGGAGTAACGCTTGCGGAAGCGCAGCGGAGAGAGGCCAACCTTCCGGCTGAAGCGCCGGGAGAAGTAGGCGGTGCTCTCGAAGCCGGTGCGTTCTGCAATCCCGGAAATAGGGATTTCTGTCTTGAGGAGCAGCAGCTTGGCCTGCTCCAGCCGGTAATCCGTCAAGTATTCCATGGGGGTTAGCCCATAGACACGTTTCATGCAGCGGGCCAGATAATTGTAGTGAAAATGCAGCGCATCCGCCAGGGATGCATTCGTGAGATCCTCCGTAAAATGATTGCGCAGGTAGGCCTCCGTCTGCTCAGCGATCTCTGCCGCCTGGCTGCCCGCAGTATCCTGCTGGGCCAGATCCATCATCCGCAGCATCTCCTCAAAGATGCGCTGCTGTTGCCATACAGAGCTGGAGCGCCGTCCCTGACTAAGCTGCAGCAATTGCTCTGCCTGTCCGCTCCGCGCGAAGGGGGCCGGGAGTGGTCCGTACTGGGGGATGCGGATCGTATAAGGATGAATCAGGAATTGCCGGAAATGCTTCTCCCGCTCAGCATATACAGGATCGCCTTCCGCTTCCATCCACTCACCGACCGTGTGAAAATGAACCCACGTGAAGGAGGTGACCTCCTCGCAGGGTTTAACTGAATAATGATAGCGGTCCGGCAGCAGAAGGAGGGTGTGCCCGGAGGTTACCGCCCACTCCTTATCATCCTCACCGATGAACAGGCAGCCTTGTTCTACAATGATAAGATCGAATTTCCCCATGCGGCTGCGGTTTGGATGCTGCTCGCCGGGCAAATATACGGTATGGCCGCATTCCAGGAAATAGGGGAACGGCGGCGCCGACAGATGAATATAGGCAGGACTGGCTGGCATATCTGCTCCTTTCGCAAGCTCTTTTCAATTAGCCGGATTTCCGTGGAAGGTTAGAAATCTGAGTGTGAAATAGTACAAAAACAGAGTTGCTTATGATTCTGTTTTTTATTCATTTTACCGTCTATAATTGCAAATAGCGAGGATGAAATGAAAAGGGGAGATAACACATTGAGTAAATATGCAGATATTCAGCAAGCTACTGACACAAGCCGGCAGGTAGCTATTCAGGATGAATACTGGGGGCGTTATATCCGGCTGGTTCAGGATACCGTTATTCCTTACCAGTATGAGGCGCTGCATGACCGGGTAGCCGGTGCGGAGCCAAGCCATGCCATCGCCAACTTTGAAATTGCCGCCGGCAGGAGAGAAGGCGAATTCAAAGGCTGGGTCTTTCAGGACAGTGATGTAGCTAAATGGCTCGAGGCTGTAGGCTATTCGCTCAGCATCAAGCGTGATCCTGAGCTGGAGCGCCAGGCGGATGAGATGATAGAGCTGGTCGGCGAAGCACAGCACGAAGACGGATACCTGAATACTTATTTTACACTCAAAGAGCCGGGCAAACGCTGGACGAACCTGCTGGACTGCCATGAGCTATATTGTGCGGGGCATTTCATTGAAGCGGCAGTGGCCTATTATGAAGCGACCGGCAAAGACAAACTGCTGGGCATTGTACGGCGGTTCGTTGACCATATTGAAACCGTCTTCGGACCGGAAGAGGGGAAGCTGAAGGGCTACGATGGTCACCAGGAAATTGAGCTGGCCCTTGTGAAGCTGTACCGGCTGACCGGTGAAGAGAAATATCTGAAGCTCAGCAGCTTTTTCATTGATCAGCGTGGACAGGAACCGAACTTCCTGCATCAGGAGTGGGAACAAAGAGGACGGGTAACGCACTGGACAGGTACGGCTACAAGCAGTGTGGATATCAGTTATAATCAGGCCCATATCCCGGTCCGTGAGCAGAGCGTGGCTCTGGGACATTCGGTCCGTGCGGTCTATATGTACACAGCCATGGCCGATCTGGCCCGGCTTACCGGAGATGAGGGCCTGCGCGAAGCATGCGTGCGCCTGTGGAACAATATGACGGAGAAACAGATGTATATCACCGGCGGAATCGGTTCTACACATCATGGTGAAGCGTTCACCTTTGATTATGATCTGCCGAATGATACGGTCTATGCGGAGACCTGCGCTTCGATCGGGCTGATCTTTTTTGCCAAGCGGATGCTGGAATTGACCCCGGACGCCCGGTATGCCGACGTGATGGAGCGTGCGCTCTATAACAATGTGCTCGGCTCCATGGCACAGGACGGCAAACACTATTTCTACGTGAATCCGCTTGAAGTATGGCCGCAGGCCTGCAGCTGTAACCCCGGCAAACATCATGTCAAATCGGAGCGCCAGGGCTGGTTCGGCTGTGCCTGCTGTCCGCCGAACGTGGCGCGCCTGCTGACCTCGCTGAACCAGTATATCTACACTGAGCACGGCGATACACTATACACTAACCTGTATATCGGCAGTGAGCTGAAGACCACGCTGGGCGGCACAGAGGTAGCAATCAGCCAGCAGAGCCGTTTCCCTTGGGATGGAACCGTCACCCTGAAGGTTGATCCTGCGGAAGCCGGAGAGTTCGGAATGGCGCTGCGTATTCCTTCCTGGAGCGGCAACGTGGAGATCAGAGTGAACGGAGAGGCGTTAGTCGATTCTGCTGCAAGCTTGCAGCAGGGCTATGCCGTGATCCGCAGGGAATGGAAGGCCGGCGACGTGATTGAGCTGACTCTGCCGATGGAAGCGCACCGCGTTTACGCCCATCCGAATCTGCGTGCCGACGCCGGGAAGACTGCCATCCAGCGCGGACCGCTGGTCTACTGCCTGGAAGCGGCAGATAACAGTGAACCGCTAAGCTCGGTTTCCTTGAGTGAAGCAGCGCCATTCACCGAGACGTATGATGAATTGCTGCTTGGCGGTGCTGTAGTGGTAGAAGGCGACGGCTTCCGTGTAGCTCAGGCGGCCTGGACCGGAGGGCTGTACAGCAGAGAGAAGGCGCCGCTGGAAGAAGTGAAGGTAACCGCAGTCCCTTACTATCTGTGGGGTAACCGCGGTAGCGGCGAGATGAAGGTCTGGATTCCGTAGTTTACTCTTACGATCGGTAGCTACCGTATATAATGCTGAAACCAACCTGCCCATTTGGGCAGTAAGTGGACAAATGTATCTTAATTTCGCTATTTTGTTTCTCTGCAACAAGATAGCCCCCGGCTGAACCGCTTAGGCGGAACAACCGGGGGCTATTTTCAGTAATGCGAATTAACCCAATGTAACTACAACCTGGTGAACCGCACCGTCGCCCACAGGAGCGATGATGTTACCTTCAACAGCAGTGCCGTCGAGAGTCAGGCTGGCTACGCCTTTGGACACATGGTTCGGGTTCTGGATCGAGATGACATAAGTGTCTCCACGGAAGACGCGGGTGATTTCGAAGCTGTCCCACTCCGTCGGGATACAAGGGTCAACCTTCAGACCGGCAAAGTCAGCCTGGATACCGAGAATGGACTGTGTAATCGCTACATAGTTCCATGCAGCTGTACCTGTCAGCCAGGAGTTTTTCGCTTCCCCGTGACGTACAGCATCTTTACCGGCGATCATCTGCGAGTACACGTAAGGTTCCATGCGGTGAACTTCGCTGATATCTTCCAGGTAAGCCGGAGCAATTTTTTTGTAGATATCGAAGGCTCTGTCGCCGTGTCCAAGGACTGTTTCAGCGATCATGATCCATGGGTTGTTGTGGCAGAAAATACCGGCATTTTCTTTGTAGCCCGGAGGGTACGTAGAAATTTCACCCAGGTTCACGTAGTACTTGGAGTAAGGAGGCTGCTGCAATACGATACCGTAGTCTGTATCCAGACGTTCCTGAACGGAAGTCAGCGCACGGGCTGCTTCGCCGTTCTCCACACCGATACCCGCCATTACACACATCCCTTGCGGCTCGATGAAGATCTGGCCTTCTTCGTTCTCCTTGCTGCCGATCTTGTCGCCGTAGTGGTCATAAGCGCGCAGGAACCAGTCGCCGTCGAAGCCGTGGGACAGGGTGATGGCACTCATGTTCTCGATCTTGGCAACCGCATCTGCAGCGACATCATCCAGTCCCCGCATGCGGCAGATTTCAGCATAGTCCGGTCCAACGAAGACGAACAGACCTGCGATGAACACGGATTCCGCTACGCCGCCTGCGATATTCTCAGTAGTCTGGAACGATTCGCCCGGCTCAGTGGAGAAGCAGTTCAGGTTCAGACAGTCATTCCAGTCCGCGCGTCCGATCAGCGGCAGGCCGTGAGGTCCGAGGTTATTCGTTACATGCTCGAAGCTCAGCTTCAAGTGCTCGAACAGGGTAGCGGTGTGATCCGGATTGCTGTCAAAAGGAACCTGCTCATCGAGAATCGAATAGTCGCCGGTTTCCTTGATATAGGCAGCAGTACCCGAGATCAGCCATAGCGGATCATCGTTGAAGCCGGAGCCGACTTCGTTATTGCCCTTCTTGGTAAGCGGCTGATACTGGTGATACGCACTGCCGTCAGGGAACTGGGTAGCGGCGATATCAAGAATACGTTCTCTGGCACGCTCTGGAATCTGGTGGACAAAGCCGAGCAAGTCCTGGTTGGAGTCGCGGAAGCCCATACCGCGGCCGATTCCGGATTCGAAGTAAGAAGCGGAACGGGACATGTTGAAGGTAACCATACACTGGTACGGGTTCCAGATGTTAACCATCCGGTTCAGCTTGTCGTCACCGCTCTGGATCTGATATTTGGACAGCAGGTTATCCCAGTGTGCAGCCAGGGTAGCCAATGCAGCATCTACCTGGGCATCTGTAGCGAACTGATCGATTACAGCCTGCGCCGGTTTTTTGTTGATAACGTTCAGGGATTCCCATTTCTCATCTTCCGGGTTCTCGATATAGCCGAGTACGAAGATGAAGCTTTGCTCTTCGCCTGGTTCCAGCGTGATGTTGAGGGCATGGGAGCCGATTGGCGACCAGCCGCTGGCCACGGAGTTGGTAGCTTCACCTGCAGCAACTGCCTGCGGAGCGTCCAGACCATTGTACATCCCCACGAAGGATTCGCGGTCGGTATCGAAGCCGGCGATTTCTTTATTTACAGAATAGAAAGCGTAGTGGTTTCTGCGCTCACGGTATTCAGTTTTGTGATAGATCACGGAATCCTTCACTTCAACTTCACCGGTGCTGAGGTTACGCTGGAAGTTCGTCATATCATCGTTGGCATTCCACAGGCAGAACTCGGCAAAAGAGAACAGCTTAACAGTCTTCTTCGCGTTGCCCGTGTTCTTAACGATCAGGCGGTGTACTTCAGCATTGTGGCCCATCGGTACAAAAGCAAGCTGGTTCACGGAAATTCCGTTACGCTCGCCTGTGATGGAAGTGTAGCCCAGACCGTGGCGGCATTCGTAGAAGTCCAGATCGCGTTTTACCGGCATCCAGCCCGGGGTCCAGAAATCACCGTCATCGTACAGATAGTAGTAGCGTCCGCCTGTATCGAGCGGAATATTGTTATACCGGTAACGGGTAAGTCTTCTCATGCGCGCATCGCGGTAGAAGGTGTAACCTCCGGCAGTATTAGAGATGAGGCCGAAAAATTGCTCGTTGCCGAGGTAGTTGATCCATGGGTAAGGTGTTTTTGGGGTGTTGATTACATACTCTTTGCGAGTGTCGTCAAAAGTTCCGAATTTCATTAGAGACAAGTCTCCTTTCAATTGTGAACGCGCGTTTACAAAGCTGAGAAAAAATCCCCTCGGGGTAAGGGGTTTTTCTGTATCCTGAAACATTACTGCTTCGGCGGCTGGCAGGAATCTCTTACCACCAAACGCGCCGGGAAACTGATAGTGCTGAAGGTCGGCTGCTGTGAATCGCACAGCTCGATGACCTTCTCGACAGCGGCCTTGGACATTTCGTAAATCGGCAGACGGACGGAGGTCAGCTTGGGATGAATCCGGGAAGCGAGCTGCACATCATCAAACCCCGCGATAGACATATCCTCCGGCACGGAAATGCCATGCTCGGAGAACGCTTCCATGGCCGAAATAGCCATATCATCATTGGAGGAGAAGAACGCAGTCGGCAGCGGGCCGCCGGAATTCAGCAGCTTCTTCACCTCTTCATAGGCGGTTTCCTTAAGGAAATCACCCTGTAGGATGAAATTCTCATTCAGCGTAAGCCCATGGCGCTTCAGCGTATCCTCGTAAGCCGTGTAGCGTTCCCGTCCGGAGTACGTGTTCATCCGTCCGCAGATCATGCCAATTTCCTCATGGCCGAGACCGATCAGGTACTCAATGGCTTCAGCCGTACCCTCATAATCCTTAGAATTCACTATAGCCAGATGATTGCGGTCCAGATGCTCCGACGTAATCTCCGAAATGTCATAATCAATCAGCACAAGCGGCGAGTCGAGACCGACCATTTCCCGTACAATTCCGATATCCTTCTGGGTACCGACGATAATACCGCCGTCAATCCGTTTCTGCAGGAAAGCCTGCTTCACCTTCAGGAAGTCGTCGGGAGAATATACGGTGTGAATCAGAACATAACAGCCGCGGGCATTCGCCGTGTCAACAACGGCATCGACGAACGGGGCGAAGTAGTTATTCTGATAGATCCGCGTCGCGTTCTCTTTCTCATTCATGCTGATTGCAAAAAGCCCGATCGTATCGGTCTTCTTGCCGGCCAGAGCCCGGGCGAAGCTGTTAGGCTCGTACTGATGCTGTTCAATGACCTTCAGCACCTTGGCCCGGGTCTCCTCAGGGACATTGGAATAGTTGTTGATTACACGGGATACTGTGCTTCGCGAAACCCCGGCTAGCTTGGCAATATCTTCGCTTCGCATGGTGTACCCCCTCTATTGTAAACGCGCGTTTATGAACTCATTGTAAAATAAACCGGCGCGAAAATCAATCGTCCGCCCAAACAATTTTGCCTTGAAATATAAGAAAGATTAGTTTCACGCCAAACTTTATCCTTCAATTTCTCGCTGAAACTAATTCCATCCCTTGAGGATGGAATAGCCGTTTCCACTTGCCGGATTCTCCGATCTGCGTTACAAATAAATGCATCAGGAAAAAAGATTGTTATCTTTTATTCGTTAAAAAACCGTCTGATCGCGTACTTCGAGACGCTCGCTTCATGTTTAACTGTATTTTGTACAACTAAAGCGGGCGATTTATGACTCGGGGGAGCTATAACTGCACTTCATACAACTAAAATAACAGCTACGCCGCAAACGAACACTTTTCTCGATTTTAGTTGTACAGAATGCACTTATCCTAAATCAACCGGGTTTTCGCCGTCTTATAACTGCACGAAATACAACTATTCCTTATGCAGTAAGTATAAAACCTCGTTGCAAAGAGATCGTATGTTCGCTATAGTGGTCTCGTAATTAATATTTTCACTATAGAGGAGATAGATTCCAATGCAGCTGGGTTGTACGTACCTAATCGTCCGTGATATGAAGGGTTCCATTGCCTTTTATGAAGCTTTGCTGAATATGAAAGCAGATTCCCGGAAGCTGGAGCGCTGGGTACAATTCCACTGCGGGAACACGATCGCTCTTTGGAATCCGGAATTCGATAAGGAATTGATCCGCACGAATAGCGATGTGTCGGAGCATTTTAATGAGGCGTATTTGAATTATAAGCAAGAAAGTGAGGTTCGATACGGGAATAATGTGATCCTTAACTTCAACGTTTCTGATTTGAATGCTGAGTATGAGCGGGTGAAGTCACTGGAGATCGGAGCCGTATCTGAGATTTTCTATATCCATGTTGTGCGCCCTTATCACTGCTTCATGCTCGAAGATCCGGATGGTAATTTAATTGAGATCACAGGAGAATATCATACAGAATCAATTTCTCGATGGAGTCAGTGATTGCCTTGGATGCTTCTGTATTCCAGCGGCGAAGGAGTAGCAGTTACGGATTGATTAACCGTTAATTGAACTTTTAATTGAACCTTTGATCACCATCATCTCGCCCGGCAGCGTTGTCACATGACTCATTTACAAATAGTTCCACAAGAAATATGCTAACCTTACTAAATACTGAGCAATCACAAGGAGGACAACTGATGAAAGGGGCTTACCTGAAGTATTTTGGCGTGGCGATCATCGTGCTGGGGGTATTTGCTTGTATTCCAGTGGGATTCCATTTGGGCGGTGTGCTTGCAGTTGTTATATTCCTCGCCGTTTCCTGCATAGCCGGTATGTTTTTTATTGGCTTCGGTGAACTTGTCTATTCCTTGCAGCGCATTGAGCTAGAGATAGCCGGGGAACGTCCGCAGTATGATCCATTGACCGGACAATATCAGGTACCGCCCAAAGACAACGGTCGCTGATCATGGCAGAGTTCCACAGCTATTATGATTTACTTAAACATTCTGAACTCTAATACGATTACGAGGAGAGGGGCTGTGAGAAATGATGGCAACAGGTTTTGGGTCATGGCTTGCCGGCGGATTCAGCATATTTTTCTTTTTAATCTGGCTGGCATGTCTGGGGCTCGGTATTTATTTATTCGTTCTGGTAGTGAAGCTCGCGCGCAGAGGAATTGTTGCATTAGATCTGTACAATCATGCCAAGAATCTGGAAATCCGCAACCATTACGAATCCGTTCACAAAAATGATGAGTTCTAATTGATACATAGCCAATTAGAATTGGATGTGTGGATTCCCTGCCGGAAGGCGGGGTGTTTTTTTGTATTACGACAGATTCTAAGTCATTTGCATATTATGGTAAGATTTATTATACTCCCAGTATGTAAGTTTTAAATTTGAAATACATGGAGAGGAGTTTGATCGGGTGAAAAAGAAATTAACCGCTGCGCTGACTGTTTTTGCTGTACTTGGAGGAATGGGAACGGGGGTATACGCCGGAGCCAATCTGCAGGAGATCAAAGCTTTTCTGAACCCGGGAATTAAATTCAAGGTAGATGGCCAGCCTGTGCAGCTGAAGAATAGCAGCGGTGCAGTGATCGCTCCGATTTCTTATAAGGATACTACGTATCTGCCAGTCCGTTCTGTGTCGGATCTGCTCGGAGTTACCGTTAAATTCGATGCCGCCTCCAATACCATTTCATTAGGCGAGCAGACGGAAGGAGTCTCCATTGCAGCCGGTTTTGACTCGTCGTACCATACCAAAGATCCTGACAAAACCGTCTATAAAGATAAGGACTACAAAGATGTCCATTTCGATAATGGCAGCGGCACTCGCGGCAGTTCGTTCATGCTCTACCCGAACAAGAAATATCAGAAGCTGTACATTCAGGTAGCGGCGATCGGCACTGACATTAAAGACTTTACCGTGCAAGACAGCGATACGGATACGGTGCTTAAGAAGCTGAACATTACCCCTGAAGAAGGGCTCGTAACCGTAGAGGTGGACATTGCCGGAGTAAGCTCTATCTATGTAACCGGGGACGTACAAGACGGCTCATCCATGTTCGTTCCATTGACTACTTCCTATTATAAATAACTATAGAAGAACCCGGGAGACTTTTGTCTCTCGGGTCTATTTTTTGTTGGCGGGGGTAGCTGTGACAGAGGTGTCGTATCCCCGGTCGGTCACATAATTCTCTATGCTCCAAATCCCCAGCTTCGCAGCCTTAGCCTTTTTCTCAGTGGCTCTGAGCTGATCCACATATTTCACATCCGGCGGATACATGGCAACCCTGGCCAGACCTTCTGCGATCAGCATTTCATTCACCATCTCATCACCGAGATAGACATAAGCCAGAATCCGGCCGTATGGATCACGTTCAGACACATCCATTTCGACCCTAACCGTTTGCCCGTTCAGAAGCTCCGTTAAGTATTCGCTGGCCTCAGGGCCAAAGGGCTGAACCGGTGTATTGGCGCGCTTGGTTTCAGGAGTATCAATGAGCAGGAGCCGGATTTTGTCCACCGTACCATCTTCGAACTTAACTTTGAAAGTATCTCCGTCGGTCACAGATAGAACTTCAGCCTGAGAAGAATATGTAAGAACAATCGTGTCCAGTGTTTCAAAGGTATTGTCCGGTTCATCTTTCGACAGGACAGCTGTCACCAACGAAAGCGTAAGAGCTAATACAATCAAGCCGTACCTGGTAAGCTTCTTACCGTTATTAGATTTGAACATTTGCTAATGACTCCTTTGCCGTGACTATATCATTCTGGTTCACTCAGCCGGAGGATCTTTTGGATCATTCTTAGATTTGCCGGGTCTAGAGAAAACAACTCCAAAGGCAATACCCAAGGCTATGCCCAAAGGCAAATTATCAAAAGCCATCCAAAACACTATACCAAAGCATAAGCCCAGGGCGATGCCTTGCTGGGAGGAGTCTTTTTTCTTATCCATATCCATGTCTCCTTCTATAGATGTAATTAAAATCAAGCAGCTGATTGGCGGAATAGCATAAAGGGTATTATCCGGTAAGCCTGCATATCTTACTGGCAATGTTAGGCCTAGAACGCTTAAGGAGTGAAGATGTGTATACCAAAAAACTAATCTGGACCATATCGATGATGTTATCCATGCTGGCAGTGAATGCCTGCAGTAATCAGCCGGATGTGCCTGCAACTGATTCTATGCAGACCTCTGCACCGTCCGCCGGGAACAATAGAGTTACGGCTCAGCCGGATGCTTCTGCCGCTTCCCAAGAGCTGCCGGAGAATCTGCCGGAGGATTTCCCGCTGCCTGAGGATGTTCAAATCAAGCTATCCCATTCTGAAGAGAACGAAGGCAAAAAGACAGCTCTTCTGATCTTCACCACAACGCAAAGCATGGATACCGTATCGAAGATCTATCAGGATTATTTCTCTTCAAGACTCGGAAGCGATTCTGCACAGACCCTTGATGACAAGAACCTGATTATCCAGGGTACCACCAAAGACAATAAGCAGAGCTGGTCGATCATCGGCGGTTCTTTGGCTTCCCAGGAAGGTACTGTAGAGCTAAATGTAACATGGGCGGAATTATAAATTAAAAATCCTGTTAGTGATGAACATCCGTTGGTGTAGGGTCAGGAGAGACCAGCGGATGTTTTGTTTGTATTAGTGTATTTTACCATACAATCCCCCGATATTAATCCCGCATGGACCAGAGAAAGGCGGCAATACGCCTGAATTCCCTTCACTTGTTACGTTCGTCCTCTCAGAGAAGTTGCAAAATAAAAGAGCCTGGCAATTAGCCAGACCCTTGAAATCCCTGAAATCCTATCAATTACGCTGGAGTAACAAATATCCGCTGATGCTTGAGGTTTTTTTGCGGAACACGATTCTGAAACCGATGTCGTTATCCTGCAGACAGGCTAAGGCCGTGCTAAGCAATCCGTTGGTTCTTAAGCTGGGCAAGCAGGGTTCGGCATTTCCGATAACCCGGCTGGCGGTAATTCTGCGTGCTGATCCGGGCACTAACGGGTTCCGGCTCCAGTTGATCAACACCAAATCCGGCTGACGAGTCGCCATGCTAATCTACCCCTTTCTATTAAGGTTCTCTATATAGAATGCAGGGTAGAATTATAATGCATCAGACTTATGCGGAGTCCCAGCTAGCTAAATACGGATACTCTGCAAATCTAGTGCGGAAGCCCAAAAATAAGTAGTATACTCAATATCGGAAGCAGTTATATAATTAAGCTGTTGAATGAAAATAATGTCAGGCGGTGTTTTATTTTGTCGTGGGAACCAGTCGGGTTCATGTTTTTCTCAGGTATAGAGGCATTTTCTTTATATTTTTTAATCATGTGTTTGTTCAGATTTAGATTTCAGGAGCATGTATGGCAGGCTTTATCGTTAACCCTATTGATCAATCTTCAAAGCTATGTACTCCGCAATGATTTTACCTTAGGAAATATAATGCCTTTGGTTACAATAGGTTTTTTCGTTCTTTTCTTTGCTGTTTTTGTGAGAATGTCGTTGATCCTTTCATTATTGTCAACCATATCGGGTTATGTCATATTTGGTGTGGTGCAGACGGGGGTTGCAATTCTTCTCTTTGGATCTATCGATGCTGCCAAGTCAGGTATTAGTAATGGGTACATACTGCAATCCGTAAGCGGGGTACTCATTATATCAGGGGCATGGTTAGTTTATCGCTTAGGTTATGGATTTAGTTTCGATTTGAATAAGCTGAAGTTTAAGTTTGAAGATATTTCGGTTATCCTGTTGATCATGCTTTTTCTGATCTCCATTTCATCAGTTCTATATTATAACGAGACTTACATTAATATTATTTACTTCGCGGTTACATCAGCTTACCTACTGTACTACGCCATCCGAAAGGATCAAAAAAGTGATTGAAAAACTATCTGCCCTCACAGCAAAAGCTATAAAAGAAGCGGTTCCGCATCATCCAACAAGTGAAGCTGTACTTAAATATGCGCTGGAAGGTATTTATAACGCTGTATTTATAATCGGCTTGACATTGCTTATCTCAATGATTACCAGTAATACCAAAGAAACGTTCATTATACTCGTAACTTTTGCGTTATTAAGGCAAACAAGCGGAGGAAAACATCTTCAATCTGGCGTTCTATGCGTAGTAGTTACTACCTCACTATTTACAGGAATGTCTTTTGTTAAGCCAGATGTACAAATGACGCAAATGCTAAACCTTATCAGTATTCTTCTTGTAGCCATGTACGCACCATCCAATATTGAGCATCAAAGCAGGATTCCTAGAAAGTATTACCCGCTGTTAAAGCTAATAGCAGCTGTAATGATTGCGGCTAACTTCATTATCATATCTCCAACAGTATCGGTCAGTTTCTTTGTACAAGCGCTTACTCTGATTAAAACTTCACGAAGGGAGGTGAAATCCATTGACTAAAATTCTACAGAAGATGAATAAGAGCATCGTTTACGGATTGGCATCTTGTCTGTCGGTAGTGGCTTTGACGTTTGTCAGTACTGCAAGTATTTTGTATATTCATCAACCGAAAACTCCTTCAGAGTTATTGAAATAAGGAGCGGACAATTATGATTACATTATCAGTGACAAAAGATGTGAATGGCCAATCCGGTGTGGTTTCTCTGCCGATTGATGAAATCTTGTATATGCAGCACAGCAGCGGTTTGCGAAAGGTCGTTGTATACACAGAAGATGGAACCTATTATACGACAGGTCCCCTTAGCTATTGGTGTACAGCACTGAATAATAGCGGGTTCGAATTTTCGGTGGGAGACCGTACAGCGGCCATTAATGTGAGGAAGATCGTACGGATGAATGACTTTTTTAAAACAGCGTACTTTAATCTGAACAGCAAAAACGGCTGCATGCTGTCAAAAATAGGTTATGAGGATTTAAAGAAACAATTGGGAAGTGCAATTGAAAACATAGTATTTAACTAGCCACCCTTTGGGTGGTTTTTTTAAGTATCAACCTAATCACTCAATTCCTTACTTTTCCGAATATGCGGCGTATATTTCTAAACCCGTGCTGTACGGGTATCGGACTGTTTGGGGTCCGTGAAATAACTGAATCAGAATGCCCTGGGGATCAGGCAGTAAGGAGCCTTTGACGAACATAATCGCACAATATTCTTTAAATCCGTGGATTAGAGCTATATTCGCGCCTTGAAACGTATAACAAGGCCCCCCCACTTCAATTCCTCTGTCAGCTGACATCTAAGCAGGATCGTCTGGAGTTTCCCGTATTCTTCCTTCCATTGACTTGCTTTATTAAAGAAAAAATCCGCTTTAGGATTCAATTCACTACTTGTCATTCAGTAACATCTCTTCTTTTGATGTTCAATAGATAGGTCCTCTCGGAGTAAACTGCTGTATATTGCTTATTGCTGTATATTAGAGTTTGTAGCAGGGCGACTGGTATAATATAACAAATATGAATACATGCTATTCATACTACTGGCGGCGATTGGTATAAAAAACAATTCCGGGTTTTTGAGTTTGCCTGGCATTCAAGCAAGAAGCTGGCTGAAATGGCTGGGGCGAAGTAACTGCTTTTTGAGATCAGGTCGCTTGATCCAGGGAAGAGCGGGTAGACTACTATGAAGGCGAGGATAATGTGGCGGAGAAGTGGAAGTGAGCTAGCGTGCAGTCCGGGGCATTGTTAAAAGCCCTACCGCCAGTAATGGTTCGCAGGGCTTTTTTACTTTTTTAGATTACACCTTCTCCTCCAATAGCATTTGCTGTGAATGCTATGGGTCCAAATAGATTTATAGGCAAGATGCTATCATTTTGAATTATCAATTCATAGTTGTGGATTCCAAGATAAGGACCATCAACCCACAGAACATTTAATTGAATATCAGTATTTGTAGTAAACGAATAAAAGGATCTATAAATATCGACCCCGGCACGCCGGATAATAACAATAAATTGACTATTAGCAAGTGCAGTAAGACTAAAACTGCCATTTAACTCGACTCTACTGGAGAAAGAGGCAGGATTAGCTGGACTAATATTTACTTGCGCTGTGGCTAGAGCCGCGCCTGCTCCAGGAATCCCCGCAACCGTTATAGCTGTAGTGAACGGGTCTAACGGGATTTTTGCCTCTGAACCATAACTAATAATTGTCGCCATTAATCATCACTCCATTTCATAGGTATACGTTAATATATTGTTAATCCGAAAGTATATATTGGACTTAATTCCTGATGATTATATCCATTTTAAAAAGAGAGAAATGAAATAACAGCAAGTAAAATCAAGCAAGGATCTTCCATTATCTTTAAAATAAATGTAGGGTGATTGAAACGGGGTGAATTAACGAATGTACGAGTGGCAGAAACAAATACAAATCATCATTGATGAAATTGACATAAGTATTAAAAATTACAATGATGAAGCTTTGACACTACGCAATCTTTCCTGCAGGCTGGGTTATTCCGAATTTTATACTACGAGAAAATTCAAGGAAATATCGGGGCTGCAATTTAGGGATTATCTGCGGCATAGAAAATTAGCTTTTGCACTAAAAGAAGTTCGGGATAGTGAAAAAAGCCTTTTAGATATTGCCTTTAATTATGGCTTTTCATCACATGAAGCGTTTACCAGAGCCTTTAAGGGAACCTATGCTGTAACTCCAAGTGATTTCCGGAAAAATCCTAAGCCAGTCGTTCTTCGTACAAAATTAAACCCTTTTGACCGCTACTTTTTAGGATTGGGAGAGATTGGGATGATTAAATCTACAGATGATGTGAATATTTATTTTGTTACCATTCCCGCTCACAAATTTTTACACATTAAAAACTATGAGAGTAACGGGTATTGGGATTTTTGGCAAAAGCAAAATCTTATTCAGGGACAGGACTACGAGACCATCTGCGGCTTACTGGATAGTATCAAAGGCAAATTGGATGACGATGGCGGGAGTGAAACTAATGGGGGCAGCGGTCAGATTATGGCGTACATTAATGACCCGGACGGCAGACTCTGCGATTGGGGTATACCGCGTACAGAGTGTCATGGTGTACGGCTTCCTATGGAATTCGAAGGCCAAGTCCCCCCGCAGATGCTTATGATTGATGTTCCCGAAGACGAATATATTGTATTTGAACATGGGCCATTCGATTATGAGCAGGAGAATCGTAGTGTAGAGGAAAAGATTGAACGGGTAATGGCAACCTTTGATTTTGCAGACACGGGTTACTTCTTTGATACTACCCCCGGCCGAATCATTTACTTTTATTTTAATCCGGAACGGCATTTTAAGTACATTAGACCTGTACGGAAGTAGAAGCAAAAAAGCCTTGAATATCTGGGCTTCCTGCGTAAAGGATGATGGGGTTCGGACCCCATCCCCCTACCCTGTCAAGTTGTTATAGCCCCTATAGATTACTTCCGTTTCTTCCGGCCAATTAAGCCGCCTACTATCCCAAAGATCAAAATACCAACAAAGGCAAATACAATCCAAAAAGCTATACGCACAACTATCACTCCTTTTAAATATACAATACGAGAATAGGTGGATTTCCGCAATGAAAGGTGTCAGGGGCGATTGATCCTGCAAGGATATGTAACGAGTACTTGTCTGGATGGCACCAGTAGGAGCGGTAGCAGATCATTGAAACCGGACAGAGCCGGACAGAAGTGTATTGGATCAACCTAGTAGCATCCGGGCTGATTGGACAGATGCAGTAAGCTTTTGGGCTGCAGCAAGAAAGTTACTCGGGGGCTCAGGTAGAAATGGCATAATAAAAGAGCTGCTTTCGCAACTCTCTCATGAACAGTCATTTTGGGATTAGAAATTTACTCCGGCATGATCCAAACGATCTCACAGATGCGTACAAAGAATTTTCTGCCTCTGATATCCAATACAACATGGTCTGGCTTTACATCCATCACACAGCCGCTAATCCCGCCGCGAGTGGTTTCAAGTACCACCTGCTTACCTTTTACAGACATTAAGGTTTCAACGACATAGGGATCAATTGGATAGACCATGATTGCTTGTGGCATCTGTTGATGCATTGGATACATTTGATTATTCAGCACTTTGTTACCTCCCAGATGGTTATACCTCATGCTATGCAAACGCCTAATTAATGAGCTGGGCGAGAGCCCATTTTTGATAGGTACTAAGCGTTATGACATAAATACGTAAAAATAATAATTCAACTTAGGGAACTGACATGCAGCCAAACCAAAGACCAACCCGCATCCCTCGAAGCAGAAACCTCACGATAATTTCCCGGTCTTCAGCTGCTTTCGTGCATCGTTCCTTGTGTGTAGGCGTTCAGTGATCCGAAAAGCATACAGAAGTCCGTTAGTCGCGACTTTTCCACCAATTGTGCCCTAGCCCAAACCCATGTCGCTCAACACGCTTTAATAGGCCCTTGCACGTTTCACCTCAAAAAACTTGCCCCTACTTAGGATAGGGTTCTCCGGGTTGTCTGTAACGGCAAGTTTTAAGGCCATCCTTCGCGGGATGGTCTTTTCTTTGAAAGATTGAGTTGACGTTTTCGTTCACACTTAAGCATTTCTATTAGGCTCTCATTATTCCGAGCCAGCACATTTCGCCTAGAGGAAGAAAGACGCCAATTTGAAGTGAATCTTTTTCGATTAAGTCGTCTGACGCAATTGGTTCTTCCAATGAGAAAGCAAAAATCAGGGAAGATCATCAACACTTCATCGGCTGGCGGAAAAGTTTATACATTGCTCGGTGCCTGTTACCATGCTGCGTCTGGAAGTTAATCCGTTCGGTATTGACGTCATTATTATTGAACCAGGAGATACAGAGAGTGAATGGTCAAGATTGTATCCCAACATGTCCAGAAAACTTCCGGGGATACTGCTTACAGTATAATAGCTATATAAAATGATCTAAAGAAATACCCAAATTAACCTTCATGTCCAAAATCGGGTAATAAAAAGTAAGACGATTTGAAAAGGACGTGAAGGAAATGCAAGTTCAGACAGAAATTGAAGCAGTGGAACAAGCGATGAAACAGACAACAGATAAGCGAATGTACGAGCGTTTTCTTGCAGTTCGCCTTCGATTGGAAGGACAGACCCTTGAACAAATATCAAAGACTCTTCATCGTACGCGAAAAACTATAGGTGGCTATCTGCATAAATATCGGGATGGTGGACTGGATGCATTGGCGATGGAGCATTCACCGGGTAAACCTCCAAAACTGACGAAAACACAGACGGACCAACTCACCAAAGTGCTTACCAACAAACGTCCGGCTGACGTTGGATTTGATGCGAAATACACATGGACCTTGAAACTTGTTATTGGCTATATTGAGCGTGAATTCGATCAAACTTTTAGCGAGCGTGGTCTATCTTTGCTTTTGCATCGACTTGGATTCAGTTACACGAAAGCAACGTATACCTTGACGGCTGCGAATCCAGAAGAGCAACAAAGGTTTCGGGAGAAGACCGCAATCACTTTAAAAAAAAGCTCATGGACGGACAAATCGCCCATTTGCTCTTTGAAGATGAATCCATGATTCGAGCCTACCAATCCCTGCAGTACAATTGGTTTCCTCGGGGGCAACAACGAAAGATTAAAACCTATGGCAAGCATGAGGGCGCGAAGCTCTTTGGAACACTGGATTATGCAACGGGTAAAGTGTTTTACCAAGAAAGCGAATCATACGATGCAAAGGCGTTCGAACACTTCTTGAACTCACTTCTCACCGAATATCCTACCGGGCAAATCGTTATGGTACTGGACAATGGTCGTATTCATAAAGCAGCTTCCATTGAACGTTTTCTACAGGATGAACCCCGGCTAGAGTTTGTGTTTTTGCCCAAATATTCTCCTAATCTCAATCCCATTGAGGGACTCTGGAAATGGTTAAAAAGTGATGTCATCCACAACGTTTTTTACGATAAAACATACAAAATTCGAACCGCTGTCAGCAGTTTTATGAAACGCATAAACCAGAATCCAATGGAAGTGATTGATCGATTGTGTATAAATGTGTAATTCTTTAATTCAATTTATATAACACTTTTATAAATACCTTTGAAAATCGAGTACTGTTTATCCTCCTGATCGTATCGCACATTGGTATTAGAAGCTATCCGATCAAAAAAACAAAAACAAGAATGTGGCAGGTAATGCTCGACCCGTAATATTCATGCGGAAAGTCTTGTCGGATAAAATGTTTGATCGTGTTCGCAATCAAACTAGCGAAGGGCTCCATGTTACAAGTCGCAGTATTGAACGACAACAACTAACCTACACAGGCCGGAGCGTAGGAAGAGGAGGTGGACCTGGTCATCATCAATTCATAATATTTGGGGCTGCTTGCGGGTTTTTGAGTGCAGGCAGCAGAATGCCATCGATTAGCGCTGTAAAAAAAAGCTTGTCGAACGGTTTTCGCTGGATAAGTCCGCGAAAGGAAGCCATTGAAGTAATGACCTGGCAAGCCATCTCAATGTCCGCGTGAGCGGGAATTTCACCACGAACGACGGCACGGTTCATAAGCTCGCGGTTCATAGCCACCCATGGTTCGAAAATCCCCGCTGTTCCTGCTTCGGCAAATTCCGGCTGCTGCAAAAAGGAGCCCAGACCGGCTAGGACTCGGAATTTTCGCTCTTCTTCCGCAATCGATTGCGGCTTCAAAAGCACGAGGAAATCTTCGCGCAAGGTTCCTGTATCTGGTAAGCTTTCGAGCTCAAGTTGACTTCGGTTCATCCATGCTAAAGCGTCTCTGACTAATTCTGCCTTGGAAGACCAGCGGCGATACACTGTCGCCTTCCCAGCCTTTGCCCGAGCCGCGACCATGTCCATTGTCATCCCCTCAAAACTCGTATCAGCGAGGATGTCTATTGCCGCCTCGAGGATTTTATCATCCCGCGTGTGATCTCGCTTGCGGCCCAATGTTTGAGCAGGCTTGTCTGCCATGGCCTCTGGACTTTCGCCCCTCTCTGAAATTTCCTTTTTTATTTTACTCATAGAATTAGCTCCTTTTAAAATATATAATTAAAACTCTTCA
Source organism: Paenibacillus sp. FSL R7-0312 (assembly GCF_038004445.1). NCBI lineage: Bacteria > Bacillati > Bacillota > Bacilli > Caryophanales > Paenibacillaceae > Paenibacillus > Paenibacillus sp. FSL R7-0312. The sequence goes on along the minus strand of NZ_JBBORE010000001.1, from coordinate 5,746,530 downwards.
GTTCCGGAACTTTACAGTTTCGTAATTATGTGATTTAATATCATTATCCCACATCGAACGGGAAATATATAGATGGTATCCCATACCAAGAAGGAGAACATAACCATGCAGATCAAACCCGTAGCCTTGATCACCGGGGCAAATAAAGGAATAGGTTTACAAATTGCGAAGGATCTTGCGGGACATGGCTTCACCGTACTCGTTGGATCACGCAGTTTTGAGAATGGGGAAACTGCAGCCAACAGCATCGGAGCAGATGCGCACGCTCTTCAGCTTGACGTTACAGATCAAAATTCTATCGTTGCAGCAGCAGCGCGAATTCGGAACGAATTCGGTCGTCTCGATGTACTCGTGAACAATGCAGGCATCTCACATGCAGGCAAACCGGGTGAGTTTCCAAGCAGCGGTGCGGCGAGCGGTCTTATGACTGTTGCTTCGCTCGAAGAGATTCGAGCGGTTTATGAAACTAATGTTTTTGGTGTAATTGCTGTCACCCAGGCCATGCTACCACTTTTGCGTGAGGCCCCCGCAGCTCGTATCGTCAACATGGGCAGCAGCGGCGGATCCCTTAGCTGGAACTCTATTCCGGGTAACTCACATCGTGCAATGTTCGGGGCCTATTCGGCGTCAAAATCGGCAGTTCATGCTGTGACACTTGCCTTTGCCTTTGCGCTTGAATCGACAAATATTAAGGTCAATGCGGCATGTCCAGGTTTTACATCGACTGCACTTAATAATTTTGCCGGCACTCGTAGCGTGGAACAAGGGGCGCATGAAGCTGTCCGGCTTGCGATGATTGGCGCGGACGGTCCAACAGGAACGTTTTCAGATGAGGCTGGACCCGTTGCGTGGTAATTATAGTTTATACATTAGTGGTTAACATCTTAAGGGGGATTTCATAATGCGTGTTTTTGTCACTGGAGCAACAGGTTACATCGGTTCCGCTGTCGTTCGTGAACTTATTGATGTGGGTCATCAGGTCGTCGGTCTGGTGCGTTCAGACAATAGCGCTGCGAAACTAAAAGATGTCGGGGCCGAAGTACACCGTGGCGACATCGACGATCTCGACAGCCTTCGTAGAGGCGCGGCAGCTGCGGACGGGGTCATTCATCTGGCATTCAATCACGACTTCTCGAACTTCGCCGGGGCACTCACAGCAGATCTGCTTGCGGTCGAAGCGATGGGGGCCGCGCTAGAGGGTTCTGGTAAGCCGTTCGTAATCACCACGCACAATAATGGAGCGGCAGTGGAAAACGTAGTATTATCTCTGGCTGAGCGTGGAGTGCGGACTTCGATCGTAGAGCTTTGTCCTTCGGTACACGGTGAGGGTGACACAGGGTTTGTGCCGAGACTGATAAACATTGCCAAAACGAAGGGCATATCAGCCTATGTCGAAGAGGGGACCAACCGCTGGCCCGCTGTCCACCGTCTTGACGCCGCGCATTTATACCGCCTTGCGTTAGAAAAGGCACCCGCCGGTTCAAGACTAGACGGGACTGCAGATGAAGGAGTTCCATTTCGCGACATCGCAAGTGTTATCGGTAAACATCTGAACGTGCCTGTCGTCAGCATTTCACGTGAAGAGGCAGACGCCCACTTTGGTTTCCTCAGCACGCTTGCAGCACTCGATATCCCGAGATCAAGCGTTGCAACTCAGGAGCTTCTGGAATGGCAGCCAATGCAACCTGCCCTGATTCCCGACCTCGAACAGTCTCACTACTTCAACAACTGATTGGAATGTTCCCGTAATTTTAGCCAAAGGTACGGGAGCGTTTTTTTTCTCTTAAACCTCAAGAACCTATTCGGTACGTCGAAGGATGAGTAGCATTGAACTTGAGTTCAACACCATTTTTTAATGATCTCCTCTTGCCCAAACGGCGGAGGGATCTTTTGCTGTGAGTCGGCAAAAGATCCCTTATAGGTACATTACAATCTTTAGCACAAATAAATTCGTAGAAGCGCATTATCGTATCCTTCTAACCGGAATATGGCAAACACTGCTCCTATAGTCGGCATAATACAAAACTTGCCCCTACTTATGATAGGGTTCTCCGCGTTTAATCTTAAACTATTCTGCCAGTTAGCTTATTGAAGCTTTTTCATCGATAGTCATAGTGATTGATGCACAGTACGAAGAGATGATGCAATGGGCTGATAGGCCATCATCCGACAGCGTACGCTTAGCCGTCAGGCTGGAGCCGCACCAAATCATTAAGGGACAGAGAGGACTATCCCTCCTCTCCCGCTAAGGGAGGATACAACAAACGTGTATATTCGCAATTATCACTATTATCTCTCACACAACAGCTTTGAAATTAATAAAAAAGATGGTACTGATGTAGTATTGAAGATTTTGAGGAGAACACTAGAAGACATACCGCGAAGGACTTAAGGGTAAAAACGACCAGGACGGGGGAATAGGCCGAATGAAAAGGTGTCTAAGGATGTCTTTCTCAAAGGGTTGGAAAGATAAAAAATAAGTGGTGCCATAATCGGCACCAATTCACAATTTGAGTCATTGAGGCAATAGGCTGACAAAAAGAAAAAACCCTTATAAAATAAGGGTTTTTTCAGGTGATGCAGTATAGGACGGATGGGGTTCGAACCCATGACCCCTACCCTGTCAAGATAGTGCTCTCCCGCTGAGCTACCGTCCTGCAACGAAATTTATAATACCATACGATGTGAGGGAATGGCAAGATTTTTTTATAACGTTGAAATAGCTTAGGGCCAGCCGTGATTTGACAGGTGAGATTAATCCCTTTACTGGCGGCAGATGATAACTTAAGGCTCAGGTCCCGCTGAATGTGAGCGGGGCTTTTTTTGCAGCGAAAAAGTTGAGCGACACGGAAAAGATTATATATTATAATGATGGCGTTGCCTGGGAATATCTCTCAATCATTCCATTATACATAATGAAGCCGAAGGAGTTCTTCTAATGATCGTAACTTTGCATGAATCCGGGTGGCCTGAGCCCGGGATGGGTCTGAAATATGTTGTGATTGTCATGAAGCAGGGGGAGGACTGGGTTCTGGTGCGGCACCGCGAGCGGTCCACATGGGAATTTGCCGGAGGACATATTGAAGCAGGAGAGAGTCCTGATGAAGCTGCCGCCAGGGAACTGTATGAGGAAACAGGCGTTGAGGCGTACAAGTTATACCCTCTAGGCGTATATTCGGTCAGAAGTGAAGAAGTACCTGCGAGCTACGGGATGCTGTACTTTGCAGCTGTAGATAAGTTCGGCCCCCTGCCCCCATATGAAATGGAGGAGATTCGCAGATTCAGAGAAATTCCGGAAGCGGTTACGTATCCCGGGATATATCCCACGCTTATCGCGAGAGTAACTGAATATACCAAGCAGCTGAGCTAGAATGCCAATGAAACCAGATATATTGAGCAATTGTACTTTGGTGCGCAATAATCATACCCTTGAACGGAGCGATTGCCATGTCTATGCCTACTCATATTGTCGCGGTCGGAGGGATTGTAAAGAATGAACTGGGAGAAATTTTGCTGGTCCGAACGTTTAAGGGCGGCTGGGTGTTCCCCGGCGGGCAGGTGGAGGCAGGTGAGAATCTTATGGAAGCGCTAACCCGTGAAATACAGGAGGAAAGTGGCATCCTCACTGTTGTTGACCGGCTGATCGGCGTGTATTCCAATACGGGGATGTACAAAGGGCATGACGGTGTAACCGATGTTCCGACCAAAGTGATGTTGGACTATGTGTGCCGGCCAATCGGCGGGGCATTAGCAACATCGGATGAAACATCGGAGAGCTGCTGGATCAGCCGGGATAAAGTGCTTGAGATGATTACTAGCCCCGCTATCCGCACCCGTTATGAAGCTTATCTGGCGTTTGACGGTACAGTTGCTTATATGGCCTATCAGACCAAGCCTGAATTTATAGTTAGTCTAAGCAGGAAGATATAATGCAGTATCATATAAGGAGATTCTAGATGAACGTAGAATATGGGAAGTTAACTTTTCTGGAGATTAAGCAAAAAGTAGCCGAAGGCTATATGGCTATTATTCCAACCGGCTGCACGGAGCAGCAGGGGCCGCATTCGACGGTGGATTTTGATATCTGGTTGGCCACCGAGCTGTCTATTGAGGCAGCAACTATGGCAAATCTGAGCTACGGTGTGAAGTCGCTGGTAATTCCGACGATTCCGTTTGGTCCTACTCCCGAGCACCGTAATTACGGATATGGCTACATCGACATCCCGCAGAAGGTATATGAGGATGTGATTTATGCGGTTCTGGTTTCACTGGCCGGCCAGGGGTTCAGGCAGCTCGTGATTATGCGCGGCTGCGGTGGACATATGCTGAACCAGGTCGCTGTGAAATTCAATCAGGAGTATGCAGGAAAAGCCATAGTTCATATTCCGCATCATCCGTTCCATGAGGTCTGGTGCACACATGCCGATCCACATATTCCGGGTGGTCATGCCGACAGCTTCACCACATCACTGGGGCTCTACAAACATCCCGAGTGCATCCGTGAGGAGCTGATTGAGAATCCCGACAGCAGTGAACCGGATTGGGATGATCCCGGACTCGACTTCACCAACTACTCGGCAACGGGTGTCATTGGTGATCCAACTCATGCCAGCGAAGAATTAGGACGCAAGCTGTGGAAGGGCTCTGTAGAAGCTATAGCAGCCGAACTGCAGAAAATTGCTGGACAGGCTGCTGAGATTCGTGAGGCTGTAATGGAAACGTAGGCAAGCAGCAGAAAGATAAAAGCGAGATAGTTAAGCCCCATAGCTTCGTCCATGTTAACCGCGACGGCGGCTTGGAGAAGCCAGTGGGGCTATTACTATAGCTGGCGTTGCGAATGCGAAGGTGGTTTGCAGCTTTTTTATGCGAGAGATCATGTTATTGCTTCTCAAGTCCGAGTTCCGTGTAAGTTTGTGAACGGCAGAGAATAAGGTAGAATAGGGACACCAATTGCTGTGAGAAGAGGTTAGTTTATGAGCGATGAGAATTCGAAGTTCAAGCGGCTTGGAGAGTATCTGAAATCTCGCCGGAACCGGCTGCAGCCTGAAGCTGCTGGGCTTAAGGAAACTAACAGCCAGCGCAGAACACCCGGACTACGGCGGGAGGAAGTGGCGATTCTGGCTGGTGTCAGCAGCACCTATTACACGTGGCTGGAGCAAGGCAGAGAAGTTACCGCTTCCAGAGAGATTATGGAGAGTCTCAGCCAGGCCCTGCGCTTGACCCCTGATGAGCGGATGCATCTGTTCGAGCTGTGGAAACCAGGTATGCCGGATACAGTTCCTTCTATTAATACGGTGAGTCCCGATCTGAATCCGCAGTGGCGGGATATTATCAGCCAGCTGTCTTATCCGTCTTTTATTACGAATGAGCGGTCCGAGGTTCTGGCCTGGAATGATAAGGCGGGTGAAGTCCTTAGTGATTTCGGGAAGCAGCCCGCTTCCGAGCGTATTATGCTCCGTCTATTGTTTCTCGATCAGGGGCTGCGCCGCCGGATGCTGAATTGGGAGGAGTTCGCGCTCTACTCAGTAGCTGTGTTCAGAACCTATTATGACATGCATCTGCACGACCCCTGGTACAAAGACATGGTAGTGAAGCTTTGTGAGGACAGTATGGATTTCGCTGACATGTGGAAACTGCACAACATTCAAGGCAAAAAAGTAAATCGTGTAGTCATACAAAGTCTCGGCACGAATCAGTCTGTGACTTATGACATCAACTCTGTGGCAAGTCTGGCCGACCACCCGTGTCTGCATATCTGTATTTATACACCTGTGGCAGAGAGCCTAGAATCGAATTAAGTCATTTGAACGGCCGGTCTGCTGCTATTTCTGTGCTGTTCCCTGGTAATGATCTTACTAGCATAAACGTACTGTGGCTGCTCCATGGCAGGAAGGCTACAATAGGGACATATCCGAAGAATCTTTCACCGGGAAAAGAGGGAGACAACCGAATGCAGACAAGAACACTGGGAAACGAAGGACTGACAGTATCGGCTCTGGGACTAGGAACGATGATGATGCCGGACAATGAAGAGTCGGTAAAAGTGATCCATGGGGCACTCGACCTAGGAGTAACCCTGATGGACACAGCGGATATCTATGGAGATTTCGCGCTTCAGCGTTTTGGCAGCAATGAGAGGCTCGTGGGTCGCGCGCTTAAAGGCAGACGGGATAAAGCGGTCGTTGCGACCAAATTTGGCATTACGCATACTCAGGGCCCCAAGGGTGATCCGGCTTATATCAAAAAATCCATAGATGCCAGCTTATATCATCTGGGTATGGATTATATTGATCTGTATTATCAGCATCGTCCTGATCCGAACACACCTATCGAGGAGACTATAGGCACGCTGGCTGAACTGGTCAAGGAAGGAAAGATCCGCTACATTGGCTTATCGGAAGCTTCACCTGAGCTGATACGCCGGGCACATGCGGTACATCCCATCACGGCACTGCAGACAGAATATTCGCTCTGGAGCCGGGAGGTAGAGGATGAAATACTGCCGCTGGTCAAAGAGCTGGGCATTGGATTCGTGCCTTACAGTCCGCTGGGCCGCGGATTTTTGACCGGTCAGATTAAAAGCTTTGACGACCTGCCGCTGGACGATTACCGCCGTCACTACCCGCGGTTCCAGGGAGAGAATTTCGCCAGAAATCTCGAAGTGGTCTCTCTGATCGTGCAGATGGCAGCCGAGAAGGACTGCGCTCCTTCGCAGCTTGCGTTGGCCTGGCTGCTTGCGCAGGGGGATCAACTTGTGCCAATCCCGGGAACCAAGCGGCTGGAGCGGCTCCAAGAGAATCTCGGCGCGTTGCAGGTGGTGTTGTCAGCGGATGATCTGGCCCGGATCGAGCGGATCTCCCCGCAGGGTGTTGCAGCCGGAGGGCGCTTTCCCGGCCATTAAAGGCAGAAGGTTTGAGAACTGCAGCAGCATCGGTTATGCATCGAAATCCAAAAGCGTTCTTATCTGCACCGCTTGTTTTTGTGAGCGGTAAGATAAGGCCGCTTTTTTTAAGTTGCGCCGGCATACCGCCAATGTTCGGATTCTTGCGAAAACGAAAACGAAAACGAAAACGAAAACGAAAACGGAAACAAGTAACAAGTAACAGGTAGCAGGTTAAAGGTAGGAGGTAGCAGGTAATAAGTAGTAGGTAGCAGGTGACGAGTAGTAGGTAGCAGGTGACGAGTGACAGGCGACAGATGACAGGTGACACGTAACAAGTAACAGATGACAGGTGTACTGGAGCAAGTGTTCATCGCAATGTTAAGCGGACTGAGAGGACCCTATTTCCCGGAAAAGGCGCTTTTTGGGGCTGAATCGGACTGAGATTCCGTTATTTTGTTCATCCGGCCCCAAAGTGAGGGGCCGCCGGGCATATAAGAGATTCTGAGTCCGATTGACCGGCGTATCTGCCTGATTTGCAGGAATAACGGAATCTCAGTCCGCCTCTTCAGCCAGTTGACGAGGGCAGATGAAGTTCCCGTTCATACCTCGTCAAAATGGGGAAACTCCGCATGATCATGCAAGATCCCGCGAGTTCCCGCCAAGTTCCCGCTCATACCTCGTCAAACTGGGGAAACTCTGCCAGTTTCCGCCAACCACAAAGGATGTTTTCGCTGCTATACAGCAGCCATTCTCCTATTAGAGACTAATTAGTGCATGTCCCGCGGAGCAGTGCTTAGAGCTCGGCACTGCTAACTCTCGCCGCCACGGCACTGCTAACTCTCGCCGCCACGGAGCTACTAACTCTAGCTGCCACGGAGCTACTAACTCTAGCTGCCACGGAGCTACTAACTCTAGCTGCCACGGAGCTACTAACTCTAGCTGCCACGGAGCTGCTAGCCCTCGCCGCCACGGCGTTGCAAGCTCTTGAGGCGCTCGGTCTCCTCCCCAATCCGCGCGATATCAATCCGTTCGAACAATAATTCCAGCTCCAGCACCGGCTGATGTGCCGGAACGGACACTGGCTGCCATAAAGGCTGTTCTAAGGCAAAGAAATGCCTGATCTTGCCGCAGGAGAATGGAATGAACGGGTTCAACAGATTAGACAGATTAGCGGTGATCTGCACACAGGTATACAGCGTGTTGCCGCAGGCGGCGGGGTCATTCCTAATCTGCAGCCACGGCTGCTGCTGATCGAAATATTTGTTGGCCTGGCGGATATGGGTGAAGACATGCTCCAGCGCTTCTTTGAAGCTGCCCCCCTCAATAAGTCTCCCGGTCTCGCTGTACAGAGTATTAATGCTGCTGGCCCAAACGGCATCCATTGTACCCTCAGGAACCTCGCCATTCCAGAACTTATTCACGAATACCAGACTGCGGTTAACGAAATTACCGAAGGCGCCCAGCAGCTCGCTGTTATGGCTGTAGATGAATTCTCTCCACGAGAAGTCGGCATCCCGTTTCTCAGGACCGTTCGCCGTCAGGAAATACCGGATGGAATCCGGGTCGTAGCGGCTGAGAATATCCGGCACCCAGACGGCCCAGTTACGGCTTGTGGAGAATTTCTCCCCTTCCAGCGTCATGTATTCACAGGAGAAGATGCGGTCCGGCAGATGCAGGTCTCCAGCACCCAGCAGCAGAGCCGGCCAGATCAGGCTGTGAAAAGGCACATTATCCTTGCCATGCACATAATAGGCCGTAATGGGAGGGTACGCGGCGTCTTTGCTCTCAGTGGATTCCAGCCAGAAATCCTCCCAGCGGTTGCCGGTCCCGGCAGCCCACTGCTTGCTGGCGGACAGATAGCCGCTGACCGCTTCGATCCACACATAGATTTTCTTGTCCGTGAAGCCGTCCACCGGAACATCCACCCCCCAGTCCAGATCCCGCGTTGCAGCGCGGTCCTGCAGTCCTTCCTGCAGATATCTGCGGGTTAAACGCACAGCATTGTCTCTCCAGCCTTGCGCAGAATCTACGTATTCTGAAAGTGCGCCCTGGAAGCTGGACAGTGACAAATAATAATGCAGGGTGGAACGCAGCACCGGAGGGGTTCCGCAGATTTTGCAGGTACGCTCCAGCAGGTCAACCGGGTCGAGTATCGTAGAACAGTAATCACATTGGTCACCCCTGGCCTGCTGTCCGCAGACCGGGCAGATTCCCTCTACATAGCGGTCCGGCAAGTAGCGCTGATCCTGCTCACAGTAGCATTGGAGCGTAGACTTCTGGTACAGATGGCCGTTATCCAGCAGCTTAAGGAACAGCTCCTGCACCACACTGTGGTGATGCTCCTGATCGGTCCGGGTGTATAAGTCATAGGTGAATCCAAGCGAACGGAAGCAATCGGCGAACTCCTGATGATATCTGCTGGCGAATTCACCAGGGGATACACCTTCCTGCGCTGCCTGTACAGCAACTGGAGTGCCGTGGCAGTCACTGCCGGAGACATACAGCACAGCGTCGCCTTTGGCACGGTGATAGCGGGCCAGGATATCTCCCGGCAGAATACTCGCAAGCCTGCCCAGGTGCAGGGAGCCATTGGCATACGGCCAAGCCCCTCCGATAAAAATGTTTGTCATGTCATTGTCCTCCTATAAGTTTTGTTGACAGATTTTCCTTGAAACGGCTTCGGACAAAACCCGTTTCGGAAAACATGTTTAGGTTTCTAAGCGCACAAAAAAGACTCTCATCCCCAAAAGGGACGAGAGCCTGCGCTCACGTGTTACCACCCAAATTCATCAATGCCTTGCGGCATCCACCTCTTCAGGTACGTCCGCATAAGCCTGCGGGTATACCCTAGCATGGTAACGGATGCGGGTTCCGGCGCAGCCTACGTCCCGTTTATGCGGGCTTCGATGCGCAGCTCTGAGACCATATTCCCGTGGGTTTTCTTTGCTCCTTTTCAGCGGCTGGAGCTCTCTGTGAAAGAATGGCCAAGGTACTCTTTCTCTTCATAGCTATTGTGGTTATCCTAATTACTGGATATCATATATGCAGGTGATGGCTTATGTCAACACCAGATACAGAAATAAAGGAGAATGAGACTTTTGCCGGAAAACAAGCAGGTAAAGAAAAGCTCAGGCATAATGGGATGGCTTGGTAGCGCGGGAGTACTGCTGCTGCTGAAGGGCAAAACTATTCTGTCTTTGCTCAAGCTGGGGAAGATTGCGGGACCGCTGATTTCGATGATGGTGTCTATCTGGGCCTATGCTCTGATCTCACCATGGCAATTTGCAGTGGGCTTCGTTGCCTTATTATTCGTTCATGAGATCGGCCATGTTATCGCCGCTAAGCGGATCGGGTTGCCGGTGAGCGCACCGCTGTTTGTTCCTTTTATGGGTGCATTAATTACGATGAAGAAACAACCGCTGGATGCCAGAGAGGAAGCCTACGTTGCTTTTGGAGGCCCTATTCTGGGGGGCATTGGCGCGGCCGCCGTCTTCGGAGCAGCTTATTATTATCAGAGCCCGCTACTCTTTTCACTGGCTTATGTCGGATTCTTTCTTAACCTGATCAACCTGCTGCCGATTCATCCGCTGGATGGGGGAAGAATTGCAACTGCGGTTACCCGCTGGTTATGGCTGGTAGGTCTGGTTGGAGGTCTGGCAGTGATCATCTATCTGAAATCTATTCTGTTCAGTATTATCTGGCTGTTATTTGCTTATGACATGTACAAGAAATATATCAGCCGGCGCACGAAGAAGCAGATGCATGCGGTTATGAAAAGCTTCCTGATACCGATTGAGGATTTGCAGGATCAAGGGTATCTGATTCCCGGACCTGAGCACAAAAGAGAACTACCTTTTACCACCTACAGTGATTTGAACCGCCAGCAATATCTTGGTGTCCGCTGGGATAATCTGGACTATTACGGTACAACGACTATGCCTGTACAGTCTATTATCAGTAAAGTCCGGATCGTGCAGCTGGACCAGCTGTATGTGGATGCTAAGCTGCAGCTGAAGATGCAGTGTGAGATCAGCTTTACGGTGTTTGATAATGATAAATATTATGATGTGCCGGCCGCGTCACGCTGGAGATATGGTATTGCTTATTTTGTACTCGCTGGCTTTCTCGGCGGCATGATGTACCTTGTGCATATCGTTGGCAATGTAAATCTGTAAGGATTCGTTTATGAAGCCCCTGATTCGTCAAAGCTGTATAGAGCCAAGAAGAACAGGGGGGTACAACTATGCGCAAGTCATTGGTGTGGAGCGGGGTCATTGGAGTGTGTGTGATGCTGGGGACGGCCGGATGTGCGGCTGGCAGTGAGGCTCCCGGATATACGGGGGTTCATAAGATGACTGGACTGGACGGGAGACTTGATACACCGGATGGTCTTATATCACCGGTTATGCAGGATGTGTACGACCGTTCGATTCCGGAAGAGGTGTATTCCATTCAATAGTCTGCCGGACGCGGCTTATCCGTCCTCCCTATCCCTGGAGCCCTCAGGCTCTATACAGGATATTAATAATTCTGTATAATGGCTCAATGTTGATAGGACCTACAGAGAGGGGTTAGAGGAGAATGGCAGTGGAAATCGTACATGTCACTACAGAGGAGCAGCTCCAGATGGCGCTTGCGATCCGCCATAAGGTATTTGTGGAGGAACAGAAGGTGCCGGCCGAAGAGGAAATTGATGAATACGATGTGATCGGAGACAATGCGCATCATTTCCTGCTTAAGGACAACGGTGAGCCGGCAGCTACAGGAAGACTGATTTATTACAAGGCAGAGATTGCTAAAATGCAGCGGATTGCTGTTCACGAGCAATACCGTTCCAAGGGTTTCGGACGGATCCTGCTGCTCGCTATGGAGGGGCACGCCCGTGAACTCGGCCTGGTAGCCTCAATTCTCGATGCACAGTGTCATGCAGAAGCCTTTTACAGCAAACTGGGCTATGAAGTGATTTCCCCGGAGCCCTTCTATGATGCCGGTATTCTTCACGTGAGAATGCAGAAAACGCTGTAATCAGGCCGGGTACATACTCTTTCGATTCTATGGACAAGCTATCTGGGAGCCAGATTGTTGGCTAATCCTAGGCGCGAAGGAGAAGATCCTAAGTGATGAACAACGAACGTGAACGCTTTATTGCAGCCCAAAGAAACGGTGATGGTGATCTGACCAAGTTCCAGACCTCTTCCGGCCGTGTGCTGGATTACCAGCAGGCACTTCAGGAGGTTCAGTCCGGGAGTATTGCCGGAGTCAACGCATTCAAAGGAAAAGATGGAGAAATGTATATTCGCGGCGATGCAGATGGAGATCCTACCAACAATCTGGATCAGCTTCCGCAATTTTAACTAGGTATAGATATTAGGATGAAACGGCCGGACAAGCGTCTATTCGATGCTAATGTCCGGCTTTTTTGTGTTGCGGGGAGGGGATGTCTCCCAGATATTTCTTATATTGCACGCCGAAACCGGTTTTATAATCGTGCGTTTTTCTTTTCTACTGCAAAAAGAAATAATTCCCTGAATTCTGCGCAACTTGTCGAATGGTTGGTAGTATACATTAACAGCATGAATTATTTGGAGGGGCTTTACAATGAGATGGAGAAAAATTGCTCTATGCGTGGTTGTGTTTTCCATGATGGGAAGCTCATATTTGTTCGCTGACGCTGTAAACCAGAAAATCAAAGTGTGGAGCAATGGAAAGGAAATAGCCGATGGCGGCTATTTGATTGACGGCAAGGCCTATATCCCTGCGAGAGAAGCGGGAGGTGTCGTCAGCTGGGACGGTTCAGGTAAAGTGACGATTCTCAAGCCTAATGTGCATATTGTGCTGTTCAAGGGCGATACGGTATTCGGCAATGTAAACACAGGCAAACTGAAGATGAAGATCCTTACCCAGGTTGACAGCCTGAAGGACAGCGTCTCAGCTGTGAAGGTGGCAATCACCGATCCGTCAGGGAATGTGAAGGATATTCTGGAGGATGCCGGCGGCTCGAAGAATGAGGACTTCTGGTTCTCCACCCCGGAATTCACCTATGATTTCAAAGAATCCGGTAAATACAGTGTAGGGTTCTTCATCAAGTCATCCAAGAGCGGAGATTACGTTCTTGTGTCAGAAAAGGTGGTTACGGCTTCGGCCAAGAATTAACCGCGGTCTGCAAATTGACCTGAACTTATCTTACGTGTTACGATACCAAATGTAGGATAATTCAATTTAAAGTGAGGTATTTCAATGAGCGATCACAAACATGAGCATGGCCATGAACATGGTGAAGCATGCGGTTGCGGACATGATCACGACCATGAGCACGAGGAGTTTGTGCTGACCTTGACGAACGAGCAGGGCGAAGATGTAGAGATGGTGCTGGTAGAAACGTTTGACGTAGGCGAGAAGTTATACGCACTGCTGCTCGAGCGCGAAAACCCTGAAGCAGACGGCATCATTCTGCGTATGGAAGAAGAAGACGAAGAAATGGTACTCTACAACATTGAAGATGAAGCTGAATGGAAAGCTGTTGAAGAAGCTTACAACGAGCTGCTGGCCCAGCAAGAATAGATTTCAGTGAATCAAGTACTTAGGCTTGCTGTCTTGGACAAGACAGCACCGCCTAATACAAAACCCCGATACTGTAATAGTATCGGGGTTTTGTATTGCTGCAGGGCCTGAGCCGATTAAGAAATAGGCTCAGCCTCAACAATTACTTTGATGTTGGTGATGCTGCGGTCCTCAGGGCCTTTGACCGGCAGGCCGATTTCCACATGGTCGATGATATAGTCAATGTTATCTTGGGTAATAACTTCACCAGGGAGAAGAATCGGGATGCCCGGCGGATAAACATAGATAAATTCTGCAATAATGTAGCCTGCAGACTCCCGGAAGGGAACCAGCTGTGTATCGGCGTAGAAGGCATCTCGGGGAATCAGGGCCAGCTGAGGGATATTCGGCACCTGTACCTTCATCTCATAGATCTCACCTTTGCTGTAATGAATCGCTGAGAGCACGCGCAGCGCGGCTAATAACTTATCTACCGATTCCTGGGTATCTCCAGGGGTAATCAGGCAAAGAATATTATACATGTCGCTGAGTTCTACTTCGATGTTATACTTCTGGCGCAGCCAGTTCTCGGTTTCGTATCCGGTAATGCCCAGATGGCGGACGTGAATGTTAAGCTTGGTCGGATCGAGATTGAAGGTAGCCTCTGTACCGAGAATTTCTTTGCCGAAGCTGTACAAGCCTTCAATGCTGTTAATGGCATCCCGGGCGTAGTTGGATAAGGCAATGGTTCTGGATGCCATCTCATGGCCGTTTAGCGCCAGATTACGTCTGGAGGTATCCAGAGAAGCAAGCAGAATATATGAAGTTGAAGTTGTGGTCAGCATGCTGAGAATGGTTTGTACCCGCTGAGGGTTAACAAGACCTGTCTTGGCATTGAGATTGAGTACCGAGCTCTGCGTCATGGAGCCACCCAGTTTATGCACGCTGGTTGCTGCCATATCCGCACCGGCCTGCATGGCCGATACCGGTAATTCCTCATGAAAATGAATCAATACTCCATGTGCCTCGTCCACAAGTACGGGAACCCCGTAACTGTGGGCCAGGTCGACAATCGAACGCAGGTCGGCGCACACGCCAAAATACGTCGGATTGATAACGAGGACACCTTTGGCATCCGGATGGCGCCTCAAAGCCCGTTCGAGCGAGCTTGTGGTTATGCCGTGGTCTATCCCAAGATTCTCATCCTGTACAGGAGAGACGAAAATAGGCTTGGCTCCGGAGAAAATAATGGCCGACATCACTGATTTGTGAATATTGCGCGGCACAATAATTTTATCTCCTTCTGAGCAGACAGAGAGGATCATAGTCATGATGGCATTGCTCGTGCCTTGTACACTGAAATACGTGTAATCGGCGCCGAAGGCCTCTGCAGCCAGCTTCTGAGCTTCAAGAATAACCCCGGTGGGCTGATGAAGATCATCAAGCGGTGCAATATTGATCAAATCTATGGATAGAGCGTTATCGCCGATAAACTCACGGAATTCGGCATCGGTCCCTAGCCCCTTCTTATGTCCCGGAATATGAAATTGAACTGGGTTTCCGGCGGCATGCTTTTTGAGAGCTGTGAAGAGGGGAGTTACATGTTGATCCATTTAATGCTGTCACAACCTTTCGCGAAGAGTCGATTTTTCAAAATATAAGGAAGTACTAGTTTATGCTATACTTGATCCTTATATTTCTCGTTGAAACGGATACCGCCCCTTAGAGGACTGACTAGCCATTTCTGCTTGAGCAAGCATCAGTATAACAAATCAATCACCATAATACTAGGATGTGATGAAATGTCTGGCAAAGTAGCGCAGCGTATGCATATCAATTTGGCCTCACCGTTCATTGTGGAGATGTGGGTTATTATTTTTCTGGTCGAATTCGTCAAAGGATCGCTGCTGGTAGCCTTGCTGCCAGTCTACATGGAGAATATTCTGGGCCTGTCGGTGACGGTGGTCGGCTTCGCCTTTGCCCTGCAGTATCTAGGGGATAATCTGTTCCGCAGCCCGTTCGGCTGGGTGATGGAGCGGATAGGCTACCGCTGGACGATGACAGGTGCGCTGCTGCTGATTCTGGTGGCTGTCGGAATGATCATCTATGCTAAAGATGCAACCACATTGTCCATTGCCTGTCTAGTCCTGGGCATCGGGACCTCGCCGCTATGGCCGTGTACCATGACCGGTATAACCGAACTTGCTGGTTCTACGGAAAGCGGCAGCAGCGGGGCGGCGATGGGCGCTGTGGAGATGGCGTCGCTGGCCGGTACCGGGATCGGTCCGATCATCGTCAATTTCATGATGGACCATGGCGGTCAGAGCTACCGTACGGTCTTTCTGGTGCTGATGGGCTTCGCCGCTGCTGTAGTGGCTGTAGCGCTGCTGCTGCCTTCTAGAATTGGCGGCCATGCGCCTCATGTCGTCCGTGAGATGAATCCCGAAGGGGCCGCAGTGCCGCACACGCCGCTGCGGCCGCTGCAGAGCCTGAAGCGGACCTGGCATCAGGTCAGAACTTCGCTGAAGGTAAGCCGGCTACTCTTCCCGGCGCTGTTCCTGCAGGCTTTTGCCATCGGACTCATGACCCCGGTGGTCACTTTGTTCGCCCGCTCCGAGCTGCATGTGACGCCTAACCAGTTCAGCCTGCTGCTGATTGCCGGCGGAGGCATCACGGTGCTGGCGCTGATTCCGGCGGGCAAGCTGGTTGATAAGATCGGGACATCGGTCTTCCTCAACATCGGCTTCCTGCTGGCAGCCTGTTCCCTGGCATTCTTCTCGCAGGTCCGCTGGCTGCCGCTCGCATTCGTTGCCGTGGCGCTGGTCGGAATAAGCTATGCGCTTATTCTGCCGGCATGGAATGCCTTCCTGGCCAAGCAGGTGCCC
The DNA here is from genome assembly GCF_038004445.1 of Paenibacillus sp. FSL R7-0312. Lineage (NCBI taxonomy): Bacteria > Bacillati > Bacillota > Bacilli > Caryophanales > Paenibacillaceae > Paenibacillus > Paenibacillus sp. FSL R7-0312. Next base: position 5,730,222 of record NZ_JBBORE010000001.1, on the reverse strand, counting down.
AAGGGAGAGCGGGGGACGGTCTGGGGCCTGTTCCTGACGCTGCAGGGCTCAGGAATGGTCGCAGGTCCCGTGTTGTCCGGCAAGCTGTGGGATTCCGTCAGCCATAGTGCGCCTTTTCTGGCCAGTGCAGGTGTAATGGTCCTGCTCTTCGGCCTGCATCTGCTGATTGTCCACCGGACGAAGCTGAAGCAAGGAAGCGCGCATTAAGTGCTGTTTTTCCTACAACAGCCGGTAATTGCAAAAGCCGCAGACAGACCGGTAAATCCGGCTGCCTGCGGCTTTTATATAGTTTATTTTGCCAATAGATCGGGGAATGACGTCAAAAGTAGGGTCTGGCGTTTGGAAAAGGCGGAAAGCGGGTAAAAATAGTCAATAAACCAAGTTACCGCTACATAAAATGAAGTATAAAATAAGTGTAAGACGAATGCAAAATGATGGTGCGTATGTGGAGGTCCGGCAGTCAGTTCTACTTCTTAAGTTAGGCCATGAAACTGGCTATGCTGTAACCAAGCAGTTAGGGGGGAGTGCCGTGAACAAAAATGACGAAGTGGAGTACTGCAATCTGGAGCTCCGGTTTGACAGACAACATATCCAGGACTTGATTAAGGATCTGATAAAGGAAGGCTATTCCCTTTACTGGAGTGAGAATGAGAATGTTTTTCTTATATCGGTGCGCACCGGACGCAAGCTGGTGAAGCTGCGCTTCCAGCGGATTAAGGATGGCTTCAAGCTGGTGGGAGATTATATGATCCGTGATGCGCGCCTGGCTGAATGGATGGAGAAGCTGATTGGTGATATGCGCGGTCATGCTGTAGTCAAACGTTTCCGCGACCGCCAGATTATTATTGAGAATATTCTATTCGGCGAAGTGATCCGCCTGGTGGAGATTTCCGGATATCAGCAGCGTGTCCTGTACCAGAAAGGTCCGCTGCTATCCGATCAGGAGCTGACGAAGCTGTTCTACTCTATTGAAGGCGAGGAGCGGATCCGTGACCGCCGGCTGGAGGTTGATGAGCAGCTGGACCGGCTGAGTGAAGCCATGCGCAATAAGGATTCTGCAGAGGTGGAGGCTTGCACGGCCAGGCTGAACATTCTAACGAGGGAGCTTGCCGCGCTTGAATGGTGAAATTGAATGAATTATCTTCAGTTCAAGGCATCCCGCTATGGGGTGCCTTGAACTTTGTAATGCAAGTTGCGTGCAGGGGTTCACTTCTGCGCCCAAAACCGTTAAAATAGTCATTGTGAGCAATTTCCCTGATTCTTAGGACTTTGTCAATGAAATTGATCTCTCTTTCGCAGGCAGAACTTTGCTGTCTCTGACAAAGGGTGGTATTCTTATACTGCGAGAAATGGATTTCACAAAAATACAGGGTGCAAAGGGTGGAGAACCAGATGTCAAAACAACAAATCGGCGTCATTGGCTTGGCGGTAATGGGCAAAAATTTGGCTCTTAACATCGAGAGCAAAGGCTTTAGCGTATCCGTGTTTAACCGTTCCCCGGAGAAGACACATGATCTGGTCGCAGAAGCAGCAGGCAAGAACCTGGTAGGTACTTTCTCAGTAGAAGAGTTTGTACAATCTTTGGAAGTGCCGCGCAAAATTCTGATCATGGTTCAGGCGGGTAAAGCAACCGATGCTACCATTGAACAGCTGCTGCCATTCTTGGATCAGGGCGATATCATTATCGATGGCGGTAACGCTTATTTCCCTGACACCGTTCGCCGCAGCAAATATCTTGAGGACAAAGGCTTCCGTTTCGTAGGTACTGGCGTATCCGGCGGAGAAGAAGGCGCACTCAAGGGCCCTTCCATTATGCCTGGCGGTCAGGAAAGCGCGTATAAGCTGGTTGAACCTATTCTTACGGCTATTTCTGCCAAAGTGGACGGAGAGCCTTGCTGTACATATATCGGACCGGACGGTGCCGGACACTATGTAAAAATGGTGCATAACGGCATTGAGTACGGCGACATGCAGCTGATCGGCGAAGCGTATCATTTGCTGAAAGATGTGCTGGGCCTGGATGCCAAGGAACTGCATAACACCTTCGCAGAGTGGAACAGCGGCGAGTTGGACAGCTACCTGATCGAGATTACTAAGGATATCTTCGCGCAGTATGACGAAGAAACCGGCAAACCAATGGTTGATGTCATTCTTGACGCTGCCGGACAAAAGGGTACCGGCAAATGGACAAGCCAAAGCTCGCTGGATCTCGGCGTGCCTCTATCCATGATCACCGAATCCGTATTCTCCCGCTTCCTGTCTGCGATGAAGGAAGAACGTGTTGAAGCCAGCAAAGTGCTGAGCGGTCCCGCTGCTGTAGCCTTCGATGGTGACAAGGCTGAATTCATCGAGAACGTGCGTAAAGCATTGTTCGCCAGCAAAATCGTATCGTATGCACAAGGCTTCGCGCAGCTGCGTGTAGCTTCTGATGAATATGGCTGGGATCTGAAATATGGTGAACTGGCCAAGATCTGGCGCGGAGGCTGTATTATCCGCTCCCGGTTCCTGCAGAACATCACGGATGCCTATGCCAATAATGCAGACCTGAAGAACCTGCTGCTTGATCCGTTCTTCAAGGATGTTATGGATAACTACCAATCCGCATGGCGCAAAGTTATTGCTTCGGCCGTAACCCTGGGTATTCCGGTTCCAGGCTTCTCTAGTGCGCTTGCTTACTATGACAGCTACCGTACAGAACGCCTTCCCGCGAACCTGCTGCAGGCACAACGCGATTATTTCGGCGCCCACACCTTCAAACGCGTGGACAAAGAAGGCGTATTCCACCACAACTGGCTGGCTGAGTAACAGCAACCGCCCAGCTTAGGCTATAGAGAGCCCGAAATGCTTTTCGCTTCCTGCGGAGAGCTTTCGGGCTTTTTTACACCTCTGCTGCATTGTGCAAACTTTTCACCCTGTGTTATGATATGACAAATGTCGCGGTTGGAGGTAGTTATGTACCATAGAAATATCATACTCGTCGGAATGATGGCTACGGGGAAGACCACGGTAGGCGCTATGCTGGCTGAGGAGCTTGGATATGAACTGGTTGATCTGGATGCAGTGATTACGGAGAGTGAAGGCCGGAGTATTGCTGATATTTTTGCCGCGGGCGGCGAAGAGGCTTTCCGGAAGATTGAATCAGCCGTACTGAAGCGGATGCTGCAGGGTGAACGCAGAATTATCTCTACAGGCGGAGGCGCAGTGCTTGCACCCGGTAATGCGGAAGTTATGCTCGAGCAGGGACTTGTTGTGGCACTTACAGCCACTGAGGAAGCGATTATCGCCCGTGTCAGCGGGGATGAGAACCGGCCGCTCCTCGCCGGCAATGCTGCAGAACGGGTCCACGCTATTATGGAGCAGCGCAGGGAAGCTTACCGTTTCGCGCACTGCACGGTCGATACAACGGAGCTGAATGTGGCCGAAGTCTCACAATATATTTTAATGCATTACCGCGCTTGAGCTTTTAAGTGTGTTTGCGTTCGTGATATGACTAGGCTTGTTCGGTTTCATTCCATTCAATCATGCCGCCGCTCAGATTCGAGCCCTTAATGCCGAATTGCTGCAAATATTCGCAGACACGCTGGCTGCGGTTGCCGGAACGGCAAATGAAGATGATCTCGGTATCAGCCGGAAGCTCATCAGTCTGCTGCGGGATCTGGCCCATTGGGATATGCTGCGCACCGGGAATCATGCCGAAGGCAACCTCATCGTCTTCGCGGACATCGATCAGAACAAGCTCTTCGCCTGAAGCGAGCCGCTCACGCAGTTCCTGCGGTGTAATCTGTGGGATTTCATTCATGGTTGTACCCTCTTTTCTGTCCTAATAGAATGTATCAATGATAACACAACTGCGGATTACCCTGTCAAACGGGGCCGTACATACAGAAACTATATTACTTTAAGGAGCGCTTAAATTATGGACGTTATTGTTAGGCCAACGCCGACACTGCAAGGGGAATTCGGAGCTCTGTCATCCAAAAATTACACAACACGCTACCTGCTGGTAGCTGCCCTGTCGGAAGGAGTCAGCACGATTTATCATCCCGCGCACAGCGAGGACAGCGATGCCATCCGCAGATGTATCGCCGATCTCGGTGCTGTACTGACCGAAGATGAGGAGAAGATTGTAGTTCAGGGGTTCGGGCGGCACCCGCGTGATGTCAAGGAGCTGAATGTCGGGAATGCCGGCGCCGTGCTGCGTTTCCTGATGGCGGTTGCCGCGCTGAGCCCGGAGGTCACTTTCGTGAATACGTATCCGGATTCGCTCGGCAAACGCCCGCATGATGACCTGATTCAGGCGCTGAGCCAGCTTGGTGTAGAGGTGGAGCATCATAACGGAAGGCTGCCGATCACTATTCGAGGCGGCAAACCGCAGGGTGGACGGATTACCGTATCCGGTGCCGTTAGCTCACAGTATCTCAGTGCGCTGTTATTTCTTACTCCGCTTCTTGAAGATGACAGCGAGATTATCGTCCTGGATGATCTGAAATCCAAGGTGGTCATCGGACAGACGCTTGAGGTCATGGAGCAGGCCGGTATTACCGTACATGCTGCTGAGGATTATATGTCCTTCAAGGTGCCTGGCCGTCAGGCCTATGCGGCCAAGTCCTATACGGTTCAGGGAGATTATCCGGGATCAGCAGCTGTACTTGCTGCCGCAGCGGTGACCAAATCGGATGTGACGATTCACCGTCTGGCCGAGCGTAGCAAGCAGGGGGAACGGGCGATTGTCGATGTGCTGCGGATGATGGAGGTACCGCTCACGCATGAGAATGGTACCGTGCATGTGCAGGGCAACGGTATTCTTAAGGCGGTGGAATTCGATGGTGATGCCGCTACGGATGCTGTGCTGGCCATGGTGGCAGCGGCAGTGTTTGCCGAAGGGACATCACGCTTCTATAACGTGGAGAACTTACGCTACAAGGAATGTGACCGTATTACCGATTACCTGGCCGAGCTGACCCGTGCCGGTGCGAAGGTGGAAGAGCGCCGTGACGAGATCATTGTCCATGGCACGCCTGAAGGTGTCGAAGGCGGCGTAACCATTAACGCGCATTATGATCACCGCGTAATTATGGCGCTAACAGTAGTGGGCCTCAGAGCCCGTCAGCCGCTGCGGATCAAGGATGCCCATCATGTCGCGAAGTCGTACCCGCAATACTTCGATCACCTGCGTTCGCTGGGCGCGAATGTGGAATGGGTAGAATAACAACCATGACAACGGCAGGTCCATTAAGTATTGTTCCGCTCACTGAGGACGATATTTCGCCGGTATCGGAGCTTTATAAGATTGCAATCACGGATGCTTTTGAAAGAGAAGGATTGGGTCACCTGCAGGGTGACATTCAGCAGGAGGTCGAATCCAAGATACGAATGGCTACTGCTTCCTTGAATCCGCCGAATTCAGATACCTGGTTCTGGGTTGCCCGAATAGGAGGGGGTGTCGCAGGCACCATTTCTTATGCACCCTGCGGAGAGGACATCAGGGTCTGTACCGGGAATCAGCTGGATGCTGTAGGCGAGCTGGGTAGTCTGTACGTTTTGCCTGAATATCAGGGGCAAGGGGTTGGGTCGGCTTTGATCGCGATGCTTATGGTATTTCTTCGGGAGCAGGGTATCACTCAGTTCTGCCTGGACAGCGGCTACAGACGCGCACAAACCAGGTGGCTGCGGAAATTCGGAGAACCCTATGTGATAGTTAAGGATTATTGGGGTCCTGATTCTGTCCATATGGTCTGGCTGTGTACGGTGAGCTGAAATTTCTGCCGCACCAATGCGAACGTGTCTCCCCGGCGCCGGCTTCTTTGCCAGACTGGTAATGAACAAGTTCTGCAGTCGCGTGAGCCGTGTGAATTTGGAACTTGGTAAGCTCCGCTGTATGATGTATTTATAACGAACATCTAACCACAGGAAGGGGAAATACACATGAGCTTTGAGAATCCAAGCAGGGAAGAAATCGGAGATATTCTGGCTGGAGCAGGTAATATTGCCGTAGTCGGCCTATCTGACAAAACGGACCGCACCTCTTATATGGTCGCAGGCGCTATGCAGAGCCGGGGGTACCGGATTATTCCGGTCAATCCGTCGGTAGACGGAGAGGTCCTGGGCGAGAAATGCTATCACACGCTGGCGGAAATTCCTGAGCCGGTGGATATTGTGAATGTATTCCGCCGCAGTGAATACTGCGCAGCTGTAGCGCAGGAAGCCGCAGATATCGGAGCGCGCGTGCTCTGGCTGCAGCAGGGCATCATTAGCCAGGAGGCTGCTGACATCGCCGCTGCACACGATATGATCGCCATCATGGACCGCTGCATCAAGGTGGAAGAAGCGATTACGATGAAGGGCCGGAGCCGGGCCTAGATGATCGAATGTAACCGGATGAAAGAGCTCATGTGGAGCCGGATGGAGCCCGGCTTCTGGTTTCCATCATCCGGAATTCTGGAACGGTACTGAGCCTTAAATCCGCTTGTTTGTAACAGAAACTGTCTTCTTGTCGTGCACGGCAGGGGGAGTATAGAAAGAATAGGCATATGGGTTTAGCATACATGATCAGCTCATCTGTGAAGATCAGTTACTCATGCAGAATATAGATTTTATTGATTGCGATTGCTGTACTTGAAACAGACGAAGAACGTCCTTAACTCCATTTCATGGGGGAAGGGCGTTTTTTTATTTTACAGGAGGTCATTCATATGGACTTTGAACAGGCACATTGCACGTTTATGGAGACGCATACTAATGAACGAGCTGGTGAACGGCGGGGGAGGATGCTGCGTGGACACAACTATGCGGAGAAACTGTTTTTACAGAATGTATGGTGGCCGCTGTTTGAGTAGCTGGAGCAGCTGCATCCGGAATACGAAGTATATGACTGGAACCGCAAGTCGCAATTTTTGGATTTTGCTTTTCTGCCTGCAAGCGGCAGCCGTTTCGGAATCGAATGCGATGGTTTTCAGAGTCATGTTAAAGAGATGGACCGTGAAAAATTCAGCTATGCACTTAACAGGGATACCTTCTTAACAGGAATGGGTTGGAAAAGGCTGCATTTCTCATTCGACGATATCCAGCAGCGTCCGGAGGTATGCCGGATGAAGCCGCAGCTGGCGTTGGCTCCTTATTTAGCCCGGAGTACTGCCGGAGGAGAGAAGCTGTTATCAGCAGAAAAAGAAGTGCTGCGCTTGGCGTGGCAGATTGGCAGGCCGCTGCGGCCGAAGGAGGTTACCGACTTTATCCAGATTAACTTTCGAACTGCCCGGAAGATGTTAAACTCTTTGAGCAATAAGGGGTTGCTCCAGCCCGTTCCTGGCGGAAGAGGAACAAGATCTTATGAATTGAAGCCGATGCATCCTGATCAGAGTTGGTAAAGAGAAGCAGTTAAGCTTAAGCGGCAAGCTCGTTAGGTGGGGGAGATGAGAAATGGAAGTGAAGCTGGGGATAGGGCAAATATATTGGTTGGCTGTTACGGCCTCCACTACTTCTACAACTGCTACTGCGTTGGATTGATTGTATTTTGTACACTAGAATTCATTAAAAAAACACTTTTTTAAGACTCTGTTGCACTTTGTACAGTAGAATAATGAATTTTGATGGATTTTAATCGATTTTTGAGAATTCTATTGTACGAAGTGCAATAGATCGTTAATTTGAATGGATATAGAGTCAATCTATTGTATAAAGTACAATTGCGGCTTAAGAGCGACCAAGATAATGGTTAGGCCTACTATTCAATTACGATTCAACACATTCCCAATACATCCTTGTAAACTTTGCATATGTTTCCATTGCAGTTCTCACCTCTTTTTTGCAGATGTTCTTCGGAATTATGTCCCCGTCTCCATTACTTGTTCCTGAATTCAGACGATACGATTGCCTAAATTCTCACACGTATTCTTTTGACAAAAACTGCTGCAGCGCTTACCATTCAATATAGAAAGAAAGGAGAGGGTCACCTTGAATTGGCTCGGATCTTTGCAGCAGTTAGGCAGAGCCATTATGCTTCCTACCATGGTGCTTCCGGCGGCGGCCATCTTGCTGAGTCTGGGCAGCTTACCGTGGTCTGCATGGGGACTTTCTTCGGTATCCGAAGTGACGACATACGCGGGGCAAGGAATATTCTATTTCATGCCTTATTTGTTTGCTGTCGGTGTAGCGTGGGGATTGTCCAATCAGGCCGGACCGGCCGGACTGGCGGCGCTCGCAGGGATGTTCACTTATGACCGGATTGTTTCCAACATGGGAGACGGGGCTGTACAGCCTGCAACATTAATTGGTATTATCCTTGGAATTGTAGCCGGCGTAGCGCATAACCGGTTTAAGAATATTAAGCTGCCGGAGGCGATCCAGTTTTTTGGAGGGTCGCGTTTTGTACTGCTTTTTATGGGTTTATTCTCCGCGCTGTTCGCCTGGGTGATGCTTGGCGTATCCCCGCTGCTCCAGCAGCTGCTGAATGATCTCTTCAGGGTAGTGCAGGTTACCGGCGGATATGGAGTTTTTGTCTACGGGGTATTGTATAGAGTGCTGACGGCCTTTGGCCTGCATCATATTCTCAATAATGTATTCTGGTTTCAGCTGGGCTCCTTCACGACGCCTGACGGAAGTGCGGTCGTGCAAGGGGATTTGCCGCGTTTTTTTGCCGGGGACCCTACAGCGGGGATCTTCATGGCCGGGCTATTCCCGATCATGATGTTTGCCTTGCCGGCGATTGCCTTTGCTATTATTCAGGAAGCGCGCGAGGACCTCAAGCCAAAGATCAAGAAGACTTTTTTGCGTGCCGCTTTGGTCTGCTTTCTGACCGGGGTATCGGAGCAGATTGAATTCGCGTTTCTGTTCGCTTCCCCGTATTTATTCGCGCTGCATGTAGTCATGTCCGGCCTTGCCATGGTACTGACCTACTCACTCGGTATTCATCACGGGTTCTCCTATTCGGCCGGTGCGATCGATTTCTTCCTCAATCTGCATCTGTCCCAGCGGGCTTGGCTGCTGATTCCGATCGGGATTGGTTACGCGATTGTTTATTATAATCTGTTCCGCTGGGCGATCCGCCGCTTCCAGATTCCTACACCGGGCCGCGAAGAAGGGTCCGAGCTGGGAGACTGGGCGGGGAATATACCGTATCAGGCTCCGCTGATTCTGGAGGCGCTGGGCGGCAAGGAGAATATCGTACAGGTACAGGCCTGCATCACCCGGCTAAGACTCACAGTGCATAACGACCGTTTTATAGATACAGGAGCACTTAAGGGGCTTGGCTCCGCAGGCATTATCAAGCTGGGCGGCGGCAATGTGCAGGTCGTCTTCGGTACATACTCGGAGCTGATCCGGGAAGAGATCGATAAGCTGATGCTGCGCGATTTGCCGCAGGTGCTGTTCAGCTCGCCCATCCAGGGCCGGATGATGCCGATCGAAGAGGTGCCGGATCATATTTTCGCCGCCAAGCTGGTTGGGGACGGAGTAGCCTTTTTCCCGGAAAAAGGAGAGCTGGTCTCGCCCGTATTCGGCAAGGTGATGCATGTATATCCTACAATGCACGCAGTGGGCATTTCTACACCCGAAGGGCTGGAGGTGCTTATGCATATAGGGATTGATACTTCGCAGCTTAAAGGGCCATTCGAGGCGCTTGTACAGGAGGGGGACAGCGTGGAGCCGGGGCAGCTGCTGGTCAGGTTTGATCTGGCTTTCTTGAAGGAGCATGCCGCTTCACTCGCTACACCTATGGTCATTACCAACCCGGACCGCGTAAAATCCTGGAGCTATGCTCCATTTAAAAATGTTAAAAAGGGGCAGTCGTCAGTCATGTCTGTGGTTCTACACGAAAGTAATGTTGGAGGGATCGAAGCATGATACAAGGCATAGGCGCCGCAGCAGGTGTTGCCATCGGGAAGGCCTTTGTCTTGCCGAACTGGGAATGGAGTCTGCCGGATACTCAGGTGAATCCGGTGGATCTGGCTAAGGAGTTTGAACGTTTATACGAAGGGATCCGCACCTCTAAGGATGAGATCGAATTTATCAAAAGAGAATTCCGTGAGGTCGTCGGACCGGAGGAGTCGAGTATTTTTGATGCCCATCTGGCGATCCTGGACGACCCTGTGTTCATGAGCGAAATCCGCGGTATTATCGAACGCCAGTATAAAGCGGCTGAGGTGGCGGTTAAGGAAGCCATTGACCATTTTGTAGCGATGTTCGATCTGCTGGACGATGAGTATATGAAGGAGCGAGCGGTGGATATCAAGGATGTCGGCAACCGTCTGCTGAAGCATCTGCTGGGTGCGCCGGAAGTTACCCTTCCGTCTGATACACAGCCTTATATTCTTGTGGCGAAGGAGCTCTCTCCGTCCCAGCTGGCGCATTTGAACCCGGCCTATGTGCTGGGGATCGTCACGATGATGGGCGGCAAGACTTCGCATTCCTCCATCATGGCCCGGGCGCTCGGCATTCCGCTGGTCGCCGGCCTGGAGAACAAAATCCTTACCCCGATTCAGACCGGGGACATGCTGGTGCTCGACGGGGAGACCGGAGCTGTGATGCTCCATCCGGATGAGTCCACCATGCGGGATTTCACCTCCAGACGTGCCAAGCAGCTCAAGAAGCGGGAACAGCTGGAGCTGCTCGCTACCGTTGAAGCTTTCACCAAGGACGGCGTATACCTGCGTCTGGCCGGCAATATCAGCTCTGTGAAAGAGCTTAATATGGCGCTGAAATATGGAGCCGAAGGTGTGGGGCTGTTCCGTACGGAGTTTCTGTATATGGACCGTAATACGTTCCCGACGGAAGATGAACAGTTTGAAGTCTATAAGCTTGTAGCTGAAAAAGTCGGCAAGGAGTCTGTCGTCATCCGCACCCTTGATATCGGAGGAGACAAGCATCTGGATTACTTCCAGCTGCCGGAGGAGCAGAATCCGTTCCTCGGCTACCGCGCCATCCGCATCAGTCTGGACCGCAAGGACATGTTCAAGACGCAGATGACAGCCATTCTGCGGGCCAGCCATTACGGTAATGTCCGGATGATGTTCCCAATGATCTCCTCCGTTGAAGAGGTTCAGGCTGCCAAAGCGGTGCTGGAGGAAGTGAAAAGCGAGCTGGACAGCCGTGGGATTCCATATGACCGCAAGCTGCCTGTAGGCATTATGATTGAGGTTCCAGCCGCCGTCATGATTGCCGATCTGCTGGCGGAGGAAGTGGATTTCTTCAGTATCGGCACGAATGATCTGGTGCAGTACGTACTCGCTGTGGACCGGATGAATGAGCAGATTGCCCATATGTATCATCCCTACCATCCGGCAGTGCTGCGCATGATCAAAATGACAGTAGATGCGGCCCGCAGCGTGGGTATCGATGTCAGTGTGTGCGGTGAGATGGCCGCAGATGAACGGTCATTACCGCTCTGGCTGGAGCTCGGAATTAGTGTGCTGAGCATGTCGCCGCAGGCGCTGCTTAAGGTGAAGCACCGTACCCTGAACACGCTGGCTTCCGAAGCCAGAGAAGTTGCCAAGCTCTGCTTCCGTAACCGGACCAGCTCGGAGACGGAGGCACAGCTGAGTGCCTTTGCCGGGCGCAGCGGAATTACACTGGGTGCAGGCGGGGATTCCAAAGAAAAAACGTCATAACCATTAACGGGCACACATAATGAGCTTATCTAATATAAAGTCCGGCGTGGTGGTCAACCCATACACGCCGGGCTTTTTGCTGTGAATAACAGCTGTCACTGGCTCCTTAAACAGAAGATGTCTTACCTATTTTTCTTATTTGTCCCAAAAAAGTAAAACCGTTTGCTGCGCAGCACAGTCAGTATATACAGAAATCAAAAAAAGCAGAGGGAGGATGCGGGATGGAGAATGTTTGGGAAGGCGAGCGGATACGCGTCTTAAATGAGCAGGAACAGCTGTTCATCAGCCGGGTGCTAGAGCAGAAGAAAATACTCTACAGCATAGCCTATAGCTACTTACGGAGTGAGGCGGAGGCGCTTGAAGTAGTGCAGGAAACTACATACAGAGCCTGGGTCAAGCGTGGGAGTCTGAAGGATACGGACCGGTTTGCGCCCTGGCTGACAAGAATTCTGATCAATTGCTGCAAGGATGAATTGAAGCGCAGGAAACGTCTGGCGTCTCCTGGTCCGGTTCCGGTTAGCGGCGGACTACAGGAGATGACCAGTGACCGCAAGCTGGATATGGAGCAGGCGCTGAATGGGGTCAAGCCGAAATACCGCCAGGTGCTCGTACTGAAGTATTACCGGGATATGACGCTGAGTGAAATTGCTGAGGTGCTGGGGAAGCCTGAAGGAACGGTCAAGACTTGGCTGAACAAGGGATTGAAACAGCTGCGCGACAAAATGAGACTTAGAGGAGGACTGCAGGATGGCCACGAGTGAAGAAACACTGCTGAAGGAGTACTATCACAGTCTATCCGTTGAGGCGGATGAAATTGCTGAGCTGAAGCTGAATGCTGCCGTTCGTATGGGGATGACCCGGTCGCAGAAATTCAATATGTCTCTAAAAGCGCGTTATGTATTAGGTTCGGTGGCGATGCTGGCGATTCTGCTGCTGTTCGTTTTTCCTTGGGGAAGCGAGGCTTTGAAGCCACGAAGTGGTGCTTTGAGTTCGCAGGTAACGGTGCAGGATATGAAGTGGTTCGAAGCTTACGGCAAAGTTGCTGGAAGTGATTCTACAGTTAATTCAGCATTGGCGGCAGGTCTCATTAAGCCGATAAGCGGGGCAACAGCAGAGACGGATGGTTATGTTCTGACAGTGGAAGCCGTTGCAGCAGACCGGATGGGGATCCTCTTTTTCTATAAGCTGGAGAATAAGAATGTAAAGGCATCTTCTTATATGCTTTCAATGACAACTACTGCAGATATTGAGCTGGGACTAGGAACGTACTTCAGCAACAATTCGAAAGCTGTATCTGGGGTAACACGAGGTTACCAAAAAGTACTTTGGAATCGTAATTATACGAAACTGCCGGAGCAGATGGCGGTAAAGCTGAGTGTGGTGGGGCCGGTAGGCGGGGTGGTCGATGGCATACAGAACTTTGAGACAACCAATGAGGTTTATGTACCGATTACCATTGAGCAGAATGCTGTTGCACGGTCTGGAGAGACCGTATCCATTAACCGTACAATGGAAATCGCGGGCCAGGATGTTAAGATCGGGGACGTATATATAGCGGTAACTGGCATCTATGTGGAAACTGCATACAGTCCGCAGAATTCCATGGAAATATTCAGTCTGAATAGCCCGCATATTCTGCTTGGAGGTGGTAATGATTTTACTGCATTGTACTCCAAGGCATCGATTAATGTTGAGGGCAAACAGTATCTCGTATTCCCTGGCAGTGAATTGTCACCCGGTACCATGAAGCTGCAAATTGACGGTATCATCGGTCTTGAGAAATCTGCCCAGGAGCTGATAGTAGATACCGATAAGAAGCAAATTATCAAAGGACCTGACGGCCGCCTGCGAATCACCGCTGCGTCTAATCCTCATAGCTTGATTATGGAATACCAAAGACCTAGCAATAAAAGCGCTGGCTATACCGCAAATGTAATTCTGGATCGGACATTTAAGGACGGAGTAGGCAAATTGCATACGGCTACGTATAATTCCGCAGTGCCTGCTATTGATCCTGCTCATGCTGATGAGAAGGTTCCTCCGATTCAGTTTGGATACAAGCTGGGAACGGCTGAGCTGCCGCAGCCTTTGACTTTCAAGATCATCAGTTACCCGAATCTGATTAAAGGTTCTGCAGAGCTTACTCTTCGCAAATAATACAATGCAATTCAAAAGAGCCCTGCTCGCCGCTACAGCGGAGAACAGGGCTCTTCATGTATTAACATCACTCATCTTCAGTATGGAGCAGGTTATTCCCCCGCCAGCGCATCGCAGAAAGCCTTGCCGTAAGGCGGCAGATCCGGGGGACGGCGGGCTGAAATGATATGTCCGTCGGTCACCACAGGCTCGTCCTTCCAGATGGCTCCGGCATTCTCCATATCATCACGGATGCCTGGAGTGGAGGTGACCGTCACACCCTCCAGTATTTTGGCAGAGATCAATACCCAGCCGGCATGGCAGATCTGCCCGATAGGCTTCTTGGCATCATTGAAATCCTGCACCAGCTTCAGTACTGCGCTGTAGCGGCGGATTTTGTCGGGAGCCCAGCCTCCGGGTACCAGGATGCCGTCATAATCGGCTGCGTTAAGTTCATCCCATGAATATTCAGCGGTGGCGGGTACACCGTATTTGCCCACATAGGTCTTGTTTTTTTCCAGCCCGGCCAAATGAACCTCGGCGCCTTCTTCCCGCACGCGGTACACAGGGTACCAGAGCTCCAAATCTTCGAACTCATCATCTACAAGCGCTATAACCTTTTTGCCAGCCAGTCTCATTCCATGCAGCTCCTTCCGGTTAATAACATCTCGGTTCTAAGCCATTCTATCAAAAGAAAAAGTTGAAGTCACTTTTCATTTGGTAAAACCTAAGCATATTGCCAATTAAATCATTATATGCAAAACGGCAGGGATTCGCAGGAGTAAGGTCGAATATAGCATCTGAACAGGTAAACTTACGCGTTTTTTATAAGATAATGGATAGACTTCATGCAATAATTGTTCCAGGACGGTGTAGCTGTTTTTGCTTGGTTTATTAAAAGATCATTCTGAGGTGTGGGAGATGTATAAAGATAACTTAATGAAGAAGTCATGCGGCTGCGGCGGGATCATGACCATACATATGCATACGCTGATTTATAGTGCAAAGATCAAAATTACTCATGTACCGGTATATACCTGCAGGCAGTGTGCCCGCTATGAACCTTTGCCCGTGATCAAACGGGATCTGGGGAAGCTCATCGGGGAGCTTGCTGCAACTTCGCCTGGCCGGAAGCAGCTCTCGTTTGCAGAGCGCAATGAGTGGGCCAGTGTGCTGAAGGAAACGTTTGCTTCCGGTTTATTTGCCGGCGGCTTGCCTGAACTGGAGGAGTCAATCCGGAGTGCGATTCAGGGGCGGATAGATCTGCTGCTGGACGTTTACCGCGTAGCTGTAGATATGTGCGACAGGTCATGGATGGGTGAAACTGAACTTAGACTATCCCAATTAACGGCTCAATCGGCAGAAAGTGCTAAATAAATGGCGCTTTTGGCGTTTTGAAAAATTTTTCTGCAAAATCAATGAAAATTTTTCAACGAATGTTGGATTTTTCACGCACTTTTTGATACGATAGAAAGAGATTACAGAATTGCTGCTGCTGTCTTGGGGATGGAGCGCAGGATCCGCTTTTATCCGCCCTTGCGTTTCTGAAATTTAAAGCGGTTTACGGCTGGGAGTTATTGGAGTATCAGGAATTGGCGGAAGGCGCTAAAGCCGCGCCAGGACTGGCGTTTCAACCTTTGAAAGAAATTTTGAAAGGAAAATGAAGCGTTATCATTGCACAATTGTACAAAGTGTCGTATCATAATTTTAATTAGTCGAACGATAAAATTTATCGCAATGGAGAGAGTAATTTGACGGTAACCATTTACGATGTAGCTCGAGAAGCAGGCGTATCTATGGCTACGGTATCACGGGTTGTGAATAATAACCCGAACGTGAAACCGCAGACCCGGAAGAAGGTTTTTGAAGCGATTGAGCGTTTGGGCTATCGTCCAAATGCCGTGGCGAGAGGTCTCGCCAGCAAGAAAACGACAACCGTTGGGGTTGTTATCCCTGATATCTCCAACTCGATTTTTGCGGAAATTGCCCGCGGGATTGAAGATATTGCCAATATGTATCACTACAATATCATTTTGTGTAATGCGGACAAGCGCAAGGAGAAGGAAATTCGTGTTATTAACACGCTGCTTGAGAAGCAAGTGGACGGGCTGCTCTTCATGGGCGGAACCGTTACGGAGGAGCATATTCAGGCTTTCCAGACCTCAGCAGTTCCAATTGTGCTCTGCGCCACGCGTGATGAGAAGGGTACATACCCTTCCGTCGATATCGATCATGAGACGGCTGCGTTTGATGCAGTGAACACGCTCATCCGTCACGGCCACCGTGAGATTGCAATGATCAGCGGAACACTGCAGGATCCCGCGAACGGCTATGCCCGGTTCCACGGCTACAAGAAAGCACTGGAAGCAGCAGGCATTGAGTACCAGGAGGATCTGGTCCGCATCGGTAACTATCGTTACGAATCCGGTGTCGAAGCCATGAAGTACTTCCTCGGTCTCAAGAAGAAACCGACCGCTATTTTTGCAGCAACCGATGAGATGGCCATTGGGGCAATTCACAGTATTCAGGATGAAGGTTTGAAGGTTCCAGACGATTTCTCGATCATCAGTGTCGACAATATCCGGATGGCATCTATGGTTCGTCCTTTGCTCACTACTGTGGCACAGCCAATGTACGATCTGGGAGCGGTAGCGATGAGACTGCTGACGAAACTGATGAAGAAGGAAACGGTGGAGAACCCGCGGGTTATTCTGCCGCATGAAACCATACTTCGCCTGTCCGTCAACCATGTGAACAAATAAGATTTGTCCGTTTAACAAGTGAATATAAGGTACGTAGAAAGCTCCTTCGGGAGCTTTTTATGTTTCAGGGTAGTAATAAAGGGGAGGGTTTTGGATGAGTGAAGTTCTGGGTCTGCTTGGCGCAATGGATGAAGAGATTATACTGCTGCTTGAGGAAATGAAGAATAGAGAGACAACCGTAAAGGCAGGGATAACCTTCTATTCGGGAAGTGTATTCGGCAAAACAGCGGTGCTCTGCAAATCGGGGGTCGGTAAGGTGAATGCTGCAGTTACAACGCAGATTCTGCTGGACAGCTTCGGCGTTTCGCGGGTCCTGTTCACAGGTGTGGCAGGCGCAGTGCATCCCGATTTGAATATCGGGGACATTGTCATTTCATCGCAGTGCATCCAGCACGATATGGATGTGACAGCGCTTGGTTATGCCAGAGGGGTGATTCCCTACCAGGAGACCTCTTCATTTCCGGCAGATCCGCAGCTGGTGAAGCTGGCGGAGCAGGCGTGCCGGGAGCTGAATCAGAAGTCTGTGACAGGTATTGTATTGTCCGGAGATCAGTTTATTGCAAGTAAGGATACCGTTGCCGTGCTGCGTGAACAGCTGGACGGAGCTTGCGCCGAGATGGAGGGGGCAGCTGTCGCCCAGGTCTGCAATATGAACGGGACGCCGTTTGTGATCATCCGTTCCATGTCTGACAAAGCGGATGGTTCGGCCCATGTCAATTACCGTGAGTTCACGGTGACTGCTGCGGAACGTTCACACGCCATACTGGAGTATATGCTGAAGGCAATGTAAGCTCGGCGCAATGCAACCCGCTCCTATCAATACATGAACCGCTGTCTGAAGCGGACCCGGTCGAAGGTCTCGCGGGAGGACAGTGGAACAGCCTGGCCCATGCGCACCATCAGGCAATTGGCCGGATGGGAGCAGATTTCCGGGTCATCCGTGGCATACCACACCATATCTACGGTCTTCATCAGCTTCTCCATCATCTGCCGGTATTCCCAGACCGTGAGGCCGCTGCCCTTCAGATCCCAATGCCAATAATATTCTGTAGTGAATACGATGCAGTTCTCCAATTGCCCTTCTTCAAAAGCACTGGAGACCAGCAGCTTCGCAAGCCCGCATCCGCGGTATTCATCCGCGACTTCGATGGCCCCCAGCTCTACGAGATCTTCCATCCCTCCCTGGGACCACAGCTCCAGCTCATCCGGATAATGAAAGGTGACATACCCTACTATAACGCCTGAGACCACTGCAGCGACGACGCGGCCTTCCGCCAGTCCTGATATCTCAATCAACGCTTCCAGCTGTTCCTGCGGCTTCCGGAAGGCATCCAGATCGCTGTGTATGGCTAATTGCCTAAGTGTGTCCGGTGGCAAGGGGCCTTCAACGGATACCAGCCTGCCTGCATGTTCGAAGGTATGGGAGACGGGGATTTTGATGTGTTCCATGATTGGGCTCCCTCCGGTTCACTATATTATGGAATGTAACCGCTTCCTGTGATATACTGGTTCCGACACGAAAAATTCACATTTGGCGCGTTGACAACATTGCAGTTAAGAGATTCTTACCCTTAAAGCTTAAATCAAACCAGTAGGGGAGGCAAGAGTAATGGGGCAAGTCCACAGCGAAATTTTGCCGGGCCGTGTGCAGCACGCGAATATGAAGGATTATTCCCGGGCCGTTGACGAATTCCGGTGGGAGGATGTCGAGAGCAGCTTCTCCTGGCATGGAACAGGTAAGGTGAATATGGCTCATGAAGCCGTAGACCGTCATGTGCAGGAGGGGCGGGGAGCAGCTACTGCTTTGATCTATAGTGATACTGTGCGCGTGGAGAGGTATACCTTTGCCGACTTGCGTGAACGGTCGAACAAATTCGGGAATGTGCTCCATAAATATGGGATTGGTAAAGGGGACCGGGTATTCATCTTCATGCCGCGCACACCGGAGCTGTACTTCAGCCTGCTGGGCATTCTGAAGGTGGGAGCCGTAGCAGGGCCGCTATTCGAGGCGTTCATGGAAACAGCCGTGAAGGACCGCCTGGAGGATAGCGGAGCGGTGGCGCTGGTGACTACGCCGGAGCTGCTGCAGCGGGTGAAGCGCGACCAGCTTCCGGGGCTGCGCCACATTATTCTGGTCGGAGGTTCCTCATCTGAAGATCCGGGGCTGCTGAGTTATGAAGCGGAAATGGCTGCAGCTTCGGCAGAGCTGGAACCGGAATGGCTGGGTCTTGAGGATGGTTTGATCATGCATTATACCTCCGGGTCCACCGGTAAGCCTAAGGGCATCTATCATGTGCAGCGGGCAATGATTCAGCATTATTATACAGGCAAGGTTGTACTGGATTTGCGTCCGGATGATGTGTACTGGTGTACGGCAGATCCCGGCTGGGTGACCGGAACCTCTTACGGGATCTTCGCTCCTTGGCTAAACGGAGTAGCCAATGTGATCCGGGGAGGCCGCTTCAGCCCGCAGGACTGGTATAAGACCATTGAACGTTATGGGGTAACGGTATGGTACAGTGCGCCTACGGCATTCCGTATGCTGATGGGCGCAGGGGAAGCAAGCCTTCAGGATATTGATCTGAGCAGTCTGCGCCATGTCCTGTCTGTTGGGGAACCGCTGAACCCGGAAGTCGTGCGCTGGGGTGATAAATTCTACCATCAGCGGATTCATGACACCTGGTGGATGACGGAGACAGGAGCGCAGCTGATCTGCAATTATCCGGGGATGGATATCAAGCCTGGCTCCATGGGGCGGCCGCTGCCCGGAATTGAAGCTGCGATCCTGGATGATCACGGCAACATTCTGCCGCCGTATTCCATGGGCAATTTGGCGATCCGGACACCCTGGCCGTCGATGATGGGTAAGGTATGGAACAATCAGGCCAAATATGATGAATACTTCCGGATTGCCGGATGGTATATTTCCGGGGATTCGGCTTATATGGACGAAGACGGTTACTTCTGGTTCCAGGGCAGGATTGATGATGTAATCAATTCTTCCGGAGAGCGGATCGGTCCGTTCGAGGTGGAGAGCAAACTGGTTGAACACCCGGCGGTGGCTGAGGCTGGAGTGATCGGCAAGCCGGATGTGATGCGTGGAGAGATTATCAAAGCGTTCATCTCACTGCGGGATGGCTACGCCCCGACTGCAGAGCTGAAGGACGAGATTGCTGCTTTTGTCAAAGCGGGCCTGTCTGCCCATGCTGCGCCGCGCGAGATTGAATTCAAGGAGAAGCTTCCGAAGACCCGCTCCGGCAAAATTATGCGCCGTGTCCTGAAGGCCTGGGAGCTGCATCTTCCGGCAGGCGATTTATCTACGATTGAGGATTGAAGACTCTATCAGCCAGCCTATAGAAAAGACCGTTCCCTCGGATACAGGGAACGGTCTTTTGCATTTCATTCAGGGCGCCATCCACAGACTGTAGACTATGGCGTGGTTGCACCGGTATTGCCGCCAGCTCCGTTGCTGCTGCCAGACGGCGTTGCTTCATTGCCGCCTGGCGGCTGGACAATGATCATACCCGGATCCTCGCTGCTTTCGGGAATGATTCCCGGATCAGGCGTTGGCTCCGTGCCGCCAGAGCCTGGTACTTCCTCTGGAGGCAGCGTCGGCTCTGGTGTAGGCTGAGTCCCGGCTACACTGCCGGAGGCTGCCTCATGCCCTGCAACGTCTACAGCAGCCACATAGAAGGTGGCATTGGCGCTGGCAGGCGTTCCGGGCTTGAAGACGGTACTCTCACCTGCTGAGAGTACAGCCTGCTTTTGGAAGGAGCCGCCGTTCAGTGAACGGTATAACCGGTAGCCTACAACATCGGATGATCCGCTTGAAGTGAAGGTAACTACAGCTTTGCCGGTACTGTAGGAGACCATCACTTCACCCGGAGCACTAGGCGCGCTGCCGTCATCCACCCGGGGGTCCACCTCAGTCGGGAAGTCAGTCTTGGCATCTTCCGGCATGTAATACGACAGAGATTCATGTTCTTTCATGGCCGGGAAGGCCGCAAGCAGTTCTTTGACCAAGTTCTGGATCGGCTTCTCCCGTTTGACGACAATCTTCTCTTTCAGGAAATCCTCGGGTGTTCCTTCCAACGGAAGGTAATTCACCCCGTTGTAGGTGATATATTTGGCTTTGGAGATTCCGTCATCACTTTCTGTGGGTACGAACTTGGTGTTGAACAGGTCCGTGGTGAATTTATCTGTCAGCTCCGACGGTTTCTTGCCGCTGTAAGCGGAGACCGTCGCTTTGACAATACCCTCAGGCTTCGGAAATTCCTTCGTCACGAACAGCTCCGGACGTTTGTCGATCACGGTATTCATAACCTTGGTCCACAAAGTCTGCGCTTGCCGTTTCTGCGTATCTCCCTGCAGGGTGTTAATCTGTTCTTTGTATCCAACCCACATGCCCAGGGTAACATCCGGGGTATAACCCATGAACCAGACATCCCCGTAGTTCTGCGTAGAACCGGTTTTGCCGACAATCGGAACTTTTTTGAAGTGCTCATATTTAGTTTTGACTGTACTTGCCGTACCGTCGGTTATTACTGTGCGCAGCATATCCGTCATCAGATAAGCGGTCTGCTCGGAGAAGACCTGCTCAGGATTCACTTTGTGCTGATAGATAATCTTGCCTTGTGCGTCTACAATCTTCTCAATCATATAAGCATCATTGAATGCGCCTTGATTGCCGATTGAGGAATAGGCATTCGTTAATTCTTCAACGGAAACCCCGTAACGCAGTCCGCCGATTACTCCGGTCTGTGCGTTATAATCATCGTCCTGAATCGTAGTAATCCCGAGCTTCTTGGAGAAGGCCCAGGCTTTCTCGATCCCCACCTTGTCATTGAACAGCTTGAGGGCCGGAAGGTTCAGGGATTTGTTCAAGGCATAACGGGCGGTAACCAGACCCTGATAGCGGTTGTTGGCATTCTTCGGAATGTGGAAGCCTTTGCCGCCGTCCTTCATAATAATCGGGGCATCGTCCAGGATGCCGGCAGGCTGGATTAATCCGGCATCCAGTGCAGGCAGATACGCGGCAATCGGCTTCATGGTGGAACCGGGCTGGCGGATCATCTGGGTAGCATAATTCATTTGCTCGATGTTGAAGTCACGTCCTTCAATCATCCCGAGAATCGCGCCGGTCTTGTTGTTAATCATGATGCCGGCCGTCTGTTCCTTACCTCTGGCCTTGCTGTCCTTCGTGAAGTTATCGCTGTCTTCCGAGATGCTGTGCATCGCGCTGTACACTTTCTTATCAATGGTAGTGTATACACGGTAGCCCCCGGTCATCAGCTGCTGGCGGGCTTCCTCGAGAAGCTGCGTGTTGTCGGTGGGGGTGGCAGCAGCAGAATCCGAACCAGCACTTGCGTTGTCTTCGTTCAGCGTCAGCATAATTTCAGCCGCTTTGCGCTCTGTTTCCATCATCAGATAAGGGAAGGTAGCATAAGCCTTCTTCGTATGCGGAGCAAGCGAGCCCTTGACATCAAAGAGCAGGGCTTCATCATACTGGGATGTAGTAATCTTGTTCTCCTCCAGCATCCGCCGCAGCACCAGGCGCTGGCGCTCCATGGCCCGGCCAAAGGCAGTCTCATTGAATTCGCCTACGCCGCTAAAGGCGGAGTATTTGGATGGGAGCTGGGGCAGGCCGGCCAGATAAGCCGCTTGTGCTACATTCAGCTTTTCCAGATCATCGAGACCGAAGATGCCTTTGGCGGCAGCCTTGATGCCGAATACATTATAGCCATTCGATCCGTTCCCGAAAGGAACCTTATTTAAGTATGCCGTTAAAATTTCCTGCTTGGACAGAAAACGTTCCAGCCGAAGCGACAGCAGGATCTCCTTCACCTTGCGGTCTTCTGTCCGGTCCAGATTCAGGAACACGCGGCGAGCCAACTGCTGGGTCAGCGTACTGCCCCCGGTCTGAACGGATTCGTTCAGCAGCCTCTGCTTGACTGCACGCAGGGTGCCATTGAAATCCACCCCTTTATGATTGTAGAAATTATTGTCCTCTATAGCGAGAACGGCATCAATCACAAGCTGTGGAATATCGTTGAATTCAATAAGTCTGCGGTCTTCTTCCGTCCGGAGCTGGCCGATCGGCTGCCCGTCACTGAAATAGGCAAAGCCGGTAATAGCGTTCTGGCTGACTTCCTGTTGAATTAATTCTTCGGTGCGGACAGGGTCATCTTTCACTATCGAAGTCACGTAGCCTGCCACAGCGCCACCGGCAAACAGAATGCCGAGTATACCGAGTATAAACATCCACTTCACGACTGAACCGAACCTGCGGAGCCAGGATCTGCGCGGTGGACGCTGTTTTGCGGTCTTCTTCTTATTCTCCTCAACCATCGACGATTATCCTCCTTTTAACGGAACTATTATAGCACAATTTGGCGATTTTGAATGCGCTTCTGCCGCAGGGGATTTACTCTGACGCTGCTTTTGCCAAAGATGCTGAGGGCGGAATAGTCCTAAGTGTTGTTTCCGGGAGCAAACTATAGGAGTATCGCTATGCCGAGAGGGGGATAGAACAAAAAAAGCTCCCGGAATAAAGTATCCGGGAGCTTTGATCAGATTCTGCTTGCAGCGGAATCTTAACGGTTGTAGAATTCGACGATTTGTTTCTCATCGATATCTTGGGACAGCTCGGCACGTTCTGGCAAACGAATGTATTTGCCTTCGAATGAACCATCAGCATATTCCAAGTAACCTGGAAGGTGGGAACGGTTGTCAAGAGCTTCTTTGATAGAACCCATAGCGCGGCTTCTTTCGCGAAGTCCGATAACGTCGCCCACGCTTACGCGGTAAGAAGCGATGTCGACTTTTTTGCCGTTAACGGTTACGTGTCCATGGGATACCAGCTGACGTGCGCCTGCACGGGAGTTAGCAAATCCAAGACGGTAAACCAGGTTGTCCAAGCGGCTTTCGAGCAGGAACATGAAGTTTTCGCCCGCGATACCCTGGAGCTTTTGTGCTTTGGTGAAAAGAGTTTTAAACTGCTTTTCGCCCAAGCCGTACATGTGACGCAGTTTTTGTTTTTCCAAAAGCTGCATTCCGTAGTTACTTACTTTTCTGCGTTGGTTAGCGCCGTGCTGTCCTGGTGGGAAAGGGCGTTTCAGGTCTTTGCCTGTACCGCTTAGGGAAATGCCCAGACGGCGGCTGAGTTTGAATTTAGGTCCGGTGTAACGTGCCATTATAGTAGACTCCTTTTAATTTGAAAATGTATTGTAGGGCCTATTTGCGCCGCAAATCGTATCCGTGAAAGCGTTAGATGGTTTCACACTACCGAGGGAAGTTCAGCCGCTGCCCTGGCAGTAACGAAATGCGTAGAGGGTGACACAACGTTACGCCCAATTAAGACTTGTTACAGTCTTGTTCAACAATAAATATTATATGAAAATGACAGTCAAAGTCAAGCGCAACTTAAAAGAGTTTTTGTCTATCTTTGTCGTTAGTTCTTTGGTCCTAAAAAAAATCCCGGTTTTGAGGAAAATATAATGCAATACCTAAGAAAAGGGAGTAAAATATAGCTAATTAGATGTTATCGGGAAAATTTGATATCAAATAGCAAAGGGGATCCTCTTTATGTCGGAGCAGGAAGCATACGACCGCAAGGGTAGTCGTATGCTGTTACAGGACATCAAGCAATCAGGCGGAGATTATGAAGATCCCACTGCTTGGCTGCGGGAGACGGACATAGTGTCCCATGATTTTCCTTATGCAGCCAATTTGATTGCCGAGAGTTTCAATGAATGGCTTGGACAGGCCGTACCGTCCTTCGCCAAGTCTTGGAACTGGTGTGTACTGAACTATGAAGCAGAATGGATTGATCCCATATTCGAATTCCGGCAGGGGCGTTGGAAGTCTGAATGGGAAGAGGCGGCGGAAGCCTGTCTGCGCTCTGGCGGGATGCATGCCATAGAGGTTCAAGAGGCTGGACAGGCGCGAACATTATTAGCTATGCCGATTTTCACACGCGGGCACGGGGAAATATTCGCGATCCTCGGCTGTGAGATGCCGTCAGAGCAGTATGCAGAAGGGGGAAGACATACGGCAGAAGCGATGTCGATGCACTACCAGACCTGCTTTTATCATAAATTTGAGCATGTATTTGTTTCAGATCTTGCAGGTGTGCACCTGCATGCTGAGCGGGAGAGCAGCCGCCGTTCACTGCTCTTTCAGATTGTCCAGCGGATGCATGACAACATTGATGTGGATGCCGTGCTTACCGAGGTGATTGACAGTATTGCGGCGATGTATCCCGGGGCTCGGCTGGACCTGTACATGTCGCAGGACCACCGCAGTGCGCATCCCCAGGTTAAACCGTTGCCGCTCCGCTGGGCCATTAATGACGTATGTGCCAGAGCCTTCAAGGATGGCCGGGTTGCGCTTCATACCGGACGTGAGGACAGCTGTACGGTCGAGGTAGGTCTTCCGCTCGGAGGTAAGCAGGGGGTCTATGGTGTCTTTCATATGGTCCTGGACAAGTCCTCCTTCCGTGAAGTGGATCTGCGCTTTCTGACCATGGTTGCGGATACGGCCGGCACGGCATTCGAGAATGCCAAGCTGTATGAACGCTCCAACCAGCTTATCCGGGAGCTGCGCATGAGTAATGAACTTACGCAGCGTCTCAATCAGAGCCTGCGTCTTGGGGATATTTTTCAATTTGCCTTTGAGGAGCTTCTGGGGATGTTCGAGGCCGATTATTGCTGCATCCTCCATATGAATGAAGAAAGAGGCGGACTCGAAGTCATTGCCTGCAATCATATCCCGCTATTGGGGGAATTGGTGGAGGCCGGGCATGGACTGGGCGGAAAGGTCTATACTTCAGGCGAGCCGCTGCTTCTATCCGACTATAAGTACGCCGCCGGATTGACGTCTAAGCTTTTGGATGCTACAGGCTCACAGTCGCTGATCGCCACTCCGCTAAGTGTAGGGGGAGAAGTTCGGGGGGCTATTATGCTCGCCCATAAGGACGCCCACTTCTTCTCCTATGACAGCTACAGGCTGCTGCAGGCTATGGCTGGGCATATCGGGCTTGCGGTTGGCAACGCGCGGCTGCATGCTGAAGTGCGGCGCCTGGCGAACCGCGACAGCCTGACCGGGCTCTTCGCCCGGCATTATCTGGATGAGGAGATCCAACAGCGGCAGTCTACGGATTTCTGCGGAACGCTGATTGTTGTTGACATCGATCAGTTCAAGGCGGTCAATGACACTTACGGCCACCAGAAGGGTGACAAGATACTGAAGCAGGTAAGTGAAATTGTGAAGTCCTCGATCCGCCAGGGGGATGTCGCCGCCAGGTGGGGTGGAGAAGAGCTGGCCGTGTACCTGCCCCAGCTTGGGGTGCAACAGGCAATATTTGTGGCCGAGCGCATCCGTAAGCGGGTGATGGGGGAGACGGAGCCGCGTGTAACCGTGTCCTGCGGTATTGCAGAGTGGAGCTGGACAGATGAGCGAGTGAGTGTAGAATCACTGTTCTACCGGGCGGACATGGCGCTGTATGAAGCCAAGAACAACGGGCGGAACCAGGTAGTGATTGATAACAAAATCGTTGAGAATACCGCTAAGAATCCTTGGGCCTAAGCCTCAAGGGTTCTTTTATTTATTGAGGCTCCCACAAGATACTTGAGTCATCATCGAAGCCTAAGCTCCACTTTGTGGGGTTGTTTGTGGGGTTGATTTGCGTATAAGCCCTGCAATCAGGGAGACCCTAGGAAGAATGAATGTTAATCTGACCGGAGGTCTTGAATGCCATGATGAAAATATTGCTGTCCCGTCCAGGAATCCTCTCCCTTGTCCTGCTGATCTGTTTGATTCCTGTAAGCGGCTGCGGTGTCATGAATGACAGACCGGCTGCGGAGGATCTGAGTCTCGTACTGGCCGGGATGGACGGCAGTGACGGCGTTTCCTTCGAAGGGGCAGCAGCGCTGCTGGTCGGCGGCAAGGCGGTTCCGGAATCCTCACTCTATTATGGAGGAAAGGTGGCGGAGCATAACAAGGTCAGCTTATATTCCCTGCTGCCGGACGGGAGCCAGCCGGGTACCGCCTCCGAATCAGCCCCGCATCCTCTTGAGCAGGGCTCAAGGGATGTTCCGGCTTACTATACCAGACTGGTGAAGGAAGACGGTGAATGGAAGCCGCAGCAGGCAGCGCCGACTTCGCAGGAGAGTAATCCGCTGGAGGCGCTGAACCCGCTCCGGCAGCTGGAAGAGCTGGAGGGGCGGGAGAAGACGGTAACCGAGGAGGCGGGGAGTGCCAGGGGAACCCGCGTGCTGCGCATTGAACTGACGCCGGAGGAAGCGCGCAGCCAGCTGTCGGCGGAGCTGGAACGGGAGATGCAAGCGATAAGGCCCGCTAGCCAGGTTGCCACTGGAACGGCTGCTGGGGAGCCCGCTAAGGAGCTGGAGGCACGCGCAGCATTATGGGAGCAGAAGCAGGCTGAACTGCAGCAGAGACTGAAGCAAGCCAGTATCAGAACGGTTTATTATCTCAAGGTAGACGCGAAGCGCAATCTGCCCGCGCGGCTGACCTGCAACCGGACGACAACCTCCCCCGGCAGTGCGGGAGTGGTTACTGAGGAAACCTACATTACACAGGTTGATTTCTATGGCTATCAATGAAGCTCACATACCGTAAGAGCTTGCGCTCTTTAGCGGGCATGCTACAATATAACGGTATATTTATTTTTAGCATGAGGAAGGAAGAGAGAGAAACATGAATGATCCACGAATTCAGAAGCTTGCGGCGAACCTGGTAGGGTATTCCGTAAACGTACAACCCGGCGAGAATGTGCTCGTCGAAATGATCGGCAGTGAAAGAGATTTAATCAAAGCAGTAGTGGAAGAAGTGGGCAAAGCCGGAGGCCGTGCATTTGTACAGCTGACGGATCGTACCGTTCTGCGCAGCATGCTTAAATATGCTACACCTGAAGGCATTCAGACCTGGGCAGAGATCGATCTGAACCGGATGAAGCAGATGGACTGCTATATCGGCATCCGTGCTGGTGAGAATGTCAATGATCTGGCTGATGTGCCGGAAGAGAACATGAAGCTCTACAATTCACTCTATTCCCACCCGGTACATAGCGAACAACGCGTCAAGCATACCAAATGGGTAGTATTGCGTTACCCTAATGCCAGTATGGCGCAGCTTGCCAATACAACAACCGAAGCTTTTGAAGACTTTTACTTTGCGGTCTGCAATCTGGATTATGCCAAAATGGACAAAGCCCAGGATTCGCTGGCTGAGCTTATGCGCAGAACGGACAAGGTGCGGATTGCCGGTCCCGGAACGGAGCTGACCTTCTCCATCAAAGGCATCGGCGCAGAGAAATGCTCCGGCCAGAAGAACATTCCCGACGGTGAAGTCTACAGCGCACCGGTGCGTGACTCTGTGAACGGGACGATCAGCTACAATGCGGCGACGCTCTATAACGGCGTGACTTTTGAGAATGTGAAGTTTACGTTTGAGAAAGGCAAAATCATCGAAGCCTCCAGCAATGACACGGTGCGGTTGAACGAGATACTCGATTCCGATGACGGCGCGCGCCATATCGGCGAATTCGCCATTGGCTTCAACCCGTATATTCTGCATCCGATGAAGGACATTCTATTCGATGAGAAGATCGCAGGCAGCCTGCACTTTACACCGGGCCAGGCTTATGATGTAACTGACAACGGCAACCGTTCGTCCATCCACTGGGATCTCGTGCTCATTCAGCGTCCGGAGTACGGCGGCGGAGAGATTTACTTTGACGATGTGCTCATCCGGAAGGACGGAATTTTTGTGTTGCCGGAGCTTGAAGGTCTGAATCCCGAGAATCTGAAATAAAATGTAAAACAAAGCTCTGAAATGCAAGCTTGCAAGCTTGTTTTCGAGAAACACCTTGCGTGAGTAAGCGGATTCAATGTATCATGGAATTGGTTACAAATGAACTTAAGTTTATAATCAAGTTGTGGAGGGATTCTCATGTCCAGTAACAATGCGGCAATCGTGGATATTGCACAAACAGCCAGCCAGTTTAATTCATCTATCGTTCTACAAGCGGACAACAAGTACATTGATGTTAAGAGTATCCTTGGTCTGTTCACTACTCTGGTATCCAGCCAAAGCTACGAGCTTCATGTACATGGCACAGATGCCGAGGAAGCCAAGAAAGCAATGAGCGAAGTATTTGCTAAGCACAATTTGAACTTTACAGTTGTAGCGGAGTAATCCATTATTTCCGAAGACGTCCGGCCTTGCGGCAGGGCGTTTTTGCTATGTGACCCGTAATATTTGTCCGTTCTTCACGAAACGTAAACTGAATTCTTGTATTAGGTCCTGATTTCGACTAATATTAAGTATAATAAGCAGTAGAAGCTGTAACTTTTGGACATAGGGGGGATAATGCATGACTTCATCGGATTTGCAGGAACAGCTTAATATTAAAGCAATCAATCTTCTACAAGAAGATGCCAATAAAATTGAGAAGCTTATCGAAGTGCAGATGGAGAATTTGGCGACTCGTTACTGCCCTCTCTATGAGGAAGTGCTGGATACCCAGATGTATGGTTTCTCCAGAGAGGTTGATTTTGCGGTCAGAGCCGGGCTGGTGCCTGAATTCACAGGCAAGCAGGTTCTAAGCAAGCTGGAACGCAACTTGGCTGTACTGTACGAAGCACTCAATAAGAAGGCTGAGGAGCGGGAGATGTAATTCCGGTCATTCATAAAAACGCACACGGGGACCCGGGAGGCCGCTCATGTGCGTTTTTTTTGTGCAGAGTTGTTATACCAGATAGAACGATACACCGAGAATCAGATATACCGTGAGCAGCAGCAGTCCTTCGTACCAGTTGGTTGAGCCGTCCTGAATAATCGACTTGGCGATAAATACCGATACAGCAATAGCTACAATCTCGATGGTAGTGAATACAATGGACATGGTGTTGCCCATGAAGTAGCTGGCAAAGATCAGCACCGGTGCAACGAACAGGGCAATCTGCAGACTGCTTCCAACGGCAATCTCTACCGCAGCGCCGATTTTGTTCTTCATAGCCAGCATAATGGCTGCACTGTGCTCGGCGGCATTACCGATGATTGCCACCAGGAATGCACCGACGAACAGCTCACTGAAGCCGAAGCGTTCTGTTAGGGTCTCCAGGGTGCCGACCAGCCATTCGCTGACGAAAGCGACCATAACCGTAGCAAGTACCAGATAGAGGATCGAACGGTTTCTGGACCAGACCGGGGCATGCTCATTAGGCAGCTCTTCTGCACTGTCATCCGTTACATCCGCGAGATATTTCTTGTGCGTAATCATAGAGAAGACGAGCCAGGCCATGTACGCGGCAATCAGGAGGCCGGCGACGACAAGGCTGAGTACATCTGTATCCTTCTCTGTGATAGAGTGGGTGTTGAAGAACATGGCGGGAACGAACAAGGCGATGACGGCAACAATCATCAGCGATCCGTTCAGCCCGGCGAGCGTGACATTGAAGTTCTGAACCTTGAACTTCATGCCGCCGGCAAAAATACTGAGTCCCAGCACCAGCAGCAGATTACCGATGATCGAGCCGGTGAGACTGGCTTTGACCATGTCAAAAAGTCCTTCTTTGACCAGGAAGAAGGCGATGATCAGTTCGGCAGCGTTGCCGAATGTGGCGTTAAGGAAGCCTCCCAGCCGCTGACCGGCATAGTGGGCTACGCTCTCTGTCGCCCGGCCGAGGAAACCGGCCACGAAGATAACCGAGATAGCGGACAATACGAACTGCAGGGTATGGTCCCAGTCCGCATAATGTCCTATGGCGCTGAGGAGGAAGGTGATGACCAGCAGCGCCGGCGAAATCCATTTTTTCAAGGTAAAGCACACTCCAGTCTCTGTATGTAGGTTGAATTCATAATCAATATACCCAAATTGTTCCTGACTGTAAACGGGAATGCGAGAAAGTCATTTGCTTTTTAGCCTGTTTTCGAATTACAATAATTGATAATGAGTGTAGGGGGGATATGGCATGGCAGAACAACTTCAACTTGAAATGGGAAATATACGGATATCGAATGATGTTGTCTCGAAAATTGCCGGATTGGCAGCTTTGGAGACTCCCGGAATTGCAGCCATGTCTGGCGGTTTGTCTGAGGGCTGGGCGAAACGCCTGAGCGGCAAGAATGTGCAGAAGGGCGTTACTGTTGAAGTAGGCCAGTTGGAAGCGGCAGTGGATTTGCGCATTATTGTTCTCTATGAAACGCCGATTCACGAAGTGTGCCGGATGCTGCAGCAGAATGTCCGCGAGGCTGTGGAGAGCATGACAGGGCTTCATATCGTAGAGGTAAATGTTAAGGTTGAAGGCGTGGCCTTCAAGAACGATGAGATCTCGTAAGCGCTAACTGCTTAAGGAGCATAGCGGGTACACAAAAGGCAGTCCGGGGAGTTCATTCCGGACTGCCTTTTGTTATACCCTATTCAACCGGTCAGGATGCAGCCACTTAACGGGCACGCGTGCTGGCACGGCTATTCGCACGCACCTGTCTGACGGTAGTGACAGACTTGACGACTTCCTCTTTGGAGGGACGGTTGGTTTCCCTGGAGATGCTGAGCATAATCCCCATACAGAGCATGGTGACCAGCAGGGAAGAGCCGCCGTAGCTGATGAAGGGTAACGTAACTCCCGTAAGCGGAATAGTGTTGGTCACACCGCCTATATTGATAAAGGCCTGAATCGCAATCAGCCCCATCACACCTATGCCGACCAGTGTGCCGAAGGGGTCTGTACACCGCAGTGCGATCAGAATGCCTCTCCAGATGAAATACAGATAGAGCAACAGGAAGATAGAGGTTCCTACAAATCCGAGCTCTTCACCGATAATGGCAAAAATAAAATCCGTATAAGGGTACGGCAGATAGTGCAGCTTCTGAATGCTTTGACCGAAACCGGAGCCATGTGTCCCGCCTTCACCTAAAGCGATCAGTGATTGCATAATATTATAGCCGCTGCCATCAGAGTTACTCTCGGGATCCAGAAAGGCTTCAATCCGGCCTTGTCTGTAATCCTGATTGGCCGCTGCCTTCTCGGTCGGCGGTGACAGGGAGTCGATGGCAGTCTTCGCTCCCATGACCAGTGCGACACCCAGCACCAGCAAGCTGATCGAACCAAGAATATGCTTCATGCTTGCGCCGCCGGCATAGATAACAAGTCCGCTGGTAGCCACGAGAATCAGACAGGAGCCCAGATCCGGCTGCATCATGATCAGTCCGGCCACTATGCCGACGATGACCATTACAGGGATATATCCGGTTCGAAGATCCCGCAGGCGTTCGCCTTTTTTGGTTATGAGTGCAGACAGGTACAGGATGATGGAGATCTTGGCCAACTCGGTAGGCTGGATGCCTAATCCGCCAATATTCATCCAGCTCTTGGCTCCGTTAATTCTCTCGGTGGTGGCCACGAACAGCAGTAGCACCAGGGTGATGACGAAGATCGGAGCGTACCATTTCTTGAACTTGCTGTAGTGGATATTCATCACCGTGAACATGACGAAGCTTCCCAGCACGGCCCAGACCAGCTGGCGTTTCACGAAATAAAAAGCGTCATAGCTGAATTTCTCACTGGCCAGAGTCAAGCTGGAGCTGGCGCTGAACACCATGACCAGTCCGAAGCCGACAAGCAGCAACGTGAGAATGAGCAATTGGAAATCGGGCGTTCCTCTTTTGGGCAGGCTGGCTTTGGAGGCTATCTTTCCCTTCGCGGTACTCAAGCTTCCAGCAGCTCTTTCAGTTGATGAATATGCTTCGTTGCCGTATCCAGCACCGGTTGAGGCACAGGAGATTCATACTCCAGACCATGGGGGAAAGTGGCTTTGCCCAAGTAGACGGCTTCAATGGCCAGTATGGCATCCGCCTTTTCCAGCTTCCCTTCCACAGCGCGGGTGTTGATCCGCAGGAAGTACTCGCCGCCGTTCTGGCGGTCTTCTATCTTGCAGTCGTATGTAGCGCGGTAGTATTCCCACTGCCAGCGGATAAACCCGGCTTTGGTTGCGCTCTCGTCCAGATAAAGAAGGTCACTCTTCAATCCTTCGAGGCCCGTGTTCTCAAATATCATAGCGCACAACTCCCCTGTTATGAAGTATAATGAAACATTTGTAATTAAAATTTGCGATGTTCCTCCTCATGATAGTATGTTTCACGGGGTTGTGCAAGGTAGAGCGGGCCTATTGATACCTACTTTTTTGTGTTTCTGCTACAATAAAAGATATATGGCATGCTGCGGCCGGTCTTTACATAGAAGAGTCAGACTGCAGGCTTGTCCGAAGTATGCTGCCGGAGAAGGGAATGGAGAATTATGGAGAGGTTAACGGTAGAGGACCTGCTGCCGGAGATGGTGAAATGGCGCCGCCATTTACACCGCCATCCGGAGCTGTCTTATCAGGAGAAGGAGACATCCGCCTATGTCGGGGCAAGACTGTCCGAACTGGGGATTGAAGTTAGAAGAAGCGGGTCCGGCTACGGGCTGACAGGTATACTTACAGGGGCATTGCCCGGCAGAACGGTTGTTCTGCGCGCAGATATGGATGCCCTGGCGATTACTGAAGAGAATGGGCGGGAGTATGCTTCGCAGAATCCCGGGGTTATGCATGCTTGCGGTCATGACGGGCATACGGCTATGCTGCTGGCTGCGGCTGCCTATTACAGCGCACGCCGTGAAGAAATCCGTGGCGAGATCCGTTTCCTGTTCCAGCCGGCGGAAGAGGTCTGTCCGGGCGGTGCAATGGGGATGATCGCAGAAGGGGTGCTGGAAGGTGCAGATGCCGTCTATGGGCTGCATCTGTGGACGCCGTTTCCGCTAGGAACCGTGGGCAGCGCGCCAGGCCCGCTGATGGCTTCTGCCGATGAATTTTTCATCGATATTATCGGCAAGGGCGGCCACGGCGGCATGCCGCACCGTACGGTGGACAGCATTGTGGCAGGGGCGGCTCTTGTCACCCAGCTGCAGAGCATAGTCAGCCGGACTGTAGATCCGCTGCGTCCTGCAGTGGTCAGCGTAGGAACGATTCAAGGCGGATCTGCCCAGAATATTATTGCCGAGCGCTGCCGGATTACCGGGACTGTGCGCGCGTTCGATGAAGAGACGCGCTATCTGATCCGCCGCAGAATCGAGGAAATGACAGCTTCCATCGCAGCAGCGTATGGGGCAGAGGCGACTGTAGATTATCTGATGGGGTACCCGCCGCTGGTGAACGATGAAGAGGAGTTTAACCGCTTTTACCGTGTCGCCCCGGAAGCGCTGGGTGAAGGCGCTAATGTAATTCTGATGGAGAAAATTATGCCGGCAGAAGACTTCTCGTATTATGTTAAGGAAATTCCCGGCTGCTTCATCTTTGTGGGTGCAGGCAATCCGGACAAGGATGCTGTCTATCCGCATCATCACAGCAAATTTGACATTGACGAGGATGCCATGCTCTATGGGGCGAAGCTTCTGGTAGCTATGGCCGATTCCTGCCTAAATGAACAATAATGTATTTGTATAATATTTGACGCTTGAGGTAAAACTACTCACAAATGGCATGGTGACATGGCAGACAGGAGGGTTCATTCTTGAAGACAGTCAAGGAAGTAATGACCGCCGATCCGGCTTCGGTCACGCTGCTCGATAATATCTATGAGGTTGCCGTCAAAATGAGAGATTACGGGACGGGCTTCATTCCTGTAGTAGATTCGGCCGACGGGGCAACGCTGCTGGGTGTAATCACGGACCGTGATCTTGTACTCCGGGGCTATGCGGACAAGCATCCCGGTTCCACAGCCGTTGAAACCGTCATGAGCCGGGAGGTTATCTCCATTTCGGAGACGGCTTCTGTTGATGAGGCTGCGGAACTGATGGCTTCAAGGCAAATCCGCCGTATTCCGGTGACCCGTGACAAGAAGCTGATCGGAATTGTGTCGCTTGGCGACTTGGCGGTGAAAAGGATTTATGCGGATGAGGCATCAGAGGCGTTAAGCGGAATCTCCCAGCGGCAGCTGCATTAAATAGGGTTATGGAAAGCTCATGTCCGTTACGCGGAGGTGGGCTTTTTCAAAATTGAAATTAATATGTGAAAAGCCCCACGTTGTGGGGTTATTTTGTGCTACCTGTCTATGGGATGATCCAATTCCTGCTGTATTAAAGCTTACACACTATAGATCACAAGGAGGGATACTATGAACACTGATGGAACGGGTGCGTGCATTACCAGAGACGACCGGACCGTTCTGCTGGAATGCGGCCATCCCGGTTATGAGGAGGCCAGGGCGGTCCTGGCTGAATTTGCCGAGCTTGTCAAAAGCCCTCCGGTCTATCATACCTACCGGATAACACCGTTGTCCCTGTGGAATGCAGCGGCTGGTGGCCAGGAGGCAGAGGCGGTTATTGCTAAGCTCCGCAGGCTGTCACGCTGGGGAATTCCCTCAGGACTTGAGGGTGAAATCAGGCAGCTGATGTCCCGGTACGGAAGATTGCAGCTGCGCACGCATGTAACGGATCCGCTGCTCATGACGCTCTCGGCTGATCAGGCCGGACTGCTGGATGAACTGGAGGACAGCCTGATTCTGAAAGAACTGGGCTGGTATAGGGCAGGGCCGTTGCACAGCTATTGTCCGAAGAGCAACAGGGGGCTGCTCAAGCAGGAATTAACAGGACTTGGATATCCGGTACTTGATTATGCCGGTTTCCGGGATGGACAGGAGCTGAAGCTTGCCTGGATAGAGGAAGCAGGCAAGGGCGACGGAATTACCGGGGAAGCTTTCGGGCTCCGGGATTATCAGAGGGATGCCGTCAGGAAGTTCCAGGGGATTGGGGGCATCGGCGGCAGCGGTGTTGTTGTTCTGCCTTGCGGAGCGGGCAAAACGGTAGTAGGGATTGCAGTCCTGGAGCATCTGCAGTGTGAAACGCTGATTCTTACCTCCAGTACCACCTCGGTGGAGCAGTGGCGGGGTGAGCTGCTGCAGCGGACGACCCTGAGCGCGGATGAAGTAGGGGAATATACCGGTGAGAAGCGGGAGGTACGGCCTGTCACGGTCGCCACCTATCAGATTCTGACCCACCGTACAGCCAAGGGAGGACCGTTTGTCCACATGAATCTGTTCAATGAGCGGAACTGGGGGCTCATCATTTATGACGAGGTCCATCTGCTCCCGGCTCCTGTCTTCAGGGCTACGGCAGACATTCAGGCTACGCGCCGGCTGGGTCTTACAGCAACACTGGTCCGGGAGGACGGCCGGGAAGGTGATGTGTTCTCCCTGATCGGGCCCAAATGTTACGATCTGCCCTGGAAGGTGCTGGAGAGACAGGGGTGGATTGCGGCAGTGGATTGTACAGAAGTGATTGTCCCGATGGATGAGCGGCTGCGGCAGCAATATATCTATGCCGGGGCGAAAGAACAGTTCCGCCTAGCGGCCGGCAATCAGGCTAAGGCTGCAGCCGCGGCATCGATTGCTGCGGCACATGCCGGGGCGGCGATCTTGGTGATCGGCCAGTACCTGGACCAGCTGGAGCAGCTGGCGGAGACTCTGGGCGCGCCGCTTATTACCGGCAAAACTACACAGAAGGAACGGAGCGCATTGTATGCCGCCTTCAACGAAGGGCGGCTGCCCCTGCTGGTCGTCTCGAAGGTGGCTAATTTTGCCGTTAATCTGCCGGATGCCTCGGTGGCGATTGAGGTATCCGGAGCCTTCGGCTCGCGGCAGGAGGAGGCTCAGCGGCTGGGGCGTATTTTGCGGCCAAAGCCGGGCGACAACAAGGCGTATTTCTATACGCTGGTCTCGGGGGACAGCAGGGAGCAGGAATTCGCCTTGCGGCGCAGGATGTTCTTAACCGAGCAAGGCTACGATTACGCAGTCAGAATGCTGGAATCCGCGGAGGAGGCTATTCTATGATGAGGCAGAAGCCTGATGCAGATGTGCAGAAGCTGACGCCGGAAGCGCAGGCAGTACTCCAGGCGATATATGCGGAACATGCAGCCAGCCCTTGTGCGGCGGATAGCATTGAACGGCTGCGGCCGGCATTCCTGTGCCGCGCTGAGCAGGAGCTCGCGCTGAACGAGCTGCTCACGGCAGGAATGCTGGAGCTGCGCCAGAAAATGTGGGGAGAGAAGCTGTATCAGATCCCGCAGCAGAGGTTCCCCCGGATCGGGCGTAGCTTCTGGCCTGCCCGTCCGCAGAGTCTTGGAGAAACAGATGTACAGGCCCAGCTTGCTACCTGCACGGGTCTGGCTGCTGAGCTGTTCCGGGGGCTGTTATTTACAGCGCGGGAGGGCTTGCCGCTGACAGCCAAGGGACTTATACACAAGAAGCAGCTTGGCTTGCTCGCAGGCCAGCTGTCGGTGCAGGAGGAGCATCTGGCTGGACTTAAGCTGAACCAGGACAGTCCTGAGCTTTACCCGCTTTCGGTAACGGTTATCGTAGATTTGATGGTTGTTCTGGGTCTGATCAGCCGCAGCAGCAGCGGATATTTAATAGATATAACGAAGCTGCAGTGCTGGCTGGCGCTGACCGAGCAGGAGATGACCGATATGCTATACCGCATAGTAATCAGCCGATACGGCTCTCCGAAGCCTGATGAACAGCATTTCAGGCATGTGATCTCCACAGCTGAATTCCCCTCGGGAGAATGGTTTGCCGTGCCGCCTCTTCTAGATTGGATGATACAGAGCGGCCTAACCAAGGTGCAGTCGGATGCCGGGCCGGACGCTTCGGAGCTTCATGCGTCCGCCATTGCCTG
The DNA here is from genome assembly GCF_038004445.1 of Paenibacillus sp. FSL R7-0312. Classification (NCBI taxonomy): domain Bacteria; kingdom Bacillati; phylum Bacillota; class Bacilli; order Caryophanales; family Paenibacillaceae; genus Paenibacillus; species Paenibacillus sp. FSL R7-0312. The sequence goes on along the minus strand of NZ_JBBORE010000001.1, from coordinate 5,692,992 downwards.
GCTCCGCTGCCTGGCAGGCTTCGGATGGTGTGACCTGGGTTATTCAGCCAAGGGAGAGCTCTGCTTCCGGTGGAAGGCAGTGAAGCCGCAACTGGACGGAGCTTCGGCAGGTACAATAGAACCGGAGATAAGTAGAGAAGATTCAGAAATAGTGAAAGCGAAGGAATCTCAACCAGATGAAGTTTGCGGCGGAGTTGCTGTATCAGAAGGCTGGCCAGAACATGGGCAGGAGGAGCAGGAGCAGGAGCAGGAGCAGGATCAGGAGGAGCAGGATCAGGAGGAGATACGTTCCGGCTGCTCATTGAAGTCAGGGGAGACTGGCGCGGACTGGGGTTTATCCGCAGAATCCGCTGTACCTGCGGCCTGCAGGTTCATTGTCCAGCCGGATTTCGAGGTGCTGGTTCCGCCTGAAGTTCCTTATGCCATCCGCTGGACCCTGGCAGGATACGCCGAGCTGCTGCATAATCAGGACCTCTGGAGCTTCCGGCTGACCCGTGAAATGCTGGAGTCCGCAGCGGAGCTGGGCTGTCCTCCCGGGAATGCCATTGCTTGGCTTACCGCGCATGCTCAGGGGGGGCTGCCGGAGCAAGTGGAGCTGTCGCTGCGGCAGTGGGCTAAGGGAATCGGGCGGACATCATTGTATGAGGTTATTCTGCTGTCCTGTGCAGGTGAACAGGACAGCGGAGATATTGCTGCCCATCCCCGGCTGCAGGATAGTCTGACCCGGATTGGCCCGCTCCACTTCATCGTTCGCCCGGAATCTGTCGGCCAGCTGCGCAAGGAGCTGGCTGCAGCCGGGCTGGCTCCGCCCAGAATCATCGGCGGCCGGGAGCAGGCCTTGCAGCCGCACAACCCGTTCGGACCTTTTGAACGGTCCGCTGCAACGCTCCGTTATGAGCTTCCTTCTCCTGCCGGGGAACGGGGACTGATTGATGCTGCTCCGTATCCGAAGCTCCTGCCGCTGGCGGGGACAGCGCAGGATCAGGAGCTGCTTCCGGGTGAAGATGCCGTTCCGCAAATGTGGTTCAACCACTGGAGGCAATACCATGTGACCACTGCGCAGAAGGTGATGGAGCAGGCGCTGGGCTGGGGAATCAAGGTTAGAATTTCCGTGCAGGGCCAAACAGCAGACTTCATTCCGGAGCAAATAAGCGGCCGCCCGTGGAGAGTACGTGGGAATCTGCTGCGTTCAGGTTCAGGGACTGTAGAGCAGATTCAGCTTGCTGCCGAAGACTGGCAGGAAATGAAGCTGCTGCATCCGGTCAAACAGAGAAATTCCTCTTCTTCTGGAGCAACCGGATATGTTATGATAAGGTAGTCTACCGTTTGCGGTAGAACATTAATGCAGAAAAGAGTTGAAGTTCATGAGCGTAGCGGAATTAAATACGGTCGATATGGCCGAAGTGCTGACATACGCCTATGAATTAGGCGATATGATTAACCAATCCGCCGAAGTGTCGGATTACTTATACTGGAAAGGGCGGGTCGATCAGAGCCCCGAAATCCAGGCCATGGTCAAACGGCTGCAGAGCAAGAAGGAGCTGTTTGAGGAGACACAGCGGTTTGGACATTTTCACCCGAACTATCATTCGGCCAAGGATGAGGTTGAGTTAGTAGAGCGGGAGATGGAACAGTTCGAAGAGGTTGTCCGCTTCAAGAATGCGGAGAAGACGCTGGATGATATTCTTCACTCCATGTCTGAAGCAATCGCCTTCTCGGTATCGGACAGCATCAAGGTTCCGAGCAATGACCCGTCCCCCAAAGGCGGATGCGGCAGCGGAGGCAAATGCTCTTGCGGATAAGCTGGCCGTATGGAGAATAGAGAAAGAAAGGCGGATGAGCTTATGTTTGCGGAACGGACAGGTTATATCGTTTGGGTTAGCGACGTCAAGGCAGCGCGTAACCTGGAGAAATACGGAACACTGCACTATGTTTCCCGAAAAATGCACTATGCGGTAATGTATGTGAACGCGGAACGCGCCGAGGAAGTTATGAAGAATGTCCGCAGACTTTCCTACGTGCGCAAGATTGAGCGTTCCTACCGCAATGAACTCAAGACTGAATACACCAGCAATGGACCGGACAAGTCCCGTTATTACGGTTTGTAAATTCAAATATAGTTATATTGGACAGGCGCCGCTGGCGTCTGTTTTTTTGAATTTAATGTATTTCTTGATCACTTAAACAATGCTCCAGCGATAGGGAAGACGAGCCGGATGTATGCGAAAAACCGAATACAATGTGGGGTACGAATACCTTGGAATCAGCCGGTAGTGGGATGTGGATGACATTATGCAGGGGAATGTTAATTAAATTGACAGCTAACCGCCGGTGACTTACTATATCCTCAAGGAAAGCAAGCTGATCGCGCTGGGACTATCTGCAATAGATCTATACAATAAATACAACACAATAAATACAACACAACGAGTACAACAGAGGGCACAGACGTAATAGGTACGCATGGCAGAGCGATGCAAGGCTGATAAGGCGTCTTTTTTTATATCATGGCACTGCGGCAGGCGGGAGGGAATGGTATAGAACCGAAGCGCGAAATTACCAGTGTCGGAATTGATATTGGAACGAGTACGACTAAAATAGTCTTCAGCAGACTTACGGTCGGACGGAGATATGGTGTGTCCATGCTGCCGCAATATCAAATCACGGAGCGGAATATTATATATGAGAGCCCAATGCATCTAACACCGCTGATAGGCGAATCGCAAATTGATCTTCCGGCATTACAGCGGATTCTGTCGGCAGAGTACCGCAGTGCGGCACTGAAGCCTGAGGAGGTAGATACAGGGGCTGTCATTATTACTGGAGAAACGGCGGTAAGATCGAACGCGGATTCCATCCTCCATCAGCTGGCGGGAGAGTCGGGAGAGTTCGTGGTTGCCCAGGCGGGCGGGGATCTGGAGGCTGTCCTTGCAGGCAAAGGCGCTGGAGCGGAGGCTTATTCGCGAAGAGCGGCGGGGACGATAGTCAATGTGGATATCGGAGGTGGCACAGCAAACGCGGCATATTTCAACAGCGGAAGCATTATAGGAACCTTGAACTTTCATATCGGCGGCCGGCTGATTATGCTGGATAAGGCTGGAACCGTAGCGAAAATATATCCCGCAGCCCGGCAATGGCTGAACCGGGAAGGGCTGTGGCTGCAAGAGGGGGAGCAGACGGATTGGCCTGTGCTGCAGGAGATCACCCGGAGATGGAGTGAACTGCTGCTGGAGAACCTGCTTAAGGGCAGTGATCCGCAAGCCTGTCCATTAATTTATGGTCACCCGGACCTTCCGGTTGCATTTGCAAGAGAGGCTACAGTTACGGAGCTCTGGATCTCCGGGGGTGTGGGTGCATTAATGGAGCAGGCCGCTCCCCGCAATATCGCGGAGACTGCAAGGTATGGGGATATCGGGCCACTGCTCGCTCATGCCATTATAAAGGCGTCCGAACACTACCCGGTGAAGCTACAGGTCGCTCCAGGCGCGCAGCGGGCTACAGTGATTGGTGCCGGTGTTCATACCCTGCAGCTCAGCGGTTCAACGGTTTATGCAGACCCCAACCTGCTGCCTCTGCGGAATATTCCCGTTGTAGAGCTGGTCTGGCCCGTACAGGTCCAGGACGGTGAGCAGCCGGATGAGATATTGGCCTCTATACAAGCCGCTTTTGCTGCGGGAGCCATAAGGCACGGTTCAAATGAACCGGAAGAAATGCAGTTTGCAATCGCCATCCCCGAAATGAACTCCTGCTCCTATTCTGTGTTACGCCGGATTGCTGAAGCAGTGACCGGGTGCTCCCGGAAGTATAAGCTGAAGCTTTGCATCCTGATCTGTGAGAATGACATTGCCAAAGCTTTGGGCAATTGTATCTATCTGCTATCCCAAGGCGGGCAAGCCTGCGTCTGTCTGGACCAGATTTCAGTGGCACATGGCGATTATATTGACATTGGAATCCCGGTGGACGGGGATTATATACCGGTTGCCGTCAAGACCCTGGTCTTTAGTTCAACGAATTAGGCGGAAAGGAATGAAGCGCGATGAAACTGACCGTCTCTTTGCTTGGCCAAAGCTACCGGTTTCATGATCTGAAGGAGCTGTTTGCCAAGGCAAATGAAGAAAAGTCCGGGGACCAGCTTGCCGGAATTGCTGCAGCGGACGACCGCGAACGGATGGCAGCCAAGCTTGTGCTGGCCGGCTTGACGCTGGCGGATATCCGCAGCCACCCGCTGCTGCCTCCAGAGACTGACGAGGTATCCAGAGTGATCGAAGAGGGAGTGGATGAAGCGGTCTACGAAACGATCCGCAGCTGGACGGTTGGAGAGCTGAGGGAACAGCTGCTCGCTGCCTCTGAGACTAAGGTGCGCCGGATCGGCAGAGGCCTGAATAGTGAGATGGCCGCTGCGGCTGCCAAGCTGATGTCCAATCTGGATCTGATCCAGGCCGCGGCCAAGTGTGAAGTGATTACCCGCTGCAATACTACGCTGGGAGAACGCGGGCGGCTCGGGAGCCGGGCCCAGCCCAATCATCCTGCGGATGATCCGCTGGGGATGAAGGCTTCCGTCTATGAAGCATTGAGCTACGGCATCGGGGATGCGGTAATCGGTATCAATCCGGTCATTGATACAACAGAGAATATTATCCGCCTCTTCCATGAAACCAAAGAGGTCATTCACAGATGGGGCATACCAACGCAGAACAGTGTGCTTGCTCATGTGACCACCCAGATGAGAGCCATATCCAAGGGGGCTCCGGCGGATCTGATCTTCCAGAGTCTTGCCGGTACACAGAGCGGCAACCAATCCTTCGGGATTGATCTGCGGTTACTGCAGGAGGCGGATCAGCTGATCCGGGAGTCCGGCACGGCCAGCGGGGAGAACCGCTGGTATTTCGAGACGGGGCAAGGGTCTGAGCTGTCAGCGGGCGGTCATCACGGTGTGGACCAGCTTACACTGGAATCCCGCTGCTATGGAATGGCCAAAGCGTTCAAGCCGTTTCTGGTGAACACCGTCGTCGGTTTTATCGGACCCGAGTACCTGTATGACAGCAAGCAGGTAATCCGGGCCGGGCTTGAGGATCATTTCATGGGCAAGATCCAGGGACTCCCAATGGGTGTGGATGTCTGTTATACGAACCACATGAAGGCAGACCAGAATGACATGGATAACTTAGCTGTCCTCCTGGCAGCAGCGGGTGTGAACTTCTTCATCGGAGTTCCAATGGCGGATGACTGCATGCTGAATTACCAGTCGACCAGCTTTCATGATATTGCTACTGTACGGGAGCTGCTGCGTCTGCAGCCGGGGGCAGAGTTCTCGGCCTGGGCGGACAAAATGGGCATCCTGAAGAATGGCCGACTGACTGCACTTGCCGGGGATCCCACATTATTCATTTAAACAGCGAAGGAGGGGCAAGCATGGCATTCTACGATCCGGAGGGAATGGAAAGATTGCGTAAGGCTACACCGGCGCGGATCGGCACAGGCCGGGCAGGAACACGGCCGACGACCCGTGAGCAGCTGCAGCTGCGCCTGGATCATGCGGCTGCAGTCGATTCAGTATACGGCAGCGTCAGCAGCACGTTGCTGGATGAGCTGGAGCTGTTTGCGGTTGACTCAGAGGTGACGGACAAGGAGCTGTACCTGAAACGGCCGGATCTGGGCCGGCAGCTGCCGGAGAGCAGTATCCGGCAGCTGCGGGAGCGCTGTATCCAGGCTCCCCAGGTGCAGATTGTGGTGTCGGACGGACTAAGTGCCGATGCCATTGACAGCAACCTGCGGGATATCTATCCGGCGCTGCTGGACTCTCTGTCGGTTCACGGTCTGGCTGCGGGGACGCCGTTTTTTGTACGGAAGGCCAGGGTCGGCTGTATGAATGCTATTGGCGATATTCTGGAGCCCGAAGTGATTGTAATGCTGATCGGAGAACGCCCGGGACTGATCACCTCCCGGTCTATGAGTGCTTATCTTGGCTACAGGCCGCGTTCCGGAATGACAGATTCCCAGCGGATGGTCCTGTCCAACATTCATCAGGGAGGTACTCCTCCGGTAGAGGCCGGCGCCCATCTGGGCAGCCTGATTGCCAGGATGCTGGAGCTCAGAATGAGCGGAGTCGGCCTGGAGCTGTAACTGAGGCTTTAATTCTAACGCATCCTAATTAAGTCTGATGCTCTTGTGTGTTTCTAACTTAACCTCATTCCGCAATTGCGGGCCTGAGGTTATTTGCTGTACCTGGAAATATCCTGAATATGTTCCGGTTAGTACAACAGTTCATTTAATGCAGTAATTTGTGTATTCAGTTTCAAATGGGTATTCAGTGATAGCTGTATTCTGTACTGTTAAACACAGCGAAAAGATGTGCGTGCATCTTATAACTGTATTCTGTACAACTAAATCTGCGAGAATCGGTGGAAGCCTTCTGCTACAGTCACTTTAATTGCACGAAATACAACTAAACGGAGAGGTGGTTGAAAATCAGAAGATTTAGTTGTGAAAAGTGCAATTATGCATACCGGATACTCTTAGGCATATACCATAACCGGGTCATTCCAGACCCTCAGCAGGCGGTTTGCCCATGTGTTTTTCACTAGTGTGAATCTAACGTTATACCAGTCCGGGCCTGTTCTAAATTACTGCCGGAAACCGATGACTGCCCCCCCATAGTTTATACCTGCTTAATACTTCCGGACTATGCTGGAGAGAGTGACAAAATTCACGAAGAAAACATACAGGTGATAAAATGAATAAATCAGGGACTCTGTCCCGCAAGCTGGCGGCACTGCCGCAATACCTCCAGCATCTGAGCGGAAGATTAAGGGAAGAAGCCAGGGAGCTGGGGAGATTATCCATGCTGCTTGATATTATGGATAAGGAAATGCTGGATACATACTTTCAGCCGATTCTGCATCTGCGGAGCGGGACAACGATCGGACATGAAGTACTGAACCGGCCGCCCAGCTCCCCGCAGTTTCCGAGCACCGAGCATTTCTATGATTTTGCCGGAAGGACAGAGCAGATGTTCAGATTCGAGCAGTATTGCCGGAGAATGTCCTTGTCCCGTTATATGGAGAGGCTGCCTGGGGCGGAGGCTGCGGGTGATAAACTGGTATTTATTAATGTGCATCCGGGAGTGCTGAATGATTCCCGCCACAAAAGCGGTGAAACTCTTACCCTCCTGAAGGAGCTGGGACTTGCGCCGGAGCGTGTGGTGTTTGAGCTGACGGAACGTCAGGCGGTGCAGGATTATATCGGATTCGAGAAAGTGCTGTCCCATTATCGTGAACAGGGCTTCCGCATTGCCGTTGACGATGCCGGTTCCGGTTATAATAGCCTCAAGACGCTAGTCTACCTGAAACCGGAGTTCATTAAGCTGGACAAGTCGCTGATTCGCGGAATTCACAGCAGCAGGGAACAGCAGGAGCTGCTGGAGCTAGTCAGGGAATACGCGGACCGCTCGTCCACCCGGGTGATTGCCGAAGGCATCGAGACGGCGCAGGAGCTGCTTTTTTTACAGAAGGCGGGAGTGGAGTTTGGTCAAGGTTATGCGCTTGGAAGACCGGCCCATCTGCCTGAACATGGAGGATTCCCTACTTCGGCACAGCCGTTTCCAGTAAGAGGAGGGTATAGGCATGTTTCTTCAAATTGGTGAAATCGCCGAACAGATTCCGGAAATTACGATTCATCACAAATGCGAGTTTGTAGATCAGATTTTCAAAAAGAATCCACAGCTCCAAGGCGTCGCAGTAACTGAGAATGGCTATACGGTAGCGCTCATCATGAGAATCCGTTTTTATCAGCAGATCGGTACGCTGTACGGTTATACGCTGTATATGGGCAGATCCGTGGAGCTGGTGATGGATAAAAATCCGCTTGTGGTGGATTATAAGACGCCGATCATTGATGTGAGCAGGCTGGCTATGGCCAGGAACGATGAGAATCTGTACGACTATGTGATCGTCACCCACGGGAACGCATTGTTCGGAGCGGTGAGTGTGCGGGATCTGCTGCTTAATTTTGCAGAAATTCAGGCGGTGGCGGCCAGCTTTCTGAACCCGTTAACAGGACTGCCGGGCAATGTCAGTATTACGGAGTGGATGGTTAGATCGCTGCTGCAGGAGCAGTTCAGTGTTCTTTACATTGATCTGGATCATTTTAAGGCTTACAACGATACATACGGGTTTAAGGAAGGCGACCGGATGATCCAGGCTACGGCGGAGCTTCTGAAGCATGAGGCGCTGCGTCTGGACGGTTTTCTGGGACATATCGGCGGGGATGACTTTATTATTTTCATCAGCCATTACCAATATGAGGAGTGCTGCAGGAGCATCATCAGGGCGTTCGATATGGTGGTAAAAGATTTCTATCATGCAGAGCATCTGGCCCAGCAGTTTGTGCTGACCGAGAGCCGTTCAGGACGGATGGAGGAAATTCCGCTGGTCTCGATCTCCATCGCCGTTGTAACCACCCGCAGCCGCAGATTCGCTTCGGTCGAGGACCTGTCCGAAGAGGCGGCCCGCTTCAAAAAAAGCTGCAAAATGATCAAAGGCAGCAGCTATGTTGATGACAGCGATATCAGCCTTCACAAGAACGGATACTAAGACTATCGCCTCTATGCTTGACGGAGAGGGCGGTATGCTTGAACAACAGACATCAATGCGGTAAGATTGACAACAATAAGAGCATGCCAAGACCCTTTTACGTGGAGTGTGATGACAATGCATGGCAAGGGGATGGAATGGTGGGGGGCGTATGAGCCCTTCCATATCGTGCTGAATGACTACGGGATTGCCGATATCGTGCTTACCCAGCATGCGAAGAGCCGCTATGCGGACCGTGTCGCAGAGGAGGATGACGGGAACGGCGAAGTGACGGCATGGATCTGGCAATGCTTGAAGCAGAACAGGGTGAGACCCTATTCGCTCAGTGAGTATAATGCCTATCTGATCGACGGTGATACGGTGATTGTGGTCGATTTCAGGCAGCTTGAGGGCGTGACTTCGCTCGCTGGTGAGCCGCTGTACGTCATGGTGATAGTGTCGTTTCTAGGCCGGATTTCGGCGACTCCCCAGCTGCGGGATCTCAAGAAGTACTATTCGTGGCTGCGCCACTCCCGCCGCATGAAGCTGATGAAGAAGCGCCGCAGACGCAAATAGAAGGGATGTAAGTCAAGGAAGGCATGCGGCTTAAGGCTGCGTGCCCTTTTTTTGAAGAATAGGCGTTCACCCGAAGCAAATCGCCACTTTGTGTGGTTATTTTGAAAAGGAGTCAGAAAAGCATGAACTTTCACCAGCTACATATTTTTTATACCGTATCCGAACGGGGCAGCTTCTCGGCGGCGGCACTGACGCTGCATATGACACAGCCTGCAGTGACAATGCAGATTCAGGCGCTGGAGGATTATTTCGGGGCCAAGCTGTTTGACCGGTCGACTAAGAAAATAATGCTCTCCGAAGCCGGCCGAACGCTGATGCCGTTCGCGCTGCGCAGTATGCAGCTAATGCGGGAGACGGATCAGGCGATGTCAGCCTTCACCCATATGCTGGAGGGGCGGCTGCAGCTGGGTGCGAGCCTGACCATCGGTGAATATGTGCTTCCGCGTCTGCTCGGTCCCTTCGGCAGGGAATACCCGAACATCTCAATCATGATGAAGGTGATGAATACCACGCAGATTATGGAGGAGATTAACAAACACCAGCTGAACTTCGGGCTGATCGAAGCGCCGGTATCCCATCCGGATATGGTCATCGAGCCGGTCATGGGCGATGAGCTCAAGCTGATCGTTCCGCAGGGTCATCCGCTGGCGGAGCTGTCTGAAGTTACCCTGAGTGATGCGCTCGGTTATCCGTTCGTGCTGCGTGAGCAGGGCTCAGGGACACGGAGGGTGATGGAAGAGCAACTGGTAGTGAAGGGACTTGATCCCGGTGACATGCGGATTGTGATGGAGCTGGGCAGTACAGGTGCAGTGAAGTCGGCTGTGGAGGCAGGGCTTGGAATAACGATTATTTCAACATCATCGGTTAAGCATGAGGTAGCGCTCGGACTGCTGAAGATTGTTAATCTCACAGATGCCTCATTCAAACGGCAGTTCTACGCGATTCATCTGAAGTCAACACTGCTGCCGATTTCGGCCGTGACATTCCTGACCTTCCTGCGCCAGCATGCAGACGGGCAATAGCTCATAAGAACGGCTAAGGCGTCTGCCCCTGGGCGGGTCCGGAAGCCGCAGACAAGATATACACTTGGAGAATGGAGGGGGATTCATATGGAAGTGAAGAATAATAACAGTGAATATACACAGGGAATAGAAGAGGGGCATGCACCGGGAAGATGTGATCTGCATAGCCATACACAGGCTTCGGACGGTATGCAGCCTCCTGCTGAGAATGTGCGTCTGGCTTATGAGAAAGGGCTGGCGGCAGTAGCCATTACCGACCATGATACCGTAAGCGGTATTGCAGAAGCGGTGGAAGCCGGTAAGCGGCTCGGTATTACTGTAGTTCCAGGTGTAGAGATCAGCACGAGGACCGGAGGGAAAGAGATTCACGTGCTCGGCTATTATATCGATACGGAGCAGGAGCTGTTCCTGTCCCGGCTGGAACAGCAGCGGAATACCCGCCTAGGGCGAAATGAGGCAATAATAGACAAGCTTCGCGGGCTGGGGATTGAGATCAGCATGGAGCAGGTGTTATCGGGCATGGGCCGGGAGCTGAAGCCGGATGAGAGTGTCGGCCGGCCGCATATTGCCGATGAGCTGGTGCGCCTGGGAGCAGCAGCGGACATGCGGGATGCGTTTGATAAATATCTGGCTGAAGGTGCAGCGGCGTATGTATCGCCTCCACGCATCACGCCGGAAACCGCCTGCCGCTGGATACAGGAAGCGGGCGGTGCAGCGGTGCTGGCCCATCCCGGTATTTACGGGGATGATGAACTGGTGCGGATGATCTTGGAGACCGGTGCTCTGCGCGGAATCGAGGTCTACCATTCCGATCATGGTCCGTCGGAGCATGAGCGTTATCTTGCGCTGGCTGAGGAATTCGGCCTGCTGGTCACCGGCGGCTCGGATTTCCATGGGGCGCGGCAAGGCGTGATTTTTCACGGGGATATTGGCAGTGTCCATGTATCCACAGCTGTGCTGGAGCAGTTGAAGGCGGCCCGAAGCTGAGCCTGAACCTGAATACAAAGCGATCCTCTTAAGGAAGGGCCGGCAGCCTGTGACAATACCTGCCCTATGAAACTTGAGGGCGGCAAAACCACAAACAACCTCCATTCCATTGGCGATGATGCCAGTGGAATGGAGGTTGTTTGGTTTCCCGGGACTAGCTTCGCAGAACGCTTGCCAGACCTTTGATACGCTCTTCATCCGGTGTGACGAATAGCGTCCGCTGATGATCGTAGATGACGAAGCCCGGTTTCGCTCCGCTGGGCTTGCGGACATGCCGGATCAGGGTGCAGTCTACCGGAACGCTGCTCGACTGCTTGGCCTGGCTGAAGTAGGCGGCGAGCTGTGCAGCTTCTTCCAGGGTGGCATCGCCGAATTCCTCGCTGCGGATGACCACATGCGAACCCGGAATGTCTTTGGTGTGCAGCCAGGTATCGTTTGCTGAAGCCAGCCGGTTGGTGACATATTCGTTCTGGAGATTGTTTTTGCCGACATAGATATCTATGCCTTCGGAAGAGGTGAACACCTGCAGGGTAGGGCGGGTCGCTTTCTTCTTCTTTTTGCCCTTTTTGCTGCGGTCACGCAGGTAGCCCTGGCTTACCAGCTCCTCACGGATTTCCTCTATGTCATTCAGGGAGGCGTGGGCGAGCTGCTGCTGCAGCGTCTCCATGTAGGCAATTTCCTCATGGGTCTTGAGCAACTGTTCGCCGATGACCCGCAGGCTGTTCTTATATTTGTTGTATTTCTTGAAATAGCGCTGCGCATTGTCCGTAGGACTTAACAGCGGATCTAGCGGAACCGTGATTTCTGCCTGATTCTCATCGTAATAGTTTACTAGCTTTGCCGTCTTATCCCCTTTGTTCAAAGTATGCAGGGATGCGAACAGCAGCTCACCCCAGATCCGGAACTGGTCGGCGTCCTGGGCCTCGTCCAGATCCTTCTGCAGATTGGCAAGCTTCTTGATGTTTTTGCCTCGCTCATTGCCGAGGAAACGGATCAGGTCGCTTACCCGCTGCTTCACGGTATCCTTCTCCGCTTTATCCCCGTAATAATCCTCCAGACACGTGCTGATGGAACTGTACTGCTTCACATTCCCGCCCATCAGTTTCAGCGGTATGGCGGAAAAGATCGGTTTGCCTTTGGCATTCAAGCCGGAGATCGGCGAGAACTGCAGCTCCCTTACCGGCTCCATTACGGAATCGAAGGCTTCCCACAGCTGCTCCGGATGTCTTGCCCCGCTGCTGAACTCCAGGGCTCCGCCACCGAGCTCCTGATACCGGAGGACAATCTCTCCGGCAATGAGCGGACTCAGGCCGCTCCAAGCATGAACCAGCCAGCCCGCGGGGTCGGCTGAAGGGGCGGGGCCGCCGGAGCCGTCGATTTTCGGTTCTTCCAGAGAGGCCAGAAGCCCCGCGATCTCGCCTTCAATCATATCCTCTTCAGGTTCTTCCGGATGCTCGGCCGCGTACAGAGCTGCTTCTTCGGCCGAAGCCATCAGGGCAATGAAATCCGCACGACCGGTGCTGAGCGGATTCAGCTTATGCTGCTGCGGCGGTTCGGTATAGGCCGCTCCCGGCATAACGACCCGGTAGCTGCTGATCGACGGGGTGACATGATGAATCCCGTCGATAATCGTGCCGGTGGACAACTCAGTCAGAATGATGTTGCTGTGGCGTCCCATCAGCTCGATGATGATCTTTTTGGCGGAGACATCGCCCAGCTCATCCCGGGTTCTGATTGTAATATGAATAATCCGCTCCATGCCTACCTGCGTGATGCTCTCAATGGTGCCGCCTTCACAATGCTTGCGCATCAGCATGCAGAACATTGGCGCTTCCGCCGGATTGATAGTGCTTCTCTCGGTCAGATGCAGCCGGGGGTAGGTCGGATTCGCTGACAGCAGCAGCTTGCCGCCGCCGCCCGCGCCGCGCAGGGTGAAGATCAGGTCATGTGTGCTGGGTTGATATATTTTGCCGACGCGTGCACCGATGAAGGATTGAAGCTCATGCACGATCGCTTTGGTAACGATGCCGTCTAATGCCATGATAAAGTTCTCCTGTCGCCTAAAAATAATGTACTCCCCCTATGATGCCATACTTTCACTCGTTCGCGCAAAAGGAGAAACCGGATGCGGTGATAATTTGGGACGACCATGAATACACTTGGACATGAACAGGTGGAAAAGCTGTGCGCCGCCGGAAGTCAAGAAACGACCGGGAGGGGAAAGATAAGTCATGGAACAAAAAAGTTGGCACCGCCTCGGTGCAGAGGAGCTGCAGGAGATGTTCGGCGTTCATCCGGAAGCGGGTCTGAGCGCTGAGGCTGCTGCAGAGAGACGTAAAGAGAGCGGGTACAATGAGCTGTCGGAGGGCAAAAAAGTATCGCCTGTTACGCTCATGCTCAATCAGTTCAAGGATTTCATGGTGCTGGTGCTGATGGGTGCGACACTGGTATCCGGGCTGCTCGGCGAATATCTTGATGCGATCACGATTATTGCCATTATTCTGCTTAACGGGGTGCTCGGTTTCGTACAGGAGTTCCGCGCCGAGCGTTCGCTCAGGGCACTGAAACAGCTGTCTGCTCCGTCTGCCAAGGTATTGCGCGGCGGGAAGCAGGAAGTGATTGCAGCCAAAATGCTGGTACCCGGTGATATCGTCCTGCTGGAGAGCGGTGACCGTATCCCTGCGGATGTCCGCTGGCTGCAGTGCAGCGCCCTCTACGCCGAGGAATCGGCACTGACGGGGGAATCCTTACCGGTCTCCAAGCATGCGGAGGTGATTCATGCCGAAGAGATCCCGCTTGGCGACCAGAAGAATATCGGCTTCATGGGCACGATGGTAACCCGGGGAACAGGCCGGGCGGTCGTCGTCCGCACCGGAATGAATACCGAGATGGGCAAGATCGCCGACCTGATCCAGAATACCGAAACCCAGGAAACACCCCTTCAGCACCGTCTGGAGCAGCTGGGCAAGATTCTGATCTATGTCTCCCTGGGCCTCACGATTGTCGTTGTCCTTGCAGGAATCCTGCATGGACAGCCCGCACCGGCGATGTTCCTGGCAGGTGTCAGTCTGGCTGTAGCAGCCATTCCGGAAGGTCTTCCGGCGATTGTAACCATTGCTCTTGCCCTGGGTGTCCAGCGGATGATCAAGCGTAAGGCCATTGTCCGGAAGCTGCCGTCCGTTGAGACCCTGGGCTGCGCCTCGGTCATCTGCTCAGATAAGACGGGAACGCTCACTCAGAATAAAATGACGGTAACGCGGGTGTGGAACGGCGGACGGAGTCTGGAAGTGACCGGAGAGGGGTATTCGCCTGCGGGACATGTACTCCATAAGGGCAAGCCTGTAGATCTGAAGAATGACCAGAGTCTGCGGCGGATGCTGCAGGTAGGCGCTTTATGCAGTAATGCGGAGATTTTTGAGACTGTCGCCGATACACGCGGCAAGAAGAAGGGCAAAGGCGCGGAAGCCGAAAAGGTTGCAGACGCCCAGTCTGTGTGGGAGCTTAAAGGGGATCCGACCGAAGGCGCGCTGGTGACCTTGTCTGCCAAAATGGGGTTAACCGCACAAACGCTTGCTGTTACCTATACCCGGGAAACAGAATTTCCATTTGATTCTGAACGCAAGCTGATGTCTGTGATCGTCAGCCATCCCGGCGGACGGATGATCTGCACCAAGGGCGCGCCTGATGTGCTGCTGAATTGCTGCTCCTATATGCTGTGGGAAGGCGGAGTGGTTCCTTGTACGCCAACCTTGCGCCAGAAGGTGCTGGAGGCCAATGAGGAAATGGCCGGAGGTGCGCTGCGCGTACTGGGGATGGCGTACCGCGAGATGCGTACCGGAGAAGTGGCCGGCAGCGAGAAAGAAGCGGAATGCCAGCTTGTCTTCGTAGGGCTTGCCGGAATGATTGACCCGCCGCGCCGTGAAGTGCGCGATGCGATTCAAGTTACCCGCCGGGCCGGAATCAAAACAGTGATGATTACCGGAGACCATGGAACGACTGCGGAAGCCATTGCCCATCAGCTCGGCATTCTGCAGAGGGGGGGCACTGTCCTAACCGGCAGCCAGCTTACCCGGATGGACGATGATGCACTCGACAAAGTGTCTGATAACGTCTATGTATACGCCCGGGTATCTCCCGAGCATAAGCTGCGGATTATCAAGTCGCTTCAGCGCCAGGGCCATGTGGTGGCGATGACCGGGGATGGTGTGAACGATGCTCCGGCAATCAAGGCGGCCGATATCGGAATCTCCATGGGTATCACCGGCACGGATGTAACCAAAGAAGCATCATCACTTATCTTAGGGGATGACAATTTCTCGACGATTGTTGCAGCCATTGAAGAAGGCCGGAATATCTATGAGAACATCCGCAAGTTTATCCGCTATCTGCTGGCTTCGAATGTCGGCGAGATTCTGACAATGTTCTTCGCCATGATGCTGGGGCTGCCGCTGCCGCTGGTGCCGATCCAGATACTCTGGGTCAACCTGGTCACAGACGGGCTGCCGGCTATGGCGCTTGGGGTAGATCAGCCGGAGAAGGATTTAATGGAGCACAAGCCGCGCGGAGCCAAGGAAAATATCTTTGCCCGCCGTCTGGGCTGGAAGATCGTCAGCCGCGGGCTGCTGATCGGCCTCTGCACCCTGGCCGCATTCTGGCTGACGCTGCGTATTGCCCCGGATAATGCGCAGCAGCTGGTGCGGGCGCAGTCGGTTGCATTTGCCACACTGGTTATGGCCCAGCTCATCCATGTCTTCGACTGCCGCAGCTCCCGGTCGGTATTCCACCGGAATCCGTTCCAGAACAAAGCGCTGGTGCTCGCCGTTCTGTCATCCGTGATCCTGATGCTGGCCGTAATGTACCTGCCGTTCCTGCAGCCGGTATTCAAAACCGTCCCGCTCAGCTTCCGCGAATGGTGCCTGGTGCTGGTAATGGCCGGCGTCCCGACTTTCCTGATGGGTGCGGGCAGCGTCTGGGGCGGCAAGAAGAACCGCAGCCGCAGCGGTGGACGGCAAATGATAAAAAGTACAAAGTTTTCGGCATAAAATCAATAGCATCACTCCACTCCTTTAAGGTATGCTGGTTACACTGGGAAGCTTGGTTTATGATGAACCGGCTGGCATATTTCAAACAAAACTTTTAGGAGTGGACGATACAATGGAATTTACTAAGATGCACGGACTAGGCAATGACTTTATAGTTGTATTCGGCGAGGATGAGCTGCCGGACAATGCTTCGGAGCTGGCAGTTACGCTGTGCAACCGGTTCTTCGGCATCGGCGCTGACGGTCTGGTCTACATTCTGCCTTCAGAGCGCGGTGATTATATGATGCGTATCATGAACTCTGACGGCTCGGAAGCCGAGCAATGCGGCAATGCCATCCGCTGTGTCTCCAAATATGTGTATGAGCACGGACTGGTGGAATCGGAGCAGATTGTGATTGAAACGATTGGTGCCGGTGAACAGAAAGTGTCACTGAAGGTAAAAGATGGTGTAGTGGAGACTGTTACAGTGGATATGGGCGAGCCGGTATTGTCAGGACTGCAGATTCCTGTAGCTATCGATGCAGAGCCTGTGCTGGATCAGCCGATCGAGGCGGACGGAACGGAATTCAAATTCACTGCCGTATCCATGGGTAATCCGCATGCGGTCATTTATGTAGACGATGCAGTATCCTTCGACCTAGGCACATGGGGACCGAAGCTGGAGGTTCACCCGCTCTTCCCGCGCAAAGTAAATGTGGAGTTCGCTACCGTTGTGGACCGCGGACATGTGGATATGCGTGTCTGGGAGCGCGGCGCCGGACCTACACTGGCCTGCGGAACCGGAGCCTGTGCCACTCTGGTCTCCTCCGTACTGAACGGGGTAACGGACCGTTCAGCCTGGATCAGCCTGAAGGGCGGCGACCTGTTCATCGAGTGGGATGAGGAAGATAACCATGTGTATATGACGGGTCCTGCACAGGTGGTGTATACCGGGTCGGTGGATATTTAATCTGTCTGACCCAATTAAAGATCAACACTATAAGAGCTATTCTCAAGTGGAATATTCACTTGGAAATAGCTCTTTTTTCGTATTTATGTAGAGAGTTAACTTATGTACTATAGGATAACATTCTTATTGTTGAATAAAGTCGAATAAGTGCAGGAAAAAACAACTGGACCAACCGATATAGAGTATAAGTTTCTTACAATTAAAGAAATTTACTTTCCAGACATTGATTAGTATTAGAGAGGCGGGCATTCATGAAACACAAAAAACACAAACCAACACGTATTTCAGCAATTTTATTAACCTTTGTGATGTTCATATCACTTGTGGGCTGTGCTGGGAAAGGGAACGAAGAAGAACAGAAGTCGGATGAACCAATCACATTGAATTTTATGTGGTGGGGGAAACCAACCCGTAAGGAGATCACGTTAAAGGTTATTGAGATGTTTGAGAAAGAGAATCCCAATATAAAAATAAAAACAGAGGATTACTCTTCAACTGCCGAGGTAGCCCAAAAGTTAGCGATCGATACCGCTGAGCAAAAAACACCGGATATTATGCAGACAGACTATAATTTTGCTTTCAATTATGTCACGCATAACTTAATCGAGCCGCTCGAACCATATATAAAATCCAAGATTCTTGATCTGTCCGATGTGGATAAATCCTATCTGGCCTCCGGACAGTATGAGGGGAAGCAGTATGGCATCCCCATGGGATCGAATGCTCTCGGAATTGCATATGACCCTGCTATGTTTGAACAGTATGGCATAGAGCTGCTTCAAGATTCGTATTCTATTCAGGATCTGCAACAAACCATGCAGCAATTTAAAGACAAGGTGGAAACCCCGGGTTTTTATCCTCTGTATGCGATGTTTGATTTGCCTTACTGGTTCAGAATGAACGGCGAATCCTTTTACAATAAAGAAAAAACGGGTCTTGGTTTCAAAGATGCCACGCTGGTTGAATATCTGACCTTGACGAAAACATGGCTGGATCAGGGGCTTCTGAACCCCGGTACGAATTCATCCTCTGATGAGAAAAATGCGCTGGCAACCGGGAAAGCCGCATTTTTACAACTTGTAAGCAACCAAATGGTTTCGAACGGTGACGAAGCGGGCAGAACCCTGAAAATCATGAACCTTCCCACGGTTGAGGGGGCTGTTGCAGAAGGGAACTTTGTGAAACCTTCCATGTTCATAATGGTATCTTCTTATTCTAAACATAAAGAAGCGGCGGTTAAATTCGTTGATTTTCTCACCAATAACAAGGAAGCGAATAACATTCTTAAGGGTGACCGAGGCGTTCCGATTGCTTCTAAAATTGCTGAAGAATTATCCGGTCAGTCCACCGAACAGGGGAAAGAACAATATACATATATGAATTATATTGCTAAACACTCTACCCCAATCGATCCGCCGGCACCACTGTCTGATACAGTTGTTCAAAATGCTCTGAAAATCATACAAAAAAACCTGTATGCCGGCAGTATTACACCAGAGGCGGCTGCAAGCACGTTCAGAGCACAGGCTGAAGAGATTTTGGGGCCAAGGGGGGAGGGAAACAAGTGAACAGAATCCAGGGGTTATTTCAAGCAAAAAGTATAAAACAGCGGTTGTATGTAGGATTTGGGATTGTTTTGATTTTGCTGGTGTTTCTCGGAGCTACCGGATACATCTATCTCTCACAAATTAACGGAACCTATACCAGCCTCCTGGAAAAACAAGTGGCTACGATTGGCTTACTCAAAGATTTGAACACTACAATCGAATCTGAACATGCCAATGTATCCGATTATATTATTTCCGCAGATCCGAAAAAAATGGATGGTTATGCAGCTGCACGCCTCGAATTCACGGAACATCATGCGAAGCTGGAATCACTGATAACTGATCCCGGAAATAAGCAGATTTTGGCCGGATTAGATCTGTTGCAGCTGCAATTTATTGTAATCTCCGATCAGATGATTGACGCGAAAAATAAAGGTGAAGTAGAGAGTGTTGTTTCTATTGCGGTTAATCAAAGCGTTGTGCTTGATAAGTTTGTTGAAGTAGCCCGCAACCTGGTTACCACAGAACAGGCTGAAGCTGATAATAGAACTGCAATGGCACAGCAACATGCCAAAGATGTGAAAGCGACAATCATAGGAATCAGTATCATATCTCTAATAGCAGCAGTGGCATCCTCTGTGCTGATCAGCAGTCAGATATCCAAGCCCATTAAGCTGCTGCAGACTGCAGCTGTCCGGATTGCTGACGGCGATTTGACACTTAACGAGATTCATATCAAGAATAAGGATGAGCTTGGAGATTTGGCCATTTCCTTTAATCACATGTCGGGCAATCTGCGGCATCTGATTCAGGAGATCGGGTCTCATGCAGAGCAGGTTGCAGCTTCCGCTGAAGAACTGACAGCAGGTGCTGAGCAAACAAGCCAAGCCACTGAACATATTGCCCGCACTACTGAGAATCTGGCCCAAGGTACGGATAAACAAGTGGAAAGTATAGCCGGAAGCATGAAGATGGTAAACAGGATGAATGAACAGGCATTTTTTATTGAAGAAAGTGCCTATAGTGTGAACCAGTCCGCTATTAATGCCTCGCAAATTGTGGTTCAGGGTTCAGATGCCGTTAAATTAGCTATACTGCAAATGTCATCGATCAAGGATAACTCTACTGAGGTTGCCGTATCTGTTAAATCCCTGGGTGAGAAATCAAAGCAAATCGGTACCATTATTAACTTTATCAATGAGATTGCAGAACAGACTCATCTGTTGTCCTTGAATGCCTCTATCGAAGCGGCGCGTGCAGGAGAAGCAGGCCGAGGATTTGCAGTTGTAGCTTCTGAGGTGAAAAAGCTTGCTGACCAAACCGCTATGTCAGGAAAACAGATATCTGAGGTCATCAAGAGTATACAGGCGGAGAGCGAAATCAGCGTATCCAAGGTATTGAAGGGAGAAGAAGTGGTGCTTGTGGGCATCCGTTCGGTCACTGAAGCGGTGGAAGCTTTTGGACAAATAGAATTGGCCATGAATGGTGTGACTGCTGAGATTAGTGAAGTTTCTGAGGCCTCCAAAGAAATGTCCCTTGATACCAACAATCTGGTTACAACCTTTGAAGGGATATCTGCAATTGTTAATGCAACCTCTGATGGGACACAAAGTGTGTCAGCTTCTGCGCAGGAAACACTGGCAACGGTAGAAGAAGTCAATAGTGCATCTATGGCTCTGGCAAAAATGTCTGAAGAATTATTAGAACTGGCTGGAAAATTCAAAATTAGCTAATCCTTCATTAATTTCACAGCAAGTCTCCCACTCGGAGATTTGCTTTTTTAAAATATAAGAATTTATATGTTTCACATAATAACTTATCCTTATATTTCTCGCTGAAACGGTACCGTCCTAATAAAAGGCCGGCAAAGCCGTTTCCACTTGTTAAGGTCTGTTAAGACGTATAGCTTTTGCTTGCTAAAGCTTATCATCCATCCCGTTTTATGTTACATTAGTATGAAACTAATGACAGTATAGGGGAGGTTCTTGCGGTGAAGCCGGATTTGCGCTCTGCATGGGAGAATAACGTATTGGTCGGAGACGGGGCGATGGGAACCTTTTTATATCAAAAGGGATTTCCTGTAGGCATCTCCTATGAGGAATTGAATCTGACCTCTCCGGAGGTGATTGAGGATGTGCACCGGAGCTACATGGAAGCCGGTTCAGTCCTGCTGGAGAGTAACACATATTCGGCAAACTATGATAAGCTCTCCAAATTCGGGCTGGAAGCGAAGGTTGCGGAGATCAACCGCGCCGGGGTGAGTATTGCCCGCCGTGCAGCCGGAGAGACCGGCTATGTAGTCGGGGCTGTGGGTTCTATACGAGCCGGCAAACGGGCTAATTTATCCTCGGCTGAACTTAAGCGGTTTTTCTCGCAGCAGATTGCTGCGCTGCTGGAAGAGCAGCCGGACGGTATCATGCTGGAGACCTTTTATGATGTGGAAGAGCTTCATCTGGCGCTCCGAACCGTCCGCAAGCTCAGCGGACTTCCTGTAATCTGCCAGCTGGCTGTAGATGACTCAGCGCGCACACTGGACGGGCTTACACTGCCTGAGGCGTTCCGCATTCTGGAACAGGACGGGGCGGATGTAATCGGCTTCAACTGCAACACCGGGCCGAACGGCATCAAGCGTGCGCTGGGCACTCTTCAGGGGCGGCTTGTGCTTCCGGTATCGATCTATCCCAATGCGGGGGTAGCAGATTATGTGGACGGCCAGTACCGCTATGGGGCATCACCGGAATATTTCGGCCAGATGGCTCCGGTCTTCGCGGATATGGGCAGCCGGATCATCGGTGGATGCTGCGGCACTACTCCCCGGCATATTGCAGAAATTTCCGCTGCACTCAAGGATTATGCGATTACTCCGTTACCGGAACCTGATGAACATAGAATGGCAGAACGGATTTCTGTGCATGAGCATTTGAGTGAGGATGAAGGACAGGGCGGAGCAGAGCCGACGCTTGTGGATCTGGTGAAGGAACGGCATACAGTGATCGTAGAGCTTGATCCGCCGCGTGATCTTGACATCGCGAAGTTCATGCGGGGAGCGGAAGCGCTGCGCAGAGCCGGGGCGGATGCGCTGACGCTGGCAGATAACTCGCTTGCGGTTACCCGGATGAGCAATATGGCACTGGGACATCTGGTTCAGGCCCGTACGGGGCTGCGGCCGCTGGTGCATATTGCCTGCCGGGACCGCAATCTGATTGGTACCCAGTCGCATTTAATGGGCTTTGACGCTCTTGGCATTGACCATGTACTGGCGGTAACCGGTGATCCGGCGCGTTTCGGTGATCTGCCCGGGTCCAGCTCGATTTATGATCTGACCTCTTTTGAAATTATACGTATGATCAGACAGCTGAATGACGGTGTCGCCTTCTCGGGCAAGCCGCTCAAACAGAAGGCGAAGTTCGTGATCGGTGCTGCATTTAATCCCAATGTCAAGCATTTGGACAAGGCGGTGGAGCGGCTGGAGAAGAAGATCGCATCCGGTGCGGATTACATTATGACCCAGCCTGTCTATGATCCTGAATTAATTGCCCGGATTGCCAAAGCCACAGAGCATCTGGATATTCCGATTTTTATCGGAATCATGCCGCTGGCCAGCGGCCGGAACGCTGAATATCTCCATAATGAGGTTCCGGGAATTCAGCTCTCCCCCGAGGTCCGCAGCCGCATGCAGGGACTGGAAGGCGAAGCGGGGCGCGCGGAAGGCGTGCTCATTGCCAAGGAGCTGCTGGATGCGGCGACTGCGCATTTTAACGGCATCTATCTGATTACACCCTTTATGTTCTATGATATGAGTGTACAGCTGCTGGAGTATGTCTGGGCGAAGCAGGGACGCAGATTGTCCCCCTTGTTTCGCTAGTAAGAATCAATTACAATAGTGTAATGGATGTGATTCCGTTGTCATTTAGTATGACCGGATACGGTCAGTCATCCCTGCAATTCGGTGGACACAAGATTAGTTTCGAAGTCAAATCGGTGAATAACCGTTACTGCGAAGTTGTGCTGCGGATGCCCCGGGATTGGACGGGTTATGAGGATATGGTGCGGCGGCTGGTTCAAGCCCATATCAAACGGGGACGGGTAGATGTCATCATTAATAGGGAACTCACTGAGGGTGCGGCTGACGCGCATGCGCTGAACCGTACTCTGGTGAAGTCCTATCTGGACGCAGCTGGGGCCTTAAGACAGGAGTATGGATTCCAGGGAGAGTTGACTCTCCGTGATATACTTTCTATGCCCGGTGTTATGGAATTCAAGGAAGAGATTCCGACTACTGCTGCGGATCCTACTGAAGAAGTTGCAGAGCTCCTCGAGAAGGGGCTCCGCCTTAGTCTGGAGGCCCTGCTGGAGATGCGTGCCCGCGAGGGCGGGTATCTGGCTGCTGATCTGTCACGCCGGCTTGACCGACTGGAGAAGCTGCATGCCGGGATAACCGGGCTTGCGCCTCTGGTTGTGCATGAATACCGCGAGAAGCTGCGGCAGCGGCTCAGCGGACTGAATGACGGGAACTTCCCATGGGATGAGCATAAATTCGGCATGGACATTGCTATTTTCGCCGACCGCTGCAGTATAGATGAGGAGCTTACCCGGCTGTACAGTCATTTCGGGCAATGCAGGGCTTTGCTGCTTGGCAGTGAACCTGCAGGACGCAAACTTGATTTTCTCATTCAGGAGATGAACAGGGAGACCAACACCATCGGGTCCAAGTGCAATCATCTGGACATCGTGAATCTCACGCTTGACATGAAAGCGGAGCTTGAGAAGATACGCGAGCAAGCGGCGAATTTAGAATAACAGGACCTGAAACAAGCAAAGATGTAACTTATGGGGGGAACAACCGGAACATGGCAATCAAATTAATCAACATCGGCTTTGGGAATATCGTGTCGGCCAACCGCATTATTTCCATTGTCAGCCCGGAATCTGCACCGATCAAACGAATTATTCAGGAGGCCAGAGACCGGCATATGCTGATCGACGCCACCTACGGAAGACGGACGCGGGCCGTCATCATTACAGACAGCGACCACGTCATTCTCTCGGCCGTTCAGCCGGAGACCGTTGCTCACCGCCTATCCAGCAAAGATGACGATAACGACGAATAACAACAAATGGAGTGTACTATGTCAAAAGGATTGCTGATCATATTATCCGGCCCTTCCGGCGTCGGCAAAGGTACGGTATGCACTGCGCTGCGGCCGAAGATGCCTGAACTCGTCTATTCCGTTTCCGCCACCACGCGTTCACCGCGTGCAGGTGAAGAGAACGGCGTCAATTATTTTTTCAAATCCAGAGAGCAGTTTGCGGACATGATTGAAGGTGACCAGCTGCTCGAATATGCGGAGTACGTAGGCAATTATTACGGTACTCCGCGTGACTTTGTGGAGAGAACACTCGAGAGCGGAAGAGATATTATTCTGGAAATCGAGGTTCAGGGAGCTCTCAAAGTCAAAGACAAATTCCCGGAAGGCATCTTTGTCTTCCTTCTTCCTCCGTCGATGGACGAGTTGAAGGACCGTATCCGCGGACGCGGTACGGAGCATCCTGATGTGATTAATCACCGCATGTCTGTTGCAGAGGATGAGATCGGCCTGATCCGGCATTATGATTACGCAGTAGTGAATGACGAGATCGATCTGGCCTGCAAGCGAATAGAAAGCATTATTATCGCCGAACATTGTAAGGTGAGATGACAGGCTCTACAGGATTGGTTCATATTTACAGTAAAAGATGAAGAGGTGTCTTACATGCTATATCCATCCATTGACGAACTGGTGACCAAGGTCGACAGCAAGTATTCCCTGGTTGTCGCTTCAGCCCGCCGGGCTAGAGCACTCCGTGAAGGCGGAAAGACTGATATCAAGAACCCGAGATCGCACAAGTATGTTGGTGTTGCGCTTGAAGAGATCTATGAAGACCGCATTATCGTAACCCGCGGCGACGAAGAATAGTCTCAAGGTTCCGGCTCAAGGCTCACAGCAGAAACGGAAACCATCCCGCTTAGGGATGGCGCAGCCGTTTCTTCTTGAGTTAAGCCAGTTAAGCTGCACAATGAAATAGATAATGGCCCGCACCGGGCTGTTCCTGACAACCGGAAGGTTGTTATTTTTTTCTCTATTTATAAGGGAATTTAGTTCCTTTATTCAAAAAACTAAATGAAATCTATACAGCTTCCTTTTGACGTAAATATGAAGATTTTCATTTCTTCTTTTCATAGCGGCATATACAATGGGCACAGATTGAGGTACAGGGGGGAGATCAGTTTGAAGAGTTTACAAGGAAAGTCGATTATACTCGGAATTACAGGAGGCATTGCTGCCTATAAGGCGGCGGCCCTCACCAGCAAGCTTACCCAGCAAGGCGCCGAGGTTCATGTTATTATGACTGCTTCGGCAAAGCAGTTCATTACGGAGCTGACACTGCAGTCATTGTCCAAGCAGAGGGTATACAGCGATACTTTTCAGGAACGCGACCCGTCCTCCATCTCGCATATTGATCTGGCGGATTCGGCCGATCTGGTCTTGATCGCACCGGCTACCGCAAATATTATTGCCAAAATGGCGCACGGGCTGGCAGATGATATGCTGTCTACTACACTTCTTGCCGCTACAGCTCCTGTAATGGTGGCCCCTGCGATGAATGTTCACATGTATCAGCATCCGGCGGTACTCAGCAATATCGATACACTATACAACCGGGGGGTACACTTTATTGAACCGGGCGAAGGACTGCTGGCCTGCGGTTACGTGGGCAAAGGGCGGATGGAAGAGCCGGAAGCGATCGTGAAGGTTGTGGAGAACTTCTTTGCGCTGCAGAACGACAAGAAATCCGGCCCGCTCGCTGGTAAAAAGGTAGTTGTTACCGCTGGCGGTACGGTTGAACGTATCGATCCTGTCCGGTACATTTCCAATGATTCCTCCGGAAAAATGGGCTTCGCGCTGGCGCGGGCAGCACGCGCCATGGGGGCAGAGGTCACCTTGATCGCCGCGCGTACGGATGAAGCGCCGCCGCGAGATGCCGATATCCGGCTGGTCCGCGTGGAATCGGCGCAGGATATGTATGAAGCGGTCACGGAACGCTGGGCCGATTGCGACATTCTCATTAAAGCGGCTGCTGTCGCAGATTACCGCCCGAGACACAGCGCGGAGTCCAAGATCAAAAAGAGTGGTGACACCATGACCCTTGAACTGGTGAAGACTACGGATATTCTGGAGAGTCTCGGCAAAATGAAGGATAAGCAGTTCCTGATCGGGTTTGCCGCCGAAACCGGGAATGCGGAATACTACGCCAAAGACAAGCTGGTGCGCAAGAATCTTGATCTGATTGTAGCCAACGATGTTGCAGTGGAAGGTGCCGGATTCGGCACAGATACCAATATTGTGTCAGTCTATGATGCAGACGGTCTGGTTCTGGATCTTCCCTTAGCCTCCAAGGATGAGGTAGCGCGCCGGGTGCTGCAGCTCGCTGCTGAGCGTGTTGCCGGAGCCTTGTTATAATGGATATTGCCAAGGTCATAGTCGATGTTCCTGTGCGCAGCACCGACCGGCCGTTTGATTATTTGATTCCCGATTCACTGAAGCTTTGGATTGAAGTAGGCAGCAGAGTGGCAGTTCCGTTTGGACCCCGGACCGTTCAGGGCTTTGTTGTATCCCTGGAGTCGGGAGAGACCGGCAGTGTATCAAGAATGAAGCCGATTGTGGAAGTGCTCGATCTGCTGCCTCCGCTGTCGCCGGAGCTGGTTGAGCTGGGCGACTGGATAAGTCAAAGATATGCTTGCAGACGGATCTCCGCACTGCAGGCTATGCTTCCGACTGCCTTGAAGGGAAAAGCCGAGCGGCTGATCTCACTGGGTGATACAGAGGCAGCAGCCTATACTCCCGGAGATGAGCTGTTTCCGCTTTTCCTGGAGGCAGACAACGAAGAGCAGGAGATTACTGACTTCGTCAGACGTCACGGGGAAGTATCCATGAAGCTGCTGACCCGTACCTTCCCGGAGGCTGCTGAGACTGTAAAGTTCATGGTGCGGCGCGGGGTGCTGGCGGAGAGCCAGTCGATCAAGGACAAGATGGGCAAGAAGAAGCTGAAGGCGGTTGATTTGGCCATAGGCCTCTCGGCAGCACGCGAATCCCTGTCCGGCTTCCCGGCACGTTCGGCGCGCCAGAAGGAAATTCTGTCTTTCCTGATCGATATGGAGGCAACACTTCCCATGCCGCTCAAGGATGTGCTATCGGTTCTTCAGGTAACGGCCGGCACGGTTAAGGCTCTGGAGGACAAAGGGTATATTGAGATTAGTGAAATTGAAGTATACCGCGACCCCTATCAGGGACGCGATTTCAAGCCGAGCACACCCTTGCCGCTGACAGCGGAGCAAGAGGTTGTCTATAAGCGGATTGTGGGAACTGTTGAGCAGCAAACGCATGAAGTCTTCTTGTTGCATGGGGTAACGGGCAGCGGGAAGACGGAGATTTATCTGCAGTGCATTCAGCGCTGTGTTGAGCAAGGGCGTCAGGCTGTAGTGCTGGTGCCGGAAATTGCCCTGACTCCACAGATGGTTGAACGGTTCAAAGGCCGGTTCGGCAGCGGGGTGGCGGTAATGCACAGCCGGCTGTCTGTCGGCGAACGCTACGACGAATGGCGCAAGATCCGTGAGGGTAAAGCGATGGTTGCTGTCGGCGCACGCTCGGCAGTGTTTGCTCCGTTCGCCAATCTGGGCCTCATAATCATGGATGAAGAGCATGAAGGCTCTTATAAGCAGGAAGAAAATCCGAAATATCATGCCCGTGATGTCGCGGTCCGCCGGGCACAGCAGGGCGGGGCAGTAGTGATTCTGGGCTCGGCTACGCCTTCGCTGGAGAGCTATCACGCAGCCAGATCACAGAGCGACATTCATTTCTCGCCTATCCTGCTGGAGATGCCCAGCCGGGCACTCGGCAACGAGCTGCCCAAGGTGGCGGTGGTCGACATGCGGGACGAGCTGAAGGAAGGCAACCGCTCGATGTTCAGCCGCAGGCTGCATGCTGCGCTGGTGAGTAGGCTGGAACGCGGGGAGCAGACGGTGCTTCTATTGAACCGCAGAGGGTTCTCAACCTTCGTCATGTGCCGGAGCTGCGGATATGTCGCCGGTTGTCCGGAATGCGACATCTCGCTGACTTATCATAGCCGCAGTGACAATCTGCGTTGCCACTACTGCGGCCATGCCGAGCCGGCACCCAAGCTGTGTCCCGAATGCGGCAGCGAGCATATCCGCTTCTTCGGGACAGGGACCCAGCGGGTTGAAGAGGAGCTGGGCAAGCTGTTTCCGGGTATCCGCGTCATCCGCATGGATGTGGATACAACCACAGAGAAGGGTTCACATGAGAAGCTGCTCAACCAGTTCAGGGATAAGAAGGCCGATGTCCTGCTGGGAACGCAGATGGTGGCTAAGGGACTTGACTTCCCCGATGTTACACTGGTCGGTGTAATCACTGCGGACTCGGCGCTGAACCTGCCGGATTTCCGGGCGGCCGAGAAGACCTTCCAGCTGCTCACACAGGTTGCCGGAAGAGCGGGCAGACATCAGCTCCCCGGTGAAGTGGTGGTGCAGTCTTATACACCGGAGCATTATTCGATTATACATGCCAGCGGTCATGACTACAGGTCGTTCGTGCGAGATGAGCTGAAGCACCGCAAGGAGCTGCATTATCCGCCGTATTGCCGGCTGATTCTGGTTACGCTATCGCATGAGCAGCTTCCGCTGCTGCTGAAGCTGGCGGAGAATTATGCCCTGAATATCCAGGGCAAAGCAAGGCAGCTGCGCTGGTATGGAAGCCTGGACAAGCTCTCCTCGGATGCACTGGATCTGCTGGGTCCGGTAGCGTCACCCTTGCCGCGGCTCAAAGGCCGTTACAGATTCCAGTGTATTATCAAATGGCGCGGTGCGATTGATGCGATCGGACTGGCCCGTCAGGTGGCCGAGGAGCTAGAGGACTCTGTCCGTGACAAAGGACTGCAGATCAGCATTGATGTGGACCCGCAGATGTTGATGTAATCTCACGGCGTGTTACAATGGGTAAGGTGTTTTACTATGAAATGAAAGAATGATTTCATTTTATATACTATAGACATGTTCAGAACAAGGATGGTGTTTTTGTAATGGCAATCAGGCTGATCGTGAAAGAACCGGATGAAGTATTACACAAGAAAGCTAAGACCGTAACAACCGTAACCCCGAACGTGCAAAAACTGCTCGACGATATGGCGGATACGATGTATGACGCGGAAGGTGTTGGTCTCGCAGCTCCGCAGGTTGGAATTCTAAAGCGTCTAATCGTAATCGATGCCGATGAAGAGCATGGATTGATCAAGCTGATTAACCCTGAGATTATCAGTATGGACGGGGAGCAGTTCGGACCTGAAGGCTGCCTGAGTATCCCCGGCCTGAACGGCGATGTACGCCGTGCAGAGACAGTAACCGTACGTGGTCTGGACCGTGAAGGCAACGAAATTACAATTACCGGAAGCGGATTGCTTGCACGGGCTTTTCAGCATGAAATCGATCACCTAAACGGTGTGCTGTTCACGGATATCGCCGAGAAGGTATATGAGTATACAGCAGAACGCAGTGAAACTGAGGAGTGAATGAAATGAAGATAGTGTTCATGGGAACGCCGGCTTTTGCGGTACCCTCCCTGCGGATGCTGCTGGAGGAGGGCTATGAGGTAGTCGCAGTGGTTACCCAGCCGGACCGTCCGCAAGGACGCAAGAAGACGCTTGCCCCTTCACCTGTGAAAGAGGCTGCACTTGAACTGGGCTTGCCGGTTCTTCAGCCGGAACGGATGCGGCGCCCGGAGGCGGTAGCTGAACTGGCTGCCTATGAGCCGGATCTGATTGTTACAGCGGCTTACGGGCAGATTCTGCCGAAAAGTGTGCTGGAGCTGCCGAAGAACGGATGTGTGAATGTCCATGGCTCACTGCTGCCGAAATACCGCGGCGGCGCCCCGATCCAGCGCTGCATCATTAACGGTGAGAAGGTAACGGGTGTGACGCTGATGTATATGGCTGAAGGACTGGATACCGGAGATATGATCTCGCGGGTAGAGGTGCCGATTGAGGACGAGGATACCTCAGGCACCATGTTCGGGAAGCTGAGCATTGCCGGACGTGATTTACTGAAGGCGGAAATGCCGCGCCTCGCGGCTGGACGTGTAGAGGCGACGGTGCAGGATGACAGCGAAGCAACTTATGCGCCGAATCTAAGCCGCGAAGATGAACGGATCGACTGGACGGCCGGGTCACTGGCAACCTATAACCGTATCCGCGGGCTGGTACCATTCTCGGGTGCCTTCACCCTATGGAATGACGAGACCTTCAAGGTATGGGCGGCGGCGAAGCCGGATAACGGCAGTTCCACCGGCGGCAATGCTGCTCCGGGTACAGTGCTGTCTGTAAGCGAACGCGGGGTTGAAGTGAAGACCGGCGACGGGATTCTCCTGTTGACAACCGTACAGCCTGCCGGCAAAAAAGCGATGAGTGCGGCAGATTTCAGCCGCGGCGCAAGTCTTAAGCCCGGCACGGTGCTGGGTTGAGCGCGGGCGGCAAAGGCGGCGGACCGCGTAATCCTTCTGGCGGCAATACATCAGCGGCTTCCGGGAGCTCAGCTCCGGGTGGTCAAGCCAGAGGAGCAGGCAAGAAGAAGCCGGGCGGCAAACCGCCGGCGGCAGCTTCTGCACGCGAGGTTGCGCTTGATGTTCTTGTCCGCGTAGAGCAGCAGGGGGCCTACAGCAATCTGCTGCTCGGCAGCAGCCTGCAGAAAGGCGCTCTCAGCCGTGAAGATACCGGACTGGCTACGGAGCTGGTGTATGGCACGATCTCACGGATGATTACTCTGGATTATGTTCTGGAGGGTTTTGTGAGCAAGGGAGTAGCTAAGCTTCAGCCTTGGGTGCGTAATTTGCTGCGTCTGAGCCTGTACCAGATTATGTATCTGGACCGGGTTCCTTCGCATGCAGCCGTTAATGAGGCTGTGAATATAGCCAAGAAACGCGGCCATCAGGGTATTTCCGGCATGGTTAACGGCGTGCTTCGAAGCGTGCTGCGGGCCGGGGAACTACCGGTGTTGCCGGAGGGGCTCAGCAGGGAAGAGCGGATCTCTATTGTTCATTCCCATCCGCTCTGGATGGTGCAGCGCTGGTCTGCGGAATATGGCACAGACACGGCGGAGGCCATGTGTGCTGCGAATAACGAAGCGCCTGCGGTCAGCGTCCGCGTCAATACAACTATGATCAGCCGTGAGGCGCTGCTGGCCGAGATGCTCGAAGCGGGTCTTGAGGCCTCTGAATCGAAGGTTAGCCCCTTCGGGGTGATTGTTAAGGGCGGCGGCAATATGGCTCTGACTTCCTGGTACAGGGACGGGTATCTCTCAGTGCAGGATGAAAGCTCCATGCTGGTGGCTGAGGTTGTAGCTCCTGAAGCAGGAATGAAGGTGCTGGACTGCTGCGCCGCTCCCGGAGGCAAAAGCGCGCATATGGGCGAGTTGATGAAGGACGAAGGAGCTATACTGGCCAATGATCTGCATGAGCATAAGGCGAAGCTTATCGCAGATCAGGCGGCCCGTCTGGGTCTGGAATGCATCGCCACCTTAAGCGGCGACGCACTGCAGTTGGGTGCCGTTCTTCAGCCGGAATCCTTCGACCGGATTCTGCTGGATGCCCCTTGCTCGGGGCTTGGAGTGATCCGGCGCAAGCCGGATCTGAAGTGGCGGAAGCAGCCCGGAGATGTGGACAGCGTAGCTGCGCTGCAGCATGAACTGCTGCAGTCGGTCGCCGGGCTCCTTAAGCCTGGCGGTGTACTGGTCTACAGCACCTGCACTACCGAGCAGGTGGAGAACGGCCGGATTATCGGGGAGTTCCTGGAGCATAATCCCGGGTTCGCTCCGGTCAGCTTCAAGACCGCCGTCTGGGGACGGCTTGAGGGAACCGCAATTGCCGCAGGCGATGGAATACAGCTGCTTCCCCATCATTTTGGAAGCGACGGATTCTATATTGCCCGGCTGGAGCGACTCTCGTAATATAGTGATTTCTGCATGGAATTACAGCTTCCCGCCCCGCAGAGGTTTTGCGCGGCGGGCTTTTCTTTTACCGGCTCTGGAATTTGTGTTAAAATAGGAAGAATGAGAAATAATACGCATATAATTTACGAAAGAACAGGTGCTAATAACAATGAAACCTTTAATATATGATTTTTCTTTAGAAGAGTTGCAGCAGTGGGCCAAGGATAACGGAGAGCCGGCTTTTCGCGGCGGACAGATTTTTGACTGGCTGTATGTGAAGCGGGTCAATGAATTTGAATCCATGAGCAATCTCTCCAAGGCACTGCGCGGCAAGCTGGTGGAACAATTCAGTATTTCGGCACTGACCGAAATTACGAAGCTGGAATCCAAAGACGGTACTGTGAAATTCCTGTTCGGTCTGCATGATGATCATGCGATTGAGACAGTTATTATGAAGC
The DNA here is from genome assembly GCF_038004445.1 of Paenibacillus sp. FSL R7-0312. NCBI lineage: Bacteria > Bacillati > Bacillota > Bacilli > Caryophanales > Paenibacillaceae > Paenibacillus > Paenibacillus sp. FSL R7-0312. Next base: position 5,660,808 of record NZ_JBBORE010000001.1, on the reverse strand, counting down.
ACAATTACGGCAACAGCGTATGTGTAACTACCCAGGTGGGCTGCCGGATCGGCTGTACCTTCTGCGCGTCTACGCTTGGAGGTCTGAAGCGTGATCTGACCGCAGGGGAGATTGTGGCCCAGGTAGTGCGTTCCCAGCAGATTCTTGATGCCCGCGGCGAACGCGTCAGCAGCATTGTTATCATGGGCACCGGCGAACCTTTCGAGAACTACGACGCAACCATGAGATTCCTGCGCCTCATGATCCATGAGAAGGGTCTGAATATTGGCCAGCGCCATATTACAGTATCGACCAGCGGGATTGTGCCGAATATTTACAAGTTTGCTGACGAAGATACGCAGATCAATCTGGCGATCTCGATTCATGCGCCTAATGATACGCTCCGTTCCAAGCTGATGCCGGTTAACCGTCGCTATCCGTTTGATGATGTAATCGAGTCATTGCGCTACTATCAGGCCAAGACAGGCCGCCGGATCAGCTTCGAATATGCCTTGATCGGCGGAGTGAACGATCAGCCTGAGCATGCCGAGGAATTAGCGGGTGTGCTTAAGACCATGCTCTGCCATGTGAACCTGATTCCGGTTAACCATGTGCCTGAGCGCAAGTATGTACGGACTTCCCGCAATGATATCTTTGAATTTCAGCGTATACTGGCCGATCATGGCGTGAACGTTACGATCCGCCGTGAGCAAGGCCATGATATTGCGGCCGCATGCGGTCAGCTGCGTGCCAAACATATGGAGTTGGGGTGAGGATATTTGATCAGAACAGTTCAAGCCAGCGACATTGGCCGGGTACGTACCGTCAATGAGGATTCGGTCTGGATCGGCGCTACGCGCCACGGTTATACCCTCGGCATTATAGCCGACGGGATGGGTGGACATTTGGCTGGCGATACCGCGAGCAGAATTGCGCTGGAGACGGTCAGGAACATTCTGGACCAGCTTCAGCCTGATCTTCCGGAGGCAGAGCTGAAGGAGGCACTGTCAGCCGCCATATTGGAAGCCAATCACACGGTCCACAAAGAGGCTCAAAGCGATGAGAAATACCACAACATGGGGACTACCATCGTAGCTGCTCTACTGAAAGGGTCAGCGGGATACATCGGCCATATCGGAGACAGCAGGGCATATCTCATTCAGGACGGTGCTGCAATACAACTAACCGAGGACCATACGCTGGTCAATGAGCTGTTCAAGAACGGCCAGATCAGCCTGGAGGAGCTGGGCAGCCATCCGCGCCGTAATGTGCTGACCCGGGCTCTGGGGACGGATGCCGTGGTGTCTGCAGATCTGGCTTCTGTTATGCTTGCGCCTCAGGAGCTTCTGCTGCTGTGCAGCGACGGACTCAGCAATTTCGTCAGCCCCGAGCATATGGCCAAGGTAGCCGGAATTCATGAGATTTCTCTGGAAGAAAGAGCGGATCGATTACTTCAGCTGGCATTGCTTGCCGGCGGCAACGATAATATCAGCGTTGCTATGTTAGAACACCAAGGAGAGGCCGCAGTGCCCGAGACAAAGGAGTGGGATAGATGATCGGTCACGAATTGGGCGGCCGCTACCAAGTCATCGAACGGATCGGTGGAGGTGGCATGGCGCTCGTCTACAGAGCCCATGACATTCTGCTCAACCGGAATGTTGCTATCAAAGTATTGCGCAACCAGTTTGTGCATGATGAGGAATTCATCCGCCGGTTCCGGCGGGAGGCGCAATCAGCTGCATCGTTATCTCATCCAAATGTAGTCAGCATTTACGATGTCGGCCAGGAAGATGAAGTCCATTATATTGTTATGGAATATATTGAAGGCAAGAATCTTAACGAAATCATTAAAGAGCGGGCTCCGCTGCAGGTTGACGAGTCCGTGCGGATTGCATCACAAATTTGTGATGCGCTTGATCATGCGCATCTGAATCAGATTATTCACCGCGATATTAAACCTCATAATATTCTGATCGGCCGTAATGGCCGGGTTAAAGTAACGGATTTCGGGATTGCCCGGGCGGTTACGTCCACTACCATAACCCAGACGGGTTCCGTGGTCGGTTCCGTGCATTATTTCTCGCCTGAGCATGCCAAAGGCGTGACCACAGGAGAGAAGAGCGACCTCTATTCTCTGGGAATCGTGCTCTATCAGATGCTTACCGGGGTGCTGCCTTTTCTGGGGGAAAGCCCGATTAGTGTAGCGCTGAAGCATCTGCAGGAGGAATTTGAGGAGCCGCGCCTGCTGAATCCGCTGATTCCGCAAAGCGTGGAGAATGTAATCCTGAGATCCATGCGCAAGAATCCGGAAGAAAGGTATCAGTCCGCCAAGCAAATGCTGCAGGATCTGGAGACCTGTCTGCTGCCAGAACGGCGGAGCGAGTCCAAGGTCTTATTCGATGACGAAGAGGACGAGGACAGAACGCGGGTAATTCCTGCAATCAAACCGCTCCAGCGGGGGCTGGGCAGCCGTGGCGGCGGTGGAGAGGAACGTGTCCGCAGTATGGAGGATGCTCCGCCTCCTCCACCCGGCAAGCGCAAATCGGGCCGCGCGGCGCTGTGGATCAGTCTTACCCTTATCCTGCTGATCGCCATGGGCGGGGTCGTCTGGTATGTCAACTCCAAATTGTCCGTGGATGAAGTGGCGGTGCCGGTTGTTACCGGTATTTCATTTGAGCAAGCCAAAGCTGCCCTAGAAGAGGTGGGCTTGTTCGCAGAGGAGCCGCCCGTGCAGGCGTACAACCCGAATTTTGCAGAGAATATCGTCTGGAAACAGAGCAAGACTGACACGATGGTCAAGGAAGGAACGCATATTATCCTTACGGTAAGTACCGCCAAGGTTCTGCCTAAGCTTAAGGATGTTTCTAATATGAGCTATGACGATGCAGTTAAGGAACTAATTGCACTGGGAATTGCACAGGATAGAATCAGCAGTCCGGACGAACGTTTCAGTGAAGAATTTGACAAGGGCAAAGTAATCAGCTCTGAGCCTGCAGCAAATAGTGAGTATGATCCTGAGACTGTAACGGTTAAGCTAATCGTGAGCAAGGGCGAAGAGAGCACGAATATGCCGGGCCTCCTTGGAATGACGGAGAAGGAAGCCAAAGCAGCGATTGAGAAAGCCGGCCTTGTGCTGGATGAGATTAAGGAAGAGCCAAGCTTCACTTATGAGAAGGGCGAAGTCACGAAGCAGTGGGCATATGAGGAAGGGGATCAGGTTCCCCCTGGAGAGAAAATAACCATTTACCTCAGTTCAGGTTATCCTCCGGAAGCACTGGAATATACCTTTAACGTACCGGTTGCACCTGCAGTGGACGGACAGAAGAGCAAAATCCGTATTGTCTTTGCAGATGCGCGTAATAATGGCGAGAACCAGGAGTGGGGTACACGCACGATTGGCAAAAGTCAGACCTTATCCGTGAACATGGTGCTTGCTCCCAACAAGGACGGAATGGTGTCTGTATACCGGGACGGGGAATTCCTCGAGACTTATCCTATAACTTACGTGGATGTCAAGAATAATAATGTGCAGACGCCTGAACCGCCTCCGGTTCAGACTCAGGCACCTGAGCCGACCGTTACACCTACTGAGGCTCCGGTTGAGCCGACGATCGAACCTGAGATTCTGCCGCCGGGCACCGGAGAGGGCAACGAGACAGGTACAGGTGATCAGACGGGCTTCGTACCAGGTAAAGACAACAATAATAAACTGCTTGCCGCTTCCCCTGGAAATGGCAAGGGCAAGGGCAAAAATAAATAAAAAGAGATAAGCTTCAGCGGGGCGGTGGCAACACCATTACAGCTGGAGCGGCGAAATGACCCGGGGGATCCAATCTTGGGTCATTTGCGCAAAATCAGGAGAGGAAGGCTTAATATGTATGCCTGAAGGAATCATTATCAAAGCGCTGAGCGGATATTACTATGTGAAGCCGCTTAAGGATGGACTCATCGCAACGGAGGAACAGGCTGTACAATGCCGGGGACGCGGAATACTGAAGAAAAGAGGAATAGCCCCTCTGGTAGGTGACCGGATTATCTATATGCTGACCGAGAACGGGGAGGGGATGGTGGATGAACTGCTCCCCCGTGACTCTGAACTGATCCGTCCGCAGGTAGCGAACGTGAAGCTGGCCGTACTGCTGTTCTCTGTACGGGAACCGGATATGAACCTCAACCTGCTGGACAAATTTCTCGTTCACATCGAGCATTCAGGACTGGACACGCTGATTGTATTGACCAAGCAGGATCTGGCGGATGATGAGGGCCAGGCTACAGAAGCAGTCAAAGCTCTCTATGAACAAATTGGCTATGAAGTAATGGTTACGAGCTCACTAAACGGATCAGGTGCTGATGAGCTGCGGAAGCGATTGGGCGGAATCATCAGCGTATTCTCAGGCCAGTCCGGCGTAGGAAAGTCAACCCTGCTGAACCGCCTCGTACCTGGCCTTGAGCTGGAGACAGGTGAAATCAGTATGCGGCTTGGCCGCGGGCGTCATACGACGCGTCACGTTGAATTGATGGATATCGGGAATGGCGGTTTCGTGGCCGATACACCAGGTTTCAGCCAGCTGGACTTTCTGGAGCTGGGTGTGGATGAATTGTCCGAATGCTTCCGTGAGTTCGCTTCCTATGCGGAGAATTGCAAATTCCGCGGCTGCAGCCATCTTCACGAACCGGGCTGCAAGGTGATAGAAGCATTGCAGGCTGGAGAGATTGCGGATAGCCGCTATGAGCATTACAAGCTGTTCTACAACGAAATGAAAGATAAAAAGCGGAGGTACTAAACACATGGTTATTATTGCTCCTTCCATATTGTCGGCAGATTTTGCCGCACTTGGCGCAGAAGTCAAGGAAGCCGAAGCCAGCGGTGCAGACTGGATTCATGTAGATGTGATGGACGGTCATTTTGTGCCGAATATAACCCTGGGTCCTGCCATAGTGGCAGCGGTCAAGGCTCATACTTCCTTGCCGCTGGATGTTCATCTGATGATCGAGAATCCGGAACGGTATATTGCTGATTTTGCCGCCGCAGGGGCGGCTGTAATTACCGTCCATGCCGAAGCTTGTGTACACCTGGACCGGGTGGTTCATCAGATCAAGGAGCTCGGCCTGATGGCCGGTGTGGCGATTAATCCGGGTACTCCAGCAGCGGCTGTGCGTGAGGTTCTCGAGGATGTTGATCTGGTGCTGGTCATGACAGTGAATCCGGGATTTGGCGGACAAGCCTTCATTCCGCGTACGCTGCATAAGATTACACAGCTAAGAGAATGGGCCGGTGAGATGAATCACAAGGGGCTGCGCATTGAGGTGGACGGAGGAATTGCCGAGGCTACAGCGCCACTCGTGGCTCAAGCAGGGGCAGATGTATTAGTAGCGGGCAATGCGGTCTTCGGACGCAGTGACCGTGCAGGTGCAATCCGGGCGATCCGCGAGGCGGCGGATGGTGCTGTCCTTTAATCCGGAGTGCTTAGGTATAGGCCAAGTTATACCCGCATAAATATGGTTACATGAGCAGAAATCTCATGTAGCCTTTTTTTGTACAATAAGGGAGGTCTGCAGTTCGTTGGCATACACATCATGACAGGATAGTCTCCTACTGCATGGCATGAATTGATGGGAGGGTTAATCATGAAATTTTACACGTTCAAGCTGCCAAGATTTTTGGGAGGTTTTGTTAAAGCGATTTTGAACACTTTTCAGAAGAGCTGAGCGAGGCAGAACAGAAAACATGAAAAAAAGCACCTTACGAATGTAAAGGGTGCTTTTTGCTTCATATGAGATATCGCTAGGTCTAGGATAATCCAAGACTAAACGCGTTCAACTTTACCGGCTTTCAAAGCACGGGTGCTGACGTACACGCGTTTCGGTTTGCCGTTCACTAGGATACGGACCTTCTGAACGTTAACTCCCCAAGAGCGACGGTTGCGGTTGTTTGCGTGAGACACGTGGTTGCCGCTGCCCGGTTTCTTGCCTGTTACTGTACATTTGCGGGACATAGATTACACCTCCTTGTTACTTACACCTGCGTAAAACAATACTTAAATATAATATCACAGCAAAATTTGCTACGTCAACCGATTCAAAAACATTTATTTCTTTAGACTCTTATAGTACAATATAAATTAGTGCATTATGTCCAGTTAATCATAGAATTGATTAGGCATGAAGTTAGGAAGGGGAATTCTCATTGAGTAAGCGTTCTATAAACGGGACAGATTTTACCGCAATGGTACTCGCCGGTGCGGAAAAGCTGCAGCAGCATGCGGAGCATGTCAATTCTTTAAATGTTTTTCCGGTTCCGGATGGAGACACGGGAACAAACATGAATTTGACGATGACCGCTGGCGCGAATGAATTGAAGAAAAATAATACTGCCTCTGTAGGCCAATGTGCAGGAGTACTCTCCAAAGGACTCTTGATGGGCGCGCGGGGGAACTCCGGCGTTATTTTGTCGCAGTTATTCAGAGGTCTTGGACGTTATGCAGCCCAATATGAAGAATTGAACACGCAGCAGTTCGCTGCAGCACTGCAGACTGGCGTTGATACAGCCTACAAAGCAGTGGTTAAACCGGTTGAAGGCACGATTCTTACCGTCGCCAAGGAAGCTGCGAGACATGCAGTGTATTATGCGCGCCGTACAACGGATGTTACTGAGCTGATGACCGAGGTTTTGGCCAAAGCCAAGGAAGCGCTAGCCAATACACCTGAACTTCTGCCTGTGCTCAAGCAGGTCGGTGTTGTGGATTCCGGCGGGCAGGGTCTGGTCTACATCTATGAAGGTTTCCACCAGTATCTGACCAGCGGATCAGCCGCTGTACAGACACCTGTACAAGGACAAGCCTCAGTTCCTGCACCAATTCCTGCAGCAGTACTGACTAAACCTGAGAACGTATTGTCCTCCGTACAGTCTTCCGCCCAATCCCAGCTTTCTACGGAAGACATCGAATTTTTATATGATATGGAATTTTTCATCAACCGCCAGCTTGGCGCATCTGTGAAATCAGATTTTGATGAGGAAGTTTTTCGGAAAGCGTTGTCAGTTAACGGTGACTCCATCATCGTAATTTCGGATGATGAGACCATCAAGGTGCATGTGCACTCGAAGACTCCCGGCGAGGTGCTTAACCTGGCGCTGCTGCATGGTGAGATCACACAGATTCACATTCTTAATATGCGTGAGCAGCACCGCGATCTGTTGACAGCCGGAATGGATATTGCTCCAATGCCGGATGTATTCGCCGATATTCCGGAAGAGAAGGCCAGCATACAGTCGCCGGCAGTTCCTCCTGCGGATGATCTGGCGCCATACGGCTTCATCGCAGTCTCTTCGGGAGATGGAATCTCTGATATCTTCCGCAGCCTTGGCGTGGATGCCATCCTGGCCGGCGGCCAGACGATGAACCCGAGCACGGAGGATTTCGTTAATGCGATTTCTTCTATTTCAGCGAAGCATATCTACATTTTGCCGAATAACTCCAATATAGTACTGGCTGCGCAGCAGGCCAAGGAGCTGCTGGAAGGCGAACGTGACATCACGGTTATCCCTAGCAAGAGTATTCCCCAGGGAATCTCGGCCGCCTTTGCTTTCCAGGAAGAGGAAGCGGTAGATGCCAACACGAGCAATATACTGGAGGCAATCGCACAGGTCAAATCGGGACAGGTTACCAATGCCGTGCGGGATACAGTCATTGAAGAGCTGGAGATCAAAGCCGGGCAGTATATCGGAATCTCGAACTCCAAGATCGTTGCTGCCGCCGATGAACTGCTTGCTGTAAGCAAGCAGCTGCTGGCTAGCATGCTGGTGAACGGTGACGAGATTGTAACGGTGCTGACAGGTGCAGATACCGAAGCAGACGTTACAGATTCCCTCAGCACATGGCTGGAAGAAACGTATCCGCAGGTTGAAGTAGAAGTTCATGATGGAGGCCAGCCGCTGTATTACTATCTTTTCTCAGTGGAGCCATAGACATCTTAGACCTAAGCAAGCAGAGTGGATCAGCTAATCATAGTATGGGGAGGAAATCCATGAATCGTACCGTAATCGTTACCGACAGCACTTCCGATATCCCGCCTGCCTTGGCGGATCAGTACGGCATTGAAGTCGTTCCGCTGACACTGATGTTCGGCGAAGAGGCTTTCCGGGATAATCTGGATATGACTCCGGAGCAGTTCTATGAGCGTCTTCCCCGCTCGCCGCAGTTGCCGACCACCTCACAGCCGTCGCCGGTCGAATATATGAACGTGTACCGCAGCATTCAGGAACGTTATCCGGGCAGTCCGATCCTGTCCTTCCATATCTCCTCCGGACTTAGCGGAACCTATCAATCTGCTGTCCTGGCCAAATCCATGCTGGAAGAGGAAGGGGAGTCGGTCACCGTGGTTGACTCCCTGTCCGCTTCCTACGGATTCGGGTTCATGGTAGTGGAAGCCGCTAGATTGGCCGGGCAGGGTAAGGCGCCGGAGGAAATTCTGGAGCAGGTAGAGAGTCTGCGCAAGTCGCGCAAGCTGTACTTCCTGGTGGATACGCTGGAATATCTCCAGAAGGGCGGCAGAATCGGCAAAGCGTCCGCCATCCTGGGTACGCTGCTCAATATCAAGCCGATCCTGTCGATCGATGCAGAAGGAATCATCTATGCGGTAGAGAAGGTTAGAGGCCGCAAGAAGGCAGTTGCCCGCATGATCGAGCTGTTCAAGGCGGATCTGCCGGGTGTGAACAAAATCAATGTGGCCGTGGGTCATACGGCTGAACCGGCTTCCGGCGAAGAATTCCTGAGGGAATTGTCCGGGCATTTCACCTTGGAAGAGAAGGTACTGACCAACATTGGACCTGTCGTAGGCAGCCATGTCGGCAACGGGACCTTAGCCGTATTCATCTGGCCCGCCTAGTATAGGGGATGAACATGGTGCTGGCTTTGGAATCCATTGAAGTGAAACAAATAACTGGCGTGAGCGCTCAAAAGCAAGGTGAGCTTCACGCCTTTGGCGTCTTTACAGTGAAGGATTTGCTGGAATACTACCCGTTCCGTTATGAGGATTTCCGGCCTAAGTCTCTTAGTGAAGTTAAGCATGGGGATAAAGCAACCCTGGTAGCTAAGGTGATCGGCATTCCGGTGCTGCAGCGCTTCGGGGGCAAATCACGTATGAGCTGCAAGATGGTGGCCGAGCCGTGGATGTTCACGGCAACATGGTTCAATCAGCATTATGCACGTGAGCAGCTGACAGTGGGCCGCGAAGTAGTATTAACCGGGAAATGGGACCAGAAACGCAATCAGATTACCGTAACCAATTATGAATTTCCGGACCGGGGAGAAGGCAAGACAGGAACCTTGCAGCCGGTGTACTCTGTAGGCGGCAAGATCACTCAGTCATGGATCCGCAAAGTCATAGGCCAGGCCCTGCAGCAGTATGGAGAGCTGATTCCGGAAATACTGCCGCACAGTATTATGCGCAAATATGATTTCATGTCGCGTAAAAAGGCGATTGCCACTATCCATCAGCCGGAGGATACACGCGAAGGTCAGCAGGGAAGGCGCAGGATGGTCTATGAAGAGCTATTCTTGTTCCAGCTCAAGGTACAGGCCTTCCGTGTACTAAACCGCGGCAGAATGGACGGTGTGGTCCATACAGTGGATAACGCTACAGTTCGCCAGTTTGTGCGGAGCCTGCCGTTTGAACTGACGGACGCCCAGAAGCATGTAGAGCTGGAGATTCTGCATGACATGCGCTCAGGGCATTGTATGAACCGGCTACTGCAAGGCGATGTAGGCTCCGGCAAAACCGTGCTGGCGGCAATCGCACTGTATGCCACTGTAAGGTCAGGGTTCCAGGGGGCACTGATGGTGCCGACTGAAATCCTGGCAGAGCAGCATATGCGCTCGCTTACGAGGATGTTTGAGCCGTTTGGTATAACCGTCGGTCTGCTGACCGGGAGTGTGACCGGACGCAAACGTAAGGATCTGCTGGCTTCCCTGCAGCTGGGAATGCTGGATGTGGTCGTCGGAACCCATGCGTTAATACAGGATGATGTCTTCTTCCGCAGTCTGGGGCTTGTAGTCACGGATGAGCAGCACCGCTTCGGGGTGAACCAGCGCAGCGTCCTGCGGCGCAAGGGCTATAATCCGGATGTGCTGACGATGACGGCAACCCCGATTCCGCGTACGCTGGCGATCACTGTTTTTGGCGACATGGATGTGTCTACACTGTCGGAACGGCCGAAGGGACGCGTACCGATTACGACCTACTGGGTGAAGCCCGATCTGATGGAGCGGGTGCTGAATCTGATCAGCCGCGAGATAGACCAGGGCCGGCAGGCCTATCTGATTTGTCCGCTCATTGAGGAGTCGGAGAAGCTCGATGTGCAGAATGCGATTGATCTGCATGTTCAGATGTCTCAGGCTTTCCCGGGATACAAGGTAGGGCTGCTTCACGGGCGGATGACACCTGCGGAGAAGGATGAAGTAATGCGTGCCTTCTATAGCAACGAAGTGCAGCTGCTGGTCTCTACGACGGTCGTAGAGGTGGGGGTGGACGTGCCGAATGCCACGCTGATGATCATCATGGATGCCGACCGCTTCGGCCTGTCCCAGCTGCATCAGCTGCGCGGACGGGTTGGCAGAGGGGAGCATGCTTCCTACTGCGTGCTGATGGCAGATCCCAAATCTGAGATTGGCAGAGAGCGGATGACGGCCATGACGGATACGGACGACGGCTTCGAGGTGTCCCGGCGTGATCTGGAGCTGCGGGGACCGGGGGATTTCTTCGGGACGAAGCAGAGCGGGCTGCCGGAATTCAGGTTGGCGGATATGACAGCCGATTTCGAAACGCTGGAGCTGGCGCGCGATGATGCTGCGGAGCTGCTGCGGGATGCCGCGTTCTGGACATCAGCGGATTATGCTCCGCTGCGCGGGTACCTGCAGCAGGAGCAAATTTTCCAGGGAGATTTAATTGACTGATTAGGCACATGCGGAGACCAACCCTCATATACTGTGAATGATTGGATATGACGGGAGGTGCTATGCTTGGGTTATCAGCAATTCGGAATCAGTCCTGCGCTGGTGGATCGCATTAAGCTGAAGATGAAGAATCCGGCGGTTAAGGAACGCATCAAGAATATGATCAACGGAATTTCCAAACAAGAGCTGCAGGACACTGCCGTTGTGCGCAGACTGGTGCGCAACGCTTCTGCAGTGATGAATGAGAAGCTGACGTCCTCGCAGGAAGAGCAAATTGTTAAATTTGTGATTGCCCAGAAGATTGATCCGGGCAACACATTTCACCTGATCCGCTTATGGGGAATGTTCCGCTGACAGGGCGGAGCCTGCCCTTGCCTGATCTAACCAAAAAGCGTTCCCGCAACTAAATGCGGGAACGCTTTTTGGTTGATCAGGGGCTGGAAGCTGTCCGGTGAATACCCTTGGTCATCCTGGCGGGTGATTACGGAAGAGCGCAGAAATCCGGCTGTTCCGGGCCGCGTTAATGACAATCTTACTATCCTGGTCGCATCCGTGGACGATGGAAGCCAGCTTCTCCTCCTCCAGCCTGCTAGCCAGGCAGAAGACGGTGCCCGGCTGTCCCTCAGGACCGGTGGACCTGACGAGTTTTACTTCGCGGTCAAGAGACTGCTGGAGCCTGCGGCGGATCTCTTCACAGTTGCTGCTCGTAATCCAGACAGCCTGGGAGAGGGATAAGTCTCTTAACGAGAAGCGCAGGGCTTCAAAGGCCAGGAGGTAAGCAATGATGCTGTACATCGCCTGATCCCACCCAAACAATGAACCGCCAAAAAGCAGAATGGCACAGTTGAACAGCATAATCACCATTTCAGCAGATTTGGGCGGACCGCCATTCAGCAGCCGGACTCCCTGCTTCTCGCTTCCGCTGGTAATGCCTCCGAAGCGGACAGAGATGCCAAGTCCAAAGCCCAGGCACAGTCCGCCGGCTATCGCAGCAGGCAACGGTTCGCTGGTGGCGGCAGGGAAGTGGTGGAGGGCCAGCGAGCCCCCCGTCAGACAGATTAATCCAAGCATTGTATACAGGGCAAACCGGAGATTAATCTGCCTGCGCGACATTAGAATGAACGGAAGGTTGAGCAGGAACAGAAATAAGCCAAGACGCATTTCGGTCAGATGAGACAGCAGGGCAGACAATCCGGCGATGCCGCCCGGCAGCAGCTTGTGCGGCATCAGGAACAGTTCCAGTCCTACAGCAGCGAGCAAGCCCCCGCCTATAACCGAGAGCAGGCGAAGTATTCTGGAAGGGCGCAGGGGGGCAGCCCCTCTATATCTGATTTTCAATGGATTTCCTCCTTTCAGCAGGAAACCTGAATGATAATGCGTTGTGCACTCAAAGGATTTAGGAAAGCCTTTACCTTATAAAGTGTGATGTGCATTTCAGCGGATACAGCAGCAGCCGCTTCAGAATGATGTAAATGATGGGGAAAAACGACACACAGAGCAGAGGCAGGGACGCTTCCGGATGAAGCGCCAGCAGGTTCTCAGGATGGGCCAGCCGCGCGGAAGGAATGTAATGGAACGTTGTGCTGTGCACACGGACCGGCTGAGCCATTTTATGCTCATAACGCTCCAGTCTGGCATGCTGCACTTCGGAAGCCTCCTGTACGTTCAGCAGTTGGGAAGAAGCAGCCAGAAATGTCAGGAGAAGCACCGGTATGAAGGCCGCCTTCAGCAGCTTAGAAATGGACAAGCGCGCTAGATATGTCATCAAGAGAACACCTCCTTACTGTATATTGTAGTTAAAGCATAACATATGATTCTGGGCAGGACCAAATTTCCGGCACTTTTTTTTGGGGGGGAATTTCATGAAAATACGAAACCAGAGCCGGTACACCGCGTATTCTCTAGTAAAATGAACATTTTATAATTATTTTTACCAAAGGAGCGTTTAATTTGCATATAGAGGGCATTTTTAACGGATTTCTCAATTCGGCTTTAGCCAGTTCCTCCCGCGGCTTCTTCTCCGAAGGGCCATATTTATTACAACTGGTGCTGCTGCTGATCGCAGTTTTTGTTGCTTACACTATTACCAGAGCCCTGAAGATCTGGATGACCAACAATGCCAGCCCGCTCGAGTCGAGGGTGGCGACAGCAGTTACTAAACGCGCGGAGGTGTGGGGCGGCAGAGGGCATGCGGGTACTCACACCAGCTACTATGTAACCTTTGAATTCCAGGACGGGAACCGGAGGGAGCTGGAAGTGAAGGCCAAAGCGTATGGTCTGATCGTTGAGGGAGACAGGGGGGAGCTGACCAGCAAGGGGACCCGGTTCAAAGGATTCGCCCGTTCGAGCAGGCGCAACCTTTGATAAATATACATATGTTTTTAGAATTCTCCTGCTATTTTTGGGTAAAACTCCATATAAGGGTTTGATTGAACTAAATAAATTATAGAAGGAGCGGATGATTTGAACTCAGATTCTACTAAAAGCAAAAGTAAAGAAGGTGTACTGTTCCATACTCTGGATACGGCTGAGGTGCTAAAGCAGCTGGAGAGCAGGGAAGCAGGGCTGACTGCAGAAGAAGCGGCACGGCAACTGGAACATTACGGCAAGAACATGCTGCAGGAAGCCAAGTCTAAATCGCTGCTGGCCAAATTCATTGAGCAATTCAAGAATGTAATGATTTTCATCCTGCTGGCGGCTGCCGTACTCTCGGGAATCCTTGGAGAGTGGACGGATACCGTTATCATTTTGCTGGTGGTGATCCTGAATGCCGTGCTGGGCGTCATCCAGGAGAACAAAGCGGAGCAGGCGCTGGAGGCTCTCAAAAGCATGTCCTCTCCGCAGGCGAGAGTCCGCCGGGGCGGACAGGTCACAGAGATCAAAAGCGAGGAGCTGGTGCCTGGCGATATTGTGCTGCTGGAAGCCGGCAACGTGGTGCCCGCTGATCTACGTCTGCTCGAAGCGGCGTCACTGAAGACCGAGGAGGCGGCGCTGACCGGTGAATCACTGCCCTCGGATAAGCAATCGGGAGTGCTGGAAGGCAACGATCTTGTGATCGGTGACCGGACGAATATGGCTTATATGAGCAGCAGCGTAACCTATGGACGGGGTGTGGGTGTGGTAACGGCTACGGGGATGCATACCGAAGTGGGCCGGATCGCCGGATACATCTCCGAGGCGGAGAATGAAGTTACCCCATTGCAGAAAAAGCTAGATGAGCTTGGAAAATATTTCACCTTCATTATCCTGGGTGTCTGTGTCGTTATCTTCGTGGTCGGCTGGTTGGAGGGCAGAGAGCTGCTTGATATGCTGCTGACCTCCATCTCACTTGCAGTAGCGGCGATTCCGGAAGGTCTTCCGGCCATCGTAACCATCATTCTGGCGCTAGGCGTGCAGCGGATGGCTAAGCGTAAGGCAATTATCCGCAAACTGCCTGCTGTGGAGACACTGGGCAGTACGGAGATTATCTGCTCTGACAAGACGGGCACATTAACACTTAACAAGATGACCGTTGAAAAGCTGTATGTTGGCGGAGAGACGGTCGAGGCCGATTCGAAGCTTAACGATACGCCGGGCGGTGATTTGCTACTGCAAGCGATGACCCTGTGCAATGATTCCAGCATAGACGAAGGCAAAAGTGCTGCAGATAAAGCTTCGGATGGGGCCCGGGCAGAGGTGAAGCCTGGTTTAGCAGGCGGGACAAGGAGCGGTAAAGCCATTATCGGCGACCCTACCGAAACGGCGCTGGTTGACTTCGCACTCAGCATCGGGACAGACAAACGGGAGCTGGAGCAGCGTTATCCGCGGGTGAATGAGCTGCCTTTTGATTCGGACCGAAAGCTGATGACGACGATTCATAAGCTGGATAACGGTGAGTTCCGGGTGCTAACCAAGGGAGCGCCGGATGTACTGGTGTCCAAATGCAGCCATATTCAAGAGAACGGCACCGTGGTGCCCTTGACGGAGGCGCATATCAGCCGGATCACAGCCAGCAACAAAAGTCTGGCAGACGAAGCGCTGCGGGTGTTGGCGTTTGCTTACCGCGACCATGCAGAGCAGCCCTCCGATCCTTCGCCGGAGGGGACGGAGAAGGATCTGGTGTTCATCGGCCTGACCGGGATGATCGATCCGCCGCGCGAGGAGGTCCGGGATGCGGTTGCCGTGTGCAGACGGGCGGGCATCCGTCCGGTGATGATCACCGGGGACCACCGGGACACGGCTGCCGCCATTGCTAAGCGGCTTGGAATCATCGACGATGACAAGGCAGTGCTGACCGGCCGCGAGCTGGATCAGATCAGCGAGGCGGATTTTGCCACAAGAGTGGCCGATTATTCCGTGTACGCCCGTGTATCACCTGAGCATAAGGTGCGGATCGTCAAGGCCTGGAGACAAATGGGCAAAATCGTTGCTATGACAGGTGACGGAGTTAATGATGCGCCTGCGCTGAAATCAGCGGATATCGGTGTTGGTATGGGCATCACAGGAACAGATGTGGCCAAAGGCGTATCCGACATGGTACTGGCCGATGATAATTTCACTACGATTGTCGTTGCTGTCGAAGAAGGCCGCAAGGTATACAGCAACATCCGCAAAGCGATCCAGTTCCTGCTGTCGGCCAATTTGGGGGAAGTGGTGACCCTGTTCATTGCGACACTGATCGGCTGGCGGATTCTTGAACCGATTCATATCCTGTGGATTAATCTGGTCACAGATACCCTGCCGGCGCTCGCGCTCGGACTGGAAAAAGCGGATAATGATGTGATGTCGAAGAAGCCGCGTAAATCGAGCAGCAGTATTTTTGCCGGAGGCGTGGGGATTGGAATCATCTATCAAGGGCTGCTTGAGGCGGCACTGACCCTGCTGGTGTATTACTGGGCACATACCCATTACGACGAAGGTGTTGCAGTCACGATGGCCTTTGCGACGTTGGGACTGCTGCAGCTTACCCATGCTTTCAATGTCAGATCCAATACCAAGTCATTGTTCCAGATCGGCTTGTTCAGCAACCGCTACATGCTGGGGGCTTCGGTCATCTCGGGACTTCTGCTGGTGCTGGTTATTATCATTCCCGGGCTGAATGAATGGTTCGGAGTGGAGCATCTGAGCGGTCTGCAGTGGGGAATTGTCTGCGGGGCTGCAGTGGCGATAGTGGTGATTGTGGAGCTGGTGAAGCTGATTCTCCGCTTAAGCGGGCGCAGTAAGAACTGGGAATAGTATACTGCCGGACAATGGCGGTGGCATAAAAAAATGCAAGGTGGTACGGCGCTTCGGCAGAAGCCCGTAACCTTCCTTGCATTTGTTATATTTAGGGGATTATAACACCCGCTGCATGTGCAGAATAACATTACTCCAGTACCCGCTGTCCAGGTCACTGATCTGTACTCCGGGATCGCCCCAAGTATGAATGAAACTGCCGCCCCCCATGTAGATGCCTACATGACCGGGAATGGCGTCGCTCTCGAATCGGCCGGGTACCGTGAAGAAAATTAAATCCCCGGGCTCCAGCTCGCTTCTTGATATGCGTCTGCCGATATTATCCTGATCTTTGGCCAGCCGAGGGAGATCGACACCAAATTTCTTAAATACATGACGGGTGAAGGATGAGCAGTCAAACCGTTTGGTCTCCTCATAAGGTCCGGCACCGAAATCGTAGGGTACGCCGAGATACTTCTTGGCATAGGCGATTAGTTCACCGGTATCCACATTGGAGACACTCTGGATCCGCAGCGGCTTAGCTGCTTCACCTGCACCAGTATTGGCAGTAGTATCCCTGTCAGAGGGGGCAGCAATATTGATCTCTCCGGTGCTTGGATTCCAGCCAACCTCGGTCTGCAGCAGCTTGGACAATGCATTAGGCGTGATGTAGATTTGACCTTCGCGGCGGATAGGAACATCCGGCAGGGTGATCTTCTCCCCCAGGGAGAAAACCTGGCTGGAATCCGGACGGAGCATGTACATTACATCGCTGTAGCCCAGCTTGGTATATCCTCCGCTTGAGGTGTCGTCTTTCATTCTGTATCCTATGGAGGCAGCGGCCGGCTTCAGCGGAATCCAATACTTGCCTTCTTTGTCCGTGATGGCATTCTTCTCATAGTAGCTCCCGGCAAATGTTCCGGTTGGCGTAACCGAATTCCCCTTCGGGGTATCGTCCTTGCTGGAATAGCTGCAGGCGGTTGAGCCAAGAATGACGGCAGTAAGCAGTGCGGCTGTGGCCGCAGTTTTGTATGCGTTGTTTATTGGCATTTGGCACGCTCCATCTTCAAACTTTAAGTAAAGTTTGTGCAGGGCGGCTTTTTTTATGTGGATAAGGGTTTAGCAATCAATGTCAAGAGCAACAGGCTTGTTCTTGTCGAAACATCAGCCCATTGTGCGTTTTTTGTAAAATATGGAGCCGTGATAAATGATTGACGGAAAATCAACCTACATATAATATATGTTTAATAGATTGCGGCAGTGGATGCGGAAATGGTGCGGGCTTTTGCTTTAATGCTTTCAAAGATGAAAGCGATACTGCTGAACCGCTAACCCAGGTTCGCGCGCTGAATCCGTAAAAGAAGAGGGGTTATCTGATGAAGAGAAAGAACATTTGGCTTGGCCTGAGTATGTCCTTGATGCTGGTAGCAGCAGGTTGCGGTAACAATAATGCAGCCGTAAATAATGGAGCCAATGCAGGAAATACTCCGGCAAACGCAACCAGCGCTCCGGCAGACACCGGTTCTGCGGAGACCAAATCCTATACGATTGCCATCTCACAGTATGTAGAACATCCGTCGCTGGATGCAACACGGGAAGGCTTCCTGGCGGCACTGAAGGACGCCGGAATCGTGGAAGGCGAGAATTTGACGGTAGACCTGGAGAATGCCCAGGCGGATCAGGCAAATAACCTGTCCATTGCCCAGAAGATTGCCGGCGACAAAAATGACCTGGTACTGGCCATCGCCACTCCTTCCGCTCAATCGGTCGTGCAGAATGTAAACAAGGACACACCAATTCTGTTCGCGGCAGTCACTGACCCGCTGGATGCCAAACTTGTAAGCGACCTGGATCATCCCGGCGGCAATGTCTCCGGCGCATCCGATACGAATCCAGAATCGATTACGCGTCTGATGAATTTCATCGCAACGCAGTTTGCGGATGTGAAGAAGCTGGGACTTGTCATTAATGAAGGTGAACCTAACGCAGTAGTTATGGCGGATATTGCCAAGGAAGAGCTGGACAAGCACGGTATTGAGCTGGTCAAGGCGGCGATCACGAATACATCGGAAGTGAAGCAGGCTGCTGAGTCCCTCGTTGGACGTGTGGATGCCCTCTACATTACACTTGATAACTCTGTTGTAAGCGGTGTGGATACAATCATTCAGACTGCCAATGACAACAAGCTTCCGTTCTTCTCTGCAGACCGTGATACGGTGGAGAAGGGTGCTTTTGCAACTGTAGGCTTCAAATATTATGATCATGGCTACCAGGTTGGCGAAATGGCAGTGGAAGTGCTTAAGAACGGTACAAGCCCGGGTGATATGAAGGTAACGATGCAAGAGAAGCTGGATCTCATTCTTAACCTCAAAGCGGCAGCAGCTCAGGGCATTGAAGTAACCGATGCTATGAAGGCTGAAGTTGCAGATCCTGACAATAACATTATTCAATAACATACAGATATCATAAGGGGGCGTTCCCAATGCGGGCGCCCTTTGCCGCTTGAGGGAGGAAGTCATCTATGTATAGTTCATTAATCGGCGCCCTGGAAATGGGCCTGCTGTACGCTTTTATGGCACTCGGGGTGTATATTACATTTCGTATTCTTGATTTTCCGGATTTAACTGTAGACGGGAGCTTCACCACCGGCGGCGCGATTGCCGCGGTCATGATAACCCACGGATATTCTCCGCTGCTGGCAACAGTATGTGCCCTGCTCGGAGGGATGGCTGCAGGCATGTGTACAGGACTGCTGCACACTAAAGGGAAGATCAACGGCCTGCTATCCGGGATTCTGATGATGATTGCGCTATATTCCATCAATCTGCGGATTCTCGTGCGGCCGAATGTTTCCTTAATGGGTGAGGTATCTCTTTTCAGCTCTATTAATCCTCTGTTGGTTATGCCCTTTGTGGTTCTGCTGGTCAAGATCCTGATGGATCTGTTCCTGCGTACAGACCTTGGACTTGCCCTGCGTGCAACAGGAGATAATTCCCGGATGATCCGCAGCTTCGGGGTCAATACGGATACTACGACGATTCTCGGTATCAGTCTGGCGAACGGAATGGTGGCCCTCTCGGGTGCACTGATCGCTCAATATTCTACATTTGCCGATTCATCCATGGGTATAGGCATGATTGTTATCGGGCTGGCTTCGGTAATTATCGGGGAAGCGATATTCGGTGCGGGTAACGTCTTCCGCGCTACATTGGCTGTAGTGCTCGGCTCCATCGTCTACCGGATCGTTGTGGCGCTGGCTCTGCGGGTGCCATGGCTCAAGGCTTCGGATCTCAAGCTGATTACGGCTATTATCGTTATCATCGCCCTCGTCTTCCCGTCTGTTCAGCGGTTCCTGAAGCAGAAGACGATGGCCCGCAGACGGACTGAAGAGCTTGCGGAGCTGACCCGCAGCAGCAAGAAAGGAGGGGCAGCCGATGCTAAAGCTTGATAATGTATCCAAGCTGTTCAACCCGGGTTCCCCTGACGAGAAGATTGCCCTGCTGGGTATAGATCTGGAGCTGAGCGCCGGAGATTTCGTGACGATTATTGGCAGCAACGGGGCCGGTAAATCGACACTGATGAATATTATATCCGGTGTCATGAAGCCGGATCTCGGTGAAGCGCGCATTGAAGGCAGCTCGATCAGCAATCTGGCCGAGTACCAGCGCGCACGCTGGATCGGCCGTGTCTTCCAGGACCCGATGGCTGGTACAGCGCCTCATATGACCATTGAGGAGAACCTGGCCATGGCTTATAAGCGGGGTCAGAGCCGCGGGCTGTCCTTCGGAGTGAATGCGGCCAGACGCACGCTGTTCCGGGAGCAGCTCAGCAAGCTGGGCATTGGCCTGGAGAACCGGCTGCGCGCTAAGGTAGGGCTGCTCTCCGGAGGCGAGCGGCAGGCGCTTAGCCTGCTGATGGCGACCTTCACCCAGCCGCAGATTCTGCTGCTGGATGAGCATACAGCTGCGCTGGACCCTTCGCGCGCTGAACTGATCACGAAGCTTACGGAATCCATTGTCCGTGAGATGAAGCTGACTACACTGATGGTCACCCACAACATGGATCAGGCTATCCGTTTAGGCAACCGGCTGATTATGATGGACAAGGGGTCGATCATTCTCGATTTTGATGAATCCCGCAAGAAGGATCTGACGGTAGAGCGGCTGCTTGGTGAATTCGAAGCCATTAGCGGCCATAAGCTGGCGGATGACCGGATGATGCTGGGATAAGCAGGTATCGAACCTGGTGAAGGCTTGAGTGCTGTCTGTTAAATGGACAGCTGCTCAAGCCTTTATTGTTGTGTCTTTACTCTTTAATGGTGAAGAGGATTCGGTTAAATCCGTCCAGGGCTTCCTTCAGTTGAGTCAGATGACGTTCTTCATAAATGCCGATGAAACACAGCTGACCATTTGCCTTCAGGCTTCCGGTTCAGGGTCTCGGACGAGAGGCCGGAGACCGCAGCGCAGATCTGATCACGGATCCCTTCATTATGATTCATCATGAGTAATAATCTCCTCTGTGTAGAAAATAAAAGCATGTCTAAAGTCAATTTCATTAGAGCCTCTTAAATTATATCCCCAAATATGCTTTGTCAAAACAGCAGGGCCAGCCGATTCACCAAGCGGTATGGGAGGTATATTTAACGAAAGAACTTGATTTTGAACAACAATGACCATAGGAGGAAACTACACATATGAACACTAAGAAGCTGGAAGGCAAAGTAGCAATCGTAACCGGAGGCGGATCGGGCATCGGCCGGGCCACGGTGCTGGAGTTCGCCAGAAATGGAGCTAAGGTGGCTCTTCTGGACCGGACCGTGGAGAACGCAGAGAAGGTTGCACGTCAGGTGGTGCAGGAAGGCGGAGAAGCCGCTGTGTTCGAATGCGACATCGCTGAGCCGCAGCAGGTGGAGGACGCCGTGAAGCAGGTTGTTGCCAAGTGGGGGAAGCTTGACATCGTGTTTGCGAATGCCGGGATTAACGGAGCGATGACACCAATTGAGACAATGGATATTGAGTCCTGGGACCAGACCATACAGATCAATCTCCGCGGTACGTTCGCTACGGTCAAATATGCCATCCCCCATTTGAAGGAGCAGGGCGGCAGCATCCTGATCAACAGCTCCATCAACGGTAACCGTGTATTCTCCAACATCGGATTCTCAGCATATAGCACAACGAAGGCCGGGCAGGTCGCTTTTATGAAAATGGCGGCGCTGGAGCTGGCCCAGTTCAAAATCCGCGTGAACGCCATCTGTCCTGGTGCGATCACCACTAATATTGATGACAATACGTACCCTTCGGATGATCTTAAGGAAGTGCAGATCGAGGTTGAATTCCCGGATGGCGGACAGCCGCTGGAGAAGGGACCCGGGCGTCCTGATCAGGTAGCCAAGCTGGCGCTGTTCCTGGCTTCTGCGGATTCGGATCATATTACAGGAACGGAAATCTACTGTGATGGAGCAGAATCGCTGCTGCATGGCTGATTCTTCTATTCGTACCTTTCCACTCATATAATGTATGGAGTACAGCCTTTTACTACAAGCGGGCGTTGTCCCTTTGCCGGAGCTCATCAGGTACTGATTGATGACCGGGTACAGAGGTGCAGACGTCCGTTTTTTCTTTTAAATCTGCTTGCGAAAAATTACTGTAAAGATTGCAGTGCTTTTCAGGTATACTGATTCTATCTGTCACGGAGAGGAGGACAACTATGAATATTGATTTGCACACGGAGTCGATTGTGAAGCTGCTTGTGGCCATGCTGTTCGGGCTGTTCATCGGGATTGACCGGCAATTGAAACAGAAACCGCTGGGAATCCGGACCAGTATGGTCATTAGCATCGCCAGCTGCCTGGTAACGCTGGTCTCGATCCATGCTTATGACAAGTTCGGCGGTACAGATCATCCCAATATGGACCCGATGCGTCTGGCGGCGCAGATTGTCAGCGGGATCGGTTTTCTCGGGGCGGGCGTCATTCTGCGCAGAGGGGGAGATGCGATATCGGGACTCACATCTGCGGCGCTCATCTGGACGGCTTCCGGTATCGGGATTGCGGTCGGCGCGGGATTCTATGTAGAAGCGGGTTATGCAGTTGTGCTGCTTATGTTCGCAGTAAATGCAGTGCCCCTGCTAATTAAAGCCATTGGCCCGGAGGTGCTGAACAAACATGAGATATCGATTAAGATCATCATGGAACCGAACTATATTCTAACCGATGTGATCCAGAAAATTGAGCAGCGCCATATCATTGCCGAGCAGCGCAAAACACGTAAAACCGGCCGGACGATCCGGCGGATGAAGATCAAGGATCTCGAAGACGGGAGACAAATGATTGATATGGTGATCTCCGCACCAGACCGTGATTATGCTACGGAAATCTATTATGATGTGAAGAAAATTGAACATGTGATGAGTGTCGAAGTGGAACAGCTGTAAAATTGGCATGTTGCCAATCCGGCAGATGTGGTACTCTATCTATGAGAGAGTCATTATGAGTTTATGGAAGGGAGTTTAAAGTTATTATGTCGATTACTGCATTTGAAGGACAATATGAGGGAGAGGCCGCAGTCTGGCTCAAAGCTGGACGTTATGAGGCCGCAGTTCTGCCGGGCATCGGAGGCAACCTGATCTGCTTCCGTGATACTGAGAGCGGTTACCGTTTCCTGCATGAGCCGGGCTCAGAGGAAATGGAAGCATTCAAGGCAAACCCCGGGATTCACGGCATCCCTGTATTGTTCCCGCCGAACCGATATGAGGATGGAGAGTTCCCGTGGAATGGACAAACCTACCGTTTTCCGGTAAATGAGGCTAAGACGGGTAACCATCTGCACGGGTTCCTACATACAGCAGCCTGGGAGGTCGAAGAATTCGGCAGCGGCAAAAGCGAAAGCTTCGTCACTGTAGCGATCAAGGTGGATGAGAATCATCCTTCTTATCAATATCTGCCGTTCAAATACACCGTCAAGCTGCGTTATACTCTGGGAGAAGGCGGCCTGTCCCAGCAACTGCTGGTTCATAATGACGGCGCAGAGCTGATGCCTTGTCTGCTGGCGTTCCATACTGCCATTAATGCTCCGTTCGCACCAGGCAGCACGCCGCAGGATTACCGTGTGAAGCTGACCATCGGCGAGCGCTGGGAGCTTAGCGACCGGATGCTGCCGACCGGCAAATTCCAGGAGCTGACTGCGGATGAAGTGGCACTGCGTGATGAGGGCTTGTATCCGTTCTATGCGCCAATGGATAACCACTATACCGCTGTAGCCCAGAATGGCCGCAACCGTATGGAGCTTACCGACAGCAAAGCCGGCGTTACCCTGGTGTATGATGTGGGAACCTCCTATAAGCAGTGGATGATCTGGAACAACGGAGCTACCGAAGGGTTCTTCTGTCCGGAGCCGCAAATCAACCTGGTGAATGCACCGAAGGTAGATCTTCGTGCCGATGACATCGGATTGTTTGGTCTGGAGCCAGGGGAGTATTGGGAGGAGACTAGCCGCCTATATGTGAAGTAGGGGGAAATAGATTGAACCGGGAAAATTCCACTGTAGGGATTAGCCGAGGCTGCAGAGAATGTTTGACTTCCGGCCACTGTTAGGTTTGTATTTCCTGATTTAAACTGCTGTTCGCAGTAGAAATACAAACCTAAAGGCGGACGCTATCGCTCCTACAGTTCAAACTTCTCTTCCGCCACTCCACCCTCATTGTATATTTTCAAGTTCAAGCTATATAGTTTTGAAGAATATATAAAAAGAGCAGCGAAGTTTGCTGCTCTTTTTTGTTGCAGAAATAACGTGCTGGAAATCTCGTATCCATGGATTATGGAGGAGGCTGTGAGGTGCATAATACGAAGATGTACTTCTTTTGGATACTGAATTTTAAGGCGGCTTTAAGCTAAAAGGCGTATACTACTCCTTTAATCTAGTTAGGAGTGAATCCATTTGTCGCGGTTATTGCCTTCCAAACGTTTGTCGTATTTGCTGTTAGTCTTGCTGGCCGGGGGATTTGTGCTGAATTTTTTCCTGCAGGCAGCATCCTTTAGTATGAATATATCCGGTGCTCTGCAGTGGACCCGCGGTTACCCTTGGCTGTATGGTGCGGGAGGTCTGTTCCTTTTCTTCATTCTGCTCTTAAGTTCAGTGATATTGCCTAATACATATGCAGGGCCTGCAGTTGTCAGTTTAATGTGTCTAATGCTGGGTGTAGCTGATTATCAGAAGCTTGTCACGCGAGGAGAGCCGCTTTTTCCATGGGATCTGATGCTGGTCAAGAATGCCGGTGAAATGAGCAAGATTACCAAAGGAATGATCTCACCGCTGGCGGTAATAGCCGCAATATTAGTGGCTGTTGGTCTGGTGTACATGATCCGCAAGTTGCCCAGGAACAGAATCAAGCTGCCTTTACGCTTAAGCCTGGGCGGAATCTCAGTCGCGCTGAGCGCAGGTTTTCTTGTGCTTGTGTCGGGCCATTCGTCTGTTGTTACCGCTATGAACTACCAGAACATCTTCTGGAACCAGAAGGTTAATTATTCGCAGAACGGATTCATATTTGCTTTTGCCGGGAATTTGCGGCAGAGCCTGCTGGAGAAGCCCGAAGGGTACAGCCGTGAAGCGGTTGAAGCGGTGTCAGCTAAGTATTCGGCATTGCCGGATGAACCGGCGGTAGCCAGTCCCGGGGAACAGCCGAATATACTGTTTATGATGGATGAGGCTTTCTTTGACCCTACGCGTCTGCCGGGGTATACCTTAAGCGAAGATCCGCTGAAATTCATTCATACGGCGGCGGATGAGACTCCGTCTGGTTATTTGCTGTCACCGGAATTCGGCGGCAATACAGCCAATGTTGAATTCGAGGCCATGACCGGGCTGTCGATGTATTTCCTTGGGGACGGAACCATTCCCTATCAACAGCGGATTGTCAAAATGTCCTCAATGCCGTCCATCGTCAGTATTCTAAAATCGCGGGGCTACCATGCACAGGCGCTGCATCCGTTCGATGAGACCTTCTATAACCGCAACCGTGTCTATCCGGTACTTGGTTTTGACAGCTTCATCAGTGAAAAGGATCTGCCGGATGCTAACCGCCTCACCCCGGATGGCTATATATCCGACAAGGCTGCTGTACAGGAGGCTGTCCGCGAGCTTAAGTCGGCGTCGAGGCCGGCCTTCCTGCATCTGGTGACGATGCAGAATCATTTCCCGTTCACCAAAGGGCTGAACGGACCGAACACGATTACCGTAGAAGGCGGACAGCCGGCGCAGAAGGACGAACTGGAGACTTACGTGCAGGATACTAAGCTGACCGACGAGGCACTGGCTTATCTGCAGGAAGAGCTGCTGACGATTGAACGTCCAACCGTTGCTGTATTCTGGGGCGACCATCTGCCGGCGCTGACCGCCGGGATCTATACAGAGGCCGGCTGGGATCAGGAGCCTAGATTGAAGCACGAGACGCAGCTGCTGATTCTGGCTAACTATGATATCGGAAATGAGCCGCTGGGGACACTTAGTCCGGCTTACCTTGGCCCAACCGTCTTTAGACTATCCGGCCAGCCGCTGCCTGCCTATTACAAGCTGCTGGAGCAGGTGCAGGAAGAAATCCCCGGCCTCAGCAAGAATGTGCTGGTCGGGTCCGGCAGCAGCGGAATCCTGACTGGATTGACACCCGGGCAGCAGGAGCTGCTGGATGACTATCGCCTGATCGAATATGATCTGCTGGAAGGGGAGAAGTACGCGGAAGGCTTAATGTTCTAACCGGAATAGCATGACTCAGCGCAGCCCCACATCATGGAAGCGGTTCTCGATCGGCTCGCGCAGCAGCACGCGGATGGACTGAATCGCTTCGGCCTCGGTATGCTTAGCCTCGCGGATGAGAGGAAGCAGCCTTTGTGGCCGTAGAGTTGGAGCATGAGACGCGTTCGGGCTTAATAGAGCTGTAATTTCATGATAGACAGCAGAAAGACGCTCATAATGGCTGGCGGTAGACTCGAGCTCAGGCCAATATTCGCAGGCTGCTCTGGTATAGCTGGACGCGTCTTTCTTAGAGGCAGCATAGAACACCAAGGTTTCATAAGCACCGGAAGCATCATATGATCTGCCTGACAAGGCGTCCAGCATGGCATCATAAGCCTGCAGTCCGCAGGCATACTGCGATTCCGGCAGCATCGGATCATGTACCTCTGCCTTGTATACAGCCTGGAGGAAGGATTCTCTGATCACCTGCCTTATGTCCTTCCGGATCTGTCCTTCGAAGATCTGACAGTGCCAATAAGGGCTCGCATTTCTTCCCAGCTGATCATAAGGCAGCTCCAGTTCTGCTCTTGAAGATATTTCGTTGTAGCAGAATACCTGCTTCTGATCATCGGAGCGGGTTATCACCACAAACTTATCTTTCCAGCAGACGACAGGAGTGCCTTGCTCAAGCGATTTGCGGATTTCCAGGATAGCCTGCTTCTGATAGAGCGGAAATGTAGGAGCGAAATGAAACCCTGCCGCCTGAGTCGAAATCATTCCGATTAAATCTGCAGCTACCGTATGCTCAGCCATCCAGTTATAAGCCGTAGGTGAGTCACGGTGAAGCTGCCTATGCAAGGACAGACGGAAACAGGAGGCAGTCATTCCGGATAACATATATTTGGGCAGTGTGAACCAGCCGTTAGCCGACAGAACCTGGTACATGGCATCTACATAAGAATGAGTCAACTGCGGAGGATGCAAGGCCGCTGGTACTGAATCCAATTCTGTTCTGTTCATCATCTGGCCGTATGCGCCCCCCATCTTGGCAGAATGGAACGTTTCCGGTCCGGATACCGCCCGGAGATTAATCTAAACTGCTGCATAGCGCGTTCCTCCAGCTCAAGCGCCTGCTGCAAGGCGGCACAGAGTGAGGGAAGCTGCTGCTGCACCAGCGTCATGCTGCCGTTAATCAGCGTATGAGCAGCCTTCGACTGCCCGCACAACATCTCATCCAGCTCAGCATAAATGCTATGAACCTCATTCAGCCCCGGCAAGACGGACTGAACCTCCTGCAGATAACTCCGGATCTCTGAGCGCGCTGTCAGGAGTGATTCGAGAATATAGACGGCTCCGCTGCTGTCGAACTTTCCCTGCTGAAGAGCCCGGATCAGGAAACTGTAAGCCATTCTGCCTGATGCAATGCTCTGATCGGGCAGTGTTTTGTATGGAGTCTCCCAATCCTCAAGGGCGAGCCTCAGTGATTCCAGTACTGCGTCATGCAGCGGAATATCAACCTTATCTCCGAAAAACTGGCAATACCAGAACGGGGTAATGTTGAGGCCGAAGTTATCATAGAGCACATAACGGGTCTCGATGGACGATCCATCCTGCACATAGAACACCCGGTCGTCCTCATCATAGCCGTGAATAACGCCGAACTCCGGTATCCAGTAGACACAGGCGAGTCCGCGGTCCAGACTATGCTTCACATCTTCAATGGCGGCCTGCTGATATACGGCGAACGAATCATGTCTTGTTCTCCCTCCGCTATGTCCGGTAAGGACGCCGAGATTATCGATGGCCGGTCCATGCTCTTTGCCCCACTGTCCATAAGCGGTAACGGAGAAGGGGAAGAGCTTCTCATGCACAGAGAATTTGAAGGCCATACCGCTGAGCCCGGAGAGCATGAATGTGGGTCCATGGAATAACCCTGCGGCAGTGAGGACGGCATAGAGGGCATCGGTAAAAGATTTGGATTCGCGCTTCATTTGTATTCCGTTAATGATCACTCCGGCTCTCCTGTTCATTCAGCAGATTCAGTACGTTCTGGCATCTGATCCTTACTTTCTCTTTCAGCCATTTGGGGGACAGAATTTCAGACCATTCCGAGCTGAACAGCTGCCCCACAAAGGCATCCGTGTCAATAAATTCAATTTCATAGACTTCTCCATCAGCGGATCGGATCGTATACCCTCCCCATGAGGAATCCGCAGGCATCCCGCTCAGCCGGATTCTGGCTGTGAACGGCTTCAGCTTCCGGATCTGATCCGGCGGAGCCGATGGAAATTCTTCGCTTGTTGCAAAATATCTGTCCGTCAGCTTCAGCTGCAGGATCTCGGACAAGTTATAGAACTCCGTCTGGCAGTTCCCTTCAACAGCTGCAAGCACATAATCTTCATCCAGACGGCGGCTCAGTTTCAGGGGACAGAGATATAGCTCCTGCGGTTTGTCCGGCTGTTTCCGGCAAAGGATGTGAATTACGTTACGGGCCTGAATGGCTTGCTCCAGGAGCCCGATAACCTGCAGACGCCGGGCATTTACTTCAAACAGAGGCAGCTTGTATTCTCCAGCCTGCAGGGGCTGGTCTGTGAACCGTTCCAGCAGGCCACCGACTCTCCGGATAGTCTGGCCGTTCTCATAATCATAATGGCTGTACCGGTAAGCCAGATATTTCAGTACCTGCTGCTCTTCGTCGGTGATGTACAGATGAGGCAGCACAAAGCTATTATCCTCGTACATATATCCGCGCTGGCTGGCCACGTACCGGAGCGGAGCCCGTAGAGATTCCGCCATATATTCAATATCCCGCTGCGCCTGGCGCCTGGAGATTTCGAATTGCTCCGCAAGAATATTGCTGTTCGGATAACAGGCATTTCTGATTTGCTGGTCAAACCACTGAATACGGTGAATATGGCTCATGCGGCTCCGCTCCTTTCTGTCAGATTTCAGTATAGCGTCTGATGAACTTCCACCGCAACAAGGTAAAGATGCCGCCCGGGCATCCATGCATGAAGCATGAAGCCGGGCGGACATCCGGGTTGTGTTTACTTGGCTACGGCATCTACTTTGGCTTGTGGCGCCTTGTCGCAGCGCTTGCAGACCTTCAGGGTTCCCCCATCAGACTTTACTTTTGTGTAGAGCAGCTTAATTCTGGTTGTTCCACAGACCGGGCAGGTGCCCCGGCCATGGGAGGGCAGGGTCCAAAGTACCCGTCCGCGCTTTGTTTTTACCATTTGTGTAGTCCTCATTTCAGCAATTTGAATGTTACTTGTCCAGTATAAAACAGCTGGTACGACATAAAATGTCGCATCAAATTCATAATTCTAAGAGCAAGGTCTCTGGTCCGCATAACGGATGCTCTAGCTGTAACAGTTCAATCCAGCGGATCGTAATTGACGGAAAGCCTGCCAAGCCTTTAGACTAGACTGGACGAAGACCGGACAATCTGGACGGCGTCATTTATTTCTTGATTTGAAAGGGGTTACATACGTGAAAAAGCTCTGGCTTGTCTACGTGCTGCTGATCGGCATCTTCCTGATCTACGTGCTGAACTACAAGCAGCAGGGGGATTCGGCGGACCCGTGGGAGACAGCCGGACTGCGCGGGAATATTGAAGATAAATATGTGATGGTCACGTTCCAGATCGGAATCGACTACTGGAAAAGCGTGCTGAAGGGCTTCGAGGATGCTGCAGAGGAGCTTAATGTGTCCGTGGAATACCACGGCTCGACCCAGCATAATGCCAATGAACAGATGACCGTATTGGAGCAGACTATCGCCAAGAAGCCGGCGGGGATTGCGATTTCGGCGGTGAATTCCAAGCTGCTCACGGCGACGATCAACAAGGCGGTGGAGGCCGGTATTCCGGTGGTCCTGTTTGATTCGGGAGCGCCGGACAGTAAGGCCTATTCTTTTCTGGGAACAGATAATTACAATGCCGGCACCCAGGCCGCACACAAAATGGCGGAGCTGACCGGCAGCAAAGGTGAAGTGGCTATAATCACCACGCCTGACCAGCACAATCATCAGGAACGGACAGACGGCTTCAGCGATACCATCCGCAGTGAATACCCGGAGATGAAGCTGGTGGGGATCAAGAACGGACGGGGAGACCAGGTCGCCTCGCGGGAAGCTGCCGAGCTATTGCTGGGAGAATATCCGCAGCTTGCGGGGATCTTTGCTACGGAGTCCAATGGCGGTATCGGTGTAGCGGAAGCGGTGGATGCGGCTCACGGCAACGGCTTGGTTCCGCAGATCATCAGCTTCGATACCGATAAAGGGACGCTTGATTTGGTGAAGGAAGGAAAAATAGCCGCTACGATGGCCCAGGGTACCTGGAATATGGGCTATTGGTCGCTTACGGAGCTGTTTCATCTGCACCGTGATCTGGAAGCGGACCCTGAAGCGTATGCGAACCATAAGCCCGTGCCCGTACCGGATACGGTCGATACAGGGATAGACGTGGTCACACGGGTGAACGTTGATAACTATTATGCCAAATAGGCTGCAGCAGAGGAGGAGCCTGTGATGCGGAGAAGCGGCCTGAACATGGAGAAGCTGAAGCTGAATAATCTGCCAATCCGCTATAAGCTGATTATTCACTTTTTGCTGATCAGCATCCTGCCTGCCATCGGGTTGGGGCTGCTGATTGGCTGGACCGTCGACCGGATTGTGGAAGAACAGAGCAACGAGAACACTATGCAGCTGATCGGCAAAGTGAATACAGCGATTGAGAACGATGTTGAGAATCTGCAGAAGATAACCTACCTGATGTCGTTTGATCCGGGAGTACAGAAGTTCCTGAAGGGGGATACAGTAAATACGGGGCAGTCTAACAATGCAGCTGGCAACGGGGAGTCGGCTGAATACAACATCCGCAAGTTTCTGCAGGGCTTCACTACGCTCAGCTCCGAGATTGCCGGGATAATGCTGGTCAATAGTGAAGGCGATTTCATCAGCAATGAGATGTATACCCGTTCTGGTACTCAGCTGACGGAGGAGGCCTGGTACAAGCAGGCAGCGGAGAACAAAGGGATCTTCAAGATTGTAGGTCATCCATACGGCCGCGCTGTAATGTCCCATGTGGATTATCAGGAGAGCGAGGTGGTCTCTGCCGTCAGGGCGATAGTCGATCCGGAAACGCAGGTCGTGCAGGGAGTGGTGCTGGTCGATCTGAAGTTGCGGGTGATTGCCGAGACGGCCAGGGATGTCACACTGGGCAAGACGGGCTATCTAACGGTGGTGGACAACAATGGGGAGATGATCTATGCGCCGCAGCACCCTTTTATGCAAAAGATTCCGGCAGGTCTATTCACCGAGTCCTCTGGAATCACCTCGGAGACCGTGGACGGCCGCCATTTGCAACTGATCTACCGGACCTCTCCCTTTACAGGCTGGACTACGATGGGCGTGTTTCCGATGGATGAGTCAGCCTTTGGGGTGCGCGAGATTACCTTCAATGTCGTAACCTTCGTGTTTGTAGTCTGTATGCTGGGGATGACGGCTTCCTTCTATCTGGCGTATTCCATCTCCCGTCCGATTGGACAGCTGGCTTCTTTCATGAGCAAAGCACAGTCCGGTGATCTGACGATTCGCTACTGGGGGAACCGTTCCGACGAGATCGGGCTGCTGGGCCGCAGCTTCAATACGATGCTGGCCCAGATTGGGCGGCTGCTGTCACTGACGGAGCTGCAGGCCCGGCAAAAGCGGGAAGCAGAGCTGCGCAGCCTGCAGGCGCATATCAAACCGCATTTCCTCTACAATACACTCGATACGATCCACTGGATGGCCCGCAGCAAGGGTGCGGAGGATATTGCCGAGGTGGTCCAGTCCTTGTCCAAGCTGTTCCGGCTAGGGCTGAGCAAAGGGAGTGATATTATTCCCCTCTCCGATGAACTCGAGCATATCGTCAGCTATCTGAAGATCCAGCAAGTCCGCTACAGCAGCAAGCTGACCTACTCGATTGAGGTTGAGCCGCAGCTACAGGAGCTGTACGTGCTTAAGCTGCTGCTCCAGCCGATGGTGGAGAACGCTATCTATCATGGCATTAAGGAACGCCGTGGTCCCGGTCATCTCTCCATTGAGGTGGTGGAGCGGGAGAATGAGCTGTATCTTACCGTTCGTGATGACGGTGCCGGGATTCCTCCGGAACGGCTAAGCATGCTTAAGCAGCGGCTTGAAGCTGTCGGGAAACAGGATCGTGAGCATGCAGATACGCCCCTGCCGGATAGCGCAGGCAGCGGATACGGAATTCTGAACGTGCAGGCCCGGATCAGGCTGACTTATGGTGAGCCTTACGGAATTATGATTGAGAGTGAACCTGGAACGGGAACGGTTGTAACACTCCGGCACCCGGTTGTCCGCGATAGCTACCCAGCGAAGGAATAAGGAACAGGAGGATCTATGAGGATGATAGACAAGTGGAAAGTAATGATTGCTGATGATGAGGGGATCATCCGCGATGGTATCCGGCAGTGTGTGGACTGGGATAGCCTGGGGATGAGTGTGATGGCGGAGGCAGAAGACGGTGAGGAGGCCCTGGAGCTGGCGCTTCATCATTCCATTGATATTGCACTGGTAGATCTCAATATGCCGATTATGCACGGCATGGAGCTGATGAAGCGGCTGCGGGAGCAGCTTCCCGGCTGCAAAATCATCGTCATTACCGGACACGATGAATTCTCGTATGCCCAGGAATCGATTCGTCTGCAGGTGAATGATTACATTCTCAAGCCCGCCGATCCGAAGCAGCTGATGCAGGTGCTCCGCGGCGTCCGCGATGAACTGGAGTCGGTGAAGCAGCAGAGCCAGCATCTGCAGCAGGCCTCCCGGCAACTGCAGAAGAATTTCCCGCTGCTGCGTGAACGCTTCTGCCAGGAATGGCTGGATGGGAATCTGAGCCAGGCGGAGATCCGGGAGCAGCTGCAGTTCCTGCAGCTGCCGCCGGAGCGGCCGGAACTGATCGGGATTATCCGCTGGAGATGGGAAGGCCAGCATCCGGGAATGAAAGAGAACGAACGCCAGCTGTATCTGTTCGCCATTGAGAATATCATCACGGAGCTGCTTGAGCCATATTCCAAGGTGATCTTCCGGGATTCCGCCGGACTGATCGTCATTCTGCTCTGGGATGCTGCAGGTGAGCGGGTGCTGGCCGGGGCGGAAGGCGCAGTGCGCAGCAATCTCAAGATCGCGGTTGAAGTCGGTACCCAGAATGTGCAGGGGGAGATTACCGAGCTGGCATCGGCATACCGGGGCTGCCGGGTAGCGCTGGCCAAGGAGCAGCCGCTATCGCCGCTCGTCCGCAGGGCGAAGCAGTATATGCAGGAGCACTACAACGAATATGGACTTACGCTGGAGGCGATGGCCGGCCAGCTTCAGGCATCACCGGTGTATCTCAGCCGCCTGTTCAAGCAGGAGCTTGGAGAATCCTTCGGCACTTACCTGACTCAGATCCGGATCCGCAGAGCTGCACAGCTTCTGCATTCTACGGAGCTAAGTATCAATGAAGTCGCTGAGCAATCGGGTTATGAGACCCAGCATTATTTCAGCACGGCGTTCAAGAAGCATACAGGTGTATCGCCGTTACAGTTCCGCAAAGGGGTATTACCGGGAGCTGGAGACAGTAAGAACGAATAAAGAATAGGGAAACCATATATTCAAGCGGCAAGGGGTGCACTGCGTGGAGGAAGTTGAATACAAGAACAATACTGGCGGAACTGCCGGAGAATACAGACAAGCTGCACTGGGCAGCATTGGAGTTCTGGAATCCTGTCTGGAGAAGCTGTCGTTCTCAGAGCTTACCAGACAGCAGATGAATCAATTTTTCGGGCAAACGGGTCCGGTGGAAGCAGAGAATATTACCCGAAGAATCTCGGATGTTTATATGGCCTTTTTAAGTAAAACCAATTTTAAGGTAAAGGCTGCGGAGAGTAACCGCCTCCTCTTCACCCGACTGAAGCAGGAACTGGATGAGATCAAGCAGGCAATAAGCGAATTGGAATAGGTACCGACCGTGTGCGCCTCCGGGCTGCATGCGGTTTTTTTGTTGTGCTGCACATAAGTTTGATTTTTATAAAAACAGTAGTCTGAGTGTAAATACGCCCTATGGCTTCTGTTGCTATACTCAACTTGTCACACGGGAGTACCCGTGGAAGACAACAGAATAGTCCAGGGGGTAGTGCAGAATGAAAAGATATTCATTGGTCTCATTGCTACTAACACTCGTACTCATCTTGTCCGCATGCGGCAACAACGGCAACTCATCAAGCGGCGGAGACTCGTCCCAAGGCAAAGTAGGGATCGCAATGCCGACGAAATCCTCGGAACGCTGGGTGAATGACGGCAACAACATGGTGAAGGAGTTCGAGAAGCTGGGCTACGGTACGGATCTGCAATATGCAGAAGATGTCGTGGAGAACCAGGTATCCCAGATTGAGAATATGATCACTAAAGGCGTGAAAGCAATTGTAATCGCTTCAATTGACGGCGAGGCCCTGACGGATGTGCTGCAGAAGGCACATGATGCGAATGTCAAAGTCATTGCCTATGACCGTCTGATCAAAAAAAGTGAATATGTAGACTACTATGCGACCTTCGATAATTTCAAGGTTGGCGTACTGCAGGGCTCTTACATTGAGGAAAAGCTTGGCCTTAAGGACGGCAAAGGACCTTTCAACATTGAGCTGTTCGGCGGATCCCCGGATGACAATAACGCCTACTTCTTCTTCGATGGCGCGATGTCAATCCTCAAGCCTTATATTGATTCCGGCAAGCTGGTTGTCCGCAGCAAGCAGGTTACTATGGATCAGGTAGCTACGCTGCGCTGGGACGGTGCTGCCGCCCAGGCGCGCATGGATAACCTGCTGAGCGCCAATTATGCAAGCGATAATCTTGACGCTGTTCTCTCTCCTTACGATGGCATCAGCATCGGGATTCTCTCTTCCCTGAAGGGTGTAGGCTACGGTTCAGGCGACAAGAAGCTTCCGGTTGTTACCGGACAGGACGCTGAGCTGGCTTCCGTGAAATCCATTCTGGCTGGAGAGCAGACACAGACGGTATTCAAGGATACCCGTGAATTAGCCAAGAAAGCTGTAGAAATGACCGAAAGTGTGCTGAAAGGTACAGAAGCCGAAGTCAACGATACCACAACCTATGACAATGGCGCCAAAATCGTTCCGTCCTACCTGCTGGAGCCAGTTTCAGTAGATGCAAGCAACGTAGACAAGGTACTGGTAGACGGCGGCTACTATACCAAAGATCAGCTGGGAGAATAACCTGCTGGATACCATTTAGCAGCAACCGGCGGCATCTCTGAGTCAGGAGGAGCCGCCGGTACCCGCTGCTACAGTCACAAGGAAAGCTGGGTGAGACACTTGAGTGAATATATCTTGGAGATGAAAAGCATTACAAAGACATTCCCCGGCGTCAAGGCGCTCTCGAATGTCAACCTGCAGGTCAAGGCCGGTGAAATCCACGCCCTCTGCGGGGAGAATGGAGCCGGCAAATCCACGCTGATGAAGGTGCTAAGCGGAGTGTACCCGCATGGAACTTACGAAGGGGATATTCTGTATCAGGGAGAGGTATGCCAGTTCAAGGATATCAAGGACAGTGAAAGTCTGGGCATCGTCATTATCCACCAGGAGCTGGCGCTGATTCCGTATTTGTCTATTTCGGAGAACATCTTCCTCGGCAATGAGCAAGCGCGGCGCGGGGTGATCAACTGGAACGAAACGACGGTGAAGACCAAGGAACTGCTAACGACCGTCGGCCTCAAGGAATCGCCGTTTACCGGAGTATCAACGATCGGCGTCGGCAAGCAGCAGCTTGTAGAGATTGCCAAGGCACTCTCCAAGGAAGTGAAGCTGCTCATTCTCGACGAACCGACTGCGGCGCTGAACGAGGATGATAGCGAGAACCTGCTGATGCTCATTTTGGAGCTGAAGAAGCGCGGGATTTCCTCGATTATCATTTCCCACAAATTGAACGAAATCGAGAAGATAGCGGATTCCGTAACGATTCTGCGGGATGGACAGACCATTAAGACACTGGATATGAAACGCGATGCGGTCACTGAAGATGTCATTATTAAAGGCATGGTCGGACGCGATCTGA
The DNA here is from genome assembly GCF_038004445.1 of Paenibacillus sp. FSL R7-0312. NCBI lineage: Bacteria > Bacillati > Bacillota > Bacilli > Caryophanales > Paenibacillaceae > Paenibacillus > Paenibacillus sp. FSL R7-0312. The sequence goes on along the minus strand of NZ_JBBORE010000001.1, from coordinate 5,624,843 downwards.
CGAACCGTTATCCAGAGCGTACACCGGAGCTGGGAGAGACCATCTTCGAGATCCGTAACTGGGAGGTATATCATCCGACGCAGCAGGACCGCAAAATGCTGGATCAGATTAATCTGCATATCCGGCGCGGCGAGGTTGTCGGCATTGCCGGACTGATGGGTGCGGGACGTACGGAGTTGGCCATGAGCGTGTTCGGCAAGTCATACGGCAAGCGGATCAGTGGCCAGACCTTTATGCACGGCAAAGAGGTCCAGCTGAATAACATCACTCAGGCCATTGAGAGCGGACTGGCCTACGTTACCGAGGACCGCAAGCAGTACGGGCTCATCCTGATCGACGATATCAAGCGGAACATCTCGCTCAGCAGTCTGAAGAAGCTGTCCCGCCGTGGAGTGATTAATGAGAATGAGGAAGTGCTGGTCGCCGAGGAATACCGGAAGAAGCTGAATATTAAGTCTCCGAGCATTCTGCAAAAGACAGTGAATCTCAGCGGCGGCAATCAGCAGAAGGTGGTACTCAGCAAATGGATTTATGCCCAGCCGGATATTCTGATCCTGGATGAGCCCACCCGGGGAATTGATGTGGGTGCCAAATACGAAATCTACTCGATCATTAACAGCCTGGCCGCAGAGGGCAAGGGAGTGCTGGTTATCTCCTCCGAGCTGCCGGAAATCATCGGGATGTGCGACCGGATCTACACCATGTGCGAAGGGCGCATCAGTGGAGAAGTGGAACGCAAGGATGCATCGCAGGAGCTGTTGATGAAATTTATGACACGAAGCAGGGGGTAATACCGCATGGGAGCCATTACTGAACTTTTCAAAAAGAATATCCGCCAATACGGCATGATCATCGCCTTGATCTTTATCTCTATCTTCTTTCAAATTATGACCGACGGCATTCTGCTGAAGCCGCTGAACGTAACCAATCTAATTCTGCAGAACAGCTATATTCTGGTGCTGGCCATCGGAATGGTGCTTGTCATTATTACCGGGCATATCGACTTGTCCGTTGGTTCGGTAGCCGCCTTCATCGGCGCACTGTCCGCCATTATGATGGTGGATATGAACATGAATCCTGTGCTTGCCGTGGTTCTCTCGCTCCTAATGGGAGCACTCGTTGGGGCATGGCAGGGCTTCTGGGTCGCATATATCAAAATCCCGGCGTTCATCGTCACCCTGGCAGGTATGCTGCTGTTCCGGGGCTTAACGATGATCGTGCTGAACGGACAGTCGATAGCGCCTTTTCCTAAGACTTTTCAGAAGATCAGCTCGGGGTTCATCCCCGATATCTTCAGCGGCAGCTCTACGAATGTGCTGACACTGGTCATTGGAGTGGTCCTGTCTGTCTTGGTTATTTATCAGGAATACCGCAGCCGTAAAATTACCGTGAAATACGGTTTTGAACAAGCTCCCGCCTGGATTTCGATTGCCAAGGCAGCGGCGCTGGTGATTGTGATCAACCTGTTCACTTATGTACTGGCTCAATATAACGGGATTCCGAACATTCTAGTGATCCTGATGGTGCTGATCGTTATCTATTCATTCGTGATGAACCATATGACGATGGGCCGGCATATCTATGCACTGGGCGGCAATGAGAAGGCTGCGAGCCTCTCCGGCGTCAAAACCAAACGGGTTACCTTCTGGGTATTCGTCAACATGGGCGTACTCGCTGCACTGTCCGGCTTGGTATTCGCTGCACGGCTTAACTCTGCGACACCAAAAGCCGGAACCAACTTCGAGCTGGATGCCATCGCGGCCTGCTTCATCGGTGGAGCCTCCGCTTCCGGCGGGATCGGGACAGTGGTTGGTGCGATCATCGGCGGTCTCGTCATGGGTGTTATGAATAACGGGATGTCGCTCGTCGGCCTCGGCGTAGATTGGCAGCAGGGCATCAAGGGTCTGGTGCTGCTGCTGGCAGTAGGCTTTGATATTTATAATAAGTCGAAGACGGCTTAGGCTTGAAATACCGCCAGAAATGCTCCCTGACAGGGGGCATTTCTGGTTTTTTGACATAAAGATTCCGTGCAACACTTGCAGCATCCCGCCCGGCCATGGATAATAGCATCTAAGGCGTATACTAATACATAGCTGTGACAGGAGGCCACAGATGCAGATTATTGCCATGCTGACCATGCTGATTGACCACATCGGCTATATTTTTTTCCCGGGCGAGCTGGCCTGGAGATATGTGGGGCGAATTGCTTTTCCAATTTACTGCTACGCGCTGGTGCAAGGGCATATACATACTTCATCGAGACCCCGCTACCTGCGGCGGCTGCTGATGATCGCCCTGCTTGCCCAGATTCCGTACAATTTGGCGCTGGACCCCGGCGGATGGAATGTGGTGTTCACCCTCCTGCTGTCTGCTGCCGTGCTTACGCTGCTAGATAAGCTGCCGAAGTTGTGGTATGGGGTTCCGGTAGTTATCGTTGCGGTGCTGCTCATGGATCTTCTGCCGCTGGACTATAATGCATACGGGCTGCTTCTGGTGCTGATTTTCCGTTATACCCGCTCGTATTGGCTTGTGCTGGCACATTTTGCGCTGAATGGATTCTATTTGTTCTATTATAATTGGCTGGTGCAGATGGCCAGTATTGTGCCTACCCTTCTCATTGCGCTGACTCCGGGCTTCTGGATATTACTGGAGCGCAGACGGCTGCCACGCTGGGTCTGGTGGTCATTTTATCCCGCACATTTAGCGGTACTTGCGTTGGTAAAGATTCTCTTTTTCCAAGATTGGGTATCTATAGAGTGGCGGAGTTTATTTACCTTTTGAAGGAATAATAGATTCTGTCCTCTACATTTACAAATCCTTCCTCCTTTGAGATGATGGATACGTTACCACATTATGAGCTAGAGGAGACATGCTATGAAGAAAATGAAAGCAAGAACTAAATGGCTGGTGCCGTTTCTTGCACTGCTGCTGATCCTGGCAGGCTGCCAAACCGTCGGCGGATTTGATGTCAACAAGGCATTGCTTGGGGATCTCGATGTGAAATCCTCAGAATCAAGTACGACGCTTAGCTTAAGCGCTGTTCCTGCAGTAGGCATCCGTGCGGAGGATCAGGAGATTGTCGATCTTATTAATTCATTATCCCTTACGCTTGGAAGTGTGAAGCTGCAGGACAACGGCAATGTCTCGGCATCGGGAATTGTAGGGTATAAGCAATCCAAAATTCCGTTCTCCTTCTTCATGGATCAGGCGAATATTGTCTTTACCGCTGAAGGAGCCAAGCAGCCGTTCTACTTCCCGATTCAGGGATATGAAGACACACTCGGCATAGAAGGTCTGGATCAGACGAAGACACTGGAGCTTTCTAAGCTGATCTCCCAGTTCGTGGTGAAGAACCTGCCGAATCCTGGAGCAATTACGGTTGCCTCAGTATCGGAATCTGTATATGGCCAGCAGACGAGCTTAACGAAGCTACATACGGAAATTACCGGTGAAGAGCTTCCAGTGCTGCTGAAGAGCTTCCTGAGATCGATCTCCAAAGACACTGAAGGCTTCACTGCCCTGATCAGCGGCCTCTATGATTATCTGTATCCGCTTCTGGAGGCTTCAGGTGAAGATCTGAATAGTCTTGGCTTCGGAGAGATCCCACTGGATGACAAAGAAGGCGTAGTCACTGTAGCGCATGATGCTGCCAAGCTGGCAGTGGATGCTCTCCTGCTGGTCTACGACAAGCAGCTTGAGAGTCTCTATGAGAGCACACCTGAACTGAAGACTGTTCTTGGCAAAGATACGAAGCTGACCGTGGACCTGTTCGTGGATAGCGGTTTCCATGTCCGTAAACAGAACATTGATCTCAAGGTTGCTCTTCCGGCCAGTGAAGATCTGCCGCTGCAGAGTATCAATGTGAAGCTGGTTTCAGAGACCTGGAACGTGAATGGCCCTGTAACTGCTGATCCGATCAGCACAACCGGCGGCATTGATTTCTCCTCAGCGGAGCTTACTCCGGGTGAGACATTGAGAAGCTTTGAACAAGGCTCTGCGGTCTATAACCTGCTCAAGGATGATATGGGAATTACGTCCAAGAGCCTGATGATCGCACCGGATGATGATTACTATTATCCTATCGTGGACAATGGCACAACCTATGTTCCGCTGCGCTATATTGCAGAGGACCTGGAAGCTTCTGTTGAGTGGGATGCGGCTAATCGCGCGATTAATGTAACCGATGATGTCTACGGCGATCTGCTGGTATTCAAAATCGGCTCCGCACAGGCACAGATTGCCGGCGCTACCGTGAAGCTTCCACAGCCTGTATTCGTGGATGAATACGGAGATGCTTATGTGCCGCTGCGCGTTCTGGCACAAGGTCTACATGCTTCCGTTGAAGTGGATGAAGACGGATATATCTGGATTGACCGTCCGTAAGGTTTAAAGAGGTAAGCATGAAGCCGGAACCCCTAAGAAATTAGGTGGTTCCGGTTTTTTTTATATTCAGGTATAGTGAAATTAAAGAGAAGGATAAAATTTCAGATAAATGAAAGGGCGGCGAGGATGCAGCGGATTTTTCTAATCTACAAACAATTCTTAACAGAACCTCTGTGGTTTAAGATTCTTATTATTACCACTTTGCTTGCGGCCGTCATATTCAGCAGTTCCTCTTTACCACAAAATGGTTATTATCAGCTTACTTCTAAATTAGCAGCAGCAATCTTTTTTACAGCCTATGGCGTTAATTTCCGTTCAAACACCCGGGTTTCTGCTGTTTTTTTAGTAATGGCGGCGGTTTGCATTTTTCTGTCCTGGAATAGCTGGACAGGCCTTCCGCCAGCTGAGTAGGACTATCTTGACATTCTCGTTCAGAACCGGCCAACCGCGACAATTAGAGCCAACACGATGAAGAAGATGTTCACACCGATCTCCCGGTATTCCTTGCGTTTGATATGGAAAAGGGCGCCGCTTAGGACAGTCACTGCAAGGGCTGCTGCGGCAACCGGCGTTAACACAGGTACACTATTCAGCGCATAAGGAAGTATCAATCCAAGTGCGCCCAATAGTTCGGATACCCCTATAAAGACCACTAATGCCTTGGGAACATCTGATACCCATCCCCAGGATTTTTTCGCCTGCCCGTACCGAAAGGCCTTAAGCCAGCCCGAATATACAAAACCTGCTGCTGCAATTCCCTGTACAATCCATAATGCAATATTCATAAATGACTCCTCCTGATACGTTTTAGCTGTCTGTTACTGTATAATAGCCCCAATGAAGCAATACGCGATAGTAGGCACTTTTAATAAACATAGTTAAGAATAAGTAACCATACGCAGGATAGGGAGCTGGAGGCTATGGAATCGTATTGTAAGTTTGAATCGGCACTGGACATTCTGATCGGGAAATGGAAGCCGGTTATTCTGCTTCAGCTAATTAACGAAGGCACCATGCGATTCGGAGAACTGCAGAAATCCATTCCTGATATTAACAAGAAGATGCTCACCCAGCAGTTAAGGGAGCTAGAGTATAACGATATCGTGCACCGTGAAGTGTACAATCAGATCCCGCCAAAGGTTGAATATTCAATCTCGGAATATGGGAAAGGATTAAGTTCTGTGCTGCAGGTATTGAATGATTGGGGAGTTTCTCATATTGAGCATATGAAGAAGCTGTATGAAGCGGATCGTTCAGGAAGTTAAGCAGATGCGAGGAAAATGCTGGATACATTAAATCAGTAGAGTCTAGGCTGTGCAGTTCAAAATCAAGGGGGCAATGTAAATGCAGACGGATGAGCAGAAGGTACCGGAAGATATTCAGAAGGGGAGAGGGGGGGCCCTTCTTGAAGTGCTGCTTGTATCTGCTAAACTGGGTTTTACTTCGTTTGGAGGACCGATCGCTCACCTGGGTTACTTTCACAATGAGTATATACGCCGCCGGAAGTGGATGGATGAACGGAGCTACGCTGATCTGGTAGCTCTTTGCCAGTTTCTCCCTGGTCCGGCGAGCAGCCAGGTTGGTATCGGTATCGGTGTTGTAAGAGCAGGTTTGCTGGGAGGGGTTGTTGCGTGGCTAGGCTTTACTTTACCTTCTGTCATTGCGCTGGTTGCGTTTGCCTTTTTGCTTCAAGGCTATGATATAGGCAGTGCAGGCTGGATTCATGGACTGAAGATCGTTGCTGTGGCGGTTGTTGCCCATGCTATTCTTGGCATGGGGCAAAAGCTGACGCCTGACCGGGAAAGAGTAACCATCGCTGTTATTGGAGCAGCTGTTACATTGTCCTGGCAGACAGCCTACAGCCAGGTACTTACAATTGCTGCAGCTGGCATAGTTGGGGTTTGGCTTTATCGCAAAAAAACTGCGGAAGGCACAGCAGACCTTCACGTTTCAATCAGCCGAACCTTTGCTATTCTCTGTTTACTATTATTTTTTGGTCTCTTAGTAGCTCTCCCTTTATTAAGAGGAACAGCAGAGACCGGAGGGTTAGCGATATTTGACAGCTTTTATCGTTCCGGTTCTTTGGTATTCGGCGGCGGACATGTCGTGCTTCCGCTTCTGGAAAGAGAAGTAGTTCCTACAGGCTGGGTTAGCCAAGCAGATTTCCTGGCGGGGTACGGAGCCACGCAAGCAGTTCCGGGCCCGTTGTTCACTTTTGCAAGTTACCTTGGGGCCCTGACCGGAGGTGTTACCGGAGCAATCGTTGCCACGTCCGCTATCTTCCTGCCGGCCTTTCTTCTTGTAGTCGGCACACTTCCTTTTTGGAACAGCTTAAGAAAAAGCCTGAAAATTCAGGGAGCCTTGGCCGGGATTAATGCAGCTGTTGTTGGGATTTTACTTGCTGCCTTGTATGATCCCCTGTGGACTTCAGCTATTGTGGAGCCGATGGATTTCGCGCTGGCCGCCATTCTATTTATTATGCTGGTTTTCTGGAAGCTTCCGCCTTGGGTAGTCGTTGTAGCTGGTTCAGCGGGCGGAATGTTACTTGGAGTATTTTAATCAGCGAGGGGACTGGAAATGAAATTACATATTATAGGCGGCGGGGGGAGCGGGAAATCCTACATATCCGCATTAATGAGCCGGAAGCTGAATATCCCCCATTACGAGTTAGATGATATTTTCTGGGATAATGAAGCGGATGTATATGGAGTGAAAGCGCCGGAGGAAGAGCGGGACCGTAAGCTAAAAGAAATCGTCAGTCGTGAATCATGGATCATCGAAGGTGTATACCGTGCGTGGGTAGGGCCAAGTTTACTGGCTGCAGACAAGATCATCGTGCTTATGCCGCCGTTATCCCTACAAGAAGAGCGAATATGGAAGAGGCATGAGGAGCGTGTATCCGGAGTGGCCGTAAGTAACAAGCGTGAGACTCCTGAAAGTGTCCAGGAGTTTATAGAGTGGAACAGGGATTATAATCACGTGAAGCTTCCCCGGTTTATTGAGAACTGTGAGTATAAGGATAAGCTGATTTCCGTGAACAATAACCTGGATATTCTGGAGCTGCTGGCAGTCCAAACGGAGTAAGAGAGCAGGGGCTGTATACGGGGGATTTCGGCAAATACAAAACAGTCCTTGGAAGGATTCCAAGGACTGTTTTGTATGCCGATTTTATTCAAGACCTAATTCAACATAATAACAGAACGGAAAGAAACAGTCTATATTTTTTCCGGGAAATATAATACAGTGGGGTAGCCGGCAATAAATGAAGAAGCGGAGTGTTGTTCCTTGGAAATTTATTGTCATCTCGATGCTGCTGCCTTACAGGCATATTTGGGGAAGGTCTTTGGCACAAGTTATTCTGTTGCAATGGTTACGAAGCTGCATGGTGGCGCGCAAAAGGTGGTCTATAAGATAGAATGCACTAATGGATTTTCTTGCGTTCTGTATGTGTGGGATATTACCATGAATTATTTTCAAGAAGAAATTGTGAATCAGAATACGAATGAGCAATCCTACGGCAGTGAACAATTTGAGATAAACAACAGATATTTACTCGAACATTCTATCCGGACGCCTGCTCTGTATGATATGAATAAGGAAGGGAATCCTTATGATTTTGATTATGCGCTTGTTGAGTATGTAGCCGGGCAAGCAGCCGAGGCCTATTTCAATCATTCTGATTCCAGGGTTAAGGATACTATCTTTCAACGCCTGGGAGACATGATTACGGGCATGCATGCGGGGGAAAGCGAAATTTACGGAAAACCGGATCAGACCGAGCCCGACACGGGACAATGTCATCTTATCCAGTTGCAAAATGCTATAATTCAGTTGTCATATGCCTCTGAATATATTGATGTTATCCGCAGGAATCAGGGTAAGCTGCTCGATATGCTGTACAACCTTGAGTCCAAAATAGAACCCAGAAGCCGTTATGGATATATTCACGGAGAGCTTGGTCCTAACCATGTGCTGGTTACGGATCAGCTTGAACCCTGTTTGATTGATATTGAAGGAGCCGGATTCTACGATATTGAGCACGAGCACAGTTTTATGGAATTCCGTTTTGGCGATTTCTACCGGTATCTGAAGAATGATAATCTCGATGTAAACAGGAAGCTGTTCTATCAATATCATCATCATCTTTCGTTGATCTCGGCGGGCTTAAAGCTGGTTCATAGAGGTTATCCGGATCAGCAGACAGCAAAGGGAATTACTGATTATCATACCAGACGTGCTTTGCAGTTTATAGAATCTTGAGGGGAATCAAAGATGTAACCGCGAAATAAAAAATATTGCGGACTTCAGAAAGAAGGTCTCTCTCCACGATGTGGATGAGAGACTTCTGTTAGGAGTTTAGAACATGGACAAAGCTAAAAGAGAACTTTTAATGAACATCTGCCTATTCTCGCTAGTGTTAAGTGTGTTATACGGCATAATGGTCACGGGCATCGATAATTCATTAGTATCTGAGACCTCATATATCAGTGGCCCCGGCGGATTCGTTGTGTTTGTGCTGTTCTTTTTAATTCTGTACCCTCTGCATATCCTGCTTAGTATGCTTCAATTTGCTGTCATCAGATTAGCCGGGGAATCGCTGGTAAAGCGGCTTGTTATCTCTAATGCAACAGGGCTTGTGGTTGTCGGAGCCATTTATTATATTACACAAGAAATTGAAGCGCTCTGGCTGATTTTCTCTCTGGCGGTTTTCTCTGCGGTAGCGCTTATAAGGAAATGAAGAATTCCTTTTTCCTTATAAGCAGGCAGTAAGGAGCGCCTGGCACATAACTGTATTCTGTACAATTAAAAGCCGGAGAAAAGCCGGATGTGCTGGAATAGCTGTATTCTGTACAATTAAAATTGAGCAAAGTATTCTTCTTCGGCAAAAAAGAATTATATAAGAGTACAGAGTGCAATTAAATCTCTTTCTTAGGCATATTGGCTCGCTTTAGTTGTACAAAATACAGTTAAAGCTTGCTCATGTCTCTGGCTAAGCCAGTACAACATAACAGCGGCAGCTCAGGACTTCATCCCGTCCATGGCTGCCGCTGTTTGATGTATCCCGTTGAGCGTCACACTAAACCAGCTTACTTAGCAAAATCAAGCCCTTTGTCTGCAAGTGCCTGGCGGAGAATACGGATGCCCTTGGGACCCATGCCGTGCAGCTTCAACAGCTCTGCTTCTGTAATTGTGGTTAGCTGCTCCAGGCTTACAATACCGGCTCCGGCCAGCGCCCGGTGCGCCGGCTTGGAGATTATCTCTGGCAGGCTGCTGCCTGGCGGGGATTCATGAGTATTTGTCACTAAGCATGCTCCTCTCAAATAATGTCGGTTACTGTGTAGTCAGAACCATCTCCAGCGATACATTGCTCTGACCGGAGTGTTCGGCCATACTGCGGATATACCCGGACATGAATCCGCCCTCCATACTCTCCCACAGCTTGTATCCCGGCATGGCTTGGATCTCATCCAGTGAGTCAGCTGCGCTGCCAGCGAAATATTTCACGTTCAGCCTGGACATGACTTCGGCCATCGACTGCTTCTGAGCCGCTGTAAAGGTGCTATCCTTCAGTCTGGTCATTGCCTTCTCATAAGATTCACTTGCAAAGGTCTCTTCAGCATATGATTTGAAGTTCAGCAGATGAGGGTCGGTAATATCCTTCGCTTGAGCCCAGCCCTCCACGTCTACTGTGGCCGTATTATAGGTGAAAGCACGGGAGACCGGATCAAACGTCATCGCGCCGTACTGATGGGGATTAACTGCCATTGCGCTAGTAGCAATATCGTATACAGGCATGGCCGGATCAATAGAATCTGCAGAAGGGTCCCGGCGGATATCCTGCATATGGATATGTCCGGATAAGACCAGATTGAGGCCATCCTTGCGGAGTGTCTTCATGGTTTCCTGGCTGTTGTTAAGCTTGAAGCCGGATACCGCCATGGAGGTGTGGCTTAACAGATTATGATGCATTACGGTAATGATCGAGGCATGCTCCTGTGCGGCCAGCTTCACATTTTCATCCATCCAGGACAAGGTTGAAGGTAAGAGCCGCCCGTCTGTCTGCGGGAAATTGTACTCTTCATTATGTGCATACTGGGCGCTGTCAATCATCAGAAGCCAGAGGCCTGGAGCGGCCTTAACCACATAGCTTAGGCTGTCAGCATCCCGGGATAGCGCCTCATGGTAACCGAAATCCTCATAGGTCGCGAGGAAATCCTCCACGTTAATATGATCTGCAACCACCTGCTTGTCACCGTCAAAGGATCTGGCCCAAGGGTTATTAATATCGTGGTTACCGGGAATAACATATACGCTGGTACCCATTGCCTCAATCCGGTGCAGCTTCGCGGCTAATTCTTTATGGCTGCTTGCTTCACCATTGTTGGTGAGATCGCCACTGAGAATGAGGAATTCAGGCTCCTTCTGTTCCACATCATAGACAAGGGCTTCAGTCAATTCATCACTGTAGGGAAGCATCTTACCGTCTCCGCCCGTGACATAGGTCTGGAAGGCTTGGCCGCCATCCTCAAGCGCTTTATCCAGATAATGTGTATCGGTAGCGACCCAGAAGGACACAGGCGCAGTGGAATCTATAGCTGTCTCAGGTTCTGTAACCGCGGCCGCTGCATTTAAAGATGTCGAAGCTCTTTCTTTGCAGCCGCTTAAAATCAAGGCAGAACTTAGCAGCATTAATAATGTGAATTTCATTGTTCTTTTAGTTCCATCCTTAACAGGGGAGCTCATGAATTGACCTTCTTTCTGCACTTTTGCTGAATCATTGTAGCGTATTTATTGACAGGTTGTATATACGAAAAGTTAGTGCCATGTTTCTAAACGTAAAGATCAGCTTATAGAAAATAGTGGAAGGCGTATAATTACTGCCAATACTGCGACACTAAGAGCTGATATATAAGCATAAGCAAGCAGACAGGATAAAGTTGTGAATAAGAGTTGTATTCCGGTAGGAAAAGTGTTAAGATTTATAAAAGTAAGTTACTTAATTAAATGGAGGTAGTTATTTTATGTCTAAGAGCTTTTTCGAAGCGGTAAAAGGTAGACGTTCCGTATATGCCATCAGTAAAGAATCGCCAATCTCTGATGAACAGATCCAGAAGATCGTTGAAGAGGCAGTATTACATAGCCCGACTTCCTTCAACTCCCAGAGCTCCAGAGCCGTGGTTCTGCTGGGTGAACAACATGATAAACTGTGGGATATCACTGCAGAGACTTTGCGCAAAATCGTTCCCACTGATCAATTCGAAGGGACAGCACAGAAGTTAGCCTCCTTCAAAGCCGGTTACGGCTCAGTACTCTTCTTCGAAGATCAGGCGGTAGTGAAGCATCTTCAAGAGAACTTTGCGCTGTATGCAGAGAATTTCCCGATCTGGGCCAACCAGTCCTCAGGGATTCTGCAGTTCGTAGTGTGGACTGCTTTCGCAGAACAGGGTCTGGGCGCTTCGCTTCAGCACTACAACCCGCTGATTGACGATGAAGTCAAAGAAACATTCGGTATTCCGGCAGAGTGGAAGCTGATTGCGCAGCTGCCATTCGGTACAACTGTAACCCCTCCGGGAGAGAAGGAATTCCAGCCGATCGAAGAGCGTGTGAAAGTCATTAAATAAGGAAACATAACAATAAGTGGTTTAGAACCTCCCTGATCCGGCTAAGTATGAGTATAGTCAGATCAAGGAGGTTTTTGTTATGCCATGGAATAAAGGAGATTATCCGGATTCTCTGAAGAACTTCACTGCACCAGTGCGCAACAAGGCTGTGGAAATTGCCAATGCGCTGCTTGAGGATGGCTATGAGGAGGGGCAGGCGATTGCCATTGCAACCGCGCAGGCCAAGGAGTGGGGCGCGAATCATGACAAACAGATCCGTAAAAAGAATCATTGACCACTGTGCCCGGGCCTAAGACCGGACAGCAAAGAGGACAGGCGGGAATCCGCCTGTCCTCTTTAGGTATGTGCATATTATGCAGGAATGAATAGATTACTTGGCTGGAGCTTCTGTTGCAGCAGCAGGGTCTGCACTGGCATCTGGTGCGGCAGATACTGCCGGAGTAGCGGATGCATCTGGAGTATCGGTCAAAGTATTGGTGATGGTGGCATTCTTGGTCAAATCAGCCAGCCAGGTAGAAGACATTTCCGAGACTTTCTGCGCTTTCAGAGTCTTGGTGATTTCCTCTTTTTTCTCAGCAAGCGTGTATTCATGTGCTTCTTTACGGTCAGTAACCTTGATAATGTGATAACCGTAATCGGTCTTCACAGCACCGCTGGTTTCGCCAACCTTCATGTTGAAGGCTGCATCGGAGAATTCAGCAACCATATCGGCACGTTTGAAGAAGTCGAGGTCTCCGCCTTTGTCTTTGGAACCGGTATCTGCAGATTTCTCTTTAGCGATTGTGGCGAAGTCTGCTCCGTCTTTCAGCTGTTTGACGATGGCATCGGCTTCTTCTTTGGTTTCAACGAGGATGTGGGAAGCGCGAACTTCTTCTTCCTGATTGAAGGTAGCTTTGTTCTCGTCATAGTATTTGGAGATATCCTCATCCGTAATGGTAACCTTCGGTTCAACCAGCTTGCGGATTTCAACCTGCAAAGGCATTTGCTTCTTCAGGTCTTCCAGAGTCATGGAGCTCTGCTGCAGAGCAGAATTCAGGGCTTCCTCACCGCCGAACTGGGTGATCAGGTCTGCGATCTCCTGGTTAATGTCTTCATCGGTTACGGTAATGTTGGCTTTCTTCGCTTCCTGATCCACGAGAGTGGTAGTAATCAGGTTCTGCAGCGTGGATTCCCCGCCTGCTTCAACCAATTTATCGTAAAGCTGTGCTTTCGTGATATCCGTTCCGTTAACGGTAGCAACAGCGATCTTGCTGTCGTCTTTCTTGAAAGGCTGCACAATCAGGACTACAATTAATGCCGCTGCCAATATGATGGAGGCGATCATCCAGCCTTTACCGCCCGCAGGTGCGGCCGGCTTGGAAGGAGGAGTACCGTCGCCTACCTTGTTCATTACGGGAACGCTTTCTTCAATTTTCGGAGAATGCACGCTGCTGGAGCTTTCTGTTGCAGCTTGTACAGGTTCTGCCGGAATCATTACTTCCTCCTGAGGGTCAGATACGGCCTCCGCAGGTTCAATTCCATCTTCCGGGGTAACTACAGAAGTGTCGTTCTCTTCCGGCGTTCCGCCGTTTTCAAGCTGTCCATTTTCGTTGAAATCTTTTTTGTCCATTATAATTAATGACTCCCTTCAATATAGGTGGTGCCTGTCTTTCTACAACTTTACCAGAAAACAGAATTCCAAACCTTAAGAAAGTATAAAAAAGCATAATAACTTTTTAAGATTCCATTAAGAAACAGGAAAAAGCCGGAGCAGCAATAGGTTTCCCCATGCACGCTCCGGCCAGATGAGAGAGACATTGAATGCATAAAAATGATTCCATGCTGTATTCTACGGATTAGCGGGCAGCGGATATGTATCCGCCTTAGGAGCTAAGTCCTCTCAGCAGATGGCGGATGCTTTCCTGTTTGCGTCTGGGAACACGCACAGACTTGGCATACAAGCCCATTTCACCGAAGTAGATACAGTCATCTTCGATGGAACTGATCTTGTTCAGGTTAACGTAGCAGCCCCCGTACACATGATAATAGCTGTTGCTTGACAATAAGCGGTTCAATTGCTCGGCAGTCATTCTCTTTTTAATGTTGTAGTTTCTGCCGTGAAAAATGACCAGGTCATGGTCCCCGACCTTAAAGAACAGAATGTCTGTCTCCACCTCGAAGTCCTCATATACATTTCTGGCTTCCAGCAGGCTGCTCATTCGTGTTCCCCCTTTATACTTAATTAACATCGATGTTAGCGCTTTCATTATAACATACTCTTTTTGCTTTGAGAAGTCTTATTTTTGAAATGTTTTTTGTCATTTTTTCCGTTGCATTTGTCATACCTCACGAAAAACTGTAAATTATATAGATGGCTGATATGCATCCATAACCACAAGTTGGAGGAGGATTACCCAGATGAATGAGAATACGAAGCTGCTGTTGTTTACCGGCTCTTATGCAACGGTTGAGGAGAGCGGGGTTCAGGTGTTTGCTTTTGACGGTGAAGCCGGAGGTACACTTGAGCGGCTGGATACAGCTGATGGCATAACGAACCCGACGTTCGTAAATGTGGACCCTTCCGGGCTGAAGCTGTATGCGATTGGCGAGAAGCCAAGTGGGGAGGGCGGCAAAGAGGGAGAGATTGTAACCTTCGCGATTGAGCCTAAGACCGGTAAGCTGAGTGAATTGAAGCGGACTCCGACGATGCCTGCCGCAGGCACAGGTCAAACCACGACCTGTAATATCAATAGAGATGCTGAAAGCGAACATATTGTAGTATGCAGCTATCACGGGGGAACGGTAGGACTGCTCACCCTGGATGCAGACGGAATACCCCAAGCCCTGACGGATATTGCAGTACATACCGGTCATAGTGATCTTCCTGGCCACGACCGGCCGCATCCGCATTCGGCCATCTTCAGTCCGGATGAGCGTTTCCTGTTTGTGTCTGATCTCGGGCTGGATCTGATCCGGACCTACCGGATTAACAGAGAAGCGAATAAGCTTGAAGCGCTTGGAGATACTGCACTGCATGAAGGAGCGGGACCACGCCATTTCGTGTTCCATCCGGATGGCAAATCCGCTTATGTGATCAATGAGCTGGATTCCACCGTAACTTCTTTCCTATATGATGCTGCTGCAGGGACTCTGCAGACGGCATTTACGGTATCGACACTTCCTGAAGGTTACCCGTCAGACAATAACAGCTGTGCTGAAATTGCATTTTCCAAGGATGGGAGATATCTGTACGGTTCAAACCGCGGCCACGACAGTATCGTTGTCTACAGTGTAAATACGGCATCGGCTGAGCTTACATTGGTGGAGCATGTATCCACAAGAGGGGGGCATCCGCGCCACTTCTCGGTAACGCCGGACGGAGGCTATCTGATTGTTGCCAACCGGGACGGCAATAATCTGGTGGTCTTCTCACTGGATGCTAATGGTGGACGATTAACCTTCACAGGAAATACGGCGGAATTGTCCAAGCCAGTCTGTGTCATGCCTGCCGTATTTGCCGGATAGTTATTTCGGACCGGTTAGTAGCTGCTACGTGTAATGCTTGTCCTGCCAGGCAACTATGGCAAAAGGAACACCGGAATGGCTTGCTCCGGTGTTCCTTTTGAATTCAGGACGGTTAATTTGTAGGTGTTAGGCCCAGAGATGCGCCGGGCGGGACTGCTTATTTGAGTGAGACGGGCTTCAACGGCACTACCGTGGAGACTGCCGATTTGAAGAGTACGTTCTGTCTGCCGTCACCTTGACCCTGCAAGGTGATAGTATAAGCGTCATAAGAGGTTACGAGTCCCTGCATTTTGACTCCGTTAGTTGTAAAAATGGTCACGGGCACTTTTGTTGAGATACACTGGTTCAACAAACGTTCCTGCAATTTTAGACTTTCCACTTTGGCAGCACTCCATTTTTATATGAATTAACTTCTTAGGCAATTATAACACGGGAGAGATGCTCCCAGGAAATCTGTCATCGGGCGCGGAAATAGACAAGGGGGTAGTTATGCTTTATTATCATTACTGGTCCGGCGGATTTCGCCGTTTTATATGGTTTTTGCTGGGATTTATCCTGATCGCTGTATTAGTTAAACAGGGCGGAGCTGCAGGCTTTGACCGTGCCGTTATACATATCGTGCAATCTATGGAATCGCCGCCGCTCACTGCGCTGGCCAAAAGCCTATCGCTCGTCGGCTCTTCGAGACTGGCTATCGGGATTTCGCTGCTGACTATGACTATATTATTCTTCGCCTTGAAGCACCGGATGGAACTGGCTTTGTTTCTGTGGGTAGGCTTAGGCTCCCAATTGCTGAATACACTGCTGAAGCTGTGGTTTCACCGCGAACGTCCCACTGTACACAGACTCATTGAACAGGCCGGGTATAGCTTTCCAAGCGGACATTCTATGGCTGCCTTCTCATTATACGGGGTGATTGCCTATCTTCTCTGGAGGCATATGCACAACAGACGCGAGCGGTTCATCCTGATTCTGTTCACCGTACTGATGACCGGCGGGATCGGCTGGAGCCGGATTTATCTGGGAGTGCATTATCCCAGTGATGTGATCGGCGGATACGCAGCCAGCGGCGCATGGCTGATGCTGTCTGCCGCCTGCTTCGAGGCTTACCGGAACTTCAGGGAACGCCAGGGGTCAGGACCGCACGGCAAAAAGGATGCCCGCAAGTAATCTGCTGGGCATCCGCATTATTGACTGTAGCTTTAGCGCGTCTTCGGCGCAGCAGGCTGCTGTGAAGGCTTGGCCTGGTGAAACTGGGCCGCACGGCTAAGGCTCAGCTTGATCATTACGGGCAGCCCGGTCTTCAGCTTGTCGGCATCCTCTTTCGTAATCCGGCCGTCCTTGACGGACTCGTCCACCTTGAGGCTGGCGGCTTCACTCAGCTTCTGGATGTACTGATCTTCGCTCCAGCCCTTTTTCTCCTGGGCGAGGGCGGAGAGTGTCTTGCCTGCCTTGAGGCTGTCTATCAGCTCTGAACGGTCCATCTCAAGCAGCTTAGCCGTTTCATTGATGATGAAATGGCCTCCGGCCCGAAAGTTCTTATTCCCGCCGTGAGGATGCCCATGCTCCTTGCCGGCGTGTATGGAATCCGGTGAGGAAGTAGGCGTTACTGCAGATGGATTCTCTGCAAAAGCGGCAGCCGGTGCCATAGTGAGCATTACGGCTGCAGTGAATGCAGTGATTCTTTGGATAGGGTTGTTCATGATTCACCTCTTCTGAGTTGTGAGTTGGCTGACATGTACCCATTATTCCCTGAAAGCTGAAAGAATCCTTAAACCTGGCTTAAGCCATACTAAAATTCGCCAGCGTGCTTCATGGGTAATAATGTGTGTGCAATTATTAGAGATTTACCGAATACCTTCAGGATATACATAAATTTTTAATCACAGCATCTATATTGAAATAGATTAAGCTCTTTAGGAGGGATGGATTTGGCTTTTGGTGCCCGCATACTCAAAACAGGAATGGCAGTCACGCTCGCACTTTATCTGTCCGTTCTACTTAATTTCGCCTCCCCTGTCGGTGCGGCTATAGCGGCTATTTTTGCAATGCAGCCATCCATATACAGATCATGGAGGTATTTCCTCGATCAGATTCAGACCAGCACCATGGGAGCTGTGATAGCACTGCTGGGCGGAATGCTGCTGTCCAATGAACCGATTGCGGTCGGGCTGGTATGTATTCTGGTGATTATGATCAGCATGAAAATGAACCGCGCCGATACGATCGGCCTGACGCTTGTTACCGTAATCTCCGTAATGGAGGCTTCCGGGCAGTGGCAATTTGCGCTCACCCGTTTTCTGCTGACGCTGACCGGTATTCTGTCGGCATTCATTATTAATATCGCTGTCTTTCCGCCGAAGCCGCGCAAGCAGTACATTCAGCAGATTGAGAATGTATTCACCAGCCTATCACTGCTGTTAAGGACTGCGGTATCGCATGAAATGAAGGAAAGTGTATTCCGGGATGAGAAGAACGCTCTAGAGGGTTCCATTAAGGCGCTGGCTGACAAGTATGCATTGTTCGAAGAGGAGCAGAAGCAGCTAAGAAGGGCGAAATACAGCCAGACAAGGCAGATGGTGGTGTATAAGAATCTGCTCAATTCTCTGCAGAAGGGGTTTCAGGTGCTGGAGGCTATAGACCGGCATTACTTCCAGGCCGAGCGAACAGAACGTACCGATAAGCTGTTTGACCGGCATCTGGAGCAGCTGATCAAATATCATGAGTACATCCTGCTGAAATTCGAGAATAAGCTGAAGCCGGGTGCGCATGATTCTGAACTTCTGGCAGAAGACAACGACCGTTTTCTGGAGGCGGCTATCCACGGATATGATTCTGAGAAATCGGGGCAGCTGCGGTTGTCCGTGGTGGCAGCGGCAATATATGATTACGGCTATCAGCTGGATCGTCTGGATAGGGTGGCTGATCAGATTAACCGGATGAACACGGACGAGAAGGACTCTGCCGATATGACGGGGGAAATATAAAGAACAAAAAATCCGGTCCCAGAGGGACCGGATGAAGATATACATCATAAGGTTATGTATTGCGTGAAGCATATAAATTCTTAACTTATTGAATAAATTGTGCCGGAAACTTGTAAAAGCGCTAAAGAGTTGGTAATATAAAAAGATATCAAATAAAGTCTAACTAAAAAAACATAGTTATTCAATTTAATTATAACATGAAGAATTATGAATGTCAACCTTCTGAAGGGGATGAAATGATTTGGATAAACATGATCACGAGTGGCAAGAGGAGCAGGAGCGGGTCACCGGAATTACCAGGCAGTTATCTACACACATCCGGCTGCTGTCGGAGGAGCTTGGACTCCACCGTACAGATGTCGTGGATATGCGTAAGGACTTCTGGGAAGAAGTTACCGTGAACTTCAGCAGCCCTGACGATCTGGGCGAGACCTCAACCAGCCTGCGGCAGCAGGCACAGATCCTGAACGAACGCGAACGCCATCATCTCCAATCCAGTAAAGCGCTCAAAAAATATAAAAAGCTGGTCGTATCCCCCTACTTTGGCCGGATTGATTTCTCGGAATCCACGGATACTGCGGCAGATAAAATCTATCTGGGCATCGGTTCACTGATGGAGGATAACGGAACCTTCCTGATCTATGACTGGCGGGCCCCGATATCGAGCCTGTATTATGACGGTGCGCCGGGTCCGGCTGCCTATGACACACCGGGCGGATTAATTACGGGGAACATGGAGCTCAAACGCCAGTTTGTAATCGATAATGGAGAGATCGAAGTGATGTTCGATACCGGCGTAACGATCGGCGATGAGCTGCTTCAGCAGGTGCTGAGCCACAGCGCCGATGACCGGATGAAGAGCATCGTAGCGACCATCCAGAAGGAGCAGAATGCGGTGATCCGCAACGACAGAAGCCGGATGCTGGTTGTGCAGGGTGCGGCCGGAAGCGGCAAGACCTCAGCGGCGCTGCAGCGGGTAGCCTACCTGCTCTACAAATACCGCGAGGTGCTGCAGGCAGACCAGATGCTGCTCTTTTCACCGAACCCGCTGTTTAACAGCTATGTATCGACCGTCCTGCCTGAACTCGGTGAAGAGAATATGCAGCAGACCACCTTCCAGATGTATCTGGAGCACCGGCTTGGACAGGAGTTTCAGCTGGAGGATGTGTTCAATCAGACGGAGAGCCTGCTGAATGCGCCGGATGGGCCGGAAGCCTCCATACGCAGAGCCGGGATTACCTATAAATCCTCCGTATCGTTCCTGGATGTCATCCGGCGGTATGTAAACCTGCTGGAGCACGAAGGCATGATGTTCAAGCCGTTGATGTTCCAGGGGCGTGCGGTCGTCGGCAAGGAAGAGATGGAGCGCCAGTTCTATAGCTATGATCCGAATATCAAGCTGGCTAACCGGATCGAACTGATGACGGGCTGGCTGCTCAAAAGAATAGCCGCGTTTAGCATTGAGGAACGCAGTGCATCATGGGTCGAGGACCAGATTGAGCTTATGGACAACAGCGACTATCAGCGTGCTTATAATATGATGCGCCGCAAGGGCGGAGGGCATAATGAGAGCTTTGATGATTTTGAAACGGAGAAAATCATGCTCGCCCGTTATATCGTCAGCCAGCGCCTCAAGCCGCTGCGCGGCTGGACTAAACGCGGACGGTTCGTTGATGTGAAGGGGCTGTACAGCCGGCTGTTTACCGACCGGGAGTTAATGGACAGCTTGAACAGCAGCCAGGTTCTGCCTGGTGTATGGGATGATATCTGCAGCTTCACGCTGACTACCCTTGCCGGGAACGAACTGGCCTATGAAGACGCGACACCATTTCTATATTTGAAGGAGCTCAGTCAGGGCTTCCGTACCAATACACTGATCCGTCATGTGATTGTCGATGAAGTGCAGGATTATTCGCCGTTCCAGCTGGAATTCATGCGCCGGCTCTTTCCGCGGGCCAAAATGACTGTACTGGGCGATCTCAACCAGGCAATCTACGCGCAAGGTGAGGTGCTGGGGGATTTGGCCGGGCTGGTCAGCATCTATGGCGAAGAGAACACGGAAGTAATCTCATTGACCCGCAGCTACCGCTCCACCTATGAGATTGTCGAGTTTACACGGGCGATGATTCCCGGAGGGGAGAAAATCGTACCGTTTAACCGGCGCGGCGAGGAGCCTTTGCTGACGGTCGTGGACAGTGAAGACGACCTGCTGGCCTCGGTGGAGCAGGATGTGCTGAATCTGCATGCACAGGGCTATCATTATGTAGCTGTTATCTGCAAAACAGCGGAAGAAAGTGCACGGGTGCATAATGAACTGCAGAGCAGGCTGCCGGTAAGGCTGGTTACCAAGGAAACGCCTAATTTCCAAAAGGGTACTCTGGTGCTGCCCGCCTATCTGGCAAAAGGCGTGGAGTTCGATGCGGTAATTATCTACGATGGCTCGGCAGAGAAATATGGCCGTGAGCATGAACGCAAGCTTTTCTATACAGCCTGTACCCGGGCGATGCATCTGCTTCATATCTACAGCCTGGGGCAGCCTAATCCGTTCCTTCCGGCTGCGGTGCGTGAGACTGTATCGGTAGGAGCTTTACAGGACTGAGAGCAACCGATTGTCTGCAGAACCGTCTACGCGTGTATACGCCGGGCGGTTTTTTTGCCGTTGGCGAATATCAGACTCCAGTTTGTGAACGATGAGCGCCGCCCTGTACAGCAGCATTCGGTTCAGCGGAGTGGCACTTGGACCGCCGATGGTTCGCTGCTGCTGATGTCATGGGGGCATTGGAAGGTATTTGAACTGTAGCGGGGTTAGGTATGGCTGATTACTTCGTGTGCATGAGAGTGGCGTCCTCGGCTGCGCTGTGATGCATAGACGAAGAGGTAGATTACGAGCAGCAGGACAGGTGCGATTATGGAGTATCTGTACATAACGGCATAACTTGTATATAAGGCAATTGCTCCAAGCAGCAAGGTGCCGATGGCGACTCCGAGATCAAGGGAGTTAAAGAACATGCCGTTAGCCAGTCCGCGCTGGCGCGGTTCTACGGATTGGATCATCCAGGTCTGGAGTGCAGGCTGCATCGACCCGAAGCCGAAGCCGTAACATAGGGCGGCTGGGAACAGTGCAGCTGTCGTTGATGCAAAAGAGAGCAGCAGCAAACCGCCGGCGATAAACAGGCTTCCCGGGATGAGCAGGGCTGCCGGGCCAAAGCGGTCATAAATCCTGCCGGACAGCGGACGGATAATCACAATCGAAACGGCATTGAACAGGAAGAAGTAGGCTACATGGGACAGGTTTTTCTCAGCTCCGAAGAGCGCCAGGAAGCCAATCAGCCCGCCATAGGAGATGGATAACAGGAAGTTAAGCAGGCAGGGAAGAAACAGCCTGCGGTACGCCCCGCCCCCGGAGGCTGAAGCGGGTACTCCTGCGGGCTCTTTGTGCTGCGGGGGCAAGGTTTTGGCCAGGCGGTAGCCCAGCGGGAAGATGATGGCCAGCGCAGCTCCCGCGCCGAGGAGCAGGGAGCCAAAGCCGGGTCCCTGCAGCAGGCTGAGCCCGATCAGCGGACCGGCGGACATCGCCAGACTGGTGGACAACCCGAAATAACCCATGCCTTCACCCATCCGGCGGACAGGGATCACATCCGAGGCCATAGTCGGAAAGGCAGTACTGGCCATTCCGAAGCCAACGCCGAATAACATCCGGAGCAGCAGCAGGGCGGCGATACTGCCTGCGAAGTAGTAGCCGGCCACGGCCGCGAGTGAAACGGACAGTCCGAGGAAGATCAGCAGATTACGGCCGCCCTTCTCCATGGCTTTGGCCGAGAATAGACGGGAAGCGATAGCGCTGAGTGCAAATAGGCTGGTTACGAGGCTGACCTGCACGGAAGTTGCATGCAGTGTACCTTCCGCATACGCCGGAAGGGTGGATAAGGTCATCTGCAGGCCCGTGAACAGCAGCAGATTGCATAGGGTGAGAGTAATGAAGGACTTGGTCCAAAGACGTTCTGTTGAATTGCTCAAAGGTGTATGCTCCTATTCTTGATGGTTGGTGTTGTGGTAGATCAGCTCCAGCATGCTGCGGAGCTCTTCAAGCTGATGCGGATTCAGTCCGGCCACGGCAGTATTAATGGTCTGCTGCTCGAGTTCGAGCGTATTTCCGATAAGCGACTGCCCTTCTTCTGTGGCGTAGAGCTGAAAAGCCCTGCGGTCACCGGGATTCATTGACTTGCTGATGAACCCTTTCTTGAGAAGGAGCTCAACGATCCGTGCAGTGGTCGGCTGGTCCTTGGCGGCAGCAGCGGCAACCTCCTTCTGGCTGATTCCGCTGCGGTCACAGATCATGAGCAGGACCGACCATTGCTCGGGAGTAATATCATAAGGCTTCAGAGCCCTGGCAAATCCGGTGGTAATCCTGCGGTGGGTGGAGCCCAGCAGGAAACCGAGAAATTGCTGCGGAGAAGAATGCGGCATAAATTTGCTCCTTCGAATATAGTTGTCATGACAATTATAATTACAACAATCAAATTGGTCAAGGCATTTGCGGGACAGCAAACAACAAAAAGCCCCGCTCCGCGTTCGCGGAAAGGGGCTCGAACTAAAAAACCGTTATGAGTTTAAACTTGCGGCACTTTCTCCCAATCCTTCAGGAAACGCTCAATTCCGTTGTCTGTCAGCGGGTGCTTCCAGAGGGAAGGTAAGAGTGAACCCGGGATGGTCGCAATATGAGCGCCGGCAATAGCTGCTTGCTCTACATGGGCGATATTGCGGATGCTGGCTGCAATAATTTCGGATTTCAGGCCATAGTTGGTAAGAATGGTCTTCAGATCCTTGATCAGCTTCATGCCGTCAACGCCGATATCGTCCAGACGTCCGACGAACGGGCTGATATAAGTAGCACCTGCTTTGGCTGCCATGAGGCCCTGAGCAGCAGAGAATACGAGCGTAACGTTAGTTTTGATGCCTTTCTTAGTCAGTTCATAACAAGCTTCAAGACCATCTTCAGTCATTGGCAGCTTGATTACGACATTCGGAGCCCATTCAGCGATTTCGTAAGCTTCCTTAAGCATCTCTTCCGCTGTGAGACCGATAACTTCAGCACTGACCGGACCGGGAACAATCGCCACGATCTCCTTGATTACATCTTTAAACAATCTGCCTTCCTTGGCGATCAGCGACGGGTTCGTCGTTACGCCATCCACTAATCCGAGGCGGGTAATACGTTTGATTTCCTCAATATTTCCGGTATCCAAGAAAAATTTCATTTCCAGGTATCCTCCCTTGATTTCGTATGGATTGACAAATCAGTTTGCTCCACTTCATTATGAGACATGCCACGGGAAGTTTCAACTGTTAATTTGAATATCTCAAAATAACTTTATAGATGAAACGCTTAAATAAACATTTCTTGCGTCTGGGCCATTCACGGCAGACTTCTCTACATGATAATATAGAAACGGTATTGTCCATTTCATGCGATTGGCGGTGAAGGGAATATTTACTTTGATTGGAAGTGTGGTGCTGTTTCTGCTGTTCGCCGCCGGAATTATTGCCTTTCAGAACAGCAGAATGCTTGCTGAACGGGAGAATGATTCATCCAGAGCCTACACCGGCCATTTGATGTATTCTGTATATCATCAGACTTTCTCTCCAAATGAGGAGTTGCCGGAAGCAGTCCCTTTGTTTCAATTCACACTGTTTGACGGGGCGGACGAAGAGTCCTTCATCACGCATGCGCTGTGCAGGGTTGCTGCCGGACGGGGCGAGATGGTGTTATCCGACGCGCAGAATTATATGCTCAGCAATCTCCGCCAGGCCGCGCTGCAGGGAGTCCGGTTTGAACATTTATCTTTTCCGGGCAAGGCTGCCCGCAGGGGGGAGAAGGAATTGATTAAAGCGCTGGAGACTGCGGCGAAACAGGAGGCCGAACATGCAAATCACCGTTAACAATGTAGTGATTTCAGTAAGTGAAGGCGATATTACCGCCTGGCAGGGTGAGATGATTGTGAATGCATCCAACTCAGGTCTCTACGGGGGCGGGGGAGTGGACGGGGCGATTCACCGGGCAGGCGGACCCCGCATTGCGGAAGAATGCGCTGTAATCCGGCAGAAGCAAGGCGGAATACTCCCGGGACAAGCCGCGGTAACCACAGCAGGTCTTCTCCCGTTCCGGGGAATCATTCATACTGTAGGACCGATTTGGAAAGGGGGCACTGCAGGCGAGACGGCTATTTTATCCCAATGTTATAGCAGCAGCCTCAGTCTGGCATGCTCCTACGGAGCACGGAGTGTGGCCTTTCCGAACATCAGTACCGGAATATTTAACTTTCCCAAAGAGCTGGCCTGCAAGACGGCGCTGGATTCAGCCGTCACTTATGTGCGTGAACGGACATCAGCGGAGCTCCCGCTGCAGCGGATTGAATTTATCTGCTTTGAACATGACAATGCCATATTGTATGAGGCCATGCTCAACGATTATATCTGAGCTGACAGTGTAGGCCTGCCCGCTGATCTGTTCGGGCTTACATATTGTCCTTAACTATCCGTTAGGCGTGATATTTACCCGTGGGTGCGTTCAGTACCCATTCGAGCATCATCATCATATCTTCCAGCCGGGTTAGCTGGACATTCAGCGCTGCCCGCTGCGGATCACCGGCAGACAAGGGTGCCAGCCGCGACTCCAGAGATCTGCGCTGAAGCGTTAATTCGTTGATTTTGGATTGAATCTGATTTTCGGTTCTCATCCGGAATCCTCCTGGTGTGCATTATTGTACTTGGTTCATTATAACGGATAACATGGGGGTAATAAAATGAGTATCAATGTTAAGCAGCTGGCAGCAGAGAAAGCCGTCGAGTACGTGCAGGACGGAATGAAGGTAGGGCTGGGTACGGGTTCTACGGCTTACTGGGCCATCCGCAAGCTGGGTGAACGTGTTAGCGAAGGCTTAAACATCACGGCAGTGGCAACCTCGCAGGCTTCGGAGGATCAGGCCCGTGAGCTGGGGATTCCGCTGGTTGCTTTTGGCGAAGTGGATTCTCTGGATCTGACCATTGACGGCGCGGATGAGCTTGATGGTGCACTGCAGCTGATCAAAGGGGGAGGCGGAGCGCTTCTCCGCGAGAAGATTGTTGCGATGGGCAGCACCCGTATGATTGTGGTAGCAGATGAGAGCAAGGCAGTGACCACACTTGGCAAATTCCCTCTGCCGGTTGAGATCGTGCCGTTTGCCTGGGAATGGACTGTCGCTGACCTGGCCAAGCTTGGCTGTAAGCCGGAGCTGCGCCGCAGCGGCGGTGAGCTGTATAAGACGGATAACGGCAACTACATTGCTGACTGCCGCTTCGAGGCTATTGACTCTGCTGCTGATCTGGCGCTTGCCCTCCAGCGTATTCCAGGAGTCGTGGAGCACGGGCTGTTCATCGGTATTGCCGATATGGCAGTGATCGGCAAGAATGACGGCACCATTGAAATCATTGAAGGTGAGAGCAATCTCTAACACGCGTAAACACCGGCGGAAAGGAAAACCGGCGGCAAACAGACAGAAGCTGCCCCCGGGGCGGCGGATACTGGCCTGGCTGCTGCTACTCATATACAGTGCAGTGCTGATCTACTGGATGTTTCTCGGCTTTGGACGGACGGTTCAGACGGAGGGGCCGCTGCGCTACAATCTGGAGCCGCTGCGCACAATGCGTTTGTATTTTGATATGAGTAACGGAGTGTCTTACTCAGGGCGGGTGGTCAACCTGTTGGGTAATGTTGCTGTGTTTGTGCCTTTTGGCATCCTGCTGCCTCTGGTTAGCACCGCCTACCGCTCATTGCTGCGGTTAACGCTAGTATCCGTTCTATGTATAATAGTGCTTGAGCTGATGCAAATGCTGCTGCGGGCGGGCAGCCTGGATATTGATGACCTGCTGCTTAATCTGCTGGGGGTATGGGCGGGATATGCACTGCTGCGTGTTAAACAAACTTTTAGGAGGTCACATAATGTTGATTGATTTGAAGCCACTTGTCGGAACACCTGAGGTGAACGAACTGCTGGCTTATGCGGTTATAGATGATCCGGATGCGCTGGAGCGCACGTCGGCAGAATACCGGGAGCAAGCGGCGCTGCAGCTATGCGGCTGGGAGGAGGAAGGGCTGCTGCTCGGCCTCACCGGCTTTGAAGAGACTGAAGACGGTTCGCTGGATATCCGCCATATTGCAGTGCTGCCGGAGAACCGGGGCAAGGGCTATGCGCGGGGGATGATTCTGGAACTGGTGACGACCCGTCAGCCGCGTTATCTGGTGGCGGAGACCGAAGATGAGATTGCCGCGGATTTCTATCGCAGCCTTGGATTTATGGTATACAGCCTGGGCGAGAATGCAGCCGGAATCGAAATATTCCGCTGTGTGTACGAGGTTGAAGAGACCGAGGACGAGGAGTAGAGCGGAAAGGCTGGCATCAACGTAACAGAACATCACAGACAGAACATACCGGAAGAGAACAGCCATTCAGCACTTTACGGTGCAGGGTGGCTGTTTTTGCGCTGGAATGTAAAATTCATGATGAGCGGTTGACTTTTTAAGATTAGGACAATATAGTTTTACTGTGAAACTGTTCTACACGTGAACTATTATTTCGTAAAGGAGGAACCCGCATGAAAAAAGATGCAGAGGAATGGATCAACCGTTACGTGGACGCATATATAGTGGTTACCAGGCAGATTAACGCCAGGCTCAGGGATATTTTTGGCGAAGGGCTGACGAATGACCAGTTCCTGATCCTCCGGCTGATTGCCGGACAGGAGAAATGTACTTCCACCTATCTGGCTGAGGCTGTAGCGGTGGGCAAAAGCTCAATTACGGCTATTATCAACCGGCTGGACGAAGCGGGAATGATTGAGCGGACCCGTGATGAGAATGACCGCCGGCAGGTGTATCTGACGATGACCGAGCATGGCAAAAGTGTCTACAGCACTTCTGAGAAGCAGATGCAGGAGGTTATCTCCCCCTACTTGTTCCACTTCGAGGATCACGATATCGAGCGGTTCATTACGATGTTTGAGAAGCTGGCATTTTTGATGCAGGAACCAGGAGGTAGACAAAATTGAGAACTATTTTAAAAGCAAGATGGGCAATTATCGCTATTTGGCTGGCGGTGGCAGTAGTGCTATTCCTGACCGCCCCGGCTATGTCTGATCTGGTACGGGAGAAGGGGCAGATCTCGGTCCCGGCAGGATACACTTCGTCAAAAGCCGCCGAAATCATGAAGGAAGTGGCAGAAGCCAAAGGCGGGGAAACCGTACATCAGGTTGCGCTTGTGTTCAACAAGCCGGAGGGCCTGCAGGCTGCGGACACCGAGAGTATTAAGCAAGGCGTTGAGAAGCTGGCGGCGAATAAGGCTTCCCTGAATCTCAGTGCGATCACCGATCCTTTTACACAGCCTGAACTTAAGGATACCCTTATTGCCAAAGACGGCAATACAATCATGGTTGCTTTGTCGGTGCAGGGCGGAGAAGAAGAGGTTAAAGAGCTGCCGGCCAAGGCCGGGGCATTGCTGGGGGACGTCACCGCTGATCATTATATGACCAGTGAAGGGCTGATTACAGAAGATACGATTGCCAGCTCTGAAGCCGGGCTGAAGAAGTCGGAATACATTACAGTTGTCTTTATTCTGCTCATTCTGTTCGTTGTGTTCCGCTCGTTCGTAGCGCCGTTTGTGCCGCTGTTAACCGTGGGGCTGAGTTATATTGTGTCACAGTCGGTTGTGGCTTTTCTGGTGGACCGGTTTGATTTCCCCCTGTCCACGTTCACACAGATTTTCATGGTCGCTGTTATGTTCGGGATCGGGACGGATTACTGCATTCTGCTGATCAGCCGGTTCAAGGAAGAACTTGCCCATTCCGAGGATACGACAAGTGCCATTATCTCTACTTACCGTAAAGCGGGCGGTACCGTATTCTATTCAGGGCTGGCGGTGTTCGTCGGATTCCTGGCGATCGGCCTGTCCAAATTCATGCTGTACCGTTCAGCGGTCGCGGTGGCTGTCGGGATTGCCGTGATGCTGCTGGCGCTCGTGACGATTGTACCGTTCTTCATGGCGGTGCTGGGCCAAAAGCTGTTCTGGCCGTCACGCGGCAAGCTGGAGCACAGCGAGAGCCGGATTTGGGGGGCGGCAGGCTCCTTCTCCCTGAAGAGACCCTGGGCTGCGCTGCTGATTGTGGCAGTCATCGTTGTGCCGTTCCTGCTTACATACAGCGGGAAGCTGAGCTTCAACAGCATGGATGAAATCGGCTCGGATTACGCGTCGGTCAAAGGCTTCAACATGATCTCGGAAAGCTTCGGTCCGGGTGAGTCGATGCCGGGCAAGATTGTCATAAAGAATGATGACCGGATGGATACGGCTGAATATATGGGCCTGGCCGAGAAAATCAGCCGTGAGCTGGAAAAGGTGGACGGAGTCAAGGCTGTGCGCAGCATGTCCCGTCCGACCGGGGAGCAAATTAACGATTTCCTGATCCCTACCCAGGTCGCTACGCTCGCCGACGGGCTGGATCAGAGTAATGAAGGCTTAACCAAAATTCAGAGCGGGCTTGCTGAAGCAAGCGAGCAACTGAAAGAGAATGGGCCGAAACTTACAGAGGCCGTATCCGGGAGCGCCAAGCTGACGGAAGGTACAGCTGAGCTCAAGGCAGGCATCGATGCGCTGGGTGACGGCCTGTCACGTATTGAGAACGGAATCCGCAGCGGATCAGCCGGAGCCGGAGAGATTAAGACCGGCCTCTCGCAGGCGGCGGCAAGCGCGAAACAGCTGGCAGCGGCCAATACGTCACTGCTCGAAGGCTACAAGAAGATCGGAAGCGGCCTGACGGCGCTGGATGGAGGGCTTGCCGGCCTGCAGACACAGCTTCAGGGTGTTGCCGATGCACTGACAGGCCTACAAGGCTCCTTCACCGGACTTGAGTCCGCGCATCCGGAGCTGCTGCAGGATATCAATTACCAGACGATCAAAGGTACAGTGACGCAGAGCGGCGCTGGAGCTGCAGGGCTGGCCGGAGGGCTGGGCCAGATATCAGCCCAGCTCAAAGGGGCGGCAGCGGGCCTGAGCGAAGCCAATGCCGGTTATGCCAAAGCGGCAGCAGGCCAATCCGCGCTGGCGAATGGACTGGATCAGCTGGTGGCCGGTATCGGCCAGCTGCAATCCGGCCTGAATCAGGCGGCAGACGGACAGGAGCAGATTGTCGGCAAGATTCCGTCCATCACCAGCGGGCTGGATCAGCTGCAAGGCGGACAGCAGCAGCTCGCGGACGGTTTCGGTGAGCTTACAGGCCAGCTTGGCCAGCTGCAGGGCGGACTTACCCAAAGTGCAGATGGCCTGGGACAAATTACTGGCGGCCTGAGTTCCGCGCAGGATTATCTTAAGCAGATTCAGGATGCCAAGGATGACGAGCTGAGCGGGTTCTTCGTACCGGCAGAGGCGCTTGAAGCTGACGGTATTCAGCAGGTATTTGATACCTATCTGTCCGGAGACCGTAAGGTCATGACACTGGATGTTGTATTCGCTGAGAATCCATACAGTGCTGAAGCCATTGACAGTGTCGGAGATATCCAGGCTGCAGTGGACCGTGCCGTGGCCGGTACGAAGCTGGAAAATGCGGAGACAGCCATGAGCGGCGTGACCAGCACCTACAGCGATTTGCAGAAAATCTCTAATGAAGATTACACGCGGACCGTGATTCTGATGCTGGGCGGTATTTTTATTATATTGGTGTTGCTGCTCCGGTCAATCATTATGCCACTGTATCTGATTATCTCACTGCTGATTACCTACTTTACAGCACTGGGCGTAACGGAGGCGATCTTCGTCCATCTGCTGAACTATTCCGGGATCACCTGGACGACTCCGTTCTTCAGCTTCGTCATGCTGATTGCCCTCGGGGTAGATTATAGTATCTTCCTGATGGCCCGGTTCAATGAGAATAAAACATGGGATGTGCGTGAAGCCATTCTGCATGCCATGCGGAATATGGGGACGGTAATTCTGTCAGCCGTTGTTATTCTTGGCGGAACCTTCGCCTCGATGTATCCTTCAGGGGTGCTGTCGATGATGCAGATTGCCACCGTGGTGCTATCTGGTCTGGCCCTGTACGCATTGCTGTTCCTTCCGTTCTTCGTGCCGGTAATGGTGCGGATGTTCGGCCGGGCCAACTGGTGGCCGTTCGGTACGGCAGCTGCAGAGGAACAGCCCAAATCCCTGAATCTCTAAGGAGCTCTAAATCCCTGAACTTGAGATAACGGTTCCTGTAAAATAACACAAACAACCTCCGGGGCACGGTAACGTGCAGCAGCCGGAGGTTGTTTGCGGTAAAGGTCCTGTATCATTAATAATAAGCCGCTCAGCGCAGCTTGGCGAAATAGCTGCGCAGCGCCCAGCCGCGTTCCTGGCGTTTCTTGTATTTGGGCAAGGTGCGGTAGACGGCAAGCGATTCGGCAAAAGCACGCTTGGCATCTTCCCCGCGCCCCAAAGCCTTGTACATGGAACCCGCCAGATAATAAGCTTCGCTGGAGGAGGTCTGAATCTCCTGGAATTGGCTCACATAGTGGAGTGCCTTGTCATGGTCTACATGCCGGAAGGTTTCGGCAAGTCGAAGGTAGGGCTGCCCGTATTGCGCCCTGCGGTTGATCTCCAGTCCCTTGAGCATCTGGGCTTCTCCTTCGGGAAGCTGGCCCAGCTTGAGGTTAGCATATCCCAGCTCCACCCAATACTCAGCCGATGTTTCGTAACGGTCAACAATTGCTGTCAGAAGCTCCTTGGACTCGCTGTAGCGTTTGCGCTCTGTCATCAGCCGGGCCAGATCGAATTTGGCGGTTACATCGTTCGGGTTCTGTGCAATGGTCAAGCGCAGTTTGGAAATCTGGCGGCTGCGGCGGAAAGGCTTGGAGAAGCTGGGCAGAATGCCTACATAACGGCGGTCTACAAAATATAGAACGACGAGCAGAATGATCAGGGCCAGAAATGGATTGCCGAGCAGACGGTACAGCAGCAGGAAACCTAGAAATTTAATCATGGATAATGAATTCCCTCCGTTATGGTTGTGTTTATGTAAGCTTCCTGCAAGAATTAGAGCAGTATGGCAGGGCAATTATACCATATCCTCCTTTTTTAAGGCCATGGCCTTATTATGCAGTGTTAATGGCACTACAATTGACAGCCCGTAGGGTAAGACTTAAGCTTTGTGTACAATGATATTGTCTCATAGCTATATATGCTCTTACATATTGGATTCAATTAATTCTCTGAGAGAAGGATGAACTATGGAGACACTGACAAGCAAGGTCAATTTACGCCTGCTGGGGCAGTCGGATTTATCCGTATCGCCGCTTGGACTCGGCTGCTGGCAGTTCAGCCGGGGAAGCGGCATCGTGGGCCGCTACTGGAGTAATCTCACTGATGCGGATATTCTGGATATTGTACGGGTCAGCCTGGAAGGCGGCATGAACTGGGTCGATACGGCAGAAATCTATGGAGGGGGCAAATCGGAAGAGGCGCTGGCTCATGTGCTGGATCAGCTCCGGAAGGAAGGCAACCCGCATGCCGCACCGCTGATCGCTACCAAGTGGTGGCCGTTGCTGCGGACAGCCGGCTCCATTACCGCAACGATTGACCAGCGCATCGCCTGTCTGGGAGGAAGAGGAATTGATCTGTATCAGATTCATCAGCCGTTCTCCTTATCCTCCATTGCCAGTGAGATGAAAGCTATGGCTGGACTTGTGCGGGCAGGCAAAATCCGTTATGTGGGCGTAAGCAATTATTCCGCCAAGCAGATGGTGGAGGCACACCGGCTGTTGAAAACCTTCGGGCTCCCGCTGGTATCCAATCAGGTCAAATACAATCTGCTGCACCGCAATATCGATCAGAATGGGACTCTGGCCGCTGCCAAGGAGCTGGGGATTTCCATTATCGCCTACTCTCCATTGCAGCAAGGCATCCTGACCGGTCGCTTCCACAATGATCCGTCGCAGATTGCTGCAGTCTCCCGGATACGGCGGATGCAATCGGGTCTGGACGATGCCGGTCTGACCCGCAGTAAGCCGCTGATTGATTCTCTGGGTAAGCTGGCAGAGAAATATGAGGTGACACCGGGCCAGGTAGCCCTTAACTGGCTCATTCATTATCATGGCGACACCGTAGTTGCCATCCCGGGAGCATCCAAAGCCCGCCATGCCCGGGAGAATATCGGTGCCATGGCCTTCCGGCTAAACCAGGAGGAGCTGGGACTGCTGGATGAAGCATCCTGGGCAGCACTGAAGAGATAAGCGGTAATTGTGTTTGTACATAGCCTCCGGCCGGGTTAGCGGCCTGGAGGTTATTTTTTTGCTTAAATTAATAAATAACTGTTTAAGACTGGAAAGAGCAGGTTATATAAGGGATAAGATATTTCGCACTCACGCAAACTAAGGTGAAGATTACAGAAGGAGGTTGAACTTCAATGAGTATGAGCGTACATAATCTTATGGCTTTTAATCATCAGTTTTTTAGACCTCAGCCCGTTCTTAATCCTAAGCCGCAGAAGTCAGAAGACAAAGTCCAGAGCTTTCAGGAAGTTCTCAATGAGAAGCTGAGCGCTTATGGCGATAGGAAGAAATGAATCTCAAATAGGAACCGCCAGATGCAGAATATATCGCAGCAAACTATAGAACCAGAAGAAGCAGGTGCTTTCCCGGATGGGGGGCACCTGCTTCTTTGTATATCTGGTTATTTCACTCTACTTACCTGGTGCAGCTTAGCGTTTAATTCGTATTTCCGGAAGAGCTTATATTGGCTGCCGACTGCAGGCGGGCAGCAATGGCGAGGAAATCGTCCTCGGAGATGCCCGGAGCGAATTCTTCAGGCACCTCTGGCGCCTCGGGAACCGGGAAGCCCTTAGGTATACCTTCGATTACTTCGAGCGGCTGTCCATCCTCCGGATGCAGCCCCTTCCAGATCTGCCTGATCGCTGTGAAGTCACCATCGCTGTTCGTATACAGCTTCGTATGAACGCCTCTGGACTCGTATTTCCGGGTCTCATTAAAAGCCTTGTTGCTGAGGGAAGGGATTGGAATTAGCTTGCTGACATCAACACCGGTAGCCACCTCCAGCGCTTTGGCATAAGCCACTACATGGACTCCCCCGCGGACCAGCAGATAACCTATAACCTCACGCGCAGCCGGATGGTCGGTCAATTCATACACCTTCATCTTGTGTGTACGGGCACCGCACTCCAGGAAGAAGTTATGCAGCAGATCGAGAATCAGATTCCCGCTGTTGAAGACATATTCACCGCTCCAGGGACGGCCCATAGAGTCGAAGGGCATAGCGGATTGGGCTCCGCCGAGGGCGAAATATGTATTTCGCGCATCTTTGAACGGATTAAGCGGAGTCTGATCCGGTTCCTTATAGGCTGTTGATCCGCACAGGCATTTATTGACCGCATGCGATACCAGTTCTACATGACCAAGTTCTTCTGCAGTGATACTTGTAACGAGATCGTAGAAGGGCTTGAGCTTTTTTTTGCTGCGGAAATTAAACGACTGGAACAGATAGTTATTCAGTGTCGACATCTCGCCGAATTTACCGCCAAGCAGCTCTTGAACTGCTGCTGCGGCATTTGGATCGGGACGCTCCACTTCAGGAATCTCAATGGCAATTTCGTCAAAGCGCTTGAACATAAACGCACCTGCCTCACTATAGAGTATTGTTGGCCTGCCGGCCATTCTCCGCTCTATAGTGTCTCTATATCAGGCAATCTATTCATATTTTCGGTCAAGCGGCTTAATATCCACCCCGCACACGCTTGGATTTGCGGAGCTTAGGCTCAGAACCTGGCGGCTGCCTGATGATCCATTGGAGATATGCGGCGATCCTGGGGTCGTGTCTAAGGTTGTCTAGCGTTGTCAGGCCAAGAATGACCAGATCGCTGTTGGTATACAGGGCATGAATCTGCCGGTGGCAAGCCTTGCAGAGAAGAGCGGTAGGCAGCAGGGCTCCGCCTTTCTCACGGGGAATCAGATGATGGACGGTGGTTGCGAGAGGGGAACGGCCGCATAGCTCACACTTGCCCAAGGCTTGTTCTTTCATGTGCTACGGCCGGACTTCGAAGAATTCGCATCGGCTGCGCGAATAATAGGTCAAATCGCTGACCCGGGACTGGATCACAACATCTGAATCTGTGAAGCGGACCACAGTCGCACCGGAATTCACTAGATGGTCATCCTGGAATACACGGACGGGCAGCTTGCGGTCAATCGCTTCCTGGAGATCGCTGTCGGTCAGCAAAGGACGGTTGATGGGCATGGGATAAATCTCCTTTTTATAGGGATGAAAGTAGTTCAGTAAATACAAACAGTATACCCGCGAGCAGGCCATAAATCCACTTCGCTCATCCCGGTTAAGCAGTACTTGCACTGGAAACGTAATCACTTCTATACTGTGGGTTAACCTGGAGCAGGAGCTGATACGATGAAAATTCTTAACAAATTCGCTGTTGTGCCGCTGGTTCTGCAATGGGTATTGAACCTGTCCCTTGTTGTACTCGCCTTGATTCTGGTCATTTTCCTGGGCAAGGAAACAGTATACATCTTCAGCCACATTAATGATGCCAGTGAATTATCCAAGCTGGAGCTGCTCGAAGGGATACTGGTGTATTTCCTGTATTTCGAATTCATTGCGCTGATTATCAAGTATTTCGAGGCCCATTATCATTTCCCGCTCCGTTATTTCATCTATATCGGCATTACGGCGATCATCCGGCTGATCATCATCGATCATGAGAGTCCGCTGGACACTATATTGTATTCCGGTGCCATACTTGTACTGGTGATCACGCTGTATCTAGCCAACACCAAGCAATTGAAGCGCGAATAAATCGCTTATCCACATTTTACGAGGCTGTCCCAAAAGCCATGAAATGGCTGCTTGGGACGGCCCCTCTTTTTTTGAGTTGGATTAACTTGTGAACGTGGTGTGGACGCTGCGCGAACGGACCGTTGCTACAATCGCTGTGCTCTCCAGATTTTATTTATTTCCCTTAGCGGTAAAAATCCGGAGAGCAAGGCGACCGCTACCGCTTTTCCACAATCAGTCCGTCCTCTCCGCTGTTAAAGCGGGGGGCGTTTCTAAAAGGTCTTTCAAAAATCACAAAAAGAAATCGCTCGTTTTGGTAAAATGGAGGTACCACCCAACCATTCCCAAAGGAGCGATTTCTTTGTACATTTAATAGTCCATGGACCAACTTTGCTTGCCCATGGATCTCGAAGAAGATATTCCTTCGAACCACCTCGATCGCGTTCGTGAATGCAGCCGTCAACCGGCTGGAATCAGATCCTCGGGAAATTGCCAAAGACAGTCATTGCGGATGCAGGTTATGGCAGCGAAGAAAACTACGCCTATCTGGAAAGGGAAAAGATTCAGGCGGTAGTAAAGTACGGCAGCTACCACAAGGAAAAGAGCAAAGCCTGGAAAGCGAATGTTGGTAAAATTGAGAACTGGATACACCATACAGCCGAGGATAACTGGACGTGCCCAGCCGGGAAAATGCTGCATTTTCATAGGGAAAGCAAAAGACCTTAGAGAGCGGCTATAAAATTCGTAGACGTCATTACCGAAGCGGCTCCTGTGACGGCTGCCCCCTAAAGGAGCATTGCACGAAAGCGGCAGGAAATCGGGAGGTGGTCGTCAGTTTGGAACGACTACGATACCAGAAACAGGCTCGGGAAATTCTACGGAGTGAGGAAGGTTACGCCTTGGCCGTACGCCGAATGACGGAGCCAGAAAGTGTATTTGGACAACTGAAGAACAACCGTGGGTTCCGGTGATTTCTGCTTCGCGGCATGGAGAAAGTGTCGCTTGAGGTCGGATGGCTTTCCCTTGCTCATAATCTGCTGAAGCAAGCCACCAATGACCAAAAACGCAGAGCAGCGATCCTCCAATAACGGGAGAATCGCTGCTCTGCTCACTTTTTGTAGTGTTAAGAATGAAGAGAACTGTCTTCCGCGGTAGAAAACCTACTTTTGGGACAGCCCCGTTGTGCGTTGTGGACTGAATAGCAGTCTGGTTTCTTCTGTATTGAAGCCTCGCGTTTGGTAAAGCTGCCGAATCGGAAATATTTCCACCATAAATCGGCGGTTTGCCTCCTCAAAAAAAAACACTCGCCTACTGTACACTAAATCTTGTAAGAGAAACCTTTGAGGAGGGGTACAGAGGAATGAAAAAAGCAAAGTACTTGGCGCTGACGCTGGTTTCCATCATACTCATAGGTTCGCCCGCGGCATTCGGAGCTAACAACAACAGCGGCAACATTGCTGCGGATAAATATACGGGTAACAATACAGCAAGCGCGAATGCACCAACCTCCGGGGAGAAGAATACAGAGCCCGAAGCGAAGGTAAAGCTTACTTTCTGGACAATGGGCGACATGAACTATGAAGAGCTGGCCAATACATACATGAAGGAACACCCGAATGTAACCATTAAGGTGCAGAACACCGGTGACACGAATGCACACCATAACAAACTGGCGGCAGCATTCTCGGCAGGTTCGGGTACGCCCGATATTTTCCAGCTTGAGGCCGGTTTCATGGAACATTACCTGGGTGTTCAGGACAAATTCTATAATCTGAACGACCTTGGAGCCAAAGATATCCAGACGGACTTTCTAAAATGGAAGTGGAAACAAGCCTCATCCGTGGACGGCAGCTTCCAGCTTGGACTTCCGGCTGATATCGGACCAACTGTGGTCTATTACCGCACCGATCTGGCTGAAGCAGCCGGCCTGCCCGGCGACCCTGAAGGGTTCAGCGCAGCGATCGATACATGGGATAAATTCGCTGCTGTCGCCAAAGATTTCAAAGAAATAACCGGGAAGTACTTTTCCGACCTGACGGATCTTACGTTTAATGCACTTCGAGACCAGTCTGTAGATGAAATCTATTTCAGCAGAACAGATGGAACATTCTTCGGCGACACCAATCCGTATTTGAAGAGAGCGTATGACTTTACTGTTAAAGGCATTCAGGAAGGCTGGATCAGCAATTCGGAGATCTGGTCGCCTGAATGGGAACAAGGCATGAATGACGGTTCATTCGCAGTTGTGATAGGACCGGCATGGCTTGCCGGCAAAATCAAAAGCAGTGCACCTGATTCTTCCGGCAAATGGAGAATTGCCCAGCTTTCTGAAGGCGTCGGCAACTGGGGCGGTTCGTTCATTACCCTGCCTAAGGAAGGGAAGCATCCGAAGGAAGCCTATGAATTCATCCAGTGGCTCGTTAACAAGGAGAATCAGCTGGAGTCCTTCAAGACCAAAGGGCTGATCCCCTCGACCCCTGCTCTGTATGAAGATCCTGCATTCGCAGATTTCAAGGATGAGTTCTTCGGCGGCCAGCAGACTGCTGTTGAATTCGGTAAAGCGGCTAACCGTGTTAAATGGGTATACTACGGACCGCTGCATGACAGGGCTGATACCTTCTTCAAGAATGCGCTGAGAAACGTGTCGGAAAAAAAAGCCGATCCGGCCAAAGAATGGAACTATGCAGTGAAGCAGGCGAAAACGCTTGCTCCACCCGGTTAACCAATCTATAAATGACTGCGACAGGAAATAAAGAATGCTATGAAGAATAATAATAGACAGAGTCAGCTGGAGGAAGGGAACATACATGAAGCTCCGTCGTAAGATCTTGTTTGCTATTATTCTTCTCGTCTTCATTCCCGTGATCGTCATGGGGATTGTTACGTATGTCAATTTCTCTAATGCTATGGAGAAGAAATCAAGCAATTTCTACTGGATCTCCCTGCAGGAGACGGACCGCAAGCTGAAGTTCGCGCTCAGTGAGATTTCATCGACCACCAATTCAGCCATTACGCAGCCGCCAATTCAGCAGGCGCTCAAGCAGCAGAACTTTGTCCTCACCTATGACAACAAGCAGTTGATCAACAATCTGCTGTTAATTCATCCAATGATCACCTCCTTCAGCCTATACGGCAAAGACCGGCTGATCTATCAATATAACGCGCCGATGTCTTTTGCCGAAATGCAAAATCAGGTCTGGTTCGGAGCGATGAATAGTGCCGAGGGGCGTCCTGTCTGGTCCGGTCCCGGAGAGAACGGCTCGGCAAGCGCGGGTAAACCTGTGCTTGTGCAGGCAAGAGTGATTAAGGATTTCTATTCTCTGGAGGATATTGGCTACCTGGTCGTTTACGTGAAGCCGGATTTGCTCGATCAAATCTTCTGGGAGGCTGCCACCTTGAAGAAAGGGGATATTCTGCTGGTGAACAAGCAGGGCAATATCGTCTTTAACAAGTCGGGGGAGCATATTGGTGAGCGGACGGATTTTCCATTTTTGCAGGAGGATTATACGCAGGAGCAGGACTATTACATTGACAATTATCAGGAGGAGCGGTCTCTGATCACTTTCCTGCCCTCACATAATTCAGACTGGTATCTGGCTGCTATTACACCGATGAATCTGATTTCATCAGAATCGGTATCTATCCGTAATATTGCGGTTATCCTCGGGATTGTGTCGCTGCTGTCTGCTTTTCTGTTCGACCATTATTTCATCCGCAGGCTCGTCCGCAGCATTAACAGTGCAGTAAATGGAATGAAGCGGGTCAAGCAGGGGATATTCATCCCGATCCCCGTACCGCTCCGTGCCAATGATGAGAGTGATTCCCTCATTGACGGCTTCAACAGGATGAGCACGCAAATCAATGAATTGATTGAGCAGGTGCAGACGGAGCAGGCGCGCAAGAAGGAAGCGGAAATGAAGGCGCTGATGGCGCAGATTAACCCGCATTTCATCTATAATTCACTGGAATCAATTAATTCGATGGCCGTGCTGGCAGGTAACAGGGATATCAGTAAAATGGTTATTTCGCTCGGCAGGCTGCTGCGGATCAGCATCAGCCAGAACCAGGAGCTGATTCCGCTGCAAATGGAATTCGAGCATGTCCGCCATTATCTCGATATTCAGAAGTTCCGTTTCGGAGAGAAGTTCTCGTATGAGCTGGAGCTGCCTGAACCGCTGAGGTACGTGATGACCCAGAAGCTGATTGTCCAGCCGATCGTCGAAAACGCTTTATATCATGCAGTTGAACAGATGGAGGAGCATGGCACCATTACGGTCAAGGCACAGGAGAACGGCAATGATGTTATCATTATCGTCAAGGATAACGGACCGGGCTTTGACCTTGAGGTGCTAATGAGCCAATGGAACAAGGAAAGGGCCAATGCCAAGAAATACAGTGACAGCGGGGTGGGCCTGAAGAATGTGCATGAGCGCCTGAACATCCGGTTCGGCAATCCCTATGGCATTCTGGTCTGCTCATCCCCCGGCTTTGGATCAACAATTTGTATCCGGATTCCGAAGATTCAGCCGTCATGAGAAGGAGAAACCAAATGAAAGAGGAGCGGAGTATTGCTAGATGGTTGACCAATTGGGGATGGATTCTGCTCTATACTGTACTAATGTCCGGTGCGGTATGGTTCATTATGCAGGAAGACAGCGGGCAGATCGAAGATAACTCTCCCGAAAAAATCACGCTGACCTTCCGGCACTTCTGGATCAAGGAGCATGACCGTCCGCTTCTGGCCATCTTTGAGGAAGTTGTGAAGAACTATCAGGTGAGCCATCCGAATGTGAAGGTGAACTTCGAGGGTCTGGACCAGACCATTCACCGGGAGCAGAAGCTGAAGAGTGAGATGGTCACTGGAACACCGCCTGATATGTTCGTCCTCTTCGGCGGAGCGGAGATCGAGCCTTATGTGCGTTCGAACCGGCTGATGGATCTAACGGATTTCACCGAAGTGAACGGACTGGGCGATCAATTTAAGGATTTGCATCTGTGGACTTTCAATAAGCGTATCTATGGGCTGCCCATTGAGGGCAATGCTGAACCGCTTTATTATAACAAGAGTATCTTCGCTGAGCTCGGACTGGATATTCCCGTAACGGTTGCTGAGCTCGATAGAGTCATTACGAAGCTGAAAGCGGCAGGATATATCCCGTTTGCGCTGGGCAACGAAGACCTCTGGCCCGCAGGGGTCTTCGCCCATTATCTAATGGACCGCTATGCCGGACCCGAGCTTATACAGAAGCTGGTTACCGGGGAGGATGGGGCGAGCTTTCAGAACAGCAGCTACTCGGATGCGTTCCGCCATCTGGATAAATGGATAGATGAAGGTGCTTTCAGTGGTGATTCCAATAATGTATCCACCGAGAATGCTGTGGGTCTGTTCACGGAAGGGAAAGCAGCCATGTATCTTAACGGAAACTGGGACATCAATTTGTTCTCAGGCGCGGCAGCGCCGGCAGATTTCCAGAACCAGGTTGGTGTAATTCCGTTTCCCGCGCTGATCAAGGGGGCAGAGACGTCGATCGCCGGCGGCTACACTATAGGAATCGGACTCTCTTCGAGCCTCAGCGGAGCGAAGCGGGAAGCTGCCCTGGAACTGATGAAAGCTTTCTATACGAAG
Source organism: Paenibacillus sp. FSL R7-0312 (assembly GCF_038004445.1). Classification (NCBI taxonomy): domain Bacteria; kingdom Bacillati; phylum Bacillota; class Bacilli; order Caryophanales; family Paenibacillaceae; genus Paenibacillus; species Paenibacillus sp. FSL R7-0312. The sequence continues at coordinate 5,583,865 of NZ_JBBORE010000001.1, read as the reverse complement.
GAGATTCAGACCCGGATAGTATACGAAGGACTGAGAATTCCGTCGATGCGCATTGCCTTCGACCCGGATAAGACCGGCCCGGTGTTTGCCCAGGTCATGGATATGATGGAGGAGAACAATCAGAGCTTTGTGCCATATGACAATCTGTTGTCCCCTGAAGTGAAAACGACATTTCTGAGTGTAATTGAAGAGATGATTGATGGAGGGATGCATACGGATCAGGCTTTACAGCAGCTGCAAGATGCATCCAAGCAATACTGGAATCTGATCCGGAGTTCGGCCGGTCAATAAGCCTGGGGGGTGCAAGAGATGAGTGAACATAAGGATAAATATAAAGTGCTGCTGGTGGATGATGAGCCGATTATTCTCCGCAGCCTGAAGGTTGCGGTTCCCTGGGAAGAGCTTGGCCTGACGATAGTCGGTGAAGCAAAGAACGGGGAAGCTGCATTGCAGCTGATTCAGGAGACCACGCCGCATATTATTATCAGCGATATCCGCATGCCGGTGATTGACGGGATCGCTTTAATGAAGGAGGTGCTTCCGCGCAGCGCCAAGCTGATTTTTATCTTCATCAGCGGCTACGGGGAGTTTACATATGCCAGGGAGGCGCTGCGGCTCGGTGCGTTTGATTATCTGCTGAAGCCGATTGACCATGAGGAACTGGCGGAGATGCTCACCCGGGCCAGAGAGCGGCTTGACCGCCAGAAGGAAAATGAACAGCTGATGCTGTCAGTGCAGACCTTGTCAATGCTTGCCCGCGAGCGCATGCTGGCCGAGTTCACGCTGGGCAACCCGCGTCCGCTGCAGCATCTGAAGTGGCTGGAGAATAGCGAGCTGGAAGATGAATATTTCATGGCGGTTGTCCGTCTGGACGATTATGCCGGGCTGACAGCCAAGTGGAGTGCGGAAGAGAAGCATCTCTGGCTGTTCGCGGTCCGCAATATCCTGGAGGAATGGTCCCTGGAGAATGGGGCGTTGTCCATCTTCCCGTTCTACAACGGGGAATGGATCTTGCTCTTCCCGGCAGGCATTAGTGCCGGCAAAAGAGAGCTCGGTGAACAGCTGATTGCCGGCATCAAACGTTACTCTAAGCTGAACTGTTCTGTTGGCATCAGCCGGTCCACCCAGGGAATTGATCAGTTAAGCACGGTCTATCCGTTAGCTTCTCAGGCCTTATATCAGCGGTTCTATTCCGGACAAGCCGGTGTATTCATTGAAGAGGAGACTGCAGCAGCTGGCAGCCGTGAGGTGAAGTATCCGAAGGAGCTGGAGCTCTCGCTGATTGAAAGTATCCGCACCCTGAACCTGGAGCGTATGCTTGCCCTTTTTGACGAGATGTCTGTCTTCATTGAATCCCAGGCCCTTCCGCAGCCGCTCGCGGAGCGTCTGATTATTGAGATGAGCGTGGTGCTGTACCGGCAGTTCGAGCATTTGAACACCCATAGCGAATGGTCGATAGAAAGTCTGCTAAGCAAGCTGCATGGCCTGGGAACGCTGTCAGGCATGATCGAAGCACTCAAGTCGGAATTCCGTGAATGGCTGCTTCAGAGTCACAGCACAGCAGCCCGCGAAGATGGGCGCAGCATCATTGAGAAGGTTAAACGGTACATTGAATCCAATTACCACAAGGATCTCAGCATTGAGGAAGTGTCCGAGGTGGCCGATCTCAGCATCAGCCATTTCTGCACACTGTTCAAACAAATCTCGGGCTACACCTTCCTGGAATTCGTCACCCACTGCCGGATGGAGAATGCCAAGTACATTCTGCGAAGCAGCAATGTGAAGGTCTACCAGGTAGCGCCGCTTGTGGGCTATCAGGACCCGAGGTACTTCACTCAGGTGTTCAAAAAGGCTACCGGCAAGACGCCGACGGAGTATCGTGAGGAGCATGTGAAGCAGGATTGATGCATCGGGGTGGCGCTAACCGTAAAGACCAGATAAGAACATATAGCATAGCATATAGGCCATAAGAATGTAGGAACATAGGAACATTGGGAAATAGGAACATAGGACATAAGAATATAAGTATGAGGATGAGTACGAGCACTTTGAGCACCTTCGGGTGCTTTTTTTATGGTTATAGAGATGATAATCGTCAGTAACCCCTCTAATTTCACCGGTCGCGAGCCAAGGGAGAGCCAATGTATGCGAAAACAAACATGTCTTTCAAGGCACAACTCCAGCATGAAAATGAGCAGCGCGCCTAAAAACAGAACGTCGTCTGTTCATCTATTCAACAAATTTTAACGGAAAACTGAACACAATTAGACCGGGTGGGTAGCGTAAGCCAAATGTAATCGAAAAACCGAACACAATTGGACTGGGAGCGCCACGTAAGCCGAATGTAATCGAAAAACCGAACACAATTGGACTGGGAGCACCACGTAAGCCGAATGTAATCGAAAAACCGAACACAATTGAACTGTGAGCGCCACGTAGGCCGAATGTAATCGGAAAACCGAACACAATTGGACTGGACGTGCCACGTAGGCCGTGCGTTTATCGCAGGTTGTGCCAGAAGTATTTTCACAGAAAAACCGAATACAATGCAATGTGCTACCACGGAAGAAATGAGGAGCGCAAGTACGCTTGTTTGCTGGAGGCGCCCCAGAAGTAATCTAAATGAAGTAATATGCGGTGGCACTTAATATCTTATAAGCGCATAAGCCGCATAAGCTCCAACATCATTCACTTGAGCGGTTACTTTTTTTATGGAACAGTGTCCATCTGTGATGTTATAGGATTCGAGCCATATTCACAGTTATAAAATAGATTAATGAAATAATAATCTATTTTATGACTAGACAAAATAACTTAATATCTATATATTAATAAACAGATTAGATATATATCTATTTAGTCTATATTAATGTATGGGGGATAGCGTCGTGTTAAGGAACAAATATGTAAGAACGATTATTATGTCAAGAGTATTTCTGCAGCTCGGAGTATGGGTGAGGAACTTTGCGATTCTGCTGTACGTGACGGATATTACGCAGAATGATCCATTCTATGTCTCGCTCATTTCGGTGGCCGAATATGCTCCAATTTTTCTGTTTGCTATTATAGGCGGTACCTTCGCGGACAGGTGGCTGCCCAAGCGGACGATGATGATCAGTGATGCGTTATCGGCATGTTCCGTCTTTGTGGTGCTGCTGGTTGTCATGTCCGGATCGTGGAGGGCACTGCTGCTGGCTACCCTGGTATCAGCTATATTGTCACAGTTCTCGCAGCCTTCTGCGATGAAGCTGTTCAAACAGCATGTGCCTGAAGATCAGTTACAGAGTGTGATGGCCATGTTCCAGTCGCTGTCTGCTTTCTTTATGGTGATTGGTCCGGTAATCGGCGCTTTCATCTATAACCATTACGGAATTGAGGTATCGCTGGCTGTGATGATCGGTATGTTCACCGGCTCTGCGCTTATTCTGGGCCTGCTGCCCAAAGACGCGCCGCAGCAGGCCGGAAAGCTCCGGAACGGGATCATGGCTGAAATGAAATCCGGACTGGATTATGTTCGTTCGAGCCAGGTGCTGAAGAATCTGGGCGCAGCCTTTGCGTTTGCGGGGCTTGCCGCAGGACTGATCCAGCCGCTGGGGGTATTCGTAATCATTGAGAATCTGGGCAGGGACAGAGGGTTCCTGCAGTGGATCATGATGGCGAACGGGGCGGCGATGCTGCTCGGCGGAATGCTCATTATGAGCAAAGGCAAAGCCGTGAAGCCACAGACGATGCTGGCATTCGGTCTGCTGGTCAGTGCGGCTGGAACGGTCGGCGTGGGCTGGTCGCATCATGCAGCATTGACGATCCTACTACAGACGCTGACCGGATTCTTTTACCCGTGTATCCATATCGGCATCAACACACTGATTCTGCGGAATACCGAGGCCGGCTACATGGGCAGGGTTGGCGGTATAATGGGGCCGATGTTCATGGGCTTCATGGTGATCGGAATGTCTGCGGCAGGTTATTTGAAGGAAGCCTTCTCGCTGTTCACAGTATTCACCGGAAGTGGCATACTGTTCCTGATGGCGATGCTGATTCTGCTGCCGATGGTCAGGGCGAAGGAGTCTGGGCGGCAATCTCTTCAGGGGTGACTATGACATATGTCATACACCGGGGTTGATGTTTGTGACTTACAGGGGTGACACTTTCTTCTCTATAATGTAGAGAGATAAGTATCCTTGAATGGATGCATCCGAGGAGGAAACGATCCCGATGACTACAAACCAGACATCCCAGCTCTCCAGCTTGAAGAAAAGCGTAGCCCCTTACGAAAAAACAGACCGTAAAGCGAGCATCTACCAGCTCATTAATACACTTGGACCACTAGTGCTCCTATGGACTGCTGCTTATTTCAGCTTATCCGTTTCCTACTGGCTGACGCTGCTGTTCGCCGTTCCGGCTGCAGGTTTTGTCATCCGCACCTTTATTATTTGTCATGACTGCTGTCACGGCTCATTCTTCAAGAACCGCAAAGCGAACGATATTTTCGGAACAATAACCGGTGTGCTCACTCTGGTCCCTTACCGCCAGTGGAAGCACAGCCATTCGATACATCATGCGGGAAGCAGCAACCTCGACAAAAGAGGCATCGGCGACATCTGGATTATGACGGTGGATGAATATGCAGCCGCGAAACCGCTGCAGCGACTATACTACCGGATCTATCGTAACCCTCTGGTTTTGTTTGTACTCGGACCCATTGCCGTCTTCGTGATCCAGTACCGTTTCAACGCCAAAGGTGCCAGACGCAAGGAACGCATGAATACGTATTTGACGAATGTCTCGATAGTGGCTCTGTACGGTACGATGATTATGCTTGTCGGTTGGCAGGCATTCCTGCTGGTGCAGCTGCCGGTTGTGTTCTTCTCCGGTTTTCTCGGGATTTGGCTGTTCTATGTGCAGCATCAGTTTGAAGATACCTACTTCGAGCATGATGAGGAATGGAGCTATGTCAACGCCGCAGTAGAAGGAAGCTCCTATTATAAGCTGCCGAAGCTGCTGCAGTGGATTACCGGCAACATCGGTTTTCACCATGTTCATCATTTGAGCCCGAAGGTGCCCAATTATAATCTGGAGCTGGCCCATAATGCCACCCCGCCGCTGCAAAAAGCGACAACCATTACGCTCAGCACCAGTCTGCAGGCCTTGAAGTACCGTCTGTGGGATGAGGAGCACAAAACGTTCGTCAGCTTCAAGGAAATGAAGCAGCGGCTGCAGCAAAAGAAGCCTGCGGCAGCCGAGGTGCTGAAGGTAATCAAACCGGGATTCCAGAATAAATAGAAGCCGTCACAGAAGAGAAAGACAGTTCCGGCGTGCAGGATGCCGGAGCTGGTCTTTCTTTTTGTCCGAAATGTTGAGCGGAATTGCCGTTTATGTGATGGTTTATGCTAAAATGGGGGTATAATCTTGCTGGCAAAAAGGATGGCAAACATGCAGAAGTGGCATCATATTTTTCATAAAAGTACGGGACTAAGTCCTTATGTGTGGGTCATTTTTTACATTCTCCCGTTCTACTCCATCTTCCGTTCAGCCTCTCCGGACCGCTGGGTTTACGGAATACTGATGATTATTATCTTCTTTGCCTGCTATGTGCTGTCGTTCAAGTCTAAGGGCTGGGTGGTCTATTTCTGGACCAGTGTACAGATGGTGGTCTCGATTACGATGACGCTGCTGTTCGGTTACATGTACTTTGCGCTGTTCCTGGCTTTTTTTATCGGGAATATCCAGAAACGGGCCGCCTTCTTCACACTGTATTCCATTCATATGCTGACGACGATTGTTGCCATCAACTATGAGCTGATTACACGTGATCCTGTGTTTCTCTCACAGCTGCCGTTCGTGCTGGTTAGTATCATTGCTGTGGTGCTGCTTCCGGCCACGACATATAACCGCAACAATCAGGATAAGCTGCAGGGACAGCTGGAGGATGCCAACAAACGGATCTCCGAGCTGGTCGTTATGGAGGAGCGTCAGCGGATCTCCCGTGATCTTCATGATACGCTGGGGCAGCGGCTGTCGCTGATCGGACTGAAGAGTGACCTGGCAGGCAAGCTGATCACTAAGAATCCGGCGCAGGCCCAGATCGAAATTAATGATGTCCGAATGACGGCCCGCAGCGCCCTCAAGGAAGTCCGGGAAATGATTACCCAGATGCGGGGCATCCGGCTTGAAGATGAGCTGATCCGTATCCGGCAATTACTCCAGGCCGCAGAGATTGGCTACATGCTGGAGGGTGACCCTAACCTGACCAACACTTCACTGATTACCGAGAATGTGCTGAGCATGTGTATGAAGGAGGCCGTGAACAATGTGGTCAAACATAGCGGTGCCTCGCTCTGCCTGATTCAGATTGAACCTTCCCGGACCGATCTGGTCATCAGGGTAAAGGATAACGGCGCGGGAATTGAAGGGACTAATCACTATCATAAAGGTCATGGGCTGCAGGGGATGAAGGAAAGGCTTGAATTCGTCAACGGAAGTATGGATGTGGTGCTTGACGAAGGAACAACGATAGTTATTAAGGTGCCTAATGTTGCACAGCGGCCGGAAATGGAGGTAAACGTGTAATGATTACGATAGTGATTGCCGAAGATCAGCGGATGCTGCTGGGAGCGCTCGCCGCCCTCCTGGATCTGGAGGAGGATATGAAGGTTGTGGGCCGGGCAGGCAACGGGGAAGAGGCCGTGAAGCTGGTGAAGCAGCATCAGCCGGATATCTGTATCATGGATATTGAAATGCCGGCCATGACCGGTCTCGAAGCAGCGGAAGCACTGAAGGGATCGGGCTGCAAAATCATGATACTGACCACGTTTGCACGGACCGGTTATTTCGAACGTGCAGTTAAGGCCGGAGTTGATGCCTATCTGCTCAAAGACAGTCCAAGCGAAGAGCTGGCCTTGTCGATCCGCAATGTGATGGACGGCAGACGGATCTACGCGCCGGAGCTGATGGATGAGGCTTACAGCAGCGAAGCTAATCCGCTGACGCAGCGTGAGAAGGAAGTGCTGGGGCTGATCGCGGACGGCAAGAATACGAAGGAGATCGCCAGCCAGCTGTATATTACAACCGGAACGGTCCGCAACTATATCTCTGTGATCCTGGACAAGCTGGATGTCGGCAACCGGATTGAAGCGATCACGCGCTTTAAGGAAAAAGGCTGGTTTAAATAAAATAACTTGCTTGGAATATTGAAACGGCAACTGTCTTCTGTGGCAGTGGGCCGTTTCTTTTATTTTGCAGACAGAGACAAGGCTTATTCTAGTGGTAGGGAAGACGGGCCGACGGGCCGACGTAAGGGGCGGAGCAGAGGCGGACTTTGATTGAAGTAGAGAAATCAGCCTGGCTCTAACTGCATTTAATGCAACTGAAATCTCCTGACAGTACGAGATAAGCTGGATAACTGTATTTTATGCACTTATATAGACTGCCTTTCGTTGAATGATCAATTTTCGTAATTTTAGTTGTACAGAATACAATTAATGGAACAAATCCGCTGGAAAGCCTATTTTTTAACTGTACGAAATACACTTATTCCCTGCATGCGCTCCCTAGATAAGTTTATATAGCTAGTTCATATTTACTATTTTCTCCACGAAAAGCCCTCCGGGATTGGATCGATGGAATATTTTTGCTAATATAAATGCAAACATGTGATCTTATCCGTTGAAGTTGGGTAATAACTTGCATGTGTCATAACCGCACTCCTTTTTATGCCGCGTACATCTTATTTCAGCCGGGAGGAATCTGATTTGCCTGAACTTACTTCATCATATGTTGATTCACTTGCACCCAATGCTGCAGCCATCAAGAACGGTCAAGGTTTGGTCCGCAAAAAGAGCTTCATAGAGCTTCATCAGTCGGAGGACGGAGAGCTGCTGTTTGGAAAATGTGCAGGGAGTGGCAAGACTCCCTATGAATGTTCTGTGGATTTCATCGTGCCGGACAATCCGGTCTTCCGCTGCAGCTGTCCCAGCCGCCAGTTTCCCTGTAAGCATGCGTTAGGCCTGCTCTATGCTATGGCCGAAGGCCAGACGTTCAGCCCCGCTCCCGTCCCTGAAGACATAGCTTCCAAGCGTGAGAAGGCCGAGAAGCGGGAAGAGAATAAGGTGAAGCAGGCGGCCGAAGGGGCAGAGCCTAAGCCAAAAAAGGTTAACAAATCCGCGCTCAAGAAAAAAATTACCGCCCAGCTTGAAGGGCTCGATATGCTTGAGAAGCTGGTGCTGGGGTTCGTCCGCGGCGGACTGTCTACCATTGACCGTTCGAGCATGAAGACGATTCAGGAGCAGGTGAAGCAGCTTGGCAACTATTATCTGTCAGGAGCACAGATTGAGCTGCGCCGGTTCACGATTCTAATGTTCGGCGGCAAGGACCAGGAACAGAACTATACATATGCGATGGAGCAGCTGTCACGTCTTCATGCATTTATTAAGAAGGGGCGGGCGTATCTGTTGGCCCGGAGCGAGGACCCGGAGCTTGCACTCGATCATGAATCGACCATCGATGAATGGCTGGGGCATGCCTGGCAGCTGAGCGAACTGAAGGAATACGGGCTGGTGAAGGAAGGGGCTGAGCTGCTGCAGCTGGCCTTCTACAGCTTCAATGATATGGCCCGGCTGGAATATGTGGATCTCGGGTATTGGATGGACCTCACTGCGGAAGGCGGTAAGATCCACCGGACGGTTAATTACCGGCCGTACAAGGCAGCTAAGCTGATGCGGGAGGAAGACAGCTTCTTCGAGATTGCCGTGGTCCCCCAGCTATATACTTATCCGGGGGATATGAATGCACGGGTCCGTTTTGAAGCCATGTCTCCAAGGACAGTGCAAGGTCCGGATATAGAACGGGCTACCACCCAGGCTCACCGCTCCTATGCGGAAGCTGTCAAGACAGTGAAGAATCAGATCAAGAATCCGCTCAGCGACAAGCTGCCGGTGCTGCTGCTGCATGCCGCCAGTCTGGGCATTACGGAGAGCGGCCAATATGTCATAACGGATGAATCCGGCAGCAGGCTGGCTCTGGAGGATATTCCGTCCCTGCTGCAGGGAACCGTGCATATGCTGCCGTTTGTGCCGGCTGCCGCGCATACGGATTGCTACCTGCTGGTGATGTTCGAGCATAATCTGGACGAGGGAAGGTTGACTGCCCAGCCGCTGACAGTCATTAAGGGTGAAGAAATCATCCGGTTGCTGTATTAGTTAAGATTGTATCTAGGAAGGACACTGCCGAGCATCTGAATTCTAAGATAACTCAAGTTCATTCATATAGGAGGACAGTCCATGAGCACAGCGTTATTACAGGAGCTGCATCAGGAGATTAGAAGACTGTATATTGCCGGAAGCGGGCTGGCGGCTGGAGACTTCCGCCTGAAACGCCTGCTTCCGCAGTTTCAGCAGCTGGGGGAACGCGCACCAGTCTTTAAGAAGCTGGGCGAGGGCGTGGCTTCATTACTAGAGCCTGACGGTGCTGAAGAGATCGCTCCCGGTGTTCAACTGCAGGAGCTTACGCTGCTGCTGGAGTCGGTGCTGTATACCCAGGGGACAACAGCAGTTGACGGAACCCCCGGACCTTTGCCAGCCTTGAGCTTTGAACTTAAGACGAACCAGCCCTACCGCAAGATTGGTGCCGTTCAGCAGGCGCTCAGCACAACAGGAAGCGGAAGATATGAAATTGTAATTGATGCTTTTAAGGAACATGTTTTTCAGGATTTGCGGCTGCTGCCTCCGGCAGTCTCGGCGCTGAACGATCCTTATTCGGAACTTGCAGACTTTGCGATGACCGATATTCTTCCGTCGTATGGACCAGACATTGCCGGATTCCTGTTCGAAAGCTTGGATCCAGCCGGTGGCAGGAGCGAGGTCCGCAAGCTTGAAGTGATCGGCAAGGTGGGAGGAGAGCGGTATCTGGAGGAGATGTTCCGCATCGCCGGAAGCGGCAGTGAAGACATCCGGGTAGCCGCTATGAAATGGCTCGCCGGTCATGAGCCGTATGTGGACGCACTCTTGGAGTGGACAACAGATAAGAAGAAGGCCATCCGTGAAGCTGCCTTCTCGGCGCTGGCAGCAGGCGGTTCGCAGCAGGGCGCTGAACGGCTTGTGGAGGCTTTCACGGCGAAAAAGGACCGTGAGATGGTCGCCGGTGTACTGGCGGGCAGAGCTTCCGCAGAGGTGTCTGATAAGCTGGCGGCATTGTTCATGGAAGAACTGCAGAAGGCGCCGCAGAATAATGCAGACAAGAAGCTGACAGAGTCCGCATGGAATAGCCTTCTTCCATTCTTAACCGCTCTGCGCCATGAGCGGAGCCCGCAGCTGGATGAAGTCTACAGCTATATCCTTCAGGAGTACGCCCGGTTCTCCCCGCTCGGCTGGATTCCGCTCATTGACCAGGCAGCCTGGTATAAAGAGAATACTCCGGGCGGAGCTGCACTGGCAGAGCTGGAGGCACTGGATAAGCGGAGTGTGCGTTTCCTGCCGAATTACTTCCATGCTGCCCAGCGGGTGATGACGCCCAAGGAGCTGTACAGCAGGTTCGGCGGAACCTTTATGGACAAATTGAAAGCGCTAGTGGGCAAAGATGCCAAAGATGCGGCTCAGCGCGCCCAGCTGCTGATAAATACGATTGAGGAGCAGATCGTGGATATCCGCCGGAGGGCGTATGAGGTAGAGTGGGATGCTGCAGGTATTAGGCAGCCTTACAGCAGGGAGATGCTGTCAGCCGAGGAGATTGCGGCAGACTGGGATTCCCGCTGGCTGGACTGGTTCATTCAGCATGATGCGGTGAACCTGGCAAGCGCTTTTGCCCGGCCGGGTCATAAGGGCGTGCGGGACTACCTGCTTGGCAAGCTGCAGGAGCCATTTAAACGCACGACGTATGATCTCCTTGCTAATATTTTCAAGGGTCTGGAGAGGGCGGGGGTGCCGGAGCCGGAGCGTCTTGAGCTGCTGATGACAGCCCTGGAGAATAAAAATGTTCATACAGCTTACACCTTTGAGCTCTACTTATTTAAACTGATGGAGCGCTTCCCGGCCAGCTATGCAGGACGTCTGGAAGCGATTGTCCCTAAATATAGATATGAATGCAAGCAGCAGCTGGAGTATGTGCTGAACAGCTTGAAGAGTGCGCAATAATCCAGGGCGGAAGTAGCTTAAGAAATCTAATTGAAGAGTTCTTATAAAGGAGAGGTGTTCATGTCGACGGAACAAAGTCAGCTTCAGGATTACATGCGTCTGCCAGCCGAGGTTCTATACCGTGAGGAACTGGAGGCCTTACGCAGGGAAGATACAGGCCGTATCCCTGCCGGGTGGCAGATGTCGCCGCGTTCGGTGTTAACGTTCATTGCCGGAGGCAAGGCGGGCAAGACCGTGATTACCCCGAAATATATCGGTAACACGCGGCTGATCGAGATGGCGGTGGCCACGCTGGTAACAGACCGGGCGCTGCTCCTGATCGGTGAGCCGGGAACGGCGAAGTCCTGGCTGTCCGAGAATCTGGCGGCTGCGATCTACGGCAACTCGGGCCTGGTTGTGCAAGGGACTGCCGGAACCAGTGAGGAGCATGTACGTTATTCCTGGAACTATGCCATGCTCCTGGCGAACGGGCCAACGCCGGAGGCGCTGGTCAAGAGTCCGATCATGCGGGCAATGGAGGATGGCGGCATAGCCCGGTTTGAGGAGATCTCCCGCTGCGCTTCCGAGGTGCAGGATGCGCTGATCTCCATCCTCTCTGAGAAGACGATCTCTGTGCCAGAGCTAGGCAAGGAGACCAGTGCCCGCAAGGGCTTCTCCATTATTGCCACCGCCAACACGCGTGACCGCGGCGTGAACGAAATGTCAGCGGCGCTCAAGCGCCGGTTCAACATCATCGTGCTGCCGGCACCGTCTGATCTGGAGACTGAGCTGTCTATCGTGAAGAAGCGGGTTGCAGAGATTGCTTCTTCGTATGAGCTTCAGGCTTCCGTTCCGGCTGATGAAGCACTGCTCAAGGTAGTGACGATCTTCCGCGAGCTGCGCAGCGGCATGACGCTCGACAAGAAAGAGAAGGTGAAGACACCGGCCGGTGTAATCTCCACGGCGGAAGCCATCTCCCTGCTGACGAACAGCATGGCCCTGGCAGCCAGCTTCGGCAGCGGAGAATTGACCGACGGGGATCTGGCTGCCGGCCTGCAGGGGGCTATCGTCAAGGATGACGACAAAGATAAGCTGGTCTGGAAGGAATACCTCGATAATGTAATGAAGAAAAAAGGAGCGGACTGGCGCGGATTGTATCAAGCCTGCAAGGAGATGAACGAGTGAGTGGGGCGACTGTTGCTGCCGGTGTGAATATTTTCGGGGTGCGCCATCTGTCTCCGGGCGGTGCGAAGCATCTGCTGGAATACTTGGATGAGCTTCAGCCGACCGCTGTCCTGATCGAAGGACCCGGCGATGCCACTGATGAGATCCGCCATTTGACTCACAACGTAACGAAACCTCCGGTTGCGATTCTGGCCTTCACCGAGGATTTGCCTGTGCGGACGGTGCTGTGGCCGTTCGCTGTCTACTCCCCGGAATACCAGGGGATGCGATGGGCGAAGGAGCATGGGGCAGAAGCGGAATTCATCGATCTTCCCTCTTCCGTAACCCTGGGTCTGCAGGATGCCCTGCGGCTTGAATCCTTGAGCAGGCCGTTGCTTAAGCCTGCGGCGGATGAACAAGGTGAGCCTACGGATGATGAGTTGCAGGAGCAGGAATCGGTATACAGCCAGATTGCCCGGCTCGCCGGTGAGTCTGATTATGATATGTATTGGGAACGCAATTACGAGCATAACGCCAGCAGCGGAGCGTACCGTGCGGCGATACTGGCGTTCTCTGCCCGGATGCGTGAGCTGTCAGAGTCCCGGGAGCTGATAGAGCAGCCCCGCGAATATGCTTATAACGCGCTGCGCGAAGCTTATATGCGGCGTCAGATCCGGAGGAAGATTGAAGCCGGCCATCCGCCGGATAAGATAGTAGTGATCTGCGGCGCTTACCATGCTGCGGCCCTCTCAGACCTTGCAGACGGGATGACCGACAGCGAGCTGTCGTCACTGCCTACACGCAGCACGAAGCTGACGTTGATGCCGTATTCGTATTACAAGCTCTCTACGATGTCGGGTTATGGTGCAGGCAACGGGGCTCCGCATTACTTTGAGCTGATGTGGGAGCTGATGGAGTCCGGCAGGGCTGAGGAGCTGCCGCATCTCTACCTGTCCTCCGTGGCTAGGCAGGTACGCGGTTCCGGGACGCACCGCTCCACGGCAGAAGTCATTGAAGCGGTCCGGCTGGCAGAGTCGCTTGCAGCTCTGCACGGCGGGAGCGCGCCTACACTGCGTGATCTGCGCGATGCCGCCCAGACGCTGCTCGGCCATGGCGACCTCGCGGTTGTTGCCGAATCACTGGCTCGCGTGGATGTCGGTACGGCGATCGGCAGCCTGGCCGAAGGTGTCAGCCAGACACCGATTCAGGATGACCTGAACCGGCTGCTGAAGCGGTATAAGCTGGAAAAATATAAGTCCACTGTAGCCAGTGACCTGGCGCTCGATCTGCGGGAGAACCGCCGGGTGTCAAGCGCGGAAGCGGCCTACCTGGATCTGCACCGTTCCGTGCTGTTTCACAGGCTGGAGCTGCTGGGCATATCATTCGTGCGGAATATGCCAAGCGGACAGTCCGGGGCAACCTGGGCAGAGCACTGGATTATCCAGTGGTCACCGGAAGTGGAGATTCAGGTAGTTGAATCGACTCTCCTGGGCGAGACCATTGAAGTCGCTGCAGCTTATGTGCTGAGGGAGAAGCTGCTGGAATGCCGCTCCATTACTGATGCGTCTGCGCTGATCCGCATCGCCTGCCAGTGCGCGATGACCTCGCAGATGGAGGAGAGCAGCCGGGTGCTGCAGAGCCTGGCGGTGGACAGCCGCGATGTAGTTGCTATTGCCGCCGCTGCCCGGGAGCTGGCGACAATTATCGGCTTCGGCGATATCCGCAAGGTGGATACCGCTCCGCTCGTGCCGCTGCTGGAGGAGCTGTTCCGGCGCGGCTGCCTGTTCCTGCTGGATGCGAGCGGCTGCAACGACGAAGCAGCGGCGCTAATGATCAGCGCCATGAATGAGCTGAACGGCATCTCGCTGGAACATAGCGGGACTCTGGATTCTGTCCTGTGGCTTCAGGAGCTGCAGCAGCTGTCACAGCGGGATGACCGTAACCCCCGGCTGTCCGGCTTCGCCTGCGCGATCCTGATGGAGCGGGCTGCGGTCTCTGCGGAAGATGTGGCCGCAGAGGTGTCGCGCCGGCTGTCTCCGGGTATCCCCGCTGATCTGGGGGCGGGCTGGTTCGAAGGGCTGTCGATGCGTAACCGCTACGGCCTGCTGTCACGGATGAGCCTGTGGGAGCAGCTGAATGATTACATTAATGCCCTGGACGATGAGGAATTCAAACGTGCCCTGGTCTTTCTGCGCCGGGCATTCAGCACTTTCTCTCCCCGGGAGAAGACGATGATCTCCGAGCTTCTGGGTGAGCTGTGGGGGGTTAACACAGAACAGGCTGCTGAGATACTTACAGGCGAGCTGAAGGAGGAGGAAGCCAAAATGCTGGATGAGCTGAACGATTTTGACTTCGGTGACCTATAGATGGCGGAGGATATTAAGGATAACGGGCGGAACGGGGCTGTGTCGCGCTGGAGGCTGATTCTGGGCCAGGAAGCAGAGGAAGCTTTATCCGGCTATGGGGCAGGCGGCGGGCCTACTCTGACCGAGGAAGAGCGGATTATGGATGCGGCGCTGGCTGCCATCTATAATGAGGCAGGTGCTGACGGGACCTCTCAAGCGGGTTCAAAGGGCAGGGGGGCGGGATCAGGGCATGCCGCCATTAACCTGTCCAAATGGCTTGGGGACGTGCGCACCTTCTTCCCGGAGGATGTTGTCTCGATTATCCAGAGTGATGCCATGGAGCGCAAAGGCTGGAAGCAGCTGCTGTTCGAGCCGGAGCTGCTGGCGGCAGTGAAGCCGGATATCCAGCTGGTGGGTACGCTTCTGGCACTCAAAGGCAAAATTCCTGAGAAAACAAAGGACACCGCAAGAATGCTAGTCCAGGCACTGGTTGACGAGCTGGTCAAGCTGCTGGAGACGGATATCCGCCGTGCGGTCACCGGTGCGCTGAACAAGCGCCAGCATTCTCCGCTGCCGTCCCTGAGCGGGCTGGACTGGAAGCGGACGATTGAGCGCAATCTGAAGCATTATGATGCAGAGCGGCGGATGATTATCCCCGAGCGGTTCTTTTATTTCGACCGGGCCCGCCGCAGCAAGGAATGGACCGTGATCGTGGACATTGACCAGAGCGGATCGATGGCCAGCTCTGTTATCTGGGCTGCGGTGATCGGCTCGATCTTCGCCAGCATTCCGGCGCTTAACACGCGCGTGGTTGCTTTTGACACTGAGGTCGTAGATTTGACTGAGCAATGTGCCAATGATCCTGTAGACATGCTCTTCGGCATTCAGCTTGGCGGCGGCACAGATATCCATAAGTCCGTGAAATATTGTGAGCAGTTCATTGAGGAGCCGAAGAAGACGCTATTCATCATTGTTTCCGATCTGTATGAGAACGGCAACCAGGCCGGATTGGTCCGGCGGATGCGTGAGCTGCGCGAATCCGGTGTGCGGACGATGACACTGCTGGCCCTGTCGGATGAAGGGAAGCCTTCCTACGACGAGCGCCTTGCCGCCCAGCTCACCCGTGACGGAACCCCTTGCTTTGCTTGTACTCCGGCGTTACTGCCTGTTTTGGTGGAGGGAGCGCTCAAGGGCCAGGATCTCGGTGAATTGTCCAAGCGTCTGGGGATGGCGCGATAATTTTTTGCAACAGGAAACACTTACTTTATAATCACATATTGTGTAACATGCATATATCATTTATAATCGGTTATTAAAAAGCACCTATCGCTAGGCGCTGCTTGAAAGGAAATGAATTTCTTATGTCAAGTAAGTTGAGAGCGGGTATTGTTGGCGGTACCGGTATGGTCGGCCAGCGTTTCATTGCACTTCTTGAGAATCATCCCTGGTTTCAGGTAACGGCTATTGCCGCGAGTGCGAATTCGGCCGGCAAGACGTACGAGGAGTCCGTCAAAGGCAGATGGAAGCTGTCCACACCCATGCCGGAGGCCGTTAAGAGCATTATGGTTCAGGACGCCTCCAAGGTGGAGGAAGTGTCTGCGGATGTGGATCTGATCTTCTGCGCTGTAGATATGAAGAAAGAAGAAATCAAGGCACTGGAAGAAGCCTACGCACGCACCGGCACTCCGGTTATTTCCAACAATTCCGCGCACCGCTGGACGCCGGATGTTCCGATGGTGATTCCTGAGATCAATCCTGAGCATCTTGAGGTGATTGCCCAGCAGCGCAAACGTCTGGGTACCGAAACCGGATTTATCGCTGTCAAGCCTAACTGTTCCATTCAGAGCTACATGCCTACACTGCATGCGCTTCATGATTTCAAGCCTTCGAAGGTTGTTGTGACGACGTATCAGGCGATTTCCGGAGCCGGTAAAACCTTTGCCGACTGGCCGGACATGGTGGACAACGTGATTCCATTCATCGGCGGCGAAGAAGAGAAGAGCGAGCAGGAGCCATTGCGGATCTGGGGGAAGGTAACTAAAGAGGGGATTGTCAAAAGCGAACAGCCAGTGATCACGACACAGTGTATTCGTGTACCGGTTGCTGATGGCCATATGGCTGCGGTATTCGCCTCCTTTGAGCAGAAGCCTAGCAGGGAAGATATTCTGGAACGCTGGAACAGCTTCCAGGGACGTCCTCAGCAGCTGGGACTGCCAAGCGCACCTAAACAGTTCATTACCTATTTCGAAGAAGAGAACCGTCCGCAGACCCGTCTGGACCGTGATATTGAGAACGGAATGGGAATTTCAGCAGGCAGACTCCGTGAAGATTCACTCTATGACTATAAATTTGTCAGCCTGTCCCACAACACTGTAAGAGGTGCTGCCGGCGGTGCTGTCCTGATCGCTGAGCTGCTGAAGGCCGAAGGTTATATTCAGCCGAAATAAGCAGCAGGAACAACTCCATTTCAATTCGTATTGCAGCCTGCCGGAGCTTCTCCGCGCAGGTTGTTTGCGGTTTTACCTGACATTACCCCCGGAATAATGGTAAGATAGAGGAATGCATGACGAAAACTGAATACTGACGGAGTGATATTGTGGCAAAAAGTAAAGGCGGCGGCACAGGCAGAGGGACAGGGAGCAAGGGCTGGACCCGATGGAATAAGACGGCGAAACCCGTGAAGCCGGCAAAAAGCGGACCTCCCGGAAGCCCGGGCACCAAACCGGGAACCAAAGGAGCAGGCACTGCCAAGGGCAGCAGCGGCGGCAACAAAACCGGAGGCAGTAAATAAGGCGGCCATGTGCCCATAAATGGTTTCAAAATATTATTTCACGCTGAAACGGAACCGTCCTTGTTCAAGGACGGAATAACCGTTTCCACTTGGCAGCATCTGATTTGTAAGTGAATCAGGTGTTCTTTAATATGTAGGGCAGGAAAGCGGGTACTGGAGTGAGAATTAATAAATATATAAGTGAGACAGGCGTATACCCGCGCAGAGAGACGGATCGGCTGATTGCGGCGGGACGGATAACCATTAACGGTATAGCCTGTGCAGCGGGGGCCAGTGTAGGGCCTGGTGATACTGTGGCCGTTGACGGCGTTACGCTGAGCCCGGACCCGGAAGAACGGGTCTATCTGGCTCTTAACAAGCCAGTTGGGATTACCTGTACAGCTGCCCGGCAGGTGGAAGGGAATATCATTGATTATGTCGGTTATCCTTCCCGGATCTTTGCCGTCGGCAGGCTGGATAAACAGTCCGAAGGACTGATACTCATGACCAATGACGGAGCCGTGGTTAACCGGATGATGCGCTCCGAGCATGGGCATGAGAAGGAATATAACGTTACGGTGGACAAGCCGGTGACTGAAGCATTCCTTCAGGAGATGTCAGCCGGTGTGGATATTCTCGGGACCCGGACCAAGCCTTGCCTCACCCGCAGGATCACGGACAACGAGTTTGCGATTGTTTTAACCCAGGGACTGAATCTGCAGATCCGCCGGATGAGCAAAGAACTGGGTTACCGGGTGCTCCGCCTGGAGCGCATCCGGATCATGCACATTACGCTCAGCGGCCTTGAGCGGGGGCAGTGGAGGCATCTGACTACAGATGAGCTGGCTGAGCTCCACTCCAGACTGGACGCAGAGAAATAGGCATTCACAGGAGGATCAAATGAGAATAATAAGTTTGCTAGTAGCGCTAATGGTTATAGCCGGTTGCTCGGGAACCGGCAGTAATGAATCTGCGGAGCCGCCGGAAGCATCTGTGACTTCAGAAACAGCAGCACAGTCTTCTGCACCACAAGCCTCTCCGGCGGATACAACCGCTGATTATACGGGGGAAGTACCGGAAGTCTCCCCGGAGATTTCGGATAAATATTCAGGCTTCTTACATATGGATGCCGTTCAGCTGAACGGGCAGATCTACGAGGTGTATTACTGGAACAAAGGGGAGTTTACGTATAAGCAGTTTGCGATTGTGAAGGACGGGAAGATTGTCTTTGACAGCAAGCAGGCCGGAATTAAGATTGAAGGCGGCAATATCTGGAGTGAGGAGGATGATCTCTGGGCGGAAGCGCTTGTGCAGAATAACCATGCCACCTTTTTGTTCAGTCTGATGGATAACCGTCCTGAATCATCCTATATTGTCGTGGAGGAAATCGACGGAGTCATGCAGGTGACTGTTAACGATAATGTCTCGGTGAACTATGAGGATACGGATCAGGACGGAGATGAGGATTTGCTTGCAAGTCCCTTTTCCGGGCAATTGCCGCTTGGTCCAGCGCTGGTAGGCGTGTATGAGCTTCAGGGAACACGGTATGTACCGGATAAGACCCTCACCAAGCAATATGCGGAAGACCAGCTGCGGCTAAATGAGCAGGAGTACAAAAATAACCCCACAGACCTGACATTGGACAGCCTGCTCAGTGCTTATCTGATTCTGGAGCAGCGTAGTTTTGCGTTGTCGCGGTTTGAAGAATTCTATGAGTGGGCAGGACAGCGTGCCGGAGACGGCGGTTTTGTGGACGAATATTATGACCGCTTGAAGAAGAACGAGACGCGGGAATACTTCAGCGGATGGATGGACAAGCTGGAGCCATTGCGTACAGAGAGATAAACCTGGACTTGTCTGTTCAATTCTAAAAAGGGATTCCGGAGGCAGCGGTTAATGGCCTCCGTGAATCCCTTTTTTCAATTCCGTACAACATCAAGTGGCGGACTCTGATGCCTGAAACTGCTTGTTATACAAATCCCTGTAGACCCCGTTGTCCGCCAGCAGAGAAGCATGTTGTCCATACTCCACAATAGCGCCGTCCTGAACGACGAGAATCGTATCGGCAGCCATAATGGTGGAAAGCCTGTGAGCGATAACGATGCTGGTCTTGCCCAGCAGCAGCTGATGCATCGCCTGTTGGATATAGAACTCCGACACTGTATCCAGTGACGAGGTGGCTTCATCCATGATAATAATGGGCGGATTCTTGAGCAGCACGCGGGCGATCGAGATCCGCTGCTTCTCTCCGCCGGACAGCTTGATTCCCCGGTTACCGACTACCGTATTGTAGCCTTCAGGGAGCTGCATAATGAAATCATGAATATAAGCGGCTTCACAGGCAGCAATCATCTCAGCTTCAGTGGCACTGGCGCTTGCATAGAGCAGATTCTCTTGGATGGTTCCGTTGAACAGATACGTATCCTGCGTAACCAGCCCGATCTGAGAACGCAGGGAGTGCAGCGTGAATTCACGGATATCTTTGCCGCCGATGCGGATCACACCCGAATCCAGTTCATAGAGTCTGGGGATGAGGTTGGTAATGGTCGTTTTACCCGCTCCGCTGGGGCCGACCAGCGCAGTCAGTGACCCGGCGGCAGCCGTGAAGGAAATCTCCTTCAGGGCCGGTTTGCCCGGCTGATAGGCGAAATTCACCTTGTCGAAGACGATATCCTGGCCGTCAGCACTGCTTGGCAGGGCCAGCGGCGAATCCACAATCAGCGGGTCCATATCGAAATAGTCAAAAATCCGTTCAAACAGCGCCACCGACCGGTTCACATCCACATACAGATTAGTCATTTGCAAGACCGGCCCGTATAATCTGCCCAGCAGCGCCACAAAGGTGATAATCGCACCCACCGTCAGCTCTCCTTGAATAAATAAATAACCCCCGTACAGATATATCAGCATGGGCCCGATACTGGTGAAGGTGGTGAGGACCAGCATAAACCAGCGGCCGGCCATCGATTCTCTGATCTGCAGGCGAGTCGCCTGGGCATTAACGGTTCTGAAGCTTGCCAGCTCGGTGTCTTCCTTGGTGAATAGCTTCATGAGCATATATCCACTGAGACTGAGCGTTTCCTGGATGATCTGGTTTTGCTCGGAGATCTTCTCCTGGGTTTCCTTGGCCAGCTTCCAGCGTACATTGCCCATTTTGCGGGTTGGCATAATGAACAGGGGGACGACCAGTATGCCCAGCAGCGCCAGCTTCCAGTTCATAATAAACAGAGTTGCCGCTGTCGTAGTCAGAATGAACAGATTGCTGGCAAAATTAACGATGGTGCTGTTGAACACGCCCTGAATTCCGGCAATATCACTGGTCATCCGGGTGATGACTTCGCCTTGCTTGACCCCTGAGAAGAACTGCAGCGGCATGCCCTGCAAATGGCGGTACATCTGATTTTTCATATCATGGACAATATTTTGCGAGATAAAAGAGTTAAGGTAATTCTGCAGCACTCCCAGCAGACCGGACACTACAGTTGTTCCGAGTGAGGCAAAAACGAGCAGAACCAGCAGCCTCAGGTTTTTATCCGGAAGCGCGCGGTCAATAATATGCTGAATCAGGATCGGAGGGAGCAGCCCGAGCACTGCGGTAATGCACAGCACAATCATCACCAGCAGGGTCGGCTTCCAGTAAGGCAGGAAATATTTCACGATGCGGAGCAGCAGCGTCTTGGATATATCCGGCTTCGCCTCATCATCGTCGAACTTTAATTTGCCATGCCCGGGCCCGCCGAATCCCATTGGACCGAAGCCTCTTCCCATTATTCATCACCAGCTTTGTGTGTATTTAAGTTATCCTGATTCCGGGTCAGCTGTTCGAGCAGCTGTGAGTGCATTTGAATGAGCGACTGGACTTCTTCTCCGGAAAAATGATCCAGAGCCGCGCCCAGCATTTGGTATGAGTAGGCGTCTTCGTTATATTGCCTGCACAGCGCTTCACCTGCCGGTGTGAGATTCAGCCTCGTTTCCCTGCGGTCTGCCTCGGAGGCGGTCCGGGTCACCAGTTCCTTCTCGGCCAACACATCAATATGCAGGCTTACGCGGCTCTTGGCAAATACCAGACGCTCCGTTATTTCCTTCTGCGATTGACCCGGATGCTTGAGGAGAGAATTCAGTATACCGATCTGATGCACGGTTAAACCGAGATCCGCAGCGCTCTGATGGGCCAGCTTACGGAGCTGGCGGGCAACGGCAAGCAAGGAATGATACACCTCTATCGTCTGCGCCGGATCTGTCATGGGGCAACCTCCTCTGATCTGATAATAGTTTCTTTTGTTAACAGTTAACAATGTAAACTGATTATACGCCTGAATATTCCAAAAGTAAATGTTACGCTGAAATAGCGGTAAACAGATTATGCCGGAATACATAAGAAACACCCGCAGCGCCTGTGTGAAGGCAGCAGCGGGTGTATTTGTAATTGAAATACGCTCATTTATATAAGCTCATTCCGGAAGCATTCCGCATTGTATAATCCGCCCGAATGCCCTCGCGGTCTCCCGGATATCCTCCGCTCCGGCAATGGCCGAGATGACGGAGATTCCGTCTGCACCGGCCCGGATTACCGGCAGGGCGTTATCCAGGCTAATACCGCCGATCCCTACCAGGGGAACATTAAGTCCGCTGCGGCGGAGCGTTTCAATGACAGCCGTCCCTTGAACGGCTTCGGCATCGTCTTTGGAGGAGGTGGGGTAGACCGGACCGACCCCGAGATAATCGGCTCCGTCCGCAATAGCCTGCTGCGCTTCCGCGAGATTATGGGCGGAAACGCCGATGATCTTGTGCTCGCCGAGCCGCTGGCGGATCGTCCGGGCCGGCAGATCATCCTGGCCGGCATGGACCCCGTCTGCATCAAGTGCTACCGCCAGCTCCAGGTCGTCATTGACGATGAACGGAATCTGCCGGTCCCGGCAGATTGCCCGGAGCTGCTGGCCAAGCTCTAGCAGAGCAGCGCCGGTCAGAGCACCGGGACCCTTTTCACGGAACTGGAATAAGGTGATTCCCCCGTCTGCTGCGGCAGATAAAGTCTCGGCTGGAGAGATGCGGCAGTTCACGCTGCCCATAATGAAATATACCTTAAGGAGCTTGCGTATATCCTCACGGTCCATTCGTTTCATAGCTGCTGCCCCCTTGATCTGATACGGTTCCCGTAAGCAAAATGATTGGTCGGCCCGTGTCCTGCCCCGAGGTTCAGACTGTCCTCAATAGCTGCCTGAATGAAGGCTTTGGCTGTATGAACCGCTTCATCAATGGAGTGGCCGAGCGCAAGTCCTGCCGTCACTGCCGCCGAGTAAGTACAGCCGGTCCCATGCGTATGCCTGGTCTCGATCCGCGGACTGGTCATATATTGGAATTCCCGGCCGTCATAGAGCAGGTCCACCAGCTGATCGCCTGACGGATCATGTCCACCCTTAAGAACAATGTACTGCGGCCCCATCTGATGCAGGAGTCTTGCAGCCTGTTCTCTGTCTGCTATTCCATTAATCTTCATCCCGGTGAGAATCTCTGCTTCGGGAAGATTAGGAGTAACCACAAGTGCCAGAGGCAGCAATCCGTTAATCAGTGCCTGCACGGCTTCCTGCAGCAGCAGAGCGGACCCGCCCTTGGCAATCATTACCGGGTCGATCACAAGCCGCTGCTGCCAGCCGTACGCTGTCACCTTATCCGCGACAACACCGATAATCTTACTGCTGAACAGCATACCGGTCTTAATGGCATCTGGCGCCAAGTCGCTCCCAATAGAATCCAGCTGTGCAGCAACGGCTTCCGGCTCCAGCGGATATACACCTTGAACGCCTAAGGTATTCTGTGCCGTGACCGCAGTGAGCGCGGACATTCCGTAGACTCCAAGCTCCTGGAAGGTCTTCAGATCAGCCTGGATACCGGCACCGCCGCCGCTGTCAGAGCCGGCAATCGTTAACGCTTTACGTATAAGGGTCATCGGATATTCTCCTCTATAAGGTGCGGTTTATTGTTCAAGCAGCTGCAGGCGTGACCGGCTGCTGTAGATATCTGGTGTGACCAGGGACAATTGATTCAGGAACTCCATCTGGAAGCTGCCGGGTCCTTGTCCTTCCGCGGCTTCAGCGGCAATCTCGGCTGCCACGCCGTAGAACGAGATTGCTTCGGCAGCTGCCTCAAGCGCATTCCCGCCGCTTACTGCAAGAAATGCGCCTACTACGGCACTGAGCAGACAGCCGGTTCCCGTCACTTGGGTCAGGATGGAATGGCCGTTGCTGGCGATGTAGGTGCGCGTGCCGTCGGTAATGATATCCTCCTTGCCGGTGATGATCACCACGCAGTCCAGCTTCCGCGCAGCCTTGTTCGCCAAGGCAATCACATCGCCGTCACCTGCTCCGGCGTCGACGCCTTTGCTCGCCCAACTCTCTCCGGCGACATTGGCAACTTCGGCCACATTGCCGCGCAGAGCGGTCAGCTGCAGCTCACCGAGCAGCTTCGCGGTAACGTCAGTGCGGTACGGTGTAGCGCCTGCTCCAACGGGATCGAGCACGAGCGGGACACCATGCCGGTTCGCGGCTTGTCCGGCCTTCACCATTGAAGCGATGGCGGCTTCATTCAGTGTACCGATGTTCAGCACGACCGCCCCGGACATCGCGGCAACATCCGCCACCTCTTCCAGTGCGTCGGCCATGAACGGGGAAGCCCCCAGCGCCAGCAGTCCGTTAGCGGTGAAATTAGCCACAACAATATTGGTAATGTTATGTACGAGCGGATTTGCCTGCCGTACCTTAGATACAAAAGACATGATTATTCCTCCTGAAAGTTTGATAGCATACGCATGCTTGAGATCATTTCGCAAAACTAACTTCGAAAGCATGTTCTATAAATTAATAAAAGCATCTGCACTGTCAACTTCCTCTGCCAGCAGACCGCCCTCGCTCAGCCATTTACGGACATTCTCCCAGGAAGCGGTATCCTGATATCCGAAGGGCTGTGACCCGGCGTCCATAAGCGGCAGCAGAATTTCCAGGCTGCGCTTCTCGATGGCTTCATCAAGCGGTGCGGTGGCATCCTGATGCTCCAGCAGAAGCTTCAGCGCCTGCTCCGGCTGCTTAGTGACGAATTGCTGACCCTTGCGCGCAGCATTCATGAACTTTTGGAAATATGCCGAGGAATCCTGTAGACCCTGGTCACTTGCGACCAGCACCAGCTCATAATAATCAGGAACCCCGTAGTCTACCGGATTGAACGAACGCACAGGATGGCCTTCCTGTTCTAATATCAGCTGCTCATGGTTGATGAAGCCGCCCATAATTCCATCCACACGCCCGGTGGAGAGGGCAGGGATAAGCTCAAAGCCAACGTCAATCAGCTTCAGGGAGGCGGGATCGCCGCCATCGGTTTGGATCATAGTGTGCAGCATGGCTTCATACAGCGGAATGGAGGAGTAACCGGCTTGCTTGCCTGAGAGCTCTCCGGGGCGGGTTATTCCGCTGTCTGCGGAAACCATGAGATGGTTCAGGGGATGCCGTACCAGAGCGGCGACGGATTTGACCGGAATCTGCTCTCCCCGGGCCATCAGCACCTGCGGCTGGTAGCTGAGGGCCAGATCGACTTGTCCGGCAGCTACCAGCTTCAGCGCGTCGTTGCTGTCGGCAGGCATCTGTATCTCAACATCAAGCCCCTCTTCGGCAAAATACCCCTCACTCTGAGCTGCATACAAAAAGGAATGAACGGCATTCGGATACCAGTCGAGCATGATCGTCAGCTTATGGGCTGTACCGTCTGCGGCTGCCGCCGGAGCGGATGATGCCAATGATGAGCCGGAGCCAGTCGGCCCGTTATTGCCGGCGCAGCCGGGCAGAACCAAAAGAACAGACAGTAGCAGTACATAAGGCAGCAACTTATAAGGTTGAGCACTACGGGGGTAGAGATAACGGGTATAGCGGATTGGAGTCATGAATAACGTCCTCTTTTCTTCAAAAATAACTTCTCAAGCGTAGCAATACAAAGAAACAGAGTGATCCCAAGAGCGGACAGCAGCACAACAGCGGCAAACATCTCGGCACTCTGCAGATTGCCGGCCATTCTCCGGCTGAAGTAACCGAGCCCCTGGCTGCCACCCAGCCATTCGCCGATGGTAGCGCCTATGACACAGTACACTACCGACAGCTTCAGTCCGGAGAAAAAGGACGGCAGGGCCAGCGGAACAGCAGCCTTGCGGAGAATCTGCCAGCGGTTCGCGCCAAGCGTCAACAACAGCTCGCGGTACTGCTCCGTATTCTTGCCCAGCCCGTCGTAGGTGCCGACAACCACCGGGAAGAAGGCGGTCAGGAACACTACGGCGACCTTACTCCACAAGGTGTAGCCGAACCACATGATAAACAGGGGAGAGAGGGCAACCAGCGGAATCGTCTGGCTGATAATCAGCAGCGGATACAGCGCCTTGGCCATCGGCCTGAATAGATGCATGCCCGTTCCCAGCAGACTGCCGCAGAAGACGGACAGAGCGAAGCCTGTTAGTACCTCAAGCAGCGTTGCGGGCAGGTGCACACCGAAGAGCAGACGCCGCTCCTCCATCAGAGCGCTCCAGATGGCAGTGGGGGCCGGCAGGATGAACGGAGGAATCAGCCCCAGCCGGGACACCGTTTCCCAGACTGCAAGGATCAGCAGCACGAGCAGAATAGCCGGGCTGTATTCCCGCAGCAATCTTCTATAAAAGACGGTTGTCATACAGCTTCAGCTCCAACTCCTTCCGCAGGGCAACAAACTGCGGTTCGTAATTCAGACTGTGATGTCTGGGACGGGGGAGACCGGTGATGAACTCCTGCATACCGCCCCCGGCACCGCCGGTCATCAGATAGATGCGGTCGCTAAGCAGAAGCGCTTCTTCAAGGTCATGGGTAATGAACAGCACAGTCTTCTCCAGTCCCGACCATAATTCCAGCAGCCAGCGGTGAAGCTCCCGCTTGGTTATGGCGTCCAACGCCCCGAACGGCTCGTCCAGCAGGAGCAGCTCATTCCCGGCGGCAAGGGTGCGGAGCACCGCAACCCGCTGGCGCATGCCGCCCGACAGCTCATGCGGATACGCAGCCCCGGTCTCACCAAGGCCGAACTGCTGCAGCATGCTGCGAATCTGGATAACGGCTTCCTCTTTGGAGCCGCTCCGCTTCAGTTCCCAGGGCAGCAGGCAATTGTCCAGCACGGTTCTCCACGGCAGCAGGAGATCCCGCTGCGGCATATATCCGACCTGGCCGAGCCGCTCCGAGGTGTTTTTGGACGGTTGCCCGTGCAGTGCAACCTCGCCGCTGCCGGGTTCCAGCAGGCCGGCGATAATCTTGAACAGCGTGCTTTTGCCGCAGCCGCTGGCCCCCACGACGGAGATGAACTCCCCGCGGCGGACCTTCATGGAGATTTCGGAGAAGACCGGAGCCCTTGAAGCTGCGCCGAAAGAATAGGACAGGTTCGCGATGTTGATCATAGGATGGAGAAGCAAGCCTCCTTAGGGAAAAGTGATTACGCTACGAAAACAAGAAAGACCCATCCATTTCCGGAGGAAATGAATGGGTCTGAAGGTACAGTCAGTTTGCAAAGACGCGGAACCGCTGATACATTCTGCTCCACTTCCCTCCGCTGGTATGATCCAGATCAGGTTCCAAGGGTCCGGAGCTTAAGCTCCGTCTCAGTCGGCCGACTCCCCTAGTGAAATAACAGGTGCTATTGAATTCGTAATTGCTACTTAATATACCATAATTCCTCCGCTTGTAAAGAGCCTGTACTCAGCGCTTGGAGAGGCCGGTTATGAACAATGCAACAATTCCCTGCGAGATTTCCTCTTTGGAGGATCCGTTCCGTTTCTGTTCATACAGGTAAAGATCGGGACTAAGTACAGAGATAAGTGCTGTGGCAGCGAAGCGGGGATCAATCCCGATAATCTCTCCATTCGCGGATGCGCGGTGCAGAAGTTCACTCATAATCCTCCCGAGCCGCTGGAAAAAAGGATGTTCGAACTGGGTAAGCTGCTTCTTGCCTGTGAATTCAGATTTGATCATATTCAAGAGCTCCGCATATTGCTCAATGAAACCAACGACCTGCTCAATGCTGCTCTGCAGATGCGCGAGGGCAGCCGTTTCACCGGCGCTGGCAGCAAGCTGCTGTTCCATCCCCGACAGAAACTGCTCGGTGCTGTCCAGCAGCAGAGCCGAACAGATTTCGCCCTTATCGGTGAAGCGGCGGTACAGCGATCCCTGTCCTATGCCGGCCCGTTTGGCGATGCCGTACATACTGACAGCTTCGAGGCCGCTCTCGGTGAACAGCTGGCGGGCCGCTTCGAGTATCCGCTGCATATAAGGATCGGCGGGTTCTTTTGCAGCGTTATCTGCGTGCCCTGTGTTCTCGGGAGCTGCTGATGTTACAGGTTCAACTTCCGTTTCTGTTTTTTTCATAATATCCCCTTTCAGTCATACAACAATCCATCCGGATACCCGGCTATCCATGAATCAAAGCTGCAAAATAAACAACATTTATGCCTACAGTGAGTTCTAATAAATCTCTATACTGCCGGTAACGAATCAAGTGAGGGGGAATTGACGTATTCCGCTAGCCCGAAGTAATTCACTGGTAACTTGTGTGTTGTTTACAGGAAATTATGTAAAACAATTGACACATCGGACAATTGTCCGTAGACTATGAAATGCGATAACGGACAATTGTCCGTTCACTAATTATATAGACAAACCTGCCCGCAGGTCAACGTAGCTGACTGCGGACAATTCAGGAGGAGAAGGAGTATGAATCAGACCTTGAAGCAGGATGCCGATTTCCGGTTATCCGGCATTCTAGTTCCGCTGCTGGCTATTATTGCCGGCGTATTTATGGTTGTGCTGGACAGTACCGCAATGAATGTGGCATTGTCCAGACTAGTGGTGGATTTCAATACAGACCTGCATACGCTGCAGTGGGTTGTAACCGGGTATATGCTGGCGCAGGCTTCGGTCATTCCGCTGTCAGGCTGGCTGTCTGACCGGTTCGGGGCTAAGAACGTCTTTTTGACAGCTGTTATTGTGTTTACGATCGGCTCCATTCTGTGTGCAACGCCAAGCAGTGCAGAATGGCTGGTCGTATTCCGGGTATTGCAGGGTCTCGGAGGGGGCTGTGTGCTCCCGGTCGGGATGGCTTATGTGTACAGACTGGCTCCCAAGAGTAAAGTCGGCGTTGTTATGGGAATTATGGGGATTCCCGTGCTGTTCGCACCCGCGATTGGTCCTGTATTGTCAGGCTGGCTGGTGGAATACCACTCCTGGCGCTGGATCTTCCTGATTAATATCCCCATCGGTATTATCTGTGTGCTGATCGGGCTGCGAAAGCTGCCGAATGCGGCGAAGAACACCGTTCCCGGCATGGATAAATTCGGAATGGTGCTCGGACCGCTGGCTTTTGCTTCACTCACTTACGGTGTAAGTCAGGGTGCGCAGAGCTGGACCTCGGACAAAACGCTAATCGGGTTATCTCTGGGAGCTGTTGCACTGATTGCCTTTGTCATTGCCGAGCTGCGTTCCAGGACCCCTTTACTGGAGCTGCGGATTCTGAAATCCGTGGATTTCACCACCGGAATTATCGTGCAGTGGATCGCCCAGTTCGGCTTATATGGTGCTTTATTTCTACTGCCGCAGTTTCTGCAGCAGGCCCGCGGCTTCGGCGCATTTGATACCGGATTGACCCTGCTGCCGCAGGCCATTGCTTCCGGGCTGATGATGCCGATTGCCGGAATTCTGTTCGACCGGATCGGGGTGCGCTGGCTGGTGGTTTGCGGACTCAGTCTGGTCTCTGGCGCATTGTTTCAGTATTCCCATGTCGATCTGACCACCCAGAGCCGTGATCTCATTCTTCCGCTAATCATGTGCGGTGCAGGGATGGGGATGATGATGATGCCGATGAATACGCATCTGCTGAACAAGGCGCCAGGCAATCTGGTCAACCGGGTAACCTCACTCACCAACTCCATGCAGCAGGTCATTAACTCACTTGCAGTGTCAACACTGGTTACGATTCTGACGGCCAGAACCTCCGCGCGTGGTCTTGAAATGCAGGAGGCGGCAGCCGCTGCCGGGCAGACGGTGGACGGAGTCTCGAAGGAAGCCCTGCAGCTGGCCAAGCAGACTGTATTGGCCCAAGGCTTTGCCGACACCTTCCACATTATGATTTTTGTAGCTTTAGGCGGCGCCGTCCTTGGACTGCTGCTGCGCAGGGGCCGCAAACCAGAAAGCGGAGGCTCCAGGGAGAAAGCGTTGCCTGAAATCATGCACGGTTAATAGGTGCATTCACATTCATAAGAAGTAAGGCGGCGATTCTCCGTTACTGGAGGGTCGCTGTTTTGCGTTGTGGATCATTTAGTTTGTCTTCCACTGATGTAGAAATGCAATTTCGGGGCAAGCTAAACTATCAAAAACCTATATAACATAAATCCGATGTTTATTATCGGAAAAAGTTATTGACGGATGTAACAGCTCAGTGTTACGATTCATTTTGCTGGCAAGTCCGGAACATAAAGAGAGATGAGAGGGGATTAATCTTATGAAAAAACTTAGTCTGACAATTATGCTGCTCCTGACCATGGCCGTGGTTGCGGCATGCGGCAACAACAATAACAATAATTCAGCAACAGGCGGCAATGCGGCGGCTGAACCGACTGCGGCGGCTACTGATAGTGCAGCACCTGCTGAGCAGAATAGTCTGGAAGCTGTCAAAGCCAGCGGCAAGCTGCGTATCGGAACAGAAGGCACCTATGCCCCGTTCACATATCATGATGCCGACGGCAAGCTGACCGGTTTCGATGTGGAAATTGCTGAAGAAGTAACTAAACGTCTGGGCGTGGAAGCCGAGTTTATCGAGACTCAGTGGGACGGTATTTTTGCCGGCATGGATGCCAAGCGGTTCGATACGATCTTCAACGAAGTTTCCATTACGGATGAGCGCAAAGTGAAATATGATTTCTCCGACCCGTATATCGTATCCAAGGCTGTGCTGATCGTCAGTGAAGATAATGAAGATATCAAATCATTCGCGGACCTCAAGGGCAAGAAAGCCGGCCAGTCCCTGACAAGTAACCTCGGACAGATTGCAACGGATAACGGTGCAGAGATTGTATCCACCGAAGGCTTCAATCAGGCAATTGATCTGCTGACCTCCGGCCGGATTGATGCAACCGTCAATGACGGCTTGTCCTTCCTGGATCTGAAGAAGCAGAAGCCTGATATCAAGATCAAGAAGGTTGATGAGATTGCAGAAGGCTCGTATAGTGCAGCGGTCTTCCTGAAGGGTAACGATGAGCTTGTGCAGGCAGTGAATGAAGCGCTGACTGCCATGCATGATGATGGCACATATCTGAAGATTTCCGAGAAGTACTTCGGAGCTAATGTATCGAAATAAGCTTGCCTGCTTGACGGCAGTCTCAAATAACTTATGGACACAGGGCGGAGCTGGTTGCTTCCGCCTTGCCGTTCCAAGAAGGATGTCAGAACGATGGATGACCGCAAAATACAAATATTTCTCGATTCACTGCTGCCTCTGTTCAAAGCCGGGGTGGCTTTTACCATTCCGCTGACCTTGGTCTCCTTTGCACTTGGGCTTACACTTGCTGTAATTACTGCGCTTGTGCGGCTCTCTTCCTGGAGAATTCCGAAGCTGATTGCCGGCTTCTACGTCTGGGTCATCCGCGGAACACCGCTGCTGCTTCAGCTGTTTATTATTTTCTACGGGCTGCCTACGGTAGGTATTGTGCTTGATCCGTTCATCGCAGCTGTGATTGGCTTCACCCTTAGTGTCGGGGCATACTCCTCGGAAATTGTCCGGGCGGCTATTCTCTCCATACATAAAGGGCAATGGGAGGCTGCCTTCTCCGTCGGTATGAGCCGTGGACAGGCTTTGCGGCGGGTGATTCTGCCTCAAGCTGCCCGGGTATCGGTTCCGCCATTATCCAATTCATTTATTAGTCTGGTGAAGGATACATCACTTGCAGCAAGCATCACATATGTAGAAATGTTCAGAAAAGCTCAGCAAATTACAGCCACCACCTATGAACCGCTGCTGTTGTATTGCGAAGCGGGTTTATTCTATCTGTTATTTTGCTCAGTATTATCGGTGCTGCAGAAATACCTGGAGAAGCGGCTGGACCGGTATTCGGCCAGTTAAGGAGGCATACCCATGATTGAAATACGTGATTTACATAAATCCTTCGGTCCGCTGCAGGTCTTGAAGGGGGTTGATCTTACCGTTGAGCATGGCCAGGTGATGGTCATTATCGGACCTTCCGGCTCCGGCAAAACCACCCTGCTGCGCTGCTTCAACCTGCTGGAGACTCCCGACAAGGGCAGCCTGGCTCTGAATAATATTAAGCTGGATTTCACTCCCGGCGGCAAAATTCCACAGCGTACCGTGCTGTCTCTTCGCCAGCAGACGGGAATGGTCTTCCAGTCCTACAATCTGTTCCCGCATATGACGGCGCTCGGTAATGTAATGGAGGGCCAGGTGACCGTTCAGAAGCGTTCCAGGGAGGAAGCCAGAACGAAGGCGCTTGCCCTGCTGGACAAGGTAGGGCTGGCCGACAAGGCGGATACCTATCCGCATCAGCTGTCCGGCGGCCAGCAGCAGCGTGTGGCGATTGCCCGGGCGATGGCGGTCGAGCCGGAGGTGCTGCTGTTCGATGAGCCAACCTCGGCGCTCGATCCGGAGCTGGTCGGTGAGGTGCTGAAGGTCATCAAGCAGCTGGCCCGGGAAGGAATGACGATGGTCATTGTTACCCATGAGATGAAATTCGCGGCCGATGTGGCCGACCGGATCATCTTAATGGATAACGGGGTCATTCTGGAGCAGGGAACTCCGCAGCAGGTGCTGGAGCAGACGAAGAATCCGCGCGCCCTGCAGTTCCTGAACCGGCTCAGCGGAGAAGTCTAAGCTTGTTTAAGCAATAACGCAAAAAGGCAGTCCGGGAGGGGAATCCTGGACTGCCTTTTCCGCTTGTGAATTTACTCAGCCATTAGTTAGTTCTGTGTTGCTCCATCACTGCGTGAGTTCAAATAGTCCAGTGCGTTGTAGAGCATAATTGCCGCTTCGGCGCGGGTGAGCTGGCTCTTCGGGTTGAACTTGCCGTTAGCATCCAGTGTATTGATGTTGTATTTCAGGGACCGCTGGATAGTGCCCTGGTAGGATGGCTCAAGCGCATCTGCATCGGCGATGTCCACCGGCACGATGTTGATCATCGGCAGGTTGCCTGCCTTCTCAACGCCCTGAATCAGCAGGCTGGTGAACAGCTCTTTGGTAATCGGTTTGGATGGATCAATATCAGCGGGAATATCCACGTCATTATAGTGTGCATTGATGAAGGCTTCTGCGTACCAGGCGTTGTCTTTTACTTTGGAGAAGATCGCACTGGCTACGGGAGCCTTGTTGAAACTGATTGCGGCCAGGCTAAGCTGGAGTCCGCCCGTGATAAACTGAACGCCTTGTGCTGTAGTTACAGTGGATGCGGGCAGAAACTGGGTATCCGATATCCCTTTGATCAGGCCCTGCTGCTTCAGAGAGTTGATTTTGTTCTTACCGGTTACACTGTCAATATCCTTAAAGCTGCTGCCGGCTGCAAAAATTTGTCCGCCGAAAGAGAAGGTAAGAAGCGTTACGGCTGTAAAAGCTGCGATCGTGTTTTTTTTGATACTCATCTGAATTCCACCTCTATTGTAGGTTGTACCACTAGATTTCACGCTGATCCGGTGATTGTCCGTTACAGCACGGCGTAACCGTTTCAACTTGACTCTAATGACGCAATGACAATAGAAAAGGTTGCAGACGTTTTACATCATTTCCTGGAACAGCAGGTTGCGGTAAGGGTATTTACTGAACCGGGTTCTGAACAGCAGCGCGATCCCGCTGTCTTCAATGGTTACGGATTTCAGCGAATCTGCTGTGACGAGGCTGCGTACCATCGCTGTTACCGCACCGCGGTCTCTGCGCCGGATGGCTGCAGCCAGACTCTCCGCGAAGCAGTTATTTACAGAGAGCTCCCGGTAGAGCGGAATAACGGCCCGTGCGATGCTCCGGTGGGCTGCTGTACTGAAGGTGAACTGGACCGTGCCCGGCGGAATCGTTGTTCCATTCGTGTAGAACGCAACCGGCAGCGGAAAAGGAAACGAGATGAAATAGCCGATGCCGTTCGTCCCATAATTCTCTACTCTGGAAAGGGTGGGAATTCTGGCCAGCAGGCTGCCCATCAGATCAAGATCTGCGGAGACAACAGCGGTTGTCCAATCAGCGGCATAACTGCTGTTGCCGGCAATTTTCCGGTAGAACGGCAGCATGGCCGTGGCTACTCTGCGCAGTACACGGGCTGTTACAAGCCGCTGGGTCTGCTTAGGTTTTATTTTCACCATCCGGATCATCCTCACTTATAAGAGATTTAGTCTATATAAGGTATGGAGGGAGGGCGCACTTCGGATTGGGCGTATGACTAGCCGGCGATAATATAATCATAATCCGCAGAACCTATTTATACGTTTTTGGGGAAAAGTGATGTTATACTGGTGTCAGGCCTTTTCTTTGACGGACAAGTTTGTTATGCTTATATCGTAAAGATTACTAATTATTGTCGGGAATTGTTCAACTTCCGGAAAGGTGGGAACCCGGGTGAACCGAGTAGCAAATATCAGCCAGCAGTTTGCGGCGCAGAATTATAAGCTTACGCCTCAGCGCGAAGCTATAGTAAGAGTATTACTGGACAACGAGAAGGATCACTTAAGTGTGGAAGAGGTCTATATGCTGGTCAAGCGCAGTTATCCGCATTTGGGACTTGCGACCGTATACCGTACCTTAGAGCTGCTGTGTGAACTTCATATTGTAGAAAAGATGAATTTCGGCGATGGCGTTGCCCGCTATGACCTGCGCGGTGACGATCATGTTCATATGCACCACCACCTGATCTGCAGTGTATGCGGCAAGCTGGAGGAGATCAAGGATGACTGGCTGCTGGACCTTGAAGCGCGGCTGGCCCGTGAGTACGGCTTCAGTGTGACCGATCACCGGCTTGATTTCAAAGGCACCTATAATACCTGCAAGGGAAACGGCTGCAAGGGCGATAAAGAATGCCGGGCTGTATCCTGAGCCGCAGCTGGGGCACATTCAAAGACGCATGGCTGATTTAACAGCCGGCGTCTTTTTGTTTGACTGCAGCGGAGAATCAGCGCATTTGCGACTTATGGGGCAGGGATATGACGCTGGTGCACATGCTATAATGACGTTATGCCAAAAAAAGTGGACCATGATGAACGCCGTAATCATCTGGCGGAGGCGGCTTGGCGGATCATCCGGCGTGATGGTCTGGAAGCTGTATCCGTGCGGAATGTTGCCAAGGAGGCAGGCATGTCGCTGGGATCGCTGCGGCATTATTTTGCCAGCCAATCCGAGCTGCTTGCCTTCTCCATGAGACTGGTGAGTGAACGAAGTTATCAGAGAGTTGAGGTCTTTCAATACTCGGGGAATCCCCGGGAGGATGTGGAGAGGCTGATTCATGAATTAATGCCCATTGATGAAGAGAGGAGAGCGGAAGCGGAGGTCTGGTTGGCTTTTGTCGGACGGGCAGCAGCGGACCCCGCCATACAGGCGCTGAAACAGGAAGTACATAACGGGCTGTATAGCGGCTTCTGCCAGATGATGGAGTACCTGGATGCCGTGAATCTGTTAAGACAGGACCTGGATCTGGACCGGGAAATTAAGACGCTGCATGCATTAGTAGACGGATTGGTCGTCCATAGTGTAATCTATCCCGAAATGGTAACACCGGAAGATATGATTATGCTCATTTCCAGTCATTTCGACAAGCTGATGGCTTAAGTACCCGGTCAAACGCGGATGAATTTCCAAAAAAGATTGAACCTGTGATTCTTCTATTAACAGGTTCAATCTTTTTTAAATTTCGGAATCGGCAGCCCGCCGCTGCTACGGCCGGTTCGGCACAAAGGACTTGATCCACGTCCCGAAGCTTCCGGGATTGCGGGTTTGTACCAGAACGACGCCTTCGCCGCGGAACCGGCAGACCAGGGCTTCCCCGCTGGTTAAGCTGTTCAGCCAGCCGGAGGCTGCCTTTTCCACTTTATACTCCATATAATCCGGCCAGGCCACGAGGTGACCGTTATCAATGATCATTTCCTCGCCAGGGCCGAGGTTAATGGCGTGAATGGCTCCGAAGGAGGAGAGGAAGACGGTACCTTTGCCGCTGATTTCTACAATGAAGAAGCCTTCGCCGGAGAATAAACCGCGGGTCAGATTCTGCATTTTGGTGTTTACTTGAATGCCGTGGGTTCCAGCCAGGAAACCATCCTTCTGCACCATCAGCTTGTACGAGCCGTCCAGCTCAATGGCTTGAATATCCCCAATTGCCCCTGGTGAGAGCAGCACTTCACTCTGTCCGCGGGTGGCGGTCAGCTCCTGGAAGAAGAATTTCTCCCCGCTCAGCATCCGGCCGAGGCCCCGCATGAGACCGCCGTCTACCGTTCCTCTCAGCTCCACATTCGGCGACATGGCGACCATCGCCCCCATCTCCGCCTTCACACTTTCTCCTGACTCCAGGACTACCTTCAGCATGGCAAAAGCGCCGTCATACAGCACATCGTATTTCATTGATTTCTCCTCCTGATTCTGCCTATTCAATTCCGGGTATGATGCATGACATTCTTGTACCAGATGCATGTACCTTGCCCATCAAGAATACTGTAACAAGCTGCTCCGCTGCAAGCCGGGGACAAGGCCGCGTAAGCTCGCCATAGGGTAATCGACTATTATAGTTAATTATACCGGGCAGTAGTGTGGTGATTATGTTAATATTAAAATAACAGTACCGCATGTACTGAATAAGATTATGGCAAGGAGTGTTACCGCATATGGCACGTACACGCACGCAAAAAGCTCTGCTGAAGGCAGGACGCTCCGGCACCTGGTGTGCCGAAAGAAACCGCAGGATGAATCAGGATTACGGCACCATCTCCCAGCATGTACGAATGACACCCGGCAAGCGCCAGCAATTGAATAAAGTTAAACACAAGGAGCGGATCTATAATGATGGCGCTCCTTTTGCATGCCTCCTGGTCTCCTGACCTTACGCCTGCGCCCTGCTATGGATACGGTACTGCTTGGGTGACATTCCGAACCGGCTGCGGAAGACACGGTGGAAGTACGTATAATTGGCAAACCCGCAAGTTTCAGAGACATGCTCCAGCGGCATCGGACTGAAGGTGATCTTCTCCCTCGCCATATCCAGCCGGACGTCATTTACATATTTTACAATCGTAGTGCCGAACGCCTCTTTGAACAGATGAACCGCGCGGGAGACGGAAATATCGACATGGCCGGCCACATCCTCCAGACGGAAGGCGTACGCGGCATGCTCCTCGACATATTGCTTCATCCGGTAAGCAAGATAGGCCTTGGGTGAAATTGCCGGCTGCTCGGACATTAGCCTGTCAATTTCCATACATAGAATCTGCAGATAACACGCGGAGATATCCGGTGAAGAATCCGATAAACGGCGCTGCTCCAGTACAAGCTGGCGGAACAGGCCAAGAATATGATCGCTGAGCGGCAGACGGAGTACGGCCGGACGATGCTTGCGTCCCCACCATTCTTCAATCCAGGGACCGCTGCAGAAAATATGATAGTCGCCGCTCTCAATCCGCGGCTTGCCGACAGGGTAGACTTCCTTGTCGATACTTAAATAGTAGGGATCAGTCGGTGCGAACAGCATCAGATTGCCGCTCTCGACAGTAGTGATGACTCCGCCTTCCATCGTCCGGCTGCGTCCTTCGGTCTGGAGGCGCAGCAGATAATACTGGACGCCTTCGCTGCGGGACATATGAAACGGCTTGCGGTGGAAGGAGAATCCGGCGGATAGGATGTGGCAGGCTGCGTTAGGTGTCATGAGTCCTCCTGGTTGTTAAATGATAAGCAGATTGTTCATGTTTTAATCATATTATTCATTTTATTATATACGCTTTCATATTACCATGTACCTAAGCAAAAAAACATACAAATGATGTGGGGGAGGCTGTATTGCGGCTCTGATCGCTACATAGGCAAACACTGGACGCAGCGGATGGCAGATAGACAGCTATATTCCATCCTATGTTTACAGCCCGTTTGTTCAGGTGGAATGCCTGGCATAGGTGCGGGCAAAGGGCGGTGGCGGCAAGATCAGTCTGACTCTCGGATCAAACTTAGGAGTGAGAGCAATAATGTTGAAGGTAGGACTTCAGCTGTATACGCTGAGAGACGAACTGGAACAGGATTTCGAAGGGACAATACGCAAGGTTGCCGAACTGGGCTATAGCGGTGTGGAATTCTTCCACTATTTCGGCCGGACGGCCGGGCAGGTGAAGGCACTGCTTGAGGAAACAGGACTCGCTGCTCTCGGAGCACATCGCCCGTATGATGTTATGCTGAACAATACGGAACAGGAAATCAGCTTCAATCTGGAGATTGGCAACCGTAATCTGATCGTGCCTTTTCTGACGGAAGAACAGCGCAATTGGCCTGAAGTGGCTAAGAACCTGCAACTGATCGGCGACAAATGCCGGGCAGGCGGGGCGGTTCTTTCTTATCATAATCATGATTTTGAATTTACTGAGAAGGTGGGCGGCCTTACTGCTTTTGACTATCTGTTCGAACAGGTGCCTGCTGAACAGCTTCAAGTGGAAATGGATACATGCTGGGTGTATTTTGGCGGATATGATCCGGTAGAATACATCAATAAATACGCAGGACGGCTGCCGATCATCCACCTCAAGGACCTGAAGAAACGCGAAGACGGATCTCCGGAGACTGTTGTACTGGGTGAAGGCGAAGTCAATCTGGCTGCTATCATTGAAGCGGCTGCTGCGGCTGGTGTGGAATGGGCAGTGGTTGAACAGGATTATTGCAGCCGTTCACCGCTTGCCAGTGTAGCTGACAGTTTGAATTGGATCAAATCATATGGTAATCAAGGAGGAAATATTCATGTCTAACAAACTCAAAATTGCTATTATCGGTTGCGGTGGTATCGCAAACGGCAAACATATGCCAAGTCTTTCCCGTCAGGCGGATGCCGAAATGGTGGCATTCTGTGACATCGTAGAAGAACGTGCCCAAGAGGCTGCCAAGACTTATGGCGCTGAAGGCGCTGCTGTCTTCACTGATTTCCGTGAGATGCTGGCCGCTGGCGGATTCGACATCGTGCATGTATGCACACCAAACGACAGCCACTCCGAGATCACTGTGGCCGCCCTCGAAGCCGGCAATCACGTGCTGTGCGAGAAGCCGATGGCAAAGACCACTGCGCAGGCGAAGGAGATGCTGGATGCCGCCAAGCGTACAGGAAAGAAATTGTCCATTGCCTATCAGAACCGTTTCCGCGCAGACAGCGATTATCTGAAGGGGCTGTGCGAGAGCGGTGAACTCGGCGATATCTATTACGGTAAGGCTATTGCGCTTCGCCGCCGTGCCGTGCCGACTTGGGGCGTATTCCTGGATGAAGAGAAGCAGGGCGGCGGACCGCTGATCGATATCGGTACACATGCACTGGATCTGACGCTCTGGCTGATGGATAACTACAAACCGCGTATGGTTGTAGGCTCCACCTTCCATAAGCTGGGCCAGAAGAAGAATGCGGCGAATGCCTTCGGTCCATGGGATCCGGAACAATTCAAGGTTGAAGATTCCGCATTCGGCTTCATTACAATGGAGAACGGTGCTACAATTGTGCTTGAAGCCAGCTGGGCGCTGAATGTGTCAGAATTTGGTGAAGCCAAGACAATGCTCGCCGGCACGGAGGGCGGAGCAGACATGAAGGACGGCCTGCGTCTGAACGGCGAACGTGCCGGACGCCTGTACGAAACCAAGGTTGATCTTGGATCAGGCGGAGTAGCGTTCTACTCCGGTGCTGCTGAGACTGAAGCTGACCGTGAAGCGCGTCTGTGGCTGGAAGCGGTAAGAGAAGATAAAGATCCGGTTGTATTGCCGGAGCAGGCTTTTGTTGTTACCCAGATCCTTGAAGCAGTGTATGAATCAGCACGTACCGGACGGGCCGTTTATTTTGACGGAAGTTCTGACAACTAAGAGCACCTCCGGTTCACGCGACTATTAGAGAAAACAGGAGTGGAATCCATGAGTTCAATCAAACATACTGTAGTTATCGTTGGTTACGGCGGAATGGGAAGCTATCACACGCAATTAATCAAAGAAAGTGACCGCGTGATAGTGAGCGGAGCCTTCGATCTGCTGGAAGACCGGCGCGCTCTGGCTGCCGAAGCAGGTTACACCGCTTATTCCAGCTATGAGGAAGTACTGGCAGATCCGGAGGTGGACATTATTCTGATCGCTACACCGAATGATGTCCACAAGGACATTGCTGTTCGTGCATTTCAGGCGGGTAAGCATGTGGTCTGTGAGAAGCCGGTGGCCATGTCTTCGGCCGAATTTACCGAGATGCAGGCAGCGGCAGATGCGGCCGGACGTGTGCTGATGGTACACCAGAACAGACGCTGGGATGAGGATTTCCGCGTAATCAAGGAGATGTATGAGAAGGAGACGATTGGATCACTCTTCCAGCTTGAGTCCCGGGTGCATGGTGCTAACGGAATTCCCGGCGACTGGCGTCATGTGAAGGCGCAGGGCGGAGGGATGTTGCTGGACTGGGGCGTTCATCTGCTGGATCAGCTGCTGTTCATGATTGACAGCAAAGTCACAAGCGTCAGCAGCAGTCTGAGCTTTATTCTCGGCAATGATGTAGATGACGGTTTCGAGGCCAGCCTGCAGTTTGAGAACGGGATCAAGGCTATCGTTGAGGTCGGAACCACCAACTTCATCACGCTGCCAAGATGGTATGTGAAGGGGCTTGAGGGGACAGCTATTATTGAGGACTGGTCTCTGAGAGGAAGAATGATCACCCGTAACCACGCATCTGAGAAAATAGAACCGACACCGATCCGTGCAGGTGTTGGCTTGACCAAGACGATGGCTCCGCCTTCAGAAGGCTCGACAATTACCGAAGACCTGCCGGCGGCGTCTGAGCTGTCCTCCAGCTTCTATGACAATCTGGCTGCAGTAATCGAAGGAACAGCAGAACCGATTGTCAAGAACGCTGAGGTGCTGCGTGTGCTTGTTCTGATTGAAGCCATCTTTGAAGCGGCAGAGAAGAATGAGACCATTAAGAATTTCGATATCTACGGAGCATAACAAGATACGAGAAGAGATCAGGGAGAGGTGGCAACATCAATGAAACTTGGAGTATTTATGGTATTGTTCGGCGGCCGCAAGCTGGAGGAAGCACTGGATTATGTGGCATCCAAAGGTCTGAAGGCCGTTGAGATCGGCACCGGAGGTTACCCCGGTAACAGCCATTGCGATCCGAAGCTGCTGCTTGAGAATGAAGCAGCGCTTAAGGAATTCAAGCATGCAGTAGAATCCCGCGGTCTGATGATCAGTGCGCTTAGCTGCCACGGCAATCCGCTGCATCCGCAGAAGGAGCTGGCAGCCAAGGACCATGAGGATTTCGTGAACACGGTTAAGCTGGCACAGAAGCTGGGTGTTAAGGTTGTGAATACCTTCTCCGGCTGTCCCGGCGATCATGAAGGCGCGAAATATCCGAACTGGCCGGTTGCGCCATGGCCGAATGATTACCAGGAGATTCTGACCTGGCAGTGGGAGAACAAAGTGATCCCTTATTGGACGGAGCAGGCTGCTTTTGCAATTGAGCATGATGTGAAGATTGGCCTTGAACTGCACGGAGGATTCTCGGTGCATACGCCAGCTACGCTGCTGAGACTAAGAGAAGCTGCAGGGGAAGCCATTGGCGCGAACCTGGACCCGAGCCATATGTGGTGGCAGGGGATTGATCCGGTGCAGGCGATTCATATTCTGGGCCGTGAAGGTGCAATTCATCACTTCCATGCGAAGGATACAGTGATCGATCCGGTTAATGTCAACAAGCATGGTCTGACCGATATGCAGTCCTATACGAATATGCTTGACCGCGCGTGGCAGTTCCGTTCCGTAGGCTACGGACATGATGTCAAGGTGTGGGCGGACATGATGAGCGCGCTCCGCCTTGTAGGATACGACTATGTGGTCAGCATTGAACACGAAGACGGCCTGATGTCCATTGAGGAAGGGTTCTCCAAGGCTGTAGACAATCTCCGCCAGGTACTCATTGAAGAGCCTCTTTCCGAGATGTGGTGGGTTTAACGTGGTGGAGAGCTTCACCAAGGTCAAGCTGAATGACCAGCAGCTGAGTCTTTTGACAGCAAGCGCCTTCGGTGCAGATTCAGCAGTTGTCGGCAGCAAAGAGCTGACCGGAGGTTTCTTTAATACAGGATATGATCTGGAGCTAAGCGATGGACGGTCGGTCATCCTTAAGGTTGCTCCAGGGCCGGAGACAGCGGTGCTCAGCTATGAGAAGGATATTATGCGTGCTGAGGTGGAAGCTCTCCGCCTGGTCCGTGCCGCAGGCGGAATTCCTGTGCCTGAAGTCTACAGTTATGATGAGAGCCTGCAGCTGATTCCATGCCCCTATTTCTTCATGGAGAAAGTAGCAGGCGAACCTTACAGTGATGTGAAGGAGAGCCTGTCCGCTGAGCAAAGAGCTTCTATTGAGTACGAGCTCGGACGGTATCAGCGGCTGATCAATGAAATCAAAGGGTCGGCCTTCGGTCTGTTCAGCGGGGGTGCTGCTAGTGCCGGAGCATCCTGGCGGGAGACCTTCAGAACGATGATGGGGAATGTTCTCCAGGATGCCCGGAGACTGAATGCAGTGTTACCTGTATCTGAAGCTGAGATTGAGCAGGCGCTGGAGCGTTATCTGCCTGCGCTGGATGAGGTGACACAGCCGCGTCTTGTTCACTGGGATTTATGGAACGGCAACATTTTTGTGCAGGATGGCGTGATCGTATCCATTATTGACTGGGAGCGGGCGCTTTGGGGTGATGTGCTTCAGGAGTATTATTTCCGGCATTTCGAGAACTCGGAAGCGTTTTTTGAGGGTTATGGGACAGCACTCAACAGTCCGAATGAAGTGCTGCGGAAGCGGTTGTACGACCTGTATCTGGATCTTATTATGGTTATTGAGTGTTATTCGCGCCAATATAAGGATGAGAATCATGTGAACTGGACGCGTGATAATCTGGCGGAGACCTGGAAGCTGTTCTCGGCTGCAGAATAAGCTTAAGTCCTAAAGAATACAACGGTTTCTTGCATAAACGTGTCTGGTGCGAAAGCGTGCACAGGAAGCGGTGACGTTAATACACACACAGGAGGCCGGTTCTCTTATGAGAATCCGGCCTCCTGCATTTGTATTTCCGGAGATACTCCGGTTAGCCGCAGTACCTGTTACGGACAGGTACGACAGGATCAATATCGGCTTCATAATCGACGCCTTCGGCCTCAAATCCGAACAGCTGGAAGAATTCGCGTCTGTAGCCTTGCAGGTCGGTACATTCATAGACATTCTCCGTGCTTAGCTTGGGCCAGATGCGGTCCACTTCTGTCTGCACTGCGGGGCTCATCTCATGATCATCAATCCGGATGCGCCCTTGTCCGTCTACCGGAGTCCCTTCCGGGTTGTACAGGAAACCGGTATACAGCCGGTATGCTTGTTCGATGCAGCCTTCATGCAGTCCCTGTTCTTTCATAACCTTGTAGAGAACGGAGATGTAGAGCGGAACTACAGGGATCGCCGAGCTGGACTGGGTGACCAGGCCCTTGCTGACTGCTATATAAGCGCGGCCTCCGCCTGGTGATAATTGGGCATTCAGTTCTAAGGCTGTGGCTTCCAGATGATCCTTAGCCCGGCCGATGGTGCCGTCGCGGTAGACGGCCTGTGTAAGCTCCGAACCTATATAGGAGAAGGCGAAAGTGACCGCATCTGCCGCCAGAGCACCGGAATTCCGGAGCGCTTCAATCCAGAGCTGCCAGTCTTCTCCGCCCATCACATGAACCGTGTCATCGATTTCAGCTTCGGTGGCAGGTTCAATCTGTACAGTGCTTAGTTCTCCGGTATGGAAATTGACCGTTGTATTGATATAGGTGCTGCCGATCGGCTTCAATACAGAATGATGTACTGCTCCGGTCTGCGGGTCTGTTCTGCGTGCCGAGGCTACGCTGTAGATGACAAGATCAACCTGTCCGAGCTCACTGCGGATCAACTCTATGGTCCGTTCTTTCGTTTCTGCGGTAAAAGCGTCACCGCATACGCTGTAGGAGCGCAGGCCGGCCGTATAGGCCATTTCCTCAAAAGCTGCGGAATTATACCAGCCTGCGGAGGCCGTCCGCGTCTCGCTGGCTGTGCTGGGTCTGTATACACCTACAGTTGCTGCTCCTGCACCGAAGGCTGCTGCAATCCTGACTGCAAGTCCATACCCGGTTGAAGCCCCGATAACGAGTACATTGCGGGGGCCGGTAAATCTACCCTGATTTTGTACATAGTTCACTTGCTGCTGTACCTGATGTGCACAGCCTGCGGGGTGGGCAGTCGTACAGATGAAACCGCGCGTTCTGGGTTTTATGATCATTATAATATTTACCTCGCTTTCATCGATGGTTGCAGGGATTGTAGAATGGAGAGGATCTGCCTGATTCAGAGTGAGTATTTTCTCATGGTGAACCTCTCAGGGGATCGTTATAATGAAGTGAAGAAACATCTGAGCTGCCAGATCAAGCTGTATGATTGCTATATTGATCTAATTTACTTCATTGAATGTTATTCCCGCAAGTAAGACAGGGACGACGGCCAACTGGAAGGGGCCAGTGGCAATTTGCTTGAGGTTGAGGCATGGGGGAACAAACAATCGTCCAGCTATATCAGCGTCGCCCTCTCCGTCGTTGCGGAAGCGCCTGGCGCCTATGATGGCATGCCACCAGGAATTTTGCTATGGATGTGCTCTTCGTGTATATTCTGATAGTGGGGGTAACCTTCACACATTTGGCACAAGTATTGTTCTAAGCTGTATCCCCCGGGTGTAGTGACAGCCGTGCTCGTAGCATTGCCGCACGCTATAAATGCTTTTAACCGCCTGCAGTATGAGAATATTGTCAGCGAAGCTAACATAGGGTGGTCGGTGCTGCTCATGCTGATCCTGACACCACTGCTTGTATGGGGC
Organism: Paenibacillus sp. FSL R7-0312; assembly: GCF_038004445.1. Taxonomy (NCBI): domain Bacteria; kingdom Bacillati; phylum Bacillota; class Bacilli; order Caryophanales; family Paenibacillaceae; genus Paenibacillus; species Paenibacillus sp. FSL R7-0312. Next base: position 5,539,350 of record NZ_JBBORE010000001.1, on the reverse strand, counting down.
TTGATGTAGTACGGGACAAGACATAACCGCACCTGAGAATGATGATTTGTTACGGTGACGTTTTCAGAAAAATCTTGACGTGACCCCCTAGTGATAGATAAAATAATATTATTGCGTGTTTTTTGACTACTGAGAATTATTATCATAATTTGAAAAGAAGCAGAGAGGGTGACAGGATGGAGCGCCTTTTAGAGGTAAAAGACCTAGCTATATCATTCAGAACACGCGGAGGAGAAGTCCAAGCAATCCGTGGTGTCAGCTTTCATGTAAATAAAGGGGAGACTCTGGCGATTGTAGGTGAATCCGGTTCCGGTAAGAGCGTAACCTCACAAGCAGTCATGAAGCTGGTTCCTCAGCCTGCGGGCGAATATAAGCGTGGACAGATTCTGTTCGATGGACAAGATCTGATCGGCAAGAATGAGAAGCAAATGCAAAAAATCCGCGGCAAGGAAATCGGAATGATCTTCCAGGATCCGATGACCTCGCTGAATCCGATGATGAAGGTCGGCAGACAGATTACCGAAGTTTTGTTCAAGCATGAGAAAATTTCTAAGGATGCTGCCTACAAACGCGGCATTGAGCTGCTTAATCTGGTGGGAATTCCTTCTCCTGAACGCCGTTTCCAGCAGTACCCGCATGAGTTCAGCGGCGGGATGCGTCAACGTGTCGTAATCGCTATGGCTCTTGCCGCTAACCCTAAGCTTCTGATTGCCGATGAGCCGACAACCGCGCTCGATGTAACCATTCAGGCCCAGATTCTGGATCTGATGAAGGACCTGCAGAAGAAGATTGATACAGCGATCATTTTCATCACCCATGACCTTGGGGTTGTGGCGAGAATGGCTGACCGCGTAGCAGTTATGTATGCCGGACAAATTGTGGAAATGGGTACAGCGGAAGAGATCTTCTATGACCCGAGACACCCGTATACTTGGGGCTTGCTGGCTTCCATGCCAAGTCTTGAGAGCAAGGGATCTCTGCTGACAGCGATTCCTGGCACACCTCCAGATCTGATTAAGCCGCCTAAGGGTGATGCCTTCGCACTGCGGAGCACATATGCTATGGCGATTGACATGGAGAAAGAACCGCCAATGTACAAGGTTTCCGATACTCATCTTGTGAAGTCCTGGCTGATGCATCCGATGGCACCCGCGGTAGAACCGCCGGCTGTCGTGAAGAAGCAGCGCCGCGTCTTGAGCAACACCTATCCGGAGCCGGTTCTAGTGCAGAACAGCAGCGAGTATTAAGAACAGGGCTATAGCACATACTATTAAGATTAGCGTCAGGCCGATTGCGGCTTGGCGCTTTTTTGCCTTTCAGGACCACACCTAGAACATGCATGACGGGTTTTCCAGACTTTATAGTTTAAATAAACCTAAAACAATATTAATAAGTATAAATAAAAATCTTGACTATTTGGTCTGTGCGCAGCAAAATGTAAGGGTATACATAAGGGGGGTTATAACTTGATAACAAGAACGCTAACCGCTTTGATATCCTTAGCTTTGCTGTCTGCCTGCAGCGGCGGGAATGCTGTAAGCACACCTGAGTTTGAGAATGTATCGGTACACGATCCATCCGTGATCAAGGCTGACGATGCTTATTATGTGTTTGGTTCGCATTTGGCATCGGCCAAATCTAAAGATCTGATGTCGTGGACTCAGGTTTCCTCCGGGGTAACGGATGGCAACGTGCTTATCCCCAATGTAACGGAGGAACTCAGTGAGACTCTCAACTGGGCACAATCGGACACCCTGTGGGCGCCTGATGTCATTCAGCTGGCGGACGGGAAATACTATATGTATTACGATGCCTGCCGGGGAGATTCACCGTTGTCAGCACTTGGCATCGCAGTCGCTGACAAGATCGATGGTGCTTATAAGAATAAGGGAATTATTCTTAAGTCGGGAATGGCCGGCATCGGGGATGACGGTGAGGTCTATGATGCCACAGAGAAGCCGAATGTAGTAGACCCTGATGTGTTTTTTGATAAGGAAGGCAAGCTGTGGATGGTCTATGGCTCGTATTCCGGAGGCATCTTCATTCTGGAACTGGACCCGGCTACGGGATTTCCGCTGGCAGACCAAGGGTATGGGAAGAAGCTGCTGGGGTCGAATCATGCCCGGATAGAAGGGCCTTATATGCTGTACAGTCCGGAGACGGATTACTACTACTTGTTCCTGTCTTACGGAGGGCTAGATGCGAATGGCGGCTATAATATCCGTGTTGCCCGCTCCGAGCAACCGGATGGACCGTTTGAGGATTCTGAAGGCAAAGCTATGATTGACGCGCAGGGGACACCTGGTGTTCTGTTTGATGATCCGGCGTATGCCCCTTACGGGGTGAAGCTGATGGGGAATTATGAGTTCCTGAATACAGATCAGGAACTCTCAGCCAGCGGTGCAGGGTATGTCTCTCCCGGACATAACTCGGCATATTACGATGAGAAGAGCGGGCAGTATTATCTAATATTTCATACCCGGTTCCCGTATCTTGGCGAGCAGCATGAAGTGCGGGTGCACCAGATGTTCCTGAACGAAGCGGGCTGGCCGGTAGTGGCGCCCCACCGCTACAGCGGGGAGAAGATCGGCAAGTATTCCGGTAAGGATGTGGCCGGCGAGTACAAATATATCAATCACGGCAAAGATATTTCCGCTGAGATTGTAGAGTCGCAGCTTCTTAAGCTGAACACAGACGGGACGATAAGCGGTACAGTAACAGGCACATGGAGCCTGGGTGATGAGCATAATGCAAAGCTGACTATAGACGGGACGGAGTATAGCGGCGTGTTCCTGCGTGAATGGAATGAAGCAACCGCCAGCAACGTAATGACATTCACGGCATTGTCGGCGGAAGGCATCTCAGTCTGGGGAAGCCATGTATCCCCGCAGAACAAGTGAATTTATCCCGGTCAAGGCTATTGTAAGCAGAAATATAAAGTAAAGGGATCACCTGTTATACGAAACAGCGGCAGCAAAGGACGAACTATAGTCCCTGGCTGCCGCTGTTTTTTATTCTAGAGAACTTTTTTGTTCCCAATTGCCAATTGAACGATAATCTGAAGCACGATGATGCCAGCCAAACCATAGAATGCTTGTACGAAGCTGCCCGTAGCATCGTAGTACCAGCCCATGGCCAGCGGCCCAAGCGCTCCGAGAATATAACCGCCGGATTGAGTCATTGCAGACCAGCTACTGGCTTCCTGGGCGTTGCTTGTTTCATCAATGGGCAACATTAATGCAATCGGGAACAGTCCGCCCGCACCAATACCGAGCGGGACCGCTGCGAGCCAAGGGCTAACGGATAGGTTCAGCATCAGGACACCGGTCAACTCCATTAACGCACACCCGACAAGCCAGAATACACGTCTTTGGTAGCGGTGTACAAGCATGGGAATGAACAACGTAGCGGGCAGCGATATCAATGTGAATAAGGTTTGGATGTTTCCGGCCGTCTCCTGGCTGTAACCCTGGCTTTGGATGGCTGGTGCGAGCCAGGCGGTTAAGGAATAGAAGATCGCTGCCATCAGCCCGAAGAATAGGGTCAGCACCCAGGCACGCCTGTTTTTCACCGGAAGAGGTGCATGAAGTACACTCTTATTTATACCGGATTGTCGGTCTGTGTGCGCAGACCAGGCTAACCGCAACCAGACAGGCAATGCAACGGCTGCGGGGAATGCCCATACAGCCAGTGAACTCCTCCATGATCCCCCCAGCAGATGCTGAAGCGGAACCGATAGTCCCACACTAATGCTCGCCCCCGCCACCATCGCTGAAGAGTAGATCCCTACCATGGCTGCCACCCGGTCAGGGAAATGCTGTTTAATGAAGCTGGACAACAGCGGTCCTGCCAATGCAATCCCTACACCCGACAGAAAAGAAGTGAACATTATCAATGGAGTAGTACCCACAAACCAGCGTAATCCCGTACCCAGCCCGATGAGGATTAGAGCCAGAACAATGGCCCCTTCATTTCCCCACCTTCTGCTTAATCTAACGGAGAACGGAGCAAATAGGCCCATGCACAATACCGGAAGTGTGGTTAAGAGACTGGCGGTAATCCCGCTTATACCCAGATCATTTTGTATGGTGCTCATTAGAGGAGAAATGGATGTAATAGGCGGCCGTAAATTCAGTGAAGCCAGGATAAGCGCCAAGACGATGTAAAAAAGTTTCATTCTGAATCTCCTCATGGTAGTAGTATTGTGGCTTTCACCCGTGAGCATGAGCCCGTGACAGAGCATTGGGGGATGCACGGTTAAGTATAGAATCATTAGAATGATTGAACAATACTATTGTTTCTATTAAAATGATTACTAAAACCAATGATTGGAGGTGGCTGATATGGAGATTCGTCAGATGGAAAACTTCATTGCGGTGTGCGAGGCGCTTCATTTCACACGGGCAGCTGAGAAGCTTGGCATATCCCAACCTACCCTGAGTCAACAAATACGTGCGCTGGAGGATGAACTCGGCGTTCCCTTATTCGACCGGGTCGGCAAAAGGATTGTGATGACACAGGCAGGAAATCTGTTTCTGGAGCACTGTGTACAGATGATCCGTCATTTACAGAATACCAGGGATGCATTAGCTGAATTCCGCAATGATCAGCGGGGCCGACTGGTAATCGGTGTTCTCCCTTCCGATCTGGACTACCGGATTACTCCTTTGCTGGCAGATTTTCATACCCGGTTCCCGAAGGTGCAGCTGAAGGTTGTCTCTTCGGTCTTCGTCTTGAATCAAGTGCTGGAGAATGAAGTAGACATCGGCATCGACGTCTCGTCTGCTCCTGATGACCGGCTTATACGCATTTCTTTGTGCAGTGAAGAATATGTGCTCGTCGTTTCCGAGAATCATGATTGGGCGAAGCGAAGTTCAATTGGTATCCGGGAGCTGCGTGATATCCAAACGGTGATGTTCCCCGAAGGATTTACAGGCCGAGAACTGGTGGATAACTATTGCCGTAAATATGGCTTCAGCTTAAATACGATCATGGAGATCAGTTCGGCCACTTCCATTATTAGCCTGGTAAAAGCCAATGTCGGAGGAACCCTGCTGCCGTATCCTCTGATCCAAGCGATGAATGAACCGACACTGCGCTGCATCCGAATTACAGATGATCCGCCATACCGTCACTTTGAGATCATTCACCGGTCAGACCGGTTTCTGACTCAATCGGCCAAGGCATTTATTGAGAAAACTATTGCGTATTTCAATTGATTTATATGCAGATCTTGATAGGGTAACTTCTTATAAAATCATGCCTATAATACAACATTTCTCTGATCCTGCCGAACACCAGGCTACTAATCGGTCAGAGTTGCAGAACGTACAACATTTAGGTCTAGAGTGCTTCCTAAAAGACTCCATTCTCCCAGTAACGAATCCAATGTCAGATATTGTCGCCTGTGTTCCAGTCCCGCTGCGTGACCGGTAACTTGTATGACAAACAGCGGGTCTCCATCCGGAGATCCGCTGCTCAGGTAGCAACATTCTATTCCCACACCACTGAATACCGTAAGCTTACCTTGACTTACTCCTCATACCTGCGCAGTACGATGACCGCATTATGTCCGCCGAAGCCAAAGGAATTGGAGATCCCGATCTTCAGATCCGCCTGACGGGCATGGTTAGGAACATAATCCAGGTCGCACAATTCGTCAGGCTGCTCCAGATTGATTGTCGGCGGAATCAGGCCCTCCTGCATGCTTTTAAGCAGAGCGATCGCTTCCAGGCCGCCAGCGGCTCCGAGTGCATGTCCGGTCATAGATTTGTTCGCTGTAACCGGAATCCGGTAGGCGTCATCGCCGAACAGCTTCTTGATTGCCATGGTCTCAGAACGGTCTCCGACGATCGTACTGGTCGCGTGGGCACTAATTACATCCACCTCCGCCGGAGTGATTCCGGCCTCTCTCAGCGCCAGCTTCATCGCCTGGTAGGCACCTATGCCTTCAGGATGAGTGGCTACCATGTGATAAGCATCAGAGCTGGCACCATAACCGGTTACTTCGCCATAGATTACAGCATTTCTCTGCAAGGCATGGGAGAGCGACTCCAGAATCACAATTGCGCCGCCTTCCCCGATAACAAAGCCGTCACGGCTCTGGTCAAAAGGCCGGCTGGCCTTCTGCGGCTCCTCATTGCGGGTGGATAGGGCGGTTGCATTGCCGAAGCTGGCCAGGGCAATTTCGGTCACCGCCGCTTCGGCACCCCCGGCGATGATCACATCGGCTCCGCCGTAACGGATCAGGCGGAAGGCCTCGCCGATGGCCGTGTTACCAATCGAGCAGGCAGTGACCGGCGAGAGGGTCGGCCCTAAGGCTCCAAGCTTAATGCTGATCATTGCTGCTGCCATATTGGAGATCAGCATCGGGATCAGGGTTGGACTTACCCGCTCCGGGCCACGCGAGCGCAGCAGATCACCCTGCTCCATCAGGGTCTGGATGCCGCCTACTCCGGAGCCTACATAGACACCGAGCCGTTCGCGGTCAATCCTGTCCAGCTGCAGGCCGGAATGGGCCCAGGCCTCCTCGGCGGCGGCAAGTGCGAACTGGCTGAACCGGTCCATGCGCCGCGCTTCCTTGCGGCCGAATATGGCGTCAGGATCGAACTCTTGTACAGAGCCGGCAATTCTGGTCTTAAAATGTGCAGTATCAAAAGTAGTAATCGGAGTGATCCCCGATTCACCAGCAGCCAAGCGGCTCCAGAACTGTTCGACGGTATTGCCAAGCGGCGAAATTACGCCCATCCCTGTGATCACTACGCGTTCCATACGATAATCCTCCTGTTCAAGCTTCTTTATAGATCTATTTTTCCATTTAACTTATCCTATTACAAGTTGTAGTTTATACTAGTATAATTACTACCACACTAATAGGCAGACCAACCGGAAGGCAGGGAGATTCAATGTCCAATCAGAACAGGCTGCAAGCATTATCCGATTTCCTGAAATCCAGACGTGCGGCCATCTCGCCGGCAGCGGCAGGACTGCCGGAAGGATCGCGCAGAAGAACGCCGGGGCTAAGACGCGAAGAGGTGGCACAGCTGGCCGGAGTCAGCAATACCTGGTACACGTGGCTTGAGCAGGGGCGTGACATCAAAGTATCTCCATCCGTTCTGGATTGTATTGCCGCAGCACTGCGGCTGACCAAGGATGAGCGGAGTTACTTATTTGCCCTGGCCCTGGATAACGGGCCGGGAAGTATGATTTATCCTCAAGAGGAGAGCTCAGTGATTCATCCGTCCCTGCAGAAGATCCTGCAGGAGCTGAAGAGCTGTCCGACAATTATCTCGGACCGGCACTGCGGTATTGTCGGCTGGAATGAGGCGGCCGCACATGTGTTTCTCGATTTCGCCAAGCTGCCGCCGGAGCAGCGCAACATGATCTCCCTGCTATTTGTACGCAAGGAATTCAGACGGCTGGCCGTGAACTGGGAGCAGTTTGTCCGAGGGTACCTGTCGATTTTCCGCGCCTATTACGGACAATATCTGGAGGACCGCTGGTATGATGATTTCATTATGGAGATGAAAGATCAGCATCCGGAGTTCCATCAGCTATGGGAGGAGAGCCGGGTAAGCTCCGCTCCGGACGTAGTACTGGAGTTCCGGCATGCCAAAGCAGGAAAAATGCTGTTCCATTTAACCTCACTTCAGGTGCAGGGCAGCACCGATCTGCGATGCAGCATCTACACCCCCGCCGGAGATTCCAATACCGAATCCAAGCTGAAGCAGCTGATGGAGCCTGAATCATAGGGTGATAGATATTATTTATGGAATCATAAAAAACTATAAATATACAATATCAATTTTGACGTTTATACTCCTTATATGATGAATTAATTCCTGCGGGATCGTAAAAGGAGCAAAGGTCAATGGCTAAAGTAACCGGATTGGAAGGCGTAGTTGCCGGAGAAACTGAAATTGGATTGGTTGATGGGGAGAAAGGACATTTGGTATACCGCGGATATTGGGCCAAAGAGCTTGCGGTAAGCAAAAGTTACGAGGAAGTGGCTTATTTGCTCTGGAACGGGCGTCTGCCGGATGCAGAGGAACTGGCGCTGCTCAAGGCACAGATGGCAGAGGAAAGAGTTATTCCAGAATATCTTTGCAAAATGTTGGATCTGTTTCCGGCGTCGGTACCGCTTATGCTGGTGCTGCAGAGTGCAGTTGCCGCGCTAGGCGATAAAGAGAATACGACCTGGCCGCCAACGCTGAAGCAAGCGGTACGGCTGACAGCCGTTCTACCGGCGATCATCGCATACAGAGCCCGCAGCCTGCAGGGCCTGGCACCGCTGGATTCGCTTCCTGAGCTTGGTCATGCTGCGAATTATCTGTATCTGCTGACAGGAAAGCTGCCGGAGGAAGCCCATGTCAAGGCGCTCAGCGCCTATCTGATTCTCTGTATGGAGCATGGCATGAATGCTTCGACTTTTGCCGGGCGGGTAGTGCTCTCGACTGAATCCGATATGTGCGCAGCGGTATGCGGAGCTATCGGGGCGATGAAAGGACCGCTGCATGGCGGTGCACCTTATGAAGTAATCTCAATGTTGGAGGATATCGGGACGGTAGAGCGGGCAGAGCCTTGGCTGCGCAATGCGCTGGATAACGGGACGAAGCTGATGGGCTTTGGACACCGCATCTATAAGACCAAGGACCCCCGTGCGGAAGCACTGCAGATTGCCACGCTGGAGATGATCGGCAAGGATGCATCCTTTGACCTTGCTCTGCATGTAGAAGCCACTGCAATTGCACTGCTGGAGGAATACAAACCGGGCCGGCGGCTGTTCACTAACGTCGAGTTTTATGCCGCAGCCATTCTGAAGGCGCTGCAGCTCTCACCGGAGATATTTACTCCAACGTTTACGGCTGGTAGAATTGTCGGCTGGACGGCCCATATACTGGAGCAAGCGGCCAATAACCGGATTTTCCGCCCGCAATCTACGTATATCGGACCGATGCCTGAATCAGAGGTTGTGTCATAGCAGCACAAAAACATCCCCGGTCGTTAAACAGCCGGAGATGTTGAACAAGGGAATGTTAATGAGAGAGTATGAGGGGGATACCTTGTACTGATTGTAAAACCCCTTGAAATCCTTGGTGTATAAGGGTTAAGAGGGGTTTATTATTTAGAAAAATCACATAAAAATCACAGTAGCTTAAATTATTTCAATTTCAGCAAGTCGCCGTACTGTATATTTACCTTATTTGCATCATCTTGCTTCATCTTGTTTGTGACATGTAAATAAATCCTTGTTGTTGTCTTTGCATCATCGTGTCCAACCCGTTTCATGATATTAGCGATATCTACTCCAGCCTCTGCAAGCATGCTGATATGGGTATGACGGAAGATGTGAGGTGTAGCATGCTTGGTGATGTTTGTATATTTTAAGATCCGATCCATGCGCTTTAGTACATTAGTAGGGTTATACGGATATCCGTTAGGTCGGGAGAATATAAAGTTTTTGGTATGATGATCGTCATAATGTGCTCTGTATTTCTCATGGATCCCCGTTTGTTGTTCCTGGTACGATTGGAGCAAATTTATAATAGCAATATCTAAGTTGAGCGACCGTATGGATCCTGTTGTCTTAGGTGGTGTTAAATCATAGTCTTTCATACCGCCGGGACTATAAAGTGTCTTGGTCACTCGCATCATTGTGGTGTCAAAATTAATATCTGCCCACTTAAGAGCACATAGTTCCCCCGATCGTAAGCCAGTGAAAGCTAAGAGGTAGAAAGTCTCCATATCACGCTCGAGTCCATGATTCATTACTGCATTTAAAAAACTCTCAAGTTCGTGTCGCTCTAAATAAGACGCTTCTAAATCTTCATCTTCTATTTCCTCAACGGTCAACGCCTTTTCTTTGATGACCGCACCCTCAGTAGGATCGTCCTTTCTTAATCCTTCTTTGACGGCCCACTCAAATATCATTCCAGCAGCAGTATGCGTGGTCTTAATCGAATTTACTGCATAAGGCTTATTAATGTATTGACCAGGGTTCTCTTTGTCTTTGACTTGGTATCCGATGGTGGCCATCTTATCAAGAAATTCCTGGTATTGTTTTTTTGTTAGATTCGCAATAGGCATTTTTCCGATATTTTTATTGATAATTTTAATCGACTTATCCCTGATTGTTAGTGTGGCATCTTTATCAATTGTCTTAATATATTCTTTACGCCATTCTGCAGCAGCCTCAGTAATGGTGACCTTTTTTGCCTTCTTGACGTTTATTCCTCCGGCCAACCGGTCATATTCTTCTTGGCAGGCCTTTTTCACCTCGGCAATTGTATCCCGCACACGGGGGATTTGTGTGCGTTCATTGGTCACTGGATCAGGCGGCCCCTCAATAACAAGTCGCCACTTATACCCCTGCTTATTATTGGCAGGGATTTTCTTTGGAGTTGGGGTGGGTGATCGCTTTTTCCCTTGGGCGTCTTCTGTAATCATATTTCCGTCTGAATCTGGTGAGCCCTTTTTCTTGTCGGCCATGGTGTCGCCCCCTAAACCTTTTATGAATTTTTAATTTTCTTTTCTAATTTCTTCTCCAGCTTAGCCAATCTCCCTGGATAACCGCCCTTCGTTTTATCATCAAGCTCATACTGAATAGCAGCGTAACAGATATCAATTGCCTCAGGCAGCTGGTTTCTATTTTCATAATGTAAGATCAAGGTTTTGAAAGAAGGAAGGAAGGGAAGAAAACCATAGGTTGGATTCCGAGAATGCCATTCATCACGGAATTTCGGAAACAACTCTATATCTTTCAGACACACAGCGACAAGCTTCTCGGCTGCATCCGGTTGGATAAGGTGCATTGTATAAAGCTTGATAAAGTTGTTGTATGAGAAATGGAGTTCATAGGGCTTGTCCTGGACTAACTTCAGATGGTCTAAAAAATGGTCTTCAGTTGCCCTATAGTTGAGCCACAGGTTAATTAGATCAGACATCATGCCACCTCCATGTGACTGTAATATTTTATGTAATGCCGTATGTAGAACTTTGTCGTAAAATAATCTAAACCCATCCAGAAATCGGCAGAGGAGATACATATGATTAGACGAATGAAGAGGCTGCAGCTTGAAAAGAAAGATAAATTTGAATGCAAAGATGTTGATCTTAAAGATGTGAACTATATAGATAAGTGGCAGCGTACGGGAAATTCACATTCTGAACTTGCTTATCATACGAGCAACGGTTCATATCAAGATTTAGACATTCTGTCTGAGGCAGCTGTGGCATATAAGGATCATGGCTTCGTGTTAATAGGAAGGACAGCCTTGGTGCAGGAATGTAAAATAGATCTGATTATTTCGATTGAACACAATGGATCCATAATCAAATTCAAAGATGGCAGCGAATTGTATGTGCTTAAGCAAATCTAGGTGTGAAAGTCAACCCCTTCAATGGTGTTTAGGGGTATCTTTCGTTCGTCCTTTTTCGACAGCGTTTTCCATCTAGATTTGATAATCTATGTATTACAGCTAGTAGATTTCGTGATTGTGAGGTGATCGAGAGAATCAATAGGTACTGATATACATGTACTTGTTCCTTAAGAGCAGCTGAGCTACTCTGCTATCGCCATTCCCAGACAAACAGATCATCTTGTAAACAGTCAAGGTGGTAAGCAATCAATGCTGCGCGCTGAATACTCATGCTCGTGTATCCTGAGCGGAGATTGATGTAATCAGACATTTGTTGCTTACTAATGCCTATCTTATCTGCTAACCATTGCTGGTTGATCTTAATCTGACTCGTCGACGACTCCATCTTGCGGCGCCGGACAAGCAACTCGGGAATGCGACAGCGCACGGGAACAAGTTCCATCGCACTGCCCACCTAACTATTATACTATTTTTCTGGAACATTTACGAACGTAGGTTCGTATGTTAATATGATAAAATAATCCACCTTTGAAATGGATGGTGCAATATGAACAATAGAGAATGCCTGATCACTAAGATCATTGCGGCTACTGATGAAGAAATTAAAGAACTTATGATGTTATTCAAAGAATATGAAATTGAACAAAAAGAGAGTTGTGAAGAGACTTAATCTTTATCAGGAATAACTCTGTTCACTATTATTGTAAGATCCGGCAAGACTTCATCAGATGCGCGCATGATTTTATCAATAAGGTATTTTCTGTTCTCATCAATTTCTCTCGATGCTTGATTGTTTTTCTTCTTAGGATCATCCGTCTTTCCATATAGCCAATCCACTGATACTTCATAAAGGTCCGACAACAAATTAATTGAACCGATATCAGGTTCACTAACCTCGTTTTCATATCCACTTAAAGTCTTATTATGGATGCCAGTCTTCTTTTGTACTTCAACCTGTGTGTAACCCTTCTTCTTTCTTGCTTTTCTTAATCTATCCGATACAACTGACAAATTTACTCACCTCCTTGACTTCAATAATTATAACTAAATTCCTAGTAACAAAGAATTAACTCTTAGAAATATAGAATTTAAGCTTGACGTATTAGAAACTAAGAGTTATATTGTGAGTACGAAATCTTAATATCTAAGAGGAAGGGGCGTAGACAATGGAAATAAATCAACGTATTCGTGAATTCATAAAGACAAATGGGCTAAAGTTTACTTACGTGGCTAAGGAATCCAACATTGATATGAAGAAGTTTTCTCGTATGATGACCGGAAAACAAAAAATTGATACTGATGAATATGAAACAATTTGTTCATCATTAAGAGTGAATCCAGGTTATTTTTTTGATCAAAAACTCTTAGAAAATAAGAATTTTGAAAACGCCAAAGAGGTGATCTAAATGCCAGTTGTCGTAATTGAAACCGATGACCTTGAACGTTGGATCAGAGAAACGGTCGCAGCATCAGTACAAACTGTAACTACTCAAGAGCTTCCGCCATTCTTACGCCGGGAAGAATTCATGAATTTGCTGGGAATTGGCGAATCGAAAACAGCCGAACTCTTTAATCGTCCCGACTTCCCCGTTATCAGAGATTTTGGTCATCCTCGGGTAGTCACGCATCTGCTGATGCAATGGGCTGAGAAGCAAGTCGGTTGGATCAATGAGAACGCTGGTAAAGAATTTAAGGCAAGACGCAATCATGCTACTGGATAAAGAAAACCCGCCGAGCTGTACCGGCAGCGGCGGGCAGGGAATGCGGCAAGGGGAATTGCTTAAGACAATTATACATCAGGCCTCTGTCCGATATAACCCGCAAAACCGGACAAAGGAGAGGATCAGAAATTGGCAATCGGACAATTCGGACCAGCATTAGAACAAGTGTTAAAGCGCTCAGGCGATACCAGGGAGAAGGCAGGGCTCATCGTCCATGCTGACGCTTCATTAATAGGGAAAATCGCCAGAGGGACCCGTAAGGCATCAAATCCAGTCATGAGTGCGGCAGCTGAGCATTACGATGACGGTCAACTTTATCTGGCAGCGGCGGCGGAGGTCACCGGTGGTGCTTCTGCTCCTTGGCTGGATAATGTGGACCTACATAGAGCAAGCGTGATGTTCAAAACAATAGAAGAGGTCAAGGAAGTACTGGAAGCCTCCAGCGACGCTCCAATCAGCAAGACAAACAAGCAGCTCAATGATTTGGAACGAAAGCAGATCAAGCGGTTGTTGATGGAGACGGTAGAGGCAATTACGGCACTTACTCATCTGGCCGCTGTGCTTTGCAAGGAATATTCCTTCAGTTGGTTATCGACCTGGAAAGAACACCGTGCGGACCTGAAGGCCAAACAATACATGAAATGAGGGAATCTGAAATGATAACACTCGAACAATTGGAAGGGGAAGCGAGATTCGTGGCACAAAACGCTAAGCACAACCTGAAGCTGGTTAAGCAGCAGGCAGCGGTAATTGACCCGGCAAAGCTGGAGAACAACATTAAGTGGCTTGAAATGATGATTTCTTTGCATCAGAAGGATCTGGCAGCAGCAAAGGAACAAATGAAAAAAGCCCGCCTGGCAGGGCGGACCTCGTTGAGAACTCGTCTAAAGTATCTCGTTGCGTCCATTTTACGGGACGATGACCGTAAAAGCAAGGGGGAAGCGGTGTGACAGAGCAGGAAGTGCAGGAATTCGCCGTAGCCCTGGTGTCATCTTATCTCCATTACAGACAACGGTGGTTTGAAGCTCTGGACTTGACGCAAGCAGCGTACTCAGATCGATTCACCGATCCTCACCGTTACAACCGGGCTGTTAAACAGAACGAGAAGGCCACACATAACTGGGATTTGATTTCAGATATTACGAACCACCTTTTTACTCCCACTATCAAGACAGCGTTCGATGTGGAGTTGAAACGTAGAGAAAAAGCTATATGAGCAGCGGCTTCGGCCCCTGTCTCCAAGCGTCGACCCTTAGAAATAACCTTTCCTCCGGGTTGGCGTTTGGAGATGCGGCTGACGCATCCAAGGTGGTGGCAGAACGAGTATGCAGCGCCTTAAAACGAAAAGTGAAGTAGGAGTGAAATTCTCCGGCGCTCATAAGAGTTTGTACGGCATGATCGTACAGAAAAACGCCCACTTAGCCTTTCCGGTGAAGCTTGCCCGAAACATGGCGGCCATAAACTACGATGCAAACCGATGCCGGGTTCAAGTCCCGGCCCACCTTGATCTTACATAGGAAGGAGGACAAGAGAAATGACTTTACAGAAACGGATTGAGAAAGCAGTTCAGACACTTAAAGATTTTCAAAACGCAGTGGACGATGCGAAACAAACGACAACTGATATCTTGGTCAGCATTTCGGACTTCATTGATGATGATCTGAACGATTTGGTTGACGAACTCGAAGCAGTTGCAGATGAAGTCGGAGATGTGGAAGAAAAGCTGGAAGTGCTAGAAATTGCGCTGGATGAGCTTAAGGAAGGGAGTGAACCGGTTTGAATATCGACACAGGCGAATTGATCCGCCTTAAGCAATCTCAGCCCGTACCGGGTGGATTTGTACCGATTCCACGGGAGCTGCAGCGCGAAGCCAATAAACATTTGAGTGAAAAAGACAGCGTGATTGTCGATCTTTCATCCAACGGACCATTGTCCAAATGGGCTAAGGCCCAACGGAAGAAGCGCCGGAAGGCTGTTCGTGAATCTCGCAAGCAAAACCGCAAATAAAAAACGCCCCGTTGCACCGGGACGCCTGCTCTTTGAAAACTGAATTATCAACTTGCCTCCATCTTAGCAGGTGGAGGCGCACTACACAAGAGGGAGTGAATGGAATGTCAACTGCCTATTCTGCTGACATTAGCGGTCAGCGCATCGAAGTAGAGATTGTACCTCCTACTAATTACTCGCCACCGGTGCTTTCGATCAGGCAGCAGTTCGGGACCTTTCAACTGCATGCTGATCCCGAGCAACTGGCCGAAGTCGAATATGCCATCCGGACTTATCTGGAAGGTATCCGTTATCCCAAAACACCTGATCAACAAATGATCTTAAATGCCGAATGTGAATCGGCTATCGAGGAGGGGATCGCTTGAAGCGTATCAATCTGGAGCGCCTGACGCTCCGCAATTTCAAAGGGATTAAAGAACTTGTCCTCGCCATCAACGGCGGGGACGCTAATGTCTATGGCGATAACGCCACTGGGAAGACAACCGTCTTTGACGGTTTTGTCTGGCTCTTATTCGGTAAGGACAGTCAGAACAAGGCCGACTTCGAAATCAAAGGCTTGGACGGTGCCGGTAAGGTCCTACAGCACAAGCTGGAGCATGAGGTCGAGGGAGTTTTCCTGATCGATGGCCGCCGCCGGACGTTCCGCCGGGTTTATTCGGAGAAGTGGACGAAGAAGCGCGGATCCGCAACGGACGCCTTCGAAGGGCATGAGACGAATTACTTCTTGGATGGCGTTCCTGTGAAAAAGGGTGAGTACACCGCCGAAGTAGATTCTCTGATTAAAGAAGAACTGTTCAAGCTTTTGACTTCACCTTCTTACTTCAATGAACAAATGAAGAAGGAGGATCGCAGGAAGACACTGCTGGAAGTATGCGGTGACCTGACGGATGCCGAAGTAATCCATGGCAACAAGGAGCTTGCTCCGCTTCCCGGAATCCTGAACGGACGTGACCTTGACTCTCACAAGAAGGTTATCTCCTCCCGGTGTACCGTGATCAATAAGGAGATCAAGGAGCTGCCGGTGCGGATCAGTGAAGTCCAGCGACAAATGCCGGATGTTTCGGAGCTGGATGAAGATTCTCTTAAAGAAGACATGGCGGTCCTCCGGAACAGGGTTGTATCAGGGGAAGCTGAATTGTCCCGGATTCTCTCCGGTGGCGAAGTGGCCGTGAAGGAGAAACGGCTGCGAGAGATTGAGGGCGAGCTGATTGCCATTAAGAGCCGCATGCAGTCGGATGTGCTGGATAAGGTAGCTCTAAAACGCGATGCAGTCAACCAAATGCATATGGAAGTCAATCGGTACCGCAGGGACATTGAGGATAAGCAGCAGCGTATTCAGATTAATGAGCGGAAGGCCAAGGATCGCCAGCAGGAAGCGGATCGTCTACGGACAGAGTTTGCTGAACTGAAGGGTTTAACCTTTGAACCTGCTGCTGATCACGATGCTCATTGCTCCGCTTGCGGACAGTCCTTACCTGAAGATCAGGTCAAGGCTGCTCATGACAAGGCAGAGGCTGATTTTAACCGTAGATTGGCCGAGCGAAAGGAACGTATTAACGCTTCCGGTAAAGCGGCAGTCGCCGAAGCTCAGAAGTTTGAACAGGAGATTGTTCGGTTCAGTGGAGAGGTTGAAAGCCTGAAGAGCGCACTGCAACTGCTCCAAGCAGAGTTGACGGACGCCGAAGCTGAGTTGACCGATCTTCGAGCTGGTGTGAAAGACCCTGCAGCGGATCCGGATTATGCCAACAAGCAGGCTGAGGCAGCGACAGTACAGCAGCAGATCAGCGATCTGAAAGCTTCTTCTAATGATGCTGCAGCTGCTGTTCGGAGCGATATCCGGCAGCAACGTTCTGAGATCGAGGAAATGGAGCGGGATCTTGCTAAATTTGATGGTGTCCGCCGCGCGCAGCTGCGTGTGACGGAGCTGGAGAACCAGGAGCGGGAGCTCGCCGGAGAGTATGAGCGTCTGCAGCATGAACTGTTCCTCTGTGAAGAATTCACCAAGACCAAGGTCAACATGCTGGATGCCAAGATCAACAGTAAATTCAAGCTTGCCCGGTTCCGCCTCTTCGAAGATCAGATCAATGGTGGGATCAAGGAAGTCTGCGACACGCTCTATAAGGGCGTTCCTTACGACGGCGGCCTGAACAATGCCGCTCGGATCAATGTGGGCCTGGACATCATCAATACGCTGGGTGAGCATTACGGCTTCAGTGCTCCGATCTTCGTAGACAATGCGGAGGCCGTTACCAAACTGATCGGAACGGATGCGCAGGTTATAAGGCTGGTAGTAAGCGAGGCTGATAAGAAGCTGCGCATTGAGACGGCAGCTATACAGGAGGCGATTTAATTGAGTACTACAGATCATGCAAAACAGCAGGCAGCTCCGACGGTAGTTGCTAAGAAGGAACCCACCCAATCGGAACGCTTCATGACAAAGGTCATTTCCGAATTTGGTTCCAGTGTCGGCGAGGTTGCCCTCACTAATTTCCAAAAGCGGTTGGCTCAGAATTACTTTATTGCTTTGGACGCCATCCTGAAACTAACTGAGGAAAAAAGACTGAAAAAAGCAGAGAAGTACCGCGATGCACTGCCGGTTACCTGGCAGAACGTGAACATGGAAAAACTCGCTCGTGATGTAGTCGCAATGGCTAGGGTTGGCTTTGATCCTTCGCAACCGAATCATATCAACCCTATTCCTTACAAAAACAAGCATACGAACAAATACGATATTACCTTTATCGAAGGATACCGGGGCATTGAGCTTAAGGCTACGAAATACGGCCTGGACGTTCCGGATCATGTGACCGTTGAACTTGTTTATTCCACTGACAAGTTCAGACCAGTTAAGAAGGACTCCAAAAATAAATATGAAGGCTATGAATTTGAAATTGTTAATGCGTTTGATCGCGGAGATATCGTCGGTGGCTTCTATTATCACAGCTTTTCTCAGGCTCCTGAGAAGAACAAGCTTGTGATTATGACA
Source organism: Paenibacillus sp. FSL R7-0312 (assembly GCF_038004445.1). Classification (NCBI taxonomy): domain Bacteria; kingdom Bacillati; phylum Bacillota; class Bacilli; order Caryophanales; family Paenibacillaceae; genus Paenibacillus; species Paenibacillus sp. FSL R7-0312. The sequence goes on along the minus strand of NZ_JBBORE010000001.1, from coordinate 5,521,258 downwards.
AAGAAAGATATTGAAAAGAGAAAACCGGATCATGCTTCTGCTGAATTCTGGGGAGGCGAAAAAGATAAATGGGAAAATGGTAAAAACGTCGGAAAGGAAACGGTAGAAGGATGGTACGACAAGATGGCCTGGAAGACTATTTACCGCGCAGCTTATGGAGACATCACTATCGACTCTCAGAAGATCGATGATGATTACCTCCGACTGAAGCAAATGGAGAGTGATTTTGCAGAGGCGGAAGTTGACGAGGAAATCCGAGCTAATGCAAATAGAACCATTATTGATGTTACGCCTGATGATCCACCAGCCAGTTCGCCCGATAGTCAGCCGGAAGATCCTACAGGCAGCCCTGACCCATATGATTTCTCTGAGGATGTCCCTCCAAAGGGTGCGTCTTCTAATGCGAATCCAGACGATGAAGTACTCTTTTAGCCTATGATCGACATCCAATGTCTCGGCTCCAGCAGTGCCGGTAATGCCTACCGTATATCGGATGGTCATACCGCTCTTCTGCTGGAAGCTGGTTTTCCTTATAAGTCGATTCAGAGGGCCCTTAACTTCCGGATGTTGGACATTGCTGGTTGCCTCATCACACATGAGCACCTGGATCATAGCAAGGCTGCTCCTGACATTATGAGAGCAGGCATCAACATTTACACCAGTGCAGGGACGGCAGCAGCCAGAGGGTTATCAGGTCATCGCCTGAAGGTCATCAAGGCGCTGGAGCAGTTCACGATAGGCACCTGGACGATTCTACCGTTCGATATTCAGCATGATGTGGAGGAGCCTCTGGGCTTCCTACTGGCGAATACAGCAGGTGATAAACTGGTCTTCCTGACAGATACCTATTACTGCCGGCATCGCTTCAGCGGACTGACTCACATCATGGTGGAGTGCAATTACTCCCGGGACATCGTCAATGAGCGAGTGGCTTCCGGCCACCTTCATCCCGCGCAAAAGAAACGGCTGCTTCGGTCTCATTTCTCCCTGGAGAATGTAAAGGATTTCTTGAAAGCCAATGATACCCGGAATGCTGAGGAGATCTGGCTGCTGCACCTGTCTGATGGGAACAGCGATGCCGAGCGCTTCAAGCAAGAGATTCAGGAGACCACCGGTGCGCTCGTCCGGGTAGCAGATCGATGAACGGGCCAATGGGAGAACGGATCTGGATCAGCATGATCAGTGAACGATTGTGGGCCTTGCGGTCATCTGACCCGGAATCATTCAAAGCAGAGGTCAAAGAGTACTTCGCTCGGGGGCATCCGGGCTTCACCGTGGTCCGAGCAAAGTATCCGCACATTTATATTCAGGACGATAGAAACAATCAAGTGAATTAGCACGGCTGCTGCGGGAGGGGGGAGTGAATGACGGAGTCAGCCAGAGAACCAACTATGGCCGGCCTCCTTAACCAGTATGAAGCGATAGGCGGTCCTGAGGAATACGGACCAGAGGGAATTGCAATCATGGTCGCCTTATGGCGGAAATCTTGCAAGCTGGGATGGAAGCGGGCTTTCCAAATGACAAACACTGAGCTTACACTTCAAACCGGAATAAAGAGTCGGGATACCATTAACACACATCGTAGTAAACTCGTCAATGCCGGATTGATCGGCTATACTTCCCCTCCTCGGGGGAGTGCTAAGGGTAGTTACACGGTCAGTTTTGATCTAATAGTTGTCGGCGAACCTGTCCGAAATTCGGACCACTTTAATATAGTTGGTGAAGAAGTGGTCCAAAAACCGGACTACTTTTCAAAAGCTGACGGTGAAGCTGTCCGAAAATTGGACCACTTTCCCGACACTGTATTAAAAGATCTTAGTACTACTATTACTTCTACTACTGACAATGAGTTCGCTGATGAGATTGATCAAGGCAAGCCAGGAGATATGTTCGAACTTTTAAATGCCTTTTGCAAAATGAATCACAGACTTGATATTCACATTTCCCCACGTGAACGCGAAGCCATGGGTAGGATGGTCGCCGGAGGTACGCCTAACCCTTTTACCATCCGAACTATGGAGAGCCTGCTTCAGGCAAAGCGAGAACGCGAGGGAGACGGCTTTAAGTATCCCACAAGCTTTTTATACTACGTGGACGGGATTAAAAAAGCATGGCTGAACTCCCAAACTACCGCAGCACCGACTGACGGAGTCGCCCCGGGAGAGCCGCCAGATAAGCCGCAGCACCAAACCAAACAGCAACGAGAGCTTGCAGAATTAGACATGATGATCGAGGAGGAACGACGACGTGGAGAAACTGGAGGTCATTCTTCTGGTCCGCACCATTAAGGCCAACTATCCCGGGTTTGACAAGTCGCCTGAAAACATTGAACGGCTGTACAAATACCTGAAGGATTTCCCGTTTGAAGCTGCCAGGGAGAATGTTGACGCCCATATCAAGACAAAGGAATTTCCGCCAAATGTTGCGGAGATTCGTGGCCGTCTCGGGGAGCAGATCGAGCGGGAGCAGATGAAAATTCTGACTGATCAGCACTTTGCTAATCTCGACACCTGGAGCGCCAGCAGCAAACCGCCGCCTGAAGGGTACTGGGACGAAGTAAAGCGGAAGATTCGAGGCGAAGCAAATGCTGAATCGTGAAGAAATGCTGGAGCAGATGGGCATTCAGCCACCGATTGATCTTGAAGCAGAGCAGGCAGTTCTTGGAGCCGCACTCTTGGACCAGACGGCTTACGATGCTGCTGCCGACATCTTGCAGGGGGGAGAATTCAGTGACAAAGGCCATGCCCGAATCTTCCGGGCTATGCGCAAGCTGAACGACGCTGAGCTGCCGATCGATATGGTCAGCTTGACCTCCCAGCTAAAAGACAGTGAGGAGCTCGAGAAAGTCGGCGGGGTCAGTTATCTGGCTCGGATGGCTGGAGCTGTTCCGACCGTGGCAAACGCCGGATATTATGCGGAGCGGGTACAGGAAATGTTCCTACGGCGCCAAGCCATAGACACTGCAATGGATCTGCTGCGAAATGCTGGTGAGGAACAGGATGTGAAAGGCTTCATCGCGATGGCAGAACATGCTGTCTCGAAGCTCTCCGATCAGTCGGTTCCAGCTCGAGAGTTTGCCACCATGAAGGACGTTCTGATGCAGGTCTGGGAAGACGCCGAACAGCGGTACAGCGTGCGGGAAACATCACGAGGGATCACTGGTATCCGGTCCGGGTTTGACGATCTCGACAAGATGACCTCCGGATTCCAGCGTAATGATCTGATCATTGTTGCAGCCCGGCCATCGGTGGGAAAGACAGCGTTCGCCTTGAACATCGCTCAGAACGTGGCAGTTCGTGCCAAAGAGACAGTTGCCGTATTTAGCCTTGAGATGTCCAATGCTCAACTCGTGCAGCGCATGGTCTGTGCTGAAGGCAACATCGATGCGAGCCGGATGCGGACCGGGCACTTCGAGGAAGATGATTGGCAGAAGATGTCCATGGCGATGGGATCTCTATCCGAGGCTGACATCTACATCGACGATACTCCAGGAATCACGGTCAACGAGATTCGTTCCAAGTGCCGGCGGCTCAAGAAGGAAAAAGGCCTCGGTATGATTGTCATTGACTACCTGCAGCTTATCCAGGGTAGAGGGCAGCGGGGAGTGAACCGGCAGGAAGAGGTGTCTCAGATCAGCCGGACGCTGAAGCAGCTTGCGCGGGAACTTGAGGTTCCAGTGATTGCCCTGTCCCAGCTCAGCCGCGGTGTGGAGCAACGCCAGGACAAACGCCCGATGATGAGCGACCTTCGGGAGTCTGGCTCCATCGAGCAGGATGCCGATATCGTAGCCTTCTTGTACCGAGATGACTATTACGATAAGGAATCCGAGAAGAAGAACATCATCGAGATCATTATCTCAAAGCAGCGGAATGGCCCGGTGGGCACGGTAGAGCTGGTGTTCCTGAAGGAATTCAATAAATTCGTCAACTACGAGCGGGCACACAGCGACATTCCGGCTCCGCCGGATGATATTGATAAACGCAAATGGGCATGAGAAAGGGGAATTGTGATGAAGCAGGAAAAGCGGCCAACACGCCGGCAGAAGCTTGAAATTCAGGCAGCTGGCTTAATTGCGGGGAATTGGTTTGTGGAGCGGGATACGCGTGAACAGTTAGTACTGATAAATCGGTACTCCGGCAAGCCCCGGACGATCCGGAGGGCAGTGTCGTGAGTGCCTGGAATTACTGGCACGTCTATCACTTCATGGTCACCTACTACCAGAACACGGGGCTCGTACCGGAGCGCTTGGTTCTGCTGGCAGAATTCGCAGAGTTGGATCCTGAACAGGTGGACGAAGGAATCGCCGAATTTGATTTGGTGATGGGTAAGCGGCAGAGGGGAGCTGAGCAGATTGGCTAAGAAGCGCAAACTGATCGACCCATTCTTTCAGCGCCGTAATTACTTCGTCATCCGTGATGACAGCGGCCGGATTGCTGGTACGGTGTATGTTCTCGACTCAGGGATGATGCCACAAGGGCAGCGGGGAGGGAAGCCGAATGATTCAGTTCACCGTTTACGGGGAGCCAGTCGCCCAGGGCCGGCCTAAGTTCAGCACTGCGGGCGGCTTCACGAGAGCCTATGATCCGGCCAAGTCCCGGGACTATAAGGATTATGTTCGGCTGGCCGCCCGGGAGTTCGCGCCGGCAGCTCTGCTGGAGGGGCCACTTGGGATTGCCGTCACTGCATACAGAACGATGCCAAAAAGCATCAGTAAATATCCTGCTAAGGCGGCGGCAGCTGAGCGCGGCGAGATCCTCCCGGTCACCAAGCCGGATGCAGACAATTACCTGAAAGGGGTGAAGGATGCTCTGAAGGGCATTATCTGGAAGGATGACAGCCAGGTGGTGGATGCATTTGTTCGGAAGCGGTATAGTAACCGGCCGCGCATTGAAGTGAAGATCAAGGAATTAACTTAATCCAAACATGAAGGGAATGGGGAATTGTGGGATATCTCGATTTTAAAGGATTGGTAAAGAAGGTTGACTTGAAGGCTGACGGTGACGTGAACATCTTGCTGGTTGTGGCCGGGGAAGATCTTCGCGGAAAGATTGAATGGCTGCATGAAATGATCGGGGATAAGGTGACGGCATCGCTGGATTCCGCAGTGGTCAATTACAACATTGAGATCAACGCCCGGACAGAGAAGCCGATCAAGACCTACCGGGTGGATAACGGCGTTGTTTCCGAGGTGAAGCCTGAGGGTGAGCAGCTTGCGATGGACCTGGGGCTGCCCGCCGAGAAGATTGAGATCAAGCAACTGCCGGCAGAGATCGAACTGGCCATCATCGAAGAATTCATCCAGTCCGGCCTGGCACCGACCTTCGAGGATTTGGATTATGATTTCGTCGCCTTCTCCCTGCGTTTGGCCGGCGGGGAGACTTACATGAAGATCGCTTCCGAGCTCGGGATCAGCAGCGGCAAGATCGTCGAAAAGATTGATGAATACCGCAAGCGTGTAGCCCCTTCCGCAGCAGCTTGGCATGAGTGGATGCAGTCCCAGGGTGTAGCCCCTTCCGCAGCAGCGGAGGCAGCTCCAGTCACTGAAGATGGCGGTTCGGCTGAAGGTGAAGACGGAGATATCGTTATTGAAGAAGCAGATGGCCCTGTTCAAGATGGTGAAGGCGATGGATTCGTGCCGGAGTGGGATGCAGAAGGCGGACAGCCTGGAGGTGACCCCGCCGGTGAACCAGGTCAGGACCCAGCAGACCCTACAGATGCTGAGGAAGTGGATAAAGACGAGTTGGATGCCTTCATTCTGAAGGAACGCCCGATCTTCCCAGAAATTGAGCATCAAGGGCAGCCTATCCCGTTCCCGGAGCTGATTGAGAAGCGGGCTAAGGAAGACAAGACTTGGCTGGAGATCGCTGTTTCTCAGGGAATGACCAAGGGACAGTTCCAGGGGAAATTCAGCGCCTACAAGAAACTGGCAGCTAAGAAAATGAAGGGTGGCGGAGGAGCAGCGTAAGCTGCTTCTTCTCTTACAAAGGAGGGAGCGCGATGTTCATCGATTTCGGGATGCTCATGCAGCTGCGTTATGGAGCTATGCTGAGCGTTCACGCTGATGCAATTTGGCAAGCCTCTATCCAGAGCTTTAATGAGGAACGACTACTCAAGCTGATCGACCAGGCACTGGATGATTCGGACCCGGAAGCGTTCTTTCAGTACTCGGCGGAACTGGCCGGAGTAAGGGCGGTGCAGGATTATGGGCAAGTCACATCGGCGTCCAAAGGATGAATCCATCCGGAAGTTAGCAGACCGGATCACCCGGGCGGTTAAGGCCCACGGAATCACCGTACAGCGGTATGACGCCTTCACCACTAACAGTGTTTACCTCAAATTTGATTACGGCGTGGCGAACAGCGTCCGGATTAGTGATCACATGGGTAAGCTCAGCCGCTCTAATCGCTTCAATTTACTGAAGAACATCGATCACAGTTATGTCGAACTGGATCGCTATCTCAAATACTTCTACTGTACCAATGATTTGGATAAGTTAGTCGCTGACATTATCCAGAATCGCAAGGACCAGGTCGAGAAGTACGGACCACGGTACTATGATTTCCTGATGAAGCGAAATAGAGCGGCTAACACCGACACTAAGGGATTTTGGAGCAAAGCCAGGATTGTATAAATCAGGAGGGATTCATTATGAAGAAAGTGATACACGATGCATTGGCAGGCCTGATGCCTAAGCTGCGTATGGTACAGGCAGCGATCGAAGGAGCGGAGGAAGGCTGGACAGAAAATTATGACCGCAATGATCCTCAGGACCAGTATCTGCGGAAAGAGTATGGAGCAATTGGTGAACGGATTGATGACATCCGGACTGCATTTGATCTGTTGAATGCTCAAGTGGTAGCGGAAGGGCAACTCGCAAAGAACGGCTTGGGCCGTTATGAAGTCGGCGGTTTCGAATTGAATTCCGGATCGCGGGTTGAATACCTGCAACGTGGCGAACACGGATGGCCGGACATGTGGCGTGCAAGCCGGATCGAACACAATGGAGATTATTACATCGTCGCCGAGCCAGAGCTACCGTTGGCGGGGGTGTTGGTAAGGGTCAAACGCGTAAAGCGCTTTGGTTGAGCTATGAACTGGCGCGCTGCGACTCCCCAGCAATTACGAATGATTATGTGGGACACCGGCGCGCACCCGGTTCTGCGGCAGGAGGCTGCTGCGGAGCTGTTCCGGCGCCGCCGGCAGAAGTGGGGCAAGACCAACTACAAAATGAAGAGGGTGTATCCGCGATGAAAACAGTCATTCGCTTCAGAGACGACAACGGCCGGATTATGACGGCGCGGGAAGAGGAGCTGCCGAGCGCGAATCGGGTACTTGTCCGGTTCAGCATAGCGATGTTTGTTCTCTGGCTGCTGCTGAGCTGCCTTATATAGAAAGGATGCTGAATAATGACCAGACTGCAGGCGGTATATGCAATAAGCGATATCCTCCAGCATTGCGGGGTCTGCCCGCAGCGTGTGGAGCTTAACCAGAAGCACGGCAGCACTTATTCCAAGATAGACGGGAACTGCAACAAGCAGTGTCCGGTGGGCGGGCTGCTGCAGTTACAAGGTCGGGAATTGGTACGTGATCATACGTGAAAGGGCGTGAAGCTTTGGGCTTACCAGAAAACATCATCTATAAAACTGCAGCGTTCCTCTTTGCGGGGATCGGCGGGGCCACGGCCGGAGCAATGCGCTCAACAGTTGAATTTGGCGGCAAGGTTTATAAGTTCAAGGTGCTGTGCTCGATCGATAACGATCCGGTAGCATGCCGCAATCATGATTTGATCTGTGGTGAGAATACATCCGTTGTAATGGATTTGTTCAAGCGTTGGCAATATGAAGCCTGGCACGGACATGAGGCGCCTGATACTTGGAGGGAAACAACGCCTTGGGATATCTGGCTGGCATTCAAGGAGCAGGTCCCGTTCTTCCTGTTCCTCTCACCACCATGCAAGGGACTCAGCGGACTGCTTCCGTCTGATAGAGCTGCTTCAGCTCAATATCAGGCACTTAATTTCCTTACTGTTCATGGATTGGAAATGGCTTTGCAGGCTTGTCTGGAATATGGGGGATCCATCCCGGCAGTCATTCAACTGGAGAATGTACCGAGAATCACCAGTCGGGGCAAACCTTTATTGAAGCAAATTCTGAAGATGCTTAAGAAATACGGATATGAGGTAAGTGTTCGGTCTGATCATAACCTGGGCACCATTGGTGGGCTTGGGCAAAATCGAGTGCGGTTTCTTCTTAAGGCTCGCGATCCGAAGCAGATTCCAAATGTGATTTATTACCCTGAAGCTAAGCCCATGAAGAGCATCGGAGAGGTACTTGGACCCTTGCCTGCCCCAGGAGATACAGTTGCAGGCGGTCCGATGAACAAATTACAGCAGCTGCAGTGGAAGACTTGGATGCGATTGGCCCTTATACTCGCCGGCGGAGATTGGCGAGATCTGAACAAGGTCGATTGGCAGAACTTGCGAATTGCACATGAACCGCGGCGAGGGGCATACGAAGTGGCTGATTGGAATGAACCGAGCAGAGCAGTAACCAGCACGGCGGGACCCGGTCGCAGCAATGGTGTTGCCGCAGTGTCGGACCCACGGCTTCATATTAACAGCGAAGGCAAGACAAATATTCTGCGGATACAATCGGTAGATGAACAATCCTCCTGCATAACCGGTGCTGCTGGACCATATCAGGGCGGAGCCAGCATCGCTGATCCTGCATTGAAGGAACGGCCTAGTCGTCACCCGGCAGCCTACCGGGTAGTGCGGGTTGACGAGGTGGCGCCATGTGTGACAGGTACGCGATTTGGCAGCGGGGCTATTGCCATTGCAGATCCTTTGCTGAAATGCACCCCACGGGCGGATAGCTACGGTGTCCAAGACTGGGATCAGCCAGCCAAGACAGTGATTGGCAGCGCCGATATTCATGCTTCAGCTGCAGCGGTAGCTGATCCGAGAATTCCGAAAGACAACGAACAGGGAGTTTGGGTGATAATCGCCCAAGATGGTACTTGGCACCGGCCGCTCACTACCTATGAACTCGCCATGCTGCAGAACTTCCCTACGCATCTTCCAGACGGCAGACCGTTCCAGCTTGAGGGCTGTAATGATGCCAAGGCACGGGAGTACATCGGGAATGCTGTTCCTCCGGGAGCTGAGGAGGCTATGGGCAATGTCATCCTGATGGCGGCAGCGGAAGCTGAAGCGGGCATATCCTTTCAGCTTAGCTGGAATCCGGTATGGGTGGCTCCTGGTGAGGAACAGAGGCCGACAGTGCTGCAATGATTAGGCCCACAACTGGGCAGTTGGACTTTAGTTTATGAGCAATCCAACAAGGATCCAAAATAATTTGTCACCTAAATGTAAAAGGAATGGAACTAATAGGTATTCAGTTATTAAGGGATGTTTAGTGACGAATTTGGTTACTTTCTCAGAAACTTTATTAATGATTTGCATGATATATAGCCTCCCGGCAATTGAGTAACCATCTTTAATGGTTCTGGTCCTTCATTACCGGGAGGAAAATCCCATTTACCTAATTTTCATAAAAAATAATTTATCGCTCACGGAGGGAACAGACATGCAGCCCGAACAGCTTGAGCTCTTCGAGATCACTCCCGACTACCGTGATCACAAGAAATACCGCGAAGGGATATTCAAGACCAAAGCGCAAATCAAAGCGGAACTGCTGGAGCTGGGCCGGGATCGCATATACCATGTTCTCTCCTTCGGCGGCGGCACGCAATCCGCACACTTGCTGGAGCAGCACTTTCAGGGACTTATCCATTATGACTACATCATATTTTCTGACACCGGTGCGGAGCCGCAGTTCATTCATGAGCAGGTTGCCTGGTGGCAGCGGCGGCAGCAGGCCTGCGGGAATACCACGCCTTTTATAATCACACATCACAGCAGCATGGAGCGTGGGCTGGAAGAAATGCTGATGCGCTACATCCATACGGACTATCAGCGGTTCCAAATGCCAGTATACTGCAGCACGATGGACCCGGTTACCGGAGAGATTAAGGCGGCAGGGATGATGCCCAGGCAGTGCACGGTGGACTTCAAGATTGTTCCCGTCAAGCAGGCGGCCCGCCGGGCGGTGCTGGAGCTTCATGGGCTGGGGTATCGGCAGCAGATGCCAGATAACATCGGGTTCATTATTGACATCGGCTTTTCATACGACGAGATCCGCCGGATCAACACCAGCCAGTCCCCGCAGTTCAAATACGTTCGGTTGGCTTATCCGCTGGTGGAGCAGAACGAGACTACGGCCGGCAGCATCCGGTTTCTGGAGGACAACAGATTCCCTACACGGCGTTCCCGCTGCTACCTCTGCCCCTTCAACTGTGATGGAGCCCGGGACATAGGGATGGACTGGGACGAGATTATCGAAGCGGAGCCCCTGTCCTTCCTGAAGGCCTGTTACTTCGACCAAGCGCTGCGAAAGGTTCAGCGTACCGGCAGCAAGATCATGAAGAGCATTCCATTCCTGCACTACAGCAGGCGGCCGCTGGACGAGGTTTACGCAGCAGAGCATGAGCGGATAAGCGCGGTGCATGGAGCGGAGCTGAACCGGTGGGTAAGCGGCTGGGAGGCGGCGATCCAGAAGAAATGGAATCCAGATGAGCTACTAATCAGGGCATAGCCCCTATAAGGAGAGAACGGCCATGAGCATGGATATGAATCTGATCATTAACGATAAGCTGGCTGAATTGAAAAAGGAAGGATACGTAGAAAAGATTATTAAAAAGCAGCTTGAAACTACGATCAAGGATATTGTGGAAGACTCTCTGAGAAGTTGGAGCGATTTCGGCAAAGGATTGAAAGAGGCGGTGAATAGTCAACTCCAGATCAACCTTGAAAAGTTGGACATACCTTCATACAACCAAGTAATTCTGAATGCGATAAAGGGCGAAATTGAACGTTCAGTTCATGATGTGGGCGTTGCCAGAATGCAAGAACAGTTACAAGAATTGCTTGGAACCGGGAAAAACGAGTACATGCTTTCAGAATTAGTTAAAGAAATGGTTGAGGATGAACTCAAACTTGAAGAGTTGTCCTATGAAGAGGTTGAGCAAATCACTGTTATTGTCGAGGAGAAGTACGGCACCAAATACGTTTATATGGACCCGAAAGAAGATGTTGAATGGTACCAATGCAAATACAAGATCTCTCTTGAGAAAGATATGACTATTTCGAGAGCTGAGGTAGCTGACAAAAATTTTGATAACCGCGTGATTATGGGCGGTATGTACGGACTGGATGCAACTCTGTTCAAGATGTGGTCTCAGAAGGCGAAGCTGATCCTTGATGATTACGAAACGGAGTTTGGAAACCCGGAATACGAGTAAGCCATTCGAGGGAGGGTTAACCACCCTCTCCCCCTATAAAGGAGCTGATAAGCAGATGCAGATTGATCTTTTTGAAATATTGAATGAAGAGAAGCTGCAGGCTCAGAAATTACTTGAATCGGAGAGTCTCCAGGAGAGAATCGCCGAGAGCCGGAAGGCATTAGGCTGGGATGAATACGAGAAACTCAAATCAGAGCGGGCCCTGAAGATCGAGATTAATAATCTGCTTTGGATGCCATCACATCCAAACGTAACAACCTCTGGATATGAGCATGTTGACGTAAAAGTAATCATTCCGCCGGACGTATTAAGCCCAGTTGAGTACCATCTGAGGTTGGGTCAAAACAAACGGTCTGATTACCGCGATGATCCACTAAGAGATGCATGCCGGGAATTATGGTCCTCATATAACTTTGCGATCTGGGGATATGAGCCGCACCAGGTGGATTGGTGTGGAGCAACAAAACTATTAACACGACATCGCGATGCTGGCGATCCAATATGGATGCGACTCTCCAAAATTGGAGAGCGACTGATATATGGTGCATTACCTGATTGCATAGTCGATTTTAAAGGGGAGGCATAACCAGTATGAGCGACAAAACAGGCATTGAGTGGTGTGACGCCACGTGGAATCCGGTCACCGGCTGCAGCAAAGTCAGCGAAGGGTGCCGGAACTGCTACGCCAAGAGCTTCGCGGAGCGCTTCAAAGGTGTTCCCGGACATTACTTTGAATCAGGATTTGATGTGACATTGCGGCCGGATAAGCTGATGCAGCCGATTCGCTGGAAGAGAGACCGGCGGATATTCGTCAACAGTATGAGCGACCTTTTCCACCAGGAAGTACCGCAGCCGTACATTGACCAGGTATTCGGTATCATGCTTGCATCTCACATGCTGGAGGGAGTTGGCAAGCACACCTATATGTTGCTGACCAAGCGGCCGGAGCGTATGCGGGAATACTTCTCGGCAGGACCTGAACGGCTGCTGGAGCGCTGGAGCAAGGCGCTGGACGGTATTTTGATAATGGATGATGGGGATGTGTTCTATTCGGAGTACATCAGCGGATGGCCGATTGAAGAAATGTGGCCGTTGCCTAACCTCTGGCTCGGCGTAAGTGTTGAGAACCAGCAGGCTGCAGATGAACGGATACCACTCCTGCTGCAGACTCCGGCAGCCATCCGTTTTCTGAGCTGCGAGCCATTGCTGGGTCCGGTTGATATATGGAAGTGGCACAAATTCAACCCAGGTGATGCTACTTACGGGTGGGAGAATCAATGTTCAGTTGGAACCCCGGATGGTATGCGCCATTGCGGACGAGAGCCTAAACAGCACACAGCCGGCATTGATTGGGTCATAGTAGGCGGAGAGAGCGGCTCCAAAGCCCGGCCAATGCATCCGTGGTGGGTGCAGGAGCTGCGGGACCAGTGTCAGGCTGCAGGTGTGCCGTTCTTCTTCAAACAGTGGGGTGAATGGCGGGAGACTCATGCCCTGCGCTGCAACGAGCCCGGAATTAAGGGTAAGCCGTGGTTTCATTTCGACCCGGACACATCGGTATGCCGGATCGGTATGCAGGCTGCGGGCAGAGAGTTGGACGGACGAAAGTGGGATGAGTTCCCTGGAGGGATGGCGCAGCAATAAAAAAGGCTTAGCGACTTCTAGCTAAGCAGGGAGAAACTAAATCATATTAAAATGCTTAAATGCTTCTAACAAGTCTTTCTGCTTGTTTGGTGGACATGGTTTAACTCTAGAAGGGTTTTTAGGAATTAATTCGCAAACTTCTTTCATATGTGCAATCCAACAAGTTTGAGCTGTATAACCATGTTCTTCTTTAATATAAGCAGTGATTTGTTTATAAGTAACCAAACTACCCACCTCCATATAGAACAGAATAAATGAATAATAGCATGAGGTAAACGCATTTCGAAGATTCTGGACAGTAGACAAAGCAAAGACCCCCATATCCTTGGCCGGGGCGGGGGTCATTTCGGTAAATCATTCCTCTTGACATTATAACATAAAGGGGAATGAGGGGAATGGCGATGGCATACGAGCAAGGGGAATTGTTTGCTAAAGCATCAGAGGAGGAGATTACAGAGACCGAGTTCTACCTCGAACGATATCGGGACATGATTTTGTTTATAGAAGATTTCAACGGGTTCCAATCAGAAATGGCTCAGGTTGCGGTTGATGGAGAGGCTGCCCGCAGGTTGAGTGCGGACGAGCTGCACGCCGACAAGACAGCCAATGCTGTAATCCTGACCGAAAAGCAGAAATGGATGTATGAGCGGTACCGCGTTTATACGTTCATGATCTTCCGAGCATATAACCTGATTCCGCACCAGGGAATAAAGAAGGTGATCAAGGCCAGATTCATCGAAGGACATAACCGCAGTAATACGATCCTGTTTACTTACGCATCAGGCAGCACCGTGGATCGTTACATTGAGCGGGGAACCAAGATGATAGCGAACTCCTTGGTACAGATGGGATTCTTCGATGAAATATTGAAGAGGAACTGATGAAAACATGGCGGAATAGCGGGGTTTTCTGAACACCACATGAAGATTCTACCGTGCTATATTGGTAATGTGGAAATCAGGCGAGAGTGACACGCACGGCTGCAGCAATGCAGCATTAACCGAGGCGTACCTCCTCTCGCTTTTTCTTTTACTCCGATCTTGTTACCCTTGTCCCCCTAGAACCGTGACCACAACGGTTAAAGTTCGGATCGTGGAGGCAGCCGGCCGCCTGAGTGAGTGCCGGATTTAATTTGTTCCAACCGATGATAAGATCAAATCAAACTTCTGGAGGGTTACTATGAACGGTATGCCGGTTAAATGTGATAACTGTAAGGGTGGATTTCATATCTTCGTGCAGCATCGCCGACTTGAAGACTCAATTGAGGAAACGTATTTTGAGTGTCCTTACTGCCAACAACACTATCCGTCCTTTTATACGGACACTGCCGTCCGTGAGAAACAGCGCTCCATCGCTAAGCTGCGGGATAGATTCGCTGCTTTGAAGGATCCTGCGAAACGTGATGTTCTCCAAGAAAGGATTGAACGGGAGCAGGCAGAAGTCAAGGTAATGATGGATGAACTGAAGCTGAAATATAAGCCGGTATAACTGGAGGTGCTCATCGTGAAATTCGGGAACATTAGGAAATTCGGATATCGGGTAAATGGCAACATCGTGCATGAGCCTGCCCGGGTCATCAGCACAGATAAAGTTACTTCGGGGCTCAAGGTTATAGAAGCTAAGTTAATAGATGGAACCGTCCGGAAATACTCTCGGCAGCATTTGCCGAAAGAGTGAGCAATGAAGAGATAGAATGAGATTTACGTGAGCATATCTGCTGAGATCAGCTGTGGCGGCTTTGACTCCGATTTCTCAAGCTCAGTAAAATTGTGTTGTTCTCCTCTGTAACAATGGAGGTAAAGATTTAAGCAAAGAGCGCAGCGCATTTGCTGCGGACGCTTAGCGGACGCCGCTCTATAGACCAGGCTCATTGCAGGATTTAATCGAATACATATCCCGAAGTCGCTCATAATTGGGTGGCTTTTTTATTATGAGGAAAGGGGGATTCTGGTGGAGATAGCAGCAAGGTTTTATGAGTTCGGTTCTGAAGAGTGGAAACGGGAACTAGCAGTTGCGCTTCAGTCCAGTTCATTATCGAAAAGCGATTTGCATGATTGGATTCGATTGTATTCACGAAAGGGTGATCAGCATGGCAAGAAAACAGAATAGCATCCGGCCTCCGCTGGTTAAAGAACATCCGAATCAGCCAGCTAAATGCGCACGCTGTGTATGGGGGCGCTGGGTAGGAACAAGGCAGTTTTGTGGAAGGCCTGTTTGTCAGAAGGGAAAATCTTCCTGAGCGTCGAAATATGATGTCGAAGGGAGGTGCGCAGAATGAGATATAGCGAATTTAAGTCTCTTATTTCCAACTCATCGCCTGATGATTGGATTTATGACGACGATATCGGAAAATATGTGTTTATGGGAGACATCAGAATATCTATTCTTTCTGATAGATCTGAATCTGTTGGTGATGAAGGGTTTTATGAGGATTGGGCAAGAAGCTTTCCGGATAAAAATGCAGTAAGAAAGAAGTATTTTCTTCAGTTTAATGATTCTATAATCGAACAGTTTTATACCGTGGCAGTCGATGGACATCGGTCGTATATTCCTTACCCAGTATTAAACACCATGACTATAACCAAAGAGCAATATGCAATAGGAGAAATACTCAACTCTATTCATGGCTATAGTTTTGATGAATATTTGCAACGATCCAGGATTACGATTCAATGAGTGAGTGAGCACCCAATATCAAGGGTGCTTTTTTCATGTCGATATATGGCCTTCTGTGAGGTGATTTAAGCGTTTTTGGTGGATGGCGTCCGTTTGTGAGGATGAAGCCGGAGAATGGCAGGGAGCAGCAAGCCACGCAGCGTGCTGATACATTTGAGCCTGACCCTACACAAAACCGACATAACATAAAAAGAGGTCGAATGTGAGCGACATCGCCTCAATCGGACCTCTTATAAATTATACGGCATTATGGACTGACAGGTTTGTTTTTATCCCGGTCTTCAATGCCTTTTAGCTTTCCAGCAGGCAGGCGTGAAAAGAGTGAAGAAATTTTCGCTTTCCGAGATATTCGATCCTCAATAATAAAATTAATAAGATCAAATAGTTGTAATGCTGTTTCTATATCGTCTTTTAAATTTAGTTCCCCAGGATGTACAGATTCATTGCCTATTACTCTAAGTATGTCAAACGCCTGTTGTATTTCATCGGGCAGTCCTTTTCTAACCAAAGAGCCTATATCAGTGTTAATGTCTTTGCCCGGTTCTCCAAGCTCTTTCATTAATTTTTGAATAGCCAATCTAAGAAGTGCGGCTGCGCCTCTTGGAGATAGATTGGCAATTTCACGCGCCTCATTATAATCTTCAATTACTGATAAAGGCATATCTACATGTGCTGATGGTGCTGTTTTAACATTTGGTATTACTAAAAGTCCATTATGCCAATGAGAAATTTTATTACAATGACCACATCTGCTTGCATCAAACTTGTCAACATAACCTATTTGATTACCAACATTATGCAACAAGTCCCCCCATGTTTGTTGTGCGAGAACACCGCAATAGGGGCAATGAAAAGACGATTCCTTATGCTTTGGTGGAAAATATTCTGCGTTCATTAAGTCACGTTCCCTTTCTTTTTTATATAGAATTTATTCTACTATTTTCATAAAAACCCTTTTTATCAATAAAATTTCGGAGGTGGTGAAATGTAAATGCCAAGAGAAAGAGACCCAAAAAGGGCAGAAGCAGAAAAAATGTGGCTGGACAGTGGCGGGCAGCTCGATCTTGTTGAAATTGCTGCTCAGCTGAATGTGTCTGCTGGGACGATCCGGGGCTGGAAGAGTAAGGATAACTGGTCCGGCCAATTAAACGGAACGTTCCGAACTGATGAAGGGAACGCTCCAAATAAACCGGAACGTTCTAAAAGAAAGATTGGCGCGCCGAAGGGAAACAAGAACGCTGTCGGCAATCGTGGCGGTGCTCCTCCCGGCAGCAAGAATGCGTTGGGAAACAAAGGCGGCCACGGCGGTCCCTTCGGCAATAAGAAGGCTGTTACCACTGGCGAGCATGAAACCATATGGTTGGACACTCTTACTGAAGCCGAGCAGCTGCTCATGGATCATATCAATACCGATCCAGTTGCGCAGGCCGATGACTCCATAACCCTTCTCTCTGTGCGGGAGCGCCGTATGATGCAACGAATCAAAGACCTGATGGATGGACTTTCCGAGAAGGAACGAAGCGAGCTTCAGGAGCTCAAGAGCATTAAGGGTATAGGCACAGTTCATGACGAGAAGTCAGGCATCACGAAGAATGTTCCAGTTAATCGTGATGAGATGGTGCTGTCCAAGGTTGAGGAGAAGACATTCCGCAAGTTGGATGACATTCTGAAGCTGGAAGAAGCCCTTACCCGCATCCAGGATAAGAAGATCCGGGCTATTGAGCTGAAGAACAAACTCATCGCTGTTGATGAGGAGAAGCAGGTTCGCACAGAAATCCTCCGGATTGAGCTTCAGAAGCTGCAAGGTGCTGAAGGTGCGACCGCAAGCTGGACAGATACTATTCGTGAGATCGCGGAGCGGCGTAGAGCCTTGAAAGCGAGTGAACAGCATGAGCAGTAAACCGTATAATGTTGTCGCTGCCCTGACGGATCTCATCGATTTGTATTGGGACGATCCGGTCGCCTTCTCCGAAGACATGCTCGGCTTTGATCCAGATGACTGGCAGCGGAAGGCAATGGCTGATGTATCTATGCATCCGCGGACAAGCGTTCGCTCAGGTCAGGGAGTCGGGAAGACAGCATTTGAGGCAGCGCTTGTTATTTGGTTTCTCTGCTGCCGGCCAAATCCCAAGGTGGTGTGTACAGCTCCAACCAAGCAACAACTGCATGATGTACTTTGGGCCGAGGTTTCTAAATGGCTGGAGCGCTCACTGGTGAAGAACCTATTGAAGTGGACAAAGACCAAGATTTACATGGTCGGTCATGAGGAGCGTTGGTTTGCTACAGCGCGTACCGCGACCAAGCCGGAAAACATGGCTGGTTTCCATGAAGACTACATGCTCTTTGTAGTAGACGAAGCCTCTGGTATCGGTGACAAGATCATGGAAACCATACTCGGTACACTATCCGGTGATGGAAATAAGCTTCTGTTATGCAGCAACCCGACTCGAACGAGTGGGGTTTTTTATGATTCTCATAACCGGGACCGGGCAAAGTTCAAGACCCACAAGGTCGATAGCCGGGATAGCAAGCGTACCAGCCGCGAGAACATCGAAATGCTAATCGATAAATACGGTGCAGACAGCGATGTGATCCGGGTCCGGGTCTTCGGGGAGTTTCCAAAGGCAGAGGCAGATGCGTTTATTCCGCTGGAGCTGGTGGAGCTTGCGGCAGCTGCTCATATTGAAGCCAGGGGTGACACACTTCACATCGGCGTGGACGTGGCGCGCTTTGGTGATGATGAAACGGTTATTGCTCTGCGAGTCGGCATGAAGGTATTTCCGCTGCAATGCTACAACAAGCAGGACACGATGGTTACCGCCGGCAGGGTTATTGCTGCTGGCCGGGATATGTTGAGACATACGCCGGGCCTTCGCCGTGTTGAGATCAAGGTCGATGACAGTGGCGTCGGCGGTGGAGTCACGGACCGTTTGAATGAGGTGATCCTTGAGGAGGGGCTGACAGATTGGTGGGTCATCCCAGTGAATAACGGCAGTAAGGCTACCGATGATGAACTGGAACATTACGAGAACAGAGGTACCGAATCATGGGCCGTTCTCAGAGATGTTCTCCAAGAAGCCTTTTCCAAGCATCTGCAGGGTGGGTCAATGGAGATTGAGCTTCCGAATGATGAGAGGCTGATCACTCAGCTATCCCAGCGGAAGTACCGCATGACCAGCAAGGGACGTATTGCGTTGGAGCGGAAAGAGGACATGAAGAAGCGCGGGCTTGATTCTCCTGACCGAGCTGACGCCGTGATCCTTTCATTTGTAACCGAACCAGATATGCAATACACCATTATGCGGCCTGGTGGTTGGTAATGTGATATTATGGTGCAAAGGGAGGGCTTTGAATGTATATCTTCGTCCTTTTCAACTATTTTGATTACCACGTTCCGAGTCTTGAATTGGCGACAGTTGATCAAGATGTATTAAAAACACGACTGGCCAGCAATTACGACAATGCAAGTGTAGCCGTCGGGTTTGAGGTATGGAAGGATAATGTTAAAGCCCATGAGTACTATCAGGAAAAATTCAATGGATTGACTCACTTCTCTATCGATTCGGTAATTATTGAAGTTGATAAAATTATGCAGTCGCTCAAATGAGCGGCTTTTTTTATTGCCCAGAAAGGAGGAATGACCGTGACCATCATTTACAGCAAGAAGCGTTTCCCGCCGCCGCCGTATGACGTTGAAGTCGAGGATATGAACTATTACCGGCTGCTCTATGGCGGAGATCATGACCAGATCTTCCCGCGGGCTCGCAGCATCCAAACCACGGAGCGGGTGTTCCGGCGGTCGCGTCCGGGGTTAATCCGTCGCGGCATGAGCGCAGACATCAAGATAACAAGCGAGCATCAGTATGTCGTGGTCAACTTCGCTTCTCTTGTAGCTGAAGTGCCGGCTGACCTGATCAACCGTGCGCTCGGTAATGTGTCGGCGGACGTGGAAGCGGGGCCGGAGCTGGAGTTTGTTTCTGCCGTGGTCACCGCCTCCAAGCCGAATGACAAGATATGGTCAGCAGTCACACAGCACCAGGTTGACGGTCTGATCGCTTACCGGATCCGGCGGAGTGCTAAGGGTAAGGTCTGGTTCGAATGGGTGCTTGGTGATCGGTACTTTCCGCATGAGGATGGGAACGGGGCTGACCTGGCATGGATTGAGAAATGGGATGATGGTAAGGGCGGAGAACTGAAGTTCCTCCGGGTGGAGCGCCAGGAGCTCAGTGATGAAGGGCTCACCATCCAGCAGCATGTCTATAAGATGGACGGCGACAGTGTTGGCGATCAGATTGATATCAACCAGTATGCCGCGACTTATGAGATCGAGATCCCGGATGATCAGACCCTGAAGGATGTGGATGAGCTGCTCTGCGGCTTTGTCATCAACGATGAAACCCTGCTGCACCCCAGAGGCCGTTCGGCTCTGCGGAACATCGACACTATCCAGGAGGAAATCAACTGGACGATCACCCGGGATTCCATCGTTTTCGATAAGCACGGTAAGCCGAAGCTGGCGATTCCGCGGGCACTGTGGGATACGGTCGCCAACCAGAACCAGCGTGATTACGGTGCTCGGTTTGTTCGTGGAGCTGATCTGGAGGTTGTTTCCTTCGATGAGAAGACCGGGGCCATCCCGCAATACATCACCTGGGATGCCAAGACGGACCAGTCTTTCAAGCATGTTGAGAGGCTGATTCGGTACCTGCTGGCCGTTTCCAAGACTTCTGTTCAGGCAGCTGGGCTGGAGGATGCCAAGGGCGATACCGGTATTGCGCTGCTCTATCTCTGGATACAGTCGGTCATTAAGGCCGAGGCGATCAAAGATAAGTTTGACTCAGCAATCAAGGACGCCATCCGGAAGTGCATGTTGCTCGAAAATGCGATTGGTAAAGGCGGACTGAAGCCTGTTAACCCGGTCATTGAATGGGGAACCATGCTGCCGAAGGCTGAGAGCGAGAAGGACGAGGAAGAGAGCAAGAAGTATGTTGACGGAGTCCAATCGCTTGAAACCACGGTTCGCCGGCTGCATCCGGATTGGTCAGAGGAAGCAATTGCTGCAGAAATTCAGAAGATCCAGGATGAGAAGGCGGTCGACACTTTAAACCCGACCTACACGCAGCCGCCCCGGGTGACGGTGTAGGATGGCTACGTCGGAGGAACTTATCGCTCAGTATGTCCTGACGGATGAACGCCTGCGTGCCCTCGTCCAATCGCTGGAGGACGGCAATATCTCGAATCGCCGCAGGCAGCAGCTGCTTCGGCAGGTTGAGGTGATCGTCGAGGAGTTGACCAGTAGTGCCGGACAAGGTCTGGCTGATCTGGTTGGCTCTGAATACCGTAACGGAGCTGCCGTAGCGGTTGAGCAGATGACGGCAGCAGGTATAGCAGCTGAAACGGTTAACAGTTCGCTTAAGACTATCATCCACCAGCAGGCGGCACAGACGATCTCAGACGAGGGATTCTATTCCATTCTTGAGGCGTCCGAACATATGAGCCGCGATGCAAAGCGGCGGATTGAAACTGCTGTCAGCCGTGCGAATAAGCAGTCGCGTATCCAGGGCGTCAGCCGGCGGCAGGCTACGCAGAATGCTGTTGCTGAGGTTAATAAGCAGGGCATCACCGGGATGATTGCGAAAAATGGAGCGGAGATTCCTGCTGACAAGTACATGGCTGGCGTTGTGCAGTATCATCAGCGCAAGGCGCATGTCACCGGTACCGAGAACATGGCCGTGCAAAACGGACAGGACCTGGTGTATGTCAACTCTGTCGGCATCACCTGTTCGATGTGTGCCAAGTATCAGGGCCGTGTCTACTCCATCAGCGGAGCAGACAAGCGATTCCCAAAGCTGGAGCTGCGGCCGCCGTATCATAGCCATTGTGTTCACTCCATTTCGGTATGGGTTGAAGAATATACACCTGACGCAGAGGTTGAGCAGACCATTAAGGATAGCAATCGGTCATTCGACCAAGAAAGCCGTACCGAAGCCAATATAAAGCGGTACAACGAGCTGCAGCGGGAAAAGTCGCGGAAGAATGAGACCCGGAAGCAATGGATCAGGTACAAGGCCACGCTTCCGAACGATACGCCTGATCTGAAACAGTTTGCCAGTGGAAAAGTGCGAGGCACCAAGAAATACGGGGAGCTGCAGGAACTCTATCGGGCGGCCAACATTGAGATTAAGAAGAAGGGAGGCTGATTGCCTTGGATACTGTTATTTACACTGAAGAGGAGTTGCAAATCAAATGCGCAGAATGGCAGAAGGTGCTCCGGCTGCAGGATTGGATCATAAATGTTAAGTTGTCACGTTTACGTGATATGTCAGACACTGATTTGAATGCAGAGATTCGTATCACTCTGGCGAATCGGATTGCACTTATCCTTATCCTCGATCCAATCGATTATGATCCAGATAATGTTCTGCCTCAGGACATGGAGCAATACCTCGTTCATGAGCTGCTCCATATTCACTTATATCCGATAACCGGAAAGTTCACAGATGGACCACTCCAAATTGCCGAGGAGCAGGCCATTGAAGCAATCAGTAAAGGTTTGATTGCATTGAGGCGAGGATCTGAAGGTGAAGTTGTCAGGGTTGCGGCAGGCGAGCATTTCCATTTCAAAACGAACAACGTGGTTATTGACTCCGATGGCCCTGCAACTATTATTTTTAAAGATATGGCACACCAAGTCGCTAAATAGGCGGCTTTTTGTTTTGTCCAAACCGTGGCATGACTTTAAACTGCCTATCGAGGAAGCCTACCCGGGCATAAAACAGGAGGTCAACAACATGTACACATATATTTCAAGACGGTTTCCACGGTTTCATCAACTCTTCGCACCGGACGGTGGCGGCGGTGAA
The DNA here is from genome assembly GCF_038004445.1 of Paenibacillus sp. FSL R7-0312. Taxonomy (NCBI): domain Bacteria; kingdom Bacillati; phylum Bacillota; class Bacilli; order Caryophanales; family Paenibacillaceae; genus Paenibacillus; species Paenibacillus sp. FSL R7-0312. The sequence continues at coordinate 5,498,717 of NZ_JBBORE010000001.1, read as the reverse complement.
GGTGGAGCTGGAGGAGCAGGCGGCGAGGGCGGTGCTGGTGCTGCGGGAGATAAAGGCGGTGACAAGACCTTCACGCAGGCCGAGCTTGATGCCGCAGTCCAAAAGCGTGTTTCCCGCGCGGAGAAGGCAGGGCAAGTTGCGCTGGCGAAGGAGCTGGGTTATGACTCCGTCGAAGCCATGCAGGCTGCCCTGAAGCCGAAAGACAAGGATAAGGCTGGAGACGGGAAACTTGATCCCGCTGAAGTCGACCGCCTGGTCGAGGACAAAATCAAGGCGCGTGAGAAGGAACAGAACGACAAGACCTTCAAACGCTTGCTAAATGCCGAGGTAAAGGTACTGGCGAACGAACTCGGGTTTGCCGATTGGGAGGATGCTGCCGCGCTGTCTGATCTGACCGCCGTCAAGGAGAATGACAAAGGCGAGCTGGAGGGCGTCAAGGAAGCGCTGGAGGCGCTGGCAAAGAAAAAGCCGCACCTGCTGAAGGCTAAGACTGGAAGCACTGGCCGATTCGGTGCAACCGTTCCGAACTCCCCGGACCAGAAGAAGTCAGCGCTTGAGAACATTAAGAAATTGGCCCAAAACGACAGCACTGCAACTGCAGCTGCCAATGATCCTTGGGCAAAAAAATAAGGAGGAGTACTCGTTATGAGATTACAACCACGTCCACTCTTTGAAGTGGAAGGCGATTATGAAATCTTCGCTTCGATGGAAGTTGTCCGGTTCATTACGAACGGCGCCACCGTCGATTACACCAAGGTTCCGGCTGATGCCAATGGCAATCGGATTATCAAAAAGGGTACGCCGATGGCGAAGATCACGGCATCTGGCAAATATCGTCCGTACACTGGCGGGCTTGCGCTTACTGCCAACGTCGCAGCAAATGCAACTACAGCTGTGCTCAATGATGTCAGTCGGCTGGTGGTCGGGGATATCATTACCTTCTACAACGGCACGAACACCGAGCCGAAGACTATCACCGCGATTAATACCGGCACTAAGACGATTTCCTTCACGGCGATTACTAATGCCTATACCACCGCTAACGGCGTGCTGACCATGGCAGACGGAGGCGACACTCCGACATTCTTCACTGTCCGCACGGCCAACGTAAAGGATGGTGACCATGTCATCGGCGGCGTCGAAGTGGCGAAGCTCATCTCTGCACGTCTGGCCGTTACCGTTGATGCTGCTCTTAAAGCTAAGATGCCCGGCATCACCTTTGCTTAATCCAATTCTACTCACTTGAAAGGAATGAATAACATATGGATCCAGAACTGTTGTTGTTAGAAGAGGCGCTGTCCGGGGAGGAACTGCTGGTCTATGCGTCTAACCTCACGATTCAGAATGACTACTGGCAGAATATCCTGTTCCCGCCACTGCAAACGGACGAGCTTACCATTGATGTGATCAAGTCGGCATCGACGCTGCCTGTTATGGCATCGATCGCACACCTTGGGACTGAAACTAAGTACGGTTCCCGTGAAGGTACATCCGGACAGCGCATTGAGATTCCTAAGATTCAGCGCGGTCGCTGGATGGACGAGAAGTTGATCCGTCTGCTGCTGATGGCAAGCCAGGCGTCAGGCCTTCGGAGACAGGAAGTTGCCAGCATTGTGCGGGATCAGCTGGATGATGCGAAGTATGCAGTATCCAGTATCCGGGCTCGTAAAGAGTGGATCGCTATGCAGGCAGCAAGCCTCGGTGCTGTAAACTATGTTGAAGACGATGTCCGTATTACTGTTGACTATGGTTTTACCAATGATCAGAAACCTGTCCTCAGTGGTACTGACCGTTGGAGTGACCTGGTGAATTCCACACCACTTCTCGACATGCAGACGTGGTTTAACATCCAGAAAGCCCGTGGCGTAATTCTGGAACGTGCATTCACCAGCCAGACAATTCTCTCGTACCTGCTGAACAACCTTTCCATGAGGCAATTCTACTTCGGCAACCCATCCGGAACAGCAGTTCCGCCGCAATTGGATTCGAGCCAGTTGGATGCTATCACCGACCGGATGAAGCTGCCGCGTATCCTTGCTTACGATACGATTGCCCGGACAGAGAACACTGCCTTGGTTAATGGTAAGACCAGTTACAGCACCGTCCGCATGACACCGGAAGATCGGTTCGTGATGCTGCCGGGAGGCAAACTGGGTGACTACCTGTGGGCAGAGACAACCGAGTCCATGGTATCCGGCATCGAGGCGGAAGCTACTGGCGAAAATGGTATCTACGTTTTCCGTGATCTGGTCAGCAAACATCCACTGCGGCTCCGCACGGTCGGTGTGAACTTGGCGTTCCCTTCGTTCCCGTATGCCGATTCTGTTATGAGCGCTACCGTAATCTAGGAGCCTCCTCCGGGGGCTCTTTTCTTTTATCACGTAAGATCACTTAGAGGAAAGGGTGAATGAAGTGGATATCAAATTGAAAGGCGTTGTGAAGAACGGCGGGAAGTGGTTGAAGCCGGGGGATATCATCCGCAAGTTGGATGATGAGATTGCTGTTGATCTGATAGCTAAAGATTATGCCGATGAAGTCGAACCCCTGCCGGAGGATGACACCGAACTGCAGGCACTGCGGGAGCGGGCAAAGGTACTCGGCGTGCCGCAGGCTGGCCGTCTGGGTGAAGTAAAACTGAAGGAAGCCATTACCGAGAAAGAGGCCGAGCTACAAGAACTCCGCACGAAGGCTGCTGAACTGGACATCGAGGGTTTTGACACCAAGACGGCCGAGGAACTTACTGTTGCCATTGCTGAAGCTGAAAAGAAGTAGGTGATGAGTCATGCCCACTACCGAAGAGGTCAACCTCTGGATAGCGGAGAACGTCCTCGATACGGATGCATGGGATAAGAAGCCCGCGAAGCAGCCACTGGCCGTGAAGCAGGCAGAGCGCAATCTGGCTCGATGGTATCCTGCTGTGGTCCTGAACATTGAGGTTATCGCCTTGCAATCCATCTGGGAGATGCAAGGGCTGGACCCGGCGCTTAAGTTTCAGAAGCATGGCGTCAAGTCAGTAGATGATCATGGAGAGGGCGTCACGTATAGCGGCATCCGTGATGTTGTGGCTCCGGACGTGCGGGACCTGCTAGGGAAGACGGCCAGCGAGATTGCAGAAGAAGAGGCTGAAGAAGACGGCACTGACCTGCAATATGGCGGGTGTCTGATATGAGTCTGTTCGGTTACCCAGCGACCGTTATCCATTATCACCCCGGTGTCGATGATTGGGGCCGCCCTCTGCCAGCTGATCCGGTGGAGAAGGATGCCAAGGTGGTCGAGGAACAAAAACTCGTTAAAAACGCCAAGGGCGAGGAGATCACGGTCGCCTACACCGTTTACCTGGAGGGAATCAATGCTGTCGGCTTCGATGACTGGCTTCTGTACATCGATGCGATTGGCACAGAGGTCCGCATCGATGTTAAACACTATGAGATCCGGAAGTATCTCGGTACCGATGATGTCAAGGAAGTGGTTCTGTATGGCTGATAACGGCGCGTTCTCCTTCGAACTGGACGGCTTGGACAAGATCATTGACCGGCTCGATGATCTGGAGAAGGACATCGAAATCCGCCTTGATGCGACATTGACCAAACTGGCCATGAAGATCATCCATGATGCGAAGAGGCTGGCTCCTAATGATATCGGTGATTTGGAGGGAGCCCTGGAAGTTGGGGAACTTGTTCAGCTAATTGGATTATCCTCCATCGACTTCGGGGCTACTGTAGATGTGAATGATTACTCTGTCATCCAGCATGAGGGATTTAACAAGTCTTCGCTGGGCAAGGTGATTACACTCAAGCCTGGGGAGAAGACCTTGAGCAAAGGCAATTATAGAGGTTATATGCCGGGCAAGAAGTACCTGGCGAATGCCATCAAACTAAACGAAAAGCTGATCAAGAGTGAGTTGTCCAAGATATTGGAAGGATGGTGATGCCATGCTCGCAAGTGATCTGATTACTTTCCTGACAGCAGCCGGCTACTCCGTATATCCGGATGCTAACTTTATACCCGCAGATCTCCCTGAGGCAAAGTTTCCTTGCCTCTTCGTTGAAGACTCTGGCGGTCCTCCGCCGGATGACTATGTTCCGACGGAGCGGCCGTCCTATCAGATTATCATCAAGGGAAAGTCCTACAAGGCCAACCCGGCTAATATGGCGGCGGCTGAGATAGTGGCGAAGGGATTGTCCAAGCTGCTGCACCGAGAATCGAATTACATGCTCGGCAGCACCTATGTCTTTTCCAGCGTAGCTACAATGCAGCCGATCTTCATTGGGCTGGATGAAAAGGACAGGCCGATCTATTCAACAAATTTTGAGTTTTACGCGAGGGAGGAATAATCATGGCTAGAGCCACGATAGCGAGATCAACCGCAAGTTTGGCGGGAGTAGAGTTGGCAACGCAGGCAGCAAACTCCGCAGATGACATGCAATTCCAGAACAACGGCGCGCAGCTGTTGTACGTCGATAACGGATCCGGCAGCGCAGTGAATGTGACGATTCCGATGTCTACCGATAAACACGGTCGCACCGGGCAGAAGGTTGTTTCTGTTTCTGCAGGTGATCAGAGCTTCATTGGACCATTCGATGCCGAGCTGTATAACCAGGGCGGCTTTGTCCATGTCGATTTTTCCGTAAGCACAGACATCCTCGTGGGTGTTCTGAGCTTGCAATCATAAGAGAGGAGCTGAATTAATTCATGAGTGATATCAATAATATTTACGCAGGCCCCGGCATCTTTACATGGGGGATTAACGCGAATGGAACTGAGGAATCTGATGCGATCACTATTGACCTGACCCAGGGCGGTATCAATTTCACAACGACCACAACTTACTTCGAACCAACCGTTGACCAAACGGGTACCGCGCCGGTGAAGTCCATTGTCACGGGTACCACAGGAGCGATCAACTTTGAGACTCCAGATATGGACTTCGAGAAGGTTGTCACTTACAACCCGAATGCATCCAAGGTTGTAGACGGCGACACACCTGCAAAGGTGAAGTATCAGGTCACAGGTTTGGCTGGTAAGGAGCTGCCGCGCAAGCGGGCGGTTATAAAGCCGCAGGGCATCACTGATCCGTCCCGGTTCATTTACATCGAGAGTGTCGGCATCAAGTTTGATATGAACGCCGCGTTCGTCCTGGATAACAACCTGCGGCTGACTGTTGCTGCTATGGCTTATCCGGATGTTAATGCCACACCGAAGGGCCTGCTCTACACCTGGGGCGATATCACAGCCACAGCGTAAAACATAATTGAATAGAACCATTCTGGGAGAGGGCATTGTGCCTTCTCCTTTTTTTGTATTCCGAGAAATGAGGGATGAATGTGTTTCCACTTATCAGAAAAGAGAAGCTGAAGCTCGGTAACCGCACGGTGTCCATACCTAAGCTTACCAGGAACCGCCTGAAGAAGCTGACAGACCACCTCGGCACGATCGGTGATCTTCTCGTCAAAGTATTCCTGGTCCCACCGGCCGACCGTTCCATTATGATCGTCGCCGGAGCGGAAGTCATGATCGATGAAATCTACGAACTCACATCGCTACTCAGCGATTTGGATATAGACGAACTCAGCGAGCAGGCGAGCCTGGCTGAATGCACGGAGTTCCTGAATCTCACTTGGGCCAAGAACGACATGAATGCAGCCCTAAAAAACTTAAGCGGCCTGGTTCCCCCGATGGCGCAGCAGTTCGTGACCTCAATCGCGGCTCGTCAGAATCAGGCCCAGGGTTAACCTATGACGATTTTGTTTTACGCTGCTGCACGGTACTGGATAAGACGCAGCATCAGATTGAGAACGAGTACTTCTTTATTGACTTGCCTCAGTTGCTCTTGCTGAAGGATCAAGCCCGTGCATCGGAAATGATTGCTCAGCTTGAGGTTGCATCCTATCCACATATCACTGATGCGAAAGTCCGGCAGGAAATCATTAATCGCTATATCAAAGTGCTTCCAAAGGTCCCGGAGAAGCCGCGGGCTTCCGCAGAAGATCAGTATCAAGCGCAGCTTGCGCGCATGAAGGGAGGAGGTTAATCAGTGGCAGGAGGAAACCTTGGAGAGTTGAAAGCAAAGCTGACTGCCGATGCCAACGGCATCAAACGCGACATCAAAGAAGTGAAGAAGGATTTTGCCAGCATGGGCGAAACGGCCAAGAAGGCCGGCATTGATATACAGCAATTAAATAAGGCTTTGGCCGAGTCCGGAGTCAGCGCGGAGACGATCAGTAAGATCAATAAGAACATGGGTCAGACCGAGAAGAGCGCGAAGAACGCCTCTGACGGTGTGCAGAAGATGGGAACCCGTGCCCGTGATGCAACGGGGAATTTTGATAAATTGAACTCGTCACTGCGTGATATTGGGGCAAGTGGCCAGAACATTGACAACATTAATGAAGCGATCCGCCGGGCCAACCCAGAAATGTTTGAGCAGCAACTTGCCAGTGTCAGAGAGGAACTTGAGAATCTCGGAGTCAGCAGCTCAGTCATAGACGACATTATCAATCAGATGCAAGAGCTTAATGAAGTAACCGGTAGTGTTGATTTTGAGATTCAGTCGCTCGGTGCTGCATATGCAGCCATGGCGATTGCTGTTGGAGCTGCGATTGCCAAGTCTGTGCAGACGGCAGCTGATTTCGAACAGGCCATGCAGAACGTCAAGGCGATTACAGAAGCAACGGGTGCTGACTTCGAAGCTTTGCGGATTAATGCGATTAAGCTCGGTGCTCAGACCAAGTTCTCGGCTTCGCAGGCTGCTGACGCCATGTCCGAGTTGGGACAGGCAGGTTTTGATACAAAGGAGATCATCGCGGCAATGCCGGGCGTGCTGTCACTCGCAGCAGCCGGTAATGTTGATCTGGCCACAACAGCAGACATCGCCTCCTCCATTTTGCGCGGGTTTGGAATGGCAGCTACTGAGACCACTCGAGTTGTGGACGTGCTGGCATCGTCCAGTATTTCGACCAATGCCGATGTGACTGACCTGGGTATGGCGATGAAATACGTCGCCCCGGTTGCCAAGTCCATGGGGTTGTCTCTCGAAGAGGCCACTGCGGCGGTTGGTGCTTTGTCTGATGCCGGCATTAAAGGTGAGATGGCGGGTACAGGGTTACGGGCGATCCTCCTGGCGCTGGCTTCCCCTTCCAAGGAAGCTGCCGGATACATGGATAAGTTGGGTTTTTCGATAAAAGATACCGCAGGCAACATTCTTCCGTTATCTGGCATCGTCAAGCAATTAACTGAAATCTGGCCACGGCTTACCCAGGCACAGCAAGCTGATGTAGCTGCCACACTTGCCGGACGCGAAGCGGCGTCTGCATTTATTACGCTAATTGAAGCGGGCAGCGGCAAGCTTAACGCTTACACCGATTCCCTCGCCGAAGCAGGGGGGACTGCGGAACGTGTTGCGAAAACTCAGATGGATACCCTGAAGGGCGCTGCAGATAACATGGGCAGCGCGTTTGAGAGTGCCGGAATCATCATCGGGGATATGTTCCTACCGGCTGTCAGGGAGGCGGTTGAAGGCGTAACCGCCTTGCTAACCGGATTTTCCGAGCTTGATAAGTCAACGCAGGCTGCGCTAATTACCTTCGCAGCTTTGCCACCGCTATTACTTGGCGGCGTTGTCGTTGCCTATCAGCTAAAAAAAGCCATTGATGCAGTCAAGGTTGCATACGAAGCTGCGATATTGGCGGGCACACTCACTGCAAAAACAATTCCAATGTTAGGGCTTTTAGCTGTAGCCATTGGAGCGGTCGCTGCCGGCGCAGCCTTTCTCGTTGGGAAATACAATGAGGCCAAGGAAGAGACTAAGAACTTCGAAGCTGCACAGGCGGAGCTCAACGATACTCTTAATGATTCTCCTGTTAAGCGTTCCGTGGATGATCTGACCGAACTCCGGAAGAAGACGGAGGATCTTACCAAGGCACTTCATGAGCGCGAGAAATTGCAGCAACGGCTAAATGAGATTCAAAAGAAGGGTGAAGCCGGTCAAGGGAATCCCCAGATGATGTCCGAAGCGATGGACATCAATGAGCAGCTGGAGAAGATCGATAAACAACTTCGGAGTATGGGTTTTGACGGCGTTGAGAAGGCGACTGAGAAGCTTAAGGAAATGAACACGGCGATTAAGGGTTCTGTCGGTGCTCTCTTTGAAGAACAGAAAGCGGAAGTTTCTGACCTAGCTGCAAAGAACGACAAGCTGAAGGCTTTAGAAAAGTCGCTTGCTACCTTCAAAAAACTGTCCTCAGCGCAGAAGTTGGATCAGGCACAGAAGAAGGAGCTCGTCGATGCTACGAACGCGCTCAAGCGGGAGTATCCTGGTCTCAATGCTGTCCAGGAGGAAGACGGACGGATCCGAGCTGACAATATCGGTGTTATTGAAGGTCAGATTGAATCAGACCGCCACTTTACTAACCAGGCTATTTCTGGAGCTTCCAAGCGGATGCAGGCTCTGGTGACAGAGACCGCGGCACAGAAAGCGGCCGTTGAGGCTCAAATCAAGAATTATGGTGAACTCCTAAAATCTATGAATGCGGTCAACGGTGTCCAAGCTTCCACATTTGCTGAGTCGGTGAAGCAAAATGAGGAAAGAGCGAAGAGGACGACTCCTAATGTCATGGACATCGTGAATAATACTTTGAAGGTACAAACGGAAAAAGAACTGACCAAACTGACAGATCAACAGCGGGAACTGGCGGAGAAACAAAAGGTAATTGAAGTTGCGGCCGCCGCTCTATCATCTGGTAATTTTGACTTGGATGGGCCAAGCGGTCCGGGCATTGATCTGACTGATCCCGAAAAGGTTAAGAAGGATAAACCAGCCACCGGAAAAACAGCTGCCGAACTTGCTGCCGAAGCTCGTCAAGCTGCATACGAGGCCGACCTGAAGACCATCCAGTTCCAGGCTGATTATTACGATCTGACGGCCGAAAAGCAGATAGAGAAGTACGAAGCACTCCGAAAGAAGCATGCTAAGTTTTTGTCTGAATCGGTTGACGATGCTCGCACGCTGACCCTGCAACTCAAACGCTTGGGTGAGGATTCGGTCAAGTCCCGGTATGACTTTTCTGCCACCTGGATTGATGCTGAATCCAAGCGGATGGAGGACAGTGGGAAGACGGAGCTGCAGATCGCTCAGATGAAGCTGGATTCCTGGACCCGGCTGCGGGATCGGTACAACAAGGATTCCGAGCAGTATAAGGCTGCTGATGACCAGGTCCGGCAATCCCGCAAGGAAGTTGCTGCGGAGACAGAGACGCAGATCAGCGAGTTGTATGAGAAGCGTTCCAAGCTAATTGAGAAAGAAGTCCGACAGCTGGAGGAATCAGGTTCTACTGAGGCAGAAATTGCAACGTATAAGGTTAAAGCCTGGACAGACCTGCGGAATCAATACGCCATCGATTCAAATTATTATGAGAAGGCGGATGATGAACTCTATCAATCCCGGAAGGACCTGACGGATAAGACGCTGGATCTGACCAAGGAACTTGTAGATGCTGAGAAGGACCGGATTGATGAAGCGCAGAAAGCCGATCTGGCTGCGATTGAATCCCGTAAGGATGCTTATGTCTCGTCGCAGGATGCCAAGATCAAGGCTATTGATGATCTGCTGGCGAAGGAAGCCGAAGCCAATGAGGATATTGATTTCGAAGAAGAACTTGCCAAGAAGAATGCCCGCATTGAATTGCTTGCTTCTGCGGTCGGAAAACCCGGTCAGCAGGAGCGTGAGAAGGTCATTGCTGAGCGCGACAAACTTATACAGGATCACGAACGCGACCTCCGCAAGCGGGACCTGAACAACCAGAAGGATGCGTTGCAGGATGAGAAGGACGTTCAGCTTCAGGCGTTCGAGGATGAGAAGGATAAGACTGAAGCGCATTATGATGATCTGAAAGAAGCCTTTGATACTTATTCCGATGACATCAAGATGATTGAAGCGGGCATCGCTGCTTTCCGGGTATCTTCCGCCGGCACGGCCAATACGCAGATTCTGACTGATCTGGACGCCTTCATCATACAGTACCAATCGAAGATGTCAGCAATCTCTGCTGCCAAGCAAGCAGCTCAGAAGGATGCTGACCTTGCTGAGTACAATGCCAACAAGGATGCCTATGCCGCAGCTGCTGCCGCAGGCAACCGCACTGAAATGATGCGACTTGCCTCCCGGAATCAAGCGCTGCGCGATCTGTACGGCATTACCAAGGACACTGGCGATAAGCTACAGAGCTTCGATGTCGGTGGTATTATCCCGGGGTCTGCCGGAACTCCGGTACCGATCATCGCGCACGGCCAGGAAGCGATCTTCAATACTGCGCAGCTCAATGGCTTGTTCCGGATTTTGGACAACCCAGGCATTATCGGAGCGGCAGCTGGTGTGGCGAAGTCAGAAACCAAGGTAGAGAACCACATCGATATGTCCGTTAATGGTGTAACCTTGGAAGACCGGGCAGACACGGAAATCCTTTATTCTGAACGAGAGAAGACGGCGCGGAGGATGCAGACGATGGGAGTGAAGTCCGGATGAATGATGTATCAGTAAACGGTGTCTGGCTCTCAACCCTGAACATCCTGCTGGTCTCCCGTGACCTACCGCCCCTGCCGGATACCGAGGAAAACACCATCAAGCTTGCCGGCAGGGACGGCGTCAAGAACTTCGGCAGTACCTATGCGGCCCGGCCACTCGGCTTGGGCCTATTTATCATGGGTGATGATTATTACGGCACTGTGGCGAACCTGGCCCGTGTATTTGATGTGAAGAATGGCCCGGCAATAGTCATCTTTGATGATATTCCGCAAAAGAGATTCATTGCAGAGTATCGCGGTTCTATGGCATTTGACACTTCGACCGGGAACCGGAAGATTGATGTGCCTATGAAGATGGATGATTCGTGGATCGAGTCGATACAGGATACCGAGCTGCGGGAATATGGAGATGGCCTTTCCTTCGGGGAGGGATATTTTTATATCTCCGATTCTTCGTTCCCGATTACAGCGAGCGGGCAGACCTTCACCGTTAACAATGAAGGTTCTACCTTGGCTTACCCATTGATCCGCATTACCGGTGCATTCACAAATCTATCGCTAAGTGACGGCAGCCAGACCTTGACCATCACCGGCAGCGCTGGAGCTAATGATGTGTTTGAGTTAGACAGCGACCTGGATAAATGCTCGGTGCGGCTTAATGGGGTTAATGCTTGGTCCCGCAGCAATGGTGTGTTCTTCGTTCTTGAACCAGGTGAGACAACATTCACCGTGACGGCTACAAGCCCCAATATCACTGTTGAAGTGATCTATCGCTATCAATACCTCTATTAGAAAGGGGCATACGGATATGATTTTTAATCGACGGACCATTACGAAGCTCCTCGATCTCGTGAACCTACAGAGGCACAATGACAACTACGCCGATATTCAGACGGATTTAACAGATCATGAAGGCCGAATCACTGGAGCGCAGAGCGATATCACAACACACAAGGCTTCGACAGCTGCTCATGCGGCTGAGCACGTCACTTATGATGGAGCTGTTGTCGGGGCGACAAACATCAAAGAAGGCTTAGATGGACTAAAGGATACACTCGATAACGTCATTGTGGACGGCGGAGACGGAACACAGGCTGCGGCTGCGGCTGTCAGTGTGTCAGGCACAACATATGACACTTTGAAGGATCGGGTGGATACAGAGTTCCTTCAGACTAATGCGCAGTTGGCGGATATGGCGATAAACCCAAAGTCATTTGGTGCAATCGGAGACGGGGAAAGCCACCCTTTGTCAGAGAGGTTTCCAACGCTAGCAACAGCCCAAATGAAGTATCCGTTAGCTACATCACTCACGAATGAAATAGATCAACTAGCTATACAAGCTGCCATGGACTACTGTTACAGTCGCGGCGGGGGGACGGTGAAACTCTCTACAGGACTGTACTGGTTAAACACCGTTAAGGGATTTAGAAATGCGCTACTCTTTTTCAGGTCGGGAGTAAATTTCAAGGGAGATGGGTTCGGGAGTATTTTGAAGGCCGCGGGAGGTTTAAACTTTCCTGGGGGTATCGGTTATTTTAATGGATTTTCGACTGAGTCAATGGACGACCTTGTCGAAAATGTAATCCTTTCTGACTTTGCTTTTGATCTGAACGGTACTAACAACATGATCGTAGATCCAGGTGATTATGCTAAAGAGAACAACTCTATCCAATGCTGGAATGGAGATAATGTTGTCGTGCGCAATGTTAAATCCTTCAACAATGCAGGTTTGCAGCACTTTCGGTTCGGTCGGGACAACGAGACAGGTTTTGGTAGGGTGAAGGTCCTAAACTGCGTCATTATGGAAAGTGGATCAAGCATCCCCGGAAATGAGCAAGTAGACCACTCCTCTCTGTATTTTAACGGAGAGGAATTATTAGTAGACGGCTGCACATTTTTCAATACTAATATGCCAACTCAGCACGGCAACTGTGCAATCGAAAATCACGCTAAGGTATCTGTAATCTCCAATAACATAATTTCGGGATACACGAACCCTTTCATTTTATCTGCAACAAATATGGACATGGAAGAAGCATTGTATAATTCTAACACCGTTTTTAATTGCACACATGGGTTTAGTCTTTGGAATTTCTATGGCAATAGAATTGTCGATTTGAAGATTAACAACCATAATATTGACCTTGCCAGTAGTTCAGGACACGGATTGCTGTGTAACAATATGAGTAGCAATTCCGGTCAGATTATTTGGACCGATAACAAAGTAAGATACAAAGGGTCGGAGATAATGTATGTGGGCAAGGGCATGTCAGTTAAATATTTCGAAAAGGTAGTCGTTAAAAATAGTGAATTTGAGGGATTTACTGCAGGCGGACTTGAGATTTTTCCCGCTGAAAATTATCCAACGGATGTAATCATTAGTGGCCTTGAGTTGACTAATGCTGTACGGATCGCGGGAAGTCACGGAATTGTAATTGATGCGCTCACCGGAATGGATACTTACGGAATTGTCCGAATCGAAGGGAGCACCGTTTATCACACTGCCTCATATGACCGCGCTATACGCTTTGATAATGTGCATGTGGACGAAGTGCATCTGGTAAACAATATTTGTCCGGGGTTTGCAGATGGTTACTTGGAGTACAGTTTGGATTTGCTATCTCAAAACTTTGTGAACATCCAACACTCCTCTAAAAATAGTCCAACTGGTGTAGCTGCCGGAAACGGAAGCATCTGGAACAGCCCTGAAGGAACCTATCTGAAAAAGTTTGATGGTTACAATGTTACGGGATGGATTATCGAAAAGTCGATTCATAGTGCCGGAAGTAACGGTCAGGGTAACTACATTAGGTACGATGATGGTACGATGATTTGCTACACGAACTTAGTAGTCTATGGCTTGGACATTACAACAGCTGATGGCAGTATGTATAAATCACCAGCAAGGACATGGGCATTCCCAGCAACTTTTTTAAATAGTGATTTTAGCCCCAGCATCGTGCCTAATAATGACACGCAGAGTGTATTATTTGGGGTTTTAGTCGGAGTTCATCCGACTTATGTACAGTATCAAGTCGTTAGCCCAACGAGCAAAACAGATGCCATTAGAATTAGGCTTTCATGTACTGGTCGTTGGAAGTAGAAAAGATGAAAGAGGTGAAAGCATGCGTTCTTCTAATAGATATGTTACCTTAACGGAATCAGTCAAAAAGCAGGTGGAGGTGTCGACTGAAGAATTTTATGTGATCAATGAAAATAAAGGGTCTCGGATTGTTGATGTAACGATCGCTTTAAAGTCAGCAGATGGAACCGTTTTGACACACGAATACTATCAAGTGCGAGGCCAACATTACGATTTGTTAATGTCTGAATCGCCTGACTTCGCCCCAGGAAAACCTCCAAATGAATACCGGGAAGCAGACCTCTGGCACATCATAGATTTGATCAGAGAAACTACCAACGGTGACGGCACGGTCGATTAAAAAGGCAGACTTATAAACATATCAAGTGTTTAACAGCATCTGCGTCTGCTGTTGATGTGCTGGAGTAGGAGGGCAATATGAATAAGAAAGAGTTTGAAGAAGATTACTGCAGGAGGTCGAATATTCAAATAGAGGAGTATTTAAATGGAATGATTACTTTGCCCTGTCGGTGCGGTAGTGAATCTTGCAAAGGATGGGCAGCCGTAACAAACAACCCGCTGGCTATTAAATCACATGTAAATCTTTATCAATAATTCACTTTTACAATAAAGGATATAACTCCTTTTTATTGAATGATAGATAAAAAGGAGGTTTGATCATGAGAAAATCTGATATAGAAGAATTACTATCTGAAGTTGAAGAAATTGTAGCTTCATTAGAAACTCAGAAAAGCAAGGCTAATACTAATTCGGGAATATTGGAGATTTCAAAGCCTAAGGTTAAATCAGCATTAGAACATCTAAGAAGTTGCTTGGATTATGCAGCTCACGATATTTATGACTTTCTCTATAAGGACAGGGACGGGAAAACGGAGGAGCAAAGGGGGAAAATGTCACTATATTTCCCTTACGGCAAGAGTTTAGGTGATTTTCATTCTAGTTTAGGAAGAAGCTTCAAAAACCTTCAATCTATTCACAATGAGATATATCAGTTGATTTTGTCAGTTCAGTCATTTAATAGTCGTAAGACATGGATATATGATATCTGCAACATCACAAATAAAATCAAACATGTAGAACAAAGGAAGCAAGAACGGCTCGCCATGAGGACAGTTAAACTGACTGATGCTTTTAGTTTGAATTATAATAGAGGCAGTAACACAAATATAATTATTTCAGGAAATGTTATTAATGGTGTAAAACAAAGCAATGATTTTGTTATTTCAGGGGGCCAAATCAGAAGTGATATGAGCAAGATAAAGGAACCTATTGAGTTGGTTGATTGGACAGATTTTGCTTTTAAAGATTCGAATATTAGAATAATCGATTTGATAAAAACTTCTTATGAGCATTTACGAAAGTTTATAGATGATTTGTATCTACTCCTTGCTTAAGTTACTTATTGACAGTAGGACCATACTGCGCAACATGAAAATTTTTGTCTACCCTAAAATTTTATGATATCCTGAAAATGGATATCAAAACATGATTTGTAGGGGGATATTTATACGGATGAGATACAATGAAGACTTACCAAATCTTGAAGAACTGCACTTCATCTTGTGGTACAAATTGTATTTGCAACATAGAACCGGGAGAGAATTTGTAACAACCTCCGAAGCCTACGAACTAGTGGCCAATCATTTTGGCTTGTCAGAAGAACAGAAGAATCATTTAACGGAAAAGGGATATAACGATTGGCAAGCCAGAGTGAGATCATCATATGATCATTTGAAAGGAAAAGGAATCATACAGTCTGATCCGAATAGAAAGGGTTACTGGAAATTAACTGATAAAGGTATCGAAACATTCGAAGAATGGTTTCCGCCAGTAATACCCTCTGGAAAACAAATCATAAATAATGAATAGTGATTTCAAATAAAAAAGAGCCTGCCGGATCACTCCGAAGGCTCTTTTTGTTCTACTTCACAAAGTATTTTCTCAGTGATGTGTTTTCTTAAAGTGTAATGCTTCAGTCTAGTGTGGTATTTCCAACCCAAATGACCCAGAAGACTTAGAAATATAACACTCAGTATAAGAAGCATTATCCAAGAATTTTCCTTAAACACTTGCGTAATCATTAATCCAAATACAAATGCCGTAAATGATAATCCAGCAGTAATTATGAATGGTTGTTTTAATGTATCTAATTCAAAATTAAGATGGATTATCAAATACGATAAGTCTTCTTTTGTTAATTTATCTTTATATTTTTTTTCGATACTCTGAATATCTTTAATTGCATGTTTAGATGCCTCTATTTCCTCCAAACCTAACACTCCTTCATAGTAAAGTGTATATAATATCGACAAACTGTGTTTGGAATTTAATACCTGAAATCATTTAAATAGGTTTAATCAGAGTTATTTTGAAAGGAGCCTCCACCATGCAGCAGCACCTGAAATCCTTCGACCGCAACCGTGCCCCAACTGGCCTGCTAGTCCAATGCACTGACATCCAGCGCCGTCGTCGGCTGAACAGCGATTATGAGATATCCTTCACCGTCCCAATGACCAGCACCGATTACAAAGAGTTGATCATACCCAAAGGCCACGTTCAAGACGAGCGTGGCCAATTTTATGTCGTGCAGAGCCGCGCCCGGGATCGCAGCAACAAAGTGATCAGCGCCCAGGTCGTCTGTACGCACATCATGTTCAAGATGATCGACTTCAAGATGATGTACTCCGATTACATCGATGAGGCATACGGCGTTCACATCAGCGTACTGCTGGACAAGATCAGCGCGGCCACAGGTGGTGTGTACACCTTCGTCATACACGACACTTTTGACCTCCGCGACGTCAAGGATTGGGGAGCGACCACGGCACTGGCTGCCCTGCAGGATACCGTCAACCTGTATGGCTGCGAGATTGATCCGGACAACTTCGTCATTCACTTGCACAAGCGCATCGGTTCAGACGATGGATTCGAATACCGGCTGAAGAAGAACATCATCAGCGACTCATTCAAGGACGATGCTTCGAACCTGGTAACTCGCCTGTTCAGCCAAATGAAGGACGGCCGCACATTCATCGGCCTGTCTGCCGACTTCCTGACCACGGAGGAGCGCAGCCTGCTGCAGTCCTTACCTGGAGCCATTGTCGACAACAAACTGGCCGTCAATTACCTGATCTCTCCGTATACTCAGTACTGGACCAACAACGTCAACGCATTTTATGACGGTGAGCTCATCGATCAGAATATCGAAGATCCGGAAGAACTGCTGATCGCTACCCGGGAGGCTTTGCGGAAGAAGGAAATGCCGGAGTTTGAGATCGGAGTCAACGCGGCGGATATCTACAAGATTGATCCAGACGAGCAGCAGCCCCGGCTGGGCGACACCGTCTATGCGTACGATCCGGAAATGGAGCTGCAGCGCGTCAGCTGCCGGGTGATGGAACTGACGGAGTATCCGTTCAGCATGGATAAGCACTCGCAGGCGACGCTCTCCAATTACCAGATGCGGGATGATACTCAGGTTCTCGCTGACCTGGAGCGCAGCAAGCAGATCCTGAATGACCTCCTGTCCGGCGGCCGGGTGCGGGCAGCTGCCTTCGAAGAGTTCGCCAAGCAGGCCGTCATCGACATTAATGCTTCCAAGAGCGAGATCATTTACGACAGCCGCGGCATTGTGCTGCAGGAAGTGGATCATCCGAATGTGCAGATGGTCCTGACTTCACACGGGTTCATTATCACAGAAGACGGTGGGGCCACAGCGCGAACGGCCATCACCGGCCGGGGCATTGCTGCTGAAGTCATTGCCGGGGTGCTCGGTAACTTTGTCCGGATGGAGATTGGCGAAGGTAACAACATCACTAAGATCAATCCTAGCGGCATCAGCGCAGGGCATGCGGATTGGGCGAGTGCTCCGTTCCGAGTGGACATGGCTGGGAATGTCGTGGCACGGTCCATAACGTTGACGGGGCTGATTGAAGAAAGCACGATGACCTATTCGGATATTATTGCCGGCACAGTGACGGGGGCAATGTTTAGAACGGCTGCTCCTGGTATCTACCCGCGCGTAGAAATTGATCCGTCGAGCATTGCATTTGGTGTATATGCTGATCCTGACAATGGGATTTTGATTCCAGCTTACGACGGGGGGGTCAGCAAGATCAGGTTCTTGGCAAACGGGAATGAGTCGACGTTATTCAATTCACCAACATCGGGGTTTATCATGAGCGCTTATGACAATGCCATGATTATTGGCGACAATGTGATATTGAGCCCATCGGGTGGATACGTCAGAATACCTTCGTGGAGCAGTTTTTACAGTGATTCATCCCATAATACTTTGCAATCAGAATTATCTTCTTTACAGTCTCAAATTTCATCATTAAGTTCTGATATAAACTCAATCTGGACTTACCTCGCAAGTGAACCTTGGGCGTAAACTAAGATAATCATTCCATCCCTATTTACCGACATATGGTATTATTAGGATAAATAAATAGGGAGGTATGATGACTTGAAGAAAATGATATCTGGGGTGATTGCTGGGGTTTTATTAATTGGTGGAGCATCGGCGTTTGCTGCCTCCAATAATCTCATCGGTCAGAAAGTTCAGGGTCTTTTTTCGATTGAAAAGAACGGCGCGAAGATTGCTGATGCTGTAATCATTAATGGTTCAGCTTATGCCCCGGTTAGGTCCGTTGCGGAAGCGACTGGAGCTGAGCTGACCGTTGAAGGGAAGAAAATAATCATGAGTGATGACTTGAAGACGACTATAACGCCAAAATCAGCCCTGCTGTTAAACTTGAATAGCCAGCGGGATCAGGTTATTAGGGAGATTGCTAAAAGAGAAGCGGGAATACAAAATATCGAATCAGATGTTATTCCTACTCACGACCAATTGGCTGAAGAACTGGCCAACAATGGCACTCTTGGTAAACAGCAATTGGAGTTGGTGGAATCATTGAAGAAACAAATTGTTGAAATGAAGGCCGAACTTGTAACCTTGAATCAACAATTAGTAGAAATCGATGCGAAGATCTCTGCACTATTGAAGTAAAATGAACAGGAAATTGCTTAGTTTATTGTTAGTTGTTGCTATATTGTCTGCTTGCTCTTCTAATGTAGAATTAACAGAGCCAAGCCCGACTCCTTCGCCTGTTGCTACAGAGGCTCCTGCGGCTCCAAGTCTGGACAGCCTCTATGAAGAGGCGAAAGGACATTATGAAGCCGGGGACTACACAAGCCTGCTTTCCTCTGGAGATCAGATGAACGGACTGTACCCGGATGATCCAAAGACAAAGGAAGTTCTTGCCTGGTCAGCTGAACTTTACAAGAAGAACGGCAGCGGCATATCCTCAGAAACGGCCGCCGAGCCAACGAAGTCTCCAGACGAAGTGAAGCAGGCGTTATCTGGATTGCGCGAGTCTAAAGATGAGGTCCGAAATATTTCATTCTTCTATGCTCAGTCAACTTCAAGACATGTCAATGAGAATGATGCTTATGTATACTTCTCTAAGAGCAACGACGGAGTAATTTCAAACCCGCGCTTCAGGATTCAATTCGCCGGGGATGATTGGATCTTCATTGATAAGTACACCATCAATGCAGATGGCGAGATATTCGAACTTACACCTGAGTATTCTGAAGTGATTCGGGATAATAGCAGCGGTGGTGTATGGGAGTATTACGAACCATTTATCGACAAAGAGATCCTACCGATTGTGCAGAAGATCGGCAATGCTGAGAAGGTTATTATTCGTGCTCAGGGTGAGAGTCGCCATTATGATATGACACTAACCAAGCAGCAGAAGCAGGCTATGCTGAAGGTCCTCAAGGCGTATAACGAAGCTGGCGGTTTATCCATATTGTTTGAAATCGACCTGTGAGTCCTCTTATGAGGGCTCTTTTTTATTCCCTCGAAAGGAGGTGATCCCTCTGGCCAAAGTAACCAAACTCGACGTTTCCATCGATCTCACCCAGCCGGTACAGGAGGCGGTGGAAGTTGTGTTGCTGCTCATTAACTCCCATCCCGGCCGGCAGCATGAGCTGCTTCAGCAGATCGACATGCAGATCGGCGAAGCACTGGCTGCACTGGACGAAGCCCGTAAGAAGGCAGCAGACAGCAAAGTGGCAGCAGATTTGGAGTCACCGGTTGAATAGCGGCACGCCCTGAAGAGGAGCGTGCTATTTTTTTGCCCTCGGAGCCGATCCGCGGGCTATTTCCATGTAGAGAGAGGGGCGGGAGGATGGATATACCAAGCTTAGCAGACGCCCTATCGTTGGCGGACAAGTACGGAATTGGCTGGGTGTTTGCGCTCGGGGAAGCGCTGCTGTTGGTCATTGTTGGTAGGTGGTTGGTTATTGGTAAGTTGGTGCCGGGAAAGTCGCTGGAGAAGGCGGAGAAGCAGCGGGATGATGCAATCGAGAAGGCCATATCCGCCGTGGCTGCTCTAAATCGGAGTAGTGATGTTATGGAGAAAATGAAGCCTGCAGATCGTTTGAATCCGGGCGACCAGGACGGAGGTGGGTAACATGCCGCGAGTAAGTTTGTTCGAACTGCTCAGAAAGATACCCGCCATCAAAAAGAAAGAGGCGGAATTAGAAGAGAAGGAACAGGAAGTGAAGTGGGCGATTCGGAGATATGAGGACCTGGACGAACGACACAAGGAAGTCGTCCGGTCCAATGGCTTCGCCGGCGCTTTTATTTACGATCACAGTACGAAAGAGGGGGAGAACTATGCGCGCTAACGACACCATTACACTCATCTGCTATGCGTTATCGCTGATTTGCATCATTTATATCACAGCAGCCATGCACATCTATTTCAGGAAGAAATACCGGGAGGGCGTTGTCGGCATCGGGCTGGTACTCGGAATGCTGATGTTTACCGCTTATGCTTTGGAACGCCTAATCGGGTTCGTGATCCGTTTCGGCCGCATTGAAGGTTGGAGCGGTTACTCCTTTCGGTTGTTGCAGGATTGGGGATGGACCATCGGAGTGATCGGTACGACGGTTACGCTCTGCGCGCTGGCTATCTTGGTGCAGGGCAGGGACTTGGGGCTGTTCTTAGAACGGCCGGAAAAGAAGAAGGGAGTTAGACGGTAATGATCAAAAATAAATATACGATTGAGCGGCGCTATATCAACAAGCGCCAAAACGTTCGGCCCGGCACTCGGTTAGTAACGGGTACGCCGGGCTTTTTAGTTGCCCATGATACCGGGAATCCCGGGGCGACGGCGGATAATCACTTTGAGTATTTTCAGACGCTGTTGAACCGGTCAGTTTCCGCGCAGGTCTTCATTGACGATAAGAAGATCCTGGAGATCATCCCAACCGGCACCGGGACGGACCCGGCAGAGAAAGCCTGGCATGTGCTATACAACGTGACTACTGACAATGCCAAATACGGCGATGACGCCAATGACATCGCCCTGGGTGTGGAGCTGTGCTACGGCGGTAAGATCAATACCCTTGAGGCATACAAGCGTTATGTGTGGTATCTGGCCTACTGCTGTGACAAATGGAAGCTTAACCCGCTGACACACATCCCTAGCCATAAGCAACTGGACCCAACCCGCAAGAGCGATGTTGACCAGGCGCTGTCTACCATCGGGAAGACACTGAAGGACCTACTCTACGATGTGGTCAAGGAAATGCAGGAGGAGCCGGTAGTTATTGTTGCACCTACTGCCGTGCAGCTGCCGGCCAGTGTAGCGCAGGCACTCATTGAGGATTATGTATCCCCGGCATGGTTCGCAGCCCGGAAGGCAGGCGACTCCGTAGGCACCCTGCATCTGCACAATCTGGCTAATAACCTGCGGCTGGCTGCCCGCATACCATTACAACCGGGATCGGCAGCGCCATTTACTCAGCTGCCGAAGAGTAACGTGCAGGAGTTGGTGTTCAGGTGGCTTTCTCCCGGCTGGCAGGCGGCGAAGGTCAAGAGTGATAAGACGGCTATGGCTTACTTTAACAATACGGCAAATCACCTGCGGCGAGCTGCGGGCATGCCGATAGAATAGGAGAGGTTTAATATGCAAACCATTATTGATCAGGCCCAGCCGTACATCACAGCCGTCGTGCTGGCTGTTATCGGCGTTCTCGCTACAGTGATCCTGCGGGCGGTGGCGTTGCTGCAGGTAAAGGCAGACTCTTGGTTTGATGCTAAACTGTCAGTGTCTCAGCGGGAACTGCTGCACAAGATTGCTTCCGAGGGCTTTGCATATGCGCAGACGGTCTACAAGGAGCTGGGCGGGGAGGACAAGCTTCAGCAGGCGCTGGTGTATGCTTCTGATCAGTTGGAAGCGCGGGGTATCAAGGTTGCTCCAGAGGAGATCCGGGCGGCCGTGGAAAAGGCGTACCTTGCTTATAAAGCGACAGTATTGACCAAGCAGTAATAATTGCCCACTGGCTTCGGCTGGTGGGCTTTTTTTGTTTTGCACAATTGTAATTTGTGGTACTATTTTCCTAACGGTTTTGCTAAAGGAGTGATTTCATTGTCGATATTAGATCAACTGCTAGAAAAAAATGAATTTCCAATAGTTTTTATCGGTTCAGGTATTTCAAAAAGATTTCTTAATGACTTTCCTGATTGGCCAACTTTGCTTGAAGAATTTTGGAAAAAAGCAAATCTACATAATTTTTATGGCGAGTTGAATAATGCTCGCTCTCAAGTTCAATCGAATTACCCTCACTTCAATGAAAAAGAAATTGATCATGAGGCATACATTCAAGTTGGGGCTACTTTAGAAACAGAATTCAATCGACTCTTTAATAGTGGTAATTTGGATATTGACAACTTCACGCAACAAGACTCTTTCAAATCTAAATTATCTCCATTTAAAAAGGCAATATCTAACCGTTTTAAACAATATAATTTAAAGGTAGAAACGGAAGAGGAGTATAAGCTATTTACTAAAATGCTTTTAAAAACACAAATCATTCTGACTACAAACTACGATACATTTATCGAAGATTCTTATAACGAATCTGGTGTTCATACAATTACAAAATACATTGGACAACGCGGGTTTTTTGGTGAGTCTTTCGATTATGCAGAACTATATAAACTGCATGGTTGCGTGGATAGCCCCGACGATATAACCATAACGAAAAGCGATTATCTACGTTTTGAAAAAAACTCAGTTCTAATTACAGCAAAGATAATCTCTATGATGCTTACGTCCCCCATCATATTTTTGGGATATTCTCTAACCGATGTTAATATGAGAAAAATCATAAGTGATTTTACCCGATCGCTTTCTGATGCTGAAGTGGAATTGTTGGAAAATCGTTTGATTCTAGTAGAATGGCTCGAAGGAGAACATGGCTTAATTGAAGAGGTACTAACCGATAGGGATTTAGGCTGCAAACTAAAAGTTATTAAAACTGATAATTTTGGGCTTGTATTTGATAAAATAAGTAAAGTTGATCAGGGAATAGCACCGTCTGAGGTTCGGAAGTATCAGCATGTGATAAAGAAATTAATTGTTGATGGAGGTAGGAAAGGTAGCTTGAATACACTACTTGTCGCTCCTGATCAATTGGATGAAATTGAAAAAAGGATAGGGGATGGGAAATTAATAGTTGCATTGGGAGATGCTACTTATATTTTTCAAATGCCTGACTTCGTAAGCTACGTGTATAATTATTTTTATGAAAGCGAACCTTTTCATACAGATATAGCATTACGATTTATTGCAAGTCAGAGCGCCATATCAAGAATTCCATTTCTAAAATATGTTAAAGACGTTGATATCGATAAAACAAATCTTCATCCATTTGACAAAGATAAAATAAAACATAGGATCATTTCATATCCAGATGCTACGGTATGCATAAAAAAGATAAATGCATCTTATAAAATAAGGATGCCTTCAATGAATACCATAATGAAACTCAAATTTAAACCAGACAAGGAATTTGAAGTGATAGCATATAATGCATTGAAATTAGATAAACAAGAGCTGAATGATTATATTAAAGAAAAACTTGAGGGTTTCAAAGCAGAGGGAGCACGGAGTCTACCGACATCTTTTAGAAGGTTACTAATGATTTTTGATTTTATAATTAATAAAGGTTAGCGCTCGAACCCACGTGTGGATTGACGCTAACCTCTTTGAAACCGTAATAGTATATGTTTATAATACAGAATTATTCCTTAAAAATCAATGTTTTTTGTCATGGAATTTCCTAATACTAGGAGGATTTGTTCCGTTGAATAGTTATTATAAAGTATTGAAAAGCGATAATGATTTCTTTGCGGCAGCCCTTGCACAATCCCAGGTATCAGTGTGGTTTCGGCTTGATCTGGATCCGGTTGGCCATTTAATGGATAACGGCGGAATAGTCGAAGGTTACACGCCTCAATCCATCAAGATAGCTGGTGCCCGGTTCGTCCGGGAGCGTTTTGAATTCAGAGCAGAATTAGACCGTCTACCTAACTGGTAGGCGGATTTTTTTGTTTCTTGGCAATTCAAACCATTGCTAAATATTGAGTATACAGCATATAATACAAACAAACGTTCCTATTTTGGAGGCGATCACATGAAAATGAGCATCGGCCAAACCATCGAAATGATATACCAGGACAAAGCGGGCAAGATCACGCAGCGGAAGATTGAGATCCTCGGCATACGTGACGGCCGCATCCGGGCCACCTGTCTGACCACTGGCGCGCCTCGGGTGTTCTTGGCTGCCAGCATTCTTTCATGGAGACCAGTAGCGGAGAATCGTCATGCTGGATGATACGGCGCGCAAGCTGCTTCGGATCATGTTTCAGTTTAACGGACACTTTCGCCGGATGCCAACACTGGAGGAGCTGAAACGGCTGAGTGGCCGCAGGCCGGCAGCAATCAAAGCGGGTATGCTGCAGTTGGTTGAACATCACTACATTCAGTGGGACGATAAGCAGCCGGTTGAGACGGCCAGTGTAATCGAGGCTTGGGAAAGGGACGTCCCATTTAAAGATCATGCTGCGGCAGGCCCACACAAATCACAGCAAGCACCATTGACAGGGAATATAGATTATTGGACCGAGTACTAGGAGGGCAGACATCATGAAGAAACTGGAGAGTGTATGGGAAGGTAGTCGGTTCATGCTGCCAGAGCATGTGCAGCTGCTGAGGCAGGAAATGCAAGAGCAGGGACGACACAGCCGACCCGTGATCGACCCTGATGAATGGGAATTGATTGACCAGGCGTTCGGGTACTCATTACTGAAGCAGGAGCAGATCACAATTGTATTATTTGACCCTTATAAGGATTTGAAGGTTCGCGGGGCTGTAGTTAAAGTAGATCGGCAACTGCGGCGAATCAAGTTTCAGATGGAAGAGGACTTCAGCTGGATCAAGATCGATGATGTGATACGAGTCATTACATAATTAAACCCCGCCGAGCTTCACTGCTCTGGTGGGGTTTCTTCGTCTTCTATGTACTCAATGAGTTCCCCAGTGCTAACCTTCAGGTGTTTGCAGAGCTTCTCCAGCGTCTCAAAGTCCACGCGTTTGGACGTATTATGGTATAGCCCCGACACAGTGTTGATGGCTAAACCCGTCTCCCTCGCAGTGCCTCGTATCCCTTTATTCTGCCGGTCCATGATGTCCTTTATATTATTCTTGATCACGGACAAGCCTCCTTTTCCAAAAGTATACATCACAAGGAAAAATGTATCAATATCCTCATACGCGTATCATCTTTCTGATACACTTGCATATGATGTATTAGGATGATAATACAGGAGAGTGATTTATGATGTTACCAGTACATTTACGCTTGGCAGAGATCTTTCATATTAATATGGCCGGACCTCTGACGCTCGAAGAGGCCAAGGAGCTGCAATACTGCCTGCGGGAGAACGCCAGGTATTGCTGGGACTGTCTGATGATTCAAAATCAATCGATACTGGCCGGAGCAACGCACGACCACGAATGGCAGCTGGAGCTGCAGCGGAAGCTGGAGGTGCTGCGATTGACGGAGAGAGTGCCGAAGGTTTAACAAACGATTTTCGAGAATCACAAATCACAAATAAAATCACAAGATTGAAAAAGGCGGCAGTGGTTTGACGAAGTGAATTTGATTAGACATGTCCATGAGAAACAAAAAAAAGACTTAACGGGACTGAGGGAAGTCCCGAAAAGCCCAAGAGCGTATGAGGGGGATACTCTGACATTAGATTAGAAATCAGAGGTTGCAACTTCGATGGTGCCGAAGACTGCGCCTGCAGCTGAGCTGAGAAGTGCGGCAACAAGCAGCAGGTTTACAGAAATTGTGAGACTGTTCAGCGCAGGAATAGTATAAGTGACGACTGGAGCATTGACTCTGTAAAGAACAAGGTCCACAGGGAAACCGGAGTTGTTATTTACAGTTACAGCCGCGTTGATGCCTCCAGCCAGATTCTCATAATATGATTTACCAACGCCTGCAGCCAGGTTGAAGAATTGTTGCGGTAACAAGATTGCCATGGTAATGACCTCCTTTTCGTTTGATAGGATATCATATTCGCCGAAACTATGATTGCTGCAACGAATGTCTTGGGAGATTAGCACATTTTAATAGGGTGATGAGAGTTAGAATGAAATAGAAGAAGGTCCTCTACCCATGGCGGGCGGAGGCTCTTTGCGGTTCGATTACTCTATGGATTTGGTCTATGACCGAAGCTGGAGCATTTTACGCCCGAAGAGCATTCCGGCAAAAGACATGGCAGCTATGCTGAAGTAGAGCACTCTGCCGCCGTAAGCCTGATAGATTGCGCCTCCGCATAGGAGGCCAGCATGCCGGACACTCAGCTCCTTGCCCTTGCGCAGTCACCAGAAGATTAAGGGGAAGACTACAATCTCGCTGATTGCGGCTATGAAAAAGGACTGGCCTACCAGTGCAGATTTGCCTCCCAGCTCCAGAAGATAGACCCCGATAAAGGTGTCGTCCATCCGTGCCGGACTTAAGTCAAGGCTTACCGGGTGCGAATAGTATGGTACACTGGAGCTAATTCTAGTGAATGGTAAGGAGAATGACAACGATGAAGCTGGTGTCCTGGAATGTAAACGGTCTAAGAGCTTGTGTGAATAAAGGGTTTAACGAATATTTCCGGGAAAGCGCCGCAGACATCTTCTGTGTACAGGAAACGAAGCTTCAGGAGGGTCAGATTGTTCTTGACCACGGTGAGGAGTATTCGCAGTACTGGAATTATGCCCTCAAAAAAGGATATTCAGGCACAGCCGTCTTCACCCGGATTAAGCCGCTGTCTGTCAGATATGGTCTGGACAAGGAGACCGAAGACGAGGGAAGGATTATTACCCTGGAATTTGCAGACTTCTATCTGGTGAATGTATACACTCCGAATGCCAAACGGGATCTGTCGAGACTGGATTACCGGATGGAATGGGAGGATGAATTCCGCAATTATCTGCAGAAGCTGGATGCGCATAAGCCGGTTCTCGTCTGCGGGGATTTGAATGTGGCGCATCAGGATATTGATCTCAAGAATGCCAAATCAAACCGCGGCAATTCAGGATTCACCGATGAAGAACGCGGAAAGATGACAGAGCTGCTGGAGGCCGGGTTCGTTGATACTTTCCGGTATTTCTATCCTGAGCTTGAAGGTGCCTACAGCTGGTGGTCCTATATGCCGAAGGTAAGAGAGAAGAATGTAGGCTGGCGGATCGACTATTTCCTCGCTTCCTCGCGGCTGGCCCCGCGCCTCCTGGATGCAGGGATAGAGTGTAATATTCTTGGCAGTGATCATTGTCCGGTAGTCCTTCATCTTGCCGATGCGGCGGAAGTGTAGATTTATATTTGTTGTACAAAAGAACATAAAGCATAGAGGCGGTATCCCGGGTTGCGGGGTACCGCCTCTATTTGTAACATCAATCAGCTTCTCCGGCCGTGTCAAGAAGCGGAGGACGCCGGTGTTTCGTGGCCTGCTCGAAGCTGTAAGCAATGCCGATCAGCACGGCTTCGCTGAAGGCTGAGGCGGAGAAGGTGACCCCCTGTGGACCGTTGGTGATATAGCCTCCCGGTGCAGTTATCCCGGTAGTGGTATATCCGGCCGGGACTGTAATGAGCGGATAGCCGGCTCTGGCTGCCAGGTCAGTGCCGTGAAATCCGGCAAACATGATGGCATCCAGACCGTAATGCTCCAGTGCATAATCGATGCCTTGTCTGCCAGCCATGGACCGGGAGAATTGCAGCTGCTCCAGATATTCCTGCTCCGTAATGTCGTCTCCGGAAGTATCCAGCCATCCCTGACCATATTTCAGCGCCTGTGCGCTGTGCTGGTTGTTGAATTCGATTAACTCCTGCAGGGAATGCACCGGGATAGAAGCAGGCAGGCCGCTTAAATAACGGTTTAAGCCTTTTTTGAATTCATATTGCAGAATAACTGCATTCCACTCGGCATTCTGGCAAGGAAGCTCAATGGGATCAATGACTTCAGCGCCAAGTTCTTTAAGAACAGCTATGGCAGATTCCATCAGGAGCAGAGCCTCCTCATCCAAATCCCGATAATAGAATCTCGGGATACCAATCCGTTTGGATTTCACGTATTCAATATCCAGAGAGGCAGTATAATCCTGTCTGCCTGCTGTCCCATCCGATAAAGTCCCGTGGGGATGCTCTCCGGTACCGGCAATGATACTGAGGAGGAGTGCGGCATCCGATACGGTTCTGGCCATCGGACCGGCGGTATCCTGGCTGCCGATCCCTGGTATAATCCCCGCATTGCTTACCAGCCCCCACGTAGGTTTGATGCCGGTAAGCGAGTTCTGGGCAGCCGGACAAATGATGGAACCCGAAGTTTCCGTGCCCAGAGCGGCAGCTGCCAGGTTAGCGGCAACGGCCGCAGCACTTCCCGAACTGGAGCCGCCAATGAACAGCTCGCCGGGCCCGTAAGGATTCAGCACCAGTCCGCCGCGTGAGCTGTATCCCGCCCACATGGTGGGCGACATGAAGTTGGCCCACTCCGTCATATTTGCTTTTCCCAGAATCACTGCGCCTGCAGCGCGCAGCTTATTAATTACTACGGCATCTTCAGCAGCCCTGTAATCTGCCAATGCCAGCGCTCCCGCACTGGTGTGCAGCTTGTCCGAAGTAGCGATATTATCCTTAACAAGTACTGGGATTCCGTGCAGCGGACTACGCACTCCCTTGTCCCGGCGTTCCTGATCCAGCCCCCGGGCAATCTCTAGTGCATCCGGATTAATCTCCAGTACAGATTTCAGCAGGCTGTCATACCGGTCAATCCGCTCTAAATACAGCGCTGTTAACCGCTCGGAAGATAATTTTCCCTGCTCCATTTCCTGCTGCATGGCTGTTATATCCGCTTCAATTATCCATTCCTGCCATTCCCGGGCGGGGGATTGAATGTTGCTGAGGGGGTTGCTGCTAAGGTCTGCATCATTATTTTTCATGGCTGTTTTCTTCTCTCTATACATAGAATTTTAGTTGGCTAGCGTCTCAGCGGCAGCAGCCGGCTGCGGGTCCGGCCAGGTAATCACATTGCGGGTCCGGCTCCACTCTTCATAGAATAGCGGCCGGTCACGCTTAAACATCCGCAGAATCAGATGAATGAAGAAGATCAGATCGGCAAGCGCGGCTGTAATTCGTATAACCGTAGAACTGGCAGTGCCGAAATTAAGCATTAAGGCAGAATCAAGGGACAGGAAGTTTATTCCTCCAAGCAATCCATAGAGTAGACCATACCTCACCCACACCATCCATAATTTGAGCGGACCGCCATCCGCACTGCCCAGCCGGATTCGCACCACCCATTTGCCGAGCGTCCGCCCTCCGGTAAAGAGAGGGACAATCAGGAAATACACCACACTGACTGCCCAGAATGAAATATTCAGAGATAGCTGATTGAGCAGAAGTGCCGCTGACATCCATAGGACTGCATCCAGCAGGCAAGCGAGGCCTCTGCGGGTGTAGGTAACCTTTTTGGCGGATAAATCCTCCTGGCTGTCCAGCTGTTCAATCCGCGGCAGCAGTCTGGAGATCCATAAGGCGATCCGGAATCCGGCTATTCCGCCGAACGTATTGGTGATCAGGTCATCGACATCAAAGATCCGGTAAGGATGGTCGAAGAAACCGTAAATTCCGGTAATCTGTGTAATCTCAAACAATAGCGACAGCCCGAAAGATAGCATGATGCACACGACCCATCGGGTCCGGAAATAGTAGCCCAGAAACAGCCCGAAAGGTAGAGTCAGTACAACATTGAAGGCAGCCAGCAGGAAATCCGTTTCGCGCAGTACGTTAAGATAGCTTGACGGCTCATTACGCGAGAGATGCGTATTGTGCAAGATGTCCTGAATGAACTGCAGCGGCACAGGCTGGAGCATATGCCCGGTAGGCGCAGCGTTATGGCGTGAGTCCGGCATGGGCAGCAGCACCAGGAAAAAGGCGTTCAGCAAGTAGAGGAGCAGCAAATAGAGGATTAGCGCCCGAATCTTGTTGATATAACCGTGCCGGCGGTATTGAACGATCAGGAACGGCAAAGTGAAGAACAGCGCCGCTAACGGAAAAACCATAAACGCATAAGAGATCGGAAAAAGATAGGATTGAAACATAGTTCACCTGCTGCCTTAGTTTTTGTCTGAACGATTTCTCGATAGGATGCTAAACATTATGTATGAGACCCGCTTTTTAATGTTGCAGACTATTTCCCCTATTATAACTTGCTTGAACCGACTTCAGTATAGAATTATACCCGGGCTTAATCCATGGAATTAATCATTCTATCCGTTCTTTCCTGCATACATATGAGGAGAGGAGCGTGAGACAAGATGGAGAAGAAGGTACAGCAGTATTATAAACTGAAGACCAGGCAGAAGGAGCTGGAAAAGGAGCTGGCCGGGCTGAGGCAGGATATTCTGGCCTATTTTGCAGAACAGGGCAAGGTGGAGTCGGTTATCGGCAGCTACAAAGTGAAGCTTGTCACGCAGAACCGGAAGGAATATGATGATGATAAGCTTTACCAGACATTGTCAGATCCGGAACTATGGAGGCTGCTCTCCAAGGCAGACCCGGCCAAAGTAGCGAGTCTCACGAAATTGAAAGTGATTGACGAAGAGAAGATTTCACATACGTATGATGTGAAGACAATTACGCTGCTGCAGGTGGATAAACAGTAGATTCTGCGGTACCGGAGGCGGAGGGGAAATGCACTTTCCGTTTCCGGCGCAGCAGGGAGATTAATATGATTGGAGGGGGATGGGAATGAACAGGACAAGGACCGGAATGAAGAAGGCCCGGTTTCGCCTCGTTGCGGGAGTGCTGCTCATTATCGCTCTAGGATTGCTTGCCTTTTTTTACAGGGAGATTTCTTCCGGTCCGGAGAAGCTTCAGGCATGGCAGAAGGTATTTAGTCTAACGGTTCATACTGCAGACGGAACACCGGAGCCGGCGCAGCCGGATCGTGAGGCTTCTTATGGAAGCTACCGTGTCACCGACAGCAAGGCACCCGGCTATACGCTAATTGTAAATGCTGAAGATGCGGATGAGATCAGGCTGAGTGCAAGTACGGGCAGCTTCATACGCTGGAATGCGCCAGACTATAAGGTGAACCAGGCTGGTAAGGAGATTACGATAGCGCCGGGTGAGACGATCTATTGGACTCCGCTAACCGGAGAATCACCGGAGAGAATTACAGAGAGTGAGCTGACAATGTCTGCTTACCGGCATAACTCGGTGTTCAGCGAAGCCCGGTTTATGATCCGAAGTGATGAGAGCGGCGTCTATACAGGAAAATGGACAGAGGTGGATTAACTGATCGCCACATGCCCTTTTTTGCGTTAAAATAACAAGTGGGTTTGTTCAAAGCAAGGCAAGAATCATTCATAGACGGAATAGATACGGAGGAAGAGTAGACATGAAGGATTTTGATCTGATGCTGGAGAAATATGCAGAGCTTGTGGTAAAGGTTGGCGTGAACGTGCAGCCGGGGCAAGTGCTGATGGTGCATGCACCGCTTGAGACTGTGGAGCTTACCCGGCTAATCGTAGGCAAAGCTTATGAGGCAGGGGCTAAATATGTGCTTGTGGACTGGGATGATGAAGCGGTAACGCGCATCCGTTATGAGAAGGCTTCTGAGGATTCCTTCGGATATTACCCGCAGTGGCATGCGGACATGCTGGAGGGGTTCGCTGAAGAAGGCGGGGCTATATTACATATAAAGGTACCAGACCCTGAGCTGTTCCGCGGAATTGATTCCGCCAAAGTCTCCACAGCGGTTAAGGCTGCTGCGGTAGCACGCAAGAAATATCAGAACTATACCCGCAACAACCGAATCAGCTGGTCGCTGGTCAAGGCACCTACGCGTGCCTGGGCGGACAAGGTATTCGCTGATATGCCGGAAGAGGGCCGGATTGAGGCAATGTGGGAAGCAGTGTTCCAGATGAACCGTGTGGGCAGTGAGGACCCGGTTGCTGCATGGCGCAGTCATATCGGTGACCTCAAGCAGAGCCAAGAGCGGATGAATGCCAAGCGGTATAAAAGCCTGCATTACCGTGCACCGGGCACGGATCTGCGCGTACAACTGCCTGAAGGCCATCTGTGGCGCGGCGGCGGAGGTGAGAATGCCGGTGGTGTGTATTTCGTAGCAAATATGCCAACGGAAGAAATCTACACGATGCCGCATCGCACCGGAGTCAATGGTACTGTCAAAAGCACCCTTCCGCTTAATCTGAACGGACGGCTGGTGGACGGAATTACGGTTACCTTTACGGACGGTAAGGTTACAGCCTATGATGCCGAATCCGGGCGTGAGCATCTGACCTCGCTGCTGGACACGGATGAAGGGGCCTCTTATCTTGGGGAGGTGGCACTGGTGCCGCATGACTCGCCGATCTCCCGGCTGAACAGAGTATTCTATAATACCGGGATCGATGAGAATGCATCTTGTCATTTCGCCCTAGGCAGTGCGTATCCGGTTAACATTGAAGGCGGGACTTCCATGACAAGCGAAGAACTGATTGCCAGGGGAGCCAATGTCAGCCTTACGCATGTCGATTTCATGATTGGCTCGGCGGAGCTTGATATTGACGGGGAGCTGGCCGATGGGACCATCGAACCGGTGTTCCGCCAAGGTAACTGGGTGCTGTAGCCGAAGGATATTCGGCGGCTTATCAGCTGCGTTCCACAAGTAAGGCCGCATTTTTTCCCGGTCAGCGGGGAATGCGGCTTTTTTTGTTATAATCATTGCCGCAGGATAAAACTGTTTGTGACACCTCTCCGTCTAATTCATGTAAAAGTGATGGAGAGGAGAGGGAGAGATGACGATGTCCGGGGCAGAGATGAAACGGGTTGCTGCCGCTGTGCCGCATGAAGAGATGGATTTTGTTAAGGCGGTTATGGAGCACAGCGATCAGCTGTATCATATTGCATACAGTTATCTGGGCAACCGCAACGATGCGCTGGAAGCCTTGCAGGAAACAACCTGCCGGGCCTGGATGAAACGAAGAACCCTGAAAGATCCCCAGGCCTTCAAATCCTGGCTGATACGGATATTAATCTATGTCTGCATTGACGAACAGCGGAGAAGGAAGAGGGCGGTCACAACCGCAGCGGAGAACATGATTGAGCCGGTCATTCATAACAGCACTCATACTATGGAGATGCAGTGGGCACTCTCGCAGGTGAAGCTGAAATACCGTCATGTGCTGCTGCTCAAATATTACAATGATATGACCTTGGCTGAAATCGCCGTCCTGCTTAAGAAGCCGGAAGGGACAGTCAAAACCTGGCAGCACAAAGGACTGAAGCAGCTTAGGATGATTATGAAGAACCGGGGTGAATGGAATGAACAGTAGCAGGGAAGAACAGGCGATGTTGTCTGATGCGGTCCGTATACACGAGGCAGCTGAAGCGGACGCCGGAGGCAATGCGGTCAGAATGGCAGTTCAGGCGGGAATGGAGAGCGGACGCAGAAGAAGCTGGCAGAGCAGATTCACCAAAGGTTCTTTCATCGGTCTGGCTGCCGCTGCGGTTGCCGCAATGATCCTATTTTTCATTCCAGTAATCCACGATTCCACATCGCATACTGCCGCGCCTCCTGGAGCAGTGAATTGGGGAGAGCTGGAAAAGTTTAAACGGCTCTACTCTTTTGATATGGAGGCAGCGACTCTGGATTCAGCTATCCGGCATAATTATATCCAGATGATTAATCATAGTGCCGCTAGCGGAGATTACAAGATCACATTGAATGCCGTTACAGCGGATGAGAACCGGATTATCTTTTTGTATACCGCAGAAGTGGCTGAAGGCCAGGAGGTCTATGGTACCAGCAGTGCACGAATGAAGGATCTATCGACAGGACAATATTTGGAGAACGGTGGCGGAATCGGGGGCAATAGGGCGGCTTCTGGCCTGCTCAATAACCGTATTTACTACGGCCGAAGCATTATTAATCTGGACCGGAACAAGCCGTTCCCGGAACAGCTGGAAGCGGATTTCCAGATCGCCTCTGTGGACACCGGCAAGCTTGGTCAGCCGAAGACAGGGACAATTGTAGCCGACATGCATTATTCTCCCAGACTCAAGGTCAGCTTCAAGCTGGACCCGAAATTCAAAGAGCAGCAAACTGTCATTGTTCAGCCGGATGAAGACTTCGTCCTGGACGGGATCGAAGTGACACTGGAGAAGGTTGAAATCTCACCCCTTCTGATCCGGACGATGATTAAAATTAAGAATGAGTCAGATATTACCTGGCAGAACAGGCAAAATATATTTGAAGTTGTATACGGGAATGAAATTCAGTCGATTACAAAATATGGAACTATCCATCTAGGAATGACGCTGGGATCCGGGACTTATGAGGGGTTTGAACGGAGATACGGCAGCAATCTGCTGGATCAGCCCAAGTCCCTGAATATGATTCTGAAGACAGGTACGGGGAAGAATGCCAAGGAAATTAACGTGCCCATTCTGCCGTAAAATATGATGAGAGCAGGCTGACCGCCGGTATTTTCAGCGCGTCAGCCTTTGTGCTGTGTCACCTGTGCAGTGTCTAACTATTAAGGTTAACACTTATTCAATCCGGTTATTGAATCTGAAGGCAAGCAGGTACCCGTCGAAGGTCTCTCCGGTGCACTCTGTATATTGACCCTGCGTATAGCGGGAGACCGTCTTCCGCCAGAATTTCTGTCCGGTTAGATTCTTCACCGCCGGATTGGTAAATAGCTCCCATTCGCCCCGGAACCGTCCAAACAGCTCCACAGCCGCTTGCTCCGCGATACCAATTCCCCTGAAGGGCTGCAGCAGAAAAAAGTCATTCACGAAATAATTCACCCCCTGCGCGCAGTGCGGCGGAGTGGCAATCAGTGCGAAACCAGCCGGCAGTGAATTCACCATGATCAGAAAAGGGTAGAGAATCCCGGGTTTCTCCCACCAGATATTCTGCACTTCATACTGGTCCGCCAGTGTGCGGCATTCGTCAGCATCCTCAAATATACCGTGCCGGTTAGGGGTATGCCCTAAGAGGGCAAGGCCTACGGGAAACGCTCTTAAACCGGGCTAATTCAGAATGCCTTCTCTGGACAGAAAACTTGATATTAAGCGGTATGCTGTGCCAATGACCTCGTGGCTATGGGGGCAATTATGGAATTAGGCCGTAAGGGGATAAAGTTGCCTGACGATCTCTCGGTGATTGGCTATGATGATGCTTTTTTACCGCATATACGAAGCGCCGCTTACCACCATACGTCACCGGTAGGAAGAAATTGGAATGCTTGCCGCTGAATTGCTGATTGAAATGATGAATGGCGGAGCCGGAAGAAGTCTGCGGCTTGATCCAGAACTTTTCAGACGGGATATAGTTATTTGTGTGAATTTATATTTAAATGAAAAAAAGGCCATGCAGCTGTTATATCAGTGCATGGTCTTTCGTTCTGGGCTTACACTTCAATATTGAAGCGAGCCAGTTTCTTTAGTATTTATTTCGTAGAGACCAGGCCAATAAAAGTTACGGGACCAGTCGAAAGCTTGGTTTTGGTTTTACCATCATTGCTGAACCGGTACAAACAATCGTTGTCTCCAGCGTTAATATAATATATACCCGGGATATCGTTTGTAATTACGGAGTAGTCAGATTCTACACCCGCCATCTTGGTCAGTGTTGAATCGGCATTCAGTACATAAGCATCGTTTTTGGTATAAAAAATGGTAGTAAGCGTGGTTCCATTCTTTACGGTTTGGACATTGATAACATTAGTCAGTGCAAGTGCCTTAGAAGAGGCTATTTTGCCATTTGCAAGAGTGCTGATATATGCTTTGCCTTTGGAATCCACATATGCCAGTTTGGTATTGCTTAACTCGCTGATGCTTAGGACACTATTCTGGCTCAGTTGAAGGATTTTTCCGTTTTTGTCAATCAGGAAGCCTTTGCCAGTAGTGAAGTTGTTCTCTCCATTTGCATCAAGTTTAATCCCTTTGTTAAACAGGAAGTAATTATTGGACCAGGTGCCCGCGTACACTTCATTTGAATCCAGCGGACTTTTGGCATTGGCTGCTTTGGGAGCCCCTCCGCTTAAGGGAAGCGTGTAGAGCACCTTAGAATTAAGGGAATATTCTGTTTCACCAGGAATAGTGTCAATCATCAGGTTAAGGCTGGCACCATACGGGTGGATGAAACTGGCATCCTGAATAGCTCCGCTGGCGATCCATTGAATGGCTCCGCTCCCGTCACTAGGCTTAGAAGCTACCCAGGTAGTGGTTGTATCCTTCAAGGCATTATAGTAGATTCGTCCATTCAGGACGTCGAAGCACTGGAAGTTCGCATCTGCATTGTCTGCGACCCGCGTAAGCTGGGTATCATCTTCAGCATTGGCTGAAGTCCGGTAGATGCTGCCCGTGTCATCCATGAAGTACAGGAAGTCGCCATCGATCAAGAAATAGACAATATTGCGATCTCCGCTAAAATTGGTGATTAAGGCATCGGGATCAGTTAAAGATAGGCGCTGTATACCCATGGAGCTTTCATAGTAAAAATAGAGATATTTACCTGTCGACATTAATCCGTTGCCATCGAAATTCTCGGCGATTTTCTGTGTTTCACTTCCGTCTGTCGTTACACGGTATAGAACTTCATTGGATACATAATACACATATGCTTTACCTGCTGCCGCTGAAGCCGTTTGTGTCCGGCTGGCGCCTGCTGTACCGATGGTAACCAGTAACAGTGCAAGTAGAATGCAACCTAGTTTTTTGGATAATAACTTTAAAGCGTTCATGTGAAGTCTCCTCTTTGGCAGATGTGGTATACAGTAAATACTGTCCTAATAAGATATCGGAGAGATTCACAATATGTAATATAAATCTAAAGAACCAATTATTAACTGAAACATAAAAGTTATCAAGGAAGTTGCTAGGGGATTCTGCGTTCTTATGTATGGTGAAAGGCGGTAATCCTACGGGGAGGAAAGGAAATATAGTCTGACGAGTGATGGAAAGAGTCCCAAGACTTGCACGAATGAGAAAATGTAACCGAACCGCATTATACGAGAAGTATAAGTGGAAGCACATGGCAGCGGACTGGGCCAGGGGGCGGCGATCGGGCTGGCCAAAAAGGGACATAAGGTGATCGCTTCCGTAGATACGATCTCACAAATGTTCCCCTTGCGGGAGGCGGTAGAGAGGTGGCAGAGAGGCGGAGGGCGTTGAGCTTGAGGTGGTGAAGCTCGATGTGAACAATAAGCGGGACCACAGCCAGCTGGAAACCTATGATTTTGATATCTATGTAACCAACGCCGGTATCGGCGAAGCCGGACCGGTTGCAGAAATTCTGCTGGAGAATGTCCGCCGGATTATTGAGACTAATGTATTCAGTTCACTGGAGATGACTCAGACGAGCATCGAAGCCAAACATCATCCGTTCCAGAAGGTCTATCCCGAGGCGGCTGAGCTGCTGGTGAAGGAGAATGAGCGGAAAATTTGGGATGAGAAAATATAAATTTGTAGTGAATACAGGGAAGCGGGGACCGGCGCATAGCTGATCCCCGCTTTTTTTGCGTGTGGTAGGTACGCTATCGAAAATTATGCTAGTGACTGCATATTATAAAGAATCTGTTCCTATATAGGCCTCAAGCAGTTCCCTTGAGGTTTTGCCCACCAGCAGGTTGCCGTCACTGGTCCATTTCAGCAGACGTCCCCTCTCCAGCTTCACGGCTTGCCGGGTCTTCTGATTAAGCAGCCAGATATCCGAATTCATACCTTGAACCGCATAATACACGGGCTGGTCTCCAGGCTCGGGGAGGAAGTGCAGCTCCTCCGGGAATTTCACCTTTCCGGCGGATTCCTCGAAGAGAAGCAGCAGGCCAGCGGGAAGTGAAGGCTTCTCCAAGAACTCAATTACCCCAGTATCGGTATGAACCAGATTCACTCCACCGTTGCCATATTGCTCATATCCGCTGACCGGAACTGTGAGGATACCGGGATCTTTCCAGGCCATCGGATAAATAAACAGAAATCCGTCACTGTGGCTTTGGACGCTGGCCCTCGGTTTGCTGAAGACTTCTTCGCCCTTACGGTTCAGCACAATCAAATCGGCGTCAGGACCTATATACGGCTCAGAGGCAACAAGCAGGGCAGCCTGGCTGTTATCCGGAGATGCGGTGAGGCCATATACCG
Organism: Paenibacillus sp. FSL R7-0312; assembly: GCF_038004445.1. NCBI lineage: Bacteria > Bacillati > Bacillota > Bacilli > Caryophanales > Paenibacillaceae > Paenibacillus > Paenibacillus sp. FSL R7-0312. Next base: position 5,460,522 of record NZ_JBBORE010000001.1, on the reverse strand, counting down.
GCCGCTTGGCAGTATACAGCTTTTTGGCTTCTCCGGTTGTAATATTCACCAGGTATAAAGTGCGGTTTCCTTTGACAGCGAAAATCTCATCATTCAGCAGCCGGTCGGCATAGAGCACATCATTGCCGTAGTCATTGCCGTAGGGAGGTTCCTCACCGGACCATTGCGGTGCCGGCCAGGATGTTATGCTTCCGTCCTCCGCCAGAAGCTCTGGCTGCTCACTGCCGATGTGGTAGATAAGCAGTTGCTGCTGTTCGTTCAGTCCGGTCCTTACCGGTTGAAACAAGTTAATGGCTGCTGAAGCCCATTCTCTTATAACCTCTCCCTGTTTGCTGACAAGCCGGACACCCCGGAAGGAATCTGCCGGATCCGGTATAGCCTCCGCACCAGGGGCTACGGTAACTCCAGGAGCAGACGGGGAAACGGCAGGTTCAGGTGTGCTTGTGGCCACCGTTCCTGTGAATCCTGGAGCAGCGGATGAGGAAGAAGACTTAGGGGGACCAGCCTGCACTGAACTGCAGCCGCCGAGTGCAGCAATGGTTACAAGCAATAGCAAGAATAGCCTAATACTGCGGTTCATAGATTCACATCCATTTCCTATTATTGGGATAATGAATCCCTATTATTAGGAATAGACGCGGAAATCATTGTGAAGTTGCAGCCGAGCGAGGCAACTCGAAGCTCCAGTCGGCGTCATTGAAGAGCTTGTCTGTGACTGTACGGATTAGCGTCAGCTCCTTCGGAATGGATTTCATACCGTCAACAATCAGATACACAAGATCAGAGTTCCCACTACTCTGGCCAAAGGTAACGAGATCCCCCTCCCGGTAGGAACCCCAGCGGATTACATCATACTCGGTGCCATTGCCGTCCCGGGCTATCCATTTGTCCATATCGAATTCATTGCTGAATTTGCCGCTGACAGCCATCCAGGCCGACAGACCCGGCAAGGTCTGAGTCTCAGTGATCTTTATATTATTCACATTCAAGATATCGCCCTCTGCTGCAAAGACAGCAGGCTTTGTCTTCAGCAGCGCCGGATTGAACGTTAATGAATCATCCGATTCAACAGGGATGGAGAAGCCGTCGAGTACGAAATAAATCGGCTCGCTGAGATATGGAAGTTCCGTTAAATGATAACTCCAGTTCAATTGGAGATCATGACCGACGTTGTACATCTCAGACATTCCGCCATATTTAGTATTAATGAGCGATCCTACGATTTGACCTTTGGCATTCTCGAAATGATACCTGACACCCAGATTAATCCTGCGGTTCTCCGGAACTTGGGAGGCCAGCTTATCCTTAAGCAGGGTACTGAATTCAATTTTGGCACCGGCAGGAGAATGCGTGATGCCTTTCATCAGAATTTCCAGCCCTTCAGGTGTGGTGTAGCTGTATTTACTCAAATCAGAGTTCACTGTCAGAGCGTTGGCGGTTGTCATGTCTGCAGCATAACTGAAGCTCCAATTCCCCGAAATCCTATCATTGGTCTTGTAGTCCAGCATCAGCTCATGAACCTTCCCTTCAATGAATACGGTATCCCCGGGCTGTTCTCCTTTGAAATAATAGGTTAATAACAGATATTCAATCCTGAACTTATCGGGGCCGAGCTTAGTACTCATATGATTGATGACCTGCAGGTCTCCAATTTCTAGCCCTTCCTCGTTACGGAGCTGCAGCTGGGTGATATCAAACATACTCATCATTTCTTCATCTGGCTGACCTTTGGCATCGGTAATTCTCAGATTCAGAATCATCCGGTTCGGGTCGGCAACAACCTCTTGAAGCGTCAGCGTATAGCCCTGATCCGTGACCTCAATATCAGGCAGCTTCACTACCCCGGCTTTCTTGGCTTCCAGCAGGTGATGGTCACTCCACTCGGAAGGCAGTATGAGCAGCCGATGGGATTTGGCGGATTGGATCTGCTGTAGAGCAGATAAGTCCGGGAGCAGGAACAGCAGGACCGCCAGCGCAATGGCAGCTGTACCCAAGCCTGCCCATAGTACATTATGCCGGAACCTTCTGCGGCCGGGATTGCTGGTATAGCCAGCCATGGACCCGCTTGATGCAGGCAAAATCTCCGTCTGGCGGATTTGCTCCATAACACGCCCCGTGAAATCCTCATCCATCTGATGATCTTCATAACCGGACAGAGACATCAGCATAACCTCATCTGCCACATTATCGTGTGTGCGGTAATCCGATTTTTTCATTGGAATCCTCCTTCGGTTTCGGCCATTGTTTTTTGAGCTTTAAGCGGGCGCGGTGCAGACGGTTCTTCACCTGATGCAAGGTCATTCCCGTGATGGCGGAAATTTCCTCATAGGTCAATTCATTGGTATAACGCAGCAGCAGCACGATCCGGTAGCGTTCCGGAAGCCGGGCCAGCTTTTTTTGCAGCTCCAGCTTGTTTTCCTTGATCATATACCGCTCTTCAGGTGTCGGGGCCTGATCCCTCTCTTCCAGAATGGAGCCTCCCGAGAAAGAGAATGCCTTGCGCCGCTTCTGTGATCTGAACCGGTTGATGGCAATGGCGTAGAGCCAGGCGGCGAAGCTGGACTGCTCATTATGGCTGCGCAGCTTCTGATAGGCCTGAATGAAAGTCTCCTGCGCCAGATCCTGCGCATCCTGATGGCTCGCACCGAGACCCAGCAGCAGACGGTATAAACCGGATTTATACTGGTCAACCAGTATAGCAAAAGCCTCACGATTTCCGGCCAGCACCTCGGCAATTATGATTTCGGCATTGTCTTGTTCCTTCATCTATTGCCTCCAAATGGACGTATTTACTTATAAGACGCGCAGACGGTCCGATCTTTCTCACTTTTAGCGCAAATATTTCGTATCCGGTTCTGATCTTAGGCAGCAGTTTCTGAGAAGCAGGCTGTAAGGAACAAATTGAAAGCTGTCCGAAGACTGCCCTGAAGGAATTTATTTAATGAACAGGTTCAATCCGATCCTGCAGTTAATGGGATAAACAATAGATAAGAATGGCCTGCTGCAGATAGATCAGACTTTTCTTGAATCCGAATCCGGCAAAATAAGGTGAAGCAATCGCATCTTCACTTACTTCCTCATTGCGGAAGAAGGGCGGGCAAGGATTTAAGATTGCCTCCGGTTTGGCACATCTCATCCGCTCAAGGGTAATTTGGTAGGCACCAAGATACTCCTGCGTCAGACAAGTTACGGGCAACGAATCGGTAAGAATAACGTCGCTCTCCGGCAGAACACTGTCCAGACTGGTGTGAAACGCATAGTTGGTGGTATTTGTTCCCATTTCATTTCCAGGTGTGCATACATGATTAAATGAGAGGTTCAGGGCCTTGGCGGCTTCCATCCAGCTTCTGGATATATTGCCTGCCGGACCTATGAAGGTGTAGGTCAGTTCCCGGTAGTTCTCTCTGATGGAGCGCAGGGCGTACAGGTCAGCCAGAATCTCACAGGGGTGATTGTGCGCAGTCATGGCATTAATCACTGGAATCGAAGCGTGCGCCGACAGCTCTTCCAGCTTGGACAACTCCGGATATCTGGCGATAATACCGTCCCCCCAGTTCTCCAGATAGCGGATCATATCCCCGGGGGATTCCTTCTTATCCAAAGCGTCCGGAGGAAAGGTGATATAGGCTCCGCCCAGGTCCCGGATGCCTTTCTCGAAGCTGATCCGGGTCCGCAGACTGGTATCGGGGAAGAACAGAATCATCGTCTTACCATCAAGTAAAGGCTCCGGGCTTCTGTAACGAAGCTGATCGGTTAGTTCAAATATTTCAAGGATCTGCTCAGCGGTGAGCTGGCCTATATCCAGAAAATGCATTGTGGTATCCTCCTTGACATGGGTATATTCATTACAGTAACTGTATAAATATACATTAATGCGGAAGGATATACAAACCAATTAATGACAAAAAGTTACTGGTGTTGAATGATAGTATTAGAGCTCACGGCTTTGACCAAGCGCCCGATATACTGAATGGGGAGGAGGGTATCCTGGGGACTCTTGGAGAAAGCCGAGTTTACGACAATTACCAGATCAAGGTCGGGTACGAGGGTCAAATATTGGCCGGCATAACCCATACCGAAGATGGCCTTGTGCCCGCTGTACTGATTCATCCACCAATGGTAGCCATAATTACCGAAATTCGCATTTCCCTCCGAATGCGGAGAGGTCGATTCCTGGATCCATGCCTCCGATACAATACGTTCACCATTCCATATGCCAAGGTTAAGCACCAATTGGCCAATCTTCGCCAGATCCCTTGGCATCATCTTCAGTCCGAAACCACCTGAATTCGAATCATCAGGTGAACTAGGCCACTCTACGCTATTAATGTCGAGAGGACCCAACAGATATTCCTTGGCAAAATCGAGTTCGGATTTTCCAGTCGTTTTTCTGATAATCGCCGCCAGCAATTGGGAACCGCCAGTATTATAATTCCAAATACTACCTGGAGCGTCATTCATTGATTGGCTAAGTATAAATTGGTTCCAGTCCTTGGTCTCCGTCATAGGTTTGAGCATATAATTCCACTCGGTCCATTCCGGGAAATGCAAGCCACTTGTCATACTGAGCAGATGCTCTATGGTAATAGATTTCTTAGCTGATGAATCGAACGAATCCTTATATTCGGGAAAAAAAGCCTCGATCGGCTCATCAATTCCTTTCAGATAGCCTTTGTCGATAGCTATCCCGATTAAGAGCGAAGTCACGCTCTTAGTGATGGAGTTTACAGCCAGCATAGAATCCGGCATGCCATCCTTGTAATACTCGGAGACGATTGTGCCGTCTCTAACAACAAGCATGGAGAGAACCGCCGATTCCTTGGCTTGTTGCATCACTGCCTCGATTTCCTTGGAATCCATCCCTACCTGCTCTGGAGTGCCGATCGGCCACTCCCCATTAGGCAAGCTAATCACCTTGGAGCTGTTGAGGGATGGCACAGAGGTTGAGGACTTTTCGGAAGAGCAAGCGGAAGTGGTAAGGATCAGACAAACTGCCCCAGCCACCATGGCCAGCTTAGCAAAGCTGAATAATTTGTTCACAGCGTAACACACCCCTTAAGTTTATAAGTCGAACTCCCTTATGGTAGTGTAATGGGCGCGTATCGTCTTCCAATTTCTTGCTAACGAATTAACAAATCTTGCTATAATAAAAAATAAGGCTGAACCTATGAATGGGATAAAGGAAAGGTGGGAAACGGATAGTGGCGGCAAAAGCCTTGGAATTGGAATACCGGTACAGGATCAACCATGTCGTCAACTACATGGAAGAGCATCTTACGGAGTCATTAACCCTTGAAGAATTATCGGACGTGAGTGCCTACTCCCCCTATCACTTTCATCGGGTGTTCAAAACGGTGATGGATGAGAACGTGCACGGGTTTATCCAGCGGATCCGCATCGAGAAGGCAATCAAGCTGTTATTGTTTCATCCAGGTAGAAGCATCACTGAGATCGCTTTGGATTGTGGTCTGCAAACTCAGGCCCATTTTTGCAGAGTATTCCGCAAGCATACCGGGCTCAGCGCTTCTGAATACCGGGACAGATTTCGCCTGCGGACGATCGCCGAACGGTTTAGGGCTAAAGTCACCTTGGAAAAGTCCACCGATCTGTCCTGCAAGCTGGCAGAGCTCCCGATCGAGATTCGGAGCCTCGCTCCGATGAATACGATCTATGCCCGATATAGGGGGACTATCAATGAAGGAAGGATTAATTCGGATATTACAGGGCTCTTTGAGCATGTAACCTCGTGGTTGGCCGCGAGAGAAGCCTTGACTAAAGACAGCTTAACTGTCGGACTCATCCTGGATGACCCTTACATTACACCGGATGGCAGACACAGGTACGATGCTTGCATTACAACGGAGCACCGGATGACACCGACTGGCGATCTAGGCGTCCGGACGATCCCGGGAGGCAAGTACGCCCTAGTGCAGCTGAGAGACAGACCCGATAAGGTGAAAGATTTGCTCCACTTAGTCTCCACCGAGTGGCTTCCTCTAAGCCCGTATGTATGGGACGTCTCACGACCAGCCCTGGAAATTTTCTTATCCAACTCGCTTGACCATAAGGCAGGACAGTGGAAAATGGAATTTGGCATCCCTGTTAAACTAAACGAAGCCGGCTTCTGAGGTAACACGTAATAACGGTATTCCGTATGTCTGTGAACACTAGGATATAACGTTATCTATGGAAACAGCGACAGTCAAGGACGCTATTTTTCTGTCCTAAGCTGCCGCTGTTTTGATTTTAGAGCTCAGTCCAATCCATTACTTTATGCTGACAACAGTAGTGCTCAGTAGTGCTATAACCCCAGCGTACTGCCTTTTTCCAGCCGCCGGATCTGCTGTTCTCCGTTATCCGCCAGTTCCCGGAACTGGTTGATCGTCTCCCGCATCTTGGGGAGGGCTTCCTGCTTGTAGGTGCTGATAGAATCGAGTGCAGACAGGACATCCGTGAACGCTTGCTTCAAGGTGTCAGCGGAAATACTGGTTTCGAGCGATTGCTTGTGAATGGCCGCGCCTTGGTCCTTCAACATTTTGGAGGTGCCGCTGATCAGGTTGTTGGTGGTCTGGTTCAGCAGCTCGATCTTTTTGAGCACGATCTTCTGATTGTATAAGGCACTTGCGACCGTAACCGATATTTTGAGCGCAGATACCGTAACATTCCGTGCTCTGTCCACACCGCGGATCAGCTCTTTGTTGTTACGTATTACGACTTCAATGGCCATGATCCCCTGTTGATTCACCACCAGCATCTGCTGCAGGTCCATAACCCGCTGGCGCAGAGGGAAGAGTACTTCTTCGGTGATGAACCGGATTTTATCCTCGTCTTCACTGCGCTGCTTAGCCGCCTCAATCTGCGTCTCGATCTCCTGATCCATGAGGATGCCGAGCTGAATTTCCTTTTTAAGCCGTTTAGTCAGCTCCCGCAGAGTCTGCTGCTCAATCTCTAAGGTGGTATTGTCATTTTTCAGCACGCTTTTGCCTTTATCCAGAGACAGAATGATATCGGAGATGACACTATCCGCCTTCTGGTATTTGGCGAAGTAATTGCGCAGGGGATGGAAGAACTTGCCCAGGAAGCCGTTTTTGGCGAAATCAACTGCACTCGGGTCCAGATCCTTCAGCTGCAGATGCAGCTCTGTTAATCCCCTGGCGACCTGGCCGCCTTCATCACCGGTCTTGGATAGATTACCTACAGATACCTGAAGGAGTGAATTCTTCTCAGAAGAGGAGCGCATGGTGCCCATCCCGAAGCTGTCAATCGACTGCAACACTGATTTGCGTTTCTCCAGTGAATCGAAATCCAGTGCAAGAATATTGGATACATTATTGACCGCCTGTTCCTTCAGCTGCGTAACTTCCTCCGGCTCCGGCTGAACCTGCTCTTCGACGGCCTCTTTCAGCTTCTCAGGGCTGGGAATTTCCATTGAGAATGACATGGGAACCCTCCTTCGGGAATATGGGACTTACATTTGTACATTGAGCAGATTGCCGATTTTGTAGACCACATCTTCAGTATCTGCATTGATATTTGCCGCCTCGTTGATGCTTGAAATGCTCTCGAGTGCCTTGATGTTGGCGTTATATCCAATTGTATATACGGGGATTTTGTAGCTCTCAATCAATCCTCTGATCTCATCCAATGAATGTCCTTCATTCGTTTCCCCGTCACTAAGCACGAAGATCAGCGGTTTCATCTCCGGATGCAGCGTGAGTTCCTCTTTCAGCATCTTCATGGCAACGACCATTCCGTCAAAAGTAGCCGTTCCTCCGGCAGCCTGCAGGCTATTGATCGCCCCAACGAACATGGACTGCTGATTGGTGTCGTATTTGCCGATCGGCAGATTAATCGTCACATCACTGGAGTAGGAGACAAATCCGATGCTGTTGTCCTTGCCCAGAAACTTCTGGCCCTTCAGCAGCGATTCCTTGAGCCGGTTCAGCGGTTCCCCGGCCATGCTGCCCGATACATCAGCTACGAATACTGCGGCAATCGGTTTGCTGCCGTCTTTTTTCTCCTTCCATAGCTTCTGGGCTGAGGAGAGGAGGGAGCCGTTCACCGGAGCCAGCTCGGACTTGTAATCATTCAGACCGTTAAAGCCTCTGTCCGAGGCTGCTGTCTGGGTTTTGTCCTGCACGGCAAATTCGGCGAACTTGCGTATAATCTCCAGCTTCTCTTCTGGCAAATCACCCAGTGCATAGAGCGGACTGTCATGCCGTACCCCGAAGGGGGTAAACACATACCCGCTTGTCAGATCCGCCGCATTGACATATGTCTGATATTCCAGCACAAAGGCATCCAGCATGCCCGACTTCGCCGCATCCCGCATCTGCAGGGTAGTGGAGGCAATGAAAGGCACATTCGCCTGGAACTTCTCAAAGCCTTGAACCGCCTTGTCCCCCAGCAGATCCGTACTGTCGAACGTGCCCAGTGCAGTCACGAGGAAATTCAATCCCGTGGAGCTGGCAAAAGGATCAGTGTAGCCCATCGCGAGCTCATTCGCTGCAATGGCATCGGTGATCGTCTTCACATTAATCGAGCCGTATTTGCCGACCAGCTGATCATATTTCTGCTTGCTCATGACCACCCCGGCTACATTGCCGGCCAGCCGCTCAGATACAAGTTCTGCAGAGACGCCGCTTGCCTTGACCATTTCACCCCATAGCTCATTGGACGGAGTGTAGGCGTCTGGCACATATTTGCCGGACCGGATATAATCCGCGGCTGTACCCGAAGCGATATTACGGATGCTGACAGAGACGTGCTTGCCGTCCACGAGGATACCCGCAGCGTTGAAGTCATTGGCCACTTCATTCAGCCAGCCGTCGTTGCCGGTGCCGGATTTCTCGGTCGAGGAGAATATTTCGGCGTAGCTGTCCGTTGTACTATTCACAGAAAGCGGGAATTTGGAGATCTCGGGCAATGAATCGCCGACTGCTGCCGGATCAAGATCAATTTGCCCTTTTACAGGTGCGGTACTGCTCACGTTAATATCTTTATAGATCCTGTTCAGCTTTTTATCAGCATCTTCTGCAGAGATCTCTGTCTTGGATTTGCCCATGTTCGCGGTCAGGCTGATTCCGAAGTAGACAAGCGCAAAGACGGACACGGCAATGAGGCCCAGAACGATGAATGTTTTGCTTTTCCTGGCCATAATCATCTTCCTTTCCCTACTGATTCACTATTGATAGAGTTTCGTCTGCCCGATCAGGGCGGTCAGCTCCTGCATGCAGGGCATTTCCAGAGCGGCATCATAATCAGCACTTCCGAGCTGGGAGATCTCCAGCAGCAGCTGGTCCAGCTTCAGCAGTATCTCTTCATTTGCTGCCAGACAGCCTTTGACATGGGTGAAATATTCGTTGAACAAGGCGTTCTTCTTCTGGATGAATGTACTTGTGAATCTGCCGGAGTTGATTTTGCCCGTAAATTGCGTGAACTCGGCGGCATCGAATACGCTTAGCTTGTTCAAGATACTGCGGATATTCAGGTATAGGAGCTTCTCAACGTCTTGAATCACCGTGTGGAACTTCCGGAAACTGAGCTCTGACCGCTCGAAACGCCCGGCAAGAACATTCAACAGCGTCAGCTTCTTCTTATCCATCCGCTCCAGCTGATCCAGGGCCAGGGCGACATCCTCTTTCAGTACCCTCACATTACGGTAGCGGTTAAGTTCAGCTATATAGTCTTCCCGTGAATCGAGAGAGGGGACAGCGGGAATAATTGCCCGTTTGAAGAGCAGGGTATAACTCCCGTAGAGCACAATCAGCAGGCTGACAACCAGCAGGGTCACCCCTGCTGCAGTTTCAAGAGCACTGGACCCGCCGATGGCTACTCCGAGTAATCCTGGCGATAAGATAGCAATGTTCAGAATGACGACTCCGGCAATTACGCCCAGCAGCTTAACGAGTCCGGAACTATTCAGGATTAACACCCCCTCCAAGAGTATATTTAGCTACTGCTCCTTTTGATTCGTAAATGGTGAGAAATACTGTGCAGGGTCTGTTAATAATGGGGGACAATATGCATTTGTGAACTATCAGTCATGAACAAGGCAGCTTAACTTCTGGACATTCCGGTCTACAAGTTGTAAACTGAGTTCAGTTGAGTCTACAACTTGTAGACCGAAAGGGCTGAATAACTTGAGGAAAAATGCATTAACGGATATGGAGTCCAAATTCGCAGATTTGATCTGGAGCCATGAGCCTATTCCTTCAGGCGATCTCGTGAAGCTGTGCGAGACTGAACTGAACTGGAAGAAATCAACAACGTATACGATGTTGAAGCGTTTGGAGAGCAAAGGCATATGTGAGAACCGGAATGGCATAGTTACGGCAATTCTGAATAAAGAGGATTTCTACGCCGAACAGAGCAAGCAGTTCGTGGAGGAGACCTTCGAGGGCTCCTTGCCCAGGTTTCTGGCGGCGTTCACCAGAAGCCGGAAGCTTAGTGACAGCGAAGTAGATGCCTTTGTGAAGCTAATCAAGGAGCATAAGGAGGAATAGCCGTGGATCAGCTGTTGGAACACCTGATGAAGATGACTATTACAGGCAGCTACTGTATTGTAATTGTAATCCTTATGCGGCTGATGCTCCGCAGGGTTCCCAAGATCTATTCCTATGCATTATGGTCCATAGTCTTGTTTCGGCTGATCTGCCCGTTTTCTTTCGAGAGTGCCGTCAGTCTTATACCACCTGAAGCGCAACAGATTTCATTGAAATTGACGGCTTACCAAGCTGCTGCAGGGGCAAGCCTGCCAGAGCCCCAGCCCGCTCAATCCCTGCAGTTACCGGAGGCGGGTTATACCGCAACCGTCAGCCTGCAGCCTGAGAATGCAGTATCACAGTCAGCTGCTTCTGCTCAACCTGCAGACAGCACGGCTTCCGGTAATCCATGGGCCCAGACTGCGCTGTATATTTGGCTTACCGGGATTGGTGTAATGCTTCTCCACAGCCTGATTGCCACAGTCCGCCTGAAACGCAGGCTGGAGAGCGCAAAGCTCCTATCCGGTAATATCTATGAAACCAGATGGATCTCAACCCCGTTTGTCTCGGGTATGTTGAGGCCGCGGATTTATCTCCCCCCCGGTCTGCGTGATCAGGAGCGGGCTTATATCATCAAGCATGAGCAGGTGCATATCCGCAGATTTGACCATATCATTAAGCCGCTGGCATGTGTTGTTCTCTGTATCCACTGGTTTAATCCGCTGGTCTGGCTCGCATTCTTCCTGATGAGCGAGGATATGGAGAAATCCTGTGATGAGAGTGTGATCCGGCAGCTGGGCAGCGGAATCAAGCAGGATTATTCGCTCTCGCTGTTAGCTTTGTCAACAGGGAGACGTTTTACCAACGGCTCGCCGCTTGCTTTTGGAGAGAGTGGTACGAAAGGACGGATCCGAAATATTTTACATTACCGCAAACCCGCATTCTGGGTAGTCCTGCTCTGTATTGCCGGAATCGCCGCGATCAGCGTGGGGCTGCTTGGCAACCCCAGACAGCAGGTTGAAATGACAGAAAGGGATTACGCAGAACAATACATTGAGGCAAATATTGCGTCCTATCAAAGGGCGGTGCCGGATCTAACTTTTGAGGATAGCACCATCACTACATTTGAGAGAATCGGTGAATTCGATCACCTGCTGGATACGCGTGTACAGCTCTGGGCAATGGAATACAGGCTGAAGCCGGATGATGCAGACAAATTAATGCAGCTGGGAAATATAAATATAGAAGACGGCATGCTTACCGAAGACGGGAGTATGGGCAAGCCGATACTTGTATTCTCCTATCAGGATTCTATACCGGAGTATCTGGGGGAGATCAGGAGCGGGGAGAACGACATGTCCCGGCCGGCCGGTCAGGAAACAGTTCTCCGCAAGTTCTTTGAAGAGAAAGGCATGCTTCCGCATGAGACATTCAGCGGCAATCATATCCTGGTCAAATTTATTATGACCACTGGTGAGACCAGCCAGCTGTTATTATCCCAGCCGGTGAAGCAGGGAGAGCAAGGTATCTGGACCGTCGAACGCTGGATGGATACGCGCGGCAATGAGTATTACGAAACACCGGAGACGGAAGAGACTCTGGCTGCATACTATGCCAGCCTGCAGGCGGGAGCTGATGCGGGGACGGAACAGGCATGGCTTGACCCGCTTCAGGTGGCGGTTCAATATATCAGAACTGAACTGGGCCAGCCGGTATCCAGAGACAATCTTGTAGTAGATTATGAGGCAACTGCCGCAGATTTTGCAATTACACCTGTTAGCAGCTTCCTTGGTTACGTTACAGGTCTTGCCATGGACAGCGACACATTGAATTTGGATCAGGTGGAGTGGCTGACGCTTGAAGATTCTGAACGTTTTGCCGCCCTGGGTATCACGGAGGAGGATCTGCCGGGAGGATTCTATATCCTCAACAAATATACGATTAACGATCTCTACACTGTCACGGCGGAAACGGAGTATAAGCTGATAGACCGTGTGAATCCCGGATCGCTCCAAAGCGTCAGCAAAGCGGAGTTTATTGCGTATTCTGAGCAGTTTACCGGCTTCGCCCCTCCTTGTATGATTACGGTAAGCAATAACACGGTTAATACCGTCACAGAGGTCTATGTCCCGTAACTCCACAAATTTTAAGAATTTAGGGTTGACGCCAGCTCACTTGACGTGTAACATATGAACAGTCGTCAACCCGATAATTACATATTGTTCTCGTATAACCTCGCAGCCATCAGGTACATCAGGGCGAGGGTTTCTACAGGAAGCCTACTCTTCCTAACTACGATGATAAGGACTTTGTTACACAGGTCCCTATCCCGGAGTTAGGATTATTTGCGTGTTGCGGCCGACACAACAGAGATTCAGGAGGCATAATTGAAATGAAAGATATGAAATACTTAATCTCCGTGCTCATAGGCGCTATGAGCTACGGCATTTTATCCACAATCGTCGTATTAGCATACGGAGAAGGCTATAAGCTGGGTGAAGTCGTTGGTACGCAGCTGCTGACCGGCTGCATTCTCGCCTGGCTGCTGGCCTTATATACCAAGGTTAGAGAGAATCGCAAACAGCGCAGCCGTACTAATACTGCGGCCGCGGCTGCTGTCAGCCAGGCACCAGCCATGAAGCTGGCCTGGAAGCACAGATTGCTGCTAATGCTCGCCGGTGCGCCAACAGTGGTTACCGGTCTGCTGTACTACCAGTCCCTCCGGTATATTCCGGCGTCGCTCGCGATTATTCTTCTGTTCCAGTTCACCTGGATCAGTGTGCTGATCCAGGCTGTAAGCAAACGTCAGCGCCCCGATAAGATCACCGTGCTGACCTTGATCCTGCTGTTCGGGGGGACGCTGCTGGCAGCCGGAATTCTGAATCAGGGAGCTGCCGAGTTTAACGCACTCGGGCTTATGCTCGGGCTGTTATCTGCGGTAAGCTACTCCATGTTTATTATCTTCAGCGGCAAAGCCGTTCCGGCTGCGCATCCGGCCTACCGTAGCGCCTGGATGGTTACCGGCGGCCTGCTGCTGCTGTTCATCCTGTTCCCGCCATACTTCCTGTTTAACGGTTTGCTGTGGAGTCAGCTGCTGTTGTTCGGCTTCCTGCTGGGATTGTTCGGCGCCTTTATTCCGCCAGTCCTGTTCGCCATCGGTGTTCCGCATATCGGGGGAGGCATGGCTGGTATCCTGGGTGCCGCTGAACTGCCGGTTGCCGTGCTGCTGTCCTCGTTCGTACTGCATGAGCATGTGAGCGGCTTGCAGTGGACCGGAGTGATTCTGGTGCTGATCGGAGTCGTACTGCCGGAGCTGTATAAGCTGCGTTGGAGAAATTCCCGGTCCGTAACTTCAACATCCGTTTAAGTTCTTATTCAGCCAAGGCTAATTCTACTCCGTAATCAGACCGTATACACTGATCTTGCGGATTCTCAATGAGACTAACAGGGTTACAATAAAAGCTGCTGCGAGAATAGCAATACCCAGTAACAGAATCTGCGGCAAATTTGCCGCGAATTGAATATTGAAAATTCCGAGACTCGAGAGAAGCATTTCGAACACGGTATCAGAGTAAAAGTACCCCAGCAGACTTCCGGCAAGTACTCCAAGAGCTACTACCGGAAGCAGGCTGAAGGTGATTTGTGTAATCAGATTAAAGGTGGTATATCCCAGCCCTTTCAGAATTCCGAATTCCCGTTTGCGCTTCAGAATCAGGGTTTTTATGACCAGATACAGAATCAGTGTGACTACAATAATTGTTACCACCGTTATGACTGTTGTCATGGAGGTAATGGCTGAAGTGAACGTGCCGAGCGTCCCTTGCAGCATCTCCTCCACATTGGTTGCCGACCATTGGCCGGGGAAGTTACGCTCAAGATCCTGAGTAAATATGTTAGGATCAGCTCCCTCGTTTAGATATACATTGAGTGTAGTAAGGGTGTAATCCGGAAGCAGCCGCCTCAGACCTGTCTCCGTCATGGTCGCTACCATTCCCAGCTGATTGATTTGCTGGCTGAGCCCGCAGATCAGGTATTTGCCGGATACCCCGTTTGTGCTGACCTCAATTTCATCGCCGATGGTTTTTCCTTCCTGCCGCGCAATGATTCCGGAAACAGCAATCTCATTGTCATAGATCGGCGGTCTGCCTTTGTACACCGTCTGCGTCTCCATGGTATCGAAATCATCGGATACCTTCAGCGTAATGCTGGTATCTTGAACAGAAGCTGCGAGGCTGCCCAGGAGGGAGGTTTTGCGTACGCCCTCTAAGCTTTTCACCTGGGCAATCCGTTCGGGCTGAAGCTTTCCCCTGTTCAGTACGATTTGAAAGGTGCTTTGTTCTAAACCCACAAGCTGAAGAACGGCGTTCGTGTCACCTGTGAAGTTGTAATTCAGAATAGAGCAGGCGATACTGGAAAAGGTTAACCCCGCGACAATGAGCAGAATCATCAGGTTCTGCTTGGTTTGCCGGAGTAAGGTTTTAAGTCCCAAAGCAAACTGCAGGCCAAGCGGAGAGTGTTCCAGCGGCATGCGGTTTTTTTTGAAATTATGGTTCAGAAATCCGCTCTGCAGCGCAGCGATGGGTGTGATGTCTCTGATCCGCCTGCTGGACATAAAGGTGACCAGCATAACCATACCCATGATGAACAGCATGCTGAGTACAGCGGCGAGTATGTCAAAGGACGCGGGCCAGATTAATCCGATGGAAGAGGAGATCAGATTGCCGGCATAAGGCATGACGGCTCCGGCAGCAGCTATGCCCGGGACTGCGGCGGCAACGGATATCCAGGCAAACTGTAACAGAAGTGCTGTGATCACCTGCCAGGAGGTATAGCCATTTGCTTTCAGTACGCCAATATTCTGCATATGGTCTTCAATATGCTCAAGAATCTGGGAGCGGATAACTATCAGTGAGATGACCACCATGATAAGAGCGAAGACAAGCAGGATCGCTGTCAGGAAATTGACAAACACCAGATTTCCGGATATGCCCGTCTGCGCACTCATTACAACATAGGTTGCGCTTGTTCCTGAAGCGGACAGTTGCTCCCTTAACAATTGCCAGAGCTTCTCCGCTTTGTCAGGATTAGTTACAGCCGCAGAGAGGAAGCTGTACTTTGCGGTTTGACCGGTACGTTCAGCCAGCTCCCGGTAGGTACTGCCCAGCATAAACACTTTAGGCGCACCGTTGCTAAGCGTTCCTATCAATGGCTCCTCTATAAACCCGCCAATCTTGTAGGTATAGACCTGGTTCCCGTAAGTGAAGGATAGGCTGTCACCAGCGTTATAGCCTGCACCGACATGGAATACATAGGACAGATAGATCAGATTAGAGCCGTCTGAATGGACCGGAGAGATGGTTCGGAAGGGAGCCAAGGTCCGCTGCTGATCTGCATTCAGAATTAACAATCCGGTAGTAATATCGTTTGGTCCATACTTCATAGTAACGTCAGACAGCAGGAGTGCGGGCTCCATCTCCCACATGGCGGTATACGGATAACTGTCCAGCAGAGCCTCATATTCCTTGAGATGTTCATCCGTCGCGAAATAAGAGATTACGTCCGGTGTTTTAAGCTCCGTCATTTTTTGTTCCTGAAAAGAACCCAGCTTCAGTACCACCGAGACTCCGGTGTACAGCAGCAGAACGGCCAGCAGAATGAGCAGAAAGAGCGCGGCAGTGGAGCTTTTCCGCTTGCGAATATTGGACCAGGCCAGTTTTCCTTGAACACTGTGCATCCTTACCACCCCAAATCCGCTAAAAAAGACTGTACTTGCTCCTGCCGCTCCGGCCCGTTAGCCCCGCTGTAGGAAGAGAGCTGCAATTCGCCAACCATCACGCCGTCCCGCAGATAGAGTATTCGGTTGCCGCGCAGAGCAGTCTTGAGATCATGGGTGACCAGAATGATGCTCTGCCCGCGCGCATTCATCTCCGTCAGGACGCCAAGGACACTCGCGCCTGCTGCACTGTTAAGCGCTCCGGTAGGTTCATCGGCGAACAAGGCGGTAGGCGTATTAATCAAAGCCCGGACGATCCCGGCCCGCTGAGCCTCTCCGCCCGACAGCTGTGCCGGAAACTTCATCCACTTGGTAGCATCCAGGCCCACTTCAGTGAGCAGCTGTTTGGCCCGGTTTACCGCCGCGTTCCTGTCCTTTTGCACCAGATAAGCACTGGACAGCACATTATCGAGCACACTCATGGTATCGAGCAGATGAATCTGCTGGAAGACAAATCCGCAATGTTTCCGCCGGAACACAGCCAGCTGATCATTGCTGAGGCCGGTAATATCCTGTTCCTCAAAAAGAATCTCCCCGAGCGTCGGTTTGTCCATCCCGGAGATTGCATAGAGCAGGGTAGATTTGCCTGAACCGGAGCTGCCCATGATGACTGTGAAATCACCCTTGTACAGTGTCAGATCGAGATTCTTCAGGACATGCTGCTGAACACCTCCGTTCGAGAAGGTTTTACACAGCTTTTTGGTTTGCATCAATACTGGTTTGGATGGTTCACTCATGGCAAGACTCTCCATTTAGGTCATACTCATTAATGGGCACCTGCCGGCATCCCATAATGGCTGCAGCCTTTATATACAGCTACAGTTTTATTCTACGGTGAATATTCTTAACATGTCTTTGCGCGAAGCTTAGCAGATTCTTAATTCTTTCCGGCCAGCGGAATGAGCAGCTTTACCGTGAAACCGTTTCCGTTGCTATAGCACACGATATCTCCATGCATCTTGCGCATCAGATACCGGGAGATATACAGCCCCAGTCCGGAACCGCTCTGATATACAGCCCGGCTGCCCCGGTAGAATTTGTTGAAGAGCAGCGGCAGCTCGTCCCCGGAAACACCAGGTCCATAGTCGTTGAATTGCATCACCAGGAAGCCTTCGACGATTTCAAAGGCAACATCAATGGGCGTTCCGGCATATTTATTGGAATTATTCACGACATTATCAATCACCTGCTGCAGGCGCAGGGGATCCGTGCTCAGGAGACATTCGGGGATAGGCGCAGCTGTGATCTGTTCATAATAATTGGCGTTTTCTATTAAAACATCTAGCAAAGTGCTGGGCTCTTCGGTTATGTTTACCTGCAATTCATTGAGTTCCTCCATTGTGGCATGGAACATATCCGTTACAAGATGATCAATCTGGTCGGCTTTGGCGTACAGCGAGTTCAGCTGCCGGCTGACTTTGTCATTGTCCGCGCTTAAGATCATCAGCTCGGTGATGGCCTTGATCGAGGATACAGGTGTCTTGATGTCATGGCTGAGGCTGGCGACCAGTTCTTGTTTACTTTTGTTAGCCAGATATTCATTATGTCTTGCCGCCGCCAGCTCTTCGCGCATCAGATCAAAGCTTTCGGTAAAGGCACCGAACATATTGCTCTGGTCCATTTCCAGCGGAATATCCAGCTCGCCTTTGGCGATATGCTTGGCGAAACGCTGCATTTGGCGGAAAGGGCGGAAGATCATCCGGTTCAGGTAAAGGATATACGCCAGACAGAGCAGGATCAGCAGCAGAAGCGAGGCAGCAGTGACAAGGGTGAAGTTCAGCTTGAGCCGGGACAAGACTGCGCTGTAGTTGTTATGAATTATCACTTTGCCAACAGTCTGGTCTTGAACAGTTACATCAATCAGCGTATCGCGATGATTAATAGCTTCATTCACCGAGTCTGCAATTCCGGCTGCTGACTGGTATAAGAGTGTATCTGAGGAATCCACAACAGCGAAGTCATACGGGGACTCGGGATAGATATTCCCCCGGACCGCTCCCCAGTTCTGTTCAGTAAGCTTCACGATGCTGTTGATAGCCACTCTATCCACTCTATCCGTGGATTCTCTATCCCTAATATTCGCCAGCAGAAGCAGATAAGCTGCACAAGTACACAGAACAACCAGCAGCAGGGCAAGCAGCAGTTTTCTGGACATCATTATTGATCCTCGAAGGCATAACCGATGCCCCATACCGTCTTGATATACCGGGGCTGATTGGGATTCTGTTCAATCTTCTCGCGCAGATGGCGGATATGTACATTCAATGTGCCGTCACCTGTAAGGGCCTCACCCCAGACCGCCGTGAACAGCTCTTCCTTGGGGATGACCCGGTTTTTATGCAGAATAAGGTAGCTGATTAATTTGTATTCCATCGTCTTCAATTTGAGCGGCACACCGTTCAGCTGGACCCGTCTCAGTCCGGGATCAATCTGTAAGGGTCCGGCCTGGAGTAATGCAGGTTCGTCCGGGTTCTCGCTGCCGTAACGTTTGAGTACCGCCTTCGCTTTGGCCAGCATGACCCGCAGTGTATAAGGTTTGTGAATATAATCATCCCCGCCGATATCCAGCGCAATCAGAACATCGTCCTCGCTGGAGCGGGCGCTGATGAACAGAATGGGGATGTCCGTAATCTGCCTCAGCTCTTTGCATAGCTGGAAGCCCGATTCCCCGCCAAGATTGATATCCAGCAGAATAAGGGAGACAGTGTGCTCCTGGATGAATTCCCGGCAGGCACCCGCACTAGTTACATAGGCCGTCGAGACATCGAACAGATTGAAATACTCACTGGTCGTTTCCGCCAGCTCCACTTCATCATCTACAATTAAACAGTCGTATCGCATGTATCTGTCCCCGATCCGATAAATATAGGTTTCAATTCTATGAGCTCATTTTACAACAATAAGTCAAGGTTGGGGGGAAATGACTTCGCGGAGATTACCTGCCTACGCAGAATGTTCCGGTCATCCGGACGGAATAACGTTCATTGAAAGCGCAAACATTATTGTTGCCAAAAGTGAAATAGAGTGCTATTCTGAATTTGGGATTGTTACTGAAAAGGCAAAACCCAAAACATGGTCACGTGTTTTGGGTTTTGCCTTTCTTTATGTTAAGGCCTGCGGGACGCCGTGGGAATCCTTGATTAATCCGTCTACATCCTGTATTGATGAATGAAATTCGGGATAAAGGAGGGCAGAGGGTTGATTATCGAAAAAATTTTCAATAACAATGCCATTATTGCCAAGGATTCAGGCAAAGATGAATTGGTGGTCATGGGACGCGGCATCGGATTCAAGAAGAACGCCGGCGATCCGGTGGATGTATCTCTGATTGAGAAGACGTTTGTGCTGAAACAGAATGATGCTTCGGAGAAATTCAAAGCATTAATGGCAGATGCGCCCGCCGAATATGTAGCCTTAAGCCACGATATTATCGAATATGCCAAGCAATCCCTGAAGGTGCGCCTAAGCGATTATATCTATGTTACATTAACGGATCATTTGACCCATGCACTAAGGCTCTGGGACCAGGGGATCCGCAATACCAATCCGCTCATCTGGGAGATACAGCGCTGTTATCCCAAGGAATATGGTATCGCAATTCATGCCTTGCAGATCATTCAGAGTTATACCCGCATCCGCCTGCCGGAGGATGAAGCCGGCAATATTGCCCTGCATCTGATCAATGCGCAAATGAACAGCTCCGGTCATAGAATTGCTGATGTCACCAGACAGACGCAACAGATCGATGACATTCTCAATATTGTTAAGTATTCATATAACAACGAGATTGATGAGAGTTCGGTCAGCTATGAACGGTTCATTACCCATCTGCGGTATTTTTTCCAGCGGTCACGTAAGAAGGAATCGGTGGAGTCGGTTGATGATTTTCTGCTCAAGCAGGTACGGACCAAATACAAAAAGGCGCATAGCTGTGTACTCAAAATTGAGCAATATCTGGACACCCGGCTTCTGGATGAGGAAAGGCTGTACTTGACGATTCACATTCAGCGGGTAACACAAAGACAAACTGAATAAAACCTTTGGATTGTTACTGGTCATGCAGGCGAAACCAAATCGGCAGAACATTGCCGGGTGGTTTCGTTTTTTGTATTTTAATTGGGAATGGGAGGGTTTAGGATGAAATATGATGCACTCGCTAATGAAATTATCAGGAACGTCGGCGGCAAAGAAAATGTTAACGGATTAACCCATTGTATAACCCGTCTGCGCTTCAAACTTAAGAACGAAACACTGGCGAACACAGATGTGCTGAAAAATATGGATGGAGTTGTTACGGTCATTCAGAGCGGCGGCCAGTATCAGGTTGTCATCGGCAATCATGTATCTGAGGTCTATGCCCAGGTTATGGCTGCTGGCGGATTTCAGGAAGACCGATCAGAGGCAGCCGCTGCCGGTAAAACAAGCCTGTTCAACAGGTTTATCGATATGATCTCCGGGGTATTCTCTCCGACGCTTGGTGTGCTGTGCGCAACAGGAATGATTAAGGGGTTCACTGCACTGTTTGTGACGCTGGGACTAATTACGAATACTTCAGGTACCTACCAGATTCTTAATGCGCTCGGGGATTGCCTGTTCTATTTCTTCCCGATTTTCCTCGGGTATACGTCGGCGAAGAAGTTTGGCGCCAATATCTTTATCGGAATGGCGATTGGCGCAACGCTGGTGTATCCGGCCTTCGGCAATATAACAGCTGCCGGCGAGCCGCTGTATACCCTTTTTAGCGGAACGGTGTTTGAATCACCGGTGTACATTACGTTCCTGGGTATCCCGGTCATCCTGATGTCGTATACCTCCAGTGTTATTCCGATCATCCTCTCAACCTTTGTAGGCTCCAAGCTGGAAGGCTTCTTCAAGAAAGTGATTCCGAGTGTGGTGCGCACCTTCCTGGTTCCGTTCTTCACTCTGCTGATCATCGTTCCGCTGGCACTGATTGCGATTGGTCCAATCTCCACCTGGGCAGGACAACTGCTGGGAGAGGGAACCTTGTTCCTCTACAATCTCAGTCCGGTTATTGAAGGCTTGCTGGTTGGCGCATTCTGGCAGGTATTTGTCATCTTCGGTTTGCATTGGGGGCTGGTGCCGATCGCGCTTAATAATATGGCTGTGCTGAAATATGATCCGATTCTTGCGGCTTCCTTCGGTGCTTCCTTTGCTCAGACCGGTGCGGTGCTGGCTATTCTGATGCGGACGAAGAACGTCAAGCTTAAGTCATTGTCTATTCCGGCAATCATTTCAGGGGTCTTCGGTGTTACCGAACCCGCTATTTACGGGATTACGCTGCCGCGCAAGAAGCCGTTTGTCTTAAGCTGTATCGCTGCGGCAGTAGGAGGCGGGATCATCGGTCTGATGGGGACCAAGGGCTACATTCTCGGGGGGCTGGGCGTCTTCGGGATTCCAAGTTATATCAGTCCGGACGGTATGGATAAAGGCTTCTACGGTGCAATTGCGGCGATTATAATCAGCTTCATTCTAGGCTTCATTCTTGTATTCTTCTCCGGTTTTAAGGATGAAGAGGCTGCTGAGAGCAAGAGCACAGGCACCCCGCGCAATACGCTTGTGAAGCAGGAGACTGTGGGAAGTCCGCTGAAGGGCCAGATCAGAGCGCTGTCCGAGCTGACTGACGAAGCCTTCTCTACAGGAGCCATGGGCAAGGGCATCGCGATTGAGCCGCTGGAAGGCAAGGTATACTCACCGGTAGACGGGGTACTGACCACATTGTTCGCATCCGGGCATGCCATAGGGATCACCAGTGATAACGGGGTCGATATCCTGATTCATGTGGGCAAGGATACCGTCAAATTAAAGGGCAAATACTTCACTCCTAAGGCCAAGCAAGGTGATCTGGTCAAAAAAGGACAGCTGCTGATGGAGTTTGATGTAGCGGCGATCAGAGAGGCTGGCTATACCCTGACCACACCGGTCATTATTTCGAATTCCGCAGAGTATCTCGATGTGATTGAGACGGACCTGAAGAGCATTGATTACAGGGAGAATCTGCTGACGGTCATGATCTGATCTGTTCAATGAAACCCCAAACGAGGAGGAACTAGAATGAGCATAATGTACAAAAGTTTTCCGGAGGATTTCCTGTGGGGCGGTGCAACCGCTGCCAATCAGCTGGAGGGCGGATTCGATGCTGGAGGCAAGGGACTAAGCACTGCCGATGTGATTACTGCCGGAACGCATACGTTATCCAGAAGAATCACACCTGTTCTTGAAGCCGGTTCTAACTATCCTAGCCATGAGGCAGTGGATTTCTATCACCGCTACAAGGAGGATATCGCTTTGTTTGCCGAAATGGGCTTCAAAGTATTCCGCTTGTCCATCGCCTGGTCACGGATTTTCCCGAATGGGGATGATGCGCAGCCGAACGAGGAGGGCCTTCAATTCTACGATCAGGTCTTTGCCGAACTCAAAAAGCATCAGATCGAACCGCTGGTGACGATCTCCCACTATGAAACCCCGTTTCATCTGGCTGAAGCCTATAACGGGTGGACCGACCGCAGGACGATTGACTTCTATATCCGTTTCTGTGAAGTGATCTTCAATAGGTACAAGGACAGTGTGAAATACTGGCTGACCTTCAATGAGATTAATATTCTGACGATGCCGTTCGGAACATTCATGGCGGGAGCGATCATGCCACAGGGCAATGCAGAACTCGGTACTTCCGCAATCGGCGACAATGAGCAAATGCGTTATCAGGCGCTGCATCACCAGTTCCTAGCAAGTGCCAAAGCCGTGAAGCTGGGGCATGAGATCAATGAGAAGTTCCAGATCGGCTGCATGATTGCCTACATGTGTTCTTACCCGTTGACCTGTAATCCGGAAGACGTTCTGCTGGCGCAGCAAAAGGATAATCTGAGCAATTTCCTCTGCTCGGATGTACAGGTCAGAGGCGCATATCCGGGCTTCGCTACAAGATACTTCAAGGAGAAGAATATTAAGCTCCAGGTGGAGGGGGAGGATGGGCAGACGCTGCGGGAAGGCTGTGTAGATTTCTACACCTTCAGCTACTATTCATCCACCTGTGTAAGCGCAGCACCGGATCAGGAGGCAATCGGAGGCAACCTGTCGATGGGGCTGAAGAATCCATATTTGCAGGCAAGCGCATGGGAATGGCAGATAGACCCGCAAGGGCTCAGATGGTCCCTGAACCATATTTACAACCGATATGGCATTCCTATGATGGTAGTGGAGAATGGACTTGGAGCTGTAGATACCGTTGAAGCGGACGGTTCGATCAAAGACATCTACCGGATCGAATATTTGCGGGAACATGTCAAGACAATGGGAGAAGCGCTGGAGGACGGGGTAGAATTGATCGGCTATACTCCTTGGGGCTGCATTGATCTGGTCAGCGCAGGAACAGGCGAAATGAAGAAGCGCTACGGATTCATCTATGTCGACAAGGACAATGAAGGGAAGGGCACACTGGCCAGATCCCGCAAAGACAGCTTTTACTGGTACAAAAATGTAATCGCCAGCAGCGGAACACAGCTGGATTAATCAGGCTATCAGCAATGACTTCATAAGAATAGCAGCCAAACAGTGTTTCTGCACTGCTCGGCTGCTATTTTATTGTGTAACGAGAATGCTAGGATGCTGACTCCTGTAAGTACAGATTGACAATCTGTACTTTTGAATATATTGTAGATACATTAAGTCTTTGATAGAGCGGTTTACGGCCTGTCTAATTAACCGGGAATATTGTCAGAAGTTAAGCGGTGAGCGTATTTCGTTTTTATTAAGGACTTAATATATCTTCAATATATCCAATAAAGCGAGACAGGTGGAGAGAGAATGGAAAAAAACAGACCCGGATTAATCGTATCTTCGCTGGTCATCGCGAATTTCCTCGGGCAGCTGATGCAGACGATGCTGAATACGGCATTGCCCAGAATGATGCTGGATTTGGGGATTGATGAGGGCAGGGCCCAATGGCTGATTACTGTATATTATCTGACTGCAGGCATAACGGTGCCTGTTGCCGGGTTTTTAATCGGAAGATTCACGACAAGAGGTTTATTCTTTACTTCGGCAAGTGCCTTTGCAGCAGGTACACTGATCGCGGGAATATCCCCGGACTTTATCTTGATTCTGTGCGGGCGTATTATTCAGGGCCTGGGTGCAGGCCTGCTGATGCCTCTGTTCCAGACAACGATTCTTAGGGTGTTCCCGAAGGGGAAGATAGGCTCGGCTATGGGATTAATCGGACTGGTAATGGGCCTGGCTCCGGCGCTGGGTCCGACCCTGTCAGGATTAGTCGTTCAGGATCACTCCTGGCGGATTCTGTTCTATGCATTGCTGCCTGTGGTGATAGCCAATCTGCTGCTCGCTGCGTTCAGTCTGAAGAATGTGGGGGAGAGACACCGGGAGAAGCTGGACTACATATCTATTTTATTCTCAACAACCGGATTTGCCGGTCTGCTATATGGAGTTAATCTGGCAGGGGATCAACGTGCTTCGCGGATATGGGCAGGAGCCGCTATCCTAAGCGGGATATTGTTCATAGTTCTATTTATCAGGCGTCAGCTGAAGCTTACCGCTCCATTACTTGATTTCAAGCTGTTCAAGAACAGAAGCTTTAGCCTCGCCTCAATCATTGGGGTGCTGTTGTTCATCGTAATGGTGGGGGCTGAGCTGCTGATTCCGTTATATGTGCAGAATGTCCGGGGGCTGACGCCAAGGGAGTCAGGTCTAATGCTGCTGCCGGGTGCGCTGCTGCTGGGGTGTACCAGTGTAATCTCCGGGAAAATATATGACCGCTATGGAGTGAGGCTGGTGCTTCGCGGCGGGTTTACCCTCATTGCCGGGGTATCTTTGCTAATCTCGCTTATGTTATCCCAGGATTCATCCATACTTATACTCGCAGTGCTATATGTATTTCTAATGGTTGGAATCGGTTTTATTATGACACCTGTTACCGCCTATGCGATGGCAAGCGTATCTCCCAAGATGATTGCACATGCCTCTCCAATGACGATTTCGATCCGCTCGATAGCCAGCTCTATGGGAGGGGTTCTGCTGATAGCCATAATGACGATTACGATGAATTACAGTTCTTTCGCATTCCCGGTGAATATGATGCAGGGATTCCATGCCGCTTTTTGGAGTTTGACCGTAGTGGCCATAGCCGGATTAGGTTTATCGTTTAATCTGAAGGGGTTGTAACAGCGATCGGGGAAAAGGCAGAACCTGATCTGGAAGCGATCCTGAAGCTCAAACCGGATATTATCCTCAGCAGCACAAAGGGAAATGGAAGAAAACAGGAGAGAGCCAAGCCCGGCTCTCTTTTTGCTGCACTAAGAGCTGGCGCAATTTATTGGTGAATTATATATAGCACCTTATATTATGTTATAATGGATTTCTTATTGTAAATTACAAAGAATAGAGGTCGCTAGAGGATGAAAGTTAAAGTTAACCGCAATGCTGCGAAGGTTCTGAAGGATATGCTGAACACTCCTGAAGCGGAAGGCAAGAAGATCCGCGTCATTATTACTCAGGATCACGGCAATCACGGCCACTATGATGTTGCTCTTGATACACCGACGGAGCATGATGAAGTGGTTGCCACGGATAAAGGTATCGAGATTGTGCTGGATACACGTCAACCGCTGCTCGACGGTGTCTGGATTCAGTATTTCTATGTTCCCCAAGAAGGCTTCTTCATTACGAATCCCTCCACAGGATTTCTTGAGAAATAAGCAGCTGAATCTGATATAGCACCATATGGTTTGAGACGGCATTGTCTTAACAGCCTTATAAGGGCTGCTAAAGCTAATGCCGTCTCTTTGGGCTGTTAAAATAAACAGAACGGCAAAATTCATCATTTATTGTACTTCCGCCCAAAAAGTCGTTGCAAAAGTATGTATAATCGTTGACTGCCTACATTAGACCGGCTTGGATTTTTTATTATACTGTAATTGTAAGCGATTACACATACGCTGGGGGGAAATTCAATTGAATAAGAAAAAAAGATTAACACTGCTGTCCGGTATACTGATGATCTCTCTGCTTGCAGCATGCGGCAATAACAACGGTAATGCCGGAGGAAGCATGGCGGAGCCGCAGGCTTCGGCAACCGCGACAGAAGCTGCAGGGACGAATGCCAGCCCAGCCGGAGATTCCGGCACAGTGGATACGTCCCAGCCCGTAACACTAAAGATGATTTTTGTAGGACCTAAGCCGGTCGACTATGACCTGGTATTTGGAGAGATTAACAAGAAGCTGAAGGAAAAAGTTAACGCTACGCTGGAAGCCGAGTTCCTGGACTGGTCGGATTGGGCGCAGAAATATCCGCTTAAACTGGCGGCGAATGAGAATTTTGACCTCATTTACTCTGCCAACTGGGCAGGCTATAATGATCAGGCCCTCAAAGGCGGGTTTCTTGAGCTGACTGATGAATTGCTGCAGAAGTACGCGCCGATGACCTGGGAGGCGATGCCGGAGGTGGGCTGGGGTCAGGCGAAGGTGAACGGCAAGCTCTATATGGTGCCTCAGAACCGCGGGGAAACGATTGAGAAGCTGATCCTGTACCGGGAGGACCTGCGCAAGAAATATAATCTGCCGGAGATCAACAGTCCGGAGGCGTATGCTAGTTATCTCAAGACGGTCTCCGAGAAGGAGCAGGGTGTCACTCCGTTCGTACCGGAGACAGGGGACTGGAAGCTGCACAATCTGGACCGGGTCCTGCTGAAGCAGCAGAATGAATGGAACATGTTCGACTTTGATTTGCCGATTGGCTTCAAGCTGACAGATCCGGCCGGTAAGGTATTCAATGTATACGAAACTCCGGAATTCAAAGAGCTTGTCTACTATTATAAAGATCTTGCGGATCACAATGCCTGGTCGAAGAGCGCACTCAACAGCAAGCTGGATCACCAGCAGGAGTTCCGTGCAGGCAAGACCGCATCGATCACACACAATCTTGGCACACTAGGCGCTTTAATGACGGATATGCGCGAGAAAAATTCACCGTATGAGCTGGCTCTGGCTGATATTACACCGGACAAGAAGAAGTCTGTTGCTGTCTCCACCCAGAACGGGGTCTCCATTCACGCTACGACCAAGAACCCGGAACGTTCACTGATGGTGATTGATCTGCTGCAGAATGACAAGGAACTGCATGATCTGATGATGAACGGCATAACGGCTGTGCATTATAATCCGGTTGGCGACGATAAATATACGAATGCTGAGAAAAATGCTAACTATACCGGATTCTCCAACTGGGGCTTTAACTCCCCATTGAACCGGGACAACGCCTCCTTCCCTGACGAAGGCAATGCACTGACTGACAAATGGGAAGGTGAGGTTTACCACTATCCGCTGGAGACCTTTGTCTTCGACAACAGTAAAGTGAAGACGGAGGTAGCTAATGTCGGTAATGTGATGCTGCAATATGGCATTCCGCTGGAATACGGTTCAGTGAAGGATGTGGACGGCGGACTGGCCAAGCTTCAGGCACAAGTGAAGGAAGCAGGAATTGATACCATCATCGCAGAGGTTCAGCGGCAAATTGATGAATTCCTGGCTAATTCCGGGCAGTAAAAGGCTGGAACCATAAGAAGGAGGCCCGCAGGATATATGCGGGCCTCTTTATAAGTTTAATCTTATTATTATACTTTACGGGCCGGGGGAATGCTCTGCGGATTGTTAAATACATTTCCGGGGTCATATTTGGCTTTGACTCTCCGTAACCGGGGATAGTTCGCTCCATAATAGACCGGGCCGGAATGTTTGATCCCCTGGTCCGGAACATTAATATAGCTTCCGACGATGAACGGCTGCAGCTTCCGGCGTGTATTCCGCACTATGGCAATATTTTTGGCAGCATCCGATTTCTTGACCCATGAACTGTTCCACTCTACATAGAATTTCGCTTTACGCCAGTAGAAGGCGGTAGATCTGGGTGATTTACGGCTTACAGCCCCGCCCCAGTTGAGGAAATAGAATCCTGCGAACTCGCCCTCCACGTTCTCAAGGAACTCACGCATAGACTTAAACGCTTTATCCGGGAATGGTTTTCTTCCGAAACCGCTGGAGAACTGGTTGCTGAATCTTTGGGTCTGCACCGGATCGGGAGCCAGCAGGAAACTCACTACTTTGGGATAAGGTAAAGAGCGGATCAATTGATTCGTGGGCGTCCCTACGTCCGTAATGGGCTTTAAGAGGCGGACCGCCTCCGCTTTTGATCCGAGGAACAGGCCCAGCATGCTGACATTACCGCCCTTTTTGGGACCAATGGATAGCTCGCTGCCCAGTCTGGTGTTAACGGAAGGAGCCCAGCGCTGCCAGGCTTTGAGTACCTTCTCGAACTGATTCCAGGGCCAGGTGATGCGGAATACGGTCGCCGTGGCCGGCGCGGGACGCACTTTGAACTTATAACGGGTGCAGACTCCGAAATTACCTCCGCCACCCCCGCGCGAAGCCCAGAGGAGATCGGCGTTGCTGTTCTTATTGGCGACAATTATTCTGCCTTTGGCATCCACCATTTCGAGCTCAATCAGATTATCGCTGACAAGGCCTACGGTCCGCTGAAGCGGCCCAATTCCCCCGCCTAGTGTAATGCCCCCGATTCCGACAGTAGGGCTATCCCCAAAAGGGGCCATGTATCCCTGCCGTGCAAGCGTATGGGCGATTCTTCCCACCGTATTTCCGGTCCCCACAACTGCAGTTCCCGATTTTTTATTGAGCTTGATGCTCCTCAGTTCACTTACATCGATGACAATGCCTCCGTTGACCTGGGACAGATTGACCTCCAGCGAATGTCTGCCGCTTCTTGGCCGGATAGGGATGTTATTCTCGTTGGCCCAGCGGATGGCGTTGGCTACATCCTGCGTTTGCTGTGCAAAGACAAATACCTTCGGGAATCTGTCCGTATGCGGATCCCAATTTTTGCGTGCCGTTTCATAGCCCGGATCACCTTTATAGATAACCCGCCCGGTAAGTCTCGTTCCTGATTTCAATGATTCCAGCTCCTTTTGAGCTAACAATTTAACTGCATGTATGCAGTTAGGTCCCGATATAGTATGTAGGGCGTTAGTCTATGGAGTGGGCTTATGCGGAGAGTTTGCGTCAGTACTATCCTTCTTTCTTCAATAGAAGATACAGGAAATAAGGAGCGCCGATAAATGCAACCATGATTCCGGCGGCGATACCGTCTGGCTGGGTCAGGTTACGGCCAATCGTATCTGCCAGCAGCAGCAGCCAGCCGCCGATTAATATGGATACCGGCACGAATTGCTGGTGCCTCGCTCCTACCAGGGCTCTGGCAATATGCGGAGCCATCAGGCCGACAAAGGCGATGCCGCCGGTCATCGAAACAGCCGACGCCGCCAGCGCAACCGCCGCCAGCATAAGGAGGACCCGGTCTCTGGAGACCGCCACGCCTGCACCGATAGAAGTAGGCTCATTCAAAGCAAGCAAATTCAGTGTTCTGGATTTGTACAGCACATAAGGAACCAGAAGGATCAGCCAGGGCAGCAGGGCCAGAACGAAAGGCCAGTCTGTACCCCACACATTGCCGGCCAGCCATTTGGAGATGAAGTCCACCTTGGTCCTGTCCACGGAAGAGATGAGTACGATCATCACGCCGGAGAGCGCCATGGAGAACCCGACTCCGGTGATGACCAGCCTGATCGGCTGAACGCCATCGGTGCGGGTGTAGGAAAACGCATAGATGAGTACAGCGGTTACCAGGGCTCCGGCGAATGCCGCAAGTGGAATCATGTATATGAAGGACCCGGCGTCAATGGATGCAAAGATGAAAAAGACGGTAACCCCGACCCCGGCCCCGGCATTAATGCCTATAATTCCCGGATCAGCCAGCTCATTGCGGGTAATGCCCTGCAGAATAGCACCGGATAAAGCAAGCGCCATACCTGCGAGCAGCGTAATCAGTATCCGGGGGAGGCGGATGGAGAACAGTACAAAATTATCCTCGAAAGAACCGTGCCCGAGGATTGTCGGAATCAGTCTCCCGTATGACACCGGGGAAGATCCGATCCCTATTCCGATAACGATGGTAGCCAGGATAAGAAGCATGAGCAACAATACGACAAGCGGTTGATTACGATACAGCCGGGCTGGTTTCATGAGAAGGATCGCACTCCTTTACGGACAATGAACAGGAAGAACGGCAGGCCCAGCACAGCCACGATCGCGGCGACAGGCGTTTCGAACGGGACGTCAATCATCCGGCCGAGTGTGTCGGCGAACACCATAAAGGTGGCGCCGGCAATGGCGGACAGCGGCAGAATGGCGCGGTAATCTGTCCCGGCAAACACCCGCACGAGATGGGGGATCATTAGGCCGACGAAAGCGATGTTGCCGACAAGCGCAACAGCAGCGCCTGCGAGCAGCGTGATCAATATGTACAGTGCAATTTTAACCTGAGTCGTCTTGAGCCCAAGACTCACAGCCGTTCCTTCGTTCAGACTAAGGATTGTCAGCTGACGGGACAACAGAATGGAAACGATGAGGCAAATGATAATTACAGGAGCTATTGCTGTAATCTGACCCCAGGTGGTGCCGATCAGCCCGCCGGATGTCCACATCGATACATTTTTAGAGATCTTAAATTGAAGGCTGATTCCTTCGGCTACAGCGGTCAGCAGAGCGGATACGGCAGAACCGGCCAGCACCATCCGCAGAGGCGACATATTCTGCCTCCGGAGTGCAGCGATCCCGAACACCAGCATCACGCCACAGGCTGCGCCGATGAAACAGGCGATCATGATTCCGTAGTATCCGATGGAGGGGATGAAGGCAAAGGATACCGCCAGTGCAGCATTGGCACCTGCGGTCAAACCAAGGAGTCCCGGATCGGCAAGCGGATTTCGGGTTAGTCCCTGCATGATTGCCCCGGCAACAGCAAGGGCAGCGCCTACCAGTATGCCGCCGACTTCACGGGGCAGCCGCAGTTCACGGATGATAGAGATATCACCACCCGTAGCCTTCGGGTTGCTGATGGCGCTCCAAATATCCGCCAGTGAAACATTTTTGGCACCAAGCCTGACCGCCAGGGCAAATACGGCCACAAATAAAATCATGCTGACGAGCAGCTTAAGCATAAAAGTAGAGTTTATCGGCTTTTGCGGAGACTGTTTTCCCATTTCAACCATCCGTTCCTTATCAGTTTGCGAAAAAAAAGAACGCGATTTGCGCTCCTTTTTTCGGTTTCACGTGGCTGGATTATTAAAGATTATTTAATTTCCCAGCAATGACTTGGAAATAAAATCAAGCTGATAGTCGAGTGACAGTGCATCGTTGAAATAGAAAGATGTAGCATCTATTTCGTAGACATGGTTATTTTTGACGGCCGGGATATCCTTGTAAGTGGAAGTCTCCTGGAAGGAAGCATCACCGGTAGGGTCTTTGCTGTAGATCACGTAATCTCCCATATAATCCGGCAGGATTTCCAGTGACAAATTGAAATATCCGTCTTTGGCTGTCATTTCCTTCACTTTATCCGGCATCTTCAGCCCCATGGCCTGATAGATGATTTCTGTACCGCCTCCCCAGGCGCTGCCGAAGGTGTACAGATTTTTGGAATCTCCTTCAATAACCGAAATCGTGCTATCAGCACCGATTTTGGCTTTGATTTCTTCTCCGGCTGCCTGGGCACGTGCCTTGAAATCAGCAATCCAGTCAGCGGCTTTCTGCTCCTGGTTAACCGCTTTGCCGATCTCCAGGATCTGCGTCAGATAATCCACTTTGTTATATGTATAGGTAACTACTGGTGCAATTTGTTTCATCTTGTCCAGGTTTTTGGTGTCTGACGAAGCAATGATTAAGTCTGGCTTGAGATTCAGAATACTCTCCACATTCTCCTCGGAGACTTCGGCGACATCCTTCAACTGGTCCTGGAAATTCGGATTTGCTTTGATGTAGGAATCCACTCCGGCGAGGGGGACATCCAGAGCGAGCAGGTTGCCTGCGTATCCGGCAAGAACTACAACACGCTGGGGATTAGCGGGAACTTCGACAGGTCCGGTTTCGGACTCATAAGTAATGGTATCCGCGCTGCTGTTGTCAGCACTTGCAGTTGCGCTGGCTTCGGGTGCCGGTGTAGTTGTGGCAGCAGTTGTATTGCTGCTTGCACTGTTGCTTGCATTATTGCCGCAGGCACTTAGAAGCAGGAGGGTAAGGATGAGTAAGGGTAACAACAATTTCTTCATTACTGGTAATCTCCCTTTCCGTGATGTTTTATGAAATTGATAATCATTATCAATGATATGACTGTTAAAACTTTAAATGTTTATAGGCCGTTTGTCAATCCTTAACTTGATTTCGTAACCATGGTGCCAGTTGTTCGTATTAGGATAAAAAGCAGGATCCCCATTTGTTCAAAGGCCGAAATACAGCAAAATAAACCAATATGAAGCTAAGGTTGTGCATCCTATGAATGAAATTGTCAGAGATCATCCCCATACAGGTTATCCATTGGCTGAGCAGAAGGCCGCCCGCTACTTAAGCTCACTCCATGATCAGATGAAGAGCCAATCTTATGTGACGGCGTTGACGGCGGATATCCATGAATGGAAAAAAAAGCATATCCGGCGCTTCTCCGTGTTGTCCTTGTGGTCACCCGGAAAGAAAAAGCCGGATACCCAAAATTATTACCGCTACATCCAATGGCTGAATTACACAGGGAAGCTGGATGATTATCTGGACCGGAGCGTCTCGTACATTTATATGAGGGATCTGGGTAAGGCACCGGATTCTCCAGATACACAGAAACGGATCAGGAGAACCATCGCTGATCTGAACCAGCATCTGCTGAAGTCTGCCCGCTCAGGCAGTGGAGAAGTGCCGGATTTCATGAATCTGGACGGGGTATACCGCTGGGCCCAGAAGGAAGGGATAGAAGCTGCAGTGATCTGGGTGTTTGCCAAATTAAGATCTGTAGCTGCCCATATCCCGGAGGGAATGAACGCGGAGCATGCCCAGCGCAAGCTAATCAAGATTATCGTTGGCGTTATTCTGCATGTTATCGAAGAGATGGACGATGATACTGCGCCTGTGGAACGCTCCCGGAGATTGGATGAAGCGATCAGGCTTGGCTATTCCTATGGACTGACGTATCCTTTCGTTGACGATCTGCTGGATTCACAGATACTGACGGCTCGTGAGAAAGAACAGTACTCCGAGCTGATCCGTGAGGCACTGCTTACCGGGGTTGTCCCTGGGCTGGGCGGCTGGACCGGCGAGAATATGAAGCTGATCGGATACATTCATTCGGAGCTTTCAGAGGCATTCGAGTATATTAAGCAGCAGCAGCGGCCGGAGACACAGCATATCTTTTTCGGCCAGTCCTATGTTTTTTTTCAGGCTCAGGATAGGGACCGTGTCAAAGTGCTCACCAAGAGGGATTACACTAACGAAGAGCTGTACATCCCCGTTATCTTGAAGTCATCGTCGTCCCGGCTCATTGCGCGTTCGGTGATTAGTGCGCCTGAGGATGAGGGATTTGAAGAGCGGACCTTCTTTTTTGGCCTATACAATCAGCTTGCCGATGATTTCGCGGATATGACCGAGGATATGAGTGATGGAGCCGTAACGCCTTACACTTATTATATGAAATATCATGAGCAAAGGCCGGATCTGATGAATCCTTTTGAATTATACTGGGCGGTGATCTCCAATCTGATCCACAGTGTATACCACTCCGATGCCAAAGCCCGTGAGGTAATACTGGATCGGGCGATTAACGGGCTCAAACGATACAAAGAACGTGTGGGATCAGATAAGTATAATGAGACGATGAGGATTTTTGCACCAGGAAATACAGAGTTTAACAGGCTCATTCAGATCATGGTAGACAAAGCGGATGAAGTGGACTTTTTTGATAAGCTGCTGCGGGACCGGATGATTGAGCACTTGAAGAAGGATGCCAGGGAGCAGAAGGAGTTTGCCGATACGTTTAAAAGTGTCCGCAGTCTGATCAATGACGAACTGCTCTTTACCAAGCCACAGGAACTTCCGGCCATGAAGGAGCGGCTGATCGATGCGGCCAATTACAGTCTGGAGGGTGACGGCAAGCGGGTGCGTCCGATTCTAACCTGGGTGATGGGTGTGAAGGAATACGGCTTGGAGCCAGCAGCCATAGTTCCGCTTCTCCGCTCGCTTGAATATATGCATACCGCCTCCCTGATCTTCGATGATCTGCCTTCCCAGGATAATGCCGCTACCCGCAGAGGGCGCACGACCCTGCATGAGATTCACAGCAGTGCAGTTGCGGAGTTAACCGGTCTGTATCTGATCCAGAAGGCTATTGGGGAGCAGGCCTCGCTTGACCGCTTTAAGGCGGAGACTGTGCTTGCTCTGATCCGTTATTCAGCCCGGAAGGCAGAGGAGATGTGTATGGGTCAGGCGATGGATTTGGATGCAAAAGGCAAAACATTGACGCTGGAGCAGCTGAATAATGTGTGCTTTTACAAAACAGGAGTGGCCTTTGAGGCGTGTCTGGTTATGCCGGCTATGCTGGCAGAGGTTGGTGAAGCAGAGATCGCTGCACTCCAAAAAATCGCTTACCATATGGGAATTGCTTTTCAGATTAAGGATGATTTGCTTGATGTGGAAGGGGATACGCATGTACTTGGTAAGCCTGTCGGCAACGATGTTGTTAACAAT
This sequence comes from Paenibacillus sp. FSL R7-0312, assembly GCF_038004445.1. NCBI lineage: Bacteria > Bacillati > Bacillota > Bacilli > Caryophanales > Paenibacillaceae > Paenibacillus > Paenibacillus sp. FSL R7-0312. The sequence goes on along the minus strand of NZ_JBBORE010000001.1, from coordinate 5,425,605 downwards.
AATACGAATTTTGTCTCGATTCTTGGTCAAGAAGGGGCCAGTAAAGAGATGTGGGATCACTATTGCAAGGCCAATGAGGCACTGCGCGGGATCCCGCGTAATATTACCTTCCTGAAGCATTTAATGAATTATGTGGTGAACAGGGAGCGGTAAGCCCGGACTAATCGATCATCCGTCTGACCTCATCTGCGACCAGCCCGGGCTCGCTGTACATGATCATATGACCGGATTGCCGGGATTCAGGTTGCTCCCTCAGCAACCATGGTATGAGCTGCCCGCATAGTGAAATCCTCCTGCCGCTGTTCCTTGTAGACATCCGCTGGCAGAACCTTGCCCGGCTTGCTTCCCATCAGCTTGTATAAGCCGGTTCCGGCAAGCAGCGGAAGGAGGGTGTTCATCTTGGCGAAATGCTTCACGGAGGCTTCCTCGAAATACAGCCTGCAATGCTCGTCTGTCGGATCGACCAGAACAATTCCGCGGATGATGGCGGGGTTCCGTGCAGCTACAGTGCGGACGACAGGCCCGCCCCAGCTGTGTCCGACGAGAATGAAGGGGCCTGCTCCTAAGCGGTTCAATAGGCACATGAGATCATCAGCCATTCTGCTCAGGGTCCTTGGGGCGTGGTCCACGTCACTCTTTCCGCTGCCCGCCCGGTCGTAGACGACGGCCCGCGCGTACCTGGCGACTACCGGCTGCACCAGCCCCCAGGCAGAGCGGGACATCCCCATGCCCGATTCGAATACGACAGTTACCGGACCGGATCCGTTCTCCATGTAATGGAGCTGAAGCCCGTCCAGTATTTTTATGTAGTGGCTGTTTCCATACGTATGAGATATCGCAGCTGGCAGCTTCATTTTCCACCCCATCCATTAAGAATGATTATCAATTGGACTCATTGTAAGTGAAGAACGGGGAAAGGACAAGTCCGGGAAAATTCAATTTATATACGCTTAATTGTTTACATTTCGTGTAATGTATATATACTTATAATTTAAAGGATTCATATCTCCGGGTTAACCGGCAAGGGAGGACTATATTAAACATGACTTCAAACATCAGAGTTGGGATTGTCGGTTACGGGAATTTGGGCAAGGGGGTGCAGCAGGCGATTGAACAAAATCCGGATATGGAGCTTGCAGCTATATTTACCCGCAGAGACCCGCAGCAGCTGGCGGAGATCACAGGAACAGTTACAGAGCATATATCCGCAGCCGAGCAATACATAGGCAAAATCGACGTAATGATTCTGTGCGGCGGATCAGCAACAGATCTGCCGGAGCAGACCCCACAGCTGGCCCGGCTGTTTAATACAGTGGACAGCTTTGACACCCATGCCAAAATTCCTGACTTCTTCACTGCCGTGGATAAGGCAGCCCAAGGCGGCGGGACAGTTAGTGTGATCTCAACGGGCTGGGACCCGGGAATGTTCTCCATGAACCGTCTGCTGATGCAGTCCATCCTGCCGGAAGGTGAGGAGTATACCTTCTGGGGCACCGGGGTCAGCCAAGGGCATTCGGATGCGATCCGCCGCGTTCCCGGTGTGAAGGCAGGCGTGCAATATACCGTTCCTGTCCAGGAGGTCATTGACAATATCCGCGGTGGTGAGACCCCGCAGCTGACTACCCGCGAGAAGCACCGCCGCGAATGTTTCGTAGTGGCGGAAGATGGGGCGGACCGTGAGGCAATCACCCGGAGCATTGTGGAGATGCCGAATTATTTCGCCGATTATGATACAACGGTGAACTTCATTTCGGAGGATGAGCTTGCTGCGAAGCATTCCGGCATGCCGCATGGCGGCTTCGTTATCCGTAGCGGTATAACCGGCGGCGGAAGCAAGCAGATTGTCGAATTCGGGTTGAAGCTGGACAGTAATCCGGAATTTACGGCCAGCGTGCTGGCAGCCTACGCCCGCGCAGCTGTCCGCCTGAAGCATGAAGGCCATAAGGGTGCCAAGACGGTATTCGATATTCCGCTTGGCCATCTGTCCCCAAAATCGGCAGAGACGCTGCGGCGCGAGCTGCTGTAGGCTGGCGAAGAGTGAGCAACGGGCATGCTGGTGGGAGCAGCCGGCTGCTGTGATGACGATGATCTGGCCGGGGCTCGCCCGGGGGAGACCCTGATCCTGCTTAAAAAGCACAGCAGTTGGAACAACGGTCCGTTCGCGGAGCGTTCTCACCACGAGTTTATGTGTATCTTATACTCAAAAAACTAGGGGTGTCTCAAGCAGCCATTTCATGGCCTTTGAGACACCCCTTCTGCAGGTTCTGCTGGAATCAAAAAAAAATCAGAGGTAGAAGTACCTCTGATCCATAGGGAGTGGAAGGAACCGGACAAACACGGTTACTAAATAAGCTGGACGAAATAGTCATACTGAAATCCTGCACGAAATACAACATTTCCTTCAGAATATCGGGTCTAATCAAGAATTGTTGTATAAAAAGCAGCATTTTCCACGTAATCAAGCGCAGGTAGCTTTACACATATAGCAACAGATCGATTGCGGGTAGTCCATACAACTCGCTGTAATAACCAAAGCTTGTTCCGCCCGCCATTAATCTGCTGCTTATTTAGTTACACAATCCCCTGCGCCAGCATGGTATCGGCGACCTTCAGGAAGCCGGCGATGTTGGCTCCGGCCACCAGGTTACCGGCAACCCCATATTCCTCTGCCGCCTGTACGGTTCTGCGGTAGATACTCTTCATAATCTCCTGCAGCCTGGCATCGACCTCTTCGAAGCTCCAGGCCAGCCGCATGCTGTTCTGGCTCATTTCAAGTCCCGAGACCGCTACTCCTCCTGCATTAGCAGCCTTGGCCGGAGCGAACAACACATCATTCTCAAGGAACAATTCAACCGCTTCAATCGTCGTCGGCATATTAGCCCCTTCGCCGATGGCCTGAACCCCGTTCAGAATCAGCGTCCGGGCGGATGCCAGATCAAGCTCATTCTGGGTGGCGCAAGGCAGGGCGATATCGCAAGGCAGACTCCAGATTCCGCTGCAGCCATCAATGTACTGGGCATGCGGATGCTCCTTCACGTATTCGCTGATGCGCAGGCGTTCGGTTTCCTTCAGTCTTTTGACAGTAGCGAGGTTGATGCCTTGCGGATCATGAATGTATCCGTTGGAATCACTGCACGCGATAACAAGAGCTCCCAGCTGCTGGGCCTTCTCAATGGCATAAATGGAGACGTTCCCTGATCCCGAGATGACTACCCGGCTGCCCTCGAAGCTGGTTCCCCGTGTCGATGACAGCATTTCCTGCACGAAGTATACACAGCCGTAGCCGGTAGCCTCCTTACGCGCCAGACTTCCGCCGTACAGCAGCCCTTTTCCGGTGAGAACCCCGGCCGCATGTCCTCCGTGAATCCGTTTATATTGTCCGAACATATAGCCGATCTCGCGTGCGCCCACACCGATATCCCCTGCGGGAACATCCGTATCCTGGCCGATATGGCGGTACAATTCCGTCATGAAGCTCTGGGTAAAGCGCATAACTTCCTGATCCGACTTATCCTTGGGATCGAAATCACTGCCGCCTTTGCCGCCGCCCATGGGCAGTCCGGTCAGCGCATTTTTGAAAATCTGCTCGAAGCCCAGGAACTTGATGATGCCAAGATAAACGGAAGGGTGGAAGCGGAGTCCGCCTTTGTAAGGGCCGATGGCGCTACTGTATTGAACGCGGAAACCGCGGTTGACCCGGACCTTGCCGGCATCATCGACCCAGGGCACGCGGAAGGATATGCTGCGCTCGGGTTCAACCAGCCGTTCGAGAATACCATGCTTCATATATTGCGGATGACGGGCCAGGACAGGCACGAGACAATCCAGGAACTCCTTGACCGCCTGATGAAACTCGGCCTCTTGCGGGTCGCGCTGCTGGACCTCCGCGTATATCTGATGAACATATTGTACAGCCTGATTAGTAATTTCTGAAGAAACGGAATGAACGGTGGACACTTTAGCTAGCACTCCCTGTCTGATAGTGGATTCGGGCAGCCCCGGATTTATTTTTAATTTAAAAGAATTCTATAAAACCTTACATCAATTTACCAATCAATTATTTTTGGTGTGGTCATTAAGAAATTCTATGAACCTTACATGTTGTGCTAGATATATCCGGTCTAAGCTATAAAGGAATCCGTTATTTCATCCATTAAGTGCGTTGTTAATTATGACTGATAAGCATACTTCCGGCTGAAATTAAGCATTCTATATAATGGTAATAATGTTTCAATGTTGTCATTTCCTTGTCCGTAAACTTTACAAACAGTATCGGAATAGATATAATTTAAGTATAATTTTTAGGGTTTGAAACAACAGAAAGGGGCCTAACGCCAGTAGGCTCCTTTTGTATTTCTTGCCCATGTTACAGGAGGGCGAAAGTCATTCACAAGGAAAAAATTATGGTATGCGTTCATTATGGTCCGCACGGGGAGCGGTTAATCCGGCGGGGAGTCGAGCTATCTGAGATGCTTGGGGCACCGCTCTATGTGCTCAATGTGGAGAGTTCAGACAGTGATGAATACAATCAGAGCAAAGAAATGTTCATGGCGGTCTGGAAGCGTCTGGCCGAGGAAGCCGGAGCAGAGTTTATGGTCCGCAAACGCCGGGGGCGCAAGACAACGGATGTTATCGTTGAAGCGGCAGAAGAGAAGGATGTTACGCAGATCATTATCGGGCAATCGGCCCAGACGCTGTGGCAGGAGCTGACCAAGCGCAACTTTGTCAATGAGCTGATCAGCAAAATGAAGATGATGGATCTGCATGTTGTGGCTGTGCAGCGGATGCGCGCCGGTCTCGAAGAGACGCATGAAGAAGGCGTGATCTCCTATCTGGTAAAGAATGAGGGCGTTTACCAGCTCAGTGATGAGCCGAAAGGACAGGATTACATCAAAGGGAAGTTTTTTCACGAATTGCACACGGAATTTGAGAATGGCTTGTTCAGAATTGAGCAAGATGGTAAAGCGAGATATTTGCATATCTGTGAAGGGACATTAACCGATCCCGTATAAACATGGTTTCCTTCCAGAAGTAAGTACCAGTGTTCACAACCTATACTGAAGAGTGGAAAAGGAGGCTTGCCTTTGCTGCATATAACCGTACTTGTTCCGTTTCTGCTGGCCCTGATGATAGCGCTTCTACGCCGAAGGATAGCCAGGCTCCATCGGGGGTGGCTTGTACTTGCCGGACCGCTGGTGTTGTTCATTTATTTCTTGACCCGGATTCCTATCATTAAGGGAGGGGAGTACGGATATGAGACTGTATCCTGGATTCCGTCCCTTGGCATTAATCTGGTATTTCATCTCGATGGATTAAGTTTGCTGTTCGCATTGTTAATTACGGGAATGGGGATGCTTGTCATCTTCTACTCGATTTATTACCTGGACAAACGCAAAGAAGAACTGACCCCGTTTTATGTATATCTCCTAATCTTTATGGGCGCGATGCTCGGGGTGGTAATGTCCGATAACCTGATGGTCCTGTACGGCTTCTGGGAGCTGACAAGTGTGTCCTCCTTCCTCCTGATTGCCTATTGGCACCGGAGACAGAAGTCACGCTACGGCGCACTGAAGTCGATGCTAATTACGGTATTCGGTGGCCTGGCGATGTTCGCCGGATTCCTGATGCTGTACGGTATGACTGGGACCTTCAGTATCCGCGAAATCTGGAGCCAGGCCGGGGACATCAGCCGACAACCGCTGTTCATACCGTCGATGATCCTGATTCTGCTGGGGGCCTTCACCAAATCGGCCCAGTTTCCGTTTCATATCTGGCTGCCGGATGCGATGGAAGCACCTACCCCGGTCAGCGCATATCTGCACTCGGCAACGATGGTCAAAGCAGGACTGTACCTGGTCGCGCGTTTCAGCCCGGTGTTTGCGGGGCAACATGAGTGGTTTTGGATTGTGTCGGGCGTCGGCCTGATCACCTTGATCTATGGATCGATCCAGGCGATGAAGCAGACGGACCTGAAGGCTCTGTTAGCCTATTCTACAATCAGCCAGCTGGGACTGATTATGGGACTCTTGGGAATGGGATCGGCAGCTTCATTCTACACGGGTGAAGAGGCTGTGTTCTTTACCGCCGCAACAACGGCTGCCCTCTTTCATTTGATTAATCATGCCATATTCAAGGGTTCGCTGTTCATGGTGGTCGGGATTGTCGATCATGAGACGAACACCCGTGATCTGCGCAAGCTGGGGGGACTGGTGTCGCTAATGCCGGTGACCTTCACGGTAGCGCTGATCGGCAGCTTTTCCATGGCAGGGCTCCCGCCGTTTGCGGGATTCCTGAGTAAAGAAATGTTCTTCACGGCTGTACTGAACATCAGACAGCTGGATATCCTTAGCCCGCAATCCTTCTACACGATCTTTCCGGTGCTGGCCTGGATTGCAAGCATATTTACCTTTGCATACAGCATGATTATGGTTTTTCATACCTTTTTCGGCAAATACCAGCCTGAGAAGCTGGATAAGAAGCCGCATGAAGCGCCGCTTGGGCTGCTGCTACCTCCGATTCTCCTGGCACTGCTGGCCGTTATCACCGGACTGTTTCCGAACATCCTGTCCAAGACACTGATTGTACCGGGAATGAATGCTATTCATCCGCAGCTGGCGGCAAGCTCACCTTTTTATGTGAATATCTATTTCTGGCATGGCTTCACAGCTGAAGTGTGGATGACTCTGGGTGTGATCCTACTGGGAATTGTCGTATACCGTGTGTATGGCCGGTTAAGTCTGGTTAATAAGGAATGGCGCAGCGGGTACACGCTGAATCAGGTCTACGACGGCAGTATCCGGCTGGTGGAGCGGGTATCCCGTTCGGTCACAGGGCTATATATGACGGGCTCCATGCGCCATTATCTAATGTATATTTTCACCTTGATTATTGTTATAGTTGGCGGTTCGTTGCTGTACGTAGACGGAATTACGTTTGGGCAAGGGGAGTATGCTCCGGTCACCTTCTTTGAAGTCGTGGCAGTGCTGGTCCTGCTGACAGGTGCGCTCGCGATTCCATTCGCCAAGTCCAGGATTGCGGCAATTCTGTTGACGGGAATGGTAGGGTATATGGTGACATTGCTCTTCATCCTGTTCCGTGCACCCGATCTGGCACTTACGCAGATGATCGTCGAAGTCGTGTCGGTGACGCTGTTCCTGCTCTGCTTCCGGCATTTGCCCAGACTGAAGCGGGAGAAGGTCAAATTCCGGGTGAAAATCCCGAAGCTGATCATCGCCGTAGGGTTCGGGGCAACGATGACACTTGTCGCACTGGCGGCGCTTGGGAGCAGTCCGTTCGAGTCCATCTCAAGCTTCTACGTGGAGAACAGCTATACCCTCGGCGGCGGCAAAAATATAGTCAACGTGCTGCTGGTGGATTTCCGCGGCTTTGATACCATGTTTGAGATTACGGTGCTTGGTCTGGCCTCGCTGGCTATTTATTCAATGATTAAGCTGCAGCTTGAACCGGGCAGTAAGCCTGATCTGGTCAGAGATGTGCCGGACGATAACAAGCCGCGTTATGCGCGCAGTAACGATGTGCTGCTGCAGTCTGTGGCCAAAGTGGCCTTCGTGATTATCATTACCTTCTCCTTGTATTTGTTCTTTGCCGGTCATAATCATCCGGGCGGCGGATTTATCGGCGCATTGATGGCTGCAGCCGGGCTCGTGCTGCTCTCGATTGCGTTCGGTACAGAGTTTGTACAGAAGGTGCTGCCTGTCGATTACCGTAAGTTAATTGCGGCCGGAATTTCTATAGCTTTTCTCACAGGGATAGGTTCCTTTGTATTCGATGTTCCGTTCCTGACCCAGACCTTCGGCTATTTCGAGCTGCCGGTGATGGGCAAGACTGAACTCACTACAGCTACACTGTTCGATCTGGGCGTGTACCTGTCTGTTATCGGTGTTACCATGAATATCATCTTTACGATCGGGAGGGATAACTGATGGAGATCCTTATTGCCCTGGCGATCGGTGTCTTGTTTACCGTAGGAGTATATCTGGTCTTATCCAAAAGCCTGCTCCGCATCCTTCTGGGGACAACACTGCTGACTCACGGTGTTCATCTGCTGCTGCTGACCATGGCGGGACTTAAGACTGGTGCTTCACCGCTGCTTGGCGAGAAAGCGGACAGTTATGTCGATCCGCTGCCGCAGGCGCTTATCCTTACTTCGATTGTAATCAGCTTTGGGGTATCCGCGTTTTTCATCGTGCTGGCTTACCAGGCATACCGCTCGGCAGGCATGGATGATGTGGAAGGAAGCAAGGGGGAGAGACCATGAACAATCTGCTGGTACTGCCTTTGCTGATTCCGGCCTTTACGGCGGTCATCCTGATTTTTCTGAAGGAAAGAATTAACCTGCAGCGTATAATCAGTGCAATCAGTGTATTTGTGAATATTGCCGTTGCATTAATTATTGTGTATCAGGTGAATACAAACGGGATTCAAACGCTGTACATGGGAGGGTGGCTGCCGCCCTACGGCATCGTCTTTGTTGCTGATATGTTTGCGGCATTGCTTGTATTAACCACGGCAGTTGTAGGCGCGGCCTGCCTGTTCTTTTCCTTCGCAAGCATCGGGGAAGAGCGGGAGCGGTTCTACTACTACACCTTCTTCCATTTCCTGCTGACCGGTGTGTTCGGGTCCTTCCTTACGGGAGACCTGTTTAACCTGTTTGTATGCTTCGAGGTATTGCTGGTTGCCTCCTACGCGATGATTGTACTCGGCGGAACCCGGGTTCAGCTGCGGGAGACACTGAAATATATACTCGTCAATGTGATCTCTTCCAGCTTGTTCGTAGCGGCAATTGCTTATCTGTACGCTGCGACAGGTACGCTTAACATGGCGCATCTGGCGGTCCGTGTAGCGGAGGCGGGGCAGGGCGGTGTCATGAATGTAATTGCTGTACTGCTGCTGCTGGTCTTCTCGCTCAAAGCCGGTCTGCTGCTGTTCTTCTGGCTGCCGGATTCATACAGTGCTCCGCCCCTGGCCGTAAGAGCGCTGTTCGGAGCCTTGCTGACCAAAGTTGGGCTGTATGCCATCACGCGTACATTCTCCCTGATTTTTGTTCATGATCCGGGACTGACACATACGCTGATCGGCTGGATGGCCGGAGCAACAATGATTCTTGGAGCTGTCGGCGCGCTGGCTTACAATGATTTGAGCCGGATTTTTAATTATAATATTGTGATTAGCGTAGGCTTTATTGCCTTTGGCATATCGGTGGCAACCCAGGATTCATTAAACGGGGTAGTGTTCTATCTGATGCACGACATGATTGCCAAGGCGCTGCTGTTCTTCCTGGGCGGAATGATTATTGCAGCGTCGGGAACGGAGCAGCTGCGGCAAATGGGCGGCCTGATCCGCCGATATCCCTGGACGGGCTGGATGTTTTTTATTCTATCCTTGGCCTTGGTGGGCGTACCGCCGCTTAGCGGTTTTGCCGGGAAAGTGATGATGGTCCGCAGCGGCTTCGCGGAGCAGCACGTCGCTCTTGCACTTATTGCACTGGCGTCAAGCTTCGTTGTGCTCTATTCGCTGGTCAAAGTGTTCCAGGAAGTATTCTGGGGTGGTGAAAGAAGCGAGGAAGAAGTCCATCCGCTGCGCTACAAAGCTATGATGGCACCGGCTGCTGTGCTGTTTGTCCTCATCATCCTGATGGGGATCGGCGCCGAAACGGTGAACGGGCTTGTGGCTCAAGCCGGGGCCGTGCTGGCTGATCCGGCAGAATACATTAACGCTGTCATGAAGGAGTAGATGAAGATGGCCTTTCAAATATTATTAAATCTCATGATAGCGTTCGTGTGGATGTTCTTGAATAATGACTGGACGGCCTCCGGCTTCATCGTCGGGTATGTGCTGGGTATTGCAGTTCTCATGGCTATGCGGCGTTTCTTCGACGGGCGGCTGTATCTTGGCAAGGTATGGGCTATTGTGAAGCTGGCTGGCCTGCTGCTGCGGGAACTGGTTGTATCCAGTTATATCGTGGTCAAGGCGGTGCTTCGGCCGAACCTCAACATTCGACCGGCTATTCTAATGTACCACACGGAGCTGGAGTCGGATTGGGAGGTTGCTGTGCTGATTACACTGCTCTGCCTGACTCCGGGCTCCGTGGTGCTGGAAGTATCCAAAGATAACCGGACTTTATACATTCATGCGATGGATATACAGGATGTGGAACAGTTCGGCGCGAATATCCGCAATACGTTCGAACGAGCGATTCTGGAGGTGACCCGTTCATGATTCATTTTATACTCATGCTGTCGCTTTCGATCATGGTCATTTCGATTGCGATTTGTGCCTGGAGGCTGGTCAAAGGACCCTCGCTGCCTGACCGGGTCGCAGCACTCGATACAATCGGAATCAACCTGCTGGCGATGGTGGCGGTTCTCTCGATCCTGTTCAAGACTGAGGCCTTCATTGAATACATTCTGCTGATCGGCATTCTCTCTTTTATCGGAACGATGGCGCTGGCCAGATATATCGAAAGGGGAGTGGTGTTTGAACATGGAAATGATCAGGACGGCCGTTGAATTGCTGTTCGTATTGCTTATCCTGACTGGTGCACTGCTCAGTGCTGTGAGCTCTGTGGGTCTGATCCGTCTGCCGGATGTCTATTTAAGATCACATGCTGCTGCTAAAAGCGCTACGCTTGGTGTATTGTGTGTGCTCAGCGGGGCGTTTCTCTACTTTGCTTTTTTTCTCGATTACGTCAGTGCAAAGCTGCTGCTGGGGATCCTCTTTGTATTTATGACTTCCCCGTTGTCAGCCCACCTGACCGGCCGGGCGGCCTACCGCTCCGGTGTTCCGCTGTGGAACCGCCGTATCCAGGATGACCTCAAAGAGGTGCTGGAGAAGGAACGGATCAAGTCGGATTCTTCAACGTCATAGCCGTAAGGTGTAAACAGGGATGTCCTCCAGGCCATAAATGGTCTGAGGGACATCCCTGCCCTGGTTTATTGTGAAAGCTGCTGCGGAGAATTGTGATTCCGCGCAGTCCGTCTGCGGTACAGATGCAGCAGCATATAGGAAAGGATAAACGCTGCTGTGACCAGCCAGAGCGGGATTCGCGGATCGAGCTTGTATGCCCAGCCGCCGATGATGCCCGCAGGTGCAGTGAACAGCAGGATCAGCACGGACAGGGTGGAAAATACTTTGGCCCGCTTATCGTCATCGATGGCGTTCTGTACGGCCGCCTCCAGATAAGGGGAGCTGATCATCAGTCCCACGGCTGCCAGTATGGTGCTGAGTCCGATCCACAAGAGGCTGGAGGAAGGATATAACACCAGCATGGCATTGGATAGCGCAGAGAGTCCGAAGCCGGCCATCATGGAGCGGTGGGCGCTCTGGTCCGGGATTTTGGGCATAAGAAGCCATAAGGTCAGCAGCATGATTACCGAAGAGACCGCCGGAAACAGGGACAGGATACCGCTATCCATATGCAGATAATCAGCCAGATACAGTGACAGATAGGTGCTCTTCAGCGTGGCCTGAAAGTTGAACAGGATGTATACGCCGAAGATCAGCAGCAGATTGCGCTCCGCCCACAGCTCACGGAATGCGCCGCCATATTCGACCATAATTTCCCGCAGTCCAAGTTCACGTGTTTCCTGGCGTTTCCTTATTCCGGCTTCGGTTTCGCGGGTCGTTAGCTGACGGCCGACGAACTGGAAGGTCATGAACAGAAACGCGAGCACATACATCATCCGCATCCCCTGAATCATGCCGTACTGGTGTACAAGCAGACCGCCCAGCGGTGCAAACAACCCTCCGATGACACCGATAATCTGCAGCAGCGTGAAGACATACGTCCGGTCAGAGGGCCGGGTGTCTTCGACAATCAGGCAATAAAAGGCAATATGCGGGACACGCTGGAAGCCGTTAATGACCGCAGCGGCCGCAAAAAACCACAGGTTCTGTGATGCGGCCCATAACAGGGTGGCCAGGCTCCAGCTAAGCAGGTCGAAATATAAAATGGCCCGCTTGCGTCCCAGTCGGTCCGTTAAATATCCGCTGATTAATGAAGAGAATACCTGGACGATCAGTCCGATCGTGGTAATCCAGCCGATGTTCAGCTCCGTCAGTCCCAGCTCGTACATATAAAGCGTGGCATAGGTGGAGAACATGCTGTAGGGAATCAGGAAAAAAGGCTCAAAGGTTAAGCAGCCCCGGCTGTTTCCCTGCAGTCTTGGAAAGAAAGGTTGTGCCATGATGAAATCCTCCAGGGTTGTCTGTAAAGTAAGGAAAGGTCCAAACCATTAAATGATAATTACAGGACAATGTCAACAACAAAACACAGCTAAGTTGCAGTAGTGCCTGAAGTTACTGTAGACTGGTTAGAAAAGCTTTTGTGCCCGGATGAAATTAACATAAGGTGGTTAACATGTATATCCTTATCGGAATCGTATTTATTATTGTATATGCCTTAATTGTATTCTACATCGGCTGGAGCGGCTGGGGCTGGATCAAGCCGGTAGTGTCGGGCAGGTTCCGGCTATTCTATATCCTTGCGCTTGTTTTTCTGGCCAGCTCGCTGATCCTGTCCAGAGTGGTTGCAGGATCGGCGATTTTAAGTGTTATCGGCAGCTACTGGCTGGCCTTGTTCAGCTTATTGATTCTGCTGCTGCCGCTTGTTCATCTATCGGTCTGGCTAACGAAGCTGAGCAGGCTGCCGCGTCATGCCGTTCAGAAGTGGTCGGGGATTCTTACTATGCTGCTGCTGGCCGGTCTGCTTGGATTCGGGAGCTTCAACGCTTACAGTCCGGTTGTCCGTTCCTATGAACTTAAGATCGGCAAGACGGGTCCGGCGAACGGTGAACTTCATATTGTGATGGCCTCTGATATGCATTTCGGCTATTTGTCGGGTAAAGGCCATGCGCTGCGGATGGTTGAGGAGATCAATGCGCTACACCCGGATATTGTCCTGCTCCCCGGTGATATTGTAGATGATGATGTCCGGCCGTATAAGGAGAAGGGAATCGGAGCTGTTTTATCGGAGATTAAGGCTCCGCTCGGCGTGTATGCTTCTCTGGGTAATCATGACCGCTTCAAAGGCGGGACGGAGGAGATCATCAGTCTTCTGGAGGAGAGCGGGATTCAGGTTCTCTATGATGAAGCCATTGAGGTGGGAGACTGGCTGACGCTGATCGGGCGGAAGGATTACAGTGATAAGGAACGTGCGAAGCTGGAGGATCTGACCAAGAACACAGATCCTGCTAAGCCGGTGTTTATGCTGGAGCATCAACCGGTCGGTTTCGACACAGCAGAGGAGCAGGGGATTGATCTGATGGTCTCCGGTCATACCCACCGCGGACAGATTGCGCCTGCCAATATATTGACTGACAGATTGTTTGAGAATGACTGGGGATATCTGCAGAAAGGGCAGCTCCATTCCATAGTATCCTCCGGATATGGATTCTGGGGTCCGCCGATCCGTATCGGATCGCGGTCGGAGGTAGTATCCATTCATGTGAATTTTAATCATTCAGAGCGATAGTACAAGAAGGGTCCATCCGGATATTCGGATGGGCCTTTCTTGTTATAAGCAGCTCACTCTTGAGACGCAGCTCCTTTGCTGCTCAATATTTCCTTGTAGAGTTCTATAGCCAGCGCCCGTGACCGCTTAAGATCAACAATGGCATCAGCGCGGGGCAGGTGGATGGCCTGGTCTGACAGTTCTGACAGCTCAGGCATCCAGGTGCGGATATAGCTGCCGCTTGGGTCGTGGGTCTGAGACTGGGTTACCGGATTCATCACCCGGAAGTAAGGCGAGGCATCGTATCCGAGTGAAGAGCTCCACAGCCAGCCGCCGCGGTTCAAAGTATTGTCATAATCGCTAAGCTTCAGCCGGAAGTAGCGCTCCCCGTAAATAAACGGGCAGCCGAGATTCTTGGTCAGGAACATCGCAGTAATCATCCGCAGCCGGTTTGGCATCCAGCCGGTTTCATTCAGCTGGCGCATAGCTGCATCGATGACCGGAATACCGGTCTTACCGCTGGACCATGCCTCGAAATTACATGTCCCCAGAGCAGACAGATCATACACATTCTCGTAGTTGAAATAATCAGGTTCCAGCCGCGCCTGATACAGAAAGAAATCCCTCCAGGCCACCTGTCTGAGCCATTCTTCCCCGAAGTGCCCGTTCTCCGTAAGCCGGCTATAGACCGTCCGGACAGAAATCGCCCCTGTATTAATATGCCTGCTGAGCCGGCTTGTCCCTTCCTGCGAATAGTTATCACGGTGTGCCGCATAATGCTGCAGCTCCGTTTGCAGGAAATCCTCAAGCAGATGACGGGGACTCATCGTCTGCGCAGGCTGGGCAAGCGCTGTGAGCTGCCGGGTAATCTCTCCGGGAATCCGGAAGGTGTCAGTTATTTGCGGATGAATGTCCACGGTTTGCAGTTCCTGCAGACCCGCAGAGTAGGGAGGCCGGAAGCGTTCCGAGAGAAAACTGCGCCAGCGGCGGTAAAAGGGGGTGAATACCTTAAAGGGCTCACTCCGCCCGCACCAATCCATGAAATCTTCCAGGTCACAGAGCATGCTGTCATGATGGGTGTGAAACCGGAGGCTCAGCGCATGGGCCGTGTCACGCAGAAGCCTGTCTCTTTTCAGAGCATAGGGGGTATAGTCGGCATGGATCCTAACCTCATGAATCGGGTGAACCCCGGCCAGACTCCTTAAGATAGCATCCGGCTCCCCGTAAAGAATATGGAGAAGCTTACCTTGACGTTCATATTCCTGCTGCAGGGTGGATACATGCTGGAGGAAATTCAGGCCGCTATGCTCAAGATAACGTTCATTCCGTAATAAAAATGGCTCCAGAATCAATACATGCAGGGAGTTTTCCTGCGCAGAGCAGATGGCATCAAAAGCTGGAAGATCATCTGTCCGCAGATCCTTCCGGTGAATGAACAGAATCATAGCTGTAATTCCTTTGGTTCATACAACCGGGTTAAGGCCTGCATATGCTGATCGTTCATGGGAGCTACTCTCGAAAAATAAGGCAGCTGCCATTTCTGCGCAGCAGAAGCCTGCTTATTAGTCACGGTATCCCAGTCCGGATACACGCGCATTGCCATTTTTCCTGGTGCATCCTTGTCCGCCAGCACCCCTTGCATTCTCAGCACGTCTTTGGGAAAGACGAACTGTCCACTCTCCCCGCTGAAGGGATGGAAGGTGTGGATTACCAATATATCGGGAGCGTTCATATAGGCAAAAGCCCGGTTTTTCCGCTCCGCATCCTTTTCCCAGAAGACGACAAACTGCCCTGTCTTCGTTGGGGTGATTTTTGCAACACGGAACCGAACGGACAGAGTATTCAGCTGGAACCACCCTGCGCCGTATTCGGCATTCTGAGGTTCTTCCCGCACTGAATCAACAGTGAAGCGGGCAGGTGCATAAAACGCATCAGTTATATAAGCTAACGTATTATAAAAGTTATTCATGAGATGCCTTCTTCCTGAGTGGTTATAATGCTGTCTTCAATTAAGATAATACCAGTCCATCCGGCATAAATGTAAGCTGTCTGTAATGTTATGCAGGATGATATTTGTTAGAATGGGGGAACTGCAGGAATTTACCCGACTAAAGGAGAGGTTTAATTGTCAAGAAAAGAATTTACCGTTATGTTCTCAATACTATTGCTATTATCCGGCAGTATCACGGCATTTGCTGCCGGGAAAGGCAGCGGAGGAGCAGTGGGAGTAACCCCATCAGGGATTCTGCTGACCCGTTTGGAAGCTTTTGCCGGACAATTTCCTGACCAGGCTGAAATATGATGATCCCATAACGATGCTTCATCTGATGAACCACAATGCCGGATTCGAGGAGTATATGTTCGACATGGCTTATCAGTCCCCTGAGGAAGTACGCTCTTTGGAAGAGGGGCTGCAGCAGGCCCAGCCGGCACAGATTTACAGACCGGGTGAGGTTGTAGCTTACTCTAACTGCGGCAACTCACTGGCTGCCTATATTGTGGAGAGAATCAGCGGCCAGCCTTATCATGAATACGTTCATCAGCATATTTTTGATCCCCTCGGGATGAAGGATTCGATTGCCTATTCTATTGTAGAGGACCGTCCGGAGCTGCTGGAGCATAAAGCTAAAGGTTATTTCTTCGAGGGAGAAGGGAGTTTTACGCAAGGATCATGGAATTATATGTCCATGTACCCTAACGGAGGCAATAACGGCACTGCAGAAGATCTGGCTAAGTTTGCGATGGCATTCATGCCTGCAGCCGGAGAAGCATCCCCTCTGTTCGAGAAGCCGGAGACACTGGGCACGATGCTGACTCAGAGTTATACCTCAGCTGAAGGAATGCCGGGTATTGCCCATGGGTTCTGGGAATATCCCGGAATGAAGCGTACGCTTGGACATGGCGGAAATACGATTGCATTTGCCACCAATCTGCAGATTGTGCCCGAAGACCGGTTCGCGATTATAATTATGACCAATCAGGCCAGCGAATCCAATATTGTACATGGTCTGACCAAAGCAATACTGGGCACGCGTGAGCAGGCAGATGCCGGTGATCTGCCGGATTCGTCAGAGGTTCAAGGCGAATTCATGGCTGCGCGGCGCCCCGGACACGGCTTCATGAATCTATTCCCCTATCTAACGCTGATGAAGCTTGAGCCACAGGGGGAAGATCAACTCCGGGTATCACTTGCCGGGATGACTGGAAGCTATAAGCAGGTTCAGCCCTATCTCTATGAGAAAGTGAGCGGAGACTCGGCGCTGGATGCCTGGCCAATGCTGCATGCCACGGTCAGTGAGGGTAAGGTGGAGGCCATCTCGGTATATACGACAGATTATTTGCCGCTGCCTGCAGGCAAATCAATGCCGGTGCTGCTCTTGAGTGCCGTGCTTGCGGCACTGGTCATCCTCTATTTCGTTATCGCCCCGTTTGTCTTGCTGATACAGGCAATATTGAACAAGCGAAGAGCCGGAACACGCCCTGCACCACGTGCCGTCAGCCGCATGCTGGCAGCTGGCCTCACTTTGACAGGCACCGGCATTGTGTTGAACAACCTGATTCTGGCCTTGAGGATGCTAAGCAACAATGAACGTGCCTACGCAGAAGTGTATCCGCAGATTTTGGTTAACTATGGTCTGACTGGACTGGCGGTGTTGTTCTTGGCCGCGCTGCTGCTATCCTGGAGGAAGAACCGCTCTGCTTCAACAGCCCGTGGCAAGTGGTCAGCTATTCTTCCTATAGTCATGATGGTTGTTCAGGTGGGGTTGCTTGTATTCTGGCAGTTCTACAGTTAATAGCGCAACCAATTACAGACGATTGAAATACATGTTGAAAAAGCCCAGCCTTAATGATCCTTTTCCCTATACTGATTACCAATATATGATAATTGAAGAATACATCGCCAAGGGACGCATGCTCACCGGCGATGTATTTTTTGCGTTCCGAAGAGAGTGCGGTGTAAATGCGACTTTATGCTCAGCTTGTTGTTGTCTGTCTATTCCACCGGCAGTATAGGACAACTGCTGCAATATCCATGATCCGCTCTGAGCTGGTAGGCCAGACAGCAGGTTGCCTTAATAGATATCAAGTGATGAGGGGGGCTTGGGTCCGTTCGGAATCTGGCTAGAATGCGGAACGGATTACTGCGAAGTCCGAAGTCCTCCGGCTTCAGCGCCCAGGTCACAGCCTTGAATTGTTCGGTGATCTGAGCGCGGCGGATCTCACTTGCTGCATCCTGGGCTTCCTCTTCCATGAAGGTATACAACTGACTGTACACCTGCTTCCACAGCATCACTGCTCCGGTCTGTGAAGCCTCGGCAAGCGCAGCAATAATCGGTCTGACATCATTTTTGTAGAACATTCCAAGCTCGTCTATGAATTCATTTCCCTTACCCGTCCGATCATAGACACCCTCCCGCAGATTATGGATAGGGAAGGCGAATTCGGGGTATCCCTCCGTGCGGAGGAGCTGCACAGACATATTGCTCCCGCACAAATCATAAGCCATCGGGTGTCCAGCCGTTAGCAGTACAGCTTTGGCTCCGCAGATTCCGGCGATCCAGCTGCAAAAGATGGCCGCCGCGAGTCGTTTGTTCGCCGTTCCAAGCATAGAAGCATAAGTGCTGAGCAGATGCTCTGCTGCAGCAGGCTGGCATAATTCAGTAAGTGATATAGTAATCACTGCATTCTCTACGGCTTCAGGAAAGATGAAGAAACGTTCTGCCCACTGCATGTTTCCAGTTTCGCACATCCTGAAATCCCCTTTATTTCGAGTTGCCTCCGAAGGCCTCTAGAACCGCATCAATCGCATAGCGGTTCGCCAGCGGAGACATGCCCAGGTTAAACCAATCCTTGCCCGCCATCATGTACACCTGATTATTCTTGACTGCCTTCATGTTCTTCCACAGAGGGCTGTTCAGCATATCCTCATAGGTTTGCTGCACCTCCGGGCTGTCCTCATTATTCAATTGCAGAATGAGGTGGTCGGGGTTGTACTCCGGTAACTTCTCCAGGGATATGGAAAGTGACGGATCTTTATCAGGGAAGTTTGGAATCATCTCCAGTCCCATGATGGTATGAATAAACTTGCCGCGATCGATCTGATCCCCATAGAGAACGAAGCTGTTAGGCATAACCATCATATACATCACGGTTTCGTTGCCAACCAGGGCATCTAACTTCAGTTTGGCTTCGTCTTCCTGGACCTCGAGCTCCTGAATGACTTTCTCTGCAAGTTCCTTCTTGTCCAGCACCTCGGCGATATCCTTCAGTTCATCACGCCAGTCCTCACGTTCGGGCAGCAGAACCGTCGGTGCGATCCCGGATAACTGGTCAAAGTCTTTGCCTGACCACCATGCGGGAGCAAGGATGAGATCTGGATCGGAGGCCAATATCATTTCAAAATTCGGGGTTTTGGCAATGCCCATTTTCAGAGTATCCTTGAAAGGCTCTTGTAGATAGGTAGGGAACTCTTCCTGGTAATTCTGAACTGCGACGGGTGTAACGCCTAAGGCTTGCAGAAACTCCGGGTAGACTACGGATAGGCCAACGACTCTAGTGGGATGGGCAGGGATCTTAATCTCTCCTTGTTCACTGTTCACTACACGATAATCCGCTTTCGCTGTAGCGTCAGCCTTGGCCTGTCCATCCTTATTTGAGCAGGCCGCCATGATCAATATCAGGACAATAGCCATACACAATGCCATACCTTGTCTCATCTGTCTCATATATTTTGTAACCTCCTGAGTATTGATACCTTCATCCTCACCTGATAGTGAGAATCAATATCACTGTTAGGAGTATAAAACAATCCTGAGTTTTCGACTATTGACGATCACGCCAATATTTTATGTCCAATTACGCCACAGAGACAGAGCCAGCTCAAGAATCAGCTCCTGTGTAAATGAGGTATACTCCGTCCAAGGGAAGGGAGGGAGAAGCTCAACACGCGAATATCCGGCTGAATCAGGATGCTTCCACGGCGCCTTATCCCGGAGCCTGGACCAGATGGCCTGCGAGCTGGCATCCTCATCTACAATCAGCAGAAGCTTGTCCGTATCCGCAGACTCCAACTCTTCCAGCGTCAAGGTCTGCCCTTCAAGCTTGCGGTTCACAACGTTCGCCGGAATA
The DNA here is from genome assembly GCF_038004445.1 of Paenibacillus sp. FSL R7-0312. Lineage (NCBI taxonomy): Bacteria > Bacillati > Bacillota > Bacilli > Caryophanales > Paenibacillaceae > Paenibacillus > Paenibacillus sp. FSL R7-0312. Next base: position 5,406,005 of record NZ_JBBORE010000001.1, on the reverse strand, counting down.
AACTGCAGATCATCGTAGAGTACTTCACCTAGGCTCCGGTTAGACATCACGGTGATTGTCTGTGCAGATATCCGGGCAATCAGCAGTCTGACACTGGCGGGTTCAAAGACGAAGTCTGCCCGTATAGATTTGGCTTTGCGCTCATACCGGTTTAGCCATGCTGCCGCCTCCTTTGACTTGCCCAGGCAATCTCCAATGAATCTTAATTGCGTCCGCCAGTCCATGGGATGACGGGGCACCAGATAAGTGGAGGCAAGCTCTCCAAGCTGCTGCTGTATAGCCGGACTTAGCGTTTGCTCCAAACCCAAGATGTAATCAGGACGGAGGGAGGCGAGCTGCTCTATTCTGCTCTCATCATCCTCGGCAAGCGGCAGCACTGCACCTGGCTCATATTTCCGGCGGTAATATTCAGTCCACGGATGGTCAGCCGGAGCAGCGAAGGGAATAATATTCAGCGTAAGCAGTGCCCCGATTAGATTGCCGTGGTAGGCAACGATCTTCAACTTGGCATTCCGCATGAAGGTGGCCGGAGCTACACCCGTAACTTGCTTGAACTTGCGCCGGAAATAAGCAATATCCTTGTAACCGACGTAAGCGGCAATATCCTTCAATTCATAATTCGTATGCGGCAGCATAAAACTTCTTGCTTGTCTGATCCGGTATTCGGTCAGGTATTCAATCGCGCTGAGACCGTATCTCTGCTTGAACAGCCGGATGAAATGTCTTGCGCTGGTGCCTGCCTCGCCAGCCAGCAGAGCGATGGAGAGATCCTCACGGTAGTGCTGCTCTATATAAGTCTTGACCCGCTCCATAACAGCGTCGATATCGCTCGGCTGCAGCTGGTCTGCATCGCTGAGCAAGCTGTACAGCAGTTCATAGAATCTGCTCTGGGCCCGCAGCCGCTCCAGGCCGTTATCACTCCGCATGGAAGCGGCGATGGCTTCACAGTGTTTGCTGTAAGTAATCGTTGAAGCAACTGCGGCTTCGCCTTCCCATGGGAAGCGACAATGAAGCTCCGGAGAGCTTGCCGGTTCATGAGGTTCATGAGGCCCAGGCAGATCACGCAGCCCAAATACATCAAAGCGCAGAATATATAATCCCAGCTCTCCTGAGCTGTCTAACTGTGCTTCGATTAGTTGCCCAGGCAGGCACACGGACAAATATCCGGGTCTGAGTTCGCTATACTTGCCGTCCACAGTGATCCAGCCCCGGCCCGAAACTGGAATCAGGAGCAGATGCGATTCAAGAAATTGCAGGCGGAGTGAACACTCTCCCGTGAGACTGCTGTTCTGCTCAATGCTGCGAAGCCTGAACCACATCTGATTAAGCTGTCCGAAGGTTCCCGCAGTAGGGATCCCGTTCTTGTCATTCATTCTTCGTACCACCTTCCGCTATCTGTCACCGTGCAGATCAATCTCCCTCAGCACCCTTGTGAGTACATGCCCCAGATGGATAAATGCCAGCCTGGAGTGACGGTAGAATGTAGGGGCTCATATGAAAAGCTTCGGTTGCTGCAGTGTATATTGGACGCAGGGAACCTCTCTGTGAGCAAGACTGTTCTGGACCGCATCCGGTGATATCGTCCCGGGTCCCGCCGCTGGAAGTCTTCCCGCAACATCCGCGATACGAGCTGGTGCAGGCGGAGTCCGCTCAAACCGGTACGCACACAAGACAACCTGCTCAGTTATTGTCCGGCAAAAAAAAGCCGCCCGGCTTCAGCAAGCAACTGAGCACGGGCGGCCCGTCATATTCTTATTCGCAAACGGTACGTTAACCGTAATCAAACGTTTGTGCTTGCATGTTCGAGAGCGGTCACGGTGTTTTTCTTTTTAGAAGACTCGGAGTCCTGGCGTTTGACGGCTTCTTCGTCCCGCACACCATTTAATTCATATTCGTTCTGGTGAAGCTCCTTGAGCATATTCCGGTAAATATGGGTCTCCTGACGGTCCAGTCCGTCGCGATTTTCTTTCATAACCCAGTTCTCGACTGTCTTCTTCAGAATTTCGCTTTTCCGTTCCAGTAATTCCGTATAACTCAAATGACTTCATCCTTTCCGGTTTGCGGTTTCAGACGCCTGATGGACCTTGTTTACCTGCGGTTAGTAAGAGTAATATCACATCCGGCGTAATGTTTACCATTATACAGGAATTACGGAACGCACCCAATGCGGTCCAGTCTTCTTCAGGCAGGGTGAGCACGGCTAAGGCCGGAACAGGAGGGCCTCAACGGACCGCTTCGCAGAAGTGCTGACAGATGCTCCGGGATGCGGACAGATGCTGCACGGAGACGAAGGAGTCTTTTTGAACAAGGCCGGCTGTTTACTTTTGTATACAATGCTTTTCAGTTGAATTATGTTGTGTACTTGTATAAATAGTGGAAATCAGACATGGATCAATTAAGAGCTTGGGTGTGAGCGTGCGAAGAGAGCTGGCAAATCTAACAGGGCGCCGTAGAAGCTGAGTCAAAGGTAATGGAGCTGCTGCAGTTTGACGATTACCGCTTTCAGCAACTCCATCCTGGTATTAAAGATTAACTGATATGATATTAGTAAAACGGGGTCTGTGCTAACCGGAGTTCATGGGCCGTTGTCAAATTATACGAAAGTGCATTGTGGCGCAACTCCAGGTACAGCTCGGCCTTAGTGGCATTGATATAGGGCTGAACAAATAATACGCCGATGCCGAGTGCCAGCAGGCCCAGCAGAATCCAGCCAATGAAGCTCAAATCAAGCACAAACATGCTGAATTTATGACCGCGTGTCATTTGCTTGCTTAATTCTACTGCGCGGTTATACCCGATATGCGGATTGTCCGCAAGGATGTAAGGCACCTGACTGTACGCATAGGATTTTACAATGCCAGGAATGATGAGCAGCAGGAACCATAAGAAATTCAAGAAACCTCTCCAGAGCATAGTTAGAACTATAGCCCAATACCGGTCCCTGTTAAACGCATAGCCGACATTGCCCATCCGGACTTCACCCTCGGCAGATCGTTTGAAGTAGCGCAGTGAACCTACAGTAAGAGGGGAAGCGATCAGGACATAAAACGCTATTCCAATTACTACGAAGATGCCAATTATGAATAATGCGATTGCAAGAAAAGACCCTAACACGCTCCAATCTACTTCCACACCGGAGCTGGAAATTTTAGAACGTGCCGACGATCCCCAGTTCCGATTTAAGCTTGGAAGACCTGAGCCTTCTCCGAGAAAGACCAGCAGTAAACTTACTACAAAAGCCTTCCAATACGAGGTGCGGAGAACATTCTTAGCCCTTCCCTTTATTTCTTTACGATCCCACATCAAAAAACCTCTTTCCTTGTTAGCATTTTATTCTTCGTCTTACAATTGATACCATAGATTATGTCATTAGACAATCCATTAATTACTGTAACCTTTGACTGAATACAGAATTGATCTTTTTTTATTATTTTAGCCAGCTAAAAGTGTCACACTAAGTATAGATACAAGCAAACGCGGCAAAGTATGCCCCGTCTCCTAACCTATTCGGAAGAAGGCGGGGTTTTGTGCGTTTAGAAGCAAATTACATTGCAGAGTGAGGGATGGACAATGGGCTTTAAGGAAGAACATGAGCATTGGCTGGCCGGACATTTTCAGGGACTACACCCGGAATATGAAGTTAAGGATTGGCGTGGCAGATCCTATTTTGTCGATGTATTATGGGAGGTAGGAGTCTGGCGTATTGCATTTGAGATTATGGACTTTGGCTCACATGGCACGGACCGGAGCAAATACCGGATGGACCTGAACCGCGGGCTTTTCCTACAGTCACAGGATTGCATGCTGCTCTTTATATCACTGGATGAGCTGAAAGAGAATCCGTCGTTCATCCTCTCCGCGCTGCGGAGTATTCTGTTTCCATATTTGTCGGCAGAAAGGTCTGTACATAGCAGCGCTAAGAGAACCTATTCTAAAATTGAATGTGATTTGATGCGGTCAGCCCTCCGTCCCCATCGTGTCCTTCGCCCGGCTGAAGCTGCGAGAGAGCTGGAGCTGCATACAACGACTGTCATCAAATACTGCCGCATGCTGGTGGATAAAGGGGAATTTCACCCCGTGGCAAGAGGAGTATCTCAGCGAATTATTTATTATGAGTATATAGGTACGCCAAAGTCCAGATCTGAACTGATGAGTAATGTAACCGGCGAATGGTTATGGAAAACCAGCCATGTAAAGAGGCGGCGGGATGATGAATTGCTCCTCTAATTGGCTCTAATGTTGATTATTCGCCGGTAGCCACAGCTTTACATAACTAATCGATCGCTCCAACTTCCTGTAAAGAGTTGTACATTCGCAGCTGGCAACGTGAATGCTAGTTGGCTTCATGTTAACTTCGGAGTATAAAAAACGAGAGTTACATACAATTTACTGAGTCAAACAATGTTTCCTATACTCATACATGTTCATAAAAGTAGGATTAGCTTCAAACCATCATCGGAAATTATTAGCAAGCTAGATTTAGAGGCGCTTTAATTACCTAATATCTCCACCAGCTCTTGAAACTCTTTTTGTATAAGTTCCTCAACGGATTGTCTATTTCTCTTAAGTATTCGAGCCCGTTTTTGCTTATTTTCATTTGAAAAATAGAATTCAAAATCTATCGTACAACCTTCTTTCTCAAAATACTCAACGTTTGTCTCACTTGTAAGCGGTAGTGGACCGATCTCCTCATTAAAAAAGACACCTTTGACTTTGTAGAGATCCATAATATCTTTAAGACCCCTGTCATGTGATAAAAAGAAGGGTAAATAAAATCGCCCTTCGCCAACATTCTTCATGAAATATTCCATAACTCGCGGGACAATAAAGTCCCATGATATATTTTCAATTTTTTTTAATAAATCAGATGTTTTACCCCTCTTTTGAATTTTGCTAAATATTCTAAATCCACCAGGTTTATTGAAATATTTATGTGCCAATATCATTTCACGATCAAAGTAGGCACCTACAATCTCATTCATGTATTCAAATAACTCAGAAACTTTCTTTGCAGCATTCTTTCCACTTTTAAAGTTTATTTTCAGTATTCCAATTAGTATTAGTGTCATTTGTTTTTGGATAAAGATAAATTGATTCAGAAATTCTTTCCCGCTTTCACTGCAATACAAGTCCTCAATTAATTTATTTGCATTGTTAACTGCTTGTTCTTTGGAAATTGTGTAAATTATTCTATTAGAATCTTTAAATTCATCAATATCTATACTTTTAAAAAGCTCTAAACTAACTAAATTCGAATGTAGATCCTGATGCTCCTTTATGAAAATTTGTAAGTTGAATTCCATATGTAGTGAAGTATCCTTGTAGTTTTCTAGTAAATAGAACCAATAGTCATAATTAAATCTTTCCTTTAGCAATATAGAAATTGTGTTGAATACATTATTATTGAAATCTATAGTATCAGCATTGATAAATCTATGTATATAGCTCGCATAATTTGAATCAACCATTATTGAATAATCAAGTGGAAAGTCTACTGATTTTCCGTCGTTTATCTCTTCTAATAATTTTTCATCAACAAAAAATAGATTTTCTGAAGAAAAATAAGAAACAAAATCATGTGCATCCGACCTAGCAAGGTTACTTAGTTGATTTGGGATTATATCTTTATCATAATTCACAAGTGCTACAATTGTTTTAAATTTTCTAGAAGTAATGCCGTAGATGTTTAATGAAAATAATACATGATTAGGTTGTTCGGCCTTAGATAAAAGAAACAAAAGCTTCTCAAGTTCCAAAAAAATGTACCTCCAGTATTATAAGTCACTCAACTTTCGCACCTGAATAAATGGCTAAAAGCCTTGAGTGCGTATGAAGAATTCTGTGGATTTTCTCAAATTAACAAAAAACACCTTACTTGTTTGGAGCGTTCTCCTGATCTCTCTCGATGTGTTCAGGGAGCGATAATTAGTTAATGTCCTTTATCTGCTTGCAAATGTTTTCTCCCGCTTGAGGTTAACTCCTTGTTGGCTTAAGATACCTCTTGGACTCTGTACGAATTCTAAACCTATATGATCCCAGCACAAATAGCCCGCGTCGGACGCGGGCTCATCATATTTACTCTTCCCCAGTCGCCACCGGATTCTCCTCGTACGAAATCCAGTCACTCCAGCTCCCCGCATACAGCCGCACGTTCTTGAACCCGGCCTTCTCCAAGGCCAGTACATTCGGGCAAGCGGTTACTCCGGAGCCGCAGTAGACGATGATCTCACAGTCCTTGTCGAGACCTGCAAAGTGCTCCGCAAGCTCATCGGCGCTCTTGAAGCTGCCGTCTGCGTTCTGCGTGTCTTTCCAGAAGTAATTAACCGCGCCGGGGATATGTCCGGCCTTCTTGTCCAAGGTCTCGTTCTGGCCGTGATAGCGGTCATTCGCGCGGGAGTCGATCAAGACAGCATTTACCGTCTTCTTCGACACCTCCCGAACCTCTTCAACGTCCACCAGCATATGCGGCTGTACATTTGCCGTAAAAGTACTTGGCACCCGCACCGGCTGATGATCCGTCACCGGGTATTTCTCGGCTTTCCACTGGCTGAAGCCGCCTTCCAGGATGAATACCTGCTCGTGTCCGAGGTAGCGCAGCAGCCACCACAGCCGGGCAGCGTTCATGCCGCTCTCATCGTCATAGGCGACAATACGTGAATCGTTGCCGATTCCAAGCTTCGTGAGCCGTGCGGCCAGCACCTCAGGATCAGGCAGGGGATGACGGCCGCCATGTCCGCCAACCGGAGATGACAGATCCAGCTCCATATCCAGATAGACTGCACCCGGAATATGCTCTTCTTCATAACTATTTCTGCCGGCCTGAGGTTTGCCCAGTGTGAAGCGGCAGTCAACGATGATCTGCTCCGGCTCGTAGAGTCTGGCGAGCAGCCAGCGTTTGGTTACGGTAGCGTGCATATGTATCCCATCCTTTACTTATATTCTGTGAAGTTAATTATAACGGAAAAATAGATTTCCGCATAACCGCTGAACCTGAATCATGGCAATTTGACATAGTCTCAATCCTGATTCTACAATGGCTTGAGAACCAGTGGAGTGAACTGAAGATAATTACAGTACATATATTTACTTGGAAAGGGGCAAAAGCCTACGGATACTATTGTAAGCCAGGCCTGGCCGGAGTGGAATGGAACGTTAAGGAAGCGGAGCGGAGGCTGGAATAACACCACCTACTTCGTGGACAAGGACGCCCGCCGCGCTGTACTAAGAATCTATGATACACATCGGGACCGGAATAAAATAGAGTTCGAGCATGCCGTGCTGCAGAAGCTGGCTATACTGGATTTGCCGTTTAAAACCCCTGTTCCCATTCTTACCTCCACAGGGGAAACGATGGTTCAGCTTGAAGAGGGGGACGGAAAGCTCGCTTGCCTGTTCGGCTATATTGATGGTGAATCTCCCGCTGAACAGGATTCGGGCTTCTATGAGTCGTTCGGTGAGGCGGCCGGGACATTATCTGCTGTGCTCGCTGATGTGAAGCCGGAGATCCCTGCTGTATACAAGCCCTACTATGAGTTGGGGCGGTCATACCCGCTGTGTACCCGGGAAGCGCTTCGCGACCTGTTGTTGAACCCGCCTGAACCTCTCCAGGGTTTGCTGCCCGAACTGAAAGTGCTGGTTGAGGCTTATGAAGGTGTGGCAGACTCATTGGAGCAGCTGGAGGGATTACCCCACCAGCTGGTGCATGGCGATCTTAATGCCTCCAACCTGCTGGTGGATGCGGAGGATGCTGCGCAGGTGACGGCGCTGCTTGATTTTGAGTTCTGTACCTGGGATGTGCGGGCCATGGAGGCTGCGGTCATTCTATCCGGAATGCTGTGCCACGAAGAGGAAGAGCGGATTCTCCGTGATTTCTGGCGGGGCTTCAGCCGCAAGATCATGTTTACGGCGGAAGAATTTGCAGCGATTCCCACGCTGATCCTGCTGCGTAAGGTCGACGTCTTTCTTCATTTTGTCACCCGTTACTGGAAAGGCATTGATGAAGTGGATGTGCTGCAGGAGCAGATCGCAGTGCTCGCAGCAGAGGTGCTTCAGATGTCGGGCGGGAAGCTGTAGCTGAATTTATTCATCCGCTAGTTTACTGCCAGCCCTCCCCCGTACGGAAATTAATGATTCGCCGGGAAGCAGGAAGATACCGGATGGCGGTTATTTCTGTTTCATGAGCAAGAATCAGACTGCTCATATAGCCATTAACACGGAATCTCCCCTGATCCGTGGTGTCTACGATGAGCGTACAGCTGCCGCTGGTTTCGCAGCTTTTCCTGCTGTCCGTAATTAGGGTAGAATACTCGGCGAAGCTGCCGCTTTTCCAATAATGAACCAGGTCAAGCGTCTACTGAGGGGTTTGGAAGACAAAGGTTAGAACCAGCAGCACCGCTGCGGGCCAATTCAGGAAGCTGAAGATATAGAAGAACCGGTAGCCGCCCTTGAATTTGTCCCTAGCTCTAATTGTGATGCCGTAAAGCTTCAATGTTAATATCAGTCCGGCTATCCATAAGATGGCACATTGCACCGTTTTGGCGGTGATGAGCCCCTGCTGCACTCCAAGCCCCCAGGCTGTGACATAATAGCGGTCAGCAAACCCCAGGATAACTACGGCAAAGGCAAATCCAGCTAACAGCCAGAAGTATTTCTGGAAGAAGGTTTCCTTGATTACCCGCTTTGGATTCATTCGAACAACCAAATAGGGCACACTCCGGCTGGGCGATACCGGAGCGTGCCCTATTGGTCTTGTGGATGCTACTAGATCAGCCGGTAACCCGAAGGCAGATTTCCGCTGCTGCGGATGCTGCGGATTTGTGCCAGGGTCAGCCTTTGGTTAGTTGAGATAATCGACTCTACATCGTTGCCTGAGATATAGTCATCCAGATCACGAATACTGTGGTTCCCGCGAAGTACACGGAAGCTGCCTCTGAACCGGGTTCTGCTGAACAGGACGAGCGTAGCATTGCTGCTGGTGGAGAAGAAACGGAGACTTTCGATTCCGTCCAGGATATTGTCTGTATTACGGATACCCAGATTGCCCCTGTAAATTCTGCTTCTTCCCCGGTAGTTTTCCTCGCTGTACACGGTCAGCCGCGGATAAGTCTGTGAGATATGAACCTCTTTGTCCATGCGAACTCCTCCTCGAAGCTGGAATGGCAAATGCAGTGCGATACTGCCAGTTGCAATACTATTCTATGATTGCTTTGGAAGACTGGTATGGTTAAACCCCACGCATGAATAGCCTGTTTCAGGTGAGGATAAGGAAAAAATTCACAAACGGGCTTTACAGATTGAAATGTCTAGTGTACTATTTAACTAACACACCAATACAACAATTTAAAAGCACAGTTGAAAACAATAACAATCCCGTACTACACAAGGAGGCTGTCATGAATACATCCACTCGTAATCAAGGGCTGTCAGGCCCGGTGAAGAAAGAAACCGTATTGGAAATGCAAGGCGTCAGCAAGGTGATAAAAGGGAAGGCAATCGTAGACAACCTTAGCTTCGACATCCGCAGAGGGGAGATTATCGGACTGCTGGGTCCAAACGGGGCGGGCAAAACGACCACCATCCGCATGATGACCGGACTCATCCGTATGAGCGGAGGAGATGTCCTCATTCATGGGCACAGCATACAAAAGGATTTCAAGCGGGCCATCTCGCAGATCGGAGCGATCATCGAGAATCCGGAGTTTTATCCCCATATGACCGGTTATGACAATCTGAAGCAGTATCTGCGGATGAGCGACGGGGCCGGAGAATCGCGGATTGATGAAGTTGTGGCGCTGGTTGGACTGCAGGAAGCGATGGAGAAGAAGGTAAAAGCATATTCGCTGGGCATGCGCCAGCGTCTGGGCATCGCCCAGGCCTTGCTGCATTCGCCGAAGCTGCTCATTCTGGATGAACCGACCAACGGGCTGGACCCCGCCGGAATCCGGGAAATGCGCGATTATATGCGCACGATTGCCGAGGTGGAAGGAATTGCAATACTAATCTCCAGCCATATGCTGGCCGAGATTGAACAGATCTGCCACCGCGCAGTTGTCATTCAGAACGGGAAGCTTGTGACGGTTACGCAGATTGCTGAGGCGCCGGAAGCGCGCAGTGAAGTAGCCCTCACCATCCGGGTGGATAATACCGGGAACGCGCGTACTGTTGCCGAAGCATTGCAAGGTGTGGAGGTGACCGGGACAGATGAAGCTCACTCCGAGCTGCATGTAAGCCTGCCCGACGGGAATGTTCCGGTGCTTGTGGCTGCACTCAGTGAAGCCAAGGTTGGGGTATACCGGATTACCGAGAATAAACAGAGTCTGGAAGATGATTTCCTGAAATGGACAGGGGGGAACCGCATTGCGTAAATTTAATCAGCTCGTACTGAATGAATGGCTCAAAATCTCGAAGAAACGCAGCTTTACTGTTCCATATGCCCTTCTGGTGCTGATGGTATTTGTAATAGGTTATATTGTGCACACGGTGGCAGGGGCGGATACGTATACCTCTGCGGCGGAATTCACAGCAGACTCACTGCTGCCTACAGGAATCGGCCAGGTGCTGGTGATCCTCGTCATTGTAGGGATATCGGGGATTGTGTCCAAAGAATACAGCCAGGGGACCATCAAGTTTCTGCTGATCCGGGCCCGCAGCCGGACTGCGATACTGGCCTCTAAATATGTAACCGTACTGCTCTATTCATTGAGTATGCTGCTGATTGCAACGATCGCGCTGTTTGTCTCAGGAATGATCTTCTTTGGACTCAGCGGAGGGGACTCAGGACTCAGCGATATCCTTACCTCACTGTTGTACTCCTCCGTATACTGCATCGTGTATGCCACGCTCGGATTTATGCTCGGAATCCTGACCCGCTCAACAGGGGTAACGATCGGTGCGACTATCTTTGCCACTACCATAGATAAAATCATCATCAACCGTGATTTCTATAAATACTTCCTGTTCCCGAACCTAAATCTCGCAGCGTATAAAGATGGGGGTGCGCCGATTCCTGGAATGACGTTGAACTTCTCCATTGTGCTGCTGTGCATATATCTGGCGTTGTTCCTGTTCGCTGGATTTGCGGTCTTCAGACGCAGGGATGTTGCTTGATGGTTATCGAATTTGATAACAACCAGCCGATTTATCTTCAGATCATGAATTACATCAAAGGGGAGATCATTACAGGCAAGCTGAAGCCCGGTGACAAAATCCCCTCAGTACGTGAATTGGCGGCAGAACTGCAGATTAACCCGAATACGGTACAAAGAACCTTTCAGGAACTGGAGCGTGAGACAATCGTGGAGACCCGCCGCGGCATGGGCAGATATGTTACCGGAAGAGAAGAGACGATTCTGACCATCAAGAAGGAAATGGCACAGGATGTGCTGGACCGTTTTATCCGCGGCATGCAGGAGCTCGGCTTCCAGGGTGAAGATATTCTGGCGGCCGTAGCGGAGAATATACATCAGCGCGACCAAGAATAGGGGGATTACCAAGAGTGGATGAGTTACTTGAAGTACAGGGTGTGACCAAGAAGTTCGGCTCCAAACAAGCGCTGCGCAATGTCTCCTTTAGACTGGGCGCAGGCAGAATTACCGGACTGCTCGGCAGCAACGGCAGCGGCAAAAGTACCCTCATGAAGCTGATCGCAGGATTGGCACAGCCGGGCTCAGGCCGGATATCAGTCCTCGGTGTTCCCATTGGGGTGGAGAGCCGGAAGCTTGTATCCTTCATGCCTGATGTCCCCGTTACGGAGTCTTGGATGAATGTGGGGGATGCGCTGAAGTTCCAGCGGGATTTCTACCCGGACTTCGATCAGGCCAAAGCACATCGGATGCTCGATTTCATGAACCTCAGAGGGCAGGATAAGGTCCGGACGTTATCCAAAGGGATGAACGAACGTCTCCAGCTCACGCTTGCGCTGTCGCGCCGGGCCAGACTCTACATGCTGGATGAACCAATCGGCGGTGTCGACCCTGTAGCACGGACCAAGATTCTGAATGCGCTGATGGAGTTCTATGAGGAAGACAGCAGCATTCTGATCTCTACACACCTGGTGAACGATATCGAACGAATTTTTGACGAGGTTATTTTCTTGAAAAACGGGGAGATCGTTCTCCAGCGCGAAGTGGAAGAGCTCAGACTGGAGCGCGGGAAAAGTATAGATGAGCTGTTCAGAGAGGTGTTTGCCGAATGCTGAAGCTGCTAAAATATGATCTGAGACGCAGAAGGGAACGGATCCTTGTCTTTATTGTAATTGCTCTGCTGGTTCAGCCTGCGATTTGGATATCCAGCACTAAAGTTAATGAACAACTAGTTTCGCTGAATCTGGTTATCTACTTTATACTTGCATTGGCGCTTGTATTTATAGCTGTATTCAGTTATTTCCGGAATCTGAAGTCTTACCAGCGGCGGCTTATCCCGGTTACTGCCCTGCAGACGGTCATGTCACCGTTGCTGTTTGCGCTGCTGCTAATCTTGACGGTGATCGCTCTGGGCCTGGTGCATTTTAGCATTTACCAGCTTATCTACCCGCTAGACTTCCTGCCGGACAATATAGTGTCAGTTGGCTTAAGATGTTTACTGCAGTTTATGTGGTCAGCTGGTTTCATGATGATTATGGTCATGTTCTCTATTACTGTAGCATTAAGCTTACGGTTCAAGTGGAGAATATGGGTAGGGATTGTGATCCTCACACTTCTGCAGAATGGTATAGCCTATCTTGAAAAACTTATGTTTAACAGCTATTTCATTGGTCTGGACAATACCTTTAATTTTGAGGTTTACGAGAGTAATCTGCGGCCAGAAAGCGGAGTAACGATTAGATACCTTTCTACCAATCAATGGCCGCTTGTGCTCGAATTTGTAGTTGCCTTTATTCTGATCTATTCAATGGTTGTAATGGTGAAGAAAAGAATTGAAGTGTGATCGTGTAGGGAGCTGCCCTGAGCATATGTCCATTCAACAAGAAAGCAAGGCTGACGATGTCAGCCTTGCTTTCGTTTTTGTGCAAATTACAGTTACAATCCTTGAGCCCTTCTGCCGTGGGTCCAGATCTCCAGCTCCCGCAGCAGCTGTTCTTCTTCGGCTTCCTGCAGATCAAGCCTTACCCCGTACTGGAATTGTCCAAGGCCGAACATCCAACCCCAGCGGACACTTCCTTCATACTGAAGCTTCTCTTCCGCCAGCTGGAAATGTATAATCAGCTTCGTATCACCTGCAGTAAAACGGAGGTTCAGAGAAGTACGTACCTTACAGCCGGAACGGCTAAGGTCTAGCAGGATGCCTTCCGTCAATTTACTGGCTCCGGGCCCGTTATTACTGGCCGGGATTTCAAGCCAGCAATCGATGGGCTGGTTCATAACATAACGGAACGGTTCTTTTCTGCTGGAGTCATCCATCATTTACCTCCGCGAGTTTATTTGCTATTATATCGAAACGGCTACACTTGGACAATCTCCTAAAGTAGTATATTTAAAAATAAATTATTATCCGGTATTCAGAACTTTAGAATCAATACCCATAGGAAGAGGGGTCAAAACATTATGTATCAATACCACAATGAAACCTTTCAGAATCATAACTTTGATTATGCCAATATGCAGGATGGAGAAATAAATGGTTGTACCTTTGAACACTGCTCGTTCAGAGGGGCTTCCATGGAAGAAATGACCTCCACCGGCTGCCGTTTTGTGGACTGTGATTTTACCGGTGCGCTGCTTAATGCTTCACTGCATCGAGACGGGGCTTTTACCAATTGCAAGTTTACCGGGGCGAATCTGTTTGTGTCGAAGTTTGAGAATTGCAAGATGATTGGTTCCGATTTCGCGAATGCTTATATGGATGGGATTACTCTCTCCGGAGGGGACTGGGCTTATACAAATCTGCGCCATCTGAATCTCAGCAGGCAGGATCTGCGGGGCATCCGGTTCGCCGAGGCGGATATGCAGGGCTGCAATTTGCAAAAAGCGGACCTGCGCGGTGCCGACTTAAGCCGTGTACAGCTTGCGCAGTGCCAGCTTGCAGGGGCGGATCTGCAGGGTGCCAAGCTTGAGGGGATAGACCTGAAGAGTCTTGATCTTAAAGGGGTAAGGCTGGATGTGGAGCAGGCTGTGCTGCTGGCGCGCTCGATGGGAGCCAAGGTCGGATAACCGGAGGGGCTGGCCGGTTATTCCCTATACACCTGCATAGGTGTAGCAACAAAGGAACTGCCGCCCCGGAACGGGACGGCAGGGCTGCAGTTTTTGTTGGGGCTGCTTTATGTAACCTGGTGAAGAATTAGAGGCTATAGAGTGAAGCCATGCAATCTACGAACATTTTGTTGTACTGGGAACGGGTCAGATCGCTGGAAGAGGCAATATCTCTGCCAAGGAACTCAAACCAGGTAATTTCCGTGCCGTCTTTTTTATAGAGGAATCTCTGGTGTTCAATGGCAAAAACCTCATTCTCATAAGAAGGGACATGCTCAAATTTCAGCTCGGTCCCCTGTTTCTCCGATATAAGCGTTGCCAGCAGAATAAGCATCTTGAACGGATCATCATACATTTCAAATTGTTCTGTCATCATCAATCACTCCTTAAGGTGGCATGTGCTACAAAGCAGATTATACTATAATGCCACAAAGTAAACACTATCATCCGCCCAACTCCGCACAATATTGATACAACATATGAGCTAAATTAAGGAAATCGGAAAGTCTGCCGGTAGCTGTATTATATTTCCCCTGATTCCTTCCGATAAATAATTATCGACGCTTTTCGACATTGAGTGTGCTTCCAGGCAACCTCGGCGGTCGGTGCTACGAAAAGGTCTTCCGAAGAGGAGAATGTGAATGTCTTTAAATCTGCGTACGTTATTTGCAACGGCTTTTGCGGTCATTATTATCCTATTAACGGCGTTGCTCAGCTATGTTATCGGCCACCGGTCTACACAGTCCGTAGAGGTCAGCATTGGCAGCTCTCTGGCGGAAGAAGCCTACCAAATGTCTGAGAAGCTTGATCATTTCATGTGGTCACGTTCCGGAGAAGTCGAGGTACTCAGCAAGCTTAATGCATTTCAGGAGCCGGTTGACTCCTCAGAGGTCAGCGGATTGCTTAATCAGCTGAAGAAGAGTCTGCCGGTGTTCACCTGGGTGGGTTTCCTCGATAATAAAGGGAATGTCCTTTCTTCCACAGATCATATACTCCAGGGTACGAATATTAGCCAGCGGCCGGTGTTTCAGGAAGGCCTGAAGGGGACCTTCACCGGTGATGTCCATGATGCGGTGCTGCTCTCGAAGCTGCTTCCCAATCCTACCGGCGAAGCCTTGCAGTTTGTGGATGTGAGCGTGCCGGTTACTGACAAGCAAGGCCGGACAAGCGGTGTACTGGCCGCACACCTCAGCTGGGAGTGGTCGCGTGAAGTCGAGGCTTCCATTGTGACTCCGCTCAAGGAGCGCCTGAAGGGTGTAGAAGTGTTTGTTGTCAGCAGGAAAGATGACACGATCCTTCTCGGTCCTGAAGCACTCGTCGGCAAAAGAATGCCGGATGAAGTGCTGCAGAAAGCCCGCAGCGGTAATAGTTCATGGATTATTGAACAGGAGCGGAATCAGGACTCCTATCTGACCGGCTATGCCTACGGGGACGGCTATCTGAATTATCCCGGGCTGGGCTGGTCGGTCATTATCCGCCAGCCAGCGGATATTGCATTTGCCTCGGTGCATCAGCTTGAGCGCTTTATTCTGATCAGCGGACTGATCACCGCAGTTGTCTTCGCGGTTATCGGCTGGCTGCTGGCCGGATGGATCAGCCGTCCGCTGAGGAACATTACCCGCACAGCCGATCTGCTCAGCTCCGGCGCTGATGTGGAGATTCCATCTTCGACCCGGTTCAAAGATGTGGCGATTCTGTCCGCGTCACTGCGCAACCTGGTGAATAATCTGACCAAGACAGAGAACAAGCTGAGCTTCATGTCGGATATGGCGCTGCATGACAAGCTTACGGGCTTGCCCAACCGGGCAGCGCTGGATGAATTTCTGGCCCATGCGGTCAGCAAAGCCAAGCAGAACCGCACAACGCTTAGTTTCCTATACCTTGATCTGGATGGCTTCAAAAAAGTAAATGATACCTTCGGCCATGCAATCGGCGACGCCTTGCTGCAGGAGGTAGCCTTCAGGCTGATGGACTGCACACGTGATAATGAAATCGTAGCCCGGCTGGGCGGGGATGAGTTCGTCATTATTCTTAATACCTCTGCCGGCAAACCTATGAAGGAGGCAGAAATTGTGGCTTCACGGATTATCAGTAAAATCAATCTGCCCATTGTGATCAGAGGCGAGAATCTGCATGTCGGCTGTAGTGTAGGCGCGGCAGTATGGACACCGGACGGGGGCAGCGACACTGTTGAAACCCTGCGGCTGGCGGATGAAGCGTTATACATTTCCAAACGGAGCGGTAAGAACCGGATTACGTTTGAAGCGGCTTCTTAAGTTCTCCAGCGCATATTCATAACAGCAAATAACCTTTCTCCGTCAAATGACAGAGAGAGGTTATTTGGCATTCTGGTTATAGAGAACTATATGCAGATATGTATCTAACAAAGTCAGCGTAATCTCTTGCGTGGCTTAGACCACCATTTAATCCATAGAAATCCTTCGTCATCCCGGAAAAACTTAATACCTACCCAACTCAGCGGTGTCCAGAATTCCTTAAAATAATATGAAGGCATAGTAAATTAGTCCCTCCGATATAGTTAATTATTACTAGTTTACGCTACGATGGAAGATTTCACAATACTTTTTTTGCTTATAATTACCATATTATGCATTAGCCCGGTTTTTTCAGGACCTCAGGCATATGATGCTAAGGAAAGACATAAACGACGGCACAGGCTGAGGGAGGAATTGCAATGGGAGAGAATGTGGCTGGTTACGGCTATGGCTGTATTGGAACGTCTGCTGCTACCATTTTGGTACTGTTTATCTTGCTGGTTATTATCCTCAGCGTATTTTAGCTGAAGCTAACTAGACGAATAACTTAAAAAGCGCCGGAGCGGGAGCTCTGGCGCTTTTTGCATAAATGACCCTGAAGTATCAGGGATAAGCACAGGCAGCATAACAGAACGAGCATTTAATATAGTAGGAAGGGATGTGATGAAATGACGGATTCTGAGTTTATCTCCCGAATAGCCTCCTTTGCCGTGGCTGATATGCAGCGCAGTCATATTGCGGCTTCCCTGACAATTGCCCAGGCCGCGCTGGAATCCGGCTGGGGGAACAGCAGCCTGACCGCGAAGGCTAATAATCTGTTTGGCATCAAAGGCAGCGGACCCGCCGGAAGCTTGTCAATCCGGACTACGGAATATAGGAACGGCCAAGCTGTGCAGGTATCTGCGCTTTTCAGAGCCTACAATAACTGGGGCGAATCTGTGGCTGACCATTCTGCGCTGATTGCCCAGGGCGTCTCCTGGAACCGGGTCTTATACAGCAAGGTGATTGGAGCGGACGGCAGAACGGCTGCAAGGGAGATTGCCGCTGCGGGGTATGCGACTGATCCGAACTACGCGTCAAAGCTGATTCAGATTATGGATGCGTATAACTTGTATCAATACGATGAGCTGAAGGAGGATGAGGAGATGTCGGCTGAAGATAAACAAAGGCTTGCGACTCTGGAAACGGAGCTTCAGGAGATGCGGGTATTGCTGGCAGGACTTACAGTAAGCCGGGATACGCTCAAAACGGGTGTTCTGGAACAGGGACAGGCAATTAAAGGAGTAGCAGAACGGCTTACCGCAATAGAAGGCCGTGCTGCAGTAAGCATACCTGCCTGGGCAGAGCCGGCGGTTCAGGCAGCGGTGGCAGCGGGATTGCTCGATACCCCTACAGGAGGAAGCTATGATTTCTACCGGATATTGACGGTGCTGAACAGGGCCGGACTGCTGGTTACCAAGAAGGAGGCGTAAACCTTATGTACAACGATGCACTTAACAATGTGCTGGCGTTTGCGTCGCTGTTGGCCGTCTTTGTGATGGCGCTGGTTCAACTGGTGAAGAACAGTGTGAATCTTCCGCGCAACGTTGTTCCCGCAGTGGGACTGGGTATTGGTCTGCTGGTCGGAGCTGTAGCCTATCCTTTTACAGATATGAACCTTATTCTGCGTTTATGGGCAGGCGGGCTTGCGGGATTGTCGGCAACTGGATTGTTTGAACTGGCCTTTAACAAGCGTAGCGGGACCACCAAGGAAGATTAAGCAGGCTGCTCGTAATATGGGGAGATGTGCATTGGCGTTATATCCAAGCAATTCCGGGGACTTGTTAATACACATATATGAAGAAAGGAGGTGCTTGATATGGGAACTTATGTTGATGGAAGAACTTCGCAGAATGCCAGTACTGCCAACTCTATTGCAATACCGATTCTGGTGGTTGATACTCCGCAGCTGTTCGGGCAGATTGGTATTATCACAGAGGGTGTAACCACTAACCCACGAGTCATAATGAAGGGTACTGTAAGTGTACAGCTTCCGCTTGCACTCGTTGGGATTACTATTTCAATCGTTAGAGGAACGTTGCCCACGGATCCTTTAGTGTACTCCGCTACCTCTACTTTCAGCCTTAGTGTGCTGGCTCCACAGGTTATCACCTTCTCTGCGGATGACTTCATTCCGCCGATTACTCCGCAGCTGACTTATACTGCATTTATCTCCTCTAGCCTTCTCGGTACGGTTCGTGTAGGTCCTGAGAGCTTTGACGGAATTCTGGTTTCCGATTAATCCTTAGATTCATGCATCCTGTCCGGTTCGGTTGACCGGGCAGGATGCCCTTGTACATACCCCCAAATTTTGACCGTTTCGCCCAATCTGTTAAGGCATTCTGCTCATATTCTGTTCTGTAGTCATCATTTTGAAGGAGGTAATCTCATGGGTGCAGATTGCGGATACGGTGGTAATGTAGGCGGCGTTAATGTGGTTCCGGTAAGTCCTTGGACTTCAACCGGTGCGATTCTGGTACTTTATATCCTGCTGGTTATTATTCTGAGTGCCTGCTTCTACTAGACCTTAACGTCAATCAGCGCAGTCCTGGGCAAAGGCCTTGGGACTGCGCTTTTTTTCTGATTAGCTATGTCTGGCAGGAATATGCGATAATAGTAGTCATTGTCTTCATGGCAATCAATGCAGTGATGAAAGAGGTGCTTCATGGAAGAGAAGGAATTGGTCTATGCCATACTTAAGCGGATTGAATTGGGCAAGCCGGTCGGTCAGGATGAAATGGGGCTGGAGGCCGCAGAGTATGCCGATATTATGGAGGAGCTTGTGGACAGCCGGATGGTGGAGAATGTGAGCTTCCCGAGAGCCGGCAATGGTACTGTAACTGTCCGGACTACCGGAATGAAGCTGACCCGCCGCGGCCATGATTTTATTCTACTGAAAGAATCGGGCAGAATTTGAATTTACGCTGACTGAGATACAGAATTTGATGTTTCAGCACAAGGGGGCTTGTATGGATATCAGAAAATTGCTGCCCGGCGAATTGCCGCCGATGGATTTGCTGCTGTCCGCCGATCCGTCCGAATCATTGGTGAAGGACTACCTCAAAAGAGGAGACTGCTATATTGCCGTCCAGGATGAGGAGTTATTGGGTGTGTATGTGCTGCTGCCTACCCGGCCGGATACAGCCGAGCTGGTGAATGTGGCGGTTGCTGAAGAGCATCAGGGTCAAGGGATCGGCAAGATGTTGGTGCAGCGCGCCATTGAGACAGCGAGGCAAACGGGCTATACAACTATTGAACTGGGAACGGGGAATTCAAGCTTGGGGCAGCTGGCGTTATATCAAAAATGCGGCTTTCGGATCGTTGGCGTAGATTTTGATTTTTTCACCAGACATTACGCGGAGATTATATACGAAAATGGCATACATTGCAGGGATATGGTGCGGTTATCACAGGACTTGAATGGCGGGAAATAAATTTGGGATTATGTAACTATCTGCCAAATGCTCCGTATAAACAAAAGGATGTGAGTATTGAAGGGAGTTGTAATCAATGAGAAGACCCAAACGATTCTTGTTGTCCATGCTGGCCTGCTCTCTGCTGTTATCAGCGGGCTTTGTCACACCGCGGGTAGCGCAGGCAGCGGATAACAAAGTAACTCTGAGTGTGAACGGTGAAGTATTGAAGTTCCCCGCAGCCGAGGCGCCATATCTGGAGGGTACAATGATCATGGTGCCTGTCCGTCAGGCAGGGGAAGCTTTGGGGTTTGAGACGGCTTACATAAAAGAGAGCTCCAGTCTGCAAATCAAGCTCAGCGGTACAGAGCTCTTGATGAAGCTGGAAGGCGGTCAGTTTATCTTAAATGGAAAGGATACACTTACCATTGAAGGTGCAGCTGTTCTGAAGAACAATCGAATTTATGTACCGTTGCCGCTACTGGATGAGATCGGCTATATTACTAAGCCCGGTCCGGGCTCTGGCCAGGCAGAAATAAGCACACCGCAGAATTACACCGAGTCAGTAATGAAGCTGCTTGCTTCCGGCCAGTATGAAGCATTATCAGACCGGTTCTTCAGCACAGAGGTGAGGAAAAACTTGTCGAGTCTTAAACTTCAACAGGTCTGGGAGAGCTTTACTGCTGCTTATGGAGAGTATGGTAAGGTCGATTCGCTGAAAAGCAGCCGTGACAATGGGCGGTATTCTCTGTCCGGTATCGCTGTATTTGCACATGGAAAGCTCACGGTGAAGTTTACAGTCAACAGCAGCGGCCAGATTCAGGGGCTGTGGTTTACTCCGTACGAAGATCCGCAAGCAGCGCCGGAGCTGGCTCTGCCGGCAGGTGTTACCGAAGAAGCAGTTACAGTAGGAGCAGGGACCTCACATCCGCTTAAGGGCATTCTGACTCTCCCCAAAGCAACCGGGAAGCCTTTGCCTTCTGTAGTACTGGTGCACGGTTCAGGTATTTCTGATCTTAATGAAGCAGCATATGCGTACAAGCCCTTCCGTGATATAGCGTATGGTCTTGCAGAACAGGGAATTGCAGTTCTGCGTTATGACAAGCGGGGCTACAGCTATCCGCAGGAATTCATGGGAAGTGCCGCCGCATCGGTTACCGTTAAGGAAGAAACGGTTGAAGATGCCATTGCAGCGGCAGCTCTGCTTAAGCAGGACAAGCGTATGGATGCTGTGCAGGTATATCTTGCCGGGCACAGCCTGGGCGGGATGCTGGGCCCGAGAATTGATGCGGATGGCGGCAACTTCGCCGGGTTAATCCTGCTTGCCGGCTCACCGCGAAGCTTGTGGGAGATTATCTACGACCAGAATATGAGAGTGATCTCCAGGCTGGATGATGCTATTCCTGCTAAGGCAGAAGCCGCTGCCGGCGTGAATGCGGAGCTGGCCAAAGCCAAGGCGCTGTCGGCACTGACAGAAGAGCAGGCCAAAGCTGCTCCGGCTGTGTTTGGTGCAGCGGCGTATTACTTCAAGGAAATGGATCAGCACAGTACCGCCGAGCTGGGCCGGAAGCTGACGAAACCTGTGCTTGTGTTGCAGGGAAGCGATGATTTCCAGGTCTATGCGGACGTGGATTATCCGCTCTGGAAGGATGTTCTGAAGAATAATAGCTTGGCAGAGTTCAAGCTGTATCCGGGCCTGAATCATTTCTTCGTTGATTATGACGGAGCGGGGGCAGGAACACCGGATGAATACAATGTCCCCGGTATGGTCGATGCCCAGGTGATTAAAGATATGGGGCGATGGATTTTGAAGCAGAGCAGGTAGAATAAGAAGCTTGGTTCTGGTACAATCTATTTATTAAGTTTTAAGGAGCGGGATGCATGGATAATGATCTGGCAATGTTGTTAAGATCCGTCATTCGTGAAGAATTAGAGCCTGTGAATGAGCGCTTGGAACGGATTGAGACTGAACAGACCGGCTTGAAGCAGGAAGTTCAATTAGTGAAGCAGGATCAACAGACGCTGAAGCAAGATGTGCAAATATTGAAGCAGGATCAGGAATTGATTAAACGTGCGGTATTGGATACCAATGAACGGGTGATCCGGATGGAGTCCATTCTGGAGAATCAGCATCGGATCATCGAACTGCTGTCGGCACGCTCGATTGAGCAAGAGGCTCTCATTAAACGAATTAAATAAATTGCTTAGTCCGGCACTGCATGGTGCCGGGCTTTTCTTATAGGTTTCCCAACACAAAAAATCGAGGCTCCCTTTCGGGAGCCTCTTTCATGGGAGAGGAGAAACCGGACGAAGAGCTTATGGGGAAACGTAAGCCTGCTCCGCGGTTGTCTACGACATTTTGCGATGTCGATAGTTACATGATGGCCCGGTTGCCGGACTTTTATACATCCATTCTCCAAAACTTCTGAACTGCGCATTGTGACAAAGTCGGACAATCTTTTTATTTCACGGAATAATTGTGGTACTATAGGCTTGGACTTGTGCCCTGAAACGGCATAATAAATAGAGACATAAAAGCAGGTGGATGATCGGTGAGAGTAATATCGGGCACTGCAAAGGGCAGGCCGCTTAAGAGTGTTCCAGGCAATGGCACCCGGCCTACAACCGATAAAGTGAAGGAAGCCTTATTCAGTATGATCGGGCCTTATTTTGAAGGCGGAACGGCACTGGATCTGTATGCCGGTACCGGAGGGCTTGGGATTGAGGCCTTGAGCAGAGGGATGGAAGCCGCCGTATTTGTGGATATGGAGCAGAAGGCGCTCGACACTGTGCGGGCGAATCTAAAGGCAGCCAAGGTGGAGTCGCAGGCCGAAGTCTACCGCAATGATGCCGGAAGGGCACTGGCTGCGCTGGAGAAGCGGGGGAGAGCGTTTGATCTTGTTTTTCTGGACCCACCGTATCGTCTGAAGCACGGGGATGAGCTTATGATGACGATGGCAGCCAAGAATCTGCTGAAGCCTGATGCCGTAATTGTGCTTGAGCATGAATCGGGTTATGAATATCCGGAGAATATACCGGGATTCAGCAGGACACGGCAATCCGTATATGGAGAGACTACGATCTCAATCTATCAGTATGAAGCTGCTCTGCCGGAAGTTGCCGTCAGTGGCGAGGAGGTTAATGATGAGTCTGCAAATTAGAAAAGAGCGTGTGGCAATCTATCCCGGAACCTTTGATCCGGTAACCCTGGGACATATGGATATTATTCACCGTGCAGCGAAACAGTTCGACAGGCTGATTGTGGCGGTGCTGAACAATTTAAGCAAGAATCCGTTATTTTCAGTCGAGGAGCGTACAGAGCTTCTGCGCCAGGCTACAGCGGACATCCCGAATGTAGAGATCGACAGCTTCCGTGATCTGCTCGTTAATTATGTCCGGCAAAAGGATGCACAGGTGATTGTACGGGGTATCCGTACGGTCACCGACTTTGAGTATGAGCTGCAGAATGCATCGATTAATCATAATCTGGATCCCGAAGCAGAAACGATATTTATGATGACCAATCCGAGATATTCCTATCTTAGCTCAAGTGTGGTTAAGGAAATTGCCCACTTTGGCGGGAACGTCTCGGATTTTGTAACGCCTGAAGTGGAACAGGCCATGAAGCTTAAGTTCAAACGGATGGATGGCGGCGCCAAGTAAAAAGCTTTAGAGCTACTGATAAGCTTAGCAGGAGCAGGAGTATTAGTCCCTGCAGACTAAGAATCTGAGGGAACAAGCCCCATATTCCGGTTGCAGAGCCTAAACCGGTTTCCAGACTGTCTGAACCGGTACTGGTGAAGACCGGAAGTACAGCGGCGCGGATATTTACGAGCGGCTTCCAGAGCAGTAGGGTTAAGGCAAAGGCGGTTAGTCCATGCAATAACCGAACTGCAGCAAACGGGAGAAAGCGGACATTAGCCGGTTTAAGCAAAGTCAGCGCCTGAAGCTGGGCGCAGATTCCGCTCCAGGCAAGCAGAGCTGACAGCAAAGCGGGACCGAGAAGACTGCCGGACAAGAACCCTCCAGGGCTGGCCGAATCTGAGGTTACCGCATGGGCACCGAGGTGAATCTCTAGCACTCCGGCAGCCAGCGGAGACGGGAGCTGCGGCAGCAGCCTGGTGATGATGTTAATAACTACTGCGAACATGATCATATAGCCGCCTACGATCATCAGGTTCTGGACGGCGGCGGATACAGATTCGCCCAGCACTTTGCCGAAGCCCCGTCCGTCTCTCGCGCGGGCATCCAGTGCCGCCTGATGGATTCGCCCGGGCAAGGATGCTTTTTTGGCGTGCGGGCCGCTGCGTGGCAGTCTGCTGACAGTGGCGGCGGCTTCGCTACTCTTCCGCGTTCCGCTGAAGAGAGCGGATAGCCATCCGGTGGCAAGGCCTGACAGCCAGTGAATGGCAAGCAGGGCGTATCCGGCTGCCGGACTGTGCAGAAAAGCGGTGCCGACGACAATAAGCAGTGTAACCGGGCTGGCATAATGGACCATGGAGGCCAGACGTCCGGCATCCTTGTCCGTGATGTCCCCCTGCTTATGCAGCTGCATCACCGCTCCGGCTCCGGCCGGGAAGCCGGCGGTGATTCCGAGCACAAGCGTCCAGCCGCCTGCTCCGGGAAGCCGGAACAAGCGTTTCATCAGCGGCTCCAGCAGGACGCCGATGCCATGCACGAACCCTGAAGCGGTCAGCATCTCTGACAGGATCAGGAATGGCAGCAGTGCCGGGAAGACAAGGGACCACCAGAGCTTCAGTCCCGCAAGGGAAGCCTTAAATGAGGATTCCGGTGCCAAGACGATCGCTATTGCGAGCAGGATCGCAGCCGCCCCTGATAGGAATGGAGCCGAACCCCGGAAGAACCGCCGTATTGTAAAGTTAATCATTAGTAGCATCACCTCTTCATAGCTTAGGACATGGGCAGAGCTTGTTATCAATTTATGCAGGGGAGACAACCATCATGCCACAGCCGGAGAGAAGCTCCCGGCTCCTGGCAGCACATTCCAATGCCGGGGCTGCATGCCGCGGGAAAGAAGGGGAAGAGACTTGAGGCAACAGAAACGCCGTGTGGGTATCCGCGCCACAGCCTACTTATTTACATTTGTGGTCATTCTCTATGTTGCTGTCTTTATGAATACTCCGTATATTGTGTATCAGCCGGGAAGCGCCTCCGAGGTAGCCCCGATGATCAAGGTGGAGAATGCTGATCCCGCGGAGCAGGGCATGTTCATGATGACTACCGTATCTGCCAGTTATGCCAATGTGGCGCTTCTGGTCGCCTCCGTATTTAACTCGAATGCGGAGGTTGTCCTGAAAGAGACCCGCCTGCAGGATAAGACGGAGCAGGAATACGCGGCTGAGCAGGTCTTTTATATGAACAGTTCACAGTCTTATGCTGTACAGGCCGCTTATCATGCTGCCAAAGTGCCGTATGAGGATGTTGTGGATTATTTGTACGTGTTCTCAGTGCCGGACGCAACCAATCAGGGCCAATTTAAGCCGGGCGACAAGATTATCAGTGTAAAAGGACAGCACGCAGCTGATCCGGCGGCTCTGTCTGCCTTGCTGTCTGCATACAAAATCGGCGATACCGTTGAGGTAGTCCTGCAGCGTGGAGGCAAGGAAATTTCCGAGCAGGTGAAGCTGGTGGAGGTTAAGGATAAAGAAACCTCGGCCGGACGGCCTGGCTTCGGGGTTGTTATCGGAGCTGTTCAGAAGGTACAGCCTAAAGAAGAGGGGAAAGGCGTCAGTTTTGTGGATACGAATGTAGGAGGACCTTCCGCAGGATTGATGTTCACCATGGAAATCTATAACCGGCTCACTCCGGGAGATTTGACCAAGGGCCACCGGGTAGCGGGTACAGGTACAATTGATGCTGAGGGAAATGTGGGAGCGATCGGCGGAGTGAAGCATAAGATTGTGGCTGCTGACCGCAAAGGTGCCGAATTCTTCTTCGTTCCAGTCAAAAACTATGAGGAAGCCAAGGCAAAAGCTGACCAGATCGGCACGGACATGAAGCTGATTCCGGTATCGACTCTGTCTGATGCGCTGAAATATATGGAAGAACAGCCGGTCATCAAATCCTGACCGGCGGCTCCAGATAATCGCTGTACAGATCATTTCGTGCGGGATCGGCATAAGCAGCGGCGAACACAGCTGCCGCCTGCAGATCCCGCTCCAGCATAGGATGGGAGAAGCGGGCAGGGCTTGTGACCACCGGAAGTGCCGCGCGCTGCTTCATTTGCTTCAGCAGCCTGCGGCCGCTCTCCCGGAAGCCAAGAACCCGGATATAACCCGGACCCTGGGCCAGTGCGGCCGGGGTCATTTCTTCTTTGCTGTGATTCAGCAAGGTATGAAGCAGCAGACGCTGCAGCCGTGTATGGGTGTAACGTCTGCTCTTCAGCTCCTGCAGAAGACCGGCGACCGTGAACCTGCCGAGCTGGGGAAGGATGCGGAGTATCCGGTTCTCCAGCCCTTCATTCATATCCTGCACCGTTCGCAGCTCAGCGGCTGAGTGTGTGGAGAGCACGTGGCGCAGCGGAGTCTGGAAGTCCTCGAGCGTAACCGGCCCCCGGCCCGCTGCATGCTCTCTCTCCAGGATGGACACGCTATACTCCGGCATGTATGCCGCCGGAGAGCCGCCTTCCCGCAGCAGCCTGCGGATTGCTGTCGCACTGGCAATGGACGACCCGCCCTGCAGCGGGTCGTGGAAGCCCGCGCCGGTCCGCGGCACGGTGAAGGGCCTGATCGCGCTGCCGAGCCGCTGCAGCGCGATCAGGTAGTGCAGGCCGAGGCTGTTGTTCGGCTGCCGCAGCAGCGCCTCGGCATCAAGGGGACTCCCGTTCCCGGCGGGAGTCTCCCCCCAGGCTGCCGCCGCAGCTGCGCTGTATGCGGCGGGGAATCCCGCACCTTGTGCCATGCGCGCGCGGATCTCGTCCTTAAGCGCGCTGCTCTCCTCGGCCAGGAATCCGGCCAAGGGCAGCAGCGCGCCCAAAGTGCCGGCTTCGGAGCCGAAGCACAGGCTGTCCACGACGCCGGTAGCCTCCAGCAGGAATACCGCTCCGAAGGCGAACCATTCCGCCGGCTGTACGGCATAAGCCACCGGCAGCTCAATCACGAGGTCGGCGCCCATATGCAGCGCCATCTCGGTGCGGGCACGCTTGCTGACCGCCGCCGGCTCGCCGCGCTGGGTGAACGGGCCGCTCATGATGACGATGGAGCTTTCGGCTCCGGAGATTCTTTTGGCCTCGCTGAAATGGTGGACATGCCCGTTATGTAAAGGGTTATATTCGGCTATAATGCCTACAGTGGTCACGTTTGCTTCACGCCCTATTCTGGGATATCTGACGATTCGGGTTCCGGATTCAGACTCATTCCTTCCCGTTTTTTGCAGATTTCTTGCATTAAACTTATCTATATCATAAATTGTCTCTGTGCCTGAAACAATATAAAGGAAAAATGGTTGACAAAGTTCGGTAATAATAGGTATAATAAATTTTGTTTGTTTGGAGTGATAACTATGAACATTCACTTTCGCAAATTAGCGAATGCCGACGAGCCCCTGGTCCTCCACGATGTTGTGGATGTCAGTGAGGTTGTCAAAGGGCGCAAGGATATTCTTGCTGTTGCACCACTCTCAGTAGACCTTAAAGCGCTGCCCGCGGGAACCGATAGTGTGAACGTGGTGGGAACACTGAGTGGAGAAGTGGACATGTTATGTTCACGTTGTCTCACGGAGGTTAACAGTAAGCTGAACATTCCTTTCGCTGAGACTTTCAAGTGGCTTAAACAGCCAATTCTTCCGGAAGATGAAGGTGAGGAACTCATTTACATCAAGGATGAGATTGTGGATCTTATCCCCTATGTGGAAGAAAATTTCGTACTGCACTTACCGGATTCGGTATTGTGCAAGGCAGACTGTCTTGGTCTTTGTCAGAAATGCGGACAGAACTTGAACGAAGGCACCTGCAGTTGCGACAACACAGTGATCGATCCAAGACTCGCTGGGTTGAAAGGATTCTTTACCAAGCAAGATAACTAAGAACAAATCCCGGGCTATAACGGGTCAAAACCAAAATCAGGAGGTTGATTAACATGGCAGTACCACAACGCAGAACGTCCAAGACACGCCGTGACAAGCGTCGTACTCACTTTAAACTGGTAGTTCCAGGTATGGTGAAATGTGAACAATGCGGAGAGCTGAAACTGGCTCACCACGTATGCAAAGTTTGCGGAACATACAAAGCAAGAGAGATCATCAAACAATAGTTTGCATATTTGCATATAAGAGTAGCACTTCATCTGCCGGTGAAGTGCTATTTTTTTGGGGATATATGAATTTATATGCTTCACATGATAGTTCATCCTTCTGTTTCCCGTACTGTTTCCCCAAGTCCGCTGCGGGTTTGCGCCGGTTTTCAAGTCAAAGCTTTATTTTTGCGGCGTCATGCTTTATACTACATATTAGTACCTGGTTCTAATTGTTAATTAAGAACAGAGAATTATAACTACAAGCGGCCACTCTTGCGGCCGGATGCTTTTCAGTAGAGGCATGTGCCAGGAGGTGAGTCGCCATCGAACGGTTGTCCAAGAAAGAACGGCAGCAGCAGCTGCTCTCAATCATTGAAGGTAATCCTTTTGTAACGGACCGGGAATTGACCCGCCAGCTGAAGGTGAGCATTCAGACGATCCGGCTGGATCGGATGGAGCTGGGGATTCCGGAGCTGCGTGAACGGATGAAGCAAATGGCAGAGCACTCCTATGATCAGGTCCGTTCCCTGCCTGTTGATGAAGTGGTTGGTGACATAGTCGATTTGCAGCTGGACCGGAGCGGGATTTCTATTTTTGAGATCCGTGAAGAGCATGTTTTCTCCAGAAACGGGATTGCCCGCGGCCATTATGTCTTCGGCCAGGCGAATTCGCTGGCAGTTGCTGTTATCAATGATGAAATTGCCCTGACCGCTTCAGCCGATATCCGGTTCGTGCGCATGGTCCGGCTGGGTGAGAAATGTATCGCCAAAGCGCAGGTACGCTCGCTTGCGGGCCGGAACGGCAAAGCTGAGGTGGACGTGTTTACATATGTTGGAGAAGAACTGGTATTTCAAGGCCATTTTGTAGTGTACCGTTCTGCAATTGAAGAGTACAGCGAAGGGGGAAACCGGAGTGCTGATCGCCATTGATGCCATGGGCGGGGATAATGCTCCTGAGTGTAATGTAGAAGGGGCCCTGGCCGCAGCTGCGGAGTGGAGTGATACGCAGATCGTGCTGGTCGGTGATGAAGCCAGACTTGCGCCGCTGCTCAAGAACAAGCCGTCCAATGTGACGGTGCGTCATGCAGGGGATGTGATCGGTTCCGATGAGGAGCCGGTGAAAGCAGTCCGCCGTAAAAAGGATTCGTCCATGGTAGTCGCCGGACGGATGGTGCGCGAAGGTGAGGCCGATGCCATGATCTCGTCCGGCAATACCGGAGCACTTATGACTACGGGGCTGCTGGTTGTGGGAAGAATGCAGGGTATAGAACGTCCTGCCCTGGCACCGATGATACCAACGCTGGATGATGTCGGCGTATTAGCCCTGGACCTGGGTGCCAATATGGATGCCAAACCGCAGCATCTGGCCCAATATGCCCTGATGGGCAGCATATACCGTAATAAGGTCCATGGCATTGCGAAGCCCCGGGTAGGCCTGCTGAACGTAGGGACTGAGCCTGGCAAGGGGAATGAGCTGACCAAAGAAGCTTATCCGCTGCTTGAAGCTTTGACTGGCATTCATTTTGTCGGCAATGTGGAGGCGCGGGATGTGCTCACGGGAGCCTGCGATGTGCTGGTCTGTGACGGGTTTGCCGGCAATATCCTTCTGAAGACGCTGGAAGGAACGGCAGGAGCCATGTTCTCTCTGCTGAAGGAGCAATTCAGCAAGTCGCTTAAGACCAAGCTGGGCGCAGCCATACTGATGCCGGAGCTTAGAAGTCTGAAGGGCAAAATGGATTATAAGGAGCACGGCGGAGCGCCGCTGCTCGGTCTTAGCGGTCTCGTAGTGAAGGGGCATGGCTCCTCCGACGGCAACGCGGTGAAGAATGCGGTAAGGCAGGCCCGGATTGCACTGCAGGCGGATCTGGTAGCCAGTATATCCAGAGAAATTAGCGGGAAGTGAGTGACGATATGAAACAATTACGTCCGGTAGGAATCATTGGTACAGGGAAATATGTACCCGAGAGAATATTGACCAACAGCGATCTGGAGAAGATCGTCGACACAAACGATGAATGGATTGTCAGCCGTACAGGAATCCGGGAACGGCATATTGCTGCTCCGGAACAAGCCACATCCGATCTTGCTTATGAAGCAGCGCTGAAGGCACTGGAATCCGCTGGCATGAAGGCGGAAGAGCTTGATCTTATTATTGTAGCCACAGTTACACCGGACAGCACTTTCCCATCCACAGCCTGTATTCTTCAGGACAAGCTGGGCGCTAAGGGGGCTGCGGCCTTTGACCTGTCGGCAGCCTGCTCCGGTTTCGTCTACAGTCTGGCTACGGCAACCGGCTTTATCCAGAACGGAATGTATAACAATGCGCTTGTTATTGGTGCTGACACATTGTCGCGCATCACGGATTATACAGACCGCAACACTTGTGTACTGTTCGGTGATGGTGCCGGCGCAGTCATTGTAGGTGAAGTTCCGGAAGGCCGCGGCTTCCAGTCCTTCGATCTTGGCGCTGAAGGTTCCGGCGGCAGCCTGCTCAAGATGGAAGCAGGCGGTTCACGTCTGCCGGCTTCCCAGCAGACGGTAGAAGACAAGAAGCATTTCATCTATATGAACGGCCGTGAAGTATTCAAATTTGCGGTGCGTGTAATGGGGACGGCTACGGAACGTGTGCTAACCAAAGCGGGATTGACCAAGGAGAATATCGACTTGTTCGTGCCTCACCAGGCTAACATCCGGATTATTCAATCGGCGATGCAGCGTCTGGATCTGCCGCCTGAGAAATGTGTTATCAATGTGGATAAATATGCGAATACTTCAGCGGCGTCCATTCCGCTGGCACTTGTGGAAGCAGCAGAGGAAGGCCGGATGAAGGAAGGCGACACGGTGCTTATGGTCGGCTTCGGCGGCGGACTCACCTGGGGAGCTTCCGTACTGATCTGGTAAAGAACAGGGCAATACTAACAGAACGAAGCGGTTCTATCCGGGCGTAAGGCGGGAGGAGCCGCTGTTAACGGGAAGGGAGCTTTTAAGCATCATGGGTAAAATCGCATTTGTCTTTCCCGGTCAGGGTGCACAGGCAGTTGGTATGGGTAAGGATGTATATGAAGCCCTGCCGCAGAGCCGTGCAGTATTTGAAAAGGGTGACGAAGTACTTGGATTTCCGCTAAGTAAGCTTATATTTGAAGGACCTGAGAGCGAGCTTAAGCAGACTGTCAATACACAGCCGGCATTGGTTACAGCCAGTGTGGCTTATCTGGAAGCACTGCGGGATTTAGGGGTAACGCCTGATTATGTAGCAGGTCACAGTCTTGGTGAATACAGCGCTCTTGTAGCCGCCGGGGTCCTCTCTTATGAGGATGCAGTGCGGCTGGTCCGTCTGCGCGGACAATTCATGGAAGAAGCTGTACCAGGAGGACAAGGGGCTATGGCTGCTACACTTGGCGCAGACCGTGCGGCCCTCACGGAACTTTGCCGCAGTATTTCAGAGGCTGGCAATTCCGTTGAGCTGGCTAACGTCAACTGCCCGGGACAGATCGTGGTTTCCGGCACCGTGGCTGGCGTGAATGAAGTGGTGCAGCGCGTTAAGGAAGCAGGCGGCAAACGGGCAATTCCGCTGGAGGTCAGCGGCCCGTTCCACTCCTCATTAATGAAGGAAGCCGCTGAACAGCTGGCTGCAGAGCTGCAGAAAGTAACCTTTAACGTTCCTGTTATGCCGGTAATCGTCAATGTCACAGCTGCCCCGGTAACGGATCCGGAAGAGATCCGTAATCTGCTGGTAGCGCAGGTATTCTCTCCTGTACTCTGGCAGGACAGCGTGGAATGGCTTATTGCAGACGGCGTGGACACTTTTGTAGAGATCGGCTCCGGCAGCGTGCTGGCAGGCCTGATCCGCAAAATTGACAAAAATGTTAAGCTCGTGAATATCAACAGCCTTGAGAGCGCTCAGACTGGCTGGTAATCCGCTTGACATGAGAATAGCGGCATGATTATTGAAGGGGGACAACTGGAAATGTTTGCAGCACTCAAAGGTCAGACCGCCCTGGTTACCGGCGGTTCCCGGGGGATTGGCCGTGCTATTGCACTGGCACTGGCGGAGCAGGGCGTGAAGGTTGCCGTGAACTACTCGGGCAGCCTTCAGTCGGCAGAGGAAACTGTAGCCCGGATTCAGGAGCTGGGCTCGGAAGGAATTGCTCTGCAAGGGAATGTCGGTAACAGCGAACAAGCGGAGAACCTCGTGAAAGAGGTTATTAACACTTGGGGAAAAATTGATATTCTTGTGAATAATGCCGGCATTACCCGGGATAATCTGATTATGCGCATGAAAGAGGAAGAATTCGACCAGGTCATCGAGACGAATCTGAAGGGTGTGTTCAATTGTCTGAAGGCAGCGACACGTCCGATGATGAAGCAGCGTTACGGCCGGATCATCAATATTTCCTCTGTCGTGGGTGTGACGGGTAATCCCGGTCAGGTGAACTATACGGCTGCCAAGGCAGGGGTTATCGGGATGACGAAATCCGCGGCACGCGAGCTGGCTTCACGGGGAATTACCGTGAACTGCATTGCGCCAGGGTTCATCGATACCGATATGACCCGCGAGCTGTCCGATGAAGTCCGCAGTGAGCTGATCAAGGGGATTCCCCTTGCGAAGCTTGGGCGGGCGGAGGACATTGCTAACGCGGCGGTATTCCTGGCCTCGGAAGGGGCAGCCTACATGACAGGTCAGACACTTCATGTGGATGGCGGAATGTACATGTAAGGCTTCTAAGCGTCAGATCATTACGGGGGAAGAGAGCAGAGGCGGCCAGAAAGCGTTTTTTATGCTCTATGGTATTTTGACTTCATATCTCGTATAATACCAAAAGAGGAGGTGAACCGGATGTCCGATGTATTGGAGCGTGTAAAACGCATTGTCATCGACCGCTTAGGTGCCGATGAAGCTGAGGTAACATTAGAAGCGTCTTTCAAAGATGATTTAGGTGCTGATTCTCTTGATGTAGTAGAATTGGTTATGGAATTGGAAGATGAATTCGATATGGAAATCTCTGATGAAGATGCAGAGAGTATTACGACCGTGGGTGAAGTTGTGAAGTACATACAATCTCATACCTAGAGTCATATGATTGAGGGTCCCGTTCCTGCCAGGGCGGGACTTCTCCTCATTTTGAGGTGATTTAAGGGCAGCAGCAAAGGGTGCATGAGCATCTTTATGGGGAAAATAACAGAACCGCAGATGGGTTAATCTTGCGGCGACTGCAGTTTATATAGACTTCTGGCCGGAATACAATTACATGTTGTAGAAGTATTACAGCCTACAGATGGGGTGAGCGCGTTTGAGTCAAAGAGTGGTTGTTACAGGTATGGGAGTGATGACGTCGCTGGGCAAGGATCTGGAAACGTTCTGGGACAGCCTGATGAGCGGTACATCCGGAGTATCTCTTGTTGAAGCTTTTGATGTCAGTGAATATACTACGCGAATTGCGGCTTCGGTCAAGGATTTCAATGCTGAGGAACGTTTCGGCCGTAAGGAAGCCCGCAAAATGGACCGTTTCGTGCAATTTGCGGTTGCTGCCGGCGAAGAAGCCCTGAAGGACAGCGGACTGAAGATTGGCGAAGATATCGATGCTGAGCGTATCGGCGTTTCTGTCGGCTCCGGTATCGGCGGTCTGGGTACTTGGGAAGACAATCACAATCTGCTGCTGGAAAAAGGCCCGAAACGGGTCAGCCCGTTCTTCATTCCAATGATGATTGCCAACATGGGCTCCGGCCAGCTGTCGATCAATCTCGGTGCCAAAGGTCCGAATACAACGACGGTAACCGCTTGTGCGACAGGCAGCCATTCCATTGGTGAATCCTTCCGGCTGATACAGCGCGGTGATGCGGATGCGATGATCTGTGGCGGTGCAGAAGCAACCATCCGTCCTACAGGTATGGCAGGCTTTTGTGCGATGAGAGCCATGTCCACCCGCAATGACGAGCCGCAGAAGGCAAGCCGCCCGTTCGATGTTGACCGTGACGGTTTCGTTATGGGTGAAGGCGCAGGAATCCTGATTCTCGAATCTCTGGAACATGCAGAGAAACGCGGAGCCAAGATTTACGCCGAAGTGATTGGTTATGGCCTGAGTGCCGATGCCCATCATATGACCGAGCCTGATCCTGACGGTGCAGCACGCTGCATGAAGATGGCGATCCGCGATGCCGGAATTAATCCGGAGGATATCGATTACATCAATGCGCATGGCACCTCTACACCGGTAGGCGACAAATCGGAAACAGCGGCTGTCAAGAAAGCTCTGGGTGAGCACGCGTACAAGGTAGCGATCAGTTCCACCAAATCAATGACAGGCCACTTGCTTGGCGCTGCCGGAGGTGTGGAAGCGATTATCTGCGGTCTTTCGCTGCAGAAGGGCATGATTGCTCCTACGATTAATTTGGACAATCCTGATCCGGATTGTGATCTGGATTATGTTCCGAATGTGCCCCGTAAGGCGGATCTGAATATCGCAATGTCGAATTCATTCGGATTCGGAGGACATAACGCGACTGTTATACTCAAAAAATATAATAAGTAGGGGGACAGTGCAGTGAAAGGAGACCTGAAGCAGTTACAAAGCCAACTTCAAATCCAATTTCACGATCCTGTACTTCTGAAGCAGGCTTTTACCCATGCATCTTATGTGAACGAACACCGTTTCAATCAGCATCAGGACAATGAGCGCCTGGAATTTTTGGGTGACGCTGTACTGGAGCTTACGGTGTCCGAATATTTGTACAATCTGCTCCCGGACAGGCCTGAAGGTGAACTGACCAAGCTGCGTGCCGCTATTGTATGCGAGCCGTCGCTGGTCCGGTTTGCCGAGACGCTCGGCTTCGGACGGTTTGTGCTGCTGGGTAAGGGGGAAGAACTTACGGGCGGGCGTACCCGCCCGGCTCTGCTGGCCGATGTGTTTGAAGCCTTCGTGGGAGCGCTTTATCTCGATCAGGGACTGGAAACGGCCCGGAAGTTTCTGGATAATCACGTTTTCCCGCTGGTCGAAACCGATGGTAAGCTGCAAATGCAGATGAGCGATTTCAAAACAGAGCTTCAGGAACTGATACAGCATCATGGCATGGGTACGCTGGAATATCGGATTATTGAAGAGCGCGGACCGGCGCACGAGCGCGAATTCGTATCTGAAGTGTTCATGGCCAGCCGTTCGCTGGGCAGCGGCAGCGGCCGTTCCAAGAAGGAAGCGGAACAGCAGGCCGCAGCAGCGGCGTTATTGCATTTGAAGGAAGACGGTGCCTGAGGTAGACTTGAACAGCAAAGCTGGGCAAGCGGAGTAGAGCAGCAATGGTCTGAATGCCGGCGTTTAGGCGGAAGTCAGACTTTTGCTGCTCTTTTTCGAGATATCAGAAATAAAATGTTTTTGGGTCCCCGCAAAGTACTTGAGTAAACGTCGAAGCGAGTGCACCACTTTGTGGGGGTGTTTAGGCAAGGAAACGCTATGGTATAATGGGTTAGAGGTGATAGGCGAGTTATGTTTCTGAAACGGATTGAATTAGCTGGCTTCAAATCATTTGCCGACAAAACGGAAATGGAGTTTGTGCGCGGAATTACGGCCGTAGTCGGCCCGAACGGAAGCGGCAAAAGTAATATTTCCGACGGTATACGCTGGGTGCTTGGCGAACAGAGTGCCAAATCACTGCGCGGCGGTAAAATGGAAGATATTATCTTTGCCGGAAGTGACGCCCGCAAAGCGGTCAATTACGGCGAGGTCTCTCTTACGCTGGATAATGAGGATCATGTACTGCCGCTGGATTTCAGCGAGGTTACGGTTACCCGCCGTGTGCACCGCAGCGGAGAAAGTGAATATTTAATCAATAAGCAAGCCTGCCGGCTGAAGGATATCACAGAGCTGTTTATGGATACCGGGATCGGTCGTGAGGCTTATTCGATTATTGGACAAGGCCGGATTGAAGAGATACTTAGTACCCGTTCCGAAGACCGGAGGGGGATTTTTGAAGAGGCTTCGGGGATTGTTAAATATAAATCACGCAAAAAAGACGCCGGACGCAAATTGGACGAGACCGAGCAGAATTTGCTGCGGATTCATGACCTGATCAGTGAGCTTGAGGATCAGGTGGGGCCGCTGAAGGATCAGTCCGAGAAGGCCATCCGTTACAAGGAACTGCGTGAGCAGCTGAAGCATTTGGAGATCTCCGTATATGTGCATCAGATTGAAGGCATACATACGGCCTGGCAGGAGGGGAATGCCCGGCTTGAGCTGCTGAAGGATGAACAGCTGGAGCTGTCGACAGTAGTCTCCGCCCATGACGCCAAGCTGGAGAGCGGCCGTGCTGAGCTGCGGAGCCTGGAGCAGGAAGTGGAGAAGCTGCAGGAGCAGCTGCTGCATTACAGTGAAGCGAATGAGAAGAGTGAAGGCTACGGAGAGCTGCTCAAAGAACGCCGCCGCAACCTGGAGAACAACCGCGAACAGCTGATGCAGACACTTGGTTCTGTAGGCGAGCGTTCTGAGGGACGGCAGCGTGAGCTGGCGGAGCTTGAGCATAAGCTGAAGCAGTCCCGCCAGGCACTGGAGGAACTGCGTCTGCAACTGGCCGATGAAGAATCCCGGCTGCAGGGTGTTGCCGGGGGCATCAGCCAGAGCAAGGAAGAGAAGCTGAAGAGCGCGCTGCTCGAGCTGATGAACCTGATGGCTCAGGCGCGTAATGAAATCCGCTATGCGGATCAGCAGAAGGAGAGCCTCGAGAAGCGGATGAGCCGCAGCCAGGAAGAGAGCGGCAAATGGACAGCCCGGCTGGAGGAGCTGACCTCTGCCCAGAGCGGGCTTAAGGATAAGATTGCCGGACTCGGCAAGGAAATAGGCCTGCTGCGCGGCGCGTACATTACGGAGAGCGAGCAGACCGGTAAGCGGCAGAAGCTGATGGAGGAAACGCAAAGCGGCCTGCGCAAATGGGAGCAGAAACGCGAAGCCCAGGTCTCCCGGCATGAGACGATGAAGGAAATGCAGGATGATTTTGACGGATTCATGCTTGGGGTTAAGGAAGTGCTGAAAGGTGCACGCAAAGGACAGTTAACCGGCGTTCACGGCGCGGTTGCTGAACTAATCTCGGTTCCGGAGAAGCTCGAAATGGCTATTGAGACGGCCATGGGCGCTTCACTGCAGCATGTTGTTATGGAGAACGAAGCTGTGTCCCGGCAAGCGATTGCTTTCCTAAAGCAGCGCCAGCTGGGACGGGCGACCTTCCTGCCGCTGGATGTAATCCGGCCCCGGCAGATTACCGGCAGTGACCGCAGTATGGTGGAAGGTGCCGAGGGGTTTGTCGGGATTGGTTCTGAGCTGGTTGGTTTCGAAGAGAAATATTCTAGCATTGTAGGGAGTTTACTGGGGAATGTGGTTATCGCTGAGAGCCTGGAGCAGGCGAACCGCATTGCGGCCAAATGCCAATACCGGTACAGAGTCGTAACGCTTGAGGGAGATGTTGTCAATGCCGGCGGTTCGATGACCGGGGGCAGCCAGCATAAGAAGAACAACAGTCTGCTCAGCCGCAAACGGCAGCTGGACCAATTGTTCGGCGAGATTGAAGAGAGCGAGCAGCAGATCGCCAAGCTGAAGCAGGGAATCCTCCGTCTGCGCGCCGAGCAGGACAAAGCAGCGCAGAAGCTGGAAGAGCTGCGGCATGACGGTGACGAGAAACGTCTGGAGGAGCAGCGGGTCTCCGGTGATCTGAAGCAGCTGGAGCAGGAGCTTCGCCACGTCAAGGAGCAGGTTGAGGGTGCTGGCGCAGAGCGCAGCGGATTCGAGAATGAGGTCCGCGGCTTCGAAGAGACCCGCAAGCAGGCGGAGGCGGAGCTTGCCCGGCTGGAGAAGGAAGAGAAGGAAGCCCACGAGGCCATCCGGAACGCCGAATCCGACCGTAAGGCAAATGAAACCGCCAAGGAAGAGCTGCAGGGTAAGCTGACAGGCATGAAGGTTACGGAAGGGAAGCTGGACCAGGAGATTTTCTCCCTGGAGGAGCAGCTGCGGCGTATGCGACAGGATGCCGGCTCGCAGGAGAAAGAGCTGCGGCAGAGCCGCAGCCTGCTGATGACCATCGAGCAGGATCTGGAAGAGAATACACGCGAAGCTGTGAAGCAGAAGGAAGATGTGAACAGCTTACGCCTCAAGAAGGAAGATACCTCAGCGAAGCTCGACCTGGCCCGTGCCGACCGTACCGCGATCTCTCGCAAGCTGGAACTGGCTGAAGGAGAGACCAAAGACCAGCGGCAGGCGCTTAAAGGGGTTGAAGACAAGCTCCGTTCAACGGAGGTTGCCGTCGGGCGGCTGGATGTGGAGCTGGATAATATATTGCGCAAGCTGAGCGATGATTATGAACTAAGCTATGAGCTGGCTAAGCAGCGTTATCCGGTTCCCGAGGATGTGCCAGCAGCGCAGATGGAAGTACAGCGTCTGAAGCGCAGCATCTCCGGATTGGGTGAGGTGAACCTTGGCGCCATTGAAGAGTATCAGCGGGTGTATGAACGCTATACCTTCCTCAGCGGACAGAAAGACGATCTGGTCGAAGCCAAAACTACGCTGTATCATGTCATTCATGAGATGGAAGAGGAAATGTCCAAACGCTTCAAGCAGACCTTTGATGCTATCCGCCGTGAATTCGGCACGGTATTCTCAAAGCTGTTCGGGGGTGGGCGGGCAGACCTGATGCTGCTTGATCCGGAGCATATGCTGGATACGGGGATTGATATTGTCGCCCAGCCTCCGGGCAAAAAACTGCAGAACCTGCAGCTTCTGTCCGGCGGTGAACGCGCTTTGACCGCTATGGCCTTGCTGTTCGCGATCCTTCAGGTCAAGCCGGTGCCGTTCTGCGTACTGGATGAAGTGGAAGCGGCGCTGGATGAAGCCAATGTCGTGCGCTTCGCCCAATATCTGCGCGAGTTCTCGGAGCAGACGCAGTTTATCGTAGTTACTCACCGCAAAGGAACGATGGAGGAAGCGGATGTACTCTATGGCGTGACCATGGAGGAAGGCGGCGTGTCCAAGCTCGTATCGGTGCGGCTGGAGGATGAAGAGGCGGAAATTGCCTGATAGGCTGATGCTTACGAAGTGAGTTTTATTGCGGAGTAATTCTATGCAGTATCGCTTCATAAAACTTTTAGGAGGAACAATATGAGCTTTTTTAAGAAACTGAAAGAAAGCATCTCCGGCAAAACGGAAAGCGTAACGAAACAATTCCGCGACGGCCTGGAGAAGACCCGCAAGGGCTTCGTTGAGAAGGTCTCTGATCTGATCATCCGCCGCAAAAAGATAGATGAAGAATTCTATGAAGAGCTGGAAGAGATTCTGATCGGTGCCGATGTTGGCGTCAATACAGTAATGAATTTGGTGGAAGAGCTGCGCGTCGAAGTGAAGCAGAAGCGGATCGAGGATGCTTCAGAGCTCCAGCCGATTCTCTCCCGCAAGCTGATGGAGCTGCTGCGCGGCGATGACGATAACAGTCTGAACGAGAATCCGGTCGGCATTACAGTCATTCTGTTCGTAGGCGTGAACGGGGTCGGTAAGACTACGACGATCGGCAAGCTGGCGCACCGTTATAAGCAGGAAGGCAAGAAGGTGTTGCTGGCGGCAGGCGATACTTTCCGCGCGGGAGCAATTGAACAGCTCGAGGTCTGGGGTCAGCGCGCGGGCGTGGATGTGATTAAGCAGCAGGCAGGTTCTGACCCGGCAGCTGTTATGTTCGATGCGGTACAGGCTGCCAAGCAGCGTAACGTAGACGTACTGATCTGCGATACTGCCGGTAGACTGCAGAACAAGAGCAATCTGATGGAAGAGCTGAACAAAATCTTCCGGGTGATTCAGCGCGAAATACCGAGTGCCCCGCATGAGGTATTGATGGTACTGGATGCAACGACCGGCCAGAATGCACTCAGCCAGGCCAAGCTGTTTGGAGAGAAGAGCGGTGTGACCGGGCTGGTGCTGACCAAGCTGGACGGCACCGCAAAGGGCGGAATTGTAGTAGCCATCCGCCAGGAGATGAATCTGCCGGTGAAGCTGGTGGGACTGGGCGAGAAGATGGAAGACCTCCAGCCGTTTGATTCCGACCAGTTCGTGCATGCCCTGTTCGCAGGCATGATCTCTGAAGAGGAAGAGACCGAAGGCCAAGCGTAATATCCGGGTCTCAACTCCTGCTGCACCAGTATGAACGTAATCTATAAGGCCTCCAGTGAGCGAAAATGCCCTGGAGGCTTTTTTGGTATGGGAAACTATAGACTACATGTTTTGTGAAAAAGGCGTTGTTGAATCCGGAAATCCGGAAATCCCCAAGTATAACATGTGAGGAACCAGGCTTCATAGTGGAAGTAGAAGTAGAAGTAGAAGTGGAGGTAGAAATGGAAGGTAAGAGGAAGCTGTAGCTGCAGACAGTACGGGGAACGGACTTATTTCCTGAAAAAACCGCTTTTTGATAGTGCAGTTATCCTGTTCATTGGAGCTGAAAATGAGGTGTCAGAAGTCATATAAGGGATTCTCAATCCGAATGCTCTGCAAATCACAAGATTTTGC
This sequence comes from Paenibacillus sp. FSL R7-0312, assembly GCF_038004445.1. Classification (NCBI taxonomy): domain Bacteria; kingdom Bacillati; phylum Bacillota; class Bacilli; order Caryophanales; family Paenibacillaceae; genus Paenibacillus; species Paenibacillus sp. FSL R7-0312. The sequence continues at coordinate 5,365,319 of NZ_JBBORE010000001.1, read as the reverse complement.
GCGATTAGCAGAATTTCAGTCCGCATCATAGGTGATGGGCATGAAGTAGCCCCACTCACTTCTTTAAGGCATGAAGCGGTCGAACCCACTTTTTTAAGTCGTGAAGCAGCCCGCCCACATTTAAATAGAAGGAACGGCTGTTGTTTTACCGAAATCAATATAAAAAAACATTATATGAAAAATTCATAATAGTACTGCTTGTCAACGCTCCTGCATACAATTTGATGTACGATTCCCATTAGCACGCCTCCAAAGCACCTTTAAGAGAAAGGAAGCGATTCCAATCATGCGGGATGGTTCATAAACTCCATTTTGCTGTTATATATATTGACATGAACATTATCATTTACGTATTATGAAGTTAGTATTTAATATTTTCATGATATATTTCTAAAAAGTAAGCTAATTTGTCAATAAACTTTACACATTACACTGATCCGAGAGGAGTCGGGCTCATGTCCAAACTAGATCCTTTGCCCGGTGTAGCTCCGTATTCATTGCAGCATTTTTACGATGAAATGTATGCCGATGAACGGAGTATCCGGCCTCATTACAAGCATGTGAACCGCATGTTTTCCGGGATGAGCCCCGAAGAGCTGCAAGGCAAGCAGAAGCTGATGCAGCGTCGGATGATGGAAGAAGGCATTACTTTTACACTCTACAACCCGGCACAGGATCAACCGATGGAGCGGACAATTCCCTTCGACATGATTCCACGGATTATTCCAAAGGCAGAATGGGAGCGGCTTGAAGCTGGCATTGTGCAGCGGATTACAGCACTTAACCTGTTCATTCATGATATTTACCATGAGCAATATATCGTGAAGGATGGGGTTGTCCCCCGGCGGATGATTATATCCAACTGCTATTTCCGGCCGGAAATGACTGGACTTCGGGTCCCTGGCGGTGCTTACGTTACTACCTCGGGGATCGACCTGATCCGCCATCATGACGGTGAGTATTATGTGCTTGAAGATAACTTGCGTACGCCTTCCGGATTTTCCTATTTATTCAAAGGCAGATCCCTTATGAACCAGCTCTTTCCCGAATTATCGTTCGCCAGCTCTATCCGCGATGTGGATCACAGCCTGAACCGGTTCCTGTCGGTACTTCGCAGCCTTTCCCCTTCGCGCACCAAAGATCCGGTGATCGCTTTGCTGACCCCTGGCGAATATAACTCCGCGTATTACGAGCATGCTTTTCTCGCTCAGCAAATGGGCATCCACCTGGTAGAAGGACGGGATCTGGTAGCCCAGGACCACAAGATCTACCTGAAGGAAATGAATGGCTTGCGCCGCGTGGATGTACTGTACCGCCGTTTGGATGATGATTTCATCGATCCTTTGGCTTTTCAGCCCAGCTCACTGCTTGGGGTTGCCGGCTTAATGAATGCCTACCGTGCCGGGAATATCGCAATTGCCAATGCACCAGGAACCGGCGTCGCAGATGACAAGGCCATGTATGTGTATGTGCCGGATATGATCCGTTATTATCTCAATGAAGAACCGATTCTGGGCAATGTTCCGACATACCTGCTATCCCGGCCGCAAGAGCGACAGTACGTGCTGGATAATCTGTCCGAAATGGTGGTGAAGGAGACCTCACTCTCCGGCGGATACGGTATGCTGATCGGAAGCGAGGCGACCAAGCAGGATCTGGTGGATTTCCGGCTCAAAATTCTGGCGGAACCGGAGCGGTATATCGCCCAGCCCATAATGTCGCTGTCCCGTGCACCGGTATTGTCGGGAGCTTCCATGGCGCCGCGCCATATTGATCTTAGAGCGTTCGTGCTAATGGGGGCTGACCGCAAGCCCCATGTGATTCCCGGCGGTCTTACCCGGGTGGCGATGCGCGAAGGCTCGCTGGTCGTGAACTCATCACAAGGCGGCGGAGTGAAGGACACTTGGGTAATGGCCTAGCGTGATATGGATTCACCAATAATGCAGCATCAATATGTAAGGTGAAGGGGTGGCTACGATGCTGAATCGCAATGCGGAGGCTTTATTCTGGATTGGCCGGTATATAGAACGGGCCGAGAATCATGCAAGGCTGATCGATGTGCATTATCATATTCAACAGGAAGAGGATTTCCAGGCGGAAGGCCATAAGTGGTCGAGGCTGATTGATGCGCTTGGTGTCCGGAATGAATATCTGCAGCAGTTCGAGAGCTTCGCTGAGCAGGATGTGCTGTCCTTCATCACACTGGATCTCGGTAATACAAATTCATTGTTCTCCTGTGTGCATCAGGCCAGGAACAATCTGCGCACCCTGCGCCAGCATTTGCCCAGTGAGCTGTGGGATATAGCCAACAGCTTCAATCTGTGGCTTGGCGAGCAGTCGGTAGCAGATATTATGAGCAGTCCCCACCAGTTCTATCAGCAGATCAAAGAACGCGCCGCCATGTTCCTCGGAGCAGAACAGTCGGTGATGCTTCGCGGCAACGAATGGCATTTCATTGAAAGTGGCCGGTTCCTGGAACGGGCCGAGAATACGACGCGTATTCTTCAGGCAGTAACGGTATCCTGTAAATCGAAGGATATCAATTCAATCTATACGAAATTGCAAGCGGTGCTGAAATCGGTGAGCGGTTATCAGTCATTCCGCCGGTATTACGCGGATGATATGTCCCCCGAATGCATTTTGGAATTCCTGATTGTGAATCCGCAATTCCCGCGTTCCATAAGATTCTCCTTCCATAAGCTGGAGGAGCATCTGGCTAAGCTGGAGCTGGATAGCTCCGAGAAGGGCTCGGGGCATGAGAAGGTCATCCGTCAGGCGGGGAAGATCAAAGCCGAGCTGGACTATATGGAGAAGGAGGAAATGTCCGGTGACTTGGTTGAGGATGTACTGCAGGCTCTAATGTTATCCTGCCAGAAGCTCGGCAAAACAATGGAGGGTGCATTTTTTCGCCGTGAAGGAGTCTCGGTATGAAGATCCAAATCAATCACACAACAACCTACACTTATTCGGAGCCGGTGACGGACAGTGTCAATGAGATCAGGCTGACGCCGCGCACCAATTACCGCCAATCCTGTTACCATCATGAGGTGGAGGTGCACCCGCCGGCCAATCTGTTGACCTATGAAGACTTCTTCGGCAACCGCGTCCATGCCTATTCTGTGAACAAGCCGCATACGGAGATGGTGATCCATACCAAAGCGACGGTGGTGACGCTCGACAAAGCCCAGGGTGCGGACCTGCCGCATATCCCGCTGGAGGAGCAGGTAAAGCTGCTTAATGATGAGAAGTTCCAGAACCGTTATGTGGAGTTTATTCTGCCGACAAGGTATACCGAGGTGACGCCTGAGCTGGTGGAGTTTGCTTCACAGCATCCTTTTGAGGAAGCCGAGGATATGTATGAGTGGACCAAGAAGCTCTCCTCAACGATCTATGAACAGTTCACATATGACCCTGAAGCGACCAGCGTAAACACAACGGTCAAAAAAGCGCTGAAGCTCAAACGCGGGGTCTGTCAGGATTATGCGCATCTGATGATTGCCGTCTGCCGCAGTGTAGGGCTGCCGTCGCGTTATGTGAGCGGGTATCATTTTGTCGGCGATCTGCAGGGAGGCAATGCCAATTTCGAGCAGGCCTCACATGCCTGGGTAGAGACCCATATTCCGGGAACGGGCTGGCTCGGCTTCGATCCGACTAATAATGTTGAAGTCAGCTGGCGGTATATCAAGCTTGGACATGGACGGGATTACAAGGATATTGTTCCGGTCAAAGGCGTCTACCGCGGGGTAGCGGGCACCCTTACTGTTAAAGTGGATGTCCGTCGGCTGGATAATTAAAGACAACAGGCAGGACCTCACAACGGTGGGGTCCTTTCTTATTGTGAACGTGTGATAATACTGTGCAAGTTGCACAAACTTTGTGCAATTTTTGCATAAAATGATTATAATCCAGGCTCAAATGGGTAATCTTGAAACAGAACCATTCTCATGAAGATGGACGATACGGAGGGAGAGAATACATATGAGCCCAAATATAGCTAAAAAGCAGCGTTTTCTCGGGAAAACGGCCATAATTACAGGTGCGGGCTCGGGGATCGGCAGAGCGGCCGCGATTCAGATGGCGCGTGAAGGTGCGAATGTGGCCTTATTCGATCTGGTGAATGAACGTACCTCGATCCTGGAGCAGAAGCTGAACAAACAGCGCAAAGACTGCGCATTAGCCATTGATGTAGATACTTCGGATGCCGTGCGAATGGAAGAAGCGGTGCGCAGGACCGTGGAGCATTTCGGAGGGCTTGATATTGTCTTCGCGAATGCCGGCATTAACGGAGCAGTCGGTCCGATTGAGGAGCTGAGCCTGAGTGATTGGGAGAAAACCATTTCAGTCAATCTGACGGGTACCTTCCTGACGCTGAAATACAGCATTCCCCACCTGAAGGAGAAGGGCAAAGGCAGCATCATTATCACCAGCTCGATTAACGGCAATAGCAGATTCGCCAGCTTCGGCTGGTCACCATACAGTACAACCAAGGCAGGCCAAGTGGCGTTTGCGAAGATGGCCGCGCTGGAGCTGGCCAAGTTCAAAATCCGTGTGAATGTCATTTGCCCAGGAGCAATATCCACGAATATCGATGAAAGCACAGAGTTCAATGAGGATGTAGAATCGATTGTGATTCCGATTGAATTCCCCGAAGGTGCACAGCCCCTCGCTGACGGTCCAGGTAAACCTGAGAATGTGGCTGATCTGGTGGCGTTCCTGGCCTCAGATGAGTCGATCCATATTACCGGTGCGCAGATTGTTATTGATGGAGCGGAGTCATTGTTATCTTGAGTAGCTTGTATAAAATAGGCTGTAGAAAATAACCTTGTCCGAAGATCCGCGTGATCTGGACAGGGTTGTTTTTATGTGAACGGATCAGGTACGGACAGCACAGAACAAGGGCGCAGTATGTGGGCCAGAGTGAAGGGGAAGACGGAGAATGATCTGCGCAAACTGCCGTTCCGGGGAACCTACTTCTTTCGTCCGGGGTTTATCCGGCCTACTCCGGGCTTGACCCGCACACATAAATATTATTATGCTATTGGATGGATGTACCCCGTGCTGCGCGCCTTATCACCGGGTATGCCGTGACTCTGCAGGAAATTGGACTGGCCATGATTCACATTGTGGGCCGGGGCCATGACCGTGATATTGTGGAGAACCGGGATATTGCTGCTATAGCCAAACCGTAAGAGCCTGCATCACATCCTCCAGAAAAAGGTGATTCCATGAATGAAGAGGTTACAAATTTCATTGCTCAAATCAAAGTACCCTGGCAATTGGAGATATGCTCTAAGTTACGTCAAGTGATTCACGAAACGGTTCCTGACGTGACGGAACGGATTCAATACGGCAAACCGCATTTTCTCAAAAACGGAAAATATGCAGCTGTAATCTCCACCGCCAAAGGCTGGGTGAGCTTCTCCATATTCAATGCAGCAGCGCTGGAGGTGCCTGAAGGCCAATTCGAAGCGGGAAGCGGGGACCGTCTGACAACCAAGCTGCCGGAGGGCAAGACTGTTGATTATGAGCTGCTGTCCTCCTTGCTGAAACAAGCCACGGCTTCATTATAGAACGATTAATCAAATAACCACAGCGGGGAACTGAGACACTGCCTTAATTGGCGGTGTTTTTATTTTTTAAACAAACAATCTAATTAGATAGTTGTAAAATAACAAACGAAATGATATTATGTCTATATAAAAACAAACAAAGAATGTGGTGATCCAGTTGTCGGAAGGAAATGAAGCGATGCGGATTTCAGAGAAATTCTGGAATGCCTCCATTGCAGAATTGAAGCAGGGCTATACCTGTGAAGGTGACGGGCACCTGGCTGTGTTCCATTGTCTGGTCTGCGGAGAGCCATTCGAGAAGGGGATTATTTATAAGGATGGGGACAGCTTCTATGAAGCTGAGAGGTTCGCAGCTCAGCATGTAGATACCATGCACGGTGGAATGTTCGCTTGGCTGCTTACGCTGGATAAGAAGCTGACCGGATTAACGGAGCTGCAGAAGGGTCTGCTGCAGGCCTTCCGTCAAAGTCTAAGTGACGCTGAGGCCGCCAAAGAGCTGGGAATCGGCAGCACGTCTACAGTCCGCAATCACCGGTTCACCCTTCGGGAGAAGGTGAAGCAGGCCAGGCTTTTCCTGGCTGTAATGGAGCTGGCCGAAGAGAAGCCGGGGGCTTCATCCCCTTTTGTCAGTATTCCGCGTACGGCTGTGATGGTTGATGAACGGTTCGCCATTACTGAACAGGAGAATACCGAGATCTTGGGTGCGTATTTCAAACAGGGCCTGGACGGCCCCTTATCAGAGTTCCCGAAGAAACAGAAACGCAAAGCGGCAATTCTGCGGCATTTGATCCAGCGTTTTGAGACGGGACGCGAGTACAGCGAGAAAGAAATTAACGCCGTGCTGGAATCGGCTTATCCTGATTATGTGACGCTGCGGCGCTACCTGATCGATTACGGACTGCTGGACCGCGAAGATGACGGAAGCAGCTACTGGGTGAAATTATAGCGCAGTTTAAGGGAGAACACAGACTAGCGCAGATATGAAGGAGAGACAAGAGAATGGACAAATTAAGACGCAAAGAGCTGGGATATAATTATGCGCACTCGCACCGGCCGATGGGGGTATACAGAATTGTAAATACCGGCAACGACAAAGCGTATGTAGGAAGCAGCCTGAATCTCGATGGGGTCTGGAACAAGCATAAGTTCATGCTGGATATCAACAACCATGACAACAAGGAGCTGCAGGCCGATTGGAATAAATATGGTGAGGCCGGGTTCCGTTTTGAGGTATTGGAGCAGATTAAGCCAGAAGAAGATTTCGTGGCAGATGTACAGGAATTGAAGAAATACCGCAAAATGCTGCCGGAGCTGGAGAACAAATGGCTGGAGCAGCTATCTCCATACGGGGAGCGGGGTTATCATAAGCAGAAAGTAAACCGGGAATGAATTTCATCAGCGCCTGTGCTAAAATAAGGGCAAACAGCAGGCGCTGGCGAATGGAGCGGTGTGAATGGCTATATTATCTTGGCTTGCAGAACAGAGAATTCAGGAGGCCATGCGCAGCGGAGAGTTCACTAATCTGCCTGGGCATGGCAAGCCGCTGGAACTGGAGGATCTCTCGGGAGTGCCTGAGGATCTGCGGATGTCCTTCAAGATCATGAAGAATGCAGGGCTGCTGCCCGAAGAAGTCTCGCTGCGTGCGGAGTGTGTAACCCTGGAAGAATTGCTGGCTGCCTGCCATCGCAGCGGGAACAGCGATAGCGGTGAACGCAAGGAGCTGGAATCTAAGCTGTCCCTGAAGCGCCTGCGTCTGCAGGCACTGCTGCAGGAGCGCGGACTGGACGGCAGTGCGGCTTATATGGATTACGGAGATAAGATCCGGCAGCGGCTTGAAGGAATGGACGAGTAAGGAATATGTAGGAGCAGCCTCCAGTTCGAAGAACTGGGGGCTGCTTCTCTGTGTATATAGCTGGAGCGAAAATATAAGTAGTCTGTACAACAGCGGGTTGTACCGTGAGCTCTTATAGTGCAGACAATAATACAGAGCGTTAGCGGATAATTGTATATCCTGCAGTTAAAAGACGGGGATGAAACGGATGATCCGGGATAACTGCATTCTGTACAACTAAAAATAGGAGAATTATTCTTTTACGGCATGAGAATTTAATAAGTGTAGAGAGTGCAATTAAACCGGCTCCCAGGCAGAAATGGCTCGTTATAGTTGTATAATCTTAATTTGAGCTGAACTCCTTGATATCCAGGCCGGTTTCGCCCATGATAATGAAATGGATATACCTGATTAAAGTATGTTAATTCAAATTACACCTAATTTGTAGCGGATGATGGAGAGATGAAATGAAGCAGCTTCCAATTATGCAGGTGCTCCCTGACCTGAAAAGAATACTTAGAGATACTACTGCGGCAATACTGATCGCCGAGCCGGGAGCGGGTAAGACAACAGGGACCCCTCCGGCTTTTTTGGACGAGCCTTGGCTCGCCGGTAAAACCATTCTCATGCTGGAGCCCAGACGTCTAGCAGCCCGTTCGGCGGCGGCTTATATGGCTTCCTGTCTCGGTGAAACGGTCGGCCAGACGGTCGGATACCGGATGCGGATGGATACCAGGGTCGGCAGGAATACGCGTATCGTTGTAGTTACAGAAGGCGTGTTAACTAGAATGCTGCAAAGCGATCCTTCGCTCGGTGATGTCGGACTCGTGATCTTCGATGAATATCATGAGCGGAGCCTGCATGCTGATCTGGGGCTGGCGCTGACGCTCGAAGCACAGAGTGTACTGCGGGAGGATCTGCGCATTCTGGTGATGTCGGCGACACTGGATGGTGAGCGGGTATCGGCTCTGCTTGGCGGGGCGCCGGTAGTCCATTGTCCGGGACGGACTTATCCGGTTGAAACGGTGTATGTACCGGGCCCCGAAAAGATCTATCCAGAGATAGCGGCAGCGGCTGCCGTGCGCCGGGCACTTGCCGAGCAGCCGGGGGATGTACTGGTCTTCCTGCCGGGCGAACGGGAGATCCGGCGGACGGAGCAGGAACTGGCCTCCTGTGGTCTTCCGGAGGGAACTGTGCTGCGTCCGCTATATGGCCAGCTGCCGCAGCAGATGCAGGATGAAGCGGTCGCAGCGGCTGTACCGGGAGAACGCAAGGTCGTCCTGGCGACATCCATCGCCGAGACCAGTCTGACGATTCAAGGTGTGCGCACGGTGATTGACACGGGACTAAGACGGACCCAGGTGTTCTCTCCGCGCACCGGCATGCCGCGGCTGACCACAGTGCCGGTCTCGAAGGCCTCGGCGGATCAGCGGCGCGGCCGGGCCGGCCGCACGGCGCCGGGCGTATGCTACAGGCTGTGGAGCCGGGAAGAGCATGACCGCCTTCCGGACGATAACGTGCCGGAGATTATGGAGACCGACCTGGCGCAGCTCGCCCTGGAGCTGGCGCTGTGGGGCGTGCCGGGGCCCGGAGCGCTCGCCTGGCTCGACGCGCCGCCTGCCGCGCCTTACGCGCAGGCCACGGCGCTGCTGCGCCAGCTCGGCGCGCTAGACGCCGGCGGCGCCATCACGCCGCACGGCCGCAGCATGGCCGCGCTAGGCGCGCACCCGCGCATCGCGCACATGCTGCTGCGCGCGGCAGACCTTGCAGCAGCGCCGCTCGCGGCACTGCTCGCGGCGCTGCTGCAGGAGCGGGACCTCTTCAAGGGTCCCGCGGCACTAAGCAGCGACCTCACGCTGCGCGTGGAGGCGCTGCTCGGGTCCGGGCGCTCCGCTGCCGGCGGCGGAGCGGACCCGGCGGCCCTTCGCGCGGTGCAGCGCGAGAGCCGGAACTTCCTGGCGCAGCTGCAGGCAGCGCCGGGCGGACCGCCTGACAACATCAGCCTCAGCGGGCTGCTGTTGTCGTTCGCCTATCCCGACCGCATCGGGCAAAAACGCGGCGATGGCGCGTTTCTGCTCTCCGGAGGTCGGGGGGCGGCGATGCGTGAGGGCCAGCCGCTGGCGCGCTCGCCCTATATTGTGGCGCCCGGCGTGGATGATCGTGCCGGGCAGAGCCGGATCATGCTTGCCGCAGAGCTCTCCGAGCAGGATCTGCTGAAGCATCATGCGGACAGCCTTCTTGAAGAGCGCGAAGTCTACTGGGACAGCGAGAGCGGAAGCGTGAAGGCGCGCAGAGTAACCCGGCTGGGCGCGCTCATCCTGAAGGAGACGACGCATGAACGCGCAACCCCAGAGGAGACGGAACGCGTACTGCTGAAAGTGATTGCCGCAGAAGGGCTGGAACGGCTGCCGTGGGAAAAGGGAACCATCCAGCTGCGCCAGCGGATGGGCTTCCTGCATGCCCTGCGGGCGCACTTTCCGGATATGTCCGATGCTGCGCTGTGCGGTACCCTGGACGAATGGCTGGCCCCGTATATCCACGGAATGCGTAATCTGCGCGATCTGCAGCGTGTGAATCTGACCCAGGCTTTGGAGAGTATGCTGGACTGGAACAGCAGGCAGACGTTGAACAAAGAGGCGCCCACACATATTACCGTGCCTAGCGGGTCGCGTATTCCACTGGATTACAGCAATCCGGGATCTCCAGTATTGGCCGTGAGGCTGCAGGAAATGTTCGGGCAGACCGATACGCCGAGGATTGGCGGAGGGAAGATTCCGGTACTGCTGCATCTGTTGTCTCCGGCCAGAAGGCCGATGCAGGTGACCTCAGACCTGGCCAGCTTTTGGCAGGGCACATATTTTGAGGTCAAAAAAGATTTGAAAGGCCGCTATCCTAAGCACTACTGGCCGGATGACCCGCTGCAGGCTATTCCAACCAACCGCACCCGCCCGTCCAAATAAACATTTTTGCATATTAACGCAAATTAGCCCGCAAAGAATTGGAATCGCTGTTTGGCACACCTGTGAATGGGTAATACAATAGCGAACGACAATTTCGAAGGAGGGCTTCAAGTGACAGATAAAATCGTAGGTGTATTCGACACAGAACAAGAAGCGACCAGAGCAATTGAAAGTTTACAGAGTCAAGGGTTCACTAACGACGATATTTCAGTAATTACACGGGATCGTGATGATTTAAAAAGCATTTCCAAGGATACAGGAACGATGGCGCCGGAAGGCGTAGCAACAGGAGCGGCAACCGGGGGCGTAGTCGGCGGAATCACCGGATTACTAGCAGGAATCGGCGCACTCGCTATCCCGGGGATAGGACCGATCCTCGCAGCAGGTCCCATTGTAGCCACTTTGACAGGCGCTGCAATTGGCGCAGGTGCAGGCGGACTGGTGGGCGGATTAATCGGACTCGGCATTCCGGAGGATGAAGCCCGTGATTACGAAGGATACGTGGACAGCGGCAAAATCCTCGTCCTCGTTGATGACAACGGCCGCGGCAGGGATATCCATAATATTTTCCGGGGGAACCGTTCCCTCAATGCAAGCCGTTACGACAGCCTCTATGCAGACGATACCGTAAACAGCACACTGGCAGACCGTGGACCTACGAATCCCGATATTATTCCGGAGGATACAAGGGTCGGCAACACGCTGGGTAATAGAGGTGCGATGAACGCCGACAGAGATCCGGACCTCTATAACCGCGACAAAATGTAAATCAGCAGATTCATTTCAAAATGATATAAAGGATAACAAGGACTGCCTCACAGGAGCATTCGGCCTGGGGCAGTCTTTGCTTTAGGAGGGATATCGAGCAGGTATCGTCTAAGAGTCCGTAGGGTCTATGAATGCTTTTCTGAAGTGATTATTGTTCCCTCTGCTGCGGTGCTGTTAAGCATTTTGGTCATTATATAATCAGTCTGTTCCTCGTCGCCCATATAGAAACAATGCGTACCGGTCTGGACAAACCCCATTTTTGTATAAAAAGCAATCGCACCCCCGTTTCGTTCCCACACGCCCAGCCAAATTTTATCGATGTTCCGCTCAACCGCAATTGCTATGGCTTTATTTATCAGATATTTTCCAAGTCCCTGATTGTGAAAAGGCCTCCTGATATAGATCCGCTCGATTTCAAGCGAATGGTTACCCATATTTTCAGATTGGGCCTCATTCGTGTTTACTTTCAAATACCCGGCAGGCTCGCCTTTGGAGTAGATGAAATAGAATTCAGAAGCGGTATTAGATAACTCGATATTTAATTGCTCCAGGTTAAAAGCTTTCTCTAAATAGGTTTGCATAACCTCCGCTGAATTTTGATGCTCAAAGGTACCCCTGAGGGTTTCAACACTAATTTCTTGAAGCAAGCCCAAATCGCCGGCCGAGCATTTTGTTATAGTTATACTCATGTATGACTCCTCCTTATTCCAATCAAGCTCCCGTTATTACAACTACCCTGTATAAGCTGAACTTCAGAGACTAACGGCACTAACTAAAAATCCTTACGAATCAGCTTGGATCAATACATACAAGTTGCAATTTGTACAACATTTAGGACTGTTCGCTCGGGTGATTTTACCGTGACTTCTGCAGCCCGTAATAATATTGTCACATGGAGGTGAAAAAATAGTACATGATTTATGTTGCATTTACAACAATAAATATGTAGCGAGAATTGAAATTTCAATACATGAAAAATTCACAATAGTAACTCAAGCATTATGAAGAAATAAACAAAAGATACAAACAGACAAGGGAAAATAGAAAAACAAAAACCGACCAAGAACACACAAACAAACAAAACAAATGAAGTAATAGGAAAGATTAAATAGATCGATAAAATAAATAAATATAGACCAACTGGAGACCAACAAAAGACCATAAGAGACAACAGAAGTTCAAAGAACAAACCCCGAAAAATTGTATAATATCACTATGTGAAAAATTCATAATAGGTTGATAGCATTAAATAAACTCCCAATTAATAAATAAATATAGATAAGTCCGGTCAGTACAGGTATACAGCTGCCAAGAAACAAAGAAAACTCCAGCTCAACGAGGGATCAAAATGGAATCGACCGATAGTATATTTCGACACCATGAAATTGGAGGGTTATTCCGACTAATCAGTCCGCTTGAGCAAGCAAGGCTACTTCGCCCCACTGATTCCTGTTATTCTGCAAATTCATTATATGAATAATTCACAATAGAAATATAAAAAAATACCAACACGTGCCTACACACTCATACACCTTAAATCACACTCAACATGTATCTATCAAATTTTCAAACCGGAAAAAGGAGGCTAGTATTCAAACCCTCCCGATGTCCTGAATTTAACTTGGGCATAACTTGTTGTGAAAGATGGGAAATAGGGTTTATACTAGGGTAATAAGGAAGCCAAAACAAACCATAAAAAAGCCATTATAAAAATGAAAAGTATTCTTCATATCAAAAACCATATCAAAGAATCCAAATCAAAAAAACACCCAGGAGGTGACCTATGGCGTTCATGATTGCACAGCGGGCGTTTATAAAAGTATATCTGATTACTATGGTGGAACAGCACAAAGGATACGGTTATCAGATGTTGGAGGATTTGCGGAGAGATTTCAAAGCGTATGGGTATTCCCCTCCCCAAAGTGAAATTTACCGTGCGCTGCATGAATTAGTGCAGCAGGGGATACTTTTCCGCACGAAGCAGCTAAAGGGCAGTGATCCCAAAGTCGATTTTCAGGAGATTGTCCTATATCATTTCACTGCCGACGGGGAGGAGAAGGCCAAGCTGTACAAAAAGCAGGTGAAGACTGATCTGGACCGCTGTCTGGGGATATTGAATAAGGCGGTCGCAGACAACTTTTGAAGCTAATCTATTGACCTGCCATTCTGCCCGTAGCTCAGGAATCCTCTTCTTCGGTATCCTGGCCCGGAGAGGTAACAGGTGAGCTCGCACTGCCGTAATCCTCGACTGCTTCCCAGGCACCGGCGTCATCGAATCTCCCGCTATGCTCCTGCCGTCCCTGGCCTGCGCCGGAAGGCGGTGGAGTCATGACTTCTTCTTCCACGGGACGCACGTCTGAATTCCGGCTGGACGGGGCATATTCAACAGCGTAACGGGTGTGGGGGATGGCTTCAAGACGTTCATAAGGAATTTCCTGCTTGCTGATTTCACAGATTCCATAAGTACCGTCTTTAATCCGCTGAAGGGCAGCTTCGATATCGGTTAATTCTTGGGATAGTGAAGTGTTGATGGACAGGTCACGGCTGCGTTCAAAGGTTTCGGTTCCTGTATCGGCAGGGTGGTTATCGACAGAAGAGAGTTCTCCCGTAGAGAGTGTAAGTGAATCGCCCAGCAGGCTGTCTTCCGCCCCGTTGCTGGAGAAATGCTGTTCCAGTTCTGTTCTGCGCTCCTCAAGTAGCTGCTGGAGCTTAGTCAACTCTGATTTTGTTAAGTGGCTCATCGGGTCATCTTCCTTTCGGATGTGTGTAGTGGTTATACTGTTGTAATCTTTCCTTACCCTATTGTCCCAGAGTGCAATCAGCAGGCTCACTTCTGCTTAAATGCAACTTTAGTGATGTTTTCAGGTTGCTTTCACCCTGTTATAATAATTACTGCCGGATGAAAGCAGCATAACTTTGGAGGTTACTTAAATGGACGAACATATGAAACGCCGGTTGGACAAGCAAAGAAAGCTGTTCAGCCAGCTAGGTATTACTCTGGATGCACTTACTATTCATGAGAAGGAATTCAGCATGAAGCTTCGCGGTTACGATGCCGAGGAAGTGGATACGTTTCTGGATAGTGTAATTAAGGATTATGAGCGGTTCTATGCTACCATTGCCGATCTGATGGACAAGTGGCAGGAGCAGCAGATTGAAATGAAGGAGTTGAAGGCCGAGACCAAGGCAGCAACAGCGCCTGCTCCGGTTATCAAAGGGATCGACCCGCTGGATTTGGAAGAAATTATTATTAAGCTTGAAGCTAATGTACGGCAGCTCAAGGACAGATTACCGCGTACAGAAGGATATTTGTAGGACTTTACACCTGGAAACCGGTCTACCTGTTACCCCTTGCACCAGACTTTACAATTATAGGAAATAAAGTATATTATAACGCAAAATGGGGGTTGGACCATTGCCGGAGAAGCATGCGTGGAGCTTGAAGATCCGTGGCAAAATCGCACTTGGATATGTCATCATTTTATTAATGCTGGGGCTGTTTCTGGTTATCGTCTCCAACAGGATTACCAGCCTGGAGAAAGAAACCGTGTTCCTGAGTGACCATGATATCGAGGTTCATGAACTTACATATCAAATTGAAAAAAATGTTCTGGATATGGAGACCGGGCAAAGGGGGTACGCCCTTACCGGGGACGAGTCTTACCTGGAGCCATATAGTAACGGACTTGTAGAATGGCGGATTAATTTCGCGAAGCTACACGGTCTGATTACAGATAACCCGGAGCAAGTCGGGAACCTGAATAACATTTCAGATAATATTGAGAAATGGATCGATGAGGCCGGTCAATATGTAGTTGATCTGAAGCGGAATGGCCAGAATGAGACTGTAAGTGCTTTTTTTCGCAATGACGCAGGTAAAATAGTGATCGATGCGATTCGTACGCAATCCGATTACTTTCGCGATATTGAACGCACGCTTACCAAAGAGCGCATTAACAATCTCAAAGACAGTAACCATAAGCTGCTTATTACGATGTACATTCTTTGGGGTCTCGTAGCCGTATTAGCCTCACTCATTACCTATCTGCTCTCAGCCAGCATTGTGAATCCTTTGCACAGTGTAATCCGGGCCATTAACGAAATAGCCAGCGGAGGGAATAGGTCAGAGCGAATCAAAGTGAAGACGTTTGATGAGATCTATGAATTGGGAGAAGCGACCAATGGCCTGCTGGACACTGTGCAGCGGGATCAGTGGAACAGCGAACAGCTTACTTCGATGTCCATTGCACTGCAGGAAACGACGGATATGGCTGCTTTGTGCCGGATCTTTATCAACCGCCTGTCGCTGATGCTGGAAATGCAGTACGCGACTATATTTGTGCTTAACCGGGATGAGCTTTTTGAGCGGAGGTACTCCTATGCTGGAGCCGAGAACAAAGAAGCCCGTTTAAGCGGAGATCTCGTTCAGCCTGGAGCGGGTTTGATCGGCCAGTGCGCATTGGATCAGCGGGTTAACATTATTGAGCATCTACCGGAGGATTATATTTATATCTCCTCTGGTTTGGGCAGGACTGCTCCGCGGTTTGCGGTCATCGCTCCGATTGTTTTTGAGAACAAGACGGTAGCAGTGCTGGAGGTTGCTGCGCTTACGCGGTGGGCGCCATATCATTTCGAGCTGCTGGATGAATTGCTGCAAATGATGGGCGTGACCGTCAATTCCGTAATGACCCGAATGGAGATTCAGAAGCTCCTGCATGAATCACAGGTTATGAATGAAGAGCTGCAGGTGCAATCCGAAGAGCTGCAGGTGCAGTCGGAGGAGCTTCAGGTACAGACTGAGGAGCTGCAGGATCAGACCAGTGAATTGCTGACCGTGAACAAGGAGCTTGAGGATCAGAAGTCTGTGGCAGAGAACGCAGCAATAGAGCTGGAGCGGTACAATGAACAGCTTGAGCTAAGCTCCCGCTATAAATCGGAATTTCTGGCCAATATGTCACATGAACTGCGCACTCCGCTCAATAGCATGCTGATTCTCTCACAGCTGCTTACAGAGAACCGCAATCACACATTGACAGAAGAAGAACAGGGCTATGCCTCTGTAATTTACGATTCCGGCAGTGATCTGCTGAGTATGATTAATGATATTCTTGATCTCTCCAAGGTGGAAGCCGGCAAAATGCTGGTGGAAATGGATGCCGTTAATCTTACAGAGCTGCCGTCCCTGCTGCAAGGTTATTTCGGTAAGCTCGCTGAGGGAAGGCATTTAGAATTTGAGGTGACCATTGGCGCAGAGGTTCCCGATCTGTTCTTCACCGATGAAATGAGGATGCACCAGATCCTGCGTAATCTGCTATCCAATGCGTTCAAATTCACACAGCATGGTTCAGTTTCTGTGGATGTCCATAAGCTGGATTCCTACTCGAATATGAATTACGCCATGAATGATACCTTACTGTCCTTTGCGGTAAAAGATACGGGTATCGGCATTTCGGCGGAGAACCGCGAACTGATCTTTGAGGCCTTCCGTCAAGCTGATGGGACGACTGCCCGCAGATTCGGAGGAACCGGATTAGGGCTGTCCATTTCGCTTCAGTTAGCCAAGCTGCTGGGCGGACATATCAGCCTGGAGAGTGAAGAGGGTGCAGGCAGCACGTTCACGCTCTATCTTCCATGCCGTGAGCTGGACAGCGGGGAAGAGCCAGATAGCCTTCCGGGGCAGACTCAGGCTGCAGCAGCTTCTGAACAGGCAGAGGCTGCCCTGCGCGGGACGGTGGCCAACAGCAAAGATTTACTGTTTGATAAGGAGTTCCAGAAGCTTCAGGGCAGAACTGTTCTGATTGTAGATGATGATACGCGTAATATTTTTGCACTGCAGAAGGGCCTGGAGCCTTATGAAATGAATATCCTCACTGCCCAGACAGGTTACGAGTGTCTGCAGATTGTCAGAGAACAGCCTGATGTGGATATTGTATTGCTCGACATCATGATGCCGAATCTCGATGGCTACGATACCTTGTCTATTATCCGGGAAGAACTATTACTCACAGAGCTTCCGATCATTGCGATTTCAGCCAAGACTATGAAGGAAGACCGTGAACGGTGTCTGACCGCAGGAGCATCAGATTTCATAAGCAAACCTGTAGTAATGAAAGATGTAGTCAGCCGGATGTGCCGGTGGATACAGGAACGGGCTTAATAAGTCTACAACTGAAGAGTCAGGCAAGAACTCCTCTAGAGAGTTTTGTCTGACTCTTTTTTCATGCGGAATTAAGGGATTATTATGCATAAATACTGAATAATGGTGCAGACTACAACGATACAGGCAGACTGGCAGGGGCAAAACTTGACTTTTCGAAAAACCCATTGACGGAATACAAGGTATGATTTATTATGAGATCATAAATGATCATTTATATGCAAGTGGCGTGTTACCTTTATAGGGCATGAGCCAAGATCTGATCTCATTCATTTGAGTCAGTCTTGGCTCTTTTTTGTGCGAAAAATCAGGCAATGGACGGAAAGGAGGGAGAACTTGGCGAGGGAAAATGAACAATTTCAGGTTTTGCGGGTGATTGGAAATAATGTCGTGATGGTCCAAGGAGGCAAGAAAAGCAAGGAATATGTGATTATCGGCAAGGGCATCGGTTTTGCGCTTAAAGACGCAGGTGTGATTGATGCGGATGATCCCCGGATTGAGAAGCTGTTTCGGCTGGAGGACCGGGAAGAATGGAGCCAGTATCAGATTCTGCTGGAAGATATAGATCCTAAGGTCATGAGGATTACGGATGAGATTATTTCGGATATCGCCCGTGAGTTTCCCGGCAAGTTAAACGACAAGATCTATTTGGCGCTCCCCAGCCATATCCAGTTCACCATTTTCCGCTTGCGGAGCGGGATGGACATTGTCAATCCGTTCCTTGAGGAAACCCGGATGACCTTTCCCAGGGAATTTGAGATCGCTTACAAGGCATCGGAGAAGATCAGCGCGGAATTTGAGGTGCGGATCCCTGAAGATGAAGTCGGATTCCTCACCTATCACGTATATTCTGCGGTCAGCAATGTGCCGGTTGGTCAGCTAGTCAAGGCCTCTAACATCGTCAGTGATCTGATGGATATGATCCGCAACGAACGCAATATTATTTTTGAACAGGGTAGTATGAATCATGTCCGGCTGATGGTTCATTTGAGATTCTCTATTGAACGGATTCTGCAGGGTTCGCTCATAGATAATCCATTCGTGAAGCACATCAAGAAAGAATACAAGGATGAATATAAGCTCGCTCATAAAATGGGAAAGATCATGCAAGGCAAGCTTGGTGTAGACGTACCGGAAGAAGAGATATGCTTTCTGGCCATGCATCTGCACCGCTTATTCCAGACCTTAGAGAAAAACAAATAGCAGAGGCAGGGAGTGGAATTTATGTTTTCCAGATGGAAATCTAAAAAAGAAGAGAAACATGCTGAGACCAGCATTGAGATATCTGCGCCGGTCAGCGGGCAAGCCGTGCCGTTATCCGAAGTGCCGGATGAGACCTTTGCTGGCGGACATATGGGCAAGGGGATTGCTATAGAACCTTCCGAAGGGAAATTAATCGCCCCCTTTGACGGCAAAATCGCTCATGTGGTCAAAACCAATCACGCACTTATCCTGGAGCATTCCTCCGGTCTGCAGCTGCTGATGCATATAGGAATTGACACCGTCAGCTTAAAAGGAAGCGGATTCACTAGCCATATTGTAAATGGTGATGAAGTAAAAGCAGGCCAGACGCTGATTGAGTTCGATCTCGAGGCGATACGGACAGCGGGGTACCGAACCATTACACCGGTCATTGTGACCAGCAGCGAGGAGTATACCCCGGAAGTCAAATGCCATTACGGCGCAATATCTGCGGGACAGAGCAGTATTCTTACAGTGGCTTCAAAGCTATAAAAACATATACGTACTAATATGAAACCGGGAGATGATTTCATTATGTTAGCTTTTTTACAGAAGTTAGGGAAGTCTCTGATGCTTCCAGTCGCAACATTGCCGGCAGCAGCGATTCTGCAAGGGCTTGGACTTCTCGATTATGAAAAGGATTTGCATCTGGGTAGCACAATAGGTGGATTCTTGAACCAATACGTTGCTCCATTCTTAAACGCAGGTGCTGGTGCGGTATTCGGCAACCTGGCCTTAATTTTTGCAATTGGTGTCGCCATTGGATTCGCCGGGGATGCCGTAGCTGCTTTATCCGCACTAATTGCTTATATGGTTCTTACCAAAGTATTGTTAATCGTACCGGCAACCTTTGGTTTCATTGGTGATGATGTAGTGCTGGATATGGGTGTGCTTGGTGGTATATTCGCCGGAGCCTGGGCAGCGTTCCTGTATAAGAAATATCATAATATCAAAATGCCGGATTGGCTGGGCTTCTTCGCCGGTAAACGTTTTGTTCCAATTGTTACAGCTGCTTCGACTATGGTACTGGCGGTCTTCATCGGTATGATCTGGAGCCCGGTACAGGATGTCATCAGTGATTTCGGGAACTGGGTAGTAGGCCTTGGCGCAATTGGCGCATTTGTATTCGGAACCGCAAACCGTCTGCTTGTTCCGATTGGCCTTCATCATGTCATTAACACTATTGCTTGGTTCCAGCTTGGTGATTATACGAACGCAGCCGGTGAGGTAATCCATGGTGATGTTTGGCGCTTCCTGGCCGGAGATAAAAGTGCAGGGATGTTCACCACAGGGTTCTTCCCGATTATGATGTTTGCTTTGCCTGGTGCGGCGCTTGCCTTCATCCATACCGCAAAACCGGAAAAGAAAAAGATGGTAGCATCAATATTCATTGGTTCTGCTATTGCCTCTATACTTACAGGTATTACCGAACCACTGGAATTCTCATTTATGTTTGTGGCACCGCTTCTGTATCTAGTTCATGCGATTCTGACAGGTGTGTCCATGGCAGTGATGTACATTCTAGATGTACGGCTAGGTTTCAGTTTCTCCGCAGGTCTCATTGACTACCTGACCAACTTGAAGCTCTCAACCAATGCATGGGTTCTAATTCCTGTAGGGCTGGCTTTCTTCGTACTCTATTATGTATTGTTCCGCTTTGTTATCGCGAAGTTCAATCTCAAAACACCTGGCCGTGAAGATGATACAGATGATGAGATGATTGACTTGGGCAAAGGCACAACAACCGTGTCGGCTTCTTCCCGTGCTGCTAAGATTCTGGAGAACATCGGTGGCCCTGCGAACATCCGCAGCATCGATGCCTGCATCACCCGTCTGCGTCTTAACGTTAACGATGAAAAGGCGGTTAAGGATTCCGCCCTTAAGCAGCTTGGCGCTTCCGGTGTAATGAGACTGGGGCAAGGGGCCGTACAGATTGTATTCGGACCGCAGTCCGAGCAGATTAAGGATGATATTAAAAAGCTGATGTAACTCTGCAGCACAATAGTTTAATCCGAAGCGGACATCTTGGATGTCTGCTTTTTTTACGCACAAACTGATTGTGGATAGCTGAGAAATAAGATCCGTATACCCCAATTTGTGGGTTATTTTGCGTACCGTCAGCTCTTATGGTAAGAATTAGATGGACCATTTGGAATGGGAATGATACAAATCTGCCTCAGCCTTCGTCTTACTTATAGCTGCAGCGGATAAGGAGGATTACCTGATGGACATTCCGGAATCAGACAACTTTAAATCGATTTTTTATACACATTATCCAATCGTGCGCCGAAAGCTGGCTGCGCTTGTAAGGGATGAGAGTGCAGCCGATGATTTGGCGCAGGAGGTCTTTCTGAGACTGTACAGAAATCCGCCGGATGATCCCGAAGCTCTGGGAGCCTGGCTGCATAGAGTGCTTACACGGATCGGTTACGATTACCTGAACAAGCAAGTACGGGAGCGCAGACTGATTAATAAGCAGGAGTTAATGTACGACACAGATGCCTCAGCCCCTACGGGGGAAGAAATAGTGCTGGGCAAGCTGGACCAGGAAGATGTGAGGAACTGGCTGGACGGGCTACCTGAGCGGGACCGGCAGGCTCTGCTGCTTAAGTACTCGGGTTACAGCTATGCGGAGATCGCCGGAGAGCTCGGTGTGAACCCGCCGGTGGTAGGCACGCTGTTAAGCCGGGCTACCGCCAAATTGAAACAGCATGCGGTGAAGTCGCTTCCGCAAGAATAAGATCATCCGGGAGGAATGAAGCAATGAATAATAGAGCACATGGGAATTCCCAGCCTGCGGGAACAGACGAGGCTTGGGCTAAACTGCAGGAGAAGCTCGGGCAAGAACCGGTGAATCCGGTATGGGCAGATTGGGGCAAGCGGGAGGCAGTCCTAGCGGCTACAACAGAGGAAACCGTTAAAACGGATTCTGCGGCAAGCGGAATCCATTCTATATCTTCAATAAGAGCAAGGGAGAATACAGATTCAGGGCTTTCGCAGAATTCCGTCCGTAAATCACGCAGACCGGGACTAAGCCGCAGCCGTAAATGGGCTGCTGCAGCTGCAGGGGTTGCCATCTTCGCCGCTATCCTGGCTACTCCAGTAGGCAATACCGCCATGGCGGCTATCCTGAACCAATTCCGGATGCAGGATGTAGCCGTAGTCGAAGAGAGCGATCTTCGGGATATGTTCTATCAGGTGAGCGGTGAAGGCAATTTCAACCAAACTATGAATTCCTTCGGCACCTTCACATTCGCTAACGGATCTGTCGAGGGCAAGCTCCCGGTTGGGGAAATACAAGGGGTGCTGGGATATGAACACCTGAAGGGCCAAGATATTACTAATATGAAGACTGTAGAGGTAAGCGCGTCCCGTGATATTACCCTTACGCTGAACGTGGATGAAGTGAATCAGGCATTGAAGCGTGTAGGCTCGAACGATCTGCTGCCGGAGTCTGTGGACGGAAAACCGATTACACTGCATTTGCCCGAAATTGTGAATTATGACCTGTCTACAGATCAGGAGCATTGGGCTACTCTGTCACAGATGAATACACCTGTAATTACCGTTGATCCTTCTATAGATATGGATGAAGCGTTGGATGCCGTAGTTAACTTTCCGCTAATTCCCGATTATCTGAGAAGCGACCTGCAGAAGAGCCGGATTCTGTCTGGTGATATTCCGATGCCGCTGATAAAGGGCAGCAATGATGAACAGATTACAGTGGCTGACACCCCTGTTATTCTTACCGAAATGAAGTTCAGCGAAGGCTATAGCTATTCCGCAGTCTGGGTCCAGGATGGTCAGATGCTCCAGCTTACAGGCGGAGATGTCTATCCGGATAGGGATAAGTTCATTCAGAAGGTACAGGAGTTGATTACAGAATGAGTAGCGCACCTGCAATTGATGCTAACGCCCTGACCAAAGAGTATCCTAATGGACGCGGTTGCCGGGATGTTACCATCACTGTGGGGAAAGGGGAAGCCTTCGGCTTCCTCGGCCCCAACGGTGCCGGCAAGAGCACCTTCGTCAAAATGCTGGTGGGACTCATCTCGCCAACGGGCGGGAAAGCTTCCATCCTGGGTCATCCGCTCGGTTCTCTTGAAGCCAAAGCCAAGATTGGGTACTTGCCTGAGCTATACCGCTATCAGGAGTGGCTGACCGGAGAAGAGGTAGTCAGACTGCATGCTAAGCTAAGCCGGACCCGGAAAAGTGTGGCGGACATAAGGATCCCACAGCTTCTGCAGGAAGTAGGCATTGGTCAGCGGGGGAAGGACCGGGTCAAGCATTATTCCAAGGGAATGCAACAGCGGCTGGGACTGGCTTGTGCGCTGGTCAACGAGCCGGAAATTATTTTTCTCGATGAGCCCTCCTCTGCGCTTGATCCAATCGGGAGAATGGAAGTACGGATGATTCTGGAGCGGCTCAAGGAGAGAGGGATCACGATATTTCTCAACTCCCATTTGCTTGAGGATGTTGAAGTGCTGTGCGACCGGATGGCCATGCTTAATAACGGGACGGTCCTGCGGCACGGCAAAGTATCAGAGATCCTGAGCCAGCGGACCAGCTGGCATTTCAAAGTGGGCGGGTATACGCCTTTTTTGCTGTCCTGGCTGAAGGAACATACAGGGCTTACCATCCGGCAGACGGCCGCTGGAGCCGGAAAAACCAGGCAGGGAATCGGACAAGAGCCGGAATTAGGCAGCAGTGTCGTATGGCTGGAAGCAGAGCTGGACAACGAGGAGCAGGCGGGCTGGCTGAACGGGCTGATTGTGGAGCAGGGGATGACTCTATATGAAGTAACCCGCAAACAAGAACGGCTGGAAGAGTGGTTCATGGATGCTGTATCCGGACTTAGCCATAGGGGAGAGAGCGAATGAATACCATACTTGAAATGACATGGAAGGAAATGCTGCGTAAAAAGGTGATGCTGCTAACTCTGCTGCTCACGTTTGTCTTTCTGATCGCCTTCTGGTTTGTGGCCGATACGGTTGGAAAGAATGAGCCTGGGGCAGGGTCTATACATAACGGGAGTGAGTTGTTCACACGATTTACGAACGGCGCCTTTATTCTTAGTCTGGGATACTTCTTCGGCGCCTTTGTAATCGCCTTTCTGGCGATCTTCAGCTCGTTCTCGGTAATTGCCGGGGAAGCGGAACAGGGAGTCATGCAGGCATTGCTGCCCCGGCCGCTGCCGCGCTGGAAATGGTATGCCGGACGCTGGCTCGGTTTCGTAACACTGGGTGTAGTTTATGCCTTCATTCTATTTCTGGCTATCCTACTGATCACAAATGTCCATGCGAGCGTTCCCAGAGATCCGGCAGCACTAGTGAAGTCATTTTTGCTGTTTGCTTCTGTGGTTCCATTGTTAATCTCCGTATCCATGCTGGGCTCAGGGATTTTCTCGGCGCTGGGTAACGGTGTGTTCATGACGATGCTCTATGGGGCAGGGTTTCTGGGAGGAATGCTTGATAAGCTAAGCGGTTCGCTGCGGCTGGAGAACGACGCGCTGAATGTGCTGCATAATCTGACCGGGATCATGTCGATGCTGATGCCGGCAGATGCCTTGCAGCGCAGAATGACCGCCGAGCTGTTCAGTCTGAAGGATATCAGCGGTCTGGTTTCCCTAAGTAACGGCGGACTTAGCATCATTAATATCAGCGCGTACCCGTCAGTGTCATTCATCGTATATGCTGTGTGTTATACCGTAATTGTATTTGCAATAGGAATTCTGCATTTTCAGCGCAAGGATTTATAAGACAAATAAACAGCGCCCTCAAAGTTTCCTGGTTAAGGAACTTCAGGGGCGCTGCTTCGCATGCAGGCCGGCAATCATTTGGTCACGCCAATCTCAATCCAATCCGTAGACCAGTTACCGATTTCACCAAGAATGGGAGCCAGTGCCGTGCCTTTGTCGGTTAACGAATACTCAATACGCACAGGCATTTCAGGATACACCGTGCGCTGAATGATGCCTTCGTTCTCCATTTCCTTCAGCCGGTCGGATAATACTTTGCCGCTGAGATTGGATAAGCAATGCTCGATTTCCCCGAATCGCCGCGGACCATCCATCAGGACGAATACGATCAGTGCAACCCACCGTTTACTAAGCACATCGACCGCTTTTTCGAAGCGTGGACACATCTCGAAATTGTTCATTAGCATCACCTCGACATTCATTATATCATAAACTTACAATAAGTAATCATTAATATTTAAATATATTTTATAACTTGACGAACTTATATTACAATGATAAACTAACTTACAAATAGTTACTAGCGCAAATAATGAATATTAAAATTTTACGAACCCGGCATAGGCTATTACGCATTTTTGGGAGAAAAGTTGCTTAGGCTATGCTATCAAAACTAAGTGTATGCTTCCGAAGCAAGTTTTGCGAAACGGAATCGAAGAAGTCTATGCTATCAAAACTTTTAGGACGGTGTACTCATGATCAAACCCGATATCCTTTCCATATTACAGAACAAAATCAAACGGATCTCCAAGGATGATTCCACGAATATACTGGTTGGTCCCATTACCTTGCCGGTGAACCTGGACGGGGAGACCGTTACCTTCAAATGGTACAGCTGGCTGAAAGTGACGGATGAAGAGCTTCAGCAAGCGGAAGGTAAAGAGGCTACTGAACTGCTTATCAGCCGGTTGTCTTCAATGAACCTTGCGGATGGACAACAGTCGAGCGTTCTTGTCTATGGGGATTTCGAGAACTCCGACGAAGCGCTGATCCGGATGCACAGCATTTG
Source organism: Paenibacillus sp. FSL R7-0312 (assembly GCF_038004445.1). Taxonomy (NCBI): domain Bacteria; kingdom Bacillati; phylum Bacillota; class Bacilli; order Caryophanales; family Paenibacillaceae; genus Paenibacillus; species Paenibacillus sp. FSL R7-0312. Next base: position 5,340,024 of record NZ_JBBORE010000001.1, on the reverse strand, counting down.
CCACACCGGTGATATTTTTGGCAGCAAACGCTGCGATTGCGGCTTCCAGCTGCACACATCGATGAAGATGATTGCCCAGCATGGTTCCGGAGCACTCTTTTACCTGGCTAATCATGAGGGACGAGGCATCGGCCTGTTCAGCAAAGCCATGGCTTATATTCTGCAGGAAGAAGGATATGATACTGTAGAAGCTAATCTGGAGCTGGGCTTTGCTGATGATTCCAGAGATTACACAGACGCGATCAGTGTGCTTCAGCACCTGCGCAGCAAACCGGTGACCCTGATCACCAATAATCCGAAGAAGATGGAAGCTCTGAGAGCTGCCGGAATGAACACGGTCAAAAGAGTACCGCTATGGGGCGATGTCTCGGTCTTCAACGAAAAGTATCTGCGGACCAAAGTAGCCCGTTCCGGACATCTGGAGGCTGTGCAGAGCGCGGATTTTTTTGAGGGCAGAGTAGCTAAATAAGCCGGCCGTACTCTGACAGAGCAGAATGGTAAGGGAAATAGGTAGTACTTTTGGATTCATTCTATTATAATGGGGTACTGAACCCAATACTTAGCTTAGTGAGGTAACCTATGAATGCTATTCAAGTGCAGGACTTGCGCAAGACATTTAAAGTCCAAAAAAACCGCGAGGGCCTCAAAGGAGCCTTCGCTGATTTGTTTAAACGGCAATATTCCGAAGTGACCGCAGTGAAGGACATTTCGTTCAGTATTCCGGAAGGCGAAATATGCGGATACATCGGGGAGAACGGGGCCGGCAAATCGACCACGATTAAGATGCTCACTGGTATTCTCGTACCTACCGCCGGCAGTCTTTCTGTAGGCGGCTTCGTGCCGTATGCGGAACGTGAGAAGTTCGTACAGAATATCGGAGTTGTATTCGGACAGCGCAGCCAGCTCTGGTGGGATATCGGTGTCATCGAATCCTTCCAACTGCTGCGTAAGGTGTACCGGGTCTCCGAGCAGGATTTCAAAAAACGGCTGGATGAGCTCGTTGAGCGGCTGGAGCTGCAGGAGCTGCTGAACCGTCCGGTACGTAAGCTCAGTCTCGGACAGCGGATGCGCTGTGAGCTGGTCGCTGCGCTGCTGCACAATCCGTCGATTCTGTTTCTGGATGAGCCGACGATTGGCCTTGATATTGTCGTGAAGTCAGAGATTCGAGAGTTCCTCAAGGATATGAACCGTGAGCATGGCACGACCATCCTGCTGACGACGCATGATCTGCAGGATATTGAAGCTCTCTGCTCGCGGGTAATCATGCTGGATGACGGTCGGATTATCTATGACGGGGGTCTTGAGGATCTCAAGCAGCGGTGGGGAACGGGACGTGAAGTGCAGTTCCAGTTCGGTACCGCTACGAAGCTGCAGCAGCTGGTGCAGTGGACAGAGGGGATGCCGGTTACCTGGACAGCCGAGAATGAGCTGGGTGCCAAGGTATGGATTCCGCTCGAGCTGAATGTATCGGATGTGCTGGGCCGGGTGGTCGGACAGGCAGATATTACAGATATCAAAATCATCGAAACCAATACGGATGACATCGTCCGCAGTATTTATCAGTCAGGCTCGGCAGAGAAGCCGGAAGAGCGGATCGCGGCACTGAGTGATGAGAAAGAGGCACTCCATGTCTAAGCAGCTGGCAACGGCAGCTTCCTCCTCCGGCAGCAGAACACCGGGCGGCTCCCGGGAGAACGGACGAAGGCTGCTGCTCGGCGCTTATTTCGATTTCATCCGCATCCGCTTTCTGACGATGCTGGCTTACCGGATCAATTACTATTCAGGAATTCTGATCTACACGCTGAATATCGGGGTCAACTATTTCACCTGGAAAGCTATTTATGGAGGCGGAGAATCACTAGGCGGCTTTACCGGAGCACAGATGACTACGTATGTGGCCGTCTCGTGGATGGCTCGGGCGTTCTATTTCAATAACCTGGACAGGGAGATTTCTACCGATATCCGTGACGGCAGCATCGCGATTCAGTTCATCCGACCTTATAACTATGTGCTGGTCAAAATGATGCAGGGACTTGGCGAAGGCCTGTTCCGCTTCATGATGCTGATGATTCCGGGCATGGTGATTGCCATTCTGCTGTTTCCGGTGCAACTGCCGACAGAACCATCCGCCTGGATCGGTTTCCTGGTAATGCTCTTCTTCAGTTTCCTGATCAGCTCACAGATTAATATCATAACGGGGCTCTCTGCATTCTTCGTCGAGAATAACGAGGGGATGATGCGCATGAAGCGTGTTATCGTTGACCTGTTCTCTGGCCTGATCGTCCCGATTACGCTTTTTCCGGGCTGGTTATCGTCCATTCTCAAGATTCTGCCCTTTCAGGCCATCACGTACCTGCCGGGTTCCGTATTCACGGGCCGGGTGCAGGGAGTGGGCATTTGGAATGTGCTGGGCATCCAGGTCATCTGGTTCCTGGTCCTGCTGATTCCGATTGTCTGGCTATATCACGCAGCGCGCCAGCGGCTGTTCGTGCAGGGAGGTTGAGCCGGAATGTATTATTTAGGTTTGTTAATTGAATATTTGAAAAATTATATGAAGACAAGGTTAACCTATCGTGCTGATTTCTGGGTGGAGGTTGTTTCCGATCTTCTCTTCCAGGCAACGAACTTTATCTTCATTATGGTCATTTTCATGCATACCGACAGCCTGGGCGGCTGGAATCAGAACGAAGTGGTGTTCGTCTACGGGTTCTTTATGGTGCCGTTCGGCGTGTTCAGCTGTTTCGTGAATATGTGGGGCTTCAGTGAGCGATATATCGTCAAAGGTGAGATGGACCGCATTCTGACCCGACCGGCGCATAATCTGTTCCAGATTTTCCTGGAGAATGTGGACCCGCCATCACTTATGGGCTCCTTCATCGGACTGATTATTATGGCAATCAGCGGCAGCAATCTGGGCTTGCCGTTCGAATGGTGGACGCTTCCGATGCTGATTATCCTGACACTCAGTGCGGTAGCAATCTATACCGGCATCTATACGACATTGACTTCACTGTCTTTCTATTCAGATGCGCCGACGGGTATTCTGCCGCTGATGTATAATATCCAGACCTACGGCCGTTATCCGGTTACGATCTACAACCGGGCGATTCAGGTGCTGCTCACCTGGATTATTCCGTTTGCATTTGTCGGGATCTATCCGGCAGCTCTGTTCCTCCACCGTGATGAGATGAAGGGGATGGCGCTGTTGACCCCCCTAGTGGGTGCTGTGTTCCTCGGCATTGGGCTGATGGCCTGGAGCTATGGCGTTAAGCGGTATAAAGGTGCGGGTTCTTAAGGGATTCCGCTAAGAAAATCATACAGGGTCGTCCGAGCAGCTATCTATAGGATGGCACGGACGGCCCTTTTCGTGTAGAAAATACTATAATGATGCTCAAAAAATCCTACCTGCCCAATAAATGAAAGCGCATAATAAGGAGGGAGAGTGAAGCCAGGACAAATAATGTAAAGGAGCAGAAGCGATGGAAAAATATACGATAGGTATCGATTTGGGCGGAACGAATATCAAAGCTGGATTGTTCGATGGGGATTACAGAGCAGTCGGTGAGCTGTCTCTGCCAACGGAAGCGGCGGCAGGGCCGGCGCATGTGCTCGCCAGGATCAGGCTGGCCGTTACACAGCTGACAGAGGGCAAAGGGATAGATCAGCAGCAGATCACCTGTATGGGGATGGGAATTCCCGGTCTGCTGGACCCGGAGGAAGGCCTGTCCATCTTTTCGCCTAACTTTCCCGGATGGGAACAAATACATATAGTGAATGCAATGAAGCCCTTTTATAATTTTCCGGTCTACATCGATAATGATGTACGGGTTAACTTATATGGGGAATGGCAGCAGGGAGCCGGACAAGGATGCCGTAACCTGGTGCTGCTCACACTTGGAACCGGACTGGGCTCAGGCATTGTCCATGACGGCAAGGTGTTGTACGGAACAACTTTCAGCGCTGGTGAAATCGGACACATGAATATGTACAGGCAGGGCAGGCCCTGCCGCTGCGGGAGCTCCGGCTGCCTCGGGAGGTATGTATCTGCTGTAGGCATGGTCCATACATTCAAGGAGAAGCTCCGGGAAGGAAGGAGCAGTCAGATCCTGGCCTGGACGAATCAGGATGACGGCCAAATTACCGCAAAGATGATCTCGGAGGCTTATGATCTCGGGGACCCGCTGGCGGTCGAAGTCATGCATGAAACCGGAGAGCTGCTGGGGTACGGTCTGGCAAATGTAATTAATCTGCTGAACCCGGAGCTGATCATTGTTGGAGGCGGCATGGCTGCCGCAGGAGAACGGCTGCTTGGCAGCGTCCGCGGCACTGTAAATGCTCATGCGCTGAAGCTCTCAGGAAGCAAATGCAGGATCGTTCAAGCCGAATTGGGCGCCAGAGCGGGCACACTTGGCGCGGCGGTATATGCGGACCAGAGACTGAATGCTCTAAAATGATGATTGACCGGGACAATGATCTCCTGAAATTGATCGGCGAAGACTAACTATGAGTGATGCAAAACTATTGAATTACAATAATTCACCATATCTACATATTAAGGACCTCAACCGACAATAATCGTCAAATTATCCCAATGATGACAGCATATTCTTGGCTGTATACTAATAACAGGTTAAGAATTCGGCAGCAGTTCTTTATCCGCAGTTTCTGTGGAAGCGGCATGTAACGGTTCTTCATAACTGCTAAACATCATCCCGGGCAGACTGAATAAACCGTGAAGCTGGTGGCTGAAGGTATTCATCCGCTCGATAAGGAGCCAAGTAATGTTATGAATCTCGTAATCGGAGGCAATGGCGGTTTGGGCCATTCCATCACCCAAGAATTACTGTGGCGAGGTAAGCTGGTAACAGCGACCTATCATCGTTCTAATGAGGCACTAAGCAGATTGAGAGGACCGCTGCTGACTATGGTTTCACTGTATATACAAGATGAGAGGGCACTTGCTTCTCTGCTGACAGGAGTGAGAACGGTCTACTTCTGTCTTAATGTGCCTTACCAGGACTGGTACACGATCATGCCCAAAGCGTTGGAACGGGTAACCGCGAAGCTGCATTCCGGGCAGACGCTGGTATTTCCCGGGAATGTCTACGGATACGGCAGATTCCAATACCTTCCCGCTGATGAAAGCCATCCCAAGGCGGCTCTTACCCGTAAAGGGAAGCTTCGTAACCAAATGGAAGAGCTGCTGAAGAAGCAGGCAGCGGAGAACGGCTTCCGCAATGTCATTCCGCGTTATCCCGACTACTATGGCCCCAACGTTACGAACAGGGTATTCGGACCCATATTTAACGGAGCGCTGCAGGCCAAAACCATCGCCTGGCCGGTCAGGCTGGATGTTCCCCATGATCTGATCTATATCCGCGATGCGGCTAAAGCAGCAGTGCTACTGGCGGAAAGCGGGGAAGAAGGGGAGTGGCATGTGTCGGGCTCCGGGGCGATTGAGGGCCGTCAGTTCCTGAATATCATCCAGGATGAAGCAGACAGTCCAAGGAAATGCCGGACACTGCCGGGCTGGGCCGTTGGTTTGGCAGGTATATTCGATAAAGAAGCTAAAGAATTCCATGAGCTGCTATACGAATTCCAGTATCCGCTGGTGCTGAGCGAGAACAAATTCATGAAGCGGTTCCCGGAATATTCTCCAACCGCCTACAAGGATGCAGTCAAAGAAACCTTGGGCTGGTTCCGGGAGCAGCAGGAATAGACAGGAGAACCAATAGGAGGCTTAGCCGTTCATGCATATCATTGCCGTATCACTCGGGACCGCTTTTTCGGTTCCTGAGTTGCTGCCCTATGTGTCACCAGAACGCCGGATGAGCAGCAGCCGGCTGAAACGTGAAGACGATGTTCGCAGGTCTCTTATCGGAGACATCCTTGCCCGGATGTTCGCTATGGATATGGAGGGGATGCGGAATGATGAGATCTGTTTTGACCAAGGGGTGTTTGGCAAACCCCGGCTGTCTGCTATGCGTGAACCGTGGGACTTTAACCTCTCACATTCGGGGAAATGGGTGGCAGGTATCGTCAGCCGCAAGGGACAGCGGGTAGGAATCGACATTCAGAAGATGGCAGCCATAAATCCGGCATTAGCCCGGTACAGCCTGTCCCCTGAAGAAATGGAGCGATACCAGAGCTTGAAATCAGAGGCTCAAATACGCTATTTCTATGACTTGTGGACGCGGAAGGAGAGTTATCTGAAGATGGAGGGCATTGGCCTGACGATTCCAATCCGTTCTGTATTCTCCGAGCAGTACGCTTTGAAGTATGAGCAGTCTGTGCTTAGCGACCGGCTGCCCGATCATGCGTTCAGGCAATATCCGGTAGATCCGGGCTACGTGCTGACCGCTTGTTCAACAGATTTCCGCTTTCCTGATCAGTATTTGGTGGTCCGGGCTAAGGATCTCGTCGAAGTGTTTCTGCGGCGCTGCCGGCTGCAGGCGGAGCAATCTGCTCCAGAACCTGACGGACTCATCGTCTTGTAGGGAAGAGGGTACCCGACAGCCGGCATAAGTTTTACTGGACGCAGTATATCCTTGCGCGGCGCGACACTTACATACAGCAGCGATTGCCATCATGGCACCGCTGCTTTTTTGGCTAGTATTTCCATTCAGTGCATAAGTTCTAAGTCTCAGAATTGTACGCGATCCGGAGTAGCATGATATGCTGTAGATATTGAAGCTCACAGGAGGGTAATGATGAAACGAGACATTCAACATGTGCCTTATGGTTATGAACCGCCAGCCGGTGAACGCAAAGGAACCTTGATCTTCTATGATTCATTCGAGCATATCTCGGATATGGATTTGCTGAAGGCGGCTGAGACAGCGATAGAGCGAAAATTCACCAAGCTGGTGCTGTATCCGCTGCATGAAGAAACCGTTAGACGGATGACGAAGGAGCCGGTGCAGGCTTTTCATAAACGGGAGGACCGGCTGCATGAGTGGAAAAGAGATCAGGGCCGGTCTTTCATTACGGTGGAAAGTCTGGAGGGGAAACGCAAGAAATACACCCCGCTCGATTCTGCGCTGCGCCATATCAGTGAGGTCTATTCCGCTCCTTACTTTCTCTATCTGACTCCGGAGATGGCAAATCTGTTCGCGTCTTATTCCTCCTTCGAGGAATGGATCGTCAAGCTGCGTTTGCTGGTATCAGAAGCGCCGGCACAACTACATCCGCGGCTGGAGAAATTCCGTCATCGCTGGGATGTGGCTGGCGAAGGCAATTAGGTAAATAGTTGTATACCCTATACCCGTGGGAGGGTGATGAGCATGAATGAGGCCTATCAACTCAATGTTAAATTGCAGCCCAATGAGACGCTTGCGCTAATCAAAGAGGGAATGCCGCAGGAGTCGGAGCTGCTGTACGAGGAGCTGAATGATCTCGGTGAAGGCAAGATGATCGGGACGCTGGTCTATGAGCGGTATTATTTTCGGTCCGGTAATCAGGCTGCGCTGGTGATCCTAGTCGATAATCTGAAGGGCAGAAGTAATGTCCGGCTTATTCCGGCGGGAGGCTCCAACGGGTTGATCCTTAAGCTCGATTGGGGCGCCGGCAAAAGCTTCGCTTCTTCGGTGGAGCGAATTCTGGCGGATTATATTGTGGAATAAGCGGGGAGGTTAAGGAGGGGAGCTTGGAGGCCAGTGTAGGTCCGGCAGCATACTGCTGCTGCGGCTTACTGGCCCTGTAAGATTCACCGCACGGGCAGCACGGACTCCTGCTTATTTGTGGAGAGCTGCCTGTTTGCGTCTATAGGTATACATTCTCCACTGGTAGTGGATGAAGCACCCGATGCAGAAGCCGAGGATAGCTACTGTGGCTGCTACCGCAACCATGATCGAGAAGATATAAGCGGCTACGGTCCAGCCGGCAAGGAAGCTGACCAGCCCTGCAGTCAGGCAGAAGACGGCAATGCTCTGGTTGAACTGCTGCTGTTCCCAGTCTTCCAGTACATAGGCGGAGCGCGCCTTAGTCAGGAATTTCGCTGCAACCTTGATCACCGGATTATATCCGAAGATTAGGCCAGACAGTCCTGCGGCAAGCGGCAGGGCAAGAATCCAGTAAGCTCCCGTAAATAGTGACAATAATACAGAAATTACGATAAAAGCCTGATTAGTTCTGACTAACGGCCGGGGAATTCCCTTAATGATTGAAGGCTCACTCATTAAATCCACACCTTTCGCATTGGAATAATTAAATTATAACCAATGATCTGCAATGTGGCAATCGGTAAGCGTAAACATTAAAATTTGAAATTATTATCCATTGACAGCGGAGCCCACTCGTGGTTTTATTATGTAGACCAATTGTTATAAAAGTGCAGAAACATCTATAAAGGAAGTGTCCGGCTTGTCAAACAAGCATAATGCACGTGAAGCTATTCTGGATACGGCTTCAAGATTGTTTTTCACACAGGGCTATCATGCAACCGGGCTAAATCAGATCATCAAGGACAGCGATTCGCCCAAGGGATCATTGTATTATTATTTTCCTCACGGCAAAGAAGAGCTGGTGTTGACCTGCATTAACCGGACAAGTGAAATGGTCTCCCAAAATTTGCGGCATTATGTAGAGAGTGAAGCCTCACCTGCCCAGGCGGTGCAGAATTTCATTCTGTCTATAGCCAGGGAAGCGGAGGAATCTTCTTTCGAAGGATTGGTGCCGTTCAGCTTCTGGGTAGCCGTTGAGACTTCCTGTGTCAGCAATGAGCTGAGGACTGCTTGTCAATGTGTGTTCAAGGATTGGCAGGATGTGATCGCCCAGCGTCTGATGAAGGAAGGCATGCAGGAGGAAGCTGCTGTGCGCAAGGCGACTGTTGTGGTCTCCTTGTTTGAAGGTGCGCTGCTGCTGGCGTTGACCTGCCGAAATGTCCAGCCGCTGGTTGCAGCAGCAGAGAGTATTCCGGCAATACTGGCTTAAGGTTTCAGAGAACCATCGTACCAACGCAATACTGCAATACAGCAATAAATAGAGAGAGAACAAACAGATTATCAGGAGGATATGAGAGTGAACGCAACTATGACTGGTAAGGGGCACACAGAGCCCCGCAAATTTAAGACCCTTCCAATTCTCGTCTCCTTATTGCTTGCCGGATTTATCGGCATGTTCAGTGAGACTGCATTAAATGTAGCCTTAAGTGATCTTATGAATGTATTACAAATTACTCCGACCACTGCGCAATGGCTGACTACTGCTTACCTGCTGACGCTGGGTATTCTGGTTCCGATCTCCGGGCTGCTGCTGCAGTGGTTCACCACCAGACAGCTGTTCATTGCTGCACTCTGCTTCTCGATTGCGGGAACATTCCTGGCTGCAATGGCGCCGAATTTCGAATTCCTGCTTACAGCGCGTGTGGTTCAGGCGATGGGAACTGCACTCCTTTTGCCGCTGATGTTCAACACGATCCTGATTATTATCCCTGCGGAGAAAAGAGGCGCGGCGATGGGGCTCATCGGACTCGTCATCATGGTAGCTCCAGCGATCGGCCCAACCATTGCAGGTCTGCTGATTGAGAGTCTCAGCTGGCACTGGATCTTCTGGCTGTCCCTGCCGTTCCTTGTGATCGCGCTGTTCAGCGGAATTTTCTTCATGCAGAACGTCACAGAAGTGACCAAGCCGAAGATTGATATCCTCTCGATCGTATTATCGTCACTCGGTTTCGGCGGCGTTGTGTATGGATTCAGCAGCGCCGGTGAAGCGGAAGGCTGGGGAAGTCCGAAGGTGATTATCGCCATTGCTATTGGTGTAATTGCGCTCGTTCTATTCTGCATCCGGCAGTTGACGATGAAGCAGCCGATGATTAATCTGCGTGCCTTCAAATTCCCGATGTTCGTGGTCGGTGTTCTGATGGTCTTCATCTGTATGATGGTGATTCTGTCCTCGATGCTGATTCTTCCGATGTACCTGCAGCAGGGACAAGGCTATACTGCGTTCAAAGCAGGCTTACTGCTGCTGCCGGGCGGAATTATCAACGGACTGATGTCGCCGGTGATGGGACGCCTGTTCGATAAATACGGTCCGAAATGGCTGGTTATTCCAGGACTCGTGCTCGTAGCTGTCTCGCTGTGGTTCTTCTCCAGTATTACAGCAACTTCTACCGTTATCTTCGTAATTGTACTTCACAGCGTGCTCATGATCGGAATCTCGATGATTATGATGCCTGCCCAGACGAACGGGATCAATCAGCTTCCGCTGGAATACTATCCTGACGGTACAGCGATCATGAATACTCTGCAGCAGGTTGCAGGGGCGATTGGTACGGCTCTGGCAGTAAGCATTATGACCTCCGGTACCAAGAGCTACATGAAGACTGTAACTGACCCTGGTGATCCGCTGAATATTGGCGCTGCATTTACCCATGGGGTACAGAATGCGTTCATCTTCGGCATGGTGATGGCCATTGTTGGTCTGGTTGTTGCTTTCTTCCTCAAACGTGTTATTGTCTCGCACAAGACACAGGCTTCCATGCACTAAACTAATCTTCTTATACAGCAAACAGCACATCCGGATTACGGGTGTGCTGTTTTTGTTATGTGCAATATGGAGCTCACAGAGCATTGATTGTAAAAAATCCTGCCCTAAATATAACATTTCTCTCATGATAACGCTCCTAATTCATAATTGTTGTAAAAAAGGATTCCTGAGTTTAAGACGATGATTGGACATCAACTGGGAATTAAAGTATATTAAGCATAGATTAACGATGTATCAGTGAATTGCCATACGAACGGGAGGGGACGTCAATGAAAGTCAGCAAAGAAATGCTGAAGGGCAGCACGGGGACCTTAATTCTCACGCTGCTACTCGATAAGCCGTTATATGGCTACGAACTGATTAAAGAGCTGGAGCAGCGCTCGCAGGGGGTGTTTTCCCTGAAGGAGGGCACGCTCTACCCGATACTTCATGCGATGGAGAGCGAACGCTGGGTGGAGGCGTATTGGCTTGAGGTAGAAGGGCGCAAACGCAAATATTACCGGCTGCTGGATGAAGGCAAGGCGAAGCTGCAGGAGAAGAGAGCGGAATGGAATCTTTTCAAAGGCGCGGTGGATTCTGTGTTGGGGGAGGGCGGAGCATGATGGAGCGGCGGAAGAAAAAGCTGGATAACTATCTGGATAGGGTGTGTGCAGAGGTCAGAGCCAAAGGAATGCACAGGGAGATCCGGGAGGAGCTTAGCGGGCACTTCCAGGACTTAATGCTGGAGCGCCAGCAGCTTGGCGCAACTGAAGAAGAAGCGCAGCAATATGCTATCGCGCAAATGGGTGATCCGCAGGTGATCGGCCGGGGTCTGCACAAAATCCATAAACCGCGGATTCCGTGGGGACTGCTCACAGCAGTAATGATGTTATCAGCTGTAAGTCTGCTGGGGATGGGGGCGATAGAAGCCGGAACCTCCTTCAACCCGGCCTTATCTGATCTGACGATGCGCCAGACGGTGTATATCAGCCTTGGGATCGCCGTTATGACAGGAATGTACTTCGTCAATTTCAAGCTGCTTCAGAGAGCATCAGGATTCATCTATGCTGCAGCATTAATGGCTATAGTTGCCAGCCTATGGCTGGGTCCTGAATTAATCAATGGGAACAGACGCTATGTTGGTTTTTTGGGCTTATATTTTGATCTGGTTGGATACAGTCCTTATCTATTTGTTATCGCTCTGGCAGGGATATGGACCAGCCGCAGCTTTATGCTGAAATGGAGCAGACGGACCAGGGAATTAGCGGAGTTAGCCTTACTGCTGCTGCCTGCGGCGATCTATGCGGCGCTCCGGTCTTTACCGGAGCTGGTGGTTTATTTGGCAGTATCGCTGACGCTATATGTATGGATAACACGGCGCTGGATTACAGCCGGATTAATGGTTATAACATTTGTGTCGGGCGGAGCCATGTATGTTTGGAGTAATATGAATTTGCGTGACAGGGTCATCGGAGCGATAAATCATAATTATATGCTTAATGGCCCGGGTTACCTCAACCGCAGAATTCACGAGACCATTACATCCGCAGGCTGGAGAGGGTATGGCTTCGGAGGTGCGGAAGAAGGACTGCCGTATGCGTATTCGGATCTTTTTCCGGTATTTCTGGTTCAATGCTTCGGCTGGGCCGGGGGCTTGCTCTTCATTGCGGCAGTGGGCTGGTTCGTTCTCAAAATGATCTCCTATACCCGCGCTGTACGCGATACCTACGGGCGGATGCTTATCCTTGCTCTGGCTCTCATGTTAGCCATCCGCTTAGTTTATGGTCTATCGATCCTCAGCGGAAGAATGCCAATCACAGCTATACCGTTCCCATTCCTCAGCTACGGACAGCATGTCTTCATTGAATTCGCCGCTGTCGGGCTGCTGATGGGTGTCTACCGGCGGAAGGATATGCTTCCTGCGGATACAAGTCTGGACTTAACTATGGACGCCTAGTGCTGCTGCACGTATACTGGTAGGGTGAAAAATACGGACGAGGCAGGAGAGGGGTTAGCATTGTGATGAAGCTGCGAATTACAGGCAGAAGGTTGGGGCTGATCTCATGTGCGATTATCCTAGGCGGAGCTGCCCTTCTAACGGCAACAGCAGCCACAGCTGCTGCTCCTAAGATACAGAATACAGCCGCAGCCCCGGCGCAAAGTAGGGTGGAGAAGAAACACAACCTGCCCGGCGGTTTTGTGTATCTGGATGAAGTGATTCCTAAGGCGCAATATGAGATACGCTACTACAGTGAGAATAATTTCACCGGAACAAGGGTGGACGGGTATAAGGCTCCGCTGGCGATTTTCTCGCGGACTGCAGCCAATGCGCTCAAGAAAGTCAGCGATGATCTGGACGGCAAAGGTTATATCCTGAGAATCTATGATGCCTACCGTCCGCAAAAAGCCGTTAATCACTTCGTACGCTGGTCACAGGATGCCGCGGATATTAAGATGAAGCAGCAGTATTATCCCAAGCTGGACAAGCGTAATCTATTCAAGCTGGGCTTCATCTCCAAGAAATCAGGGCACTCGCGGGGCAGCACCATCGATCTGACACTGGCTGATAAAAAAACGGGGGCGCTGGTTGACATGGGCAGCCCGTATGATTTCTTCGGTGAGATTTCTTACTATAATACTACTCTGGTCAACAGTACCCAGCATGCCAACCGTAAAGTTCTTAAGGATGCCATGTCGAAGCAGGGCTTCAAGCCCTATACCAAGGAATGGTGGCATTTCACACTGATCAAGGAGCCGTATCCGCGGCAGTATTTTAACTTTAATGTGGAGTGAGGCTGTTCCAAAGCTGCGCAGAACGGTTAATGATTAATGTAAGTTTAGTGCCTGAAGTTTGCGTGCATAATAATTATATTACAGGAGAGGTGGGATCGATTTGAAGAACAGAATCGTAGCCGTTTTCCTAAGTGTACTGTTATTGGCAGCAGGATCGGGAGTATTAACCGGTAATAGTGTCCACGCAGCCCCGGGTGTAAATATTATAGTGAACGGACAAGCCTTGCAGCTGGATGGACCGCAAACCTATACTAGTGGAACAACCCCAATGCTCCCGCTCCGGGAGACTTCGGAAATCCTTAAGTACAAGACTACCTTTATAGGAGCTACAGGGCAGTTTAAGCTGAACCGGTTCCAGGAAACGATTGAATTCAGGCTGGGCGGGAAAGAGATCCTTCTGAACGGCAAGGATCGGGTGGCTTTTACAGATAGCATTGAACTGAAGCAGCAGCGGGCCTATGCACCATTGTCTTTTTTTAGAGCGATAGGGCTGGTTACATCCTATGATCCGGCAAAAGCTCAAGTTGAGATCTACTCACCGGAGGTAGCTGCCGGAGCGGTAGCCGGATTGCTGGCCGCAGGCAACTATACGGGACTCCGCGAGCGTTACTTCGCTGTGGAAGCAGAGCAGCCCTCGCTGCCCGTCATTCAGCAGAGCTGGGAGGGTGTAAGTGCTCCGGCAGGCCAGTACTTCGGAGTGAAATCTACGGAGAGCCGGCAGCATGAAGGGAATATGACAATAACAAGCGTGCTGTCCTTCTCCAAATCCGAGGCGCTACTGACACTGGAGCTGAATACATCGGGCAAAATCGTGAAGCTGAGTCTGGCGGCGCTGCAGGCAGCGGAAGTGCTGGCCAACCCGTCGAAATAACAAATAACGGATCATTCATAGCAGGAGCATCTCACAGCTGTAAACCGCTGCCGGAGATGCTTCTTTTTTATTAATGACCAACACTTTTGAAAATTTCTGAAAACTTCTATTGACAGATCACTCCAAAGAGAGTAACTTTAGATTCTGATTAAACGCTGTTTAAATCATTGATTAGAAATTGTGGTGAAGGAGGGCGACAACCTGCATTATGGTTAAATCTGACAACAATGCTGATCCTTCAGATAAAGATACGAAGCAGATTATACTCGATGCTACCGTGGATTTGATCCGCGAGGAGGGGTTCAGTTGTATCACCCTTCGGAGTATCGCAGCAAGGGCAGAGACGAATCTTGCACTGGTGAATTATTATTACGGCTCCAAGGAAAAGCTATTTGGCGACGCAGTGAAGAAGCTAGTGTCTACATTTGATGATGCCTTCAAAACACTGGAAGATGACAGCCTGCCGCCGAAGGAGCGGATGAAGCTATTTTTCATGCGTTATATTATGAATCTCAGCCGTTACCCGGGAATGGCCCGGCAGATGCTTGATCAAAGACATCATATTATGGGCTCACAGGATGAATATGCGAAGTACTCCAAATTGATGAGGCTTGAACGCATTAAGGAAGTGCTCAGTGAGATCACAGGGGAGCAGGACCGCGACAAGCTCATGATGATGATGATGCAAGTCTATGGGGCCATTGTTTTTCCGGTAATTATGGTCTCCAGCCTGCCGAAGGACCGGGAGGATCTCAAGGAGTTCTTCAGGCTTTCGCCGCTTGAGGAGCAGATTGATGGGTTATTTGAACTTTATTTTCATAAGTATAACTAATTATAAACAGAGAAAAGAGTGGAGAAGAGAATGACAAACGCCTCAAATAAAGGAAACAGTGCAGCAGTGGAAGTACCGTTCTCGCTGAAAGCCATTATTCCGCCGTTAATGGCTATTATCGTCGGCATGATTATGGTTATCTTGGACAGCACTGCTGTAAACGTTGCGGTACCGAATCTGGTGCAGTATTTCGCAACAGATCTTAAGACCGTTCAGTGGGCCATTACGGGGTATACACTGGCGCTGGCTGCTGTAATTCCGCTGGCTGGCTACATGACTGACCGCTTCGGGTCCAAGCAAGTCTTTCTAACGACTATTGTTATGTTTGTATTGGGGTCCGTTCTTTGTTCGGTTGCCCAGACCTCGACGCAGCTGGTCATCTTCCGTGTCATACAAGGTCTTGGCGGCGGGATGGTAGCTCCAATCGGTATGGCAATGGTCTTCAGACTGGCTCCGGCAGAGCGCAGAGGTTCTATTATGGGGATGCTCGGTGTTCCCATGCTGCTGGCTCCGGCACTTGGTCCGATCCTCTCCGGCTGGCTGGTAGAATACGTGAGCTGGCACTGGATCTTCCTGATCAACCTGCCTATCGGTATCGTTGGTATCATTCTGGGAGTTAAATATCTGCCTGTTACCGAGAAGAAGGGCAAAGCGCATCTGGATATCTTCGGTATCATTCTGGCTCCGCTTGCGTTCTCCATGCTTGCTTATGGCGTGAATCAAGGCGGAGGTGAAAGCTGGACCTCGACGGGGGCTCTTGTAGGTTTGTCTGTCGGTGGTGTGGCGCTGGTGCTGTTCGTCATCGCTGAGCTGCTGCAGAAGCATCCGTTGCTGGAGCTGCGTGTCTTCCGTTCATCGGACTTCACACGCGGCATTATCCTATCCTGGGTGACCCAGGCTGCCTTATTCGGTTCCATGCTGTTCGTTCCGCTGTATCTGCAGCAGATCCGGAACTACACACCGCTTGAGACAGGTCTCATTCTACTTCCGCAGGCGCTGGCATCCGGTATCGGTATGCCGGTGGGGGGCCGCTTATTCGATAAGATTGGTGCACGCCCATTGCTCTTTGTCGGACTCAGTATCATTTCCACTGCACTGTTCCTGTTGTCCGGTGTTACAGTAGACACCAGTCTTCCCGTTATCATGGGCTGTCTTGCTATGATGGGTCTGGGAATGGGCTTGTCGATGATGCCGGTCAACACCCATGTTCTGAACTCCGCGCCGCGTGAATGGGTTGGCCGGGTGACTCCGCTTACCGCCGCAGCCCAGCAGGTTGTTGTATCCTTCGCGGTTGCCGGTATGACCGGATACTTAACCAGCCAGATTACCGTTCATATGGGTGAGATGGCTGCCGGAAGCAACCCGCTTGTCGCCGCTGTTCAGGGCTTCAATGATGTATTCTTCCTCTCCGCCTGCATCGCGCTGGCCGGAGTGGTCATCAGTCTGATTCTGCGCAAACCGAAGACAGCCGGTTCCGCCGGAACTCCGGAAGGCCAGCAAGCGGACGCTGCTGTAATGATGGGACATTAATTCATATCTTGGGTTTACGACCGTCGCAGCATATCGCTGCGGCGGTTTTTTCTGATTTCATCCCCGTTGTTGCGATTACGATTCGAAATCCTGAACAAAATACAACATTTCTCCCAACCCTACGGGTATCTCGGTATCAGAGTTGTACTACGTACAACATTTATGTCCTTACAGCAAGAACTTAAGTAATTCAATTGCTGTCATCTTATAGTACGGCTATACAGAAGGGCGAAAGGAGGAATTAGAGGTATGCTGTTCTTCTTCCCGGAATCGAAGACAGAGAGAGCAGATCAGAGCCATCATCGGAAGGCTATAGATTGGCCCGCCGTTTCTTAAGCGTTCTTGCCGGGAAAGGGGCAAAGTGCAATCTGCCGAGCAGCTCGGAAGCTATAATGCCCAGCAGGACAAGGGCAGCGCCGGTGTAACCTTGCAGCGAAAGCTGCTCATGTGCGAACCAGTAGCCGAAGAAAGCGGCAAAGACCGGTTCCAGGGCGAAGATTAATCCGGTGCGGGTCGGCGTTGTGTATTTCTGGGCAACGGGCTGCAGGATGAAGCCGCAGGCGCTGCAGAAAATTCCGAGTGCGAGGATGGCGATCCAGCCGGGAAGAGTCGAAGGCAGTGCGGGAGTCTCGAAGACAGCTGACAGAATCAGGGCATATCCCCCGGCGAAGCCCAGCTGGAGAATGCCGATATTCAGCGAATCGCTGGATTGTACAGCCCTGCTGGTGACCAGAATCTGTACGGCGTAGAATACAGCAGCCAGAATACAGAGCAGATCACCGGGCCGGATATGCAGCGAGCCGTTCAGGGTGAGCAGCCCGATACCGGCGATGGCCAGAATGGCTCCGAAGATCTGAGGAGGTGCGACTTTCTTTTTGAAGATTAGCACATCCAGCAGCGGTACAAACACAACGGTCAAGGCGACGAGGAAGCCGGCGTTTGAGGTCGTAGTAGTCTTCAGTCCGAAGGTGATACAGGTGAACACGCCGAGTAGAAGGAAGCCAAGCAGAGCTCCATATTTCAATGTTCTGGCGTCCACACCGCGCAGACGTTTGTGGAACAGCAGAGCCGCCAGAATGAAGGCCAGCCCGAAACGCAGTGCAATCAGATTGAATTCTCCCAGTGTGCCGAGCCCCATTTTCATGAACAGGTAGGAGGAACCCCAGAACATCGTTACTACTATGAGCATCAGCTCGGCCTTTAGCGGCTTCATTCCATCATCATCCTTCTTTATTCCAAGTGAGTATAGTATAATACGCTCAAATACATAAGTTAACTGAATGTTTATCATATGATACATGAGAAATGCTCATGTGAAATGAGAGGGTTACCGATGAGCCTTATTAAGTACGAAGTCTTTCTGAAAGTGGTTGAACTGGGCAGTCTGACCAAAGCCGCCGAGGTGCTGGGCTTCACCCAATCCGGTATAAGCCATACCATCAGCAGTCTGGAGAGCGAATTCGGATTCCCGCTGCTTGTGAGGAGCCGTTCCGGTGTCAAGCTGACAGTCAATGGGGAGCAGGTTATTCCGCCTATCCGCGAAATCCTCAAATGGAATGAGCAGCTGAAGCAGCAGGTGGCCGATATTCATGGTCTGGAGACAGGGACCATAACAATAGGCACCTTCACAAGTGTATCCGTTCATTGGCTGCCGGACATGATCAAACAATTCCGGAGAGAGTACCCTTACATTGAATTCAAGCTGATGGAGGGCGGGTATCTGGAGATTGAGCAGTGGATTGAGGCCGGGGTGGTCGATTGTGGCTTCCTTTCACTGCCTACCAGGGAGAAATTCGAGGTGTTTCCGCTCAAGCAGGACCGGATGCTGGCCATTCTTCCGTTAGACCACCCTCTGAGCAAAGCCCCGTATATGCCGCTGGCCCAGATCGCCTACGAGGATTTCATCATTCCGAGGCCCGGCTCGGACTATGATGTGCAGCGGGTGCTGGAGAAAGCGGGGATTAAGCCGAACATCAAATTCTCGGCCGGAGATGATTATGCGATTATAGCTATGGTGGAAAAAGGCCTGGGTATCAGCATCCTCCCGGAGCTGGTTACCCGCTTCCAGCAAGAGCATGTGGCGATGCTGGAGCTGGAGGAGTGCAGCTTCCGTTCTCTGGGCATTGCGGTCAGCTCAATGAAATATGCTTCTCCTGCAACGAAGCGGTTCCTGCAGCATGTGCAGAATTGGTCGCCTGGCCAAGAAGGGATTTGACGGGGAAGTAAAAGCAGCGATTCTCCAATAACGGGAATCGCTGCTTTTTTAACGTTCGAAGCTTTTGAGAAATTTGAGAACCTAACTTGTCAGTAGAATATCTACTATTGGGACAGCCTCTACTTGGTTTTGCTTAATTGGCGCCCTTCTTTGTCGAGAAACAACAGCTCGTAGTATTTTTTCGGCCGGCCTTTACTGTTGTCACGTTTCTCAAATACCGTTTGGACGTATTTTTTTTCTTCAATTTTGTTAAGGATACGGTTTGCACCTTTGACGGTCATGGACAGGCACCCAGCAACATCCTCAGAGGATAATTTATTGGTTCTCATAATTTCTGCGTAGGACATGATTTTCTGCAAATTGATGTTGTTTATTCCAATATTTTTGGCCAATGCGATGATTTCCGGGTCCCCCTGTTCAGAGAACTGAATGACATTCATGCTCCGCATTGGGCCGATAACCTGCTGATCCTCGTTAATAAAAAAGCTGCAACTGCCCGTAAAGGCTTTGGCCTGTCTGTAAGCTTTGGTGGCGTTCTCGTTAGCTTGAAAATACTCATGTCCTGAGCCCCACCCGATCTTCACCTTGTAGCTTACGTACTCTTCCAGATACTCCAGCAGGGAGCAGTTCTGCGCGCCAGAGGTAATTTTCATGAAATTTCCGTAGGTGGTGTATAGTCTGACAAAGCCTTCCGAAATTTGGGCTGTGTCGGCAAGATTCACGCTGCGCAGAAACCTGCCGACAAGAATTTTCAGCTCATGAAGCTGCTCTTCGGATGGCGGCTGTGCCGTTTTGGTCGATACACATGCTACAACTGCCCTCTGGCTCTTAAGTTTGAGGATGGTAATTTCGTTGATGATCTCTCTTAGGGTTTCTTTAACATCTTCCAAAGTGGGCCGGATCAAGATATATCTGACTCCGTGCTTTTGGAGCTCTGGAACGAAGTGGCCGAACGCCGTAATGGACAGGTCAATCTTCTTGTCTTCCCACAGCGTGATATGGTTCTCCAGCATGGTCTCCACCCGTTCGAGCAGATCTTCGCCGTCAATGGGCTTTCCATCATGAGTCAGGTATTGTTGGAATTCACTGAAAGAATCAATGATATACGCATAATCCACATAGATCCTCGATATATCAAGCCCTGGTTCTGTGACCAGCAGCCGGAAAAGTTCTCTATACAGAAGATTCTCATTATCCTGCAAAATGTGAATAGGGACCTTCTCATCCAGGCAATCCTTATCTATTGACTCATAAAGCATCCTGCCGCTGACCACAAATCCATCCACTGAACCTAAGTTCTGCAGATATAGGTCTGTTGTTTCCCTGAAGTTGCTGACGGTAAGGAACCGGAACTGGCATAAGGGCCGCATTTCTTCTTCAATAGCGCGGAAATAATCCATATGGGTCTCTGGCGTGATAATACCCAGCTTGATTTTCATAGTAGATTCCTTTCATAAACAGTTCAATCAAAAGAGTTATATCACAATAAATGTGATATTACAATGTTCCGGCAGCCTTTAAAATAATGTTCTTAAAATGTCTATAAATATCTTGACAGCGAAGGAATTTAAAAGTACGATGATTGTGTTCTTAAAAAGTCTTAAAATGTGAAGGAGGACATTTAAACTCTGTACTTACATTCATTCAATTTATGTTGCGGGAGATGTTCATTGTGATTGAAGAAGCTGGAGACTATTTGAGTATGGCTCATCAGCTGCAGGACAAATTGGTCATGTACAGGCATCATCTTCATGCGATTCCGGAGCTTGATTTAAGTTTGCCCAGGACAACTGCTTATGTAAAAGAGGTGTTGGAGTCGATGGGTCTTAAGCCCGCTCCAGTAGGGGAATCAGGTCTAACGGTTACCATTGGCGGGCAGCATGACGGGAAGGTGGTTCTTATCCGTGCAGATATGGACGCTTTGCCTATTGCAGAGGAAACGGAGCTTTCTTACGCGTCGTTGAACGGGAACATGCATGCTTGTGGTCATGACATGCATACTTCCATGCTGCTGGGAGCGGCGGAGATCCTGAAGGCTAACGAAGAGCAGCTTCGCGGGACGGTTAAGCTTATGTTTCAGCCGGGTGAAGAGACGCTGCATGGGGCAAAAATGATGCTTGAGAGCGGGATTCTCGACACTCCTAAAGTGGATGCAGCTATGATGCTTCACGTGTTGACCGGAATGCCACTTCCTATCGGACAATTTGTAGTGCCTGAGGAAGGTGGAGCGATTTCTGCTTCTTCGGATTGGTTCGAAATCATCATCCGCGGAAGGGGTTCACATGGCGCAATGCCCGAGGCCGCAGTGGACCCCTTAAATGTGGCTGCTCATCTTCATCTGGCGCTGCAGGGTATACTTAGCCGTGAAATTTCGCCGATTGAACATGCAGTCCTTACCATCGGCGTGATGGAAGGCGGAAGTACAAACAATGTGATTCCCGATACGGCCAGATTGAAAGGCAGTGTACGCACATTTAACGCCGCACTGCGGGATAAAATGGAGATCCGTATCCGCGAAATTACAGCAGGTATCGGAGAAACTTTTCAGGCAAAGCTGGATGTGATCTATTCGAGGGGTTGTCCTGAAGTGAAAACGGATGGCGGGCTTAATGAGCAAATGAGGATTTCGATTGAAAATACCTTTGGTGACGGTTCCTACATTGGTATAACTGAGCTGGTACCCGGCGGTAAATTAATGGGATCAGAAGACTTCGCCTTTGTCTCACAGGCGGTGCCAAGTACCACAGTGTTTCTTAACGCAGGCAATATCGAAGATGGTTATAGTTACCCTGTACACCATCCGAAGACGATGTTCTCGGATGAGGTGCTTCATAGAGGGGCTGCGGCTTATGCAGCATTTGCCAGAGACTGGCTTGAAAATAACGGTTAAGCTCTAAACCAAACTTAGGAGGAATTACAATGACAGAGAGACGTATGATTGGACCCACCAAATTCGAAGAGTACTCGGAGAAATACAAGGAATTCCTGTTAATGACCCGCCGTGACGGAATCATTGAAGTGCGTCTTCACACGGGCGGAGGTTCGTACACGCACAATTGGGAAGCTCATACCGCCTGGTCTCATGCCTGGTCAGATATCGGCCGTGACCCTGAGAACGAAGTCATGATTATTACGGGAACTGGGGATAAATGGTTGATTGGCGACCCAGAGGTCTGGAATACGAAATTTATGGATTGGCCGAAGCAAAAGAAGCTCGAACAGTATCATGAATCGCTGAGACTGCTTGAGAATCTGATCTTCTGCATTGACATCCCGACCATCGGGGCAATCAATGGTCCGGGAACGCACTGTGAACTCGCGACTCTCTGTGACATTACCATTTGTACCGAAGACGCCGACTTCTTTGATCCGCATTATCTGGGAGGCACACCTCCCGGAGATGGAATGCTGCTCACACTGCAGAACATGATCGGTTTCAAAAAAGCAGCCTACTACGCATACACCGGCAAGAATATCAATGGTCAAACCGCATTGGACCTGGGCATTGTTAGTGAAGTTCTGCCCCGGGAACAGCTTCTGCCCCGCGCATGGGAGCTTGCCGAGATGATTATGCAGGCACCGCGTTCAACGAGACATCTGTCGCACTCTATCATCTCCCGTCCATGGAAGCAGGCTATGGTCGCCGATCAGGGATTCCAGCTTGCCCATCAAATGTACGACATGGCCATTGATGAAGAAGGTGCTCTGGAGCGCCTGAAGAAAATGCAAGGGCGCCTTATGGGCAAAGATGTTCAATAGCGAGATGACGGGACCTACACGATTCGAAGAATATTCGGAGAAGTACAAGGACTTGTTCATCATGACCCGCCGCGGCGGCATACTCGAAGTGCGTATGCACACCGGCGGGGAACCGCTTCAATTTGACTGGTCGGTACAGACTGCCTACGGTAATGTATGGTCAGATATTGGCCGTGATCCTGAGAATGAGGTCATGATCCTTACTGGGACAGGAGAGCTGTGGCAGACCGGCAATCCTGAAGTCTGGACCACCAAATTCATGGATTGGACGAATCGCCGGAAGCTGCAAATGTACCACGACTCACTCCGGATGATTGAAAATATGGTTCATTGCCTGGATATCCCCACGATTGGGGCGATCAATGGCACAGGTGCACATTGGCAGCTGGGATCACTTTGTGATATTACCATTTGTGCGGAAGACACTGCGTTCTTCGATGCCCATTATCTGGGCGGTGTTCCGCCTGGAGACGGAATCGTCCTGGCCCTTCAAAAGATACTGGGGAGCAAGAAAGCGGCATACTACGCATACACGGGGATGAACATTGATGCTCAAGAGGCACTAGACCTCGGTCTGGTCAATGAGGTGCTGCCTCGTGAACAGCTTCTTCCACGCGCGTGGCAGCTGGCAGAAAGAATCATGCAGGCACCCCGCTCTGTCAGACATCTTACTCATTCGATTGTGTCGCACCCGTGGAAAAAAGCTCTTGCAAATGATCAGGGTCTACAGATTACTCACCAATTGGTTGACATGGCCATTGATGAAGAGGGGATTCATGAGCGCCTGATGAAGCTCAAGGAACGTTTTCAGGGGAAGGGTCAATGAGCCTCAAGCCGCAGGATGAAGAGCTTAAGCCAAAGACAACTGAGAAGGGATAAGGGTGCTATGAGATCGTTGACTGAGCTATTTAAGATTGGCAGTGGACCGTCCAGCTCCCATACTATGGGGCCGGAGAAGGCGGCCAGGATCTTCAAATCAGAGAATGAAGACGCAGACCAATTCAAGGCGTTAATTTATGGTTCCCTTGCCAAAACAGGCAAAGGCCATTTGACGGACAAGGCTATTCTTAGAGCACTTTCACCCGTTCCGGCGGAGGTTGAATTTGTTCCACAGGCAGATTTTGTTCTGCCACATCCCAATACCATGGACTTGTTCGCTTACAAAGACGGGCGGCAAACCTCATCTATGCGTGTTGTCAGTATTGGCGGCGGGGACATCGTTATTGAGGGGCGGGAGGAGATGCAAACGCCCGATGTCTACCCGGAGAACTCCTTTGTAGCAATCAGTACCTTGTGTAAAGCGAATCATATCTCCCTAAGCGATTACGTTGAGCAGCGTGAAGGCGAACAGATCTGGGATTTCCTCCAAGGAATCTGGGAAGCGATGAAGCGTTCGATCGACGAAGGGCTGTCTGTCACAGGTATTCTGGAGGGCGGTCTTGAAGTCGAACGCAAGGCGAAATATCTGTATCATCAGCGGGATATGGATGAGAGCCCGGAGACGAGGGAGAACAGGATCGTCAGCGCATACGCTTTCGCCGTCAACGAACAGAATGCCGCCGCCGGCACTGTCGTAACGGCCCCGACCTGCGGGGCCAGCGGTGTCGTGCCCGCCTCGCTACGTTATATGCAGGAGAAGATGCAGGTTCCGGATGAACAGATCCTCCGGGCTCTAGCGGTCGGCGGGCTCATTGGCAATCTGGTCAAGCAGAACGCGTCCATCAGCGGCGCTCAGTGCGGCTGCCAGGCGGAGGTCGGCACGGCTTGCTCTATGGCAGCGGCTGCACTGGCTGAATTGTCTGGTATGGAGATCGACCAGATTGAGTATGCGGCGGAGGTTGCTATGGAACACCACTTGGGGTTAACCTGTGATCCGATTAACGGACTGGTTCAAATCCCTTGCATTGAGCGGAACGCTGTCGGTGCGATGCGGGCGATCAATGCGCTGAGCCTGGCCAAATTCTTGTCTGGTACCCGTAAGATATCCTTTGATCTAGTTGTACAGACCATGTATGAGACAGGCCTGGATATGAACAGCAGGTACCGTGAAACTTCAGAGGGCGGGCTTGCTAAGCTCTACAAAGCATAATTTCATACTTGTGAAAAATGACGAAGAACGTCCCATGCTGCAGGTTGGCAGAAGGGACGTTCTTTTTGATATATTAGGATTCACTGTCCATTCGATGAAATACGTTTCGAGGCAACGGAAGCGATTCATCCAATCTGTGCAGAGCTGGTCATCTGCGCAAGAAGCAATTTGACGGAGCGCCGCTTGGATGAGAAAATGTATGCGTGTACATGGAGTAGTGAATTTAGTAGAGGAGGCTTCAAATGAAACAGCTACGGATCGGAATGATAGGTTATAAGTTCATGGGCAAAGCCCACAGTAATGCCTACCGCAGTCTGCCCATGTTCTTCCCCCAGGCACTCAAACCGCAAATGTCTGTCATTTGCGGACGGAATGAAGAAGCGCTGCAGGAGGCCGCCGGCCAGCTGGGCTGGTCGGAAGGTGTGACGGACTGGAAGGAGCTGGTCTCCCGCAGCGATATTGATCTAATCGACATCAATGCGCCGAGCAATGCCCATAAGGAGATTGCGCTGGCGGCGGCTGCTGCTGGCAAGCATATTTTCTGCGAGAAGCCGCTGGCGCTGAATCTGGCAGATTCGCGAGAAATGCTCCAGGCTGCAGAGGCGGCCGGCATTGTTCATATGGTTGGCTTCAATTACCGTTTCTCCCCGGCGGTCAGGCTGGCGAAACGGCTGATTGAGAGCGGGCGGCTCGGAAAGGTCTATCATTTCCGTGCCTGGTTCCTGCAGGACTGGATTCTCGATCCTGAATTCCCGCTGGTCTGGCGTCTGCAGAAGGAGATTGCCGGCTCAGGATCGCATGGGGATCTGGGGGCGCATCTGATTGATCTGGCCCATTTCCTGGTAGGCGATGTGCAGGAGGTCATTGGCATGAGTGAGACATTCGTCAAGGAACGGCCGCTGGCAACGGAGATGACAGGTCTTAGCGCCCGGGCCAGCAAAGATGCACCGCGCGGCGCAGTAACGGTGGATGATGCTACTTTGTTCCTGGCCCGTTTTGCAAACGGCGCATTGGGCAGCTTTGAGGCGACACGGTTCGCTGCCGGGCATCGTTCGACCAATTCTTTTGAGATCAATGGCAGTCTGGGCAGTGTGAAATTCGACTTCGAGCGGATGAACGAACTGGAGGTCTATCTGACCTCGGATGACGAAGATGTGCAGGGCTTCCGGAGAGTGCTCGCCACCGATCCTGCACATGACTATGCTGAAGCCTGGTGGCCGCCGGGCCATACCATTGGATTTGAGCACACATTCATTCACGAGATGCTGGAGCTGTCGAATGCGATTGCCGAAGGCCGTCAGCCTGAGCCGAATTTCCGTGACGGTGTGAAATGCCAGGCTGTACTGGAAGCTGTGGAACGTTCGATTGAAGAGCGGCGCTGGGTTCCGATATCTGAAATGTAGATACTACAATGTATAAGGGGCTATCCCAAAAGTAGACATTCTACTGACAAGTCAGATTCTCATATTTCTCAAAAGCTTCAAACGTCAAAAAGCAGTGATTCTCCCGTTACTGGAGAATCGCTGTTTTCTGTTATGGGCGTATTGCTGCTTGCTTCAATTTTAAAAACAGAGGGCTATTTACGTACCATAGAGGGTGTCAGGCCTTTGTACTGCTTATAGAGCTTCGTGAAATAATTGGGATTGTCACAGCCGACTCTGCCGGAAATCTCTGTAATGCTGAAGCCGGTCTCCTTAAGCAGCCGCTCGGCTTCATCCATCCGGCACAGGTTCACATAGTCGATGAAGGTGCGTCCTGTCAGCTTCTTGAAGGTTTTGCAGAAATGGAAAGCGTTCAGATTGACAAAGCGGGCAGCACGCTCGACCGACATTTTCTGATCGACATGTGTTTCCAGATATTCCAGCAACGGCTTGAAGCGTTCGCGGTTGATAGAATGGCGTTCGCTCTGCTGCGCGGGAAATGTACGGGACAGGTGTGTGAAGAATAAGTGGAGCTGGTTCTTCACCACAAGCTGAAAAGCCGGTTGTTTTGCCTGCACTTCCTCAATAATCCGCTCAAGCAAGGGATAATACGAGGCGCATTCCGGGTTGTGGACCACTGGCATGACAGGAAACTGATACCGGTTGCTAAGATAAGGTGCCACATATTGCTCATGCTGGGAATCCTGATTGCGGTCCTTGAACAATGAGGCATGAAAAACAATTGAGACATAGGAAACATCCCCGCTATCCAGGCTATAGCCGACATGCAGCCCGCCGGAAGGTACCATGATCACGTCTCCGGGGCCGGCCTCATAAGGTTTGCTGTCCACATGAAAGATCGCCCGGCCTTCACGCATGACAATAATCTCGAAATGCTCATGCCAGTGCAGGAACAGGATATTCTGTTGGGGCTTGGCATCCCTGCAATGGTTGAAGAATAAGCGGAATGGATAGGTCTTCTCCTCGAGCGCAGGATATTCCTTCAGTTCTTTCGGATATGTCATAATGGCTTCAACTCCCACAAGATTCAGCTAGTTTAACGCAAGATAAGAAGAGATTTTGCCCGAAATGAGGGATATACTTGGGTTATTGAACTAACTATAAACCAATATTGGAGTGGTATACAAGATGCAGGATACAATGAGAATCGGGACACTGGTGGGAGGCGGAGATGCACTAAGAGTGATTCCGCAAATTATAGGACACGGATTCGAATCATTCAGCCTGACCTTCTGGCAGACGACGGGAAATACGGATCTGACAGAAACTGCTGCACGGGTGCGTGAATTGGCCGCGGAGCATGATTTCGTGATCTCTTCTGTAGGGATATTCGGGAATCCGCTTACAGGCACTGGGGATAACTCCGATGCTCTGGCTAGCTGGGAACGGCTGATCGATCATGCCCATTTGTTTGGAAGCGATATGGTCTCCGGCTTTACCGGACGTCTGCCTGGGGTTTCAATCGACGAATCCATTCCGAAATTCGCAGAGGTGTTCGGTGAGCTCTCCAAAAGAGCTGCGGACCGCGGTGTCAGAATCGCCTTTGAGAACTGTTCCATGGATGGAAACTGGCAATCCGGGGACTGGAATATTGCCCATAACCCTACAGCTTGGGAGAAAATGTTCAATGCGGTGGATGCCGATAACCTGGGTCTGGAATGGGAGCCCTGCCACCAGATGGTGCAGCTAATTGATCCGATTCCGCAGCTGCGCAAATGGACGGACAAAATTTTTCACGTGCACGGCAAGGACGCTACGATTGCCTGGGATATTATCAAGGAATACGGAATTCACGGACCTAAGCCGTATGTGTGGCACCGGACACCGGGCTTTGGAGATACGAACTGGACTGATGTAATCTCAATACTGCGGCAGGCCGGGTACACAGGAACGATTGATATCGAAGGCTGGCATGATCCCGTTTATCGTGATGACCTGGAAATGACAGGCCAGGTTCATGCGCTCCATTATTTGAAAAAATGCCGGGGCGGAAGCTTCGTGCCGAATCCGGTCTAATCCAGAAAGCGGGGAACACCTATGACAGCAGAGTATCGTGTAGTTGTAGCGGGCTGTGGAGCCATGGCTAATGAATGGATCAGTTATGCGGTGAAGCATACTGAAATTGAAATCGTCGGACTCGTAGACATCCGGGTGGAATCCGCGCAGACCATGGGTGAGAAGCATGGACTGACCTGCCCGGTATTTACAGATATATCACAGGCAATTGAAGCTACAGCGGCTAATCTGGTGTTCGATATCACCGTGCCTTCGAGCCATTTCAGTATTGCCAGTAAGGCACTGGAAGCCGGATGTCATGTCTTCACCGAGAAGCCGCTGGCAGAAACGATGGAGCAATGTAATGAAATCGTTAACATGGCCGGACGTACCGGGCTGAGCCATGCCGTAATGCAGAACCGCAGGTATGATCCGCATATCCGCTCTTTGCGCGGGTTAATCACCTCGGGAGCAATAGGGAGAACGGGTTCCATAAGCGCAAGCTTCTTTCTGGCCCCGCATTTCGGCGGATTCCGGGAAGCGATGGACAGCCCGCTGCTCCTGGACATGGCCATCCATACCTTCGATCAGGCCCGCTTTATCAGCGGCGCCGATCCTGTAAGTGTGTACTGCCAGGAATTTAACCCTCCCGGATCATGGTATGAAGGGAATGCGGCAGCCATCTGTATCTTCGAAATGTCAGACGGCTCCGTATTCTGTTATCAGGGCTCGTGGTGTGCGGAAGGCGCGCCTACGTCCTGGGAAGCGTCATGGCGGGTCCAGGGGGAACGGGGGGCAGCGATCTGGGATGGCCGGGATATGCCGTATGCCGAGATTATCGGTGGCGGTGAAGCTTCCGGACAGTTCCTCAATGAATATGAGCGGGTAGAAGGGCCGGCTGTGCAGATGAAGGAGACCTTCCATCAGGGCTGTCTTGAAGAGATGTTCCGCTCACTAGCGGAGCAGCGTCCCGCCGAGACTGACTGTCGCGACAACCGCTACAGTATGGCGATGGTGCTTGGCGCTTTGGAGAGTACGCGGACAGGCAGCAAGCTGAACATTGCGGAATTTATCCGGAATGCCGAGCGGAATGTGCCTGATAAATAAATTGAGTGGAAGAGGGGGCAGCCGATTGGCTGCCCCCTCTTCATTCAGTCAGACAGGAACGGAATCTGAGTCCGCTTGCGCAGTAAATTCGCCCAATCTGAGCAAATAGAGGAATGTCAGTCCGCTTCACCAGAGGTTGCAAAACAAGTCACATAAATCCATGGAAAGCTGACAAAGCTGTATTCCTGATCTCTACAAATGAGATTACAATGGATACCAGGGTAGTGAATGCTAACCAAGGAGTGGTCCGGTTGAATGAACCGTTAAAAGTAGTGATTGGAAGCGGAGGTGGCTCTTGGCGGATATATCCGCTGTGCTGTTCCGGACGGGTTCTTCCCTGATGAAGCTTATCAGAACATTGTGCAGATCGGCGGGCCGGGACCGCTGGACCATCCTGCTGCCTCCCACCGGATCGTACATACTTATATTACTCTGCAGAAGATGTTCACTGCCGCAGGGTATCAGGTTAAACTGCTGGAATACTGTGATGAATCCGGCCAATTTCATGAATTTCCCTGGGATGAGCGCGGCGGTTTCATCTACCGGTCGAAGCGTTTTGATCACCGTAATGCGGAGGGGAAGTTAGGTTTTATTTCATTAATTGCCGATGCAGTTAAACTGTGAGACTTGTATTCAAAAGTAACAAATAGGCTGATCCGGTTGCAGGGAAATCTGCGTATGGATCAGCCTATTTACCGTTCTTGATAACTAATGCAAGTTAGAACCCTTTATACTGCGGCTCTTCTTTCTCGATTTCGGTTACGCGGCCTTCCACTTGCTGGACAATTTGCAGCGTCTGCTCTGCAGCACTGGTGAACAGGGTCTTGGCTTCCTCGTTCTGGGTTTCCATGGCAAACTGCTCAAGACTGGCTTGGGCGCTCTTCAGCGAAGCTACGCAGGTTTTGACCTGTGATGCAACAGTCATTGGATCATTACCTCCTCGGGTCTGGGTTGGAACAAAATCTCACAGCGTAGTATCCGCATCCGGCAGTATGAAATACAGGTAATAAATCCCATTGAGCAGAAGGCCAGTGCGCCGTTTGGCAGCAGGAATTTATTCTCTTGGTTATTTTCCGCCTGTTGTGACAAATAATGAAGATACATATGCGGAACATGAATAACTTCACAGGAGGTTTTACGAATGCCGGAAGCACTGGAGGTCATTCTTCGGACAATTTTTGCTGTAGTAGTGCTTTTCTTCCTTACCAAAATGCTGGGGAAGCGACAGGTATCACAGCTGTCTTTTTTCGAATACATTACGGGAATTACTATAGGCAGTATTGCAGCATATATCTCGCTGGATACAGACAAAACCTGGCATCTAGGCATGATCGCCCTACTTGTCTGGGTTGCTTTCTCATTCGGGATTGAGTTCCTGCAGATCAAGAGCAAGAAAGCACGGGATTTCATTGATTTCAAATCGACCGTACTGATCAAAGACGGTAAGATCCTGGAAGACAATATGAAGAAGGAGCGTCTGTCGACGGACGAGCTGCTGGAGGAGCTGCGCAAGAAGGATGTCTTCAAAGTGGCCGATGTTGAATTTGCCATTATGGAGTCGGACGGTGCAATCAATGTGCTGCTCACCCGTGAGAATCAGCCGCTTACACCTAAGCATCTTGGAATTAAGGTTGCTCCAGAGAGAGAGACTCAGGCGGTGATAATGGACGGCGAAATTATGGATGAACCACTCGATGCCCTGAATCTGTCGCGCGGCTGGCTGCAGGGAGAACTGGAGAAGCTGAATCTGAGCGCGGAAAATGTATTCCTGGGCCAGGTAGACTCTTACGGTGAGCTTACCGTAGATTTGTACACGGATAGTGTGGAGGTTCAGCAGCCGCAGGACAAGCCCCAGCTGTATGCGCTGCTGAAGAAATGCGAAGCCGATCTGGAGCTGTTCAGCTTGTCTACGAAGCATAAAGAAGCCAAGCAGATGTACGAAAATTGCTCAGAACAGCTGCAGACCTTGCTGAAGAGACTGAAGCCTTTTATCCAAAATTGACACAAAATATTGGTTGAAGCTAACCGGCAGCGGTATACTATAATCGATTTCATAAGATCTATTTAGCCAGAAGGAGGATCTGCCGATTATGGAATATGTGAAGCTGGGAACAACGGGACTGGATGTATCACGGATTTGCTTGGGGTGTATGAGCTACGGGGTGCCGGAGCGCGGGACCCATCCCTGGTCACTGAATGAGCAAGAGAGCCGGCCGTTTATCCGCAAAGCGCTGGAGTTGGGCATCAACTTCTTCGATACGGCCAACATTTATTCTGACGGTACCAGCGAAGAGATTGTCGGACGTGCGCTCAAGGATTTCACCTCCCGGGATGAAGTGGTCATTGCTACAAAGGTGCATGGTAAAATGCGTCCCGGCCCCAATGGCGGAGGTTTGTCGCGCAAGGCTATTATGAGCGAGATCGACCATAGCCTGAAGCGGCTGGGGACGGATTATGTGGACTTGTACCAGATTCACCGCTGGGACCCGTCGACCCCGGTTGAAGAGACGATGGAAGCGCTGCATGATGTGGTGAAGGCGGGCAAAGCTCGCTACATCGGAGCATCCTCGATGTCTGCCTGGCAGTTTCTGAAGGCACTGCATGTGGCGGAGCGGCACGGCTGGACCCGGTTCGTATCGATGCAGAATTATGTGAATCTGCTGTATCGTGAGGAAGAACGGGAAATGCTGCCGCTGTGCGAAGCGGAAGGGATCGGAGTGATTCCCTGGAGTCCGCTGGCCCGCGGGAGGCTGACCCGGGACTGGCAGGAGACGAGTACCCGGTCGGAAAGTGACCAATTTGCTAAGCTGCTGTACTCCCGGACGGAGGAAGCCGACCGCCTTGTGGCGCTGAGAGTGAAGGAGATTGCTGAAGAACGGGGTCTTCCGCGTGCCCAGGTTGCACTAGCCTGGGTCCTGCAGAAGAAGCCGGTCACAGCACCAATTGTCGGAGCGACCAGCATGAGCCATCTGGAGGATGCCGCTGCAGCGGTGTCGGTCACGCTCAGTCCGGAAGATGTACTCCGTTTGGAGGAGCCTTATATTCCTCATCCTGTGATGGGCTTCTAAGGACAGATACAGCAACGATAATGCACCGTTTAATGGAGGAGCCGGGGTGATCCGGCTCCTTTTTTAATAGAATTTATAGGTTTCGGGCCCCCGCATAGTGGGGCTATTTGCGCTTAGAGGCATAAATTGAGGGTGTTCTGGCACACTAAGGAAGATTCTCTATAGCCGGAAGGAGGCAGGCAGGGTGCCGGACAAGAATATACTTGAGCTCATCCAAGAACAGCTCACAGATTGCAGTGATGCTGTATACCAGTCGATACATGTGTACGGACACGCCTGCATCCTGATCTATATACCTGCCATCGTGGACATGCTTAGCTTGCAGGAATTTGTTGCCAGTCCGCTGAAATCAGAGGCTAACAGTGAACCGGACTGGCCGCAATTCATGGAGCGTCTGGACCGCGGCTCAGCCTTTGTGATTCCATATATGAAGGCTTTTCATCCGGACAGGGCCGTGGAGCTGATTGTCAGCGGGAATCCGGTTCTATGTATTGAAGGGCTGCCTTATGTCTATTATTTCGAAATTACCCAATATCAGAAGAGGGCAGTGTCCGAATCACAGAACGAGCTGGTGGTCATTGGACCCCAGGAGGCTTTTATCGAGGATGTTCAGACGAATCTGTCCTTGCTGCGGCACAAAATCAAACATGCTGATCTGAAGACCAAACATTTCTCGATTGGCAGATACACCAAAACCGATGTATATCTGGTTTATATCGAAGGGCTCTGTAAGCCGGAAATCCTGGATGAAATGGAAGAGAAACTAAATAATCTTTCAGTCGACGGAATTCTGGGCATCAGCTATTTGGCTGAGCATATGCGCCAGGGGGATTTTTCACCTTTTCCAATCTATCAATATACAGAACGTCCCGACTCTGTAGCCGCATCATTGATGGAGGGCAGAATCAGCATATTGCAGGACGGTACCCCGTCGGCATTACTGGCACCTGTAACTTTCTTTGCGCTCCTGCAATCCTCTGAGGATTATTACCAGAACTTCTATGCCGGCAGCTGGATCCGGCTGGTCCGCTTCTTTTTCTCGCTGATATCGATGATTCTGCCTTCTTTATATGTGGCGATCACAACCTTCCACGCACAGATTATTCCGTCCAACCTGCTGATCACCATTGCTGCCGCCCGTGAGAATATCCCTTTCTCCGCACTGACGGAAGCTTTGATCATGGAACTTACTTTCGAAGCACTGAGAGAAGCAGGGACCCGCATTCCGAAGCCGGTTGGCCAGACTGTCTCTATTATCGGCGGTATTGTCATAGGGCAGGCAGCGGTACAGGCGGGAATTGTCTCAGCACCCATGGTCATTGTAGTTTCCATTACGGGTATCGCCTCCTACATCATCCCCCATCTTGAGCTTGGATTGACCTTCAGGCTGCTGCGTTTCGTGCTCCTGATTCTGGGGGGGACGATGGGACTGATTGGCGTCTTCATTGCCGTCTTTATCATATATGGCCATCTGGCTAATCTAAAATCGTTCGGCACTCCCTTTCTCCAGCCGGTGGCTCCGCTGGTTCTTGAAGACTGGAAGGATACCGTGGTCCGTGTTCCGTCCCAGTATATGACGGAGCGCAGCTCTTCTTATACCGACAGGAAGAATAAAAGGAGACAGAAGCAATGAAACCACTCAAGCTGATCCTTGTGTTAGTGCTGCTTATGAATCTGACCGGCTGCTGGTCCAAGCTGGAACTGGACGAATTGACCTTTGTCTATGGCTTGTTTATTGACGTTGGTGAGGAACCCGGAACGGTTGAGGTGACGATCAGTTCACCGCTCCCTAACCGTCTGGATTCAGGCACACAAGGGGGCGGGGCTGGAGACGGAAAGAGCTATTCTATGGTATCCAAGACTGCACCGACCATTCCGGAAGCTATCCTGCTGATTCAGAAGGATTTGTCACGCAAAATGGAGGCTTCACATCTCAAGATAATTGTACTGGGCAAACAATATGCCAAGCAGGGGATAGGAGATATGCTGGAATGGTTCCAGCGGCAGCCTGAGAATTCTCTCGGAACCTATATTATGGCTGCTCCGGGCAAGGCTAAGGAGATCCCGTTGCTGACACCGGTCTTCGAGCAATTGCCCGATCAGGTACTCAATAATATGGCCCGGCAAAAGGTTCTGTTCAGCACTACAATCAGAGACTGCATACTGTCGGAATCCTACCATATGGGCTATGCCATGAATTATTTGTCTTTCGGCAAAAAAAGTGAAACTTCTGAGCAGGGGAAGAAAGAATATTGGTGCGGGGTAGACGGTGTGATGCTGTTTCAGGATAAGAAGATGAAGGCCATACTGAAGGTGAAAGAGGGTAGAGCCTTGGCTTGGGCGGCAGATCATTACGTTCAATCTGTAAATTCGTTTGCTTGGGAGGATGACGGAAAGGGGACTGCCACTGCGTATTTTCTGAATGACAAGGCCTCCTCCTCTGTCAAGATGACTCCTGGAGGGCCAGAATTCCATGTGAAGCTAAAAGGCCGGGCGAGTATAACCTCCTTCAAGGACTCCAATCAACGTAAAGCGGACCAGCTCAGCCATCTGCTTAAGACCAAACTTCAGGAGAAAGTGGTAAAGGAAGTTTCGGAGACGCTGGAAAATGTGCAGAAGGCGGGAGTAGATGTACTTCAGCTCGGTATGCTGCTGGAATGGAATTATCCGGAAGAATGGAAACGTCTGCGTGATCACTGGGAGGATTATTACAGCAGGGAGGCCCGGATCAAGGTGACAGCTGATTTTAAAATTGCAGATTTTGGTTCGGAGAAATAAGGGGGCGAAGGAGAAAATATGCGGACATCGAAATGGCAAATGACTCGGTTCTCGATTGTATACCTGGGCTCTCAAAGCACGATGTTTCTGATTCCCGGTCTCATTGAAACCTCATCCTACCAAGGCTGGATAAGCCTGATTCTAGGCGGTTTCCTCGGCCTGATTCTGTTATATTTCACGATCCTGGTGGGAAAGCTCAAGCCGGAAATAGGCTGGGTAGAGTTCGGGGCAGAGATCATGGGGAAGTGGCTGCATGGAATCATAGTGATTCTGCTCTTGTGCTGGTGTATTTATTACGTATCATATGATATACAAAATTTCGCACTGTTCTTCGGAGGCAATTATTTGCGCGGAACTCCCCCGCTTTTTATTATACTTGTTGTGGGTCTTGTCATTATGTACACCGCTCATCTGGGTTTGGCCTCTATGGTGTATATGTCGGAAGGCATTGCTCTGATCTGCATTGTCTTCGCTATTCTAAGTACGTATTTATTCATCCAGCATGCAGAATATGCTATGCTTCCGGCATTTCTCCATTATCATGACCCGCGTATCGTCATTAAGGATTCGATTACGGTGATGTCCTGGTTTGGCGAATGGGTTGTGTTTCTTTTTGTTGCCCCGGAGCTTAAGATCAGCAATAAGATCATGAAGCCACTGAGTCTTGGGGGGGGCACTGTGATACTGATTGTTCTGATTGTATGGCTTATGACTATGCTGAATTTCGGCCCGTATCTCGGGAAGGAACTGCAGTTTCCCTTCCTGCAGATGATCCGCAGTTCCTCGAATGATGATCTCCTGGGAAACTCTGATCCGATTCTGATTGGCATATGGTCGTCCTCAATGTTTATTCACAGCTCTTTTATGATCTATGTTGCTTATAAATGCGCCTTGTATCTTACCAGACAAAAAGCAAAAAAAGTTATGATTCCGCTCCTGACGGTCTGTTCCATTACCATTGCATTTGTATACTCGATGAATGTGGCCGTATATTACCACAATTATTATTCTTTCAATACGACTATTTTTTGGCTGATTGTGGAGTTTATACCGGTGTACTATTTTATCGTGGCATGGGTACGCTCGAAGTCCGGCAAGCAGCTGAAATGACTGTTGATTCTCCCAATTATATAATGTAGACGCTTTCTGGTATGATGAAGCTATAGTACATACCTTTTTTTGGAATAGGATGGTGTCATTATACATGAATCTTCAAGAAGCATCTGCTCGAATTGAATCGATCCGGGAAAATTTGGCTAAGGTTATTGTCGGAAAAGATGATGGTGTAAACCTGCTGCTGACCGCTTTGCTCGCAAATGGTCATGTCCTCCTGGAGGATGTGCCCGGAACAGGCAAAACGCTGCTTGCCAAAACACTCGCCCGCTCGCTGGACTGCACATTCAAGCGGATTCAATTCACGCCCGACCTGCTGCCTTCTGACTTAAGCGGCATCAACTACTACAACCAGAAAAGCGGGGAATTTCAATTCCGTCCAGGTCCGGTATTCGCCAGTATTCTGCTCGCTGATGAGATTAACCGGGCCACTCCGCGTACCCAGTCAAGCCTGCTGGAATGTATGGAGGAGCGGCAGATTACCATCGACGGTGTGACTCATGAGCTGCAGCGGCCATTTCTGGTCATCGCCACGCAGAATCCGATTGACAGCCAGGGGACGTTCCCGTTGCCGGAGGCACAGCTCGACCGGTTCTTAATGCGGATTACAACAGGGTACCCTACATTCGATGAAGGGGTTCATATTCTGCAGCGGTTCCGCCAGAACAACCCGCTGGAGGATACCGGTGCGGTTGCAGGTGCAGAGGAAATTCAAGAGATGCAGCGGCTTACCGCTGGTATTAATGTAAGTGATGAACTGCTGGCGTATATGATCAGTGTGGTCGAAGCTACACGTAAATCTCCTGCTGTCCGGCTGGGTGCGAGCCCCCGGGCAAGCTTCGCCCTCCTGCGTGCTTCGCAGGGGTATGCTCTGATTCAAGGGCGGAATTATGTACTTCCGGATGATATTAAGTCCGTGGCCGTTCCGGTGCTTGCACACCGGCTCATCCTTCAGCGCGGACCCGGAGTCCGCGAGGGGCAATCGGCAGAGGTCGTGCTACAGGTGCTGCGCGAGGTGGAGGTTCCGGCGGAGGCTGCTGTCCTGTCCAGAGGCGGAAGGGTGGAATGAGCCATGTCGCTGCCGTGGTTCATTGCAAGCACGCTGTTCCTGTTGTTGTTCGTCTCTGCTGTATACGACCGTAACGCACTTAAGAAGGTTACATATACCCGCTATTTCTCTTCCAAGGCCGTATATGCAGGAGAGCAGGTGGAGATGGTCGAGGAGATCATGAATAAGAAGCTGCTTCCGCTGCCTTGGCTGCGTCTGGAATCCAGTATCGCCCGGGGGCTTGAGTTCGGTTCCCAGGAGAATCTGGGCATCAGCAGCGGCGAGATCTCACAGAATCACGTCAGCCTGTTCTTTCTAAGGTCTTACCGCCACATCAAACGCCGGCATAATGTGATTTGCCGGGAGCGCGGATTGTTTCTTCTGGAGACCGCAACCATGACCACGGGGGATCTCTTCGGCATGAGCCGCAGATCGAAGACATTCCCGCTGCAGCTGGAGCTCCTTGTCTACCCGGGGCTGCTTCAATTTCATGAGCTTCCGCTGCCGGTGCACAGCTGGCTCGGCGAGCTGCCCGTCAAGCGCTGGATTGTAGAAGATCCGTTCCTGTCCGCAGGTACCCGTGAGTACAGTGCAGGGGATTCCCTGGCTTCGATTAACTGGAAAGCGACAGCCCGGACAGGAAGCATGCAGGTGCATCAGAAGGATTACACGGCCGATTCAAGGCTTGTAATCTGCCTGAACGTGGAGATCAGCGATTCCATGTGGCGGACCGTAACCGATGTGGAGCGGATTGAGCTAGGCATCCGGTATGCGGCGACTGTGGCTGAATATGCCATCAGCCATGGCATTGAGACCCGGCTGCTCAGCAACGGAAGGCTGGACGGCGGCGGGGCAAGAGAGCCGGTGGATACCTGGCCAATATCACATGCTGAAGAATTCCTGGGCATGCTGGCCAGACTGAATCTGGACAGAACATTGCCAATGAGCAGGCTGATGGAGATTGAAGCAGAGAAGGGGGAGGGTGATGCAGATTATCTGATCATTACCTGTCACCGGGGGGCGGAGCTGCAGGCTGCTGCTGCTGCATTAAGCTTCATGGGGAATGGCGTAGAATGGCTGGATATTCCGGAAGAAGGCGGTGCAGCGCGATGAAGCTCCGTTTCTCGTCTTCCTTCCAGGCCAACCTTGCGCTTTGGATTACTGCATTCATAGACTGGCTGCTGCTTCTGCCTGTCTGGCTGGTTCTTCAGGCTTATCTGCAATCCGGTGAAGCAGTGGTCCGGTGGATTTACCTATTACCGCTGCTGGTTGCAGGCGGTGTACTGCTGCGCTATAAGTGCAGCCGGTTATGGCAGCAGCTGCTGGCAGCGCTGCTGATGGGTCTCTTAGCCGGACTGATAAGCAGCATACTGACACTTCCGGGCATCCCGCTGGTAGCGGGTGCCGCAGTCTGTGCCTATCTTGGCATGACTACTGCTTCACGGATGAACCGGTTCAGAATCTATCTGGCCGGAATCACAATCTATTTCATTGCTTCAATAGCCTTCTCCCGGATTCCGGAGCTGCAGGATAATGTGACTATTCTAACCTGGAGCGGAAGCTTATGTCTGGTGCTGGCACTGATTGACTCGAGCAGCAGCCATCTGCGCTACAGCTCCTTAAACAGTGATTCAGCACGTCTGCCCGAAGGCCTGCGGCGGCATAACCACCTGTATCTGGCGGGCTTCATTGTCCTGGCGGCAATCCTGGCGGCGGGCGGAGGCAAAGCGGTGGGTATGCTGCTGTGGAATGCGGCGAGGCTCTTCTTCACCTGGCTCAGCCGGCTGTCTTCCGGTGCAGAAGAACCTCCGCCGGAGGAGGCTCCCCCACAAGCCATTCAGGAATTCCCGGCAGCGGAAGCCGGCGAACCTGGCATTCTGGCCGCAATTCTTAACATTGGCTTCTATATTATAGGGGCGGCTGCAATAGTTGTGGTGCTGTATTACGGTGTACGCTGGCTATACAGAAATACCGGTGGACTACTCCGCAGAGCAATGGACTGGCTGTTGACACTACTGCGTAGAGAATCGCCTGCAGCTGCTGCCGGTTATCAGGATGAAGAGACCAGCCTATTCACTTGGGAGCAGACCGTTCAGGGTTTCAGAGATTACTTGCGTACCAAGCTTACACCATCCAGCCGCCGGGACCGGTGGGAGACGATGGACGGAAGCCGGGCACGCATCCGCTGGCTCTATCGGCATTGGCTTCGCGCCAAGCATATCGACGGATATGAGGTGAAGGCATATCTGACCCCTCGGGAGACGGGTGCCGATGTGGCAGCGTGGTCGGAAGGACAGAAGCGGCAGCGCAAAAATCCGGGCAGCGAAGGGCAAGCCTATAGCCGTCTGCTTGCCCTTTATAATAAGGCCAGATATGCAGATGAACACTCAGACCTCACTGAGCTCTCTGCTGAAGAGATTACCGCACTTAAAGAACAGTTGAAGCTCTAACTAATCCTGCAGGAAGGAGAAATAGGGATGACCCCATATTTACGAGGCGAGCTGGCCAAAGAGGCCGGAGTAAACATAGAAACGCTAAGATTTTATGAGAAATACGGGTTGATTCCGCAGCCGCAGCGCACGTCCAGCGGATACCGGATGTATCCGGAGGAAGCACTGGGACGGATCGCTTTCATTCAGAATGCG
Source organism: Paenibacillus sp. FSL R7-0312 (assembly GCF_038004445.1). Lineage (NCBI taxonomy): Bacteria > Bacillati > Bacillota > Bacilli > Caryophanales > Paenibacillaceae > Paenibacillus > Paenibacillus sp. FSL R7-0312. The sequence goes on along the minus strand of NZ_JBBORE010000001.1, from coordinate 5,300,275 downwards.
AAAGCTTGCGGCTTCACTCTGCGTGAGATCAAGAAAGCTTTGGTCAAATCTGCAGACGGCAGTATCGGAATACCGGACTTTATTACAGTCATTGAAAGTAAAATGGCCGCTGTAGATCTGGAGATTGCCAAACGGCACAAGACCCGCACAAAGCTGGAAGAATTGAAGAGCAGCCTCCTTACACAGGACATACATCCAGGTATTCAGGAGACTCTTGATATCTTGAACATGAAAGGCTGAATCGGCGGGAATTTAATCTGAGATAGCCACTTGACCCTGTACTCCGGTACAGGGTTTATATTGTGTCTATGAACGATTAAGAGGAGGAATGAACCGTTATGATATGCCCTAGTGTAACTCCGGCCGGACTGCTGCAGGCCATTTCCAACCAGTTGAAGTACAATAAACCGTATCCGGGACAACCTGCCCAAGAGATCCGCGCCGCCCTTGCGGAATCCACCGGACAACTGCCTGCGTTAAACGGTGTGCAGGTTGAGCAGGTAAGGACAGAGAGGTTCAGTGGGGAGTGGGTCAGGGCTGATGAAAAAACGGATGCAAATAGGGAGACTAAGGTAATTCTGTATTTCCACGGCGGAGGGTTTGTGGCCGGCAGCTGTGCAGTTTACCGGGATCTGGCCGCTAGGCTCTCGGCCGCCAGCGGAATTGCTGTGCTTACTGTGGAATACCGGCTGGCTCCGGAATTTCGTTATCCGGCTGCAGGTGAAGATTGCCTGTCTGCGTACCAATGGCTGCTGGACCAGGGCTTCAAGCCCGGGCACATCATATTTGGCGGAGATTCTGTAGGTGCCACGCTGGCCCTTATGACGCTGATCTCTCTGCGGGATGAAGAGAAGGCGCTTCCTGGCGGCGCATTCCTGCTCTCGCCTCATGGAGATCTTGTTCATTTGGACGGAGAGTCTTATACGAGCCGGGCAGATAGAGATCCCACAGGAAGCAGGGAGACTAATCAGCGTATTCTGGAAGATTATCTTGGAGAGTATGCCGGGGAAGCTCCTGCACTATTATCACCGCTGAGACAAGACCTCACTGGATTGCCGCCTCTGTTCATTCAAGTAGGTGATCACGAGGTTCTGCTGAGCGATGCCGAGCGGCTGGCCGGTAAGGCACTGATGGATGGGACACCCGCCACGCTGGAAGTGTGGGAGAACATGTGGAGTGTGTTTCAGATGCTGGCTGCGCTGCTGCCTGAAGCGCAGCAGGCGATTCATCATATTGGCGATTATGTAAAAGAGACGCTGAAGCTGGAAGCTGAAGTATAAGAGCTTAAAACAGCAGACGCAGCAGCATCAGCGCCAGGATACCGGTAACTACGGTTCCGAGCAGGCTGCGGGTTTTGACGGCTATCCAGAAGGAGGGGAATGCCGCGATCAGCTCCATATTCGTGGAAAGCCCCGCGAACTTGCCGTCTGTTACGAATAGTTCCTGGGCGACCAATGCAGCCATTACCGCAATCGGCACAAAGCTTAACCAGCGCATCCCCCAGTCCGGAATGGAGATCCTGCTAAGCAGCATAAGCGGAAGAACGCGGGGAAGGAAGGTAACAAGTGCAGCACCCAGGATAATGAAGAAGATGTCCAGTCTTATTTCCATTGTTCAATCACCATTCCAATCGTAGAGGCTACAAGAGCTGCCGCAATCACGCCCATGCTGGGCGACCACAGAATAGAGACCAGAACGGCAACAATGACAGCTATGAAGCCGACGGTAATGTCCAGCAGATATTTGCGCCGTGCCATGACCGTCAGCACCAGCAGTCCGATGAACATGGCGGGCAGAGCGAAATCCAGCCCCCACTTCTCCGGACTGGATATCCACTGTCCGAGGAAGGCGCCGGCGATATTGGCCAGGAACCAGTTCAAATAGGCTGTAATATTAAGCCCGTGCATCCATTTCTCGCTGATCCGCTTCCTGGAGGTGCTCTTCTGGATGGCTACCCCGAAGGTCTCATCGGTAAGCAGTGATCCAATCAGCAGATTGCGCAGCGGATTCAAATGGCGGAAGTACGGCGATATCGCCGCGCTCAGCAGCAGATGACGCAGATTGACCAGCAGAATTGTGATAATGATGCTGGAGGCGCTGCTTCCGGCCGCAATCATTCCTGCGGCGATAAACTGTGCTGATCCGGCATAAAGAATAATGGAGATCATGGCGATTTCGGCAATGGAGAGGCCGGCCGTTTTCTCCACAACACCTGCTGCAAAGCCAATGCTTAGATAGCCGAGCAGAGTAGGGAGGCAGTCTTTGACCCCTTGCAGGAAGGTGTCATTCCCCTCCGGTACCTCAAGGGCATCCTGCTGCAGGCGGCCATTCGCCGGAGACTCCTGTTGTATGAATTCTGGCTTCACGGATTCACTCGCTCCTCTATAGTCCAAACTATTCATCTCCAAGCTATGTATAGCATCACATATAAACTTGTAATACCTACTTTGGTAAACTGCTTGCTGAAGGTTTGACAGTGACTGGCTACGGTATATCAGGTAAGCTTAATTGTACTTTGTACAACTAAACCATCTGTTTTACTAGTGTTTAAGCGTTTAGTTGTATATCGTGCAATTAAACTGCCCTATGTAGAGGGGGGCTCGCCCATTCGGGCAAATTTAGTTGTACAGACTACAGTTATAAGAGGCAAACATGCTTTTTCTCTGTTTATAATTGCACATAATACAACTATAACTAACTTCCACGTTGAAACTGAATATGAATTTCAGTTTTTAATATCTAATAATTCACAGCGTATTGCAAGGAAATTCTATATTTTATATGCTGCAATGCCTTCGCCAGTTTCGGTGCCGGGCAGCTTGCAGCAGCAAAAGGGTTCCGCTATCCGCAGAGCAATCTGCGGCGGCGGAACCCTTTTATTTTGATATAGTCATGCCCTAGACTTCATAGCAATTGTTATTCCAGCACCAGAACGCCATATCCATCCAGCGTATAATTTCCACTGAGGGTTTGTCCGCTCAGCAGATCCGTTCTGGATTTCTTAAGCACGATCTCTGCCGGTTCTTCACTATAGTTAAGCAGGAAGGTGAGTCCTGCAGTGGTATTCTCCTCAGAAGCGCGGATCTGCAGCTCAATCTCCGGCGGCAATTCCAGCCATTCAGCAGCTGGTGAATTCAGTCCCAAACTTCCGATCAATTGCAGCACGGCCTGCTCATTAAATACAGCCCCGTAGTACCAGACTTCCCCCTTGCCGCGCTTGTTGCGGGTTACTGCCGGTTTGCCGGCATAATAATCGGTAGCGTAGGTTCCCATAACCTCGACACTGTTCTCTTCCACATGAAGAATATCATTGAAAGCATCCGCACCCGTGAGCGTCTCTGGATTATTCGTCCAACGGATCGAGGTAGGCTGACGTGTTCCTTTGACCATAGTGAACTCTTCCACGGTTACACCGCACATCTCCTGGGCTGCTCCGGGAAAAGGCCGCATATAACATTGTCCGGTGGTATCCTTGTATCCGGTGCGGCAGCCGAAGATCAGCTTCCCGCCTTGCTGTACATATTGATCCAGCAGGGCCGCTGTGTCGTCGCTCATAATGGCCGGGTGCGGGTAGACCAGCACCTCGTAACGCACAAGCTCTGCAAGCGTTGTATTGCTGCGCATATACAGAACATCATTGGGCATATGCATCCGCTGCAGTGCCTTGAACCATTCCTTGTTGCTCTGCCACATGAATGGCCCGTGCCAGACGTCATATTCCCCGTCCCACTCATTATCATAATCCCGCACGATGGCGATATTAGCCTGAGTCCGGCTGCCGATGAAGGCTTTGCCGATCTTTGCCAGCTCCTTGCCGATCTGCTCGGCTTCCTTCACGCGCCGGTTCGGCTGGTTATGATAGTCGTTCAAGCCGTGCCAATAGATTTCGTTCCCCATAGTAGCTGTCCGCCAGCGGAAGTAGAGCAGCATATCCGCACCATGGGCGATAGACTGGTAAGTCCACAGCCGCATCTGCCCGGGCTTCGGAGAAGGCATATCCATCCGGTTTACCCAACCGCCGGGTCCCGACTGCTGTTCCATCACACAGAAGTTGCTGCTTACCGAGCGGACCGCAGAGAGTGACAGCCCCCAGCCGCGGTCACGCAGCGGGTTCACCTCTGCCGGATCAAAGTAAATGGTGGAGAACTGCGGATATGAATCATAGCTGAAGAAGTCCAGCAGCTCGTCATTCAGTTCATGGCTGTCCAGATGTCCGAATAAGCCATTCGTAGTCACCCACTGGTCAGGAGCCAGTTCACGGAGGATATCCGCCTGGATCTTGGCAAAATAAATCGTGTTATAAGAGATGAAGCGCTTCTCATCCAGTGCCTGATGCGGATTGGGCTGGTTCGGCGAGGGGGTTGGCCGGGTCAGATAGACCTGTGACCAGCGTGTATAGGTCTGATTCCAGAACACAGTACCCCAGGCTTCGTTCAGCTTTTCCAGTGTTACATATTTGTCCTGAAGCCATGCCCGAAAGGCAAGATGGTCACTCTCCGAGTAGAATACATTGACTTCACAGTTCAATTCGTTGTCAATCTGCCATCCGGACACACCAGGGTGGCTTCCGTAATGCGCGGCAAGCTTAGTCACAATTCTGGCGCAGAGCTCGCGGTATTTGGGACTGCTGTAATTATAATGACGGCGCATGCCGTGCTGCATCGTCACACCTTCATAAGTCACATTTAATACCTCAGGATATTGTTCGGTAAGCCAGGCAGGCGGAGTGGCAGTAGGTGTTCCCATAATGACCTTCAGCCCGTAGCTGTGCGCCAAATCAATAGCACGGTCAAACAGGCCGAATTGAAATTGACCTTCTTCCGGCTCAAAGACCGACCAGGCGAACTCGCCCAGACGAACAATAGTGAATCCGGTTTCAACCATACGGCGGTAATCATCCGCCCACATGGATTCAGGCCAGTGTTCGGGATAATAACAGACGCCAAGCTCGAATCGTTCTGCAGCAACAGGTTTCTTCATAGTAACCTCCAAGTGTAAATATATGCTTTATAGTTGATACCAATCTATTGTATTATCAGCAGTGTATACACTTATATAACATAATATTGCTATTGTATTACTATATTGCGTGCTTGATATACGGCAGGTGGAGGTGAGAGTTAATATGAAAAAACATTGGGTTCTGCCGCAGCCTGCATATACGCACTATGTGTGCTATCCGGAGATGCTGGGCCATTACAGCGACTTCCCCCAGCATGCAGAGCGTAGAAGCGAAGGGCTCCTGAACAGCTATAATCTACATATGGTCTTTGGCGGAGAAGGGTATGTGTTCCAGGAAGGGGAACGGATATCCATGAAGCGGGGGAGCGGGTTTCTGTTCCCGCGGGGGGCTTACCAGCAATACGGTTCTGAGCCGGGCCAGGCCTGGAATGTGCGCTGGGTCCATTTCGCCACAGCTTTATCTTTGCCGATGCTGGAGGAGGCGGATCACTCCCGCGGTTATTTTTTCACCTTCGATCCCGGAACGGGCTATGAACCGGTCTTCGAGGAGATGTACAGGCTAAGTGCGGCTTATGAGACCCGGAGTGAACCGCGTCTGTCTACTCTGCTCTATGAGATTCTTGTGACCCTGATGCAGAATTCTGAGCCGCTGCACGGGGCGGTGCCGCTGGAGATCAGACATTCCATCCGGCTCACGGCCGACAGGATACACAGCGAATGCGAGCGGCCCTGGACACTGGAAGCGATGGCTAGGCTTGCCGGTTACAGCAGCTATCATTTTCTGCGGCTGTTCCGGAGCATAATGGGCAAGACGCCGAACCGTTATTTAAGTGACTGCCGGATGGCCCGTGCCAAGCTGCTGCTGGTCTCGACTGAGCTGTCTGTCGCGCAAATTGCACTGCAGAGCGGTTTTCACCAGTCCAGTTACTTCATTAAGGTCTTCAGACAGCTGGAAGGCATGCCGCCCAACCAGTACAGACGGTTGTTCAGCTCATAGAATCATAGTGTAGCCGAAACAATATTAACAAACTTTGTTACATTATCAGCGCTTTTTGTGCTGTACTTGACATGTTTTTGCTTGAGAAGGTTACAAACGGAAGCGAAGGGTTACAAAGTGGATACAATTTCCACGCGATCTGCAACTATAATATTGCTAGTAAATACATCTGGAGGGAAATAAATGAGAAAGTATAGAGTTACATATGCTGCTCTGCTCGTGAGTACGCTTGTAGCCGGTCAGCTGGCCGGCAGCATCGCTGCCCCCGTTGCCGCCGCAGCCGCAACAACTAAGAATGCGGCGGCATCTGCCGCTGCACCAGCATTCAAATTCAATCCCGTTACGCTGGGAGCCGGGGTGACAGCAGTACTTGAGAACGTGAACATCTGGAGTCAGACCGGCGGAAATATCGTATCTTATACGCTGAAATATACCAATTCCGGTAATTCAAGCGCGAGTCTGCTGAAATATTTCTCACGGGTTGTAACACCTGGAGGTTCAGTGCTTCCGGGAAATCCGGTAGGTACGGATGCACTGAAGAAAAAGGTCGGAGCGAAAGAAAGTCTGAGCGTTACCTACTATGTAAATGTGGGACAAACTTCATCCTTGCAGGGCCTTAAGATCTCTATGCTGGTCTGGGACGCCAAGGCGAAGGGGTACTTGAAGCAGACGGGTTCTTACGCAGTTCCGGCGAATTACTCCACAGCTGCTGCAGCCGGTACAAGCCTGAATATCACCATGAACGACATTCCTGTTACAGTCAGTGCGGATTCACTGCAGCTCTACAAATACGGCGGCAAAGTCTATGCCAAGGTAGGGCTCAATCTGACCAATAAAGGAAACAAGGTGCTGGGTGATCCGGGGTATTCCGCGTACCTGGTATCCGCCAGCGGGACTTCCTTTGAGCTTGCATTAAGCAGCACGCAGGCGGATTACAAGATTCAGCCGCAAGAGAAGCGGAGCATCTATTATCTGGCCGAAATACCAGCTTACCTCAAGACGGATAATATGAAGCTTCAATTTACGCAAAAGGATGAAACTACGAAGCTGGAGCTGCCGAAATCGGCCTATAAGCTTCCAGCGGCCACATCGCCTAATCTGGTCGTCGGCAGCGGCGTAGTCAAAAAAATCATCGTGAACAGCAATACCATAGAAACGCTGATACGCAATGCCAATGTATATTCACAGGATGCTGATGCGGTATGGACTTTTCAGATGCAGATCAAGAATACCGGCAACAAAGCAGTCACGCTGCCAAGCTATGAGCTGGCGGTCAAATCCCAGAAAGGCACAACCTTCCCGGTGAGTGCGAAGGGGTTAAGCGGAGTTACGCTCAAGCCGCTAGAGACCAAAATCATTCCGCTGACGGTCCGCGTACCGCTTGAAGTGGAGCAATCCGGGCTGCAGCTCATGATGATCGAAGCGGTTGGCGCGGATACAGCAATTGGATCTGGTACGGCAGGTACAGAAGGTACAGAAGGAACGCCTGGTGCAGGGAATGCCGGCAGTGGAGCAACGACATCCAAAATGATTTTCCCGGTTGCCTATTTCGTCATTCCTTACGCGCTTCGTGCGGATGTGCAGACGGGGCAGGAGTACATGACGACGAATTCATACGGCTCCTTCTCTTACAGTATTCAATCTGTGCAGCGTTACCCTTGGAGAGATGATGATATTGTAGCCGCCAGACTGAAAATTACCAATACACAATCCGTGTCGCTGACCCTGCCGGAACTTAAAGGTTCCATCAAGCTCGATAATGACAGTCTGCTTGTGACTACGGATCTGTTCATGGAGAATAAAGAATCTTCGGTTCTGGCCCCCGGCAAGTCAGTGGTACTGTATGTACTCGGCAAAATCGCCTATACGGCTGAGTTCCGGGATATCCGAATCGCCTTATACGGCACAGAGAATACAGAAACCGTTCCATTCCTGGATCTGAGCATTAACAACTCGATTAACAGTATCGCCATCATTCCGCAGGGCAAGAACTACACCGTCAATGGAAAAGGCAAAACAGCCACTGTGCAGGAAAACAGAACGACCGTCTATGAAGGGGAAAATTACAATCTGGTCTATACCGAGCTGCTCATGAGCAGTGAAGAAAAGCGACAGAGCAAGATGGCCCGGCTGCAGGCGTATTACAGAACCAAAGATGGACAATATTTTGAGGCAACGCCTAGCCAATCAGATAACAGCGCTGCTCCCGGTGCGAAACAGCTCGTGGTCTTCTGGACCAAGCTGCCCAAAACCACGGACATCAGTGACATCTCCCTCTATCTGGGTGCCGGTATCAACGGAGGCAAGCTGATTGAGAGTAAGGAGGAAGCGACCGGATTTGTAGATGTGGCTGCGCTCCAGCTGAATCCGCAGGCCAATGTACCGGCAACCACACTACTGAATACGGTTCTATATCCTTATACCATTTCCTTCCTGAGCTCAGAAGGCAGACATATGATATCCACGGATACTATCAATATTTCAATTAACTACAATTTGAAGCGGGATTATCAATACGATGCAGGAGCCTTGGAGCATAAGCTTATTCTACAAATTACCGATCCTTTCGGAATCTCGCAGGAAAAGACGCTCATCATAGGTACCGACCTGATTGAGGGAACGAACAACGTCTATTCGCTCGCCATCAACAGAAGCCTGTATAAAACTCTCGGCGGTGGTACTTATAAATTAACCTTGTATGATGAATTCCAGGGCGAACGGCTGATGCTCGGCGGCCAGGTCTATATCGTCAAAGAAGAGCTTCCGCCTAAATCATAGTAATTGAAATTCACATCAGCCTAAAAAGGAGCAGCTTCCATGTTGCGTGTTGAAGATATTACGCATTCGTACAAAAGCGGTAATGAATGGACATCCGTTCTTCATAAAATCAATTTTTCGATCAATCAGGGGGAGATGGTTGCACTACTGGGCAGCTCGGGGTCCGGCAAGTCGACGCTCCTTAATCTGATGGCCGGCTTGATGAAGCCTACGGAAGGTCATATCTACATTGCCGACCAGGACATTGTGAAGATGGGCGAGAATAAGCTTGCCGAGTTCCGGCGCAAGAATATCGGCTTTATCTTTCAGGCATATGAGCTGATTTCAAGCCTCACGGTCCGTGAGAATGTGGAGCTGCCGCTGGTCTTCCAGTCGGTCTCTCCCAAGGCCCGCAAGGCAAAGGCGCTTGCGCTGCTGGAGCAGGTGGGGATTCCCGACAAGGCGGATTTATTTCCTTCCCAGCTCTCCGGTGGACAGCAGCAGCGGGTCAGTATTGCCCGGTCGCTGATCACAGAGCCGTCGGTCATCTTCGCCGATGAGCCGACGGGGAACCTGGATTCCAAGACCGAAGAGGAGATTATCAGCATTCTGCTGAATCTGAACCGTACGATGAAGACCACGTTTATTGTGGTTACCCATGAATACAAGGTGGCTGAACAAATGCAGCGGATTTTTACGCTCAGGGATGGCTTCCTGATTACAGAATCGCAGAGAGAAGTACAGGTTGAAGAGCAAATAGCCGAGGAAGCTGAACAGGAAGCAGTGGTAGTGGTTGAGGTTGAAGAGCAATTAGCTGCAGAAGCTGAGCAGGAAGCTGTAGAGACAGAACACCTGACAGCAGCAGCGGATGAACATCAGACCGCTGAAGAACCTGAACACCAGACCGCTGTGGAAGCTAAGCCTGCAGAGGGAGGGGAGCCGTGAAGATCAGAGATATTTCACGGATGGCCTGGGAACAGGTCAAACGGCGCAAGGTGGTCACAGGTCTCTGTATGACCGGGATTTCCATCGGCTGCGCAGCTATTATCGTGGCCTTGAGTGTGGGCCAATCTGCTCAGGTCTATGTGACTGAACAGGTGAACCAGAATTTCAAAATGGATGAAATCATGGTCTCGCCGGGCGGTGGGATTCCATCAAACGGCAAGGGCGGCAGCGGAGGCGGCGGTTCTGGAGAAGTGAATGAGAACCTCGACCCCGGTAAGCTGACCGACCAGAAGCTGAAGATCATCCAGGGGCTGAATCATGTAAAGGCCGCTTCGCCGTTCCAGGAAGCCGGATACTTGCAGATGGTGACCGTGGATAACAAAATCGCCGATGTCCGTATCATCATTGCCGATTTGAAGATGTTGACGGCCTATGATCACAAGTTCAAGCAAGGGGGAGCCGGTGGTCAAGTAGGGTCGATTGTGCTGAGTTACGGGGCCACTCTTGGTTTGATTGACCTGGAGACCCGTCAGAAGCTGTTTGACCAGATGAATGCGGACCCGTTCAATCAGGACCTGTACCAGCAATATGACAAATTAGCCACTGTGCCCACCGAAATGTATCGGAAGCAGATCCAGATTCAGGCTCAGGATTACAGCTCTACAACACCGGTTATCAAGCTTAGCTCGCCCCTTCAGGTAGACGGAATTCTGGCAACTCCCAAGGGAATGGATGACCTGCGGGCATCGTATGATAAGATTATGTACATGTCGCCCGAAACGGCCTTGCAGCTCTCCAAGGAGCTGACCTTCGATAATTCCACCACCAGTGTGCTCACTCTTCCACCGGAGGGGACGTATAACTCGCTTACGGTCAAAGTGGACGATGTGGCGAACATCAAGTCGGTGGAGCAGATGATTCAGAAGCTGACACTGAACGCTCAAGACAATCTATTCCAGCAGGAGATGCTGAAAGAACAATTCGACATGATTAAGATGGCTGCACTCGGAATCGGGGTGTTTATCCTGGTGATCGCTTCGATCTCCATCATTGTGGCTATGACCATGTCGACTCATCAGCGCCGCCGGCAGATTGGAATCATGAAGGTGCTGGGAGCGAACATGGGGCAGATCCGCAATATGTTCATTACAGAAGCTGCGCTTCTGGGACTGCTGGGCGGAATGCTGGGTGTCTTGTTCTCTTACTTAATTGTCATGGGGCTGAATAAGCTGGTCGGTTCGGCAGGCGATGGAATGAATTTCTTCATCCCGCCGATGAATTTGCCGATCGGGATGTCCTTTGCCATTATGACCGGCGTATTGTCGGGGATTTATCCGGCGATCAGCGCCTCCAGAACCGATGCATTAACTGCCATTAAACGAGACTAACCCTAAGCTAGAAAGGAAGCCGAAATGATGAAGAGGACTCTAAAGAAGAGCCTGAAGTGGATCATAATCTTAGGTATCATCAGTACCGCAGGTTATCTGGGGTATACCAAATTCTTCAAGGGCGAGGAGACTGCCGAGCTCCCGCCGGAAACGATGCAGGTGATCAGCTTCCCGGTAACAGAGGAAACGCTAACCAGCTCGATACAGATCAAGGGCAGATCGCAATACCAGCAGGAGACGCTGGTATACGCACCTTTTGCCTCCAAGGTTACGGCTTGGAAGGTTGAGAATGGGGCGCAGGTGAAGAAGGGCGATGTGCTCTTCACCCTGGATCAGACTACGCTACGCAACGAGATTGCTACAGCAGAGGCTGCCAACCGCAAGGCGAAGCTGGAGGGAGAACTGAACGCTTTTGTCAGCCAGCAGGAGGACGATACTGCGGTTCCGGCCGGTACGGAAGCGGAACGGCTGAAAGCATTGGCCGCCCAGGAAACGGCGCGTCTGAACGACGAGCTGAATCAGGTGACTGCCGAGATTCAAGCCAAGGAGCTTTCGGAGAAGAAGGCGAAGCTGGGCACTGCCGTGTATCATGCACCGGAGAACGGCATCTTCCTGTTTGACAGCAGCACTGAACGGCCGCAGACGGTAACCGACAATCAATACATCGGCAAGATTGTGGACATGAAGAAGGTGGAGTTCATTGCCCAGGTCGGAGAGCAGGATATCTTCCGCATCAAAAAAGGCATGAAGGTTAAGGTGAAGATGACCGCGATGAAGGACCTGATCCTGAACGGTGAGGTAACAGAAGTAGCCAAATTTGCCACCACCACCACAGGCCAGAACACAGCCGGACAAATTCCGCAATTTGAAGTCGTCATCTCCCTCCAGCCGGACGAGCATTTGATCGGCGGACTCAGCCTGAGCGGAGACATCGAAACCTCGCGCAAAGAGAAAGCAGTGGTTGTATCCAATATCGCTGTTATCCGTGAAGGTGAATTAGCCTTTGTGATGCTGGACAAAGGGAACGGGCAGTATGAACGGAAAGAGATTAAGGTCGGAATGGAAACAACAGACAAAACGGAAGTGCTGTCAGGACTGAAGGCAGGAGACACCGTGGTTCTGCAGTAGTATAGCAACAATGAATAGCCCCAACCGGGTTGATTGCCGGGTTTGGGGCTATTTATAAATACAAATTACAGGCGGAGCGCGGCGGATGATCTAAGTGGAATTAGTACATCTAATTTGATGTCACGGGCACAATTCCTGGAAACAGTTGGATAAACAACACTTAATCAGACCGAATTCTGCTAAAATCCTTGGGGCTCAGTGGATTAATTGTACTTTTTCCAACTGCCTCCCTGAAGCGCATGGTTTCGGCAGAATTAAGTGCCTTTTTTCCAACTCTGCTGGTTCACACCTCTCGCTACTGCATAAGGAGTAAGCTTCACTTCCCCAGAGCGTATAAATTGTTGAGAGTGGTACCGATTCCGCTTGTTAACTACTTGTTCTGAAGAAATGGCTTACGCCAAGCTTTGATCCCGTTGTTCAGCCCGGTAAGATCCGGGACGGGGACCGCCTGATCGGTCAGCTCATATTTGGCTTTCAGTGCAAGAATGCGGTAGACACTTTCATCAATCCGTGATTCTGTGATCGTACCGTCCTTCACGCTGCTAAGCAGAGCGGCACGCACCGCCTGCTCATTCTTGTACTCGTGGGCGACCAGCAGAATATCGCTGCCGGCCCGTACAGTATCGACTGCAGCCGCAGCGAGGCTGTAGTTCTTGACGATAGCGCCCATCGTAAGATCATCGGTAATGACAACTCCCTTGAAGCCCATCTCTCCGCGCAGCTGCTCGCCGATGATTACTTTGGACAGGGAAGCGGGTTTCTCAGGGTCCAGCTTCGGATACAGGATATGGGCTACCATAACTGCATCTGCCTTCTCCTTAATAGCCGCCTGGAAAGGTAGCCATTCCAGCTTGGCGAGCTGCGCCTCGGTTTTGTTAATTACCGGCAGCTCCAGATGGGAATCCACGGAAGTATCCCCATGGCCGGGATAATGCTTCACTACAGGCACAATCCCTTCAGACTCCAAGCCCTTCATTTCGGCGATGCCGAGTCGGACTACCAGATCTGCAGTGCTGCCGAAGGACCGGTCACCAATAACCGGGTTATCCGGATTGCTGTTAATATCAAGGACAGGTGCGAAATCCATGTTGAAGCCGGAGGACTTCACGGCCCGGGCGAGAAGTTCGCCCATTGTTCCGGCATCGGTGGCAGTATTCCCTTTTCCTACCGCTGCATTTGAAGGGAACACTGCGTATTCAGCAGGAAGCCTGCTCACCTTGCCGCCTTCCTGGTCCACACTCATGAACAGCGGGGCAGGGTTGCCGTTATTGCTTTTCTTCAAGGCATTGGTCAGACTGACCAATTGCTTCAGGCTGCTGATATTATCGGAATAGAGGATGATTCCGCCAACCTTGTCTTCGGCAATCATCTTCTGTGCCGCTGACTCTGCCGCAGTTCCATCGATTCCGACCAGCAGCATCTGCCCGATCTTGTCCTCCAGAGTCATTCCGGCTAGCTTCCGGGAGATAACGTCACTAATGTCTGTACTGTTTGCTGCCGAAGCAGAAGTAGCGGAGGGCTGGACACTGGCTGCAGGTGTTTCTGCTGCTGCTGCCGGTGTAGTTACCGAAGCAGAGGGAGAAGCTGATGCCGGTGCCCGGGAAGGACCCGTTCCTGCCTGTGCAGAGCTTCCGTTTCCTCCACAACCACTTGCCAGCAGAAGACAAACAACGGTTGTCACTAGGAAGAGAGGGCGCTGATGCAGGGACGATTTATATTGGCGTGGGCTGAACCATTTCATTGTTGGAATTCGTCCTTTCGGTTGCTGATTGGCGGGTAGGAATGTTAAGATGAAGTAGATTTTACATAAGAACTGCTTACTGTGTACACAAATGAGAAGGATGAGGTGACCTGTCAATGAAAGAACAATTAATGAACACGCTAAATGAACAGATGAATTTCGAGTTCTACTCCGCTCATGTATACCTGGCGATGGCCGCGTATTGTTCCGGTGAAAGTCTGGATGGATTCGCCAACTTTTTCCTGGTGCAGGCTGAAGAAGAGCGGTTCCATGCGATGAAAATCTACAAATTCCTCAACGACCGTGACTATCGTGCCACCCTTGCCGCCCTGCCGGAGCCGAACAATGAATATTCATCTATGCTGGATGCGTTCGAGCATGCCTTCGCCCATGAGCAGCAGAATACGAAGAAATTCTATCATCTGGCTGATTTGGCCCTGGATGAACGCGAGCATGCTACAATCTATTTCCTCAAATGGTTCATTGACGAGCAGGTGGAAGAAGAAGCGCTCTTCAGCAATATTATCGCCAAGCTCAAACGGATTGAAACGGACAGTAATGCTTTCTATATGCTGGATGCCGAGTTCGCCGCCCGTTCCTTTACACCTCCGGCGGAATAAAATAATTCCGGACTTGTCCCTTTCGTTTGCTTTTACAGCGGATACCTCCTATATAAGGAGGGGATCCGCTTTTTAATGCGGCTGCCGTGACGGCTTCTTATTAGTTAGACGATGTTTGCAATGAAAAGTTACAGGGTTCTGCGACAGGGATTCGTGCTCCATGTTGAACCGGGGCAAACAATGTTGCGCAAGGCAACATACTTCCGGATCCGCAACTCTATTTGGCGGGGTTAACTCTTGCGCAGTCCGGCAACACTGTTTCTCTAGACCCACCCGCCAGTCAGCGTGTAGTATGGAACAATACTAATATTTGGAGGTCCTTTTTCTTGGATAATTACAGCGATATTAAACAAAGTGAAAAAGGGGCTTGGCTCAGTCTACTAGCCTACATCTTGCTATCTGCCGTCAAATTGTTTATCGGCTCCGTTTCAGGCTCGCAGGCACTACTTGCCGACGGACTGAATAACAGCACCGATATTATTGCTTCCATAGCCATTTTGACAGGCCTGAAGATTTCCCGCAGACCCCCGGATTCCAATCACAGCTATGGTCATTTCAGAGCAGAGACAGTTGCTGCACTGATCGCCTCCTTCATTATGATTGCTGTAGGCTTTCAAGTGCTGTATCAGGGTGTCAACAAGTTTATTCAGCCTTCGCTGGAAACCCCTGATCTAATTGCCGCGTGGACGGCAGCTGCCTGTGCTGTGATTATGATCGCTGTGTTTAGGTATAACATCAAGCTTGCCCGTAAATTGAACAGCAATGCGATGCATGCCGTTGCCCAGGATAACCGTTCGGATGCGCTCGTAAGCGTGGGTGCCTTCATTGGTATTATCGGCTCACAGTTCGGCATTCCGTGGCTTGATCCGCTTACTGCTACCATTGTCGGTCTGCTGATCTGCAAAACCGCTTGGGATATCTTCCGCAAAGCCACTCATGACCTGACAGACGGATTCGATGCAAGTGAGCTGGAGTTAATGAAGCAGACGGTATCGGAGATTGAAGGCGTAGAGTTAATTAAGGATATCAAAGCCCGCATTCACGGAAACAATGTACTAGTGGATACTACGGTACTTGTGGATTCCAGACTGAATGTGGTGCAGAGCCATGATATTACGGAAGAGATTGAGGACCAGTTGAAAGACCGCCATCAAGTAGCTACGGTGCTTGTCCATATTGAACCCTTGTGATTCATATATAGTTGCTTCGAACCATTGGCAGACAAACGGATAGCATATATGCTATCCTTATTTTTTTCTGGAAAACGAATGATGCAAAACGCTCAGTTAAAAGATAAAAGAAATAAATGTTTTTGTTTTTTTACGGTAATGTTCGAAATCATTGTCATACTTCTCGGCAAGGTACTTATCGAGCATCGGGATGTTGTAGAATGCGAAGAAACAGACCAACCATAGTGGTACGAGCAGCGCCCATGCGTTCCATGCGGTGAGCGCCATCGCAAGCACCCACAATACATCTCCGAAATAGTTAATATGGACGGAATAGCGGAAGTAGCCGCCTGTATACAGTTTTCCTTTATGCTCTGGTTTTTGTTTCCATAAATGACGAAGCCATTCGGAATGCGAATTAAAGATTGAACCGGTGACAAAAATGACGGCAAATACAATGTCCCATCCATTCAAAGGTTTGTTGCGGGTTAAGCTGAGAAGAGGAATAACGATATAGTACAACGAAAAAGCCGCTGGAACACTGAACGCCTCCTGCCATGGCATAGCTCTTCTTAGAAGATAAAACATCGTGAATTTCATCCGAACGAAAACGATTAAAATAAGGATGAATAGAAGCAAATTCCGTCCTGCATTACCATGTGTTAAATTCCAATGGAATACAGTATTTAATACCTCAGTACCATCCAAAAAAAGCATCCAGCTGGAAATTACCAAGAGAATCGTCTCTAGCGCAAATAAGGTAAGACGAGGATACCAATAGCCTGCGTTTTGCGCGTTTTGATAAAGAGATTTCATGGTGCGCCCCTAGTTTTGAAATTTAAAAAGACAATATTATAAAACTTATTTTAGCTCAACTTTAATCAATTGGCTATATAGTTTTGAAATTTGACATCGCGATCGTTAAAAACTATTGTTGGGTAGTGAGGAGGGATCACAGTTGAACGGATTTGAGAGACGAACGCAAGAGAAGAAACGGCTTATATTAGCCATAACAAGAGAGAAGCTTAACCATAACAGCTTTCGAGCAGCAACGATTAAAGAAATATCCAAGGATGCAAAAGTATCTCAAGTATCCATCTACAATTATTTCGGGAGCAAGGACGATCTGTTATTTGAAGCTATCAGTGAAATGATGGAGGAACAATTGAAGAGATATGAGCAGTTAATAGAAGGCCATATGTCTTATCCAAAGCTCATGTATACGGTAATGACGGAGGAAATGAAATACGTCAAGGTCATTCATGACTGCATGAATCAATCTGCTGATAGTCTTGCGATGCATGGGAGAGTGGATCGGTTTCTGGCGATGAAGTTCGTTCCAATTCTGCTGAAGCTCGTTCAGCGTGGGAAGGAAGAGCAGTATGTGGCAGAGGATTTGAAGGAAGACGAACTATTCTTTTATTTCAATATGTACCAGAAAGCGATGATTCAGTTCCAAGAGACTGGACCTTCCGATCATCCTGTTATTTCCGAAGAACGCTTTATTCAATTTTTCTTCAAAGGTCTTATGGGCGATATGCGGGATGCCAAATCAGAATAGAGGTATTACCATTTTTTGAAGTAATAAAAGGATACTATAACGGAATTTTGTCATTTTTCCAGCTATACTTGTGCTTGGCATGCATTCCAGGAAGCGATATATAATAACACTATGTTATTAACAAGAGGTATAATTATGAGAAAAAGGAGTGCACCCATGCCTAACCAACCCGTCACTGATCACAACGGTCTAACCGAAGAGCAGTTCCTGAAGACTTATGACGCCGGGAACTATGAACGTCCGTCTGTTGCTGTGGATATGCTGATCTTCACTGTAATGGAGGAGCAGCAGGATAATTACCGCAAGCTGGCCGAGAAATCACTGCAGCTTCTGCTGATACAGCGCGGTGAACATCCTTTTCTGGGACAATGGGCGTTGCCTGGAGGATTCGTGGGGATCCACGAAAGCGTAGAGGAGGCAGCCCGCCGGGAGCTGTACAGTGAGACTAATATTGATAATATTTATATGGAACAGTTATATACCTGGGGCGATGTTCAGCGTGATCCGCGTATGCGGGTGATCAGTTGTTCTTACATGGCACTCGTGGACCGCAAAGCGTTGACTGTACAGGCAGGGGATGATGCGGCCGCAGCAGCCTGGTTTGAGGTTTCTTATAATATCCTGGAGACACGCCGCGAGGAGCTGGAGCAGGGCATCCGGCTGGAGACATTTGTGGAGATTATTCTGCAGAATGAACAGGCGAAGCTCAGTGGTGTGGTCAGGCTTACCGAAACCATCCGGGGGCATGTCCGCCATATGGACCGTGAGATTGTCCGGAGCTCGGGGTTTTCTTTTGACCATCTAATGATGGTGCAGGCTGCAATCGAACGCTTGCGCGGCAAAGCTGAGTATACCGATATTGTATTCAATCTGATGCCGCCGCTGTTCACCTTGTCCGAGCTTCAGCGTGTGTATGAAATCATCCTTGGCAAAGAGCTGCTCGCCGCCGCATTCCGCCGCAAGATTGCTGAGCGGGTGATTGAGACGGATGAGAGTACCCGCGATGCCGGACACCGCCCATCGAAGCTGTACAGATACAATCTAGAGTGGAATCTAACTTGAGGATGCGAAATATAGGTTAACAGCCTGCTAGAAGACCAGTACAACCTATGTTACAGACTCAGCGGAATTAACATCCAGCCGACTCCAGAGACCTTACGGATTATCGTGGCTCAGTCCACCTTATTCGACAATTAGCATGACGTGTGATGTTGTTTATAGAGGTTTTATGCGGAAAAGTGGACAATAAATTATGCTTTTCATTATGTAATTTATTGTAAAGGGTAGGTGAGTCATTGATTACCTGGAAGGATTCATATGACATCGGAGTAGAGAAGATTGACTGCCAGCACAGACAGCTGCTTGTGAAGCTGAATGACTTTTTTGAAGCATGTACCAATCAGCAGGGCAAAGAGAAGATCGAAGAAACACTGAAATTCCTCAAGGACTACACCGTGGAGCATTTCGGCAGTGAAGAGCAATTGATGAAGGACATCGACTTCCCTGAACTGACAGAACACCAGAAGACGCATGCTGAATTCGTACAGACCGTTCTGGATCTGGAAGAGAGCATTAAGACCAAAGGGGTATCCGTATTGTCAACAATCAAGCTTAACCGAACTTTGACTGACTGGCTGATTAATCATATTCACAAATGTGACAAGCTGATCGGGGACTGTATCGCTGCAAAAGGTAACAAAGCCGTTTAACTACATAATCCGGAACACGAAGATGCCGCAGGGCATTTTCTTTTTTTAGAGGGGAGAGAGGCGCAATATGGATTGCCTGGGATGCAGAATCGCTAAGGGTATTGAACCAGACCTGAATATTATACTGGAAAATGAACTTATCACTTGTGTCCTTGATATCGCTCCGTTCAATGAAGGGCATACCCTGATTCTTCCTAAAAAGCATTACCTGGATACTGACGAGCTGGACCCGGAAACCGCGCATGCGGTTATGGATGCTTCGCAGAAGGTTACTGCGCTGCTCAAAAGCTTGTACAAACCGGATGGGATTAGAATTTGTGCTGACGGCGGTAAATTTAACAGTTAGCTGTCAGAATTCCCCCACTTCTCTAAGTGGCGGGATGAATGTCAGCGGTCTTTCTCATAGACAAATACAACCTAAAATATTACAATAAAAGTATTCAGTAGTATTATGAAATAGGTTGTGATATCCGTGGAATTAGACACAAATAATCATTCAGTATTCTCTCTTCATTATCATCTTGTTCTAGTCGTGAAGTACCGCAGAAAAGTAATAGACGATGACATTTCGAATCGGTTACAAGAGATATTTGAGTCTATTCAGCCTAATTACAATATCACCCTGCAGGAATGGAAGCATGACAAGGATCATGTTCACATTCTAATGAAAGCTCACCCCAATAGCGATATTTCTAAATTTCTGAACGCTTATAAGAGTGCATCCTCCCGTCTAATTAAGAAAGAATTTCCTGTAATTCGTCAACAGCTGTGGAAGGAATATTTCTGGTCCAGAAGTTATTGTCTACTGACGACTGGCGGTGCGCCGATTGAAGTCATCCGGAAGTACATCGAATCTCAAGGTCAGAAATGAGGTGGACAGGTGTTAAAGGCTTATAAGTATCGAATCCATCCCACCTATAAGCAAGAGCAGTACTTCACTAAAGTATTCGGCGCAGTTCGCTTCATCTACAATCGAATGCTTGCAGATAAGATTGAACATTACAAGCAAACGGAAACGATGCTCAAAACGACACCTGCGCCCTACAAAAAGGATTTTGCCTGGCTGAAAGAAGTGGATAGTCTAGCCTTAGCCAATGCCCAGCTTCACTTGGACAAGGCATATCAGAATTTCTTCCGTGAACCGAACGTGGGATTTCCAAAATTCAAGAGCAAGAAGAGGAATAGCCATAGCTTCACAACCAATAACCAGAAGGGAACCATTTCCATTACAGATGGAAGGATCAAAATTCCTAAACTAAAAACGAAAATCAAAATCAAGCTGCACCGTCCATTCGAGGGACGTATTAAATCATGCACCATTTCCAAAACACCCACGGGAAAATATTACGCTTCCGTATTGGTGGAAACGGATATCATCCCATTGCCCCCACTCGAGACGAAGATCGGTGTGGATCTGGGGTTGAAAGACTTTGCGATTCCTTCACATGGCGAAATCATACCGAATCCGAAGTACTTGCGGAAGTCTGAACAACGATTAGCCAAGCTGCAAAAGGACTTGTCACGAAAGAAGAAAGGGAGCCGTAACCGGTATAAAGCAAGGCTGAAGGTCGCCAGACTGCATGAAAAAATAGCGAATCAACGGAAAGACTTTTTGCACAAAACGTCCACCCAAATGATAAACGAAAACCAAGTGATCGTGATGGAGGACTTGCGTGTAAAGAACATGATGCAGAATCATAAGTTAGCCAAAGCCATATCCGAAGTGTCTTGGAGCCTGTTCAGAGACATGCTGACCTACAAAGCGAAATGGTACGGCAGAGAATTAATCATTGCCCCCAAACACTTTGCAAGCAGTCAATTGTGTTCCTGCTGTGGCTACAAAAATGCAGAAGTCAAGAACCTAGCCGTACGGGAGTGGTCCTGTCCTGCCTGTCATACAGAGCATGACAGAGACCGGAATGCGGCACTGAATCTTCTACAACTAGCCATGTAAATGGCCATTAGCGGGTTAGGAACTAGCCTATAAGCTTGGGTAAACTTGGAGCAGTAGCTCTATTGACCAAGAAGCACCCACCTCTTAGGTGGTGTGTAGTTCACCGATCTGACCCATTACCATATGCATGTTGTTCCAAGGTACGAGGGTGATGGGATGGCCTGGAGTGAGCCCTTGCACCCGGATGGTGCAGAGACACGGTTAAACGAGACTAAAGGGAAAATTCTGAAAGCATTAAGTGAAGTATAAATGGAGCCTGCTGGGCTCTTTTTTACTGTGCATACACAGCTTAATAATCTTCCAGCAGTAATTTTTTATCTTCAGGCAGAAGTTTGCAGCAAATGCTGATGGATCTTGTTTGGTATGCTCGATTGAATCAATCAACAATCCAAGTCCATCATCGTCTAGCTTATGTTCACTAGTTGCCACCTTTTGTGTATCAGAGTAATCAAACCTCATGAAGTAAGGATCAATGTTTTTCATAAAAGTATGATCCAAGGAAATCCTCACCTTTCTCCCGCTTAACGTAAATAGTTGCTCAACTGTTACATAGAACGGATTCGTTTTTATTCTGCAAAGTTCCTGATGTGTCTAAGATTTTTCATAGTGGCAGAGCACAATTTATACCTCTCGAATACTTTGTGATATGATCTGAAGTAGATATTATAGAAACTTACCTTAAGGGAGTGGATAGGGTGAAAAACATGCGCATGCTGGCTTCGGGAATTATCATGCTTCTTGTGCTTGGACTTGTTAATTTCTACATTGGATGGCATCTGTGGGTTCTGCTCCAGGAATGGCTGCCGGGTATTCATGCTGCTGCGTACTGGCCTGTCTTTCTTGTGATTGCCTTCTCTTATATTATTGGCAGAGTTCCGTTGCCGAAGGCGCTTAAGCCGGTTGGCCGGTTGTTCAAGGTGGTCGGCTCCTATTATTTGGCCTGTATGGAGTTTGCCGTGCTTCTGCTGCCGTTGACCGATCTGGTATATGGAGTGCTGGCGCTCACTGGTGTGGGCCTCTCGGCGTTTGTGACCGAAGCTGGAGCTACCGTGCTGGCACTGCTTGCCGTATTCCTGCTATGGGGTTCACGTAATGCCTGGAGTACAGTGGTGCGGAGCCACAGACTGAAAGTCGATAAGTCTATCGGAACCAGCGTTCCGCTGACGGTAGCTGTAGCCTCTGACCTGCATTTGGGCAACATTGTCGGGAACCGGCATTTACGCCGGATGGTCTCGGAGATTAATGCGATGAATCCCGATATCGTGCTTCTGGCCGGAGATGTGCTGGATGACAGCATCGAACCTTTTATCCGCAATGGAATGGACCAGCAGTTGAAGCAGCTTAAGGCACGTTACGGGGTCTATGCTGTGCTGGGGAATCATGAGTATTATGGCGGTTCGATTGCGCAGTACACCGAAGTGATGAAGAACATAGGCATTAAAGTTCTGCAGGATGAGGTTGTGGAAACCTCGGGAGTATACGTTGTGGGCCGCAAAGACAAGACGGCGGAGGCGATGGAAGCGGGTGGACGGCTCAGTGTAGACGCTCTGCTGGACGGACTTGACCGCACGAAGCCGATTATTATGATGGATCATCAGCCGACCGGCTTCGAGCTTGCTGCGCGGGCTGGCGTGGATGTACTGCTGTCGGGACATACCCACCGCGGGCAGATTGCTCCGAATCACTGGATTACGAGACGCCTGTTCGAGCTGGACTGGGGTTATCTGCTCAAAGACAAGCTGCATGTCATTGTCTCCTCCGGTTACGGAACCTGGGGACCGCCGATCCGTCTGGCCAGCCGCTCTGAGCTGATCAAGCTGGAGGTTGTTCTGGAGGGTAGTATGAGCTACAACGATGAACCAGTAACTTCAACGGCTAAGGCGGTATTGATCTAAAAGATCCTCTAGTGGAGGCGACATAATTGTACGTGAGCCAGCTACTGTGTTCTGTACCATCCACCGTGACTGTACCATCTACTGGAACTGACCCATCTGTCGGATTTGAACCATCTACTGGAACTGACCCATCTACGGTAACTGTACCATCTATCGGAAGTGTACCATCTACCGTAACTTGTACCTTTTGACGTCCTTCGTGTGCCTTCCGCCTTGCCCCCTACCTTCGACTGAAGGATAGGGGGTTTTATTTATGCGAAAAGTGGAACATAGCAGGCCTGATCCGATCAAACGAGGGAGAAATCATGCAGAAAGTACAACAATTCGAATTCGATCTCGCTAATTTACCGGGAATCTTGCACAAACTACAACAATTCGGTGCGACCCCCTTATCCCGGAGTCCTCCGTATAAAATCGGTACTTGTCGTAGCCTTGCTCTTTATTTCGCTTTTTCTCTCGGCCAGAAGAAGCAGGACTGGTCTTCTAGGGTCAGCACCCACTCCGCAAAGGTAGCTGGCGGCATGTTGCGAAGACTCGTATGCATTCTGCGGTTATTGTAAAAGTCCATGTACCGGTCCACGGCTTCATAGGCCTCTTCGAACGTGTCGAAGGCCTCTTTGCGGAACAAATCCCGATCGATATTGCTGTGGAACGATTCAATAAAAGCATTTAAATCCGGCGTTCGAGGCGGAATGCGTTCATGGGTCATCTCCCAGCTTTCACACATGTCG
This sequence comes from Paenibacillus sp. FSL R7-0312, assembly GCF_038004445.1. NCBI lineage: Bacteria > Bacillati > Bacillota > Bacilli > Caryophanales > Paenibacillaceae > Paenibacillus > Paenibacillus sp. FSL R7-0312. The sequence goes on along the minus strand of NZ_JBBORE010000001.1, from coordinate 5,276,718 downwards.
CCAAACAGATGGCTGATGAACTGGGGGCCGTTGTCGGTGCGGATCACCGGGCGCGCGCTGCCAGGGGCGCAGTGTTGCTCCATGGCGCGTCCCAGCGTCTGGCAGGCGTGCTTGGCCTCACACGACGATCCTCGGTGATACCCGACGATAACCCGGGTAAACACATCGATAATGCTCAGGACGAAGAAATGCCGGTCCCGGCCCGCCACATACCCGTATTTAATGTCCATCTGCCAGAGCTGGCCCGCTCCGGTAATGACTCGGTTCTCCGGCAGCTTCCGGGGATGCTTAAAGCGCTTCTGACGCTGGGGCTGCAGGATCTCCAGCGCCTGACACAGCCGGTAGCTTTTCTTGTGGTTGAGCCTCAGCCCGTGCTGGTTCCACAAGCACTTGGCCAGCAGTTTGTACCCGTACACGTGCTCTTCTCCAGCGACCAGTTCCAGGAGCATTTCCTGGATCTGCTCGTCGCTAATCTTCTCTCCCGACTCGGTCAGGGAGTAGCCGGGTAGGGGTCTTCCACGCCCCTGGGGGACGGCCTGTGCCTCCTGCTTCTTGCGTTTCTTACGGTCGTAGTACGTAGACTCTGCTAGCCCCACGAGACGGAGCACCAAGGCTGCGGTATTCCCCTGCTTAATGAACATATCGGCTACCTCGATTTTTTCGGATAAGCAGGGGTTGGCTTTTTTAGCAGTTCACGCAGAATCTCAATCTCTAACTCCTTTTCACCGAGCATCTTGACGGCCTTCTCATATTTCTGCTCGACGTCCAGCAGGCGCTTCCGTTCCTCCACCTGGTCCTGGGGATACGGATGATCTTGCTCCCCATGGGCTTCCCGGTAATCCCTCACCCACTGATTCACCGTTGATGGAGTCACCCCATACTTTCGGGCAACCACCGCCGCCTTAATGCCAGACAACACCTCTTGCGCTGCCTTCTCTCTTGTTCCTGTTAAGTGTCCCATTCCGTTCATCCTCCTCCTGTATCTAGTCTACATTTTTGTGGGGGAGGACTCCAACTTCTTTAGGGGGCTGTGGAGAATTCAGTCCGATAACCGGCTGAATCGTAAGAATCGTTGTGAAAAGTACAAGAATAACCATTTTTACAAGTGAATTAAGAAAAAATCTTGCATTTAATACAGGCCTGTTGATTCCCCATATTATGGGATGGATATAATTCCCAAAACCCCTTTGTTCCTGAGCAGACTAAGTTGAACCTGCCACTCCAGCGGAAGACTAAATATACGCCAATGCTGCATAAATTCCCAAAGGGTCAGTTGAGCAAAGGCAGGCACGTTGGGGTGGATTTCATCATAAACGCGTTTCAGAAGCACATAGACAGCAAGGGCCACAAACAATTGGCTGTATACCGCATTTTCGGTGGTTCCAAATAGACATGGCACGTTCAGATGCTGTTTAATCCAGCGGAAAAAGACTTCAATTTCCCAGCGTGCCTTGTAGATTTCAGCGATCACATGAGCGGACTCTTTTCTCAAATCGGTCACGACCCGTACGACTTCACCCCGGTCATTTTCAAATTCTACGACCCGGTGGCGCTGAGCAGATTGGCACTTCCCTTGACCGATATAACAAGTAATATCACGAACAATTTTCGTTTCTCCCTCTGCGGGTCGCTGGAGTTCTCTTGGCTTCACCAAATGGAGATTGTCTTTGAGCCGAATCACAAACGACTGGCCCTGGAGCACATATTGATCCAATCTGCTGATTTTTCCATACGCCCGATCCTGTACCAAAATGTAGTCCGTATCTGCCAAGACTTCTCCAAACGGAGCGTCATTGCGCTTCGCGATCGATTCCTTCACGTTCAGGGGTGAACGCTGGCCATGCGAAAGAGCAACATGCAGCTTAATACCCCCTCTGAATTTTTTGTACGAGGCCCAAGGCATTCGAGAGTTCGCTGCCGTGACCGTAGTCGAGTCAATCAGCAAAAGATCTTTAGGAAGATTCAAATGCCGCCGGGTTTGGCGGTTACATTTCGTGACGAGCAGTTGAAAGATACGTTTGAAGATTTCGTAAGGGACTTCACCGGCCTTGCCGGAAAGGGTGGAGTAATGAATTTCTGGCAAGTCAAAGCTTGGGCCTAAGCGGGCACTCTGCCGGAATCCGTCCCATTTGTGGTAGCAGGCTTGGACAAAGTAATCGAGCAGCAACCCGACGGTCATTTTGGTTCCTCTATCCACGTAGTCCTCGGTTTGTCCGGTCACCATTTGGACTTCTTCCGGTGTTAACACTTGTTTGAAAACGGCTAAAAATGGGGTATATTTATTCATGAGGTCGCCTCATTTCGGTTTGGTTTGGTCGTACTTACCATTACCCGAAATGGCGGCCTTTTTCGTCCCTTTTTTTGGGAAATCAACACGCCTACATTTAATACAACAATCCGGGCTTAGTCCGGTTAAATCACCAGTAATCCTGCGCAAGATCCGAATGAATACCCAACCGAATGCCTAAACCAACCGAGTACTGAAATCGTATGATCAAAACCCAAACTATGTGTCATTAAAATGGCTTTTAGTTTAAACCCACATCTACCGGGGGGCACTGATGCAACATTTTGACAATAAGAGCTGGTTGAGTTATTCTCTACTTAAATATAGTTAAGCTATTAACTATAATTAGTTTGCATCGTTAAGGGACCTTAAGAAGCGTTAAGAGGCGTTAAGAGGCGTTATGTCTCGTTAAGAGGCGTTATGTCTCGTTAAGAGGCGTTATGTCTCAATAAAGGGCGATATGGACAAAACTTTGAATGATAGAATGGGTGAGCGGATGAATAAACCAGCCGACGAACAATTGAACGGACTGATGGATGATTCTATGAATGGACTTATGAGTGAAAGAATGAATGATCGGCTGGATGCACGGATGGATGCACTGCAAAAGTATGTGCTGGAGCTGCCGCTCCACAATGAGGTTTTCTTCGCTATGGTGGGAGCGACAGCCCATGCAGTAGCCGTATCCGAGAAATACTGGCAGGCTCAAGGGCTGAACGGGGCAAGAATTCGCGTACTGGTAGAGATTGCGAAGCAAGGGGGAGCGATACTGCCTTCACTGCTCGCTGAGAGAATCGGTGTAACCAAAGCCAATATCAGCCTCCTGCTCACTCCGCTGGAGAAAGACGGTTATATCTCCCGTGCGGATCATGCCAAGGATGGACGCAAGACGGTGATTTCGATTACCGAAGCTGGCCGCGTCCTGCTGTCTGAACAGTTGCCTGGAAACCGGGAAGCTGTTGCCAGCGTGATGAAGCGTCTGGATGAAACGGAGCTGCACCAGCTGCTGGGTCTGCTGAACAAATTGAGCGAACATACAAGGGAGAGATAAGAATGAAGATAATGATTACTGGCGCTACCGGACAATTGGGAAGTCTGATCATAGAAAATTTGCGCAGCCGTATCCCCGCAGAACAGCTTGTAGCCGGAGTGCGGAAGCTGGAGCAGGCGGCGTATCTACGGGAGCAAGGCGTAGAAGTCCGTTATGCCGATTACGATGTGACGGAATCGCTGGACGAAGCTTTTCGCGGGATATCCCGGCTGCTGCTAATCTCCAGCTCGAATACGGATGACGGCATACGTCTGATCCAGCACAAGCGGGTCATTGATGCTGCTAAGCGAAGCGGTGTCGGGCATATTCTCTATACGGGTTTTGCTTTTCCCCGGCAGAGATCTGAGCAGAGCAATCCGGACAATGTGCACACGCTAACCGAGCAGGCGATTATAGACTCCGGACTGGAATATACCTTTTTGCGCAATGCCTTATACATTGATTTCGTAGGAGTGCTGGGGCTGAAGGAAGCTCTGTCCAGCGGGGAATTGATTACCGCTCCGGGTGAATGGAAGTTCAATTCGGTAACCCGTGGAGATCTTGCGCTGGCAGCTGCGGCTGTGCTTCTTGAAGGAGAACCAGGCAATCCTATTTATGAGCTGGCCGCTGCACATACCTGGGATTTTGTTGATCTGACTGAAGTATTAACCGGGGTTGCCGGGAAGCCCGTGGTACACCGTCAGGATGCCGCAGCTCAGCACTGGATCTATGCTTTTATGAGCAAGCTGGATACCTCATCCACTTCAGGAGACTTGGAACGGCTAATGGGGCGTCCTGTCACACCGCTGAAGGAGAGCATTATGCCTTTTCTCACAAGAACGGGTGAAGGCTCATAGGCTTGTCTTAAGAATGGTTTGTTGCTAGTATGATGTCATTGAATTCGGCAAGCCCGGAGGGAGAGCTTACAGTTGAAAAAAATTATAGTAGCCGACGATGATGTCCATATCCGCACGCTGCTGCGGCATGTCTTGACGAGAGAGGGGTATCATGTCCTGGAAGCCGGCGACGGCCGGGAAGCGGTAACCCTGATGCAGGAGCAGACAGTGGATCTCGCGGTAGTGGATGTGATGATGCCGCACATGGATGGTCTGGAGCTATGCTCGTACATAAGGGAAACTTACGATATTCCGGTGATCCTCCTGACGGCCCGCCAACAGCTCAGCGACAAGGAGCAGGGGTATCTGCGCGGGACGGATGATTATGTGACCAAGCCTTTTGAACCGGAGGAGCTGCTGTTCCGCATTAAGGCACTGTTCCGCCGCTATTCGATTGCCTCTGACGATAAAATCCGCCTGAACTCACTGGTGATTGACCGAAAGAATTATGAGATCAGTGACGGGAATGAGGTGCTTTTGCTGCCGGTGAAGGAATTCGAGCTGCTGGCCCAGCTGGCGCAATATCCCGGACGGCTATTCTCGCGCAGTGAGCTGATCGAACGGGTCTGGGGAGCAGATTATGAGGGGGATGAGCGGACGGTAGATGTGCATATCAAACGGCTGCGCCAGCGGTTCAGCGACTACCAGAATGATTTCACGATTCGCACCGTACGCGGGATTGGCTACAAAGTGGACATGGTGAACACATGAGATCGCTGTATGTAAGAATGAGTATTGTGTTCTGCTCGGTTATAGTGATCAGCAGTGTACTGGGGTTCCTCGTCTCCAATCTCTATTATCAGGCCAAAATCAAACCGCAGAACGATGCTAAGCTGACCAAAATGGCCATCGGCTTGCAGCAGTTCATTCAGGACCACCCGGATGCGGTGGAGGAGTATCTGCTGAGTACAGCCTCGTTAGGGTACAAGATGTATCTGTCCAATGACAACGGCGATGAACAATTCTACGGCCTGCCTTTCCGCAAAAATGACCTGCAGGAGGGAGCGCTGCAAAAGGTGCTGGCGGGGGGCATTTACCACGGAGTCGGTAATTTCCCCAGCTCAGCATTTATCACTGGCTTCTTCGATAATCAGCTCAGCAATTCGATTGGTGTACCTGTTCAGATCACCGGACAGACTTATGCATTGTTCATGCGTCCGGATGCTGAGGTGCAGTTTGGGGAGCTGCGGATCTTTTTTGCCGTGCTGATTGGCGTCATTATCTTATTCAGCCTGTGGTTCATGCTCATTACAGTATTCCATGTGGTGAAGCCCATAACGCGGCTAACCGAGGCTACGCTCAAAATATCCAAAGGCAGGTACGACATCAAATTATATACCGCCCGGCGCGATGAAATCGGCCAGCTGGCCTCCCATTTCATGACGATGAGCCGGGAGCTGGAACGCACGAACCGGGCGCGTCAGGAATTTGTCGCCAATGTCTCGCATGAAATTGAATCTCCGCTGACGTCCATCCAGGGCTTTGCCCATGCGCTCAAAGACGGTACACTGCCCGAACCCCAGAGGCTGGAGTACCTGTCGATCATTGATGAAGAGAGCCGCCGGCTATCCGTGCTCAGCAAGCAGCTGCTCACTTTATCCTCACTCGACTATGAAGAACATGCCCTGCAGAAGCGAAGCTTCGACCTCCGTGCCCAGCTCCGCCAGGTCATGCAGATTATGGAATGGCATCTTACAGAGAAGGAGCTTGCGGTCCGGCTGCACGTAGCTGAAATTACACTGGAAGGCGACCCTAACCTGCTCTATCAGGTATGGATGAACCTGGTCTCGAATGCCGTGAAGTACACTCCGGCGGGCGGCACAATCAGCATTGCAGCACGTGCAGACGATCATACGTGTACTGTAACGGTGACGGATAACGGTGAAGGGATTCCTGCGGAGCAGCTGCCGATGATCTTCGACCGGTTCTACAAAGTGGATCAGGCGCGCACCCGTGACAGCAACAGCAGCGGGCTGGGGCTGGCCATTGCACAGAAGATTATCCAGGCGCATAACGGTACAATCGAGGTGGCAAGTACAGTTGGAGAGGGCACCACTTTTACTGTCACTTTGCCCAGCCACTATTCAGAGTGAGCAGACGTATAGTAACAGATGAACTATTGTTCAATCTGTATAATGTAATTCTTTATTCATACTCCGTTCATTTTCATCCTCTAAACTGTGGATATACAGATTAGAAGGAGTGGTTATATGTTTTTGGCTTTACGGGAGATGAGGCATTCCAAAGCACGCTACAGCCTCATAATGGTGATTATGCTGCTGGTTTCGTTTCTGGTCCTGTTCGTAACGGGCCTGGCCAGAGGACTTGCCTATGCAAATATCTCGGCACTGGAGAATATGCCTGCGAATTATTTTGTCGTGCAGAGCGACGCTGACCATACGTTTAGACGTTCACAATTAGGCGATTCGGAGCTTGCAGCAGCCCGTGCGGTAGCCGGGGAGGCGAAGGCAACTCCGCTTGGCGTGCAGACCAGTACTATTACTGCTGCCGATGCGGATGTGAAGGCGGACATTACTTTTTTTGCCGTAGATATGGCGGGGATGCTGGCTCCTGAAGTGAAGGATGGTGCTGGAATCACCAATGAAGTTCAAGGGAGTGCCGTGGTAGATTCGAAGCTGGAAGAGTCCGGTGTCACGATCGGCAGTACAATCAGTGATCAGGCAACGGGCATGAGCTGGACGGTTAGCGGTTTTGTGAAAGACAGCTCTTACAGCCATACGCCGGTGGTATATATTAACCAGCTGGATTGGCAGGCCATGAAGCAAGGGGCGGTCCAGAGCGGCAGCAGTTCAAGTAATTCAAGTGATGCTCCTTACAACGTTATTGCGCTAAAAGTATCTTCTGCACAGGCATCTGAAATTGCCGGACAGCAGCAGGCGGTAGAGGTGATTACCCAGAAACAGGCGATTTCCAGTGTCCCCGGATATGCGGCTGAACAGAATTCTCTGCTTATGATGATAGCCTTCCTGTTCATTATTGCTGCAGTTGTACTTGCCGTATTCTTCTACGTCATCACAATCCAGAAGACCAGCCAGTTCGGTATTCTTAAGGCAATGGGTACCAAAATGTCCTATTTAGCCTGGAGCGTGGTCGGCCAAGTCCTGATTCTGTCTGTAGCCAGTCTGGCACTGAGCCTGCTGCTTACGTTCGGAATGAATATGGGGCTGCCGGATGCGATGCCGTTCCAGCTGGACGGGCAGACGATGATTCTGACCAGCCTGCTGTTCATCGGAATGTCACTGCTGGGTTCACTGATATCTGTAGCAAGAGTAGCCAAGGTGGATGCCTTGGAAGCGATAGGGAGGACTGGAGCATGAGCGCCAAATTAATCATGAAGCAAGTGACCAAAACCTACGGGGACGGAGACGGGGCAATGACTGTTCTGAATAACCTGGATTTTACGGTAAACGAAGGTGAATTCGTAGCGGTATTGGGTCCTTCAGGGTCCGGCAAAAGCACTTTTCTCTCTGCCGCCGGTGCTCTGCTCACCCCAACAAGCGGGGAAATCTTCATCGATGGTGAATCACTGCGTGACAAAGACAAAGGGGCTTTGACGGAGCTGAGGCTGCAAAAGATCGGGTTCATGTTCCAGAGCGCACAGCTGCTGCCTTTCCTGAAGGTGGAGGAACAGCTGCTCTATGTTGCCAAGCTGGCCAAGCTCACCACGAAGGAAGCCAAGGTTCGGGCAACCTATCTGCTGAAGCGTCTGGAAATCTGGGAGCGGCGCAATCAGTATCCCGAGCAGTTGTCCGGCGGTGAGAAGCAGCGTGTGGCCATTGCCCGGGCGTGGATGAACAAACCGGCTATCCTGTTCGCAGATGAGCCGACAGCGAGTCTGGATTACAGCCGCGGCAGAGAAGTAGTGCGGATGATCGCCGATGAGGTGCGGAGCGAAGGCAAGGCAGCTGTCATGGTAACCCACGATGACCGCATGCTGGAGTGGTGCGACCGTGTGCTTCATCTGGAGGATGGCGTGCTGGTTCAAGCCTAGGTTATGATTTGAGTGGATAGTGAGACTGAATCCCGGGGACGGGGTTCAGTTTTTTTTTTAGTTAGGAAGATGATGTACATCAGTTGTGGACAAATAAGTTTTAGACGATCCATAAAATGAAGCAGCGGTAGAAGAAGACTGCATAGATAAAGTCTTCTTCTGCCGCTGTTGTTGTTTAACTAACCTCCACTATGGGTCCAACCTGCCCTAAGTTCGCAGCTATGCCTTGAAATCGCTGCTCGCTCCATTCGTTAGAATTGCGCTCACAATAATACTAAAAACATGCTCAGCTCGTGGCACTGACGAGGGCTGGTCGCCGAGCCACGCAAGTGCAGCAGCTAGCGCGAACAGGTCATCACCGTTCATGTCGGTACGCGCAAGTCCCCTGGACTGAGCGCGAACGAGAAGCCGTGCACCTGCCTCTCGTAACGTGACGCACGAAGCGTGGAGTGCGGACTCCGTGTCCTCCATAGCCTCAACCATAACTGACACAACACCCTGATAGATCCCAGTGAATGTAACGACCTCACGTAGCCAAGACACAAGTGCATCACCGGGTGAATCCGCAGTCTCGAGCTCACATGCCTTTACGGTCAACTCGTCGAAACCTGCACGGAGCAATGTATCAAGCAGCGCCTCTCTGGTCGGAAAATGACGATATAGTGTGCCGAGCCCGACACCAGCTCTGCGTGCGATATCGCGCAGCGAGGCATCGGCGCCGTGCTCAGTTACAACGACGTTCGCGATTGTCAGTATGTGCTCATAGTTTTTCTTTGCATCGGATCGCATAGTTATCCCCCCTTGACAATAGGAGCAGTGCTCCGTATAATCATAAGCGGAACGGTGATCCGTTTAAACGGAGCGCTGCTCTGGTAAGTATAACTCATTTGCATGAAGGGAGAAAGCCAGATGTCTAAAGATACAATGAAAGCAATTCGTCAGTATGAATTCGGCGGCCCAGAGGTACTGCGTTACGAGGAGGCGCCTTTTCCCGAGCTGAAACCAGGTGAGGTGCTGGTCCGCGTTCACGCGGTTGGCATCAATCCGCCTGACTGGTATTTGCGCGAAGGGTATAAGGATCTTCCTCCTGAGTGGCAGCCAGCGGTGTCCTTTCCCTTGATTCTGGGGTCGGACGTGTCGGGCGTCGTCGAGGCGGTAGCTAGGGATGTGCATGGCTTCTCCGTCGGCGATGAAGTTTTCGGTATGGTTCGTTTTCCTAGTATGGGGGAGAGCACTGCTTATGCCGAGTACGTCACCGCACCAGCATCAGATCTTGCGCTGAAACCGGCTGGCATCGATCACGTGCTTGCTGCAGGAGCGCCAATGGCAGGTCTCACCGGATGGCAGTTCCTGATGGAGCTGGGGCATAGTGAAGCGAATCCGTTTCAACCGGAGCCGCATCGTCCGGTGCCGCTTAAGGGCAAGACGGTACTCATCAATGGCGCTGCGGGCGGCGTGGGGCATATAGCGGTACAACTGGCTAAATGGCAGGGCGCGCATGTCATCGCGGTCGCATCGGGTAAACATGAGTCATTCCTGCGCGGGCTTGGTGCTGACGAATTCATTGATTATACCAAAAACTCTCCTGAGGATATCGCCAAAGACGTTGATCTCGTCCTCGATACCCTTGGTGGTCCAACAACCGGTCGATTCTTGCGCACGCTCAAGCGAGGCGGAGCTTTGTTCCCGGTATTCATAGGCTTCTCTGACGCTGAGGAAGCCGCGAAACTGGGCATCACGGTATCAATGACCCAGGTGCGCTCCAATGGTCCGCAGTTGGCGGAATTAGGACGCTTACTCGACGCGGGGACGGTTCGCGTCGCCATTGATAGTACATTCCCACTCTCCGATGCTCGCAAGGCGCATGAGCGGGTATCCGGTGGACACATTCAAGGCAAAATCGTGCTCACGATCGTGTAAGGACGGCAGCTCGAACGATTATCACTCTCTAAGCAGAATTAGAATTAGTTATGAAACAATTTACTCACTTAAGAAAAGGATGAACAGCAATGATGATACTCATGGGTTACGCTCACCTAGATCCATCTGATGTGAATGAGTTCACTGCAGAAGTTCAGGCCGTTGTTTCCAGCACGAGAGCTGAAAAGGGATGCCTGTTTTATGCCTTTACTTTGGAAGATGCACGCACCGGACGTATGCTGACTGTCCAGCGGTGGCAAGATCAAGAATCGCTGACGGCCCATGTTGAAAGACATGAGTCAGCGCCGTTTTTGAAAAAGTGGGGGAACAAGATGACAATGGACATTCTAAAATACGACGTCTCGAACGAGCGCTCATTTATGGAGTGAAAAAGTTGTTTAGACCGGGGGACTCCCCCAATCTCTAACAGAAAAGAACAGAACGTGAAGTTTCCCACTCATTCGGCTTTTGTTATCCAATTGCGGGCACTAGTTTCATTTTCCACTACTAAAAGAGATTTGAGCTGTTCTTGGCAACAGAAGTAAGAAGGATCCGCTGCGGCGGATCCTTCTGCTTTGTATTAATAAAGTATCGGCTCCTTAAACGAAACTGCCCGTTAGCTTAATAGGCATCTAATGATTTCGCCTGCCTATTGTCATAGCGCTATCGTTCCCGTCAGCGGAATTACATAAGATCAATGTACGTGTGCATAAAATACAATGTTAAATCAATTTCTAATTTTATAAATATAACAACAAATCGGAAAACTTCTTAATGTTTAGATGTTTTGTACTTTCATCAGAGTTTGGTCTTGAAAGGGTTAAAACTGATTGCATACCCAAGGTTGATGCACTATCTAAGTTCTTTTCATAATCATCGATAAATACTGTTTCTATTGCTGGCAAATTCATAGCCTCAAGTGCGTGTCTAAACATGCCAAGACTTGGCTTAGTTTCTCCAAGTTCAAAACTAAGTGTCATAGTATCAAAATAATCATATATACCTGCATTTTTTAAGACCCTTTTAATTGATGGGTCAGTATCTGAAATAACTCCAATCTTATACTTTTCTTTCAGACCTCGAATTGTCTTCTTTGTATTATCAAAAAAAACGTAATTAGAATCGTTATACACTCTATCATATGCAATAATTTCAGCTTGTTCGTATGTAATATCGATTTCTGGTAACATTTCTGCAATCGTTTTATAGTAATTAATATACCTTTCAAGCTCCTCATTTTCAGTTTTGTAAATTTCATTTTTAACGTATTCATTTGCTTTTGAAATTACAGTATTAAATTTATCTTGTGGTATTGACCATAGAATTTGTGGATTTATATATTCCAAAGCTTTTACTGTTATTCTCCAATCACCTGTTGCTGGACGGAAAATTGTCCAACCAAGGTCAAAAAATATACCGCGAACAGGTTTTATTATAGTCATTTCAAATCCCCCTACTTTATCTTTTTATGAAATGATAATGGTAAAAAACCTTTTGTAAAAGAGAATTTAATCTGTGCTTATTTCCTATTTTAGATTCTCATTGAGGCATATAGCCTGCCTGCTTACGAAAGTATACTGCCCGTTAGCTTGATGAAACCCGGTCAGACGAATACTTTATTCTTGAATACAGTACGGCCACTTTGTCCTGATTTAGGCAATTATGAATTTAGAAAAGAAGCAGCAGCTTTGTACTGCGATTCACATTCTTTGTTCAGCGGTAGATATCGTTGCTGCCGGGGATGCCGCTCTGGTCAGCTCCAAGTTATGCTTAGAGGAACTGGAGCGAGGGGGAGAAGCTGACATGGAAAATTCATTAAATCTGCCAGGTGTCTTGCTGCCGGCGGCGCTGGGCGGAGGCGGTTATATTACCGGCCTTCTGCAGCATCCGGCGGACAACCGTGTATTATATGCCCGCTGTGATGTGGCGGGCGTCTTCCGCAGCAGTGATGGCGGGGAGAGCTGGGAGACCCTGAACCGGGGATTGACCCAGGCTTACCACCATCAGGTGCAGAGCTTTGCCATTAGCAGTCATCACCCGGAGGTGATGTTCCGCTGCTGCGGCGAAGTGAGGAGCAGGACCTTCTACGGCGCGGTGCACAAGTCGGCAGATGGCGGGAACAGCTGGTATGAGGTCTGCGGCGGGATGGGCTTCTACGGCAACGGGCCGACCCGGATGTACGGGGAGGTCATTGCCGTAGATCCCTTTCATCCCGGAATTGTAGCGGCCGGCGGGTATACCGGCGGACTCTGGATCAGCAGGGATGAAGGAGAGAGCTGGGAGCAGAGCAGCCTTCCGGAGGAGCGTTTCGGGTGTGTAGCTTTTCACCCGGATCAGCCGGGTATGTTATATGCCGGAACGATCAGCGATGAGGAGCTGAATATGGATTATGCCGATCCGGGGGAGTACGGCATATTAGGACTGCTGCAGGACCGCCCACGGGGGAAGGCGGGCAGGCTGTATCTCAGCCGTGACTCGGGACAATCGTGGGAGCTGCTGGTTGAAGGTCCCAGCTTTGCCGGGCTGTCATTCGACAGCCGGGACCCGCAGCGGCTGCTGGCCGCCTGCATCTGGGGCGGCATCAAGAGCAGTGCAGACGGAGGGCAGACCTGGCAGTCTGCCGGAGAAGGTCTGCTGAAGGGAGAGCAGCGGTACGGGACCCTTGTCCAGGATTGGCATGTCCCGGAGCGCTGGTATACAGCACCTGATCTGCGCCCGCAGATGCAGGACATCCCGCCGATACCGCTGTATGTTACAGACGATGGCGCGGAGCGGTGGAGACTGCTGCATCATCACAGGGATAATGATTTAAGCGGCTTTCCGGCATACATGGACAGCTTTAACGGAGGTTCACGGGCTTCTGCTGCCGGCTGGGCGATCTCCAAGATTATCGTAGACCGGTTCACACCAGGCCGCCTCTATCTCTGCAACTGGTATGGGGTAGCCTACAGCGGAGATGGCGGAATAACCTGGCGGGCCGGGCAGTTCCGGGGGCTTGAGACCACCTGCATGGAAGCGGTGGTAGCAGATAAGCTGCAGCCACGCAAGTTCTGTGTCACCATGGCGGACCATTCTCCGAAGGTGACCGAGGATGGCGGTCTCTCCTTCCGCAATCTGCCCGGACTGTCCGGCTATTCCGGAAGCTCTGCGGCTGTTAATTCCGCAGCAGATCCGGGATTGTATCTGTACGGCCTCATCGGCCACGGCAATACAGCCTGTATCGCTGTATACCACGATGGTGAAGACCGTGCCCGAGCAGCTTTAACACTGGGTCCCGGGTTATTCGTGCAGGCTTTGCGTGAGGACGGCAATCAGCCGGGCACCTATTATGCCTATGTGGACGGGGCAGTCAGTGCAGGCGCAGGAATCTACCGGTCGCGGGACGGCGGCACTTCATGGGACCGCACAGCTTTTCGGCCTCCGGCTTATGTGGAGACACTTCCGCATCAGAAGCGCTGGATTGAAGCCGAACTGCTGTCCGTTGTAGTCTATCAGGTTAAGAATGCCTGCGGGTCCAACCAGCTCATGGATACGAATCCGCATCTGGCAGGACAGCTAATTGCCGGAGAAGCCACGGAGGGGATTTGGCAATCCTCAGACCATGGTGACACCTGGGATTTCATAGGAGAGGGGCTTCCTTTTCAGCATGGCGGCCCGGCTTCAATACTGAGCGCAGTGGCGTACTCCCCCTCCTGTCCGGGGACAATCTATGCGGGGTTTATTTCGGAAGGGCTATGGCGCAGCAGTGACGGCGGACAGAGCTGGCACAAGCTGTTTCCGGTTATGGCAGGCAAGCTCTTCAATGTATCAGCACTCTGTGTTGGGCGGGGTGAACACGGAGAGGATGTGCTGATATCGGCCAGCGAACCGATGGTCCGGACCTCCACAGAATCTGAAATGGCCTGGAGCCGGGATGGGGGAGATACCTGGGAGGAGTGGGAGCATGCCCCGCTTGGAGCTGTCCGCTGGAAGGGGATTGCGCTTGATTGTGAGGTCAGACAAGTGCTTGCCGTCACCTGCGGCAACGGTGCTTTCCGCGGGACAATCAGCCTGTAGCGGGTATTGCTGCTTTTAACTGCGTTGTCATTGCTGAAACACAGTTTTCGTTGCTGCGGGTTCTTGTTGAGTCTCTAGGAAAACGCTTACATTTGATGGGCCGGACGATGTAATCATCGAATATAATCCGGCTCTATTCAAATGGAGGACTGAACAAAGTGGCTGCACGAACGAGCAAAAAATGGTTGCATGGTTGCCTGGCCCTCGCTCTGTTTGTTGCATCAATTCTCCTGCCGCCAGCGGTATCTTATTCGGCAGGGGAGAATCTGCTTGGAAATCCCGGCTTCGAAGCGGGAGATGTGTCGTGGGAGAAATGGGGGAGTCCGGTGGTGACAACCGCCGAGAAGCATGGTGGCACGAAGAGTCTTCAGGTGAAGCGGAATACAGGCGGGGCATCTGCGTCCGTAGCAGTGCAGGAAGGTAAAACCTACAGGGTAGGCTTGTGGGTCAAATTCGCAGGAACGGGAGTGACGAGTGCGGCGATCGATCTGGATGCCTTCGGCAGTCAGCAGACGAAGCAATATCTCTTTTTCTCCGGTTCGACCCAGTGGGAGTATAAGCAGCTGCTGTACACACCGGCTCCCGGGGTGCAGTACATCCGTTTCTCCTTCTGGAACAGCACCAGCAAAGATTACTATATTGATGACGCTTTGATCCGGGAGAATGTTGACATTGAACGGCCGTCAACTCCCGGAACCTGGACAGCCGAGCATGAGCCGGATTCACTTAAGCTGACCTGGGCGGGCTCTACAGATGATATGGCGGTCGAATCTTACCAGCTGTCTTACAAAAAAACAGAAGACTCCGGCTGGAATACCTTATCGGTTCCGCATCTGGAGACCGTTACCTCGTACACCTATACTTTGCAGAACCTTGAACCGTTCTCTGTATACGCTATCATGCTGCGTTCCAGAGATACGGCCGGCAATACATCCGGTGCTGTGATGGGCATGGAGGCAACGCCGGGCGTGAATCTGCTAACTAATGGCGGTTTCGAAACGGCTTCGATCAGCCCGTGGACCGAAACGGGAACAGTGCAGACAATAACCTACGGAACATACGCTGGACAATATGCGGCGCGGTTGACGGACAATTCGGCAATCAGAAGCGAGGAGATTCCTGTATACGGGGAAGACTCTTATCTGGTTTCCTACTGGACCAGGTCAGCAGCTGTACCCCCGCTAGCATCTACCGTAAGCCTCAGTGTCTATCAGGAATCCTCTGAAACTGAGCATCCGCTGATCACAAATACTGCTATGGTATGGGCACGCTCGGAGAATCAGCTGCGGATAACAGGTTCCACCGAATATATGCAGCTGACAGCAAAGAATCAGACGGGGACGGATCAGTTCCTGGATCAGGTATATATCGGCAAGCTGCCGGAGCTTCCAGAGGACCTTGCACCTGGGGCGCCCGCAGGGTTTACCGTGAACCGTACAGATGGTGTATCCGCTGATCTGGAGTGGCTGGCAGCTACGGGTCCTTTTGGTGTGAAGAATTATAGCATTACCTTCAAAAAGGCGGCGGATACTGAATGGAGCAATATAACGGTGCCTTATGTTCCTGGCCAATCCTTGTATGCCTATAAGCTGGAAGGTCTGTCACCTGAGAGTCTTTATGAGGTGAAGGTGACAGCAGTCAGCGAAGGGACGGCAGTGTCAGCGGCGAGTTCACTTGAGCTCACTACCGGCAAGATGTTCCCGGTGAATCCGGGAGCATCGGAGGAAGCGGTGGCCCTTCTGGACCGGCTCTATGCCACGGTCGGCAATGCTGTGTACACGGGGCAGCATAACTATTACGAAGCGCCATCCCTTTGGTATGATACGGCAGCAGAATTGACCGGATATTATCCGGCAATCTGGGGTTCGGATTTCGCCTATTATACCAGCGGGGATTTCAGCGCCCTGCGCCAGGCCATGATTGACGAGGCTATCAACAAAGGTCATACGGGCAGCATTATTACCCTGACGTATCATGAGCCCCGTCCTATGGACTCTGCCACCGCCGGATGGGAAAGTGTCACAGGAGATGTAACAGCAGCTCAGATGGCGGAGATTGTTACTCCGGGGACTGCACTCTACAATCAGTGGGCTGCTCAAGTGGATGAAGTTGCAGGATATCTTGCTCAGCTGAGAGACGAAGGCATTCCGGTGCTGTGGCGGCCGTATCATGAGATGAATGCCGAATTCTTCTGGTGGGGCGCGCGGCCGGAGCTGTTCAGGCAGCTGTGGGACAATATGTATGACCGTTTCACCCATCTGCATGGTCTGGATAATCTGATCTGGGTATGGAGCCCGAATGCCGAGAGCTCATGGGCCTATGATTCTGCTCCTTATTATCCCGGTCATGATGCGGTAGATGTGCTGGCGATGGATATCTATAACAACGATTACCGGGATACGTATTACAACAAGCTTGTGCAGCTTAGCGGCGGCAGACCGATTGCTATCGGGGAGAACGGGGAACTGCCGGACATGGATATGCTGCGGGAGAAGCAGCCCCGGTATGCGTATTTCATGACCTGGTCGCAATATTTGACCGACAAAAATTCTCTCAGTGCCATTCAAGCGCTCTATAGCAATCCGCGTGCGCTCCATAACGGCGAAACAGGCAACGGTCCGTATGTACCGCCGCCTGCGGACAGTTATCTCATTGATGATTTCGAGCAGTACGGCAGCTCGAACAGCAGCCTGCGTGCCAAATGGCAGCGGAATGTCTCCGGTAACCTGGCAACGATCACGCTGGACACTTACCATCTGAACAGCGGCATCTACGGGCTTAAGCTGGACTATACGGTAGGCAATCCCGGCTATGCGGGAGTCTACCGCAGCATGGGCAAGGAATGGCCGGGGATGGAAGCCATTTCCTTCTGGCTGCAGCCGGATGGCTCGAACCGGCAGCTTGCGGTTCAGTTTCATGAGACGAACGGTGAGGTATGGGAAGCGAGTATTCCGGTTCAAGGCACAACGCCAGTGCTTGTTAGCATTCCTTTTACCGAATTCCTGCGGCCCGGCTGGTCTACCGGCGGCAACGGCGTCATCGATCTGGGTTCTATTAAAGAGTTCGCCTTCTATATTGCCCAAGGCAGCGGGGCACAGGGCAGCGGAACACTGTATATAGACGATGTAAAAGCTATCAAATTGCCCGTGGAGGAAGAATAAGCCCACTGTAACTAACTCAACCAGCCGGAGTGATCCGGAAAAATCTCCGTTGCTGGACCACAGTTTTCGTTGGCTGCGCTACTGGTAGCTCCTTCCTGGAGATCATAGAATGAAGGTGTAAAGCAAAGAAACAGGAAGGATGACCAATGTGGAAATCGAGCGGAGATTGCCTGTCCGGAAGAAAGGAAAATCAGTATATTGGTGCAATAACTGGATCAGACAATGGGATCTTCAGCTGATGGTAGTGCCTGCTTTGATCTTCATTTTTATTTTCAGTTACCTGCCCATGTACGGAGTTCTAATGGCTTTCCAGGATTATCAGCTGTTCGGCGGATTTTTACACAGCCCATGGGTGGGACTGAAGCATTTCGAGGCTTTCTTCAATTCCCCGGACTTCTGGAGAGTCATGCGCAACACGATGGTGATCAGTCTGCTGAAGCTCTGCTTCGGCTTCCCGGCACCGATACTGCTGGCGCTGATGTTGAATGAAGTCCGGAGTATGATGTTCAAGCGGGTCGTGCAGACCGTAAGCTATCTGCCGCATTTTCTCTCGTGGGTGATCGTCGGCGGTTTCGTAGGCTCGATGCTGTCGACTGATAATGGAAGCGTTAACATGCTGCTGATGAGCCTGAATCTAACCTCTGAACCGATCAGCTTTCTGTCTGTGCCGGAGTATTTCTGGAGTATTCTCGTTGGGACGGGGATGTGGAAAGAGATGGGGTTTGCCGCCATTGTCTATCTGGCTGCCATTGCCGGAATTGATCCGCATCTGTATGAAGCCGCTTCCATCGACGGGGCAGGGAGATTCAAGCAGATCCAGCTGATCACACTGCCATGTATCCGGCCAGTCATTATCATCTTCATGATTCTGGCGGTGGGTAATATTCTTAACGCCGGGTTTGAAGATATTCTCATTCTGGCCACGAATCCGATTCTCCGTGATGTGTCGGATGTAATCGATACCTATGTGTACCGGATGGGGATTCTGAATAACCGCTTCTCATACGCGGCAGCAGCAGGGTTGTTCAAGGCAGTTGTCAGTGTAACACTGCTGGCGCTGGCCAATAAGGCAGCCAGAAAAATGGGCTCCAGCCTATGGTGAGCGAAGCAGCATCAAAGCGGTATAGATGCAGAAATGTTCATGAAATCAGACGCTGCGGGGAAAGGGGTTACAGGTTATGATGAAGCTGTCAACGGGGGATAAAGTGCTGCAGCTGTTCATTTATATCATTCTGATCCTGCTGGGCTTCGTCACCCTGTATCCCTTCTGGAATTCCCTGGTTATATCTTTCAATATGGGCTCGGATACATCGCTGGGCGGCATCACGTTCTGGCCCCGGGTCCCAACGTTTGATAACTATGAGGTCGTCTTCCAGGACAGCCGGATCGGGCAGGCGTTCATGATATCCATTCTGAGAACGCTAACCGGAACGATCCTGTCCGTGCTGTTCACGGCTATCCTGGCTTACGGACTATCACGTCATGAGCTGATCGGACGCAGGTTCTATATGGTCTTCTGCATCATTACAATGTATTTCAGCGGCGGCTTAATTCCTACCTTTCTGCTGCTGCGGGAGTTTGGCATGATGGACACCTTTTGGGTTCTCGTTATTCCCGGCTTAATCAGTGTATATAATATGATTATTTTCCGGACCTTCTTTCTTGGCCTGCCGGCGGGACTGGCGGAATCGGCACGGATTGACGGCTGCAACCATATCGGTGTGCTGATCCGCATCGTCCTTCCCATATCGGGTCCCGTCGTGGCAACCCTGTCCCTTTTTACCGCCGTCTATCACTGGAATGACTGGTTCTCAGCCAGCATTTATATTAACGATCCCAGCCTGATTCCGATCCAGACGCTGCTGAAGCAGATCCTGAGCTCCAATATTGTGACCGATCAGCTTCAGTCCGTCGGCAATGCGGCAGCCCAGGACCGTCTGGCTTTGGTGCAGTCTGTCACCACCAAGTCGCTGATTATGGCTACCACTATGGTGGCAACGCTGCCGATCATTATGGTGTATCCGTTTCTGCAAAAATATTTTGTCAAAGGGGTACTCATCGGTTCCTTGAAAGAGTAGCGCAGATTTCTTGAACTCACATGTAGAGAGGGGTTACTTAATTTGAAACGGACGACCAAACGATGGACACAAATGACGGTTGCATTATGCACGGTGCTGCTGATGGCCGGGTGTGGCGGAGGGAATAACGCGGCAGTTCAGGGTACGGCAGAACCCGTTAAAGAACCGGCGGCAGCCACTGCTGCAGCGGAAACGGCGGTACCCGCAACTACGGAGCCTTCCACAGACGCAGTAAGCACAGTGAAGCCGGTAACCTTCAGCTATTACAGCAATTATGACTGGGATACTACGGAGCAGTGGGGCGCCGACTCAACCACGCGCTGGATTGCCGATACCCTTAAGGTCAATATGACTCCCGTTCAGTCAAGCGGCGCTGCCGAGACGAAGTTCAGCACCATGATTGCTTCAGGCAGTCTGCCGGATGTCATTATGACGGACCGCGGTGCGAGTGTCGAGCGTCTGCGGCAAGGCGGAATGCTGGTGGCACTGGATGATTATCTCGACAAATATCCGAATCTTAAGAATAACGCCGGGGAAGCCACACTCGGTATGCTCCGCTCAGACGACGGCAAGCTGTACCAGTTCCCGAACTGGTATACCTCAAGCCCCAACGGCAACGGCGGTTGGATCATCAACAAGAAAATTTATAAAGAGCTGGGCTCGCCGAAGCTGGAAACCTTCGATGATCTGTATGCCTATCTGAAGCTGGTGAAGGAGAAATACAGTGATGTTGTTCCGCTGGAGGTTGGAGCCAAAGGCCGGGGCATTGATACCATGTATGGCGGATGGGCGGAGAACAAACCTTATCTGACGAGAGCTAATCCTGTGGGCAATGAACTGAAGTCGATCTTTGAAGACCCGATTTTCATTGAGAACATGCAGTATGCCAGCAAGCTGTTCCGCGACAAGCTGATTTCACAGGATGTATTCACGCAGACCGGCGACCAGATTAACGAAAAGCTGAAAACAGGCCGCGTCGCAGTATACGTGGATGGCGATGTGGTCAATCCGGGCCGGGGAGCGGACGGTGCCCTGAAGGCTACCGATCCGGAAGCGGGCTATGAGATCATCTGGCCGATCCACAAAGCTGGCCTGGATGCCACCAAAATCACTCCGAATAATTACAATTCCCTCGGCTGGAATGTGCTTGTTATTACGAAGAATGCCAAGGACCCTGAAGCGATCTTCTCCTATCTGGACTGGTTAACCGGAGAGGAGGGCCAGCGTATTATCAACTTCGGACGTAAGGGGCTCTACTGGGATGAGACTGACGCAGATGGAGTACCGATTCTGAATGCCGGGGGTCTTAGCACAGAGCAGGCAGGAAAAGACAAGGAAAGAATCGGCCGCTTCAACTGGGTAGGCAATACGACATTCATCGATCAGACCAAAGCCAAGATGGATGCGCAGCTGCCGGCTGACAAGCAGAATTGGACGACGCTGGCACAGCAGAAAGTGACCTGGAAGACTTCCCGAAACTTTACGGAATTCGTGAACCTTGATCCGCTTCCGGATTCGGAAGAAGGAACCATTGCCACTGCCGTTAACGATATCTATCAGGAGGCTTTTGCCAAGACGCTGTATGCCAAGAGTGATGAAGAGGTGCTGAGCCTGATTAACCAAGCGAATGAAGACGCCTCAAAAGCGGGTTACGGTAAGCTGCTGGCGTACCAGACGGAAAGATGGCAGAACAACCTCAGCAGGATGAAATAACAATAGAGTCTGCCTGGGGCGTGGGGTATACTGAAGCCAAGTATACCCCATTATTTGGGAAGGGGCTGCCTTCCGCCTTAAGGGGATAACCTCCGCTCTTGCGCCTTGGCAGCAAGCGGTCTGAAGGAGGGGATGGAATGTATAAGGTGCTGCTGGTTGACGATGAGCTGCTGGATCTGAAGGGTCTGCAATACTTCATGAACTGGGAAGATATGGACATGGAAGTGTGTGCAGCCGCAAGCAGCGGCTTCGAGGCGCTTGAAGTGCTGGAAGCGCAGCAGGTGGATATTGTCGTTACGGATATCAAGATGCCGATTATGACCGGGATGGAGCTTGCCCGCAGAGCACTTGAGCTGAATCCGATGCTGAAGATTGTTTTTGTCAGCGGTTATGAGGATTTCCAGTATGCCAAGCAGGCCATTTCCATGAGTGCCTGCGGTTATATTCTGAAGCCTGTGGACGATGAGGATATGCGGCGGACGTTGATTGATGTGAAGGAGGCCCTGAACAAGGAACGGGCGCATAGCCATCTGGAGCATTATTTCTCGGAGTCGGAACCCCTGCTGAAGCGTGAGCTGTTCATGCAGCTTCTCGATGGAACACCGGATGAGGACCGGGTATTGCCGCTGCTTCAACGCATGGGGATTGCATGGCAAAGATCCCGCCTGTACACCGCTCTGCTGGAACCAGATGACCTGGCCTGGAAGCTGAACGGATATAGTGAGGAGGCCCAAGCGGCAGTAGAGCAGCAGCTGAGCCTGTCGGTTGAACAGTTCTGTGCGATGGAACGGATTCAGGTCTGCAGACTGGATCAGTTCCATTTTGCTCTAATCCTTGAAGAACGTGTAGAGCATGGACGGCTAAGGGAATTCATTCATCATGCGGTCAGCGGAACTCCGCTGACAGTGACCATAGGAGCCGGACCGCTGGTGAACAGTCTGAAGGAGCTGCATTTCTCCTTCCAGCGGGCCAAGGAAGCCCTAGGATTGAAGCTGTTCCTGGGCAAAGGCAAGCTGATACTGCACACGGATGCCAGAGGGCCGGTTACGGCTGAAGCTAAGGATCTTGATGATATTCTCCAGGCCTTGTTTCAGGCCATGTCCTCTTACCGGCTGGTTGCCATCGACGATTGTAATGAGGAGCTGTTCGTGTGGGTAGGGCATATGGAGACCAAGCTGGAGATCTATCAGCTGTTTCTGCATGTGGTGTCGAAGCTCGATGCTTATTTGCATACGATTAATGAGGACTTCTACGGGGTGCTCGGACTGGACCGGAAGCATCTGAGCATTCTCTACCATTTCGAGACTACCCAGGATATGAAATCCTGGCTGCGCCGCCGTATGTTCGAGCTGTCGGAGCATTTGCAGCGTAAACGGCAGGGCAAGAAACGCAAGCTCGTACAGGAGATTGAAGCTTATATAGAGGAACGTCTGGAGCACAACGTGATGCTGCGGGATGCTGCCAATCATTTCTCCTTCTCGCCCAATCATCTGGGACAGATTTTCTTTGAAGAGAAGGGAGTCTATTTCTCCGACTATGTCTCCTTAAGACGGCTGGAACGGGTGAAGCTGCTGCTTGGTGACCCGAAGCTTAAGGTTTATGAAGCTGCCCAGCGGGTCGGCTATAAGAATCTGTCCCATTTCAGCAAGCAATTCAAGGATTATTACGGAGTCAGCCCGGGCGACTACAGGAGACATCTGTAAGATGTGGCGCAGGCTAAGCATGCCCTACGGATACAAGCTGATTCTGCCTTATGTGTTCTGCCTGCTGGTAGCTGTGGGTACGGTAGGCATGTTCGCCTACAGTCATTCCGTGAACTCGCTCAAACAGAAGACGAGGGAGAACATACAAGGCACACTGCAGCAAATGCGGGATAACATCACCTACCGTACGGATAATATTGAACGTATATCCAGCACTTTATACTATAATTTCAATCTGCAAAGTGCCCTGCGGCGCTATGATCAAGGCTGGTACAGCTATGAGACCATGACGAAGACCCTGATGCCTACGCTTGAGAATCTGCTCAATTACACGGCAGGTAATGTCGGACTGTCGCTATATCTGGAGAATGACTCCATTCCTGAACTATACTACAGCGAGATTGGACCCAATCCGCTGCTTTCGACCAAACGTTACGAAATTTTTCATGTACAAAGAATACGGAAAGAGAAATGGTACCAGGCTCTTGTGATGCCGGAAGCTAAGGCCGGTACCGGACAATGGCGGCAGGTTCTGCGCGATGAGGCGAATGGCAATATCTCGCTGATCCAGCGGCTGGATGATATTCAGAAGCAGCGGAGCATGGGTCTAATCCGGGTGACCGTTCAGATGCAGGATCTGCTGGATTCGGTGGATTACCGCAAGATCGGCGAATATGCCACTCTTGTGGTGACCGACCGCAGCGGCAGAATGGTGCTGGAATCTTCGCCGGAGACTGCTGATTCCGGCACCTTATATTCCAGCGGTAACCGGCTACAGCTGAGTGAACCGCTGAACGGTGTGGGATGGGTGCTGCAGGCCTATATTCCGAACAGCCAGTTCGATGAGAGTGCAAACGAAGTGCGGAGAATGACTCTGCTGGTCTGTCTGGCCAGCGCGCTGGTCCTGGCCTGTCTCGGCATCGGAGTATCCAGCTATTTCACCCGGCGGATTCAGAAGATCGTCGGATCGCTGAACGCTTTTCACGATGGAGACTTTCACAAGAGAATTAAGTATAAGGGCAATGACGAACTGGCACAGATTGCGGTAGCCTTCAACCGGATGGGCAGCAATATCGAAGAGCTGATTCATAAGAATTATGTTGCCAATCTTCAGAAAAAAGAAGCGGAGCTGGAATCACTGCAGGCGCAGATCAATCCGCATTTCCTCTACAATACACTCTCCTCGATCAATCGTCTGGCCCAGTTCGGAGATATTCAGAAGCTGCACACCCTCGTTCAGGAGCTGGCCAAGTTCTACCGGCTGTCTTTGAACCGGGGCGGAATTATCACAACCGTGGGCAATGAAATTGAGCATGCCAAGGCTTATATTGCCATTCAGGGCATCAAATACGGGGAGCGGATGTCGGTATATTACGATATTGACCCCGGGGTGCTGGAGTATGCGACGGTGAAGCTGATTCTGCAGCCGATGATTGAGAATGTGCTGGAGCATGCCTGGTTCGGCAGCACCATCGGAATCCGGCTGGTAGCGGAGAAGAGGGAGGACAGCATCATCTTCAAGATTATAGACAATGGGGTAGGCATGAATGCGGATACCATCCGGCAGATTCTGGCCCCTGAGGGGACCCGGATCGGCTACGGCATCCGTAATGTAGATTCCCGGATTAAGCTGCATGGCGGCAGTGAATACGGAGTGCTAATCGCCAGCCGTTCCGGAATTGGCACCTGTGTGCAGATTTCGATTCCCTGCCGGTTATAACCGTATAAGCGGATAATTGGCTATGAAGGAGCTTGGACCGTAATGAAGACCATTCGCACGGGAGATTACGAGATTCTTCTTGAAGGAAGCAGTCCGGACTTTCAATCTCAGCTTCATGTGGAGCACGGAGTAGATGGCGTTACCTATACTGTCCTGACACTCAGTGCTCCTGTTCCGGCAGCTCCCCCCAAGCTAACCCTTCGCTGGTGCTGCCAGGCCATTGATATTCAAGGAATGTGGCATCCGGCAGCGGAACGAAACAGGGGACTGGTTCCTGATTGGCGGGAGGGGTTCCTGTCCAGATCCACTTTCTCTGCACCGGTTGTCAGCCTGTATGGTAGCAGGGGGAACAATGCTCTGACCTTTGCCTGCTCCGATGTCTTGAATCCGCTGGAGCTGCGTGCGGGACTGAATGAAGAAACGTCCAGCTTTCAATGTGCTGTAACGTTGTTCGCAGGCGATGTCTCTCCCTTAACTCATTATGAGCTCATCCTGCGGCTGGATTCCCGCAGCGTTCCTTACTATGAAGCACTGGGCGCAGCGGGGAAATGGTGGGCAGGCTTGAAAGGGATTGAGCCGTCCCCGGTTCCTGATACTGCAAGGGAGCCGGTGTATTCCACCTGGTATAGCTTCCATCAGCAGCTGAAGCCGGAGACCATAGAGCTGGAGTGCAGACTCGCAGGTGAACTGGGCTGCGGCTCGGTAATTGTGGATGACGGCTGGCAGACGTCGGATGAAGCCCGGGGGTATGCGTATTGCGGAGACTGGAAGGCCAGCCCGGACAAAATCGCGGATATGCAGGCTCATGTAGCCCGTGTCCATGACCTTGGCATGAAATACCTGCTGTGGTATGCCGTGCCGTTCATCGGCAAGCATAGTGAAGCCTGGCTGCGCTTCAAGGATAAGTTACTCTACTATAGTGAGAGCTTCGGAGCAGGCGTGGCCGATCCCCGTTATCCGGAAGTCCGGGAATATATAATTTCCTTATATGAGCAGGCATTGCTGGAATGGAATCTGGACGGCTTCAAGCTCGACTTCGTGGATAGCTTCTATACGGCCCGGGAGGCGGACCAGAAGGATGACGACGGGGGCAGCCGGGATACAGGCTCGGTTCCGGAAGCCGTCGATCTGTTGTTAAGCGGAATCCTCTCCCGCTTGCGGCAGCTGAAGCCGGATATTCTGATCGAATTCCGCCAGAATTATACCGGACCGCTGATGCGCAAATACGGCAATATGTTCCGGGCAGCAGATTGTCCGAACGATGCCCTGCAGAACCGGATGCATACAATCGATATCCGGCTGATCTGCGGGGATACCGCGGCACATGCCGATATGCTGATGTGGAATCCGGAGGAACCGGTCGAGGCAGCGGCATTGCAGTTCATTAACATTCTGTTCGCTGTGCCGCAGATATCTGTACGGCTGGATACTCTGCCTGAGCCGCATAAGGCTATGCTGGGCTTCTGGCTAAGCTTCTGGCGCGAGCACCGGGATGTATTGCTGGACGGCAGATTGGAGCCGGTGAGTCCCGAGCTGCTGTATCCGCTTGTCATCGCCCGCACCGCGCAGAAGTGGGTGTTTGCCGCTTATCATGATACAGTGATCCCTTTAGCAGGGGATTTGCCCGGGCTGGTTCTGGTAATCAACGGGACGCTGAACCCGCGCCTGGTACTGGAGCTGGACCGCGATCCGGGTCTGCTGCTCGTGAATATCCGCGACTGCCGCGGAACTGTTATTGCGGACCACAGGCTGGTGTGGAAGAAAGGTGTGCATGCACTGGAGGTTCCGCCGGCAGGGATAATCATGATTCGGCCTGCCCCGAATAGCTGAATAATTGTTCTTACAATACGGCCGGTCCCCCACATGTATTCCAGTGGAGGACCGGCCGTATTGAAGCTGTTCTGCTCTGGCTTCTGCTTGCTGATTAACTGGAGCAGAGTATATCAATCCAGCAGCTTCCCGATAAAGACCCGCATAGCCAGTGTATCTGGAGCATTCTTCTGCCGGATGATCCGGAAATCCCGTTCAGTCAGTGTATGCCTGATTCTTAGTTCACTTAATTCGCCGCTGGCCAGCTCTTTGCGTACTATCCAGCCGGAACTTTGGTCATCGGCGAACTCAGACATAGGTATCCAACCCTTCTCTAATGTAAGTATGATCCTAAATAGGACGAAGTCTGTTTACTATCGGGCATCATTACCCGCCGGGCGGGGCTTCTATTCAGTTCCTCGGATTCCTTTTTAAATGGACGGCAGAGTCGTTTCTACTTGTAGTACTGCGGGTATTTCTCCATCAGCATCTCCTGATCGGCAATGGTTAAGGCCATATGCTCCTGCATCATATGATCACCCTGCGAAACATCATGTGTCTGAATCGCTTCATAGAGGCAATAATGCTGCTGATACAGATGCTCCCAATTATGATCTGCCGTAAGCTTAAGCATCCGGCTGCGGTTCAGATGGACCTTGATCTGCTGGACGACTTCCCAGGTGTTCTTCTTGCTGCAGCCTGTAAAGATCAGATGATGGAATTCTTCATCCAGCATGAACATTTCTTTATAGTCCTGATCTTCAATGCAGAGTCTCTGTTTATCCAGATTCGCCTTTAGATCTATAAGATGTTTGGCCTGAAAAGAGCTGCAGGCCTCGCGCATAACCGCCCGCTCCAGATGCTCGCGCATGAAGCGGGCTTCTTCGACGAGTCCGGAATCAATAAGAGAGACAACCGTTCCGCGCTGGGGATAGACATCGAGCAGGCCCTCTTGGGCCAGCCGGACGAAGCTCTCTCTGACGGGAGTGCGGCTAACATTGAATTTAAGTGAAATTTCTTTCTCCGAGATGCTGGTGCCGGGAGGCAGCTCCAACAGCAAAATCTGATTCTTCAAAGAACGATACACGATGTCCCTTGTGGAAACCGCTTGTGTACCGATAATGTATTCCATCGCGTAGCCCTCCTGTTAAGTTGTTCAGAAGCACTACCATACTACCATACAAGTATGGTAGTATGGTAGTGCAAACAGGCAGAAACGGCTAATACCGTCCTCACCAGGACAGGAATCCTCTTCTGCGGGAAAGATAAGAACGTTATATTGCGTGTAGCTTATACATTCTTATCTTCTAAAATACGGTATGACGAAAGGCTGGAGAACACATTGAGTACCTCACCTTTTATTCATGAAGATTGGCTGCTCCTCAACAAAAGTGCGCAAACCCTGTACCATGACTATGCCCAAAAAATGCCGATCTACGATTTCCACAGTCATCTGAATCCTCAGGAGATCAGCAGCAACCGCAAGTTCCGCAATATTGCCGATTTGGCGTTATCGGGGGACCATTACAAGTGGCGTGCGCTGCGCTGGCTCGGTATTGATGAACAGCTGATTACTGGGAACGCTCCGGACAAAGACAAATTTATGGTCTGGGCACGTTCCGTACCCGAGATGCTGGGCAATCCGCTGTACCATTGGACACATCTGGAGCTGAAGCGCTACTTCGGCATCGATGAGCTGCTCTCGGCCGATAACGCGGAGAGTGTCTGGCACCGCTGTAATGAACAGCTGCAAGGAGACGGCATGACTACACAGGGCATCCTTAAGAAGCAGAATGTTGACGTCGTCTGCACAACGGATGATCCGGCCGATTCACTGGAGCATCACATTCTTATTAAGAATGACAGTGCACTGGAGACCGTGGTTGCTCCAACCTTCAGACCGGACCGGGTGCTGAATATCCGCGATGAAGGGTTTGCCGGCTATGTTGCCACGTTAAGTGAAGCCAGCGGACTGGAAATTCACTGTTATTCCGAATTCATGAAGGCTGTGACTTCGCGGATCGATTATTTCCACAAGCATGGCTGCCGTCTGTCGGATCAGGCCTTCGGTGAGCTTCCGCACGCCCATTCAACCGAACATGAAGCAGCTTACATATTTGCCCGTGCCTTCAAAGGCGAGGAGATCAGCGCCCAGGAGGAACAGAAGTTCCAGAGCTACACACTGCTCAAATTAGGCCGGCTCTACCACGAGCGGGGCTGGAGCATGCAGCTGCATATCGGGGCGCTCCGCAATAACAACTCACGGATGTTCGATGCGCTTGGCAAGGACAGCGGCTTCGATTCGATTCTGGACTTCAATATGGCACGCAGCTTGAACGCCTTGCTGAATGATCTGGATGCCAGCGGACAGCTTCCGAAGACCATTGTGTATACGCTGAATCCGTCACAATACGAGATGATTGCCACATCGATCGGTAATTTCCAGGGCTCTGGGATCAAAGGCAAAGTGCAGATGGGCTCAGGCTGGTGGTTCCATGATCAGAAGGAAGGCATGCTGCAGCAATTGAAGGCGCTCTCCAGCATCGGGCTGATCAGTCCATTCGTCGGCATGCTGACCGACTCCAGAAGCTTCCTCTCCTTCACGCGACATGAATATTTCCGCCGGATTCTCTGCAACCTGTTCGGCACATGGATTGAAGAGGGCGATCTGCCGCGTGATTATGCTTTTGTGGGCCGGACGATCGAGAACATCTGTTACAACAATGCCGAGACATATTTCGGGATTAAATAGTATGTAGCTACAAAAAGGAACAGTCCTATCAGCCATCATATGGCTTGGGATGGTTCCTTTTTTTCATTTGGAATAACCTTTGGAGTATTGCTGTTTTTTGTGCTTATATATGGACCCCTATTAAGTTGTGCTCAGAGACTCTGCCGGAAGCAGTTGGATAAATGACATCTAATTCTGCAGGAATAACTAATTCGGCTAATCTAGTTGGAAAAACAACACTTACTTCTACTGAAAATAGGAAAAGTTAGAATATTCGCAGAATTAAATGCTGAAAATCCACTTACTCGCCTTTGAATGGGAGAAACGGGATAATTAAGTGCCGAAAATCCAACTAGCATTCCTCGGAAGCGGTTTTTTGCCTAAAAGTCGGGTCCAGCGAAGTAACGCCGCACGTTCTGAACTGCTGGATCTTATATCAGCTATCGCAGTCTTAGCTGGAATGGAGCAGAGCATTCACCCAAGGCGCATATGATTATCGTACCCCAAGCCCCCCTACTTCGTACTGCTCCGGTAAGCAGAAGGAGAAACGCCAGTAGTCTTCTTGAATACCTTGGAGAAATGGGCAAGCTCCATGCCGACCTGCTCAGCGATATTGGAGATGCTGAAATCGGTGTAGGAGAGCTGTCTTTTAGCGAGCTCCATCCGTTTCAGCTGAACGTACTGCATCGGGGGAACGCCGATGAATTTCTTGAAATAGGGAATGAAATAGTTCGGATGCAGATGAACGAGCTCCGCCAGCTCTTCCACATCAAGCGGACGCATCAGGCGCTGGTCAATGTAAGTCAGCACATTCGCCAGCTTCCCCTGATCGCTGGTATGTGTCAGGTCATCCAGGAAATTGCTGTAGCCTCCCGATTCCAGACACAGCGCCAATAGCGTGAGCAGCGAAGCCTGAGTCCGCAGAGTCGCCAGAAAACCGGTATCCTGAAACAAATCAATCATTTCCGTGAAAATCGCCCTTACCGCATCCGGATCCGGCACATCGCTGATGTAGAGCTTATTCGCAGAATGAAACAGCGGCCATTCCCCGATCTGCGCATCGAAATGGCAATAGTAGCGCGTATAAGGATCATTCGGCGAGGTGTCCGTGGTCTGGGTAGAGCCAGCCGGCATGATCATTAATTGTCCGGGCTTGGGATAATACGCCACGCCGTTGATGATCACTTTGCCTTCGCCGGAATCAATATAGTACAGCCGGTTGAAGGAAGGGGTCTCGTTTGTCCTATTCCATCCGGGGTATCTGCTGGTTAACTGGGCATGCGTAACGGTAACGGTCAGATTCTGCAGCAGGCGTCCGGTCAGGTTTCCGTTGGCATTCATATTCATAGGTTTAGCTCCTTTACAACGCTCATACATTCATTATACCGCTTTCATTTATCTAATACATCTTATTATTATACAAAAACACCTTAATTACAGTCATGTTCAGCGGGGGCGATTAAGGTTATCCTCATATCATAAACTGTAATAGGAAGTGATTGGGAGATGGAAAAGGTACGATTTGGCATTATCGGAGTGGGCAATATGGGGCGAGCGCATGCGCAAAGCCTGCTGAGTGATATTAAGGGGGCCGAGCTGGCAGCCGTTTGTGACAGCAACCAGGAAAGGCTGGACTGGGCGGAGGAGCATTTGCCGGATAGAGTGCAGCGGTTCAGTTCACCGGAAGAATTGTTCAAGTCTGGCAGCATTGATGCTGTGCTGATTGCCACACCGCATTATGATCATCCGCCGCTGGCGATTGAAGCGCTGGGGTACGGGCTGCATGTTCTGATTGAGAAGCCCGCAGGCGTCTACACCAAAGCTGTTCAGGAGATGAACGACGCTGCTGCGAGGTCTGACCGCAAGTTTGGCATTATGTACAACCAGCGGACCAACCCGCTCTACCAGAAGCTTAGAGAGCTGATCAAGTCAGGGGAGCTGGGGGAGATCCGGCGGACGAACTGGATTATCACCAATTGGTACCGCTCTCAGAGTTACTATGACTCCGGCGGCTGGCGGGCGACCTGGGGCGGAGAAGGCGGCGGCGTACTGCTTAACCAGGACCCGCATCAGCTGGATCTCTGGCAGTGGACGACCGGAATGATGCCGAAGCGGGTACGGGCTTTTTGCCACTTCGGGAAGTACCGCAACATTGAGGTGGAGGATGATGTGACTGCCTATGTGGAATATGAGAACGGCGCAACGGGGCTGTTCATCACCACCACAGGGGAAGCGCCGGGCACTAACCGGTTCGAGATCACAGGCGACAACGGTAAAATCATAATCGAAGACGGGAAGCTTACGTTCTTCCGCCTGCGCACACCGGAGCCGCAGTTCAATGCTGAATTTACAGGAGGATTCGGAGCACCCGAGTGCTGGAAATGCGAGATTCCGGTTGCCCCTGGTGAGGGAGATCAGCATAAAGGCATTCTGCGTAATTTCACCAATGCCATTCTTCATGACGAGCCTCTCCTGGCGCCTGGAGAAGAGGGGATTCACGGACTGACACTGTCCAATGCGATGTACCTGTCAGCATGGACCGATAACTGGGTAGACCTGCCGATCGACAGCGACTTGTTCCACGAGAAGCTGATGGTGCAGGTGCAGAACTCTACTTTTCAAAAGGCGCCTGTCAGCCAGAAAGCCCTGGATGTATCGGGAACCCACTAGCATCACTCTTTAATCTGCAGGTATAGCATCATCTAACCAATTCAAACTAATCTAGGAGTGGATGAATGAAATGGAGCGTTCAACGATTGCCGCACAAATGTATACCTTACGTGAATTTACCCAGACCCCGGAGGGGTTAAGAGAAAGTCTGCGGAAGGTGAGTGAAATTGGCTACCAGGCCGTGCAGATCTCGGGGATTGGACCCATTGACTCCCAGCTGGTGAAGGAGTATGCGGATGAATACGGCTTGAAAATATGTGCAACGCATGTCCCCTGGAACCGGCTGGTGAATGATCTGGATGCGCTCGCGGCTGAACATAAGCTGTGGAACTGCAAGTACATCGGCCTTGGCGCACTGCCGGCAGAGTATCAGACCAGCCAGGAAGGCTACCGCACCTTTGCCAAGCTGGCTTCCGGAATCGCGCGTACGCTGAAGGAGCAGTATGGCCTGCAATTTGTCTATCATAATCATGATTTTGAATTTGAACGGTTCGAAGGCATGACGGGTATGGAGATTCTGCTGCAGGAAAGTGATCCGGAGGTTTTTGGCTTTGAGCTCGATCTGTACTGGGTTCAAGCCGGAGGCGGCGATCCTGTAGAGTGGATTCATAAAGTGAAGGGCAGAATGCAGGCGGTGCATTTCAAAGATATGACGATTCTGTCGCGCAAACCGGTTTTTGCCGAAATCGGCCAGGGGAACATGAATTACGGAGCGATTATTGAAGCCTGCCGCAAGACAGGTGTGGAATGGCATATCGTGGAGCAGGATGTGTGCCAGCGTGATCCGTTTGAGAGCCTGGAGATTAGTCTGAACTATCTGCACGCCAAGCTGGAGGTTGAAGCATGAGCCGCAAGGACGGAATGATGTATGCCCCGGTACATGAGGCCAAGCCTGTTGTGGGCCCCGGTGAATTCGTAATTGCCGCACTGGCGCTGGATCACGGGCATATCTACGGGATGTGCAACGGGCTTGTGGAAGCGGGAGCACAACTGAAATGGGTATACGATCCTGACCCCGAGAAGGTGAAAGTGTTCCAGAACACCTATCCCGGCGTCCGGGCCGCACGCTCGGCTGAAGAGATTCTTGAAGATCCTGAAGTACGGCTCATAGCGGCGGCGGCGGTTCCTTCGGAGCGGGGTCCGCTGGGTCTGCGCGTCATGGCGCACGGGAAGGATTATTTCACGGACAAATCACCGTTCACCTCACTCGATCAGCTGGCAGCAGCACGCCTTCAGGTAGAGCAGACACAGCGGAAGTACATGACGTATTACAGCGAAAGACTGCATGTGGAGAGCGCTGTCTATGCCGGTCACCTGGTGCAGCAGGGAGCCATTGGCCGTGTCCTCCAGGTAATAGGCATGGGACCTCACCGGTTAAATGCGAATAGCCGCCCGGAATGGTTCTTCCAGCGTGACAAGTACGGAGGCATTCTCTGTGACATTGGCAGCCACCAGATTGAGCAGTTCCTCTTCTATGCAGGCTGCCGCGATGCGAAGGTATTGCACAGCAAGGTAGCCAATTACAACAATCCGGCGTACCCGGAGCTGGAGGATTTCGGAGATGCCACGCTGGTTGGCGATAACGGGGCTACCCAATATTTCCGGGTGGACTGGTTCACTCCGGCGGGTCTGGGAACATGGGGGGACGGACGGACCATTATTCTAGGCACGGAAGGGTATATCGAGCTGCGCAAATACAGCGATATTGGCCGCTCCAGCACCCCTGACCATGTCTACTATGTGGACCGTGAAGGAGAACATTATGAACATGTAGCAGGTAAAATCGGCTTTCCGTTCTTCGGCGAGCTGATCCTGGACTGCCTGCAGCGTACAGAAAATGCCATGACCCAGGAGCATGCCTTCAAGGCGGCCGAACTATGCCTGGAGGCGCAGCGTCAAGCGCTCAATCTGACCCCGGATACTCTCAAATAGTTGCATGAACAGCTACTAGAAGAACGGAAGGTGTATAAGATGAATCCAATTGGAGCAGCGATTGTCGGCTGCGGTGCGATTGCTCCGCTGCATGCCAGGGCCATTGCTTCTATAGATGATGCGCGGCTGCTGGCCGTGGTGGACAGTGATCCCGTTCAGGCGGCACAATCCGCTCAGGATTATGGATGCGAAGCCTTGACGGATTACAGGCAGCTTCTGGAGCGGTCGGATATCGGTATTGTCCATTTGTGCACGCCCCATTATCTGCATGCCGGGATGGCGGTGGAACTGCTGAAGGCCGGCAAACATGTGTTAACCGAGAAGCCGATGGCGCTGGATGTACCTTCTGCCCGGTTCATGCAGGCAGCCGCTGATCAAGCGGAGGGGCAGCTCGGTGTAGTTTTCCAGAACCGTTACAATGACCCTTCGGTCCGGATCAAGACAATGATAGATTCCGGCGAATTGGGAGCCCTCATTTGTATGAAGGGGGTAGTTACCTGGACCCGTAGTAGCGATTATTACAAGAATAGCAGCTGGAGAGGACGCTGGGCTACTGAAGGCGGAGGTGTGCTCATCAACCAGACTATTCATACCCTGGATCTGCTGCAATGGTTCGGCGGTGAAATTTCTTCCGTGAAGGGCAGTGTCACAACCGATGTGCTGAATGAAGTCATTGAAGTGGAGGACAGTGCGCATGCATGCATCAGCTTCAGGAATGGTGCGCGCGGACTCTTTTACGGTACCAATGCTTATGTGGTGAATTCTCCGGTTGAACTGGAGCTGGTCTTCGAGCAGGGAACGCTGCTGCAGCGCCGGGATTGCCTGTATCTGTTAAAGGACGGGCAAGAGACGCTGCTCAGCGAACCGGCAACCGGCAGCACCAAGGGGAAATCGTATTGGGGGAGCGGACATTCACGGTTAATTGATGATTTCTATGCCCATATCCGTGATGGCCGAAAGTTCTGGATTGACGCAGCGGAAGGAATTAAGACGCTTGAACTGATCGAAGGGATCTACATGTCCTCGACGAGCAGAACTGGGTTGACTGCAGGACAGTATGTGTAGAATGAACGGAATAAGATGATACGTAGTACCCTCATAGTGTACAAGGCAAAAGGATCACGTGCTGTGATCCTTTTTTGGCGCGCTGCAACGATCATACAGGGGTGTTGCCTGCAAGATTGACAAACCTATAATCTGCATGTGATAATTACCTGACGATCGTCAGGGGGTTGATGAGATGACTGCTAACGCGATACTGCAGGCTGCATGTTCACAATTCGCCGAGAAGGGCTTTGAAGGAGCTTCGTTGGCAGGGATTGCCCAGGCGGTAGGGATTAAGAAGCAATCCATTGCTACCTATTTTCCGAAAAAAGAGGATTTGTTCATGGCCGCCTTCGGCGAAATGGCCCGGCATTACTATGAATTTCTTGAACAACTGTATAAGGGCCTCAGGGATACACCTATAGAGATGAAGCTGCGTGAGATTATGTATAAGAACTACTATTACAAAGCGGAGCACCCGGTATTGACTGCATTCTACAAAATGGCCGTGCAATTTCCGCCGCCGTTCTTCCAAGATTTGCTGGAGGAGCAGATTGCGGTGATGGAGCAACGTTCCGCTGTGCTGTACCGGGCGATTTTTGAGGAGGGCATGAGCACGGGAGTCATACGGCAGCAGCGGACAGACAGCCTGCTCTCGGCCTATTATTGTTTGCTGGACGGGATCGCTATGCAGATGTTATTTTACAAGCAGGAGGAATTTGAACAGCGCCTGGAGGATATCTGGGGGATTTTCTGGGCGGGTATTAAGCAAGCTTAACCGGAGAGGGAGGCAGGATGATATGCGTGTAGACAAGGTTACGAATGAAGCAGGATTACAAGAGGCCTTCCGGATCAGACGTGAAGTGTTTGTGGAGGAGCAGGGCGTACCGCTGGCCGATGAATTTGATCAATATGAGAACCAGGCAGAGCATATATTGGTGTTTCACGAGGATGAGGACGCTCCAGTAGGAACAGCCAGATTGCGGGTTGTGGACGGATGGGCCAAGCTGGAACGGATTTGTCTGCTGGCCCCGTACCGCCGAAGCGGGCTAGGGTCCGTAATTATCGGCACATTGGAGGCTATGGCAGTAGAGCAAGGACTCCGGCAAGCTAAGCTGCATGGCCAGAAGCAGGCCGAAGGCTTTTATCAGAAGCTGGGCTATGAGACTTCCTCGCCTGTCTTTATGGAAGATGGAATTCCCCACGTCATTATGGTCAAAAGCTTGCAGGTCTAATCTCTCAAATTGACTTTATGACCAGCAGGCCTTATCTTCAGAACAAGCGTTAATGTATGAATTGCAGATGAGAGACAGGGAGAGGGATTAAGCTTATGGAACAGGCAATGTTTGCCGGAGGCTGCTTCTGGTGCATGGTTACACCGTTTGAAGAGCTTCCCGGAATTCAAGGAATTGTATCAGGGTACGCCGGAGGCACGGTGGAGAACCCTACATATGAGCAGGTCAAGACTGGGACAACGGGTCACTATGAGGTAGTACAGATTACGTTTGATCCGGCACTTTTCCCCTACGATAGACTGCTGGAGCTGTTCTGGCCGCAGATTGATCCGACGGATGACGGCGGACAGTTTCAGGATCGCGGCACGCAGTACCGGACAGCGGTATTCTACTATAATGAAGAGCAGCGGCTGGCGGCTTTGGCTTCCCGGGAGCAAGTGGCGGCCAGCGGCAGATTTGAGCTTCCTGTGGTGACGGAGATTCTGCCTGCACCCCATTTCTATCCGGCTGAGGACTATCATCAGGACTATCACAAGAAGAATCCGAAGCATTATAAAGAGGACCGTGAGCAATCCGGACGGGATACCTTTATTTCGCAGCACTGGTAAAAGCGGATACTGAAATAAAGTTTAGAAAAGCCTTTAATCACCTGGCATCTGGGGATTGAGGGCTTTTTGCTATTTTTGCAGCGCTCTAGAGGTGAAACGGAAGAAATTAAGTCATAAAACCAAAAAATGGGAACCTGAATCCGAAATTCCGAGCCTACTAAATGAAGATTTGCCCTACTATAATCATATTTGTAAACGCATACATCTACACGTAATTCTGGTTTGATCCGGGGATGGGGGAGGGTGGATATTTTCTGAAATGCTGAATGATCTGTCTATAGCTTCCCGTTGCTAAAGGTAATGATTACAGCAATGCCACTA
Source organism: Paenibacillus sp. FSL R7-0312 (assembly GCF_038004445.1). Classification (NCBI taxonomy): domain Bacteria; kingdom Bacillati; phylum Bacillota; class Bacilli; order Caryophanales; family Paenibacillaceae; genus Paenibacillus; species Paenibacillus sp. FSL R7-0312. The sequence continues at coordinate 5,239,792 of NZ_JBBORE010000001.1, read as the reverse complement.
TAATTCAGGAGGAATATATGATGCGTAAAAAATGGCTAATGTCCATGCTTGCGTTCGTGCTTCTGCTCTCTTGCCTGCCATTCTTTGGTTCCAAAGCTGCCGCCGCTGATTATACCCAGGGAGTAGAATTGTCGGGAACTACAGCGACGATCTGGTTCAAATCTACAGTAAGCACCAGTTGGGTGGATGTACATTACAAGGTCAATTCCGGAACGCAGCTCAATTACCGTACTACCTACAACAGCAGCAAAGCCCGCTATGAGCAGGTGGTCACTGGCGTTACCAGCGGAACGGTTCTCACCTATTTCTTCACGTACAACAATGGAACACCGGCATATGATACCGGCTGGTTTACGTATACCGCCGGAACGGCGCCGACTACCCCGCCTGGGGGTTCCTCTGCTTCGATCTATTCCATTACCGCCTCTTCCATTCCCACCCCGCCGGGAGGTTCCGTGTCGGTGAAGGTCATGAACGGCACGGGCGGAGCTTATCCGGACAATCAGGTATATTGGGGAGTCATCGGCATTAATCCGGCCAACGGTAAATGGAGTTATCTGGATCTGAGCGGCAATCTGCTGCCAATCTCTAATGCGCTGAATGATGCCTCCGGTCATCTGATCAAGAACGGCGTGAATTACGCGAATATCTACCATACCGTAAGTCAGGCTTCCTGGGTAACGATGCCCAAAATCACCTCCGGCCGCATGTTCCTCAGCGTAGGCACGCCGCTGTACATCAAGACTTATGATGACGGCTTTGCCGGACCGGATATTGATAATCCTACCGACCCTAACCGTAATCTCTATTTCGATTTCGTTGAATTCACGGTGGATGCTACAGGCTATCACGGCAACCGACACGCGTAGATGCCTTCGGCTTCCCGATCCAGCACCGGCTGGTAGGCTTGTCGGGCGGCTATGATAAGACCGTAGGCGAGCTGGAATCGGAGACACGGGCCGGAATCTTCACTAAATACCAGAATGAAGTACCGTCCGCCTTCAAATCACTTGCTACGGATCAGGCGCCTTACCGGATTATCGCTCCTGTCCATGGATCGTTTAAAGCCGGCGGGGCCAACGGCAATTATTTCGCAGGTTATTCCAGCTACAGCACCCAGGATATTCTCCGCAACGATGGCTCGCTTATTGATGCTGCCACCAGCGCTGCCATTAACCGCCATGTCTACACCTCCGGCAACTGGAACAATGTCGAGGACTATTACAAAGCGGCTCCAGCCAATTACTATGCGAAGTTCTGGCATGATCACAGCATCAGCGGGCTGGCTTACGGCTTCCCTTATGATGATGTCAACGGCCAGGCGGCCTATCTCGAAGTCGGCGATCCCAAAGGCCTGATTATCCGCGTGGCCTGGTAAGCAGCTTCATTCTTTCTACACATTTGTCCTGTACACTTCTAGGTATTCGCTAGAGCAACTTGAATGGAGGGACAATGATGAAGAAAAGACTACTGACGGCTACCTTTATCCTGCTGCTTGGAGCTATACTGGCGGGTTGCAGCCCGGGCGGGGATAACAAGGAAGAATCAAGCGCTATCCCTGCACAAACAGCAGTAACCACGCCATGGATCGCTACCAAGAATACAACACGGATTAACTCCTCTGACCCTGTTCAGGCGGCTGTACTGGTCTCCCGGACCTTATGGACGGCTGAAACGAAGGGCAACCGGCCATCGTCTGTAGTCCTGACAAGTGTGGATAACTGGCAGATTGCGGCGGTAAGCACGGACCTGATCCACCATCCGAACAACGGTCCGGTGCTCTTTTTCACCCAAAATGGTGTGCCGGATGAGACTCTTACTGAATTGAAGCGGCTGAAGCCGCTTGGTGCGGACGGCAATGACGGCATTCAGGTTGTAATTGTCGGTCCTTCGTCTGAAGCTGTCGAGTCGCAGCTCAGCTCGCTTAATCTGAAGCTGGACAAGATTGAAGGGGATGATCCAGCCGCAGTGGCAGGCGCTATTGATGCTTACTATGCGAAAGTGTCAGGCGAGCTGCCGCAGAGTGTAATTATCGGATCGGTGGATAGTCCTGAATATACCCTCCCGGCTGTGAACTGGATCGCCCATATGCCAGAGCCTTTACTATATGTGAGAAAAAGCGAAATCCCGGCTGCAACAGCAGACGCGCTCAAGGAACGCGGCGGCAGTGCAGCAATCTACATTCTCGGTCCCCAATCTGTCATTTCAGCTGATGTGGAAGAGCAGCTTAAGCAATACGGAACGGTTACGCGTATAGCGGGAGAGGATCCTTATGAGAATGCCATTGCCTTTGCCAAATTCAAGGATACGGCGAACGGCTTCGGCTGGGGAATCACTGCTCCCGGACATAATCTGTCCTTGTTGACTACGGATTCAACGATGCTTGCGATTGCCGCAGCCCCCTTCTCCCATCTGGGCAAACACGCGCCGCTGGTCTTCATGAAGCAGGACGGATTGCCGGATTCTCTGATGAATTATACGATGGAGCTGCAGCCCAAATTCAAGGATTCACCGGCGGAAGGCCCGTATAATCACGCTTGGCTGACTGGCGATGCAGCAACGATCAGCGCCGCGGCGCAGAGTGAGATCGATGACATGCTGGAAATTTCCTCCGCCTCCGGTGACAATCCGCACTCGGGGCATTAGACAGAGCAAGCCGGCAGCGGGACCCGCTGTCGACTTGCTCTTTTTTCGCGGAAACGGACCTCACCCCAAAAGAACGGCATAACCGTTCCCACTTGGGTATAATGAATGCACGAACGATTAACCATTCCACAAAAAAGGGTGAACGGCTTGTCCAAATCTCAAATACTTATAGTAGACGATGAATGGAATATGCGGAATTTGCTGCGTATATATCTGCTGAATGAGGGCTTCACCACCAAGGAAGCGGCCACGGGGCAGGAAGCCATCCGCATGGCGGGGCAGCACGCGTTTGATCTGATACTGCTCGATGTGATGATGCCTGACATGGATGGCTGGCAGGTCTGCCGTGTGATCCGGGAGCAGAGCCATATCCCCATCCTGATGCTCACCGCGCGTTCGGAGATTAAGGATAAGGTGCAGGGTCTTGGCATCGGCGCGGATGATTATCTGACTAAGCCGTTTGAGCCGGAGGAACTGCTGGCCCGGATACATTCGCTGCTCCGCCGTTCTGCGCTGACGCAGTCACTGGCACCCCGGGAAGAAGTACTGGAATACCCCGATTTGCGGATTTACCCGGAGGCACGCGAGGTGCGTGTACAGGGCCAGAACGTTGATTTTACGTTAAAAGAGTTCGATCTCCTGGCCTTGCTTGCGCGCAGCGGACAACGGGTATTCACCCGCGATGAGCTGGTCGAACGGTTATGGGGCAACGATTACGGCGGTGAAACCCGGGTCATCGACACACACATCAAGAATATCCGCGAAAAGATGCAGAGAGCGGGACTGGCGTATAATCCGGTGCAAACGGTATGGGGCCTCGGTTATAAATTCCAGGTCACAGGTAGTCCGGATGAAACATAATATCATCGGCTCCAAGCTTGGGCTGGTCATCATGTCCGTATTCCTGATCGTGCTGCTGTCGCTGGGCATGGTGATCGACAGGATGTTCACCAGCTTCTATTACAACGAAATGCAGACGGAAACGGAGGAGCTCGCCTCCCATTTCACGGTCATGGCCCAGTCCAAGGAATCCACGACCAGCCAGATGATGACGACGTTTGCTGAATTCTCTAATGTCAGTATATTTAACATACTTCCCGATGGCCATACGAGTCTCCATTCAGGCGTTCACGATTCTTCGGACAGGGCGTTTATCCGAACCGGGGATCTAACTGATATTTTCAACGGCAAAACGGTCAGCTTCCTGTACAAAGATCCAGAGGGGCACCGTTATTTCGTTACTGGTCAGCCTATCTCGGGCAGTGAAGGTGTCAGTTCGGCGCTATATGTGATGTCCTCCACCACGAATATGGAAGAATCGCTGGCCTCAGTACGTAATATACTGCTGCTTGCCGGGATCGGCGCATTCCTTCTGGCGCTCGGCATCACCTGGATTATTGCCGTGGTCCTGTCCCGTCCGCTTCTGCAGATGCAGAGAGCCACCCGCAAGATCGCCGCCGGTGAACTGGAGACACGCCTTACCATCCGCGGTAAGGATGAGATTGGTTTCCTCGCAGGAGCCATTAACGATCTGGCCGTTGATCTGCAGCGTTACAGGGATACCCGACAGGAATTCCTCGCTAACATTTCACATGAACTGCGGACACCGATTACTTACCTGCAGGGATATGCCAAGGTATTGAAGAGCGGGTTGTATGAGACGGAGGAAGAGAAGGGACTGTATCTCGACATCATCGATCAGGAAGCGCACCGGCTGCAGCACCTGGTCGACGACTTGTTCGAGCTGGCCAAGATGGAAGAGGGCAGAATTCCACTGAACCTGGAACAGGTCGATCTCAGACAGATCGTGGATCAGGCGGTCCGCAGGGTGGAATTACCGGCGAAGGAGAAAGGTCTGCTGCTGACAGCGTCGTACGATGGCGGGCAGGACGTGAGGGTATTAGGCGATGGCAAACGGATGGAGCAAATTGTGATGAATCTGCTGGAGAATGCTGTCCGCTATACCGAAAAGGGACAGATCAAGGTGAATCTAAGATTCACTCCGGACTCAGCAATATTTGTTGTAGAGGATACGGGAATCGGAATTCCGGAGGCGGAGCTTCCCTTTATTTTTGACCGTTTTTACCGGGTAGAGAAATCCCGCTCGCGGCAATACGGAGGCTCCGGCCTCGGGCTTTCAATTGTGAACAAGCTGGTCGAGCTGCTCGGCGGTACGATTGTATTTACAAGTAAGGTCGGCGTAGGAACACGCTGTGAGGTTACTTTTAAGAGATAACTAAGAATGATTTAGACTTATCCCTTGCAGGATGTAATCCCAATTCGCATAATCATTCATATCGCCAGGCACTTCCAGAACGCAGACATTGCCGATACCCCATTCGGCTTCTCTTGTTAGGGTAAGGCCGGGTATGGGATTTAGGATGAGTATTGTGAATTTCTTGTTGTCTAAAAGTTTTGATAATATCCTATGCAGCTCCAGTACCTGTTCAGCGCTTGCAAACCATCTGATAAATAAACTATTGTCGCTGCTGAGCAGACTGTTCCAGAACCGGCCGACCCGGTATTCCAGCTTCAGTCTGTAGGCGGGATAGGAAGCGCTCCAGCCCTGACCTGGAATAATCGGGAAATCGTGGGCAGAGATGATGTTATACAGAGAGTCCCGTATGAAATAGGATGGTGACAGATTGTTCCTGGAATGATCCAAATATACGGGATCTCCATCATCCAGCAAAAAATGAGTCTCATCCAACGGATGCAGATTTCTCAAATCCATAAAGTTCTTGAACTCATTCTTTAGAAGCCGGTTGACGTCTGCCAGTGAATACGAAATCATCCAGTCTAGAGGCATTGAGAATTTACGTAGACCGTATCTCTTCAGGTTAATTGCTGGCGCACAAGATGAACCTAAGCTGACGATCAGTCCATAGTCCTTTTTGACGTCTTGTAGTTTCATGAATTCACCCATCTCTATCCAGACTTCATCGTTAGTAAATCATATACGAGATGCTCCGGGATTGATTGGACGGATGAGACAAAATTCAGCGGTACACATGCTTCGGATAGCTGAGAGGCGATTTCATTCTGAGGGGTTTGTGCGTAATGAAAACCAAAAGGCGCCCGGGCAGCTATTTCTATAGCCTCCCCGGACACCTGTCAATCTTTTATAAACTTAAGTGACTCAACTCTTAGTGGCTCATGCCAGCCATTCCGCCCATAATTTCCGGGTTCACCATCCCGAAGATCATGGCGATGTGGGCAACAACGAGGAAGCCGCTGATCAGCAGGAAATGCAGCTTAAGCTTGCTCTCTTCACTGCGTTTGCGGGCGATGAGACCGAGATCCAGCAGGGCCAGAGGCAGCAGGAAGATGACTCCGCTCAGATAAAAGCTTACCGCAACTACATCCACCCAGGTGTGCCATTCACCATTTGCGGTGAGCGGAATGAAGGCGGTAGGGAACAAGTACAGGAAAACTCCGGTGAAATAGAGTCCGGCAAGAATACTACATACCCGGTTGAACGCTCGGAGCGGCCCGTTCAGCTTCTTGGTGAACAGAATAATAAACTCCGTAACCGTTATCGTCTCGGCAAAAATCACGGGAATCGCCATAAAAAGAATCAGATTCCATGGCTGATTGTCCGCCAGCAGGGACATATAATGCGTCATGTTCATGTTACATCCTCCAAATTCAAATATAGCTTACATAGTGATGTTAGTAGATAAGTGTGTGGAAAGTATGAAGAAAGGAAGGTATGATGGATAAAAGTTAAACAGGAAGGGAGCACGAACGGAAGTGAAGGACGCGTTGCATCATATTTTATTTGATCTGGACGGCACATTAACCGACCCCAAAGAAGGCATCACCAAATGCGTGGAATATGCACTGCATAAGTTAGGGATCGGGGTGGAGCATCCCGACCTGCTGATCCCGTATATCGGGCCGCCGCTCTATGATTCTTTTGTTCACATCCAGGGTCTGACACATGAAGCTGCCCTGCAGGGCGTGGACTTCTACCGGGAGCGTTACCGGACGCTAGGCATGTTCGAGAACAATGTGATCCCAGGGGTTCCGGAGTTACTGGAGAACCTGCGGAATCAGGGGTTCAGCCTGTATGTGGCGACATCCAAGCCCACGGTCTTTGCTGAGGAAATTCTCCGCCATTACAAGCTGGATCACTTCTTCAGGTTCACCGCTGGCAGCAATCTGGACGGGACACGCTCGAAGAAGCGCGAGGTGATCCAGTATGTGCTGGATCAGAATGATATTCCTGCCGCACAGGCGCTGATGATCGGGGACAGGGAGCATGATATTATCGGGGCGAAGGCCTGCGGTGTGCCCTCCATTGGCGTGTTATTCGGCTACGGTTCGGAGGAGGAATTATCAGCTGCCGGAGCGGATTATATTGCTCCTACGGTTGAAGAAACGGGTAAGATTATTTCACGGATTTCAAGTGAATGATAGTAACGGATAGATTGCCGGGGGGGGCAGCGGCATACAACTATTTTTACATTGAGGTATTGACTTTTAGCGAAGGCATTCAGTATTATGTAACCAGCAACACCATATCTAAGGCAATGACCAGAGACAGGATATCCTCCCAGGACTGACCAGAGAGAGAAGTGCAAGGTGAGAGCTTCTTACAGAGACCAGCCGGATGTTACCCCTTTGCAGCCGTGACACTGAACCCTCCTGCTGTTAGTGAGGCTGTAAATGCCACCGACCCATCCCCGTTAACGGATGCCATGAGGATTGTGCTTATCACGTTTCCGCCGAACAGCCGGGGGTCCGTGAATACATAGTCGAATTAGGGTGGAACCACGAGCTTAGACGCACTCGTCCCTTTCCGGGATGAGATGCGTTTTTTTGCGTTCAAATCACACTAACAGAAACCTGAAGAAATGGAGGCCACAATCATGGAGATTCAAGTGAAACTGCCGGATGGAACAAATAGGAGGTATTCGCGTAACACCACAGTTGCGCAGGTTGCGGAGTCAATCAGTGCAAGTCTGAAGAAGAATGCGGTAGCCGGTAGAATCGACGGCAGGCTCGTTGACCTTGATCACCCGGTTGAACAGGATAGCCTCGTTGAAATTATAATGGCGGACAGCAGTGAGGGTCTAATGATCCACAGACATAGTACAGCTCATCTGATGGCCCAGGCTGTCAAACGGATCTACGGGGATCAGAATGTTAAATTGGGTATCGGTCCGGTCATAGAGGATGGATTCTATTACGATATTGATATAGCACGTCCGTTGTCCGTGGAAGATTTGAGTGCGATTGAGCGGGAAATGGAGAAGATAATCGGAGAAAATCTGCCGATTCTGCGCCGGGTTGTCAGCAGAAGTGAAGCGATGGAACGGTTCCGGCAGCTGGAGGAGCCCCTTAAGCTTGAACTGCTCCGTGACCTGCCGGAGGATGCAGTGATCAGCTTGTATGAGCAAGGTGAATTCACTGATCTGTGCCGGGGGCCGCATTTGCCGTCTACTGGCCGGATCAAGGCCTACAAGCTGCTTAGCGTAGCGGGAGCCTACTGGCGCGGGGATTCAGATAATCAGGTGCTCCAGCGGATCTACGGAACTTCATTCTTCAAGAAATCCCAGCTGGAGGAGCATCTCCACATGCTGGAGGAAGCGAAGAAGCGTGATCACCGCAAGCTGGGCAAGGAACTTGGGTTGTTCATGTTCTCCGAAGAAGCGCCGGGTATGCCGTTCTATCTGCCGAAAGGGATGCTTATCCGTACAGAGCTGGAGAACTTCTCGCGTGAATTACAGAGGTCCAGCGGCTACGATGAGGTCCGTTCACCCCTGATGATGAACAGAAGGCTATGGGAGCAGTCCGGACACTGGGATCATTATAAAGACGAGATGTATTTCACAAAAGTAGATGAAACAGATTTTGCGCTCAAACCGATGAACTGCCCCGGACATATGCTGATCTACAAGAACAGCCTTCGTTCCTACCGTGAGCTGCCGATCCGGATTGCTGAATATGGCCAGGTCCACCGCCATGAATTCTCAGGGGCGCTGAATGGTATGATGCGTGTCCGCACGTTTTGCCAGGATGATGCCCACCTGTTTGTCCTGCCGGAACAGATTGAGGATGAAATTAGCCGGGTGCTGGAGCTCATTGATCAGATGTACAAAGTATTCGGTTTCGAGTACAAGGTGGAGCTGTCCACACGTCCGGATGATTATATGGGGGCTGAAGAACTCTGGGATCAGGCGGAGCTGTCGCTCGAACGCGTGCTGAAGAATAACGGGACCCTGTATCGGGTGAACGAGGGGGATGGCGCTTTTTACGGGCCTAAGATCGATTTCCATGTCCTTGATGCCTTGAAAAGAAGCTGGCAATGCGGTACAATCCAGCTGGATTTCCAAATGCCGGAGAAGTTCGATCTGACTTATATTGGTGAAGATAACGTAAAACACCGTCCGGTAGTCATTCACCGTGCTGTATTCGGCTCCATTGACCGGTTCATGGGCATTCTTACAGAGCACTTCAGCGGAGCTTTTCCGCTATGGCTGTCTCCCGTGCAAGTCAAGCTGCTGCCTGTATCCGGGGTTCATGCTGATTATGCCTTCGAGGTTAAAGAGCAGCTGCAGGCTGCCGGACTGCGGGTTGAGATGGATGTGCGGGATGAGAAGCTGGGCTACAAAATCCGTGAAGCACAGCTGGAGAAAGTGCCTTATATGCTCGTACTTGGAGATCAAGAACAGAACAACGGTACTGTTTCCGTTCGGGGCCGTGCGGAGAGTACACAAATACCGCTCAGCGTGCAGGAATTCATTCAGCTGCTGGCCGGCCAAATCGCTGATCGGAAATAAATTGCTTCATTAATAGGTAGTCGAAGAATAGGTAGTCAAAGTTCAGGAGGGCTGATATGATTTCGAAGAATGCTGAGCAACTGGAGGGCAGCGTGATCAGGCTTGTGCCCCTCATGGAAGAGCATAAGCCGGAGCTGGTTAAGGTGCTGAACGATCCGCTGATCTGGGAATACACCTGGAGAAGAATCAGTACAGAAGAGCAGGTAGGGCAATTGATTGACGCGGCATTGGTGAACAAGGCTAAAGGTACGGATATGCCTTTTGTCATCATTGAGCAGGCTTCCGGCCGAATTGCCGGCACTACGCGGATCATGCATCTGGACCGGACACACCGCAATGCTGAGATCGGCTGCACCTGGATTTCGCCGGATTACTGGAGAACCGCAGTGAACACGGAGTCGAAGTCGCTGCTTCTGCAGTACTGCTTCGAGGCGCTCGGATTAATCCGTGTTAACTTCTCTATTGTCAGTAGCAACCTCCGGTCACAGCGGGCGGTTGAACGGATTGGTGCTGTCCGGGAAGGCGTGCTGCGCAAGCACCGCCTCACTTCTGACGGCATGGTTATGGACAATGCGCTGTACAGTATCATTGATGACGAGTGGCCGGCGGTGAAGGCTAATCTTGATTATTTGTTGAATGTGAAGTATAAGTAGCTGCATCCATCCGGGTGCCCAAGCGAAGCTTAGAGGGGTCCCATTGCGGGCCCCTCTATTATTTTTTTGCAAATAGCCATATCTGAGAAACATTGATATAATAGAAAGAACTGAGGATAGAAACATACATTCCCCAATATATCGTTTATCGTGATCTTAGCCCATACTTCACCCTTCGGGGCAGATGTGGGTTTATGTTATGTTGTGAGGTAAATTATGAAGTGATGGCGAGGTTGGCTGGAGCATGAACTGGAATGATTTTGGAGAACGGAATAAACGGCTGAATCCCCTATGGAGTCTGGGGGCAGGCATGAATCTCGGCGAGCTTCAGCCTTATAAGGAAATGATTGCTCTAAGCGTGCTGCTGCAGATCTATTATCTGGAGCTGGAATCGAATGAACAGAGATCCAGGGAGGATCTGGTCCAGCTGACCTGGAGCTCGCTTGAACGCTTCGGCATCGCGAAGCTTGGCAGTCCGGAATCGGTGGAACGGCTGGTGGACGGGCTACTGTGGAGCGGAGGCGGCGGGGATTTCGAGGCGAACTATTATGATGATCAGTCCCGTCAGATGGCGGTGCAGAAATACAAATATTTCTCAGTGGATGAAGATGCCACCCGTACCAGCTGGGAAGAGAACGGGACCACAATCTACCGGCTCTCCGAATATGCGATGGAGCTGATCTTCATGAGCCATGAGATCATTGACGAATTTCAAATCAGCATCAAGCTGCTCGAGATTCAGATGCATATCAAGCATGGACGGGTAACCCGGGCGATGCAGGATGTGAACGAGCTGATCTCCCGGGTGCGGAAGATGACCCAGCAGCAGCAGGAATACCGCAATGCGCTACGCCGTAATCCGAAGCATATCTTCAGCGAATATGGCGCTCAGCGGCACCAGCGGCTGGAGGAGATTCATCAGCAATTTGACGAAGAACGCAAGCATTTCGATAATATTCACCGCTCGCTGGCCCGGCTGGCCAATGATGAGAAGGATGTCATCGACTTCAATGAGCTGCGCCTGCTCTCCGAGCGGGTCGAACTCTCCCGTCGGGTGCATGATGAGCTTGCCGAAGTGGTACTTAGCATTTTTGAAGCGGAAACCAATCTCAGGCTCAACTTCCCCGAGCTGTTCTGGGGTGCCGCCGGCTTCAACTTCCGTACCCACGTCTGGGAGGAATGGGTGAAGCCGGAAGGGTTGCCGGATGGAGACAGCATGGAAACTCTGATCAGCGGGCTATTCTCTCCCAGCCAAGACTTCATTTATCCGCTGGCCTGGGCCTGGGAAGAGCAGGATGTCGGCTTCCTGCCGGACGAATTGCCGGAAGACCCGGATGAAGCCGGGGAGGAGGAAGAACTCCACTATGTCCCCAAAAGCATACCGTGGACCGAGGTATCTGAGCTTTGGCTGCCGGTCTTCGCCGGACTGGCAGAACAGGGAAGCTTTACATTCTCGGCAGAGGCTTTCTCTGAGGATGAACAGCGGCGCTGGGCGGATACCCCCAATGCGGTGGACCTGTGGGTTCAATTTTTCCATACCGAAATTAAGGTGCAGGAGCAGGAAGTGGAAGGTCACGGCGGGGCCGATGAATGTCAGAAGCTGATTGGGCGGCTGATTGCGGACCACCCGGAGCTTGAGACCTTGCGGGGCAAAGTGCTGCAGACCAGGATTGCTAACGGGCAGCAAGGCAGCATCCGCTGGCCCGGTCTGGAGATCAGTCCTTATACCATTACTATAGTAGAGAAGTGAGATGATTCAGCATGAGTTATTCGTTAGAGCAAGTACAACAGGCTTCACGGCTGTTCTTCGACCTGCTTCGCCGCAAGGTGATATCACTTGATGATCCCGCTGCGGCCGAATGCCTGCAGGATACCGTCGCTTATGATGCCTTACAATATGTAGCCAAAGAAGCCGGCTGCCGGATTATGAACTCCGGGCATCGTCTGCACCTGCTCGTGAGTCCAATGGGTTCCGGCTTTGCCAGCAACTTCACACAGCTGCGCAATAAATATTCGCGCATCGAACGCAAGACGCATCTGCATATCATCAACGTAATTATTCTGGTGTTCCTGGCTGAGATGGATCAGGATGAACAGCATTTCAAGCCGGGTCAGGACAGCATGTCCTACATACAGCTCTCGGATCAGGTATCCGTCCTGTTCCAGACATGGATGGACATGGACGAAGACGGCAGCTTCAGCAAGCAGTGGCGGCTGGATATTCAGGCGATGTACAAAGTATGGAGCAGCCTGTATATGCAGACCAAAAGCCAGGAGGAGGGCGATTCGCTGACCCGCGGCGCCGGCTCACGGATCGGCCTGATCCATGAGGGGATGAAGCTGCTGGAGGAAGAACATCTGGTGTTCATCTCCGAGAACGAGAAGCGGATTTTCCCCCGGGAAGAGCTGTATGAGCGGATGCGTTATCTCTATCATGATGTGGACCGCTATAAGGAGCTGAAGGCCCTGATTGGCCGGACACTCAGCGAGAAGGAGGAGGAAGCCCATGCCGCGCATTGAGCGAATCCGCATCGCCGGACTTAAATATGAGAAGATGCTGAAGAAATATGAGGATATGATCCTCGACCTGTGCAATGAGGAAGGCCCGTCCAACACGCTGATTACGCTGATGAACGGCGGGGGAAAGGGCGTACTGCTGCAGTCGATATTCCAGCTGCTGATGCCCAAGGCGGCCTGGGGTAAAGATAATGAGAACCAGGTAGAAGCCTTCTTCCATAATCACAAAAAACAGCTGAAGCCCTATACGTTCCACGTTGCCATCGAATGGCGGCTGGACGAGCCGGAACGGACGGAATACATAACCACCGGAATCGCAATGACTGCCCAGAACTCCATGGATCAGCTGGAGATCAAAGTAGATTATCTGCTCTATGCGCTGCTCAATTATGATGAGAATGCGGAGCTTACGTTGTCTACTCTGCCGCTCTATGATCACGAGCTGAACACTCCGGCCAGCTTTGAAGCGATTCAGCAATTTGTCCGTGAGCGGCGTAATGAGATCGTTGCGTATGGCAGCCACAGCTCGGACCTTAAGAAATATTATGCTTTTCTGGCAGACCGGGATATCCATATTGATGAATGGCGGAATATGCGGAGAATCAACGGTGAAGAGGGCGGAATTAAAGGCTATTTCCAGAAGAATGACGCCTTTACCAACCACAATCTGTTCGAGAAGCTGATTATTCCGGAAATCGGGTCCAGTCTGAACGGCAGCATGCGCGAGGATGAAGGCTCGCTTCAGCGGATGTTCATAGATTCCGCTACGGTTGCACAGAGGCTGCCGATGCTGGAGCAGAGAGAGCGGGCTTTTGCTGAATTCACTTCACTTGCCGCCCCGCTCTATGAGGCCGTCAAGCAGGGGACTGAGGCTGACCGCAGCTTTCAGGAGACCGAATTGTTCGGGCGGCAGCTGTACACGGTGATCTATGATGAGCTGAAGAATGCCGAGGACAAGCGCCGCAAAACTGCGGATGAGCTGGCCGGGCATTATCAGGAAGCGAAGCAGCTGAAATTTGAGACGGATAATCTGAAGTATCTGAAGCTTAAGGAAGAGCGTGACCGCAAACAGGATGATTTCAAAGCGGTCTCGGATAATCAGGCACGGGCTAAGCAGCGGTTGGAGGAATCGAAGATCAAGGAAAAGGCTCTTGAGGTTGCCCATTATCTAGCCAGACGCAGACTGCAGATCCGCCAGATGGAGCAGTGGCAGAAGGAAATTGAAGCCATCGAAGGCTCCCTTGCGATGAAGGAGCGCCAAGAGGTCATTCAAGCGGCCAAGCAGGAGCTTCGCCTGCAGTGGGATGAGGTCTACCGGCTGTGGCAAGCGCGAATTCTGTTCTTCAGCGGCCGCCAGCAGGCTCTGGGTGCAGAAGAGGCCGTTCTGCGCAAAGGCCGGGAAGCATTCCTGCTTGAACTCGGCGGACTGGAGGGCAAGATTCATGAATTGACGGCGCTCATCCGCCAGTATACCGAAGATCTGGGAGTGTTCGCTTCCCGCCACGGGCAGGAGGCTGCCCATTCCCCGGCAGCCGCACTTCAGCGCACGATGATTGCAGCCAGAAGCATTACCGAGAATATCGTTGCCCTGAACGAGCAGCGCAAATCCGCAGAAGAAGAGAAGCTTGCTCTGCATACCAGACATACACGGCTGACTGAGAAGCTGCTGGGGGCTGCAAGCCAGGCGGAGGAGCTTACGGACCGGATTGAAGCTCAGATGGGCAAGGAATCACAGCTCTGGTCACAGCTTGTAGTTCTGCTGGAAATGTATGAAGAACATCAGCAGCTCGGGACGACAGCATTGTTCGAGGCCAAATCACTTATTCAGGAACGGTTCATCCGCAGGCTGGATGATGCCGAGCTGCAGACGAAGCGGCTCAGACGGGAATACTATAATCAATTGCTGGATGTAGAGCTGCAGCAGGAAGCCTATTGGCTGCCTAATAATGATATCCTGACAGTGAAGGATGCCCTGGATGCCCTGAAGATCAGCTCCATGATCGGCAGTGCATATCTAAACGACCAGTCTTACCTGGTCCGTGAAGAGGAGCTGGAACGTCACCCGCTGCTGCCTTACGGGCTGATTGTAACGAAGCGTGAATCGGCTAAGCTTCAGCCTGAGCTGCTTCAGGAGCTTTTGCTCAAATCGCCTGTCCCGGTCTTCGTGCGTGAGGAAATGGCGGATGCCACAGGAGCTTCATTCCTGCTGCTCACCCATCAAGGGCCGCAGATGGTGCTGCAGCCGGAGCGTTTCCTGGACTGGAAGCAAGGGATCGCCTCCCGGCTCAAAGAGCGGGAAGAAGAGCTGCAGGATGCGGAAGGGTATCTGGCGAAGCTGAAATCAGCCAGACAGGAGTATGACCGTCTGCTCCAGGGTGAACACACCGTAAGTCTGCGGGCCAGACAGCAGGTATTAGAGACCCGGCAGCAGGAGCTTGGCAAGAGTCTAAATGAATTGAATGCTGAAATGTCCCTTAATGAAGAGACTATATCCGGAATAGCCAGAGATCTGGCTGTCAGTGAGGCCGAGAAAACCGAGCATGAGGCCAGGGCAGCGGCGCTGCGTGAATGGGCGGAGCGTAGCCGGAAGCAGGAGCAGGATTACAAGGACAAACAAAAGTCAGTTGAATTGAAGACAGCCTTAAGCAAAGAGATTGCCGTTAAGGAACAGCATCTGGCACTTCTGAAGGCGGACATAGACAGC
This sequence comes from Paenibacillus sp. FSL R7-0312, assembly GCF_038004445.1. Classification (NCBI taxonomy): domain Bacteria; kingdom Bacillati; phylum Bacillota; class Bacilli; order Caryophanales; family Paenibacillaceae; genus Paenibacillus; species Paenibacillus sp. FSL R7-0312. The sequence continues at coordinate 5,224,484 of NZ_JBBORE010000001.1, read as the reverse complement.
CTCGCCCTGCAACGGGAGAAGTGGCTGGGAGAAGCTAAGTATTCCTTGTTCCCGCGGCTGCAAAACTGGTTCCCGGAGATTCACTTCCCGAGTGAACATGGCGGTGCTGCACAAGATACTGTGCAGGAAGAAGCAGTGCCGGATGAAGCATTACAGGATAAGCTGCTGCAGCTGCTGAGTACCGTGGAAAGTCTGCAGCAGTCCCTCAGCCAGAATGAGCTGGAAATCCGCACACGGGCTGCCCAGATCAAAGCGGCGGGACAACAGCTGGTTGAACTGGAAGCTGCAGTACATCAGGTCGATGACGGATGGCAGTCTGCGCCCGAACCGGATGAATCACCGGAGGTTATTCAGTCGGCCAGAACACGGCAGAAGAGTGACACGGCGATTCTGGACGAGGATTATCAGCATATCCGCGATTCCTACATCCGCTGTATGGCAGAGCTGGACAACCTGCAGAAGGAGCTGGGCAAAGCCGAGAAGGCCATCAAGGAGAAGCACGAGCGTGCTGTAGAGCTCTGGCATGAGCCACTGGTACAGAAGGAAGAAGAGCTAAGTGCGCGCTTCCGCGAGAATGAGTATTTGCTGAATACAAGCAAGCAGGCGCTTGCCTCAATGGATATTTGGCTGCAGACTCTCTCCAATCAGAGCAAGGTCATGGATACCCATGTGGAGAGCCGCATGCCGCTGCGGGATGTGCCCGAGGACGTGCAGCTGGATGTGCGGGAGAACTGTGAGCACTTGGTTGCAGACTGGCTGCTGCGCAGCAAGGAGAGCCGCAGTCAGCGTGCGGAAATCTCGCGCAAGGTCAAGGAAGAGAAGACAACGCTCAGCGGCAGACTGGCCAAATCCGGATGGAACGTTGAGCTGGAGACCAAAATTCAGGACCGGCTGAACACAGTTCACTGGGATGATTTCTCGATTGCACTGCAGGTGCTGGACTCGATGCTCCAGAGCTCACGTGATCAGATTGAGAGTATCCGCAGTGACAAGGAAGATATGGAGCTGTCGCGTAAGCTGTGGGTAGGACGTGCCGCGAAGCGGGTCGTGCAGATTACCGACATTCTCAAGCGGATGGAACGCCGGATGATCATTCATAATGAGAACGGGCATGCCTTCCCCCTGGTCCGGCTGAATTACAAGAATATTACCGTTCCGAGAACGACAGATGACATCGAACCGCTGGTCAGTGAGTATTTCAACCGCTGCATCAGCAGCCTGCTAGAGAAGTTCCCGAAGATCGAGCAGGTTCCGGCTTCCGTAGTCAGAGAGCTGATTAATGACGGGCGGATGGTGTATGCCGCGCTGCAGAACCGCTTCCCGGTGCTCCAGGTATATAAACCGGTGACCGAGAATTATTTCCTCTACGCAGCACCGGAAGAGTACCATTACTCGGATTGGGAGGTCATTAACCGCGGGGCGCTGGATGAGGCCGTCGGCAGCGGCGGTCAACGCCAGTCGGTTCAGCTGCTGGTGGCGATGATGATTATGACCCACAAGCGCGTCAACCGGGAGAATAAAGGCTGGACGGTCTTCCTGTACGATAATCCGTTCGGTGAAATGGTCTCCAATAACGTGCTTGATCCGGTATTCGAGATTTCCAAGGCGCTGAAGTTCCAGTGGCTGATCGTTACGCCGCCGGAGCTGGTGAAGAATGACGTCAGCATCCGTTTCGGTGTGTACTGGCAGCTGTATTTTGGCGGGGATAAAGGAGATGCACTGGATTCAACCCTGATTAAGGGCGGACGCAAGCTGGTCCCTGCCTCATTGTTCTAGCAACAATCCAAATCATATAGATGGGTGGTACTCTGATAATGATGAACCTAAAGTCGGCAACGAAGTTAGCTAACGGTGTAGAAATGCCTTGGTTTGGTCTGGGAGTGTTCAAGGTCCAGGAAGGCCAAGAGGTTGTGGATTCTGTCAAAGCAGCAATTAAGGCCGGATACAGAAGCATTGATACAGCAACTGTGTATGGTAATGAAGAGGGAGTCGGTCAGGCGATCCGTGAATCCGGGATTGCCCGCGACGAGCTGTTCATCACCACCAAGGTATGGAATAACGATCAGGGGTACGATTCTACGCTGGCGGCATTTGACCTGAGTCTCAGCAAACTGGGATTGGATTATGTGGATCTGTATCTGGTGCACTGGCCGATTAGAGCCAAATATAAAGACACCTGGCGCGCACTTGAGAAGCTGTATGCAGACGGAAAAGTCCGTGCGATCGGTGTCTCGAACTTCCAGATAGATCATTTGGAAGATCTTTTAACTGAAGCCAAGGTGAAGCCGATGGTTAACCAGGTGGAACTGCATCCGCTGCTTAGCCAGCTTGAGCTTCGTGAGTTTTGCCGGGCGCAGGACATTCAGATTGAAGCATGGGCTCCGCTGGCCCAAGGCCATCTGCTGGACAATGAGGTGATTGCTGACATTGCGGCACGCCATAACAAAACGCTGCCTCAGGTCATCCTGCGCTGGGATCTGCAGAACGGCATTGTGACGATTCCAAAGTCGGTCAAAGAAGAGCGGATTATCGCGAATGCCGATATCTTTGATTTCGAACTGTCAGAGGATGAAATCAGCCGCATTAATGCGCTGAACAACAACCAGCGCTTTGGATCGCATCCGGACAGATTTAATAACGAGTAACCTCCGGGCAGTCTCTTTTGAATATGTACTAGATTCGGACATAAGTATAAGGGGAATGGAACTATATCCCATTGTGAGCTTAACCGATATAGTATAGTAGAGATATAAGTAGCCGGAGGGGTATTAATGTATGAGAAAACTTTAAAAAATGCGCTTATCACTATTCTGATGATCCTGCTTCTGCTGCCGCTGGCGCCAAGCCGGACGGAGGCAGCTGTTCCCGCCCATTCGGAGTCCTTTTATGTGAATGACTTCGCGGGCGTAATCGATCAGAAGACAGAGAATTATATGGTCAATTACGGCGTGAAGCTGCATCAGCAGACTGGTGCTCAAGTTGTGCTGGTGACGGTGAATACTACGAACGGAACATCGATGCAAGAGTATGCGACCTCGCTGTTCAATGCATGGGGAGTCGGTTCGGCAGATAAGAATAACGGAGTTCTGCTGCTGCTCTCCACCCAGGATGATGATTACTGGGCGGTTCCGGGCAAAGGTCTGGAGGATACGCTGAACGACAAGGTGTTATCCCGGATTCTATCGGAGTCACTGGAGCCGGATTTCGCGGCGAAGAACTATAGCGCTGGTGCGCGCAAAACCTATGGTTCATTAATTCAGGAGCTTGGCGGAATCTATTCGGAGACTGTCGGCACCAAAAACTATGTATCGGATAATGCCGGGGTCTTCAAACAAGTTACGAAGGATTATCTGAACCAGTCCAGCAACCGTTATGCGGCAACGACCGGAAGCGGGATCTATGTAGTGACAATCAAGAATTCCGGTGATAAAAGCCTGCAGGATTATACGTATGCGAAGTTCGCCGGCGTAGCCGCAGGGCCTAAAGATGTAATGCTGGTGCTGGATATCGGCGGAGATAATTATCATGTCCTTCAGGGTAAGGCAATCGATGGAATTTTGACCAATGAACGCATTGGCGGAATACTGGACACGGTACTTGAACCGGAATTTGCCGCAAAGGATTACGCAGGCGGGGCAACCGGGACGGCGAACGCTTTCTACAGCTTCTTCCTGGCCAGAGCAGATGCCAGCCTGGAGGCTGCGGCGGCGGGCTCCAAATCTACCGCTGCAGCAGGAACCCAATCACCCGTAAAATCGCATATTAACGACAAACCGAAACCCGTCAGCGCATCTACAGGATTAAAGATTATGGGAGTGTATCTGATAATCATTGCTATATTCAGTCTTGCTGCTTCCGGCCGCAACCGTTTAATTGCCCGTTTTGGATCACGGCTTAATCCGTTCAATCAGCAGAATATTAACCGTCTAGTTACCAGGTTCGGCTCAGGTTCTACTATGCGGCAGCGGCGGCACCGCCGGCATGAGCGGCATCGTAACGAAGCCTTGAATCACAGCAGTTCGCAGAGCAGCTTCTGGGGTAGCAATGAGGGAGGTGGCGGTTCATCAAGCGGTGGCGGAGTAGGACGCCATTCCTCTTACCAGGATGAAAATGAGGGGGATGGCGGTTCTACCAATGGGGGTGGAGCGGGGCGTTATTCTTCCTATGATGACGATGATGATAATAATGCCGGCGGAGGCGGCAGTGCAAGCAGCGGAGGCGGTGTAGGCAGACACCGGTGATAGGCTGGAGCTGTAGACTATGCAAATAAAGTATTGTAAAAAAGGACAGTGGCCGTGTGACCGCCCTGTCCCTTTTTTTCATTGATAAAGATAAAGATAAAGATGTGACGAGCTTACGGTTTGATCAAGGTTTACAGATCAACCCTCAAGGTGCCCAGCATCTTGACGAACTTCGGATCGTGGTAGGATAAGAAAAGACTGTCCCGCGTATCGAGGGCGGTAATTTGTCCGATATCATCCGCGCTCAACTCAAAATCGAAAATATTGAAGTTCTCCGCGATCCGCTCTTTTCTCACTGATTTTGGAATCACAACGATTCCACGCTGAACAAGCCAGCGCAGCACGACCTGGGCGACGGACTTGTTGTGTTGTTCTGCAATCGAGGCCAGGACTTCGTTGCCGAACATGTTGCCCAGTCCTTCAGCAAACGGCGCCCACGACTGGTGCTGCACGCCCTGATCTTTCATAAAAGCAGCGCTCTCGGCCTGCTGGTAGAACGGGTGCGTTTCGATCTGGTTGACAGCGGGTACGATTTCGTTATGCACAATGAGGTCCATCAGACGGTCGGGCAGGAAGTTGCTGACACCGATCGCCCTGATCTTGTTATCGCGGTACAATTCTTCCATAGCACGCCAAGCGCCGTAGTAATCCCCGAACGGCTGGTGAATAAGGTATAGATCGAGATAGTCGAGCTGCAGCTTATTCAAGGATTTGGCGAACGCCAGCTTGGCACTCTCATAGCCGGCATCCTGAACCCAAAGCTTGGTCGTGATGAATAGTTCCTCACGCTTCACGCCGCTACGCTTAATTGCGCGTCCAACCGCTTCCTCGTTGAGGTAACCGGCCGCTGTGTCAATGAGGCGGTATCCAGCCATTAGTGCTTCATATACGGCGTTCTCGCATTCTCCAGCATCCGGGATTTGGTAGACACCAAAACCGATGATCGGCATTTTCACACCATTGTTTAAGGTTACGTTTAGCATTATAATTCCTCCCAGTATTCAGATGTACAACAGCAAACGGTGCGTATCCCCAAGTAGGATACTGAAGCGGGGATTCCACACTTCCATCCGAGTTGCATTACAATAAGCCTATCGCCTTCGTGTAACACGAAGTCAAGCGGTCTTATCATTTTTTTCAAGGAGGATCACACATGCATACGGTCAAAGAAGCCGCCCTGATTACAGGACTCACTGAGCACGCTGTACGCTATTACACGGATAAAGGGCTGGTGCCCAGCGTACAGCGAAACCAGAATAATATCCGGCTGTTCGATGAAGAATCGATCAACTGGCTGCATGGCGTCAGATGTCTCAAGCAATCCGGGATGCCGATTGAAGTTATCAAAATATACATTGATCTCTGTCTCGAAGGTGATTCGACCCTTCCGCAACGCAGTGAACTCATGATGAAGCATAAAGAAGCAGCGCTCATTAAGCTTGAAGAAGCCAAACGGCATATAGCCCATCTGGAACAAAAAACTGCCCTATATCAGGACATTCTGGAGCATGGTATACCAGATACGACCAATCCCCGCAACTGGGCCGAAATTCAGCATATGCATGCTGACGTGTTGTACTCCCCCGCTGTCCGGAAGGCGTGAGATGCTCCGAACGAACAGATTTGCACAATATTGTTGTCTTTGAAGAAAATTCGAAATCGGAGGAGAAGCAAACATGAGAAAACTCGATTTGTCCGGTCATCTTGGGCAGTGGGAAATCAGCATTCCACGATGACGGTGAGAAAATCAGGCTCAAGCTGCTATCCAGCCGAACGCTCAAGTCGGGCATTATCGCGGCCCGCTATGAGTTGGAGAAATAGCCTTGCCGTACAAGGTGTTCCACTTAGCCTGACAATTCGCCGACATGAAAAAACTCCCCATACTGTAGACAGGTTGTATGATCTCACCTGTCTACCATATGGGGAGCCTATCCCTAGTTATTAAGCTGAATACTTTTGCGTATTAGCCTTTACTATGAAGAGTAACCTGATAACCGTCCGGGTCGGCAAATGTAAAGGTTCGTCCGAAGGGGCCGTCTATGGGTGCGGATGTAATCTTTACGCCTGCTGCAATAAGCTTGTCGTGGATTTCTTGCGTATCAGGGGCATGAAGCCATAGAGCGACACCAAGTCCAGGTTGAGTGCCTGTACCGAGTTCTATTCCAGGCATTAGATCACGAAGGGCAAATGCAATGGGCTTGGTATCAAAGACCACAGCATGAGGTGGGCCCGCCTGGGAGCGGACCAGTCCGAGATAGTTCTGATAGAATTCCGCAGAGCCTTCAAGATTGCTTACTTGTAGTGAAATGAAGTCGGGTCCAATTGCTGACATAATAATGTCCTCCTGTTTATGTTATTAGAATAATCATCTGACTCGCCATCGCCTCAAAATCAGCATTTGCAAATCTTCAATGCACTATTCGTATATCTTGATTATACAAGCCCCCTACTGCCAACAGCATGTCAGTAGCGTTCTTTCATTTTTTCGATTTCTTCTCTTATCCGGTTTTTGAAGGATTCAGGTTCAGTGACTACTACATCTGCCCCCCATCCAAGCATCCAGCTCAGCAATTCTTCCGGCTCGTGGACACGAAAAGTGACATGGTAACCGTCCTCTTTAGATTCGGCAGTCTCCATATAATAGTTATTGGCTTCTTCAACTCTATCTGTGATGTTTGGATTAAAAATTGCGCAGACCCGTACGCTACGGGTATCCTTCGGCCGGTAGGACTCAAGGTTGAAGTTATCGGGAGTCTGAAACGTATCCTCAGTCATGGTAAGGTCACTGATCCGGGAGACCCGGAAATGGCGAATATCCTCCCTTAGGTCACAGAAAGCAAGTAACAGCCAGCCATTCTGCTCATCATGTGCTAATCCGTATGGCGATACAATTCGCACATTTACCCGGTTCCCATCAGCTTCAGCCACCCGCTTGTGATAGGTTAAACGAAGTTTCTTGCCCTCCAGCATGGCTTCACGAATGATTCCCAAGTTTACTTTGTCCCGGGCCATTATGACCTTTTCATCCCTTTGAAGCAACCGGATGCTCCCTTGGATTCGGGTTGTCTCTTCACGCATGGGCCGGGAAAGAATGGCTTCTATTTTTCTGCGGGAAGAACGGGCACTATTGCGATAAGTCGGATCAAAACGTTTCTCTATGAATTCAGCTCCAAGAAGAAGTGATACTGCCTCTTCTGTGGTAAAACTGATGGGTGGAAGAAAATAGCCTTCCATTAAGGAGTATCCTAATCCAGTCTCACCGATGATGGGAACTCCCGCTTCACTCAGAGCCTGCATATCACGATAGATCGTTCTTACACTAACCCCTAAGACCGCTGCTAATTCATCAGCTGTCTGCAATTTACTTCGCTGTAGTTCCATCACAATCGATAAAAGACGCTCTGTTTTATTCAATTGAAGCTGCACTCCCTTGCTTAGAATTCAACCCTTGATCATATCTTTCGTGGTTTCAAAATAACGTATGATAGTTTCTACATTTCTATTTGCTGTATTCTGATTGATTCCTATCCTTGAGCAGAAAATAACAGATAATGGACAGAGAATTGACCAAACTGAAACTTTTAAACTTCTATATTGCTCTATTATGAGATATGTGAGTGTATAGAAGTATACAACAAAAGGCTTGTTTAGGGAGGATATCTAGAAGTGAATTCTTCATCATTACCGCAACGTTCCACTGTCCGCAAGAAGAAAAAACCGGCCCGTAAGCGCAAGAAAAGGGGCTTTTTCCGTACAGTCTTCAGAGTATTTATGTTCTGCCTCATCCTGATGATTATAGCCGGAGGCTGGCTCTACCTTGCACCGTCTGCCCAGAACACCCGATATCTGATCGCCGATACACTGATTACGACACAACACCGGTATATGGCCAAATATATAATTGGCGAAGATGAGCTTAAGAACCGCGTCAGCGAATATACAGAGCGGTTTCAGGAGATGGGCAATGAGGTAGACACCCATGTGATTGAACCGGAGCCCGTGGTCCCGGAGGATAAACCGCTGGTCGAAATTGAAAAGGTTACTGGCAGCGGGTATGCCGGTTATGTGATGATTGTGAATGATCCGAAGAAGGTCCGTCTGGGTGTACCCGATAAGGTTGGTTCAGGGGAAAAGGTATCCAGTATGGTGGCGCGGACAGGGGCAATCGCCGGGGTGAACGGCGGGGGCTTCGCCGATCCGAACTGGAAAGGCAATGGCTTCAAGCCGATCGGGCTGGTCGTCTCACAAGGGAAGCTGTACTATAACGGACTTGGCGGCAAGAAGTCTACACAGATTGTGGGTCTTGATAAAGAAGGCAAAATGATCGCCGGAAACTACACGTTAGATGAGCTGAGCAAGATGGGAGTACAGGAGGCGGTGACTTTTCAGCCGCGGATTATTGTGAACGGCAAAGGCCAGATCAAGAATGCCGCTGAAGGCTGGGGGATCGCCCCAAGAACGGCTATGGGCCAACGGGCGGACGGTGCGCTGATCTTCGTGGTCATCGACGGGCGGCAGCCGGGCTACAGCATCGGGGCGAATCTGTATGATGTGCAGCAGATTATGCTGAAGCAGGGTGCGGTAATCGCAGCCAATCTGGACGGGGGTTCATCCACTGTACTGGTGAAGGACAACGAGATTCTCAACAAGCCTTCTTCACAATACGGGGAGCGTTATCTGCCTACGGCATTCCTGGTGTTTGAAGATCCCGGACAGGCGGATATCAGGAACATCTGGGAAGGACTTGATCCGTCCAAAATCGATGCGGGCAAGAAGCGGACCCAATAACTTCAGCTTTTCACGCTGCATAATCCCTAGTAGATTGGGTGCGGTAAGGTGTGATAGGATAACTATTAAATTCTTATTTGTAGTATAGGTGAATTCCTTGATCAGAGGGGGAACAGGTTTGACATTGCAGCAGCTCCGCTACGCAATTGAGATTGCGAACAGCGGCTCTATGAACGAAGCGGCCAAAAGGCTATTTGTGTCACAGCCCAGCCTCTCGAATGCTATCAAGGAGCTGGAGAGCGAGCTTGGCATTACAATCTTCGAACGCAACAACCGGGGGATCAGCATCTCGGCGGAAGGCATGGAGTTTCTGGGCTATGCCCGGCAGATTATTGAACAAACGGAGTTTATGGAGAACCGCTATACCGGCAAGAAACGCAGTCCGATCTACTTTTCGGTATCCACGCAGCACTATGCTTTTGTTACGGACGCATTTGTGAAGCTGATGAAGGAGAGTAAGATAGCGGAATACAATTTCAGCCTGCGGGAGACGCAGACCTATGAGATTATTGAGGATGTGCGTACCCTGCGCAGCGATATTGGTATTCTGTATATCAATGAGAGTAACTATAAGGTAATGAACAAGCTGTTCAGCGACGGTAACCTGAAGTTTACACCGCTATTCAATACGAATCCGCATGTGTATGTGCGGGCAGGACATGTGCTGGCCGGCAAAGAGAGAATCACTATTGATGATATTCTTGCGTTTCCTTATATTACTTTTGAGCAGGGGGATAACAACTCACTGCACTTCTCGGAGGAAATGCTTAGCTTCACGCAGATTGAGAAGAATATTAAAGTTACCGACCGCGCCACACTGACTCATCTGCTGCTCGGAAGTGATTCGTATACGGTAGGCACAGGGATAATGGCCTCTGAGCTGAATGATGCGGGACTGGTCACTATTCCTTTTGACAGCAAAGAGGTGTTCTCTGTCGGCTGGATTGCCCACAAGGACCGTAAACCGAGCGAGATTATGTCGGGGTATATTAACATTCTGAATGATCTGGTGTCGGATAATTATTTCGAGCTTGAGTCATTCTTACTTTAACAGCAGGAGGGACGTATGAGTAGTCCAGTTATCGGATCGACAAGAAATGCACCGCCCTTTCGCTATGACATTGTCGGAAGCTTCCTGCGGCCAGAGGCGCTCAAAGCAGCGCGCAGCCTGTATGCCCAAGGTACCATGACTGCCGGGGAACTGCGTGAGGTTGAGAACATAGAGATTGCCAAGCTGCTCCAGCAGCAGAAATCCCTGGGGTTGCATGCCGTAACCGATGGCGAGTTCCGCCGCTCCTGGTGGCATCTTGATTTCTTCTTCGGGGTCCAGGGGACGCAGAAGATCACGCTCGGGCCGGCCGGCAGCTCCAAGGAACCGGTGAACCGGGCAGAGAGCTTCAAGATTACCGGGAAAATCGCATTCGGCGACCATCCTATGGTGGCAGACTTCAGCAGTCTGCAGCAGATGGCCGGAGTCACGCTTGCCAAAATGACCATTCCTTCACCGGCGCTGTTTCATTTCGTGCAGGATTATAACGGAAACGAGGTCTACTCGGATTCCGCAACGCTGTATGGAGATATCATCCAGGTGTACCGGGATGCGATACAGGCCTTCTACGATGCTGGCTGCCGGTATCTGCAGCTCGATGATACCACGTGGGGCACACTTTGCAGCGGCAAACACCGGGCGCATCTGCGCAGCAGAGGCGTCGATCCCGACCAGCTGGCGAAGGACTATGTCCGGCTGATTAATGAGAGCATCGCTGCCCGCCCTGCGGATATGACGATTGCGCTGCATGTGTGCAGAGGTAATCTCCGCTCGACCTGGTTTGCTGCCGGGGGCTACGGGCCGGTTGCCGAAGAGCTGTTCGCTGGCGCCGAAGTGGATGCGTTCTTCCTGGAGTATGACAATGAACGTTCCGGTGATTTCGAACCGCTGCGCTTTATTCGTAACCAATTTGTAGTGCTGGGGCTGGTGACCACGAAGCATGGCGGCCTGGAGAGCAAAGAGCAGCTCAAAGCCCGGATCGCAGAAGCGTCACAATATGTGGATATTAATCAGCTCTGTCTCAGCACCCAATGCGGCTTCGCCTCCTCCGAGGAAGGGAATATCCTGACCGAAGAAGAGCAGTGGGACAAGCTGCGGCTGGTGATTGAGACGGCGGATGAGGTTTGGGAGTAGAAGGTATATGCTGCATAGAGGGCGGGTTTGCCCGAAGGGGTGACCTGCTCTCTTTTTTGCAAAAGAAATGGGGGAATCTCCCAAGGAGGGACTGTTCCCGGTTAATGCTTTGTTATTGACAGAACCCTCCCTCCCGAAGTACACTTGCAAATAATTACTTACATACACACAAGCGATGAAGAGAAGAGTAGGCAGGCGGCAGCGTTCACAGAGAGCTCCAGAGTGGTGAAAGGGGGCAGCGAAGCGTCTGATCTGAAAAAAGTCTCTGAGCTGCATACGGAATTGGGCACAGCCCCAAGGATGCTATGCCGGGATCTCCCGTTACAGAGATAGGGTATAAGCGTAAAGGCCGTACCCGAAGAGGCGGAAGATTAGCAATAGGTCCGCGAACAGAGGTGGTACCACGAAGCTTATTCAAGCTCTCGTCCTCAAGATAACAATCTTGAGGGCGGGAGCTTTTTTGTGTTCCCGGGCGGCCGGGCGTCGTGCCAAATCTAACAGGCTCCACATGAGCTCCATACTAACAGTAGAGGTGATTGTCATGCATTGGGCAGAGAGAATAGCAAGCCAGTTAATCGTGAACCATCCGGAGCGGCAGACTTTTGTATGTGCATCGGGGATCAGTCCGTCCGGATCGGTCCATATCGGAAATTTCCGCGAGATTGTGACCACTTCGTTTGTAGCCAAAGCGCTGCGGCGGGCGGGGAAGGAGGTACGGTTCATTTTCTCGTGGGATGACTTTGACCGGTTCCGGAAGGTGCCGAAGCTTGTGGACCCTTCGTTCGGACAATATATAGGGCTGCCGTATTCGCAGGTTCCCTGTCCCTATGGCTGCCATACTTCGTACGCGGCACATTTCGAGGCGGAGTTTGAGCAGGCACTGCAAGCGTTTGAGATCGAGCCTGAATTCATCTACCAGAGCCGGGAATACCAGTCACACCGCTATAATCCGGCTATCCTGCATGCCCTGCGCCACCGGGAAGAGATCTACGATATTCTGATGTCGTTCAAAACAGGGGAGAGCTCTGCGGAAGACCGGGCAGCTTTTTATCCGGTAAGTGTATACTGCAGACGATGCGGAAAAGATGCGACAACGATTCACAGCTTCGACGACAGCGCAGAGACCGTGGTGTATAGCTGTAAGTGCGGTCATGCCGATACCATTCGTGTTCCTGAGGCTGACAACCTGAAGCTGCACTGGAAAATCGACTGGCCGATGCGCTGGAACATGGAGCAGGTGGTATTTGAGCCTGGAGGGCGTGATCATTCGTCTGAAACCGGAAGCTATAATGTGGCCGCAGTAATCTCGGAGCGGATCTTCGGCAACCCTCCGCCTATGTATGAGCCCTATGAATTTATCAGCATTAAAGGCAGTTACTCCAAAATGTCCAGCTCTTCCGGGCATAATTACACACCCGATGATCTGCTGAACATATATGCCCCGGAGAATATCCTGTTCCTGTTCGCCAAATACCAGCCGAATGCTGCTTTTCATATTGGACTGGATGAGGATGTGCTGCGCAATTATGCGGAGTTCGAGCGGTATGCTGCTGGAGTTCATACCGGAGCATTAACTGGTGATCTTGCGGATGCGCTGGAATTATCGCTGCTAAGCGGCTCTACCGGAACGTCCCCGAGCTTCAATCAGGTGTCCAGTCTGCTGCCATTAATCAACTTCGATCGGGAACTGCTCCGGGATATTCTCACCAAGAATGGGGAGAAGGCAGATGAGCATCAGCTGCTGCTGACGGCGGACCGGGCGGAGCACTGGATCAGAAACTGGATGCCGCACAAGCTGATTACGGTCAATTCTTCGCCGAACTTAGCCTATTATCATTCACTGGACGCGGCAGAACTGAAATGGCTGCGCACCCTCTGCGGCCTGCTAAGAAACTGTGAGCTGGACGAAACGCAGAGAATGACTCAAATCTACGCGATCTGTCATCATGAAGACAAAAAAACAATGCGGACTCAGCAAAAAAGGCTGTTCACCATCATCTATCAGCTGGTTCTGAGTGCGGATGAAGGCCCGCGTCTGCCAATGCTTATTCAGGCTGCGGGGACGGACCGGATGCTGGCTTTACTGGATTTATGAATGAGCGCCGGACGGCCCTTTACGGGATATATCGAACAGAGGTATAATATACAGGACTGTTTTTAATCAAATGTTGGAAAGCGAGCGGTAACGATATGGGTCGTAAGTGGAATAATATTAAGGAAAAGAAAGCATCCAAGGATGCCAATACAAGTAAAGTCTACGCCAAGTTCGGTGTAGAAATCTATGTTGTCGCTAAGAAGGGCGAACCTGATCCGGAATCCAACCGGGCACTAAAGGTTGTTCTGGAACGGGCCAAAACCTATAATGTGCCGAAGGCGATTATCGACCGTGCACTCGAAAAAGCAAAAGGCAGCGGCGACGAAAATTACGTGGAGCTCCGTTATGAAGGCTTCGGTCCAAGCGGTTCGATGATCGTGGTCGATGCGCTGACGAATAACGTCAACCGTACAGCTCCGCTGGTACGCTCCACCTTCAGTAAGAACGGCGGGAATATGGGTGTCAGCGGTTCGGTAACGTATATGTTCGATCCGACAGCTGTAATCGGTGTAGAAGGCAAATCGGCGGATGAAGTGATGGAGCTGCTGATTGAAGCAGACCTGGATGTCCGTGATGTGCTGGAAGAGGATGAAGCAGTGATTGTATATGCCGAACCCGACCAGTTCCACGCTGTACAGGAAGCTTTCCGCGGCGCAGGCATTACGGAATTTACCGTAGCCGAGCTGACTCTGCTTCCACAGAATTATGTGGCCCTGCCTGAAGATGCACAGGCGCAGTTCGAGAAGCTGATTGACGCTCTTGAAGAACTGGACGATGTGCAGCAGGTCTACCATAACGTGGATTCGGAAGAATAGAATAAGCTGCTTTGCTAAGCGGACAAGCCCATTCTCAGGCTTGTCCGCTTTTTTACTTCTGCCATGCTGTGTATATTCTGTACCGATCTTTGCCAAAATAAACCGAACCGAGTAGCACACTACTTAGAGGAGGCAATACAGTGGAAGAATATACAGCACCGGATAAGAACCTGGTTAATACCGTCAAGGAGCTTGATCAGGACCCGGTCACCAGCCAGGAAGCGCAGCAGATGGAACAGAAGAAGAGTGACATCCGCAAGGAATCCCTGAGGGATGACAAAACGACCTATAAGAAAAATGAGCAGAATACGTATAAATGATTTGTTCCTGTTAATGTAGCAGGGGCCAAGCGGGCGGTGAGGGCAACCTTACCGCTTTTTGGCATTCAATGAAGAAGACAGTACTCTTTCCGTCTGACAAAGTACAGCCTAGTATGCTATAGTCGATTGTAAAAAGGCAAACTAATGTTCTCTTTATTTGGTTAGCTGATCATACAGGAGGGATTAACAAATGGAACCTTTCCGGTTGTTGAGTGTAGTCCATGTATTTCTGATCAAAGATGGGCAAATATTGCTGCTGAGGCGCTTGAACACAGGACATCATGACGGGGATTACGGTCTGCCTGCGGGCAAGCTGGATGGAGGTGAGGAGTTGTTCTCCGCCGCCATCCGTGAAGTCCGGGAAGAATGCGGTGCTGTCATCGCGCCATCAGACCTTGAAATGCTCGGAGCGATGCATATCCGGACTCCCGGAAATGAACGGATTGATTTCTTCTTCAAAGCGGAGCATTGGAGCGGTGAGATTTGCAACACCGAGCCGGATAAATGCGATGATCTGCGCTGGTTCCCGCTGGATGATCTTCCGGAGAATGTAATCCCTTTTGTGCAGGAGGCCTGGAGCAAGTTCAGGGATGGTGTCTGGTTTGCTTCACATGGCTGGGCGTGACAGGAGTAACCGGAGCCGTACGCATTTTCACAAATCTATGGTGCATCCTGCGAAAATTGTGTATGCTGAATGAAGTTTACTGAAAACAAATGTAAAGTACATAGCAGGAGGATTTTCGCAGGATGGAAGATTGGACGATTGGCATGGTCGCAGTATTGGTGCTTTGCGGTTTTTTGGCCGGATTAATTGACTCTGTGGTAGGCGGGGGAGGACTGATTGCAATTCCTGCACTGCTGTCCGTAGGGATTCCTCTCCCTCTGCTGCTGGGCAGCAGCAAATTGGCCGGGTCAATGTGCTCCCTGACCAGTACGGCTTCTTTCGTGCGGTCCGGCAAAATCAATTTCAAGCTGGTCCGGACACTGATTCCGTTGTCCATTATAGGTGCGGTAGCCGGTACACTTACCGTCCGTCAGGTACCTTCAGAGTTTCTGAAGCCGCTGGTCATTGTCATGCTGGTAGTGATAACGGTCTATACGTTGTTCAAAAAAGCCTGGGGAGATGTATCCACCTTCTCCGGCAGCAATGGCAGAACACGGCTGATCGGGATTATCGCGGCACTGGTCATAGGCTTCTACGATGGCTTCTTCGGACCGGGAACCGGATCTTTTCTGATCTTTGCTTTTCTGATGATGGGCTTCGAATTTGTTACGGCCGCAGGCAATGCCAAAATGCTGAATTTCGCCAGCAACATCACGAGTCTGCTTACGTTTATAGCCCTCGGCTCTGTCAGCTATACCCATGGGCTGATTCTGGGCATTCCGATGGTGATCGGAGCTATTGTGGGCTCCAGAATTGCCATCCGCAAAGGCGCGGCGTATATCCGCCCGCTATTCATAACAGTCACTGTCATATTGATCGGCAAGCAGATATGGGATACGATGCATTAAGTACATATATTGGAGTGGATGAGATGGAGATCAGGATCATACAGAAGGAAGAAGCATGGAAACTGAGGCATGAAGTGATGTGGCCCGAGAGAGAGCCGGATTACATCAAACTTACGGATGATGAGCTTGGCGTACATTACGGGCTGTATCTGGGTGAGCAACTGGTGTCGGTGTTATCTCTGTTTATTAATGGTACAGAAGCACAGTTCCGCAAGTTTGCTACGCTGGAGCTGGAGCAGGGTCTGGGCTACGGCAGCAGACTGCTGCAGACGGTGCTGAAAGAGGCAGAGCAGGCAGGGGTACAAAGGATCTATTGCAACGCACGAACCTACAAAGCAGGCTTCTACAAGAAATTTGGCATGCAGGCAACAGATGAGGTTTTCAGCAAGGGCGGCAAGGACTATGTCGTAATGGAAAGGTTCTTCACGCCCGCTGAAGACGGTAACGGAAAGGAGTCTACGCATGACTAAGAAGCTGTATTATGATTCAGCCTACTTGAATGAATGGAGTACAACCATAAGTGGTACAGTTGAACGTGAAGACGGGATCTATGTGACACTTGCAGAGACAGCCTTCTATCCCCATGGCGGCGGACAGCCTTGTGATACAGGGTACATAGGTGAGTTTCCGGTGCTGGATGTAGTGCTGGAAGATAATGAGGTGCTGCATAAGGTAGCGCAGCTTCCTGATCGGGCTGAAGTCAATTGCAGGCTCGACTGGAGCCGGAGATTTGACCACATGCAGCAGCACAGCGGCCAGCATTTGTTGTCGGCTGTCTTCCGTGATCTGTACCAGGCGTTGACACTAAGCTTCCACCTAGGCAGTGACTATGCCACGATTGACATCGGAGTGCCGGAGCTGTCTGCTGCACAGATGGCGGAGGCCGAACAAGAGGTCAACCGCCAGATATACCTGAACCGCAGTATAACCAGCTACTTCGTCACTTCAGAAGAAATGGCCAGGCTACCGCTGGTGAAGCTGCCTAAGGTGACAGAGGACATCCGGATTGTGGAGATTGAAGGTGTCGAACATAACGCCTGCGGGGGGACACATGTAGCTTCAACAGGAGCCGTGGGCATGATCAAGCTGCTGCGTTCCGAGAAGCAGAAGGGCAACACCCGGATTACCTTCAAATGCGGAAGCCGGGCACTGGATGAATTCAATGACAATGTACGTATTCTGGGGAAGCTGTCAGCCAAGTTCAATACCGGTAAGGACGAAATTATCGACCGGATTGAGAAATGGGAGCATGAGCAGAAGCTGGTGCAGACTGAACTGGCTTCGCTTAAGGAACAGAATGATATTTATCTGGCCCGGGAGCTATTATCCGCACTGGAACCCGGCAGCGGACTGATTACACATATTTCTGATACCCGACCGCTTAAGGATTTGCAGAGTCTGGCGGCGAAGCTTACAGCGTTAACGGACCTGCCTGTTCTGCTGCTGAGCGCGGCGGAGAATAAAGCGGTGCTCGCCCACAGCGGTGCTGCGGATCTGTCCTGCGGAGCCTTCTTCAAAGCCCATCTTGGCGAATATCAGGGCAAAGGCGGAGGCAGCGACAAGCTGGCCCAGGCCGGCTTCCCGGTATGGGAATCAGCCGTGGCCTTTTATGATTTTGCCCAAAAACAATTCTAGTTTCAAGTGAAAAGGCCGCGGATCGCGGCCTTTTGTGTAATGTGACAACGGTTATGCGGATTTAGTGTTATAATCACCCCTGAGTGTGGATAGATGAATTTTGAGGTTATGAACCAGAGGGGCGATAGGTTTGAGCGTAATACGTATGGAGAATGTGACAAAGAAATATGAGGATACATTGATCTTCAGAGATATCTATTTCCGCGTAAGCAAAGGTGAACGAATAGGTCTAATCGGACGCAATGGTGCAGGTAAATCGACTGTATTCAAGCTGATCATGGGACAAGAACAGCCTACGGCCGGGAACGTGGAGCTGGACCCGAAGGTTAAGATCAGTTATTTCTCCCAATTCTCGGAGCTATCCGGGTCCTTGTCTGTGCAACAGGAGCTGGAGCTGTGCTTCGGGCAGGTGACGCTTATCGAACAGGAGCTACAGCAAATTGGGGAACAGCTTGGGCAAGTAACGGATGATAACCAGATGAATACCCTGTTAGAACGGCAAGCGGAGCTTTTTGAACAGATGGATCATTTGGATGGCTGGAATGTCTCGGTGGAGATTAATACGGTGCTCACTAAACTGGGGTTTGATGAGAGATCACGGCATCAGCCTGTAGACGAGTTATCAGGAGGGTGGCGGAACCGCGCGGCACTGGCCAAGGTCTTAATTGAGGTGCCCGATGTCGTATTGCTCGATGAACCTACCAACTTTCTGGACATGGATGGCATCGTATGGCTCGAGCAGTGGCTGCACCGTTTCACCGGGGCGATGCTTCTGGTCTCACATGACCGGCAGTTTATTGACAGGGTAGTAACACGGACCATAGAAATCGAGAATTATCATTTCCAGGAGTACGAAGGCAATTATACCGATTATGTTCAAAAAAAGAAGATGCGCAAAAAGGTACTCGACCGTCAGTTTGAATGGGAGGAAGAACTTCTGCTTATGGAGTCTGAAGCCATGGATAACCGGGGCCGTAAAAAGTCTCCCAAAGACCGCCTGTCGCGCAAGCTGACGGAGATCAAAAAGCGGGTGGAGCCGCATCCTGTGAATGTCCTGATTACCGATATTTATAGCAATTTGCGTTTTCCGGACAAGCTTGCTGAAGTGAAGGGAATTGGCCAGACGTATGATGACCGGACCATCTTCCAGAACATTAGCTTCGACATTCAAAAGGAAGACCGGCTGGTCATCGTCGGCCCTAACGGAAGCGGGAAATCGACGCTAATCAAGGTGTTGACGGGTCAGGAGGAGCCGGATTCCGGGGTTGTGACCTGGGAGCGAGGTGTCAGCTACGCGTATTTCAATCGGATGTGGGACGAGCTTGATCCTAAAGATACAGTAAGCCATGCGGTTAATGTGTATGGTCTGGGTCTCGATGCGCCGCGGAAAAAAGTGAACAAATTCCTGTCTATGCTGCAATTCTCGGAAATAGATTTGAGCAAAAGGATCGGACATCTATCCGGCGGCCAGCAGGCCAGAGTAGCGTTAGCGAAATGCCTTCTCTCCGGTGCTGCTGTGATCATCCTGGATGAGCCTACCAATCATCTGGATCTGACCAGTATTCAAGTGATGGAGCAGGCACTCATTCATTTTCCCGGGGCGGTTGTTACCGTCAGCCATGACCGGTTCTTTATTGATAAAATAGCGACGAAGATGCTTACCTTTGACCCGGAATCGGGCATCTCGGAGCAGGACGTTTAGGTTAGAAGTAATTAGAGAGCTATGGATCATACTGTAGCTCTTTTTTTGCGCGGATTTCTTTTGCAGCGACTTAAGGATTATTTAATATTTGCCCCGTTATAATCAGGACAGAGCTTGACGAAAGGAGAACAACATCGTGTTCCTGAAAATACTTAAAAAAGATCTGCGGCGTAAAAAAGTGATGAATACCGTTCTATTGGTACTCATTATTCTGGCTTCTACGCTCGTAGCGAGCAGCTCCAGCCTGATGTATTCCACCTCCAGCGCCCTCGACAGTTTTATTGACAAGAGCCGGGTGGCAGATCTTAATATTGCGCTGGCCGATCATCCGGAATATAACAAGGTCATCCAGGAATGGATTCGGAATGAGAAGAGAGTAGAGACTTCGTACATGGAGAAATTTATCTCAATAACGCTGAATCAGATAGAAATGCCTGACGGGCGTGCCAGCTTTTCCGGGAATATGAGTCTTATGCTGTCTACCGTGCCGGAGCAGGTCAATCTTATCTTTGGAGAAGACAATGAGCCTTATAGCCTTCAGCCAGGGGAAATAGGACTGCCGACAAGCCTAATACTAGCCAGTGGCATTAAGTCAGGAGAACCAATCACGCTTACCTTTGACAATATAACGAAAACCTTCAAGGTGCACGGTTTCTTCAAGGATGCCTTTATGGGGTCGGATTTGATGGGCTTCAAACGGATTATACTGGCGGATGAAGATTTTGCAGAAATAGAGCAGAGCCTGCCAGACGATTCTCTGGTGAATCTGTGGAGCTTAATCGCGGTCCCGGGTATATCTCCCACGGAATTGTCGGGCTCATTCGCCACAACGAATCTGCCTATTAACTTCGATGCCGACAAGTCGCTAGTCTCCACGTCTTATTTAACAGACCAGATCATCTCCGTGATGATGTTTGCGATCAGCCTGTTTCTGATCTTCATTGCATTTCTCACCCTGCGGTTCACGATTGTCTCTACGCTGCAGGATGAGTACAAGGAGATCGGCGTGATGAAAGCGATCGGGTTCAGGAGCCGGGGGATCAAGCAGCTCTATTTAACGAAATATATGGGTCTCGCCTTTCTTGGCGGCGCCATCGGACTTGGAATCAGCCTTCCGCTGACAGAGCTAATGTCCCGCAGGACCTCGCAGTATCTGATCTTACCCGGCGGCAGCATCAGCATCATTATTTCAGCGTGCAGCACTGTGGCCATTATAGGTTTCATTCTGTTGTTCTGTTTACTCTGTATGCGCAAGATTAACAAGGCTTCGGCCATTGACGCTATCCGCCAAGGCCAGACAGGAGAACGCTTCAAGGCTTCCCGCAGCATTCATTTACATAAAAGCCGGTTCCTGCATACCGCATTCTTCCTGGCGCTGAGCGATGTGCTGAACCGGCTGAAAAGCTATACCTCGCTTATTCTAACTCTAATCTTAAGTACAGCCATCATTCTGATTCCGGTGAATTTGACCAATACAATTGTTTCTCCTACGTTTCTGGATTATTTTGGTACGATTGGAGCGGATTTCTATACCAAGACTGTGGTCGGGGATAAGACCACTCAAGAGATTCAGCAGGAGAAGGCAGAAATCAGCCGGAGTATGAAGGAGCAAGGGTTTGACGTGTCACTTGCGGCGAATTACGCATTGATGACCAAGTACATTTCTGATGACGGGCAAGAGAACCGGAGAATTAACGGACAGAAGAATGACTTCGCTGAATCCGTTCCATTCCTGGAGGGCACTGCGCCTATGCTTAAGAATGAAATTGCTGTTACAACCATTATGAGCGAGAAATACGGCAAGCAGGTTGGCGACAATATGATATTTGAGATTGATGGCGTACAAAGCACTTTTATCATTACCGGATTGTTCCAAAGTATCTCTAACGAGGGCTATGCGGTCTGGATTGCACAGGAATACAACCCGCAGGTGATAGGTGCTTATCTGTTCTCCGGAACAATCAATGCCCCGGCTGACCAAAAGGCAGAGATGATTAAGGAAATCCAGAGTCAGTACAGTGACCTGAATATCAAGACGGCGCTGGAAATGCTGGGCGAAATCACTGGAGGCTTCATGGGCCAGTTAAAAAGCATCAATTCGCTGCTCACGGCAATTATCTGCATCATTACATTCTTCATCACTAGCCTGTTTGTCAGGCTGATGATTACGAAGGAAGTGCACGGGATTGCGGTGATGAAGAGCATCGGCTTCACGAATTCAGCCATCCGGCTGTGGCAGGTGCTGCGCATTCTGATTATTATGGCAGCCTCATTAATCCTGGGTGTAATCGCCGCAAACACCCTTGGAGGACGTTTACTCGGCATCCTCTTCCGGATATTCGGTCTGACGAAGCTGGAACTCACGATCGTCCCGCTTCAGGTCTATGTGTTCTATCCGCTGCTCATCCTTGCTGTCGTCATGCTGGCGGTATACACCAGCTGCGGTCAGATCAAACGTGTGCAGATCTGGAATATGAATAAAGAGTGAGCTTCAGCGAACAGAAATCATTTACCCAAGGAGGAATATTGAATGGCAGCTGTACTTGAAGTGACCAATCTATGCAAAACCTATATTGTAAATAAAGGACAGAATAATGTCCTGCGGAATATTAATCTTACGCTTCATGAAGGAGAATTCGTGTCCGTGATGGGGCCGTCCGGCTCAGGTAAATCAACACTGCTCTACACCGTCAGCGGGATGGACCGGCTCACGGCGGGTGAAGTGGTGTTTGACGGGCAGAGTCTCTCGCAGCTCTCCGAGAAAGGAATGGCTGACCTGAGGCTGCACAAGATGGGATTCATCTTTCAACAGATGCATATGCTGAGCAATCTGTCGGTTTATGATAATATCATTCTATCGGGCTATCAGGCGATATCCGGGAAGGGAAGCAGGCGCAGCCGCAGCGATGTCAATCAGTACGCAGATGCGTTGATGCGGAAGCTGAATATTATTGAAACGGCCGGACATGACATTACAGAGGTATCCGGCGGACAGCTGCAGCGGGCCTGTATTTGCCGGGCACTGATTAATGAGCCGGCGATGCTGTTTGCCGATGAACCGACGGGTGCACTCCATTCGAAAGCTGCGCAGGAAGTCATGAATGAGCTGTGCCGGATCAACCGTGAGGGAACAACCGTTATGATTGTGACCCATGATGTGAAGGTAGCCGCACAGAGTGATAAGGTATTATATATGGTGGACGGCAATATTCAGGGCGAGCATGTCCTGGGCAAATATTCACCGGAGCAGGGTTCGAGGGAACGTGAGCGCAGCCTGGCGGGCTGGCTGATGGAGATGGGCTGGTAACAAGCAGCAGGAGGAGATAGCCGTGGCGGATATTCTGATCATTGAAGACAATGCGGAGCTGGCGGAGGTGATCAAGGATTTTTTGCAGTTGGAGGGGTATTCTGTATTCATTGCGGCTTCCGGGGAAGAGGGGTTGACATATTTGGAGATGCATCCGGTCAGGCTGCTGCTGCTCGATATTATGCTGCCGGAGCTTGACGGCTTCGCCGTCTGCAGAATCGCCAGGGAGAAGTTCAATTTGCCGATTCTGATTATGAGTGCACGCCATGGGGATGACAATAAGATTATCGGCCTTACGCTGGGCGCAGATGATTATCTGGAGAAGCCTTTTTCGGTCAACCTGCTGACAGCCAAGGTCAAAGCACATCTGCGTCGCAGCTATGAGATGAACGATGATAAGCAGCTGCTGGCAGATGGAGACCTTACAGTTAACCGGACCTCGATGATGGTATATAGAGGCGGGCAGCAGCTCGGGATGACGGCCAAGGAATATGAGCTGCTGGTGCTGCTGATGAATAACAAGGGAAAGGCTCTGCGTAAAGAGTGGCTGTTCCAGCAGGTATGGGGGGCAGACAGCTTCAGTGAGCCTTCGACGCTGACGGTACATATGAATAAGCTGCGGGACAAAATCGAACTGAACCCCAAAGAGCCAAGGCGGATTGTAACCGTCTGGGGGGTAGGATACAAGTATGAAGGCATTTAACAGACTGATTCTCTGGACAATACTCGGCGGGTTCATCGTGATTGCCATTCTGAATACATATGTATCCTACCGGGAAATAAGGGAGCCCGGCAAAGCTTACCGGGTGGAGATCAACCGGATTATTGAGCAGGTGCAGCGCGGGGTGCGGCCGGAAGAGATTATACTTACTCCGGGAGATTATACATACGTTAACGGCTTAAGCTGGATAGATCAGGGGGCGGAAGCACAGGCAGTTGAGCGGTTTTTTGCCGGAATAGGTGTAGCGGATTCATACGAATTCACGGTCAAACCTGTCTATCTGGAGCAGCAGCTGACAGGGTATTTAAGGTTCTCATACCGGTTGCCCGGTGCGGACCGCAGCGTATTCCTGGTCCTGAATGTGTTCCTGCTGGCGGTGCTTGGGGCAATGATAGCCCTGCTGTTCTATATCCGTAAGCAGATTCTGCAGCCGTTTCACACCCTACAAGAGTTGCCTTATGAGCTGTCCAGGGGTCATGTGAATACAGGGATGAAGGAGCACCGGAGCCGGTTCTTCGGCCGTTTCGTATGGGGGCTCGACCTGCTGCGGCAAACGCTGGACACCCAGAAGCAGACCAATCTCCGCCTGGAAAAAGACCGCCAGACGCTGGTCGCTTCTCTATCGCATGAGCTCAAAACACCGGTCGCCTCGATCAGGCTATACGCCAGTGCGCTGGACGAAAGCCTCTATGACAGTGAAGAGAAACGCAAAGCTGCTGCAAGGCTGATTGGTCAGAAAGCAGAGGATATTGAACAGCTGATCGGCGATATTATCATGGCTTCAGTCTCCTCACTGCAGGAAATGGAGGTCGTGCCGGGGGAGTTCTATATCAGTGAGTTAATCAAGAAGGTGGTCCTGGGTCATAAAGAACGGTTGGAGTTGCTGAAGATAGAGCTGAAGGTGGGTCCTTATCAGGACAAGCTGCTGTTGGGTGATCTGGATAGGCTGCTTGAAGTACTTAATAATCTTATCGAGAATGCGATAAAATACGGCGATGGCGGTACGGTCAGCATGACCTTCCGGGAAGAGGACTACCGCCAGCTCATCGTCATTGAGAATTCAGGCGAACCGCTATTGCTGGGCGAGCTGCCCTATATCTTCGCCAGCTTCTGGCGCGGCTCCAATGCGGACGGGAAGCCGGGTAACGGCCTCGGCCTATTCATCTGCAAGCAGCTGCTGGTGAAGATGGGCGGCGATATCTTCGCGGAGCCGCTGGAGCGGGGCATGCGGTTTGTGCTGGTGCTGCGGTACTGAACCCAAAAGACCTGAGTGGCGGCGGATCGCCGGATCAGGTCTTTTGGCGTGCGGGCTTGCATAGGCTATGAGCTTACCCGGCGCAAGCCGTAAGCCGGTTATGCCATCAGCAATACGGAGGAAGCTTTGATAATTGCCGTAACAGCAGAGCCTTCCTTCAGTTCCAAATCGCGTAGCGCTTCTACTGAGATAATAGAAGTGAGCTTCTGGCCTCCGGTGTCCACCACAACCTTCGCATTGACTTGTCCCTCTTCAATCGACACTACAGTACCTTCAAACTGGTTTCTGGCGCTGATCTTCATGATTGTATTGGAGGTTGAATATGGTGTGACCGTTGACTACAGGGAATTTACTGTTCTGGAGGCTCATGAAGAGGACCGTGAACAACAGTTATTTCATTGATGTGGTTACATACTCAGAAGCTGAGCGCGGTAAAGGATACGGGACGCTAGCCGCCCGGTCACTGATTAGTTATTACCTGGAGAGAGGCCAGCTACCCTTGTGGGAAACCACACATGAGAATACCGCGTCACATAGGTTGGCACTGAAGCTGGGATTCGAGCATGTGGAGAGCTATCCGGTGTTTGCTTATGTCATGGAGAGCTAGGAGCTTAAACTTCAGTCACCGGCTGTGCTCCATTAGAATGGAGGCGGTCTTTTTTAATGTAAACAACTCTATGTTGCATTTGGGTAAGAAATCCAGTGTTGTAGGATGCGGACTGAGATTCCGTTATCTAGTTAAATCGTGTCTGAAATGAACAGTATTGAGTAATTTAAGCGATTCTGAGTCCGATTGTTCAGCAAATCACCCTGATAAGCTCAATTAAGGGAATCTCAGTCCGCGTCAGAGGTGGATGGACTTGGAATCTCCCGCAAGAACGGACTAGTATGCAATCTGCGATTAAGTATGGGGCGGTATAACTATACAGAGACTGGACCTTACCGTGCAAACCATTCATAATAATAAGGTCAGTTGTTAACGGTTCCATAGGATTCATTATACTAACTAAACTCAAAACGGAGGTTCTACGATGAAATACCGCAAGCTGGGAAATACAGGTTTATCAGTAAGTGAAGTCAGCTTTGGCACTTGGGCAATCGGCGGGGACTGGGGCAGCAGCAGGGATGAAGACGGACTCAAGGGATTGCAGCTGGCTTTGGAGCAGGGCGTTAATTTCTTTGATACTGCCGATGTATACGGCTCCGGGCATGCGGAAGAGCTACTCGCCAAGGCAACCAAAGGCAAGCAGGATGAGATACATATTGCCACTAAGTTCTGCCGTGGTGGAGATATTCATGATCCGCAGAACTACTCCGCACGCAGAATTAGTGAATATTGTGAACAGAGCCTGCGCAGGCTGGAGAGAGAGGCCATTGATCTGTATCAGATCCACTGTCCTCCGATTGAGATTCTACGGGACGGCAGTGTCTTCGAAGCGCTTGACCAATTGAAAGCTGAAGGCAAAATCCGCCATTACGGCGTGAGTGTTGAAACTATCGAGGAAGGTCTGCTATGCCTTGAATATCCAGGTGTGGAGGCGCTGCAGGTGATCTTCAATCTGTTTCGCCAGCAGCCTGCACTTGAACTGCTGCCGCGTGCTGCCGCCCACGGAGCGGGTATTCTGGTGCGTTTGCCGCTGGCCAGCGGACTGCTGACTGGTAAATTCAAGGAATCCAGCACATTCCAGGAGAACGACCACCGCAGCTTCAATGCGAACGGGGAGCACTTTAATGTCGGGGAGACCTTCGCCGGACTGCCGTTTGTCACCGGTGTTGCATTGGCCCGCAAGCTCGACTGGATCGCAGAAGGACGCGGGAATATGGCCAGAGCATCTATGCGCTGGATTCTGGATCATCCGGCCGTCAGCTGTGTCATTCCTGGCTTCAAGAACGAGGCTCAGATCGCAGACAATCTTGCTACACTGGATGTTCCATCCTATAGTTCAGCTGAAATGGAGCGTCTTAGCGAATTTTATCAGTCCGAAGTAGCTCCGCATATCCGTGGAGGTGTGTAAGCGCACCGTATGAATAATATAACTGTCGGACTGCTCGCACATGTAGATGCCGGCAAGACGACCTTCGCTGAGCAGCTGCTCTACCATACCGAAGCGATCCGCAGCCGTGGCAGAGTGGATCATCAGGATACCTTCATGGATACCCACGAGATTGAAAAAGCGCGCGGAATCACTGTTTTTGCCGATCAGGCGGAATTTGTGTATAAGGATTCGCGGTATTTCCTGCTGGATACTCCGGGCCATGTTGATTTCTCTCCAGAGATGGAGCGCTGTCTGCAGGTGCTGGATTATGCGGTGGTCATCCTCAGTGCGGTGGAAGGCGTGGAGAGTCATACGGAAACCGTATGGCAGCTGCTGCGCCAGCATAACATTCCCACCCTGTTCTTCATTAACAAAACCGACCGTGCTGGTGCGGATACGCAGCGTGTACTCGAAGAGATCCGGCAGCAGCTCAGCGGCAATGCCTTCCTGCTGTCGCAGCAGCCGGGGGAAGCGTTGACTGATGAGCAGAGAGCATTTATAGCCGAGCGTGATGACGAGCTGTTGGAAGTGTATCTGGAAGGAACACTGTCTGACAACGTCTTCCATAGTGCTCTGCCAGACATGTTGAAGCGCGGAGAGATATTTCCGTGTATGCAGGGCTCTGCATTGCTTGATCAAGGGGTGGACGGGTTCCTGGAGGTTCTTAACGCGTTAACCTTCACGGAGTACGATCATGAGCTGCCTTTTGCGGGGAGAGTCTACAAGATCCGCCACGACGAAAAAGGCACGCGTATCACCTACATCAAGGCTCTACAGGGAGTTCTGAAGAATAGGGACAGCATAATGTACGGACATGGACCGGAACGTTTATCGGCGCGGGTCACCGGAATCCGGAAATATAATAGCACCAAATATATTTCCGCCGATTGGGCTGCCGCAGGGGAACTGTTCGCGGTTGTAGGGCTTACTGAGGCCCTGCCCGGTGAGGGCGTTGGTGAACTGATGGACTCACAGGAAAGCGGCCTGATACCTACGCTGAAATCCAAAGTCCTTTTTGAGCCGCCGGTACACCTGAAAGAACTGATGAATGCCTTTGGACAGTTGGGTGCGGAAGATCCTTCGCTCAATGTAAGCTGGGATGAAGAGCTGCAGGAGCTGCATATCCATGTGATGGGAGGAATTCAGCTGGAGATTCTGGAGCAGATCATGGCTGAACGGTTTCAGATCCGGATCACTTTTGGTCCGCCGGAGATTCTCTACAAGGAGACGATCACTGGCACCGTCTATGGCTACGGACATTTCGAACCGCTGGGCCACTACGCCGAGGTTCATCTGAAGCTGGAGGCTGGGGAACGCGGCAGCGGTATTACCTACATTAACAATTGTCATCCGGATGATCTGGCCGTGGGCTATCAGCATCAGATTGAGCAGCATTTGCTGGAGAGCGGCCATCACGGCCTGCTGACCGGTTCACCGCTGACCGACCTGAAGATCACCCTGCTTAGCGGCAGAGCACATAATAAGCATACGAACGGTGGAGATTTCCGTGAAGCGGCTTACCGTGCCTTACGCCAGGGGCTGGAGCAGGCCGTGAATCTGCTGCTGGAGCCAGTCTATGACCTGAAGCTCCGGATAGATTCAGACTACGTGGGCAAAGTAATGAGTGATATCCAGCAGGCCAGCGGCAGCTTCAGCCCACCTGAGATTACGGAGTCCAACGCTGTCATTACCGGTACGGTTCCAGTGGCAAGCTTCATGAATTATGGGGTGAGACTGGCTTCCATGACCCAGGGCAAGGGTTCGCTGTCGCTTAGAGTCGCGGGTTATCAGCCGTGCCATCAGACCGGGACAGTAATTCAGCAGCGGAATTATAATAAAAATGCCGATCCGGCTTACTCCTCTACCTCGATCTTCTGCGCCAAAGGCCAGGCGTATCCGGTACCCTGGGATGAAGCGGAGCAGCAAATGCATATTAAAGTTCGATGAAGAAAGGTGCAGACGGACAATGACAGAAGTAATTGATAAAATTGCCTGGATATATATTGTGGACGGCAAGGTGCTTGGTGCGCGTTCCAAAGGAAAGGACACTTATTATTTCCCGGGAGGCAAACGGGAGCATGGTGAGAGTGATGCACAGACATTGATCCGGGAGATCCTTGAGGAATTATCTGTTCAGATCATACCGGAGACTATTGCGGAATTCGGAAGCTTTGAAGCTCCAGCGCATGGCAAAGCAGAGGGCATTTCAGTCCGGATGACCTGCCTCACGGCAGATTTCACGGGTGAACTGAGTCCGGCTTCCGAAATCGAGGAATTGGCCTGGTTAACCTATGAGGATAAAGCCCGTGTATCAGCTGTCAGTGTGTTGATTATGGACAAGCTGCGGGAAATGAAGCTACTCTCCTAAACCATACAGTTATAAGCCCGTTTCGAGCCGGAAATCCGGTTTGGAATGGGCTTTTTATCTCTTTACCGGCCGCTTTCGGGCAGCTGTTCGCAGACACTTTTTACAACTCAGGACATATGTCCTTCCCGAATCCGGCAAACTGGCTTTTAATTAAAGCAGACAGTATATAGAGGAGAGAGACAGATGAAGGGGATAATTTTCGCATTTATAGGCGGGGCATGCATTACGCTGCAAGGGGTAGCGAATGCAAGAATCAGCCAGGATATTGGTACATGGCAGGCAGCAACGATCACACAGTTCACCGGATTCCTGATGGCGCTGGTCATTGCGCTGATCGTACGGGACGGGAAGAAACACGGCTTCCGCAAGGTTAATCCGTTGTATCTGATCGGTGGCGGATTTGCCGCATTCGTTATTTTCAGTGAGGTTACGGCGATTCAGAGCATCGGTGTCACCTTAACCATCTCCGCTTTGCTGATTGCCCAGCTGTGCCTGACTTTTGTCATCGACATCAAGGGCTGGTTCGGGGTAGCCAAGCAGAAGATGAAGCTGCCGCAGTTTATCGGGATCGGGATGATGATCCTGGGTGTGGTCGTGCTGAAGTTCTGATGATTAGGTCAAGCAATGTAGAATATATCCAGCAGGCAACAAGGCAATACAAATTAGTATATAAGGGAGCAACAGATATGTTAGCAGGAATATTACTCGCGCTAATCGCGGGTGCACTGGTTAGTCTTCAGAATATTTTCAATGCCAAGGTCAATGAGCATACAGGCTCCTGGACAACCACCACACTGGTGCTGGGCATGGGATTCGCAGCTTCACTGATTATGGGGCTGATTATGGAAGGGAAGAACATGTTCACGCTGCAGCATATGCAGCCCTGGTACTGGTTCAGCGGTATGATCGGTGTGGGTGTCGTCATCTGTCTGGTCCAGGCCACCCGAATTCTTGGCGCAACTTATGCCATCTCCATTGTCCTGACCGCTCAGCTCGGCTTCGCCTTACTCTGGGATTCCTTGGGCTGGCTGGGCCTGGAGAAGGTTCCGTTCTCGTTCAATCAGCTGATCGGTGTGCTCATCATCGTCGGGGGAATTCTGGTGTTCAAATTAGGAGGCAAAAGCGATTCTAAAGAATCCGCCGGAGCCATCGAGCGCCGCAATGCGCTGCATACGGATTAAATGTGAGGCGCGCACCGTTCAAATACGGACTGCGTGCTTTTTTTTCAATATACAAGAATTTATTGGCATCCACCATAAATTTATCCTTCTATTCCTTGCTGAAAAGATGCTTTCCTTATAGGGACGGGTAAGCTGCCGTTACAGGAGAGATGCTGATATGTGAGGGCTTGCTAAGAACGGGTACTGGTGGGGATGAAGGTACTGGTGGAGCTGGTAGTGCTGGTAGCGTACTGGTGGAGTTGGGGAATTGGAAATACTGGTGTGTTGGAGGTGCTTGTGGTACTGGAGATGCTTGTGGTACTGGAACTGTTCGACTAAGTGAAGAAGCGGACTGATATTCCTCTATTTCATGTAAAAAGCTCTATTGCAGCGTACGCGGACTGACATTCCGTTATCCTGTACATTCGGACAAAAAATGAGCGTGTTTCGGACACTTAACGGAATCTGAGTCCGCTTGTCAAGCGATTTCGCCAAAACTGCTGAAATAACGGAATCTCAGTCCTCATAATAGTGTGTTAGTTGTGTAGAACCCGGTATGCTCCCGCAGAAAAAGTGCCTGATCGCCAGTACTCCCGCAAAGGAAAGCAACACCAGGCAGCAGCCCGGTGCTTAACCGCGCGCAAAAAGCAGACTGCAAATACGGTCTGCCGCCCCTTTATACGCCTGCAAAGAGGCTACACCTGCCCAAGGGAGGCTGCCCTGCTTGCTAACATCGTGCTTTTCCATTTCGCATACGTATTCCAGGCCTGACCGTTATCCAGCAGATGCTTGCAGGTATAGACGCCTTCCTCAATAGAGTTGACCCTGCCGGCGGCATGGAGTCGGGCTGCGCCATTGAGCAGTGTCTGATTGTAGAATGCCAGATGTCCGCCGCCCTGCAGCACTTCCTCGGCGGTACGCAGCTGTCTTTCGGCTGTCCAACTGAACTCCGGAACGGGCACGTCCAGTCCGAGCGACTCCGGATCAATAATATCCAGCTCCGCCGCTCCATTCTGAATGCGGTATACGCGGTTCGGCCGGTCGATATACAGATCCTCTGAGCCTTCCACGCCTTGAACAACCAATCCCCGCTGATAACCGAGCTTCACAATCAGCCGGGAGATCCGGTCGAATACCGTATTATGAAAAATGCCGAAGACGATATAAGGTGAACAGGAATAATCAATCAGCTTCTCGGCTGTGTTGAAAATCGTGCGCAGCCCAATGTCTTCACGCAGGCCGCGCAATGCACCCAGCGGCGGGCACCACTGCTCAGAATTTGCGAACAGCACACCGCTGGCCTCCGCCGCCTCAATGGCGGCACTGCGGCTCAGACCGGCAATATCAATTCCGGATGCTTGAATGATATCCTGCAGCGTAATTCCCCACTTCGGAGGCAAGCCTGCGGAGCCATGCAGGGTAACCGGCAGACCGGCGGCAGACAGAAGGAAGGCTGCCGGGAATGTGGCGATGAAAGAATGAACCCTGCCGTCATAGGGGCCGGCACAATCGATCCCCTGTTGGACAGGTTCCCGTGAGGCATATTTGCGGCAGACCGCGACGAAGGCTTCCAGCTCTTCCAGGCTCTCCAGCTTCATGCGTTCGGCGATCAGGAACGCGCCAATCTGCACCGGAGAAGCAGTCTGTCCGAGAATGGCTTCCGCCGCATATTCCGCTTCCCCGTAGCTTAAATCCTTGGCACCGCGCTTCCCGCGGGCCACTTCTTTCAGAATATTAATCATATGGAAGTCTCCTTAAGTTTGATCCTGCAGCATCTGGTACACCTTGACAATGGAAGTAGCGACATCGACCATCCGTTTCCGTTCATTCATGGCCTGCTTGCGCAGCAGGTCGTAAGCTTCGGATTCGCTGATGTTCCTGGCTTTGGAGAGAATACCTTTGGCCATGTCGATCCATTTACGCTCCTCAAGCCGGGATAACAGCTGTTCCCGTTCCTTGAGCCATTGCTGGCGCTCGAAGCATTGTCTGGAGCTGAAGTGGAGGATCCAGTGGATCTCCTGAGGCTGCATCGCCGGAGACAATATTCCATCCACCATAATATCATCTCCACAGGCAGAGACGGATAACGTTGCGGTTCGCGGGGTACACCACCAGAGTACCGGGGCAACCTTGTGCTGAACCAGAATACTTCTCCAATAACTGATCTCAGTAACGGGGAGATGGAGAATGAAGGCATCCGTATCACTGATCAGCGGAAAGACCTGATCTTCCGAAGCAGCCGTCCCGGTTACATAACCGCAGGAACTGAGAATACTGTCAGGACTTGGTGAGGAGCGTTCTTCTGCGGAATTCTCTGTTCTGCCCGGATCTATAACTAACAGGGAATGCATAGTTGACGACGCTCCTTTTACATATAATAAGGGGTTAAGTCTGCACATCAGTGGAGAACAAGTACAGTCGGAATAAAGATGATGTAATATTATATAACACAGTTTAGGTAATTTTGTCGATGAATTAAAATAATAAAATTTTATATGTCATAATTATTGACGTAATCAGGATGGCTGTAGTATAGTCGTTTTAACAAATTCATCAATTCTTCGAATACAACGATGTATTCGGTTGAAGCGGCAATGGCGCCTGCTTTCACTTAAATCGCAAGGGAAGAAGTATGTTTCCGGGCGGAGTGAAGCGGGCTATTTCTGTTGTTTACCTGGAGAGGAGAGAGAGACATGTCAGCAATTCGCAAAAAACTGATACTAGTCGGCAACGGGATGGCGGGGGTACGGGTGATTGAGCATCTGCTCAAATTAGCGCCGGAGGCTTATGACATTACAATCTTTGGTTCGGAGCCGCATCCGAATTATAACCGGATCATGTTGTCTTCTGTTCTTGCAGGCGGTGCAAGCCTTGAAGAGATCGTAATCAACGATCTGGAGTGGTACCGGAGCTTCAATATTCAGCTGTATACAGGACACACCGTAACCTCCATTGATCCTGTAGAGCGCAAAGTCCATACGGATAAAGGAATTACTGCCAGTTATGATGAGCTGATTCTGGCAACCGGCTCCAACCCCTTCATGCTGCCGATCCCGGGTGCAGATAAGGAGGGCGTTATTGCCTTCCGGGACATCAAGGATACACAAATCATGCAGGAGGTATCGCAAAAATATGGCAAAGCGCTGGTGATCGGCGGCGGTCTGCTCGGACTGGAGGCGGCAAGAGGGCTGCTGCATCTGGGGATGGAGGTATCGGTAGTCCACATCCATGAATATATTATGGAGCGCCAGCTGGACGAGTCCGCCTCCGTAATGCTGCGCAAGGAACTGGAAGGCCAGGGAATGAAGTTCCTGCTGAAGAAGCAGTCCGAAGCAGTTCTTGGCAAAAAGCGGGTCAAGGGCCTTTTGTTCGCAGATGGCAGCATAGAAGACGCGGATCTGATTGTGATGGCTGTCGGCATCAAGCCGAATGTAGAGCTTGCCCGCAGCAGCGGGATTGAAGTCAACCGCGGGATTATTGTGAACGATTATATGGAGAGCAGCCTGCCCGGCATCTATGCCGTCGGGGAGTGCGCGGAACACCGGGGTATTGCCTACGGGCTTGTCGCCCCGCTATATGAACAGGGAGCCGTCCTGGCTAAAAGGCTGGCAGGTGTACCAACAGAAGGCTACGCCGGTTCGGTTACCTCTACCAAGCTGAAGGTATCCGGCGTCGATGTGTTCTCGGCAGGACAATTCACCGAACAGCCCGGCACCAAGGCGCTGCGGTTCCAGGATGAGACCGACGGTGTGTATAAGAAGCTGGTCCTTCACGGCGACAAACTGATTGGAGCCGTGCTGTTCGGTGATACAGGTGACGGAGCGCAGCTGTTCTCGATGATTAAGAAGGGCGAGAATATTAAGGGGAGAGAAAAAGAGCTGCTGCTCGGAATATCTGCTGATGCGCTGGCACCTAAAGGGAACCGGCTTGAAGGAATGGCAGATGATGAGATCATCTGCGGCTGCAATGGAGTCTCGAAAGGGGCGATTGCCGATGCGATTACCTCCGGCGGCTGTACCAGTGTTGGGCAGATCAAAGCCTGCACCAAAGCTTCGGCTTCCTGTGGCGGCTGCAAGCCGCTGGTGGAAGGACTGCTGCAGCTATATGCCGGTGAGGATGCCGTAACGGTCAAAGAAGGGATCTGCGGCTGCACCACGCTCGGGAGGGATGAGATCGTCGCCGAAATTAAACGGATGAAGCTGATGACTGTCAAGGAGGTCATGAATGTCCTGGAGTGGAGCAATGAAGAAGGCTGCGCCAAATGCCGGCCTTCCCTTAACTACTACCTGGGAATGCTCTGGCCTGAGGAATATCTGGATGAGAACGAATCCAGATTCACCAATGAGCGCTATCATGCCAATATCCAGAAGGACGGTACGTATTCTGTGGTGCCGAGAATCTACGGAGGTGTCACCTCTCCGGCAGAACTGATCAAGATTGCCCAGGTTGCGGTGAAGTTCGAGGTACCGCTGGTCAAGTTCACCGGCGGACAACGGCTCGATCTGCTTGGGGTGAAGAAGGAGGACCTGCCGAAGATGTGGGAAGAGCTGGATATGCCCTCCGGCCATGCCTACGGCAAGACACTGCGGACAGTGAAAACCTGTGTCGGCTCCACCTATTGCCGGTTCGGCACACAGGATGCCCTTGGAATGGGTATCCGGCTGGAACAGGCCTTTGAACGGCTGAACACACCGGGCAAAGTGAAGCTGGCCGTATCCGGTTGCCCGCGCAACTGTGCGGAAGCGACGATTAAGGACTTCGGTGTCGTAGCCATTGACGGCGGCTGGGAGCTGCATATCGGCGGCAACGGCGGCGTTCATGTCCGGGCCACGGAGCTGCTCTGCGTGGTGAAGACCGATGATGAGGTGATGGAGTGGGCCAGTGCGTTCCTGCAATATTACCGTGAAAATGCCGGGTGGAATGAACGGACTGCCCAGTGGGTGGAACGTGTCGGCCTTGACAGCATCAAGCAGGCGCTGGAGTCCCGCGAGGCACGATTGGCGCTGCAGGAGAGAATTCAGAAGACGCTTAGTCTCACCACCGATCCATGGAAGCAAATTGTGAATACACCGGAGCTGCGCAAAAATTTCGAACCGATCTCCTTGCCGGAGACAGTCTAAGGGGGCTTACAAATGACAATGACCAAGATGCTCATTGGTAACTTGAACGATATTGACATCAAGGGCTCGCGTAAGTTACGGGTGGGAAATACCGAGATTGCCTTGTTCCGGTTAAGCAGCGGGGAGGTGCTGGCGGTGGAGAATAAATGCCCGCATAAAGGCGGAGTCTTATCCGAAGGGATGGTCTGCGGTTCGAAGGTGCATTGTCCGCTCCATGACTGGCGGATCGATCTCCATAGCGGTGACGTGCAGGCACCTGATACAGGGCATGTGACAACCTATGAGGTAGAGGTTGATCACACCAGTGGCAGCTTGTACCTAACGATATAATTCATCCGAGCATATAAGGGGGATTCCTAATGGACTATGTCAAACCAAGTGAAGTATTGACCTCAATGATTGAAGCCGGCAAGACCAAAGCGGAACTGGGCATTATGCAGCTGATTGTCCGCGGCAGCCTTGGCGGTGCCATACTGGCCTGTGCCACAACGCTGGCCTTTACCGCAACCGCTCAGACCAAGATCCCGATGGTTGGTGCACTTCTGTTTCCTGTAGGCTTTGTGATGATCATTCTACTTGGGCTTGAACTCGTCACCGGCAGCTTTGCCCTGGTCCCGCTGGCTGTGCTGGAGAAGCGGACAACAATAAAACGGATGCTGGGTAATTTCTTCTGGGTTATTATCGGGCATCTGATTGGATGCGCAGTATACGCAGCTCTCTATGGACTCACAATTACGAAGATGGGGACGGATATGTCGAATCCGCTGATTCAGACACTGATTACGGCCAGTGAAGGCAAGACGACGGCCTACAAGAGTATGGGGGCAGAGGGGATGACACTCGCCTTCATCAAAGCCATACTCTGCAACTGGATGGTTACGCTGGGTGCGGTTCTGGCCATGACCTCCAAATCCACATCCGGCAAAATCTTCGCCATGTGGCTGCCGATCCTTACCTTCTTCGGGCAAGGCTTCGAGCATACGGTAGTCAACTTCTTCGTTATTCCTGCCGGAATGATGCTTGGCGCGAATGTCAGCTTCGCGGACTGGTGGATCTGGAACGGTATTCCCGTACTAATCGGCAATTTCGCCGGAGGCCTGCTGTTCACAGGCATTCTTCTATATCTGTCGCAAAAAAGTTTCAAACCCGGAGCCTCTTCTGAAGCCGGATTGACGCCGGGACGCGATACAGTAATCTCAGCCACAGCCGCCCTGGAGAAAAGCCTATGAAGCAGGGCAGCATATCCATTGTCGGTGCAGGCCCCGGTGATCCCGAGCTGATTACAGTCAAGGCACTGCGGCGTATTCAGTGTGCAGATGTGATTCTGTATGACCGCCTGGTGAATGAAGAGCTGCTGGGCTATGCCAAAAGCGATGTTCTGCGCATCTACTGCGGCAAAGCACCCGGACTTCACTCGATGCCGCAGGAATCCACCCAACAGCTGATGATCAACTATGCTGCAGCCGGATGTCATGTGGTACGCCTGAAAGGCGGAGACCCGTTTGTCTTCGGACGGGGCGGGGAGGAAGCGCTGGAAGCCGCCGCTGCAGGAATCCCATACGAAGTAATTCCAGGGATCACCTCGGCGATCGGTGCAGCAGCTTCTGCCGGCATCCCGCTGACCCATCGCGGTTTGGCAGCCTCATTCGCTATCGTGACCGGCAGCCGCTGCCATGATCAGGACTCTCCGGTACGATGGGATGCACTTGCCCATAGTGTGGACACTCTTGTC
Organism: Paenibacillus sp. FSL R7-0312; assembly: GCF_038004445.1. Taxonomy (NCBI): domain Bacteria; kingdom Bacillati; phylum Bacillota; class Bacilli; order Caryophanales; family Paenibacillaceae; genus Paenibacillus; species Paenibacillus sp. FSL R7-0312. Next base: position 5,187,495 of record NZ_JBBORE010000001.1, on the reverse strand, counting down.
ATCTATATGGGAGTCAGCAAACTGGGCGAGATTTGTGATCAGCTGCTTAAGCACGGGAAAGATCCGCTGACACCTATTGCACTGATTGAGAACGGGACAACAGTGCGCGAACGGACGGTGACCGGAACGCTCGGCAGTATTGGCAAACTGGCAGCGGCGATGAGAATCAGCAATCCTGCCATCATCATTATTGGCGAAGTGGTTAAGGTAAGAGAGGAACTACTCAGCCTGGAAAAGGCAGTGCGCTCACAGATCGGCTAAGATATAGTATAATCCCTAATCAGGCGTTGACATGACCCGGCGGCGGCCGGGGCACGTCAACGCCTGATTATATGTTATATTAATGTCAAACCCAAAGTGACTGCTGTCACAGGAGTCCAGGCAAAATACACACTATACTTGTCACCTGATCGAATTCTCAGGCATTTTGCCCTACAAAGGAGAGAAATATCTGATGCAAATACAACTAAACCCGCTTACTGAAGAACGTCTTACGCAGAGTCTTGCCGGCCAGCCCGGGCAATTCAAAATGTTCTATGATACGGAGGATTGCGGCTGTAATGGCGTTCTGGTCATCCGGATTGTAAGCGGTCCTTCCCCGACGGATATCGTATTTCAAACCGAACCCTTCACCTTTCTGTGTGACCGGCAGCAGGAATCCCTATTCGATGAGATCATGCGACTGGAAGCAGAGGAAGGCTACCCGGCCTACAAACTGACAAGCGATTCTACTTTGTTCGGCAGTAATATCAGGGTGCAGGATGCACGCAACTAACAACGGTATGTAATAAGGCCATCCACCGTGAATAACGGGAGATGGCCTTTCTTTTGAAGCAGGGCAGACTATTCATAAGCAGTCCATCCGCCATCGGCTGTCACTACAGCTTCATTAATAAAGCTTGCTTCGTCTGAGCCGAGGAACAGGGCAAGCAGCGCGATTTCCTCCGGTTTGCCTGTGCGCGGATTGAGAGCCGCCCCCGGCTGGGTATGTCCCTTCCCGAATTCATTAATATGCGTCATGGCAGATCCGATATTACTCTCCACCCCGCCCGGAGCAATCGCATTGCAGCGGATGCTACGTTAATAATCACTCCTTGCTGCCTGGTTGACGCTGTACTTCATGAAGGCTTACCATAGAGGCTATATGAACGGGAAGAGGATGAAGTATATGATCATGATCGGACTGGATATCGGAACCACCTCAATTTCCGGATTGCTCTACGATCTGGAGACACGAACCGTCCTGCATTCGACGACAGAGGAACAGGTAAGTAAACCCTTCAGCCTGAATCATGAATGGGAACGTCTGCAGGAGCCGGGGATTATTCTGCAGCAGGCTGAACGTATCCTTGGTTTCCTGCTGTCAAGGGGGCCGGAAGCAGCAGGAATCGGCCTGACCGGGCAGATGCACGGGATTGTATATATAGACCAGAGCGGGAATCCTCTGGGCCCGCTCTATACGTGGCAGGATGGCAGAGGAAATCTGCCTTGCAGGGCGGGTGACAGCCTCACTTATGCGCAGCAGCTTAGCAGGCTAACCGGATATCGTATAGCTCCCGGCTACGGACTAGCCACTCACTATTATAATTTGCAGCATCAGCTGGTGCCTGAGCATGCAGTCCAATTCTGCACGATTGCGGATTACATCGCGATGAGGCTGGCGAACAGCGTGGTACCTCTAATTGATGCAACGCAGGCGGCTGGCATCGGGGGCTACAGCTTGGAGACAGGTGCTTTTGATATCACTGCGCTTATGCAGGCCGGAATTGATGTGACGATATTGCCGCCGGTTGTCCCTTCCGGAACCGCAATCGGTACAACACTACAGGGAATACCGGTGTATACTTCGCTCGGTGACAATCAGGCCAGCTTCCTGGGCAGCGTACCGCAGCCCGCCGGTTCATTGCTGCTGAACATCGGCACAGGAAGCCAGCTGTCGGCCTGGCTTCCTGAATACAACCCTGCTCCATCAGCAATGGAGGTGCGTCCTTATCCGGGCGGTGGAGTACTCATGGTAGGGGCTGCGCTTAGCGGCGGCAGGTCGTATGCTCTGCTGGAAGGCTTCTTCCGGCAGCTGATCACAGCTTACACAGGAGAAGCACCTGCAGATATCTATTCTCTGCTGGCCCAGTTGCTTGCGGAAGAGCCAGCAGATGGTATGACCGCCGGACTAAAGGTGAATACACAGTTTCTGGGTACAAGAGCAGATCCGGGCAAGCGCGGCAGCATCGAGGGAATCACTCTGGATAACTTCACACCTGCCGGACTGTCCCATGCTTTTCTCCAAGGTATGATTGATGAATTATACGGCTTCCTGAAGGATCTTGAGCAGCAGGGGGCGAAGGGGTTCACCCGCCTCATAGGTTCCGGTAATGCATTGCGGAGTAATCCGGTGCTGTGTGCCAAGGCTGAAGCAGCATTCGGAGTACCGCTAACAGCTGGTGCGCAAACGGAAGAAGCTGCGGTAGGGGCGGCTCTATGTGCCGGTGTGGGCAGCGGGGTGATCTCCAGTTTCAAGGCTGCTGGTGCTTTTCTTAGGGATATTTATCATTGACAAAATATATTAAATATGCTATAATATACATATTAATGTTTTGTGTATATAATAAGATTCTCCCGGCCGGGGGAATCTTATTTTTTTTATGGGAGGATATACGTTTGAAGCAGAAAGAGTCCAGTTTAACTTCCAAAGTAGCAGCGTTTGGCCGAGCCTATCACAGTAAATATGACACACCCAAAATTTTTGATGATTATTTGGCCCAAGACTTGATTTCACCGCAGGAGTTTTCAGACATCAGCAAGAATATGGTGCAGGGCATCCCTTTTTTCAACACAGACATTGCAAATCAACATCAGGATGATCCGGACGCCATTCTGAAATGGATTACACATGTACAGCTGTCCCCGACACCGCTCGCGCGTGCTGCATACTGTGAGGTCATATTAATGCATGAGCTGATCTTAGGATTGAAGCAGTATGTCATCCTTGGAGCCGGACTTGATAGCTTTGGCTACCGTCATCCTGAATTGAAAGACCGGCTGGAGATCTTTGAAGTGGACTATCCGGCTACACAGGAGTTCAAGAAGCAGAGGCTCAGTGACGCCGGGTTGGAAGTTCCGGTCAATCTTCACTTTGTACCTATGGATTTCACCAGGGAATTCTCTTCTTCCAATCTGATTGGGCAGGGGTTTGATCCACAAGCAAAGACCTTCTTCAGCCTGCTGGGTGTATCCTACTACCTGACGAAAGAGGAGAACGCCAGCCTGATTACTGAATTGTTCAACGGTCTCCCGGCAGGCAGTTCTATTGTACTGGATTATGCGGATGAGCGGCTTTTTGAAGAGAAGGGGCTGTCGGGCCGGGTGGAAAAGATGGTGCAGATGGCTGCCGCCAGCGGTGAGCCGATGAAATCCTGTTTCGCTTATCATGAAATGGAGCAGCTGCTGGAGCAAGCGGGTCTGCTTATTTATGAGCACTTATCCCCGGCGGAGATCAATGACAGGTTCTTCAGCAACCGGAGTGATGCTTTGACCGCCTTTGAGACGATTCATTATCTTCATGCAATCAAGAAATAACGTCTAATCACAAATCGGCCTCCCAATCTAATATTATTGATTGGGGGGCTTTTCAAGAAATGTGGAGGAAGATAACCTATGCAGAGCAAAGGTGAAGAATGTGTACATACAGGGACCCAACTGATTGTTACGGAGCGTCTCAGATTAAGGCCATTCCTATTGCAGGATGCAGCCAGCATGTACGGCAACTGGATTGGCGATCCGGCAGTTCAATCTGAATATGGGGAGCGGGCCTGCGATAATTTAAATGCTGTGATTGAGCTGCTTACGCGCTGGACCGCCGCTTACGGCAATAAGGACATTTATAGATGGGCCATAGTGCTTCAGGAGGACGGAGAATGCATCGGGCAAATTGCCTTCTGCAGTATAGATCACGAACACCGGATTGCGGATATTGAATACTGCATCGGACAAGCTTACCAGCGGCAGGGATATGCCAGTGAAGCTTTGTCCGCTGTGATTAGATATACTTTTGCGGAGACGGGCCTGCACCGGCTGCAGGCTTTTCACCGCGGGAGGAATAGTGCTTCCGGAGGCGTGCTGCGTAAGGCAAAAATGACGTACGAAGGTACGCTCAGGCAGAGCTTTTATTACAGGGAAACCGGAGAATATGATGACAGAATCTATTATGGAATTATAAAAGGGGACTAGGCAGTCCCTTCACCTGCTCCATAAATAAAAGCTTCCACAGCCGCGGCAGCTACATTCCTGTCCGGATGGGAATTATCAATCTGTGCCACCTGCGAAGGCGGAAGGGGCCATGCCACGGTGCGGCTGCCCAGGGAAGCGCTGAACTCATCCCAGTGTGCGAACTTCCAGGCATCCAGAGGAGACTGTCTGCCCTCAAGCCGTTCACGGAACGCTGCCGCATCCGGAAGACTGACCATCACAACTTTGACCTCGACCTCCTCCAGTGTACGTCCGATGCGCGACAGTTCACGCACGATCCACTCCGGGTCGGCCGCTTCTTTGGTGAAGGGACCTACGACGAATATATCGCTTTGCAGTCCGATATTGTCCAGTGCAGCGTCCATCGTAATCCGGTACCCCAGGTCTCGGCATAAGCTTTTATATTCATCCGAATCCCTGTCATCGGGGTCCAGTCCACGCATAGTCATGATCGCTGTAGCTGCCGGACGCAGCAGAATATCCATATCGAATACAGAGGCCGGGCGCCGGGCTGCTATGGTTTTGGCCAGTGTTGTTTTGCCGGCCCCGCCCGGACCGAGGAAAAATACAAGTTTGTTCATTAGACTCACTCCTTGAAATGTGCAGAATTCTCGGATACTCCTTGTGGAACCGGATAACCGCAGGAGAGATCAGGTAGCTCTCCACCGGATTTGGATTGGCTGAAACTATGATAATGATAGCCTATTCTGAATAGAAAAAGCACCTGCCATTCTCTAAATTAAGAGTTGTCAGAAACAACAAAACTAGAAAAGAGGAATTACAATGGCAAAAGCGGTGTTTTTTCATGCGGGTTGGAGTGAAATCTGTACCGGCACTTATTCTGGATGGATGGGCTATCATATTAATTTCGTAGCTTTTTTTGTGAGTTGATGGAGGAGGAAGTCTGCTGTTATGATAAAGTGTATAGGATAGCGGGACATAGCCCGGAAAAATGGCGGGAGGCTTAACAGAATGATGAATATCAGATACATAGAGCGAAGAGATAATGCGGCCATTGAAGGGATTATCCGGGAATGTCTGATTGAATTCGGGGGCAACCGTGAGGGTCTCGCCTGGGCTGATGACAGCATGCATGACCTTTACACCTATTACAATAGTGCTGCGAACAGGGCTTACTGGATTGTTGAAGAAGATGGAGAGGTGCTTGGCGGCTGCGGAATTGCACCTTTTGATGAGGAGAACGGGATCTGTGAGCTGCAGAAAATGTATCTGTCATCCGCCATCCGCGGCCAAGGAGTTGCTGCAGATCTATTAGGGACGGCGCTGGCATTCGCCAGGCAGCATTACGGCAGATGTTATCTGGAGACGCTGCAGACCATGCAGGCCGCAGGCCGCTTTTATGTCAAACACGGTTTCGGGCTGCTGGATGCTCCGCTTGCCGGCTCAGAGCATTATGCCTGTGATGCCTGGTATATCAAAGAATTGTCTTAGAATGGAATAGTCGGTCATCTAATCCTCCTTGAAGATTCAGGGAGGATTTTTGTCACATTCCAGAATAAACCACCGGGATTATAATACTCGGGTGTAAGCACCCAGTAATCGCAAGGAAGGTGGATTTTGAAGAAGCTTGTTTACAGAATCATCAGAGCGCTGTTTCTTGTAGCCTTTTTGATCCTAGCCCTTGACTATTCCGGCAAGGTTGCCAAAGAAAAGCGTTATGAGAGCTATGCAACGGAAGCTGTTGATGTGGATACTATCGCAGCCCGAAGGGAGTACACCAAGTCGATACTCAGCCTGACAGAGCCGTTCCGTATCAGTTTCCAGAAGCAGTGGATTCCTGAGGATGAAGAGCATGTGATTGATATTCAGCAGGAGATCCGCAAGATAGGCGATACCGTCGTTACGCTGGAGAAAGCCTACCTGAGCCGGGGTGACGTAACTTTGGCACTGTCGCTGGAGCATCATACTGTAGTGCGGAGCGGTGCTTTTTTGTACGATTATATGATTGATAAAGATGGAGCGCAGCATGGGATAACCCCTGTGCTGAAATTCTATTCCCGCAACGAGCCGCTTGCTGTTGACTCCTTCGGTTACGGGTATGGTTCAGGCAGCAGCAGTGTCTCTGTGTCTATTCCCCTCGAAATCCTGGAACAATACAATTATTCTATTGATGTAGAATACGATGGTTTCGTATTATACGGGTACGAATATACGGGTGATTAATATGATGCAGGCATGATCCTTGAGCACTTCCCTGGCGGAAGTGCTTTTTTTTGATCACGATCATTGAATCGCCTATCTTTTAAGTAGAATTAGCTATTAAAGATCTTGCTGCATTATCTTTATAATTAGTGTGTATTGCAGCGAAGTGAAGGGAGGCGATGAAGATATTATAGATTGTTACGTAAAAAGATTAGACCAGAAGGGTGGCATAGACAGGTTGTAAGAAGATTGGCTCATGGGTTCTACATTTGTTGTAACCGCTCTCACAATCGAAATGAGGAGGAATATAATGCGCAACAAGTATGTCTTATGGTCACTTGTAGCCACGCTGCTAATCTCAACTCTGTTTATGGCCGCCGGACCGCTGACACATTCATCAGCTGCCGGGGGACAGAATCTGACGCTTAACAAAACCATCACTTCCAGCGGCCAATCTCAGACGTATACGCCTGACAACGTCAAGGACAGCAACCAGAGCACCTATTGGGAAAGCACAAATGATGCTTTTCCCCAATGGATTCAGGTTGATCTGGGTGGACTCACCAGTATTGATCAGCTCGTGCTGAAGATACCTGCAGGCTGGGAAACACGCACGCAGACGCTAGCGGTACAAGGGAGTACGAACGGTTCCACCTTTACAGATATCGTGGCTTCGGCAGCTTATGTGTTTAATCCATCGGCTGCGGGCAACAGTGTTACGATTAACTTTGCAGCAACCAGTACGCGTTATGTGCGCCTGCTCGTAACCGCGAACACCGGATGGCCGGCAGCCCAGTTCTCTGAGCTTGAAATTTACGGTGCCAGCACTCCAACGGCCACCCCTGCAGTCACTCCTACTGCAACACCGGTTCCAGCAGGTACCTATGAAGCAGAATCTGCCGCACTCTCCGGCGGGGCGAAAGTGAATACAGATCATGCGGGTTACTCGGGCACGGGATTTGTTGACGGTTATCTGACCCAAGGACCGTCAACCACCTTCACGGTGAACGTAGCCGCAGCGGGTTCGCGGAATGTTACGCTGAAGTACGCCAATGCGAGCGGAAGCGATAAGACCCTCAGCATCTATGTTAATGGAAACAAAATTCGCCAGTCCAGCTTGCCTAATCTGGCGAACTGGGATACCTGGAGCACGAAGGCCGAGCTCCTGACGCTGAACTCCGGCAGTAATACCATCGCCTACAAATATGATGCAGGTGATACGGGGAACGTCAATCTGGATCAGATTGTTGTAGCGGCAGCAGTGACCGCCACACCAACACCTACACCTACACCTACACCTACACCAGCTCCTACAACGGCTCCATCACAAACACCGGTGCCTACGGCTACGGTGGCGCCTACTTCCACAACTACACCTGCGCCTACCGCAACCCCAGTTCCGACGGCATCTCCAACGCCGACCGCCACACCGGTTCCAACGCCAACGGCTTCCCCTGGAGGGAACATCGCCATTGGTAAGGCAATCAGCGCATCCTCCAGCACACAGAATTTCGTTGCCGGTAATGCCAACGACAACAATACGGCTACTTACTGGGAAGGAAGCGGTAATCCAAGCTCGCTCACGCTTGATCTCGGTGCCAATCATAACATCACTTCGATTGTACTGAAGCTGAACCCGGCCACGGAATGGGGGACACGGACTCAGAATATTCAAGTACTAGGACATAATCAGAGCACGTCAACCTTCAGCAATCTGGTCTCCGCTCAGGCGTATACGTTCGACCCAGCCAGCGGAAATACGGTGACGATTTCCGTTACGGCAACCGTCAAGCGTGTCCAGATCAATATTGCTTCCAATTCAGGTGCCCCTGCGGGACAGATAGCCGAGTTCCAGGTCTATGGAACACCTGCACCGAACCCGGACCTGACGATTACAGGCATGTCATGGACTCCGGCTTCTCCCCTTGAAACGAATGAGATTACATTGAATGCCATCGTGAAGAATAGCGGCAGTGCCGCAGCAGCGGCCTCAACAGTTAATTTCTATCTGAACAACGAGCTGGCAGGCTCGGCCCCGGTAGCAGCTCTGGCAGCGGGTGCTTCGGCAACCGTGTCATTGAATGCCGGTACCCGAACAGCTGCCACCTACCCGCTCAGTGCGAAGGTAGATGAGACTAATCTGATCATTGAACAGAATGACAGCAACAACAGCTACAGCAGTCCTTCATCACTTGTTGTTGCTCCTGTATCAAGCTCCGACCTTGTAGGTACGACATCCTGGACACCGGGCAATCCGGTAGCAGGTAATAGCGTATCCTTTGCAGTCAATCTCAAGAATCAAGGAACAACTGCTTCCGCAGGAGGTGCTCATGGAATCACCGTAGTATTGAAGAACTCAGCTGGTTCCACCGTACAGACATTCAACGGCTCCTACAGCGGAGCGATTGCTGCAGGGGCTTCTGTGAATGTCTCCATCCCGGGAACATGGAGCGCAGTCAACGGCAATTATACCGTCACCACAACAATTGCTGCAGATGCGAATGAAGTAACGACCAAGCAGGTTAATAATGTAAATACCGTTAATCTAGTTGTATATGCCCTGCGCGGGGCCAGCGTCCCATACAGCCGGTATGATACACAGGATGCAACCCGTGGCGGATCTGCTACACTGAAATCCGCTCCAAACTTCGACCAGATGCTGATTGCTTCAGAAGCATCGGGCCAGAGTTACGTAGCCCTGCCTTCGAATGGCTCTTATGCCCAGTGGACCGTCCGTTCAGGTCAAGGCGGTGCCGGGGTCACAATGCGATTCACAATGCCGGATTCGGCAGACGGAATGGGTCTTACCGGAGCGCTGGATGTATACGTAAACGGCACCAAAGCCAAAACCATCCCGCTTACTTCCTATTACTCCTGGCAATATTTCTCCGGCGACCAGCCTGGTGATGCACCAGGTGCCGGACGCCCATTGTTCCGCTTCGATGAAGTACACTGGAAGATGGATACACCGCTCCAGCCCGGTGATACGATCCGTATTCAGAAGAATAACGGGGACAGTCTGGAATATGGTGTGGATTTCCTGGAAATCGAGCCTGTCCCGGCAGCGATTGCCCGCCCGGCCAACTCGGTATCGGTAACCGATTACGGTGCAGTTGCGGGTGACGGCCAGGATGATCTTGCAGCCTTCAACAGCGCGGTTACAGCAGCCGTGGCCGGCAACAAATCACTCTATATTCCAGCCGGAACCTTCAATCTCAGCAGCATGTGGGTGATTGGCTCCGTCAGCAATATGATCAATAACTTTACGGTTACAGGGGCTGGTTTCTGGCATACCAACCTGCAATTCACCAATCCTAGTGCTGCGGGCGGCGGGATCTCGCTCCGCATCCTGGGTAAACTGGATTTCAGCAATGTCTACATGAATTCCAATCTCAGATCACGTTATAACCAGAATGCCATCTACAAGGGAATGATGGATAATTTCGGCAACAATTCAGTCATTCATGATGTCTGGATTGAGCATTTTGAATGCGGCATGTGGGTAGGCGATTATGCACGGACTCCGGCAATCTTCGCTAACAATCTGCTAGTGGAGAACAGCCGTATCCGCAACAACCTGGCTGACGGCATCAACTACTCCCAGGGTACCAGCAACTCGACCGTCCGTAACACCAATGTGCGCAATAACGGAGACGATGGTCTGGCCGTATGGCCGAGCAACACTTTCGGTGCTCCGGATGGGGTGAATAATACCTTCTCGTACAATACAATCGAGAATAACTGGCGTGCCGGCGGGATTGCCTTCTTCGGAGGCAGCGGCCACAAAGCGGATCATAACTACATTATCGACACGGTAGGCGGTTCCGGCATTCGTCTGAACACGACCTTCCCGGGTGCGCATTTCAACAACAACACGGGCATTCTTTTCTCGGATACCACGATTATTAACAGCGGCACCAGCCGTGACTTGTATGACGGGGAACGCGGCGCGATTGACCTCGAAGCTTCGAGTGACCCGATCAAGAACGTAACGTTCACTAACATCGATATCATCAACACCCAGCGTGATGCGATTCAGTTCGGATACGGGGGCGGATTCTCCAATATCGTATTCAACAACATCAATATTAACGGCACAGGACTCGATGGAGTAACCACCTCACGCTTCTCCGGCGCCCATAAGGGAGCTGCGATCTATACGTATACCGGCAACGGCTCGGCTACATTCAACAACCTGACAACCAGCAATATTGCTTATCCAAGCCTGTATTATATCCAGACCGGCTTTGGGCTGCTGATACAGTAGACAGGATAGTAAGGGGAGGGGCTCAAGCGGGCTCCTCTTATTTTACATGGAATATTAATATTGATCTTCGATAAATTCCGACAGCGTAATATCTGCCCCCCATGCTATCCTATTACTAATACATAATGGCTTTACAAAGGGGAAACGTTGATGAAAAGGTTGCTTCATGTCATTTTGGCAATAGGTTTAATGTTGAGTGTAACGCTCACGGGAGGGACGGGCAATTCATCTGCTGCACAAGCTAATACTGTATTGCGTATTGGTCTGGGAAGTCTTCCAGAGGTACTTGACCCGGCAGTAATTGCAGATGACAGTTCAGTTACGGTTGTTAAGGGGTTGTTTGAAGGACTGTTCCGCCTGAATGCTGCCGGCCAGGCTGTTTCGGCAATCGCAAAATCATGGACCCTATCGAATGATGGCCTAATCTATACCTTCACCCTTCGTTCGAATGCGAAATGGAGCAATGGGCAGCAGGTGCTGGCCTCGGACTTCGAGTATGCCTGGAAGCGGGCGCTCGCTCCGGAAGCAAAGCATGTCTACGCTTTTAATATGTATATGATTAATAATGCGCAGAACTACAACGAGGGAATTCTCAAGGATGCTGCCAAAATCGGCGTAAAGGCGTTGGATACAACCACTCTTCAGGTCACATTAAAGGAGAAGACCTCCTATTTCATTCAGTTGCTTGCGGAGAGCATCTATCTGCCGGTGTACCCGAAGAACGCAAAAGCCAACAGCCAATGGGCATCAGATATTAAATCTATGGTAACCAATGGTCCCTTTAAGCTGAAGCAGTGGTCCTATAAAGAAATTGTTCTAGGCAAGAATCCGGATTATTATGCGGCCAAAGAAATCAAGCTGTCTGAGGTACGCTTGCTTCTGCCAAAAGCCGGAACAGCAAATCCGACGGCTGCTTTCGTCAATAAAGAGGTGGATTGGGTTGGAGGCGGAGGACAAGAGCTTCTGGATTCATCTTCTTTAGATTACAGAACCTCCAAGCTTACTTATGGAGCGCCCTATGCAACTAATTATTACTATCAATTCAATCTGAATAAGGCTCCATTCAAGAATCTGAAAATACGTAAGGCATTGGCTATGGCCGTTGACCGCGAAGGTCTGCGTTATGGTACTCCTGCATTTGGAGTTGTTCCCCCAAGCATTCATGGAGCGAAGCTGAATTTCAGGTCAGAGGTCTCCGACAAAGCCTACTTAAAAGAAGACGCTGCAATGGCGAAGGTGCTGCTGGAGGAAGGGCTGCGTGAAGAAGGATTGACCACTCTTCCAGAATTTACAATTATTATGAATGATGAGGGCAACCATGATTCCATCGCAGAATCTGTCATTTCGGATTGGAAAGAGAAGCTTGGCATTCAGGCAAGTCTTGAGGTGCAGAGCTGGCCGGAGCTGATGGATAACCGGGCGAATCAGAATTTCTCGGTGGCTAGAGCAGGTTGGGGAGCAGATTTCAATGATCCGGCATCTATGCTGGAGCTGTTCACCTCATGGAGTCCGGATAATGATACAGGCTGGAGCGATGAAGGGTATGACGCTTATCTAAAGGAAGCCCGGCAAACGGCAGATCCTGTTATACGCATGCAAATCTATACGAAAGCCGAAAAAATGCTTATCGACCAAATGGTGATTCTCCCGCTGTTTTATTGTGTTTCCGGTGTACTGCATAATCCTTCAATCCAAAATGTACACGTTGACTATGACGGGTCTATAGCGTTTACAAGAGGGTTTTGGATGTGAATCTATACAGGAGCTCGGTATCTAACCGCAGCTCCTTTTTTGCACCTAAACGCATCGCAAGACAAGGTATGAATAGAAGTGGTAAAATTTACTCAACTGATTTCACAGGAGGCAAAAGATGATGCGGATTGAACCCAGAGAGCTCAGCTACAAAGCATTCCCTGCATCGGAAGCGACAGCGGTGGGGATGAAAGTCCTGCCTATGAATCCTGACGCGGTCTATGCAAGGTGCTGCACAATCATACCTATTGCGAGAGAGACGGCCGGCCCCTGCATATGCATCTGATATTACCGTCACAGCATGAACGTCCGGAAGAATGCCGGGCAGTTTAATATTGATCCGGAGCAAATCGTAATCTGGGGAGACTCCTCCGGCGGTCATACGGCAGTGATGACGGGGATAACTCCGCAGGACAAGACGCTCGATACGGATGTGTACAACGGATTTTCCTGCGAAGTGAAGGGAATCATCGACTACTAACGGTCCTGCAGATATTACCCGGATGAATGAGGCGCACTCAACGATGGACCATGCCGGAGCAGATTCTCCCGAAGGCCTGCTGATCGGAGGTCTGAATGTACTGGTGAATCCGGAGCAGGCGGAACCAACCATTATTATGAATCATATTTCGCAGGAAGTGGACATTCCGCCTATTCTAATGATCCATGGCAATAAGGATCGTCTGGTTCCTTTTGAGCAAAGTGTGCTGCTGTACAACGACCTGAAGCAAAAAAGTAAGGATGTTGAGTTCTACAAAATAGAGGAAGCCGATCATGGCGGCCCGGACTTCTGGTCTGATGATGTGCTCGGTATTGTTCAAGCTTTTATTATACGGGGAGGGTGAGGTCATAAGCGGATAACGCTTGTGGCCTTTTTGCAGGTCTTCACTAATCGTTCAAGATCAAGCTGTATCCGGCCAGACAACGAAGCATATCTATGTTATTATATGCAATGAATGAATATAATAAGATTCATTCACAAGAACAAGTCCAAAATATAATTATGATCTCATCACTACTCTGGAGGGACAGTCATGAAGAAAGTCACCGCAATCATTGGTAATCAGCAAAAGCATGCGACGTACAGAGCAGTCTGCGAATTTGAAGCTCAGCTAAGGACATACGGGGAGATTGAGTTTGAGTACATTTTCCTGAAGGATTACAGGCTAGAGTTCTGCCGGGGCTGCAAGGTCTGCTTCAGTAAAGGCGAAGAATTGTGCCCGCTCAAAGATGACCGGGATGTACTGATCAGGAAGATGGAGCGCTCCGATGGTGTTATTATGGCCACTCCGAATTATGCATTCCATGTATCGGCATCGATGAAGAATCTGCTGGACCGGCTGGCTTATGTATTCCATCGTCCGCAGTTCTTCGGCAAGACTTATACAGCGGTCGTCAACCAGGGCATTTACGGCGGCAAGGGTATCGTCAAATATCTTAGCAGTATGGGAGAGAATCTGGGCTTTCAGGTGACCCCGGGCTGTGTGCTTCATACGATGGAGCCGATAACACAAGCTGCCCAGGAGAAAAATTCACAGCAAATCCGCAAGGCCGCCGCCAGATTCCACAAAGGGCTTATGCGTCCGTCACCTCCAGCGCCCACGTTATTTAGACTGATGCTGTTCCGCTTGTCCCGGACCAGTATTCATAATATGCTGGATGACAAGTCCAAAGATTACCGGCATTACAAGGACAACGGCTGGTTTGAGTCGGCTTATTATGTTAAAGTTCCGCTGGGGCCCTTCAAAAGACTGGCCGGACGCCTATTTGATCTGATCGGTCGAAGAATGGCTAAGAATGCCAAACAATGAATGAGTATAATTATATTCATTCACGGAAAATGGGGGGGCGTTGGATACGCTGACTTGGCTGAGGCTACTTCAATAGCACAATTAAAAAAGAGCTATGCCTCCTGCAATAGCAGAGGTCATAGCTCTTCAAGACTCACGCAAGAAATCAGCTGTTCAGCAGCTCAGATTTCTTGCGGTCGAATTCCTCTTGCGAAATTACGCCCATATCCAGCAGCTGTTTGAACTTCAGCAGTTCATCCGCGGCACTAAATTTCTCCGGTTTCGCAGCAGCTGTTGTTGCCGGTTCTGGTTTGGAATCAAACCCTAAGTCAAAGAATTCGCCTTCAATTACATTAATCTCCGAATCTGCAACCGCACGCTGCACCTTATCCCTATCCTGCGCCAGCTGAGCTTCTGAATAATGATCGCAAGCATCGTACAAAGCTTCCCGCAGGCGGTGTCCCATAGGTTTCATAGAGAAATAGGTCATCCCACCGGAGAGAAGTCCGCCCAGAACAGGTATGAACTTGGATGCGCCTTGGGCGAAGGTTTTCTTGGTAATTTTAATCCCGATATAAGAAGAGATTTTCTTCAGCAGCGGGTAATACATCGTTTGGACGAAGTCTTGCCGGGTCTGCTCATTCAGTAGCTGCCGGGAATTAGGTGCGTTCAGAATGCGCAGCATCGGAGCAGAGCCGGCCACTCCAAACATAACTCCCAGATATAATGTAAGCTCACGGCTAACCTGCTCCGAATCCGGGTTGTTGCCTTGCCACAGAGCTGCGCCCCCATACAGGTAGGCTAATTCCTGGGACAAGCGCATGGCTACGCCAAAAAACTGCAGGGTGTCTGCCGGAATGGTCGCTGCCATGGCTAATCCGCCCGGAAGGCCTGCTGCTGTGGAAGCTGCTGTACTCAAGATAGTACGCTTTTCAATTAGCGTCTTGGCTAGTTTGTCAATGACCGATAGGCTGATCCCGGCTTCAAGCGGTCCCCGCTCCAGTATGGTACTCATATTTCCATAAGTATCATATTTGGCAAACTGCTGTGCAAGGAATTCACTCCGGTCAACCTGTACCCCGGGAAGCTTCACTGCTCCAGCCAAAATCATCTCCATCGTCCCTTGTCCAGATTGCTGTTCGTTGGTCATCTCAGATCTCCTTAGAATCGGTATGTTGAAATTATTTACTCTACAATATTCTGCACCGCCCTGCGGATCACCTCCTAAATGCTGCCATCCATCACCTCATCTTAATGCAATCTTAATGCCACAGCCAATTCCATAATGTCATGCTGATTGTGCACATGATATACTGACGCTATCATAAAGAGTACGAACGCACGGCATGATGCTTATATAGGAAGGAACCATTCGAATGGCAGGATACACACCGGCTGAGAATCAGCGGGGCAGGCTGAAAATATTCTTCGGCTACGCACCCGGTGCAGGCAAGACATGTGCTATGCTCTATGCCGCGCATGAAGAACAAAAGGAAGGTCTTCAGGTGGCCGCAGGCTTTATCGAATCTCATAACAGAGCAGATACGCAGGAGCTGCTGAACGGGCTGGAGCTTCTACCACCGCTGGACATATCTATTCACGGGGAAAGGGTCCGGGAGTTTGACATTGACCTCGCGATCCGCAGAAGGCCGCAGCTGATCCTGGTCGATGATCTCGCCCACACCAATGCTCCGGGAGGCCGCCACAAAAGAAGATATCAGGATGTGGAGGAGCTGCTGCGGGCTGGAATTCACGTATACACCACGGTAAATGTTGAGCATATAGAGAGTCTGACTGATGTCGTGACCTCCATTACAGGTATTCCTGTGCTGGAGCGTATTCCGGACAGCGTATTTGACCGTGCAGATCTGGTGGAGTTTGTGGATGTCGGACCCGGCGAGCTGATTGAACGTTTCCAGAAAGGCCGGATATACCCGGATGAAGAGCTGCAGCAGAGACATGCAGGTTTGTTCATCCCCGAAAAACTGCTTGCCCTGCGGGAAATTGCACTGCGCTATACAGCTGACCAGCTGAACAGGATCGCCGTACAGCTTGGGGAGAAGGCGGTCAGTGCTACCTTTTATACGAAGGATCATATACTGGTCTGCCTGTCCTCGGCAATCTCCAGCAAGAAGGTGATCCGCACTGCAGCCAGAATGGCCGATGCCCTGCATGGAACGTTCACGGCACTGTATGTGGAAACGTCTAGGACGAAAGAATTAACAGTCAAGAACAAGGCAGAGCTGCGAGAGAATCTGAGATTGGCAGAACAGCTTGGAGCACAGGTCGCGACAGTCTATGGGGAGGATGTTCCCGGACAAATTGCCGAATACGCCAAAACAAGCCGGGTCTCCAAGATCGTTCTGGGGCGTTCTCAGCACAAAACCCGCTGGCCGGCCAAATATACCATTGTCGACAAGCTGTCGGCGTCCGCTCCGAATATTGATATTTACATTATTCCGGATAATGGGCCTTCCTTGTACAAAAAGTTCCCGCAATATGCCAAATCTCCGCTTCTGACGCTGGCTGATACCGGTAAAACGATAGGCATCCTGCTGGTCTGTACATTGATCGGGTTATGGTTCAAGTATCTAGGCTTCAGTGAAGCGAATATTATCAACGTGTATATCCTGGGTGTTCTGCTGGATGCGATGGTTACGAAAGGGCGGCTGTACAGCGCAGCTACTTCGATTTTGAGTGTGCTTGTATTTAATTATTTGTTTACTGAGCCTTTATTCTCTCTGCAAGCCTATGATTCCGGTTACCCAGTGACTTTTCTGGTCATGCTGTCAGCCTCGTTTATCACGAGCACACTGACCTTGCGGGTGAAGGAACAAGCCAGGGAATCCGCACAAAAGGCTTACCGGACTGAGGTTCTGCTGGAGACCAGCCGGAAGCTGCAGCAGGCCAAGGATACCCCGGCGATCATCAACGAAACGGCATTGCAAATGCTCAAGCTGCTGGACCGGAGCATTATTATCTATGGGGTAGTGGAGGGTGAGCTTGCCGAACCACTGATTTTTGCCAAGGAGGAAGCCGCAGTTGATCCGCAGAGCTGTATCTTCGATGATGAACGCAGAGTGGCGGAGTGGGTGCTGCAAAATAACAAACGGGCAGGAGCTTCAACTGATACTTTCTCAGCCGCTCATTGTCTGTATCATGCGGTGCGCGGAGGGGATACGGTCTTTGCGGTGGCGGGCATCGTAATGGAGCAGGAAGAACCGCTGGAGGTTTTTGAGAAAAGCCTGATGATTGCCATGCTGGGTGAATGTGCCCTTGCCCTGGAGAAAGATAAGCTGAATGAGAAGCAAAAGGAAATCTCTCTGCAAATCCAGCAGGAACAGCTGCGTACCAATCTACTGCGGGGCATTTCACATGATCTGCGCACACCGCTTACGAGTATTTCCGGCAATGCGGGCATACTGATCGGCAACTCGATGGTCCTGAATGAAGAGCAGAAGAAGGAACTGTATAACGATATCTACGATGATTCCATGTGGCTGATCAATCTGGTGGAGAATCTGCTGTCCATTACCCGGATCGATAACGGCGCTCTTCACCTGAATTTTCAGGCGGAGCTGCTGGAGGAAGTGATTGCCGAGGCGCTGCTGCATGTAAACCGCAATAAGGATGAGCATCATATTGAGATCCGGCTGGAGGATGAGCTGCTCATGGCCAGAATGGATTCACGGCTGATTATTCAGGTCATCATCAATCTGGTGGATAACGCGATTAAATATACTCCGCCCGCGTCACAGATAACGGTATCCGCCAGACGCGAGGCGGGCTGGGTGGTAGTGGAGGTCGCTGATGATGGCCCCGGCATTTCACCTGAAGCCAAAGCCAAGGTGTTCGAGATGTTCTACACGGCAGACAACGTGCGCGGAGACGGCAGGCGCGGATTAGGCCTAGGACTGGCACTCTGCAAGTCGATTATCCACGCCCATGGCGGTAATATTGAATTACGAGATCATGCACCGCAGGGGACGGTATTCAGCTTCACCCTGCAGGCAGAAGAGGTGAATGTCCATGAATAAACCTTTGATACTTGTGGTAGAGGATGACAAACCTATCCGCAAGCTGATTACAACAACACTGGAGACCCAAGGCTATAAATATCATACCGCAGAGACAGGGGAAGCTTCGATTCTAGAGGCCGTGTCCAGTCAGCCGGATATCATGATTCTGGATTTGGGGCTGCCCGATATGGATGGTGTTGATATTATCCGAAAGGTCCGGGCCTGGTCCAATATTCCGATTATTGTGGTCAGTGCGCGCAGTGAAGACCGGGACAAAATTGAAGCGCTCGATGCGGGGGCTGATGATTATCTGACTAAGCCGTTTAGCGTGGAGGAGCTGCTGGCCAGGCTGCGGGTTAGTCTACGCCGGATCCGGGGAGACAGCGAGAAGCTGATGAAGGATTCGTCTGTTTTTACCAACGGGAATTTGCGAATCGATTACTCGGCAGGCTGTGTCTGGATGGAGGATGAAGAAATCCATCTGACGCCGATAGAATATAAGCTGCTGTGCCTGCTGGCCAAGAATGTGGGTAAGGTATTAACCCATAATTACATCCTGCATGAAATCTGGGGCAGCCCTACGTATGATATTCCGGCACTGCGTGTATTTATGGCTACACTCCGGAAGAAGATCGAGAGTACACCCTCACAGCCGAAGATTATCCAGACGCATATTGGTGTCGGTTACCGGATGCTTCAGGCAGGAGACGACAGCAAGGTGATCTGAACCGGCTGGCGGAATTCGCACAGCTGCGGTCCCCAATAACATTCTTAACCATGTCCTTAACAGACATGGTTATTTGTCGTTCCAGCTATGGAGGCGCTAACTGGAGCGGTTGTGCTACCGGCATTTTAACGAAATCTTAATTCGCTGAAGCAAACCCTAACCCTGAATTAATGGCATGAGTGGTACGCTGAAGCGGAAGTGATACACAGAAGAAGGAAGGCAATGTAAATGGATCTGATGTTTAGAAATATTGGTCTGCTCACGGTCATAACAACATTACTGGTTCTGATCAAAAAGAGATACGACTGGATCGGTCTGCAGCAGGAAGGCTGCTATGAGAACTGTGATGTATATAAAGCAGCGGACCGGTTCGCTAATGGAGCGTCTCCAGAGGAGGTCAGGGCGATTCTCGTTGACAGCTTCGAGTTCGATCTAAAGGGGCCGGAACAGATTCTTGCCCGGGCGTTGCCCCGCAGAATGGAACCGGACGGAGGACATCGGGCTTTTATCCAGGCGGTCAATCAGGAGCTGGGTGAGGAAATTTACCGCTCATAATTCAGAAGAATGCACACGGATAGTCATGGTCCATTCGCAGAAAAGCCCCTGTAGGAGAAGCAATCATCGGCCAGTCGCGCACACCTCTATGGCGTGCGTTGTGGAATGAAGAAGATCCGCTGGGCCTGGGCCCAAGCTTATTAATAGACAATCACCTGCACTATGTTCATAAATGTACAGACATGCCCGCATTGGCAATTGCGCATCATCCCCTCTGCTGATAATCTAATGAACAGATGTTCAGAAAAGAACAAATGTTTGAAGATGAGAGGGGATTAATGATGCGAATATTAGTTATTGGAGCAGGTGTACTCGGCAGTTATTTGGCACATGTGCTGGTGCGTGGCGGGAATGACGTAACGGTGCTCGCCCGGGCGAAGAGAGCGGCCCAGCTGCAGCAGGACGGGCTGGTGATCCGGCATTATTTTCAGCGTAAAACGACTGTAGACCAGGTGAAGGTTATTACCGGACTCCGGACGGAGGATGTCTATGATCTGATCTTCGTGGTGATGAAGTACAATGACTTCCCGGCGGTGCTGCCGCTTCTGGCGGACAACCAGAGTACCAATATTGTTCTGGTCGGCAATAACGGAGATACTCACGGCATGCAGCGGTTCTTCAAGGAGAACAGCCGAATTCCACAGAATATCGTGTTCGGGTTTCAGCTTAGCGGAGGGATCCGGGAGAAGAACGGCCGTGTGATCAGCATTCGTATGGGTGTTCAAATGGTGCTGGGCAGCCTGGAAGGGGAGGTTCCCTTCAAGTCCGAGCTTGCGCAGGCCTTCCGGCAGACGAAATACAAGCTTGATTATCCGGAGGATATTACCGCATGGTTGCTGAGCCATATTGTTCCAATTGTAGCTATCACTTCAGTCAGTTATCTTCATAACGGCGATTTGGCAAAAGCAACAAAGGATAACGCCCGCTGGAAACAAGCCGTTGCGTTGATAGATGAAGGATTCAGTGTGCTTGACAAGCTTGGCATTAAGACGAATCCGGCAGCACTCGTGAAAGGGGTTAAGCGGCATCCACGGCTGGTCTATCAAGGAATGAAAATGGTCCACAAGCTGCCATTCATGAAGCTGGTGGACGGCTCCTTCAGCGAGATTTCCGCACTTTATCAAGCGTTTGAACCGCTTAAACAGCAAGCGGGTCTGCCTACTCCGGCCTGGGATGATTTCAAGCAGCAAACGTTCACGAAATATGCCCTGGAGCAGAAATGACAAACTAACCAGAAACAACTCATGAAGAGACCGCTGCTGCGGAGCTTTATGAGTTGTTTTGTTATGCGGCTTGACAATTCCCTGAATAAGGGTATACAAATGTATACAACTGAAGGAGTGAACATAAACCATGACAATCATTGATACCATCCAGACCCGCAGAACAATTAAAGTCTTCAAACCGGAGCCAATCCAGGAGAACGATGTGAACTCTTGGCTGGAGGCGGCAAGCTATGCCCCGAATCACCGGATGAACGAGCCCTGGGAGCTGCTGTTTATTGGACCGGAGACAAGAGCAGCGCTGAACCATAAGACAGATTTCGGCGGAGCTCCATTGTTAATTGGCATTCTCTCCAAGCCTGCCGCCAGCCAGATGGAACGCGATGAGAACGTTATGGCCGTCTCCTGCTATATCCAGAATTTCATGTTGGCTGCCCATGAAGCAGGTGCAGGTGTGTTCTGGTCGTCCCTGGGCGCTTCAGTCCGGGGCCGTGAGATTCTTGGCGTTCCGCAGGAGCATGATGTGATAGCTGTACTCGCTGTGGGCTATCCGGCGGAAATCCCTGCTGCCAAGCAGAGAACGCCAATCGCTGATAAAATCACATACTTGCCGTAAACGGACGACTGATGAGATGAAGGTGACCTGAATGTGGAAACTCAGGGGGTTCATGAAGCCGTATGTACTCTGGTGCGTGCTCGCCCCGCTGTTAATGGTAGTTGAGGTAGTTATGGACCTGCTGCAGCCGGCACTGATGGCCAGCATCGTGGACAAGGGCCTGATGATGAATGATCTGCCGCATATTATTTCGACAGGCGGGATCATGCTTGGGGTTGCAATCATAGGTATGGTCGGCGGTGTAGGCTGTACTGTTTTTTCAAGTATCGCTTCACAGAATTTCGGGAATGATCTGCGGATCAAGCTATTTGAGCATATCCAGACCTTCTCTAACCGGAATCTGGACCGGCTCAAGACCGGATCACTGATCACCCGTTTAACGAATGATGTGGTACAGCTGCAGACTTTCATGCAGATGATATTACGGATGTTTGTTCGATCTCCACTGCTGCTGATCGGCAGTCTGGTGATGGCGATCCGGATCAGTCCGTCGCTGGCGCTAATCCTGCTGGCTGCGGTCCCGCTGCTGTTCATTCTGCTATACGTGCTGATCCGTCTATCTTTTCCTTTGTTTGCTAGAATGCAGGAGAAGCTGGATGGGGTAAGCAATGTGCTGCAGGAGAACCTATCCGGCATCCGCGTGATCAAAGCTTTTGTCCGCGCGGGACATGAGCAGAAGCGGTTCGATACCGCTAACACAGACTATACCAATACCGGAATTAGAGCCATTCGCCTAATGGCGCTCAACATGCCTCTGATGATGGCTATCCTGAACGCAAGTATTATTGCCGTCCTCTGGTTCGGCGGGCTGCAGAACTGGAGCGGCAAGCTGCCGGTGGGTGAACTGATCGCATTCATTAACTATGTAACCCAGCTGCTGATGTCCATGATGATGCTGAGCAACATGCTCGCGTTTGTATCACGGGCTAAGGTGTCAGGAGACCGGGTGAATGAAGTGTTCGCAACCACAAGCGAGATTACAGAAGCACCTTCGGCGAATAGTGATGTAATTACGCATGGACGGATCGAATTCAACCAAGTCTCGTTCGCCTATAACCGGGCAGATGAGAATCTTGTGCTGGAAGATATCAGCTTTGTTGCGAACCCCGGCGAGACAGTTGCTATTCTGGGGGCTACCGGTGCCGGCAAATCCACGCTGGTCAGCCTGATTCCACGGTTCTACGAGGTGTTGTCCGGAGCTATTGCCATTGACGGAACAGACATCCGGCAGATTGGCATTGATCATCTGCGCAGCCGGATCGGCTTCGTTATGCAGCAGTCGCTGCTGTTCAGCGGCAGCATTAGGGACAATATCCGCTACGGCCGTCCGGAAGCCACAAATGCAGAGGTAGAGCAGGCAGCTATAGCCGCCGAAGCACATGGGTTTATTAATACACTGCCGGATGGTTATGACACCTTGCTCGGGCAGCGTGGGGTTAATCTGTCCGGCGGACAGAAGCAGCGGCTGTCCATCGCGCGTGCGCTGCTGATTCAGCCCGTAGTTCTGATTATGGACGACAGCACCAGTGCGCTGGATGCGGTAACGGATGCGCGGATTCGTCTGCTTTTGAAGACTCAGCTGCGGAACTGCACCATAGTTATGATAGCTCAGCGTGTATCGTCGATCATCGATGCGGACCGGATCCTGATCCTGGAGAATGGCCGGATTGCTGCCCAGGGCACCCATAAACAACTGATGGCAGGCAGCGAGATTTACCGGGATATCCGGGAGTCGCAGCTGAAGGGAGAGGAGGAACCTTATGTCCAGTCATCCTAATCAGACACAGGCACCCGTCCGCCCAGGCGGGTTCGGCGGGGGGCCTCCCGGCGGACGAGGAGCTGTGGTGCCGAAGGTTCGCGCGAAGAACCGCATGGCTACGATCAAGCGCATCTGGTCTTATCTGAACCGTCAGCGTACGGGACTTATTATGGTCTATGTATTTACAATACTTAACGCCGTAGTAGCACTGATCGGGCCTTATCTGCTCGGAAAAGCGATAGACTCGGCAATCATTCCCCATGATTATGGGCGGCTCGTCCGGTTCTGTATCATGCTGGGCGGTGTTTACCTGCTTGGCAGCGCCGTCTCCTGGGTGCAGGCCTACGTAATGACTTCCGTGTCCCAGAGAACGGTGTACGAGCTGCGGCGTGATCTGTTCGCTAAATATCAGGAGCTGCCTATAGGCTTCTTCGATACGCGTGCCAATGGTGAGCTGATGAGCCGGGCAACCAATGACATCGACAACGTGTCGAACTCATTGAATCAAAGTGTGACCCAGCTGCTGAACAGTCTAATCACATTAAGCGGTTCGCTGGTCATAATGCTGATGCTTAATGTTCCTCTGACAGTTATCGCTTTGGTGACGATCCCGCTGGTCCTGCTGGCCAGCCGTAAGATTACAGGCCTCAGCCGGATCTATTTCAAGAACCAGCAGCAGCATCTGGGTGAACTCAACGGCTTCATTGAAGAAGCGATCAGCGGCCAGAAGGTGATCAAGCAGTACCGCAGAGAAGAAGCTGAAACGGCAAGGTTCCGCGGAATGAGCGGTGAACTTAATAAGGTCAGCATTAAGGCGCAGATTGTATCCGGGCTGGTCGGTCCGGTCATGAACCTGATTAACAACCTGGATTTCGCGCTGATTGCCAGTGTGGGCGGATGGATGGCATTCAAAGGCCTGGCTACAGTCGGAGTTATTGTCAGTATGCTGAACTACGCCAAGCAGTTCAGCCGGCCGATATCCGAGCTTGCGAACCAGTACAATCTGATCCAGTCGGCAATTGCCGGAGCGGAGCGTGTATTCGAAGTGATGGATATGCCTTCGGAGTACATCGGCGAGCAGCCGCAAGAGCTGCCCCGGGTGCACGGGGAAGTGATATTCCGTGATGTCGTCTTCGGCTATCAGGCGGATGCTCCGATCCTGAGCGGTGTAAGCTTCGTAGCTAAGCCTGGCGAGAAGATCGCTCTCGTCGGCCCGACCGGGGCAGGGAAGACTACTATTGTTAACCTGCTGACCCGCTTCTACGAAATGAACAGCGGAGAGCTGCTGATCGACGGAAGAGATATCCGCGAACTGAACAAAAATGAGCTGCGCAGCCAGTTAGGTATGGTACTGCAGGACGCGCATGTATTCTCTGGAACAATTCGTGAGAATATCCGGTTCGGCCGCCTGGACGCTACTGACAGTGAGGTTGAAGAGGCCGCAAGCCTGGCTAACGTCAGCGGGTTCATCGCAAGATTGCCGCATGGATACAATACGATGCTTGGCACGGACGGAACATCGCTCAGCCACGGCCAGCGCCAGCTGTTGACGATTGCCCGTGCCATCCTTGCCGATCCGGCTATCCTTATTCTCGATGAGGCAACCAGCAGCGTGGATACCCGGACTGAAATGCATATCCAGCAGGCGATGCGGACCCTGATGCAGGGCCGGACCAGCTTTGTGATTGCCCATAGGCTAAGCACGATCCAGGATGCGGACAGGATTCTCGTCATCCAGGGCGGTCAGATCGCCGAGCAGGGCAGCCACGAGCAGCTGCTTGCTCTAAAAGGTGTGTACCATGAGCTGTATAGCAGCCAGTTCAAGCATGCGGTTCAGGCAGGCTAAGGCAGCAACAGTACATTTGAATAGTTGCATTTCAGGAGGGCAGCGCAATGCGCTGCTTCTTTTTCTTAGAAAATTTGAATCAGGGCACATAAAGGACATACAACTCGACTATGCTGAGTGGTATAAACGGGGGGAAAGCGGGGACTACATTGAAGAAGAAATTGCTGCTCGTCGAGGATGAGCTGCGTATCCGTGAACTGGTATCGGATTATTTCATCCAGAACGGCTGGGAAGTGCGCGAAGCCGACAACGGACAGGATGCGCTCCTCTGGTTCGATTCTCTTCTGCCGGATCTGCTGATTCTGGATATCATGATGCCCAAGATGAATGGTTTTGAAGTCTGCCGGGAAATCCGCAAGCAATCAGCGATCCCCATTATTCTGCTGACCGCCAAGTCTGCAGATGACGACAAAATATACGGCTTTGAATTAGGTGCAGATGATTATGTAACCAAGCCCTTCAGTCCCAAGGTACTGGTGGCCCGGGCAAATGCGCTTATGAAACGGGCCCAAGGCACACATCTGCCGGATTCGGGCATTGTGAAGTTTGGGTCGGCGATCTTCAATACGCCGGCCCACCGTCTGGAGTTAGAGGGTGCAGAAGTCGAGCTTACCCCGAAGGAATATGATCTATTAACGCTGCTGATCCGGAACAAAGGGATGGTGATTTCCCGGGATACGATCCTCAGCCGGGTCTGGGGAATTGAATTTGAGGGAGACTCCCGTGTCGTGGATAGCCATATCAAGAAACTGCGCAGCAAGCTGGGTTATGAATCCCGGTTTATCCGTACGGTCATCGGTACAGGGTACAGGTTCGAGGTTGAGGAATGAGAAGACGCGGAATTACCTTTAAGCTGTTTGTGATGACTGTAATCTTTTTTGTATGTTTTTACGGGATGGTGATCTTGAGCCAGCTGCTGTTCTTCGACAGCTTCTACCAGAGCCAGAAGGAGAACAGGGTGGAGAAGCATCTTAAGAGCTTCGGGACGGGCTATACGGAAGAATCCTGGGGGCGTAGCCGTACGTCCCGCGAACTGGTCCGCTTCATGCTGCGCAATAAGACTCAAATGGTCATTCTGAAGCTGGATGGCCGAATGAAGTCAGAGGACCCGTTCCGGATGAAGCTGACGGATGAGGCGGGCAAGATTCAGGTAATTCCGATGTCCCTGTTCATGAACGAGTACGGGGATACGCTTAGGGCAGCCAATCTGAAGGAAAATGATCAAGTCACTGTCCAGGGAGAACGTCTTGAGGAAGACAATGACTCTGGGAATCTGATCTATCCGCTCACAATTACAAAGCAAGGCGGACCGCAGATAGGCGAGGAGCCCGAAGACGGGATGAGCACTATTTCCGGGACAATCACTGAACTTGTATTACCGGATCTGAAGGTCTGGAATCCGCGGCAGGGCATCCTCTTCGAGGCCTTGGAGGACTGGTTTCCTCTGACTCTTGAGCAGAATGAAGAGCTCCGTAATCTGAACATACTGAAAGAGGAGTGGACCGCTCCCTGGAGCGGCATCCGGAATTCAGTCATCATTCTTCCGGTCAAGCAGGCGGACGGGGAGATTGAACTCTTATTTACGGTCACCTCCCTGCAGGATGTTAAGGATTCGAATGTAGCGCTGCGCTGGTTCTTTTTATATCTGGGGATCGGCGGGTTTGTTCTGATACTGGTCCTGTCCCTGTTCTATTCCAAGATGGTTACCCGTCCGCTGATTAAGCTCAATAATATCGCGAAACGGATGGTATCGCTGGATTTCACAGGTCATTCTTCGATCCGTCAAAAGGATGAGCTGGGCAGCTTGTCCAAAAGTATGTTCACTTTGTCGCAAAGTCTGGATGCTGCACTGGGTGACCTTCGTGAGGCGAATCAGCAACTGGTTGAAGACATGGAGCAGAAGAAGAAAATGGAGCAGATGCAGCAGGACTTTTTTGCGAGCGCCTCTCACGAATTGAAGACTCCGCTCAGTATTATCAAGGGATTCGCCGAAGGTCTGGAGGATGGGGTAAGCGCCGGCAAACAGGATCATTATATCAAGGTCATTATCGAGGAAGCCGACAAGATGGAGTTTCTCGTCAAAGATATGCTCGATTTAGCCAAGCTGGAGTCCGGGACCATCAAACTCCGCAAAAGCTCCTTTATGCTGAGTGAAATGACGGAGAAGGTGACGGACAAGCTGATCCATTCACTCGGTGACAAGCAGCTGAATGTGGTTATTATTCCGGCGAATGAGCGGCCGCTTTATGCAGATGTGTCATGGATTGAGCAGGTAATCAGCAACCTGCTGACCAATGCGATCAGACATGCGGAGCATGATAGTACAATAACAGTAGCTGTGGAGGGTCATGAGAAATCACTCTCATTCAACATACACAATAAGGGTGAGAACATCCCCGAAGATCAGCTGGAGCAGATCTGGGAGCGCTTCTACCGGGCGGAGGCTTCACGCAGCCGTCTGACAGGAGGAACCGGACTCGGGCTTTCGATTACGAAGCAGATACTCGATATGCACGGCTGCCGGTATGCAGTGATAAACACAACGGACGGCGTCTGTTTTAGTGTGACCTTTGAAGGCTGAACGGACTCCTTACAACCTGTCAAGAATTCTTATATTTTGAGAAAGGAGTGAAACAGCATGAAATGGAACTGGCTGCCTTCAATGTGCACACTGGGAAACCTGGGACTTGGATCAGTTTCCTTGCTTTTCACCATTCAAGAACGTTATAATCTCGCCTTATTAATGATACTGCTCGCGGCAATATGTGATGTCATGGACGGATTGCTGGCAAGAATGCTCCATTGTACCAGCGATTTCGGCAAACAATTGGATTCCCTGGCAGATATTATTTCCTTTGGGCTTGCTCCAACCTTCCTCATATTGTTGTACAGACTGGAGAATATGCAGTGGCTTGGACCTGTTGCTGCGATTACCTTCCTGATCTGCGGGGCGCTGCGCCTGGCCAGATTTAATCTGTCTGCACCTTCGAAGGGGTTCACTGGGATGCCGATTACAGCTGCAGGCGTTATTTTATCGATGATTACATTGGTGGATGAACGGATGAAGCCGGAGCTGGTCATCGCCGTAATGGGACTGCTGTCACTGCTCATGGTAAGCCGGATTCCATTCCCGTCGTTCAAAAAATACGTCAACAGGAAGTGATGCCTTATGCCCTGGATCATGGAGATGATCTCGCAATACGGATATATAGCTATATTTGCACTGCTCGCGCTGGGACTTCTTGGACTCCCGGTTCCCGACGAGCTGCTGATGCTGTTCGTGGGCTATCTGTCTTCGACTATGGTGCTTGATTTCTCAGTTTCGGTGCTGGTGTGCTTCATCGGCTCCATAACAGGTATGCTGATCAGCTATACGATCGGTCTGAGACTCGGGCAACCGGTGGTGGATAAATACGGGAAGTGGATAGGACTTACGCCGAAGCGGTTCGCGAGTATGAAACGATGGTTCTTCCGGTTCGGAAACTGGACGGTCTTCATCGCTTATTTCGTCCCGGGCCTCAGACATGTTACGAGCTATATCTCCGGGATCAGCGCAATGTCTTTCAGGAAATATCTGGTTGTCACCGTTGCCGGTGCATTTATCTGGTCGCTTCTGTTTGTCTCTATCGGGTATCTGGTGGGTGCAAGGTTATCCTTTGCATAGCTTGTTCATACTTTTGCAATGACCGGAGCGGGCACGGTATGATGATAGCTATAGGTAATAATCTTTTATAATCAAAGAAGATATTACTATGGTTAAACCTTCTATTATATACTGTAAAAAACATCCACTTTTTGCCGTGTGTGTACATTGCATTAGGTGAGAAGCTATAGTGATCTGAGGAGGGAATATCGTAATGCCGGAAACACAAGACATCGTCATTGAAGAATACGTGCCTGCCAAACATGCCGCATCCATTGCCGAGATGTGGAATCGGAGCTTTGAGAGCTGGGGCGGGGATAATACTTACCGGACAGAGGAAAGTGTGCTCCGTGAACACGAGAACAGCACGCTGCTCAAGGTATTTCTGGCCGTTGCGGGCGGAGAGGTTATCGGATATTGCAGCTTCTCCCACTACAAAGAGGATACAGGCGCGCTTTATATACCACTGCTTAATGTCAGACCGGATTTCCATGGACGTAAGGTTGGCAAGAGACTGGTGAGACAAGCTGTCGAGGAGACCATCCGGCTTGGCTGGCCACGGCTCGATTTGTACACCTGGGCTGGGAACGTCAAGGCAGTTCCTACCTACAAGAAAAGCGGCTTTTTCTGGGAGAAACGGGACGATACCACCCACCTGATGAATTTTATCCCTTCAGTGCTGCAGACCGGAGCGGTGAAGTCTTATTTCGGGAAGATCGACTGGTATAACGACAGCATCCGCGAAATCAACGTTCAGCCTGACGGGCAGGGAGACAACGGATTTGACTATTTTACATATGAATGGCTGAAAGACGGCCTGCGGCTGACAATGCAGTATGAGCGGAGCGGCCGAGGCCTGCGCCTGATTGAGACGGAGGATTACCGGATACAGGCAACGATTCCTGAACGGCATGAGCTGCCTTTCGGAGCCCGATACCCCATTGTCTATGAAGCTGTGAATAAAAGCGGAAAGCCGTTGGCTCTGGAGATTAAGGGCATAAGCAATCCGCAAATCAGCTTTGAGCTGAACGAAGCGCAGGAAATTGAATCCGAGGCACGGATCGAAGGCAGCTTCTTCATCCATCCGGCAGAAGAGGAACAGAGTATCTATCAGACTCATCCGGTTGTTGAGGCTGAACTGCTCATTAATGGCCTGCCCGCCGTATTCAAACTCGGGGTTGAACCCAAGTTCCCGGTCAAAGTACAGCTGCAGCTGCCGGACAGAATAGCTTATATAGGCGAAGAGCTTGAGATTGATGTGATTGTCGAAAATGAATACAACGCAGATACGG
The DNA here is from genome assembly GCF_038004445.1 of Paenibacillus sp. FSL R7-0312. Taxonomy (NCBI): domain Bacteria; kingdom Bacillati; phylum Bacillota; class Bacilli; order Caryophanales; family Paenibacillaceae; genus Paenibacillus; species Paenibacillus sp. FSL R7-0312. Next base: position 5,157,598 of record NZ_JBBORE010000001.1, on the reverse strand, counting down.
TGTTCGCCTTCGACCTGCCTGATGATGCTATACTCTCTTTCCGGCAGTCTGCACTTAAAGTCGAAGTTCCGGCAAAGGGCCGGAGAACGGTTACTGTACAAGCGCGGCTGCAAGCCTACGGTATTTGGCATCATCATGTGAAGATCCTTAATTGGGGCAGCAGTCCTGCGAAGGCCGCTTCATTAATTCTCCAGCAGGAGATGAGCCTGGTCTTCCCTGGGGCAGATGCTGCCTTTGGCGGCAAAACGGAGAAGGAATGGATCATCAGCAGCGGAAGATATTCGGCAGTCCTGGAGAAATCCGGCAATACGCTGAAGCTATATGACGGACGTAAGAATGTCGTTAGCCTGCCCTATCCGAAGTTCGGTCTGCCTTATACCAATGAGTTCAAGAAGGTATCGCCTGTTGAAGTGCAGTATGATACAGATGCTGGAGCCATTGTGCTTGAAGCCGTCTATGAACTGACAGCAAGAAAGGGCATGCTGCTGACCATGGTGGTGAAACTGAACAGCAATGGGCTCATCTCGCGGCATTTCAGGATTCATAACCCGCTGGACACGGATCAGGAGGAAGAATTGATCTTGAAGGACAGCTTCGATTTCAGTCTTAGGGGAGGCGTTATTCCTTATAACGGCAAGTATCTGGATTTGAAATCAGGCGCAGAAGCTTCCAGCCCGGACTACTGGGATGTGCAAAAGTTTACAGAGAACTGGATGTTCGCTTCCCATGGAGCAATCACGCGGGGGATCAGCTGGCCGGCAGAATTAGAGCTTATCCAGGAGTCTTGGCTGCACGCCGTTGAGCATTCGCTGGGCCGGATTCCGGCTGGAGGCAAGCTGGAGACAAGTCCGCTGCGGATTGCATTGGGGACCTGGAACACCTGGCAGGATTTCCGTTCATTCGCACTGCAATGCAGCAACACACGCGATCTGAATGCTGCACAACAGCTGGAAGTGAAGCTTAATCAGGGTAACCCGTTCATCAGCGGTCCGCTTACACTCTCCATTCTGGAGCAGAAGAAGAGTTATTTGGACGGCGAGATCACTGTTTCTTCTTGTGCAGGCAGCATTGAGGAGACCTCGGTTACGGTACAAGGTGAACACAAGCTCTCGGAAATCAGCCTTCCGCTGACCCGTTCATTAGGCTCTGAGCCTGATCTCCTTACGCTGCAGCTGGATATGGATATTTATGAGAGCTCAAGAGCTTTCCTTGTCTTTCCTGTGTCGGATCAGGTTATCCGCCGTCAGACTCTGGAGATTGAGCAGTCTCAGGTGCTTGCCGTAGACAACGGAATTCTGCGGATACAGGCCAGCAGCCATTTTGCTCCGGGATTATTCTCGCTGGAGTATCATGGCCAGGAGTGGCTGGATTCCTCTTTTCCACAGCCCATAGCTAAATCCTGGTGGAATCCCTGGGTGGGTGGGATTTTAACTTCGATCAATGACATGTCCTTACGCAGCTTCATGGAGGAGCCGCGGACCGCTGAGTTCGCTGAGCTCACGGACAACAAAGGTAACCGCTGGTCGGGCATACGCATGAGCGTTACCATTAAGCAGAATGATAAATATAAAGGGCTAACCCTTTATCAGTATTTCATGCTGCTTCCGGGTGTACCTGTGCTTGCCTCTACTGTACACATTGAACAGAATACAGGGACGCCGTTATATCCGCTCGAGCTTGACACCTCGTCCCATTACCGTGCGGCCGCCGATCTTAAGGACAGCAGAGGGTATCTGAAGAATAGCAGTGGTGAAGAGATTGTGTATAAGGCAGGAAGAGTCCAGCTGGGGGTTAGAAGTACTAACGGAATCCTTCAGGTGGGCTCCACAGAACGTAAACAGCGCCTGACTCTAGTTACTGCAAAGGATCTTACTTCTACAGCCTTCATGGCCAACACTCATGCGGCACTGTCTTATGCCATAGACCCGCTGTATCTTCAAGACGGGGAAGAGCGGTTCAGCAAGCCTCAATTCTATCTTATCTCGGATCTGAAGGTTCCTGAGCAGGCCTACGCCGATCTGCTGACAATCCGGTTCAACAAATGAGCTGAAGAAAGGAAGCACCCATGAAAATCATTGACGCACATGTGCATTATTCGAATATTGATACCTTTCACGAGACAGCCCGGACTTTAGCGCATATCGATTATACCGGCAAAGGACTCCTGGAGGAGTTCCGCCGCTCCGGTGTTGTCGCCGGAGTCGGTATGGGCGTAACGGAGACGGCCGCAGGTAGCTTTCCGGATTCCGAAGCGCTTAATCCCATGCTGCTTGATCTTAGCGGGACACTTCCTGACAATTTGTTTACCTGTGCCGGAATTAATCCGCTGACTCTCCATCTGGACGGGCAGCTGGAGGCGCTGGAACAATCGCTGCAACAGAAGGATGTCGTTGGAATCAAGCTCTATGCCGGCTATTACCACTTCAATGTGGGGGATGAGATCTATGATCCGGTCTACAAGCTGGCCTCTGCTTACAGACTGCCGGTCGTTATTCATGGAGGGCTTACTTACTCTGACCGGGGACTGCTCAAATATTCGCATCCGCTGTCTATGGAAGAGACGTTCCTGAAGCACCGGGACATTACCTTTATGCTCTGCCATCTGGGCGATCCCTGGGTTATGGACACAGCGGCGCTTTTGGAGAAGAATCCGAATCTCTATACCGACCTGTCGGGCTGGATCGTCGGAGATCAGGCGAAGGTGGACCGTCTGCTGACCGAGCAGACCTACACCGATCATTTCCGCCGGGCGATTGTATTCGCCGAGAAATATGACCGGCTCGTCTTCGGTACCGACTGGCCGCTGGTTCCGCTGGATGCCTACATTACATTCGTGAAGCATCTGATCCCGGAAGCACACTGGGAGGATGTATTCTATAATAATGCGCTCCGCGTGTTCCCTAAGCTGGAAGAGCGGATTAGAGAACTAGATTTGGCGGAGGCGTAAACGATGCACAGAATCTCTGACGAAGATGCTTATAAGTATGGCATTGAAACCAGACATGATCTTATGGATAGCGGTGAGCGCAGATTCAGATTAATCTGCTCAGCAGACGGAAGCTCCTATTGCCGGACGGTAGCCTCTGAGAAAGGTGCCTGGCAGAGCAGTCATTATCATAGGTCCGTCTCTGAGATCTACGTCGTACAGTCCGGCTGGATGGTGTATGCGGAACTGAAAGAAGAAGAATTCAAGCTTCGCGTATTACGGGAAGGAGAGACTGTCTCGTTTGCGCCTTTCGTGCATCATAATATTTATTTGTCCTCCGAGGCAGTCATCCATACGATTAAATACGGCATATCAGAGGACAATGACTGGCACGCCTCCCCGGAGCTGGATAGCCGGACACAACACCTCTCTTCGGAAGTACTTTTATCCTTGTGAAACTAAGAACAGTGATCCTCCTCTAACCGGGGGATCGCTGTTCTTTTTGTTTTTGCGTGAAATGGGTTGGGGCCAGGGTTTACTCCCGCCTGATGCTTGATTAGGCAACCTGTGCTAAGCTATTAAGGGTCATACTTGCCGAAATATAATAATTTCCTACAGATGGAGGGTAAGCATCATGCCTCATGTGAAAGTTAAAGATCTGGAATTGTTTTATGAAAAAATGGGTACCGGAGAGCCGATTATTTTTCTGCACAGCAGTTACTCACGTGGGTTATTAGCCTTCTCTAGTCAAATTCTGGACTTCCAAAATAGATATACCTGCTATTTCCCTGATTTCCGCGGACATGGCAGAACCAGGTGCGAAAGCCTTGAATGGTCTACACCTCAGCTGGCAGATGATATCATAGCCTTCATGGATTGCATGAATATTGAAAAAGCGCATCTGATCGGTTACAGCATGGGTGGCAATGTCGGGCTATACCTCGCGGTGAATAATCCGGCAAGAGTTGCTACACTGACGACAATAGGAACGGGCGGATTCTTCGATCCTGCCGGAGCGGAGGAATTTGAGCCGGAGCGTCTGCTGGAGCTTGGGCAACATGGCATCATCCGTCAGATGAAAGAGAGGCATGAAGAAGCGCATCAAGGGAACTGGCAGGAATTCATGCGTCAATCTGCTAATGATTGGCGTAGATACCCGGACCTGAGCGTAGCACAGTTAAGCAGTATCAGCTGTCCGGTTCTAATCATTGCAGGAGAGCACGATACATACGCTGCAGCGGATAAGATCATTCAGCTAGTCTCGCTGATCAAAGGATCACAATGCCTGATCGTCCCTGGTGCCGGCCACCGGCCGCATATGGGAAGAGAACAGCCGGTGCTGGTGAACGATACGATCCTTGAATTTCTCGCACAGAATTCTAACCTCAAGTGAAAGGGCTGTACATAGCTTATGAAGAAAGTCATCGTAATTGGAGCAGGGATTCTCGGGGCTTCTACAGCTTACCAGCTGACAAAAATGGGGGCAGAGGTGCTGATTGTCGACCGTAAAGATCAAGGACAAGCCACGGATGCGGCCGCAGGCATCATCTGTCCCTGGCTATCCCAGCGGCGCAATCAGATCTGGTACCGGCTGGCAAAGGCTGGTGCACGATTCTATCCTCAGCTGATCGCCGAACTTGAGCATGGAGGCGAAACCCATACGGGCTATGCCCGGGTAGGTGCGCTAAGTATTCATACGGATGCAGGCAAGCTGGATAAAATAGAAGAGCGGGCGCGTCTGCGGCGGGCAGATGCACCGGAAATCGGAGAAATTACGCGGCTTACGGCTGAAGAAACCCGTGAACGGTTCCCGTTGCTTGCTGAAGGGTATGCCTCTGTTCATATCAGCGGGGCTGCACGGGTAGATGGACGTGCCCTGCGGGATGCGTTACTTCACGCTGCGCAGCAGCAGGGTGCCACCAGAATTACCGGAGATGCGGCGCTTCAATATGGGCCAGACCGGGTGACCGGGATTACAGTAGATGCGGAGTATTACCCGGCGGATGAAGTTATTGTATGCGCAGGCGCATGGGCGAACCCGCTGCTCCAGCCGCTTGGCATTGATTTCAAAGTCAGTTACCAAAAAGGGCAAATCCTACACTTGCAGGTTTCCGGTCATCAGGTGACGGAAGCATGGCCGGTAGTCATCCCGCCGAGTGATCAATATCTGCTCGCTTTTGACCAGCAGCATATTGTAATTGGGGCAACTCATGAGAATAATGTAGAAGGATATAATACCAGAGTAACCGCTGGCGGGATGCAGGAGATTCTGAATAAGGGGCTGGACGTGGCACCTGAGCTGGCAAACAGCACTTTGGGAGAAGTGAGGGTAGGGTTCCGCCCGTTTACACCAGGCTTCCTCCCGGTCTTAGGTACTGTCCCTGGATGGAAGGGGCTGCTCGCAGCCAATGGACTGGGAGCTTCCGGACTCACGATGGGCCCGTTTATTGGCAGCCAGCTGGCGAAGCTGGCATTAGGCAGAGAGACCGATATGGATATTAGCGCTTATGACCTTCAAGCGGCGATGGAGAGCAGATGATTACGAATTCATTTCCTGCAATGGAAGGATTAGATTCATTCCTGACGCTCAAATGAACTTTTGTTTGACAGGAGAAGATGTGTAATCCATAATACAATCCATACTAAACATATATGATTTAATAGGAAGGGTGGATCACACGTGACCAAGTTAAATGCAAAATTTAGAAAAACGATTGGAATGGGGACACTGACAGTAATGTTTGTAATGCTACTGGCAGGCTGCTCCGGTTCCAACAACAATGCGGACACCCGTAATGGCGCTCAGGCAAGTGCAAGTCCAGCCGCAACCGAAAGCACAAGCACAGCAGAACCTGCTGCAGGAGGTACTTTTACCTATGGCCGGCCGGCTTCAGTAACCTCGTTTGATCTGCATAACCAGATCACCTCCAATAATGCGTTTGCAATTGATAAAGTGTTTGAATCACTGGTCGCTTTTGACAGCAAGGGTGAAATTAAGGACTTTCTTGCAGAGGCGCACACGATCAGTGAAGATGGCTTGACGTATACCTTCGTATTGCGTGACGGTCTGAAGTTCTCGAACGGAACGCCAGTCACAGCAGAGGACGCCGTGTTCTCTCTGAACCGTCATTTGACGGTTGAAGGTCCGCTGGCGATCTCGGCGACGGTCGAATCCTTCAAGGCACAGGATGACAAGACGCTGGTAATTAAGCTGAAAGAACCGTACACACCGTTCATCTCTGAGCTGTCGAACTTCTCCAACGGTATCATCCCGAATAACTTCGGCGGCGTCAGCGAAGAAGAGTTCTTCAAGAAGCCGGTAGGCACGGGACCTTTCGTAGTTGAAACCTGGGACCCTGCTGGTGATGTTACCTTCACCAAGAACACAAACTACTGGCAGGAAGGCAAGCCTTATATCGATAAGCTTGTCTATAAACTGATTGAAGACGACAGCCAGGCGATCAACCAGCTGAAGGCAGGAGAAGTGGATGCAGTAGAAGCTCTGTCCCTTCAGAATGCAGGGGAGATTAAGGACGGCACAGACACTACTGTCGTAACGAACGGCAGCTGGGTGACGGAGCAATTGTTCTTCAACACGCTGGATGAGCATTTCTCCGATGTGCATGTGCGCCGTGCACTGGCGCTGGCGCTAGACCGTGACGGTCTGACCAAAGCATTAACCTTCGGATATGCACAGACCGCCAATTCTTTGCTGCCGACAACAATTCCATACAACGCCAATGATACCCTTAAGTCATTGAACTTCGATGCCGCCGCAGCCAAGGAAGAGCTTGCCAAATCTGCATTCCCTAACGGATTCTCAACCAAGCTGCTTATCGCTTCCGGCAACAGCACAAGAGCCCAGGAAGCACAGATTATTCAGGCAGCAGGTCAGACCATCGGAATCAAGATTGAGATCGAATCCGTTGAACTGGCTACCTTCCGTGAACGCTTCTTCGCCTATGATTTCGCGGCGATGCTGAACAGCGGTCAAGCCGACTCTCCGGAAGCGAATTCGATCCTGGCGTTCCAGACCGATCCGGAAGGCTTCAGCAAATCGTACTGGACGCATTACACGAATGATAATGTAACCAAGCTGCTGTATGAGGGTCAAAAAACAGCAGACGGCGATGCCCGCGCAGCCATCTACACCGAACTGCTGCAGACGCTTGCCGATGAAGTGCCTTATATTCCGCTCTACTACCCGGATATCCTGATTGGTGCCCGTTCTTCGGTGGATGGACTGGTTGTTCTGCCTAACGGCAGTATCCGTCTGGAAGATGTGCGCATAAGCAAATGATGAATTCCAGGCAAACCTTAACCGGTGCGCAAGGAAACAATGGTTCTTACAAGTGGCTGGGGATAGCACTTGTAAGAGCCTTAATTGTTATCCTCTGCGTGATGACGGCAGTCTTTTTCCTCATACGTATTGTACCCGGCGATCCTGCCAAGATGATTCTCGGAGAATACAGTACGCCCGAAGCGCTTAAGAATATGCATCACACCCTGGGGCTGGATCTCCCGCTATGGGAACAATTCATCCGGTTTATGAAGACCTTGTTTACGCAAGGGGATACCGGCAACTCCATTATTATGGGCACCTCGGCACGAGAGCTGATTATGCAGCGGGCTCCTGTAACTTTGCTGCTTATCCTAATTGCCTGTGTGCTGGCAATTATTACTGCACTTCTGCTTGCTACTGCTGCAGCCACACATAAGGATAAACTGCTGGATCATCTGATCCGCATCTTTCCTGCGATCACTCTCGGTATGCCAATCTTCTGGGTTGGCATCCTTTTGATTCTGCTCTTTAGTGTCCGGCTGGGCTGGTTCCCTGTCGGGGGAATAGGCGAAGGCTTCACAGGGACGCTGCGTAGCCTGGCGCTGCCGGCGATAACGGTTGCTTTTTCACAGATTCCTACGCTGGTCCGCTCGCTCAGGGCGCAAATGCTGGAGGTACTCGAATCCGACTTTGTGGTCACGCTGAGAGCAGCGGGTATACCCTCCAGAGTTATTCTGTTTAAGCATGTCCTGCGCAACTCTGCGTTGCCGACACTGATGCTGCTGGGAGTCAACATCTCTTATCTCATCGGAGGTACGCTCGTCGTCGAGCAGGTATTCGGTATCAAAGGGATCGGCAGCCTGCTGTTCACTTCAATTTCGAATCGGGATTTCCCTGTCATCCAAGGAATAGCCCTATATTGTGCGCTATCTGTAGTGATCATCAGTCTGCTGATTGAAATCATCTCCTGGTGGCTGGATCCCAGAACGAAGGGGAAACAATGACAACTACAACGCCAGATATACAATTGCCAGAGGGCAAGAAGAAAGTAAACGGGCTGAGACGGATATGGAATACCCCATCCCTGCTGATCGGAATCATTATGTTTGCAGTGCTTATTCTGCTGGCTCTGTTCATCCCTTACTTAAGTCCGTATCATCCGACGGAGCAGAACTTGAGCGCCTTCCTGCAGCCGCCGTCTTCCACCCACTGGCTGGGTACCGATCAGCTGGGGCGTGATTTGTTTACCAGACTGATCTATGCAGCGCGGACGGATCTGACTATCATGGTTCTGGCCGAGATCATTCCTTTCTGTACCGGTGTCCTACTGGGGATGCTGTCAGGATATTACGGCAAATGGACCGATAGAATTATTGCACTGATTACCGATACATTTATCGCTTTCCCGTTCTATCTGATCGTAATTATCGTAGCCTTCGCCAGCGGTGCCGGAGAGCGGGGGATTTATATCACTTTCATTCTCGTGGGCTGGATTGTGTTCGCCCGTGTGGTCAGAGGTCTTAGCGCATCCTTCCGGGAACAGGAATGGGTGGCTTCTGCCCAGACCCTGGGACTGCCCGGCAGCCGCATTATTCTGCGCCATCTCCTGCCTAATGTATTGCCGCAAGCCGTTGTTGTGCTGATGACGGATATGGTCGGGCTGCTCGTTGCCATTGTTACACTGGGTTATCTGGGTATCGGTATCGCACCGCCTACACCGGACTGGGGGACAATGATCTCAGACGGACAACCCTTCATTACCACCGCCTGGTGGCTGTCAGCAGTTCCGGGATTCGCCGTGGTATATACGGGGATAGCGTTGTCTCTGTTAGGGGATGGCCTGGCCGATATTTGGAGGAAAAAATAATGTCAACTGAGCCTGTGCTTGAAGTAGAATCACTGATACTCGCAGCCAAGTCGAAAGAGATCCTCGTCAATAATGTAAGCTTCTCACTTGGGCGCGGGGAGAGTCTCGGGCTGGTAGGGGAATCGGGCTCCGGCAAGTCGCTTACCCTGCGAGCAATCCTTGGTATCCTTCCTCGTGGTGTGGAGCAGACCGGAGGGACCGTCCGGAGTAAGGTAAGCAGTGCGATGGTATTCCAGGACCCGAGAGGGGCGCTGGACCCGCTCTGTCTGGTTGTGAAGCAGCTGGCAGAAGTCGTGTATTACAGACAACAGGTCAGCCGGAGAGCTGCACGGACGATTGCGCTGGAGCTGCTTGAAAGACTGGGTCTTCCGGATTCTTTGAGAAAAAAGGACCGCTATCCCAGCCAGCTGTCAGGCGGCCAGTGTCAGCGTGTTGTTATCGCATTGGCTCTTGCCTGTAAGCCCGGCATTCTTCTCTGCGATGAGCCGACAACCGCCCTGGACGTCACCGTTCAGCGGCAGATCATCGACACGATCACCAGTCTGCAGCGTGAGCTGGGCTTCGCCATGGTCTTCGTTACACACAATCTGGCAATTGCCGCTAACCTCTGCTCCAGATTGTATGTCATGAAGCAGGGGCAGATTGTCGAGCACGGTGAGACGCTTAGTCTATTGCAGCATCCGGCTGATCCCTATACGCAGATGCTGATCGATTCGGTGCTTCCGTTGCCGGAGCTGGAGCTTGAAGGGAGCGGACAATAATGGATTTAGCTTTGCAGGTGCGGGATTTAACGGTCCGTTACGGCGGATTTACCGCGCTCGACCATATTCAGCTGGATTTGGAGCAGCATACGACGCTTGGACTTGTCGGAGAGTCCGGTTCAGGAAAGTCTACGCTGGCGCGGGTCATTGCCGGGCTGATCGCTCCGGATGAGGGGCAGATTCTGCTGGGTTCCCAGGAATTGCGCAAGAAGAGAAGCAGAGAGCAGCATAAGAAGATTCAGATGATCTTTCAGAATCCGGATGCCTCGCTGAATCCCAAGCATTCTATCCGGCAGATTCTGTCTGAAGCCCTGCTGTTTCACCGGATTGTCGACCGTTCCCAAGTGGAGACAAGAAGTAAAGAGCTCCTTAGCCGGGTGCAGCTGGAAGCCAGGTCCCTGGACAAATATCCGCATGAATTCTCCGGCGGCCAGCGCCAGCGGATTGCCATTGCACGCGCTCTAAGTGTGGAGCCGAGCCTGCTGATCGCCGATGAGCCGACAAGTGCACTCGATGTATCCGTGCAGCGGAGCGTATTGGAACTGTTCCACACGCTCAAGGCTGAGCTTAATCTGACCGTGTTATTCATTTCTCATGATCTCGGGGTTATTCACGCAGTCAGCGACACCGTTGCCGTCATGCGGCAGGGGAAGCTGGTAGAGATCAATACCAAGGATCAGTTCTTCATCCGTCCGGACCATGAATATAGCCGTGAGCTGTTATCTGCGGTTCCGAAGATGCCACAATGACACAATTACATCAGGAGGTCTATATGAACCGAGAAGCACAAGGATTTGTCCCGCTGACCCTGTCAGAGTTCAATACATTAACAGGACAGCTCTCTAATCTCTTATCCACCCAGTACCCTCCAGTGATCATTCCGGGGGAAGCCATTTTAGGCATTGAAGCGGTAGCTGCAGGAATTGCTGCACCCGGCCGGACCATACTAAATGTAGTGACTGGCCCTTACGGCAGTTTGTTTGGACAATGGCTGGAGCGCGGCGGAGCGACGGTGATCGAAGTGAAAGTTTCCTTTGATGAAGTCATTACTGTGGAAGAGGTTGCGTCTGCAGTTGAGCGGTATCATCCGGTTGCTATTTCTTTCGTACAGGCAGAAGTAGTTACAGGCGGCTCTAACCCTGCGAAGGAAATCTTCGGGCTTGCACGCCAGCATAATCTCCTTACGGTGACGGATTCTGTATCAGCAGTAGGCGGAGAGGCTCTGCTAGTCGATGAGTGGTCCGTGGACTTTGCCGTAATGGGTGCGCAAAAAGCGCTCGCCGGACCTAACGGTGTCAGCGCAGTCAGCATTTCACCACGCGGCTGGGCCTTCCTGGAGTCGAATGAAAGAGCGCCTCGCAATTCCATTCTATCCTTGCTCGATCTGAAGCCGGCACCGGATGGCACGCCGCCGCTTCGTGTCCCGCCGAATATTCCGGTACTTGAAGCCAGAGCGCTGATCCAGGCATTGACAGCTGTTGCCGAAGAGGGACTGGCTCAAGTGATTAAGCGCCATGAACTTGCAGCAGCTTCTGCCATAGCGGGGATCACAGCTCTGGGGCTTGAACCCTGGCAGAAGAATAACCGGCATTATTCCACATTGACGACTACGGTTCGAGTGAACGGGGAGCAGAACCTGCTGATCAAGCAGCCAATCGGCATCGTGGCTCCCGGAGACGGCGAATTATCCGGCCAGCTGCTGCGGATTAACCATTTCGGGGCAAATGCCAGCCGGGAAGGTGTTGAAGGCGCAGTGCGGACGCTTGCCGGATTACTGGAGCAGGATGCGGAGCAGGCCGTACAAGCTGTTCATCAGGTTTGGGGTGAAGCCCTATGATTCTCAAGCATCCGCATTTCCAGGCGTACAGCGGTATCCATATCGCAGGTATCGAAGGCAAACAGTTCGATATTGAAATTCAGAATGGCCGGTTCACTTCGGTTAAGGAAGCAGAACCGCAGCATGTACAGGCGGAACAACCTCAGCAGAAGCTATGGATCAGTCCGGGGATCATTGATCTGCATACGCATCTGGCCTGGACCGACTTCGATCATGCTGACCAGCTGAACCGGGACAGCCGGGAGGTTGAAGTGATGCAGGCAGAAGCCTTCGCAGCCACTTTACGCACTGGCGTAACTACTGCGCGTGATGCCGGCGGCATTCTGCCAAGCACCATCCGTCATCTCGTGAAGTATTATCAGCAGCCGTTACGGGTGCAGACCAGCAGTGAAATGCTGGGCGCAGCGGATGCCAAGGGGGTTAAGCATCTGGAGGGCCGCTTGGCAGATATCTACGCTACCGGAGCAGGCTGGATCAAAATCATGGCAACAGGAGGACTTGGTGCACCTACCGAGAAGGTAACGGAGCCGAACTTCTCTGAGGAAGAGTTCGCCTTCATCGTCCGTCATGCCCATGCGAACCGGAAGAAGGTTCTGGTACATACCTGGGGCGGCGTAACGATAGACTGGTCCATCCAGACCGGAGTGGAATCCATAGAGCATGGGATGTTCCTGACCTGGGATCAGGCAGGCCGACTGGCCGAGTCCGGCGTAGCCTTCGTGCCTACAACTTCGATCTACCGGATCGCTGCCGATCCCAAAGGTGTACTGGCGCTGAGTCCGGTCATTTGTGAACGGGCTGCCCGTGCCGCCGATGCTCATGCCACGGCCATTGGATATGCCAAGCGGGCGGGAATACGTCTTGGATTCGGTACGGATTATGCAACTCCTTCACTGCATGGCTACAACCTGCAGGAATTCGATACGCTGTTCGATTACGGCCTGAACCGGGCAGAAGCATGGAAGTCCGCTACACAAGACGCCGCAGAGATCCTTGGAAGCGGTCATGAGCTGGGGCAGATTGCCGAGGGCTATATTGCGGATGCGGTAATCTTTGCTGCCGATCCCTATCAGGCACAGAATGCAGATCAGCTGCGGAAGAGCATCATCTCGGTGGTTACCGGGGCGCAGGAATCGGATCTGATCCAGACAAATTGATCGTGCTCAGCATGCTAGGACTGTCCCGTTTAACCATTTCATGGTTTTGGGTCAGTCCTTTTTCACGTTCATTTCTGAAAATAATCCTTGACCTGGAACGCATTACATAAATTATAGTTCAGAGGAACATTACACAAGGGGGCTGGGGATTCATGAGTCAGAGCAGCAGAAAAATAGTCTTCATCGACATTGACGGAACACTTCTCACAGAGAATGGAATCATACCGGAATCGGCGCAGCAGGCGTGCAGACAGGCGCGGGAGAACGGGCATTTGCTCTACCTGTGTACCGGCCGCTCGAAGGCTGAAATCTATGACTCGATCTGGAATATCGGCTTCGACGGCCTGATCGGAGCGGCAGGCGGGTATGTAGAGAGCGGCAATGAAATGCTTTATCACAAAAAAGTAACCCCGGAAGACGCCAAACATCTGATCGATTATTTCCACGCCAATGAGGTGGATTTCATTCTGGAATCCAACACCGCCTTATACGGAAGCCGGAATTTGCAGCCGCATCTGGAACGCAGAATTTATGGTGATCTGCTGAATGATCCTGCAGCACAGGAGCGCAAACGGCTGTCCCCGCATCCTTATATCGCTACACTGACATATGGAAACGAAGAATTATATTTGGATGATGTCAACAAAATCTGCTTTCTGGAGAGCAGTCTGCCCTTTCATCAGATCCAGGAGGCATTAGAAGGGAGGTTCACAGCACTCCAGAGTTCTATCCCCCTGTTTGGAGAGAACAGCGGGGAGCTGATGATTCCGGGTGTCCACAAGGCTTCGGCTATTGCCGATGTACTGAAGCACCTGAACATTCCGCGTGAAGACAGCATGGCGCTCGGTGATGGGCTTAATGATCTGGAGATGCTGGAATATGTCCAGGTAGGTGTTGCTATGGGCAATGCCAGAGAGCAGCTCAAAGAGATTGCCGATGATATCACCGACCACATTGAGGAAGATGGACTATATAACTGTTTCCTGAAATACGGTCTGATCTCTGCTTGAAGAGACACTGTGTGCATACGGCCCGGGTTGATATCCGATAAAGCACATGGTAAAATGCACTTAATTAAAGGATTGGAGTTGAATAGTATAGTGTAGGATTCTCTTGCGGTATTAAACAATAAAACAGCTTTATAGTTTTATTCTTTATATGCAAGAAGGGTCTGCATCTTTTCACTCAATCCATATATCCTTATTCAAGTCCGTCCGGGCTGAATTTGCTGTATTTATTTGAGCTGTAAGAAGATATCCTTCTTGCAGCTTTTATTATTTTATACAGGAGGATATTGTATGTCATTAATCAATGTGAGCAATCTGACGTTTGCCTATGAGGGCACATACGATAATATTTTTGAGCAGGTGAATTTCCAGCTGGATACCGATTGGAAACTGGGCTTCACCGGGCGCAACGGCCGGGGCAAAACCACCTTCCTGAACCTGCTGCTCGGCAAATATGAATACAGCGGGACGATATCCGCACAAGTAAGCTTTGAATACTTCCCGTTTCCGGTTGCGGACCCCACAAGTCAGACCCTGGATGTAATCAGTGAAATTGACCCGGAATATGTTCACTGGAAATTGATGCGGGAGCTGAACCTGCTGAAGGTGGCGGAGGATGTGCTGTACCGGCCCTTCAATTCATTATCGAACGGGGAGCAGACGAAGGTGCTGCTGGCAGCCCTTTTCATCAAGGAGAATAGCTTCCTGCTCATCGATGAACCCACCAACCATTTGGATATGAAGGCTCGTAAACTGGTCAGTGACTATCTCAGCACGAAGAGCGGCTATATTCTGGTCTCCCATGACAGAGCCTTCTTAGACAACTGTGTAGACCATATCCTGTCGATCAACAAGACCAACATTGAGATCCAGAAGGGGAACTTCAGCAGCTGGTGGGAGAATAAGACTAGGCAGGATAACTTTGAGCTGGCGGAAGACGAGAAGCTGCGGCGGGACATTAAGCGGTTATCGGCTTCCTCCAAACGGACGGGCGGCTGGGCCCATGAGGTCGAGAAGTCCAAGAACGGCACCCGGAACTCCGGCTCCAAATTAGATAAGGGCTATGTCGGCCACAAGGCTGCAAAAATGATGAAACGCTCGAAATCGATCCAGCAGCGACAGGAATCTGCGATCACCGAGAAATCCAAGCTGCTGCGGAACATTGAAAGCTCGGACAGTCTGGAAATATCACAGCTTCCGTATCATAAGCAACAGCTGGTCCAGCTGGATGATGTTTCGATCTATTACGGGGATAAAAGCGTATGTTCAGAGGTGAGCTTCACGATTGAGCGGGGGGACCGGATAGCGCTCTCCGGCAGCAACGGCTCCGGGAAATCGAGTATTCTCAAATTGATCTGCGGGGAGGACATGAAATATACCGGCAGCTTCATTAAAGATAGTCAGCTTGCCATTTCTTATGTATCACAGGACACCTCGCATCTGCAGGGCAGTCTGACCGAATATGCCAGAGAGCACGGGATCGATGAGAGCCTGTTCAAATCGATTCTGCGCAAACTTGATTTCTCGCGGATCCAGTTCGAGAAGGAGCTCTCCACCTTCAGCGGCGGCCAAAAGAAGAAAGTATTGATTGCCCGGAGCCTCAGCGAGAAGGTGCATCTGCATATCTGGGATGAGCCGCTTAACTTCATTGATGTCATCTCCCGGATGCAGATTGAAGAGCTGCTGATGGAACATACGCCGACAATCCTGTTTGTGGAGCACGACCGGGAATTCTGCACGAATATCGCAACGAAACAGGTTTATCTGGATTGAGCCTGGCCGATAACAGGATTTGAATTTCAAAAAAAGCATCTGCCGTTACTAAATAGGCAGGTGCTTTTTGGTACGCGGATGAAGGCGATCCACAATGATGGGTAAGCGCTTTAAATATCCAATCAGAGCAATAGATATCCAACCGCTGTTATATATGAAGTGATCCCCCGTTAATTTATGATAGAACTATCAAGGAGGGGATGCACATTGTACGCAAAGTTTTACAAGTACCGCTGGCAATATTTAATGATTCTACCGGGAGTAGTCCTGCTGCTGTTGTTCAACTACATACCGATGGCAGGGATTCAAGTGGCCTTCCGGGACTTCCAGATAGGCACTTCAATCTGGAACAGCTCATGGGTAGGGCTGAATAACTTCTCCTTCCTGCAGGACCCCCAATTTTTGACCGTGGTCAAAAACACGCTATATATATCGGTGCTTAAGTTCATCTTCGGATTCCCGGCACCAATTCTGCTGGCGCTGCTGATTAATGAAGTCACACGGCCGGTCTTTAAGCGTTTCGTTCAATCCGTCAGCTATCTGCCACACTTTTTCTCATGGATTGTAGTCGCTTACATTCTACAGTCGTTTCTGACACTGGACGGGGGCCTGGTCAATGAGCTGATCGGCAAAGCAGGTGGAGACCCCATATTCTTCCTGGGTTCGACAGACTGGTTCCGGCCTATGGTTATCTTAAGCAGTTTGTGGAAGGAGACCGGTTGGAACACGATTCTCTATCTGGCCGCCATCACAACGATTGATCCGCAGCTCTATGAATCTGCCAAGGTTGAGGGTGCAGGCAAGCTGGCCCAGATCCGGCATATCACCATTCCGGGTATGCTGCCGACAATCTCAATTGTCCTGATCCTGAGCATTCCGAGCCTGATTACCGTAGGGATGGATCAGATTTATCCGCTGATGAATTCGGCTAACCAAGGCGTAGCGGATGTACTGGATACTTATATTATCCGTAACGGATTGCAGCAGGGATACTTCGGAATGGCTACCGCCGTAGGGCTGTTATCTTCAGTACTCAGCCTAATATTGGTTGTCTCAACCAATCAGCTGTCCAGAAGAATAAACGGGGAAGGATTATGGTGAAGATTCATGAAGCTCAGCAGAGGTGAAAAAATAGCCCAGCTTATCATCGTCATCATTTTGGGCGGGCTATGCTTGTCTGTCCTGTACCCGTTCCTGTATATGCTGGCCATTTCTTTAAATGATGGGGCAAGTGCAGCCAAAGGCGGCGTGTATTTATGGCCAAAGGATTTTACTTGGATTAACTATGAAATCGTACTCGGCAATCAGGTCATCCGCCAGTCATATCTGATCACGATTGGCAGAACCGTAATAGGCACGTTTGCGGGACTTATTGTTACGCTCTTGGTAGCATTTGGCTTGTCCTACCGGGGACTGCCTTTAAGAAGCACCATTCTTGGCTACATTCTCTTGACCATGTTATTTAGCGGTGGGCTGGTTCCCTTCTATATTCAGCTGAACAATCTCGGGCTTATCAACACGTTCTGGGTTTATATTTTCCCCGGCCTGTTCTCGGTCTGGAATATGTTCGTCATGCTGAAGTTCATCCAGGGAATTCCGGAAGCGCTGATCGAGTCCGCGGAGCTGGACGGGGCAGGCCCCTTCCGCACTCTGATACAGATTGTGGTTCCGCTCTCTCAGCCGATGTTAGCCGCTCTTGGGCTGTTCACCGCAGTAGGTCACTGGAATGACTGGTTCGCCGGTGCCTTCTATGTCACAAGGCAAGATTTAATTCCTGTACAGACCTTCCTGCAGCAGTTGCTGGCGGCTCAGGATCTATCCGCTGTCCTCGGATCAAATACAAACCAGGAAGCGCTGGCCAGAAGTTCACAGATGGCGAACATAACGCTGATGTCGATTAAAATGGCAGTCGTTATGGTAAGCGCTCTTCCGATTCTATGCGTGTATCCGTTTCTGCAGAAATACTTCGTAAAGGGGGTACTTGTAGGTTCAGTGAAAGGATGAGGTACAATAAGAACACAGGGGGAGTTATTTAATGAAGATCAAGAGATCAGGACTAACGGTCCTGGCAGCCGCAGTCTTACTGACAACCATTACGGCATGTTCCGGAAACAGCAAGGATACACCTAACAATGCTGCTTTAGGCAACGAAACCGCAGGCAATACGCCAGCGAGCGGTTCAACCTCCTTCAATCTCTGGCTGGGCTGGACCGCAACTCTTAACAACGACAGCCTGGTTCAGAAGTATTGGCGTGAGCAGGAGCCGAAAGTGGATGTTAAGCTTGAGACTACACAAGGCGATGCAATGACAGCGCTTAATCTCAAAATCAATACCGGCGGGTTCGAGGATGCTGCCATCTTCAGCCGGAATGAAACGGTGAAAAGTGCGATGCAGCGGTCCAAACAGCTGATGCCGCTTGAGCAGTATTTCGACATGCCCGACAAATATCCGGGACTGGCCTCCATCCCTAAGCAGTATCTGGACCTGATGAAGGATGATGAAGGACATATCTGGTCCATTCCGACCTGGTTTGACCAGAACCCTGAAGAGCCGTGGCCGGGTTGGGCTTCACAGGCTTGGATTGTGAGAAGTGATGTCCTGGAGAAGACAGGGATGACCAAAGAGGATCTGTCTACGCTTGCCGGGGTTGAGACCTTCCTTAAAAAAGCTGCCGAGCAGAAGGACGCTTCGGGCAAACCGCTGATTCCGCTTTCCTTCCTGATGGATACCAGCGATTCCATAGGCTGGAGTGACGAGAACGCCATTCTGACCGCCTTCGGTGTGAGCACCGCAGGTAAGGGGGTCGACAAACGCGGCGATGAATTTGTATTCGCTTACGATGATCCTAACTACAAAGCCGCCTATCAATGGATGAATAAGATGTATCAGGAGAAGCTGATTGATCCTGAGGTAGTAACCAGCAAGAAGGAGCAGTACGGGGAGAAAAATAAGTCAGGCCGTGTTGCCATGAATGCAGGCAGCTTCTGGAACATTCCTTCCTCCGCTTGGGAGACGCTGGACGGACCAACCGAACCGGGCTGGTTCTATGAAACGATCCCATTCCCTAAAGTGGATGGTGTAGAGAAGCTGGGTATTAATCAGGTTACTAATCCGAATCCGGGTTATGATGTGTATATCAGTGATAAAACTAAAAACCTGGATGCCATTCTGAAATTCTTCGATTATACGCTGCAGCCTAAACCGGAAATGCAGCAGATTATCAATGAAGGACCGGCGGGTCTGTATTGGGACTGGAGCGATCAGCCGCTGGGCAAATGGAAATTTATCGACGAAACATACGAAACAGGCCGTAATTCAGGAGATGCTGCACAAAAGGCAAAGGTTACACCTGAGCTCTACATGGCTTCCTCATACAGTAACGCATGGTACCCTTGGTGGAACACGGAGGATGGCGGTAAAGCCGGAGCCGCTAAGACAATAGAGTTCACCGAAGCCATTGGTAAAATGGGTACTATACGCGTAGCTGAGCCTTACGATCTGTTCCCGATGAAGGAAGGCGGCTCATGGGAGAAATACGCCCCGGAAATCGAGAATATCCGCAAGGAATACCGTGCCAAGCTGCTGATGTCCAAGGATGCGGACCAGTTCGAGAGCAACTGGAAGGACTTCCAGGCAGCGTTGGAGAAACGCGGACACTGGAGTGAAGTCAGACAGGAATGGCTGGATACCTACAAGGAAGAAGTACCAGCCCAATAAGATATTAAGTACGGAGCACCTCTCGTAAAGAGGGGGCTCCCTTTGCACTTCATGGGGGGACATATGATTAAACAACATATAGAGAAATGGATCATCCGTATGACCCGTTCCATGAATCTGAGGAGCAAGATCGTCTTATTCTATAGTCTGATTGTATTCATCCCTACCGTAATGCTCGCGGCAGGTGCGGGTTATATGATGCTGCATACGGTACGGGCAAATTACTTGCTTACCATCCGCGAGGCGGTGCGGCAAAGTGCGCAGAGCATCGAGTTCCGCAAGCAGAGCTATGATCTTCTGGCCACCAGGACAGCTACGGACGGGGAGCTGATCTCCAGGCTGTCCAGGGATTACGGAAATATCGAAGAGCAGCTGGCGACCGTAAATTATGTGGACCGTTCGTTCCTGCTTACGAGCAAATACCTGCCGGGCATTGAGAACTTCCGGATCTATCATACCAACGACACCCTTGTGCAGGATGGTGGCCTTCTATGGAAGCCGGAGGACCGGCTGCTCTCCGGCGTACGTGAGAAGGACTGGTATACGCAGATGCTGAATACCCCGGACAATCTGGTATGGAGGAATGCCGCCGATGACAAAACAAAGCTGGTGGTGTCCCACAAGATTCTGAATGCGTACGGCGATGTCTACGGAATAGTCTATCTGCTGCTGGACTATAACGGTGTGTTCATGGAATCCTTCGACCATCCCTTTGACGGGGCCGGGCAAATGTATATCGTAGACGACAACCGGCAGATTATTGCCTCCTCCGAGCCTGCGAAGATAGGCAGCCGCCTGGATTCCTCCTCCTTAGGGCAGTATTGGAACGGTTCTGAGCCGTCCACGGTCACCCGGAACGGAATGATGCTGATCACAGAAGAGATTAAGTCCGGCTGGACCGTTGCTGCGCTTGTACATCTCGACCGGCTGGAAGAGCAATCTACGCGTATTATGTACTATATTGCAATAGGCATTGCCTTCTTCCTGCTGATATCCATTTTTCTGATCATGATTGTCCTCAAAAATGTCATCTGGCGGATACGCAAGCTGGGGATCCGGATGACCGATATCTCGGAAGGGTATTTCGAAGCGACCGTCAGGAACCGTGACAATGATGAACTCGGTGAGCTTGAGGTACTGTTCAACTCCATGTCCGGCCGTTTGAGAAAGCTGGTAGAGGAGCATACAGAGGCCATGCTCAAGGAACGTGAGCAATCATTCCGGGCGCTGCAGGCACAGATCAACCCTCATTTCATTTATAATTCCCTTAGCCTGATCCGTTGGCGGGCTATGGATCAGCAGGATGATATCCAAATCCGGACGATAGATGCCTTGACCACCTTCTACCGGCTTGCGCTCAACAACCGGGTTAATGTGACCCTAATCCGTGATGAAATTGAGCATCTGAAGGCGTATATTGAAATCCAGCAGCTGCGGTATCCCGGTCAGGTGTCGGTAGAATGGCAGGTGGAGCCTGAGGTATTGGATCTTTACAGCATTAAGCTGATCCTCCAGCCCACGGTAGAGAATTGTTATCTGCACGGCTGGATTCCGACCAGGGCGCATGCTTTTATACAGATCACGATCAGGAGGGTTGGGAATCGAATTCAGTTCCAGATTTTTGATAATGGCCAGGGGATCAGCCGGGAGAAGCTGGAACAGATTCGTTCCGGCAGCTACAGGGGAACCCGAAACGGATTCGGCATGAACAATATCCGGGAGCGCCTGGCGCTGTATTTCGGTCCGGAGGGCCGTTTTGAAATTGACAGCACAGAAGACGAATGGACCAAGGTAACCATATCTATCCCTGTCTGCACGGATAGTCCTGAGATTAAATAGGGGGTGCTTTTATGCGGGCAATAATTGTTGACGATGAACCTATGCAGATTCAGGGGCTTGTCCGGCATATCAGCTGGAAGGCCCTGGGATACGAGGAGCCGCTAACCGCGCAGTCTGGTGAGGAGGCACTGGCGATCCTGCGGGAAACTCCGGTAGATGTACTGATTACGGATGTCTCCATGCCCGGTATGACCGGAATTGAGCTATTGGCCATATGCAAAGCGGATTATCCGGCACTGCAGTCTATGCAGACAGTGATGATAAGCGGATATGACGAATTTGAATTTGTGCAGGAAGCTATACATCTGGGGGCTAAAGCCTACGTTCTGAAGCCTGTCCGGACAGAAGAGCTGGAGTTGAAGCTTGCGGCGTTCAGGGAAGTGTATGAGAAGAAAAAACAGATCGAACAGGAAACCGCCTTGCTTAAGGAGAAGGTTACAGAGAGCTATGAGGTATTGCAGGAGCGGTTCGTCAAGGATATGATCGAAGGCTGGATTCATAATGAAGAACTGCTTGAATCCTGGCGGCGGCTGCTGGAATTGCCGGATGGGGAATGGCAGACTTCGTTATTCCTCTTCGGCTATGACCGTCTGTTCCGGGACAATCCGCATGATGCCAAGGAGCGGATTATGCATAGCGAAGGGCTCTTGAATTGTGTGAAGCTTGGGCTTGCGGGATTCTCTACTGTTTATATCGGCAAGACTGGGGCGGATGAGCTGGCGGTCATTGTACTGAATGCAACACCCTTGGTCCGGGCAAGACTTGAGAAGCAGCTCACGTTCATCCAAGATATTCTAAAGGAGCAGTACACTGCTTCCGTTACAGTCGGAATCAGCAGGGAGTGCCATACCTGGACGGAAATACCGCTGCTGTACAAGGAAGTAAGGCATATGATGTCCGGTGCCAGACTGGCCGGGTACGGGCAAATCCTATATTTTGACCAGAGCCTGATGAACGAATATCAGGACTTCCGGCTACGTGAGGAATATATTCCGGAGATCGTGAAGCTGCTGGACACCGGAGAGGGCGAGAAGGCAGCAGTGTATTTCAATCATGCATTTGAAAGGCTGCTAGCGCGTGAGCCCGTATCCTTTTCTTATGTGCAGGCTTTCGGTATGGGCTTGCTCAGTGAGCTGGCGCGTAAGACGAAGCGGCTTCAAGAGACGGATACAGAGATGAATATTCTCATGTGGCAGCGGTTGATCGACTGCACCGGAGTGAATGACGTCAGGAAGGTATTACTGGAATATTTGGCGCAATATGCTAAGCTTAGTCAGGGAGAACAAGTCGCCCAGCAGCATAACCTGATCCAGCGGGTTGCCCGCCAGCTGGAGGAACGTCTCCAGGAGAATATAACAGTGAAGCAGCTGGCCGAGCAGTTTCACCTGAATCACAGTTATTTAAGTGTTCTGTTCAAGAAAGAAATGGGCCGGACGATTTCTGATTTCACGCAGGAAGCAAGAATGAACAAGGCCAAGGAGCTGCTCCGGGACCCGAATGTTAAGGTCTATGAGGTTGCAGAGCAGGTGGGATTCCAGACCGCGGCTTATTTCACCTTCCTGTTCAAGAAAACTACCGGTACCACACCGCAGGAGTTCAGAGATTACCATTACTAGGAGTGAGGATTTTGCAGACAAAGATCAGCCTCGAAGGCGAATGGAAGTTGCAGTTAGACGAGAGTAAGCAGGGACTTGTATTACCTTACACAGATGTAATCACACTGCCGGGAACAACCTCCCATGCACGCAAAGGACCGAAGAATGAGGAGTTTTTGGTAAGCGCTCTTACGGATGAATATATGTTCGAAGGACCCGTCTGGTACTCCAGGGAGATTAACATTCCAGAGGAGCTGGCCGGCAAGAGCAGTTATCTATATTTGGAACGTACACGGCTTACAACGCTGTGGGTGGACGGGCAGGAGATTGGCAGCCGTGACAGTCTGAACACTGCCCATGTATATAAGCTGCCGCAGCTGCAGCCGGGTACGCATACGATCACGGTCCGGGTAGACAACACGGGTTACCCGACCAAAGGCGGACATCTGACTTCGCCGGATACCCAGACGAACTGGAACGGAATTACCGGCCGTATGGAGCTGCAATTCTACGGAGAGTCACAGCTTAGCGGCATCCGCTTGGATTCAGAACTGGCTGCACGTTCCGTCCGCATCGCAGCAACTCTGGAGAGTAAGAGCGAAACTACACTTGTAGTATCTGCCAAGAGCTTCAATAGTGAGGATTCACACACGGTAGAAGAGCAGGAGTACATAGTAGCTCCGGGGAAATTCTCTGTAGATTACGCTCTCGGTCATGAGGCGCTGCTATGGAGTGAATCCGCTCCCAATCTGTATAACATCCTCCTGGTTCTGAAGGATGGCAAAGGCAATGTCATAGACAGGCAGGAGGTTATCTTCGGACTGAAGGAATTCCGGGCAGAAGGGGACAAGTTCACGATTAACGGGGAGAAGACCTTCCTCCGCGGCAAACATGACGGCCTGATCTTCCCGCTGACCGGCTATGCTCCTACAAATGTTGAAGAATGGGTCAGAATTCTTGGGATTGCCAAGTCTTACGGGATCAATCATTACCGTTTCCATACCTGCTGTCCGCCGGAGGCTGCTTTTACCGCTGCAGATATGCTTGGGATCTACATGCAGCCGGAGCTTCCGTTCTGGGGTACGATTACGGTAGAAACGGACGAAGGGCATAATCAGGCAGAGCAGGATTACCTGATCAGTGAAGGCTATGCCATTCTAAGGGAGTTTGGCAATCATCCATCCTTTGTGATGATGTCTCTCGGCAACGAGCTGTGGGGCAGCAAAGAGAAGATTGATTCCTTCCTGAAGGACTACAAAGCGTTCGATGACCGCCCTTTATACACCCAAGGCTCCAATAACCACCAATGGGTACCGGAGATTCTGGAGCATGACGACTTCTTCAGCGGGGTGCGTTTTACCCGGGACCGCTTGTTCAGAGGCTCTTATGCAATGTGCGATGCTCCGCTGGGCCATGTCCAGACGGCTGTGCCAGGCACGATGAAGGATTATGACGACCAGATCGTTCCTCCGGACTTCCTGAATGGAGGAGGACAGGCTGCTGCTGCCGGCGGCGAGATCCAGATCCAGTATGGCACCGAAGCCAAAACGGTGCAGGCTGGCGGAGAATCCGGCGAATGGATTCCGCAGGTTCCGGTGGTCTCGCATGAGATCGGACAATACGCTACGTTCCCTAATTTCGAAGAAATCGCGAAATACACAGGTTCGCTCAAAGCTGAGAACTTTGTAATTTTCCGTGAACGGCTGGAGAGCAAGGGGCTGGGTCATCTGGCATCGAAATACTTTGAAGCCTCCGGCCAGCTTGCGGTAGCCTGTTATAAGGAAGAGCTTGAGGCCGCCTTCCGCTCGCGGCGGCTGGCCGGCTTCCAGCTGCTGGATCTGCAGGATTTCAGCGGTCAGGGAACTGCGCTGGTTGGCGTGCTTGATGCCTTCATGGATTCCAAAGGACTGGTTAGTGCCGAGGAATGGCGTACATTCTGCAATGATGCGGTGCTGATGGCACGATTTCCTAAGTATAATTATACCTCGGGCGAATTGTTCACTGCCCATGTGGAGCTTAGCTGCTTCCGTAGCGGTATGCCGGATTCCGCTCAGCTGCTATGGCAGCTTGCAGCAGAAGATAGCGTAATAGCCGAAGGATCAACCTTAGCGGCCATTCCGGCCGGAAGCCATTATATCGACATTTGCGATTTGGCGGTAACTCTTCCTGCCGTAGACCGGATGAATAAGTTCGTATTATCCCTTTCCATCCAGGGAACGGATATCCGCAAGAGCTACGACCTGTGGGTATACCCTGAGCAGAGCAGCAACCCGCTTGAGCACATTCACGTATTCACGGAGCTGTCCGAAGAGGCGCTTACAATGCTGGAGAAGGGTGGAAATGTGCTGCTGATGCCAGAGCCGGACTCTCTCCAGAATGCTGTAGAAGGATATTACTGCACAGATTTCTGGTGTTATCCGATGTTCCGTTCGATATCGGAGAGCATGAACCGGCCTGTACCTGTCGGTACAATGGGTCTGCTGATTGATAACAGCCACCCGGTACTTCGTGAGTTCCCGGGTGAGGAGCATTCGACCTATCCATGGTGGAGCATTGTCGAGAATTCGAAATCACTGATCATGGATGATGCGGACCGCAGTTGGAATCCCATTGTGCAGACCATTGATAATTTCGAACGTAATCATAAGCTTAGCTTCCTTACGGAGTGCCGTGTAGGCAACGGTAATCTGCTGGTATGTGCACTGGATGCAGGGAAGGTGAGCGAGACCCCTGAAGGCAGACAGTTCTTGACCAGCGTGGCAAATTATATGAAATCTGCTGAATTCAAACCGCAATATGAGGCAACTGTTGCCGAGCTTCAGGCGCTGATTCAATAGCAGGAACGAAATAATAACACAAAGGAGCGATTCTCCATTCCGGGAGAGTCGCTCCTTTGTGTCTTTTTCAAGATTATAAGCCCTCATCTATTCAGACTTCAGTCGAACCTGCTGAATATAATCCAGAAACCGTCTGGAGGCAGGAGACAGGTAACGGTCATGACGCCATTTCAAGCCGACCTCCCATTCCCAGCCCTCTTCCTCAATCGGAATCCAGACCAGGCCGTCCAGCATTAAGCCCAGCGTCTGCGGCAGTACAGAGACTCCAAGCCCGGCTTTGATGAAGCCGGCTACCGTAATCAGGTCCTCTGCTTCATAAGTCGAGGCCAGCTCGAAATGGGTGTTTTTGAATAGCGAGCTAATCGTAGCTTTGAGTCCACAGTTCGTTTTCAAGCCGACAAAGGGTTCACCGGACAGCTCAAACAAACTCAGACTGGAGCGTGAAGCAAACCGGTGCTGAGTGGAGACCACAATAAAGATCGGCATTCGCCGGATAATCATCCATTCGTCATCGTTCATTGTGGTTTCTCTGGAAGTGATCAGCATATCCGAAGTGCCAGTCTCCAGAGCTTCATCGATATCCCCATGATTTCCCTGATACAAATTAAACCGTACCTTGGGGTTGTCCGCCTGATAATCCCTGATCAGTGAAGGCACCAGGTCAACACCGAGAATATTCAGATACGAAATGTGGATGACACCGCTCTCCGCATTCGACCATTCTCCGATTTCACGTATACCGTTGCCGATATTGTTCATCGCTTCTTCTACCCATTTGCTGAACATAACCCCATACCTATTCAACTGGACATTGCGTCCTTTCCGCTCAAACAGAGGAACGCCCAGCTCACTCTCCAGCTTGGAGATAGCATGACTCAGCGCGGGCTGGGTAATTCTAAGCGCCTTGGATGCGGAGGTCATATGCTCAAGCCGAGCCACGGTCAGGAAATATTCTAATTGGGTAAGCTCCATTTCAGACGGGTCTCCTCATTACATTAATATTAATAATAGATTTAATGAAAATAATAAATTAGACGCATAACTTAATCAAGCTTAAAATTATTATAGACCTTGAAGGACTGCACCCGGCAGCTTGAACGAGGAATCACTAATGAAATGAGGCTGCAACAATGACTATAACTTATGCAAACCCGCTGACAGAATACGAGGGCAAAAAAATACTGGTGACAGGTGGCACCAAGGGTATGGGGGAG
Organism: Paenibacillus sp. FSL R7-0312; assembly: GCF_038004445.1. Classification (NCBI taxonomy): domain Bacteria; kingdom Bacillati; phylum Bacillota; class Bacilli; order Caryophanales; family Paenibacillaceae; genus Paenibacillus; species Paenibacillus sp. FSL R7-0312. The sequence goes on along the minus strand of NZ_JBBORE010000001.1, from coordinate 5,130,785 downwards.
GCCATCGTTAACCGGTTTAAAGCAGCCGGTGCTGAAGTGATGACTACTGCCCGCACACTCCCGTCTGGATTGGCGGATGCTGACTTGTTCGTACAAGCAGATCTGTCTGCCAAAGAAGGCGTGGAGAAAGTGATTGCTGCGGTTAAGGAACGTTTCGGCAGCATCGATATCGTAGTGAATAACATCGGAGGCAGCTCTACACCTCCCGGCGGGTTTCTTGCGGCAAGCGACGAGCACTGGATGGATGCGCTGAATCTCAACCTGCTTGCGTCGGTCCGGCTGGACCGGGGCCTGATCCCCTTAATGCTGGAACAGGGAAAAGGTGTGATTATTCATATCTCTTCAATTCAAAGAGTGCTGCCGCTGGTCGAATCCACTATTCCTTATGCAGCCGCTAAGGCAGCACTAAGCAATTACAGCAAAAGCCTCTCTAAAGAATTCTCTCCACAAGGTATCCGTGTAAACCGTGTTGCCCCTGGCTTCATTCAGACGACAGCAGCCAATGCCTTTATGGAGAATATTGCGAAGGTTACAGGGAGTGTGGAAAGTGCGCTGCAGTCCGTAATGGATTCACTGGGCGGCATTCCGCTGGGCCGTCCAGGCTTCCCGGAGGAGGTAGGCGAGCTTGTGGCTTTCCTGGCCTCCGACCGCGCAGCATCCATTACAGGTGCTGAATATGTGATAGACGGAGGAACCGTGCCTACGGTATAAGCATCAGACGTACTTTCACTTTCACTGGCAAGCAGGAGCAAATCTGCGCTAAAAGATAAAGAACAGACCGGGAAGCAGCTTAATGGCTGCTCCAGGCTGTTCTTTTTGTCTTATTCGGGATATCATTTCTTAAGAAAAGCAGCATTAATCTTTAGCTATTCTTTAGATTTGGTTTAGACTGGATTAAGAATGGCAGGCTATAGTTACAGTTAGCGCAGCTTGCACAACTAGATAGAGGGGGATTTCACCATGTATACCATTCTCATAGCTGATGATGAATCGGAGATTGTAGAGCTTCTGCAGCTGTATCTGGAGAAGGAATACAACATTCTGCAAGCACAGAACGGAATCGAGGCGCTGAAGCAGATGCAGAATAACAAGATAGATCTGGCTATTCTCGATATTATGATGCCGGGGATGGACGGGCTGCAGCTGCTGAAGCGGATTCGTGAGCATGAGCATTTCCCGGTGCTGTTCCTGTCAGCCAAGAGCCAGCATCATGATAAAATCTTAGGTCTTGAGCTGGGAGCAGACGATTATATCTCGAAGCCCTTCAATCCGCTGGAGATCGTTGCCCGTGTCGGGGCTCTGCTGCGGCGGGTGCATCAGTTCGATGCCAAGGCTATAGAAGAAGAACAGACGAAAGAACAGATTGTGCTCGGACGGTTAACGCTTGACCGGAGCAGCTGTCAGGTTGAGGTATCCGGCGAACCGGTAGCGCTGACTTCTACCGAATACAAAATCCTCGAACTGCTGATGGAGCAGCCGGGCCGGGTATTTACGCGCAAGAAGATTTATGAGGCCGTCTGGGAAGACTTCTATGTCTATGAGGACAACAGCATTATGGTGCATATCAGCAATATCCGCGATAAGATCGAGCGTGATTCCAAGAAACCGGAATACCTGAAGACGATCAGGGGATTGGGGTACAAAATTGAAGCACCCGTGGAAAAGTAGAGATAACCGCCCGCTGCAAACGTCGCTGACGATCGACTTTCTGCTGTTCAACTGTATGCTGGTGATGCTTGTACTGGTGGTCTATCTGTTCATCCAGAAGGATATCACCCACGTCATCATGGAGAAACTGATCCCCGATCCCGATCTGTCGGTCGAAGCTGGAGATTACCGTAACGAGCTGGGCCAGGGACCGGAGAGCGACCGGTTGCTGCAAAGCGGAGGGTGGCTGGAGCTGCTCGATTCGGGCAAGCAGGTTATCCGCGTTATTGGAGATAAGCAGGATCAGACTATGGGCTATGATGAGAACAGTCTGTTCCAGGGGCTGGAGAACCGCAGCGATCAGCCCTATTACTACTCCATTTCTCAAGTGGATAGTGACAGCGGAGTGGCTTGGCTGCTGCTCAAGATTCCCCGCCATGTGGTCAGCGTATCCATTAACAACGAAATGCTGATGGCCTATCTGAACCATTCGGTGTTCTTTTATGTGTTTGTGGTCAGCGGTCTGATTCTAATGCTGATTTTTGTATATAGCTACTGGGTCTCCAGAAGGATCAAGAAGCCGCTGCGGGTTCTAAATCTGGGGATGAACCGTATGATGGAAGGGCACTACAATACACGGATTGCCCTCTATGCGGAGACGGAATTTCTGCGGATTGGCAATAGCTTCAACTATATGGCGGATGTCATTGAGCGGACTACGGAGGAGAAGCGGCAGGCCGAGAAGAGCAAGCAGCGGCTGATGGTCGATCTGTCACATGATCTGAAGACACCGATTACCAGTATTCAGGGTTATGCACAGGCGCTGATCGAAGGACGGGTTACGGACCCTGAACGGCAGACCAAATACCTGAATTATATTTATACCAAATCCGTACAGGTGACGAAGCTGATTCAGCATATGCTGGACCTGCTCAAGCTGGAATCACCGGATTTCATTCTTCGCGTGGAGCGGCTGGAGCTGGGGGATCAGCTGCGGGAGATTATCGCCGATACCTACGGTGAAATTGAGCAAAAAGAGTTCGAGCTGCAGCTGCAGGTGCCTGAAGAACAGGTGTATGCCCATTATGATCCGGAGCTGTTCGCAAGCGTGATCAACAATCTGATCTCCAATGCGCTTGCCTATAATCCTGAAGGGACACGCATCCGTGTGACGGTTATTCCGGAGGATACAGATGTCCGGATCGAGATTGCTGATAATGGAGTGGGCATTCCCAAGGAGCTCTGGTCCACGATCTTTGATCCGTTTGTACGGGGAGATGAAGCCCGGACGACAGCAAGCGGGGGGACAGGTCTAGGGTTATCCATAGCCAAGAAGAACGTTGAGAAGATGGGCGGTTCTCTGATCCTGGAGAGCCGGGAAGGGGAGCCGACGGTGTTCATGATCCGGATTCCCAGATAAATAACTATACGAGGAGGAATAATAATGAAGCAGGATACGTTCAAGGGGCTTGTGGAGATTTCTGACCGGGTGATTTCAAGTATAATCCGCTATGCAGTTACCGAAACACCGGGCATTGCCGGAATGTCCGGCAACCCGGTCAGCGGGAATCTGGCCCGGCGCCTAAGCGGTAAGATTGGCACCAATGGATTATCAGTGGATGTTACGGATGAAGCCGTGGCGATTCAGCTGGATATCATTATTAACTACGGATACAAGATTCCTGAGGTATGCCAGATTCTTAAAGATAACGTCCATCAGGCTGTTGAGCATATGCTGGGTCTGACTCCGCCAATCGTGAATATTAAGGTTGATAAGCTCGCTTTTCCCAACTTATAGCTCTGTTTTCACGTCATCGGTATAGAAATCCTTCACGACCTGCCGGGCAGCCAGTTTATTCTTCGAGTAGTTAATTCTATAGATGCAGGAATAGATGACATTTAGGACATATTCAAAGGCAATCTGCGAGGAAAAGGTGCCAATCTTGGCATGCTTCACTTCATCCTCAGGCACTTGGATACACAGTGTGCTGAGCTTGGCCAATTCCGTACCATGAGCAGCGGTGATGGTGATAAAGGGAATGCTGTTGCGCGTGAAGTACTTTGCCGCCTGCAAATTATTTGCCGATAACCCGTGATAGGTTAAGAAAATGGCACAGTCCTGCTGCGTAAGATTAACCGTATGATATTCCCACTCCGACAGCTCCGTCGCAATCACGGCGTATTTATTGATTTTGATTAATTTATTCTGGAAGCTCTTCGCCCGGATCTCGGAATCGCCCAGCGCATAGATGAAGATCTTGCCGGACCGGTCCAGAATTTCTGCGGCCTTAGCAAGCTGGGCGTCCTCCAGGAAGGCAAAATTCTTCTCAATGGTTGCCTTCATTACTTCCGCAATTTCTTTGGCTACCTGGATGGGAGTTTCACCATGCTCAAACGGATAGTTGACATCCACATTAGAAATGCTATGGACATCCATCTGGAACTCCCGGGCCAGCTTTAGAATGAATTCCTTATAGCCCGCAAGTCCGAGTTTATGCGTCAGGCGGTTAATCGCCGAATGCGAGGTATAGGTAGCTTTGGCGAGCTCCTGTATGGACATCGGCAGTATACTTTCCTTATGGGTCAGGATATGCGCAGCAATGCTTCGTTCGTTGGGGGTAAAATGGTTCATTTCCTTTAATTGCAGCAGCAGCTTCATGACTAAGGCTCACCTCAAGAATTGAATTTCTAAGCTATAACAGACCCGGCTCTGAACATAATGTTCAAGGATTTATAGCGGTAATTACATATGAACGGATAATTGTACCGTTATGCCTGCTAAGTCTTCACGGCGGGTCTTTTTTTTCTATAATTAATGAAAGAGAAGAGGAGGAATTATGATGTTAACACTCGGCTATATCGGCAACGGCAAAAGCACCAACCGCTACCACCTTCCATTTTCCATGAACCGCGATCACTTGAAGGTCAAGACGATCTATGCCCGTACGCTTACGAAAGCGGAATGGCCCAGAGTGCCCGGGATTGAATACACGGACGATCTTGAATCCATAATGAACGACCCGGAGATCCGGCTGATTGTAGTGTGCACCAACACCGATTCCCACTATCATTATGCCAGAATGGCGCTGGATCACGGCAAGCATGTTTTGGTGGAGAAGCCTTTTATGCTGACGGAAGAAGAAGCAGTCTCTATCTTTCAGTATGCCAAAGAGCGGAATCTTGTCATTCAGTGCTACCAGAACAGACGTTATGACTCAGATTTCCTCACCGCACAGCAGGTTATAGAATCCGGTAAGCTTGGAGATCTGCTGGAAGTGGAAATGCACTTTGATTACTATCGTCCCGAGGTTCCGGCTTCAACTCCATTCTCTGTGTACTACAGTTACTTGTATGGACATGGATGTCATACCATTGATCAGGTGCTGTCATACTTCGGCAAACCGGATACCATTCATTACGACGTCCGCCAATTGCTGGGACCGCAGCAGATGAACGATTACTTCGATCTGGATTTCTTCTACCCTTCGCTAAAAGTATCGGTTAAATCCAGCTACTTCCGGCTCAAAGAGCGGCCAAGCTTCGTACTTTATGGTAAAAAAGGTGTGTTCGTCAAGCAGACGAAGGACCGTCAGGAGGAGCATCTGAAGTTATTTCACCTGCCTGAGGGTCACAGTGACTTCGGTATTGACCTGCCGGAGCATTATGGTATTCTAACGTATCTCGATGATGAGGGCAAGTACCATGAAGAGAAGGTCTCCTCAGCCAAAGGCGATTATGCCAGGGTGTATGACGGGATCTATGATGCCATCGTCCTCGGCACGGATAAATTGATTAAGGATGAAGAGACCATAGGCGTTATGCAGATTCTGGAGCAGGGAATGAAGGGGTGCCGCTAAATGAACCTAGGAATAGCCGGAGCCGGAATGATTGTCAAGGATCTGCTCAGCTTCATCGGAGAGATTCCGGGAATATCACTGACAGCCGTGTTCGCCAGACCCGGCAGGGAAGGCGCTCTGCAGGAGCTGCAGGACCAGTACGGGATAGCCAAGCTCTATACTGATTACAGCGCTATGCTTCAGGATACAGACGTGGATACCATCTATGTAGCACTGCCGAATCATCTGCATTATGCCTTCATGAAGGAGGCGCTGCTTAGCGGCAAGCATGTCATCTGCGAGAAGCCGTTCACGTCTAATCTGGCGGAGTTTCTGGAGCTGAAAGAGATCGCTGAACACAGGGAGCTTATCCTGGTTGAAGCCATCTCGAATCAATATTTGAACAATGTTACGGCGGTGAAGGAGCAGCTGGCTGGTCTCGGTTCCATTAAAATGGTGACGTGCAATTATTCGCAGTATTCTTCCCGTTATGATGCTTTCAAACGCGGTGAGATACTGCCTGCATTCAATCCGGAGATGTCCGGCGGCGCCTTGATGGACATTAATATCTACAATATCCATCTGGTTGTCGGCTTCTTCGGAAGTCCACAGTACGTGGAATACCGGGCGAACATGGAACGGGGAATCGATACGTCGGGGATGCTGCTGCTGGACTATGGAGATTTCAAATGCGTCTGCATTGGTGCCAAAGACAGCTCAGCTCCAGGTGCAGTGAACATTCAGGGGACGGAAGGGTACATTCAGATCAATGGTTCTGCCAGTGGATGCGACTCCTACGATTATGTCCTTAACCGGGAGAAGCCCGTCCGCGTGGATCACAAGGATCACCCCCACCGGATGTATGACGAATTCCTTCACTTCGAACGATTCATCCGAGAGCAAGACAGAAAGACGGCCGCGGAAATGCTCGCACACAGTGAGCGGGTGATGCGGGTTATTGAGCAGGCGAAGGCCAGCGCCGGGCTTGTATTTGGATCAGACCGCGGATAATAAAGAGTAGGGCTTCTTCCGGTTGGGGGGGAAGCTCTGTTCTTTTGTTTATCTTTTCAGAGGAATGTCACCGGAAATCTCATCAGCAGAGAACTCTTCAAGGCAGAGTGTAATGGAGAAGTGGATTCAACTAACGAAGCAGATAAAACAGCAGGTACCCCGGAATACGTTCCACAGGTGCCAGCTGTTTTATGGCTGTAGACAACAATTTTGGATTTGCGCCGATATTACGAGGGAAATGTTGTATTCTGTGCTACAGAAAGTTGATGAATCAAGGAACAAGCAGGAAATAATTAACTTATTGTCGAATTATCTGATTTGAGCTAATCCAGCGTACAGCCAGGGGCAGCTTATATCCATTGGGGGAAGGAACTAGAACAACTATGAAAAAGATTGTATTACTGCTCACTACACTGTTGCTCATGATCGGACTGGGGTATCCGGGAGGCACCGGACAGGCAGCGGCAGCCGCAGCATCGAAGTACACGGAGATTTCCACATTTGTGGACGGGACACTTATGATCTCGGCATCCAAGTCTGTACTCGTCAATGGTTCGGCTTATGTCCCTGTGAAGCTGCTGAATCAGATTCCCGGCTTTACCGTTGCTACCGCAGCCTCTGTTGTGACAATCACCGGAAGTAAGGGAAGCGCGAAGTTGAACAAGGACAATTCCATACTGTATAAAAACTCCAACTATGTCGCGTTCAAAACACTGCTTAAGCTTGGAGCCATAGACGGCAAGTATGCCACCAGCTCGTATACACTGTTCATCTGGAGTACGGAAGAAGGCAAAATAAAGAGCAACAGTATGCTCTACGCCATCAGCAAGCTTCCAGGAACAATGGGCCAGGCTGTGGGCAAGAAGGTCTATCTATATGCACATCCCGGCAGCCACTGGGTGACCGATGTTCAATACGCGGATGATACTAATACTTCTACTTTCACCATGCTGAGCGAAGCTGGAATAACCTGGACGCTAGATCTGGACGACAGTGAGACCGACACGTTGTACACGGAAGAGAATCTCTTTGCTTTCAAAGAGAATTTCAACGGTGATTCGGCATGGGCTGTAAATGCAAAGATTCCGGAAAGTCCTTTTAAGAACATGGAGAAGGTTACGGTCAAAGATTTCCGTTCCAGTCCCGGTGATGGCGGTTTAGAGGTACAGATCCGCCGGGCGAACGGTCAGGAAATCTATATCAGTCTAGACACGACCGTTAACCCTGTTGATTACCTTAAGGAGCTATTCTACTTTAAGAATCCTAGAACAGCTTATCCCAGCAGTGATGCCGTATGGGCTGCTATCCGCGATGAGCGGATCATTACCGACATGACGTTTGAACAGGTCTATCTGTCATGGGGAGAGCCCGACAGCTATAACGAAGATTTGGGATATATCGTATACGGCCATCAATATCTGTATTTCGTTAATAACAAGCTGAAATATTATTATGAACTGTAGATGATTGTGCCTAAGTCATTTGTAAATGGTACTTCACTGAAAAAGCCTCACCGTTGAGGCTTTTTCTTTTGGAATACAATACTAAGAATTCTGCAGGGACTGGTTAATTTTAAATTTCAACCTTTGTTCATACCCATGAATATAGTTGAGGCCTGAGTGAGTTAACTCACCTGAATTAGCATAACCGGCTTCGTGAATATGGGTCAGGGTAATATTGAAATCTCTTTCGTTCATCCCTATTTGATTGAAGCGGGGTTCCTTCTCTTCTTCAAGCAACTTCAGAATCTGATATACCGGGTCCGTACGTAGCAATTCATTCAGCTTCCTTCCTGTAAGCAATATGGCTTTAGCATATGCACAAGGAGGGATGTTGGTGACAGTGATTACAAGGACTATTTCGTTTCATGCTCAATAATTTTCTTGTATAATGAATTCACTGGCTCTGGACAAGCTATTGAAAATATTCATAATCGTACACTGTAGGAGGACAATATGCAGCTAATTCACCCCAAAGACATCCAAACTCAAATCGACCGGTTCACCGGTCAGGACCTTTATATACACCTGGAGCTCACAACTGGTGCTTATGCCAGTCACATTGACAGCTCGCGTCCGCCGGGATCGGCGTTTATCAGTAATGCACTTATCCGCTACACGCACGGCTCTATTTCGGGAACGGGTCCTTACCGGGTCGGCCTGAAGACAGAGCAGGGCTGGATTTATGCAGAAGGGCTTACCCATGTGGATGAGAACGAAACTGAGCGGCTAATCCTGGCCGGACATGATAATCAAGGCAAGCTGATTGTGGCATTGCAGCTTAGCCGGAACCCTTTTTAATGCAAATGGAGGATCAAGCAACCGTGAATAGCAGACCTATGGACAATAAGAAGATCTTAGTTGTACTTCCCCATCCCGATGATGAGGCGTACTTTGTATCCGGAACCTTGGCTAGGTACATTGAAGAAGGGGCTGAGGTTACTTATGCTTGTCTGACACTCGGCGAGATGGGCCGCAACATGGGGGTTCCATTAATCGCGAACCGCGTTACCCTGCCGGCGATCCGTAAGGAGGAGCTCGCTGCGTCCTGTCAGGCAATAGGTATTCAAGACTTAAGAATGCTCGGCTTCCATGATAAAATGATCGAGTTCGAAGACCCGAATCTGCTGGATAGTCAGATTATGCAGCTGATTCAGGAACTGGCTCCGTCGATAGTCATTACCTTTTATCCGGGGTACAGTGTCCATCCTGATCATGATGCCACCGGCGCTGCTGTTATTCGGACCATTGCCCGGTTACCTCTGACAGAAAGGCCAGTTGTACATTGCTCTGCATTCTCTAACAATCATGAGAAGATGATCGGGAAAGCGGATGTAACTATAGATGTGACCTCATTCCTCGCTGTGAAGATTAAGTCTATTCTATCGCACAGCTCCCAGTTCCAAGCAGACAAGCTTCTTGGCGGCCGTGATATAACAGATGATGTAATCCGCAGCAAGTTCGGCACAGAACGGTTCTGGACCTACCAGTTCGGGGATATCATTGCAGCAAAACCGAGAGGAGAAATGCTGTGTGCGCAGACATAAGTGCTAAGTACAGAGAACAATGCTCCGGTACCAAGCTGGACTATATTGCAGCTACTCTCGAAGATGCAATGAATTATGTGATGAATTTAGCTCGATAGGAGTGTTACAGATGACGGAACAACAAGTGTACGTCCGGTTCCCTGAGGATACAGATGCCGGTGAGCTTACAGCGATGTACAAGCGCAACCGGGAGTTTTTTGAGAAACATTCGCCTGATGTTCCTGATGAGTTCTATACAGAAGAATACCAGCGCGACAAGATTGCACAGTATAAGGAAGACAGGGCAGAGGACGAAAGATACGATTTCCTGGTATGTCATAAGGCAGATGACCGGATTATCGGCACCGTAGGGTTGTCTTTTGTTGTGCGGGGACCGCTGCAGAGCTGCATGATCGGGTACAGCCTGGATAAGGATTATAACGGAAAAGGCTACATGACGGAAGCTGTGAAGCAAGTAGTACACTATGCCTTCGAGGAGCTGAAGTTCCACCGGATCACAGGGGAAGCTTCCCCCGCAAATCCCGGATCAATCCGTGTCCTGGAGAATGCCGGGTTCCACAAGGAAGGAATTGCCCAGCGCAACGTGAAAATCAGGGGAGTATGGGAGGATCATCAGATTCTGGCGATTCTCAATCCGTCAGATCTTATCTAACAGAAGCAATGCAGTCATAGCATTCATATTCTTAATTTCGGAGGTTCATTAATGAGTCAGCGTTTGCGTATCACCCGTTCGATGCAGGAAGGTAATGCAGAGCAAGCCATTACTTTGGAAGAGTGCACACAGTATTTTGCAGACAAACCCGATTTCTCGTACTCACACGTCTTAACCGTAAAAGGACCCGAGAGCACGATGTCCATTGAAGGTGAATTTTTCATGTGGAGCTATGAGGGGATGGAATTCCCTTTCCGGTTGTACATGGGGGATTTGTACGTAGCCCTTTCAACAGAAGCCATCGTTCCTGTAATGCTTGAGGTTGCCACCGCCCTGCGGGCTGACGTGGTTGAAGGGTAGCTGAGGGAAAGTTCAGGTTAATCTGTTTATTACACATTAAGTAACACCTGGTGATGTTATATTTGTCCAATGAGTATGGCACATTTAGGGGGCAATGGAATGAATATCTATCGGACGATCGAAAGTGCGTTGCACGAGATGTTAACCGATTTTGTTGAGAATGGACCGTTTACGGGATTAGCTATAGGCATTGTTAAAGATAACGAGGTTATCTTCACAGGTGAGTATGGAACAGCCAATGTGGCGACAGGTGAGCCTGTGGCTAGCAGCACTTTGTTTCATCAAGCCTCCGTCTCCAAAACATTCGTAGTTACGGCGGTTATGCAGCTGGTGGAACGCGGACAGGTAGAGCTGGATTCGCCCGTCACGAACTATCTTCCGTATTTCAAAATGGAGGATGAACGTTATCTTCAGGTTACAGTAGGACAGCTGCTCAACCATACCTCCGGCATGCCGGATGAAGAGGATTATGCCTGGGACCGGCCTGAATACGATGAAGAGAGTCTCGAACGGTACGTGAAAAGCGTCAGCCGTCACAAGCTGCTGAGCGAACCCGGCACTCAATTTGCTTATAGTAATATCGCTTATGAGATTCTGGGGGATTTGATCGCCAAGGTCAGTGGGCTGAGCTTTGAGCAGTATATGTATGAGCATATTCTTGAACCGGCGGGGATGACATCCAGTTCATTTCTGAAGCAGGAGGTGGAAGCGGCTCTAGCTGCTCCTCATGTGCTGAGGAATTCAACAGGGTACGGCCCCGGCGTAAGTGAGGTGTTTCCATACAACAGGGCGCATGCTCCCAGTTCCACGCTGTATACCAACGCCCAAGATATGAGCCAATATATGCTGATGCAGCTGGGTCAGGGGAAGGCAAAGGACCGGTATAACGCTTTACAGCCCGGCAGCTATGATCAGATGTGGAATCCTACTATGGCTACAGGCTGGGACCCTGAACATGGGCATGTCGGGCTGGGCTGGTTCCTGGGTGAGTATAAGGGCTCCCGGATTCTCTCGCATTCCGGATGGGATACCGGCTTTCTGAGTGACCTGATTCTGTTCCCGGATGATCATATCGGCATCTCTATAATGACCAACTGTGACTATGTATGGCTGGGCAGCGTAACCTACCCAATCCTTGATCTGCTGCTGGGTTCAGATATTAGTCAGCTCAAGCAGTCGATGGCACATCGCGTTGCCAAGGTTGCTGTAACCAATGGAGTCGATAAGGCACTTGATGAATACCAGCGTATCAATAGTTTGGAGCAAAATAAATATTATTATGTTGATTTTGAATTTGTGCGCGTCTCCGATACTTTAAGCTGGAGGGGCCACCGTGAAGAAGCTATCCGCGTTCTTACCTGTGCCGCCGCAATCTTCCCTGATAGTGAATCTGTTTCAGGAAGACTGAAGGGGCTTATGGCAGAAGCCTAGACGTTTGCAGATACTTAATATGAACTTATCAAGGCTCCTCCGACAGTCACAAGGACTGCGGAGGAGCCTTTTTATAAGATTCTATAGTTGCTGCCCTGAATCCATACGCCGCCAGCCCATGTATACCAGAGACAGAGCAACAACGGTGAGGATGATCCCCAGTACCCGGAATCCGCCGAAGCTGAACTGATTCCCCATCACGATGCCGATCAGCAACGACGAGAGGATGGTCCCGAAGTATCTGGACGTACTGAATAATCCGGAGGATACGCCGATGATGTCTTTGGGGGAACTGTTGAACAAGGCGGCTTGCATCGCGACATTGTTCAGTCCGTTACTGATTCCGAAGGCCGCCAGAGCGAGGCATATGCTGATTAACGGAGATGAGGGATTCAACATCACGATCCATACTGACCCGAGTGTCATAAGGATTGCGGATACTACCATGGCGGGCCTTGGCCCGGACATATCAATCCATTTCCCAGCCAGCGGAGAGACTACCAGTGAGCATAACCCCAGACTTAACATAAGAATTCCCGTGTGGAACTCGCTGACATGACGAACCAGCAGCAGGTAAGACGGCAAGCCGAAAAAGACAGAATAAAACAGAAGATTAACCAGCATGAACTGGAAATTGACCCAAGTCAGCGCCGGATAGCTCGCGAAAGTCCGCAGCGGAATAAAGGGCGACTTGGCGATGAGCTCATGCCGCACGAAGAATACAAGGAGAACGAGTCCGGCAAGTCCGGCTATAACATTGAATAAAGAGACATGTCCGGCGGATTTGGCAGACAGCAGTTGAGCTAGCAGGGCAACCAGACCTACAGAGAATAGCAGAATACCAGTTACATCCATACGGTTCATCCATTGGCGTACAGACAGCTTATTGGCAGCGGCCGCCAGCGGCTGGTCCTTAGGAATAGTCTTCCAGGCTAACACAAAGCTTGCCGTCACAAAGGGAACGTTGATGAAGAAGATGGACGACCAGCCCCATAAGTGAATCAGTACCCCTCCGATAAAAGGCCCAATAGCTGCGGCTCCCGATGTGAACATAGACAGAACAGACAGCGCGGTAGCCTGCTTCTCCGTAATATGCACCCGTACAATGGCCATTCCTACCGCCACCACCATACTGGTTCCAACGGATTGTACAATCCGGAATACGATCAGCCACCCGAAGCCCGGAGCCAAAGGAGCTAATATAGAAGCAACGAAGACGATAATCAGCCCGGTAAGAAAGATGGTCCGGCGGCCGAATAGATCACTGGCTTTGCCCATGACAGGTTGAGCAACCGCACTGGCAATATAGAATGAGAAGATAATCCAGGAAACTACGGTATAATCAAGCTGGAACTGATGCTGTAATCGTGGTATAGCCACAGAAACCATTGAAGAGTTGAGCGGGTTTAGCAGGATTCCCAGCCCGACGGATATCATTAACCACCAGCTGCGGGTATTCATTGTAATTTCCCCCTATCATTGCGTTAGGGATATCGTACTTGAAATGGGTTATTTACTCCAACGCATTTTATGTTATGATTTCATAGACTTGAGGGAATGAATGGAGGCGGGATATGGAACTTCTTCAATTGCAATATTTCATCGCAGTGGCCCGTTTAGAGCATATGACCGAGGCTGCACTTACGTTGCATGTGACTCAGTCCTCGCTCAGCAAGACCATTCAGCGCCTGGAAGAGGATCTTGGGGTTCCCTTGTTTGACCGGACCGGGAGGAAGCTGCGCTTAAATGAGTCCGGCAGCAGATTCCTTCAGCGTGCGGAGAAGGCCTTGTTTGAATTGGAGCAGGGGAGGCAGGAGCTTAGAGATCTGTCCAGCCTGGAACCGGATACACTTGAATTAGCCGTCACCACCGCAAGCACATTGCCTAATATTCTCCGGGAATTCCGCAAAAAGCTGCCGGCTGTCCATTTTCACGTACAAATGCTGTCCATGCAGGAGATGATTACCCTTCTTCGAAGGGGAGAGGTCGATTTCTGCTTGTCTTCACCTCCGGTATGGGGAGAAGATATGGAGTGTCAAATCGTCTGCACCGACCCTATCTATGTTGCCGTTCCAGCGGGGCACCGTTTGGCAGGCCGCCAGAGCTTATCGCTAATAGAGCTCAAGGATGAATGGTTTGCCGGTGTCACAAGAGGCTACGGGATTCGTGATTTGGTGGACTCCGTATGCCAATCCGCAGGATTTACCCCACAGTATGTGTATGAAGGGGATGAACCGGCAAGGCTCGTCGCCCTGGTGGAAGCCGGAATCGGCTTAGCCTTCATACCCGGCACGGCCAAGAATGCCCAGGATAATATAGTGTTGATCCCTGTTGAGGATCAGGGACTGGTCAGGGAAATCGCCTTGTTATGGCTTAAAAGCCGCTACATTTCACAGGCTGGACGGATATTCCGTGACGTTGTTATTGAATATTTTAATGGAAACAATGAAGAATGAAGGAGGCTGTGACCCATGGATACGAATCAAAATGAGCATAAGCGCGTTCTAGTTGTATTTCCGCATCCCGATGATGAAGCCTTTGCTGCTGCAGGAACCCTGGCGAAGTACATAGACAGCGGTTCGAAGGTGACCTATGCCTGTCTGACCTTAGGAGAGATGGGACGGAACATGGGAATCCCGCCATTCGCGAATCGGGTGACTTTGCCGGAGATCCGCAAGGAAGAATTGATAGCCTCCTGCCGTGCGATTGGCATACAAGATTTAAGGATGCTTGGTTTCCACGATAAAATGATCGAATTCGAAGACCCGCAGCTGCTGGATAATACACTGCTGGCACTGCTCAAGGAATTGACCCCATCGCTCGTAATTACTTTCTATCCCGGCTATAGTGTCCATCCCGATCACGATGCAACCGGAGCCGCTGTCATCCGGGCGGTCAGCAGGCTCCCGGCTGCGCAGCGGCCAATAGTGCACTGCATAGCGTTCTCCAGCAACCATGAGCAGATGATCGGCCCGGCGGATGTGAACGTAGACGTAACTGCATTCCTAGCGAAGAAAATGGCCTCAATTCAGTCCCACCGTTCGCAATATCAAGCGGCGGAGCTTGTGGGAAGCCGGGAGCTGACCGCGGAGGAGATTCAAATCCGCTTCGGACGGGAATCCTTTTGGACCTACCGGGTATAAGTGCTACAATAAAATAATAATGTTTATGCACTAAGGCGTCGGGAGGGCAGGCCATGAACAAAGAAGAACAGGTCCTGATGAATTTCAGGGATTTATTTAACAAGCTGAGCTGGCTGAATAAATCCAAGATGGAAGAGAGTCTTAAGGGGTACAAGCCCTCTGAGGTACATTGCATCGAATATATCGGGCAAAATGCGGATTCCAACGTGACCATACTTGCGGAGCATTTTTATATGACTAGAAGTGCCATAAGTAAAATAACCAAGAAGCTCATGGAAAAGGGCTATATCGAAAGCTACCAGAAGCCGGATAATAAGAAAGAAATCTATTTCAGGCTTACGAAGCAAGGGGAAGCGGTCAGCAAAGTCCATGAGGAGCTGCATCAGGAGTTCCGCGAGCGGGATAAAGCTGTATTCGAGCAGGTAACCGAGGAGCAATATGACAACATGCTTGGCTTCATTGAGAAGTATAGCAGGCATTTGGATACAGAAATCACAAAACTCGGTGCAGATTTGAAATCGGAATGAATTGAATACTGATAATGAAACCTCAGGCAGCCGGACTCTTTCGAGAACGGTTGTCTTTTTATTGCATAGAAAGCTGCGGGTGAAGCGGACTGAGGGGCGCCCCTGGAGATTTTGATATTGCATTTTTTGTTGACGAGGAAACAAAAATGCAGTAGGATGATTATGTTTCCTAGGAAACATAATCATGACGTTTGAAGGGAGAAGTACATGTTCAAATCCAGATCACACCCTATACAGAACACAGAACAAACCGTAGACAGACATGCTTTAATCTTCGGTCTCATCTCTGTATTTCTGTGCGGAATAGGCTTCAGCATCATCGCACCTGTCGTACCATTCTTAGTGCAGCCTTATACCAGCAGTCCGGGAGAACAAGCGATAATGGTTACACTGCTGACCTCCGTTTATGCTTTTTGCGTGTTTTTTGCGGCTCCGGTGCTTGGAGCACTAAGCGACAAATACGGCCGCCGTCCGTTGCTCTTACTATGCCTGTTAGGTTCTGCAATCGGGTACTTTATCTTTGGCTTAGGAGGAGCTCTATGGGTACTGTTCGCCGGACGGATCATAGAAGGTATAACAGGCGGGAGCATCAGCACGATTTTTGCCTATTTTGCAGACATTATTCCTCCGGAGCAGAGAACGAAGTACTTTGGCTGGGTGAGTGCGGTAGTAGGTGCAGGCACCATCATTGGCCCAAGTGTAGGCGGATTACTTGCCAAGTTTGGCTATGCTGTGCCGATGTATTTTGGAGCGGTTGTTACTTTGTTGAATGTTGTATATGGACTTGTGTTCATGCCGGAGAGCCTGGACAAGAATAACAGACTGCAAGAGATTACCTTGGTAAGACTGAATCCATTCTCACAGCTGGCCAGTCTGCTCTCCATGAAGAATCTAAACAGACTGCTTATCTCAGCGTTCCTGCTATGGATACCCAATGGATCCCTGCAGGCTGTGTTCTCACAATTTACAATGGATACCTTCAGCTGGAAGCCGGCAATCATCGGACTGATGTTCTCCATTATGGGCTTCCAGGATATCCTGTCACAGGGCTTCATTATGCCCAAGCTTCTGAAGAAATTAAATGATAAACAGATAGCCATTCTGGGAATGGTCTCGGAGATTATAGGCTATGGGTTCATTGCCGTTTCGTCTCTCTTTACGTTCTATCCGCTTTTCATTGCTGGAATGTTCATCTTCGGCTTTGGTGATTCGATCTTTGGACCTTCGTTCAACGGGATGCTCTCCAAGTCTGCCGATTCGAGCGAACAAGGGAGGATTCAAGGCGGCAGCCAATCGATTCAGGCGTTGGCCAGGATGATCGGGCCTCTCATTGGGGGGCAAATCTATGTATCGCTTGGACATGCCGCGCCCGCTGTTATGGGGATGATCCTAATCGCAGCGGCTATACCGGTTCTATACAAGAGAACGCATGTAACTATGTAAAATGTCTTGCAGCCAAGAAAAGGCAGGAACAAACAATGAACCAGAAAGAAAGAATGCTTGCAGGTCTCCCTTATAAAGCTTGGCTGGATGGATTTACGGAAGAGAGAACAACAGCCAGACTGAGGCTCCATCAGTTCAATCTGCTCCGTCCCGATGAAGAAGAGGAGAGAGCAACACTGATCCGGGAGATTATCGGCAAGACAGGGGACGTAGTTCATATCGAAGCGCCCTTCCACTGTGACTATGGGACAAATATCTCTGTGGGGAATAATTTCTATGCTAATTTCAACTGTACTATTCTTGATGTCGGCAGAGTCGTCATCGGTGATAATGTCATGTTTGCTCCGAATGTATCGCTCTATACCGCAGGACATCCCATCCATCCGGATTCCAGAAATTCAGGATATGAGTACGGTATTGCTATAACGATCGGCAATAATGTCTGGATAGGCGGCAATGTTATAGTGAATCCCGGTGTAACCATAGGTAACTATGTAGTGATCGGAGTTGGCAGCGTGGTGACCAAGGATATTCCCGATAACGTCATAGCAGTAGGCAGCCCATGCAGAATTATAGCACATAGGTAGCTCTCAGCGGTCCATGCACACCCACTACGAGTTTCAATTGAAATCGGCAATGAACTCATATTCTACTCAGATAAAAGAAATGCTCCCAGGCAGTGTGGGAGCATTTTTGCGTGCTATTCGAGAATTTTCTTCAAATAATATTTCGTTTGGCCTTCCTGGGGACAATCATGGATCTCACCGAAAATCTCGTACCCCTGCTTCTGATAAAAGCGCGGAGCCTGCCAGCTCATGGTGGTTAATTCACTCACTTTACAGCCGCGCAACCGGGCTCTGTCTTCCAGCTCCTTGAGCAATATTCCGCCTAATCCATTGCCTCTATAGGCGGGATCGACGGCCAGCAGATGAACACTTAGAATCTTCCAGACCATATCTCCAGTAATACCCCCAACATATGTATCTCCTTCATAAGCTGCCAGCGAGAGGATTTCGCGCTCATAGGGCGGGATAGTATCATCCATCCGCCGGCTGTGCTCCTCCAGTAATCCCGATATTTCCTGACTGTTCTGCTCCAGGTTCAAATCTGCGATTCTCAACATGCAACCACCCTTTCTGCTGAAATTGTAACACAAATTTAAATTATTATTGACAATTTGCCTCTAGTTAAATATATTGTTCATGAGAATAAATGTTTCCCACAGGAAACTATTATGTATTCACAACTTATTGTTTCATTCAGGAAACAATAAGTATTCAGACTCATAATTACATCAGATTTCAGACAGCTATTAGCAGATAAGGAGTTAGCATATGATCGAGATTAAAGACCTAAACGTTGATTATTTCGGCAGTTCAGCACTGGAGAATGTGAATCTCGAGATCCCGTTCGGGCATACCGTGGGTATCATCGGACCGAATGGCGCAGGGAAATCAACACTGATTAAGGCATTATTAGAAGTGATTAAGAAGAGAACTGGCTCGGTCAGGGTTGAGGGAAGGGATATTTCGGAGTACAAACGGAAGATTGCCTATGTGCCGCAAAAAAACGATATTGATCTCACGTTTCCGATCACGGTGAAGGATACAGTGTTGACTGGAACGTACCCGAACCTGAGAATCTTCCAGCGCCCCGGCAAAAAAGAACGGGAACGGGCCGAGGAATGTATGGCGATGGTGGATATAAGCGATCTTGCGAATAAACAAATCAGCAATTTATCCGGCGGACAGCTGCAAAGGGTCTTTATTGCCAGGGCACTCGCCCAGGGGGCAAACGTCTTTTTCCTGGATGAACCTTTTGTCGGGATCGACATGGTCAGTGAGAAGATTATCGTGAATCTGCTTAAGCATCTTCGCGAAGAGGGCAAAACCATTCTCGTTGTTCACCATGATCTGCATGAGGTGGAAGAGTATTTTGACAAAATTATTATCCTGAATAAAAAACTGATCGCCTTTGGAGATGTGAAAGATACCTTCACTACCGAGAATATCCGCGCGGCCTATGGTGCCTCCTTGGGCAATGTGATCATCAAAGGGGCAGGAGGGGCCGAACATGATTAATGTTATGTCAGATTTGTTCAACATCCCGGTCTACGCGCTTAACGCCGGCTTATCCGCCATCATCCTGGGCATTGTATCGGGAGCGCTGGGCAGCTTCATTGTTCTCCGGAAGATGTCGCTGATGGGCGATGCTTTATCTCATGCTGTACTGCCTGGTGTATCGTTGTCCTACATACTGGGGATCAACATCCTGCTGGGCGCATCCCTGTTTGGCCTGTTAGCCGCCATCCTCATTCAATTCATTACAAGCCGCAGTACGATCAAAAGCGACACCTCCATCGGCATTATACTCAGTTCATTTTTCGCCCTGGGGATAGTTCTTATTACTTTTGCCAAAAGCGGTCTGGATCTGACTCATATTCTTTTCGGGAATATCCTCGCCGTTCCGCAGTCTGAGTTAACGCAATCTTTCATCATCATGCTCGTTGTGATTGCCATTATTGTATTGCTGTATAAAGAGCTGCTGATCAGTTCGTTCGATCCGGTAGTAGCCAAGGCTTATGGTTTAAAAACAGGCTTCTACCATTATCTGCTGATGATGCTGCTGTCTGTAGTTACGGTATCCTCGTTATCGCAAGTGGGGATTGTGCTGGTCATTGCAATGCTGGTAATCCCGGCAGCCACCTCCTATTTATGGACCCACACGCTGATCCACATGATTGTTTTAGCCTCTGCGGTGGGTGCGGTATCGGGAATTGTAGGTGTGTATCTCAGTTTTGGCTTTAATCTCCCGACAAGTGCCACGATAGTGCTGGTGGGTGTGAGCCTGTTCGCAGTCTCCTTCATACTGTCACCCAAAAATAATTTCTTAAGGAAAGGGCTGAAGCAAGGATGAAACAACTCAAATGGCTATCCTCTATCGTTCTGATCTCACTGCTCGCTGCTTGTTCTAACGCTAATGAGGGGGAAGCGGGTGAGGATAAGCTGCAGATTGTTGCCACGTACTCCATCATCGCGGATATGACCGAGAATATTGTCGGGGACAAAGCTGAAGTATACAGTATGGTTCCCATCGGAACAGACCCGCATATGTACGATCCATTACCCGCAGATACGGGCAAGGTGTCCAGCGCAGATTTGATTTTCTATAACGGCCTGAATCTGGAGACGGGAAAAGGATGGTTCCAGGACCTGCTGAAGGTGACGAACAAGAACGAGGTTGCCTTTGCTGTCTCTGATGAAGTGACCCCGATGTATCTGACTGAGAAAGGCAAGGAAACGCAAGTGGACCCCCATGCCTGGCTGGATATCCAGAATTCCATTAAGTATGTGGATGTGATCACCAAACGTGTAATTGAACAGGACCCGGACAACAAGGAGTATTATCTTAACAATCAGACAGCCTACGTGAAGGAACTGAATGAGCTGGACCAATACGCCAAAGAGGAAGTAAATAAGATCCCGCAGGAACAACGGATTCTTGTTACCAGCGAAGGGGCATTCAAGTACTTCTCGAAGGCTTACGGCTTCGAATCGGCGTTCATCTGGGAGATTAATACGGACAGTCAAGGGACGCCGGAGCAAATGAAACGGATCATCAGTATTATTGAAGAGAATCAGGTGCCAGCGTTATTCCTGGAGACGAGCGTGAATCCCAAGACGATGGAAACCATCTCTAATGAGACAGGAGTTCCTATACATTCTAAGATCTTCACTGATTCTTTAGCTAAAAAAGGGGAAGACGGCGACACCTACATTAAGATGATTCAATGGAATATTGACAAGGTCATCGAAGGACTGTCACCTGATAAATGAAGGTAAATGTACATGAAGAGTGTCCAAAAGGCGAAATCCGCTTCTTGGAACACTCTTTTTTTGTTTTTATGGATATGCCACGCCTAGTCTCGTATAATCAACGGGTGTACAGCATTTCACTTAAGAGAAATTGGACAGGAGGTGAGCCTGTTGGAGAATCGATGGGCTATAGTTACGGGGGCCGACCGGGGCGTTGGACTGAGTCTGGTTAAGGCACTACTGGAGCAGGGGTATCATGTGTTTGCCGGGCAGTATCTGCAGGAGACCAATGAAGCCTTGGAACAGCTGAAGGCAAGCTATGAAGAGCAGCTGCAGGTGCTGAACCTGGATATAAGCAACGCAAAAAGTGTACAACAAGCGGTCGAGGCTATTGCAGCTTGCACGGACCGGGTGGATATACTGATTAACAACGGGGCGATCCTGGGAGATATGAGCAAGACGATTCAGGATACGCTGGATTTTGGTGAAATGGAGCAGGTCTTCCGGGTGAACACGCTAGGCTCGCTGCGGATGTCGAATAGCTTAATTGATTCTATTCTCCGGAGTGACAGCAAGCTGATCGTCAACATTTCATCAGAAGCTGGCAGTATTGGAACCTGCTGGCGCACCAGCTGGTACGCTTACTGCATGTCCAAGGCGGCGCTTAATATGCAGTCTCAGTTAGTTCAGAATCAGATAGCGGCGCAGGGCGGCAAGGTAATGGTTGTCCATCCCGGGCATGTCCAGACTTATATGCAAGGGAAGCTGGATACAACCGGGAGCCTCACCGCTGATGAATCAGCCGGGTCTATTCTGCAACGAATGGAGAATCGCCTGAAGCCGGATTACGGGCAGCAAGAGCTCACTCTGATTGACTATGCGGGTACTACGCTGCCTTGGTAAGGGGTGATTGTTGTATGAAATGCAGCAATTCTCCAATGCACCCTGCTATCAGCCAATCAAAGTTGTGATCCGTACAACTTTGATTGGCTGATTCAGTCTAAAGTGCGGTTTATTATAGAAGAAACTTGCCTGAAGTTTCTAAAGCCATTTGCCGTAAGCTTGGCTTCACATTTATGGGCGAATGTGATTTTGAATATCCTTTAGGTACGATGATCCGGTGTAACGACTGGAGATTAGCCCGGACCAGGAAGTTAATTTTCAATAGAATTTTCGTTGAAATAGCATGGAGAGATGATTATTTCTGTTTTCTCCCCAGCATAGCTGTATCCAGAACCCTATCTACAGGTGCGGATATTCTTGTCACGTAGTCCGGTTGCTGTCGTAATTACATAAGCGCCAGAATGCTTGGCTAATTGAATGGCTTCATGTCCAACACCACCAGCACCTCCATGAATGAGAACACGCTGACCTGGCTGAAGCTTGCCGTGCTCAAAAAGTGCCTGCCAGGCCGTCAAGGCTACCGTAAGCGCAGCAGCGGCTTCAGTGATGGCCGAACAGATATGGGCATTATTAGACCGGACGATGATTAGTTTGCCCCTGTCTAACCAAAATTCCGGATCTGTGATATAATCCTACTCTAAAATAACTGAGCAAAATTACTTCAAGAGGTGCAATCATGCGGTTTCATGAATTTTATATCGGACAAGTGTTTAGAACCCAATCTCAGCGCATAACCAAGGAGGATATCATCAGATTTGCCGGCGAATTTGATCCGCAATATATGCATCTGGATGAAGAGAAGGCAGCACAAGGCCGATTCAACGGAATCATTGCTTCAGGAATACAGACCTTGGCTGTGTCGTTTAAGCTGTGGGTGGAGACAGGCAGCTATGGGGATGAGGTTATTGCCGGAACTGCGATGAACAACATTAAATTCATACGCCCCGTCTATCCGGGTGATGAATTGTATACCATGGTTGAAGTGACCGGGGTAGAAGAGAAGCGGAATGGAACAGGCCTGGTTACGGTGTTATTATCAACGTTCACCAGCTCAGACGATCAGGTTTTTGAGGGCGAGCTGTCTGTGCTGGTGAAGCAGTGAAATCTTTTATCCTCTTAATGCTCTGAAGAATTCACGGATGTCTTCCGCCAGAGGCGCGGGATCTTCCATGGCTGTGAAATGTCCGCCGCTGGGCATGGTTGTCCAGCGGGTAATATTCAGATTGCGGTCAGCCCATTCCCGGGGAGGCAAGGCGATATCTCCCGGGAAAATAGCTATTCCGGTGGGCACCTCAATACGCCCGAGAGGCGGCAGTGAATGCGTGTTCTCGTAATAGATATCCGCAGTTGAACCTGCTGTATTGGTAACCCAATAGATCATAATATTCGTAAGCAGTTCATCCTCGCTAAAGCTGTTCCTTAGGTCACCCTTGCAATCACTCCATGCATGGAATTTCTCAATAAGCTGCCAATCCCACAGGTGAGTCGTTCAGTCCGTAAGCAAGCGTCTGTGATTTCATCGATTGAATCGACATGTACCCGCCCTCATCAGCTATCCATTGCGAAGTATTCTTGATATACAGGAGCTCTACTTCAGTAAGCCCTGACTTATCCTGCACAGCCAGGAGATTCCGGATGATACCGATATCGGTAAGATGTATGCCGTTCAGAAGCTCAGGATGGTTGAATGCCAGATACCGTGTAACACCAGAGCCGACATCCCCGCCTGCCGCAGCGAATTTCGCGTAGCCCAGCTGTTCAGTCATTAGTCTGGCCCACAGCTCAGCAACATAGGCATTATTTACACCAGCGCGTTTCAGGCCATTTGAGAAGCCGAAGCCGGGTACGGAAGGGACAATGACATCGAAGGAATCCTCGGGATTCCCTCCATAACGGGCAGGGTCCGAAAGCATAGGGATAATTTTCTCGTATCGCACAAAGCTGTCCGGCCATCCGTGTGTAAGAATAATCGGCTGCGGGTTAGGACCTTTGCCCCGCTCGTGCACGAAATGCACATCCATTCCATCGATGGTACAGCGAAAATGTGACAAGCGGTTCACCTCGGCTTCTCTGGCGCGCCAATCAAACTGCTCCCGCCAATACGCAATGAGCAACCACAAATAACCCTGATCCGAACCCCGTTCCCAGTCAGAACCCTCATTTTATACCGTTCAATAGATATCAGACTCTCTCTCCTTTAGTGTAACAGCTACAGCAACAATATAACTATCATATATCTTCTTAAAATCATGGGGCAAAGATGTAAACAAAAGCTAAAGACAATAGAAACAAAACAAACAAAACGATCTCGTCTGGAGGAATACTAAGCATGAACGAAATGAATCAGGAGTATATCGTGATATCTGGTGCAAGGGAGAACAACCTTAAGAACGTGTCCTTGCGGATCCCGAAACGGAAAATCACCATCTTCACCGGAGTATCCGGCTCAGGCAAGTCATCTATCGTCTTCGATACGATCGCTGCTGAATCGACGCGGCTGCTCAATGAGAACTTCAGCATGTTCGTGCGAACCTTCCTTCCGCGTTATCCGCAGCCGGATACAGACGGGATCGAGAACCTGAGCATGGCTGTTATCGTAGATCAGAAGCGGCTGGGCGGCGGTTCTCATTCCACGATGGGCACAATCACTGACATCTCGCCAATTCTCCGTCTGCTGTACTCCAGAGTGGGTCAGCCTCATGTAGGCGGAGTGAACATGTTCTCGTTCAACGATCCGCAGGGGATGTGTCCCGAATGTAACGGGATCGGCCGCAAGCTCGGTGTCGATATGAGCCGGGCAGTAGACATGTCGAAATCGTTGAATGATGGAGCCCTTATGCTGCCGGACTATTCGGTCGGCGGCTGGGATTGGAACATGATTGTGCAGGCCGGTGACTTCGATCTGGACAAGAAGCTGAGCGAATATTCAGAGTCGGAGCTGGAACAGCTGCTGCACGGCAAGGCCAGGAAAGTGAAGATGGATTTTGCTGGGAAGGCAACCAACATTACGGTAGAAGGTGTTATAGAGAAGTTTACGGGCAAGTACATCAAGCAGGATGTGAAGACCAAATCTGAGCGTACGCAAAAAATGGTTGCCCCGTTCATCACCGAAGGCACCTGCTCCAGCTGCCACGGGGCAAGACTTAGCCAGGCTGCGCTCAGCTGCCGGATCAATGGAAGGAACATTGCGGAGCTGTCCGCTATGGAAGTCGGTCAGCTCATCCGCACCATCCGGGAGATAGAGGAACCTGCCGCAGCTCCGGTCGTCAAGTCGCTGGCGGAGCGGCTGCAGCATCTGGTCGATATCGGGCTGGATTACCTGACGCTGGACCGTGAGACCGATACGCTGTCCGGCGGAGAATCACAGCGCGTCAAGATGGTGAAGCATCTAAGCGGCAGCCTGGTGGATGTGACCTACATCTTCGATGAGCCCAGCGTCGGGCTGCACCCGCGGGATGTCCACCGGCTAAATGAGCTGCTGGAGAAGCTCCGCGACAAAGGGAATACCGTTATTGTCGTTGAACATGATCCCGATGTCATCAAGCTTGCGGATCATATTGTCGATGTCGGGCCTCACGCCGGCAGCCGGGGCGGTAACATTGTCTATGAAGGATGCTTCCAGGGCTTGCTGGAGTCAGGTACACTGACAGGCACCCATATGAAGCGGCCGCTTCAGCTGAAGCAGGATTGCAGACCGTCTTCCGGCAGGCTGTCCATCCAGAATGCCTCTCTGCACAACCTGCAGAATGTAAGTGTGGATATTCCCACCGGAGTACTTACAGTGGTAACAGGTGTCGCAGGTTCTGGCAAAAGCACGCTGATTAATGACGTCTTTCTTAATCAGCATCCGGATACGATCGTTATTGACCAATCGGCGATTGGCGTCTCAACACGCTCCAATCCCGCTACCTACACGGGGATTATGGATGATGTCCGCAAGGCTTTTGCTGCGGCCAATAAGGTGAATCAAGGGCTGTTCAGCTTCAACTCCAAGGGGGCCTGCGAGAATTGCCAGGGACTTGGTGTCGTGTACACAGACCTTGGTTTCCTCGACAGCGTGAAGCTGCCCTGTGAAGTATGCGGAGGCAGACGGTTCAAGGAGGAAGTGCTTGCCTACAAGCTGAACGGCAAATCCATTGCCGAGGTGCTGGAGATGACTGTTGAACAAGCTCTTGAGTTCTTCCAGCTCAAAGAGGTGGTGCGCAAGCTTCAGGCTATGAGTGATGTGGGGCTGAACTATATTACACTTGGCCAGCCGCTCAGCACACTCTCGGGCAGAGAATGCCAGCGCATTAAGCTGGCCAGCGAGCTGCATAAGAAGGGCAGCATCTATGTGATGGATGAGCCGACGACTGGCCTGCATATGTCCGACATCGGGCACCTCCTGGAGATCATGAACCGGCTGGTGGATGCCGGCAATACGGTGATCGTCATCGAGCATAATCTCGATGTGATTAGCCAGGCAGACTGGATCATTGATATGGGACCGGACGGAGGCAGCAAAGGCGGTGAGGTCGTATTCGAGGGCACACCTTCGCAGATTGTTCTTGCGGAGCATTCAATTACGGGAAGATATTTGGCGTAATCGTCGTTTGAAATGCTGGAATCCGCATCTAATGCGGGTTCTTTTTTTTATAAAAGCAGAGCGTACATTTGACTATCCACTACAATATGTAGTAGATTAAAACTACTACGTAGTGTAGTAATAAACGTTATGGACGCATAACGAAGCTAAGAGGTGTTCACATTGAACAAAGTTTCAAAGTTATCGGATACGGAATTAGAGCTAATGGAAGCCATTTGGGCAGGTACACCCCCTGTAACATCGACTGAGCTGCTGAACAGGTTTGCGCAAAAGGGGAAGGACTGGAAAGCGCAGACCATATCCACCTTTCTGTCGCGGTTAGTGGATAAAGGGTTTCTGATTGCCACCAGGCACGGCCGGTTAAACAAATATGTTCCCGGGATTTCGCCTGAGCAGTATAAGCTGGTCGAAGCGCAGCATGTTCTGGACGGGTTGTATCAGGGCTCCGTTAAGAACCTGATCTCCGCTATGTATGACGGCGACAAGCTCTCGGACCAGGATATTGATGAGCTGAAGCAATGGTTCTCGGAAAAGTAGGTGATGATGATGAACACCCTACTTGAAATTCTGTTCTCCCTGACTGTTGCCGGAAGTATAGTTTCTGCCAGTATTCATGCTTTGGGCTGGTTATCTACCGAGCTTTTTCCTGCAAAATGGCGTTACGGACTCATTAAGCTGGCTGTGGCATTGTATTTGTTCCCTATAGCCCTTATATTTCCGTGGTTATCACAGCTCAACGCATCACGCATAGCAACAAGCTTACAGGGTTCACAGCCGGCCAAGTTTACCGGGTTCATATCTGACCCGTTCCAGCCTGCTGTGATCCTCTCAGCCCATGCTGCCTATATAATCTTGGGCATTTGGGCAGCAGGGGGGATCAGTTATGCCGCCTGGCAATTATACGGTTACCGCAGATTTATGATAAAACTCGAACGTACGCGTACCCTTGTACCGGCGGATAGTGAGACTGCTATCCTGCTGGGGAGCATCAAGGAGAAGCTTGGCCTGAAAAGTAATGTTGGGCTTGCGTACAGTCCCATAGCACGCAGTCCCTTTCTTGCCGGTCTATGGAAACCCTCTATTTACCTGCCGGCAGAGAATGGTGCAAGCCTGGACATGGTACTCCGCCATGAATTGATTCATCTGAAGCGGAAGGACCTGTGGATCAAGGTCTTAATGCTCGGAGTCAGTGCTCTGCACTGGTTCAATCCGATGGTTCACTCGGTTCGCAAGGAGCTTCATACCTGGAGCGAGCTGACCTGTGATCAAGAGGTTGTAGAGGAGATGTCCCATGCCGAGCGGAAGCGCTATGGCGTGACACTTTTGAACGTAATGGCCGGCTCAAAAGGTCTACCCGAACAGTTCTATACCCCGTTGTCCGGTGACGGCAAACAATTAAAAAGGAGATTGACTCATATGCTTAATGCAAAGAAGCTGAAAAAGCAAACCATTATCTTATCGGTAGCAGCAGTATTATTAATCGCAGGAATCAGTACCTCAGCTGCAGCATGGGCTTCAAAGATCACGCCGCAGGTGGTAGCTGATTCAGAGCACTCTCCTACTGAAGCCGCGGAATTCGCAGGAGCTGACGGAAGTTTAATCCAACCGGATACAGCATCCAGCACAGTGGCTTCCGAAAGTGCCTCAGCTGCTACCCCGGAAGGGGGAACCTCAAAGCCTGCCCCGGAAGCAGTTACTGTCCCCGCTGAGAGCTACTCCGTATCCGCCCAGGAAGAACCAGTAGCACAGCCTGCCCCGAAACTTGTTACTGTTACTGTTCCTGCTGAAAGTGTCACCGCGCCAGCTCAAGAAGGGTCAGTTCCACAGCCGGTTCCGGAAGTTGTGCCAGGTCCCGCTGACAATGTCCTCGCGCCAGCTCAGGAAGGGTCAGTTCCACAGCCGGTTCCGGCGGAATTGGCAGCTGCTACTGCGGCACAGAAATAGCCTGATAGAAGATCGTTATATTTAACTGCCCTACGGCAGTGTACGGCCTGTTGATAACTCTCAACAGGCTCTTTTTATAACATACTATTTCTGCGATAACCCTTATAATGTAACTTGAGGTGAACCAATGGACAGAATAGCCAATATCAGATCCGAAGAAAAGAAATATCATGATGACTGTTACGATACATACGACTTATTCGAGCCAGGGTCCTGGCTGCACAGGCCCGTTAAGACGGTGATCAGCCTTTTAGAGGAATATAAGGAGCGGGAATACTTAAGTGTGCTGGATTTGGGATCGGGGATCGGCCGGAACAGCATGCCTATCGCTGAATCTTTGAAGCACAGAAATGGTAAAGTGGTATGCGTTGACCTGCTGGAATCGGCTATAGATAAACTATATCATTACAGTAAGGAATTTGGAGTTGAGCAATACATAGTGGCAAGGTTATCCGATATTGAACAGTTCACCATTGAACCAGATGAGTATGATATTATCGTAGCCGTATCTTCTTTAGAGCATATCAGTTCGGAACAGGCACTGGAGCGGAAACTGCAGGAAATGAATGCCGGAACGAAACGAAATGGAGCGAATTGTATTATTATCGCGTCGAACATTCGTGAAGTTAACCTCGCACAAGCGGAAGAACTCGATCCCATGTTTGAAGTGAATCTATCTACTGCAAGAATGTTTGAGCTGCTGGACCAGCAGTACGCCGGCTGGGAAGTTAAGCAACGCTTCGTAAAACCGCTGGAATATGAAATCAGCAGAAAGGGTAAACCTGTTAGGCTGACTTCGGATTGTATAACGTTTGTTGCTAAGAAGAGCTGATCTCATGGGGATCGGCTTTTTATTTTGACCGCTGACACGCAAGAGAAATTTCATTATTTCTGTCCAACTGTGACTATACGCACCACCACTTCTGTTCAATCGTCTACATTAAAAGTATAGCGTTGAGCTGTTTAATAAACTTCCGGAATTTGATTTGAATCCTCCTTTTTGTGTGGCAGCCGTAATAGAATGAGGTTGCTGATAAGGATTATCAATCAAACATTGGAGGTTCACAATATGAGTACACAATTCAAACAAATCGCCGGGGATACTTACTGGGTAGGCAAAATAGATAACCGTCAGGTTCCGTTCCACCGCCTGATTCTGGCTAAAGGAACAACCTATAATTCCTATCTGTTAAAAACGGGCAAGCCGACCGTGATTGATACAGTAGATATGGAGTTCGGCCGTGAATATGCCGAGTGTCTCGCCGGAATGATTGACCTCATGGATATTCATTACATCGTAATTAACCATACGGAGCCCGACCATTCCGGCGGCTTGGCAGCCCTTGCATCCCAGGCTCTAAACGCCACGATCGTGTGCACCGAAATCGCTGTGCCGGAACTGCAGGAAATGTATAAGCTGCACAGCCGGAACTTCCTGGTCGTTAAAGATGGCGATACGCTGGATATCGGCGGGAAAACCCTGCTGTTCAAAGAAACGCCGTACCTTCATACTGCCGAGACGATGATCACGTATTGTATCGAGGATCAGATCCTGTTCCCCTGCGATATCTTCAGTACACATGTAGCTGTGGAGAATCTGTTCAGTGATGAAGCTGGATTTGATATCACCGAAGATTACAAGGGCTATTATGCCGCCATTATTCATCCGCACAGAAGATATGTAAGAACACTGCTGGAAGCGGTCAAGGATCTGGATATCCGTATGATTGCCCCATCCCATGGATTCCTGATCCGGGAGGATATTCGTAAATTCATTGATCTGTACGCCACGATGAGCCGCGAAACGACTCAGGGTAAAAAAGCAGTCATCGTATATACCACCATCAAGAACAGCACGAAGAAAATGGCCAAAATCATCCAGGATTGCCTGCAGGAGAATAATATCGGAACGGAAGTCTGGGATGCGGATAAAAGCAGCACTGCGGATATTCTGAACAGCATTGCTTCTGCAGACGCTGTCTTTATCGGCAGCTCTACTAAATATGCGGACATGATCGGGAACCTGGAGGATGTGCTGAAGGAGCTGCAGCATATGAATCTGGAAGGCAAGCTTGCGGCATCCTTTGGCTCGTACGGCTGGAGCGGAGAAGCCATCGAGGTCATTCAGGACTATCTGAACGGAACGAATATGACCGTGCAAAGCACTTCGGAGGTCATCAAAACCACCGGCATGACACATGTTGAGTTCCCAGTAAGAGTAAGATTCTCCCCTAAAGAGCCAGAGAAGGTCCAGAAAATTAAAAATGCGGCTGAATTTGTATCGGATCTGCTGCTGAGCTCAATCTAGGGAGGAGGAACAACTCATGACAAAGCATTATGTAATCGTCGGCGGCGGCGTCTCCGCCGTCCATGCGGCCAAAGCAATACGCGATCAGGACGCGGAAGCGGAAATTTCGATTCTCGGAGAGGAAAGCGGGCTTCCGTATAACCGGATTAAGCTGACCAAAGGCCTGTTCACCGACCTGCACAGCGAGAAAGTACTGATCAAGAAAGAGAAATGGTATCGTGATAACCGTATAAACGTCAAGACCTCAACCCGGATCACCTCGATCCAGCCGGATTGCCGGATGGTAGAGACAGAGGACGGTCAGCGTGTGGAATATTACAAGCTGCTGTTGTGTATGGGCGCGAGGAACCGTGCACTCTCTATTGAAGGTGCCGGACTTCAGAATGTCCATACTATCAGAGACATGCACGACGCGGACCGGTTAAAAGATAGTCTGCAGAATGGCAGCCGCATAGCGGTAATTGGCGGAGGCGTGCAGGGCATCGAGACGGCTTGGGCCTTGTTCGAAGGAGGTTACGAGGTAACCGTGATCGAAGCAGCCCCGTCCCTGATGGGCAGACAGCTGGACGGGCACTCCTCCAGCCTGCTTAAGGAGACTCTGGAACAATCCGGAGTGAAGGTGATCTTGCAAGCAGGGGTAAACTCTATTACGGGTACAGACTATGTTACCGGGATTACGCTGGAAGATGGTTCTAACTTCCCGTGTGACCATGTTGTATACTCTATCGGAATTGTCCCTAACACGGCGATTGTAAGCGGGTCGGCTATTCAAGTCCGGAACGGCATTATTGTAAACGAACAATTGCAAACCAGTGATCCGAACATCTTTGCTGCCGGTGATGTTGCTGAAATTAACGGGCATGTTGAAGGACTATGGGGCGGCGCAATAGAACAGGGAAGGATTGCCGGCAGCAACATGGCTGACAGTCTGACCGTTTACCGCAGGGCGGTTCCGGTTACTTTGTTTAATGCTTTTGGGATCTCTCTGTTCTCTATTGGCAACACAGATGAACGGCAATGCGATGTGGCGGTCAGCGGAGAAGAGAATGGCGCCTATACGCGGATCTATGTGAAAGATAATACAATTACCGGTGCGTTATCCTGGCAAGGAGCCGCTGCCTCCCTGACCTATAAGTCGGCTGTTGAACAGGGGATCAGCCTGACCGGAATTCATCTTGCCGGCAATAACATAGAAGCCATTATGGCTGAAGTGCAATCCCGATTGAACTAAAAAAACAACCTATTAGGAGCTGAGAAGAATGAAGAAATACATCTGTACACCCTGCGGCTATATCTATGACCCGGCAATAGGCGATCCTGATGAGGACGTAGCCGCCGGCACCGCGTTTGAAGATTTGCCTGAAGACTGGGTATGTCCGGTCTGCGGAGAGGATACAAGTCATTTCGTAGCGGTTGAAGATAAGAAATCTGTTACTCATTAGAGTAAGCAGCTTCTAAATACTACATTTCAGGGGGAACGGTATGAAAGAGCACTCCTGCCAGCACGCCGCAGAACCTTGTACACGCAAGGTGCCGATTTTTGCTGCATTGACGGACGATGATCTCACCAGAATTAGCGCTATGATTAAGCACCGCAAATATACTAAAGGCCAGCCGTTAATTCTCGAGGGGGCGCCGTCAGATACGCTGTACATTATTCAACAGGGGCATGTGAAGCTATCCAAAATGACTCCAGAAGGCAAGGAACAAATCTTGCACATTCTGACGAACGGGGATTTCTTCGGGGAGCTCAGTATTTTTAACAGTGATGAGCTTAGCAATTTTAACGCATATGCCTTGAAAGACACTAATATTTGTATGCTGACCCGGAAGGATATGGAGCAGTTAATGACAGATAATCCGGATATCTCTCTACGGCTGCTGAAGAGTGTAACCAAAAGACTCGCCCACACAGAGAATCTGGCGCAGAGCCTGGCGACCAAAGATCCGGAAATCCGGATTGCCTGTATGATCATGGAACTCAGTGACAAATACGGCAAGCGGCATGGCAGCTATATTCATATTGATCTTCCGCTGTCCCGCGAAGAGCTGGCTAGTTATGTCGGGGTGACCCGCGAGACCATTAGCAGGAAGTTCTCCAGGTTTGAAGATTCGGGTCTAATCAAGCTGATTGGTAACAAGCAGCTGGTGCTCATGGATCCGGCCGGTGTGGAGAAGTATATGGGAAGTTGAATCATAATAAAAGCGGCATTTCCACCATTAGATAATGGGGAGATGCCGCTTTTGAATGCCCGGTATCAGTTAGAATTAATTCAAGAGCGCCCGGCCTGGTGGGAACATACTATAGAAGCATCCGGAGAAGCGTTAATTAAAAATGTGGATTTCAATCACCCTAACTGTTAATATAATAATATTTGCAAAAGTAAAGGTTACAGGAAAATGAGGACGACGGAATGAAGAAGATAGTCAGCCATAAAGCTTATTTTATCGGAATGCATGTACTAATATGTATACTCTTATTTACAACACTGTACGCTTCCTTCCCGACCATCCGGGTTAAAGTGAAAGAAATCATCGATCCGGCGGAAAAAGTATATACGATCGCCCACCGTGGTGCGTCCGGATATGCTCCGGAGAACACGATACCGGCCTTCGAGCTGGCGCGTGAAATGGATTCCGACTCAATTGAGCTGGATATCCACCTGACCAAGGATCAGATACCTGTTGTTATCCACGATGATACAGTCAACCGCACGACCAATAGCAAAGGGTATGTAAGGAACATGACGTTGGAGCAGATCAAACAGCTGGATGCCGGGTCGTGGTTCAATAAGGCGTATCCGATGTTTGCCAGAGAAATATATGTAGGGACCACCATCCCCACACTTGATGAGGTATTCGAAACCTTTGGCAAAGAGATCAGCTATGTCCTTGAAATCAAGGAATCAACGCCGAAGATTAATATTGAAGTCCTCTTGAATGAATACATTAAGAAATATGATCTGGAAAAAGTAGTGGCCATACACTCCTTCAGCGCAGCCAGTCTGCGGAAGTTCCATTCCATCAACCCGGATATCCCGTTGTACCAGCTTGTATGGAATGATTATACCTCGGTAAGACTGACCGAAGCTTATCTGGCGGATGTGAAGTCCTATGCTGTTGGCATCAGCCCGAATTTCCAGGGGACCAGCGCGTCTTATGTGGCGCAGATAAAGCGGGCGGGACTTAAGGTCATGCCCTATACCATTAATTATCAGCTCAATATGGATAAAGCTTATTCCTGGGGGGTAGATGGAGTCTATACGAATTTTCCTGACCGTTTCCATGAAGTCATTGAGACGAACAGGAAGAACGCGAACTGGTAACTTAGCAGAGCGTGTGGAGAGAGCGCAAATTTCTTATTTCATAGCACAGGGTCCAATTCTTGTTCTTTATGGAGGACAAGAGTTGGACCCTGTATGTATATTCGACAAGAAGAGCAGGTTACTTACAACGAACTAAACACAATATTACGCAGCTTGCGAGTAACTGGCAGTGTGCCGGCATCTTTTTTCTGGATCATGAACAGGAAGGTCAGGCCGTCCTGCGGACTGTTGGTGAAATAAGCTCCCAGCCATCCATCCCAGCCATATTCACCCTGGCCGCCGATCACTCCGGCTTTTCCGGTGTCTTTCAGGATACGCATCTGGTTGCCATAGCTATACCCCTGCAGGGAATGCCAGGTATCGAAGCCTTTTTGCTGCCAATCGCTTAGAACAGCTGTAGTCATATATTGAACGGTTCTAGGCTTGAGCAGCTGAACGCCGTTCAAGCTGCCCTGGTTCATCAGCATGGTGGTGAACTTGGCGGCATCGTCAATCGTAGAGACTAGGCCCGCTCCGCCTGACTCGTAGGCCGGTTCCCGATCCATGTGATGATAGATACCCAGATGGCTCTCCGCATACAGCTTCAAGCCGCCTTCGCCGTCCTCCTGGTAGACTCTGGCCAGGCGGTTTCTTTTGTCTTCAGGCAGCCAGAAGCCGGTATCCTGCATTTGCAGCGGGCTGAATATTTCCTTCTGCAAAAATTCGCCGTACCGCATCCCGCTAACCGCTTCCACAATGGCTCCCAGAACATCCGCCGATGTCCCGTACTGCCAGAACGATCCCGGTTCGAACGAAAGCGGGCCTTCACCCAGACGGGTGGCGAATTCCATGGTGCTCATCCGGTTATCGCCGTGCAAGCGGCTGTCCAGCTCCTGGAATAAAGCCTCCGTATGCAGAGCGGCTTGGTCTGATCCGCCTCCGTATACCAGACCCGAGGTCATATTCAGCAGATCATGAATGACAACCTCCCGGCTGACAGGCACCAGTTCTCCGTTCTTTTCGACCAGCTGGTTCTTGAACCCTGGAATATAACGGCTTACCGGATCGAACAAATCGATCTCTCCGCGCTCTAGCAGCAGCATGATAGCGGCGGATGTAACCGGTTTCGTCATGGAGTATAAACGGAAGATCGAATCCCGGGCGATAGGACGTCCCGCTTCGACATCGGCTAAGCCGTCTTCGTGATAGAACACCTCGCGGCCGTCCTTGATGACCATCAGGTTCGCACCTGCGATTTCCTGGTTACCGATACTGGCTCGCAATGTTTTTTTCAATAGGCTGGTTGTGTTTGAATTTAGCATGATTTCTAAAGTCTCCTTTACCGGATAAGTTCCCTGCTGCCAAATCAGATATTGTCATTACACTACTTGAAAATATTAAACTCTTTTGGACAGGTTGTATAGAGTCCATAGTAATCTGAATATCCGGTACACTTAGTGGCACACTGATTATAGGCATAATAAACGCAGTCTCTCTTTTAACCCTTCCCAGATTTCCTCCGGCGCTTCCTTAAGTCTGATATCCCCGCCCAGGAAAAGCAGCCAGTTTATGATTTCCGCCAGTTCGTCGGGCATATCCGCATGGATATACGTCTTGAGAATGGCTGTGCTCTGGTAAGGATTCGTATAGGAGAGCGATACCTTCAGTGGATGATATTTTTTGAATTGGGCAATCGCCTTGGGGCCGAGTTCAAGAACGAGGTTGACTTCTTCTTCCTGACTGCTCAGTTTTTCCAGAATCTTTTTCCTGCTTAATCTTTTTTTATCCGGATTTAGGACAACATCGGTGACTTGGTCAACAGGAATAATCCGCTTCCTTTCATCGTTTAAGTCGAAGGCCTCAATCAGCCAAAAGCTTTTCTCACGATAGAGGCGTAAGAGATAAACGGGATAAACCTGGAGGAGCTTCGCTTCTTCGCTGGTAATCAGCAAATAGCGGTCAACCAGGAGGATCTGGATCAGCTTCTCAAGCATGGGGTGGGGGAGATCAGACAGATCAAGCAGGTCAGGATTGTTCGGGTTGGTCCCTTCAAACAGCAGGATTTGATTCAGAAGAAACAGGTCCTCCTGCTGGTTCTCCGAGACGAGTCCGAGTAATTTTTCCGTTAGAGACTGACGGCTCTTGAGATAAGGGAGCTGCCCGTTTCTTGTGGCCATGAAGGCAATGAACAGGGCTTTGAGCTCATTATCTGTAAATCGGACCACGGGAAGGACAGAATTGCGCATCACAGAATACCCGCCATCCCGTCCAACTTCAGCGACAAGCGGCATCCCTAGCGCCTCGATTTCCCGGATATCCCGAATCGCAGTCGAACGGGAGATGTTAAATTCCTGCATGATTTCAGTAATGGTAAAGTGGGCACGGTTGTTGATATATCGCATGATGACATTAACCCGTTCAACTTTTTTCATCGCGACTCCTAAACAGTTTCATTTTATGACATGATTTAAGGCTATCATATACATATCAAGACAGGAAGACAAATTTCAACTACAAAGGATGGTTGCGATCATGGCAAATTACACGTTAGAAGAAAAAGACAGCTTCATCGTCATAGGTCTGGGCACGGAGCTTAAGAGCGATTACACGGACTATGCCGGTATTAACAAAGAAAAGTCAGACTTCTGGCAGGCCGTCAGTGTAGATGGAAGGCTCGATAAGTTGAAGGCGATGGCCGTGAACGAATATATTTTTGCCGTGAGTGAAGCGGTGAACAACAAAATGATGTATTATGCGGGTGTCATGACCGAATCAGCTGCGCCGGAAGAGGCCAGAGTTATCCAGTTTCCTAAGGGTAAATACCTGGTGGTTAGAGGGGAAGCGGCAACGGCTGAAGAACTGAATAATAAGCTCGCCGGAGTTGCTTTTGGTCAAGCTCTGCCGGAAGCGAAGGATGTCGCCTATGTGGGCGGGCCCAATACATCGGTTGAGATGGGGCAGCAGGACGGACAGGTTGTAGGTGAAATGTGGATTCCTGTTGTAAGTAAATAACGGGTTAGCCGAGGAGGAAGTGCAATGTCTTATATCGTTAATTTCAAAGAGGTGTCTACGGCTGGTTTGGAGTCGTCACCTGTAGTGGATGCCCTTGCAGGATTGCGTGCGAATGAAGCGCGTTACTTCATGAATAAATACAAGCATGAGTTCACGGTTGTTCCGGCCAGCGAAAGCCAGGAGACTCTGGATTATGTGAATGGAATTCTGAAAAAAGAACGTGATCTTGAATTTTCGGCCAAGCCTTTGGAGACCTCGCGGTTTCAGGTAGAGAATATCCGGTTTGCTTACGTCTTTTATGAGGACGGACTGGCGCTTAACGTGATGTATACCGTGGATGATCCCAAGAAGCGGGCTGTCGGATTCAAGCTCTCTGAGGGCATGGAGATTCCCAAAGAGCAGGAGACAAAGTTCAAATTCGCCAGACAGAAGTCTAAGCTGGCCGGAACGATCAGGGGCTCGTTCTTCGTCATCAAAGGCGAATACTGAACCTGGTGGTGAAGCTGTGACTGAACCGTTAGAGATAGGTTTCCGCCTAATCGGGTTAATAATAGATACGCATTTGGATATCCTATTCCATAACCCGGAAGAAACGAGGCGATAAGCATGTCGACATTGGATAAAAATCATCAGGAGGCTGTCGAGACGGTCAGAGACCTTATCAAAGGTATAGATACAGCGATGTTCACGACGATCTCACCCGAAGGCCTGGTATCCCGTCCCATGAAAACGCAGGAGGTTGAGTTTGACGGAGACCTGTGGTTCCTGACGAAGAAGGATACCAGCAAGTTCGATGAGATCCTGCATGATTCGAGGGTTAACGTTGTGTACGCAGACAAATCCTATGTCTCCATCCGCGGAACCGCGAAGATCGTGGAGGACCTGGAGAAGAAAAAAGAATTCTGGAGTGCAGGCTATAACACGTTCCTGAAGACCACCTATGATGACCCGAACGTGATCCTGATTCAGGTTCATGCCGAAGCTGCTGAATACTGGAAGAGCGGTAATCTGGCGGAGATGGCGACTTATATGTTCAAACGAATAACCAATCAGGATACAGAGAAGTCGGATCTGAACAAGACGGTTGAATTGGAATAGTTGTTTTGATAAAAGATGCCCCGCGGCGCTGGAGGATTCCGGCGCGCGGGGCATCTTTTTGCTGATCCATTATAATGTGAGGTCGGGGGGGAGGCTTCGGTTGCTCAAACCAATCGTTTGAATCGCTCTCACTGAGCGCCTTTTGTCAGAACAATGACAATTTCATCTTCTCCATCTGCATCTAAATCAATGACCGATATTTGAGGATAGAAGGAGGGGTTCGTTACATTGATCCAATTGAATGTTTTCGTTTCTCCATTTATTACAACATCTAATGACGAAAATATGTCTTTTTGTGCTTTTTCTTGAACACCATAAAATAGCAATTTTCTTATCTGAAGTCTCGGATAGTAGTGTATTGGGAATTGGTGTAGCTGGTGTTGACGCATTTCCATCAATCTTTTCCGGACTTGAAGACTGATTATTTGCCCCACATCCGGATAACAAACGTAAATCAAGATGATCTATCTACCGTGTGCGCGACAACCTTCACCATTCAGCGCTTATGTATCTCGATATTGTCCCACAACGTTGGCTCAATATAAACAGCGGCAGCCCTGGACACGATTTTCACGTCCGAGGCTGCCGCTGATTTTACACCTGGGCCAGTCTGATTAGGAAACTTGCGGATTGAACATGGGGAATCCGCCCGTGATCAGCGGCATGACCCGCTCCGCAAGTTCGGAGGGAGACTCCGCTCTTCCTTCCACATTCCATCGGTAGGTTACGCCGTATAAGGACCAGCTTAGCAGGGTGGCCGCAGTGGCAAGCGGCTTCGAATCTGCAGCTGAGTCTGATTCGCTAATAAGCTGCAGGATAAGCTTCTCAAGATGCAGCTTGATATTCTCCTCAAGCAGGAGAGCGACAGAATCATATCTTTTGAAGCAGCGGTGGCTGGTTTCATGATAGTTACATAAGGCTACGATTAGCTCCTGAAGGGTCTTTTCGGTCAACGGTCCCGTTGC
The DNA here is from genome assembly GCF_038004445.1 of Paenibacillus sp. FSL R7-0312. Classification (NCBI taxonomy): domain Bacteria; kingdom Bacillati; phylum Bacillota; class Bacilli; order Caryophanales; family Paenibacillaceae; genus Paenibacillus; species Paenibacillus sp. FSL R7-0312. The sequence continues at coordinate 5,091,754 of NZ_JBBORE010000001.1, read as the reverse complement.
ATCGACTTTATGGAGGACCATATTCGTAAAGGCGTCTAACAAAAAGGCTTCGAACAGCGCATATTTATCCTGGAAATGTGCATAAAAGGTGGTCCGGTTAATAGTGGCAGCTTTGGTAATATCGCCGACGGTAATCGAGTTGAAGTCCATGATATTCAATTGTCGGATGAAGGCATCCAGAATTAATTGACGGGTCCGAATCACCCGCGGGTCGTTAGGATTGGGGGGGAGTATGCCAGCCATCCAAGGAACACCCCTTTCAGTAGTGAGTAGAATCCCTTTATTATAATCACCTTATTGACAGACAACAAATAGGATCTGCCAATACGACAGTTTTTCCGGCTTCTAGCTTAAGCAACAACTTGGGCAGATTGTTGGTTGATGGGGGGGCTGGAGCTTGTTACTATTGCATTCATACCCCGCTTTGAGAATAATCATATAATCTAGAGGAGGCGTTAACCATGGCTAAACAGCAGGAGCAAATTCATTCACTGGAGACCTTATTTGAACCTTATACGGTTCAACAATTAAATATACCCAACCGGATCGTAATGTCACCGATGGCGCGTGCTTTTGCACCTGAGGGTATTCCAGGGGAGGATATGGCAGCGTATTACCGCCGCCGCGCTGAGAATGGGGTGGGGCTGATCATCACCGTTGGTATGATTGACCATCCGGCGGCGAGCAGTGATCCGGGACTCGCTAATCTGTTTGGCGAAGCCGCTCTGAGCGGCTGGCGTGAAGTCGTCAGACAGGTTCATGAGGCCGGCAGGATTATTTTTCCCCAATTGTCACATATGGGAATGATTCGTCCAATGGGTTCCCAGCCTTACCCGGATGCACCATCGATCGGGCCATCAGGTCTCGATATGCAAGGAAACAAGATTAGCGAGCCGATGACAGAAGAAGAGATTTCCGGCGTCATTCAGGCTTATGCCGATGCAGCAGTGAATGCGCAGCAGGCTGGCTTCGACGGGATAGAGCTTTCCGGCGGCCACGGCTTATTGATTGACCAATTCTTCTGGGAACAAACCAATCAGCGGACGGACCGCTATGGCGGCGATTTCCTGAAGCGCACCACATTCGCAGCCGAAGTTGTCACTGCCGTCCGCGCTGCAGTCGGACCGGATTATCCGATTTCCATCCGGTTATCCCAGTGGAAAATGACTGATTACACGGCGAAGCTAGTAGATACACCGGAGCAGCTGAAGCAATTCCTGGATGTGCTGGTACAGACCGGCGTAGATATTTTCCATATCTCGACCCGCCGGTTCTGGGACCCTGAATTCGCGGGCTCGGAGCTGGGTCTCGCCGGATGGGTGAAGAAGCTCACCGGGAAGACAACGATTGCTGTTGGTTCCGTAGGCATGGACAATGATCCCGCTGAAGGCGGGGAAGCGGATCATCAAGGGATGGATGAACTGCTGAAGCGGCTGGACAATCAGGAGTTCGATCTGGTAGCCGTAGGACGCGCGCTGCTGGGTGATCCGGCATGGGCAAAGAAAATCCGCGAGGGCAGGGGGGAGGAGATTCAAGCCTTTACTCCTGAGGCGGCTGCCCAACTGTATTGAAGCATAGAGAGTGTTTATAGGTACACAAATAAGGCTGCCCATTGGCAGCCTTAACTTTTTTATTTAGACCATTATTTTTATCTACAGGGTGAATAATTTCCAAGAACCGTTCTCTATTACCCTTTCTCCGCCATATAGGTCTTCTGCGTCCGGAGGACCGGGAAGAGCCAATACATCCACATCACGGTAATGACGAGTGTACCAAGCCCGCCAATAACTGTCGCTGGTACGGCTCCGACCAGACCGGCCATCGTACCGGACTCGAATTCGCCCAGCTGGTTCGAGGTGCCGATGAACAGGGAGTTGACGGCGTTGACCCGGCCCTGCATCTCTTGCGGTGTGTTGACCTGAACCAGCGTGGAACGGATTACAACGCTTACGACGTCGGAGGCTCCGATGAGGAACAGCGCGAAGAGCGAGAGCCAGAAGCTGCGGGACATCCCGAACAGAATCGTCGCCAAGGCGAATACAACGAGGGAGGCGAACAATGTCTTGCCGATTGCTTTCTCCACCGAATATCGGGTTAGAATCAGCGAGACAAGGATCGCCCCGACCGCTGGTGCAGAACGCAGCAGACCAAGACCGAGTGAGCCGGTCTTCAGGATATCCTCGGCGAAGATCGGAAGCAAGGCAGTCGCACCGCCAAGCAGCACAGCGAACAGGTCTAGCGAGATAGTGCCAAGAATGATTTTGCGGGCAAAGACAAACTTCAAGCCGCTAAGGAACGTGTCCATATTGACGGCGTCCAGCTTCTTCACGAAGTGAACGGTCTTGACGAAGAAGATGAGCACGGTCGAGATCAGCAGCGCTGCAAGTGAGGCGATGTAGGCAGCGGCAGTCCCCCAAACGACAAGCACTCCTCCAAGTGACGGGCCGACGATCATCGCGGTCTGCATTGCGGAGGCAGACCAGGCTGCGGCCTTCGGCAGCTGTTCCCGGTCCACGATGTCCGGCACAAGCGCAGCAGAGGCTGGGCCTTCGAAGGTACGGCAGGCGCCGAGAATGGCGGCGGCGACCAGCAGATGAAGCGAGCCCAACCAGCCCTGCACACTGCCGAGGACAAGCAGCAGGACAACTACGCTCTCCATCAGCTGGCAGAGATAGACGATGGTCCGGCGGTCGTACCGGTCAGCGGTCTGTCCGGCCGGCAGTGTCAGCAGGAGCATCGGCAGGAATTGCGCCAGGCCGACAAGACCCAGCTGGAAGGCGCTGTCAGTCAGCGCGTACATCTGCCAGCCAATAGCGACAGACAGCATCTGAAAAGCGCTGGTCGAGAATATCCGTGCGATCCACAGGCGCAGGAACGAGCGGTTATGTAGTACGGACGAGCCTTTTGAATTCAAAACATGTCATCCTTTCTAATTCACAGGTATACATTAAACTCATTACATGCCGGAGTTCTTCGCATGCATCTCGGGATGCTCCCGCCGGATCAGTGCATAATCCTTCCCGTACCGGTCCTCCAGCTCCCCGGCAAAATCTTTCTCGATCCGCATCATCACAACATCGTGGAAGTACGAGGTCTGCAGTACATTCAGCACCGCCGGGTGGTTGCTCTCCAGCGCCGATACCGGCGCGTGCCGGCTGAAGCTGCCGAGCAGCGCCGTTTCCTTATCCAGCAGCATGGAGAAATTGCGTGACCGATGCGGTCCCCCCGGCGGCACACTATGTACGATGACATGTTCAAGCTCCGTCGGCATTTCACCGATAACCATCAGATGAACGGCGGTACCCCGGTGCTCGGCTGAGAGCAGCGATTCCTCGACCCAGTGCAGATCCTCTGCCCAAAGATCGACCAGAATCTCCTCCCTGGCATTGGCGGCGAGGCGGCGGATCGCCAGATCTACCTGCTGATCTCCTTTCCAGTTACTGAAGAAGGGCGGCGTATCCGGCAGGGTAGTCAGCTCACTCTCCAGTAGGCGTGCAGTTCGTTCGAACTCCGATTGCAGCAGCTTAACAACCTGTCCGATTGGAATCGCCGCGAAGGTAATCGGATCACCTTCCTCAGCACGACAGACACCTTTCTCTACAAGGCCGCGCAGCGCAGCATAGACATTCGAACGTGAAACTGACACCTGCTTAGAGACTTCGTAGCCGGAAGAAGGGGGCTGACCGTGCAGCGCCAGATAACAGCGGGCTTCGAGATCGGACAATCCGAGTTTCCGTAGAGCATCAATCATAGGGGGCCTCCTTTGGATTCAATGATTTTCCAGGAACATTAGAAGTATTCCAAAATACTACTCCTGACTTGAGTAGCTGTCAAGACTCCCGCAGCATAATTTTTCCCGCTCAATTCATCCTGAAGCTCCATTTAGGAGGATTAGACGCTCTGAGTGCCCCCGGTTGACAATACGGGGAGTAAGCAGGTATATTGATTTAAACGTAAAAATTACGAATAAATACTCATAATCCAGTTAAGGAGCTTCAACACAATAATGAATAAAAACAGCAGTAATCAGCGTCTTCCTAGAGCGAAGGGTATAGATATGGGGACGTATTTCACACCAAAAGAATGTGCCAGAAAAGTAAAGCAACTTGTACTGCCCCAGATGAACCGGAAGATTGTTGAGGAGTTCATTACTATACTCGGGATGAGGGCAACTTTCGAAGAACACAACGTACCCATTCCCAATAAAGTGGTCATGTATGGTCCGCCAGGTACGGGGAAAACATTGACCGCATTCTATTTGGCCCAGATGTTAGAGCTTCCGCTTATTCTGGTTCGGCTGGACGCGGTTATTCACAGTCATTTGGGGGAAACCGGCAGTAATATCCGCAAAATATTCGAATATGCCAAAGCAACACCTTGCGTCCTTTTCCTCGATGAATTTGATGCGATTGCCAGAACACGGGAGAGCAATGATGAGGTCAAAGAGATGGCACGCGCAGTAAATACCCTGCTGCAATGTCTGGATGACTTCGGCGATAGCAGTATTTTTGTAGCGGCAACGAATTTGGAGAATGAACTGGACCGGGCGATCTGGAGAAGATTTGATACGAAAATGACCTATTCCCTGCCGGATGAATCCAGCAGACGTCAATATATTGAACAATTGATTAACGGATTTGATGGTGAAGCAGGGTTGACTGAAGAGGTATGTGGGCGCCTTGCCGGATGCAGCTTTGCAGATATTGAACAGATTGTGCTGAAAGCCAAACGGAAGGCAATTATAGAGCATAGCCCCTTAACACGAGAGCACATTGTGCTGTCCTATGAGGAATACAGTCCGTCCTTATAAAAAGATAGCGTGTAATTTGAACGTCCCGGATGATGCTTGTGCAGATCATCGGGACGTTTTGATTTGTGAGCGAGAAGGTTGAATGATGGTGCCCGGATTAACCGGAGCAGCAGTGATTGTAGATTCTGACGGTACAATATTATTAGTGAAGCATAGCTTCGGCAAAAACAACGGGGAAATCTGTGAATTTATTCAGAATGTAGATTGCAGGACCCGTACATAATTAGATTTGAATGAAGAGGATCCTGATAGGCGTTAAGCCTTTTGGGCTCTTCTTTTTATTATCCCAGGGTCGGTAATGATTAGTAAGCGGCAGTTACAGGTAATAAGTCTAGAGGCTGTTGATTCCAGCCGGATCTGTGAAGTATGCTAACTACTATACCAAACCGACAGGATGAGGACTTATGAAAAAAGCAATAATAACCACACTTTTGATCTCCAGTCTGCTGATAGGCGGCTGCGGCAATAATGAGGCCGGCAACGGCAATGCAGCGGCTCCTGAGCAGACCGGGGTGGAAACTTCTGCAGCACCGGAGATAACACCAGCAGCGACAGCCGTTGCCACTGTGCAGCCCGCTCCCGAAGCCACAACGACGGCAGCTCCCTCGCCGGAGACAACCGCTGAATCTACCCCGGAGCCGGAGGAGTCCACGCGTCAGGCCTATTTTGACAAACTGGATAAGATTGAAGAGGGGTTGTCAGACCTGAAGGCTCTGTCGGATGAAGGTACAACGCTTGCAATGACAGCAGCGGCCGTTCAGGAGAACGAACGGTGGGACAAAGCACTGAATGAGATTTATCAGGTGCTCAAGCAGCAGCTCCCCCAAGCAGAAATGTCTAAGCTGAAAGAGGAACAGCGTAACTGGATTACACTCCGCGATGAGACAGCGGCCAAAGCCGCAGCCAAATACGAAGGCGGGACAGCGGAGGGGCTGGAGTATGCCGCCACGCTGGCCGGGGTTACCCGGGACCGGTGCTATAAGCTGGTCGAGTTGTATATGAAGTAAGAACAGCAGGAGTATAGTAAGCGTACAGGTATAATTCCACTGGAAATCCTGACAGGTAGTTTGCCTCTCAGGATTTCTTTTTTTTGTGCCTGTAAGAATGATTTATAACGTGAACTATATAAATCCTTATATTTTAAAATAGTCGATTCTGGGTTGAAAGTGCGTTTTTTTGAGCAGAATTGAATCCCATTATTTGATACACTTGTGCATATTTGGTGGGACATAATGAAAGGGGATGATAACCTCTGGCTGAGCGGGTATAGCATATTTAAGTTAAGAGGACTGCAGCAGGTATGTTAAATGACAACTATGATGTGAACGTACAAGTTTCCCCCGATTTCTAAATGAGTTTAGAATAATAGGAGGAGTTAAGTACATGGGCAAAAAAATAATTTTCGTCAAAAAATCACTGTTCGCATTCTTATTATCATTACTACTGGTTATCCCGCTTGCCATTCCGGCATCTCCGGTACATGCAGAATCAACGGGCAGTCTTCCCGCACGTCAGGCTGAATATCTGAACCGGGGATTAGTAGCGGTCCTGGTTGATAACGGTGTCTACTTAAGCTGGAGGTACTTGAATACGGATTCAGATGAAATCGCTTTCAATATATATAAAAACGGCTATAAAGTAAACTCAGCTCCGATCAGCGGCTCCACCAATTACGTGGACGCGACAGGCGCAGACAGTTCCCAGTATCAGATTTCCACCGTCATTGCTGGTAAGGAAGAGATGCAGGCGGAGACCGTATCTGTGCTGCACAACGGCTATATGCCCATTCCGCTGGATAAACCGGCTGACGGCCGCACCAAAGACGGCGGCACGTATTCCTACTACGCCGGAGATGCTTCTGTAGGAGATTTGGATGGCGACGGTGATTATGAAATCGTTCTCTTGTGGAGTCTGAGCAATTCCAAGGACAATTCACAGGCCGGGTATACCGGCAACGTCTATATCGATGCCATTGAAATGGATGGCACGAAGTTATGGCGAATAGACCTGGGTGTTAACATCCGCGCCGGAGCCCATTATACACAACTGATGGTGTATGATCTGGACGGCAACGGCAAAGCTGAAGTCGTCGTCAAAACAGCGGACGGCACGAAGGACGGCCAAGGCACAGTTATCGGTGACGGTACGAAGGATTACCGCAATGAGAGCGGATATATCCTCTCCGGAGCAGAATATCTGACGCTGTTTGACGGTCAGACCGGAGCAGCCGTATCCACCGTGAATTACGACCCCCCAAGAGGGGATGTAAGTGCGTGGGGGGACGGATACGGCAACCGCGTAGACCGCTTCCTGGCGGGGATTGCCTATCTGGATGGCGTGAAGCCAAGCGTAGTCATGGCCCGCGGCTACTATACACGCACCACGCTTACCGCATATGACTATATTGGCGGTCAACTGGTAAAGCGCTGGAACTTTGATACCAATGAAGCCGGATCGCAATATGAAGGACAAGGAAATCACAATCTAAGCGTGCTTGATGTTGACAGTGACGGTAAAGACGAAATCATGTACGGATCCCTGGCGATTGATGATGATGGAACCCTGATCTACAGTACCGGACTCGGCCATGGCGATGCGATGCATGCCGGCAAGCTCGATCCGGGCCGGGAAGGTTACCAGATCGTGAGTGTGCATGAGCATACGAACGCTGAATACGGGCTGGAGATGCGTGATGCTGCAACGGGTGAGATTATCTGGGGCCAGTATACCGGTAAGGATACCGGACGCGGAATGTCCGCGGATATTGATCCGAACTACCCGGGATATGAATCATGGGCAGCCACGATTGTTGAGGGTCAGATGGACCCTTTATCCCGCGGATATGCGGCTAATGGAGAGGTTATTTATGAACAGAATGAAGTGCCGCGAAGCGCCAACTTTGCGGTCTGGTGGGACGGGGATCTTCAGCGGGAGCTGTTCGACCATGAATGGAATAACACTACAGCGAAAGGCATTCCGCTCGTTTACAAGTGGGATTATGAGAATAAGCAGCTGAAGGAGATTTTTCGGGCAACCGGTACCTTGACCAATAATCATACCAAAGGAAACCCTGCCCTTCAGGCGGATATCCTGGGTGATTGGCGTGAGGAGCTGCTGCTGCGCAGCGAAGACAGCTCGGAGTATAGACTCTATACGACAACCATTCCTACGAATTACAGGATTCCTGCGCTGATGCAAGATCCCGTATACCGTTTAGGGATAGCCTGGCAGAATGTCGCCTATAACCAGCCGCCGCACACCGGATTTTATCTCGGAACGGAAGCGACCGAATTCCCTAAAGCGAATGTCACTCTAACCGGAGCACAAGGAACACCTCAGCAGGTCTATCACTTTGACTTCGGTACGGACACGGCTGCCGGAGCAACAGCAGTTCAGGATACACCTTACACAGAGGCAACCGGATACGGCTTTGAGAGTACAAGCGGAATTACACTGCGCGCAAATCATGTTTCGCTTCCGGACAACACGAAGTTTGCTGTTGACCTGCCGAGTGCCAATTACAAGGTAACACTGAAGCTTGGTGCTGATGCCCGGGATTCCAATATCGGCGTCAAATCTGAATTTGTTCAAAAGCTGGCCGTCACTGGTGTAAGCGCGGGAGCACCTCTGGTCTACTCGTATGATATTGCGGTGGTAGACGGTCAGCTGGAGCTCATTTTCACTGGCACAGCCATCGACGTGCAGGAAATCATCATCGAGAGGTACCCGGAGAAGACGCCGGGAGCTGCAAAGACGATCTATATGGCCGGCGATTCCACGATGCAGTCTTATAGCAGTGCGCAGGCTCCTCAGGAAGGGTGGGGCCAGCAATTCGGACGATATTTTGCGAATGGTGCGGTGGTCCAGAACGATTCGATCGGCGGCAGAAGCAGCAAATCATTCATGGTTGACGGCCGTCTCGATACGATATTGCAGCGGATCAAACCGGGAGATTTCTTCTTCATTTCCTTCGGCCATAACGATGCCAGCATAGGAATTCCTGACCGCTATGCGTCCCCGGCGGATTATAAAACTTACCTGACCCGTTACGTGAACGGAGCCAAGCAGCGCGGTGCAACCCCTGTCCTGCTTACGCCGGTAGGACGAAGAGACTTCAATACAGTCACTCAGGAATTTAACGTAAGCTTCCCCGAATATGTGAAGGCGGCCAAAGAAGTAGCGGCTGAACTGAATGTACCGCTGATCGATTTGAGCCAGTTAAGCATTGCGGATTACAATCGTATCGGCCTGGCGGCTACGGAGAAAATCTTCCTGTACGCTAATCCCGGCGAATATCCGAAGTACCCGAACGGCGTAGGGGATAATACGCATTTCAGCAGCTACGGTGCGCAGGTTATTGCCGGTCTGGTAGCCGGTGCGGTGAAAGACATGGGATTAACCATATCACCGTTAGTAATCGATCCGGACATTACGGAACCGGAGCCAGAACCGGAGGTTCAGGTCTATGAGGAGAACTTTGAGGGTGATCCGGCTGCCGCTCAATATTCAATGGTGAATGCCACGGGTATAGCCGGGACAATGACAGGCACGGTCACCGAGCTAAGCGGAAACAAGGTAATGTCAGTCACCGGTTCCGGTTCCGGGAATCGCGCGAAAGTGTTCCGGTTGTTCGATGCGGTGAACGGGGACATCGTTAATGTTAATTTCAACTGGCATTCCGGCAACGTAGGTGCTACCCCGTCAGAGGGACATCTGACCTTGCAGGATGCAAACGAGAATATCCTTCTCACACTGTTAACAAAAACAGGAACAACCAGTCCTGGTACAAAAATTCATTATTTTGTAGGCCCATACACACCTGACTACGGAACGGGCACCACAGCTGTTCCAGATGGCGGAATTGCAACGGACATTCTGAAGAACCAGTGGGTCAATGCCAATGTGAAGATTAATTTTGCCGAGAAGAAGATTGATCTGACATTGACGAGTCTGGCTGAGCCCACTGTCACTCAGACGATCAAGGATATCCCGATGAGCCCCGGCGTTTATGCCAATAACGTAAGGGGATTCCGGTTCCTGGGAACGAGAAAGGGAGGCGGCGGCACGCTGAGCTGGACCACGCAGATCGATAATGTGAAGCTCGAAGGCAAGATGCTTCCACCGGTTGCAGGCGATCAGGCGGCATTGATTACGCTGCATCAAGAAGTAAAAGCTTTGGATCTGTCAACCTATACGGACACATCCATAGCTGTGCTGAATAAAGCTTTGGCAGTTGTGGAAGCAGTGCTGGGTACAGCTGCTACACAGGCTCAAGTCGACCATGCAGTGAACCTGCTGACAGTCGCTAGGGAATCACTGACCAGTAGCCCGGCTGGTGATATCAGCGTATACAAATTTGATTTCGGCTCCGGAAGCGCTGCCCAAGGATACACCAGAGTAGATTCCAAAAGGGCTTATATTGAAGGGAATGGCTATGGCTTTACGGATACCGCGCTGGTACAGGATGAGAACCGCGAAACCGGAAATGCGCTGACAGAGGATTTCATCCGCATGAACGGCAGCAGCCTCCTGGTTGAAATGAAGCCGGCTAATTACCGTGTAACCATGACCATTGGCGATGCACAGGAAGCGACTAACGCTGCTGTGGTTGTCGAACAGATGACCAAGGTGCCGGTTACATCCGTGCCGAAGGGTGAATTCAAGGAATTTACGTATGACATTGCCCTGATTGACGGAGTCTTTGACTTTACGTTCTCCGGCAATTCGCCGAAGATCAATGCGCTGAAGATTGAGCGGCTGCCGGAGACCGGTGCGGCTGACCAGCCGACTCTCTATCTGGCAAGCGATTCCACGGTCGCCAATTATGCCGAAAGCTATCGCCCGCAGGCTGGATGGGGTGAGACGCTAGGCGGTTATTTCGATCTGGAACAGATTCGTATTGATAACCGTGCTGTCAGCGGTTTAAGCAGTAAGACCTTCCTGGTTGGCGGATATCTTAACGATATTCTGTTGGGTATTCATGAAGGTGACTATCTGTTCATGCAGTGGTCGCATAATGATTCCACACCGTCCCGGCCGGAACGTTATCTTACACCGGAGCAGTTCAAGGTGTATCTGAAAGATTACATTAACGGTACTGTGCAGAGAGGCGCAATTCCGGTGCTGGTCACACCGGTGAACCGGCGCGATTTCACCGGAGAAGTATTGAACAAGAGCTTCCCGGAATATGTGCAGGCGATGAAAGAAACGGCACAGGAGACTGGAGCCCTTCTGATCGATCTGAATCAAGCCAGCTGGGAATCTTTCCAGGAGCTTGGGCCGGAAGGTACCAAATCCATATTTATGTGGGTAGGTACAACCGAGGACAACACACATCTTCAGATGAACGGTGCGGTAAAGGTATCCGGGATGGTCGCAAAGCTTGTGCAAAAGCTGGACATTCCGCTCTCTAGTATGGTTACCCTTGAAGAAGAGCCTTCGGATCAGACAGCGCCGCAGACTACAGCGGCTATGGCAGGAGAATTGCAGAACGGGTGGTATACTTCAGCGGTAGAAGTAACGTTTACCGCAACGGATGAAGATTCTGGAGTCGATTCGACTTACTATCAAATCGACGGCGGGGAGATCCAGACCGGCACGAAACTGACGATAAGTGATGAGGGCAAGCACACCGTCACTTACTGGAGCGTTGACCTGGACGGCAATAAGGAGGCTGAACAGACACTTGCAGTACCTGTGGATCTCGCCCCTCCGGACATCGATATTCAGGGACAGCCGGAATACACGATTGACCAGCAGGTAGAGATTATTTATACAGCTTCCGATACCGTGTCCGGTGTGGCAGAACCAAGCGGTGTGCTGTTGAACGCTCCTGGTTATACGCTGGAGCCTGGCTTGCATGAGGTAACAGCTACGGTCTTTGACTTGGCGGGCCGGGAAACGAGTGTGGATTTCAGTTTCGGTATTTCGGCTACCTTTGCAAGTTTGGCTGAACTGACACGTACCTTCGCAGCTGCTTCGGATGATCCGGATGCAGGGGCACTTGCCGAAGAGCTTAGCGGCAAGCTGCAGCAGGCAGAACTTGCAGCGGGTGCACATGAAGGTGCGAGAGCACGCCACCTGCTAGCAGCCTATGGCAATGATGTCAATACCGGCAGAAATACGGTATTTACAGCGGAACAGGCAGATGTACTGAGTAAGTGGGCAGCATGGATCAGCCAGGGAACGCCACTAGCGGACAGTGCTCCCGGTACTCCTGTATTGTCTGACAACAACGGCCATGATACAGGGCTGAGAGACGGAGATTACGCCATCACCATGAATCTCTGGTGGGGTAACAACGGCGCAAAGTTCAAGCTGTATGAGAACGGTGAGTTGATCCATGAAGTATCTCTGGCAGACCAGTCACCTGCCGCCCAGTCTGTACAGATCGATATTGCCGGCAAACGGAATGGTACGTATGTCTATACAGGCGAACTGAGCAATTCACTCGGTACAACGAAGAGCGCCCCGCTGAGTGTAACAGTCTCGGATGCCTCTCCAGGGCAAGCCGTATTGTCTAACGACAACTGGGACGGGGACGGCAGCTATAATGTAAGTATGAATCTGTGGTGGGGGACGAATGCTACCGGATATGATCTCTATGAGAATGGAATTCTGGTAGATACCCAAACCCTGCGGGCACAGACACCAGGTGCACAATCGGCAGTCACTGCAATTTCCGGCAAAGCACCCGGGACCTATGAATACGAGGTGGTGTTACGCAACCCGGCGGGTGAAACCAGAACGCCGAAGATGATCGTCACGGTACGGAAATAGACTGGTCAGGCTGATAGACTGGCAGATGTTTAAGCTTCAAATTCAGGAAAGTCTGCGACCCGGACTTTCCTTTTTTATTTAGATTTGCAATCCCTCTATACAGTAATCTTGCAAAAGTACAGTAACATTTCCCGCTTCCGCGTGCTATTCTTGGGCCAGAAATACTTGAAAAAGCCTAAGGAAGGAGGTACGTCCGACAAAATTGAATACGTTTACATGGATAGTTAATATTGCGCTTTGTAAGAAGCATTTATCTGAGGGAGGCGGAAGGGTTGAAGAAAATAAAACAATGGAAGCTCGGACTCATGATGACGGTGCTGATGCTGCTGATACCGGCGGGAACCGGAAGCGCAGCCACTGTGCTGGAAGAGGTGCCTTTTCCGATGGATTCCAGCAATCAGGCTGGATGGTGGTCTCCCCTTGCCACGTATGGACTGGGTTATGAGTATGCGTACATGGCCTATAATGCACCGGGAACTATTGCCGGTAAACATACCGTAGCCATTGCCAGACGGGATAACGATGGGATTTGGAGCAAGCTGCCGCTCATGAATGGTGCCGTGCCTGCAGAATATACGGATGATCTGGGGCATAATCAGCCGTCCATGGCCAGAGACGGGAGCGGCCGGTTCCACGTATTCGCCTCCATGCACAGTAATCCGTGGCAGTACTTCCGCTCGGATACGGTAGGAGGGATTCCGCAGAATCACTCCGATGAGCTGCCTCAAGGCATGACGGTAACCTATCCGGTATTGGCGACGGCTCCGAACGGTGATTTGTATTTAATGGTGCGTGTTGATAAAGATCCGGCAGGCAAAAGAGAGGCTGTTCTGTTCCGGTGGAATAATGCCGAATCTGTGTGGAGCCAGGTCAAGGTGATTGCTGCGCACCTTAACCGGTCTGTCTACCCTGACGATCTGGTCTTTGATGCGAGCGGAGATCTTCATATCTTGTTCGAGTGGGCGTATTTCGCAGCCAGTCCTCTGCGCCACCAGCTGTCTTATCTGAAATATAGTCCTTCCACGGGGGTATTCTCCAAAGCAGACGGAACGCCTGTGTCAGCTCCGGTCTCACTGACTACCGCGGATATTGTGCAGCCTATGGCTCCTGCTGAAGCCTATGTACAGAGTGGCAGCGATCCCGGCGGACCGGGCGTTCAGAGCGCAAAGATGACGCTTGATACTCTTGGCCGCCCGGTTATCGCCTACCGCTATCGTGAAGAAGGAGCCACGAGCTTCTCGGTTAAGCAGGCAACGTATGGCACAGGAGGCTGGGCGCTGCAGACGGTCTATAATGCAGCTCCGACTACAGCCGCGATTGATGTGACCTGGGCAGGCAATGCCGCAAGAATCTATTACGTGAAAAGCAGCGGCAGCGATCGTGCATTGATGGCCGTAAATACGGGCACAGGCTGGACCGAAACATCGCTTGCGCCGGGTATCCCGGTCGAGCGGCTGGCGGTAGAACGCAGTCCCAAGGGTATCGATGTCCTATATCTGGTGGATGTGACGAACCTCAAGCTCTATTACGGGCGTAACGAATAGACGAATAGAGGAGGACTCAGATTCCTTTATTTGTGTTAATCAGGCGTTATTCGCAGATCCTCAGTCCGCTTCAATATAACTTGCCATTCGTCAAAAAAAGAACCTGAGCTGCAGCTCAGGTTCTTCATATTGCATATATACATACACGATGATATAATCATTTCACAACTATACTAGTTTCTGTAAACGTAGTTAATGCATCTTATATATTAAATATAACATGCCGGAAATTTCTTGTCAAATATTTTTTCAAGTCAATAGTTAGGGGAGATACGGAATGGATGCATTGGTTCTGGGTTTTGAGGAAACGGATAGTACGCAGCTGCTGCTGGTTGGCGGAAAGGGGTTAAATCTGGGGATGCTATCAGGAATAGATGGCATCCAAGTCCCCGAAGGCTTCTGTGTTACAACCGCCGCTTATCAGGAGGCAATCTTGCATAACGAAACCTATCATGTTTTACTGAACCGGCTAACCACGCTGCGGGCGGACAACCGGGAGCAGATTAGTGAAATCAGCAGGGAGATCCGCCGGATTATTACGGAAGCAGAAATTCCGTCCGGGGTTGTAACAGCAGTTACACAGGTTCTCTCCCGGCTGGGTAGTGAACAGGCTTACGCGGTACGTTCCAGCGCGACTGCTGAGGATCTGCCGTATGCCTCTTTTGCCGGCCAGCAAGACACCTATTTGAATATTATCGGCGTTGATGCCATCCTACAGCATATCAGCAAATGCTGGACATCGCTGTTCACGGAGCGCGCGGTAATCTACCGGATGCAGAATGGTTTTGACCACAGTCAGGTCTATTTATCGGTTATCGTTCAAAGGATGGTCTTCCCGCAGGCTTCAGGCATTCTGTTTACCGCCGATCCGGTTACGAATAACCGCAAGCTGCTGTCCATTGACGCCAGCTTTGGACTTGGAGAAGCATTGGTCTCAGGCCTGGTGTCTCCCGATTGCTATAAGGTGAAGGAAGGCGAGATCACCGATAAGCGGATTGCAGCCAAAAAATTGGCTATCTACGGACTGCCGGAAGGGGGGACCGAAACCCGGCAGCTTGATTCCGGACAGCAACAGGCGCAGACGCTTACGGAACAGCAAATTCTACAGCTGGAACGTATTGGAAGACAAATCGAGGCTTATTTGGGCTCACCCCAGGATATTGAATGGTGTCTGGCTGATGGTACCTTCTATATTGTGCAGAGCCGGCCCATCACCACGTTATTCCCCATCCCTGAAGCCATTGATCAAGAGAACCGCGCTTATGTATCTGTAGGTCATGGGCAAATGATGACAGATGCTATGAAGCCGCTGGGACTGTCTTTTCACCTGTTAATTACTCCTGCTCCCATGCGTATAGCCGGCGGAAGACTGTTTGTCGATGTCACCTCCTATTTGGCTTCGCCCGCCAGAATGATGATCATTGATACCTTGGGGAAATCTGATCCGCTCGTCAAAGACGCGCTTATGACGATCGTGGAGCGGGGAGATTTCATACAAATCTCACCGCAAGTTGAAGCGGCGGCGCAGTCCGGCAAAAGCAATCCGGGTAAGCTGCCGGCAGGCGATCAAACACCTGCCGGCAGCGATCCGGCCATCGTTGCGGAGCTGATCAAGAGTAATGAAGCATCGGTAGAAGAGCTGAAACACAACATCAAGACGAAATCAGGCTCGGCTCTATTCGAGTTCATCCTTGAAGATATCGAGGAACTGAAGAGGGTTCTATTCAACCCGCAAAGTACGGCAGTGTTCATGGCCGCAATGGATGCTTCCGCATGGATTAACGAAAAAATGAACGAGTGGTTAGGTGAAATTAACGCGGCTGATACCCTTTCACAATCGGTGCAGAACAATATTACTTCGGAAATGGGTCTGGAACTGATGGACGTCGCAGATAAGATTCGTCCTTACCCGCAGGTCATTGATTATTTACAGAGTACACAAGAGGAGGACTTCCTGGAGGGACTGAATAGCTTACAGGGCGGGCAAGAAACATATGACGCACTAAATAATTATCTCAGCAAATACGGAATGCGGTGTACCGGAGAAATAGATATTACCAGAACCCGTTGGAGCGAGAAACCGGCGATACTGATCCCCATGATTCTTAGCAACATCAGGAACTTCGCACCGGGTGCCAGCAGACAGAAATTTGAGCAGGGACGGCAGGAAGCTTGGGATAAAGAACAGGAGCTGTTAGACCGCTTGAAGCAGTTACCGGATGGAGTACACAAAGCCGAAGAAGCCAAAGTGAAGATTGACCTGGTCCGGAATTTCATCGGTTACCGGGAATATCCTAAATACGGCATGGTTAGCCGTTACCTGGTTTATAAGCAGGCGTTACTGAAGGAAGCCGGACGGCTCGTTCAAGCAGGCGTTATCCGCGATACAGAAGATATCTACTACCTCAGCTTTGAAGAGCTTCACGAAGTCGTCCGCACGAATACAACCGATTATCAGCTCATCAATAAACGTAAAGATGATTATAATTTATATGTCAAGCTCACTCCCCCGCGTGTGATTACCTCTGATGGAGAAATCCTGTCAGGCCAGTACAAACGGGATCAACTCCCGGCTGGCGCTATGGCAGGTCTGCCTGTTTCCTCGGGAGTGGTTGAAGGCAGGGCACGTGTGATCCTCAACATGGAAGAGGCTAATCTGGAGGAGGGGGATATCTTGGTCACCTTGTTTACCGACCCCAGCTGGACCCCGTTGTTTGTCTCCATCAAAGGCCTAATTACCGAAGTAGGCGGACTGATGACCCATGGCGCAGTAATCGCACGGGAATATGGTTTACCGGCAGTTGTCGGAGTGGAGAATGCCACCAGACTCATCCAGGACGGGCAACGCATCCGCGTGCATGGAACCGAAGGGTATGTTGAAATATTATAAATACAGTAATCATGCAGGAGGGGTAAGGATGAGTATACAAGTTTATACCAAAAGACGTTCAACAAAGAGTTTTCTATTTGAGAAGTATTTAGCTTTACGAAATACTAAAAAAGGCTTTTCCAGTATTGAAAATACGACACAGTTTGTAAAACGGGCAGGCCTAGAAAACAGTAAGCCCTATAGGATGGGTGTTGTTAAATTCATCAGCAGAATTAAGGAGGAAGCGTTTGAGGGGATTAAGGTTTTTACAATAAATGACCAACAATCCATGACGCAAAAAGTAATTCTCTATATCCATGGCGGCGCTTGGGTTAACCAGCCTTTAAGCTTCCACTGGACGTTCATGGATAGAATGGCACAGTCGCTTAATGCGAAAATAATAGCCCCTATTTATCCTAAAATTCCTAACTATAATTATAAAAACACCTATCCGAAGCTCCTAAACCTGTATAAAGATATTCTGGGAACCGTTAAAAGTTCTGAACAATTGACGATTATGGGCGATTCTGCAGGCGGAAACCTATCTCTAGGCCTGGCCCATCTGCTCAAGATGAATGAGATTCCCCAGCCCAAGGACATCATTCTATTCTCTGCCTGTGTGGATATGGCCCTTACGAACCCGCTTATTCCTGAATATGAAAAGAAGGACCCGATGCTGTCGGTGGGTGGAATGGAAGTCATTACAAGGATCTGGGCGGATGATAAAAGCTTAAACGACCCTATAATCAGTCCCATCTACGGTGACTTTGAAGACCTCGGAAGAATCACTCACTTCATCGGAACGCACGAAGGTCTATATCCCGATGCCATGAAGCTCGATGATATGCTGACCGGACAAGGAATTGAAATCAATACCTTTGTATACCCCAAAATGAATCATGTGTTTGTGATCATGCCTATCCCCGAAGCATTAGACGCCCAGAGGAAGATTATTGAGATTATTAATAACTAGGAGACTCTTATTGCAGACTTAGTGTCGACTTCTATATTATGGTATTTTGGGGAGGGTAATATATGAGACTAGCTAAATATTTGAAGTTATGAATAATAATATTATTCGTTCTTATGATTGGTTCTGCATGCCAAAACAACCAGGAGGGAGGGCCAGACAGCTATATTTCAATGAATGAATTAAGGGGTTTATCGGAAAAGGGCGCCACACTCGATTGGAGTGATTTGAACAAATATTCTTTTGAGGATACCGGTTCAGGATTATAGTTCAGGAATTATCCCATTGAAGGAGGGAACCAGCTTGTACTTACGGGTAAAAGCGTGGAAAGTCCGCCGGAGAGAGTATATAGTATGAGTGAATGGAGCCATTGAACTAAAATTTATACTAAGCAAAGAAGCCTCCTATAGGAGGCTTCTTTGCTTATGGCGATAAAACAACTTTCATCTTTATTGATAGTCAGGCAGCCAGTCACCGTGGGCATCGATCAGGTCGTCACACATATTAATGATATCATCCATCGATAGCTCTGCTGCTGTATGCGGGTCCAGCATAGCTGCGTGGTAGATATGCTCTTTCTTGCGTGTCATGGCGGCTTCAATCGTAAGCAGTTGTGTATTGATATTCGTACGGTTCAGTGCGGCACATTGCGGAGGCAGATCGCCTACGTAGGTCGGAGTTACTCCACTGCGGTCAACCAGACAAGGGACCTCGACACAGGCTTCTTTGGGCAGATTAGGAATCAGTCCTGTGTTCATAACGTTGCCTCCGATCTTAAACGGCACATTGGTCTCCATCGCTTCCAGTATATAAGAGGCGTATTCATGTGAACGTTCATGCGTAAGCTCCTGATTATTCACCAGCTCATCACGCATCTGTTCCCAGCGTCCAATCTGTTCTACGCAACGGCGCGGATATTCGTCAAGAGGGATCTGGAACCGCTCGATCAGCTCAGGATAATTTCTTTTGATGAAATACGGATGGTATTCCGCATTATGCTCGGAGGATTCTGTAATATAATAGCCGAATTTCAGCATCATCTCATAGCGGACCATATCACCGTGAGGCTCAAGCTGCTTCTCTGCAGCGAGGCGTTTGATCTCCGGATACAAATCCTTGCCGTCCTTGGTAACCTTAAGCAGCCAAGCCATATGGTTGATACCGGCAATCGTCGCCTGTACACCTTCCTGTTCTATCCCGAGGTGACTGAATAATCCGGGGATACATTGCTGCACGCTGTGGCATAATCCCACCGTATTCACGCCGCCGTAAGTGTTCATCACATTCGTTAGAACGGCCATCGGATTCGTGTAATTCAGGAACAGCGCATCCGGACAGACCTCACGAATATCCGCTGCGAAATCAAGCATGACCGGAATCGTGCGTAAATTACGGAATAATCCGCCAATGCCTACAGTGTCCGCAATGGTCTGACGCAAGCCGTACTTCTTCGGAATTTCAAAATCTGTAATGGTGCATGGATCATAACCACCGACCTGAATGGCATTGATTACATATTTGGCGCCGCGCAGCGCTTCTTTGCGGTCGGTATAGGCGATGATGGTACAGGTGCTGCCGCCACTGTTCTTCAGGTTCGTAAGCATATTCTCGGAGTCTTTGAGCCGCTGAAGATCAATATCATATAGAGCAATCTCAAAC
This sequence comes from Paenibacillus sp. FSL R7-0312, assembly GCF_038004445.1. Taxonomy (NCBI): domain Bacteria; kingdom Bacillati; phylum Bacillota; class Bacilli; order Caryophanales; family Paenibacillaceae; genus Paenibacillus; species Paenibacillus sp. FSL R7-0312. Next base: position 5,072,123 of record NZ_JBBORE010000001.1, on the reverse strand, counting down.
CCCTGAAGTGCAGCTGTCGCCATGATATCCCCTAGGACGTTCTTGGCGAAAACCGTGCTACCTGCACCGATAAATGTAACTTTTGACATTAGACATTAGCCTCCTGTAATTTGCGGAATACGCTTCATTCATTTGGAAATATGAATATTAATCCGAATGAGAATCGTTGTTGTAGAAGCTTTTTCCGCTGTTATATTCTATAATCACTATAGAATAGAACAGAAGGAACCACTATGGAGAAAGACAAGATAAATATGGAGGAATGTTGCATATGAATCCGGACCATTATGACTTCACTTTAGGGATTAATCTAACACCGGAGGAGCAGGATCTGTCTGTTCTGTTCAGCGGGGAGGCAAGACCTTTTCCTGGCCATAAAATCGGACCTTCCGTTCACGATTTTTATTTGATACATACTGTTCTGGAAGGCGGGGGGCTGTTTCAGAGCGGTATGTTCTCTGCCGAGTGCAGGAGTGGAGACACCTTCGTTATTTTCCCCGGCGCGCTCTTCAGCTATCAGGCAGATCAGGATGTCCCTTGGCATTATGCCTGGGTAGCCATGCAGGGGATTGGCGTTCAAGGACTTCTCTCCGCTGTCGGCATTACAAGAGAACAACCCTTCATGCATTCCGGTAATGTCACAGAGCTTCATAGCTTGTACGAACGAATTCGGCATGCCTTCACGCAGTCTGCTTACCCGCGGCTGGAGAGTCTGGAGGCTTCAGGCTGGGCGCGGCTGCTGCTTCATCAATTCGGGCTGGGTAATTTAAGTGCGCTGCCCCTGCATCCTGCCGAAATGCCCGAGATTATTGACCGGCAGATTGACCAGGCCATCCGCTGGATTTCGCTGCAGTTCCACCAACAGATCAGTATTGATCAACTGGCGTCCTCACTCGGCTACCACCGGGTGCATCTGTCCAAAGCTTTCAAGCAGCGAACCGGCTTGTCACCCAAACAGTTTTTGCTCAAAATGCGGATGGACAAAGCCAGACAATTGCTCGGGGCTCCGCTGACCATTGAGCAGGTAGCTTCGTCCGTGGGCTTCAATGATGCGCTGTATTTCTCGAAGCAATTCCGCAAGCACACGGGCATGCCGCCGAGCGAGTACCGGGCGGGTCTGAGGAACAGGGAACAGGGGGACAGCCAGCCCACAGCTGACTGATTCCGATAATCCATATGGGTTCCAATGGTAATCCTAATGAAGAAAACCAGCCTCTCACGCGGCTGGTTTTCTCATGGTTATGATTTCACTTTTTCAAGCTTAAACACAAATTCCCAAGTTGCGGTATTCCCTGAATATCGTCCTCGATTCTCGACAACTTTTACGGACAGTGATTTATTCTGTGTTGCCTTCAAGGTCGACACTTTAATGGAAACGGTTGCTGACCCTTCCTCAGGAATTTTATCCTGTTCCTGTGCTTCGGCAAGCAGCTTGATAGTTCCTGTTGAACTAGCATTTATTGTGACGGATTCACCTTCTGCAAGTTCTTCTCCATCTACGTACCCGCCTGACCACCACTCATTACCCACATGATTGTTCTCTACTAAGCTCGCGCTCACAAATGTAACTTTGACTTTCTGAGTCTTAGCGGCTGCTGATAAGGGTTGGGCGCTTATAACGAGAGCGAATACCATCACAGAAACAAGCTTAATCCATTTCCATTTCATGACTTACACCTCTCTCTTAATCTATTATTTACCAATTATAGCAGGTCAATAGGCGTAGTTCTAGAGACTCATATGTTCGTTTTCCCGAAGCTGTTCAGAAATTGTTCATATGTCAGGTTTACAGTAACTTAAACTGCTGTCAGCGCAGGGATGATACAGGTTACGCAGACAATGGGCAGTAGACTTCAAACCAATCGATGACGAAAAAGGAGGAAGTATTCATCAATGAAAATGAAAAAGATTAGCATTTGGCTCGTACTTATTCTATTGGTTACCCAATGGACAACAAGCTTTGGCTCTTTCACTGAACGTGCTCATGCAGAACCCAGCAACATTACGGAAAATCTGATCACCAGCGTTTCTCTGGCCGTGTATACGGATGAGCACTACTCAGAGACAGTCACCGGCAATGTATATCAGCTTGATTCCTATTCTGAGCTGAACTACACGTGGTCATTAGCAGATGGGCATGGTTATGAAGCAGGCTCCACTTTTGAATTTAATATTCCCGATCAGTTTGAGCTTTATAATGATTTGGATGGGGATCTTCTATTTGGTGGGGATACAGTAGGTACCTATCATGTCGATAAAGGTAATAATCATGTTGTCTTTACGTTTAATGAATTTATTGAACAATATGATCATGTGCAGGGGACCTTTACTGTCCGTTCACTGCTTAGTTCTAAAAAAATAAAAGGGTCGACCACACAGCTTGTGGAGTTCCCGATCAATGGCGGCACCCAGGTAATTGAACTTCATTTCAAGCCTAACGTCAGTTCAACTGTAGAGAAGAAAGGTACTCCATTGCCTCAATTCTACAATCCAACGCAAATCGGCTGGACCGTCGATGTCAACAAGGTCTTGGAAAGTGTGGGCAACGCTGTCGTTACCGATGAGATTCCGGACGGGTTGACGCTTGACACAAGCACCATTGTTGTCCGTGAACTTGAGGTAAAGCTGGACGGTACAGTTATAGCAGGTGACATTGTTCCGGGTAGCAGTTATGATGCCACCGGGTCCACCCCGGCGAAGCTGGATTTAAAATTTAAACAGAGCCCAATCACCAAGGCGTATCGTGTAGAATTCACCACCGATATTACAGCCAGCGGTGAGGATGCAGTCAGCTATGAGAATACAGCTATTTTTACAGGAGACAACGGTTTATCAAAAGAATCGAAGACTACCGTAACCGTAGGACGTGGCAAGCCGCTTAACAAGGTAGTCGTGCATCATGATGATGCAAGCCAGACTACGACTTGGGCGATTGAATTCAATTACAATGAAAAAAACATCTCTGCAAACGACGCGATCCTGAAGGATACAATTGACCTCAATCATAAGCTCATCGAAGGTTCACTGAACGTATACCCAGTGACTATTAAAGCCGATGGTACAGGGGTTAAGACTACTGAGCCACTTCCGGAGAGTAAATACACGATCACAAAATCAGTGGTAGATGGTAAAAATCAATTTGAACTCAAATTCAAAGATGCTATTGATTCAGCATACCGCATCGAATACAAAACTAAAGCGCCGGAACGTGTTTTTGAAAATGGCAAGGTCACTAATACAGTGACTTACGGTGAACATTCGGACTCAGCTTCCCAGAATATCACCCAACAAATATTGGTCAAGGGTAACAGCGAAAAAGATTATCTGAACAAGACAGTACGTTGGACAATTACGATCAACAAAGATTCAAAGACGATGGAAAATCTGAAAGTAACGGACACCTTCGTTAACGCTGGACTCAAGCTGGTACCGGGAAGCCTTACCATTAAACCGGTCGCTGGAGGTCCCGCTGTCGTTACTGAGGTTGTTTATACCGAACATGATCCTGTAGAGGCTAACGATGGGTTCACGATTACTTTTAAAGCTCCAATCTCTGAACCGTATACCATAACATACCTCACTAAGTTTAACTTTGATTGGTTGGCAGAGGGGAAAAACCAGTTTGTCAATCAGGCATTGCTGGAATGGGTGGAGAATGGAGAGTCTAAGACCATTACAAGAACATCGACATTCGATCCAAGAGCAGAAGTGAAGAATAACGGTCTCAAGAACGGTTCGTACAATGCCTTCACCAAACAGATTTCCTGGAATGTTGGGGCCAACTATAATATGAAAACCCTGACTAATGCTAAATTGGTGGACACGATCAGCAGCGGTCAAGTTGTGGTTCCGGATTCCGTTAAGGTATTCAAATGGATCTACGGTGCCAATGGAGACCCTTCGGTGGACGTAAACGTCGATGAAGATGATTACAAGGTAACTCTGAACGACGGGAAGCTTGAGGTAAGCTTTAACAAAACGATCAATTATGCCTTTTACGTTACCTTTAAGACTACTTTCGCGGATAAGGTTATTGACGTAAAGACTGTCGATAATACTGCGTTGCTGTATGACGGCACAACCAAGGAATCCGCTGACCTGAATGCTTCGGTGAACATTCCTAACGGAGGCGAATATATCGCCAAGACAGGCGCACAAAACAACAATAAGATTGACTGGACGGTCTATATCAACCGTAATCAATCTGTTGTGAAGGACGCTCTGGTAACAGATACTCCGAGTGAGAATCAAATTCTGCTTACTAACACTTATCACCTCTATAAGACAAATGTTGCAGAAAACGGGACAATAACACCCGCAAGCGAGGAATTGATACGCGGCACAGATTATACACTGAACTTCTTGAAAGACAGTGAAGGCAAAGAAAGCTTCGAACTGAAGTTTACCAAAGAAATCTCGGAAGCTTACATTCTTCAATACCAATCTGTAATCACTGCACAAAATAATGAAACAGTCAGCAACGAGGTAGGTCTCACAGGTACGAATGTGAAAGAGGTTATCAAAGATACCAATTCTGAAGTCACGGTTAAGCTCTCCAGCGGTTCAGGCACAGGCAGTGGTGTCAGAGGTACGCTCAGCATTGAAAAGATTGATGCGGACAATCACAGCAATACTCTCAAAGGAGCATCCTTTGACTTATTCCGCGTCATCGGCAATGAGCAGATTTGGATTAATGAGGGAGTAACCGATGACGCAGGCAAGCTTGAATTCACCAAGCTTCTGGGTGGAGATTATGCAATAGTTGAAAAAACTGCACCTGCAGGTTATCTGTTGGATACGACACCTCATGCAGTTAAGATTAATTCAACTACAGGTATAGTGCTGCAAATCACAAACAAAACATCAGCGACGCCAACACCATCACCAACGGCAACTCCGAAACCGACAGCAACGCCATCGCCGACAGCAACACCAACAGTTGCGCCGACGCCATCGCCGACAGTGAAACCAACGGCAACACCGACTGTTGCACCAACACCAGTACCAACAGCAACACCAACAGTTGAACCAACACCAGTACCAACGGCAACACCGACTGTTGCACCAACACCAGTACCAACAGCAACACCGACTGTTGCGCCAACGGCAACACCAACAGTTGCACCAACAGCAACGCCAGCTCCGACGGAGCCAGCTACGCCAACAGCAACACCATATGTGCCGTCAACACCGTCATCAACGCCAACAACTCCTTCAATACCAGGAGTCATAGTCACACCGGGTCCAACAGTAGTTCCAACGGTGACACCATTAGGTTCACCATCAGCTTCACCAGAACCTACAAGTGAACCGACAAATGCACCGACATCAACACCTGTAATTAGCAGTCCGCCTAGTCCTCAACCAACAGCTGTCAACACAATTGAGGATATTCCGGTCGAGGGTGAAATTCCGCTTGGAGGAATACCTAGCCTGGGTGAAGATCCTGAGCATGGAACCGTCGTGATTACACCAGACGGGAAATGGAAGTATACACCTGACCCTGGCTACACCGGAAAAGACAAGTTCACTATTATCGTTAGCGATAATGGAGAGGACCAGGAGATTGAGATCGAAGTAGTGGTAGATGAAGTGCCTAAAGGAACAATTGATGAACCTTCACAAAATGAACCAACGAATCAAAGCGGTCTGCCGGGTAAGCTGCCTCAGACCGGTGAAGAAAGTCCGATAGGCATGTACCTAGCAGGAATGGGTCTGATCATCCTTGGTTTCGTGCTCTCGAAGAGATTTAAGACACGCAAGTAGAAACGGCTTTGCAGTCCTTTTTAAAGAACAGTTTTCAAAAAAAATAATGGTAAACAAAAGACCGCCGCTTCTAATTGAAGCGGCGGTCTTTCAGATCTTTCAGCTCACTCCGTTCGCTTACCGTACGTTTTCTTCCAATAGTCCAGCCATTGCGGATAATCGGTTCCTTTTATCTCGTTCAGTGTTTTTCCATCTATTGAATACTCTCCGCCCGCCATGATTAGGTTTTTGATTTTACTTCTTGGACCGGAGGTTCCGCCTATAACATCACCGTCTACAAGCATGACAGCCATAGAAATAAAGTAATCTTCCGGGCTAAACAACTTTTCCAGCGGATGATTCTTTACAAGAAAATCATAAGAGACGATTTCTTTCCCGAAATAGGCAGAAGGTTCTTTCTCCTGAACTGCCCAGAGCAGCATATAATCCAAGTTTTCAAGCATATTCTGCTCCAAGGTATATTTTGCGACCTCTCCTTCATCCGCAACAATTGTATAACCAAGAGCTTGAAGATAATCGGCGGCGATTTGTTCGTCGGTCTTTCCCGCCGCGGAATCTTCATTGTTGCATCCTATCATTGTTATCAGCACAAGGCATAGAAGAGGGAATACCCATCCTTTTCGTCTCATTATATTCGGACCATTCTCATTCCAATGTGCCTGAGGTTCTTCTTCTTTGAGTCGCTATGGCTATTAGTGGAACAGCAAAGGCAAGAGATAATCCGAATAAAATAATTGGCAGAAGCAAAGAGGTCTGATTGTCAGAAGGAGAGACATTGGGGCCGCCACCGACTAAAATCACTCCGTCATTTGAATTTCGATTCAAATTATTAAGAGAATCCACAGACTCGCTGATAACATTCAGGATCTCTGCAGGACTTATACTCTCATCATTTGTTAAATTGATATATTCCTCATTAATCGTACTATTAGTATAGACATAATTTAGGTTATAACGTTTATCATCAATAAGCTCGAATTTACCGTTTCCAGCATACTCAGCTTCTACCCGTTTAATTGCACTGTCAAAATCATCATGGTTACTGATGTTGAAAATTTTCCAGGCACCTGATTCAAAAGTGGCATCGACCACCGCAACCTGAGTTCCCTCTAAATAAAGCGGGAATTTATAACCAGTCAATTCATGTGAAAGTGAATCTCCGTGGACATTCACTTGATAATAGGCAACTCCTTCTCCCAAAGTTGCTTCATGAAAGCTTGCTTTGTCGCTGCCGTGAAAGCTAGTCCTCTGGGCTTCAAGAGTATCAGCATAATACTCTGTATATTCCCTAGCGATCGCCCCTTTGATATCTGCCCCAGCTGTCTCCAGACTTGAATCTGCATACACAGCATTTCCCAATGTGAATAGAGCAAATAAAACAGTTAATATAATGGCGCGAATTTTCAAAAAAAACCCTCCTTAATGGATAGTGATTATTTTACAGTTAATTCACTTTTATATTGTTTACTGTATTGACCCAAGTATAGATAGAAGTATTGTCCTGCCATACTGGATACGGCCGCCCAGCACAAATAGCCTCCCTGTTGTTTCTGGGCACTTACGTCATGAATGCTAAGGCCAGAAGCGCCGTATACACTTGCTGTAAAAAGTGAAGCAGAGATAATCGAACAAAAAAATACTGAAAGCGATCTCAATTTTATTTTTTCACTTTTCTCAAACCCTTCATAAGAATTGAGCTCTCGGCCGAAAGGGCTATAGATGATATTATCATAATTAACTTTATATGGAAGTATGGAAATTAAAGGTTTCACCTTGAAAATTACAGATATCCTTTTAATAAACAGGATCATTTCGGCCTAAGCCGCTAACGATTCCGGCATCAATTCATGATTGATCATCAGACAGATACCCCCAACCGATTTGAACGGTAAATCAAGATACGGTAATATTTAATGTACCTAATTTTTGAGTGGACATGAATAACTTCATTGCCGATATCGCAGTGTAAAGGAGCATGTAATAGACATGGATTATACGCTGGAAGCAATTCTTGAAGAAATGAAGATGGAAATAGACAAGTGGCTCATCTATATCAGTGATAAAGAAGCAGAGAAAATTGTAAAACGGACCACGCTGCAGGCAGGCATTCACGGGTATGCTCTCCTCGAATATACGGATGGCAGAGTGGATGTGACAGATAATTTGCTTGGTTTAAACGAACCGGGTAAAAGGAAGCAGACTACTCCTGAGCAGTTGACAGAGGTACAAGTGCGGGAGCAAATCATTCCTGAGCTTGCTTCGTATATGCAGAACAAATTAAATGCATTGCCGCCGGCAGTCCTGGATTACCGGTTCAGGTTTGACGGGAAATTCAAGGTGAACGAAGGTGTTGTCCATGTGCGCATTCTTGAATATGTAGATGAGGCGAAGAGGCAACAGCTTCTGGAACGCATCAGCCTCTATATCATAAATAAGCTCGAATCTGGCAAATATCCGACCAAGCCGCTAGAAACTTTTTTCCTGGCCCGGCATCTCCTGGATGAAGGACTGTATCCCGTCTTGGATTCCGGCAGAATCATCGCTGTGTATGACAAGATACAAGAGCTGAACAAGGGGAACAAGCAGCTGGCTGAGCATCGCAATACTATCACCGTAGCACTTAGGAACTGGGTAGAGGATCATTGGCTGCCGCGTTATTTCGAGAACACAGGAACCCAGTGGCAAACGGGATTTACGAAGAAGAAAGATGCTGTACTGGAAAATGCCGGGCAAGAAACGGTTGCGCTCGTGATCTATGCTGCAGTTTGCATCCTCAAATATGAGCCTTCCTACAGCAGAAGTGCGGGGCTTGCCTTCCTGCAATGTGCGCTCGAACTCGGCAGTGTCCAGGCTGCACGGCTAATTAATTATGGCAGCGGTGCCTTTGCTGAAGAGGTTACGAGATTACGCTATGATCAGGTGGAATGTAGCGCTAATGATGTATTTGCCGAGGTACGCATCCGTATTAATCAGGAGACAGAGGAGAGTTATGCGTTTGCGCTCCGGTTTCTGACGAATCTGCTGAAGTCGGGCTTTCCAAAAAGCTATCAGATCAAGCTAACCTCCTCAGTTAAGCACTGGCTGCCGCTCAAAGGACTCGCCAAAACGGGCACGCACCGTTTCTTTGCGAATGCGCTTGAATATCCGGAGTTATATCCATTGCTTGAAGAGTACGCCATAGCTGCGATGGAAACCTTCGAATGGTATACGGACACGGAAGGGGAGAAGTGCTGTATGCCGGGCAGCTATGCGGTCTTTGGACTGGGTCTCACAGATCAGGCCTATTTCCCGCTGGCCCTTCAATATATGGAGAAGGTAGATGTTGAACATCAGTCTGTCCAGAATAGATTCACAGCTGCGTTAATTGAACAATACGGCATTAACAGAGAGATGCTTCCCGTGCTATTGCCGTGTATGCTGTACTGTACAGATTCATTAAAGCTGAAGATGACGCGAGAGTTGGAGAATGTAGGGCTGCTTAGACTGCTGCTCGATCAGGTACACGGCCTGCATTACTACCAGGTGGAACATCTTGTCTACCTGATCTGGGGCGGAAAGAGTAAGCTGCAGAAGCTTGCTGACAAAGCTGAGGGAGAGCAGAAGCAATACCTTGCCGGACTGATCCAAGCGGCCAATCGGAGCTGATGCCACCACTGAAAGCTACTATTAATTTAAAAATAATCATTGCAAAATAGTAATAAACCATCTATTGTGGATAAAGAAGCTCTTTTATATCTGTTTTATCGAATCAAACAAGAAGTCCCAGGCTTCTTGCGGTCTAATTATAGACATCTAGAATCTATGAAGGAGGTTATTCATTATGGAGAAACAATATGCTGATGTGGCAATTATCGGCGGCGGACCGGCTGGTCTGAATGCTGCTTTGGTGCTGGCAAGGGCAAAGAAAAAGGTAGTTGTAATTGATGAGGGGCGTCCACGCAATGCTGTAACTGGCGCGGTTCACGGGTTTATTACCCGCGATGGGATCCCTCCGGGGGAGTTCCGGAGAATTGCACAAGAAGAGATCCTGGCTTATCCTTCGGCATCATTCGTAGCGGATACAGTGATATCGATCGCAGGAACCAACGGTCAGTTTGAATTGAGCACGGTGGAAGGACAAATGATATCAAGCCAAAAAATATTATTTGCTGTCGGCATGAAGGATCAGCCGCTTTCTATTTCGGGTCTTAAGGATGTATACGGAAAAAGCGCCTTCGTCTGCCCGTATTGCGACGGCTGGGAATTAAGGGATCAGCCGCTTGTCGTCATCTCGAAGGGGACAGTCCTCATGCATTTCGCTCCGGTTATTTCCGGATGGACAAACCAGCTTACGGTTTGTACGAATGGTCCGGATGAATTGACGGAGGCTCAGCGCCAGGAGTTCCAGCACAATGATATTCCCTTGTACGACTCACCGATCCGGCACATCGACTCGAATGATGGCATCGTTCACCAGGTTGTGCTGGAAGACGGAACGGCGATTCCGTGCAGGGGAATCTTTTTCAAACCCGAGCTGGTGATGGGCTCTGATCTTCCGCGCTCTATCGGATGTGAATGTACGGAAACAGGAGTACTCGCCGTTAATGAATACGGAAAAACAAACATTCCGGGCATTTATAGCGCCGGGGATGCAGCATCCATGATGCATCAGGCTATAGCTTCGGCTTCGGCGGGCTCATTTGTGGCTGCAGTCATGAATAATGAGCTGAATACCGAGGCATGGATGAAAAACCTCAAAGAAGTCCGGTAGCAGATTTAGCACCCAGACCCTGCAGCCATTGTACCAACTCAGTAGCAGCATTGCGCTGAGCAGCGTCTAAGGGAGTGAGGCCGTCCCACACTGAAATCCAGTTAATATCAGCCTTACGGTCGAGCAGGTATTCGGCAGCATCTCGTTGTCCGCCGTGGCAAGCGCACCAGAAAGCGACGTTCACCTCGTCCGGAGGCGATGAGTGTCCCGCTCCCCAAGGGTATTGCTGTGAGAGCGGGTCTCCGGCAAAGTGAGCTTCCATAGCATCTACCAGACCCAACGCAGCTGCATGCCAAAGAGCAGCTTTGGCTCCACGCTCAATTAATCTATGTGCTGCCCGCCATTGCGCGAATGCCACTGCGTCGTCCAGCGGCGTTCCGCCGGCTATGACGGCACCGGAAGCCTCGATGTCAGCACCGGCATCGAGGAGGAGATCAAGTACTTCGACATCATCGCAGCTCGCAGCCCAATGAAGCGGGGTCTCGCTGTGCGGGCCAGTAAACGGGGCATTCACATCCGCACCGGCCTCTATCAGTGCTGCAACTGTAGCTGTATTGTTAGGGAAATGGCCGGGCCAATCAGTTGCAATATGCAGCATTGAACGCAATTCCCCGTTCCTTACCATTCTTGAGGCGGCTAACCCGGAATTCTCATCAAGCAGCAGTTTCAGCATCGGGATATCGCCGGTATGAATCGCTGTAATTACCGAAATACCCAGCGAATGGTCCTCTGGAATGTAAGCTATGTTCTTCTCATCACTCATGATTAGTATGCCTCCCGTTCATAGGTATATCGCAACGGACTCCTTCACTAATCATACTTCATATGTAGCCAACTTCAAAAAGATACTTGTTATTCCCGTGCCGATGTTTTATATTGACATATCAGCAGGTCAAAAACAAAAGAGGTGGATGGACGAGATGACTCCACGTACGAAGGAACAAAATGAGGATATCCGGCTGCGTCGGCTGGCACAGATCCGCAAAGCCGCAGCCGATGTGTTTTTGGATAAAGGGCCATTGCTGGAAATCCGCGATGTGGCCGCTCAGGCGGGACTCGGGTATGGTACGGTATATCACTATTACAGCAATAAAGGCGATTTGCTCAACGATCTGCTATGGGACGCGCTGGACCGGGCCGGGGGATGGATGGGTGCCCAGCGGGAGGCTCCGGGGAAAATCCCATTGGAGGTTCTACGCGATTCAACTTCAATGGAGGCAACGGCGGGTAGACATATGGGGTTGGCTGCTGTGACAGACACCATGAGCACGGGAGCCCCGGATTCCTTAAGCGGCAGCGGTGAAACGGCCGCAGCCGTAGAGTTTGAACCCGCCACCGCCAGCGTCCGGCTGCTACAGCTTTGGGCGGAGGACCACTCCGTATTCCTGCTTTATAAGCTGGCGGGGGAGGGCTTTACTTCGCTGCCTGAAGGGCGTTCATCCCTGCTCTTGAACGCTTTCTGCCAGGAGGTGCTCATGCCATTTGCTGCACTGCTGGAAACCGGGAGCGCGGTGGAGGGGGCTGCTGCTTCCGGCGGAAACGCAGCGGAATCACCGGGTAAGCTGCAGCGAGCGGAAATGCTACTGGCCGCCATGACTGGCTGCGCTTCACTTTCGCTTCGCCGTGGGAAGCTGCACGAGGAGGCCGGGGATATCATCCGGCTTCTGAAATTCTAGCATGGATAAGGAGCGAATAAATCAAAAATGATTATTCTAAAATCACCCCGAGAAATCGATGAGATGAAACAGGCGGGTCAAATCGTGGCAGATTGCTACCGCGAGGTGGCCAAACTGATCGAACCTGGGATTACCACCCAAGAAATCAATGACTTTGTAGCCAGGCACATCACCAGGCTGGGCGGCAAGCAGTTTACGAAAGGTTATAACGGGTTCCCCGCTGAAACCTGTATTTCGATTAACGATGTGGTGGCACACGGCATTCCTTCGAATCGGGCGGTTATGGATGGTGACTTGCTGAAGCTCGACATCGTCGCGGAATACGACGGATGGTTCGGCGATTCGTGTGTGAGCTATGCGGTGGGCAACGTCCGGCCGGAGGCGCAGCATTTAATGAAGGTGACGAAGGAATGTCTGGACCTGGGGATCGCCCAGGCGGTTCCCGGAGGCCGGCTCGGCGACATCACATCGGCGATTCAACAACACGCAGAAGCCAGCGGCTATTCCGTTGTGCGTGATCTGCTGGCTCACGGGATCGGGCGGAGCCTGCATGAAGAGCCGAGCTACGAGCATATCGGCATAGCCGGCAAAGGCATCCGGTTAAAGGAAGGCATGGTATTTACCATTGAACCCATGATCAACGAAGGTACGTACCGCATCACGATTGACGATGATGAGTGGACGGCAAGAACAGCAGACGGCAAGCTGTCGGCGCAATATGAGCATACGATCGCAATCACGGCGGACGGTCCGTTGATTCTAACTGCCCAATAAGTGTGGGGAAAATAACTGCTGAGTCCAGCCAGTAATTAATATTACTTATAGCGATTGACCGGTCTGAGGTGATGGGGACAACTGTGGAGCCTGGATGTCAAGGCTGCGCAGATGATGATTGGTGAGCCCGATGATCAGACAAACGGCAAACAAGGCAGCGGCAAGACCGAAGCATACCTCCACGCCGATTCTGTCGGCCAGAATACCTACTCCGCCATAGGTTAACGGGATGGAGATGTTAAAGGCCATGGAGCTGATGCTATTGACACGCCCCCGAAGCGGAGACGGAACCAGCAGCTGGAACAAGGTGCTCATCGGGATCACCGTGACTGTTACGCCAAAGCCCAGGATCAAGTTGCCGAAGCAAGCCGGCCAGAGAGCGGAAGATAAGGCGATCACACACATACCAAGGCCTTGAACTCCCAGGCCGCAGGAAAACCAGAGACCAATTCTCCGGGGAGACCTGCTGCCGACGAACAGACCGCCCAGAAGTAACCCCGCAGCTATAGCTGCATTGAAAATACCGAGCTCACTGGAACCGCCTTCTAGCAGCTCACCGACCAGCATGGGGGGGAGCACATTGCTTGGCCCTAAGGCAATATTGCTGAGCGTACCGAGAAGGATAAGCACGAGCATGGCCGTTTGTCCCCGCAGCCATTGCCAGCCCTCGCGGATTTCCGCGAAGATCGATAAGCCGGTGGAGGCGCGGGAATTCTTCCCGGCCTTGCCGCGTTGCTTAATTTGCTGAATCAGAGCAAGTGAGACGATAAAGGTTACCGCATCCACAATCACAGCCCCTGAATTCCCAATGGAGGCCACCAATATTCCACCCGCAACCGTTCCGAGAATACGGGTGATTTGCAGGGAAACGGACAACAGTGAATTGGCTGAGATGAGATAGGTTTTATCCGCGATGAGCTCAGGCAGAAAGGAGCTCTGCGAGGTAGCAAACAGGTTGCCCATAATCGATAAGCCGACTGTGATCAGATAGATATGCAGCAGCTGAAGCTGCCCGGTGAGCATGAGTACTGCAAGGATTCCGGTGAGCAGGGCCTGAGCGGCATCAGCGATCTGCATCAGAATCTTTTTGTTCAAGCGGTCTACCCAGGCGCCAATGAATAAACCGAATATCATTTCTGGCAGGAACTTGGCGACAATGACCAGCCCCACCTGGAGCGAGGAGCCGGTCATCGAGTACACGAGCCAGCTGATAGCCAGATTGTATAAGGAATCCCCGAAGACGGAGCTGGCACGGGCCAGCCATAGATAGCGGAAATCGGCATTATGTTTTAACAGGAGTCTGTAATTAGGTTTGCTGATTGCGGGGTTCAAGGAATAGCACACCTCCTTCATATAGCGATCTTCAAGCTTCTGCTGCCGGTAACCGTTTCAGCCGCAGAAGCCGGTTCGAGATACAGTGTTGCCATAGCTCAGTATGGAACTCATGCTGCGCCGATTGCTGCAGCAGCTCTGTCAAACTTAAGCCAGGCACGAAATTCCGCAAAAACTCGATCATGGGTACAGGAAACGGAAAAAGAGTGCCATCCCGCCGGACGAACAGCTGCTGCTCTTTGGGCTGCGGGTAATTGGAGCAATCCGGTGTCCATTGACTTAGAAGTTCAGTAATGTTTTGCGCGGTGACTGCCTTTCCATCGCATTCGGAGATGTCCAGGATCTTATCCAGGTTCTTTCTGTTAAAAAGCTTGTGGACCGGAAGGTAATAATGTCCCTCTAGAAGGTGTCCGTTTAATTCCAAAATTGAGTTCTCGTTAGCTGCCGTCTGGGTTGTCCCTCTGATGACCTGGAGGACCTTGTTCCCAAACCGGTCGTGATAGAACATCGAATGCGCAGTATCCACTCCCCCCACCCAGGGACGGTCAAACAGGTTGCTTCTGAGGGATGCTTTGGCCTCTGTCAGCTCCTTCGGTCCCCAACGGGAAGTGTTTGCAAGCAAGTGCGTTTGCTCACTGTAATATAGCCTCCAGGCGATATCTTCGCCCTCAAAAGGCCGGAGATCCTGAATGCCGAAGCGCTCCGGTTCTTTGGCTATAATGGCACCTTTGGTTAAGACGAACTGGCCAAGCCCGCCAAAAGTCCAGTGCCTGCTGTTATGCTGCAAAAAATCAACTGAACTCAGGGCATCGTCAACCGTTTCCGTAGGAAATCCGGTGAATCCCATAATTTGTACGCCGATGCGGGCTTCGCTGAACATTTGGATCGTTTCCTGAAGCCGGTCCACCTTGGTTCCTTTATTAATCAGATTCAATATCCGCTGGTTGCCGGATTCAAATCCGACCGAGATGGCGGTACATCCGCTTTGCTGAAGCAAAGCGCAGCGTTCAGGTGTCCAGTATTCCTCTAACCGGATCTCCGCTCCCCAGCGGATGTCAAGGCCTTCTTCCATAATCGCTGCCGCCAGCTTAAGCAGCAGGGCCGGAGATAACACGTCCACTGAGAAATAGATATATTTGTAGGTGACGGCGAGCGTCCTCAAATCTTCCATAATCTTATCCAGCGGGTATTGCCGCCAGGGACTGGTAGGCGAATCGGTATTTAAACCGTAATCACAAAAGGTGCACCGGTTCCAATAACATCCCCGCGAAGGAGAATAGTAAATGAACGGAAAGGGGGATAAGTATTTCTCCCAGGGCAGCTTGCTGTACTCCGGCACCGGAAAGGAGCAGATATCTTCGTATTTGATTTCCAGAACGGAGGCACCATGCACCGCCTGGTACCGGGGATGTAGTGCAATGTTCGGTGACGCAGGCAGCGGCTTATGGTGCTTCAATGCCTGGAGGATAGAGACCAGTGCACTTTCACCTTCGCCGATAATGCAGGCATCTGCAGAGTCAAATACAGCATAGAAATCGCTTTTGATCAAAATATATTTCCAGTAATCTGAGACGGCAGTCCCGCCAAATATAATCCGGATTTCCGGGCAGCTCTCCCGGATGTGCTGCGCCATGCTGAGCGCGAAAGGAAGCTGGGCGACATAGGTGATGCTGATCCCGACGAGAGAATAACCGCCAGTGATGATGCCGGGAATCAATTCGTTCCTGAAATAATCGGTGAAAGGTGCAGAGATCACTCCGGTAATTCGGGTATCGCGCATATCCATGGAGTTAAATACATTGAAAAAACCGCTAGTGGCTAAGCTGAACCCTCTGAATTGCCCCGGGAAGCCCTTTAGAGATAAGGCATCCATCCAGAGCATTACGGTCTCAACGGCGCTGGTATACAGCCTGTAGTCAAAAAATTCTGTTTCATCACGGAAAGTATGCAGCGCGGCTGGCAGCGCCCCGGCAAAATTCATGCCTTGTACTTTGAGCGCGTAATAAAGCTCCATCTGTTCAATGGGCGTAGGTTGTTCCAGTGCTTGAAGCTGCGCAGTCCGGTCATTTATATATTGCATTGTTCTTCCGATTTGCTCAGGCGTTACGGTATACAGCCAGGAGTCTATATTACTATCAATAATATCAATATCTTCAAAGCCGAATTGCCGCGCATAGCCCGCCAAGCAACATAGGCTGTGATAACCTGAAGTAGGATCGCTGACCGGAGGGTATATTAGCGCAGTTTTTACCATTCCAAAACCTCCATCATGAAGAGAATACCTCCTCATTGGAAGATTTAATGAGGAGGATGGGCTGCGGAGAGCTACTAGTGAATGTTATTGACGTTGTTCTGCCGTGTAACATCGTTATCAGATGCTTCGGTGACTTCCAAAATAGCTGCAAGCAGCTCTTTTTCTTCCTTTTTCATGTAAATTCACCTCCTTTAGCTAATTAAAGAGATTATATGCTATAAAATACCATCAGACCTATGAGTTAGCAGATTGACGATGAAATTAATTACAGATAAACTATTAAATTGGGTATTTCTGTGTAAAATCGCTCAAACCTAAATGAATACTCACTCTGCTGTTACGGGAAGAATGTATGCAAGAGAATGTCTGGAAGGAGTGAGCGCTTGATGAAAGTTGCAATCATCTTGAAAAGCATGGAATAGAACCCGTAATTTTTGAGAGCCGCAGTATGAATGGAGACCGGTTTGTGAATGCCGAAGTGCTATTCGTGGAAGACATAAGAATTAGCGCTGCCCATCACGGACCAATTCCAATTCACCGGTTATCCCCTAGGGGTATGTCGCTCCGGCAGGATCGGCAATACATTTTATGTCGGTAATTGCTTCGGGGCAATGATGCCGTTCATGGGCTTCGGGCATCATGCCTCCTGGATGATAGGAATTTATGCCGCCTGGGATTTATGCGGTTTGGGTAATTATGAGGAGCTTACCAAGCCGATCAGAGCGAGTTATGAGAACTCGATTGTTCTGCGCAGGACGATGGAGCATCTCTCGGATGAGACCCTGGATCTAATTATCCGTAATCTCGACAGCTGCTAGGGAATAAAATTGCTAACAAGCCCAAACCTTAATCCTTTAAAGATAGCAAGTTATCTGCTTCGTCCCTATATTAAGCTGAAGAGCTAACATTTTGGCTTAAGAGCTTCAATAAATCGTTCCTCAGCTGCACAATTTCCCTGTTTGCACTATCCGCGTAATCCGGAAGCAGCATATCCTTCACCATCTTACTCCGCAGCCATAGCATAAAGAAAAAATCTAATATCAGGTTTGGGCATAAAAGCACAAATTTAAATACAGATGGATGAATAGCAACACCAGCTTTTTGGATGGCCCTTAAATACGTTTTTAAGGTGACTGTTATTTGGTGTGCCGTTTGTCTGGTTCTGATTGTTTGTTCGTCAATGATCTTATGGTCAGAGTGTAAAACACTAAGCAGTGCAATGTCCGATACGGAATGTGTAATTAGATAAGCTCTCATATCCTTATTGATTGCGTAGGGAAGCTTTGCTGCTTTAAATAATTGTGCGAGGTTTTCTACACGTTCTGTCACTGCACCGTTTATTTCGCCAAACATAGTAGCTATCAGAATCTTTGGCGGGAACCGGGCATACAAAATCCCCTCTTTAATCTGTCCGCCAGCCCCGGGAAAAGCCGGTAAAAGTCTGTCTCCCACAATATCCAGCCACGAAGCAAATCCAATCGAATTATTAGTCATGGTAACAATATTTTTGCTTTGATTGTCTTTGAGTGCCAGCAACGCGGATTCGGCTTGATCGTAACGAACGGTTACCAAAATAAAATCATATACATCATCATTCTCAAGCATATCGATGACTTTTACCTGTACCGCTTTAACAGCACCTTTCTCATTATATTGCAGGCCTTTCTCTTTCAAGGCTATAAACCGGCTAGAACGCGCAAACAGAGTAACATCCACCCCTGCTTCCAAGAATTTGATTGCATACGCGCTCCCTATAACACCTGCACCAAAAATCAAAATTCTATTTTGTTTTACTGGCATAATAATCCCCCTATTTTTTTAACATTCCGGTATTGACTATCCAACAACGTGTTGTATGATGTGATCATAAATCTTTAGTCTTCCCTCATCAACCATCAGTTTTTCAGGATGTGTCGGATGATAATCTTGTCTGCAAAGGAGTATGGAATGAAAAAACAGCCCGAAATCACGGAAAAAACGAGACAAAATTTCATGGATGTTTTTTGTGAGCTATATAGCCAAAAGCCGATTGAAAAAATCTCGGTGCAAGAGATTGCGAAGAAGTCGGGATATAACCGCAGCACCTTTTATCAATACTTCACTGATATTTACGAATTGTTGGACTCTGTTGAGAATGATTTGTTGAATTACATCAAAGAAGAGTTGGCGAATAAAAAGCTGGCTGCCTATACTGTTCAGGATGCGCTTCATTGTCTGGAAAACCAGGAATATCTCTCGGTCCTCAAGGCCCTCCTTGGTGATTATGGCAGTATCCGTTTTATTGAACGCTTGAAAAGAGAAATGATCCTGGATAGATTGGAATTAAACGTTCCGCACAACGATTCCTTAAAGCCATACCTGATTGAGTTTCAGATCTCAACCTCACTTTCTCTGCTTCGACTATGGCTTCAGCGGGAAAAGGATTTACCGCCTGAAGAATTCCACAGGTTAGTGGACAACCTATATACAGCGGGGGTAACGGCCTATTCGAATTAATGGCTCTGCTCAGGCCACTTGGACAGCAAGCAGAGTGGCTCCAGGCACTATTGAATGTAAAAAGAAACCTCTCCTTTGAAATGGTTGTGTGGAAACTCCATTTGACTAAAAGAGAGGTTTCTTAATTTGTTTTTTAAGATTGTTGATACAATTCCCGCTTAAACAGAGGTCCGTTCGCGCAGCGTCCACTCAAGTACACACGATGATTCTACGCCAAAAAAAGGGATTATTAGCTACCCCAACTAACCTCAGGGCCACTCTGAACCTCTGTACTTATAGCATCGGTAAAAGTATCAGTAGTGTGGAAGTAGTAGGAATGCTGGCCGGGAGGCAGCTTGGTCGTGTATTGATAGACTCTGCCGTCAACATAGCTAGTGTCACCCGGATTAGCAGGCTGCATGGTCCGGACAACGCCGTCCAAGACCAGCTCCATGGCAAATGGGGCCTGATTATCCGCATCTGTATAAGTGACTGTGAAAGTATACTCGGTCTGCGGAGTGCCGTCTGTATGATTTACGCCTCCTGAAGTTAACGTTGGCGCACTCCCGCTGACCTGATTGGTCGCCTTAATTTCATCGATCAGCATTTCTCCGGCAGTGACTGTATTTTGTTTCAACCAAATGGACATCTTCAGTGCCTTTTTATCAATAGCCGGACTAAGTGCATTCAGATCGAATTGCAGATCGCTCCATTCCGATGGAACCAGTGCCCAGCCTCCGGTCAGATTGTACGTTCTTTTGCCGTCATTGATTTCAATCCGGGTTCTGAGGTCAGGAGAGGCCGGATTCTTAAGCGTAAGATTCAAATACCGGTAGCCGCTCAGATCGACCACATCATTCCACGGCTGGAACTTAGCTGCTGAAGCCACACTTGCCGGAGTTTGGGCGAATTTGCCGGCTGAACGTCCGTCTGCTGTAAGCTTGGTAAACGTTCCCGTGCCGCCATTCTGATTATACCAGTTGACCCAGGTCGTGTTGGCCGCAGAGCCACCCCAGAAGCCGCCGCCTCCAAAATCATCATATAACAGCGGAGTGGAGGGGTCCGGCAACGCCGGAGCAACAGTGTAATGAGTCGAGCTGTAGGTGTATCCGCCGGAAGAGTCCTTCGCACGAACATCTACTCTCCGGCTTACGTAGGGCAAGGATTGGCTCTCATCGATAACCGCAGCGTACACCGCATCGTTTACAGTCGAATATACATTACCGGAAACCGTCATCGGCTGATAAGGCAATCCGGCTGCCGCATACTCTACCTGGCTCAGACCATCCCCAGCCTCAGCGAAAACAGTTACATTTCCGCGGACCCATTCTCCAATCACCGGAGAGAGTACCGGCAGGGCGGGCGGCTTCGCCGTGTTGTCCGCACCTGTTCCCGGAGCTGCACTCAGCCCCATTACCGTATATAGGAGTCCTGCCTGAATACTGATGCTGAACTCGTTATACCGCCACTGATTCGTATCATCCAGATAGAGCGACCGGTCCTCGTACCAGGGGCTTATACTGTTTCGATTCTTAGGATCCTTCATATTCGGTCCGCTGACCATGGCGCCGGGAAAGATAATTCCGGTATCACCCGCAGTATTGGAATCCTCATTGTAACGGGTATGCGGGAACATCACATGATGGGTGCCGATGCCGGAGACCCAGCTGATATTCCACGGATTTTCTCCGAACAGCCAATACATACCCTTCACCACCGCCTCCAGTGCTGACGGGTCACCGAATAATTCATAGTACCGCAGCAGGTCCCCTAAATAAGAAGCATGAGGTTCGTTTACACCGAAGTTTTTGAACTGGTTCAGTACACCATACGGTGTATCATCTGATGTGGAGAGGAAGAAATCCGCTTGTCCTTTTAACAGACTGTGAATATGAGATTGTGTCGCAGCATCGGCAGCCGGATAGAACTCGGCCATGGACATTGGGCTCATGTCCCAATAGTTCGTGGAGGAGATGTCACCCAGGGTTAAGGCGTTGATTGTCGCCGAAGCTGCATTCCTATACTGATTCTCGCCCGTCAGCAAGAACAGCTCCACATCAGCGAGCAGCTTGGAATTGGGGATGCCTCCTCTTGTGGAGTATGAACCTATGGGACCGTCAGGATGGGCAACCACATATTCATAAAAGATTACAGCTGCGCTCTCGCATTGGTCGGCAAAATCCGTGAGTTCTGCAATCTGAGCTGACGCGATATCGCCTTCGTTAATAGCCGTGCGGATCGCGCGAGCTGTAGCAGCAAGTGTACCCGCTGATTTGGCTGAGCCGCCGACACTTAAATCGGTCAGCTTCCGGTCATCCGCTGTGCCGGATAGGTTATCGGTAGATTTCTCCGGATGAACGAAAGAAGCATTGTTCCTGAGATTATACATTTCCCCGCCTAGCTGATCCGCGAACTTGATGAGATATTCGCTGCCGAAGACAGCTTCATCTACCAGGTCCGGGATGCCATTGCTGTCGTTATCGTACTTCACGCTGTCTTTGTCCGCATAACGCGTATAAGCAAGTGCGATCTCCGCGCCGACCCATTGGTTACCGCCATATTTGCCGTAATCACCGGCATCGTACCAGCTGCCTGTCAGATCATAATGGGTCAGGCCGTCCGCAGACTGGGCATCATCCAGGTGACCCGCGGCATGGTAGAGCTTGGCGGAAGGAGCTACACTGCTGTAACCCTCAGGATAAGCATCACTTGTGGCTACTGAGGCACGCAGAAGACGGTAGAAGGCAGTCATTTCATCCTTGTATTGATCCCACAGGTTAGGTGTGATTTCAAAAGGATAGGAGTACTGCTGATTACTTCGCACCCTGTAGTTGTTCCCGGAATCTGTGACGGAGGAGAAGCCGATAGAGTAGACATGCTTATTCCAGTAAAAGCCCTCGTAAGTCATGGTGCCTGAAGACACGACATTTGATCCATCCAAGATTTCATAAGTGGCGTCTGTGACGGTTGTGGTGGAGATGAGTTTGGCGTTCTTGATATCGTCTGCACTGTAGCCGGCTTGGCTCACTACAATATCAATTACAGAAGAGGAATTGGTTACGCTCAAATTGTGAATTCCGGTCGTGACTTCATTCGAAGTCGTATCCGTGGTACGGAAATAGTAGGAATGGGCTCCCGCCGGAAGCTTGGTCATGAACCTGTAATCTTTTCCGTCCGTGTAGGTTACATCAGCTTGATCGATTTCGCGCATAGTATAGGCCGTGTCATCAATGATCACCTGAACAGCATAAGGGGCCTCGTTATCCGGGTCGGTATAAGTGGCATCGAAGGTAAAATTAGTGTTCTGGTTATAGCTGCCATCTGTATCCGCACTCATCACAGCCGGGCTTAACTGAGGCGCGGTACCGCCGGAGGCCGTGGTAAACACGATATCATCGATCAGCATTTCCCCGTAAGTCCCGCCGGCTTGTCTTAGCCACACCTCCAGTTTGACTTTCTCCTTCTGAATCTTGGGCGACAGGGCATCCAGATCAAACTGCAGGCTGGTCCAGGTATCCGTTGCAGATACATAACCGCCGGTAAGATTGTAATTGGTGATGCCGTCGCTTATGACAACACGAATGAGTGACTGGGCATAACCTGCATTTTGCAAAGACAGATTCATATACCGGTAGCCTGAGAGGTCAAAGGTCTCGTTCATCGGCTGAAACTTGGCCCAGGAGGTGGAGGAGCTTGGGGTTTGTGTGAACTTTCCAATTGTGCGGGTGCCTTGGACCGTCTTGGTGAAAGTGCCACTTCCCCCGTTCTGATTGTACCAGTTCGTCCAATTTTGCTTGAACAGCCCCCCGCCGGCAAAATCATCATACAGAAGAGGGTGGGCGGGTCCCGGTAAGGGGTTAACCGCTGCTGCGGCATGCCGGGGAGAAAGAGCAACAGTACTTATGATCAACAACAGGCTGAGGCATACCGGCAATAACTTTTTGAGTCTACCGGGGAATAGGCTTGATCTGAACATCTGTTTAACCTCCTCATAGTCGGATAATGTGAACCCTAATCTCCTTTCCTCATTTATGTAAACGCTTGCAAAAAGAGCATAAAAGAGTTACTATCACTAGTCGATGATGAATTACGGGAAATATATGATCTATACTAGGGCTGTAACGGCTTCGAACCTATGAAACAGAGTTCCTTCAAAGCCTGACGGTCAACAATCCTGATATAGATCACACAAAAGATGAAATAGATCATCTACCGTAATTTGCAGCGAGTGTACTGTGATACAAAAGGGGGAGCATCATGTATAAAATTCTCGTGGTAGACGATGAGCCGAGAGTGAGTGCGGGAATCAAAAATTTCCTGCTCGCTTCGGATATGAACATTACTTATGTAGAAACAGCTATCAATGGATTTGAAGCGATTGATTATTTGCGCATGGACCGCTTTGATCTGGTGCTTACCGATATACAGATGGGCCGGATGAGCGGTATTGAATTAATGGAGAATATCTATATGGAGCAGTGGAATGTCCCGGTGATTGTCATCTCCGCCCATGAGAAGTTTGATTTCGCCAAAAAATCGCTACGGCTGGGGGCAAAGGATTATCTGGTCAAGCCCGTAGAGCGAACAGAGCTGCTGCGGGTAGTCCGCAAAGCCTTAACCCAGAAAGAGCTTCCAGGGAAGAGCCTTGAGGCGGAAAGCAGGCCGATACAGGACCATTCAAGGCGTAATGAGTGGCTGATGGAGCTGGTTACGCAGCGGAATCTGACCCGGGAGGATATCGAAGATGTGACCAGTGAGCTGGGAGAGCTTTTACAAGGACAATTCTTCGGCGTGATCTCCAGCCGCATTGACTATAGCCAGGCCGGCTTCAGCCATCAGAAGGTCACGCTCCATGACCGCAAATTATTGAAATATGCGGCGATTAATATTATGAATGAAACCTTAATGGAGTGGAACGGTTTGACCTTCAACGGCTTCGGCCATTCGATCATCAGCATCATCCAGTTATCTGCCGAAGAAATGGGCGATCCCCGGGTTAGAGTACACTCGCAGATCCATATGATCGGGCAGATGATCGCTATGAATATGAAGCAGTATCTGAATGTGGAGGCAACGATAGGCCTTAGCACTTTAGGCGGGGATGTGTTGATGCTCCCCAAGCTGATGGAAGAAGCAGACACTGCGGCGGAGTGGACCAAAGTCCATCCCGGACAAAGAGTCTTCTATTATCACGATATAGCCGTGCAGGATAACCTGAGTATGGTGGTCTGGATGAATAAGGTCAGTGAATTCATGGAGCAGATGAAATCAGCGGTAGAATCCTCCGGGGACTTGAATCCGCAAAGCATCCTTGGCCAGCTGCCGGTGTCTGAACTGTCGCAGGAAGTCACGAACAGCTATTGCGGGATGCTGATTTACCGGATTTACGGACTGCTGGTCGAATACGGACAGGGGAACGGGGCTTCCCTCTATGATTTCAACCCGGATAGGGTGTTCCAGGGACTTAGCGGACAGCAGAAGCTGGAACGGCTGCACCGGTATATTGAAGATTCGGTTGCTTTTTTGCAGCAGCTCTCTAAGGCCAGAGATCAGAACGTGATCTCGCGGATTACCAGCTACATCCAGAAAAATTACCGTAACCCGGCGCTGAAAATCCAGGATATTTCCGAGGAGGTTCATTTCAGTGCAGCCCATCTGGGTTATATTTTCAAACGTGATATGAAAACCAACCTTTGGGATTATGTGACGGCACTAAGAATGGAAGAGGCCCGCCGGCTGATGATTACCACGGACAAGAAACGGTATGAAATCGCTTTTGCGGTAGGGTATGAGTCGCCTGAGCACTTCAGCCGGATGTTCAAGAGAATGCTGGGGCTCACACCGGCAGAATTCCGTAAGCAAGCCAGAGGAGGGAACCGGACTGAAACCGAAACTGAAGCTGAAGCATAAAGTCACCCTGGCATTCCTCGTATTGATTGTTTTGCCTTTTATAGTCGTGGGCTGGATTTCAGCTTACGTGGCTGTAGACACCATCAAGGAAGAAGTAGGCAGTACTACACTACAGCTGGTTAAACAAAATCATGTGACGATCGACAAAACCATATCCGCGATCAATGACAGGACGATCACACTGCTGGATAATCATTTTTTCAGTAATCCGGCGGGGTACAGCTTCTGGACCGGAATAGACACGCTGAATGAAATCCAGCAGGCCGATAATATTCTGGAGAGCTGGTCTACCGGGGGCACAGAATATGCAATTTATATGAGAAATATTGAGTCTAGAGATACGCCTTTTGATCTTTCCCATAAGACGAAGGGATTTAAATATTTGGATAAAGACAAAGGCGGATTGCCTGACGCTATGGTAAGCAACATGGATGACAGCGGTGGCGGGGCACTGCGCATTACGCATACAGAGACCGGTGAGCAAACAATCTCGTTCATGCGCAGTATTCTCAATCCCCGGGACTATAATGAGGCAATCGGCCTGCTGGTGGTCAACAAGGTAGAGGTGCTTTTAACCCGGGACATGGTTGCAGTTGAGGTACCGTCTACTGCGGGTATCTTCTTATTCAATGACAAGGATGAGCTGCTAATGACAGCCGGTTCAGGCAGCATTTCACTATCTGAGATTGACAGGAATATCGGACCTGCGGCGCCTTACGGCTTCACCTTCGCTGAAGAAGGAGGGGAAGAGTGGCTCTATGCCTATTCGGACAGCCCGAAATTCCACACCAGATTATTGTACAAAATCCCCTTAGCGTCCATTACCGGTAAGCAAATCTGGCTGCAAAATATGCTCGTCATTATCTCCGTCGTTTTTTTAGCGTTTGTCCTCACGTTCGTTCTCTATTTAGTACGGCTTGTCGTCAAACCCGTAGTGAAGCTTGTCTCGGTAATGAAAATTTATGAACCCGGCAAAACGCTGTCATGGACGGAGGAGCCGCTCAGGCATGATGAATTCGGCATTCTATATGGATCATTTGTGAAAATGACCAAAAGGCTGGATTATTCGATTGAAGAAAATTACGTGATGCAGCTGAAACAGAAAGAGTATGAGCTGCTGATGCTCCAATCCCAGATCACCCCCCATTATCTGTACAATACCTTGGACTCGATTTACTGGTACGCGCTGGATAGCGGAAATACCGAGGTTGGTGAAATGGTCCGTGACTTGTCCATGCTGCTGCGTATCGGCCTCAGTAAAGGTCGGAAAATGATTACAGCCGGGGAAGAGCTGGAGCATGCCCAGGCCTATACACGGCTGCAAGAGAAACGCTACCCTGACACCTTCGAGGTTTGCTGGCAGATTGATGAAACATTGAGAGGCTATGAAACTCCCAAAGTCATTATTCAGCCACTGATAGAAAATGCCATTATTCATGGCGTGCGCGGAATGGATGGGGAAGGCGAGATACGGGTATCTGCCGTTCAAAGTGAAGATACCCTCCGCTTCATCGTAGAGGACAACGGGCATCTGCCTGTAGATCCGGATGAACTCTCCGCCATTATGCAGGAAGAGCATAGTCCGAAGGGCTACGGAATCAGAAATGTGCATCAGCGGGTCCAGCTCCATTACGGCGAGGCGTATGGCTTAACCTATGAACGAAGCGGAGAGGGGTGGACACGGGCAATCATTACCCTGCCTTTGCGCAGGCCCGAATGAGGTACTAACGGCTATGGGCGTTTAAAAGATCACATTTTTACAGGAATGCATCATCGTAGCCGTGTAGAGATGGTTCTATAATAAGTCCATGAAAGGAGTAATGGACATGACTAGGCCTACTAAATTCTCAAGATTTATCCATGCCATGTGGAAGTACAAGGCGCTGACACTAATGATGCTGCCGGCAGTTCTTGTCCTTCTGGCGCACAGCTATCTGCCGATGTTCGGTATATTCATTGCGTTCAAGAATGTGAATTACATTGACGGAATTTGGGGGAGTCCATGGGTAGGGTTCGATAATTTCAAATTCCTGTTCTCCTCGGGGGATATGTGGAGAATTGTAAGAAACACGCTCCTGTACAGCTTAACCTTTATGATGCTGAACTTGGTGCTGTCAGTATCGATTGCGGTGGCCATCAATGAGATCCGGAGGCGGTTTCTGGCAAAAGCTTACCAAAGCTTCATTATCCTGCCGCACTTCCTGTCGATGGTCGTAGTGAGTTATCTCGTATACGCTTTCCTGCAGCCGGATCATGGCTTCATTAATGCCACCGTCCTCAAAGCCTTTGGGCAGGATGCGGTGTTCTGGTACTCGGAGAAGGAATACTGGCCTTATATCCTGGTGTTCGTGAACGCCTGGAAGCATGCCGGCTTCGGTGCTGTAATCTACATTGCGGCGATCGCCGGAATTGACCCCGAATATTATGAGGCTGCACTTATCGACGGGGCTTCCAAGTGGAAGCAGATTACGAACATAACGATTCCTTTTATCCGGCCGGTCATCATTATTATGACAATTCTGTCGATGGGAAGTATCTTCAGTTCAGACTTCGGGCTGTTCTTCCAGGTGCCCATGAACTCAGGGGCATTGTATCCGGTTACGGATACCGTGGATACGTATGTATACCGGGCCTTGATGCAATTAAATGATATCGGGATGTCCTCGGCCACGGCGCTTGTTCAATCGGTGGTTGGGTTTATCATGGTGATCGCAACCAATAGCGCGGTCAGACAAATTGACCGGGAACAGGCATTATTCTAAATAAAGGAGAACAATCATGGCCAACGACTCCGGCAGCCGCATCGGCGGAATTTCTGTAGCTTCCAGTTTAATTTTAAACATTGCTTTTGTAATCCTCTCATTAATCTGCTTTTTGCCTGTTCTGCTAGTCATTATTGTATCCTTCACAGACGGACAGTCCATTCTGACTCAGGGATACAGCTTTGTTCCGGATAAATGGTCGTTGATTGCCTACGAATCCATCTTTAAGGATTTTCAGACGATTGTGTCGGGCTACCGGGTGAGCTTCACCATAACCATTCTTGGCACAGCGCTCAGTGTGCTACTCATGGCACTGTATGCCTATCCCATTTCACGTGCGGATTATCCGTTCCGTAATGCATTTACGTTCTTTTTGTTCTTCACGATGTTGTTTAATGGCGGGATGGTCAGCAGATATCTAATTTACACACAGGTGCTGCATATCAAGGATTCCTATATGGCGCTGATCCTGCCCATGCTGATTGTGCCATTCAACGTAATCATTATGCGGACCTTTTTCCAGACGACCATTCATCCTGCAGTGATTGAATCGGCTAGAATTGACGGTGCGGGTGAGCTTAGAATCTTCCTGCGGATCGTTCTGCCGCTCTCGTTGCCTGTCCTGGCGACCATGGCTTTGTTCAGCACTATCGGCTATTGGAACGACTGGTTCAATGCGCTGCTGTATATCAGCAGTGAGGACAAATATCCGCTCCAGTATTTGATGATGCGTGTCCTCAATGACGTGCAGTATCTGCGCAATAACGTAGAGCTGGCCGCCCAGAATCCAACGATGATGAAGAATCTGCCGAATGAATCCTTGCAGATGGCCATGGCCGTCATAGGAATGGGGCCGATCCTGATCGCGTACCCTTTCTTTCAGAAATATTTTGTCAAAGGCCTCACAGTAGGGGCTGTTAAGGGCTAAAGCAGCGGTGGAACCGGCAAGCAGCCTATTCTGTCTGCCGTTCTATATATAAGCTTAATCATTTAGGGAGGGTTAATATGAAAAAGTTAAAAGGGCGCAAACCGCTATTCACAGCGATTATTCTGGTTCTTGCGTTATCCTTGCAGGCATGCTCTGGCGGTAATAACGGGGGGACTTCTGAACCGGCAGCATCAAAAGGCACAGAGAGCACGAGTACAGCGGCGCCTGCTGACAGTCCGGAATCACTGAAGCCTTACGAGGTGTCAATTATCTACTTCGGTGCGCCGCAGCGGGATGATGCGCTGGTCGAAGCCAAGCTCAGTGAATATTTCAAAGAGAAATTCAATGCCACTGTTGATCTTCAGCCGATCGCCTCCAGCGAATACAAGCAGAAGACCGAGCTGATGTTAAATGCCGGTGAGCCGATGGATCTTGTATTCACAGCCTCATGGCTTAATTTCTTCGGCAACGTCTCTAAGGGCGCCTTCCTGGATCTGGATGATCTGCTGGCCAAATACGGGCAGGGCATCTCAGAGAACCTGAATCCGATCTACCTGGAGGCTCCGCGCTACAAAGGGAAGCTGTATGGGATTCCCACAAACAAAGAGATTACCCAGGGCAAGGCCTACACTTACCGGAAAGATATAGTCGACAAATATAGTATCCCTATTGAGGATATTAAGACGATGTCAGACTTTGAACCCTGGTTCAATCTGCTGAAGGAGAAAGAGCCGGAATTGATTCTGGATTTCATTAAGGAGTCGGGTGAAGGCATGATGTATGAGACCCGCTCGAACTTCCGCGTTATCGGGCCGACGCCTAACAAGATTCCTTTGTTCTTATATGACTATACGAATACAGATAACATCCAGATAAAGTCGGTTGTTGATCCGGAAATCTCATCGATTGCCAAAGCGGAGTATGAGCTGAACCGCAGCTACTATGAGAAGGGCTACATCAATAGCGATGCAGCTACAACAACGACTGACATCGGTGATTTAAGAAAACAGGGTAAAATCTGGATGCAGCAGGCCGTCTGGAAGCCGGGGGCTGATATTGAACTGAAAATTGCCACCGACAATAAATATGATTTCGTCTCTAAGGTTATTGAAGAGCCTATTGTAACCACGGACCTTGCCGCCGGATCGATGTTCTCCATCTCCCGCACCTCCAAAGATCCTGAGCGGGCCATGATGGTATTAAATGCGCTGCATACTGATCCTTACGCCGTGAATCTGTTCGTTAACGGAATTGAAGGCACCCACTATAAGAAGATTAGCGAGAACCGCATCGAGCCGATTGCCGATTCCGGATATGGCACCAGCGCCTTGTTCTGGGTGATCGGTAATCAGCTCATCAATTATCTCAAGCCGGGTCAGCCTGATGATTTGTATTCAAGCTGGAAGGAATTCAACAATGAGGCCAAACGTTCACCGCTGTTAGGGTTCGTATTCGATGAGTCGTCCGTCAAAAACGAGATTACTCAGCTCACCTCGGTCATTGGCGAGTACCGGGCCGCAAGCACGGGGGCAATTCCTGACCCTGCCAAAATGCTTGAGGAAAGAAATGACAAATTAAAGAAGGCCGGCATTGAGAAGGTCCAAACAGAATTGCAGACCCAAATTGATGCCTGGAAAGCAGCTCAATAATTAACGGATTGAAGCATGGCAGGAGGTCTGTTGTTTCAGGACGTCCTGCCATTTAACTGTACAAGAGAAAAGGAGACATACACGATGGAGACTTGGATCAATGAGGCCTGGGATTATTCCCTGGGCAAATTAAGCAACACGCGCTACAGAATCGGAGCAACCTTCCCCAATGCCTCTTACGGCGGAAAATATGATGCGCGTGACCCCGATTGCTGGACCAACGGGTTCTGGCCCGGAATCCTGTGGCTGGCTTATCGTGCTACCGGCGATGAGGAATACCGGAGGATCGCCGAGAACTGTGAGGAGCAGCTGGATGCGCCTCTTCAGGAATACGAACAGCTCCATCATGACAACGGATTCCTCTGGAGCTTGTCAGCGGTGGCCGATTACAAGCTTACCGGCAATATGCTGTCCAGAAGAAGAGGGCTGATTGCTGCCAGCCATTTAGCCAGCCGCTTTAATCTTAAAGGGCAATTCATCCGTGCCTGGCTGTATGAAGGCAGTGAAGGCCTGGCTATTATAGATTGCATGATGAATCTTGGTTTACTGTACTGGGCCAGCGAAGAGCTTAAGGACCCGCGGTACCGGCATATAGCCGCTGCACATTCTGAGATGGCGCTCCGCGAATTCATCCGTCAGGATGGCTCGGTGCACCATATCGTCCGCTTCGATCCCGGAACGGGAGAGCGGATAGAAGCGCTTGGCGGACAAGGGTATAGTCCGGATTCCGCCTGGTCCCGCGGATCGGCCTGGGCGATTTACGGATTCGCTATAGGGTACCGCTATACGCGCGACATCCGGTTTCTGGATGCGGCCAAAGCGGCTGCGGATTATTTCGCCGCACAATTGCCGGAGGATCTTGTGCCTCCGTGGGATTTCCGGGCGCCTGCCGAACAGCTATGGGCCAAAGATTCAACAGCTGCGGCCTGCGCAGCCAGCGGAATGCTGGAAATTGCCTTTCTGCTGGAAGGTGAAGAAGCAGCGCGCTACCGGAAGCTCGGCGCGGCAATAACGGAATCGCTGTTCCGTCATTACACGCCGGAGGACCCAGAGGAAGAAGCGTTAATTACCAAGGGCACTGGCAGCTTCCCGTCCAATGCCGAAGTAGAGGTGCCTATCATCTACGGCGACTTTTTCTTTCTGGAAGCCTTGCTGAAGTTAAAGGGAGAGAACGAAATCTTTTGGTAGAGGAAAGGCTTTACCGGCAATGAAGGAGGTACAACGTTGATGAGAAGAAGAGTGGAGTATGTCGATCCGTTTATAGGTGTGGATGGGGAAAACAATTGCTTGTGCGGGCCTTATCTGCCGGGCAGCATCGTAAGGCTTGGCCCGGATACGCTGCCGCCGCAGCTATCCCACGGCTACGACAGTTCGAGGCCGATTATCCGATTCAGTCATACGCATGTCAGCGGAACGGGGGGCGGAGGCCGTTACGGCAATGTGGGCTTCACCCCTTATACCGGTATGCAGCGGTTCAATATCGATCCTTACCTTAAGGAGAATGAGCAGGCCCAAGCAGGATATTACAGCGTGCAATTAATGCCCGCTGCCATACAGGCTGAATTGACCAGCACAGCGCGCACAGGCATCCACCGTTACAGCTTCAAGGCCGGGGATGCTGCCAACCTGCTGATTGATGCAGGAGCAGTCATTCAGGTAGGCGGAGATGAGCCGGGGAAGACTACCGGCGTCTCCACGGGCGGTTACCTTGAAGTGATATCGGAGTACGAAATCGCAGGCCGTTCCGACCTGCGCGGGGGCTGGGGGCATGAGTTCCCTTATTCCGTCTACTTCTATATCCGCTTCGATCAGCCGATGAAGAGCAGCCTGCTGGCAGACGCCGGCGGAGTACGGCGTAGCCCGTCTGTAGATGGCCCGAATTGTAAGGCTTCCCTTAGCTTCGGTGACTGCGGAGTTCTGGTGGCGAAGACGGGTATTTCTTATGTAAGTGTCGGCAAGGCCAGAGCCAGTGTGGACCGGGAAGCGTCCGCCGGATTCGATGAAATCCGGCAAGCGGCAAGTAGCATCTGGGAGGATAAACTCAGCAGAGTCACGGTGGAAGGGGGTAGCGGGGAGCATACGCGGCTCTTCTATACCCTGATGACCCGGCTGTTCTGTATGCCGAGTGACTTGGGTGTAGACGATGAGAACTTCGCCTGGGAATCCGGGGTCCGGCACTTCACTGATCTGTATGCACTGTGGGACAGCGTCCGAAATGCCAACTCGTTGATTACACTGCTCGACCCGCAGCTTGAAGCGGATATCCTCAATTGTCTGCTGGATATCGCGGATCATACCGGCTGGCTGCCGGACGCCTGGATTATGGGACATAGCGCGATGATTCAAGGAGGAAGCTCCGCAGATGTGCTGTTCTGTGAAGCGGCGCTTAAGAAGCTTGAGGGAATCGACTATGCCAAAGCCCTGAAGCAAATGCGCAAGAATAATGAGGTTACGTCCCCGGACACCTGGCTCTATGGCCGTCACCTGAAGGATTATCATTCCCTGGGGTACTTGTCGACGGATGTGAAGAAGAACTGTGTATCCCGTCATATGGAGTATACCTATCAGGACTGGTGTATCGGCCGGTTGGCCGAGGTTCTTGGTCAGGAGGAGACGGCAGAAGAATATTATCAAAGCTCGGAGAAGCTATGGAATTTATGGAGGGAGGATCTCAAATGCTTCGCGCCCCGGCTTCCGGACGGGGAATGGGCAAGGTCCTTTGACCCCACATCCTGCCTGCCGGATTCATGGAATGATCCTTACTTCTACGAAGGAACCAGCCTGCAATGGTCGTTCAGCACGCATCATGACTTTCATGGACTGGTCGAACGGCATGGGGGGAGAGAAGCTTTTATCAGGCATTTAGACCGTTTTTTTGACGGCGGATTCTATAACTCCAAAGAAACGATGCTGCATATTCCTTATTTATATATTTATGCGGGAAGACCCGACCGGGCGGCTGACCGGGTCCGGGAATGTCTGGAGACATACTTCAGGGCTGAACGTGACGGATTGGGTGATAACGAAGATATGGGCTGTCAGAGTGCCTTTTTCATCTGTTCAGTTATGGGGTTGTACCCTTTGATGGGTCAGGACATCTATTTCCTCGTTCCACCGTTGTTCAATAAGGTAACCCTGCTGTTGGGAGCGAAGGAGACTCCCGTTCCTTTGACGATCGAGACTCAGGGTGAATGCAGCGGGTCCGGCAACCGGTATATAAGGTCTGCTTCAATCAACGGTATGGAATTGAACCGTGCCTGGGTCCGCCATGAAGAAATCGCCGGAGGAGGCACGCTTCTGCTGGAGCTTGGTTCTGAAGCCGGAGAGTGGGGAAGCATGATTCCACCTTCCCCGCTCAAGGAACGGGAGCAAGGCAAACAAACATCATGGTAGGCGCTGGCTCAAGGAGAGAATACGCATGCAGATTCTGAAAAACAAATGGCTGCAATATATCTCGGGAGATACGCTGAGTCATGAATCGCTGCAAAGTGTCAGGCATGATCAGGAGACGATGCTCTATCACCAGGTGTTGCTATGGGCTGATGTTCCTTATGCTGAGAACGCTTCGGATGTGTTTATGATCATCGGCAGATTAAGAGGGATGGCAATCGCTTTGAAGTCATCACGGTCTCCTTGTTATCTGGACTCTACATTAAGGCAGCAGGTGATCTATGGATTGGAATGGCTAAATGCACAGAGATACAACGAAAGCTTCCGTCCCTATGGAAACTGGTGGTATTGGGAGATTGGCGTGTCGATTGCGCTGCTGGAAACACTGCTGCTCATGGAGCAGCTGCTGGATACAGAACTTATAGAGCGGCTGCTCCTCACCATAGACAAATATGTGGGCGATCCGGCGTTTCATGCACAGTGGTTCGTGGCTAAGGCTCCGCCGTCCACCGGAGCGAATCTGGTCTGGAAGTCTACGGCAGTTGCTCTTGCTGCCGTTATTCAGGGCGACGGGCAGAAGCTGTCCGCCGCCCTTAGTGCGCTGCTTCCGGTATTCAAGAATGCTAGCGAAGGGGACGGCTTCTATGAGGACGGCTCCTTTATTCAGCATGATAAATACGCGTACACCGGCGGATATGGGGTCTCACTGCTGCAGGATGTGGTCCGCCTGATGGTGTGGCTACATGATACTCCTTGGGAATTTCCGGGTGAAGCCCGCGATTTGACAGCCAAGTGGATTGAAGCTTCATTTGTGCCCCTTATGTTCCGGGGATCTATGCTGGATATGGCCAGCGGCAGGGAAATCTCGCGGGCAGATTCGCAGAATCATGAGAGCGGACATTCGGTGATCACCTCCTGCTTACGCTTCTCGCGCATACTGGATGAAGTAGAGCAGGTACGGCTGCTCTCCAGAGTGAAAGGGTGGATTGTGGCTGACACGTATAAATCCTATACAGCCGGTGCACCGCCAGATACTGCCGCACAAGCCAGAGCTCTGCTGGACAATGAACTCGTGCAGCCTGCCCGGGAAGAAGCCTTCTGCAAGCTGTTTGCGCATATGGACCGGGTGGTGCTGCAGGGTCCGGGTTTTGCTTACTCCATTAGTATGTTCTCCAGCCGGATCTATAGCTATGAATCTATCAATGGGGAAAATCTAAAGGGCTGGTATACTTCGTATGGCATGTGCCAGCTGTATAATAGTGACTTGGGGCAATATGCCGATGCTTACTGGCCGACGGTTGATCCCTGCCGCCTGCCCGGAACTACAGTAACTAATATGCGGAAGGAAGACGGAGCCGGGCAAGGCCGTTTAAGCACCAAGTCTTTTGTCGGCGGGGCCGTACTTCATAACCAGTGCGGCGCCATCGTCATGGAATTGGAGGATGTAGTTAACGAGGCCGATGGACTGACAGCGCTCAAAAGCTGGTTTTTGTTCGGAAACCATATTATCGCCTTAGGAACGGATATTACGAGCCGTAATTCCGCTAAAGTGGAAACGATTATAGACAACCGGAAATTGAGCCCGTTGGGAGAACATGCGATTACAGCAGACGGAACAAGGATCTGCCGGAAGCCTGGATCTGGCGAGATAGAGACCCTTAACCCCAAATGGATTCATATGGCGGGCAGTGAGCGGGGAGCAGATGTGGGCTTCTTCTTTCCTGAGCAATGCTGTGTACATGCCATGCGTGAACAGCGGCAAGGGACCTGGAAGGAAATCAACGATGCCGGTTCACCTGAGAAGATGGAACGGTTCTATCAGATGTTGTGGTTCGATCATGGCGAAGCCCCGGCGGGAGATACCTATGCATATGTGCTTCTGCCTGGCTACAGTGAGCAAGAGACTGCTTGTTTTGCTGAGGAACCAAGGGTGAGAATCCTGGAATTGAATGCTCAGGTGCATGCGGTTGAAGATTCTGAACTGGGAATTACAGCAGCCCATTTCTGGAAGCCCGGCTGGTATACAAGTGGGGGGATTGCTTGCAGCAGTCAGGCCTCCATTGTGCTGCAAAGGAATCCGGCAGGCTGGAGCCTGGCTATAGCCGATCCGACACAAAGGCAGCACAGTCTGATCGAAATCGGGATTGAATTCAATCACTCTGTTACCCGAGTGATGAACAAGTCAGACCGGATAACGGTAGAACACATTGAACCCGGGAAGGTGAGACTGTGGTTTGACCCGGATGGTGCCGGGGAGCCTCGTTTCACGTTGAGCTTGGGCCCTAGCGAATCTATGAAATGAGGAACAACATTGGCAGAGTTGTCTGCGCAGATGGCTTGGAATAGTTGGATTTTCTCCATTTGCTCATGAATGGAGGAGTCCTAGCCAAGCTACAGTTGGAAGATCAGGGGAGTGTGCCGTCAGCAGAGTGAAGCGGACTCAAAAGCCCTTATTTCGCAGCCAAGCCCCTTTCTGGGGCTTAAGCGGACTGAGAATCCGCTAACTTGTTCATTTGGGCTTGAAACGGGCTGCGGCAGCCCCATTAACGGAATCTGAGTCCGCTTAGCCAGCAAAATTGGAATATTTGTGGAAATAGCGGATTTTCAGTCCGTTTGGTTTGACTAGCTGATGGTCCAAAATGAAAGGTGGCCTTTCAAGATCGCTCGAAATTTCATACCTTTTCTCGAATTCACGTAGTTTCTTTAGCGGCCCTTCCATATCATACTATTAAATGTAAGCGCTTCATCGTAAGGCGGAATTACAGGCGTGGTAAAGGAAGAATTATGGCTGGAAAAAAAAGCGTTTGGATTACGAAAACGAAGCAAACGAAGCAATGGATGAAAAAGGAGGATTATGGATGAGAAGAATGCTAATCAAAAGCTGCATGATTATGTTAATTCTGCTCCTGTCTGTCAGCGGCTTTGGAGGAATAACGGGTACGGATCGTGCCCGCGCAGCGGATGAATTCGACGGGATGAGGGAGCACCGCAGGGTTATGCTGACCGGAGGAGCCTCGCTGAATACTGCGGATACCGATATAGCCGCTGCAATTACCAGGCTGACTACCGAAGCGAACGGCTATTGGCAGACAATGAATACCTCGCCCAGCCGTACCTATCTGTGGAGCGATAACCCTGGTATTGGGAATTCGATTCACATCCGGGTGACCTATGAACGTCTGTACACATTGGCGCTAGCTTATGCCACCAACGGTTCGGCATTGTACGAGGATAGTCAGCTTGAGACCGACATCGTTGCTGCACTCGATTATATGTATGCAACCAGATACCATGAGGCGGTAACTACGACCGCCAGCGGAACCAGCAATTGGTGGGATTGGCAGATCGGCATACCGATGCAGCTGAACGATACAGCAGTGCTGATGTATGACTCCCTAAGTCCGGCTCAAATTACGAATTATATGAAAGCCGTAGAACGTTTCTCGCCAAGCGTCACCTTAACAGGAGCCAACCGTTCGTGGAAAGCGATCGTCGTAGGCGTTCGGGGAATCCTCGTCAAAGATGGTGCCAAAATTGCCGCTGCGCGTGACGGGCTTTCCTCAATTTTTAATTACACGGTTAGCGGAGACGGCTTCTATCGTGATGGATCATTCATTCAGCATGGCAATATCCCCTATACCGGAGGGTATGGACTCAGTCTGCTGCTGGCTGTAAGCGATCTGATGGGGATGCTCCACGGTTCAACATGGCAGGTCACCGATCCCAACCAGTCTAATGTCTGGGATTGGGTATACAATACCTATCAGCCGCTGATGTACAAAGGCGCCATGATGGATATGGTTCGCGGCAGGGAAATCTCCAGAAACTACAGTCAGGATCATGACGCGGGACATACAGCAATGCAAGGTATACTGCTGTTGTCGGGGATCGCACCGCCCGCGCAAGCGGCTGACTTCAAGCAGATGATTAAGGGCTGGATAATGTCGGATACCTTCAAGTCCTTCTATTCCAGTGCACCGATCCCATCCATCGTTCTGGCCAAGAGCATAAGCGCTGACCCGTTGATTGAGCCGGCGGAAGAGCTTAAGGTCTATAAGCAGTTCTCGGCGATGGACCGCGCAGTCCAGCACCGGCCGGGCTACAGCATCGGACTGGCGATGTATTCGAAGCGCATCAGCAGCTTTGAAGCGATCAACAGCGAGAACGCCAAAGCCTGGTACACCTCGGCCGGGATGACCAGCTTGTATAACAGCGATCTCGGACAATACAGCGATGATTTCTGGCCAACCGTCGATAATTACCGCCTGCCGGGAACAACCGTGTTGTCCCAGACCCCGTCAAGCAGCCATACTAGTGCAAATACGTGGACCGGCGGCACCGGCATTCAGAACCTATACGGCAGCTCAGGTATGGATTTGCAGTATGCGGATCATACGCTTGGCGCGCGGAAATCCTGGTTCATGTTTGACGACGAAATCGTCTCCCTGGGTGCAGGCATCAACAGCACGGACAATATTGCCGTTGAAACCATCGTGGAGAACCGGAAGCTGAACACGGCGGGCAGCAATACGCTCACTGTGAATGGCGAAGTACAGCCTTCAGCTGTGGGATGGGCGGATACCCTAGACCAGGTAGACTGGGCTCACCTGTCCGGCAGCACAGCCGGTGCTGATACCGGATATTATTTTCCCCAGAATGTATCGCTTACCGCCAAGAGAGAGGCCAGAACAGGGAACTGGAAGCAGATCAATCCACGTCCGGTAACCCCGTCCACAACGATAACCCGCAATTATATGACCTTATGGCTGGATCATGGCGTGAATCCGGGTGGCGGGGAATATCAATATGTCCTGCTGCCGGGCAAGACCGCTGCTCAAGTGGCTGCTTATGCCGCAGCGCCTGATATTGAAGTACTGACAAACACATCCTCTGTTCAAGCGGTAAAAGAAACGAAGCTGGGCATCATTGGGGCGAATTTCTGGGAAGATGGGGCCAGCTCCGTCGATCTGATCTCAGTGAACAAGAAAGCATCGGTCATGACCAGAGAAGCCGAAGAGGGCGCTTTGGAACTATCGGTCAGCGATCCGACACAGTTAAATACCGGTGTAATTGAGGTTGAACTGGACCGTTCGGCAAGCGGATATACTGCAGATCCCGGAATTACAGTGACGCAGCTCAGCCCGACCATCAAATTAACAGTCAATGTCAACGCAGCCAAAGGCAAGACGTTCAAGGCCTTCTTTGAACCGGGCAGCGGTATGCCGCCAACCCTTCCTGGAGAAGAGGTTATTGTGGACAATAGCGACACCACAGGTGTGCTAAAGACGGGAAGCTGGAAGACCTCTGCGGTACAGACCGACCGGTACGGAATCAACTATGTACATGATGACAACAGCGGCAAAGGCAGCAAAAGTATTGCGTATACACCCGAGTTGCCCGTCACCGCCACTTATAGCGTCTATATGATGTGGCCGGAGCATTTTAACCGCTCCACTGCAATCCCAATTGAAGTCATTCATGCCGGCGGGACGGCAACACTCACCATAGACCAGACCTCAAACGGCGGGGTATGGAACTTAATCGGAACGTACACCTTCAATGCCGGCACCTCCGGCAGTGTGACGATCCGCAATAACGGAACAAGCGGATATGTTGCTGCCGATGCGGTCAGATTTGTGCGTAACCCGTAACTGGTAGCATTGTAGACCGATTGACCCTGGATTATTTCACCCTTGACGGTCTTCACCCGAACGAGGCTGGCTTTCAGCGGATTGCTGAGCTGGCTGTTCCTTTTCTGGAGCGCATTTGAACCGTAAATAGATAACAGCATTGTCGGACAAGAACATATACGCACAGAAAGCCGCCGGATGGGCGGCTTTCTGTGTTTTCAAAGAGGTTTCAATCAGGAATTCAAATGCAGCTGCCGGTATTCCGTCGGGGTCATGCCATAGTATTTCTTGAAATTGCGCAGAAAGCTGGAGAAGTTGGTGTAGCCGACCTGCTCGGCAATATCATTCAGCTTCATGGGGGTTTCCAGCAGCAGCCGGTGGGCGGCCTTCATGCGTACTTCAATCAGATAGTCGACAAAATTGCTGAAGGTATATTCCTTGAACAGCTTGCTTAAATAATTGGGGCTGATGCTGAACCGATCCGCCAGATAATTAACGGAAATGTCACTCTGGGCGTAATGCTCCGTAATGTAAGAGAGAACGCTTTCAATCAACTCGCTGCTTTTTTTCTTACTGCTCCGTTTCTCCTGCAGAGACTGAATCAGTTCAGTCATCAGCGAGCTTAGAACCATCCGCATCTCGTACAATGTCTCGCATTGCTGAAGGCGGATGAACACCGCTTCATGCTCCGTCTGAAACTGTTCATTCAGGCTGGAGTCTGCTGCGGTCCGCAGCGCTTTCAGAATGACCTGCAGGCAGAGCTGGACCATCATCTCTTTGGACAGATTGCATCGCGCCGCCCGTTTGAACAGCTCCTCCAGCACGATTCCGGTTTTCTCCGCGTCCACCTGCTTGACCGTTTCCTGCACGGCATCAACGGATTCAAAGACCTCAAGCAGCCTGCCGCTGTCCCATGCGCCAACATCGTTTGAGGTGATGAGCGCATTATGACCCATGAGAATTTTACAGGATATCAGCCCTGCCGACTCCAGATAAGATTTGCGGATATCTTGAAAATGATCGTAATACTCACCCATGCTGACAGAAATTGTCCGTCTGAACTGCACCTCAACATAGGCCATGAAATACTCTCCGAATGACCTGGCTTCCGCTGTATTCTCCGCACGACCTGCATCCCTGAAGCTCAGAATCATTACCGCCTGATCATCGTTCATCTGAATCGCAGCCCCTTTGACCTTGTCCTGCCGGGAGCGGATCATCTCTTCAGCTACATTACACAGCGCGTACAGGTACAGATTCATGTCTCCAACCTTCTCCAGCATAGCCTTATTATCGAATTCAATGGTGAGAACAATATAATGCTGCGGATACAGTTCAATGCCCACATGATTAAGCATGGGCTCAGCGGAGGTGAATTTCGTCCGGTTGCCGGTCAGAATATCGAACATAATCTGCAGCTTCAGCGCCGGAATGCTCTCGTGGAGCTTCTTTTCTGCATTGGAATAGCCGGTGAATACCTGCTCTATTCTGTTCTGCAGATCATTATAGGAGAGAGCCTGTGAGGATGTTGCGCTCTGGAAACCAGATGGCGTGCGCACTGTAATCTCTTCCAGCCTTGCAATGAAAAACTCCATGGGAGCAAACCAGCGGTGATTGACGAAGCGGCTTGCAGAAACCGCGATGACAACCATGAGCACGGCCATGGCGATCAGAATATAGCGCACTGTAAGCGAAAGCGTACTGAGCTGCTGCTGGGATACGATGTAAATCAGCTTCCAGCCGGTATACGCAGAGTTATCGTAGAATACGAGATTTTTCCCGGTGGCCGTTTTCTCTACCACGTACCCCCGCCCTTCGCGTGCAAGTACCCGGGATGCGTAGCTGTTGTCCAGAATGCTCTGATGAATCAGCTTGGGGTCCTTATGGGACAGCACGTTCCCGTTCCGGTCGACCAGAAATACATTGTAGCTGTCACTGAATTGCAGATCGCCGAACATCTTCGAGATACTCTTTTCATTAATTCGCGTGACCATTACACCGCTTCTGTCTTTGGGTCCGGCGGTAAAAGGGTAATTGCGGACAAGCAGGAAATCGCTGCTCTCTGCTGCCGGAGGAGAGGCATTCCATTTGCCGGTCTTGCCGCTGCCGGTGAAGGACTTGATCCAGCCCATGGAAGGCGCTGATTCCAGCGGGTAATAGTCGGACGCAGAGAGGAGCTTGCCGCTTTTCTCCGAATACAGATAGATCGCCTTCATATTAAAATTGGCTGCGAGATTGTTGCCCAGCTGATCCTGGAGCATAGAGAGGCCCAGCAAATGCTGTGCGGAATCCGGGCCGGCGTCCTCAAAAAAAGACCGGGTATCATTACTCCGCAGCAGATTGATGGTGGTCAAATCGATTTCCTGAAGTGTGCTGTCCACCCGTTTGCTGATCTGGCTCAGCACATTCTGATTGGAACCAATCACCTGCCTTTCTAACTGGCGGATAGAGCTGATATAGCTGATCGCCACAGTCATCAGGATAATAAGGATGAATAATGCGGTATAGATGAGCTGTACTTTGGCAGAAATTCTTCTCTTCACTTGCTATCGCTCCTTAACCGGCGGATGTTCACTTCATTATATGACATATTGCAGCGGTAAGCGGGTGTCACTTTCCATTATGATGTAGCGTTATCTACAAATATTCGCCCGATAGCGGGAGATGAGAGTTCATTGTAGGTTCTGCAACTATTCAGTCTGCCGGATAGCCCGCTATAGTTAGGTGGAGGCCAGGCGCCAGGCTTCACCGTCTTAGCAAGACATGATCTGCCCAACATCACAAGTCCATTGGAGGTCAAAAGAATGTACAGAAACAGAAAGCTCACCCCCGCGTTTCTCGCGGTGCTGCTGCTAGGAACGGCGGCTTTGTCCGCATGCGGCAACAGTAACGGAAACGCCGGCACGTCCGAAGGGCCATCCCCGGCCGCTGCCTCACAGGCGCCAAGCGCAGATCCATATGCTTCGCTGCCCAAGGAAATATCCGGTTCCATTTATGACAGGGGGCAGGTGGCAACGGGAGAAGGCTCTTATGAAGAGAACCGCTGGACAAAGTATATCAATGAGAATTCCGGAGTGAAGGTGAGTTGGGTGCCGATTCCGCGCAATCAGGAGGCGGATAAATTCAATGTGCTGATTGCTTCCGATCAGGCGCCGGATATGATGACTACCTTCAACCGCGACTTTATTGTCCGCTGGGCCGATGAAGGAGCCATTCAGCCGCTGGATGAGTATATCGACAAGTACAGCACCAGCTACAAAAAATATCTGCAGGAGCATCCCGAGCTGAAGCCGTACCTGACCCTGGATGACGGTAAAATCTATGCCATCGCCAGCATGCGGCCTGCCCGTGCCAATACCGCCATATTCATCCGGCAGGACTGGCTGGATAAACTCGGGCTGGCTATGCCGACTTCGGTGGATGAGCTGGTGGAGGTCGCCAAAGCCTTCCGGGACAAAGACCCAGACGGCAACGGTGCGGCCGATACCATTCCAATGGCGATGTCAACGGCCTACACGGCGATAACCGACGACTGGTATATGGCACGCAGTGCGGCCTGGTTCGTAGAGGACGGGAAGCTCACCCAGAGCTTCTTCACCGAACGGTATAAAGACGCGCTTGCTTTCCGCCAGCTTGCTTACCATGAGAGTCTCGTTGACAAGGAATTTGCGACAGATAAGGAATTTTCGCGGCAGAAGCAGCTGTGGACCACGGGTCGCTCCGGCATCTATTTCAGTAACCTGAACATGGACAATACCATTACCGAGCTGCGGAAAAATAATCCGGAGGCCACACTGGCCGCAGTTCCGCCTCTGTCCACGAAATATGGAACGAACGGCTATGAGGTCGAAGTCCCT
Source organism: Paenibacillus sp. FSL R7-0312 (assembly GCF_038004445.1). Lineage (NCBI taxonomy): Bacteria > Bacillati > Bacillota > Bacilli > Caryophanales > Paenibacillaceae > Paenibacillus > Paenibacillus sp. FSL R7-0312. Next base: position 5,028,970 of record NZ_JBBORE010000001.1, on the reverse strand, counting down.
AACCATCTGCTGACCGCTTTTAACAAAAACATGAAAAATCCGCAGGCCGCGATGGAATTTATCGACTGGATGCTGGATTCAGGCTGGGAGCCGTTGACCTATGGAACTGAAGGCGTACATTATCAGTTGAAGGACAGCATTCCGGTCACAACCGATTTTGACAAATGGAAGACGGAGGTCGGCTATGCTTCGGAATACCGGCTGGTTCAGCAGGAGCAGCAGACACCGGATTATTTGGTCACCCGGGCAGGGGACAGCAAGGATGATCAGGATATGGCTGCCCTCAAAAGTACGATTATAAAGAACAGTGAGACCTATACCTTCCGCAAGGATCTGCCATATATCCCGCCAGTTGCGGAATACGCCTCCATCGCCGGCCAGTTTGAAACCAAATGGAAAGAAATCAACACCCGTATGGCGATGAGCAATCAGACACCGGATGAAGCGGTCGAAGAGCTGCGCCAAGCCTGGAACAGTCTGGACGGAGACAGTGTAACCGCCAAGGTTCAGGCCTGGTACGATGCGAACAAAGACAAGCTGAAGTAAAACATACGGTTCTTGGATATAAGGGAGCTGCGGAATGTACCCTATTCCAGGCTCCCGAAATGTATAGAGGAGTGAGAAAGAGCTATATGCCAAAAACATTGCACCAGCCCTCCGGTCCGGCTGCCATACGCTCCAAAGGCCTGAACAAGCCGGGGCGGGGCCTGTTATTTTATCTCTACCGGGACCGTTATCTGTACTTGTTCCTTATTCCGGCCATGTCCTATTTCTTCCTGTTCAAATTTGTCACCCTGTACGGCGAGCTGATCGCTTTCAAGGATTTCCGTCTGCTGGACGGGGTTTGGGGCAGTCCCTGGGTGGGGCTTAAGCATTTCCATACTTTGTTTGAAAGCGCTGATTTCTGGAATGTGCTGCGCAATACCCTGCTGCTGAATTTGTACAATCTTGTTTTTGCCTTCCCGGCTCCGATCCTGCTTGCCCTGCTGCTGAATGAGCTGCGGGTGAACTGGTTCAAGCGGGCTGTACAGAACATGCTATATTTGCCTTTTTTCATCTCATGGGTAGTTCTGGCGGGGATCATTGTCTCTTTGCTGTCACCTTCCACCGGAGTAGTGAACGCGGCCCTGCGCCTGTTCGGGATCGATCCGGTTTACTTCATGACCAGCACCTTATGGTGGCCTGTGGTGTTCATTGTCTCCACCATCTGGCAGAGCGCGGGCTGGGGTACGATTATCTATATGGCCGCTATCTCATCTATTGACCCCGGCTTATACGAAGCGGCCAAAATCGACGGAGCCACCAAACTGCGCCAGATCTGGCATATTACGCTGCCGGGTATCCGCGGGACCATTGGTGTCCTGCTGGTTCTGCAGATGGGGAAGATGATGGATGTGGGCTTCGAGCATATCTTTAATCTGCAGAATGCCGCTGTCTTCAGTGTATCCGATGTCATCAGCACGTTCGTGTACCGCACAGGGCTGCAGAACGCGCAATACAGTCTGGCAACGGCTGTGGGATTATTCCAGGCGCTGATCGGGCTGATTCTGGTGCTGACTGTCAACAAAATTGTGAAAAAGCTGGGAGAAGGCGGATTATGGTAAACCGGCTCAAAAGTATGCCGTTGTATTTGTTTCTGGCCCTGTGTGCGTTCATAACGGTGTTTCCGCTCCTGAATATTCTGGCGATGTCGCTGAGCAGCAGCCGGGCGATCATTTCGGGTGAAGTGGTATTGTGGCCGGTGGAAATTACCGTTCAGGCCTATAAACAGCTGTTTATCGACGGGCAGCTGCTCATCGCCCTCAAGAATACAGTGATCATCACAGCCGTAGGTACTATACTCCAGATGATTGCAACCACACTGGCCGCATATACGCTTTCGAAACGGAGATTGAAAGGACGGCAGATCTTTACGTTTATGGTCATGTTCAGCATGCTGTTCGGCACCGGGCTGATCCCGCTGTTCCTGCTGGTTAAGCAGCTGCACCTGATCAATACCTTCTGGGCGATCTGGCTTCCCGGGCTGGTAAGTGCTTACAATCTGTTTGTGATGAAATCATTTTTTGAAGGCCTGCCGGCCGAGCTGGAGGAATCAGCGACGATTGACGGCGCAACGGATCTGACGGTGTTCTTCAAGCTGACGCTGCCTTTATCCAAGCCCATCTTGGCTGCGATTTCGCTGTTCTATGCGGTTGCTCTGTGGAACACCTATTCCAATGCCTTGTATTTCATCAGCAAATCGCAGCTGCTGCCTGTAACAGTCAAGCTGTACCAGATGCTGCAGACGCCGATTGATTCCCTGCTTGCAGGCGGGGATTCCTCCCAATACATCCAGCCGGAGGGGCTGAAGGCCGCGGCGATCATCATCACTGTGCTGCCAATCCTCTGCGTTTATCCGTTTTTGCAAAAGCATTTTATCAAAGGGGTTCTGCTGGGCTCGGTGAAGGGCTGAAGTGCAGAATTCCATTTCCGGAGGGAACACATGAAGGTGACTACAAACTATACACTCGGTTCATTTGCGTTTGATTTACGGAAAAGTCTGGCCCCCCCGGAACATCTATGGGTGTGCAGCGGCTATAGTACAGTTGCGCCTTCCGCGCGAACGGTCTGCGGCGTTCAAGGCTGCTATTCACCGCCTTTTGCCGCCAAGGATCTGGGCGTGAAACTTCATATAACAGCGGACGGACATCCTGTCCGGGATAACGGAGACTTAGGCAAAGGGGACTGTGGCGTACTGTATGCGAAGGGCGTCTGGCAGCCTGATCAGATCAAAAGGCAAGGGACCTATCATCATCTGATGGAAGGAGAGCTGTTATCACTTGCGGTGTCCAGTGAATTGACGCCTCTGACGGATACCCATGGCTTCCTCCTGACTCAGCGGATCAAGAACCGCAGTCGTAGAACGGTAACGGTTGCGGTTCTACCGGAGCTGGTGCCGGGAAGCCCGGCCATGGTTCCGCTGGACGATTGGGACTATGGAGCACCGCTGACCTCTGCCGGTCCTGCGCTGCAGCTTGAGGAAGGAATCTGGGAGAATGAACAGGTCCGTATTACCCTGCTTCGGGAAGGCGATCAGGAGCTGAGCCTTGGAGAAGGGAAGGAGGCCGTGTTCCGGCTGGCTGCGGTTCTGACTCCTGCCGGACAAGAGTTCCGTTGGGAAGAAGGGCAGACCCTGAAAGAGCTGGGGGGGCGGACAACCGCTGTCTGGGAGCACCGGCTTGAGGAGGCCTGCCGTGAATTGCCGGTGCTGCAATCGGATATTCCGGGTCTGGAAGACTATTACCGCCGCTCATTGATCAGCGGGATGGTCTGTCTGTGGGAGAATCCGGAATTCGCCATTCAGCCGTTTCCTGCCGTTTCCGGGCTGGAAGGTGCCGGAATCTGCTGTTATCCATGGGATGCGGGGGGATACGGTGCAAGAACGCTGGCGCTGATGCTGGGGAAGGACAAAGCGGCAGAGCTGGCTAGTCTGATGGCAGCCAGCGGCATTGAACGGCACTCCCGGTTTGCTCCCAGCGGACAAGGCGCCCATGTGCCCTATTCGTATAGCTTATGGTCCTTCCTGAACTTTGCCTGGTCGATCTTTGTACTGCACGGAGAAGGGGCAAAACTGTTCCCGACCATGCGGACACTGGCCTTATATGACGATAGCCGGTTGCCGGAGTGGAATGAGCTGCTGGATTACGGCCTTCAACCGAACCTGCTGGAAATGCGGGGGGCAGGCTATGAACATATTGTAGCCAGTCCGAATGCCGAGCGGGCCTGGAGCTATGACCGCTTGGCCGATCTGGCGCAGCATCTGGATCTGGCGGCGGATCAACCCGCACAGGAATGGCGGGACAAGGCGGAGCGTATCCGCCAGTCGATCCGCACCCATCTGTGGGATGAGGACAAAGCCTGGTTCAAGGCCATATATCCCGAAGGCCATGCGGAATCGATCTATTCGATTCAATATTATGACGCGCTGCGGTTCGGGGCCTGCACCGAGGAGATGAAGGAGGGAATGTTCGCACAGGTTAGGGATGGGGCATTTCTCGGCAAATACGGCGTAAGCAGTATCTCGGCCGAAGATGAGCTGCATTATGAGCAGAATGATCCGGATTGGTCGGGAGGCGGAGCCTATACCGGGGATGGGCCGATGCTGGCGCTGACATTGTGGGAATCCGGACGCGATGAGCTGGCGTGGGATACATTGAGGCGTCACTTCTGGATGGGGCAGCATCTGCCGTATTATCCGCAGGAGCATTACTGTGACCGCCCGGCTGTACCCGTGCATAAGCGGGCGAATGTGGTCGCAGGTTTGGCCGGTGCGGAAGCCATTCTGTTCGGCCTGGCCGGTCTTGATCCCCGCCTGGACGGCAGCTTATGGATTCATCCCCGCCCGCCCGCTGAAGGAAGGGTCTCTCTTTCCGGTTTCGCTTTCCGGGGGCATATCATTGATGTGCGGATGAGCCCGGAATGGTGCGAAATCATCTGTGATGAAGAGGTAATCTACAGCGGTGTGCCCAGCCTCCGTGAGGTTGTTCAGTCCACCGGGAGCCGGAGGAATTGAAGAGAGAGAAAGGAGCGGACGCTATGAAGGGAAACTGGAATTTCGAGCTTGTGGTGGTGGGAGCCGGAGTCGGCGGGATCAGCGCAGCCCTGGCCGCTGCGAGGTTGTTCCGGCGGGTGCTGCTGATTGAGGCGGGGCCTGAAGTCGGAGGCACCGGCGTCTTCTCCAGCGTCTCGCTGATCTGCAATTTCCGCGACAGAATGGGACGCCCGGTTACAAGCGGCATTCACAGAGAGCTGTTCCCGGCGGCGTATACCCATTACAACGAACAGCGGGTGCCGACCTATGATGAGCAGTCTCTGAAGTCCACCTACCAGCAGCTCCTGGAAGCCGAGCCAACGCTAACTGTGTGGACCGGGTGCTCGGTGAAAGAGGTTGATGTGGAGAAGGGTCGGATTCAGCGACTTCACCTTCAGGGCAATCAGGCTGGAACGGTTGCCGCAGAGGTATTTCTGGATGCAACGGCGGACGGTAATCTGTCCGCAATGGCAGGGATGCAGTACGAAATCGGCCGTGAAGGTGACGGCAAGCTGCAATCAGCCACCGCCACCTTTCGAGTGAGCGGCTTCGATCCCATGAAGCTGAAGAATCCGGATATCCAGACCTGGCCGGCGATCCATTCCCTGCGGCTTGAGCTGCTGCCGTATTATCAGGAGCTTAAGGACAAGGGGGAGACCGCTAATCCAAGGCAGAGCATCACCTGCTTTCCTTATCCGGACGGCAAGTCGCTGCTCTTCAACTCCACCTCTGTGCTGGGAGTGGACCCTACCTGTCGGGATTCAGTAAGCCTGGGCATGGAGGAGGGTACCCGGCAAGCCAATGAACTGTTCGGGGCCATCTGCGGGCATCCGGCATTCCGGCAGGCCAAGCTGGATTATATCGCGCCGCGACTCGGTGTCAGGGAAGGCCGGCGGATCACTGGTGAGTATGTCCTGACAGCCGAAGATTGCCTGAACAACCGGCATTTCGGGGATATGATTGCAGCATGCGCCTACTCACTGGACATTCACAGCCCGGATGGAGGAGCGACCCGGCTGGAGCGCATTCCCGGGGACGGATATTACCATATTCCCTATCGTTCCCTGATCCCCGTGGGCTGCTCCAATCTCCTGCTTGCCTCCCGCTGCATCAGCGGAACCCATGAGGCGCACAGCTCTTACCGGATCATGGCGTCGGTCAGCGCCATCGGTGAAGCGGCGGGGGTTGCTGCCTCGCTGGCCGTGATTCAGGGGAAGGCGGATGTAAGGGAGGTGATGCCTGCACATATCCGTTATGTGCTGCAGCTGCGGGGGCAATTCACAGATGGTGAAGTGGAGCGGATTCCGCTTCCGGCCAGTCCGCATCAGGAACAGCCTGTATCATTGGAACCGAACTTCAAGTCAAGTCATGACTGACCATTCAGAAGGGAGGAACGGGCAACGATGAGGAGAAGAGGCAAGCAAGCAGTGTGGGCGTTGATCATCCTGCTGGTATTCTCCATGGCGGCAGAGGGGTTCCCCTCTGCTGTCTACGGAGAACAATTGAGAGCGATTGCATCAACTGGGGGAATCATACCGCCGGATGCTTCGGGTACTCCCGCCAGCGTAACGGAGTCCGTCTATGAAGAACTGGGGTCCCCGGTCATTACAGACTGGGAAGACTTCCGTGGCAGCTTCGGTAAGCATACGCACGCTTTGGCTCTGGAAGCGGAGGACATCGTCATTGACGGTGCAGTGGACGAGTGGAGCCGCTACGCAGAGATGCGGCTGCCGGAGGCTGCCGGACAGGTACTGGTCGAAGGCTGGGGAGGGCCTGCGGATGTGTCTGCCAGCGTGTATCTCGCCTATGACCAGAGCTACTTCTACTGGGCGGCGAAGGTGAAGGATAATGTGCATGTTCCTGTCTCCGACAGCACCATGTGGAGAGGGGACAGTATCCAGTTCGCCTTCAGTCCCGGCGGCAGCTACGGGCCGGAATACGCCATCAATTATATGGACGGGCAAGCACATGTCTGGCAGTTCAGCGAAGGCGGAGCCCCAGCAGGAGAGGAAGTGATCACGGCTGCAGCCAGCCGGACCGGACAGGAGACCTCCTTTGAGGTACGGATGCCGTGGTCAGCCATCTCCACGGGTATCCCGGAGAACGGAGAGCTTCCGTTCACGCTGCTGTTCAACGACAATGACGGCGCGGGCCGCCGGGGCTGGCTGGAATGGACACCGGGCATCGGCAAAGCCAAAAGTCCGGCTGACCATGCAGTGGTTCATCTGGTCCCCAATACCGATCCATGGAGCTTCTGGGTGGAAGGCCCCAAGGAGATCAATGTGAATACGACCGTCTCTTATTCGGTGTACGCTGTGAATACGACCAGTGAACCGCATAACCTCCATCTGTCATCCAGCCTGCCGGGCGTTGAAGTGGATTTCACGCTGCCTGCCGGCTCGGCTGCCGGATGGAGCCTGCCGTTCACCACGGCGGACCCCGGAGAGCATCTGCTTAAATTCACGCTTGCGCAGCAAGGGAGTATTGCCGGCAAGCGGCAGGAGCTGAAGGTGACTGCGGTGCTCGATCCCGCAGAGATTGAGGCCATGCTGGACAGTGTGAATGCACAACTGCCCGGTCTGGAGCAGCTGCTGCTGCAATGTGAGGCACAAGGACTGTCCACAGATTATGAGCGCATTGATTATACCGTAATCAAGGACTTCATTGGTTACGGCAAGGAGGATATCGTGCAGGGGCGGCTCGGCAGAGCACAGTATGTGGCGGCTGAGCTGGAAACGATGCTTGCAGGCAGCAAGCAGCAGCTGGAAGGGTATCTGGATGGCAGCCTGACCCCGCAGTCCGCACCCCGATATGTCTCCGGACGCCCGGAGATTTCCGGATATTCCTTCGTGGGTGACACCATCGTGAGGAGTACGGGCGTCACCGAAGAACGGCCAATCTTCTTCACGGGCTACGGTCACTTCAACCAGGTGAAGCGGGATATTCCGAAGCTTCAGGATCTCGGAGCTAACGTAATCCAGATTGAGCTGGGGCCAAGGGATGTCATTCTGGACAAACAAGATTTCGTAAACCGTTACACCGTCAACCGCTCCGGTGCGGTGTCCGCTACAGCAGCAATTACAGAAGGGATAAGCCATTCCGGCAATCATTCCCTGAAGATTGCCAATGCATCGCCGCGGCAGTCGAATGTATTCATCAATGTCGCCCAGACCATAGCAGTAGAGCCGGAGACTACCTATGAATTCAAGGTATGGGTGAAGGGTGACAATGCCAGGAACGTCTGGTTCCCGGGCGGAACGGGCTGGAAGCAGCGTCAGCCGTTGCCTGGCGGAACCTATGACTGGACGGAGGTAACGTTCGAATATACCACAGCGAAGGGGGAGGTATCCTACCCGCTGGTCGTTTTATCCGAGAACACAGGTACGGTCTGGGTGGATGACTTAAGTGTCGTCAAGGCCGGGAGCACGGTGAATCTGATTCAGAATCCCGGCTTTGAGGATCTGGGTGGTTATTCCCCAGACAAGGAATACGTTGTCTCCACCCGCAAAATCCAATCGGATTTGTTACCGGCGCTGCAGCGGGCTGAGGATTATGATGTAGCGGTCAATCTCCTGATTTCCCCGCATTATTTTCCGGACTGGGTGCTCGCAAAGTGGCCGGAGCTGAAGGTGGAGAATAACGGCTCTATCAAATTCTCCCTGTTTCAGCCGATGGCCCAATCCATTATAGAGGATTATCTGCGGGCCTTGATTCCCGCCATCAAGGATTATGATTCGCTGCAGAGTCTTACGCTCACCAACGAATCGGTCTATACGGCTAATAAGGATGCCTATGCGCTGCCTGCCTGGCACGAGTATCTTGAAGGCATCTATGACGGAGATATCGGGCAGCTTAACGGCGTCTATCAAACGGCCTATAGCTCTTTTACCGGAGTACCTATGCCTGAGAATATTACAGCTTCTCCGGCGTCTTATGACTATGTGCTGTTCAACCAGGATTACTTCGCCAGCTGGCATGAATGGATGGCCGGAATTATCCATGAGCTTGCTCCCGGGTTGCCCGTGCAGGCAAAAATCATGGGTGATCCCCGGGGCAGCCTATCCTGGGGGGTGGATATCGAGCGCTTCTCGGAATTTAGCCAGATCAACGGCAATGACAACTGGAATTATATCAACGAAGGCCCGAAGGGCTTCATGGAAGAACTCAGCTTCTATGATTTGCAGGCCTCCTTCAAAGAAGCCCCAGTCTTTAATTCGGAGCATCATCTGATCGCTGACGGGGACAAAATGTATACGCCGGAGCAGGCGAAGCATGTCCGTTCGGTACTGTGGCAGAGCGCGATTCACGGCCGGGGCGGCTCGGCCATCTGGGTATGGGAGCGGACTTACAATGAGACGGCCAGCACCGAGGGCAGTATACTGCACCGGCCGGATGTTATAGCGCAGGCAGGGCGGACCAATCTGGACCTGAACCGGCTGTCCGGACAGGTTACCGCCTTCCAGAATGAACAGCCGCAAGCAGCGATTCTGTATTCTACCGCCTCGGGTGTCTTTTCGGGAGAATACTCGGCAGTCTCGCTCCGCGCTTATGAAGCATTGTCTTACAGCGGCTATAAGGCCGGATATGTATCTGAAAAGCAGGTGGACAATGGCGGGCTGGACACGTATAAGCTGCTGATTGTGCCAAACGCTTCAAGAGTCAATCCGGAGACGCTGACCGGCATCAGGCAGTTTATGGAGCAGGGCGGACGGGTGCTGCTGATCGGTTCACACGCTTTGGAGCTAACACCGCACGGCGCACCGCTCTCTGCCGCAGACAGAAGTTATGTATTCACCCACGCGGACAAGATATCGGCAACGGACTGGACCGCAGGCCAAATCAGAGATTTCTTGTTGCCGGTCCTGATGGCCGTAAATCCGGGGCAGCTGTTATTACTTGATCCGGCGGATAATGCTCCCGTATACAATGTGGAGTGGAGGACCGTTGAATACGGGGGACAAACACTGGTGAATGTGGTTAACTATGGCCCGGAACCCGTCGAGGTGAAGGCGGTCCGCAGTGGAGTAACGGCAAACGGCTTCATGGATCTGATTACAGATCAAAGCTCTGCGGGCCAGACTATAGAGCTTCAGCCGCTGACCCCCTATTTGTTCAGTCTGGGAATGTGATATTCAAAAACTGAAATTCGATATAAAAGCTAACTTTAGGAGGCACACGTAATTGGACAAGAAGCGTTATGTACAGGTAGGCATTGGCGGCAGGGCGCAATTTTTCTATGAAGCTATCGCGAAGGAGTACAGGGATTCTGCGGAGCTTACCGCTTTTTGCGATGTGAATCAGACACGTATGGATTACGCCAACAAGCTGTTGTCGGAGACACATGGGTATCCGCAGGTGAACACCTACCTGGCTGAACAGTTTGACACCATGATCAAGACAGAGAAACCGGATATTGTCATTGTCACCAGTGTCGACCGGACCCATCACAGATATATTATCCGTGCGCTTGAGCTTGGGTGTGATGTGATCACAGAGAAGCCCATGACCGTTGATGTGGAGAAATGCAAGGAGATTTACGAAGCGGTGGAGCGTACCGGACGCAAGGTCAGGGTCACCTTCAATTACCGCTATGCTCCGCATCATACGAAAGCCCGCGAGCTGATTGCCTCCGGGGTAATCGGGGAAGTGCATTCCATTCATTTCGAATGGCTGCTGAATACTGAGCATGGGGCGGATTATTTCCGCCGCTGGCACCGGGACAAACGCAACAGCGGGGGACTGCTCGTTCACAAATCCACTCATCATTTTGATCTGGTCAACTTCTGGATCGGTGCGGAGCCGGAAACGGTGTTTGCCTTCGGTGACCTGCGATTCTATGGCCGGGAGAATGCCGAGAACCGCGGCGTAACTTCATTCTATCAGCGTGCCACCGGAAATCCGGCAGCCAAGGACGATCCCTTTGCCCTGCAGCTGGATGAGAATCCCGTTCTGAAGGAGATGTACCTGGATGCGGAAGCAGAGGACGGCTATCAGCGGGATCAAAGCGTGTTCGGCGACGGAATCAGCATTGAGGACACCATGGGGGTAATGGTCCGGTACAGCAATAAGGCGATTCTTACGTATTCATTGAACGCCTACATGCCTTGGGAGGGTTACCGGATAGCTTTTAACGGCTCCAAGGGCCGAATCGAAATGAGTATCGTGGAAAAATCCTATGTCAATGCCGGGGGCGACCGCGCCCTGGAGGGAGCTGTGGAGGGCAAACATATTGTGGTGCATCCCATGTTTGGAGCGCCTTATGAAGTCCATGTGGATGAAGGAACGGGAGGACACGGCGGCGGCGATCCTGTGCTGCTGAATGATCTGTTCGGAACCCCGGACGAGGATATTTACCATCGTGCGGCCGACCACCGGGACGGAGCCCGCTCCATCATGACCGGAATCGCCGCCAATCAGGCCATGCGGACCGGACTACCGGTCCGCATCAAGGATTTGATTACCATCTAATTTGTTGAAGAAGTCTGCATGCTTACAAGAGGCATCCCCATCAGTGAATGATGTATGGGGGATGCCTCTTCGTCTTTATACAGCAGGACCCTCTATTTCTGCTTTTAATTGTTTAAACCACTCTAAGTTAACAAAGTGATGGGAACGGGAATTTTCGTTCATGCGGCGGTAGTAATCGATTGTACCGGGAAGTTCTTGTGTGCCGGACAGGTATTCCTCAAGGCGGGAGATTCGGGCTGCAGTCAGGTCGATTTGCAATTGGATCAGTTCCAGCAATTTGCTTTTGTCGTATTCATCAGCGAAGAGCAGCGCACCATAAAATTGCAGGTTGACATATTCTGATTTACTGCCGTACGTGACCATTAATTTTTCGAATTCAGTGATTCCTGATCCGGTGATTTTAAAGTTCCGAGTTTCGCGCCCGCTGGTTGAAGGTTTCTGCTGAATCTGTTCAATCCAGCCTTTTTCTTCAAGCTGCTGCAGATTGTAATAAAACGAGCCCTTTGTGAAGTTTACAATGTATTTGTAATGGCGCTTTTCCATTAAGGCCAGTAGTTCGTATCCGTGAGCACCGGGGTTTTGGATGAGCAAGCCAAGGATGAGTAAGGGAATCAAGGCTGCATCACCGTCACCATCTTCGCCTCGAATTCCGCGTACGTGATTTTACCCGAAGCTAAGTCCAGGCTATGAAGATACATCTGCTCTGTTTTTGAATAGTCGCGCTCGACTTTCAGTGACTGTTCCTCCCCCGGGATGGGTACCAGGACATGACACTTTTTCGAAAAAGCCTCGAAATAGCGGTAGCCGAATATGCGCTGCGAAACCGCATCTAGATGAATGCCATCGGGATTCGCGGTCAAATCTTCCGCTGTGACAAAATAACGATTTGGCTGTTCGTTAGCGAAGTTCTGCAATCGTTCATTAATCTGCCGGTACTCTGTCGCTTGCTGTCCAAAACCGGTCTTCCCGAGGAAATCACCAAGTCCGCCAATGATCAAAGGTACCCCATCAAGATTTAATTCGTTTCTGAGGGTCTCAATGATGAGGGACAACTTTTCGTAATAAGTTTCATGTAGCGAATGATAGCTGTCGCTCTCACCCTGGTGCCACAGGATTCCGCAGATTTGACTGGATCGCAGGGCGAAGCGGGCTTCGGACAACGCATGCTGAAATAGGATGCCTTCCGGATGCCAGTCATTCAATGAACTGCCACCTTCCGCACAAGGAATCAAACCAATTTCTTCATCGGGACTTACTTTCGACCAGGCCTCGGCAAATGACGCCGCCAGGCTAACCCCGGAAACGGGACGGTCATAATTAATCGGCTCTGTCATCATCTGCCACTGTCCATTGCGCAGCATTTTTATTTTTTCATTATAGATAGGATCGACTTCATGCAAAAAACCACGGCCCGCCATATTCGACTGACCCAGCATTAAAAATGACTTTATCATTTAGGCTTCACTCCTTCACATCACAATATTAGTCTAATTGGACTAAATATATTGTATAGTCTGATTAGACTATAGTCAAATCATCGGTCTGGGTAAGACCTCATCGGCTTTAGTGTTGCTCACGCTCGCTCGTTTTGATGCCAAATTCCTGCTCAATCCACTCCTATCTATTACCCGATTGGGCGATTGGAATGACTTCGATCCCTTCTTAAATGCGTTCTATATAGACTGAAAAACAAGTATTAGACTGGCTGGCGCCTCATTAAAATGACGGGTAGGCTAACACCAGGAATATGATTCCATTGAGTACCGTCGAGATGATTAGTTGCGCCAGAATGGAACTTAGGAGCGAATTTTGGTCGTAAGTGTTTGCCTTTATATCAGCAAGTCTAACTTTCCACAAAAGTTGGGTATTTTATGGACGGTACTATAGAACATGACAGTGAATTAAGTTGCTATAGTTAAGGTCATTTTTAATTATTAAACAACGTAAATAGATCGGAATTTCCATAAATAATAGTAAAACATGATTCTAATAAATAATCATAGATTGAATCTGATGGATGGTGAGACGCTGATCGTTAAATGATTATCAATTCCTCGTTTTTTGCCCGGGGTACTCTTATTCAAAATTACATGTCCTTGGCTGGCTCCAATATATCACTGCATACCCTGTCAGTTATCTGCGGCAATGGAATTCCTTGCCTGAATGTTAACTGTAACTTTTACAGCGCTCTGATATTAAGCGAATAAAAGCTCTGTAACATAGGGGGTAGGACCAGCAGGAAGACAAGCTGGCAGCTGCAAGCTATAAGTGAAGGGAGGATGCTTACTTGAAGCGTAACCCCATTATTGCTTCGATCACCGAGGAGTCACAGCTGGACCAGGCGGTTGCCTGCGGTGTGAAGCGTGTGAATCTGATGACCGGGAACATCAACAACCTGGGGCAGATTGTGAAGCCGCTGCAGCAGGCAGGCAAGCAGGTATTCGTCCATGTAGAGATGGTCGGCGGGATTGGCAGAGATGCGGCGGCGATTCAGTATTTGGCTGAAGCCTTCCGGATCGACGGAATCATTACCACCAAGAGCAATGCCATCGCCACAGCCAGAGCGCACGGGCTCGCCAGTATCCAGAGGGTTTTCGCCATTGATACGGCGGCAGTAGAGACTGCCCTGCGGATGATCAAGAACTGTAACCCCGACGAGGTCGAGCTGATGCCCGGACTGATGCCGAGAATTATCAGGGACATGAAGCAACGCATTAAGCAGCCGCTGATCGTAGGCGGACTGATCCGGGAAAAGCAGGAAATCAGCAGTGCGCTGGACAGCGGCGCCGATTATGTCTCCATTGGGGATGCGGCCCTGTGGCAGTGGACGCGTGGAACAAGTGAATAACGTACCCCCGGGTGGAGACGATGAGAAAACCCAGCGGTCAGTCATTAGCATTCGATGGAGCCTTGCCAGGCTGTAGACGGAGGCTTAATTTCTGGAGCTGGTTTTTTTGCGCGGAAATTCCGGCGCGGAGAACCAGTGAACCTGAATGAAAAGGAGCAAGCGCGGATGGACATCGCTTCATATGAAGCCTACTGCTTTGATTTGGATGGGACCGTGCTGATTGGCGATCAGCTGCTTGCAGGTGTGGTGGAGACGGTTGCGGAGCTGCGGCGAAGAGACCGGAGAGTTCTTTTTCTGACCAACAGCTCGGTCCATACTCCCCGGGATTGTCAGCGCAGACTGGAGCACATGGGGCTGGCCTGCGGAGAAGATGAAATCTTGACGGCACTCTATGTCAGCGGCAGCTACTTCGCCCGGGAGGAACCGGAGGCGAGGGTGTATCTGGTTGGAGAAGCGGTGATGCGAAGGCAAATGGAGGAGTCCGGAGTGGCCGTCACCGGGGACCCGGAGGAAGCAACCCATGTACTGGTAGGCATGGACCGCAATTTCAATTATGAGAAGCTGGTGCTCGGAATGAGAGCAGCAAGAAGGGGCGCCAGGCTGGTGGCGGTCAATCCCGATCCGGTCTGCCCGGTACCCGGAGGCTATATCCCGGACACCTGGGCGATTGTCAAAGCGCTGGAAACTGCGGCCGGGACAGAGGCTGAGCTGGTTATTGGCAAGCCTTCTCCCTATTATGCGCAGGAGGCGCTTCGGATGCTGGCTCACCCTCCGGAGCATTGCCTGATGGTGGGCGACCGGCTGGAGACAGACATTCTGATGGGGAATCGTTGCGGTATGCAGACGGCCCTAGTCCTTACCGGCGTGAGTACAAGAGCGGATATTGCGCGGCAGCAGATTCTTCCGGGTTATGTTCTGGACTCCCTGGCCGATCTGTTCAACAAGTAAGTCTAACCCCAATAACAGGAGGATGAGAAACGATGCAGGATTGTAAAATACTCGCCCACCGCGGTGCAAGCGCCTATGCACCGGAGAATACGATGGAAGCCTTCAGGCTCGCGGTGCAGCAGCATGCCGACGGTCTGGAAATCGACATTCACCTGACCCAAGACGGAGAGATCGTGGTGATTCATGATGATACGATTGACCGCACCTCTAACGGCAAAGGAGATATTATGTCCTACACGCTGGCTGAGCTTAAGACCTTCCGCTTCAATACAGGCTTCGAGGAGCAATACCCGGATGCTCAAATTCCTTCTCTACGAGAAGTGCTGGAACTGGTGAAGGAGCATGATCTATATCTGAACATCGAAGTGAAAGATATCCTCTCTAAGTCGGAGCTCTACTCCGGGCTCGGTAATGAGGCGGCGAAGCTGGTAGAGGAATACGGCCTCGGTGCAAATGTCATCTTCTCATCCTTCAATCATACCTCTATGGTGCGGCTCAAGGAGTCTTGTCCGGAGATGCGGACAGCGCTGCTCTACATCGCGGGGCTGTACGAGGGTGGGAAATATGCGCAAATGACCGGAGCCGATGCCCTGCATCCGTTGTACATCGGGGTTAACCGCGAACTGGTAGAAGAAGCGCACGCAGCGGGGGTTCAGGTCAATGCTTGGACAGTGAATGATCCGGTCCATATCCGCATGGTGATGGAGGCCGGTGTAGACGCGATCATCACTGACCGTCCCGATGTCTGCTATCCGCTTAGAGAGGTACGGGCATGAAGCAGACACAGATACTGGCTCACCGGGGAGCAAGCGCCTATGCGCCGGAGAATACGATGTCTGCTTTCGGGCTGGCCCTTGACATGGGGGCACACGGCATTGAACTGGATGTACAGCTGACCCGGGACGGGAAGCTGGTGGTGATCCACGATCTCTCCATTGACCGGACTTCGAACGGGACAGGTCTGGTCGGAGAGCTGACGCTGGAGGAGCTGCGGCAGTATGATTTCTCGTATACTTTTGCCGGGAAATACGGAACGGACGGAAGCCGCCTGCCCGAGCTTGGAGAGGTGATGGAGTTCGCCATGAAGCACGGGTTGTACATCAACATCGAGACGAAGGATTATTCTCGGCCTTACGGTGAAGTGAATCTGCGGACAGCGGAGCTGGTACGCCGCTATGGCTATACAGAGAATACATTGATCTCTTCGATCAATCATACAGCGGTAGCCCGGCTGAAGCGTGACTACCCGGAGCTCAAGACGGCGATTGCGTTCATGGAGAGCTTCTACCGGCTGGAGGCATATGCGGCGAATTGCCGGGCGGATGTGCTGCATCCGTATTACCCCGGCGTAGATGAAGCCTTCATGGAGCTGGCGAACCGCAGCCGGTTCGAGGTCAATCCCTGGACGGTGGACGATGAGGCGGAGATGATCCGCTTGCGGAATCTGGGGGTTACGCGGATTATGACCAATAAACCGGACCTTGCGCTAGAGTGCCTGAAGAACTGATAGACGAATGGAAGCGGCCCTAAGAATCCGGCTGGAGGAGGAGAATATGAGCGGCATCGTTCTGGAGAAGGTAACCAAGAAATACGGCGACAAGCTGATTATTGAGGATTTGAATCTGAGCATTGAGAGCGGCAGCTTCACGGTGCTGGTCGGCCCTTCCGGGTGCGGCAAGTCTACGACGCTAAGGATGATTGCCGGACTGGAGCATTCCACGGAAGGCACGATTCACATCGGCGGGGTAAGCATGAACCAGGTAGAGCCGGGCAGACGGAATCTGGCCATGGTGTTTCAGAATTATGCCTTGTACCCGACCATGACGGTCGAGAAGAACATTGAATACGGGCTGAAGAATAATAAAGTACCGAAGGAGGAACGCAAGCGACTGATTACTGAAATTGCGGAGACTGTCGGACTGACCAGGCATTTGCATAAAAAGCCGGAGTTTCTCTCTGGCGGTGAACGCCAGCGGGTCGCTTTGGCGCGGGCTATGGTGAAGAAGCCTGCCGTGTTCCTGATGGACGAACCGCTGTCCAATCTGGATGCCAAGCTGAGGCAGCAGATGCGCGCAGAGCTGATCGAGCTGCATAAGAAGCTGGGCGCGACCTTTGTCTACGTAACCCATGATCAGGTGGAGGCGATGAGCATGGGTACCCGGATTGTGCTGATGGATGGCGGGAAGGTCATGCAGGAGGATAACCCGCACAACCTGTATTCCAATCCGGCCAACCTGTTCTCCAGCCGTTTCATCGGCACCCCGCCGATGAATATTCTCGCACTGGACCGCTGTGGGGAAGAGATCCGTAAGCTGGCTCCGCAGCAGGCCCGGTATCTCGGCTTCCGTCCGGAGAAGGCGAAGTTTACCCTGGAGCCGGGAATGGAGCCGGACAATACCGTTAGCCTGACGGGTACGCTCAGCGGCCGGGAGCTGCTCGGGTCGGAGATTATCTACAAAGTGCAGCTGGATAACGGGCTGATCATTTCGGTGAAATGCTTCGACCGTCCGGAACGCGAGCTGGAAGCCGTGAGACTCTACGTGAAGAAGGAGCATCTGGCATTCTTCGACGCGCAGGAGCAGCGGGTCCGGGAAGCTGCACAGTCCGGAATCAGCGCTGCCGTAAGCACTGGTGATTCGGCATGAAGCGGCTGCGCCCCTCCGTGAAGCTGCTTCCCTATCTGCTGGTTGCTCCGGCAGTGATCATCCTGACCGTATTTTATCTCTATCCGATTCTCTACAACATCTATTTAAGCTTCTTCACCTGGAATATGCGCGGACCGATGAAGTTCGCCGGACTTAGCAACTATGCAGAGCTGTTCAGCGGCCGGGATTTCCTCCATACCCTGCTCAATACGCTGCTGTACATGGTGATGGACGTTGGGCTGGTGATGGTGCTGGCGATGGGGCTGGCGCTCTTTTTACAGAAAAGTACGCCGCTGAACCGCTTCATCCAGACGCTGAGCTTCACACCCAATATCATCTCGCTGGTATCCGTATCGCTAATCTGGATGTGGCTGATGAACACGGATACGGGGCTGTTCAATTATCTGCTGTCTGTGCTGGGAGCAGCGCCAGTGGGCTGGCTGACCGATAAGGATGTGGCCCTGTTCTCGCTGGTGCTGGTCTCGGTCTGGAAATCTGTCGGGTTCAATGCACTGATCATTTGCTCTGCCCTTGGCTCCATTCCGGGTTATCTCTATGAGGCTGCGGCTCTGGATAATGCGTCCAAGCGCTCCGTTTTCTTTCAAATTACACTGAAGATGATTTCACCGACCTTGTTCTTCCTGATCCTGATGAATATCATCGGCTCCTTCCAGGTGTTCGAGACGATCAATATCATGACACAAGGCGGTCCGTCCAATGCCACGAACACGCTGATCTTCAGCATTTATAAGCAGAGCTTCGAATATTACCGGGTCGGCTACGCCTCCGCAATGGCGGTCGTGCTGATGGGTATCGTGGGGCTGATTACGATTTTCTACTTCAAAGCACTGAATAAACGGGTTCATTACCGCTAAGGGGGTGAGGAAATGAAGGTTTGGGTCCGGCTGCCGGGCAGAGGACTACGGATCATTGTATCCGTTCTGCTGATCGTGATCTTCCTGATGCCATTCTATTGGATGATCCTCACCGCGTTCAAGACGCTGGGCGAGGTGCTCCGGATGCCGCCGAAATTCTGGGTGGATTCGCTGCAATGGCAGAATTTCCGGGATGCTTTTACGAGGATTAACTTTCTGCATTATACCCGCAATTCCCTGATCATTACACTCGGGACGATGCTCGGCCAGCTGGTCGTGGTTGTGCCGGCAGCCTATGCATTCGCAAGATATCAATTCAAGGGTAAAAATGCGCTGTTCGGCATCGTGCTCGCCACCATGATGATTCCGGGCCAGCTGATCTTCCTGCCGATCTTCGTGATGTTTGCGAAGTCCGGACTGCTGAACACGTATGTATCGCTCATCGTGCCCTTCATTGCCAGCGGTACGGCCATCTTCATGCTGCGGCAGACCTTCATGCAGGTGCCGGATTCCCAGCTGGAGGCAGCCCGTCTGGATAATGCCAGTGAGTTCAAAATCATCTATACGATCATGATGCCTGCCGCTGTGCCCACCTTGTCCACACTCGCGCTGCTGACGTTCATCGGGACGTGGAACAGTTACTTTTTCCCGCTCGTATGGACCACAACCGATGCCGTCCGGACCTTGCCGCTTGGAATTCAGAAGCTCCAGGATGTGGAGGGACTCAGCCCGCAGATCGTGATGGCCGGGAATATGATGCTGATTGTGCCGATTCTGCTGGTCTTCCTGATTGCACGCAAGCAGATTATCAAAGCGTTCACCTACATGGGAGTGAAGTAGCGGGAATACCCTGCGGCCTTGCATGTTGAATACCAAATACAGCAGTTCATGGAGGAGAAACGAATAATGAAGGTATGGGGAAAAAGAGTAACTCCGCTGCTCGCCACTGTTGCACTGACTGCCGTTCTTGCAGGCTGTGCCACCACCGAAGCCGAATCCAGTGTAGCGGCCTATGAGAAAGGGGATTCCGTCCTCGAGCTGAATTTCTGGACTTCTGCCGTGGAGGATGTGAACCAGAATCTGGTGGACCAGTTCAACGAGACCAAGGGAGCCGAGCTGAATATTCATGTGAATGCCGAATATCAGGGCGATTATTGGGAAATGCAGCAGAAGATCAACGCTGCAGCCATAGCGGGTACGCTGCCGAATGTTTTTATTGATGAAGTGGCGATGACTAAGGGATTTGCCGACAGTGACATTATTACCAACCTCGAACCGTTCATGGAAACGGACAAGTTCGATACCTCGGATTTCAAAATCGGCGACCTCGGCAACCTGTATCTGGGCGAGGATCTGTATGCCTTTCCGCATATGCGGAGTGTTCCCGTGATGTATGTAAACAAGACGCTTGCCGCTAAAGAAGGGCTGGATCCGAACGGCCCGGCGACCTTTGCCGAACTGGAGGCCTATCTGCAGACCGCATATGATGCTACCGGCCAGCCGCCGATGTACCTGTTCAACTATGACTTCTGGGTGATGGAGGCGCTGCTGCATTCATACTCGGATACCCATGTGGTCAATGAGGATGAGACGAAATCCAACATCAACAGCGAAGGCGCAGTGAAGCTGATCACCTTCATTGAGGATCTGGAATCCAAGGGTCTCATCAAAGTACTCGGAGTCACAGACAAGGATGCCTACTATGCCTCCATTGCCAATCCGGGCACAGCGCTGATTTTCTCCAGTGTCGGCGGCTACAAAACGTTCGCCGGTATGGCCGCGGAGAGTGGAATAGATCTCGGCGTATCCATGATCCCTACCGGAGAAGACGGCAAACGGGGCGTGCCGGTCGGCGGATCGAATACGTATCTGGCGAATACGGGAACGGATAATGAGAAGGCGGCCGCTTTTGAATTCATGAAATGGCTGTCGGATACAGAGCAGGCGGCGTATGCTTCTGCCAATACGGGATATCTCCCGACCCGTCTAACCTCCCTGGACACGGAGCTGATGAAAGAGACCATTGCCGCCTTCCCTGGCTACAAAGTCGCTTCCGATGAGCTGGAATTCAGCAAAATGCGTCCTATGACCGGTACGTATCACGAAATCGAAGATCTGATGGGCACACGCATCAACGATATCTGGCTGGAGAACCTTCCGATACAGGAAAGCCTGGACACCCTTGCTAAAGAGGTGGATGCAATTCTGAACCGCTGATAATGAATGAAGTATAAAGCAAGCAGAGCTGTGAACCTCCGGTGACGGGAGAATCGCTGTTCTGCTTTTTGAGTTCACTGCGGCTGGTTTCTGCACAATTTATTCTGACCGCAACGCGCGCCGGACTCTCCAATGATTCTGAGAATCCGAAGGACTGGAATGACAACAAGCCTACTGAACCTACGGATACACAGGCAACTTATTACCGTTCACTCTTAATCGCCGGACCTACTGCAAAGAGGATATACGACATTTGAGAAAGTTCGTTTCGGAATCCTTCCGTAGCTGATGTCCATCTTCCTCTCGGTTACGATTTATCGCTTCGATATGAATATGCGAGAGGCGTCCATTCTCAGACTGGTTGGCACAACTGATCTCTTTTATAGGCCAAAAGTATATTTTACAACAGTTTACATAAATCTATCTTTTTTCTAATTCTTTTGCTATAGCATAGTAGACGGCAAGCAGGTGGACATTTATGGTAATTGCTCGCCGGACTATGACTTAAGGAGGAAGGGTATGAAGGAGAAGCATTCAGTTTGGAAAAAGAGGCTGATGAACTGCACTCTTGCAGTGGCGGTAGCCGTACCACTTCAGCTGTTCGCGTTCGGGACCGGTTCGACGGTATACGCAGAAGGACCAAACGATCCTGCACCGTACATTGAGGCCAAAGTAGTCAATGGGCATGCAGGCCAGAAGATTCTGTTCGACAACACCCATGAGCAGACTGCGGGAGCGGCCGATT
This sequence comes from Paenibacillus sp. FSL R7-0312, assembly GCF_038004445.1. Taxonomy (NCBI): domain Bacteria; kingdom Bacillati; phylum Bacillota; class Bacilli; order Caryophanales; family Paenibacillaceae; genus Paenibacillus; species Paenibacillus sp. FSL R7-0312. The sequence goes on along the minus strand of NZ_JBBORE010000001.1, from coordinate 5,007,654 downwards.
GGGTGATTGACGGCGCTTTTTCAGACTTTGGGAACGCCCTTGCCCAGGAAGGTTATGATGTAAAAGAACTCCGCAAGACGACTCCGGTAACCTTGAATGATCTTTCCGGTTATGATGTCTACATTGTCGCCGAATCCAATGTGCCCTACAAAGCAAGCGAGCAGCATGCGATGGCAGAGTATGTGGAGAACGGCGGCAGCATTTTCTTCATCGGCGACCATTATAACGCCGACCGCAACAAGAACCGGTGGGACGGCTCTGAAGTATTCAACGGCTACCGCCGCGGAGCGTGGGACAATCCGGCCAAAGGCATGAATGCCGAAGAGACCGCTTCGGCTGCTATGCAGGGCGTGGTCAGCACCGACTGGCTGGCGGAAGAGTTCGGTGTCCGCTTCCGGTACAATGCGCTTGGCGACATTAGCGCGACCAATATCGTGGCTCCCGCTCAGGCCTTCGGCATTACAACGGGCGTATCGGCGGTAGCCATGCATGCCGGCTCCACGCTGGCTATCCTGGACCCGGCCCGCGCGAAAGGGATTGTCTACCTGCCTCCAACCAGTGCAGCCTGGGCCAATGCCGTAGACCAGGGGGTCTATAACGGCGGCGGTGTAGCAGAAGGCCCTTATGTGGCGGTAGCGAAAAAAGGAGCCGGCAAGGCCGCCTTCATCGGTGATTCTTCTCCTGTAGAGGATGCGACACCAAAGTACCTGCGGGAGGATACCGGTGCCAAGAAAACAACTTACGACGGCTTCAAGGAAGTGGACGATGCTACGCTGCTGGTGAACACCGTCAACTGGCTCGCCGAGCAGGAGAGCTATTCAGATTTCACCCAGGTGAATGGCCTGACACTGGATCAGCCGACGGCACTGCTGCCGTTCGAGGAGCCGGCACTATCCGCCGAGCCACAGCCGGAGCCTTGGGCAGAGCCGAATGCCGGCTACAAATGGTATGACCGCAGCACCTTCAGAGCAGGCTCCTACGGCGGACCAGCTGCTACTGCAAGCGCGGTTTACAGCTTCACGCATCAGGCAGTGCTGCCGAATGCGCAGAATTTCCAGATTCGGGTAAGTGCAGTTAATCTTCCTGCAGGTACAACAGTATCCGGCTTCCAGGTAGGCATCTACCAGGTAAGCGGCGGCGCCCAGATTGCCAAGATTCAGAATACCGACGGAACCTGGCCGGGCAGCTATGGATACAGCACCTCATTTAATCTGACCGCTGATCTGAACGGTCATGCCTACAAGGATCTGACGGTACAGATCAAACCGGGCTCCACAGCTGCTTCCAATCTGCGCCTGCGCCAGAACAGCACAAACCTTAAGACCGAATCGGTGATGCTGGGCAATGTTCCTGCAGAGCCGCTTCCAGCCGAAGAAGATCCGATTCCGGCCACAATCTCCATCAGCGATTCCCGGGCTAAGACAGCCGGGTCATTGGTAACAGTGGAGGGAACCGTGACGACGGAGCCGGGAATCTTCGGCGGACAGTCTTTCTATTTGCAGGATGAGACTGGGGGGGTATATGTCTTTCAGAATCAGAGCGGCTTCCACGCGGGTGATAAGGTCAAGGTGACCGCGTCCACCGCGTTATACAATACAGAGCTTGAGTTATCCGAAGTCGTGCAGATTGCGAAGACCGGTACGGCGGTACTGCCGCAGCCGGTTACGGCCGGCAAGGTGAATGATGCCAACCAGGGCCAGCTGCTTCAAGTGAACGGTGTGACGGTGACGAATATAATCAGCGCTACGCCAAGCGGTTCCTTTGAATTCGACGCCGTCAACGATGACGGGACAAGCAATCATGTGCGCGTGGATGCCCGGACAGGCATCACCAAGGACGGCTTCCCTTATACAGAAGGCCAGAAGCTTAATATTACAGGTGTTTCTGCAATCTTCAAAGGCATCTATCAGCTCAAGCCAAGAAGCCTCGGTGACTTCACCGTTGTAGAAGAAGAGGCGGCTCCAGTAACAACGGCAACGCTCTCAGCTGAACCTAATGAATCCGGCTGGATAAATCAGGCGGTAAAGGTTACCCTGAAGGTAGACTCAGATACAGCAGATGTCTATTACTCGCTGAACCGCAGTAAGGAAGCTGTATACAGCACACCTGTGAACATCGAGGAAGACGGACGACATACGCTGACTTACCATGCAGTGCCGGGAAAGGGCAAGCCGGAAGAGGCCAAGACACTCAGCCTCAATATTGATACGGCTCCACCGGTAGCCGAACTGAAGGAATCCGGCCATGAGGTGAGAGATGTAGAAGAAACGTCGCAGCTCAACTTTGATTTAACTGCTGACGATATACTCTCAGGAATTGCTTCGCAGCAGCTTTTATTAGATGGAAAGCCGATTACGGAAGACCAACCCCTGAGCGCCGCAGATGTAGGCGCCGGGTCCCACACCGTGAAATACACCGTGAAGGACGCGGCCGGCAATATGGCTGAGAAGAGCTACACGTTCCAGGTTGCGGGCGGCGAGGTGCTGGCAACGGGTGAGCCGGGACAGGCGGTGCTGTCTTCCAACAGCCGTTATGCTTATGGACTAAGTGATGGAAACTATACGGTAACCATGAATATGTGGTGGGGCAATAACGGCACGAGCTACAAGCTCTATGAGAACGGTACACTGATTGATTCCATAACGCTGAAGGATGTATCACCGGCCGCCCAGACGGCAGGTACAGAGCTTCACGGCAAAGTGAACGGCACTTATGTGTACACTGCGGAGCTGACGAACAAATATGGCACAACCAAGAGCAAGCCGCTTACGGTCACCATCAGTGACTCCGTTCCAGGCAAGCCGGTACTGTCTGAAGATAACTGGGATGGGGACGGCACCTATAAGGTATCTATGAACCTGTGGTGGGGGACCAACGCCACTGAGTATCGATTGTATGAGAACGGGCAGCTTATCGACTCGCAGCCGCTGAACGCCAATACACCCTCAGCGCAAAGCGCAGTGAGTGCAATCAGCGGACGCGCTGCCGGTGTGTATGAATACAAAGCGGAGCTGATTAACGCAGCAGGTGTGACTTCCAGTGATACGATCAAGGTAACAGTTCTCCGATAAGAAGGGGCTGTCTCAAAAGTGGTTTTTCTGCGAGTAGAGACAAATCCTTCTCATTTTCAAAACCGCGAAATGTCAAAAGAGCAGCACTCCCGTCACTGGAGAATTGCTGCTCTTTGTATTCTACCAGAAAGGCAATTTCAACATTTCAATATCAATAGATAACCTTCCAGTTATCGTTACATACGGAAGCGATCACACCATGTTCCCGGATATATTCAGTAAGAATTTCTGTCATGTCAGTAGGTATCTCCCGTAAGACAGGTTTTCCTTTCAGCATGTCAAAGTTGCCGCCGCCTCCGGCGCGGTAGCTGTTCATCACTACATCGAAGCTGCTATCCGGATCCAGAGGCCTCCCGTCCCGTTCAAGCCTGACAACCCGTTGCCCTGGAGGTTTAGAGATATCCAGCAGGTATTCAATGCCTTCCCACATATCGTAGTTAAAGTGCTGCGGCTTAGGTTCCAGATATTCACGTGATACCCGCAGGCCTCCCTGTGCCGGATCGAGCTCGAAGTAGCAGGCGTTCTGCTCCAGTGCCTCGCGGATATCCCGGCCGCTAAGACGAAGGACCTTGAGCGTATTGGGATAGATGTAATTGGATACGACGTCACGCATGGTAATGTTCTCACTGAAACCTCTGGCTTCATTGGTGAAAATCACCGCACAGGAAATCCCGGCGCCAGTCACCGCCATCTGAACCCGGTTAATGAACTCTGTGAACGGGTGGTCAGCCATCCGGGCAGAGAACGGATCGGATATGGACAGATCGCCCTTGGTCTTACCAATTGGTTGATCAAGCCACTTCTGCGTTGCATCCTCATCCTCCGAGAATAGAGCAAGCAGTTTCTCGTCGGCTTTTACCGTCTCGTCAACCCTCAACAGCTGTGTAGTTTTGCTTTGCAGAGTCCAGCCGTTCTCTGTTCCCGGTACGAACTCCAGCACAGTCTTGCTCATTGCCTGTCCGGTGCTTCCCGGCTGGGCGAAGGCGACACCGTTAAGTTCTCCGGCCAGCAGCCGGTGCTGATGACCGGTCAGCAGCACATCCATACCTGTCAGCTGCCCGCACATCGCATAACCTTGATTCTCCCCGGTCAACGGCTCTGTCGGATTTCCAGTCAGCGGATCACACTCGAATCCGCCATGGTAGGAGACCACAAGCGCGTCGGGCTGTTCGTTTTTACGGATATGATTAATCCAGCTCCGGGCAGTCTCAAGGGCGTCCTTGAATTCCAGTCCGGCGATGTTAGCCGGATTCTCCCAGTTAGGGATATAATGCGTTGTGACCCCAAGCACCGCAATACGTATCCCTTGGGGGAGAGTGAAGATACGATAGGGCAGCCCATAGGCAGGCAGCCCTTCATCGTGGCTCACGATATTCGCAGAAAGCCAAGGGCAACCGGAATCCGAGATTACTTGATCAAGCAGCTCCAGACCGTAATTGAACTCGTGATTACCGGGCACAACAGCATCGTAGCCAAGCGCGCGGAGTGCCCGTGCTGCCGGATGCTTGCCGCGGCGGACTAATTTGGTGTAATGATACATTAGTGGCGTACCTTGAATAAAGTCTCCGTTATCCAGCAGAATCAATGCAGGGTCCAGTTCCCGTTCTCTCGCAATTAAGGTCGACAATTTGGCAAGACTAAGCGGCTTATCGCCGGGTCCGCGGTAATCCGTCGGGTACAGGTGACCGTGAATATCGCTGGTATGTAGAATTGTCAAAAAGACGGATGGTGAGGGTGTCATCGGGCCATAACTCCTTTTGTACATGGATTGTTGTACATTTAGTATAACGGGCTTGTTCCAGATTATTGTTAACTCTGTATTCGATGAGGAGGAAATATATTAACGGTACCTGTAAAATACCTTTGACAAATCCAACAGGTACCGTTATATTATTAACAACAGGTACCTGCACATCAATTAACAGGTACCATTAAAACAATTGAAGGAGGTTTCAACACGAGTATGAATACAGAATTATACGACAAGCTTGCGAAGCTGCAATGGCTGTTGCAGAGACAGCATCTGAAGAACCACGCCGCTGTTGGCCCTATGGCAGATACGTCACGGGGACAAGGGAGGATCATGGCGTTTCTCCGGATGAAGGACGGAATCAGCACCAAGGATTTATCCTATATGCTGGACATCCGTGTATCCTCGCTCAATGAATTGCTTGCCAAACTGGAGAAGGCCGGATATATTACCCGTCAGCCTTCCGAGACTGATAAACGCATTATGCTGATCTACCTGACGCCGAAAGGGCGGGAGGAAGAAGGGCAAGAGGTTGAGGGCGGCAGCATATTTTCAGTCCTGTCTCCAGAAGAACAGGCAGCTTTCGGGGAATACCTGGTCCGCGTCATTTCAGCCTTAGAGGAAGAGCTTGGAACAGATGCAGATCGTGACGTAATGGCTATGTGGATGCAGGCCGCTAAGGAGCGCATAGGATCAGAGGAATTCGACAAGCTGATGGCCATGCGCGGACAAATGAGCAGAATGTGGGGAAACATGGATGACGGACGCTTTAGCGGAAGATTCCCCGGATTTGGCCGGGAAGGTCAAGGCGGCGGCATGAACGGGTTCGGCTGGCCTTCCAGAGATGGAAGAGACGGCTCGAAGGACAACTCCAATGATTCGGATGACAAGTAAGAGCATTTTCTATTAAACAGCAGCAGCGGCGCTGTCTTTCCCATAGAGCTGAAGGCAAAGGCAGCGCAATAAAGATTTTATCAAATAGGGTCTGGGAACTGACGATTAGTCATCACCCGCTCACGAAACCCGCATGGTCATTTGTTACGGGTTTGTTTGCTGCGGCGAGAAGTTCGTATTCAATCAATAGTTAGAACTCTAACTAATATAGAGACTAACATACATGAAGAAAGTGGTGAACCGCATGGATACAGAAAACCTCCATTACTTTGAACAAGCACCTGTCGCAAAAGCCGTAGCGCACTTCGCAATACCAATGATGCTTGGAACTTCAATGAGTGTCATCTATTCCATCTTGAATGCATTTTTCATTGGAACGTTAAATAACACTGCCATGTTAACCGCACTTGCCTTAACCTTACCGTTATTCGCAGTCATTATGGCGCTGGGCAACCTGATTGGTGTCGGAAGCAGTGCCTTCATATCCCGTTTGCTGGGAGAGAAGAATACGGCTGATGTAAAGCATGTTTCTGCATTCGCCTTTTACAGCAGTCTGGTTCTCGGTCTTATCGCTATGGCCGCGGGAATCCCGCTCATCAATTCCATCGTTCACGGCCTGGGGGCAACGCCTGACTCCTTCGGATTTACCAAGGACTACGTCACCATTATGCTTATAGGCTCACCCTTCGTAATATTGTTCTTCACGCTGGAGAGTGTTGTACGCTCGGAGGGAGCTGCAATTACATCTATGATCGGTATGCTGCTTAGTGTGGCCGTGAATATTATTCTCGATGCGCTGGTCATCTTCGTCTTCCACTGGGATATAATCGGCGTTGCGTCAGCCACGGTCATTTCTAACATGGTTGCGAGTGCTTACTACGCCTATCATATAGGATTTAAGAGTCCATTCTTAACGATCTCCATGAAACAATTCAAGGCTACCAAGGTCATTCTGGGCAATGTATTCAAAATCGGAGTTCCCGTCTTTGTGATGAGTCTCTTCATGGGTGCCATGTCGCTTATCTTTAACCGTTTTCTGGTTGAGTATGGGGAGCAGGCTATTGCGGGCTTCGGGATATCCTCACGTTTGCTGCAATTCCCCGAATTAATTCTGATGGGCTTAAGTGAGGGAGTCGTCCCGCTTATTGCATTCTCTTTTACAGCCAACCGATTGCGCATGAAGCATACCATTCAATTCACCATTAAAACAATTCTGGCGTTAGCTATCTTGTTCGGTGTTATTGTCTACCTGATCTCCGACCACTTAATTGGTCTATTCACGAATGACCCGCAATTGATTGAAATGGGCAGCTACATCCTGCATGTGACCTTCTTGTCTTTGTTCATTACAGGTATGACGACGCTATTCACGGGGATCTTCCAGGCAACCGCACAAGGGACCGCCGCCTTCATTATGTCAGTTATTCAAGGAATTACTCTGATTCCTGTGCTCTACATCGCTAACCGGATGAACGGTTTCCACGGGGTAGTCTGGTCCCTGGTCATTTCCGATGTCGTGGCGTTCCTGGTCGGAGCCATCATGCTGTATACTCTGCGGAACAAATTGCAGCCGGATTTGGTGAGTTTAGCACAGTAGGATCTGGGATCAGCGTTTGATAAGGCAGCCAAGGATAGCTAATCTAGAGGGAGCCGCAATAATACCGAAATCTTCAATGAAGGAGCCAGATTCATGAATGTGGTGGAAAATGTGTCTTCCATAGCAGCTGGTTACCGTCACACTGTCCTGCTTAGGCCCGATGGGGCGGTAATAGCTGTGGGCGACAATAGATATGGTCAATGCGAGGTAAGCAGCTGGCCTTTCGGACAGCTGGAGGACTATTGAGAGCAGGATGAAATACGAATAAATCATACGAATAAGGGCATTGTAATCAATGGAAAAGTTGATAAAAGATGATCGTAAATCGCGGCATTTCGAATTCCCCGGGAGGTTAAGACAATGACAAATCAGGATCCGCAGGAGCTTCTTCGTCTAAAGCACGAGCAAGATGAGCACAAAAAGCAGTTCACCAATTTTGCCCGGAGTGTCAGCGCCCATGGCGAGGCAGAAGCCGGCCAGGAATTTAGTGTTGACCGTGTGCCTGACGATCAGAACCGTATGAAATCTGTAGAGAACAAACGGGATTAACTTAAAAAGTTAAATGAAGCCGGTCCCTTTTGGGACCGGCTTACTCATTATTTGCTTTGCAGATAATAATCAATGATCACCCTGGCGGTTTCCCGAGCATGCTCCGCAGGCTTAGGATCAGTCTGCAGCATGGCTGCAGTAATCGCGCCTTCCACTAACAGAGACAGACCGCTGGATAAAGCTTCGCGATTCACAGACGGACATTCACTAAGAACAGAATCGATGTATTTTTTCATAAAAGCTTTGTAATTACGGGCCGCTTCATAGTAAGGATGGGAGTGATCCATAAATTCCGCTGCCGTCTTAATGTACACGCAGCCATTAAATTCCGGTTCTTCGAACCATTCTCCGAGCATATCGAATACAGCCAATAATTTGTCCCTGGGTGTTTTTGCGCTCTTATTGACTGAGTCTTCGAACCGTTTTCTCCATTCGTCATCGTACTTCATGAGATAAGCAAGGACAAGCTCATCCTTGGAGCGGAAATGATTGTAGAGCGTCATTTTGGCTATGTTCGATTCAGAGACAACCTGGTCTACACCGGTAGCCCGGATTCCCTGTTTATTAAATAAATCGGAGGCGACAGTTAGGATATGTTCTTTTTTACTTTTATTAGCCACAGGATTCCCTCCGGTTCACAGTATTTAAAAAGTATACAGATCAGTCTATCTATTATAAATGGCCCACGGTTCGTACGCAAATGATAAATCTAAAAAAATAACTTGTAACTATACAGACCTGTATGTATACTATTGAGTATCGGAGCAGACATTCTGTTAACCGGTAACAGACGGGGAGGTAAGTTCAATGACTATACAATACAATTATGAACAAGTTAATGGTTTGAATATTTTTTACCGCGAGGCAGGGAGCAGAGAGAAGCCTACACTTCTTCTGCTGCATGGATTTCCTTCGTCATCGCATATGTACAGAAACCTTATTCGTGAACTCGAAGGCGAATACCATATCGTTGCTCCGGATTATCCCGGTTTCGGGAACAGCGATCAGCCGTCAACTTCAGAATTCACGTATACCTTCGACAATCTTGCCGTGCTGATCAATGCATTCGTTGAACAATTGAACCTGAACCAATATATCCTTTATGTTCATGATTACGGTGCTCCGGTAGGCTTCCGTTTGGCCCGTATGCATCCGGAACGCGTTCAAGCCATTATTTCACAGAACGGAAATGCTTATGAAGAAGGAATCGGAGAGTCCTGGGCACCGATGCGTGCCTTTTGGAATGATCCCGGGAATCCGGCCAGTCTTGAAGGTATGCTTAATCTGCTGACACCGGAACTGACGAAATATCAGTATGTGAATGGAACCCGTAATCCTGAGGCCATAAGCCCTGATAACTGGAATATGGACCAAATTGCCCTGGATCGTCCGGGGAATCAAGACATTCAACTGGCCCTCTCTTACGATTATCAGAATAATTTGAAACAATATCCGGTCTGGCAGGAATACTTCAGGGATTTCCAGCCGCCGGTGCTGGTTGCATGGGGGAAGAATGACTTTTTCTTTGGACCGGAGGGAGCCTTAGCCTTTCAAAAGGATTTAAAAGATGTGGAGGTTCATTTGTTAGATACAGGGCATTTCCCGCTCGAAGAGGATTTAGAGCTCAGTGTAAGCCTTATCCGGAGTTTTCTTAAAAAAAAGTTAAAATAGCATATCGTAATGGATAAGCATGAGAATGGAAAGACAAAAAACTTTTCATTACCATATAACCCATATATTGATTATATGGAATATTATGGAATAATCGGGTTAATAGCGCGCTAAAAAATGAATAGAGGGTATAAAATGAGAATGAAAAAGATTTCTCTTGTATTAACCATACTATTTCTTGTTTTTAGCGTGGAAATTAATCCGAGTGCCTACGCTATGGAGCTGTCTTCCTCCAAAACTATGGATAAATACGAGGAGATTGGTAAGGAATTTCTGAAGGAATATTATTATTCTTTTGATATGAAGCAAGACATGAATGTGTCCAAATATATTAAGGACGAAAATGTGCTCCAATATGTCGATTTGAAGCATGATATTATCAAAAACAGAAATGTTCGTTTCTTTTTCTTGCATTATTATGATCGGGACAAAGCCGCTTCAACCCAGGCTGCCGCAAATCAAAATGAAGTTATTATTCCAGAGATTGACTTACAGAAAATTGATGATTTCTTTATTGGCTCTGAGCCTCCGCACCTTATTTATGCAGATAGAGATAAGGTAATATTTGAAACCACGGGCGGAGTGTATGTTTATGATATGAAGGGTAAGTCTCTTCTCAGATCCTTCGATACCGTCTCATTCGCATCAGAAAGTTACTCGAACGTACTACGGAGTGCTTTTGCTACGCAAGACGGAAAGCAGCTTATTTTTATCTTTAGTAAAGGACCCGGATATGTTGCTGCCTACCGTTATTCCTTGGAAGATAAGTTTATGAGTGAATTAACCGGGAAGGAATACGCAGAGTATCTTAAAAAAAGATTTGAATACAGCTATCTCGATCCCGGTGATGAACTGTACCAAAAATCCTCAGGCCTCATAATCACAATTTCCGGCTCAGAATATGTTTATTTAACGTTTCAGGACTGGAAAGTGAGTACAATCAACGTGGTTTATGTGCAGGATGATAAGGAAACGGTCTACAGCATGTTTACCAGCAAATAATAAGCACCATTCCTGACAAGCGAGTCCTCCGTGACTCGCTTTTTTGATGTGAAATAGATTCAGAAAAACGGTTGAATTCGTCTTAATTAGCATATGTGCATGAATTATCCAGCATCGGCCAAAATAAGGGTTACGATCAGAGGGGGTGTTTGTGTTGTGGAAGAACATAACGGGTTACATTCCCGGCTGGAGTGTGTGTATGCAGGCACTTATTATTTTTATTGCTCCGGTCATTTTGACAAGATTCATGCTGTGGCTTCGCGCTAAGGAAGGCAAGGCCAGTACCCGGGGAAGACGGGCTGAAGGGCAGAAGGGCGGAGGCGTGCCAAGCTCCGAGGATACCGGTGAAGCGGAGCAAACCAGTGATGCTGTGAAAAATAATAAGATTGTTCCTTCAACTACTTCGCAGAAAAATCAGCAGCCAACGTTAACCTATACCGGACAATTTCAGCAGGATTTACAGACCTTTAGGGAGATCAGCGCGGATATGTCGGATGTAAATGTACGGGAGCTGCGTGTAGGCATCCTGCAATTGAAGGCAGCGCTATTCTTTCTGGACGGCCTCACCGACAAGGATGGGATGGACCGCAATATCCTAAGGCCGCTGATGAACGCAGCACGGCCATTTGAAGGGATGGACACTCCGCCTGATCCGGCGCGCCTGAAAGAAATTATTGTCCATCAGGTGATGCTGGTCTCGGAAATTGAATTCACCAATCAGCTGGATATGTCGCTCAAAAAGGTGTTATTCGGCTCTGCGGTGCTGCTGATCGAAGGAATGAACGAGGTCTTCATCCTGGGAACGTCTAAAGGGAATACAAGAAATGTGGAGGAACCGATCTCGGAAGCGCTGCTGCGCGGCCCGCGAATCGGCTTCACGGAAGCGCTGAGCGACAATACGGCCATGCTTCGCAGGCACGGACAGAACACCAATCTTGCGATGATTTCTTTTACGGTCGGGGAAAGAGTCGAGAAAGAGCTGATACTAACCTACATTAAAGGGATTGCTAATGATGAACTGATTGCCGAAATCACCCGAAGAATTCATACGATTAATATCGATGATGTGCAGGAATCCGGATATATCGAACAGCTGGTTGAGGACAATTATCTCAGCCCTTTCCAGCAGGTTCAGAATACGGAACGGCCGGACCGGGTGATGGCTGCACTGCTGGAGGGGAGGGCTGCCATTTTGCTTGACGGCACACCGTTTGCGTTAATCATGCCGGTGACGTTCGGGATGCTGCTGCAATCTCCCGAGGATTATTATGACCGCTGGTTCTCCGGCTCCTTGCTGCGGATGCTGCGCTTCTTCGCCGCCTCCGTATCACTGTTTGCTCCGGCGCTCTATATTTCCTTCCTCTCCTTCCATCCCGGTCTGGTTCCAACCAAGCTTGCGATTTCGATCATGAGCTCACGCCAAGGGGTTCCGTTCCCAACCTTAATCGAAGCGCTTATTATGGAGATTTCGATCGAAATCCTGCGTGAGGCGGGCCTGCGTCTGCCTAAGCCGATTGGCCCGGCCATGGGTATCGTCGGCGGTCTGATTATCGGCCAAGCGGCGGTCGAGGCTGGGATTGTCAGTCCTATTCTGGTTATTGTCGTTGCCGTTACAGCGATCTCTTCCTTCTCGGTACCGATGTACAGTGCAGGGATCACCCTGCGGTTTCTCCGCTTCTTCGCGATGTTCTTCGCTGCTACCTTCGGGCTGTATGGTGTAGTGCTGTTCTTCCTCCTGCTGGCCAGTCATTTGATTAAGCTGAAGAGCTTCGGCGTGCCTTATCTGAGCATAATCACGCCTAACCGGATGAGTGATCTTCGCGACTTTATTATCCGGGTACCGCTCCAGTTGATGAAGCGCCGTCCTTCACTTTTGGAGCCCAAGGATAAGCTGCGTAAAAGATAAGCCACGGTGAAAGGGAGGTGGGCCTATGATCAACAAAGCCCATGACAAAATTACAACGAGTCAAGCGACCATTATTATGGTAAATTACATTCTCGTAGCCGGGATATTCAGCCTTCCCCGGACAACCGTACAGGCTGCGGGCACGCCCGATGTGTGGATTTCAGTAATACTTGGGGCGCTCTGTTCAATGGCAGCAGGTGTAATTATCGTTAAACTCAGCCAGAGGTTTCCAGGCCAGACTTTTTTTCAATACAGCACCCAAATTACCGGTAAACCGGTCGCCGTATTGCTCGGGCTGGTGATTCTTGGCTATTTTCTCGCGGTATCCGGCTATGAGCTTCGTACCATGCAGGAGGTAACCATGTTCTTCCTCCTGGAAGGTACCCCTGCATGGGCAGTAGCGGGCCTGTTCCTGTGGGTCGCCCTTTATCTGTGCAGAGGGGGAATCAATGCCTTATCACGGCTAAGCAGACTGGTTGCTCCTTTGGCCGGCGCCATATTCTTCGGCGTCTGCCTGCTCAGCCTGAAGGTATTCGAGCTGGACAATCTGCGGCCTGTACTTGGAGAAGGCCTCGCTCCGGTCTGGAAAGGGATTAAGCCAACGGCTCTAACCTATACAGCGGGCGAAGCTCTGCTGTTTATTGTTGCTTTTATGGACAAGCCCAAACGGGCTGGCAGAGTTCTCGTGATCGGAACCCTGATCTCAATGATTTTTTATTTGCTGGCTGTTGTACTGACGATTGGGGCGTTTTCTGTAGAAGGAGTGGTTACCCGGACCTGGCCATTCATTGACCTGATCCGCAGCTTTGAAGTGAATCTGCTGTTCGAACGGTTTGAGTCGCTGCTGCTGGTAATCTGGATTATGCAGATTTTCTGTACGTTCTGTATCTCTTTTTACGGAGCTGCACTGGGAGTCTCGCAAATCTTCAACCTCAAGCTGGATCATTGTCTATTCCTGCTGCTGCCGGTTGCTTATCTCATCACGGAAGCGCCGCACAACATTAATAATTTATTTGCCTTTAGTACAGGACTTGGCAATTGGGCAGTCGTGCTCTTCGGACTGATCCCGCTGCCACTGCTGCTCATTGCTTATTTCCGGAGAGCCGATTCATGAAGCACTGCATTCTGCTGATTGTGTCCATCGCTCAAATTGTGCTGTTAACGGCCTGCTGGAGCAGTACACCGATTGAGAATTTGAATATGGAAGTGGCGGTAGCGCTGGATGTGGCAGATGAGACCGTTATTGAAAAGAAGTTCGATGGTAAAGGTGGAGACTATTCTAAACGTGACCGGATATCGGCGACCTATCAATTTATTGTGCCGCAAGGCGCAGTAGGCTCCAAAAAAGAAGGGGCTGCTTCAAGAAATTTCTACAATATGACCGAGACCGGCGATTCTATCTTCGAGGCCATCCGTGAGCTCTCGCTGCGCACTAACCGCGAGCCGATCGGACACCACCTGAAGGTGATTGTCATTGGCGAGAAGCTGGCCCGTTCCACGAAGCTGTCGGAGCTGATTGATTTCTTCAGCCGGGATAATGATATCCGCCCGAGCGTGCTGGTTCTGGTCAGCAAGGGAAAGGCCAAAGATGTACTGAACAATGTGCTGCCCGGCCAGACACCCGCCTTTGTGCTCGAAGGCATCTTCGGCAACCGTGACCGGAGCCTGCGCATCTGGGACCCGGTAACTATTACCAAGATTGTTGGCCCTTTGCGCGGCAAGAAGAGCTTTCTGCTGCAGAATGTCATTGCTGCGGAGAATGAAATGAAGTTTGCCGGAGCCGGAATCATTGACGGTGAGTCGGGCAAGCTCAGCGGTTTTTTGAGCGAGAAGGAACTGGAGGGTGTAGTCTGGCTGACAGGCAAGGGTAAAGGCGGTGTGCTCAAAACCCACAAGGATGACACCGGCAGGCTGATTACCTATGAGGTGAAAACGATGAGCAGCAAGATCAAGGCAGTTGTGAAGGAGGGGCAGATTTCGTTTCATGTAAAGATTGAATCGAAAGGCCGATACGCCGAAACCTTCTCAACAGACGGGAACCGATTGGATGCGGCTTTTATGAGACGGGATGCCATGGAGCTGGAGAAGGAGGTAAGGGAGCTGGTAGAGACGGTGATTGACAAAATGCAGCATGAGCTGCATGCCGACATCGGCGGATTCGGTAAAACCCTGAGAATTCAGCATCCTGAGGCTTGGCGGAAAGTGAAGGCGCATTGGGATCAGACGTTCACCGGGCTTCCGGTACACCTTGAGGTTAAGCTGCAAATTGAAGAGTATGGTGCCTCCGGTACAGCGACAGACTGACCTGAAATACCGCACACAGATCCTCTCCGGGTCTTTTTTTTTGCTATATAGCCCTTTTACATAGAACACGACTCTCTTGGTTTGTCTTGATCAGGGTTATCAACTATGATAATCAATGGAATGAATTACCGCAATCATATAGAAGTATAGTTGAGAGGACAGCAAATATGCTCAGTAACTTCCGGCGATCCGCCATTATTCTTTGTTTGCTTATGACATGGGGATGTTCCGGCAGCCAGAAACCGACGCTGCCTGATATAACCTCCCCAATCTCTTCAAATCAGCTAATTACACCAGCTTCTCCAACTGTAAACACAAATCCGGAGGATGCCGCTAATACCTACTACGTATCTATAACTGGAGATAACACAAACCCGGGAACGATAGATTCGCCCTGGAAGACGCTACAATATGCTGCCGATCATGCCGATCCGGATAGTTACGTCTATATTCGCGGAGGCGTGTATCATCAGAAGCTGCGCATCTCAAGAGGAGGCTCAGCGGCAGCGGGATCTATCGTGTTCGCCGGATATCCTAATGAGACAGCAGTCCTTGACGGGGAAGGCCTGCCGGTTAACGGGCTGGAAGGCCTTATCGAGATCGGTCAGGCGGGCTATGTAACTATTAGGGAACTGGAAATTCGCAATTATAAGACGTCAACCAGAGGTGAGGTGCCTGCAGGTATCTATATTCACGGCTCAGGGAAGTTCATCTCGTTACTGAATAACCGCATTCATTCCATCGCCAATACCGCCAACCCTGAGGGGGACGAGCTTTCCGGCAGAGATGCTCACGGTATAGCGGTGTACGGTACTGAAGCAGACACAGCCCTGGTTGGCCTGACCATTGACGGCAATGAAGTGTATGATTTGGTCCTCGGTTCCAGTGAAGCGCTGGCTGTGAATGGCAATGTGGATGCTTTTGCGATTACGAACAATATCATTCATGACAATGACAACATCGGGATTGACCTGATCGGCTTTGAAGGCACGGCCGGAGATATGGCGGTAGATCAGGCAAGGAACGGAACGGTTCGGGGCAATGTAGTCTACGGGATTTCATCCAATAGTAATCCGTCATACGGCGCTTCTGTGCCGAACGGCAGCAATGCAGCGGGCGGAATATACATCGACGGGGGCAGGTCAATCCTTGTCGCGGAGAATCGCGTATACGACAATGACATAGGGATTGAGCTTGCTTCCGAGCATAAGGGACGGCTAACCAGCGGCATCACGGTACAAGACAACCTGATCTACCGCAATCGCCTGACCGGCATTGCAATGGGCGGTTATGACGGGGAGCGCGGCGGTACCAGCGATAGTACGGTTGTATCCAATACGCTGTACAAGAATGACCTCTTAGGCGACGGCAATGGACAATTGTATCTGCAAGCGAACTTAAGCGGCAATACGATTAGTAAGAACATTATTGTAGCTGGGGATTCCAGCGTCTTTATCAGCAACGAATACACGAGCAACCGGAATACCACGGTGGATGGTAATCTTTATTACGCTGAGGCTGGTGCGGATGAGGCGTTCTGGCTCTGGAAAAAGAAACCTTACACCAGCTTTGCCGCTTACCAGCGCGGCTCAGGCAACGATTCCGGCTCACGATTTGCCGAGCCGCTATTCATAGATGCTGCCCGTGATGACTTCCGGCTGAAGCCAGATTCACCGGTAGCCGATGGCGGAGCTACAGAAGAAGGAGCACAGCCATGATTTATTTGCGGAGCTTTAAGCTGTCTGATGAAATCGAGCGTAATCCCAACATCTACCCTGACCATGTATTTAAACATATCGCTGGAGAGGTGCTGCTGTTTGACCGGATCACGGTGCTCTATGGCAATAACGGCAGCGGTAAATCCACGTTACTTAATGTAATTTCGGGCAAGCTGGGGATTCCGGGAGCCGAAAGAATGACCAGCTATGGGCATAGTATTTATGCTCAGCGGTTTATAGAGAGGAGCAGCTATCAGCTCGGGCAGGATGAGCAAGAGCGTGCAATCAGGCGGCTTCCAGAAGGAAGCCGGTATCTGAAATCAGAGGATATTTTATATGAGATCAAGAAGATCCAACAAGCTTCCGTACTGCGTGAGGGACTGTTATATGAGCAGATGAATAAAGGGATGAGCAAAGAACAGGCAGCAGAATATGAAGCAACGTATGCATTTAAGAAGAAGCTGGACGACATTCAGTTCTCGCAAGAGAAATATTCGAATGGCGAAACATCCATGCAATTTTTCGAGGAACATCTGCTGCCTGGGCATTTGTACTTACTGGACGAGCCGGAAACATCACTATCTCCAGCCAATCAGATAAAAATAGCGGAACAAATCAATGAGCTGGCGCGTTATTTGGACAGCCAATTCATTATTGCTACTCATTCACCCTATGTTCTAGGCACACTACAGGCAAAAATATACAATCTCGATGCAAGGCCGCTTCATACAGCAGAATGGTTTGAGCTGGACAATGTCCAATTCTTTTATCAGTTTTTCAATAAGCATAAGCAGTTGTTTGAATGAGAGTGTAAGAGGTTCTTAGATAGTGAAATGAGTGGAGAATAGTATGACAGCTTTACATCCACCAAGTATGAGGAAGGGGCCACTTACCTGCTGTCCTGTCTGCGCAAAGAGGGAATTGAAGTAACCTATATGCCCGCCCATGAAGTCCAGGTCCGGTTTCCCCAGTCGCTTGAAGAGCTTAAAGCCTATGAAGCCATTGTCATCAGTGATGTAGGAGCGAACACATTCCTGCTGCAGAACCCTACCTTCTACCAGATGCAGATTATCCCCAACGCTCTGGATCACATCAAGCAGTATGTCGAAGAAGGCGGCGGTCTGCTGATGGTCGGAGGCTACCTGACCTTTATGGGTATCGAAGGTAAAGCGAACTACACGAATACGGTACTGGCCGAGGTGCTGCCGGTTATTATGCAGAACGGCGATGACCGGGTTGAGATGCCGTCAGGGTTCTCTCCTGCAATCGCCAAAGAACATCCGCTTGCAGGCTACGGCGAGTGGCCGAAGCTGCTGGGATACAACAAGCTGGCGGCCAAGCCCGATGCCGAGGAGCTGCTGAGCCCTAACGGTGATGCCATTCTTACCGTTGGCACTTACGGCAAAGGCAGAACCGCAGCCTTTGCCAGCGACTGCTCACCGCACTGGGGCTCCACAGAATTTATGGAATGGTTCAACGTTCTTGGCAAACCTCGTCAAGTCGTTGAAGCAGATTTGACATCAGATTTTGACGGAGAATTCATTGTACAGCAAGAACAGCGTCTTCCGTAACCGGAGGATGCTGTTCTTTTTTATATTACTTTAGCCTTTTAAGTTATTACCAAATTCATTTAAGGGATTACATTTTCTTATTTGCCCCGGAAGCTATAATGAAGGACATGAGAGCTCCTTAATACAGCCGGAGGGATGAGAGAAATGAAAGCGGTTTTATACAATCAGCGGAATCGTGTCGGAATAAATAAGAGAAATACTTTTTGGTTCAGAATAAAAAGAGATGCCATCCTCTATGTCCTTTTGCTGGTGCCTCTGTCGTACATTGCCATTTTTAAATATGCTCCCATCTATGGCTTGATTATGGCATTCCAGGATTACAACATCTTCGCAGGAATAAGGGGGAGTGAGTGGGTTGGACTCGATGTGTTCCGGTTTATTTTCCAGCAGGACAGCTTCTATCGTGCACTGAAGAATACGCTGGTTCTGAATGTTCTGGATTTGATCGCGGGATTCCCGGCGCCCATATTGCTGGCCATTCTGCTCAATGAAGTAAGGCAGGCCAGATTCAAGAAGTTAACCCAGACCGTCTTATATCTGCCGCACTTTATGTCCTGGGTGATCATTGGGGGAATTGTATACCTGATGTTCTCGAACAGCGGGATGGTCAATCATTTCATCGCTGCCCTCGGACTAGAGAAGATTGAGTTCCTGTCGCAGAAAATTCCGTGGCTGATCACCTACATCTTCGTGGGAGTCTGGCAGAATATCGGCTGGGGGACCATCATATATCTGGCGGCGATCACCGGAATCAATAAGGAATTGTATGAGGCCTCCGATATGGACGGGTGCAGCAGGCTTCGCAAAATGTGGCATATTACCCTGCCCGGCATTAAGCCGACCATCAATATTCTGCTGATCCTGCAGATTGGGCGGATGGTGTCCATCGGGTTCGACCGCCCCTTCGTGATGGGGAATTCACTGGTCAGCGAGTACTCCGATGTAATCAGTACCTTCGTGTATAGAGTGGGCATCAGCTCGGGAGACTTCTCCCAGGCTACAGCGGTAGGCTTGTTCCAATCCGTGGTCGGTCTGACCCTGCTCATAGGCGCCAACTATATCGCGAAGAAATTAGGTGAGGATGGAATATGGTGAAGCTGATGAAGAACGTGCGTCCAGGCAAAAAAATGAGTGTAACCGATGTTGCGATTATAGTATTCATTGTGGCCTTGTCCTTCACATGTATTGTTCCTTTCTTATATATGATTGCGCTTTCGCTAAGCTCTAACGAAGCAATTGTAGCCCAGAAGGTAGGGCTGTGGCCGGTAGATTTCACCATTGAAACGTACAAAACCATTCTGAGCGATATGGATATGCTGTACACGCTGGGATATAGTATTGTGCTTACTATTTTCTTCACCGTCGTGTGCATGTTCCTGACCATTTGCGCGGCGTATCCGTTAACGAAGAAGCGGCTGTGGGGAAGAAATTTCATTCTGTCAGCCCTCGTCTTCACGATGTATTTCAGCGGCGGACTGATTCCTTCCTATATTCTGGTTAAAAACCTCGGTATGATGAACACGGTATGGAGTCTGATTCTGCCGGGCGCCATGAGTGTCTTCAACCTGATCATCCTGAAAACGTTCTTCACCTCGCTTCCTGAGAGTCTGGAGGAATCAGCGTCCATTGACGGGTGTTCGGATCTGGGCATTCTCATCCGGATTGTACTTCCGCTCTCGCTGCCTTCCATTGCCACATTAAGCCTTTTCTATGCGGTGGACCGGTGGAATGGCTTCCAGGATGCCTTGTTCTATATTACGAAGAAGGAGCTGTACCCTATGCAGCTCAAGCTGTACCAGATCATTTCGGCCAATCAGCAGCTGGATAGCCAGCAGGGGGGAGAAGGAAGTATAGGCTCCTTCATTGTGCCTGAATCCTTAAAAGCAGCGAGCGTGATGTTTACAACCGTTCCGATTCTATTGATCTATCCGAAGCTCCAGAAGTATTTCGTAGATGGGGTAATGACCGGAGCGATTAAAGGCTGAGGGCGGCAGAGTCCGAGTGAAGGGGGGGATTCCCGGACGGATAGAAGCGTAGTGTTGCACAAGATCTACAGCGTGGATGATCTCAACAAACAGGGGAATGAAAGGGTGGTTAATGTGAGTACGGGTATAAAGAAAACAGCAGCAATTCTGTTCAGTATGACGCTTCTGGCCGGTGTTGCGGCAGGCTGTGGAGGGAATGGCAACAAGAGCGGAGAGACATCATTGTCAGAGGCATCAACAACTGCATCGGGGGCCCCTTCCGGTGCTCCGGCAACCTTGACGGTAGAAGTGTTCGACCGCGGGGTTCAGGGACAGCCGGATTTGAACAACAACAAATGGACCCAATACGTTAATGAGAAATTCGGCAAGCCCAATAACGCCGTGGTAGAATTTGTTCCTGTCCCCCGTTCCCAGGAAGTCGACAAGCTGAATGTGTTAATGGCCGCAAACCAGGCTCCTGATATTTCCTTCACCTACGACGGGACCCTGGTCACCCGCTTCGCCAAAAGCAAGGGACTCTATACGCTGGACGAATTGCTGGAACAGCACGGCCAGCAATTGAAGTCGTACCTGGGTGAGAAGGTGCTCTCCTACGGCAAATATGACGGCAAACAGGTCTCCATCCCGGGCAAGCGGACCCTGCTGGCCTGGAACGGAATGTTCATCCGCAAGGATTGGCTGGATAAGCTGGGTCTGCCGCTTCCTACGAACCGGGAAGAATTGTATGAGACGCTGGTAGCCTTCCGTGACAAGAACCCCGGTAATGTTGACGGCGTCATCCCTTGGGCTACAGCAGCTGCCGGTATGAATTACACCTTCGGTAACCTGGTGCAATCGTTCTGGAAGACCATGCCCGAGGAGGAATTCATCACCACGACGAACTGGCTGAAGCCCGGTAACAAGGAGGCTTACCAATGGCTAAACAAGCTGTACAATGAGAAGCTGATCAGCCCCGATTTTGCCCTGGACAAAACAACCAAGCAGGCGGATGCCGATGTAACCAACGGCAAGGTAGGCTTCTATGCTGCCAACTGGGATTATCCGATGACGCAAAAAATCCGTGTTCCGCTAAAGCAAAATTCGCCGGAGGCCAACTATGTTCCGATTGATACCTTCAAGAATGACGAAGGCAAATACCTCAAAGAGGTATATAATGAGAATGGTATATTCTCCTTCATTCCCAAGAGCAGCAAGAACGCGGAGCTGGCGATTAAATATCTGAACTGGATGGCTGACCGGGAAGTGATGTTCTTCCTGCAGTTCGGTGATGAAGGCGTTAACCACAAGCTGGTAGACGGCATCCCGCACGGGATTTCACAGACCGGCGAGAAAATGCAAATGAGCAATTTGAATATGGATTATACGATGATTGTAAACGGCGCTGAGCTGGGCGATACCGAAAAGAATGTCAGAACATATGCGGCAGCGCTGGCAGCCGGGGACAAGAGTTACGAGAAGCTGGCTATTGACTCCTATGCAATCAATACAACAGACGGTTATAGCAGCTACAACTATGGCATACCGAACGAAGCCAATATCAAGTACGGCAAAACCCTGGGCGACATGAACAAACAAATGATTGACAGGCTGATCGTTGCCAAGCCGGCAGAGTTCGACGCCCTGTACGAGAAGCTGGTGAAAGAATATATGGACGCCGGCGGTAAAGCCGTTCAAGAGGAAAATGTGAAGAATTACAGAGAGAGCCAAGCCGCCAAAAAATAATCTCATCATATTCGGATAAGCCATTGAGGGTTCATTATCATGGTTTATCCGAATTTCGGTTGCTATTCCCGGACATTTTCACTATTATTCAGAGGAATTCATAGGTTCAGGAGGCTACCCATGTACAAGGTCATGATTGTAGATGATGAGTCATGGGCGATAAGAGGAATTCAGAACGCCTTTGACTGGGAGAAATACGGTTTTGAAATTACAGGACAATTTACAAGCGCTTACAAAGCGTGGGAGGCCCTGTGTATACAGCAGCCGGACTTGGTGTTTACCGATATCCGGATGCCGGATATCTCTGGGCTGGATCTGATGAAGCGGGCCAGAGCGCAAGGGCTGAACACGGAATTTGTCATCGTAAGCGGATATGGGGAATTTGAATACGCCCAGGAAGCGATACGCTACGGGGCGCTCGATTATTTCCTTAAACCTCTGGATGTCGATATGGCGGATACATTCATTGCGAAGCTGGCCACTCACTTCTCCCGGAGAAACGCAATCCGCAATAATCTTCTCCTGGATGCGCTGACCTCGGGGGATGAGACCGAGATCAGGCAGTTCCTGCCGCTTCCGGCCAGCATGGCTGTATGCTATTACCAGGTGTTTGCGGTCTATTTGCCGAGTGACATTAAGGATATCAGGAAGCTGCTCTCTCCTGGGGGCAGGAACATAACTGCAGTGGAGGTTGAAGCCGGGTCCCGGAAGCTGCTGGTCGTGCGGATGGCAGAGCATCTAAGCGGCTTAGAGTGGACCCCGGATGAAGGGGTACTGACGGAGACGGGAATCCAAAGTGTGGGCATCAGCAGCATCAGCAGCCAGCTTCAGCAGGTGAGCAAGCTGATTAAAGAAGCTGACCTGTCCGCCTCACATATTTTTCTGGAGCAGACTTCAGCAGCCGTTCACTATGAGCCGAAGCTTCATCTCATGAAACCTTGTATTGATGGACTCTATACGATCATTCACGGGAATTCGCTTGACGATATGGATGTGTTCATTACAGGACTGCAGGAATACTTCAGGAACCATCATCTGGGTATGGGTGAGGTGGTCTACTTATGGAATCAGGCTGTCGGGATGCTTATAAACACGTATGCTGAAGAACTGAGGGATATGGAACTGGAATTCCTCAATTATTCCGAGATCAAGGAACGGTTCGAAGACTTTGCGTCTCTGTGCAGCTTCTTGCATGACGTCCTTACGGTCATCCGGCAAGGCAGCAGCCGTTCCTTGCAGGAAGGGGATATCCTGTCCTGCTTCAACCGGATGGTCGTCTATATCGACCGGAACTTTGAGCAGAAGCTGTATCTGAAAGATTTGTCTGTCCAGTTCTTCATTAATCAGGTGTATTGCTGTCAGTTGTTCAAGAACAATCTGGGAAGAACCTTCTCCGAATATGTGGCAGAGCTGAGGATCAGGAAAGCCCGGGAGCTGCTGAAGCATACGGACCTGTCCATTGAGCAAATTGCCGTTAAGTCCGGGTATGTGGATTATTATTATTTCAACAAAGTGTTCAAGAAGCATTGCGGGATGACGCCCACCAAATTCAGAAAAAGCTAAGCGGATCGGAGCGGTAAGCCATGAAGACCAGTAAAGTGAAATTAAAACATCAGATATGGCTTATCTTTTTTTTCTCGATCGTTATATTCACAGTCATGGAGATATATTTCTTCCATAGCTTCTCTAATTTAACCCAGAAGCGGGCTGCCACTTACGGCAACCAGATGATCGAACAGACCCGCCGCAAGATTGATACTGTGTTCAATGATATCCGGGTCAGCACCGGCATTGCAGTCAACAGCAAGCTGATTCAGGAATTCTCCGTGGAGGTTGATGACTACAAAAGAGCATTCGACAGCGGCCCTTATGCACTGGATCTTATGGAATATATGAGATCCTTCAATTCCTATGTGAACGGCATCGTCATTAACGACATCAAGGGAAGGCGGCTGCATAGTCTGGACTCGGCAAGCGGCGATATTTTCTTCATCAACCCCTATGATACTTTTATTCAGAAATATAAAGATGACCCCTTGCTGCGGGAGCAGGGGATGTTCACCACGATTCTGAAGGACGAACGGACAGGTACGGAACAGTTCTTCTATATCGCGCCGATTGTGGAGAACATTGGGGGAATCTATTACTCCCAGATTACAGGTTACTGCACCGTGATGGTCAATATGGACAAGCTGCAGGGGCTGGTAGAAAATACGGAATTCACGCAGAGCTCCACCTTGTATATTCTGAATAACCGGGACGAGGTGATTGCCTCCACGAATTCCAGTGCACGGGGCACGTTGTTCCGGGAAGTTCTATCTATGGACAAAGAGAGTCTGCTTAACGGCGTAAAGGCTACCATTGACGGAGAAGAGATTCTCGTTCAGGTGAAGGGTCTGGAGCAGGCTGACGGATGGCGGGTTGTTAGTATGATTCCGGTGCATGAACTGACTGCGGACATGGCCCCGATGCGTAAGGTCAGCATTATTGTGGGCATCGGCATTATTCTGACTATGCTCGTAATCGGCAGCTTCTTCATGAACAGTCTGATGCGTCCGCTGATGGGACTTGTTATGGATATGAAGAGGGTCGGACGGCGGGATATGGGCTTCCGCATCAAGGTCCGGTTCACCAATGAGGTGGGCCTGCTGGCCCGCGACATTAACCGGATGATGGATGAGATGGATGAGATGGCCCGGGATATGTTCGGTACCCAGGCCAGATTATATGAGTCCGAGTTGAGCCAGAAGCAGGCGGAGTTCTCTGCCTTGCAGAGCCAGATTAATCCCCATTTCCTCTATAATACGCTGAATTGTATCAGCAGCATCGGGCTGGAATACGGGAGCAGGGAGATTGCGCAAATTACCTACTGTATGTCCAAGATTTTCCGTTACAGCATCAAGAAGGATAATCTTGTACAGATCAGAGAAGAAGTGGACTGTATTCAGGCCTATATGAAGATTATCTTAATCCGCTACGAGAATAAATTCTCCATGGAGCTTGATGTGGAGGAGAGGCTGTTATCTATGAAGACGCCTAAGATGATCCTCCAGCCTATTGTGGAGAACTCCGTATATCACGGACTGGAGCGGATGGACGAAGGCGGCCGCCTCCTGGTTAGCGGAAGGATGGATGCGCATGGAGATGTGTGCTTCTGTATTACAGATACAGGGAAAGGAATGGAACCGGAAGTGCTAGCCGCCCTCCAGACGAAGCTTAGTATGGAGTACCCGGTGCGGGCATCAGACGAACAACCGGCACAAGGCATCGGGCTAAAGAATATCCATCACCGGCTGCAGATGCTGTTCGGAGAGGGCTACGGACTCACAGTCGAGAGCCGGTTCGGCCACGGAACGACCGTGACCGTGAAAATTCCTCAGTTGGTTAATGACCGCGATACGATTGAAGAGTTTAGACAATCTGAGGGAAAGTGAGCTATGATGACGCCGATCCTGCAGACAGAATATTCCCGTCCATAAATCGTATGATCCGGCTGGATTCCCAAGGTTCCCCCTGGAGTACATCAGACAGATCGTTACCGGGAAGGGCAGATAGGCTAATCGAATGTGCAACCAGGACACTTCCTATAATCGGGAGGTGTCTTTTTGGATTGCATAGCTTCAGAAGCTGGCAACAGTATGGACAAGGATGTGGTAGCGCCTGTCGCCGGAAATAGCAGTTGGATTAACTACACTTGCTCTTGAACAGAGGAGCCCTTGCCGGATAACAGTTGGAAAAATAGCAGTTACTAGGCGGCAAATCGAGCAGAGTAGAGGAAATGCCTGGAATTAAATGACGTTTCTCCAACTAATTCTCTCAGACGCTGCAAAGCATTCAAATTAAGATACGTTTATCCAACTAATCATTTATTCCATATAAGAGGCACTAAAGAAATAACCAAAAAGCAAAAGAAACGGAGGGGAAATATGGAACTGTAGGAGCGGTAGCGACCGCCTTTGTCACCGGATTTCCACCGCGAAGAGCTGTATTAATCAAGAAATCTGGTGACAACAGCGGCCGGAAGTCCAAATGTTCACCGCAGTGACGACGAAGCTTCAAATATAACCTCAGATTCACCCTCCGGTTGATTTTATGGTTTCCTGCCACAGTGAAGGCACTTTTTCTAAAGCGGTTACAAAAACCATTTAAGATAGTACATTTTTTAAAAGTTCTCCAGCAGGTAGAATGAGGACGCTAACCCAAAAAAATCTAAACAAGAGGGAGATGAAAAAAATGAAAGCGTTTTTATCTATCGAAGGAGGGCTGCACATGCATGGCAAAAAATCCAGATTTCTGCTGCTGTGTCTCGCACTGCTGCTGATGCTGCCACAATGGGGCGGGCTGGCTGCTGCTGAAGAGTCAACGCCAGCTTCACCGGGGCCGGCCGCTGTACAAGGAGGGGATAATATGTCCGATTTCTACAATGTTATTATGCAGACGGGGGCCGATCCTTGGGTATACCAGCATACGGACGGCTATTATTACAACGTATTCGTCAATGCCAGCGGGATCATGATCCGTAGGGCGAAGACCATCACCGGCATTGAAGCGGGCGAACGGAGCCTGGCCTGGACACCGGTTAAGGGAACCATGTATAGCTCCAATGTGTGGGCGCCGGAAATGCACTATCTCAAAGATACGGACGGAGCGTACAAATGGTACATCTACTTCGCGGCCGACAACGGAACCAACGCCAACCACCGTATGTACGTGCTGGAGAACGCCAGTGCAGATCCGCTAAGCGGAACCTGGGAGTTCAAAGGTAAAATTACTGACCCCACCGACCGCTGGGCGATCGACGGCACGGTGCTGACGGTGGGTGAGCAACACTATTTCATCTGGTCCGGCTGGGAAGATACGGACGGAAGCTTCCAGAATCTATACATCGCCCGGATGAGCGACCCGCGGACCATCAGCTCTCAGCGGGTACTGATATCTACGCCTGAATATGATTGGGAGACGTCCCCGGGCAGAATCAATGAAGGTCCGCAGATCACTATAAAGGGCGACACCATTAATCTGATCTATTCTGCCAATGGAAGCTGGACAGACAGCTACTGCCTCGGGCTGATTACCGCCAAGCTCGGCGATGATCCGCTGAATCCAGGCTCCTGGGTCAAGCGCGATCAGCCGGTCTTCTCCAGTGCGAATGGCATCTACGGCCCGGGCCACCACAGTATCGTCACCTCTCCAGACGGTACAGAGGACTGGATTATCTACCATACCGCCCGCTGGCCGGGCTCAGGCTGGACCCGCAATGTCCGCGCACAGAAGTTCACCTGGAGTGCAGACCATACACCGAACCTGGGAGAACCCGCCGACCCGAACAGTCCGCTTGCAGTGCCTTCGGGAGAGCCGGTGCGGACTCGTTATGAAGCGGAATCAGCGATACTGGTGCAAGATCCGGCTGGTGAATCTTTCCAGGCTGTCCGGCGGGAAGCCTCCGCTTCCGGCGGGATGAAAGTCGCCAATATCAGCAGCACCAATGATTATGCCCGATTTACAGTTAACGTGCCGGAGGCGGGTTTTTATGTGCTGTCTGTGCGTAATGCCAATGGCTCACCGGAGGCGGGAGAGGCCTCCCATATCTTGTCGGTCAACGGCGGCTCCGGTGCCAATCTGAACATCGTCTATTCGGGCTTGAACCGCTGGGGGGCTTCCACGGCGAAGGTCTATCTTGGGCAAGGCAGCAACACTATCAGCTTCTACAAGGGGAAGAATGTTGCCGAAATCGACAGTATGGATGTGTTCCGGCTGAATACGTCAGAGCTGCTATTTGAAGCTCCCGGCTTCACATTGGGGTTGGGGGAAACCCGCAGCTTGCCCTTGTATAAGGTAACAGCTACTACCTATTCCGCTGTTAACACGGGAGTTGTCCTCAGTTCTTCCGATCCGAAGGTGGCTGTTATTGACGCTGGGAATCAGATTAAGGCTGCCGGTGCTGGAAGTGCCATCATTACCGCATCTTACAACGGAAAAATAGCCACAACCGCAGTTAATGTTGCTGCTGAACCTAAATCTGTGCAGTCCGTAGTCTTCAGCGGGTTGAAGCCCATTCTGATCAGCGGGCAGACCAGCTTACCACTTCAGCTAACTGCACATTACAATAACTATGAAGTACAAAACGTGACACAGAATGCCCAGTATACCAGCAGTGATTCCGGAGTGGCCCGGATAGATTCTGATCCAGTCACCCGTTCAGTATACGCGGTTAAACCGGGCACAGCCTTCATTACAGCCGCATATAGCGGCAAGCAGGTCACCTTCCGCTTGAAGGTAATTGCAGCATCAGATGCGATTCAAGTAGCTTCTGTAGTGAGGACTCCTTCTGGTGTAAGCCCCAAGCTGCCCGGCATTGTGGATGTCGTTTACAATAATAAGCCGAAGCAGGCCGCTGTCGTCAGCCGGGAGCTGACAGGACTTGATTTCAGTTCGATTGGCACAGTTCAGGTGCCTGTTACCCTGAAGCTGGCCGGACGTGAGTTCTTCTCCACCGTTTCCGTAGAAGTTGTTCCGGGTTATGGTCTGGATGAGATTGTGAACCAGCTCCGCAGCAAGATGGTCAATTTCTCCTATCCTTTGGGAGACGGGCTAGGTAACTATAGTCAATCCAAGTATAACGCCTTCGTGGCCGAAGTGGATCACGCGGAGGAACTGGCCGGGAACGCGGATTTGACCAAGGAGCAGTATGACGGGGAGCTGACTAAGCTTGCTGAAGCAGAAGCCGCCCTGTTAGGTTCGCTTAATACTACGCAGGGTGGCGTGTTCTATAACGCTTACCGGGATTTCTCCGGTGACACGGCAGGCAAATACCCTTACGGCATTGTCAGCGAAGCGCTCACTGGCGGCGCTACCGCCACTGTGCAGGAGGAAGGCGGGAATAAATTCCTCCGGCTGACGACTGCCGCTACAGCGGGCAAGGCCAATCTTTTCCTGCCATATACAGGTGAGGTCAAAGCTGAGGCGGATCAGCGCGTCGTCATCGAATACCGTGCCAGAGTCAACAGCAGCTTCCCGTACGCCAATGGCGCCATGGTGAGGAACGACAGCGGAACCGGCAATTATTCCATGGTCACGGCGTTTGATACGGGTAAAATCATCGTGCAGAACGGAGCCTCGAATAAGGTAAAGGTGAAGGACTTCAGTCTGGGCACATGGTACAAAATCAAAATGGTCGCTAACTGGGACGCCAAGACTTATACCGTCTATATTAACGATGCTCCTGCTCCGGTGGCCACAGAATTCAGCTTCCGCCATACCGGCGGCAGCAAGCTGACCGGCCAGTTGTTCGGTATTGACGGTTACGCGAACGCCTCCATCGACTTCGACGATTTCAAGGTTAACATTACTAACACTAACACTACTAACTAATACTGCCCACCAGGAATCGAAGGATCAATCTGCTGAAGCAGAGGGGGCTATGGAGGAATAGTTATGTCAACTCCGACGTATGAGAAATTTGAGCCTTTACGCAATGCGCAGCTTGTTCTAGGGTATCTGACATCCATGGTGGATGAGAAGGCGGATAACCTTCCGTATTGGCTTGTACTCCCTCATAAGAAGCCTGCGGAAGCTGCTCATTGCCGGGTAGACGACGCGGAGCTGGTTGGCTCCTGGTACGAAGCCATTGACGCCGTCCGGAAAATGCTGAAGACCGAAGAGGGAGCTGAGGTTCAGTTATCCTTTTACCGCCATCTTATGAAGTCTTGGGGAGAGCACGGGCTGCGCTTTCATGAGCCATACTCCTGGACGCATACGAATCACAGCTCCTTTCACGAAATGGGCTATATTCTTCCGGCACTGAACAGGATGGTGGAGAATAACCCTTTGGACCCGGAACCGGAAAAGAGGGCTTCCGGGCTTGTAAGAGGGCTACGCTCCCTTGTCATCGAAAGGAAGGTCAGAACCTTCTGGTCAGGTGATTATGAGGAAAAGGAGCCAGTGTATGAATTCCCCAATGACGTATATTTGAAAGACGGCGGATTCGATCTGTCCAGGCACACCGGACGGGGGGAGCAGGGAATTCGCAATGCGATTGTGCTTCACTCCCTGGTGCGCAGATATGAGATCACCGGAGACGGGGTGGCGCTTGATCTGGCTGTTGGCATTGCCAACCACCTCCTGGGACCCTCGCGTTATTTTAATTACAAAATGGAGTTTTTCGGCCATATCCATTCGGCAGGCTGGGTTGCCTCCGGACTCGTCCGTCTTGGACGCATCACAGGCGCCGGGCGGTATATTACCGCGGGTAAAGGGATCTATGATTATATCCGTTCCTTGTCCTCCTCCTTCGGCTGGGTACCGGAATATGCCCAGTGGCATCCGCAGCAGGAGGAGCACTGTGAAACCTGCTGCATTAAGGATATGATCGAATGCGCGAATGAGTTAATTCTGGCCGGGTACGAGGAATATTGGAACGATATGACCCTCTTTGCACGGAACCAGCTGGTGGAGAATCAGCTCAAGGTGGCATCTTATGTAGTGACAGACAATACCTTACCTGATGGGCAGGGGGTCACCTACAGGGAGATTGACAAGAGAATGATTGGCGGCTTCACCGGCGGCTCCCTCGTCAACTCCATCTCATTGTCCAAGTTCCGCTCCATTGCGGGCTGCTGCGTCGGCATGGCTCCGGTGGCCCTGGAGATTATATGGAACCGGGCGGTGGAATACCGCGGTGGAATGGTTCTCGTTAATATCCCTGTCGATAAAGAAACAGAGGAAGCCACGGTGAGCATGAATTACCCCGATACAGGCTATATTTCCATCAAGCCCAAGCAGACATATGATGTTGCAGTACGGGTGTACGACTGGATGGGGCAGAACCTCGAATGGAGGATTAATGGAATAGCCTGCGCACCCTCAAGAGAGGGCAATCTGGTGGTATTCCGCAATGTTAAGGCAGGGGATATAGTGGAGCTGGAGCATCCTGTGGAGACGGCGGTGGTGAAAGAAACGGTGCGCGGTGAACAATATTCGGTATCCTGGAGAGGCTGTGATGTTGTCGATATTGTTCCGCGCGGAGAGCACTTAAGACTGTACCAGCGGGATTTACAGATCCCGAAGTACTATCCGTCGGCGGATGATGTTCACTTCACCGGAGCCGCCAATTATGGTCCTACCCAGCAGGCGCAGGAGAAAAAGTAACGGCAGATACGGATACAGCCCCTTCAAATACGGACCCAAACAGAAACCATGACCCGCAAAAGTAACTTTGCGGGTTGTGGTTTTTCAGCTCCTTTACATTGTTATAATAGAAGATACAGGATTGAAGCGCTCTCAGTAGCAGGTTGGCTTTTTCTTTTATATAAGATGGTTAAGATTGAGGAATCTGAAGAGATGAGGAGCGATAGAGCTTGAACAGAACAGCCATACTGGAGAACCTGCAATCACAACTGCACGAGGGTAATCATATCATTGGTGTCTCGACAGGTACGGGGATTACAGCCAAGGTTGCCGCCCAGAGTGGAGCGGACTTTATATTAATGCTGAACTCCGGCAAGTTCCGCCAAATGGGGAGAAGCTCTCTTGCAGGCTTTTTACCGTTCTGCAACAGCAATGATATGGTGATGGACTTCGGGTCAAGGGAAATCGTGCCGCTGGTGAGGCATACTCCCGTGCTCTTCGGGCTGAATGCGAATGATCCCACTAGAGAAATAGCTGATTATATAATGGATATCAAGGACAAAGGCTTTGCGGGAGTCAATAATTATCCGACAGTCGGCCTGATGGACGGATTGTTCAGAGAGGCCCTGGAGGAAGACGGAATCAGCTATGACAAGGAGGTTGAGGCCATATGCCTGGCCCATCGGCAGGAGCTGTTTACGGTGGCCTTCGTATTTGACGAGTCCCAGGCGGTCCAGATGCTCGAGGCGGGGGCAGATGTAATCTGTGCTCATCTCGGCCTGACCGAAGGCGGATTAGTAGGGGCGCGGAAGGTTGTCTCCTTAGAGGCAGCCAAAGCTAAGGCGCTGCGCATCTTTGCTGCCTGCGGGCAGCTTAAGCCAGATGTAATTAAGATGATTTACGGTGGTCCGGTGAAGACGCCCGTCGACGTCCAGTACATGTACAGCAATAACACAGATATTATGGGCTACATTGGCGGCTCTGCCTTTGAACGGATTCCATCCGAGCAGTCGATTACCGCAATTACCCGCGATTTCAAGCGACTGGGCAAGCTGAATGAGGATGATTTCATGGTCAAAATGCTCAGCGGCATCACGAGGCATTATGATTACGTGGAGTTTGTCAAAGAGTATGTCGCACATAACTACAGCGATGAAGTTGTTTTTGCGGATCTGGCCAAGGTAGCTCATGTATCGCGCAGTTATTTAAGCAGCTTGTTTAAAAAAGAGGTGGGCTGCAGCTTTCAGAGCTACCTGGTGAGCTTCCGCATCAATAAAGCTGCAACGCTGCTCCAGGCACCGCAGCTTCAATTATCCGAGGTGGCCGCGATGGCAGGGTATCCGGATTATGCCCAATTCAGCAAAATGTTTAAAAAGCTGAAGGGCTGCTCTCCCAAGCAGTACAGATCTAACTTAAACACAAAAATATAGTACATAAAAGCGTTTTCATCCTTAAGTAAGCCCCGTATGATTAGTCTATAGCGCTCGGCTACCGGGATTGAGCACTGTTCTAGATGATCCATATGAGGAGGCTGCAGAATGAAGACCATCGCAATAGCTGGAACGTTTGATACGAAAGGTGAGGAGTATCTATACATCAAGAGGATTGCCGAAGAGCTTGGGCTGGGGACCCTGATGATCCATACGGGCGTGTTCGAGCCGGCCTTTGTTCCGGATGTGTCTAACCGGGAGATCGCGTACGCTGCTGGTAAGGACATAGAGGAGCTTGCAGCAAGGAAGGACCGGGCTTTGGCTACAGAGCTGCTATCCCAAGGATTGGAGAAGCTGATCCCCCAGTTGTACAAGCAGGGGAAATTCGACGGTATCATATCCTTTGGGGGTACCGGCGGAACCTCACTAGTCGCTCCGGCTATGCGAGCCCTGCCAATTGGCGTTCCGAAGGTATTGGTATCAACCGTTGCATCCGGAAATACAGCTCCATACGTAGGCACAAGCGATATTATCATGATTCCCTCTGTGGTGGATGTCGCAGGCTTGAATTCGATTTCCACGGCAATATTCACAAACGCATTATTTGCGATGGCGGGAATGCTCAAATTTGAGCATACGCATACACCGGAGAAGAAACCGCTAGTGGCAGCCACGATGTTCGGAGTAACAACGCCCTGTGTGACAGCGGCAAGAAAATACCTGGAGGAACGGGGCTACGAGGTGCTTGTGTTCCACGCCACAGGTATCGGGGGACAATCAATGGAGGCGCTCATCGAGGCGGGTTTCATTGAAGGGGTACTCGACTTGACGACAACCGAGTGGGCGGATGAGATCATCGGCGGTGTCTTGAATGCGGGGCCGCACCGGTTGGAGGCTGCAGGACGCAAGCGCATTCCACAGGTCGTTTCGGTAGGCGCTTTGGATATGTGCAATTTTGGACCGGCAGATACCGTGCCGGAGAAATTCAAGGATCATACCTTTTACCAGCATAATCCGACCGTTACCCTGATGAGAACGACAGTGGCGGAGAATGAACAGATCGGAAGGAAGCTGGCAGAGAAGCTGAACATGGCCGAAGAGAGCACCGTGCTGATACTGCCGCTTAGGGGCATTTCCGCAATTGATGTGGAGGGGCAGCCCTTCTACGGACCGGAGGAGGACCGGATGTTATTCCATACCCTGCGCCAGCATGTTGACCGCACAAGGGTTGAAGTCATTGAGATGGATTGCGCCATCAACGATCCGGCCTTTGCAAAGGCTGCAGCACTCAAGCTGATCGAACTCATGCATACATCAATTCCTGAATAACTATTAGGAGGATATACGAATGAACAAGCTAAGCAGAACAGAAATTATGGCAAAATTCAAGAAAGAGGTGGAGTTGGGCAAGATTCTCCTCGGTGTCGGGGCCGGCACAGGGATTACGGCCAAGAGCAGTGAAGCAGGCGGAGCGGATATGCTGATTATATATAATTCCGGCCGTTACAGAATGGCAGGCCGCGGTTCACTCGCAGGTTTGCTGTCCTATGGAGATGCCAATCAGATCGTTGTTGATATGGGCGCTGAGGTGCTGCCCGTTGTCAAGCATACACCTGTTCTGGCAGGGGTATGCGGCACCGATCCGTTCAGGGTCATGGAGGTATATCTGAAGCAATTGAAGGAGCAGGGCTTCAGCGGTGTTCAGAACTTCCCTACAGTAGGCTTGATTGATGGGGTATTTAGACAAAATCTGGAAGAAACCGGTATGGGGTACGACCTGGAAGTTGAAATGATCCGTATTGCCCATGAGCTGGATTTACTGACTACCCCGTATGTCTTCGATCCTGTACAGGCCAAAGCTATGGCGGAGGCGGGAGCTGACATTCTGGTTGCCCATATGGGCTTGACGACCAAAGGCACGATCGGTGCCAAAACAGCATTGACCCTGGACGACTGTGTAGAACGAATTGAGGCTATTATTAAAGCAGGCCGGGCGGTGAATCCGGACATCATGATTATTTGCCACGGCGGACCGATTGCAGAGCCGGAGGATGCCGCTTATGTCATTCAGAGAACGAAGGGCATCGATGGGTTCTTCGGCGCGTCGAGCATTGAGCGCTTTGCGGCAGAGAAGGGCATTACCCAGCAGACCGAGTCCTTCAAGTCAATTCGGCAATAACTACGGATACCAGTCGTTGCAGAAGAGAGGCTGTCTCGTAGCGCGGCGGTAAATACCGTTTATAGATCGCCTTCAACTGCCGGACGGAAAGTCCTGCAACAAGCAAGTAGACAAACGTATCTTAATTCATCACTTTCTTGGCGATTCAAGGAAGCAAGTGGAAAAACAGCAACTAATATTGATGACTTCCACTACTTTGGGTGAAACGGAATGATTTAAGTGCTGTTTTTCCACCTCTTGATTAAGCAGGGGTCATTCGCTCATCAGCAAGTGTAGAAAATCCAATTATTTCTGCTCTCTATATCATCCGGCATACCCAAAGGGTAGATCCACACACATGAAAAACAGGGGGCTGTCCCCAAAAAGTCATTTCATGACTCAGGACAGGCCCTTTTTTTGACTCAAACCCGGAGCCGATGCTCCTATATTTACCTTACCCTATACACGCAGTTTCTTCCTCCGGCCGAATGTACTCTTCCCGTTCAATATCAACCTTATCATCTTCAGTTCATACTCCGTTCATATTGCCGTCATGAAGAGGACATGTTGCTTGACTATACTTCAGGTATGTCGTCAATGCGGCTATACAGATACAAGGACAGGAGAAGATGAACGTGGCAGACACAGTAGCAACGCCAACACCAAAAAGCGGGATCAAGAGCCGTAAGAAACGGAAATTATGGCTAAAAATAATTGGAGGTTTTATCGGGGCGCTCGTGCTGTTCTTGGGCATTACATTTGTTGCGAATGCGATCATTAACGGGTCCGAGAAGAAGAAAATCGAATCGTACGGCCAGTTCGTCAATGTAGACGGAAAAAATATGAATGTGCTGATTCAAGGCAGCGGTGAGCAGACGATCGTTCTCCTTCCGGGGCAAGGCACCCCGTCGCCTGTGCTTGATTTCAAGCTGGTGATTGATGAATTGGCCCCCGATTACAAAATAGTGGCGATCGAGCCTTTCGGCTATGGCCTCAGCGATGAGACGGATAAAGAAAGAACTACCGAGAACATTATCAGTGAAATTCATGAGGCTGTGCAGCAATTGGGTCTTAAGCGTTACATTCTGATGGGACACTCCATCACGGGGCTGTACGGGGTGTCGTATGTAAAAGCCTATCCGGATGAAGTTCAGGCTTTTGTCGGTATCGACAGCAGTGTTCCCAATCAGCCGGGCATGGATGTTAAATTACCTTTGAAAGCCATGCAGTTCGCGCAAGATTCAGGTCTGATGCGGTTGCTCAAACAATTCGGCGGAGATTTGTATAAATCCCTTGATTACGATGAGCATACCAAAGAACAGATGCGCTTGATTTCCAACCAGGTTGCGAATAATCCAACACTGATGAATGAGCTCAGTCACCTCGGTTCTAATTTCAAAAATGGTGAACAGCTCACCTACCCTAGTGACTTGCCGATATTGCTCTTTGTTCAATCCAATAACAAGGACCATGAACAGTGGATTCCGCTGCATGAGGAGCAAGTCAAACTATCGGCACAGGGCAAAATGATTCCGATGGATGGCTCACATTACCTGCATCATACGAAATACAAAGAAATCTCCGAGGAATTCAAGGAGTACATGAAGCAAATTCAATTGAAGTAAGCCGAATAGGATGACTCCTGATGAAACTGCAGTGCCGATCTGGTGCTGCAGTTTTTTGCCTGCGAGTAACCATTGAATAAGCTGTAGGATTCTACTCCTATAGAAAATTTAGCATTCCTATTTCTTTGCGAAACTCTTTATGGATCCGGGTCTAGTCCGTATAATTAGGAAGGGAAAGGAGAACCCTGCCTGGAATGAGCATGAGTGTACTTTATGGATCAATAGGGGGTTAATTAGATTGATGAGACATGAAACAAGCGCAAAACCGCCAAGCCTGCTCCATAACCGGTTCCTGCAGACGATTCTTTTATCAAGCGTGCTGCTGCAGATTGGCATCTGGGTGCGTAATTTTGCTATTCTTCTCTATGTTGCGGACAGAACCAACAATGATCCCTACGCTATTTCCCTGATCAGCGTAGCTGAATTCGCGCCAATTTTTGTGTTTTCATTCATCGGAGGTACCTTTGCCGACCGCTGGCGGCCGAAGCGGACCATGATCTGGTGTGATTCACTGTCTGCAGTATCGGTGTTCGCCGTTCTGATGAGCATTCACTTCGGTTCTTGGGAATCCGTCTACCTGGTCGCTTTCATCTCGGCCATTCTGTCCCAGTTCTCCCAGCCTTCCAGCATGCGGTTGTTCAAGTATCATGTGCCGGAAGAACAGCTGCAGCAGGGCATGGCGCTCTTCCAATCGCTGATGGCCATCTTCATGGTGCTTGGGCCGATGCTGGGCACTTTCGTGTACAGCACATTCGGTCTTGAGACCTCGATCGCTGTAATGGGCGTGGTCTTTCTGCTGTCTGCACTCGTCCTTGTTCGTCTGCCTGAGGACCAAATGGCAGCCGGGACAGTCGCGGCCAAAGGCCAATTCCGCAAAGACTTCATCGAGGGCTTCCGGTATGTCTGGCAGAGCCAGGTACTGCGGATGCTCGGACTCGCGTTTATTCTGGCTGGACTTTCGGTTGGAGTAGCCCAAGCGCTCAATCTGTTTATCGTAACAGAGCGGCTGGGCCGAAATGAGGAGTTCCTCCAGTACATGCTGATGGTGAATGGAGCCGCCATGCTGATCGGGGGAGGCATAGTAGCCGTCTTCGCCAAAAAGGTTCCGCCTCAGCTTCTCTTGGCGATAGGCATGCTGACAGGCGCCATTTGTACCACGATTGTCGGGTTCTCGACAAGTATTCCGCTCACGCTGACCATCCAGTTTCTAAATGGGCTTGTTTTCCCTTGCATCCATATCGGAATCAGTACAATGATTCTGAAGTGGTCACATACCTCCATTGTCGGCCGGGTCAACGGAGTGCTGAATCCGATGTTTGTCGGGATGATGGTTGTGTCCATGTCCTTCGCGGGTGCGCTTAAGAATTCCTTTTCACTCAGCACGATCTTTAGCGGAGCAGGTGTATTATTTCTCCTCGGCGCACTGGTGATGCTGCCGATCATGAATCAAAAAGCGCCGGATCTTGCTCCTGCTGCACAAGAAGCATAGCCTCATCATGGTAATTGGATCAGCCTGGCGTCAGTCGTACACTTATTTCTATATTACGTGTTGCCCGACTGGCTGGTTTTACCTGAAAGGAACAGTTCTTCAAGTCACTTCAGTGACTAGAAGAACTGTTCCTTTTTTTAATGGGGCTAACTAAGGCCATTAGTTGAAGAAAGGGAATTCAGCAATTATTTAACACCGGCTTTCAGTTTATTACTCAGTATGGATCAACTTTATATTAGGATTAATCATTGGATTGATGGAAGCGCTGCTATATACTTTCATTGTAAAATCAATGTCAGTATATTAAGGGGCTGCAGCAGTGAGAGAACTTAAGGGCAAGAACGTCGTTCTTCATGATAATGATCTGAAACGCAGGGAAGAAGCAAACCGGCGGTATTTAATGAAACTGACGAATGATAATCTCCTGTTTAACTATAAAGTCGAAGCAGGCAGATATGATGGCAGAGATATTCCAGAGGATGCACATGGTGGATGGGAGACGCCCGTCTGTCAGATCCGGGGGCATTTCCTTGGACATTGGCTGTCTGCCGCAGCTATGCGGTTTCATGAGACCGGTGATCTTGAACTCAAACTCAAAGCGGATCTCATCCTGGACGAGCTGGCCGAATGCCAGAAGGACAACGGTGGACAATGGGCAGCGCCTATTCCGGAGAAATATTTACATTGGGTTGCTCAAGGCAAAGCGATATGGGCTCCGCAGTATAATATCCATAAATTATTCATGGGACTTGTGGATATGTACCAGTTCACCGGCAGTCAGAAGGCGCTTGAGATAGCCGATCGCTTCGCGGACTGGTTCTTGGAGTGGAGCAGTACCTTCACCAGAGAGAAATTCGATGATATTCTCGACATGGAGACAGGCGGAATGCTTGAAGCCTGGGCGGACCTGCTTCATATTACAGGAAATGATAAATACAAGACCTTGCTGGAGCGTTATTACCGCAGCAGACTGTTCCGCCCGTTACTGGAGAACAAGGACCCGTTGACCAACATGCATGCCAACACTACCATTCCTGAGGTACTCGGCTGTGCCAGAGCTTACGAGGTTACCGGCGAGCAGAGATGGATGGACATTGTCACGGCCTACTGGAAATGTGCGGTCTCAGAGCGGGGAACGCTGGCAACTGGCGGGAATACGGCAGGTGAAGTGTGGATGCCTAAGATGAAGATCAAGGCCCGCCTCGGGGATAAGAATCAGGAACACTGCACAGTGTATAACATGATTCGTCTGGCTGAGTTTCTGTTCCGGCATACTTCCCATCCGGCCTATGCGCAGTATATCGAATACAATATGTATAACGGAATTATGGCTCAAGCCTATTACCAGGAATATCATCTGACCGGCAATAAGCATAATAATCCCGGATCAGGACTACTCACTTATTTCCTGCCGATGAAGGCAGGCCTGCGGAAGGATTGGAGTTCGGAGACCGATAGCTTCTTCTGCTGTCACGGAACGATGGTACAAGCCAATGCAGCATTGAACAGAGGGATTTATTATCAGGATCAGAACGATGTCTATGTATGCCAGTATTTCCGTTCTGAGCTGACCACGGTGCTGGGCGGAGAGAGCGTCCGGATTCAGCAATCGCAGGATTACATGAGCGGAAGCATGCTGGACTCCTCGAACACCGCAGGACAACAGGAATTGAATGAGATTACTGCACTTCACGAGAACCTGCCTGATTATAAAAAATATGATTTCGTAGTCCATACCGCCTCTGCCCAAGCATTTGCCATCCATTTACGCATACCTGACTGGATCATGTCGGAAGCCGTTATCTATGTGAACGATCAGCTTCACGGGAAATCTGCGGATCACAATGCCTTCTATAGTATCATGCGGAATTGGAAGGACGGCGACCGGATCAGCATCATTCTGCCGGTCGGCATCCGCTTCATTCCTCTGCCGGACGATGAACAGACCGGAGCCTTCCGGTTTGGTCCTGAAGTGCTGGCCGGAATCTGCGAGAACGAACGGATTCTGTTCACACCGTCAGAGGATGTGTCCTCTGAAATCATCATGGAGAATGAACGGGAGTGGGGCAGCTGGCGTTATTTCTTCAAGACTGCTAACCAGGACCCGGGAATTCAGCTGAGAAGAATCCGGGATATAGGTTATGAACCGTATCAGGTGTACTTTACGGTAAAAAAAGTTAATACGCCTATTTCTTAAAGATTCAGCGTAATAATAAATTTGGCACCTCCGCCAGGGGGTATCGCTGACGGTCAATGCTGCTCTATGCAGCTTCACAATCTCAAAGGCAATACCCACAGTCCGAGTCCGAAGTGCACCATTGCATAGAAAGGAACAGCAAAAAGAGCCTGTTATACTCGTACATTTACGAGTACAAAAGTGTAAGCAACGACGCCAAGCTTTTTTCGATATAAAGGGAATTAAACTAAATAGAAATCGCTCACTTTGGTAAAATGGAGGCACCACCAAACCATTTCCAAAGGAGCGATTTCTTTGTATATGCCTTCGTCAACCGGCTGGACAACTGATAAGTTATCGGTGAACCAGGGGTCTGCTCTGCAGGTAGAGGTCCAGATCCGGGCTGGCCCCCTTTAGTATCATGTCCGACACAATTTTGGCCAGAACACCGTTATATACCGTTCCGTTATCCCCATAAGCCATAAGGATATAACAATGAGGATAGCCATCATACCGGCCGATGACAGGCAGACCATCATGTGTTCCTCCGTAAAAAGCTCCGAAATAGTATTCCGGCTGAGCCGGTATATCCGGGAAGAGCGCGTTAAAGGCTTCAAGAAGTTTGTCTCTGCTTGCCGGGATTCTAGAATCCCTTGTCTCGGCGAAAGTAGTATCTTTATCCATTCCTCCAATAATGATCCGGTTATCCGGGGTAGTTCGCATATATACATATGGGCGTGCGGTCTCCCATATTAATGTTCTTTTAGGCCAGCTTGAAAGATCGGCGACCGGCTTGGTAATGACAGCATAGGAACTAGCCAGTGTAGCATTTTTTTCAGTTTTGAAGTCGCTGTCTTCATAACCGGCTGCAATAATAACATGTCTGGCCCGGATCTCGCGGTGTTCTTTGGTATAAAACAAGGCATAATCCTGTTCGAAACGTCTTCCTGTTATTTCCGTATCCTCATAGATCATTCCTCCCTGAGACCTGGCCTTCTCAAGAAGCCCATATACAAATTTGAGCGGGTTCATCTCAGCATCCTCATAGTAGTACAGCGCCGCTTCCTTCTGAAAAGGATACAGGCCGGATATATGCTGCGCATCCAATAGATCCACTTTGAACCCGTGCTTCTGCAGGAGTGCATGTTCTTCGGCCAAAGCAGAGACATCTTCCTTATAGCTTGCATAATACAGGCTGTCCCGTCTGATGAAATCCGGATCAATGGGTAACTGCCGGCTTACTTGCTCTATGTCATTAATCGACTGCTCACATAGTTTAAGATGACGCGCAGCGGCTTCTTCGCCAAAGGAATGACTCAGCGATACAAAGCTTTTCTCTCCGGCGTATTGAATCAAAGCTGTATTGGCGCTGGTGCTGCCTTCCCCAGCTTTTCTTTTGTCCACAACAACGACGCTCATCCCCTGCTCGCTAAGGATACTTGCACATTGGGCGCCCGAGCTGCCCGCACCAATAATCAGCACATCACAAGCGATATCCTCTTCCAGCTTAGGGTAAGAAGGAGGATTAACCAGCGTTGTGGGCCAGTACAATTTACCACTCTGCAGATCCATATCAGTCGCTCTCCCTTATTCATATTTCGACGCTTAGTATGGTCACATTACTGCTGTCTGATTCACGTCCTGAGGTACCCTTGAACTGATTGACGATCTTGTTAAACAAGTAGAAGCCTCTCACCAACCTCAATGTCCGTTAGGGGCTGGCATTGACCGTGGACCGGAACGTTATGCCGCCTACAATCAGGCGAATTTGAGCAAGGCCAAGGAATTGCTGGCGTACGACCAGTACGTGAAGCAGGCAGAGCAGACCTTCGACACCGCGAAGCAGGTTGAGTTGTATGCCAAAGCGGAGCAATTGCTTATGAACCAAGCAGTCATGCTG
This sequence comes from Paenibacillus sp. FSL R7-0312, assembly GCF_038004445.1. Lineage (NCBI taxonomy): Bacteria > Bacillati > Bacillota > Bacilli > Caryophanales > Paenibacillaceae > Paenibacillus > Paenibacillus sp. FSL R7-0312. The sequence continues at coordinate 4,966,010 of NZ_JBBORE010000001.1, read as the reverse complement.
CCGCTCCATAATTATGTGGACGATATTATACGCAATCCCCGATTTGTTCGCAGCTCTACACAGGAAACTTTGCTTGATAAAAGTCAAGACGGAGTAGTACAATGTCAGCAACGATTTTGACCTAGAGGAGTGAAATCATGTCATTCTCCATTACAGAAGCATCGGATAGGCTCGGGTGTCCAGCGCATACGATCCGTTATTATGAGAACGAAGGATTGCTGCCGCATATCACGCGGGACGAGCATGGCAACAGGATATTCGAACAAGAGGATTTGGATTGAGAATGAAATTCGGTGGATTCAAGCAATCCGGGATTGGCAGGGAATTCGGCGTATATGGCCTGCAAGAGTATGTAGAACCCAAAACCATTTTGGGTCACGATACGATACAATAACTGAGAATATCACCGATGACCAGCGAATCCAGCCCATGTCGCCGCTAGTGCATTTACGCAAGCATATGGGGTTGAATCAATAAACTACGGAATAGGAGAGAATTCAATGATTGATTTAGTACAACTTCAAAAAATAGTGTATCAGAATAAGATCGAGAAGGGGTTTAATGTTACAGATATTTATCAAGAATTTTGTCTGATCCAAGGGGAACTATCTGAAGCCTGCGAAGCTTACCGAAAAAAGAAAGACGACCTCGGTGAAGAATTGGCGGACGTTGCCATTTACCTAATTGGACTCTCTGAGATTCTGGGGATTAACTTGGAAGAAGAGATTATGAAAAAGATCGAAAAAAATGAAAAAAGGATCTATGAGAATAGAGATGGAGTGCTTGTAAAAGTGAAGGAATAATCTCAAGCCAGAAGGAGTGCATTCATGAAGTATTGCTTAAGGCCCGCGATCTTTCGCGGGCCTTTTAGTTAGGGATAAAATGGCTAACTATCTTCTCAACCTGTTAAATTTGATATCTATGAAGGTTATTATTCAAGAAGCCTGGGGAGAAAACTATTGGAGAAGCTTTAGATTTCAGGAGGATTTATAGCGCTTTCAACAGATAGAGGATGCGTAAACCTTCCCCATATCCTTCGGGATGAAAAGGAAAGGATTTTCGTTGTTTAAATGGTGAATATCAACAATTAAGATTCTTATCTGAATTCAAGGCCTGTACATATGGGGAGAGGAATTATCCTCAGATGTGGAAGGATAAATAATAAGTGTAAAGTATTGACATAGGAAAAATATGGAGCTAATATGATGTTGTGAGTATACATATGTTCAAGTATTCATATGAACATGTGAATTTAGGAGGGGTGAATATACAGCTTGAGCTTAAAATTATCAATTTCAAACATCGTCCGCTAAGGTCGGAAATGAAATCGATCATGAGAACTAAATCAGAAATATCAGGCGCCCATTACTTTGGGAGTCTGCTGGATCATGGAATGGATTTGCTGCAGATCTGGACAATGAAGGAGGCCTATGCGAAATATTTGCTTAGAGGAGTAGACATAGACTTTACACAAATACATATTCATCCGTTTGATGATTTGTTATTTATGGCTGAGCACCGGGACTATCATACTTTAACGATTCAATCGTGGCTTACGGATGAGCTGGCGATAGCTGTTTCGGTGGAAATGATCCAAGAATGTTTCTCAAAAATTAATTTAAAAGAGGATGTTGCGGAACATGAACATTATGATGACCGAGGTTCAGAAAGCTTATTTATTAGGCAGAAACGAGACCTTTCGCGGTAAGACGGGCACTCATATCTATCTTGAATTGGAGTTTACCGGAGACATGCGCCGACTAAACGAAGCTTTTAATGAACTGATCATTAACCAGCCGATGCTTAGAGCTTCGGTTCTCGACCTGCAGTCTTTTCAGATCAATCCCCCCTTTCACTATGATATTCCTGTTGAGCACGCAGCCGGCTGCAGCCAGGAATATAAGAAACGATTTATTGAACAGAATAGAAGTGAATTATCTCACAAACTTTACAGCTCCGCGAGCTTCCCGTTTTTCACCATTAAATGTATGGAGTCAGGGTTGAACCAATATTATCTCTTCTTTAGTCTTGATCTGTTAATAGCGGACGGGCTCAGTGTGTTTCAGCTGTTTGACCAGTGGAGGTGCTTGTATGAGGACTCTAACTACAGTCTGGAGGATATGTCGGATCGTTTGATCTTCATCAATCAGAGCTATCATGAGGAGAAGGCCTCTGTTAGATACAACAAAGGCAAAGAATACTGGTTAAGGGAAATGAATGTGCTCCCGGAAGCACCTGAGCTTCATCTGAACTCCGAACAGCTTCTGGAAAGCGACTTCCAAAGGCTGGAATACAGCTTCTCCGAGAATGAATATTTATGTATGAACGCCATTGCAGGTAAGCTGGGGTTGTCTCTGAACACGGTTTTTCTGGCACTCTACGCCTCTGTACTGCAGCGATGGTCAGCGAACAAGGAATTCACCCTGAATATGACCACTTTCAAAAGACCCCGTAAAGAACAATATTTAAGCGTCATTGGTGATTTCACCAGCACCAGCCTGATCAAAACCAACATAGACCCCAAAGTTTCCCTGCAGGCTAATGTGCAAAAATTACAGCGGACTATCAATGAATCCTTCAGATATTCGTCGTTTGAAGGCGTTGAGGTCTTAAGAGAGTTAGCCAAGAAAAGCAATCGTTCCAGCCAAATGCCGTATGTGTTTACCTCTATGCTCTTCGACTTTCCGAACTTTGATTCCTTATTCAAGCTTCATTACTGGATATCGGAGACGCCTCAGGTGTATCTGGATTGCCAGCTAAAGCTGATCAATGGTGAATTGAATGTCAGTTGGGATTATTTAAGTCGAATTTTCGAGCCTTCACTTATCGCTGCGATGTTCACAGGTTTTATTCATTCTCTGCGCGCATTACAGAGTGAGGAAGATGGCGTGCTCGTAGCTTTGGAGCAACAGCGGGATGAAAAAACAGAAAAAAGGTATAGGCAGTTTAACCAAAAAGCAATAAGGCCACTGAAGCACAGGCGGATTGTGGAAGCCTTTGAAGAGACCTTGAAGCGTCAGCCTTACCGTGCAGCCTTTGCCGATCTGCACCGGACGCTGACGTTTGAAGAGCTGGATAGGAACAGTGAGATCATAGTCAACAGGATAATGAAGCTTAAAGCTGCACAACGGCTATCCAAGATCCGTGTTGCTATTCTTACGTCAAAAGGGGTTCCTGCCATGGCTGAAATGCTGGCAGTAATCAAATCCGGAGATTCATTCTGCTTTGTAAATCCGGAACTTCCAGAAGAGAGGATTAACTATATAACGAGCTCTATCCATAATGAGCTGCAGATAAGGGACGGTGAAGTCATCTATGTTCCGGCAGCAGTTACCGAAGAAGTTGCCGAAGACGAACTCTATGTAATTTTCACCTCGGGAACGACAGGCAAGCCAAAAGGAATAAGCATCAATGAAAAGGCAGCGCTTAATACCATCTATGATTTGCATGAACGCTTAGAGGTTGAGGCAGCAGATGTGATATTTAATATTTCCGAGCTCTCTTTTGATTTATCTGTATTTGATATTTTATCCCCACTAATGACAGGCTGCAAAACCATTTTGTGCAAGGGAATTCATGAGTTTAAGGAACATAGAGTTTACATGCCCGAGGTAACGCTATGGAACTCAACGCCGGGGCTTGTGCAGATGCTCATTCAAACGCTGGACAGCAGGGTTCATCAGATGCGTTGTATATTGATGAGCGGAGATTTCATTCCGGTGCAGATTGTCAAAGATATACAGGGTGCCTTTAAACGAAAGGATTTACAGATTCTTAGTTTGGGGGGAGCGACAGAAGCATCGATCTGGTCCATCTATTATCCGCTTACGACTGGTATCGACAAACCGAAAATCCCTTATGGATATCCTTTGGCAAATCAAAGCATATACGTTCTGGATAAGCAAAACCGGTTAGCAGATGACTTCACCTATGGTGAGATCTGTATCGGCGGTGAAGGGTTGGCGAACGGTTATTTGGATCCGGAGAAGACCGAAGAGGCCTTCTTCATGCATCCAAGCCTAGGCAGGCTTTATAGAACGGGCGACAAAGGGTTTATGTCCGGTGATGATTACATTGAAATCGTTGGCCGAATACAATTTGAATTGAAGATTAACGGGTACCGGATCGATTTGATTGAAATCGCGAATGCCGTTAATCAGCTGAGCGAAGTGCATCAATCCAAAGTATTTGTCAAAACGAATAAAAACAAAAGTTCGCTGATCGCTGTATATACCACTCATGGTGGTGAAGCATTGACTGCTACTGCAATGCGGGATAGGCTGCATCGGCTGTTACCGGATTATATGATTCCAACCACCTTTATTAAGGTCGAGAGTATCCCTTTAAATGTAAACGGCAAGGTTGACACGAAACAGCTTGAGAACTGGTTCGGGAATATTCAGGACATACCGCTCCATTCGGGTGAACAACATTTGCTGGAGTTATGGAGAAGTATTATCGGTCCGGAGGCTGAGGAACTGAATCATGTATATGAGAATTTTTTTGACGCTGGAGGGGATTCCATCAAGTTGCCGGAACTGCTACATGAAATTCAGCGCATCTATCAAGTAAAGCTTTCTGTGGAAGATTTACTCAATCATTTCTCATTAAGCGAGATGGCAAAAATGCTAGGTGAACGCAGGGGAACGATGGGTCAACCAGAACGGCTGCTTCACAGGCAGCTGGTGCCGTTGACTAAAGGCAGAACAGACAAGAATGTGGTGCTGATTCATGCGGGAAGCGGCGAGGTGGCGATATACAACCAGCTCTCGCTGAGATTGAATCCGGATTACAACGTGTATGCAATAAAATTCGAGAAAAATTACCGGGATGTTGCTCCAAGAATGGTCCGTCTGGATGAATTGGCACAGCAATATGATGAAGTGATACATTCCTTGGGCTCTGTCGATTATTTGGGTGGATGGTGCATAGGAGGAGCTATCGCGTTCGAAATGGCTAAGAGAAACACAGACATTCGGAATCTGCTCTTAATTAACTCAATGCCGCCTGTTAACGAGGAAGTAGACACCTTTCATTTCTCACTTGAAGCGGAACAGCTTTTTGTGGAACGGTCTATGGGCTTGAGGCTTCCAGAAGGTATTGGGAGTACATCTGAGCTATGGAATGAGGTCATTTCACTGCTGGAGGAACGCCCTGAGCTTATGCCTCGGCTGATCTCAATCGTCCCGCCGGAATTAGCCCGGTTGATTCCTTTCTTTGGCAGCAACAAGCCAAGAGAATTGATTTATTATATAAATCTATTCAGAAGCTTTGAGGATACCAGATTTCGTTACAGCAATGAACAGCAGATAACTATTCCCATGCTATATGTGGGCGCTTTGGATGAGGCGGTAGCGAGTTATCAGGATTGGTCCAATCACAGTACGGGCATTTGGAAGGAAGAGCATGTTGAGGGGGATCACACGACAATTTTCGATGCTGACCATGTGGAGGAGCTTGCGGCGGTGATCAATAGAATGCTGGTACCCGCCCCCGCAAGTGTATCTTAATAAATGTAGAGGGTGATTATCATTCCATATATTCAATTTCAACATGTATCCAAGACGTATCAATCGGGTGAGGTCATAGTCAAAGCGGTAGACGATGTGAATTTATCTATTCACAGACAAGAGTTTACAGTGATATTAGGACCGAGCGGGGCAGGGAAAACAACGATTCTTAATCTGCTCGGCGGCATGGATCTCTGCTCAGGCGGTAATATCATCATAGACGGCACAAGTATTTCTTCATACAACCGTCGCGAGTTAACTGATTACAGACGGAATCAGGTTGGTTTTGTCTTTCAGTTTTATAATTTGGTGCCGAATTTAACCGCTCTTGAAAATGTGTCTTTAGCTTCCCAGGTATGCTTAAATCCGCTGGACCCCAGAGAAGTTCTGACCAAGGTTGGCCTTGGTCACCGCATGAACAATTTTCCGAGCCAGCTCTCCGGAGGTGAACAACAGCGGGTAGCCATCGCCAGAGCACTGGCCAAAAATCCGAAATTAATTCTGTGCGATGAGCCTACCGGAGCGCTTGATTCCGTGACAGGCAAGCAAGTCATGCAGGTATTATGGGAGGTGTCTACTCAACTGGGACAGACGCTAATTATTGTGACCCATAATGCTGAAATTGCCAAAGCGGCGCAAAAAACGATTCATATGCATAATGGAGCAATAAAAGAGACAGTTACTGAGTCCCGGCCGCTTGGCCTGGAGGAACTGGTATGGTGAAATCCAGTTTAAATAAGAAGCTGATTCGGGATGTTCAGGGCGCTAAGATTCAATTCCTGTCCATCATTATTATGTTAACACTCGGCGTCGCAGTATTTATTGGACTTGACAGTACATGGAGAAGTTTGGAAGAATACACGGCAACAATTTCAGCAGATAATAACCTTTCGGATATACAAATATTTTCCAGTATCATTAGTGAAGAAGATGTTAATAAGGTTCGGCTAATTGATGGGGTAGAGAATGCCGAAAGAAGGCTGAACCTTCAGGTGAATGTTGCCAATCTCCCTGAGGCCAAGCTGGAGCTGAACGGAATGGAATCAGGTGAGATCAGCACGTTCACAGTTCAAGAAGGTGCAGGTGAGTTGCAGGAAGGTGAGGCGCTGCTGGACTTCAGTTTTGCCAAGGCTAATCATATTGCCATAGGAGATCCCATTACCCTGCAGCTGCAAGACCGGGAAGCAAGCTTCCGAATTGCCGGTCTCTGCACAAGTGCCGCGTATATCTATACAACCTCTGACGCGACAGCGGTTATTCCCGACCATAAGCAATATGGATTTATTGCCGTAAGGCCACAGGACACCGTGCAGATTACCGGGCAATCCCAGCTGTACAATGAACTGCTCATTACTACAGCGAGCGGCACCGACGATGAACAGTTGAAGAATGAGATTAGCGGCATGCTCGATAACAAGCTAGTTGGCAGTGTGACCAGACTTGAAACCAGAAATGATATGTCCATCAAGCAAAAGGTTGCCCAATACCAATCCATCGGAAATCTTTTTCCATTTGTATTCTTCGCCGTAGTCATATTAATGACCTTCACCACGATGATCCGTCTGATGAACAATCAAAGACAGCAAATCGGGTTGCTGAAAGCGATGGGTTATACAAGAACACAAATTGCTGTCCATTATATTTCATACGGAATATGGATTAGTATCATAGGCTCAGTCCTTGGAATAATTATCGGATGGAAGGTGATTCCTGGTAGGGTATGGGATTTCTTTGAGGAGCTGTTTGTCCTTCCAGACGCGCATATCATTCTCTATTGGCCGAAAGTGGTTGCGATTATTGTGCTGGCGGTTAGCAGTACAGTGCTGGCTACCTTGTACGTCTGTTTACAAACAGAGAAAGAGCAGCCCGCGGCCCTATTGAGACCCAAGCTGGCCCAGAATGGAAGCCATATTGCTGTGGAACGGTTCAAATCATGGTGGGGCGGGTTAAGCGCTTCGTATAGGTTGATTCTAAGACAAATGTTCCGCAATAAGATCCGCTTGTTCATGACCATCATAGGGGTTTTAGGCTGTACGGCGCTTCTGTTAACCGCATTGGGCATGAGGGATACGATCAAAAATGTTGCTGCTTCTGTATATGGAAAAACCTATCTGTATGAAACTAAGCATTATCTTAAAGACGGGATCTCAGAGGAAGTCCTGCAATCACTCCAGGAGCAGAAACAGACAGAGCCTATTCTTGAAACAGTGCTTGTCTTGTCCTCGGACAGTAAGAAGAAGATGGGAACGATCCATGTTCTGGAGGATCATTCTCAATTCATCCATTTCTTTGATTCAACTGCGCGCAGGCTGGACCTGACAGCTGACGGTGCGTTAATTACACAAAAAACCGCGGACATTTATCATCTCAAGGTCGGTGACAAGATTCATGTGCGGATCGCTCCTGAACAATCCGTCTATTTTGAAGTGGCAGATATTGCGAAGGTTAATATCGGTCAAGGCGTTTATGTAAGCCGGGAGGCGTGGCAAGCCAAAGGGTTATCATTTAGACCGACAGCGATATTAAGCGGATCGGGTTCTGCCCCATTGCCGGAAGGAATCGTATCCAGAACTGTAGCAACGGACGATCAATCGAGGGATTTTATGACCAGTATGAACAGCACATTATCGTTGTCTGTCATGATGATCGCTGCGGCGGCAGTATTGGCCTTTATCGTTTTATATAATCTGGGAATGCTTAATTTTGCGGAACGCGAGCGTGATTTGGCCACATTGCTGGTGCTCGGCTTTCACCCGAAGGAATTAAGGGGTTTTGTGGTGATGGAGAATAGTATCTTTTCACTTATCGGCATTGTAATTGGCATTCCAGCGGGATTTGAACTTCATCGGATGATTTTTGCAAAAGCGGGTATGGGGGATGAACTGGATTTCAGTGCGGTCATTCTGAATAACAGTATTTTTCTATCCATCCTGTTTACTGTAGTCATTGCGGTTGCTGTTAATATGATTGTACTCTCCCGAGTTCAAAAGATTCATATGGTAGGGGCGTTAAAAAGTGTGGAATAGCAGGGGGAGCGGCGAACTCTTCAACTGAAGAGAGGTTAGGATAACAGCCTTTTTTTCTCCTGTGCTATTTCCCACGTTAATTAGACACTTGGAATAAACCTAACGGTATTAGGAACGAGTAACTTGGAGGATATGTGTTTCGCAGAGAACCCGAATATAAAGGAGGCCACTGAAAAAGTCCATTAAGATCTTTAAGAGACATTCTACACAAAGGATGTCTCTTTTTTCGATATACTGAAAGGATCACATTCAAAGGCTGGTGGTCTTCATGCTTCATGAGCAGCAAAGCTTTATCTTGAGCCCGTATATCGAGCTGTACAATATACTCATTCCAAAAGATAACTTGCTGCAACGCATGGACGAGTTGGTGGACTTTAGCTTTGTTTATGAGGAACCGAACGAAAGGTATTGTCATGTCGGTGGACAAGAACATAGTCCTATTTGAACCCGCGCCCAGCGCGGGTTTTCTGTTGAATTTGTGGTCATTAAGCAGTAGCTCTGATTGTAGCAAGGTAGCGCGAGGAATATTCACTGTGTAGTTAGAAAAACATGATTGACTGGCTTAGCTATCGAGAGATCATCTTCATAACTTCTTCATAAGCTGCAAATTGGTTCTTCATAACTACAGTATATAGTGTAACTATAAGGAGGAGATACAAATGAAAAAACTTTGGATTGGATTATCGGCATTGGTACTTGTTATGGGGATTGGAACCGCTGGCGCTTACGCAGCAGCAAACAATGATTATAACGACAGCGGCTTTTTTGAGAAAATGCTGCCTTTCGCAAAAGAAATGCACCCCAACCTGTCAGAGGAACAAATCAAGAAAATGCATGAAAATCGCAGTACTTCAAGCGGGACGGGAATGTCAGGAATGATGCAAAATTCTCAATATAGCAGGGGTATGATGAACTTCTAATCCGATCATGATAAGATAAGACCTCATTGATATGAGGTCTGTCTCATTTTAACAACAAAGTAGGTGATGAAGTTCGTGAAAATTTTAGTGGTGGATGATGAAGAAAATATTTTGCAGGTTATTAAGGCTTATTTGGAAAAGAATAAATATATTGTGTACGAAGCTGATACAGGAAGAGGCGCGATTCATCTTTTTGAAACCTTAAAGCCCGATCTGATCGTGCTGGATTTGATGCTTCCAGACATGACTGGAGAGGAAGTATGCAGAATGGTACGCAAATCATCGAACGTCCCGATCCTCATGTTGACTGCAAAAAGCAGTGAGGATGATATGGTGAATGGGCTCATGATTGGAGCCGATGATTATATTACTAAACCATTCAGCCCAAGAGAGCTGCTCGCTCGGGTGATTAGTCTATTAAGAAGAACCATTCAGCCTCAATTGGGGAATATGTCACTGCTGTCTTATGCCCAAGGCGATTTAACTATGGATTTGGAACGTTATGAGGTGAGAATTCACGAGGAGCCAGTATCTTTTACCCTTATGGAGTTCAAGTTACTTGAAATTTTAGCGAAGCATCCGAAGAGAGTGTTCTCACGCCTTGAACTTGTTAACCTTACTCAGGGTGATACCTATGAAGGATTCGAGCGGACCATCGATGTTCATATTAAGAATATTAGACAAAAAATTGGCGATGATCCTAAACACCCTGTTTTTATTGGCACTGTATTTGGAGTGGGGTATAAATTCTTGGTGAGTCAAGATGTCTAATAGAGGCGGATTGAGCAGAAAGCTTCTTATTTCCCATGTCGGTGTGGCCCTTGCTGCGCTTCTATCTATTGTCTTACTTGTGAACTTGGTAATGAATATCTCGTTTAACCAATATCAGAAGAACCAGCAGCAGACAGAAATACAAAGTTTACTGGACGATTTAGAAGACGCTTATAATGTGTCTACCGGCCACTGGAATACAAACGTTTGGATGACCATTTCGCACCAAGCAATGATTAGTGATTATATGGTTCGTGTTTATGATCAAGACCGTCGCCTGATTTGGGATACTAGTCAAATGGGCAGGCAGATACAAGTGAATTTCCAGTCTGCACAAGACACCATTATAAAAACAATCGTAAAAGGAAATCAGCAAGTAGGAACATTGGAATTTCTACCAGTAAAAGAAACGTCGCAAAGTCTGAATCAGCAATTTCTGAGAATGTTTTATACCTTATTATGGGCTGCAATGATACTCGTAATTGTCGGGACGTATCTGTTCAGCCGGTATATGGCCAAGAGCATTAGCCAACCTCTCCTAGAGATTAAAGAGATCGCTTCGAAAATGAGGGAGGGGGATCTCAGCTCCCGGGTTGAAATGTTAAATCAGAATACAGAAATTGATGACGTGGGACGTACACTCAATCATTTGGCTGATGGATTGGAGAAGCAAGAACAATTAAGGAAATCACTGACCGCTGATGTGGCACATGAGCTGCGAACACCCTTAACTACAATTCAAAGCCATTTGGAAGCCTTTCAGGATGGCATTTGGGAACCGACGCCGGATAAACTACAAGTGTGCCATGATCAAGTCCTGCGACTTGTCAGGCTCATCAGTGATTTGGAAAATCTGGCTGCTGTAGAGAATCCAATGGTTCAGCTTATGACGGAGATCGTCTCACTTAACGAAATCGTTGGTGATTCTTTAAATTCGGTATCCAGCCAGTTTGGGCACGAAAGACTTTCATATGACCTGATAAATAAAAGTGACGTTTGGATCAGTGGGGACCGTTCGCGCCTCCTTCAGGTTTTTGTGAATCTGATAAGCAATGCTTTCAAATACACGAGTTCTGGAAGTGTTCATATTGAAGTGTTAAAAGAGAAAGCAGAAGGCGTCGTTATCGTTTCCGATACCGGAATGGGAATATCTAAAGATGAACTCCCCTATATCTTTGAACGTTTTTACCGCGGAGAGAAATCAAGGAACCGGAAAACTGGCGGAGCCGGAATAGGACTTGCGGTTGTTAAAGCCATAGTTGATGCTCATGCCGGTTCTATTCATGTTGAAAGTGAGATAGAAAAAGGAACTACCGTTCGTGTTCGTCTTCCATTAATTCGATAATTCATGAAAGGATGAGAGAAAATGATGATGGGTTATGGCTCTGGATTCGGAATATTTGGATTAGTCGTCAATTTCTTGCTGATCGTAGGTGTAATCTATTTGGTGTTAAAATGGGTTAGGGGAGATGGGAACTCACGATTTATTGACAATACTCCAGGAAGAATCTTGGATGAACGCTTTGCAAGAGGTGAAATCACGGAGGAAGAATATTACCGGATGAAGAGCATTTTGCGGGATTGAGAGGATCACAAAGAAAGAATCTGCCACAGAAGTAGCAGATTCTTTTTTTTGTGAATAATTCTTTTTAAGTCGCCTGCTAGGACTTACTTATGCTCGCATCATTGATATTTCCTTTGCGGAGGTAAGCCTCGATAGTACCGTCAACAAGCTTCGTCTCAACTGAACAAGACTGTTGCGGGACAAATATGGGTCCCGTTCAAACATCACAATATGTGCTTCTTCATCCAATCTGCGCAAACGAGCTGCCGCTGAAGCGCCTCCTGTTACTCCACCTACGATCAATACTTTTTTATTCATATGTATTCTCCCCCTAAACATAATCTAACCGGATGGGCTAGAGCCTTTAATAATTCAGCTGCCTGAGCATAGCTTTCAAATTGTTTGTCCATTGACTGAGAAATTACCTCGATTCATCAAAACGTTATATCACTAACACTATTGACAAACGGGTTCAACACAATTATGATTTGTTCATGCATATACCCATACGGGTATACGTATTAAATAATATCATCCAGATCAATTACTTCAAGGAGGTTCTGAAATTGCCAATGATTAAAGCAGATCAATCACTGGATTGCAAAGGACTGGCATGCCCGATGCCGATCGTGAAAACCAAGAAAGCGATGGACCAGCTTGAAGCGGGTCAGGTCATCGAAGTTCAAGCCACCGATAAGGGTTCTCTCGCCGATATTAAGGGATGGGCAAAGAATACCGGACATCAATATTTGGGAACCATTGAAGAGGATAACGTGCTCAAGCACTATCTTCGCAAAGCCAGCCCGGATGAGATTAAGGAGCAAAAAAAATATATGCAAGTTATCTCTAATGAAGAGCTTGAGAAAAAACTGGCGAGTGGTGAGAAAGTGATAGTTCTCGATGTTCGTGAACCTGCTGAATATGCATTTGATCGAGTTCCAGGCGCATTTTCCATTCCTCTCGGTGAACTGGAGAATCGTTTGAATGAACTCAGACGAGAAGATAGTATCTATGTTATTTGCCGGACTGGAGCACGTAGTGATCTGGCATGTCAACTGCTAGCTGCGAACGACTTCAGTAATGTATACAATGTTGAATCTGGCATGTCCGAATGGACAGGACCAACAGAAAAAAACTAAAACAATACTAAACATTAAATGGAGGTTTTAACTTAATGAGTACAAAGGTAGCAATTATCGCAAGTAACGGTGGTTTGTTCGATGCCTATAAAGTGTTCAATATTGCAACAGCTTCTGCGGCAACCGATGCCGAAGTAGCAATCTTCTTCACCTTCGAGGGTTTGAATTTGATTCACAAACAGGCTCATCACCAGCTGCCATTGCCGGCAGGACGGGAGCATTTTGCCGAAGGATTTAAAAATGCCAACGTCCCATCCATTCCTGAACTGGTTGAAATGGCACAGGAGATGGGCGTCAAAATCATTGCCTGCCAGATGACTATGGATGTAATGAATTTACAGAAAGAAGATTTTATCGAAGGAATCGAAGTCGGAGGCGCAGTGACATTCCTGGATTTCGCGAAGGATGCCAATGTCTCATTAACATTCTAATCAAAGGAGGAACCGATACATGGAAGCTACACAAGCATTAAGTGTAATGACAGCCAGGGAACTTACAAGATTGGTTCTGGCCAAGGAAGAACTGTTTATTCTGGACGTTCGTAATGAGAGCGATTTTAATGACTGGAAAATTGAAGGGGAAATGATTGATGTCATCAATATCCCATATTTCGAACTGCTGGACGGTGTGGATCCTGCACTTGATCAAATTCCAAATGGTAAAAAGATCCTTGTCGTATGTGCCAAGGAGGGTTCATCTAAATTCGTGGCTGAGCAGATTGTCCAGGCGGGAAGAGGTAATGTGCACTATCTTGAAGGCGGAATGAAATCATGGAGTGAGCATCTGGAGCCTGTCAAGATCAGTGATTTGAAGGGTGGGGGGGCGCTCTACCAATTTGTTCGAATTGGTAAAGGATGCTTGTCTTATATGATTGTTTCAAGCGGTGAAGCGGCCGTAGTGGATACACTCCGGATGACAGAAGTCTTCGAAGAATTTGCGAAAAGCCAAGGTGCGACGATCAAGCATACCTTAGATACCCACCTTCATGCCGATCATATCTCAGGCGGCCGGAAATTGGCGGAACAGACCGGAGGCACCTATTGGTTGCCACCCAAGGATGCTGAAGAAGTGACTTTTTCGTATGAGAAATTGGAAGAAGGACAGGATATTATTGTTGGAAATACAATGATTCGGATTGAGCCGGTCTATTCACCGGGTCACACCATCGGCAGCACCTCATTTATCGTAGACGAAAAATTCCTGTTGACCGGTGACATCTTGTTCATCGAATCGATCGGACGTCCTGATTTGGCCGGCAAAGCTGAAGACTGGGTCGGCGACCTTCGTGAAACGCTCTATAAGCGTTACAGAGAACTATCGCAGGACTTAATCGTTCTTCCTGCACATTTCGGAAAAGTATCCGAACTTGGGCATGGAGGAAAAGTAATGGCGAAATTGTCGGAACTCTTTGGTAAGAATCCAGGTCTGAATATTCAAGATGAAGAGGCATTCCGGAGCACTGTAACGGAAAACCTTCCACCTCAACCGAATGCCTACCAAGAAATCCGTCAAACGAACATGGGTAAAATGACACCAAGTGAAGAAGAGCAGCAAGAGATGGAAATTGGTCCAAACCGCTGTGCCGTTCACGATAAATAAAAGGAGGATTTAATAACATGCAAGTAGATCTTGTGGTCGATACAAAAGGATTAGCTTGTCCAATGCCGATCGTAAAAGCAAAAAAAGCTTTGGACAGTCTTACAACTAGTCAAATCATGGAAGTACAATCAACGGACAAAGGTTCTATCAATGACTTTCAGGCATGGGTCAAACAAACCAAACACGAGCTTATTAAATATGAAGAAGAAAATGGTATCTATAAGTTCTTTGTAAAGAAGATTTAGAAAATAAGCGAACACGCACGAGCGTGTTCGCTTATTTCAAGCCGTCATAGACAAATCTTACACCAAGAGAGCCATAGCTCTCCTCCTTATAATGACCTTTGGGACATATCTTGGTACAGCAGGCAGCATTACTATGGGCATTCAATTTATCGCTGCATACTGGACACTTATCTTCAAAAAGAGATTTCAACACGCTAAACATGTTTAATCACTCATTTCGCATTAAGTTACTTGGTAATATTATACCCGCCTATTTCTGATTCGTATACAATTTTATTTTTTCTTCTTTACCATATACAGGGGGGTGAAATCCGATGGACATACTGCTTTTTATCGTAATGGTATCGCTCGGTCTGGTCGGTTCTTTCTTTTCGGGATTGCTTGGGATTGGTGGAGCGATTATTAATTATCCGCTGCTCTTATATGTACCCTCCTTGCTTGGGGTAGCTCATTTCTCCGCCCATGAAGTGTCGTCGATAAGCATGTTCCAAGTTTTTTTCGCTTCGCTTGCAGGAGTTATTGCTTTTCGCCGAAAAAAAAACAATGGGGGGGTTGTTCATAAGGGTCTAGTAGCATATATGGGGAGCAGCATTCTTGTGGGCAGCCTGGCTGGAGGATATATCTCGGGGCTGCTAAATGGAGATGTGATCAACTTGATCTACGGAATCCTTGCAGTTTTAGCGGTTATACTCATGCTTATCCCGAGAAAAGGAAGCGAAGAACAGTCGGAACATTTAACATTCAATAAACTCATTGCAATAAGCGCCGCTATATTGGTAGGTATCGTTTCAGGAATCGTAGGAGCAGGCGGTGCATTTATTCTTATTCCTATTATGCTTACTATTCTCAAAATCCCCACTCGTACAACCATTGCCACCTCGCTTGCTATCGTCTTTATATCAGCAATCGGTGGTTTAATCGGTAAATTCTCGGCAGGGGGTATTCCTCTGGAACCTACAATCTATACCATAATCGGGAGTCTACTCGGAGCACCGCTTGGATCCAGGATTAGCTCCAAAATGAATGTTAATGTGTTGCGGTATGGATTAGTCGTCTTAATTGCCCTCACGGCAGTAAAGGTATGGTCTTCCATTCTATAATCATGCCTTATAAATCATAAAAAGATTTGTACTAACGATTATTCATGTTATAATACCCATAGGGGTATGAGTATTAAGTAAAATGAAATAAGAAGAAAGGTGATGATTAATGATGGATTACAATTATTCGGATGAAATGAAAACACGCTTACGCAGAATCGAGGGGCAAGTTCGAGGTGTGCTGCGAATGATGGAAGAAGGGCAGTCGTGCAAAGAAGTTGTGGCTCAATTGTCTGCCGTACGCAATGCATCCGATAAAGCCATTGCCCAAATCGTCGCAGAGAATCTGCATCAATGTATTTTAGCTGAACAAGTTGAGGGTAACCAAAATACCGAGAAACTAGTCAAGGAAGCCATCGCACTTCTAGTAAAAAGTCATTAACGGATAACTTTAAGAATAAAAAAATAAAGGAGAGATTAACATGGCTTTCAAAATTTCAAAAGAAATCGCACCCCAAAAGGTAGCAGCACAGCTCAAGAAAGGGGAGTCTCTTAATATGCTTGATGTACGCGAACCCGCACAAGAAACCATTGTCATCTGTCGAAGCGGAAGCCGGAGCGGTCTGGCTTGCGAACTGCTGACTGAAAAAGGATTTAATGTTGTGAACATGACCGGTGGGCTTAAGGCCTGGACGGATGAATTGGTTCGTAATTAACGCCTTACAAGTCGGTTATGCAGTAGCCGGGGCAATAACCAGCAGCTGCAACGCTATTGAAAGGACTGGATCAACATGATAATACTTTTGTACTTTTTGACTGGAGCAGTGGTTTTATGGGGCGCGCGCCAGTTGTGGCCCGTTCGCTCACTCTCCTATATGAATGCTCACGACTGGGTCCAAGAAAAGGATAACTTAAACTTGAAAATGCTCGATGTCAGGGATGCTTCGGATTATTTAGAAGGACATATTTCCGGCTCGATAAATATATCTTTGGGGCGTCTTCCTTATGTATGGCAACACGATCTATTTCCTGATGATAAGGTACTAATTCTGTCCAAGAATTGGTACCAAAGCAATAAAGCAGCAAGAATCCTCCGTAAGTATGGATTCCACAGTTTGTTCACAATGCAAGGTAACGTTTGGTCGGCACTATCATGTCACCATAAAATACCAGCAAAAGAAGGAGGGTATTGTGGACACAGGTTCAATCATTAACATTGCATGTACATTTTGTTATAATGCTCTGATTGAATGGAGTGGATTTCATATTAACTACTGTCCAGTACCCGTCGGTACTGGGCTTGTTTTATTTGGATGAGCTTAACGGATGGTTACCACATGTAAGCTGCTCGAAAGCGGGCGGTAATTGCATGCTGCGCATATATTGCTTGGATGGATGCCCTGATAGACTTGGTGTCAAAACATCCATCAGAGAAATTAGTACTTATGTACAAAATACGGGTTTTGTGAAGTAGTACCAAGTAAATAAATAAGACCAGCCTAATTCAAGCTGTTTCAATCCGTTTTTGCATCTGATTTGGCTCATTGTACTTATGTACTTTTAATGCTGATTTAATCCTCTTTCTCTTTACTTTACATAGATCATTTTGTAAATCGTTTTTTCTTTTATCGGCACAACACTTTTCATTTAGCTAGTACCGTCATTCAAATATTGTTAATGTTTATGACGGTCTTAATTAGGCTGTGCTTGATGATTATTAACTCGACCGCCTGAATCATCCCGTGAATCCCAGGTTATTCCTAATTCAGTCTTAATTATAATCCTGAATCTCAGTATCATAATTCGAGCTGATTTATTTAACTCTTCTCATATAGTTCTAAGTTAGTCCTGTTGCTAATCATTAGCCGTTTGTTACAATTTTCAATAAAATCCCCACCCCTGCCCTCATACTAATTAATTAACATATTATGTTATTTATATATCTACGCTATTTCAGAATTATTTATAGAATTCATCAGTCCACCCACAATACAAGATCCCTCAGCCAATGAGAAGGCGTTGCCATCTGATTTTCCAGAAAAATATTGTCAAATCCTTAATAATCATGTCATTATAAGTAGGTTCGTATTATAAATAACATTAAAGGGAGTGTGTTTTTGAGTCGGTTTAATCTAGTTCTCATCTTTGTTTTATCCATCATGATAGCTTTTCTCCTGGGAATCTATGTGGCCCCTAGCATTGACCCCCGTCTGAGCGGGCAGACCGTGGCAAGCAGTCCCATTGCGGCAGAAAACCCGCCGATCCCTACTGAGAGCCCCTCTGCTGCTGCAGTAGACGTCGCACCTGCACCTTCTCCATCCCTGGAACCCGTTGTCTTGGAAGATATGCCTTCGGACAATGATACGGGTACCATCAGTGATGACTCTGTCGGCTATGACGCTGAGGAGCTACCGGCAGACGTCCCATCCGGAGAAGGCATTGGAGAGCCCATTGATTTCAAGTACAGCATGAACTCAGCCGATGCTGTTAAGCTTACCTGGGAAGCCTACAACCTAACCGGAAAGACAATCAATTATTATACAGCTCATATCAGCACGTATAATCCGGTGGGCGATCCTTCGTATGATCAGTTGAGCGGTGAAAGCAACTTTCTTGTTAAATACGTGGGGCCGGTTGAGCCTGATGAAACTTTATTTATTTATAGTGACTTTACATACCAGAATACACTGGACCGGATTATCATTGACCAGCTTACTCTTCAATATGATGACGGTACTATAGAAACCTTCGACTATGGTTACGAAACCACCGAAGAACGCGGCTTTTAATCGGAAGATTCAATTGGAGCGCAACGTCAATGGGTTCTATCCGATTTCTTTTAGGTTCGTCCAGAAGCCTGGAGGGATTTTGATTCGATCTGTAAAATGAGCGTTTTATGGCAACCAATTTCAAGAGACAATATCCAATTGCAAAAGGTCCACGGAGCCCGTGGACCTTTTCTTCTTCTGATTATCGACTAGCCGTCGAGCAGCGTCATCTGTTCTTTCATATAACGCATGCCGTGAACGACATTCTTGGGGCTGACCTGATCGATTCGTTCGAGGTCCTCCTTCATGAGAAGGATATCAGCCGCGGCCGCATTTTCCTCCAGGTACTTAATACGTTTCGTACCCGGGATAGGCAGCGCCCCGTTGGCAATCGTCCAGGCAATGGCCAATTGGGATGGTGTACAATTCTGCTCCATCGCGATCTCCTTAATCTTGTCGACAACCTCAATGTTCTTCCGGAAGTTATCTCCTTGGAACCGCGGCATCCATCTGCGAAGATCATCGGCGGGCAGATCCTCGAAAGTGCGAAGCTCGCCGGAGATAAAGCCCCTGCTTAGTGGACTGTAGGCCACATGGGTAATCCCCAGCTCTCTTACGGTAGGGAGTATCTCCTCTTCGATGTCACGGCTCCAGAGCGAATACTCACTCTCTAGCACGGAGATCGGATACACGGCATGAGCGCGGCGAATGGTGGGAGCGGAAGCCTCGGACAGGCCGAGCGCCCGAACTTTGCCTGCCTTGACCAAGTCTGCCATCGCTCCGACCGTCTCCTCTATGGGGATTTGCGGATCGACGCGGTGTTGGTAGTATAGATCGATGTAATCCGTATTTAAACGGCGAAGGCTATCCTCCACTACCTTCTTGACGTAATCAGGATGGCCGCTGATGCTCTCATAATTTGGGGTGTACGAGAATTTGGTGGCGATAATGGCTTGCTCGCGGCGCCCTTGAAGAGCACGGCCAAGCAGCTTTTCGTTATGCCCGTTCCCGTACACGTCCGCGGTATCGAACATCGTGACGCCTATGTCCAAAGCGCGATGGATCGTTTGGATCGACTGTTCGTCGTTAGTCTCCCCGTAAATGCCTGGAGACATTCCCATAATTCCCAGTCCGATCGAAGAGACGAGGATATTGCTATTGCCCAAAATTCTTTGCTGCATTTGTTAATCCCTCATTCTATGTTTGTTGTCGCTCTGACTCCTCCATCTTGGTTAACAACTGGCTCTCGGAAGGGATTCTCCCTTTCTCGATATCTTCGTATATCGACAGTTTGTTATTGACGGCGTCGAGCGCTTCGGCTAATTCGTTCTGGCGGCGAAATAAATCTTCCTTGTACTGGTTCAAGATCGCTTTGCGCTGTGGAATCGTGGAATCACCACCCAGCGCAAGATCCACCATCTCCTTCAGTAACGACAGCTTCATCCCTGTCGCCCGGAAACATGTCATCAGCCGGATCCAATCTAGGTGGTCTTGTTCGAACAGTCGATTCCCGTTCTTATCTCTCTTAATGTAAGGGAGCAATCCCTCCTTCTCGTAAAAACGAATCGTATGAGCTGGGCAACCAAGCCGCTCTGAAGCTTCTTTGATCGTAAATGCCATTGGCCTGATCGCTCCTTGTCGGTTATTTTCAGGGCAGAATCAGCTGGTTCTTCCTCATCCTAAACCTTAAAGTACACTTTAAGGCAAGCGCTATTTTAGGAGAATAAACTGCCGATTGATTGTTATATTCTTATGTTTCGGGATTTTCCTTCACAGGATTAAGTATCCCGTAATAAACAATATCCTCATATGAATCGTTCTTGTAAATATGATCTTTCAATGTGCCTTCATAGCTCATTCCGCACTTTTCCATGATTTTACCGGATGCCGGATTAGATGCGAAATGACGTGCGTATACCCGGTGGTAGTTCTTTTCGGTGAAAACAAATTCAATAACTGCCCGGGCTGATTCGGTTCCATAACCTTGACCCCAATGGGCTTCCCCTATCCAATAAGCGATCTCACCGTTATGATATGGCTGATGGTTGGAAATGCCGACTGCTCCATACAATTTGCCTGTGTTCCTATCTGTGATTGCGAATTCATACATCCGGTCCAAGTCAAAATTCTGCTCATGATTGGCCATCCAGGACACAGCGCATTCTAGTGGATACGGATACGGCAAGGTCAATGTACTCCGGTAGATATTGTAATTGTTACAATAGTCTCTAACTTCCTCCGCATCCACTGGCTTAAATAGGCGCAGAAGTAATCTGTCCGTTTCAAGGGTCCGGTCTGTACGGTTATATTTCATCTGACTTCTCCTACTCTCTATATCATAAAATGAACAGCTATGAAATTCTTGTATATTGGAATCCCTCAATCTACATAACTATTCTCAAAAATATCCATAAAAGCGGTCACCCGTTGCGATTGCGCTATTGCATCCGCATCTTCCGTCTCCGTCAATTGCCATCCGTATGTACCATACTGCTGATAGTTCTCCATAGACAAAGGACGCAGCTCAAACTCTTTACGGATAGCTTCAATACCTGCAGCATAATCAATCTTCATCCGGGCGAACGCCTGTTCCGGGTCCTTAAAAACTGCATACCCTTTGCGGTCTGCCCCAATGTGATATGCCGGATCATCTCCCCACTGCGTAATGTCTACAGAGCCTTTGATTCCAGGAGCACCAATCACATACTCTCTAACATACTTATTCATGTTACCGGACTGAGAATGGTTCGAATACACCCACAGTGCGGCCAATATCACGAATGACAGCAAAGCCAAACAGCCAATAACCTTAGATTTGTTCATAGATTTCATGAGGCTTATCCTTCCCTTAGTTGGATGCAACAAAAAAGCGGATGCACCAGGACCGTGAATTCAGCCTTTGATTGCCGCTTTTGGGAGAAACGAATCAAAAGATCCATATCATTTAAACAGGCCAAGAATCAGAGACGATTCCCAGCCTGCCTTTTTGCCAGCTATACTATAATACTATACCTTATGCCGCACGGGTCAGCTTACGGACAACCTCCTGGCTGTACTTGCGCTTGGTGATGAAGTAAAAGCTGAGCTGGAATACGAAATAGATCGCGACCACAATCGTTGTGTTCTTCATGAATTCGCCTATGATGTCGGACCCGCTCATGACGTGGGTGATCAGATAGATGAAGCAGTAGCCGAAGATGCTGCCCAGCAGCAGCGGAACAAAGAAGGTGATGAGCAGCTCTGCCGATACTACCGACCTTATCTCCTTATCACTGATGCCAATCTTATACAGCTTGCGAAAAAAGACGGTGGCGTTCCCGATTTCGGTATATTGCTTGAAATACAGCACCATTCCGCCTGCTACAAAGAACAGTACGCCGATCAGCGAGGTGACGAACACGAAGAGTGAATAGTTCTTCTTCAGCTCCTTGTAGGCATCCACTTTGGAGGCTACCGCAAACATTTGCCCGCTTCCATCCTTATCCGTAGCATTCAGCGTATCCTTGAGCTTCTGGACAACCCCTTCTGTCCCTTTCCAGGCTGTAAAATCAATTCCGTAGTGGGTACCTATTGCATTCGGGCTTACCTTAGACTCCATATTCTTGTAATCCTCATTGCTTACTACGATCCCTGAGCTAGTTGGATAAGAGCTCGCTGTGGCAAACCAATCCCCGTGATAGGATGATTTCACCTTGTAATTGAAGGTTTGCGTGCCATCCGTGAATTGAATGGCCTCCCCTTCGCCAATGCCATGGGTGCCCGGCTCCCAGGCTGTAACAATATTAAGAACTTCTCCGGCGCCGACCGTTACCTTCTCCCCGGTCAGAGAGTTGTACATGTCCTGCGACACAATCGGCTTCGTCTTCAGGACATCGTATTTATCTCCTTCCAGATTCATTTTGAGGTTCAGGAAGCTGGTTTCCTGGATCGACTTCAGCGGCTCGGAGGACTGCTTCAGCACCTGCTCTAATTGTCCGCTCTCCAGCACATGCACGCCGGCTACCGAGATATACTCGATATCATACTTATTTCGTTCCGCGATGCTCTCCGACAACTGCAGCAGCGAGAATGGCGAAGCAACGAGAAAGATAGTCATCCCGCTGAGAATGCTCAGAATGAACATAATCCGCTTGTTCTGGTTGAATTTGTGATTGATTTCGGTGATGGACAGGATATGCCGGTAATAGAATTTCTTATTCTTCAGGAAGCTGATCAATGTGTTCCCAAGATGGGAGATGACCATGTAGATCCCGATGAAGCTAAGCAGGATATAGGTAATGATCATGAAGGGATTCGTATTCAGACTTTCGTGATTGGAGATGACCACCAGGAAGATGATCGAGGCCAAAACCAGCCCCACTCCCACCAGCCCAAGCCGGGTGTCACTTTTCTTCGCCTGGTTATCCTGCTTGCGGGAATCCTTCATCAGGTCTGCGATGTCCAGTTTACCGACCTTAACACTTGAAATCATCTGTGAGGCGGCAAAAATCACGGTAAATACAACCACAGTAACGATGAAGCTCGCCGCGCTGAGTGAGTAGGACACCCCTTGCAGATCCAGCAGATCAATCGCCACATTCTGGAACAGCCGTGAAAAGATCGCGCCCGTGATAATCCCGGCAATGAGCGAGGAGACACTGATAATCAGATTCTCCAGCAGGATAATCTTCTGCAGATCGTTCTTGTGCATCCCAAGCGACATAAAGATGGCGAATTCCTTGCTTCTCGACTTGATGAACGAGGAATGCGCATAGTTGATGAAGAACACCGAGAACAGGGTCAGTGCAGCCAGACTCAGCATCAGCACAATCTGGATCACATCCTCTGTCGCCCCTTCCCGGATGCTGTTATTGAACAGCAAGGCGGCATAGAGGAAAAAGATCGTAATCGCAAAGGCGCTGCAAATGAAATAGGAGAAGAAATTCCGCACATTGCGTTTGAAGTTCTTAATCGTGACATCTCTAAAGGTCATTTCGTTCCCCTCCGATGATCGCCAGGCAGTCGAGGATTTGATCAAAAAACTCCTTGCGGACCCCGCTGCTGACAATCTCCATGCTGATGGCACCGTCCTTGATGAAGATGATCTTTTTGCAGAAGCTCGCGGCGAAAGCGTCATGCGTCACCATCAGGATAGTGCTCTCACGTTCCTGGTTCATCTTCTCGATACATTTCATCACTGCATTGGAGGACTTGGAATCCAGGTTGCCTGTAGGCTCATCGGCGAAAATAATATCCGGATCATTCACAAGCGCCCGGCTGACCGCCACCCGCTGCTGCTGGCCGCCCGATATGTTGTAGGGATATTTGCCGGCAATTTCTTCAATGCCCAGCAGCTTCATAATCTCTTCACTTTTGGCTTCCATTTGCGCTTGGTCCCGCTTATCAAGGATCATGGGCAGCATGACGTTCTCCTTCAGTGTCAGACTGTCCATCAGATTGAATTCCTGGAAGACAAAGCCGAGATGCTGTCTGCGGAAGAGCGCCATTTCATTCTTATCCAAGGAGGTGATATTCTTGCCCCCGATGTAAACCTCGCCGTAGCTCGGCTTACCGATGCCGCTCAGGATATTCAGCAATGTGGTTTTGCCGCTGCCTGAGGGGCCCATGATGCCGATAAATTCCCCCTTCTCTACGTTAAAGCTGACGGAATCCAGTGCCACTGTGGAATTCTCACCGTTCTGCACACCATAAACTTTCTTAACCTCTTTGACTTCCAGTACTACGCTCACAGTTTCATCTCCCGTTTGTCGTATATTTATCCTCAATTACAACTTATAACTTCATTGTAGTAGACACTGGATTCCATATCCATCCATTTACATTACGTTATCTTTCATTTTTGAAAGGTAAGAAATCTGCACCTCTGTACCTTGATTGACTTCCGAGGTAATCGTGAGGCGGTGGCCCAGCTTCCGGGCAATTTCTGAGCAGACATAGAGGCCGATGCCTGTCGCCTGGTGATGGGTACGTCCGTTTTTTCCGGTGAAAAAGGGCTGGAAGACCCGCTGCAAATCGACGGGCTCAATGCCGATCCCCTCATCCCGGATGGATAACACCACCTTGTCGCCACGCTGCTCAATGTGGAAGTGGATGGATTTCGCCACTTCGCCCGAGTCAGAGTATTTAATTGCATTGGAGATGATCTGATCCAGCATCGCGGTATTCCATTTGCTGTCCGTCATGACCGTGATGCGCTCGTCCTTACATTCGATGACCGGGTAGACATTATTATAGATATATTGATTCCGCTTGCTGTTAATCAGGCTTCTGAGTGATTCCAGCAGGTTGATAGGCTCCGGATTATAGTCCCGGGTGAAATGCTCCAGGCGGAAGAACTTCAGCATCTGGTTCAGCATGCTAAGGAGCTTATCCTTCTCTTCTTCCACATGCTGCAGAGCCAGGGCATGGCCCGTTGGATTCAGCTTGTAGTTCTGCAGAATGAGGTCGATGACTGACAAGGGCGTTTTGAGATTATGTATCCACTGCGAGATGAACTTATGGGTGTTGTCGGCCTGGGCTTTGACCTCGTAGATCTGGTCCTGATAGCTATGGTGTATCCGGTGAATGAGCTGAATGACGGCTTGCTGCTCGTACGAAAAGCCCTTCTCCTCAATCTCGATATTCTCGGATAACCGCTGTATTTCCCGGTGGGTGGAGACGTATTTGATCAAACGGAAGCACATAAATATGATAAATACGTAAAAATAGATGCTAAGCAGGTACATGAGCTGGATATTGCTGCTGATAAAGAAATTACAGTATACGCTCACCAGGATATGACTTAAAAAATAGACAAGGGTAAACGCCAGATGATCGCGCATGAACCCCCGAAACAGCTTAATGCTCACTGGCGGGTCCCTCCGATCATAGCCGAATCAAAAATGTAACCCACGCCTCTTTTGACTTTGATTACATCCTGAAAGCCGAGACTGGCCAGCTTGCTTTTGACCCGGGTGACATTGACCGTCAGCGTATTATCCACGACGAAATGCACATCATCCCACAGCTCTCCCAGCAGTTCTTCCCTGGTGACAATGGTATCCTTATTCTCCATCAGCTTCTTCAGCAGCTTGTATTCATTCTTGCTGAGCTCTTCAACGGCTCCCTTGCAGGAAATGCTGAAATTACGGTCATCCAGATGAATCGGCAACGGCTCTTTCTCCAGTTCCGGCTTGCCTGCATACTCCCCGTAATTCCGGCGCATGATCGCCATAATCTTAGCCAGCAGCACCTGAATATTCAGCGGCTTCACGATATAATCATCCGCTCCCAGCTCCATGCTGAGCACCTGGCTGGATTCCTCATCCCTTGCTGAGATCACAATAATCGGCACCGTTGTTTTCCTTCTGAATACCCGGCAATAATAGAACCCGTCATAATAAGGCAAATTCAGGTCAAGCAGCACAAGCTGCGGCGCTTCCTGCTCGAAGATCTTCTCCACCTGCAGGAAATCCGCAACCTCCACCACTTCATAGCTGTATTTGCGCAGGATATCGGTCATCAGGGTTCTGATTTTGATATCATCCTCGACGATCATGATCTTGAACAATTGGCTCACCTCTTAGCAGCCCGGGCAAGTCCTGAGACTCTCGCTGTTATGAAGCCTCCGCCAGCTTGTTATCGATAAACCCGATAATTGTAGCAATGCTCGCGAAGTGTTCATGAATCAGTTCCTCGGGCAGAATAATAATCTTGAATTCCTGCTCCAATCTGGCAACCAGATCCAGGAGACCCAGGGAGGTCAGTAATCTGGACTCGAAAATATCGGTATCCAGGTGCAGCTCCCCTGCCGGAATACGGGTCAAACCCGCTACGATCATTGTAACTTGTTCTGTGATTTTCATATACTATTTTCTCCATTCCTGGTGGATTTGTAGTAGGGATCAAAAACATGGGCAATCGCCCGGATAAAGTACGTACCGGTAAGGGTTACTGTAATTCGCGGAGAGTCCACACCCAGCAGCAGGCCATCCTTCTCCATGCCTCTAAGCACGCTCAGCTCCTCCTGAAAATAAGAGTCAAAATCGATACCAAAGCACTCCTGAAGCATTGGCTTGTCAATAGGGTTACCGCCCAGCAGCTGCTTCAGGATGATATCCTCACGAATGGCATCTTCGATGGACAATAGATGGGTTTTGCCGGTCTCAATTGGGAATTTCCTCAAATCAAGTGCGGCACGGTACCGATCCATCGCCGGGACATTCTTATAATAGAGACTGCCAATCTTACTAACGGCCGACTTGCCCAGACCCAGCAGATGCTGGCTGCTTCTTTCGGAGGAGCCCATGAAATCACGAACCACATGCGTTCCGGGATGCTTCTCCCGCCCGTTGTTGCGGATAAAGGTATCACTGCCCATCTCAGTGTAGTCCTGGGATAAAACCTGGCGGGCCAGCTCGAACAGGCGGGACACCATGTAATTATTGGGCAGGCTGAGATGCGGGATTTTGCGCTGCAGCGGATAAATGGCCGGGTAATGGGCATAGGGAAAAGCCACGATTTTATCTGGGGCAATCCGCACGATCTCCTGCAAGGTACGCTCGAATTCTCCGAGTCCCTGAAAGGGCAGGCCATAACATAAATCCACATTGACGGTGAAGCCCATGCTCCGGGCAAGGCCGATAATCTCCCGCGTATCCTCAAGATCGCATTCCCGGTGAATTGCATTCAGAACCCGGGCATCAAAGTCCTGAATGCCAAAGCTGATATAGTTAAAACCCAGTGCCTTCAGCAGCCGCAGCTTGCCTTCGGTAACAATCTGCTTGTCCGGGTAAGCCTCCAGCTTGATTCTGGCGTTATCTTCAAAGTCCACATACTGGGCAATAATTCCGTACAGCCGCTCGATCTGCCGTTCATTCAAATATGCCGGGGTCCCCCCACCCCAGTGCAGATTACCGGACTTCAGCTTCCGGGCACGGCCGGAGAGCTTGAGTGCCAGCTCCTGCTCCAGCACATCGATATATTGATCCTTGTCTTCATCCTTGCCGCTCAGCACCCGGTCACAGCAGCAGTAATAGCAGATCGACTTGCAGAACGGAACATGCACATAAACCTGTGCTTCTTCGATTTCCTTAAGCTCCTGAGCTATAGCAGATTCATCCGCAGGCTGGCGCCAGTGGCTGTCCACCGGATAGCTTAAATACATGGGAAGGTTATATTCGTTGTACTTTTGCGATAAATAATGCAGCTGATTCTGAATGGTCTGATTCATTGCCAAGCTCCCTCCTTGCCCCGGCTTGCCGGGCGGCCCATCATCTCCATGACTTCCTGCTCCTTGTGTACAATGTCTTCCAGTAAGCGGCTATGAACAGTTCTCCAAGTGTCCGGCAGCGCAATGCCTTTGCTGCACCTGATCAGGTCACTGCGGATGTCCATCCATGCACCGGTAATTTCTCCGAGCCTGGCCGCAGCCGCTTGCCGTTCGGTAAGAAGACGCTCCAGCCGGTACTTTTCAGCCCGCTTAGAATCAATGATGGCGTTCAGGCCAGCAATCTGGCGGTTGACGTGCTGCTCTGTATAACTCCAGTGCTGTGAAGTATAGTGATCTTTGAAGGCGGACAACGTCAGCAGGCTCTGCGTAATGGCGTCCCGCTGTGTGCGGTACAGGCAATTAAGTCGATTAACATCTGGCAGCAGTTCATAGGTGTACGGCTGCTGGAAGCGCGGGAATTCCATCAAGGTGTACGTCTGCGCAGATGACATTCGATGCTGGCGGTACCCCTGATAACTGTTCAGCAGATCCTCTGCTGCCAGAGTCCGTTCCCTGTAGTTCAGCGCATCCTTATGGCTGTGCTCCAGCACAATAAACTGATCCTGCGCCTCACTATAACCGTAGACCAGCAGCGTGTGGGCAAGATGTTTCTTCATATAAGCGTCTCTACGGGCCGGTTCATAGAAGCTGTCCACCCAGAGAATGAACAGGCTTTGCCGGGCCAGCCCAGTGATAAGCCTCTCCTTCAGCCCGTGGCCGCCCTGCGGGGACTCATACCGGGCCGTAAGGTGCAGCTGCTCCAGAATAGCTTCCGGGGGTGCGGATTCCATGCAGACCGCAGAGAGGTACGGCTCTGCCTGTGCAGAATCAAGAGTATACACAAACATATCGCTGCTCAGAAACGTGTTGATATTCCGGCCAAAGACATTCAGTACAGGAAATAGTGAGTTATATAAGCAGCTTTTGTAATAGAGATCGTTAAACGGCTGCGGCTGTGTGAAATGGCGGGACAAGCTCGGCTCCGTTATGATCCTTACCGGGAGGCTGGAGGCAACTGCGACTTCCCCGCAGTGAACCTGAACCGGCGGGATGCAGACCGCACTTATCCGCTGAGTAACTCCCGCTTCCACAAGCCCGGCCTGAGCCCTAATAGTAGAGGCGCTCAGCAGCTCTTCGTAAGAAAGGGCAATGCCCCTGCGGGCAAGCTCACTCTGCAGCGTAACCGCCTCAATCGAGCTTCCGCCAATTTCGAAAAAGTCATGGTCCGCTCCGATGGGTTCAAGCTCCAGGACAGCCTGCCATGCCTGGCAAATGGACTGCTGCAACGGAGTGGTGCAGGGTGAGAAATCACTATCCGTAAGCATGTTGTGCAGAGAAACCTCAGGCAGCTGCTTTTTGTCCACCTTGCCGTTGGCATTCAGCGGGAACTGCTCCAGCCGGACGAACACGGACGGGAGCATATAAGCAGGCAGGCGCGCAGCCAGGTACTGCTTAAGTGCAGCGCCGGAGACGGCTTGAGCGGCAGTCAGATAGGCACAGAGGTATTTATCCCCTGAACTGTGGCTCCTGGCCATAACGGCAACATCCCGGATGCCCGGATATTCCAGCAGCAGCTTCTCCACTTCCTTCGTCTCGATGCGGAAGCCGCGGATCTTGACCTGATCATCGCGGCGGCCGAGGAATTCGATAGTTCCGTCCTCCCGCATCCGGCCCAGGTCGCCAGTCCTGTACATCCGGTCTGCCTCAGATTCGCGGAAGGGGTCCGGCATGAAGGCTTGTGCCGTCTTCACCGGGTCCTTGATGTAGCCGCGCGCTACCCCGATACCGCCGATATACAGCTCACCTGTCTCTCCCGCCGTAACCGGCTGCAGGTCTTCGTCAAGAATGTACCAATAATTCTGTTCAACCGGTAGCCCGTAGGGAATGCTTGTCCAGTCCTCCCGGACCTCCGTAACCGGATAATAGATGGACCAGACCGCAGCCTCCGTAGCCCCGCCGAGAGCAGTCAGCTTCGCCCGGGGGAAATAGCGGGAGTAGTTCCTCGCCAGCTCCAGGGGAACCCAGTCTCCGCTCAGGAAGATGTGCCTCAATTCCAATTGGGCGAAATCAGGGATACACTCCGCCAAGTGCCGGACCAGAACATGCAGTGTGGTCGGGACGGAATTCCAGAAGGTGATCCTCTGCTCCAGCAGCAGCCGTGTTAAGCTGTCAGGATCAGTAATCTGCGGCTCCGGACACAGGACGATCGTGCCTCCGGCGGCCAGCAGGCCGAAGATATCATACACAGATAGATCAAAGCACACCGAGGTTACGAACAAGCCTCTATCACGGCTGCCCATATCCAGCTCGCGGTTCACCCAGGAGATTAAATTCACGGCGGAACGGTGCTCGATCATTACGCCTTTGGGCGTGCCGGTAGAGCCGGAGGTGTACATGATATAGGCCAAAGCACTGCCGTCAATGGAAAGATCCGGGTTGTCTGACGGATAGCCGGATGCTGAGGAAGCAGCGGTTGCGCCAGCTTCGGCAGACCCTAGGCGGATCTGAACCAGCACATCGAGCGGTTCATCGTCTTCACAGATCGCAGCAGAGGCCCCGGAATGCTGCAGAATATAGTTCTTGCGGCTGGCCGGATAGCCGGGCTCCACCGGGACGTAGGCCGCGCCGCTTTTTAACACGGCAAGCAGGGCAATAACCAGATTCATATTGCGCTTCACACTTACGCCTACATGATCATTCGGACGAACGCCCCGGGCAATCAGCTCATGCGCCAGGCAATTGGCACGCAGGTTCAGCTGCTGGTAGCTTATTGACTGTCCGGCAAAAACAATGGCCGTATGCTCCGGATGCAGGGCTGCCCGGACTTCGAACCCTCCATGAAGCGTGGCAGCAGCAGAAAGGGACTGCTTGGAATTGGAATGAAAGTTGGCCAAAGGTCTCACCTCCCCGGAAGGCTGTCCAGCGAATGTTCCCTGCCCAGCTCAGCGGTCAGCGCTGTCAGCTCGCCCAGCGTCTCACAGCTGAGCAGCTCATCTACATGCTCTTCCAGGTTCACGTCAAGCCTGCTCTCCACCATCGCGATAATCTCTACAATCATCACCGAGGTAATGGCCAGATCACCCTCAACCGACAAGCCGGGATGCAGCTCCTCCTTGTCGAAGTAGCATACGCTGGCGATAATCTCATACAGCTTGTCCTGCATCTGCACAGTCTTCTCTCCCCTCATCTTCCTTCAGAGCCGCTTGCGGAATTCATGCTTCAATTGCTGCCGGTCAACCTTGCCGCTCCCCCCTGTAGGGAACCTGTCAAAGACATGCACCATATCGGGAATCATATACCGGGGCAGCAGCTTGCCGACAGCCTGCTTCAGCCCAAGCACGGTGAAGCTGCCAGCTTCATGCACAATCACGGCAGCGCAGATCAGCGGATAGCCTTCACCATCCTGGATATCCACGACCGCGGCATCCAGAATATTCTCCATGTCATGCAGCACGCGTTCAATCTCCGGAAGCTCAATGCGAAAGCCAGAACGCTTAATCAAGGCGTCTTTACGGCCAATCAGGACGAGCGCTCCGTCTTCGTTAACCATAGCCATGTCCCCGGTACAGTAGAGCTTGTCTCCAAGACCCCAATTCGGCGGTATGCTGCGGAAGCTCTGCTCTGTAAGCAGAGGGTTGCGGTAATAGCCCTTCATGACTATTGAGCCTCTTACACAGAGTTCACCCTCTTCACCGGCACCGGCAATGCGTCCGTCAGCGGTTACCACGACAACTCCGGTATTTCCGCAGGGATACCCGATCGGTACGGGAGTGCCTTGTATACCGTCTTGCTCACTCAGCGGATAATAGGTACAGACGTTGGTTTCAATCAGCCCGTACAGATTGTAGAAATCCGCCTCTGGCAGCAGCTCCATCACCTGGTGCAGCAGCTTCGGCTGCAGAACCTCGCCCGCAAACAGCACGCCCCGCAGCGAAGGCAGCCCGCCTGCCGGCAACCGGCCGTATTGGACCACGGCAGCCCAGAGTGAGGGCACGGAATAGACCCAGCTAATTTCCCCCTGTTCGATGGCCGTGGTAAAACGCGCCGGATGCTGAATGACTTCAGCCGACAGGAGGACGAGCGTTGCCCCCACG
The DNA here is from genome assembly GCF_038004445.1 of Paenibacillus sp. FSL R7-0312. NCBI lineage: Bacteria > Bacillati > Bacillota > Bacilli > Caryophanales > Paenibacillaceae > Paenibacillus > Paenibacillus sp. FSL R7-0312. The sequence goes on along the minus strand of NZ_JBBORE010000001.1, from coordinate 4,934,084 downwards.
GCAATCGGCACGAAAATATCAAACACCGAAAGGTCAAAATGAAAAGGTGCGATGGCCGCGAAGCGTTCATGTCCTTCCGGTTTGAAGTAACCGCAGCACCAGTCAATGAAGGTTCTGGCATTCAGGTGGGTAATCATCACGCCTTTGGGTACTCCTGTGGAGCCTGAAGTGTACAGAATATAAGCCAGATCCTCGCTGATCGGCTGTCTTCTGCCCTTGTACAAATGGCGCAGGGGCTGATCCGGCGCAGCTTGAACGATCATGCCGAAATCTGCGTCGTCCAGTTCGGCGCCCCCCTCCACCAGCAGTATATGAAGTAACCTCAGCCGCTCCAATTGCTCCGGATTCGCACCTTGCAGCAGCTTCAGCAGATTCGCACCATCAGTAACCAGAAACCGCGTCCCGCTCTGCTCCAGAATGGTCAACATTCTGTGTACAGGAGAGTAGCTCGTGTCCAGCGGGATGTACGCCCCTGCGGTGAACAGCACGCCGAACATGGCGCATACCGCCTGCGGGGACTTGTCCAGACAGATTGCAGCGGTCTCCCCCGGCTCCATGCCGGTATCGATCAGTGCATCGGAGATTTGAATACTGCGCCGAAGCAGCTCACCGTAGCTTAGCTCCCTGCCTTCAAAGCGCAGCGCAGTCTGGTCCGGGCAGCGCTCAGCGCTGCGGAGCAGGTAATGCTGCAGCAGAAAATCACTCATACCCTTCCCCCAGACCTTCCAGCATAATTTTCTTCTGCATCTCGCTCGTTCCCGAGTACAGCTTGGAAGCAAGGGAATCCCGCATCTGTTTCTCCGGCGGGCTCTCCTTCACATAGCCGTAAGCTCCCCAGATTTGCACTGCCGCAAGGCTGTTCTGCACCTTGGATTCGGAGGTATGCAGCTTCAGCATGGAGGCGCTGTGCATTCCGCAGCGCCCCTGGTCAAAGTCCTCGCACACCTTATACAGCATCAGCGTGCTTGTTTCCAGCCGGATTCTCATCTGGACCAGCTTGTCATAGACCCCTTCGAAGGAGCGGATAGCCTGTCCGAATTGCTTCCTCTGGCCCGCATACTGATAGGTCTGTTCATACTGCTGTTCCATAGCTCCGACATGATAAGCACTGACTATAATCCGCTCCCACAGCATCGCCTTGAAAAAAATACCCATCCCCTGCCGTTCCCGTCCCAGCAGCCTGTGGGCCGGAATGCGGGTGTGGTTCAGCAGAACCTCACTCATCGGGCTGGTCCGCAGGCCCATCTTCTCAAAGACCTGTCCAATCTCGTATTCCTGCTGCCGCGCTTCCAGAATAAAGGCCGACACATCCAGCATGGGCAGGCCTCCCGCATGCTTGCCGTACACCAGCAGGATGTCGGACTCCGGGGCGAGTGTAGCAAAGGTTTTGATGCCGTTCAGGATATAACCTTCCGGTTCCTTCTCGACAGAGGTGGTCATGGCGGAAGAATCAGAGCCCGCCCCAGCTTCCGTAATTACACTGCTGCCGATGAATCTTCCATCAATGAGCGGTGCCAGATACCCGGCCTGCTGCTCCTCACTACCATATACCCATAGCGGCACTTGGGCCGCTGACATTTGAGCGCATACCGAGAAGACCAGGCCTTCATCCTGACAGCGGCGCGCCAGCGAACGGATCGCCAGCGCCGTGGTCAGCATTCCCTGCTCCGCTCCTCCATACGCTGCCGGAAAGGGAAGCCCGAGCAAGCCGGTACCGGCTAATCGGGACCACTTATCCCTGCGGAAGGTGCCGCTCTCGTCATCCGCATACACTCCGTCATTCAAATACCGCTCACAACATTCCTCCATTAAGCCGCAGATCTGCCGCTGCTCCACGGTATAGCTGAAATCCACAATAAGCGCCCCTCGACCTGTAATTTATTGAAATATAAGAATTTGAAGCTAAAGCCTCACTTAGCGGGGTTATCTTGTAGCTCCCCGGCCATGCCTCTGACGATCGTGTCATTGAGCAAAAACTGGCTTTCCGCCGGAATACCCTCTACGGCCCATCTTCGGAGGATGTTCTTCTGCACCTTTCCGGATTCCAGCACCGGCAGCTGGGAGACGAGATGCACCCGGTCCGGAACCTTATAGTTGGCGATTTTGCCGCGGCAATAGGCTTTGACCTCACCTTCGGTAAGCAGAACTCCGGGCTTTGGGATCACAAAAGCAGCCAGGGCCTCACCCAGAATCTCGTCCGGCTCCCCGACAACTGATACATCCTCAACCTTGTCCATGTTCAGCACACATTCTTCAATATCTACCGGGTAGACATTGAAGCCGCCGCGGATGACCATATCCTTGATGCGGCCGGCAATGCAAATATTGACGCCGTCCTTGTAATAGCAGGCCAAATCCCCGGTGTACAGCCAGCCTTCCTCATCAATTACCTCGCGCGTCTTGGCTTCGTTGTTGTAATAGCCCTTCATCAGATAGCCCCGGATCGCCAGCTCCCCGATCTCGCCCTTCGGCAGCTCCTTGCGGTCCCGGTCTACAATCTTGACCTCGAAGCCTTCAATCGGCCTGCCGACTGTGTTCAGCCGGACCTCCGGCGGATCATCCAGCCGGGTCATTGTGACCAGACCCGTAGCCTCAATAATGCCGTAGGCATTGATTAGCGTGCAGCGGGTCGTTTCCTCGATGGAGCGGGCTAAATACGGGGTACAGAGGGAACCGGAGACCACGACCTTGCGCAGCTCCCTGAATAGCCCGGGCTTGCAGTAAGGCATGGCCAGGATCAGGCTCCACATCGTCGGCTGGGTGTGAAAGAGGTTGATCCCGTTTTTGGCGACATGGGTCAGAATATCATTCGGATTGAAGTTTGCGATCCATTTCATCGTGATACAGGAGACAAAGTAGACGAGCACGGCATTGAAGCCCTGCGCAGCATAGAGAGGAGCAATCGAGAAGCCGATATCATCGTGTATATCCAGCAGCTGTCCGCCATAGTAAGAGGTGGCCACCAGATTGCGGTGCGTGATCATCACGCCCTTGGGGTGGCCGGTGGTTCCGGAGGTGTAGCCGAGAATCGCAATATCCTCAGGATCAATAGACTCGAGCTGTCTGTCCTGAAAAGGGACTGTGAGCGGCTTCAGCAGCCCGGCAAATGACATGCTGCCCGGTGCAGGCTCATCGCCAAGCACGATATAATTGCGGATCGCCGGCAGTTCGGGCCGAAGCCCGTTCAAGAGAATTTCCTCATAGTTGAAAATGCCCAGCCGGTCCTGGTAAATGATCGTCTCCGCATCGGAATTGTCCAGAATCCGCCGGATTTCATCCGGTTCATATCGCGTGCTGACGGGAACAATCCACGCGCCGATTTTGAAGAGGGCGAAGTAGACGTACAGATATTCAAGACTGTTGGGCAGCAGCACGGCCACCTTGTCGTTCTTCTTGATCCCAAGGTCCAGCAAATTACCGGCAATGGTGAGGGAATAGTCATACAGCTGCGTGAAGGTGACAGTCTCCTGCTCGAACACCACCGCAGGCTTGTCCGGGAAATCCCTCTGTAGTGTGTCCAGCACGCAGTCAATGGTCAAACGTTCATATTGGATCATCGGTGTGCCCTAGTCTCCTTTGTTAGCCCAAATAGGATAAATCAAAGCCTTCGAAATGCTGCGCAGCCTCTTCTTCATTCAGAATGGCGCCAATACAGCCCGGCAGCCTGCGGGGGCGCTGCATGGCCGTCATAATATACTGGATATAATTGAAGTTGTTCGAGAACGAGCGGATGCCGATGGCCTGCATGATGATCCCGATGAACGCGCCGGGAGCCAGGTTGGTGTTCATCATTTTGTCCGCAAAATCCGGAAACAGCACCGCCTTCAGCTTCTCCACGCATACGAACAGAAACTTCTGCATACGGATGAAGATATAATCCTTGTCCTTCTGATAGATTTCGTCTGTATGGACCAGCTCCCTGTCCAGGTAGAACTCCGCCAGAATCGGAGATTTCAGCTTCATATAACCTTCCTGGTCGAAGGTAATATGATTGAACACATCGTACAGGACGACCGTATACTTGATGTCCTCCTTACCGCTGAACGCCTGGAGCCCGGTCAAATACAGATTGCCTTCAGCGGCGTAAATGTCTACGATATCTTCCTCATAAAATAAAGCGCCGGGTCCAGTGTCCCCATGCTGCTTGTGCATGAAATAGGAGCTGTAGATCCCGCTCATAATCTCAAAAATATGAAAACATTTAAACCGGTCAAAGCGGAGCCGGGCAGCGAGTTTTTTGTCAAACCACTGACCCTCCAGCTCCTCCTTCAGCTTCTGCTCCAAGTAATCCCTGGAACAGAGCACACCCTTGCCGCCGTTAAAAAGATCATCCACCGCCGCTTCCAGAATCAGTCCGTCCGGGCTGACGGTAAGATGAACCATGAAGGACAGGGAGACATCCTGCTTGCGCATGCGGGTGATATCCCGCTGCCAGCCGATAATGTGCAGATTCCCTTCACTATCCGTCTGCAGATTGGTGCCACGCGCCCTGATCATGGGCACGAGCTTGTCCGTGCAGGAATAGTTGCCGTAGGCGACCTTTTTACGGATGATTGCTGTGTCGAGCGGTTCTCTTACGATCAGCTTGGGAACGGGAAAATTCGTGGCCGTCATAATCTGCCTTCCTCCCCTTACCATATGAGGTATGCCGCCGCGTAGGTTAAGCCGCAGGCACTGCCCAGCAGCAGGATTGAGTCGCCCTTATGCAGCAGCCCCTGCTCTTCGGCGATCGCCAGACCGGCGGGAATATTGGCGCTGCCCATGTTGCCGTTCTCGGGGAAGGTATTAACGGGGAAGACCTTCTCCGTCTTGACCTCCAGCTTGTTCAGCAGCGAATTGGTGATATTGCGGCCCAACTGGTGGGAGAAGATATAATCAATGTTGTCTTTGCGCAGCTCATGCTCCTCCAGGAATTCATAGACAAAGCCGGGCATGTCGCGGATGACCTTGGCGGCAATCCCGCGCCCGTCCGCCCAGCTCATGAAATCCATTCCCTCGAACTTTGGTGCGGGCATATGGATTTTGGGCGATACATACAGCGACAGCTCCCAATCCGCATGGTTCCTCTGCTCCCCGTAGTACTTAATGGACTTCTCGCCATTGTCGGCACTCAGCAGCATCGCGGCGGCTCCGGCTCCGGCGAACAGCAGATTCATTTTGTAATCCGCTTCTTCAAGACTGCCGACCTTGCCCGCATAGTTGGAGGCCTCCAGCAGCTCCAGCGGATTCTCACTGGTTACAACGAGGATATTGCGGTATTTGCCCGATTGAATATAGAGGCTGGACAGCTCCATCGCTTTCAGGAACCCGTTGCAGGTGTCGTTGATGTCGTAATAATTGCCCCGGGTCATTCCCAGCTCATGCGCCAGAATAATCGAATACGACGGCTCGCGGAAGGGATTGCACACACCGACGAACAGCAGCAGATCGATGTCGCTTGCGGTAATTCCCGCTTTGCGGATCGCTTCCTGCGAGACCTTAACGGCCATTTGCACAGAGCTCTCCTCCCGGTAGTCCGCAGAGCAGGAACGGTTCGTGATTTCCAGGAAATCGAGCTTGCGCTTGCTGCCGTACACCAGCTGCTCCAAATCATCCTTCGGCAGATGGTGAAAGTACTTCTCCGCAAACAAATCTACGATCTCCCCGTTGGTCATCCGCCCCTTGGGGATGTAATAGGATAGGGCACGTATAGACAGATTCAACATGGTCATGCTCCTCTGCATCAAGATGATTAACTGCCGGTCTGCGCGTCCCGGACCAAACTTCTATAGTTGTCAAACAGCTCATAGGCTTCGCCCAGTGTCCGGGTCATTACCCGGTCTTCGGGATTGAACATGACCTGGTACTCTCTTTCGAGCCTAAGCATCACATTGACCAAAGATAAAGAATCCACCCCCAGCTCCAGCAGCAGATTGACCTCAGGGGTCAGTCTTGAAGCTTCAATCCCCAAATATTCGGCAAAGATTCCCTGGAACTGCACAAAGCTTATCCGTTCTTCCATATGCTCACCTGCCTACTGTTATGTTTTGTCTAACCTGGTCAATCAGGAGCGGCACCGCCTCGAACAGATCGGCAACAATGCCATGCGCAGCCAGTCCCAGAATAGGGGCTGTCCGGTCCTTGTTGATAGCAATCACGGTGTCCATTCTGCGGATGCCCACAGTATGCTGAACCGCTCCCGAAATGCCGACGGCGATATAGATTCTGCCGCTCACATTCCGGCCTGTTAAGCCAATCTGCCGGGAATAATCCAGCCAGCCCTGGTCAATCACGGGTCTTGTTGCACCCAGCTCTGCACCCAGACATGCGGCAAGCTTTCTGACCAGCTCTATTCCTTCCTTGCTGCACACGCCCCTTCCTGCGGCAACGATAATACCGGAAGCGGCGGAGCCTGGCGCCTCTCTGCTCTTGATCACCTCAAGGATAGAGGTGCGTAGCACGGATGGAAGCTGGAGCTGCGGATGTATAATCCGTCCGGTCCGCTGCGGATCGGGTACGCAAGGGGGCATGGCCCCGGGCCGGACTGTCGCCATTTGCGGTCTGGCCTCCGGGCAGCAGATGGTCGCCATTAACGCCCCTTCCCGGGCTGGCCGGATCTGCAGCAGTACCCGGCTAGGCAGATCAATGTCTAGCTCTGTGCAGTCCGCAGTTAATCCGGTGTTAAGCCTTGCAGCTAATCTTGCGGCGATGGATTTGCTATGTATAGTGGAGGGAAGCAGCAGGATTTCCGGTTTAACCTCCAATACCAGCTGATGCAGCAGCTCCGTATGAACCTCTTCGCTCAGCGGACTGAGGCCGGGCTGATCGAGCACATAGACGGTGTCCGCGCCATGGCTGATGCAGGAGGCCGTATAGGCTGAAGTACCGCTTCCGATAAGCACGACGGCAATGTCCGTCTGCAGTTTCCGGTTCAGCTCACGGGCTGAGCCCAGCAGCTCATATACAGCCGGGCTAAGCTGTCCTTCCGCGTATTCACCGGCAATCATGAGACCTTCATATTCTCTGGCCCGCAGGCTCTGATCCGGCATGGGAGCCTCCTTATCTGAATGAAAATAACAAGTGGAAACGGCTTTGCCGTCCTTTTGTAAGAACGGTACTGTTTCAGCGAGAAATAGAAGGATAAGTTATCATGTGAAACATATAAATTCTTATATTTTAGAAAAAGCATCATATACCCGGTGACATATTCTTAGCTGTCAAAAGCTGCGCGATCTCCTCAATCTGCTCCCGCAGGCTCTTGCCGCTTACTGTGAAGGGCACCTGCCGGTCTGCGGCATTCCGGGTTGCCTGCACCCGGGTGGGCGATCCCGCAAGCCCGCAGGCTTGCTTGTCCAGGCTCAGGTCCTGGGCGGACAGCCTGGTGATTTCACAGCGGTTAGCCTTCAGAATTCCATTAATGGTCGCCATCCGCGGCTGATTAATGCCTTTATGCACCGTTATCAGGGCCGGGAGCATCAGCTGCACAATTTCAAAACCGGTCTCTGTCATCCGCCTGCAGGTGATGTGCTGCTCCTCCAGGGCGAGGATCTCCAGCACATGCGTGATGTGCGCAGTGCCCAGCTTCTCCGCCAGGGCGGGACCGACCTGCGCGGTCTCCCCGTCAGTCGAATGGGTGCCGCAGAGAATCAGATCCGGCTTGCCTGTTAGCTCAAGCCCACGGGAGAGCACAGTGGCCGTTGCGAGTGTGTCCCCGCCTGCGAACAGCCTGTCCGTCAGCAGCACGCCTGCATCCGCACCCAGTGAGATGCAGCTCCGCAAGATCTGGGCTGCGGATTCTGCTCCCATGCTTACGGCGGTTACACTTCCGCCCTGGCGCTCCCTGATCCGCAGCGCCTCTTCCAGGGCAAAGACATCCGCCGGGTTCATAACAGGCCCCATGTGAGCGGAGGGTACCTGCTTGACACATACAGCGATTTGCAATCCGCTCACTCCTTCCTGGACACGGGCCTGCTCATGAGGTCTGGCGCAGTTCCTGGAGAATCGGCGAAATGTTTTCTTTACGCACATCGTCGCAGTTTCTGACCATTTCTTCGGCCATTTCCTTGCCCATGAACAGCCGGGTCATTTTCTGTCCGACCTTCATCATGGTTTTATCCTTGTCGGCCAGCTGTTCAAAGTTAAACCGGCCTTCCAGCGGGAAATATTTCAGCCCGGCACGGATTTTTTCGGGTATGCTTTTGTTGTAGTTTTTGACGGAGGCTTCGCTTTGCACAGGCGTTTTGGAGACGGAAAAGAGGATGACCTTCTTATGCTTCAGCTGGTCCCAGACCTTCTTGAGATAATCGGCAATGACCAGCTTCTGAACCCGGACATAGGTACCTATAATTACGGTGTCATACGGGCCTGCCTGCTTAATGTCAAACGTGTCGATGTCCGCGAGATCGGCTCCAAGCTCCTCCGCGATCCATTCCGCATACTGCTTCGTACTTCCATAGACGCTTGTGTAAAGGACGAGACTTTTCATAAAGCACCTCCTGAAATGGTTGATACTCTTACGTTATAATGGCAGCATCTCTTGCAGACATTGCAATAACCGGGCTTCCGAGCCGTCAGTCATGGCCTTGGCCGGAAGCACAATGGTAAAAACATATTCACGGCGCAGAACGGATATGGCCTTGAATTGCGGGAAATTCTTGAACTGGCTGATCACTCCATGTCCGCTGCATGCGCAAGCTTTGATTTCGAACAGATCGGTGGGAACGGTGAAGCCGGTCTGAAGCACCTTGGACATCGCTTCCTTCGCCGTCCAGAGCAGGGTCAGGAAGAACGGCGGCGCAAGCTCAGGTCCTATGTCCTTCATCAGGCCCTCTTCCTCCTTGGAGGTAATCCTTCTTAACGCGTCCATCGCCTTCTCATCCACAAGCTCCATGTCAACGCCCAGCAGCAGGCGCGGGTCATAATCAACCGCCGCTCCCAGGGTGTCGCAATGGGTAATCGTAATCTTCCGGTCCCTTCCGGCCACCAGCGGCTGGCACATAATCCCGTGGTCGATCCTAATTTCGGACAGATCATCCTGCTCCCCGGCCACAGCCATCTTGGCGGCCAGCTTGCCGAGCAGGTAGCTGTTGCGGCGTCTGGGATATTTGAAGCCGAAGTATTGCTCCTTCTCCGCCGCACTCAGATAATCCAGAGGCCCGTCCTCCTGCGGCAGGGAGACCACACTCAGCTTCAGCCCATAACGATCCTCCGGGCCTTCCAGCTCAAAGCTGAGCCTTCTTACCGTCTGGGAGAGGAACTGTTCGTATTGCCTTGCAAAGGTTGTATATAGCATCTCTGTGCCCCTATTCTTTTTCCCAGGGAAATCTTTTGTAACGCACATAATTCTGAATGTTCTCTCTGACTTCTGCGGAAGCGGTCAGCTTGTCAATCTCGGCTACGGCGTCATTTTCCATCGTTTCGTTGATAATCCACATTTGCCGGAAAAAGCCTTTGATCTCCCTTACTGTCTGCGGCGTGATCCGGCTGATTCTCCGGTATAGCCGCAGAATGCTGGCATCCGGATCAGCAGCCACTTCATCGGCCAGTCTGCACCCTAGCGCTTCTTCCGAGGACAAGGGCAGCGTGGTCAAGGTCATCTTGTACGCCTGCCAATAGCCGGTCCGCCGGATTAGATAAGGACTGACCAGAGCAGGCACGAGGCCCCAGATCGCTTCGGGCAGGGCAAAGGTGGAACGCGGCGAAGCGACCACATAATCACAGGCAGCCATCAGCCCCACACCACCGGCAAGCACCTGCCCGTCTACCTTGGCGATCACCATCTTGGACAGCTCGCCGATCCTCTTCATCGTCTGCAAAAAATCTACGGATGGCGGGGCGGCAGAATCACCGGGTGCGTCGACCTCCCCGTCCGTAAACGCCTGAAAATTCATCCCGGTACAGAAATAGCCGCCCGTACCTTCAAGGACAATCACCCGGCAGGCGCTCAGCTCTTCCAGCATCCCTATGGCATGCTGCAGCTCTGATACCAGGGTGGCGGTGATACTGTTCTTATGCTCCGGACGGTTCAGCCGGATGCTGTAGAGCCCTTCTTCCAAGTGACTTATGGCAATAGAATGATACTCCATAGCAGTCACTTGTCAGCTCCACGCATATTTGCGGTGAAAGTCATCGACTTCAGTCAGAACCAGATAACCTTTGCCCTTGAAAAAGTGATCATAGATGCAGCTGAATCCGGAGAAATCCACCTTCTTGTCCCGAATCCCGAACAGCCACTCCACGTTCTGGTCCAGGATGTCGTCATATTCCTCAAAGCTGAGCTCATATCGGCTGTCCAGCCCCGCCTGAATATTCATCGCACTTAGCTTCCTTACGGATTCCGGCGTAATCACCCCGCTGTAAAATTCCGAAGAGCAGCCTGAGCCGTAGGAGAATAACCCGACTCTGCGGTAATCCGCAATGTCCGCCTGATCAATCAGACTACATAGGCTGAGGTATAAAGCTGCGGAATAGACATTGCCCACCTGCATGCCGTAGGTCAGGGACGGGGCGACTCTTTTGTCAAAATCCTGCTGGACTGCCGGGCCTCTCAGTTTCAGCTCCTCATGGATCAGCTTGCGGTGTGCACCTTTGACCATGCCGCCGAAGGGTGTATGGAAGGCCAGGAAATCAAAGGTTTCCTGAAAATGGACACCGTCCACCTTCTCTTTATAATTCTTATAGGCATTCTCCAGGCAGTCCAGATAAGACAGCAGCGACAAATCCGGGTTCCCGGTCTCGATCTCCGGCAGCGGCCGGCAGGTATCCATCACCTCATAGCTGTAATGTCCGGTTGCGCCGAAATCCAGCTCCAGAATCTCCGGATTGGCACTGATGAGCATGGCCACGGCTCCAACAGCCTGAGTCGGCTCACCGTAGGTGCTCTTGGCTGCGGCTCTCGCTACATCCGTGGCGATGACCAGCGCCTTGGCTCCGGGGGAAGCACCCGAGGCGATGAAGCAGGCAGCCATGTGCAGCCCGGCTGTTCCGCCGTAACAGGCCTGCTTCAGCTCGAACAACCGGCAATGGCGGCTCAGCCCCAGATAGTCATGGATATAGGTACTGAGCGATTTACCAAAATCCACACCGGACTCGCTGGCTGTAATCACCAGCTCGATCCGGTTCTTGTCCTCTTCGCTTAAGGCATCGATGATCGGCTTCGCCGCATTGACTCCGCCTGTTACAGCATCTTCGCAGGCTACACCCACAGATTTCCGGTCCATCATCAGATTATCGAACCGGCTGAGGTCAAGGCCTCTGCCTTCAAAGATACTGCGGGCGGAGATCACCGCCGGCCCCCCGTAAAAGTTGATACTCTCAATTCCTACTCGCATTCAGCTTGCTCCTTTTCTGATGATAATGCTGGTATTGATTCCTCCGAAGCCGTAGGAATTGCTAAGCCCATAAGTAAATCCCGCCGGTTCCGCCAGGCTGGAAGCGAAATAGTGCTCACGGCTGATGGGGTCCTCCAGAGAGGGCAGCGGATGAAGGAAATTCCCCTGCAGCTGAAGGATCGTCGCCACTGCTTCCACCACTCCGGCTGCATACAGGCAATGTCCGGTCAGCGCTTTGGTCGAATTCAACCGGATGTGACTTAGCTGGCCGCCAAACACCCGTGAGATTGATTTCAGCTCCGTCACATCCCCCAACGGTGTAGAAGTGCCATGCGCATTGATGTAATCAATGACAGAGGGGGCGATTCCGGCGGTGTGGAGCGCCTGCTCCATCGTCCGCACCTGTCCATCTTCGCTCGGGTCAGACAGGCTGTGTCCGTCCAGAGCAGCCGCCCCGCCGGCTATAGTTGCCAGTACCTCCACTTGCCGGGCCTCAGCACTGTCCTCCCCCTCCAGGATCAGGCAGGCGGAAGCCTGTCCGAAGATGAAGCCTTCATGCCTGCTGTCGAACGGCCGGCACGCCGCGGCGGGTGCATCATGGAAGCTGCGGCCTCCGTACGCCCCAATATTGAGGAAGCCCTGCAGCTCCAGCGGGGACAGATCGGCCAAAGGTCCGATAACCATACAGACATCGACAATCCCGAGCTGGATTATTTGCGCTGCCCTCAGCACCGCCGCATTGCCGCTGGCTGAGGCGCCGCCAACCGTCGCCCCCTCTCCCTGAATGCCGAACATTTCACTAAGTACCCCAAGCTGATGGGTATCCATGTAATTCAGCGCATATCTGGGATGGAGCAGCTCCAGCTGGTGTCCGCATTCCATCATTGCTGCATAGCTGACCGCCGGAGAAATATTGCTTCCGGCAATGATCAGGCCGATCCGCTCTGCCTCCGGCCTGCTTACATTCAGCTTCGCCTGCTGCCATGCCTCAGCCCCGGCCAGCGCCGAGGCCTTGACCGACTTGCCGGAAATTCTGAACAAGCGGCCGGCGTTCCGGGATAAATCCCCTTCATAGCGGCCGAAGGATTCCTGCAGCCCTTCCCCGCTCAGCTCAGCACCGATCAGCGGCTGTCCGTCCGCATAGGTTAATCCTGAAAGATAGCCAATTCCGCTGCGGCCGTCTTTCAGGGACCGCCCGAAGGCTTCCACACCGCTTGCTGCCGGGCTGAGGATACCCATCCCGGTGACGGTCACCAGGCGGAAATCCTCAAACCGCCAGCCGGCTGCACCGTTATAGATTCTCATGCAGGAAATCTACGACCTCACCGATATTCTTCAGGCTCCCGAACTGCAGCAGCGGGATCTTAATATTCAACTCATCCATGGTGTCGGAAATAATATCAAAGCGGTCAATGGAGTTCGCGCCGAGGTCTTTCATGCTTACTTCTCTCTGAATCTGCTCGGTGGTCAAATCCGGCAGGATATCGATCATTTTACTCTTCATAATTTCCAGTACCTGGTCTTTGTTCATACGAGAACCTCTCCTTTTATGATCTGGGCAGCCCCGTTCATCATTGTGACGGCAATCTCGCCAGCCCGGCGGTTTCTCCAGGCTTCCAGCGGTGTTCCCTTCACCCACTGGTTGAAGGCTCCCATGGCCGGACCGCACATAATGCTGTAATTGACCTTATTGGCGGATTCACCGGCGATGGCGGATGCTTTGCCTTTGGCGATATACCATTTGAAGACGGCCGCAAGCTGCTGCTTCGAATCACCCTGGACAGCTGCTTTCTCCTCCGCAGACATTCCACGCTTGCATACCTCCAGGACGTCCGTCATCGGCTGGCCGAAATATTTGTCTTCCAGCTGAGACTTCGTCTTGCTGTCCAGCTGTGCAATAGAGCCGGTATTGCGGTACAGCTCATACAATTTGTTGGCTCTTGCCGAGAAGAACAACCCCTTCTTGAGCACCTGGGCCTTGCCGCCCAGCTCGAACAGCTCCAGGGAAGGGACATAGGCCATGTCGTAGACATTCACCTGCTCCAGAAGCTCCTTCACCTCCGGGCTTGCGCCGCTCTCCACCGTGCATTGATTAATCGATCCGGTCAAAATAAAGTCTGCGCCCATCAGGAATACGCCAGCTGCAGCTTCCGGGGTTCCAATCCCTCCAGCGGCACCGATGTGCATCTCCTGCACCGGAGCGAAGGTACGGGACAATTCCTTCTTCAGACGCAGTAGCGTCGGCAACAGGCTGATGAGATTGGCCTGATCGGTCGGTCCTGCCGAATCACCTGCTGCGCAAAGATCATCCGCCACCGGAACTAACCGGGCCAGCTCTGCCTGCTCTGCCGTAATCTGCCGGTCAGCCAGCAGCTTGTCCACGATACGGGCCGGAGCCGGAAGCATGAACAGTGTAGCGATATCCGGCCGGGATACCTTGGCAATGATCCGGTTGGCACGGCGCACAGATCCATCCTCCGCTCTCGTAAGTCCCAGCAAACGGTACTTTACAAGCGCCGGTGTCAGGGTGAGGTACGAGGAGGCTTCAACCAATTGAATCTTCTCTCTCAATAGAAGATCTATCAGCTCCTCTTCCCGGTTCGGATAGATCGGATGATAGGTTACGGCAACCCCAATAGATTTGCTGTTCCCCAGCTCCCGGCGGATATGGCGGATGGCATCTGCAAGCTCTGCCGGCTTCATCCCGCCTGCGCCCAGAAAAGCGAGACAGCCTGTCTTGCCAGCCTGTACAACCAGTTCTGAGGAGGAGATTCCGTCATTCATCCCTCCCAGCAAATACGCATAATCCAGTCCGTAGCGCTGCTTGAATGCCGCGCTTCCGAGCCGGGTTCCGGTGAAGGCAGTCTGTACCAGCGCCTCTTCCTGCGTCTGGACAGGCTCCGGCTCCACTGTGAAATCTGCGGCCGGAGCTTCAACTACAGCAGGCTCAGCTGTGTTCAGAGCTTCAATTGCTGCATCGGACTCAGCCGTTTCCGGCGCTGTCTCGGCTTCGGCAGTTGATGCCGATTCGGCAAATAACAGCCGGGCCTCGGCGGCATCATCCACGATCAGCGGCTCCGCTTCCCGTTTGATTTTGCTGACCAAGCCTGCGATGACGTGACCCGGGCCGATCTGGGTCAGCTCCATTTCGGGGTGTCTGCCCATGAGGTAACGGACCGATTCGGACCATTTCACGCTGCTGACCATCTGCTCTGTCATGTAATGTACGGCATCACCTACGGAATAAGGCCGCGCCGTCAAGTTGGCGATAACCGGAATAGAGGGCGGAGCGAACTCGAACTGGCTGAGGAACTCCTGAAATTGCAGCGCCGAGCTGCGCATATACCGGGAGTGGAAGGCGCCGCTGACATTCAGAACGACATAAGCAGAAGCTCCATTCTGTTCAAAAATCTCTTTGGCGGCCTGCACATCCTCCATCAGCCCCGAAAGGGCAATCTGCGTAGGCGTATTCAGGTTGGCCACATCCAGCTTATCGAGGCGGTGGTCGGCGAGAATCCGGTGAATGGCTTCCTCGGTCAGCCCGATGACGGCGGCCATACCGCCACCGGTCGCCGTGTTCATGAGCGCGCCTCTCTTTTGCACAATCTTAAGTCCGGTCTCGAAATCGAACACGCCTGCCGCATACAGCGCACTGTACTCGCCTAAGCTGTGTCCGGCTACGAAATCGGGAGCCTCCCCGGAATCCCGCAGCTCCTTAAGGTAGGACAAGACATTAACGACATAGAGCGCGGGCTGCGTATAAGCGGTAGTATCCAGCAGCCTGCTGCTGTTCTTCAGACATAGCTCTTCAATGGAGTAGCCCAGCACCCGGTCGGCAATCGCGGTGTATTCGGGGAACTCCTTGAACAGTGTGCCTCCCATACCCATGAATTGCGCGCCCTGTCCCGGGAATAAATAAGACTTCATCTTCATCTTCGCCTCCCACGCTTCTTTCTTAAGGTTCATTTGCCCATACTCAGCCACGATCTCATTCAGCTTCTTCAGCTCGCTGCCCATTGGCGTAATCACAGAGCGTACCTGCCGGGCCTGCGGCTGCTCCAGAATGTATTTACTGAAATTCTCCAGCGTACCCGACGGACCCAGGTCGAGAAACAGCCGCTCCCCGCCGGAGGACAGGCTCTCCAGTGCACCGCGGAAATTCATCGGCTTCCTTAGCACATCCCACAAAAAGGACTCTCCCACAGCCTGCACGCTCCCCCCGGTCATAGCCGATACCAGACGGACTCCCCGGGCTGGAGTCTTATAGTCAATCTTCTGCAAATATGTACGGTAAGGCTCCTCCAGTTCATCGATGGAAGCGGAATGAAAGGCATAGTTCACAGGCAGCTTCAGACTGGCGATGTTACGTTCCTTGATGAACTGCTGGATCTCTTTGACATGCTCGCGTTTGCAGGCGATTGTAAAATGCTTCTCAAAGTTCACAGCAATCAGCTCCGAGCGGGTGTTCAGCTCCGCATTCCCGTGATACAGCTGTTCATTGTCCAGAATGGCAATCATCGCACCGGTTTTGCAGGTCTTTTTGAGCAGCTCGACCTGCTTCACGATAAGCTCCAGCGCTTGCTCAGCCGTCAGCACCCCAGCCACCGCCAGCGCCACATATTCCCCCAGGCTAACCCCCAGCGTATAGCGGGGAGTCATTCCCTCAGCCTTCAATGTCTCCGCCAGCGCATATTGAACCATGAAGATCGCAGGATGGGTATACAGGATATCCTCGAATCTGGAACCCTTGCGCTTGGTGTTGAGATATAGCTCTTCTATTACGCTTTTGCCGGTCAAATCATGAAAAATACGGTCCAGCTGTTCCATGGCTTGACGAAACACAGGCTGATTCTCGTATAATTCAAGACCCATTTTGTTGTATTGCGAGCCTTGCCCGGAGAACATAAACACCATTTCACTGTGCATTACGGTACCTCCTGAATTTGAGCAGCTTATTTGAAATCAAAAACTCTGGCATTGTTCTTTCTGTTCCTGTATTTCACAAAATGATTGATGTCATCGATTTGGAAATACAGATTTCTTTTATAGAGATAGCTCATCTCTTTGCCCGGCGGATCGCCGAAGGAATGGCCCGGGAAAACACGCACATGTGCCGGAATCAGCCGGATCAGCCGGTGGATGCTGTAATACATATCCTCTGCCGAGCCCCCCTCGCTGTCGCATAAGCCGCAGCCTTCGATAAATACCGTATCCCCGGAGAAAAGGTTGTCTTCACCCCAGTAGCAGACACTTCCCTGCGTATGCCCGGGAGTCACCAGACAAGTAATCTGGGTGTCACCGATACGTATCCGGTCCATGTCTTCAACGGTTCTGAGCCGGGTGCAGCGGTATCTGTAGTAGTCCGCCTCTGTTCTGGAAATATAGACCGATGGGTGATAGAGCATTTCCAGTTTTTTGACCATATTGGTGTGATCGAAATGAGAATGCGTCAGCAGTACAGCCTCCAGGGAAGCGCCCTGCTTCTCCAAAATCTGAATCATCTGCGATACATCCCAGGACGGATCAACAACAAAAGCTTTACGGGAGGTCTTGTCAATTCCGAGATAAGCGTAGTTAGAAAAAGTCATACACTGCGTTTTGATGGTAAACAGATCATACGTTGCTTCCATGTCCGCCTCCTCGAAAATCTGGTTTGTCATATTTCCACAATTTTCTTGATGAATCTACTAAATTATCATCTACGATTTCCTTCAATGTCAATGAATGTTTATGCTGTATAATGTTAAAATTAGTATCATATTTTTGAATTTTTACCTTTTATGCGCTGCGACAAGAACACAGTCGGCCATAAAGCGCCGTTCATCGTCGCCAGGGAAGACCTGAATGTCCTGATAACCGGCATTCGTGAATACTTTCTCCCAGGCATACGGGTCAATAATCGGAGATTTATCGCGCAGGCTCCGGTCCTCGAACATCCACCAGCCTTCCGCCAACCCCCAGACCATATCCACCCAGCGCAGGCGTTTGCAGGCCTCAATCAGCAGCATCAGACCATCCGGCACAAGCAGCTGCCGCAGATTAGCCAGCGTTCCGCCGATATCTTTAGTGGCATGAACCACATTCAGCCCGAGCACAACATCAAAGCTGTACAGTGCCAGGCCCTGCTCCGCCGGATTTTTGCTGATATCAAAAGTCTTAAAGCGCAGGGAAGTGAATTCGGGCTCATCCTTCGCCTTGTTAATAAAATACTCGCCGATATCGGTGAAATAGTAGTTCACATTCGGGAGTTCTGCCAGATCCAGCAGCTGCCGGGTCAAGAGTCCGGTTCCGCCGCCGACCTCAAGGATATTAAGCGGCCCGCCGCCTCCATCCCTGGAGATCAGCATGGAGAGAATATCATGCACCACCCGGGCATAGACCCGTTCCCTGCCATGCTCCACGGTATCCCGGTTGCTCCGCTCCAGGGCGTCAGAGCTGCCCTTAGGGAACAGCACGCTGACCGGAGGGACCCGTCCGCTAAGCGCATCCTTATAATTGCCGGTGCAATAATCCAGGAACTGGAGCATCCCCCGGAACTCAGGGAAATCCTGCAGACAGGCCTCATACAGCTCCTGCGGCTGGGGAATCTCCGCTTCGGCCTTGATGAATTTGACGCGGCTGTTCAGCAGCTTCACTACACCGTCTTCTGCCAGCATGTCGATCATGCAGTCCAGCAGCTTGGTATACCCGGGGAGGATCTTCAGCCGCTTCACCCACTCTGTCCGGTCATGAATCGTGCCGGGAGTGGTGTCGAGACCGCACTGCCTGATATAACGGTAGGCATAGCTCATGCACAGCTCATTCAGACGCTCTTCCAGTCCCTCGTAGCCTTCGATTCCCCGTATATTCAGCTCTGCTCTACGCAATTGCTCAGCATCCAGAATTTGCGCATAGCTGTCCCGCAGGCTGAAGGGTTCAGCCTCCGGCCGGAAGATGAACTCTTCCATCGCCCGGTGCAGCTGCTCATGATGCGTCATGAACAGGAAGTGGGCGGCATCTTCCATTTCAACGCAGCGGGCCCCCGGAATTGCAACTGCCATTTCCTTGGATTGCCGGGTATTGATGATGGTGTCGTTCTTGCCATAAACGATCAGTACAGGCACCTGAATGCGGCCGATCAGCTGGATGGTCGAGTAGCTTTTGTGATTGCCGGGCAGATAATATTCCATGTACTTCGTGAAAATCTGCTTGTTGATGCTCTTCCCGTATTCCATCAGCTCCAGGGAATCCAGTCCCCGCTCGACTGCTTCAAGATCCTTCTTCATCGCTGCGTCGGCATTCATTTGCGGATTCTCATTGACGATTTCATAGATGGAGCTGACCAGGATCAGGCTGGATACCCGCTCCGGATACTCCACGCTGAACGTTTGCCCGACGAGTCCCCCCCAGGAAATGCCGACAAAATCCACCGGCCCACTCACTCCCAGATTGTCCAGCACCTCCGCAATCACCTTGACCCTGTGCTCCAGCGAGTAATTGTCAATATCCTCACTGAGTCCGCAGCCCGGATTATGGATACTGATGACCCGGCAGCGGCTTGAGAAATAATCGAGCTGATGCAGAATCATCGGCGAAGCCATACCCACACCTCCGACAATGACCAGCGGCTTGCCCTGACCGGAGATTACTACCTCCATCTTCTGACCGGCCGAGGTATTCACCAGCAGCTGGATGTATTTGTGCGGGACGCTATCCAGCTCAGCAGTGGACAGCGGAGGATAACCCGTCCCGGGAGCGTTGATGGAGGAGTCGGCAAGCTTGCTCCAGAAGTCGAGGAAAAAGGTATCTGCACTGTTGACCAGCCACAGGAAATCCTGCCGGGCAGGGATCAATTGCCCAGTCTCAGCGGGGCTTTGAGAAGGCAGGTGGCCCGTTGGCTGTACAGCAGGCTCCCCGCTGAAGCTGACGTCTGCACCGGAGGTTTGGGTCAGTAGAAACCCGGTTAAGGTGTGGATTGTGCTGTATTCAAAGAAGACATCCAGGGGAAAGCTGAATCCCAGCTTCTCTGTCAGATAGCTGTGAAAGGCCGTGAAGCTGATGGAATCAAACCCAAAGCTTTTCCAGTCGGCATCCGGGTGGATTTTGCCCGCCGGTACCTTAAGCAGCGTGGCTACTCCCTCCACCAGGAGCTTGTTCAATTGCGAGCCCAAATCCTGCCGGTCCCCAGGAACCGCGTTAAGCGGATCCTCCTGAATCGGCGGCTGCGGCTGATGCTGTGGCTGGCCTGCAGGACGCTGACTGTTCTCCCTGATGATCTTCAATGCTTCCTCCGGAGACATTTGCTGGTTCTCCACCAGCTTTAACAACTGCATTCTCGAATAGGTGCTCATTCCAAGAGATCCCCCACTAACAGATTTAAGTTCTCGGCGCTTATTTCCCCTTTGTGTACCTTGTTCAGCCACAGCAGCAGCTGATCGTCATCCAGAACAACAGGCTCTTCTTCCGCATGTGCTCCTGCTTCCGGAGTATGAACCGGGCTTAGGACAGATTCTGGCGCGCTTATGCGGTCCGGTCCGGGCAGCCAGTATCTCTCCTCATCAAAGGCATACTCGGGAAGCGGCGTCTTGCGCAGCGGCTGCGGGTACCAGGCCGTCCAGTCGATGGCAACGCCCTGCACCCATAGCTGGGCAATCTTGTCCAGCTTCTCTCCCAGCAGCAGCTCATTCATGAACAAGCGGCTCTCCTCGCCGTCGAACAGCTTGCTGAGCGCCGAGCGCTGGCTGCTCTGTCCTTCATGTATGCCCGCCTGATCCTGCTTCCCGGACAGGTACATTCCCAGCTTCCCGTGAAGCGTGCTCAGGCTGTCGGCCACAATGGCCAGCCGTTCCGTCATCTCAGCGCGTCCGGTCTGCAGACTGTAAGCCAGCTGCTCCAGGGAGAGGCTGTCCGGCAGAGCAGTTCCTTCCAGGTGCACTACACTGCGTCCCGCCGCGTAGTAATTGCTGATCCCGCCGGGGTCGTGCTGCAACAGGAACATCACCAGACTGTTCAGCGAAGAGAAGCCGTACACGGCGTCCTTGAATTCGAGCGAGAATTTGTCCTTCAGCAATTCCAGCAATTGCACGTTCTTGACCGCGTCCAGTCCGTATTCCTCAAGCTCTGCCGCAGGATCAATGTCCTCACCGTCAAGAACCATCACCTGCCGGAACAAGGCGATGACATCGCGCCGCAGGCTTGTTTCCAGACTGTGGGCGTTGTCCTCCGCAGGAAGGGCCGCCTCTCCCGCAAGGCTGCGGGCGACAAAGGCCTGGAGTCTGCGGCTGTTCTCCTTTAGACTGCTTTGACTTTTGGCAGACAGGATAATGATGTGCCGGGAGCGACTGTTTGCAGGCAGCTCAACCGGCGGATTGCGGTATTCTTCCAGAATAATATGCGCATTGCTTCCGCCTACACCGAAAGCGCTGATGCCCGCCCGGCGCGGAATCTCGCTGCCCCGGCTGCCGGTGAGCGGCTTCCATGGGGCTGTATGCGCTGCAATGCTTAGACCGCTGCCTTCCAGCTTGATATAGGGATTCAGCTCCTTGAAGTGGATATTGCCCGGAATCTTCCCGTGCTTCATGGACAGCAGCACTTTGCTTACGCCCGCTATGCCAGCCGCCGATTCCAGATGGCCGATTGCTGTTTTGACCGAGCCGATTACGCATTGCGGCAGCTCTGATTCCAGCTTGCCCCACTCTTGATACAGAGCCTTGAATGCCTTTTTCAGTCCCTCTACTTCAATCGGATCGCCCAGGCTGGTGCCTGTTCCGTGCGTCTCAATATAAGTGACCGTGGAAGGATCTATGCCTGCCCTCTCATGTGCGCGGATAATGACTTCCGCCTGGGATTTGGCATTCGGGGAAGTAATGGAATTCGACTTCCCGCCATGATTGACCGCCGTCCCCCGGATTACGCCATGGATATAATCCTTATCCCTTAGCGCGGCAGACAACGGCTTCAGCAGCAGCGCCCCCGCTCCTTCGCCTCTCACATACCCGTCGGCGTCCTTGTCGAAGGTCTTGCATTTCCCGTCCTTGCTCAGCATCCCCAGGCTGCTGCCGGCAATGAACAGGTTCGGGCTGGCAATCAGATTGATTCCGCCTGCGACTGCATAGGGGCATCCTTCATGCCAGATCGACTCCACCGCGCGGTGGATGGCTACCAGCGAGCTGGAGCAAGCCGTATCAACCGGTTCACTGGGTCCGCTCCAGTTGAAGAAATAGGAGATCCGGTTCGTCAGCATCGTGCGTGTCAGTGTGGTGGCAATCTCATCCTTCAGCAGCAGCTCCTGATAATCCCCGTTCGATACCCCGATGAATACCGAGGTCCGGGTTCCCGACAGTTCCTCCGGCTTGTAGCCCGCATTCTCAAGCGTATGCCATACGGTCTGGAGCATATGTCTTTCCTGCGGGTCCATCTTCTCCGCTTCCACCGGCGAAATGCCGAAGAAGAGCGGATCAAAGGTGTCGATGCGCTTAAGGAAAGCACCGTATTTCACATCGGTTCTGCCCGTCTCCCGGCGCGGGTCGCCGTAGCGGTTCTGCCAGCTCCAGCGGTCTTCAGGAATGGTCGTGACCATGTCCTTCTGTGCTTCCAGATTGGACCAGAACTGCTCCAGATTGTCCGCTCCGGGCATCATCCCGCTCATGCCCACGATAGCGATAGGCTCTTTGGTGTCCGGCAGGGAACCGGCGTTCCGCCCTGAACGATCCGCCAGGTCCGGGAACAAGGAGGGATCCGGTTTGCGGTGCAGCAGCCTGAATGCAGACTCCGGCTGAAGGTAGGGGGGCCGTGCTTCCGCTTGCAGGGCTTGAACCGGGAGGCGTTCGCCGCCTCGTTCCGGCGGTGCAAAATGAAGGTCGATCACCATCCGGTATTCACCGTATATCGCTTCCGCAATAGCAGCCGGAGTAGACTGCTCGAAGAACAGCGTTGGTGTAATCTCCACTCCCAAGGCCCGGTTGATGGCATTCGACAGCTCAGTGAACGAGATCGAATCAAAGCCAAGCTCACTGAGATCGGAATCCCGGCTGACCTCGCTCCGGCTGCTCTTGAGAATATCCGCCATGATGCCGATGAGCGCTTCCTCCAGCTGATGGCTTTGTCCGTTATCCCCAGGCGCAGCGGCCGCAGCGGTGAAACTGCCTTCCGGCTGCCGGCTTTGCCAGCTGGCCTGGCGAAGTTGGCCGGTGAAGGTACGGATGAGCTTCTCCCTGTCTCCCGATACCGCCATCACCTGATCCTCCCGGAAGGACAGGCTGTCTTCCAGGGCCCGCAGTCCCTGTTCATCGGACAGCGGGTTCATCCCGAACTTTGACCACAGCAATTCCCTGGTAGCGCCGTCCACCTGCATGCCGCCATTTTCCCACAGGGACCAGTTCACTGCGGTATCGCTTCTGCCCCGCTTCTCATTCATCAGCGCCACATAATGATCCAAAAAGCTGTTGGCATAGGCATAATCGCACTGGCCGATATTTCCGACTAAGGCGGTTGAGGAGGAGAAGGGCACGAACAGCAGCTCCGGATTTTCCCGTGACAACGCCCGGTACAAATATACCGTTCCGTATACCTTGGGACTGAGCACATCGGCAAAATCCGCCATGTTCTTCTTAACCAGCAGCGAATCCTTGATTACACCGGCGCAATGAATGACTCCATCCAGCTGATTAAACAAATTCTTAACCTCAGCTACCGTAAGCTCCACCGCTTTCGCATCGGCCAAATCCATCGGAAGATAGACCGCGTCTGCACCCAGCGACTTCAGCCGCTCAAGCTTGGCCGGGTCACCTTCCGGGCTTCTGCCGCACAGCACCAGGCGCGCCTGGTAATTCTCTGCGAGATGCTCGGCAACCCTATAGCCCAGTCCGCCGAGTCCGCCGACGATCATATAGACGCCGCGGGCCTTCAGCCTGCGCGTACGCTCCCGGGGCGGCTGTGCAGGAATTAACTGTCGGGTATATCTGCAGCCCGCTTCATATTTCACCTCATGCTCAGGCTGGCTGGCTGATAACTCCTGTTCCAGCACATGATTCAACCTCCTGTGATCCTTAATATGGATCAGGCTGCCCTGCAATTTGGGACTCTCCAGCACGGCTGAGCGGAAGAAGCCGGACAATGCGCTATAAGCGGCCACTGTTTTCTCATCGCGGTATATGCAGAACAGTCGGACCGGGCTTTGAAACCCGAAGGAAGCCAACCATTTGGACAGATGAAACACGGGATAGACGTCCTGAGCCACACACTCTCTGACCGTCCGGGCGCCTGTGCCGCTAAGCAGATAAACAATCTGCAGCTTCGTATCCTCAGCAATGCCGCAGGCTTTCGCCAGTCTCGTATAACTCTCCGGATCGGCTGGATCAATCTGAAACTGATTAACGGCTAGTGCCTTGTACACTGAGCCAAAGCTTACCCGTACAGCTGGGTCCCCAAGTGAGTTTGTCAGACTCGCCTCCTTCTCCGCCAGAGCGCCGCCCATGAGCAGTAGTCTGGTTCCCGGAGCAGACGGCAGCGCAAGTGGATCTATGGGACTCTCCACCCAGCCAGGGGTCAAATAGACTAGCTCACTTCCGGCGAAATTCGGCTGCAGCAATGCTGCGGAGGCTCCCGCCAGCGGGTTCACCTGAAACGGACGGATGGCAAGCTCCCTCATTCTTGAAACCACTTGTCCTGCTTCTGCCAGAAAAGCGATATCGAATTTCAGTCCCTGACCCGGCGAACGCTGAACATAGGCGTAGGCAGGCTGTACTGAAGCATCCAGAATTTCGAGCTGTCCCAGCACGAACGGCACAAACAGCACCTGCCGGTCAATCAGCCCGGTCCGGTAGGCAAAAGCCACCGCAGACTGCAAGCCTCCGTCGGTCAGGGTCGGGTGCAGCTGATAATGATCCAATGTGGTCATAAGATTGTCCGGAACAGCCAGCCTGGAGACGGCTTCAAACGGATTGCAGTACAAAGCCTGAATCCCCGAGAACCGGCTGCCCAGCTCAGCGCCCAGGCTGCCCAGCAGCTCATAATAGGCACGCGCTTCCTGTTCGCCTCCGCTGCTTCTGCCGATTAAGGCGCTGATATCCAGGCTCTCCTGCCGGAAGTTCCCGGAAGAACCCAGCTCCAGCTTGCCCTGGGCATGGTCCACCCGCTGCCCGCCTTGCTCGGAGTAAATCCTGAAGTCAATCCCTTGGGGTCCGGGCTGCACAGCAGTTCTGACCAGTAACGCTTCCTTGTCCACAAGCACCGGAGTCGACCAGACCACATTGCGGATTCCGGTTACAACATGCTTAGGATCGGCCAAGGCTCCGGCTGCCCGGACCATCTCCAGATAGACAACGCCTGGCAGAACATGCCCATGATCAGCCAGATAGAACTCGTCGCCCTGAAAGGTCTTCCCGAACTCCTGTTCATACAGCGTCGACAGGTTGCGGTCGATCAGGGCGTGCAAGGCTGGCTCCGAGACCACCGTCTTGACGGAAGCGGGGTCTGCCTTCTTCAGCGGCATCCAATACCGGGTCTGTGCAAATGGATAGCCAGGCAAGGAAACTCTCGCCGGACGCTGATTCCCATATAGCTCGGTC
Source organism: Paenibacillus sp. FSL R7-0312 (assembly GCF_038004445.1). Classification (NCBI taxonomy): domain Bacteria; kingdom Bacillati; phylum Bacillota; class Bacilli; order Caryophanales; family Paenibacillaceae; genus Paenibacillus; species Paenibacillus sp. FSL R7-0312. The sequence goes on along the minus strand of NZ_JBBORE010000001.1, from coordinate 4,909,228 downwards.
CAGGAAATACGGGCTCCGGTTGACCAGGCCTTGGCGAGGGTAACGTGATCCGTAGCCGCCAAGGCATGGGCGATAACCGCTTGTGAATAGTCCTCAGCTCCTGTCTCTGAACGGGATTTCTTAACGCTGCCCGTGTACAGGCCGGATGCTTCATATCCGCCGCAATAGGCGGCAAGCCTGTCCCGCAGCTCCTCTGCAGTGGCTGCGACGATAGCCAGCCGTTCCTCCAGCTCTTCACGTCCCACCTGGAGCGTGTAGGCGATCCCTCGCATATCTACAGCCTCAGCTAGAGCGCCGCGGAAGAGTGCGGCGTATTCGCGCAGCCGGTCACGATTCTTGGCCGACAGGAGGAATACTACAGGTTCATCCGCAGTTTGAGCAGGAGCCGCAGACGGCACATACTCCTCGATGACGGCATGGGCGTTCGTGCCGCCGAAGCCGAAGGAGCTGACACCTGCGCAGCGTGGTAAGAACTGGCCGGACGCGTTCACCTTGGCCTCCCAGGTCTTCGTGCGTTCCAGCACGTAGAACGGGGAGCCTTCCAGTTGAATGTAAGGATTCAGCTCCTTGAAATTCAGGTTACCCGGCAGCTTGCCCCTGGAGAGGGAGAGCAGAACCTTAATCACTCCGGCAATACCGGAAGCCGGCTCCAGATGCCCGATGTTCGTCTTGAGCGCGCCCAGACCGATCTGCGGACCGGGGCACGGAGCCTGGCCCCGGCTCTGGTAAAGCTCGGAGAAGGCTTTTTTCAGCCCGTTGATTTCCACCGGGTCGCCCAGCTCCGTTCCTGTTCCATGCGTTTCGATATACGATACCGCAGCCGGATCTACGCCCGCTTCGGTGAAAGCCTGCACCACCAGCTCAGCCTGCGCATCCGGATTGGGAGCGGTAAGGGAATGCCCCCGGCCGCCGTGATTCTCGGCTGTGCCTTTAATAACGCCGTAAATGTGATCGCCATCCGCCACAGCCTGATCCAGCGGCTTCAGCACTACAACGCCGACGCCTTCTCCTTTGACATAACCGTTCGCACTGCGGTCAAAGGTTTTGCACTGTCCCTCCGGTGAGAATACCCCCATAACTCCCGCACCTACATAGGTATTGGGATCAAGCATCAGGCTCACCCCGCCGGCCAGCGCAAGGCTGCTCTCGCCGTGCTGAATGGATTTCACCGCCCGGTGCAAGGCTACGAGACTGCTGGAGCAGGCGGTATCAATTGATTCACTGGGCCCTTTGAAATTGAACAGGTAAGAGACGCGGTTGCTGAGCAAGGCCGTTGCGTTGCCGATGCTGGACTGGGCCTGAATCTTCTCCATATTCGCGGACAATAACTGCTGGTAATCGGTAAATTGTACGCCGGAGAATACACCCACCGGCTTCCCGGCAAGTGTAGACATTTTATAACCGCTGTCCTCCACCGCTTTCCAGACCGCCTGAATATATAATCTGTGCTGCGGGTCCATCAGCTCCGCTTCGCGGGGCGACAGCTGGAAGAACTTGGCGTCAAAGGTATCATGGCCGCCGATAAAGCCGCCCCAGCGGGAATTGGTGCGGTTCTCAGCCTGCGGGTCGGTGCTGTAATAGGCTTTCCAGTCCCAGCGGTCTGCAGGAATCTCCCGGATCTGACTCTCCTGGCGATCGAGGAAATTCCACAGCTCCTCCGCCGTGTCCGCACCCGGCAGCTTGAAGCTCACGCCAATCACCGCCACATCCCGCCGCGCCGAAGCTTCCGGCACGGCCTTGGTGCGGCTGGTCTTGCTGCGGCCGGAGAATTTCTGTGCCAGCGGCAGCAGCGCAGGCGGCTGTGCTTCCCCTGCACCTGCTTCTATGGAGCGGGGCAGACCGGCAGGATCCTCCTGCGGAACAGATTGCGGTGCCGGAGCGGTCTGTGGCTTCAGCTGAATTGCCTCCTGTGCGGGCAGCGGTGCAATACGTATCTGCTGCTCAAGTGAACCAGTCACAAGAGTCGCCGCTGCATAATGAGCCTGAACCTCCCGGCTGAATTCCTCCATCAGGAACGGGGTCAGCTCGCTCAGTGTGGTTTTGGCGAAAAAGACAGCCGGAGACAGTTCAATTTCATACAGCTCGCTTAACCCGTCAGCAAATTCCTTCAGTGAAATCGAATCAAAGCCGAAATCGCCCATGTTCTCCTCCGGATTCAGCTTGCCGGGCTGTGTCTGCAAAATTTGCGCCGCCAGGTGCAGCACATCGCGCATTACCTGTTCTTCCATGGACTCGGTTGTATTCCCCGTATGCTCCTCCAACTTAGCTATTCCTCCTCTGGCCTGCTCGGCCTCCTTCGGCTTCAGCCTCAGCTGCGTTTCCAGCCTTGTTCGTTCCCCGTACACTACTGCAGCTTGCTGCTCCTGGCCTGCCAGGATGGCTTCAAAAGCACTGATGCCCAGCGCCTCTGTTAAATACCCCATTCCGGAAGTCTGCAGATAGAGCTGTTCCCCCTGATTGTCCAGGTGCATTCCGCCCGCTTCCCATAGCGGCCAATTCAGGCAGAGGCTTCTGCCCTGCCGTTCGCCCTTCTCGGTCTTTTGCTGCCTGCGGCGGCAAAACCGGTCCAAAAACCGGTTCGCCACGGCATAATCACACTGTCCGAAATCACCAAGCAGGGATGAAGTTGAGGAGAAGGCGGCAAAGAAATCCAGCGGCTCCTGCTGCGTGGCTTCATCCAGAGCAGCAATACCCGCGATTTTCGGCTGGAGAATCTCTGTGAAGGCGGCCGTGCTTTTCTGAAAAATAAGCTGATGGCTCGCTTGTCCCGCCGCATGAATCACACCGTTAAGGACTCCGTAATGCTGCTTGGCCAGACGGACTGCCGAATGCACTTCAGCGAACTTCGCAATATCGCAGGTCAGATACAGCGCGTCTCCACCGGAGGCACGCAAGGCCGCCAGTTTATCCTCCAATGAGGCTGTAAGCGGACTTCTTCCCAGCAGAACCAGCTTCGCCCGGTAATTCTCCGCGAGATGAGTGCTCAGAATCATGCCCAGCGCACCGGCTCCGCCGGAAATCATATACACGCCGCCTTGCTTCAGAAGAGCAGGCCCGTCTGTCCCCAGGTTAAGCTCGCTGAACCGCTGCTCCAATCGGCAGCCACCCGTATATCTCACTTCATGTGCAAAAGCAAAGCGGGTCAGCAGGCTTTCCTCCCGGATGAGTTCCGCCAGATTCGTTTCTCCACCTTGCAGCCCGATATGGGTGAAGCGAAGACGCGGATATACCCGCTGCAGCGAGCTGCCGTAGGCTCCCAAAGCTTCGATTGCAGGCTGCTCTCCGCCGCCGCTCCGGGATACGGACAACCAGCGGATATTCAGCCGCAGCTTCAGGGCATGAAAGGCCTGGACCCAATGAAAAATAGTGAAAATAGCACCGGTGTCCGGCGGTGTCAGTAAATCATCCGGCGGCGCGGTATTCTTCCAGAGCATCGCCATATAGGCGATTTGCAGGTTGTCCATGGCAGCTTCAGCCAGCACAGCGGTATAACCCTGCTCCACCGCAGGATTGATCGTGTACGTATGACCGTCCTGTTTGTGAAAGGAGTTTCCCGCCAGCACGGTAATTACAGTGAAATCCCGGCTGAGTTCCTTCGCTGCCGCCTGGCCCTCCATGTCCTCTGCCTCCATAAACAGCAGCATTGCCTTAGCCTCTTCCTTAGAGGGGATCGCCCGGGCTTGCGGAACGGGGGCGGATTCCGCCCACAGCTCCTGGAAATAGATTAATTCCTTACGGTCTTCCGGTTTGTCCATGCTCATTGTGCTGACCACCAACCTATGTTTGATATGCTATATTCTGGCGCTTGCCCTCTTCAGACGGTTGCGGGTACTCCCCGCCGTTCTGCGTCTAAGACTGAGGCTCCTGTGAGCTTCAGGGTCAGCTCTTCCATGGTCATCAGAACCCGCGCTTGCGGATCAAGGATAGAGATGTCAACTGCCGTCAGCCCGTCACTCATCGTCCGCCACCGGGCGAGTACCTGAACATCCCGGGTCATCGGACCGAGCACCGTACATCTCAGCATCTTGCGGTATTCCACCTGGTCAGCCTGTACGGCCAGCTGCATCAGGCTAGCCAGCAGTTCTTCAACAGCTGAATAGTGAAGCAGCGCCCGGTTCTGCGCGGAGTCCAGAGTTTCCTTAAGGCGAACGCTGATTGCTGCCTGATGTGCGCCGGTCCGCAGCTCATGAATAGTCTCAATATGCTGAAAGGCGGTGGTATTAGGCTCAGGCCATGCAGCGGGCGCTCCCAGTTCAGCCATACGGAATGGCATTACTGCGGCTGCAGGTCTGTAAGGAGCTGCTGTGACTTTTCCCTGGGCACAAATAACATAATCGCCTTGCTCGTTGTCATAGCCTGTCTCACATTCAATGTGCGCACCAGCTTCATACAGGGAAGTCATAAGGCTGTCCGCCGCCACAGGCTGCGGCTGCACGCCCCAAATCACATCCTCAATCACATGGCAGGGCGACTCCAGTGACAGCTCTGCGGTGATACGGAACAGCTCGATAAAGGCTGTATTCGCCAGTCCGCTGTTCCTATCAGACGCCTGAAGGACCGTCTCGTACCGCTGCTTGCTGAAGCTGGACAGGTTGCGGTCCACCAGCGGATGCAGCTTGCGTCCTTCCCCGCCCTTTGCGGAAGCCGGCGATTCGGTCCGGGTAATCCAGTAACGCTCTCTTTCAAAAGCATAGGTCGGCAGCGGTATAATCCGCACTTCCTCGCCCGAATGCAGCTTCGGCCACTCAACCTCGGCCCCCTGCACCCATTCAGCTGCCACTTCTGCAGCATCTCCGGCCGTAAACACTGTCCCTTTCGTCCGCTTGGATACCTTGCCGGAAAAGATGTCTTCCAGGTTCTCACCGGCCAGATAGCTGTCCAGCTTCGCCTGTAATTCCGCGATGCTGGTACATACAAAGGCCAGGCGGCAGGTCATTTCTTCCCGTCCGGTCTGTAAGGTGTATGCGGCATCCGCAAGCGCGGTATCCGGATTGCCTTCCAGGAATGAGCGCAGCTTCACGGCCATTTGCTTCAGGGAATAAGGTGTCTTGGCTGACAGCACGATGAACTGAGCGCCGCTGCTGTGTCCGTTACCGGAACCAGACTGTGCCGAAGGCACACCCGCCTGGACTTCAGCGGTGTATTCCTCAATAAGCACATAGGCATTGGTTCCGCCGGCCCCGAAGGAACTGACACCGGCCCGCCTTATGGCTGAGCCGTCCGGTCCGGCCACCGTCCAAGGTGCCTGCTCATGCTGTACTCGGAAATAAGAATTCGCAAAATCAATATTGGCATTGGTCTGCTCCGCATGGATGGAAGGGGCAAGCTGCCGGTGTTTCATCTGCAGAAGCACCTTCGTAATGGAGGCAATGCCTGCTGCCGCTTCCAGGTGGCCGATATTGGATTTGACCGAACCGATGGCACAGGACTGCTTGGGCGGATTCGCTTCAGCAAATACCTGATTGAGCGCATTAATCTCGATGGGATCTCCCAGCTTGGTCCCTGTGCCGTGCGCCTCGACATAAGAGAGGCTGCTAGCATCCACTCCCGCCTGCTTCAGCGCCTTGGAGATCAGGCTGACCTGGGCATTCGGATTCGGAACGGTATACCCGCTGACCTTGCCGCCATGGTTGATTCCGGTCGCCTTAATCACGCCATAGATATGATCTTTATCCTTAATCGCTTCGCTCAGAGGCTTTAAGAGAACGGCCCCCACCCCTTCGCCGGGGACAAAGCCGTCAGCGGCATCGCCGAAGCTGTGGCATTTCCCCGTCGGAGACAGCATCTTGGTCTGGCACATCAGCACATATTTATAAGGATGCAGATATAAGTTCACTCCGCCCGCTACCGCGAGGCGGCATTCTTTGTTCTTCAGGCTCTCGCACGCCGCATGAATGGCCGCAAGTGACGACGAGCAGGCGGTGTCTATCGCCAGGCTGGGACCGCTGAAGTTGAACATATAGGAAATCCGGTTGGCGATGGACCAGGGTGACACGTTCGGCATGGCCGAAAGATTGCCCCGTTCCCATTCCTCCGGTCCCCACAGCTGGTACGAATAGGTGGTCGCTCCGGCAAAAACGCCGATATTCGCGCCGTTCTCCTCCCCGTCCCGCTGCAGCTTCTTCTTGGTGTAGCCCGCATCCTCCAGAGCCGACCAGACCGTCTCGGCAAACATCCGTTCCTGCGGGTCCATGATCACTGCTTCCCGCGGCGCAATATTAAAGAATGCCGGATCGAACTTGTCCACATCATCGAGGAACCCGCCCCACTTGCTGTACATCTTGCCTTCCTGCACCTTCTCGAAGCTTCCGCCCAGATATTTCTTGTAATCCCAGCGGTCTGCGGGGATCTCGCGGATACAATCCCTTCCGCCAGCGATATTGTCCCAGAATTCGTAAATATCTCCGGCCAGCGGATATTTCCCGCTTAGACCGATAATTGCGATCTCTTCGCCCTTCCCGGCCGCCGCATGGGCCGTACCCCTTTGCCCGCCTTGTCCCGCGAAGGAGGTCAGTTCTTTCCATAACGGCGGCTGGGCGGCAGAGATTACCGGCTGGCCTGCCAAATCAGCGGTTGAAGAAGTAATAGTCTGCTCCATGGGCTCCCGGCTTGCCCCGTGAACGCGGAACAGCTTGTTCAAAGCACCGGTGTAGCGGCTGACCATATGTGCAGCGAGGCTCTTAAGGGTCTGGTATTCAAACAGCAGGGTCTTGGAAATCTCGCCGAGATCCTCTTCCAGCTTGCCGTTGAAATAGCCGACCATCACCGATTCAATGCCGTATTCCTCAAATTCGGCGGTAATATCAATCTCTTCCGGCTGAAGCTTAAGCAGTCCGCTGAACAGCTCCGTCAGGTAGTGCAGCGTCCGGTCCAGCAATTCAGTGTCAGACAGGCTGCTGTCTTCAAGCTGATCCGGGTGAATCTCCGCTTCCGCCGGATCAACGCGGTTAATCCGCTCCAGCAGCCTGCTTACGCGCTCCAGCTGACCGTATCCGACAATCAGCGGATTGATATTGCCCTGCTGGAGCAAGAATTCAAAAGATGCTATGCCATGCTGCACAGGGAGCGGCGTCAGGCCGGTCTGCAGCTCCAGCATCCTCCGCTGTTCCGTGGTCAGCTGCATGCCATCTGCTTCCCACAGCGGCCAGGCCACCGAGAAGGTGCGCCCGGACCGTGCGCCTGCTTCGGCCAGCCGTTCGCGGTAGAGCGCGAATTCATTCATGAAGCTGTTCGCATAGGCGTAATCCGCCTGCCCGGGATTGCCTGTCTCTCCGGTAATGGAGGAGAATAGCAGGATGAAATCCAGCTTCTCCTCCTGTGCAGCCTGATCCAGATTCAGTGTGCTGAGGATCTTGGAGGAGATGACCTGGTCAAAGTCTGCCTGGTCTTTGTTCAGAATAAAAGCATCCCGGTGAATCCCCGCACAGTGCAGAATGCCGTCAATCCGGCCGTATTTCTGCTTCGCATAGCCGACAAGCTCCCGTGCTCCCTGTTCGTCTGCGGCGTCCGATACGAGGTATTCGGCAGAACCCCCGTGCGCCCGGAGCGCCGCGAGCTTCGCCTCCTTCTCCCGGTCCAGCGGCGAACGGCCGGTCAGGACAAGCTGCGCCTGCGCCGTTTCGGCCAAATAAGCGGCGAACACGCGCCCCAGCCCGCCAAGCCCTCCTGTAATGATGTACACACCGTTTGCTCTGACGGTTACCGGAGTGCCGGGCTTTGCTTCACTTCCGGCTTGAACGAGCCGCTTAACGAACCGGCCCGCGCTGCTGTATTGAACCTCTTGCTCCCCAGGGTCCAGCAGCAGCTCTTGTTCCAGAATGGAATGAAGCTCCTCCTGCGGCAGCGAAGCTGCCAGGGAGACGGTCTTGAAGTTGTAGTTCGGGCTTTCCAGGTGCAGCGTCTTGATGAATCCGCCCATTGAGGCATCCAGCAGACTGCCTGCATCCCCTGTCTCCCTGAAGGCATACAGCAGCCGGATGCCGGCCGCAGCCTTACTCTCCATCAGCGCCTGGGTCAGGAACAGCAGCGGGTATACGCTGTGGTTTAGCTTGTCGCGCGGCTTCATTGCAGCCGAAGCTGCCAAATATATAATCTGCGTCAGGCTTACACGCCGCGCCTGCAGAGATTCCAGCAGCATATGAATATGCTGCTTGTCGTCAAAGCGCAAGCTGTAGAGATTGTCACCGAGCTGGGCATATTGCTCCCCGGCGGTGACGAAGATCAGCCTTGCACCCGCTGCGAAGCTGCGCTTGAAGTGCGGCAGCTCCTGCATATCATCCAGGAACAGCACTACATCACCCGTCAGATTTCCGGCCGTCTCCTGCGGACTTAGGGTCCATGCGGGGGTGTAATACTGGACGGTTTCCCGTTCCTGTACCTCCTGTACCTGAAGACCGGTAAGACGAACGCCTTGCATTATCCAGACCACTGCCCCATCTCCGGTTAATACAGCCAGTGTGTATTCATCCCCGGCAATGCGCTCGGCACGAATCACGAATTGCTGCAACGGCTTGTGCCGGAATGACATTTGACGGATGGAATGCAGCACCACCGGATGCTGCGGCTGCTCCAGCGCAGCGAGGGCCAGCAGAGTGTGGCAAGCTGAATTCACGGCCTCTGCGGAGAAGGAGTCCGATGCCGGAGCTTCTCCCAGATCAACAAAGGCCAGCAAGATGTTCTTGTCTTGCCGCAAGCCGGTGACATGCTTCAGTCCGGACTCCATGCCATAGAGTAAGCGGAGTGCCTGCCGGGCCTGCTTCAGGACCGGCTCCCCTTGTCCTGCTTCCGGGATATCTTTCTTTGCATAGACCGCATCTACGTTCTGATTAGCCTCTTCAACTGCCTCACATTGAAAGACGACTTGCTCCCCGATCCGGATCTCGCCCGCTGCGGTTCCCCTGTCCGGGAAGATGTGAATGTCCAGTGCCGGTGGAAGCTGCTGCCGGTCCATCAGACCCGACCAGGCCATGTTCTCCAGCAGCAGCCCTTCCTGCTTATAACCGGCCAGCTCCAGTGCTTCCCGCGCAAACGCCAGCAGCCCGAAACCGTTCATATATTCTTGTCCCTGCCAGGTGTAGGGTTCATAGCAGCTGCTGATCACCGCAGACCGGGAAGAGAAACGGTAGCCGTCAATGGTGGACAGATTATGCTCGACCAGCTCTCCCATACCGGCAGCCTCCGGGACCAGAGCCGGGATGCGGATTTCCCGCCGCTTCACCTCGCTGACCCAATAACGGTTCCGGGCAAAGGGGTAGGTCGGCAGCGGAACTCTTGTGCAACTGCCTGCTTCGTACAGCTTCCGCCAGTCGACATCCAGTCCCAGGGACCAGAGCTGGGCTATTTTACCGGTATTGCCGCCGTCCAGCAGCAGGTCTACATAAGAGATTCTCGCCTGACCCGCGTTGAACAGCTCGATATAATCCTTGAAGCCTTTGACATTGCCACGGTATACCTTGCCGCCCGGCAATCGGCCCTGATTGAATTCATCCAGCAGCGCTTTAAGCTCGGAGACCGAACCGGCAATGATCGCCAGCCTCTCTGCAAAAGACTCCCGTCCCACCTGCAGCGTATAGGCAATGTCCTTAAGACTGGCCGCTTCCGCTTCAGGCAACTCCAGATACTGTGCCAGCTTCAGCGCGTAAACCTTCAGCCGGTCCTCTGCTCTGGCAGATAAGACAATGATGTGCGGCTCTCCGCTGCCTTTGCTGTCTTGACTGCTGCTCTGCGGGGCCGGGATATATTCTTCCAGAATAATATGCGCGTTGGCTCCGCCTGCCCCAAAGGAGCTGACTCCTGCCCGGCGCGGATATTCCTTCTGAACTCCGCCTTCCGGCAGCGATACACGATCCCACGGACCCGCCTGCCGCTGCACATAAAAAGGCGTTTCCTCAAAGTTAATGTGGCCGTTCAGCTCCTCGGAATGAAGCGAGGGAACAATCACACCGTACTTCATTTGCAGCAGCACCTTGGTGATGGCCGCGATGCCGGCCGCAGATTCGCAGTGTCCGATATTGGACTTCACTGAGCCGAGGGCACAAAACTGCTTGTCGCCTGTCCCCTCCTTGAAGGCCTTGACCAGTCCGCTGACTTCAATCGGATCACCGAGCGAGGTTCCTGTACCATGGGCTTCAATATAATTGACCGTACGCGGATGAATCCCAGCAGCCTGCAAGGTCTCCTGGATCAACGCACCCTGCATGGACGGATTCGGCACGGTATAGCCTGTGGTTTTGCCGCCATGGTTGATGGAGCTGGCTTTGATTACGGCATAGATATGATCGCCATCCTGTACTGCCCGGTCCACCGTTTTCAGTAGAACAGCGCCAACGCCTTCCCCGGGAACATATCCGTCTCCGCCTTCACCGAAGCTTCTGCACCGCCCATCACTGGCCGCGAACTTCTGCTGGCTTAGGAATATGTATTTATCGGGATGAATGGAGACATTCACGCCCCCTGCGATGGCAAAATCGCTCTCGCCCCGGCGGATACTGTCACAGGCAAGATGGATCGAAGTGAGCGACGAGGAACACATGGTATCCAGTGCGATACTCGGTCCATTCAGGTTGAGATGATAGGACACCCGGTTGGCAATCGACGCATAGACGGAGGATAGGGCGATTTTATTGCCGTCAATCTCGGCATCCAGGAGCTGATACTGGCCATACATCACACCGGCAAAAACACCGACCTTGCGGCTGCCCAGCGTACCCGGTGTATATCCGGCATCCTCAATGGCGCTGTAGGCGCACTCCAGGAACAGCCGTTCTTGCGGGTCCATAATCTCCGCTTCCCGGGGCGATATATTGAAGAACAAAGCGTCAAAGCGGTCTACATCATCAAGGAAACCGCCCCATTTGCAGTACATTTTGCCGAGCTGGTTCTTATCCGTAGTGTAATATTCGTCAATGCTCCAGCGATCTGCGGGAATCTCGGTAATGCAGTCCTGCGCCTGAAGCAGGTTATTCCAGAAGGCTTGCAGATCCGGGGACATCGGGAATTTCCCGCTGACGCCAACGATCGCAATATCCTCATTCACCTGGCTGCGGTCCCGCTGCCTGGCAGCCTGCACGGCGTTTGCGGAAGGCTGAATCCGCTTAGGCGGAATAGGCGTTTTGCCAGAGAGCTGCAGGCGCGCATCCGGGCGAAGGGCCTGCGGCGTAGCAGCCTTTTGGGGGGTCGGAGGATCAATCAGTCCGGCGAGTGCCTCACTGTGCTGTTCAGTGAAATATTCGCTTAATTCCCGCAGCGTCTGGTATTCGAACAACAGCGTTTTGGACAGCTCGCCGAAGCTGGCCTCCAGCTCCTCGTTAATGCTCATCGCCATAATGGAATCAAAGCCGATTTTCTCAAACGAATCATCCAGGCCCAGGGCATGCGGCGGAATTTTGGTGACTTTGATGAAAATACTCTTCAAATATTGCTCCGCGCCTTGCTTCAGCGCCTCCGTATCTATAGATATAGTGGGTGATGCTTCAGGCAATAATACTGCTCCGCCACCGGCAACCGCCGTGTCAGCCCTTGGCTTGTCCCTCTGCTGCGGATAATTGATTGCCTCTACCGCTTGCTCTATCCGTGCAGCATCGCCATAGAGTACTAAGGCATTCTCCACCATTTGACGGCTGAGCTTATCGAACGCATCCAGTCCCTCGGCCGTAGGCAGGACCGATATCCCCAGGTTCCTCCGCATAATGTCCAGGCTGTCCGCTGTCGTCATCATCCCGCCCTCCTGCCACAGCGGCCAGTTGACGGAGAGGATGTTTACACCGGCAGCGGCTCTTTTTTCATTGGCAAAATGGTCCATGAAGCTGTTGGCGTAAGCATAATCGCATTGCCCCACATTGCCGGTCACGGCGGAGATGGAGGAGAACAGCAGCATGAACCCCAGCGATTCTTGCCCAAACGCCTCATACAGGTTCTGCGTACCGGCAACTTTCGCGGCCAGCACCCGTTCAAGCTCTTCCCGCTTCTTATGCAGGATGAAGGAATCGCTGCTCATTCCGGCACAGTGCAGGATGCCACGAAGCCGGGGGAAGCTGGCTTTGACTTCGGAGAGCAGCGCCAGGGTATCGGCTGGACTTGCCACGTCGGCACGGACATACCTCACCTGATTGCCGTTTCTGTGCAGCGCCTGCAGCTTCTCTTCCAGCGCACGGTTCAGCGGCGTTCTTCCGGTTAGAATAAGGCTGGCCGAACAGGTATCCGCCAAATGGCGGGCTAGCGTGTAGCCGAGCGCACCCAGCCCGCCTGTGATGAGGTAGACCGGATGAGCTGCGGGACTTTGCTGCCGTACAGGGACGTGATCTGCCGGAGCAGTATACCGTTCAAGAACCGGCACATACCGCCGGGAACCCCGGTAATGGATTTCCCGGTGGCCGTTCAGCATAGAGCCCAGCTCCAGCAGCAGCTGCTCCAGCAGCTGCGGGTCAAAAGCTTCGCGGCCAAGATCGGTGGATACCGTCTTGTACAGCAGGCCGGGATTCTCGATCATGACGCTTTTCACAAAACCGTCCAGTGCAGCATGCACCGCATGATTCTCTGCATGTTTATATTGGAACAGGATATTAACCTTTGCGCGTTTTTTGAAGGAGAGCAGGGCTTTGGTCAGCGCAAACATTGAATATACACCGCTCTCCATGGCAGCATCCGTCTCTCCATCGGCCACTTCCTCCTGGGACAGGAGATGAAGAATGCTGCCGGGAAAACGTCCCTGCTGCTCCAGGCCGGACAGCAGCCGTGTATAATCCTCCTGACTCTGCAAAGGAGGCCTGTCCTGCCCAGTTTCCGCGCCGGTGCCGGCTTCATCCACCGTGACAAACGTAAGCGAATGGAACAAGGAGGCAAACTGGCCGCGCAGCTTGGGCTCAAGACCCCTATCGGCTGCCAGAACGAGCACATGTCCGAGAGAATCCCCTTTAAGGTCTGTAAGCGGCTGTTCCGTCAAAGTCTTGGTGAAGGTTAGGCACACTTGCTTATCCGAGCGCTTAAGCGCCGCAATCTGCCGGAGGCCTTCCTCCTTGGAGATGGCTCCGCTGGCGATCCTTTCAATAATTGATCTCACTTAGATTCCCCCCCAGCATTCTCTCAACTTCGTCTACCCCGGCTTCTCCGTTCAGCAGCTTGGTAAGCATCTTATCCAGCAGCGCAGTCCCCGCCAAAGCCGCCGAATCTGCTTCCGCCGCCCTCGTGTTCTGCACAGAAGACGTCAAATCTCTTCCTGAAAGACAGGAGAAACGCACCGCCGGCTGGCCTGAGCTGTCGAGCAGCAGCAAATCGAACTGCATATCCTGCTCCTTCGCATAAGCGGCAGGCGCAACCAGACAATAGCTCACAGGTGTCAACGGTCTGTAGACCTCTACAGTCTGTAAGGCAAACGGAACAAAGGTTCCATACTGCCGCTGGCCGCTGAGCACCGAATACAATGCTGTCTGCATCGCTCCGTCAGCAAATCCAGGATGCAGGATATATTCCTGAAGAGGCATTTGCGTGTGTACCGGCAGTGTCAGCTTGGACAAGGTGCCGTGATCCCCGGTATATACCGCTTCAATGGTCCGCAGATTCGGGCCGTATTTCATTCCGTGAGCCGAGAACAGCTCATAACAGTCTTCGCGGTAACGGGTGTGGCTGGCTGTTTGGAGGATGTGCGGAATATCCACAGCATTCACATCCGCGGCTTCGGCTTCACCGTCCGTATAATTCACCGTACAGGTGCAGTACAGTACTCTTTGACCGTTCCCGTTCAGGGAATAGATACTGGCTCCTATCCCGTCTTCCTGGGCAACCAGCGCCACAAAGATGTCCTGGACATCCTTGTCTGCCGGCAGCTCCAGCGTTCTGCGCCATTTCACATCGTTCACCGACTGCACCTTCCACTCCCGGCTGGAGAGCGCCCCTGCCCGCCAGGCCATTTCGAGATAGACCACTCCCGGCAGCACCATCCGGCCTTGGACCACATGATCGCGCAGGTAGGCATCGGCTGCGCTTAAGCTTTTTTTGTAGCATTGCTCCTCAAATACCGATTCATTGGAATCGATGACCGCCGCCAGCGCTAAGGGTTTGCTGCTGAATACTGCTGCAGCGGCTTCCGCCGAGTTATACCAGTAGCGTGTCCGGTCGAACGGATAAGTCGGTAAGGAGATTCTGCCCGGCTTGCTCTGCGCATACAGCAGCTGCCAGTTGAAGCTCACCCCGCTAACCCACAATCTGCAGAGCTGGCTCAGCTTGCCGGACTGCAGCAGGGACAGCAGGAAGGCTTCCCCTTCCTCACTTTCCGAGAAAACGTCGCGGATCTCGCTGCCGGCGCTGATATTTCCCGCATAGACCTCGGAGACTTTGCGGCTGCCGGCCAGAAACTGGTTCAGCTTCTCCCTCAGCTCCTGCGTACCGGATACCACGATCGCCAGTCTTTCTTCCATGGGCTCCCGGCCAACCTGAAGTGTATAGATCAGCTCTTCCAGGCGGAAATCATAGACGGCCGTACGGTTCGCATCTATTGCGCTTTCCACATCTTCCGTTGATTCTGCCGTTCCCGCTCCAAGTCCGTGTCTGGCCGTAATGGCTGCAGAACCCAGCTGCTCCAGCAGATGACCGGCAATGCCTTCAATCGTGGCGCTGCCCGTCAGGAGGCCCATAGGCAGCCGGACCGGATAAGCTTCATAAAGAGCGTCCGCAGCAGCCATCAGCTCTTCTTTGGACAGGCCGTATTCCTCAATGGCCTCCCGGGCGCTGATGTATGCAGGCAGGAGGGCCGATTGCAGGAAGCAGGCGGTGATGTCGGCGATCACATATTTTCTAAGTGCAGTGCTGCTGATCTCTTCCGGCACATTTCCCTGCCACACCGTGTGCAGATCAATGTAATCAAGGACATGCTTGGCATAAGCGTTCAGCCGGTCCTTGTTTTTGGCGGATAAAATAAAGATGTACGGCCCGCAGCCGCGGTCAATGTGCGGTGCGGACAAGACACTTTCCGGCTTCCCCATGTATTCCTCCAGGATGACATGCACGTTCGTGCCGCCTGCGCCGAATGAGCTTACCGCCGCGTAACGCGGGCATTCCCTGGACACGCCTCCCTCTTCAATAACGGCAGGCTTCCACTCTTCCAGGCGGCGCTGAACATAGAAAGGGGTCTCCGCAAAGTTAATATTCGGATTCAGCACCTCGGAATGGAGCGAGGGTACAAGCTGCCTATGCTTCATTTGCAGCAGCACTTTAATGATGGAGACCACCCCGGCCGCCGATTCCAGATGACCGACATTGCTTTTGACCGAGCCGATTGCGCAGTACTGGTTATCTGCCGTCCGGGTTCTGAAGGCTTTGGTCAAGCCGCTGATCTCTATCGGATCACCGAGCGCGGTTCCCGTTCCATGTGCCTCCATATAGCTGATATGCCGTGGATGGACGCCCGATTTGCGCAGCGCCTCCGCGATAATATTCGACTGCGCATTCGGATTGGGAACGGTGTAGCCGTTCGTCTTGCCGCCATGGTTAATCGAGGTTCCCCGGATCACCCCATAGATGTTGTCTCCGTCCTCCATTGCTTTGGCGAGCGGCTTCAGCAGCAGTGCACCCACCCCTTCGCCGGGCACATACCCGTCTCCGCCGCTGCCGAAGGCGCGGCATTTGCCTTCACTCGAGGCGAACCGCTGATTGCAGAGGAACAGATACTTATCTGGGTGAATGGTGACATTCACTCCCCCCGCGATCGCAATCTCGCTGTCTCCCCGGTAAATGCTCTCGCAGGCGAGATGCAGCGCAGTAAGCGACGAGGAACACATCGTATCCAGCGCAATGCTGGGCCCGCTCCAATTAAAGAAATAGGACACCCGGTTGGCGATGGAGGCATACGACGAGCTGAGTGTCAGAGTATTTCCTTTGGCGGTCTCCTCCGCTCCGTACAATTGATAGTGGCCGTACATGACACCGACGAACACACCTGTCTTACTGTTCCACAGGGATTGCCGGGTATAGCCGCCATCCTCAATCGCGCTGTGTGCACTCTCCAGGAAAAGGCGTTCCTGCGGGTCTAGCTGCTCCGCATCCCTTGGCGTCAGCTGAAAAAACAGCGGATCAAAGCAGTTATATTCGTCGATAAAACCGCCCCATTTGCTGTACACTTTGCCTTTCTTGCCTTTCTCCGGATCGTAGAACCGGCTGTGATCCCACCGCTGCGGCGGAATCTCGGAAATGCAGTCCACACCATTCTTCAGATTATTCCAGAATTCATCCAGGTTCCGGGCACCCGGAAAAACGCCGCTGATGCCAATGATCGCAATCCCCTCGTCCTTTGCCGGATGAGCCTGCTCCACTTCCTGGTCCCGGCTCTTGCCGGGCGTTACGAAGGATCTATATTTCTTCGAAGGTTCATCACTCTTCTTCTGAACCGGTGCAAGGTCTGCCGCCGGTACGGCGGGCTTAACCGCCTGGTGATTCTCGCGGGTCTGCCGGTACCCGGCCTGCCCTTCCAGCAGCTCCCGCTGATTCTGTACAAAATACCCGGCAAGCTCAGCCAAGTTACCGTATTCGAACATCAGCGTCTTCGGAAGATTCGGAAAATCCTTGTCCAGCAGCGAGTTGATCTCCATAATCGCCACCGAATCCACCCCGTACTCCTCCAGGCTCTGCCCCGCATTGATCCGGTCTGTGTCCAGACCGATGACCTGCGAGAGCAGCCCCTTCAAATACTGGACAGTATAGTCATGAAGCCCCTGGCCTCCCTGTGCCTCTGCATTTGATCCGGTTGCCCGCTTGGTGTCTGCTGGCACTGTGGGCTGGCTTTTCAGCTGCCGGATCAGCGTATAGCCCTGCTCGGGGTCTATCTCTCCCCGCTTGATCTGCTCCAGAATTCTGCCCATTTCCAGGTTTGCGTCACTCATCGTAGGCCCCCCATCCACTGTTCCACTTCCGCTTCGCTCATCTCTCCGGCCTGCAGCCGGGTCAGCAGGTCAACAATGGCCTCCTTGTCCTCTAGCGGAACTTCTTGCACCGGTGTGTTTTTTTCCAGCTTGAACGCATGATCAATCTTGGGCTTGTTCCCCGCAGCAACTATGATATTGCCGCAGCCCGCCTGGCAGATGGCTTCAAAAGCCCGGATGCCCGTATCTTCATCCATCATGCTCATGCCCAGGTAGCTGGAATAGAATGCCGACTCGCTATCGGGAATTTCAAATCCCCCGTCCTTCCACAGCGGCCAATTGACCGAAATCGTCTGGCCCTTGCGCTTCCCTTGTGACACTGATTCATTTCTGAGCTGTGCATAACGGTCCATGAAGCTGTTGGCCATGGCATAATAACCGACGCCCAGATCACCCAGCTCCACCGAAATGGAGGAAAAGAGGATCAGAAAACCGAGATCAAAATCCGTACTGAACAGGTCCAGGTGGATCAAGCCTTGTACCTTGGAATTCATGATCTCCCGGCCTGCCGCGCGGTCCGCTTCCGTTACGGGTACTGATCCGCCTTGGCCTGCACAGTGGATGATACCGTCAAGCACGCCGAACCCGCTTTTGATGATGCCCATGATCTTCTTCACATCCCCGGCGCTTGCGATATCGCCCTGAAGATAACGGCCCTCTCCTCCAAGCCGCTCCAGCTCCTCCATGAAGACATCCGTCCGCTCACTTGCCGGCTGTCTGCCGGTGCAAATAACGGTGGCCTGGTAAGTGCGGGCAAGATATCTGGCAAAAATCATACCCAGCGCGCCTGTACCGCCCGGAATCAGATACACACCGTTTTCTTTAAAAACAACGGTGCTTGACACGGCTGCCTTCCTGCCGCCAAGCTCCAGCGGCTTAATCTTGCGCACCTGCCGCTGTTCTACGGTATAGCGGATATCCGTATGACCTGTGTTCTCTGAAGAGAACAGCTCCTGATAAAGTCTTTCCTGGAAGCCCACACCGCTGATTGTATGGTCATCCGCCGATACGCTGGCAATCTGGAACTTATGGTGCAGCGTTACAATCGACTTCGCGAAGCTGGTAAGCAGTTCATGAGGAGCCGAGAAGGCTCCCTGGTCTGTCCGGTAGATGAACAGCAGCTTCAGGGGCTGCTGTCCGTACACCTGAACGAAGGCTTTAAACAGTGAGACGACGGAAAATACGCCGTTCTCCAGCATCTCTGTCAGCACAGGCTGGATCATGTCATCACTTAGCGCAGTCAGCGGCAGCGGCGCTGCCGTTCCTGCCCACTGATGCAAGACATGAGTGGCGTCAAAGCCGCTCTCCCGCAGCTCCTGCAGCAGTCTCACATAATCCGCTTCCCTCTGCGGGTTAATCGCCATATGATTTCCCTGACGTGCCCGGTATTCCGTATGCGGTGTAATCCAGACGCAGCCGTCTGCTCCGCTTGGCATCATGTGCAGCGGCGGATGAGTGGCATCCTTATCACCGTTGCCCCCGCCGCCTGCCGGTTCGCCAAAGATCAGAACATTCCGCCGCTCTGCACCCATTACCGGGACAAGCGCTTCATTCTCATAGACCGGAGTATAGTAGAATATCTCCTCCTCCGGGCGACGGCCTTCCGGCTTACCGGCAAACGGCCGGACGATGAAATCCTCGATTCTGACCACTTCATGGCCGTCCAGGTCGAGAATGGCAATATCAAAAATGTTCAGTCCCTGGTTGTTCTCTCCCGGCTGCTCCTTCACCCGGGTGTACACATAGCAGTCGGTAGGAATTGGTGCGAATATCCCGATGTTCCCCATCGAGAATGGAATGTGCGTGGCTCTGCCTGCTTCATCCCTGCCTGCGGCCACCGAGCGTACCGCCCCGTCGAATAACGCGGGGTGAAGTACAAATTCAGGCAATGCGGCTCTGTAGGCCTCGTTCAGGGACAAGCGGGCCAGCGTCTCTTCCTTCCCGCTCAGCACCTCTTCTGTCACCTGGAAGGAAGGACCGTAATCGAACCCAATTCCTTTGAATACATGCTGGTAGCATTCGTATTTATCCTTGCGGCCCGGGCAGCGGCCCTTGATTCCATCCAGGTCCAGGCTCCGGCTTCTCCGGGATGCAGGCACCTCAGCGAATTCCAGAACGCCTCTGGAATGCACAACCTTGCCGCTCCGGGCATTACTGAAGATTTCATAATGCACGGCCTCCCCTTCAGGCTCCAGAACGATATCCAGGTCCATGGAATCCTCTGTCATCACCACCGGCTTCAGCCAGACAATGTCCCGGACCGCGCTGACTGTGGCTTCGGCTGCAATTTCACCTGCAGCTCTGGCCATCTCAATGTAAGTGACCCCGGGCAGCAGCATCTGCTCCGCAACGATATGATCCCGCAGGTAGAACTGCTCGACAGAGAGCCGCTTGCGGAACCGCTGCTCGCGCAGTGTGGAGATATTGACATCCACCAGCGGGTGCAGCGGGTGCAGAGAGAGCAGCCCTTCAGGCATTAGACCGTTCTCCGCTTGTCCGTTCGCTGCAGTTACAGCTATTCCTGTGCTGATGCTGCCCGTGTTCTCCAGCCAATATCGTTCTCTGGCAAAAGGATACAGCGGCAGGGAAACCTTCTGCGGCTTATAGCCTGCAAAGAGCAGACTCCAGTCAATCGGCGTGCCGAGGACCCATAGCTTCGCAATTCGTTCCAGCTGATTCTTGCGGGCCAGCGCGGCGATATAAGCAATGTCCTCGGGGTCATTCCCGAGAATGGCGGCTCCGTTCGTTAGCGCCGCAGCTGAATTGCCTTGGTGTACCCCTTCGTGGACAACACCGTCCGCAATAGCTTGCAGGGCTGACTTCAGTTCATCCAGTGTCGAGGCGGCAAAAGCCAGCCGTTCCTCCATCTCCTCCCGGCCCGTGCTCAGCGTGTAGGCGATATTTGCCAGTGTGTATTCTCCCGTAAGCGGTGCTTCCAGGAAACTGTGCAGCTCGTGAATCTTCTCCATGAGTCGTTCCCGGTTCTTGGCGGACAATACGATCAGCTTGCTTCCGGTAATTTCTGCAGCGGCCTGCGCCGGTAGGTATTCTTCGGCAATCAGGTGCACGTTGGCTCCGCCTGCCCCGAAGGAGCTGATGCCGGCTCTGCGCAACTCTCCGCTGCCCGGAGCTTGCTCCCAGCGGTCCAGGCTGCGCTGCACATAGAACGGTGTATCCTCGAAATGGATACCGCTGTTCAGTTCCTCCGTATGAATCGACGGTGCCAGCATCCGGTGCTTCATCTGCAGCATGACCTTGGCTACTGAGGCAATCCCTGCAGCAGATTCTAGATGTCCGATATTCGATTTGACCGAGCTGATCGAGCAGAACTGCTTCTCGTCCGTGTACTGGCCGAACGCCTTGGACAGTCCGGCAATTTCAATCGGGTCGCCCAGTGAGGTCCCGGTGCCATGCGCTTCGAGACTGGTAATTGTTCTGGGATGTACGCCCGACTTGCGGAGGGCCTCAGTAATAGCCGCAGCCTGGGCACCCGGATTCGGCACGGTGTAGCCGCTGGTTTTACCGCCGGAATTCACTGCCGTACCCTTGATGACTCCGTAGATATGATCTCCGTCTTCTATGGCCTTGCTGAGCGGCTTGAGCAGAACTGCGCCCACACCTTCACTGGCCACATAACCGTCTCCGCCTTCGCCGAAGGCCCGGCATTTGCCTTCACTGGAGGCGAAGCGCTGGCTGCACAGGAACACGTATTTGTTGCGGTGGATCGTCACATTGACGCCTCCGGCAAGCGCAGCCTCGCTCTCACCGCTGCGGATACTCTCGCAGGCCAGATGAATCGCGGTCAGCGAGGAGGAACACATGGTATCAACCGCCATGCTCGGCCCCTGGAAGTTGAACAAGTACGACACCCTGTTGGCGATGGACGCGAAGGACGAGTTAGGCGCTACCAGATTGCCTGAGGCGTAGCTTTCCGTCCCGATAAGCTGATAATGGCCATACATGACGCCGACAAAAACACCGACCTTGGAGCGGGCGAGCTTCTCACGGGTGTATCCGGCATCCTCAACGGTGTGGTAGGCGCATTCCAGAAACAACCGTTCCTGCGGGTCCGTCAACTGGGCATCCCGCGGTGTCATCTGGAAGAATAACGGATCGAATTTGTCCACATCGTCGATAAAACCGCCGTATTTGGTGTAAATTTTGCCCTTCTTGCCCTTCTCCGCATCGTAGTCACGCATGTAATCCCAGCGGTCAGCGGGAATTTCGGTTATGCAGTCCCGCCCTTCCCTCAAGTTATCCCACAGCTCGGAAATATTGCCCGCCATCGGGAATCTGCCATCCATGCCGATGACCGCGATATCCATACCGCCGTTGTTCACCGCGTTTCTTACCGGCGGTGCAGCTTCCCCTGCCTTCGGCAGGAAGCGTCCGCCCTGCGCTGCGGCACCAGTGCGGCCGACAGAATTGCTGCTGTGCATTTGCACTGCTGCACTTGCCGCAGCCTGCGGATCTACTGACAATTTCACCGCCTCCGGGTTCCGCGGCTGCTCAAGCTTCAATAGGGAAGCAAGCTGTGCTCCGTAATGCCCGGTGAAGTAACCGGCAAGCGATTCTACCGTGTTATATTCGTAAAATAATGTGGTCGGCAGTCCGCTGAAATCGCGCTGGAGCGACTCATTCAGCTCCAGAATCATGATCGAATCCAAACCAAAGGCATCCAGCGGTGAAGCCTGGCCGATCCGGTCCCTGGAGATGCCCAGAGTCTTGGCAAGCAGGCTGACAAGATAAGCCTGCGTCCGTACCAGCAGTTCCCCGCTGTCAACGCTGCTGCTTGCTGACTGCGCCGCTGTCGCCGCCTGACCAGCTTGACCAGCTCCGCTTATACCGAGCACCCGGGCGATTTTGTGCGGATCGCCGTAGCCGACGAAGGCCTGCACGGCATCCTCTTTTAGCACAGCCTCCAGAATATCCAGGCCTGTTCTGCTGTCCAGCAGGTGCATGCCATAATAATCGGCCAGCACCTGCTGCTGGGCTGCGGCAACCTGATATCTTCCATCCTGCCAGAGCGGCCAGTTGATGGATACGGTCTTGCCCTGCCGCTGATGCTGTGCGGCAAGACGGTCACGATAGACGGCAAACCGGTCCATGAAGCTATTGGCAGCCGCATAGCTGCCCGCTCCCATATCCCCGATCTGTGCAGAGGTGGACGAGAACAGGATGAACAAATCCAGCGCTTCCTCCTTGCTGGCCAGATCCAGATTCAGGGTCCCGTTGACTTTGGGGCCGAGAATGCGGGCAAAGCCTGCTTTGCTGCTCTCCGCTGCCTTCACCGTCTCGCCGATTCCGGCACAATGAAGGATGCCGTTAATCCCGCCGAAGCGAGCTTTGGCTTGTCCGATTAACCGGACTGTACCGCCCATGTCGGCAATATCGGCCTGAAGGTAGACCGCTTCTGCGCCAAGACCCGCCAAATGCTCCAGCTTCGCCTGAATTTCCACATCCACCTGCTGCCTTCCGGCCAGCACCAGCCTGGCTTGAACCGTAGCGGCCAGTTCAGCCGCCACCAGCATGCCGAGTGCTCCGGTGCCGCCGGTAATAATATAGACACCGCCTCTGATGAACCTGGATTCCCCGGCCTGGTGAAGCATGGGCTGCGGAAGGAGCTTCCGCAGATAACGTGCTCCGCCGTCGTATCTGATCTCTGTCCCGCTGGCAAGCTGCGGCGGCAGTAATTCTTGAACCAACCGCTCTGCAGCTTCTGCTGGTGCCGCTGCATTTAGCTGAACAAGACTCAGTTGGAACAACGGATGATCGGCAGAGATCGAATGGGCTAATCCGGCAGCCATTTCATTCAGCGGCGTCAGCACATGTTCTGCACTGTCATAGGCATATAAGCATCTGATTCTGGACTTCGGCTTCGATGCTGACACCGCCTGCAAGAGATGCAGCAGGGAATACAGCCCTTGATCCATTTGCACCTCCAGAAATTCCGCCAGCCCTTCTTGCAGACTTCCCGTATCTTCCAGCGCAGCCCCAACCCCTGCACCGGCATCGGCATTCACATTCCAGCCATGCACAATATGCTGTAGCTCCACGCCCTGAGTGTTCAAAGCTTCCAGTAACCGGAGGTAATCCGCTGCCTGTCCCGGGTTGATCACATACTCTGTGCTGCTCAGCCGGGCATATCCGGCCCCGGCCTGAACCTGAATACAGCGGTCTGGCGCCAAGCCTTGCTGCGTAGCCTGCCCCCGGATAGAACCGGCCAAAGCCGCTGAGCCGAACACCACAATTGAGGACAACGCAGCGGATTCCTGCGGCAGACCAGCTTCTACCCATTCCGGAGCATACAGCGATAAACCGGCAGCTTGCCCGGGTGCGGCTCCTTTGGCTGTGGCGTACTGCTTAATCGAGAATCCAAACAGCCGCACAACCTCCCGGCCTTCAATATCTGTAATCCGGATATCATACTTCCGCGTTCCCTCATCATCCGTGCCGGTTGCCCCCTCTGCGGTCTTCGCATAGGCGTAGCACTGCCGGGGAACCTCACCGACCAGCTCCATACGGTCCAGGGCGAACGGCACCCGGAGTGTCAAGTCCTCATCGCTGCGGTTGCCTGCCCAGGAGAGCGACCGCACCGCACCGTCAATGATCGACGGATGCAGCACATAGTCCGCGTAATCCGCTTCTAGATGCTCCGGCAGAGAAATTTCGGACAAGCCCTCCTGTATAGAGCCATAAGCAGTCTTCGTCACCCGGAAGGAGGGGCCATAATCGAAGCCGACGCCCTTGAAGATATGGTCATAACACTGTGCATGATCGAAGGTGGATGTACTTCTCTCCTTGATCATCGCAATCTCCAGCGTTTGGGCGGAAGCCGGTGTCTCCTGCAAAATAATCCCCGAGGAGTGCAGAACGCGCTGATCCCCGGCTTCACTGAACACCCGGTACTCCAGCTCTCCTGATTCAACAAGCCGGAAAGAGGTGTAAATTTCCTTCCGGTCTACCTCCAGCTCCGCGGCCTTAATCCACCGGACATCCTTCAGCCCCGTTACCGGGGTGATTCCCGCCAAAGCGGCAGCAGCTCGTACCATCTCCAGATAGGCTACACCAGGCAGCAGAACCTTCCCGCCAACCACGTGATCCTTCACAAAAAACTGGTCCAGCCGCAGCACTGTTCGGAATTTCTCCTCTTCCATAGTGGAGACATTGCTGTCAACCATCGGATGGAGTACGGCGGCAGCCGCTTCTGCGGAAGACAGCTTGGGAGCGATACGGCGTGTATTTTTACGGACCCAGCAGATTTCTCTGGCAAAAGGATACACCGGCAGCGGAATGCGTCTGCCCTTCCGGTTTACATACAGGCTGCTCCAGTCCACCGCCTCTCCGGAGGTCCATTGTTTCGGCAGCTCCGAAAGCTCCAGGGCTGTAACCGGCTGCGCCGATAAGCGGTCTCCGGCTTTGGCGGACAGCGATGGTGAAGCCGCAGGCTGTGCGGGTACCCGACCGTAGCACACTGCATAGGCTTGTTCCGGCCCGGCGAGGCAGCTGCGCAGAATGTTCACCAGCTCCTCCTTGCCGGTGGCGGCAAAAGCCATCCGCTCCGCCATTTCTTCTCTTCCTGTCTGCAGCGTGAAGGCGATGTTATGCAGCGTAAGCTCTTCCTTATCGCCGTGAAGCGTCAGGTAGCTGAGCAGCTGCTGCACTTTTTGCTGAAGCTGGGGCTTGGTCTTAGCGGACAGGATGATCACGTTGCCCGGCCCCGACTGTTCCGACTTCCCGGATTGCCCGGAACCGGAGCCAGGACCGGAAGAATCCATGGCGGCTGCAGGCGTATAATCCTCCAGTACCACATGGGCGTTCACCCCGCCGAAGCCGAAGGAGCTGACCCCCGCCCGTCTTGGCGCATCTTCAAGCGTTGTCCATTCCTGCGTCTTCTCCACGATATAAAAAGGCGAATGCTCTAGCTCGATATAAGGATTCAGCTGGTTAAAGTGAACGTTCCCCGGCAAAGTCTTATGCTTCATCGCCAGCACAACCTTCAGGATTCCGGCAATGCCTGCGGCGGCTTCCAAATGGCCGATATTGGTCTTGACCGCGCCCAGTCCGCAATACTGCTCCCGGCTCACCGGGATTCCGTGTCTGTGATACAGCTCTTTAAAAGCGCTTTTCAGCGCATTGATCTCCACCGGGTCACCCAGGCTGGTACCGGTGCCATGCGCTTCGATATAACCGATAGTATCCGGGGGAATGCCGGCTTTATCATAGGCTTCCACCAGCACCTCTGCCTGCGCCTTCGGATTCGGCACCGTCAGCGAGCTGACCTTGCCGCCATGATTGATCGCCGTTCCTTTGATAACCGCATATATATAATCCCCGTCTGCTTCGGCCTGGCTTAACGGCTTCAGAAGAACTGCTCCTGTACCTTCTCCGCGCACATAGCCGTTTGCGCTTTGATCGAAGGTTTTGCAGCGTCCGTCCGGTGACAGCATGCCTGCACGGCTGAAGGAGATGTGCAGGGTTGGGGCGGCAATCACGTTCACACCGCCGGCAATCGCCTGTTCGCAGTCGCCGTTCTGAATACTCTCCACCGCCCGGTGCACGGCCACCAGGGAACTGGAGCAGGCCGTATCAATCGGCTCGCTTGGTCCGCGGAAATTGAGCAGGTAAGAAATCCGGTTGGCGAGTACGCAGTGAGAGCTGCCTGTGGAAGAATAAGCTTCAATCTCGATGTCGTTATCCTGCAGAAGAGTGCTGTAATCATTCGTAGAGACCCCGACGAACAGCCCCACCTTCTTGCCTGACAGCGCCGAAGCCTTATATCCGGCATCCTCAAGGGTGGACCACACGGTTTCCAGGAATATCCGCTGCTGCGGGTCCATCAGATCGGCTTCACGCGGGTTAATGCCGAAGAAGCCCGGGTCAAACTTGTCGATGTCCTTCATGAAGCCGCCCCAGCAGGAGATCGGCTTGTCCGGGCCGCGGCCCTTCAGCCGGTTCAGTTCCTGAATATCCCAGCGGTCGCCGGGAATCTCCGAGATCAGATCCTTCTGCTGCCGCAGCTGGTCCCAGAATGTCTCCAGATCCCTCGACTCAGGCATAGCTCCACTGATCCCGACAATGGCAACCGGCTCGCGTTTGACGGCTCCGGCTGACTCCGGCTGAGGCAGCTTCCACCCTTGTCTGGTCTTCGTACCGGCGGCCCCCGCCTTAACCGGCCCATAATCAACAGTAGCTGCAGCTGCCTGCACGGCTCCTTGGCTGAAATATCCAACTAATTCGTCCGCATAGCTCTCCGCCAGATGGGCAGATAATGCACGGACCGTCGGATATTCAAAAAAGACCGCCGGTGTCATCCGCACCTGAAACGCATCATTGACCGCATTTGCGGCATCAGTGAACGTAATGGAACTCATACCGTATTCGCCCAAATCCTGATCGGGATGGATCACAGCTTCATCCAGCTTCATCAAGCGACTGATGACTCCGGTGATGGCTTGCTGAGTCTGCTCCAGTAATTCGGCCGCCAGATTCGCCCGGTGACCGGCTCCTTCTCCGGTTATAGCTGCACCGGAAGCCGCTGATTCAAGGCCAAGAATGCCGCTGATTTTCTTGCGGTTTGCCTGAAGCGGCAATATGTGTGGTACATTCCCGTTCAGGATTGCCTCGAAATAGCCTAGTCCCGCCGCAGTATCCAGCGGTTTCAGACCCACGGTATTCCGGAAGAACAAGAGCGTCTGTTCCTCTACCTGCATCCCCCCTTCTTTCCAGAGCGGCCAGTTGATGGAGATGGACTTTCCGTATCTGTGACCCGATCGTACCAATGCATGTCGGGATAGCATATATTCGTCCATAAAAGCATTGGCATACGCGTAATCGCTCTGCCCGGTATTTCCTGTGACCGCAGCTATTGAGGAGAATGCCGCTATGAAATCCAGCTTATCCTCCTGCGTTGCCTGGTCGAGATAGATCAGCCCCTGGACTTTGGCCCCAAGCACTTCGCCGGCCTGCTCCGCGTCCTTCACCTGGATAAGTGCATCGCGGGTGACTCCCGCCGCATGAATGATGCCATGCAGACTGCCGAACCGGCTCCTTGCTTCGGCAACAGCCGCTGCTACTGCCTGTTCCTGCGAAATATCCGCCTGCACGTACAGCACTTCTGCACCGAGCTTCTGTAAACGGATGATTTGCTGTTCCTGCTCCGGCTGAAGTACGGATCTGCCAATCAGCACAAGCTTGGCCTGAACCTGCCCGGCAAGATGCTCCGCCACAATCAGCCCCAGCTTGCCCAGTCCGCCTGTTATGAGGTAAACGCCCTGTGGCCGGAGGATATCACGCGCGGCTTCCTTCTCGGGAAGAGCGATCTCCTTGAGTGCATGAACATATCTTCTGCCCTGCTGGTACAGCACTTCATCGTCAGCCGAGCGAACCTCGGCGGCAACCATCCGGTACAGCTCCTCCGTGCTGGCCTGTCCGGTGAACAGCGTGCTGAAATGCAGCTTGGAATGTTCCAGCTTGAGCGTTTTGTTGAAGCCTCTCAGTGCTCCAAGCTCCGGTAGTACAGCCTCTTTCTCCCCGCCCTTGCATAACTGGATCACCCGGGTATGCCGGTTTTCCTGGCCAGCCATCAGCGCCTGCGCCAGATACAGCTGGTGCAGATATGCCCCCGCGGCAGCGGCCCCGGTTGAAGCAGCAGTAACCTCAGGTTGTTCATACACGATGGTCTCCAGCGTACAGCCTCTGCTCTTCAATTCACGAATTAAGCGGGCATAATCGGCCGGCCGCTCCGGGTTAATCCGGTAATGCGTTTCTCGGTCCTGATGGTACTCTGCACCGGCTCCCACTATAGTTAACTGGCCCTGATCAGCCCGGCTTTTGGCCTTGGCAAATTCCTTGTATAGCTCCGGCTGCCCGGTAAATACGAGTACATCGCCTTGAATAGTATCCTGCTGCGGAAGGGACGTACCGTTCTCCTTCCACTCATAGGCAAAGCTCATCTCCTCTGTACTCTGCTGTCTTCCCTGATGGAAGACCTTCAGTACAAAGCGGGTGAACTTCAGCAGGACCCGGCCCTGCCCGTCGGCCAGCACGACGTCGAACTCCTGGTCACCGCCGGTATTGGCGGACTCCCGCTTTTTCACATAGGATACACAGCTCGCCGGCAGGGTCCCGAAGATTTCCAGCTTGTCAAAAGAATACGGCAGAGCCACCGCACCCTCCAGTTCTTCCTGAGAGCTGACCAGACCGATGACTGCTTCCAGTACTCCGTCAACCACGGTGGGATGCAGTGTAAATTCCTTGAAGCCTTCGCGTAAATGTGCAGGCAGTTCGATGAAAGCTAACGCTTCTGTCTCCCCCGCAAACATTTCGGTTATCGACTGAAAGGACGGGCCGAGCAGCAGCTGATGTTTTCTGAACTTGTCATAGATTTGGGTTCCGCTGATGCGCGTCTTCCCTTGGCTTAACGCGGTAATATCCAGGGTGTCCAGCAGATTACCAGACGGTTCTTCCGCTGTATAACTGATACTGCCCTGGCTATGAACGACCGTATTTCCTTCGGACAGGCTTGTAATCTCGTAATCTAGTTCAGCTTCCGCTTCTCCCGGATATAGGCGCACCTGCACAGTCTTAGCGGCTTCGCCGTCCTCCAGTTGAATCGGGTAAGCCCAGACAACACCGGTTATCCTGCGGACCGTTGTACCCGGCAGTGAAGCAGCCGCAGCGGACAAAGCCATCTCCAGCTGGACCACACCAGGAAGCAGCTTATGTCCGGATACGATATGATCGTTCAGGTAGAACTCTGTGCCCGTCAGCTTTTTCGCAAAACACTGTTCATGCACCGTAGACTGGTTGCTATCCAATACCGGGCTTATCGCTTGTACCGCAGCGCCTCCTGTTGCAGCTAAAGGCGCTGCGGTGTTCAGCTCCAGCCAATACTGGTGTTTCTGAAACGGATAAGTAGGCAGCGGTGTTTTGTTATATTGGCGATCGCTGTACAAGACGTTCCAGCTGCAAATGCAGCCTTCCATATACAGTCCTGCGGCCTCATCCAGCGCTTGCCGGGAGACTGGAGCCCCACTTGTCCCGTCAGCTATTCTTTTCCCCACTATCCCGTCCAGCCTGCGCTGATCCTCACGCCCGTTCTGGTTTCGCCGCAGCACACGGGAGGCGCTGCCCGTATCCGCAGCAAGCGCCTCATGGGTGCGCAGCAGCTCCGTTTCCAGCTCCTGCAGATCGCCGGCAATCACGGCCGCCCGCTCGGGAAAGTGGCTTCTGCCGACGGATAACGTGTAGGCGATATTTCCGACATCCGTGCTGGCATCCGCCTCTTCCTTGATCCACTCTTGTAGATCCGCAAGTCTCCGAATCAGGCCCTCCCGGGTCTTGGCTGAAAAGAGAAACAGATAAAAAGGGCGTTCGCCGCTATGTATGCCATTATTGCTCATCTGTTTAGCCTCCACTTCTCTTCCTAATGAATGTATGAATTTCGGCCGCTCTTACAGCTCCTAGCTTCCCCTGCGGTATTCTTCGATGACGATATGGCAGTTCGTGCCACTGAAGCCAAACCCGCTGATTGCAGCCATTCTGGAGCCCCGTTTGTTCTCCGGCCAATCTACCAGCTCGGTGTTGATGTAGAAGGGGCTTTCGTCCAGCCTGATCTTCTCATTAAGCCGGTTATAGTGGATCAGCGGCGGGATTTGTCTGTTTTTCAGGGACAGCAGGATTTTGATCATTCCGGCGACACCGGCGGCCATTGTGGCATGTCCGATATTGGCTTTGACGGACCCAAGCGCGCAATACTGGCTGTCCTGTGTAAATTCGCGGAACGCTTCGGTCAGGGCCTTTACTTCGATGGGATCACCCAAAGCGGTGCCCGTTCCATGCGCTTCGACATAGTTGATCTCGGCCGGATCGATGCGGAACTTCTCATACACCCTTTTCTCCAATTGAATCTGCGAGTTCACGCTAGGTGCGGTAATGCCATTGGTCCGGCCGTCCTGATTCACACCTGAGCCGCGGATTACACCATAGATATGATCCCTGTTCTCCAGCGCCTGCTTCAGCGGCTTCAGCACCACGACCCCTACGCCCTCGCTCAGCAAGGTTCCGTCTGCTTCCTGATCGAAGGGTCTGCATACGCCCTGCGCTGACAGAATCTCCATCTGACTGCTCTGCACCATGCTGTCCGGGGTAATCATCAACCGGATGCCTCCGGCCAGCGCCATGTCGCATTCCTCATTCCAGAGGCTGACACATGCCTGGTGTACGGCAACCAGCGACGAGGAACAGGCGGTATCTATTGAAATGCTCGGGCCTTTCAGATTGAGAAAATACGAGATTCGCGCAGCCAGAATCGACGAAGAAGTCCCGGTAAACGCATCTGCGGTATTGCTTAGACGGTTCGCTTCCAGATGCTTGGTATAATCGCTTGGTGCACAGCCGACAAATACGCCGCAGCGGGTATCCTGCACCGCCTGGTCGGAATATCCGGCATCCTCCAGCGCCTTCCAGGCCTCCTCCAGAAAAATCCGCTGCTGCGGGTCCATAATCTCCGCTTCTTTAGGAGATATATTGAAAAACAACGGATCGAATTCATCCACATGGTCAAGCAGTCCGGCAACCGTGCAATAGGTTTTCTGATCCGCCTTCCGGTCTTCGTCATACCATGCCTGAATATCGAACCGGCTGGCGGGAATTTCTCCCGTGCTGGCTATGCCGTCTCGGAGATTACGCCACAGCTCTCTTGCCGAAGCGGCACCGGGAAACCTGCCTGATAACCCGACAATCGCAATGCCTTCTGCCGCAGCGGCTGTGGCTTGGTCAACGGAAACTCCTGGTGGAGCTTCCGGCATGATCTTTACCGGTTCTTCCGCAGGGCGGGAGGCGGCAAAGCCCAGTTTGATTTTACCTGTAGCCTCTGTACTTGAAGCTGCGGGAGCTATGGGGGCTGCGCCGGTTTTCAGTGTCAGCTTGGGCGCTCCAGAGGCCGGTTGTCCAGCGGAAAAGGGAGCCTGCGGCGCAGGTGCTTGTTCCTCCTTGGTCTGACGCCCGGTTAGTGGCTTCAGGGATCGTGTGGCTGGCTCCTTCATTGGCGCTTTCGGTTTGACCGGCGCTGCTGCCGGTTTGTTTGTCGAGAATTGGTCGATTAGATCGTTCATATATTCATATCTGTGGTTTAAGCGTTGGGATTGGACAGGTTCGTGTATCTGCTCTTGCGGGTTCGCATTCACAGCATTGGGATTTATTCCCTTCTCCGGCATTGCGCCGCTGTTCTTCTGAATCTCATCTACCATATACCGGGCCAGCTCGGGAATGGTCGGATAATCATAGAGCACGATGCCGTCAAGCTGGATATGCAGCGCTTCATTCAGATCCCGGACAATTTCCACACTGCTGATCGAATCAATGCCCATTTCCTTAAAAGAAAGCTCATAGCTCAGCTCCTCCGGCTGGAGCTTCACTACCCGGCACAGCACATCCTTGACCTGCTGCTCCACGGCTTCCGGAGAGAGGGTCTGCTCTGCACCGGAAACCGCATCTCCCCGTTGCTTCAGCTCATGGATGCGTCTCAGACCTTCGCGGGCCTCCAGCTTATGGTCCTTGATCTGCTGCAATATGTCCTTGATCGTCTCGCCGTTACTCATAGTACACCTCCAAAAACTGGGCTACTTCGTCCACATCCAGCTCATCCTCGTTCAGCCTGGACAACAGCTCCAGCAGATCACGGTCCTCCTGGTTAACCGATGATGTTCCTGAGACTGCCAATACTCCCGGTACATCCGCTTCTGGAGCCAGGGACAGGGGTCCATGCTTACGCCCGATATGCGCTGCCAGAAGGTTAAGGGTGTAGTAATCATAAATATCGATGGTATCGAGCTGCAGGCTGAAGCTCTCATTCAGATCGCGTACAATCTCGACGCCGCTGATGGAATCCACACCCATATCCTTGAAATTCATATCCTCGTCCAGTTCCGTTTCATCCAGTTGTATCCGGTTAGCGATGATCCGGGTTAGCTCGTCCTTGATGTTCCGTCCGGCTCCTGCAGTGTGTATGGAAGGACTGGAGCCAGCAGAATCTGTTGAACTGTCAAAACCTGTTGAACCGGTATGATCCGTTAAACCGGCATGCACCAATATCCCCCCGGTCAGCAGGGTTGCCTTGTTTCCTTTATCTTCAGGTGCAGACAGGGGTGCTGCCGTTACAGCTTCCCGCTCATTCCCCACGGGTTCCGCGGCCCGGTATAAGTGGCGGATCTTTGCTTTGACCTCTGAGGTGGTGAAGGTAATCCGGTGCATTTCATTCTCACGTTCCACGCATTGCAGTAATGAATCCAGCACCCGGCTGGACAGCTCCTGCTTCAGCACACTGACCGTGGTTCTCGGCTTCTCGGCTATCAGCCGGGCAATCGACACCGCCTCCTGCAGCACCTTGTCCTTTGCCCGGAAGATGACGGAGGCTGATCTGCTTTTGAGCTGTTCGCCGGAATACATTTTGGCTGTGAACATCATCTCAACAGCGAGATTCTTCCCCAGCTTGTCCTGCAGAATGAAGGTTGCGCCCATTCCCGGAGTGAAGCCGTATTTGGCAAAAGCAGCGGAATACAAGCTCTCCTCAGCCATAACCACAATATCCGCATACAGTCCGAACAGCAGGCCGCCGCCGGAAGCATGGCCTTCCATTGCAGAGATCACAGGGATAGGACACTCCAGCATACCCCTGTACAAAATCGGCGCATCTGTAAAGCTCAGCTTCGAGTCGGAAATATCCAGCAGCTGCTCCTGGGTTCCGCCCATGGAGAAGATCCGGTCATTCCCGGCAACCACAATCGCCTTGATCTGCTCATCCTGTTGTGCGGCCTGGAAGCAATGGGTAAGCCCTTGTATAACCTCATGGGTAAACGTATTGTTATGCATCGCGTCCTGAATCCGAATGATAGCGACGCCGCCCTCCACATGCTCCAGCATAACTTCATTTCCCGCATACGCCGGAAATGCCTCAAGCGCTGCGAATCCGGCAGTTGGAGCGGGTTCTGCATACTCTTGTATAGTTGTAATTAGTTGTGAAGGGTTGATCGGCTCGATCCAATAGCTTTTACGGGCAAACGGATAATGCGGCAGCGAAAGAAGCTCAGGTGCGTCATTCCCGTATAATGTCCGCCAGTCTATAGCTGCGCCTTCCGCCCATGCTTGGGCCAGGCGTTCAGCATCGCCCAGCGTATACGGATTAGCCTGGATTTGTACATGTCTCTGCCTTTGAGCCTTACTTGCATGCCCTTGTGCAGCCAAGCCTGCCTCTGACGTGAACAGTTGAGCGGATGCGCGCTGCTCCAAATAATCCCCGATCGTCACCAGCAGTTCACTGAGTGTACGGTACACGACAGCCAGCCGGTGCTTCATGGGTTCCCGGGCTACCTGAAGTGTATAGCTGAGCCCCGGCAACGACAGTTCCTGCACAGCCCCGGCCCTGACTTCAGCAGCCTCATGCCCTTCCAACCCTGCAACTCCGTGTACAAGCTGACTGCTGAGCTCTTCCACTGTTAAGTCACCGCTTACGGCAGAAGCGTTTGCCTGGATGCCAAAGCTCCCCAGGAGCCTGTCACACAACTGGATGAATTCAACAGGCCCGAGGCCCAGCTCCTCCAGAGAGTGATCCTGTCCGATCCCGGTGACCGGAAGGTCTAGCATTTGAGCAATGACCTCTTGAAGGGCAGCTATCATGTCCTTGTGACTACCGTGGCCCTTTGTTGTTCTTTGTTCCATAAAAGCTTTCATCCGCCGGGCATAGGCCTGCAGCCGTTCAGGGGTCTGCGCGGATAATATGAAGATATACGGATCATTATCAACATTCTGCTGATCCTGATTCCCGCTGCTTCTGCTGCCGGTATATTGCTCTAGAATGACATGGGCGTTAGAACCTCCCGCACCAAAAGCACTAATGCCGGCGCGTCTCGGGTACACCGTTGTCCGCCCGTTTGCGGTACGGATGACCGGCTTCCACGGCTCCAGCTTCTGCTGAATATAAAAGCCCGAATCGCCAAGCCGGATATGCGGGTTAATTCGTTCCGAATGAATTGAAGGCACAAGCTGCCCGTGCTGCATCTGCAGAAGCACCTTGGCGATGGAGGATATGCCTGCAGCCGCTTCGGCATGGCCGATATTGGACTTGACTGAACCGATGGCACAGCTGAAGGCTTCGTCCTTATGGGGAGCAAAAGCATTCATCAGTGCCTTGATCTCAATGGGATCGCCCAGCGAGGTCCCGGTGCCATGCGCTTCGATATAATTGATGGTGCCAGCATCGATGCCGCTTCTGCGGATCGCTTCGGACACGGCTTCCTCCTGCGCCCGCTGATTGGGAACCGTGAACCCGCTGGCCTCCCCGCCATGATTAATGGCGCTGCCTTTGATGACTGCATAGATCCGGTCATGGTCCCTCTCCGCCTGCTTCAGCGGCTTGATCAGAATTGCGCCCGCTGCCTCGGCGGGCACGTAACCATCTCCGCCTTCGCCGAAGCTGCGGCATCGGCCATCTGAGGAAGCGAAATTCCCCTGGGACAACAGAAGGTACTTATCCGGGTGCACGGAGAGATTAACCCCTCCAACCAGGGCCATGGCACAATCCTGATTCTTCACACTTTGACAGGCCATGTGCAGCGCCGTCATCGAGGAGGAACACATGGTATCAATGCCCAGCGAAGGTCCGGTCAGTCCAAAATAATATGAAACCCGGTTGGCAATCGACGAGAGGGTCGAAGTGGAGACCTGCCGGCTGGTGTTGTAGAGCTGGTACTGCATCCACATGGCTCCAGCGAATACGCCTATCTTTTGACCTTTGAGCGCAGACCGGATATACCCGCCATCCTCGAATGCTTCCCAGGCCAGCTCCAGAAACACCCGCTCATGCGGGTCCATCAGCACGGCTTGATAAGGTGCCACATTGAACAGCAGTGAATCGAACTTGTCCACATCGCGGAGGAAGCCGCCCCACCGGGAGCTCTCCTTGCCCCAGCTCTCCCGGGCAATCTGCTGCTGCTCCTCATAACTCCACCTCTGCGGATCGATCTCCGATACGGCGTCCCGTCCTGCCTTAAGCAGCTCCCAATACTCCGACAGATTGTCCGCACCCGGAAATCTCCCGCTGATTCCGATAATCGCGAGGTCATCCTCTTCTGTACTTCCGGCAGAACGGGGAATCGGATTGGGAGCCATCTCAGGCTGCGTGGCCGCCTTTTCCTTATGTAACTCCTCCTTCCACTCCCCGTCCCGGACCAAGACAGCATCAATCCTGCTTTCTTCCCCCGGAACCATGAGCAATAGGGTTTCTTCCCGCTGCAGCGCCCATTCCAGCGCCTCTATCCCTGCGGAAGTCTCCAGGAGCGAGATGCCAAATCTGTGTTTTAGCGCAAGCTCCGTATGTTCGTCGCCTTTCATACCGCCCTCGCGCCAGAGAGGCCACTTGACGGACAGGGATTTGCCGCTTCTCAGCCCCTGCGCTCTCCAGAGTTCTCTTTGCTGTATATAGGCGTCCATATATAAATTGGCATACGCATAATCACTTTGACTTGGATTGCCCAGAATTCCCGCCACGGAGGAAAATGCGGCAAAAAACGTGAGCGGCTCCCCCTTGAACACTTCATCGAGATTGGCCGTCCCCTCCGCCTTCACCCGCAGCACCTGACGCAGCTCATCACTGTCCTTATGCACGAGTAACGAATCGCGTGTAAGTCCCGCACAGTGAAAGATTCCGTCCAGTTCCCCATATTTCTCCTTCACAAAAGCATGCAGGCGCTCGACCGATGTCCGGTCCGTTACATCACAAGCCACATAATCCAGACGCTGATGCGCGCCTAACCCGGCTGCAGCTTCTGCCGGCAGATTGGCAGCTCTGCCGCAGAGAATGGCTGTCCCGCCTTGCTGCAGAACATGGGCTGCCAGCTTCTGCCCAATGCCTCCGGCTCCCCCTGTAATCAAGTAGACCTGATTGCCGCGAATGGCCGTTTTACCTCCGCCAGCTACGTGTCCTGCCTTACGGTAGGTCTGTATTCTCCGTATGTCCTGCTCATACACCACACGGCGTCCGCTATCCCAGCCCCTGTAGAGTTCATCTTGGAAAATAGTCCCGAGCTGCCTGCGGTTCTCCGCATCCAGGCCGATACATTTATAAGCCACCTTATCCGTTTCGGATTGGATGCAGTGCAGGAATCCCTCCATCGCTGCATCGCCCGGATGAGCGGCAGCCCCCTCTTGATCGAAGAAATACAGCACCTTTACTGCCGATTTAATTCTGCTTCTCAGCAGCTCCCGCAGGATATAGAACATGGGAATCACCTGCTGCTCGGACTCCGGCAGACCGCCCTGCTTCCGCCCGCCGCAATTCAGGCTGTTGACCAGAACTGTGGGAATGCGGTCCGCTAGCTGTAATTCATCTGCCAATTGCTTGTAATCATCCTCGCGGTTAAAGTTCATGCGGTAAATGCCGGCTTCTGCTGCGGCAAATTGCTCTCCCGGAAGCACGTAGGTGTAGCGATTGCCTGCCTCCATTCCAGCCAGAGACAGCAGTTCATCCTGCTGCCCGCATAAGACCAGTACCTGCTCCTGCTGCACAGGGTATCCAGACTCGCTATGCTCTGTTAGCGGGCTGTTGATCCAAGCAGACGTATAGGCGTGAATGGCCGCAGCGGACGGTTCCGGCTTGGCCGATTGGTGCACATCGCCAGCCGCTGTATCGCAGTTAAAAAATGACTCGCTATGCTCCCGGAGAATATACTGGCTTAACTCCTCCAGCGTGGCGTATTCAAACAGCAGCGTTGGGTAGAGAGGGCTTCCCAGCTTCTCTTCCAGCCGCTTGACGATGTCCAGCAAATGCTGTGAGTTCAGCCCTTGATTGTAAAAGCCCTCATCGGTCCGCAGCTCAGCTTCATCCCTTCCGGACAGACTGCTTACCAGCCGCTTCAAAGAAGCGGTGACGGCAGCCTTGCGCATACCTTCTTCCGCCGGATCTCCTTTACGGGCCAGCGGAGCTTGGACTTTGACTTGGACCGGCTCCAGCTTAGCAGGTGCGGACGAAGCCAGTGGGGAAGCAGCTGGAGATTGAACCTTCTGAGGCCCGCTGATCAGTTCCCTGGAGCGGATCTTCTTCAGACCCCAGCGTCTGAAGCTGGCAATCTCCTGTCCTTGCCCGTTATACACCTCGATATCGAAATACATCAGGTCCTTGATGTCTCCATCCGGATAACCCTCATCCTTGATATAGACATAGATCCGCTCCTTCATCGGTTCATAGGAACGGAAGGATTCGATGAACATCGGAATGGAAGCCTGAATCTCCCTGGAGAAATCCAGCTCCTGCAGTACGACGAATCCCTGAACCAGCGTTGCCGCATCCAGATAACAAGGGTGCATGTAGAACTGGTCCATATATTCCCTCGCCAGCTCGCCCAGGGTAATCTCAGCCAGGATACGCTGATCGCCGTAATACAGCTTCCCCAGACCCTTCATAAATTCCAGATGGCGGATATCAATTTTCCGCACATAGCTGTAGGCATGGTCCATATCTTCTACGCGATGACTCAGACTTTTAATCTGCTGAATGTCGATTGATTTCCGCTCGCCGGTGCGCGCAGGGGACAAATGCAGCTCACAGCGCAGGTTTTCATCCCAGGTACTGTCCAGGAGCTCGTGCTCCTTAATCTTCCGGCTCTGCGCCACGACCTCGTATCCGTCCGCTTTCTTGGTGAACGAGATTTGGATTTTTTTATCATATTGTCCGCTGGTGGAGACCGGCTCGCTGAACAGAACCTTACGCAGCTCGATATCCCGCAGGTTGATGCCCTTGGTCTGCAGGAACCGGTAGATCATATCAAGCAGCGTCACACCCGGCATGATCCGTACACCGTGAACCCGATGATCTCTGACGATATAATTGCTGTTTTTAATTACTGTACTGAACTTCACACCGTTTAAAGCGTCCATGCGTGCACACCTCTCCGCTCTCCCGTATTCATGCCTACTCTTCCACGAATTGCAGAAAGGACAACTGATCCTGCTCATCCTGTGTCTGCCTGCCCTCTTCCTTCCCGCGGTTTACCCAGGCCTGCTGCCTGTTATACAGCGGTGCAGGCAACGGATATCTGTACCGGGCATAACCGCTGAGTGCATCCTCCCCGCACTCCCCGATGATCATATGAACATTGGTGCCGCCGAATCCGAAGGAGCTGACGGCTGCCCGCCGGGCCTCCCCGTGGCTGTCCCAGGCTGCGGCCTCAAGCACCGGATAAAAAGGCGAGTGCCCGAAGTCGAAGCGCGGATTGGGCCGGCTGCAATTCAGCGTTGGAACAAGCATCTTGTGGTGGACGCACAGCGCCGCCTTAATGAAGCTGGCAATGCCGGCCGCGCTGAGGCAATGGCCGATATTGGTCTTCACGCTGCCCACACCGCAAAAGCCTGTGGCACCGGTATATCTTTTGTAAACTGAGGTCAGGGCCTTCAGCTCAATGGGATCGCCGATCATCGTACCTGTGCCGTGGGTCTCCACGTAACCAATCGTTTCCGGGTGAATACCGGAACGGCGGATCGCTTCAGCGATAACCTCTTCCTGGGACTGCATGCTTGGGGTGGTAACCCCCATCGTACGGCCGTCATTATTGGTTGCCGAGGCTTCAATAACCGTGTAGATTCTGTCCCCCTCGGCGAGGGCCTTGGCCAGCGGCTTGAGCAGCACCGCTCCGCAGCCTTCTCCCGGGACGATGCCGTTCGCCTCCTCATCAAAGGTATGGCATTTGCCGTCCGGCGACATTGCCTTGGAGGCGCTGAATACGAGATGGGGACGCTCATCCAAAAGCAGATCCACCCCTCCCGCTATAGCCATCTCCGACTCGCCGGAGCGGATGCTCTGGCAGGCCAGGTGCAGACTGAGGAGCGAGGAAGAACAGGCGCTGTCCACCGTTAGGCTGGGACCCTTAAGATTGAAGAAATGGGAAGCATAAGCCGCGATGAAATTTTGCCCGATGCCGATAATCGTATTCTTATTGATATCCTGCACCCAGCCCGGATAAGAGCCTGGATGGGCGCCGATGAATACACCGACCTTCTTCCCGCTGATGTCCTCCATCTCATAGCCCGCATCCAGAATGGTCTCCGCTGTAACCTCCAGGGACTGCCGCATAAGCGGACTGATCTGCTCCACATTCTCCTTAAGGCCGAAATACCCGCCGTCGAAGCGCTCAATATCGTCCAGGAACCCGCCCCATTTGCTGATGCTTTTGCCTTCCGCATAGACAGGTGCGTACCATTCATCCTTGTCCCAGCGGCTGGCCGGAACCTCCGTAATACTGTCCAGTCCCTGCCGCAGATTGTTCCAGAAGGCGTCCTTGTCTCCAGCCCCCGGAAAATGGCAGCCCATGCCGATAACGGCAATCCGTCCGTCATGCCTGCCTTCAGGGCTTGGCGTTTCGTCCTGTACGTTGTGTACCGCTTGCATTCTTGCTTCCCTGCTTCGGGCGTAATGAAATTCCGGCACCCGGTTATACGGTTCAGCGAATCTGATTCTATTGCCTGTCAGCAAAGGCTTAGCGTCCTGCTCCAGCTCCGGCTGACTCTTATATTCTGCGCCGTTTGAGCAGAGATGCTCTGCCAGCGCGCGCATGTCTCTAAGCTCAAAGAACAGCGCCGGATCTATGCGGGTCTGAAAAGCGGTGTCCAGCTTCTTAATGACCTCGATCAGCAGTATGGAATCCACGCCGATTTCGGCAAATGGAACATCCTCACGTACACGGTCCCGCGGCAGCTTCAGCTCTGCACAGAAGATATCCAGGATCAGGGCGGACGCTTTTTGCAGCTCACTTGGGGTAATCAGTGTATTCTGTACATTCTCCCCGGCTACCGCAGCGTAAGGACTGCATTGACTCTTTACAACGGCCTTCAACCCAGGCGAACCCTTAACCCGTTCAGCACTTGCCTTGATTAATAATTCCGGGCGGTAAAGGTCCATTTGCAGGATAGCAGGGATCACACTTGGCGAATCACTGCCAATGATGATGTCCTCCAGCATAAAGAGGCCATCGGCAAGGCTGTGTGCGGTAAGTCCTGACTGTGTATAGAGCGGGCTAAGCTGAAATCCGGAATCCGCCAGCATCCCGACCTCTGACCAGCTCGGCCAGATGATCGACTGATAATAACTATTTCCGAGGGTGTGCTGATGCTGTGCATACAGGTCCAGATAATAGTTGGCTGCGCTGTAATCGCTAAGCCCGGCAGACAACAGCGGCGCCAGAGCGGAAATGGAGGAGAAAAGTATAAAGAATTCCAGCTTATCCTGGGCAAAAATGTGCTGGAGTGCCGCCACCCCTTCAACCTTAGGTTCAAAGACCTGCCGGATATCGGCGACTTTTTTGTTCACAAAAGCCGGGTGCTGATTCAGATTGGAGCCTGCGCAGTGCACAACACCGCCAATTTCGCCCCACAGCTGCCGGATGCCCTCTACAAAAGGCTTAAGCTGCCCGGCATCGGTCAGCGAACCGGAATATACCTCAACCTGGGCGCCGGAGGCTTCCAGCTCCATTGCCCGCTTGATTCGTGCCAGACTTCCCGGATTATGGATAGCGCCGGTCAAGATGTCCGGCCAATCCTCCCGGGCAGGAAAAGCCTGAACCCCCATCAGCACCAGCTTCCGTGCGCCTCTTCGGACCAGCAGGCGGGCCGCCTCGGCCCCGATCCCCCGCGTGCCTCCGGTAATGACATAGACCTTCTTGGGGTCTACCTTCAACCGGTTATGCCGCTCGCGGCCGATCCATTTATTCTGCTGCTTCAGCGTGGTGATCACCGGCTCATATCGCAATCCGTCCGCATAGCACGCTTCAGCAGTATCCGATTCCAGGCTTAATTCACCTAGGACAATCCGGAGCTGCCGGTTAATATCCCAAACATCCAGGCCGATATCCACGGTGCGGGCGGTAACTTGTCTATATTCTGCGCCAAGCGTGCGGATGATCCCGGCGATATCCGCTCCGGCCAGAGTAACCGTGCGGTTCTCCGGATTCTGAACCCCGCCGGTCAAATGAACAATCCGAAAATCCTTGCCCGCCTGCTTGACCAGCGCTTGCAAAAGCATGATTTTACCGTAGCTCTGCTTGGACATGGGCTTCGGCTGTGCATGGAGATCGGAGAAATCAACGATTCCCTTGAGTTTCAGCTTCATCCCGAGTACGGCTTCAATCGTCTGCTCACTATCCTCTGTAAGCGTGAAGTCAACGGGTAACACGGAGTCACGGGTTTGCTGGGCCTTTCCGTCACACAGGATCAGCGGCGCTTCAAAGCTAGCTCTGACCGCTGCAAGTGCGTCATCACCCATCTCTTCATTTACGATGATGAGATACTGCCCTTCACCCTGTTTGGGCTCACGAGGCTGCTCCGATTTCATCCATTCCTTCTTAAGCAGAGCATATTGCTCCCCGGTAACAATCTCACGGGTGCTGACGGGAACCATCTGGATGTTCTTAAAGGACAGCACCGCTTCACCCGACTCATTCAGCACATGAACGTCATAATGAAGCTCACCGCCGGCAGTCTCCAGACCACCCGACTGAAAATGAATATATTTCGCCGATGAGGCTTGACGGATAAGCTGTATTTCGCCGATCTCATAAGCTGCAGACGCCGTGCCGCCATTGCCGATAATGTCCATGTTCAGCCCCTGCAGGACAGCTTCAGTTAACCTAGCTGCCAGGACATCGTCCGCCGAATGGAACGGGCCTGGTGAAATTACTGCCAAGTGGTCTGTCAAGCTGCTGTACATGCCTGTTATGATCTGTGCCTGTGCTTCATAAGCTATCCTTTGATTCTCCAGTACCCGGTAGACTTCATCCCCAGTCCGAACATGCGCTGCTTCCTGCTTAAGCTTGCCTATATCCACCGCTGCCGGTTCGTGAGACGGATAAGCCAGGCCTGTTCTGGCCGTACCTGCTGCCAGGATATCCTGCTGCGATCCTTCTCGCAGGACAGCGAACCGGAGGGAATCCCCCTCACCCTCACCTTGAAGTTGAATATTCAGTTTCACTTGCTGCTTGTCAGAAGCAGGATGGCAGAATTGAATCTGCTCCAGTGAGGCAATACCCGGAGCACCGCTTCCCAGCAGTGCAGCCTGCGCGCCCATGGCCAGCAGAATAGCTTCACTGAATACCGCTACCCCATAAATGGACTTGCCGAACACGGCCTTTCCGGCAGCCTCCGGTTCACTTATGAAGCCGATTCCCTGCACCGTTGACACATTGCGGTGAACCAGCGGATGTAGCTGCCCCTCTGCCGCTGCTCCAGCACTTTCGGCAGCCCCGGCAGCTGAGCTGCTTCTGGATACTTGGTCAGCTCCTATGGCAGCTCCGCCACTCCCGGATACTCCGCGAGCCCCTCCTGCAGCTGCGGTACTTCCGTCAACTCCGCCATTCTCCGCGCTTCCCTTCTCATCCACTGCCTCGATCCAGCAGCGCATATAATCAAAGGGATAGCCTGGAAGCGGTACTCTGCGGAAGCTCCCGGCAGCGGACAGGCTCTTGAAATCGGCTGCATAGCCTTTGATGTAATAATTGGCAATCAACTGCGCTGCCTTTGCCCTTTCCTGCGGAGTAAGCCGGTCCTGATGGAACTGGACCAGCAATTGCTTCATCTTGGATTTCAGCGCAGGGTTTACCCGCTCACTGCCGCCCGATCCGCCGCCGCTATACCAGCCTGAGCTTGGCTGTTTATGAAGAAAAGCCCCCAGCTCCCGGACCAGCTCTTCCTTGCTTGCGGCAATGAACATGCTGCGGTAGGTGTAATGATCTCTTCCGGCCAGCAGTGTATACGATACATTGGCCAGTCTGCCCAAGCTTGTGCGCCCCTGCAGATAATCCCGCAGATTCCGTACCTTGGCCTCGAGTGCCGTATCGCTTTTCGCTGACAAAGCGAACAGCAGTACTTTCCCGTCATTGTTCCCGGCTGTACCGGTGGCGGCTTCTTCTTGCTCTATATGCTCCGCAACCACCACATGGCAGTTGGTTCCGCTCATTCCAAACGAGCTGACCGCCGCCATTCTTGGCCGTCCGGCTTCCCTGCGCCATTCCTCGGTCTCTTTTCCCACATAGAATGGGCTGTTCTTAAAATCGATCAGCTTGTTCCCCTCACCGGAGTGAAGCGTGGCGGGAATTCTGCCGTGCTGCAGGCTCAGGAGAACCTTGATCAGACCCGCCATGCCCGAGGCGGACAGGGTGTGCCCTATGTTGCCTTTGACTGAGCCGAGATGGCAATATTGCTTCTTGTCAGTGAATGCGCCAAAGGTCTCCGTGAGGGCAGCGACCTCGATCGGATCCCCCAGCCGGGTGCCCGTGCCATGCGCCTCCACATAGCTGATATGCTCAGGGTTAATCCCGGATTTCTCATAGACTTCACGTTCCAGCGCTGCCTGTGAGAGACCATTCGGGGCGGTAATGCCATTGGTTTTACCATCCTGATTGACCCCGATGCCCTTGATGACTCCGTAGATATGGTCTCCGTCCCGCTTCGCGGCAGCATACTTCTTGAGGAGCACAGCGCCTACGCCTTCGCCCAGGCCTATGCCGTCTGCCTCCTCGGCGAACGGCTTGCAGATTCCGTCGGTGTTCAGCATCCCCAGCTTGCCCAGCGACATATAAATCCAAGGCGTGAGCATAAGCTGGACACCTCCGGCGATCGCCATCTCGCTGCTGCCGCTATGCAGGCTGTCACAAGCAAGTGACAAAGCTACCAGTGACGAGGAGCAGGCGGTATCCAGGGCGATGCTCGGCCCCTTTAAATTCAGCAGATAGGAAATTCTCGCCGGAATGACCGACAAGCTGTTCCCTGTAGGGACATGCTCGTTCGTCTCACCCAGGAACCGCTCCAGATACTCCCCTTGCTGAAGGCCCACGAATATGCCGCATTTGCTGCCTGACATATCCTGAAGCGAATATCCCGCATCTTCAATGGCCTTCCAGGATTCTTCCAGAAACAGCCGTTGTCTGGGGTCCATATGCTCCGCTTCTTTGGGAGAGATGTGGAAGAACAAAGGATCGAATTGATCCGCGCCAGGGAGAAAGCCCCCATAGCGGATATGTGCCTTCTGCGAAGGGGTCAGCTTGGTCAGCTCCGTTCGTTCAGCAGGCGCTTCCTGAAGACTGCTCACTTCCTGTACAAGGTTGTCCCAATACTGCTGCACATTGCGGGCGCCGGAGAATCTGCCGGAGAGGCCGATAATGGCGATATCATCGCTGCGCACATTCCCACTATTTTGCGTAAAGTCCGGTGTATGTGTTCTGCTCTGCATAGGCATTAGCTCCCCTCCAGTAAGAGTTCAAGTTCATTCAGATCTATAGGGCTATCCACCGTCAGCCCGGAGTTCCCGGAGGTCGCAGATCCCGTTCCTGCTGTCTCCAGAATATGGGCAGTTAGCAGCCGTACCGTGTTGTAATTGAACAGATCATTGGAATGCAGCGCAAGGCCGAGGCGATCGTTCAGCTTGTCTATCAGTTCCAGCGTCAACACAGAATTCACACCCAGTTCCGAGAAGGGAAGATCGGCGTTAACCTCTCCGGCCTCCAAATAAATGACCTCCTCCAGCGTGCGGTTCAGACATTGCTCCACCGAGTCTGCTGACGTTTCTACATATCCGATCGATTCTGCCGGCGTCACGGTTTGCGGAGTCTGTGATGTTTGTGGCCGAAGGCTCTTGTTCTGCTCATCACAGGCCGGTTCCGATTCACAATCCGGCTCCGCTTCAAGCGTGTAGCGATT
Organism: Paenibacillus sp. FSL R7-0312; assembly: GCF_038004445.1. Lineage (NCBI taxonomy): Bacteria > Bacillati > Bacillota > Bacilli > Caryophanales > Paenibacillaceae > Paenibacillus > Paenibacillus sp. FSL R7-0312. The sequence goes on along the minus strand of NZ_JBBORE010000001.1, from coordinate 4,864,586 downwards.
GGCCTCTGCGGCAGACGCCGAGAAGCTATTGCCGATCCAATATCTCTTTTTGTCAAAAATATAATTCGGCAGCGGAATCACCCGTGCACGGCTGCGTTCATCATGCAGCAGCTTCCAGTCTATCTTCGCCTTCAGCAGCCAGAGCTGGGCAATCTGCGGCCATTGTCTGTTACGAACCGCGCTGTCGATAAACTGATGCCCGGATTCGTTCTGGAACAGAATGGCGGCAATATCACGCTGCGGGTCCAGGCTGCCTGTGTAGACATCCGGCAAATTCGGTTCTCCGGAGGCAAAGCGGATTAATACTTCCCTAAGCTCTCCTATATTCCGGCTGACAATGGCCACTCTCTCGGTAAAAGCTTCCCGCCCAACCTGCAGCGTATAAGCGATATCCTCCAGGCGCAGTGTATATCCTTCTGTATGGGCGGCATCCATCCCCGCTGCACTAGCCGCAGCAGTCTCGGCGTAAGCCTGGGTATCAAATCCGATTCCGGCATTCCTCCGGCTAAGCTCAGCCGCTTCCAGATGATTCATCAGCTCACGCAGCGACCGGGTAGCCCCTAATGTGCTGTCGGCAGCATGTTCCTGAACCAGCTCATTGATGGCATCTGCCAGCCTAACCTGGTGTACAGCATCCGCGCACAGCTCAGTCAGAATTTCGTCATAGTCGATCTGCCCGGGGTTCACGCCAAGCACTTCCGCGACAACGTCCAGACAGCGGTTACGGACAGCCTGTAATCGGGCGGTTATTAGCTCACTTGTGTCCACAGCCCGTCCACCCGTCCGGTGGCGGGCGATAAATGCCGCGAGCTGCCGGGCCTGCGCCTGCAGCTTGTCCCTGCTCTTGGCGGACAGCACGATGAGCTGCTCCTCACTCTGCGCTGCGGGAGGTACGTCCGGCTCATATTGCTCAATCACAATGTGGGCGTTGGTGCCGCCTGCCCCGAAGGAGCTGATGCCCGCCCTGAGCGGCTGAACCTTCAGGCCATCCGGCGTCTCCTCCATAAGCGGCTTCCACGGCTGGAGCGAACGCTGTACATAGAACGGTGTCTTGACAAAATCTATATTCTCGTTGAGCTGCTCCGCGAGAATTGAAGGCACCAGCTGCTTGTGCTTCATTTGCAGCAGCACCTTGGTCAAGGAGGCCATCCCGGCTGCTGATTCGAGATGTCCGATATTACTCTTGACCGAGCCAATGGCGCAAAACTGCGTTTTGGCGGTGAATTTCTTGAACGCCTTCGTTAACCCGGCCACCTCGATCGGGTCTCCCAGCGCGGTTCCGGTACCATGGGCCTCAATGTAACTGATCTGCTCGGGATGCACGCCAGACCTCCGCAGCGCCTCCTCAATCAGCTCAGACTGGGCATTCGGATTAGGCACAGTATAAGAACTGACCTTGCCGCCGTGATTGACTGCCGTTCCTTTGATAAAACCATAGACTGAGTCCCCGTCGCGGAGCGCCGCCTCCAGCGGTTTCAGCAGAACCGCGCCAACGCCTTCACCGGGAACATAGCCGTCCCCGCCCTGGCCGAAGGCCCGGCACTTGCCTTCCGTGGAGCCGAATCGCTGATCGGTCAGGAAGATATATTTTGCCGGATGTACTAGGGTGTTGACACTACCGGCCACCGCCATCTCACTCTCACCATGCCGGATGCTCTCGCAGGCCATATGGATAGCCACCAGCGCAGACGAGCACATCGTATCAATGGCCAGGCTTGGTCCCTTGAAGTTGAAATGATATGAAATCCGGTTAGCGATGGAAGCAAACGAAGAACGGACATCCATGAGCCGGCCGTTATGGTATTGCTCGACACCTAGCAGCTGATAATGGGAATTCATTACGCCGATAAACACGCCAACCTTTTTGCCGGAGAGGGTATCCGCGGCAGCTCCCGCATCCTCCAGCGTGTGGTAGGTGGTCTGGAGCATGAGCCGCTCCTGCGGGTCCATCAGCTCCGCTTCCCGCGGGGAGATATGGAAGAATCCGGCATCGAATTTCTCGACATCCTTCATGAACGCGCCCCACTTGGTGTACACTTTGCCCGGCTTGCCTTTCTCTGGATGGTAATCCTTGCGGTAATCCCAGCGCTCCGGCGGAATCTCCGTAACGCAGTCCCGCCCCCCGCTTAGCACATCCCAGAATTCCTCCAGCGTATCCGCCATCGGGTACTGTCCGCTTAAGCCGATAATCGCAATATCCCCGCTTACTGCTTCTGCACCCTGATGCAGGGACATGGCGGGGGCAGCTTCCTCTTTTACAGCCACATCATGGACAGTTCCCGTTTCTGCTGACACCGCTTCTGGCATCACTTGTTCGGCCGCTTCTTCCACTGCGGTTCCTCGTTGCTCTGATCCCCCGCTCTGACCTGGTTCCCCGGCGGACTGCTGAAAGAATTCCGCATGATTATCCATAAAGAATGCCGCTAGAAGAGCAATCGTGCTGTATTCAAAGAAAAGCGTGCTTGGCAAATCGGAGAAGTCCTTGCCCAGGATCCCATTCAGCTCCATGATCATGATGGAGTCGATGCCGTATTTGGAGAAGTCGGCTGAGGCTTCAAGCTGCGCTGCCGGAACCCCGGTCGCCTGCGACACGACTCCTTTCAAGTATTGCTGAACAGCTTCCTCCACCTTAACGGTGGAGACAAGACCGCTATGAAGCGGCTGCTGCTGGATTGGCGGAAACGGAAGCTTCAGTGGAGCTGTTGCCCCGCCCGTTACCGTTACCGCTGCTGCCCGCTGCCGCTCATGAACACTCTGCGCGGAAGCATTCAGCACCCTCTCCTGCTGCGGCTTCTCTTCTGTAACTGCCGCAAGTACCCGGCTCAGCTGCTGCCGTTCTCCGCAGACTACAATAATACGGGATTCACCCGTGCGGACCAGCTGCTCCAGCAGTTCAAGACCAGTCTGTGTATCCAGCTGCTCCATCCCGGCCTGCTGGCGGTATTGTACGGCTTCCTCTCCGGACAACTGCATCGCGCCGTCATTCCACACCGGCCAGTTGATGGACAGGGATGCACCTGAACGGATCCCCTCCTTAACCTGCTCAGCCCGGAGTAAGGCGAAGCGGTCGAGATAACTGTTCGCCGCCGCATAAGTGCCTCTGGCGAAATCTCCAATGATTGCGGAAATGGACGAGAAAAGCACGAAGAAGTCCAGCTTCTCCAGCTGCGTAGCTTCATCCAGGTTGATCGCTCCCTGGATCTTGGGCAGCAGCACTTCTGCCATCTGTTCAGGACTGGCTTCCATGAGCGGATGCTCACCAAGCACTCCGGCACAATGAATGACGCCTTGAATGGAATGAAAAGCCTCTTGGGCCTGCGCCACGATCTCTACGGCAGTTCGCCGCTCCGCGATATCACCAGGCAAGTAAATAACCTGCCCGGGATAACTCTGCAGCCGCTCAAGCTCACGTCTTCTCGGTTCATCCAGTGCGGATCTTCCGGTCAGCACCACATTGGCTTCATAATTCCGCAGGGCAAATTCGGCCACGGCAAGTCCGAGCTTACCCATTCCGCCGGTAATCAGGTAGGTACCCTGTTTGCGGAAACCGCTGAATTCTGCTTCCGGTAATGACTCCAGCGGAAGGACGACACGGCTGGCTCTCGCTCCGCCTGTATAACTAATTTCCACAAAGGACGCCTGCTTGCGGTACAGCAGCTCTTGCGCCGCGTAGAACGGAATTTCTTCAGCATAGTCGCAATACATTATGGACGGGATGAAGCTGCGGTTGGTGGCCTGAAGGGCCTTGGACAGCCCCCGCAGCATTCCCGCTCCCGGCTGGCTGCCGCTGCGGACTGCGCCCAGCAAGAAGCGGACCTGTGCTTGGGAATAGAGCTGAGTAACCGCCTTGAACAGATACAGAACCGGATAAAAAGCGTTCAGGATCTCTGCCTGTTCCCCATCCCACTCATACAGAATAGCGTCAATCCTTATCCCCTTTGCCAGCAGCTCCGTGAGCAGCCTGCTATAATCCGCTTCCTGTTCAGGCCGGATGCTGTATTCCTTATTTCCTGCAGCTGCGCTGTAGTCCGCTCCCGGATTCACAATAATGATGTTGTCCGGCACCGTATGCTCCCGGGCGAATGCTTCTGTCAGCCGTTGAACCTTCCCTTTGTCCCGGACCATATACAGCATATTCTTCACTTCGGCCTTGCTGATCCCTTCACTTTGGCTGCCAAGCCCCCAGGCTTCCGGAAGCTGTGCTTCCTGCCAGCGCTCGGTATACAGGTGAATGCGACTTGCCGTACTCACCGGATTGGTTGGCTGAATAGCCCGGATCGTGAAGTCTCTGGCTTCCACCAGCACTTCCCCCTGCTCATTCAGAATATAGACATTGAACCGCTTCATCCCCGCAGCCTTGCCTGCTGTCTCCGGTACGATCTCCGCATATGAATAGCAGCTTGGCGTCAGCCTGCCGTAGATGCGGACTTCACCGAGTGCGAACGGAATATGTAATCTAAGCTGCTTGTACGCTTCGGCTCCGCCGATCCAGGTCACTGCCCGTAGCGCAGCATCGACAAGGGACGGGTGCAGCATATATTGGCTAAATGCAGGCAGCAGGTCCGGAGGAAGGTCGAGCTTCTCCAGCGATTCTCCGCTTCCGCACAGTGCTTCTGTTGTAGACTGGAAGCTTGGTCCATATTGAAAACCGATAGAGCTGCCAAAGACCTCGTTGTAGCAGAAATCCTTGGCAATTCTGACTCCGCCCCGGGCCTGAATAGCGTCAAGATTGAAGTTGTGCCGCGTCGCCTGCTGTCCAGTCCCGGTATAGAGCTTGCCTGTGCAATGAATAAGCCGGGTGCTGTTCTCTGTTGTATACACCTGGAACTTCATGTACCCTGATTCGGGAGTGAGCTGAATATAGGCATCCCGTGTATCGGTCACTTCCAGCCGGTTCACCCATAGCACATCCTTAATGGAGTGCAACTGTGTCCGAGCTGCGAATTCGCCGGCCGCCCTGACCATCTCCAGATAAGCGACTCCCGGCAAAATCACCCGTTCATCCACAATATGCTCGCCAACATAGAAATCGCTCACCTTAAGTGTCTTCACGTATAACAGCCGCTCTGGGCTGGACTTCGCCAGATCAATCATCGGATGGCTCTGAGCCGGAGCGGCCTGAGGGGCCACCATCCAATGCGAAGAACGGTTAAAGACATAGCCGGGCAATGGCTGCTTCATGAAGCTGCCGCCGGGATACAGCCTGTTCCATTCCAAATCTGCGCCAGCCAGCCATAACTTCAGCAGAACCTCATGGAAGCCAAAGGCTCCGTCACTCTGAGGCGATAATGCTGCCGTTTCCTTGTCCCCTGCACACAACCGGATTATCTCAGACTGCAAAACGCTCTGCCCTGCACATTGCTCCTGAAGCTGTTCTCTCCAGCTTGCAGGCTCGGCAATTTCTGTCATATGGTGATTGGCTTCGTGCAGACAGGTGTAGGGGACATTTAAATTCAATTGCTCCTGACGTTCATTGAGCTGATTCCGGACAGCTTCCATCACTCCAGCCTCTTCTTCATCAGAGGTAGTTAACAGCCGTACGGCCAGTTCCTTGGATATAACCTCATCCAGAATAAGCTGGACCCATTCACTCAGCCGCGTATCACTTAAAGTGATGCGTTCCGACAAATCCCATTTCTGATTCAGCTTCAGCAGCGAACCGTAGGCGATCAAGAGCAGAAGAACACGCTGCCGCTCTATTGCCTGGCCGCCCTCACCGGCAGCTAACAACTGCTCCTGATGCAGCAGCGAGTCTGTGGACATCTTCGCTGCTTGCAGCGCCGGGGATTGATCCCAATCCCGCAAATATTTCTTAAAGGTAAATTGGGTCCGGCTGAGTATTCTGGCTTTCTTCACATAATGCCTGAACGCCGCAGCGTCAGCATCGGTGATGCACACATTGCGCAAGCCAGCAATATAAGCCGGGCCAATGTTAATACGGTGAATCCTCACTTGATGAACAGGGTCTATGAAGGTCAGCTTCGGTCTTTGCAGCACAGTTTCCGCAAGAGTAGCCCTGCCGGTCAGCATGTCATACGCCTGAACAGGCGTAATCATTCCGCTGACCGCCATCGCGAGCAGCGTCCCTTGCTGCTCACCGCTTACGGACGCGACATCTACCCCAAGACTGATCAGGACTTTAGCCAGCGTATAATTAATCAGGAAAGAGTAGGCGGCAAGCTTATCCTTGTTCCATTTGGCAATTGTAATGCCACTTCGGATAGCGGCCGGCCCATCGCGCAGCTCAGTTTCGGCAATAACCTCTTCAAGAACTTCACGGATATACGGCTCTTCCATTACCCTCTTAATCTCCGTGAATCCTGTATAGATGACATTGGTGAAATGTACCGACCACTGCTTGCGGCCCGGCTCCAGCCGCTTAACAGCGGAGGCAGCGGATTGCAGATACTCGGCTAGCTCCTGCCTGCTCCGGATGACAGCGCCGATTCTGTACTCCCGGCAATGACGTCTGCCTGCAAGCAGCGTTTTGCATAACTCTCCGATGGATGCGTCCGCCATCTCCGGCGAATTCAAATGAGACTTCCAGACGGCTATACTCTCGTACATACTGTCGCTGTTCAGGGCAGAGAGAGTGAAGAGCTGCGCACCCGGTACGGATTTGTTACTGGCTCTGGCCGGTTTCGGCGGCTCGTAAGCCTCAAGAATCACATGGGCATTAACTCCGCCGAAGCCAAAGCCGCTTACGCCTGCCCGCAGCGGGGTCTCTTCATTTACCGGCACCCACTCTGTGTTGTCCGTGGCTACCTTAAACGGGGTATGCTCCCAGTCCAGCAGCGGATTCAGACCGGTAAGGTTGAGCAGCTTGGGAATAGTCTTATGCTTCATCATCAGCAGCACCCGGATGATCCCGGCAACGCCAGAGGCACTTGCCAAATGACCGATGTTGGTCTTGACCGAGCCAATGGTGCAGAACTGTTCCTGATCGGTGTACTGCCTGAACACCTGGGTCAACGCTTCGACTTCAATCGGATCGCCAAGAGCGGTTCCGGTGCCATGCGCCTCAATATAATTGACGGTCGAAGCATCTACCCGGGCTTCCCGCAAAGCAGCTTCAACTAATTCCTTCTGCGCTTTCATGCTCGGTGCAGCGATGGTCTGTGAAGCGCCGCAGTGGTTCACTGCGGTTCCCCGGATAATGCCGTAGACATGGTTGCCGTCCCGCACCGCATCCTCCAGCTTCTGCAGCAGCAGGACGCCAACGCCCTCTCCCTGCACAAATCCGTCCGCATTCTCGTCAAAAGCCTTGCATTGTCCGTCCCGGCTCATCATATTCGACTTGGAGAAGCTCACGTACCGCCATGGATGATAGGCTAGGCACACGCCTGCCGCTATGGCATACTTCGCTTCTCCGGCCTGGAGATTCTGTCTTGCTTTGTGAACAGCAACCAGTGAGGAGGAGCAAGCGGTATCCAGAGAGAGGCTCTCTCCGGTCAGGCCCAGAGCATGCGAGATGCGGTTCGCCGCAATACACTCGAAGTTGCCGAGGCCCGCATAATGATCGACCTTATCACCGCCGGTCAATGCAATCAGACCGTAGTCATTGCCGGTAACTCCGACATACACAGAAGTCCGTTCCTTCTGGAGTTCATGCAGCGGAATCCCTGAATCCTCAAGACAATGCCATGTTTCTTCCAGCAGAATCCGCTGCTGGGGGTCCATGCTCGCCACCTCTCTGGGTGACAAGTTAAAAAAGGTATTGTCAAACTTGTCGATGCCGGATAATGAAGCGCAGTATTTCACAAATTGCTCATTGTCCCAGCCGAGGTCGGCCTCATTCTTCAGTCCGTATCTTCCGTTCTGCCAGCGGTCATAACTGATAGGCTTGACGGAATTCACATGATTGATCATGTTGTTCCAATAGCTGCTGTAATTCTCTGCCTCTGGGAATCTGCACCCGATGCCGACAATCGCCACATCCTGCTCGGCTGCTGCCCTCCGCGGCTTAAGCTTGCTTGCCGAAGCCTTAGAGCTCATATACCGTCTCCTTTTCTCTGGCGACCCGTTGTTCCCTCATCCCTCTAAGCAGAGAGAGAATGCTGTCCTCCTGATACTGCTTCTTGATATACTTCTCCATCGTGCTCTTCCAGGCCCCGAATTCAAATCCAAGCGCCTGCAGCAGCGCGCCCAGCATGACGAAATTCTCATTCCGCACATTTCCCGTTTCCTTGGCAATGGCTGTTCCTTCGACATAAGTGACATGCTTGTACCGGCTGAAGCTGTCCTCGTACTTTCCTTTGTATGTATCTTCATTCAGCTCTGCCAGATTGACGAGCATCCGCCCCTCCTGTTTCAGGAAGCTTCCCCAGCGCAGCGCTTCGATCTGATCGAAGCCGACAATATAGTCTGCTGTGCCCATTTCAATCAGGGGAGAGTAGATTTTGTCGCCAAAACGAACCTGCGCATGCACGCTTCCGCCTCTTTGCGACATGCCGTGCACCTCGGAGACCTTCACGTCATACCCGAGCGCAACCAATCCCTGGGATAACACATTGGTTACAGTAATGACACCTTTTCCGCCCACACCGGCTAAAATAATGCTTGTAGCTGCTGTCATAGGTCGCTTAAGCCTCCTTAATACTGTCATAGGGACAAACCTGCTGGCAGATGCTGCAGCCCTTGCAGTCCAGCGGGTCAATCATAATTTGGCGGTTTACAATTTTGATTGCCGAGCAGCCTAGCATAGTGCATTTTTTGCAATTCACACAGGTAACATTGTTAATGATGTATTTTTTTGTGGGTTCCGCTTTGCTTTTGAGAAGTTCACAAGGATGTCTGGAGATGATTACGAACGGTTCAGTGCTGAGCTTGGCTGTCTCCACACACTGCTGCGTTTCTTGGAGGTTGGTGGGGTCTAATATTCTGAGGTTGTCCGGTTTAATGCCCAGTGCGAGCACGATATCTTCAATCCGTATGGCTTCCGACGTGCTGCCCTGCAGTGTGCGCCCGGTGCCCGGGTTCTCTTGATTGCCGGTCATGGATGTGGAGCGATTGTCCAGGATACAGATGACAATCGGGGTCTTGTTGTAAACTGCGTTCAGCAGTCCGGTCATACCTGAGTGAAAAAAGGTGGAGTCACCGATGAAGGCGAATACCTTCTTGCCCATCGGTTTGAAATCCTGAGTACGCTGCATGCCCGTTGCCATAGAGATGGAAGCGCCCATGCAGAGCACGGTGTCGAGCGCCTTGATCGGCTCCGTGCCGCCCAGCGTGTAACAGCCGATATCGCCGGCGGCTATAATGTCCCTGTGCTGCTTGACTGCGCTGTACAGCCCCAGATAACCGCAGCCTGCACACAGCCTTGGCGGCCTTGGCGGTACTTGGACACCCTCGTAGCAGTCGAATTCTTCACGGGTGATCGCTTTTCTGATAATTTCCGGGTTCAACTCGCCGCAGACGGGAATGATCTCCTTACCAGTACAGGCAATGCCCATCGTTTTAAGTGAGGTTTCGATGAAGGGCTCGCCCTCCTCGACGACATAGATTGTTTTGGCCCATGCAGCGAATTCTCTGGCCTTCTCGTCCGGAAAAGGATAACTCATGCCCAGCTTCAGCACGCTTACCGTATCTCCGAACACTTCCTTAACATATTGATAGGATATTCCGCTTGTCACTATGCCGATCTCCGGAGAGCTGTACTCTATTACATTTAGAGGGGAGGCATTGGAGTACGCCTGAATATCCAGGAGATTCGCTTCGATTTCCAGATGCCGCTTTCTGGAGATGGCCGGAAGGAGCAGCCTGTCCAGCTTGTTTTTCTTATAGGTTCTGAATTTCTCCTCCACCGCCAGGTCTTCCTGGAAGTGAACAATTCCCTTCGAATGGGACACCCGGGTTGTGGTCCTGAACAGAACAGGCGTATTGAAACGCTCGCTGATCTCATAGGCTTCGACAATCATATCCTTGCATTCCTGGGAGCTGGTCGGCTCGAGTAGCGGCATCTTGGCATGACTGGCATAAATGCGGTTGTCCTGTTCGTTCTGAGAGGAATGGATCCCCGGATCATCTGCTGAAACAATGACCAGACCGGCATTTACACCTTCATAGGTCATATTGAACAGCGGATCTGCCGCAACATTCACCCCTACGTGCTTCATGGTGGTCAGACTGCGGATACCGGCGATACAGGCGCCTGCTGCTACTTCCAGAGCTACCTTTTCGTTGGGTGCCCATTCGGCATATACACCCTCATAGACACTGATGCTCTCGACTATTTCCGTACTCGGTGTTCCGGGATAGGATGAAATGATTTTACAATTTGCTTCATAAGCGCCTCTGGCAATTGCCTCATTACCCATCATTAGAGCTTTCATCGGATCGTCCTCTCGTTCATCTCATTTAACAGAACCGCGCAGCTGCATTACTCCCAAATCATAGATTACATTTTTAACATTTATAGGCGTTTACTACTTATTTATAGGCTATAATCAATATTATAGTGTTACTATTAACTTTGTTACTTTTTTTTAATAAATTCCAGATATTTAGTTCCTTAATCTGCTAATTTTCACAAAATTGAAATAATTAAAAAGCCCGCAACCTATTGTTGCAGACTTTCCAAATTAAAACATATATTTATCTTATATAGCATTTATTGTCGTTTCCTCGCAAAAGGCCAAAGCAAAAGGCTACTGCTCCTCAATGTGGAAGAAGTAGCCTTGGATTTCAGTGATAAATTCCGGACTCCTGCTGGGATTCACTGGAAAAAGGCTGAACCGGTACGGCTGCATGATTTTCGCGGAATTTATGCTTATAGTCTTCGAAATCCCATGTCTCCAGGAATTTATCTGCCGCAGCGTGGCCGGATGAGAGCAAGAAATGCTTATCTTCCTCCGTCAATTCGAACTTTGTCGTCGTTACCTTTCCAGTGGGAATAAATATTGTGCGCTCTTCCGCATGTTTGTCTACATGTCTTTGATCATGAGCCTGCAGCATGGTTTTGAACATCCCTTTGAGTAACGAGACCGGACCATTGATCTCAATCGATTGGGCATAGGTCCGCCTTTCCGACAGTCTGAATCCGAAGGTTGGCCACCGTGGGACTCCATCAACGTCAAATAGCCAGATCGGATAATTGCTAAGCATTCCTCCGTCCAGCATATAATAGGGTTTCTTCTGAAGGGGCGTATGCCAGACATAGGGTTGAAAAAAGAAAGGCAGCGTGGTGCTCATCCGTACTGCTGCGGCTATGGGGAATTCGGACGCCTTATGGCCATAGTGAGGCAAATCATTCGGGAAAACTGCAATCCGCCCATTGCTTATATTCGAAACTATAATCGAAAGCTTGCCTTCGGGAATATCTCCAAACGTTACAACTTTCTTACGCTTCAGCCATTCCGTCATTACCTGTTCTAAAATGTGGTTGCTGTAAATGCCTGACTTCATCATTAACGGAAGCGTTTTGTTCAAGATCGGCAGGCTGTTCATTCTGGTACGCCCGAGCAGCTTCATATAGTCAAGCGAGCTCATCAGCTCTCTGATATCAGCACTATTGTAACCGCAGGCCAACAAAGCTGCAATGATCGCGCCGGCAGAAGTCCCCGCAAGCTTGTTCCAGGTGTATCCTCTGGATTCCATCACTTCAATGGCTCCTACAAAAGCAATTCCCTTTACGCCACCGCCTTCAAAGACTGCATCTGCCTCCACCTGAGTACCCCTCCTGTTACAAATAAAAGATGTTCTGTAAGTATGTGTTGGATACTCTGATTTATTCACTTGTAAAACAACAACAAGCGGATGCACCAGGACCATGAAGCCAGTCTTGGACAGCCGCTTGTTGGGGAGACAGATCAAAAGATCCACATGATCACAAAAATGAAAAAGGCAATGACAGCTATGGCAATAACCAGATCGGATATTTGCCTCCATAAGCCTGGAGGGCCTTCGGTGTGATACTTCTGCGCATTCACGTCATGGTTGGCTTTATGCCCGCCGGGATCAGTCGAATTCGCATGTGGCCCCGGATTAAAGAAGTCAGCCATGAAATCACCTCCCTTTCCATGATTATACACCATTTAATCTCACTTTTGATTCATTTGTCCTGAAACAGTATTTATTGTTAAAAAGCGATTTGCACGGATCCGTCCTCGTAAATATCGACCCGCTGGGTGCATAGGAGCATGCCAAGTCCGGAAGCGGTGCCTTTGGTCTTCAAATCCTGTTGTCTGCGCTCCCACAGCTCCCGGTCGTGGATGATGTCATACAAGTAATAGCTCTCAGCGTTAGCCGCTTCCATCTCCTCCACAAAAATGAACCCGCCCGGGAACATGCTGCGGAACCACTGGGCCGCCTCCAGGTGAGAATGGAATGCCGGAAGCTCCTGCTCAAAGCGCTCTGATAAATAACGCTGCTTCAGACGGCCGATCCTTACATAATACTCTTCAAGATTGTACGGAGTTATCACCGGTAAGCCCCCCATTTCTATAAATATTTGAAATTTCGCATAAAAATATCATACTTTTAGAGCGATGAATATGACATTCTGCATAAAGTGAAGTGTTCATTCTTCTGCTCAGCGGGTAGTAGAATATGATAGGTCTTGTTACTGTGATCAATGCTATAAGGGCAGAAAGGAGCCGCTCCCATGGACAATACGGATATTATTGCAATTCTGGCTTTGGTTCTTGTGTTGCTGCTTATGTTAAGTGTGTTCCGTCTCAAAAAGCGCGTAACAGAGCTGGAGTCTCAGTTGGCGCAGAGGGATGCTTATGGGGGACCTGCAGGAGCTGGAGGCAGGATAGCCGGCATTCCGACCCCGCTGTTCGTGCAGAACCCGGAGATTGCTCCTGATCTGGAGCGGAGACTGCATCTGCTGCTCGGGGAGGGCAAGAAGATTCAAGCGATTAAGGTAATGCGGGAAGCACGGAATTTATCCCTGAAGGATGCCAAGGACTTCATCGACAATCTGGAACAAGGCGGTCCCTTCCGCTGACCTGACCCTGCACAGAACCAAAAACGACCCCGTCCACCACTTTAAAGTGGAAGCTGAGGTCGTTTTTTTATGATGCCGGATTGCTGGCAACCCGGCTGGGGTTATACGTCCTTTTTAACAAAAATCCGCATAGAGAGCATATAAGAGCTGTAGATAATAACAAGATAGGCCAGAACACCGATGAGGGGCAGAAGCATGCTGTCCAGCCTGCCGGTCCGGAACCATTCAGCGAGTGCTGGAACCCGTTCAGATAAACTTTTGAGTGCCGTGACGTTCAGTATGATTAACATGATGAATATGAAATTGACTACTTGCATGCCCTTTTGTCCCAGCCAGAAATACAGCGGCAGATAGAAGGAAGCAAGCAGCGGAAAAGACGCGGCCGCAAGGCCCAGCTCTCTCCAGCGGAGCGGAGCGTCTATCTTCCCCATCGCAAATGCAAACAGATAGAGTAGCAGTGTGCAGAGGATGCTGAAGGCCAAGAAAGGAATGAGCGTTAAATATTTGGCCTGAATCAGACGCTGCCTAGGTACAGGAAGACTGACCAGAAATTTCTGATTGTTATGCTGCATATCAATAGCGCAGGCATTGATCAGCAGCAGCATAGCCGGGAACACCGAGAACAAGGTGTAGGCTTCCGCATTCGTATATCCCACGAGTATATAATACGGCACCAGCAGCATAATGAATTTCCGGGTAAGGATGAAGTCTTTGCGGATCAGATACAGGGAGCTATACATGCGCTTCACTTCCTTTTACCGTAAAATACATGATTTCTTCCAGAGTAGGCGTCTCGCAAATCCCAGTATCCTTGAAATATCGTTCGCCCTCCGAACGGTTGCTGATCAGACCCTCGAACCCCAGTCCGCTCTCGCGGATGCCGACGAACCAGCGCCGGACATCACGGTCGAGCAGTTCCTTCCCGCCTTTGACCAGAAGGTAACGCTCACTGATGCTCTCCTTCATCTCATTGAAAACAATCCGCCCCTCATTGATGAATACAATATAGTCGGCAATCCGGTCCAGATCCATCGTGTTATGGGTGGAGAACAGAATCGATTTCTTCTCGTCCTGAATATGCTCACTGAGCAGCTCCAGCATCTCTCTGCGGAAAATCGGATCAAGCCCCGAGGTGGGCTCATCCATGATTAGCAGATCGGCACCATGGGATAGGGCGATGGCGAGCGAGAATTTGATTTTCATCCCCTTGGACAGATCCTTGATCTTCTTGCCGGACGGAAGCTTGAACAGCTCCTGAAACTTCACATATGTATCTTCATTCCAGCGGGTGTAGAACGGAGCGATAACTCTCTTCATCTGCTTGACGGTGAGATTCTCATAATAGATATTCTCATCCGAGACATAACCGATCCGCTCCTTGACCACTGCCTGATATAGCTGGTTATTCTGGCCGAATATCGTGATATTGCCTTGATCCGGGTAGATCATCCCCATCATCATTTTGATCAGCGAAGTTTTGCCTGCACCATTCGGGCCGATCAGGCCTGTAATAAACCCCTCCTTGATGGACAATGAGATATCCTTCAGCTCAAACCGGTCGTAGCTTTTGGTTAAATGGTCTAACCGGATTACATCGCTCATTCCTGTTCCTCCTCATAGAGCAGTTTCAGCATCTCCGCCAGCTCGGCGTACTCCATGCCCAGCAGTCTGCTCTCATCAATGATTTCTTTCAGCTTGCCCTCTACAATCCGCAGCCGCTGCTCCCGGATATATTCCTGATCCGCCCCCGAAACAAAAGAGCCCTTACCGACAATCGAGTTAACCAGCCCTTCCCGCTCAAGCTCTTCGTAAGCCCGCTTCGTGGTAATGACACTGATCTGCAGCTCCTTGGCCAATAAGCGGATCGATGGCAGCGGCGTACCGGAGACCAGCTCCCCTTGCAGAATCATCTGGCGGACTTGTCCTACAATCTGGGCGTAGATCGGTTCACCGGACGTACTTGATATCAAAATATTCATGCAGCAGCACCAGCGTCCTTTGCGGTATTTGTATTTAATGTATATATATAATATATACACTATGTTCAGTGGTGTCAATCCTCTAATTAGCAACGCTCCGGTTGGAGCTGCGGCATATTTGGACTACCACTCTCTCGCAGGTATTGATCTAATCACTTATGGGAAGTGGTGTTGTTATATAGAGGCGGAAGCCAAATGCCAACACAGAGGAGAAGCTCATATGTCTAGAAAAATCATTGTTTATCCACTCAGCTGCGGGCTGCTGACGGCTGCCGTTATGCTGCTCATGCAGCCTAAATATTCTTATAATGATCCAGATACGTTCTGGCATCTGGAGGTCGGACGCTCCATGCTTGAGCACGGGAAGGTGCTGCATCATGCGATACATACCTTTTATGGAGACCAGCTGCCGTATACCCCCCATGAAGCCGGGTTTCAGCTGCTGATTACACCACTGTACCAGTGGTTCGGCTGGCCGGGGATCTATCTGCTAACCGCCCTGTGCCTGTTCGGCTTACTGTTGGGGCTTATACGTCTTGGAGAAGTATCACGTAAAGAGCTGGGTCTGCGGGAGAATCATGTTCTGCTCCTGCCCTTTGTCCTGCTGGTCTCCTGCTGGATCTACTATAACTACTTCAAGGGAAGACCACAGATGGTCTCCTCTCCACTGATCCTCTGGTTCTTCATCTGCATGCGGGAATATCAGCTGAAGCCCCGGGCCAGATATGCGGCACCAATGATAATACTCTCCTGTGCCGTTGCCAATGTCCATACTGGCGTATGGCTGGTGATTGCCGTGTTTACCGGTATGGCCGTACTGGAATCGCTGATTGCGCGCAATCTCAGCTGGAAGCGAGCTGCCGTCTTCCTGCTGGTCCTGCTAGCCGGCCTGCCGAATCCGGGAGGACTTCAAGCACTGCTGTTTATCTTCACCGTCACACACAATAACTACAATCTGCTCATTAATGAATGGCAGCCACTCTCCTTCAGCCGGCCGGACCAGCTGCCTATTCTGCTTCTGCTGCTCTTTTTCGCGGTCACCCTGCCCTTCTCCCTGCAGCGGAGGCCATTTCGCTTCTTCCTGATGACCGGTATTCTCTATCTCGGAGTATCCAATTTCAAGCAGAATCTGTTCATGTGGCTGTTCATTCCTTATTTCGCGGCAGTCTTCTTCGAAGCGGTTCCGCTTCCGGGCAAGCTCAAGCTGCGGGCAAGCGGAAGAGCGGTTGCCCTTGGACTTGTCACCGGGTTGCTGATCAACACTGTATATATCTTCGCGGTCCCGCCAGTGGTGACTGCTTCAGATTACCCTGTCTTAGAGATGAGCTATGTACTGGAGCATACACCGGCAGGCAGGCGGCCTAAGGTGCTGTCCAGCTATGGGTCTTCAGGTTATGTGATGTTCCGCGGCGGGGATGTGCTTTGTGACGGGCGCCAGGACCCTTTTATCACCAAGGCTTCGATTGGGATCATGGGCTGGAATGCCTTCGAACGCTCGATGTACGGCTTCTCCGAATACTTGCCTGATATCGTGAAATATGACCGCCCGGATTATGTGATTGTGCGGAACGGCAGCTCCGGGAGGCTGTATCAGGACTGGGTGAAAGCACTCGGCACTCCTGTCTACAAAGGAAGCTACGGGAGTGTATTTGTTCCCGGCAACGGGAAGCAGTCCAAGGAAGATCCTGTGTTCCAGAGCAGCTGAACTATACGGCATCAGCCGGTTAAACCCGCAGCCCGCAGGAAATGGCTGACAATCTCACTTTGCAGCCGCACCCTTAAGGAGAAATCGAGACTCCAGCAGGTTTCCACTGTAACGGCTCTCGCTCCGAGCAGACGCTGCATAGCCATCCGTGAAGTCCCGGCGCGCTCCCGGCGGCGGATATTGAAGCGGTAAGCTTTATTCGGAACCGACAAATTCATCTTCTTCACAATTTGCTTCGCTACACCTGCCGCCCGGCTAGCCGGACTGATAATCAGCGTCTGCCCTACGCGCCGCGGATTAAGCTGTGATAGCCCGTTCGCTTCATGCAGATCCAAATACCAGGATGGACGATAACGCGCGGCAAGTTGAAACACCGCTGCTGACAACGGATGTCTAGCCTTAGCGCCTGTACCCATCGGGAAGGTACGGTTCAAATCAGGTTTGCCGCGGATGCCCTTCAGCCGTGCGGATACATTCACCAGCGGGACAATAATCAGCTTTCCTCTGCGCAGAACCCACTCTCCGCGGTTGAACCGGTTTACGATCCCCTGTGCCGCACGGGTACTCGCCGGTTCATTGCCATGGACACCGGAGATGATCATAAATACAGGACCGGGAGCTACGCTGTTCACGACATAATAAGGTGTGGCATAGGGAGTTCCTGCTGCTAGCATATGCTTCTCGACAGACACTGCGTTTCACCTCCGTTTAGGTATGCAGAAGTACATTCACTTTATTCTGTAATGTATGCGGATCGACAATGGTGGATTGGACACATAGACAGGCGCGGTAAAAAGCCGGGTAAAGTCCAGATGGACCTTACCCGGCTTCTGTGTTCTTAACGGTTATTCAATGAAATACAACCTGGTTTTTTCCGTTGGATTTCGCCTCATAGAGCGCCTTCTCCGACCCGGCAATGAACTCTGAAGTACGGTCCGTTGTAAGAGGGACTTTCAGCAGACCGCCAATACTTACGGTGACCACACCTTCTTCTTCATAACGGTCGCGGGGAATTTGCAGATCATAGACACCCTTGCGCACAGCTTCGGCCAGCTGCTCCGCCTCTCCGGCGGTTGCCCTGGACAAGGTCAGGATGAAGGCAGCTCCGCTGAAGCGGGCGACGTAAGCGCCATGCTGCTTGCTGATGATGTTCAGTACATCCGCCACCGATTGAATACACAGATCTCCGCCTTTTAATCCGTGGACCGCATTATAGGAATGGAAATCATCGATGTCGATAGACAGTAAAAGAAGCGGATCCTGGGCGCGCAGACATTCCTTCCATGTCTTAGTAAGCTCGTTCTCGAACGCCAGCCGGTTCGGCAGATCCGTTAAGGAATCCGTTGTCAGGTAACTCTGCAATTGGGTAGTTACAGTGGTGTAGGCTTCACCCTTCGCATCAGCGTTAGACCCCTTACTCAGAACAGCCATAATGGAAGGTTTGCCGCCGTGAATTACGGAGGCCAGTGTCAGGTTCATGTCCAGCGTTAGTCCATCCGCATTCTGAAACTGTCCGCTGCCGGTTACGAACTGGCTCTTGTTCAGGCTGAGCTCCGAGAAATACTGACGCAATGCAGGACGGTATGATTCGTGCACATATTTCAGGAACGGCTGACCCGTTAGGGACTTGTCCCTCTCTATAGCCATCAGGTCCAGCGCACGGTTATTGCTATAGACGATAATATCATCGGTAATCATAAAAAAAGCTACCGGTGACAGCTCCATCAGCTGCAGATAACGTTGTTCATTATGACGCAGACTGCGTGCATTCTGCAGTGCCTGTTCTTCGGCCAGACGCAGCTGATTCTCCGTCTGGCCGCGCAGGATAGATTTCAGCTGAGGCAGAATGTTGAGATGCTGATCCTTCCAGGGAAGTGAAGTAGACTGAACGACCTGACGCCATTTCTCAAAAGATTTCCGGGGAGACAGACGAATCCCGTCATTCTCCTGAATAACAGCCTTTGCAGGATCTCCTGCCCAGTCCACAATCTCTACAACTTCTGGTCTAAACCAGATCATATAGTTCTGCTGTCCGGGAGTCAGCGCCAGATACAGCACGCCGGAGGCCTTGTCCTTGTAGGCTTTGGCTGATTCGTATTCCAGACTGAGCCCCGAAGTACAGTAGGTGTAATCCCTGGCTTTACCGGCCAGCCAGCCCGCAAGCTCCCGTACCTGATCCTGGGAAGGCGTAACCCCGTACAGCATCAGCTTGTCCTGGTAACATACAGCAGCTCCTGAAGCATCCATTAGCGCAAGCAGCGTCTGCTCTTCCTCTCCCAGCTGCTCAATTACACGGAAGGAGCTTGAATTCCCTGTGAAAACATCGACAATCCGTGTCGCCTTGGTCCGCAGCTGCAGCTCTGTCTGATACGTATCCAGCTGCTGGCGCTGGTACAGCTCACTGGAGAAGAAGGAACCCAGGAAATTGCACAGATTGCGGATGCGATGCGGTACATACTTTGGCGAATGGTGATGGCAGGTGATCAGTCCCCACAGCTTGTTATTATGAATTAACGAGATGGTGGTAGTCGCTCCAACCCCCATATTCTGCAAATATTCGATATGCAGCGGGGAGACACTGCGCAGGATCGACAGGCTGAGGTTCAGCGGCTTGCCGGTTAAGGGCTGAATCACCGGGATAATCGGTACCGGCGTGTAGTGCACATCCACGATGGTCCGCAGCCAGTTGCGCAAGTACAGCTCACGCGCCTGCTTGGGGATATCAGATGCCGGGTAGTGATGCCCGAGGAACGGTTCCAGACCTTCTTCCTTCGCTTCAGCTACAACTTTCCCGTTCCACTCCTCATCGAATTCGTAGATCATCACCCGGTCATAACCGAGCATTTCCTTGACCTGTTCAGCCGCTGCCTGACTGGCTTCAATCCGGCCTGGAGTCTGCTTCATACGGCCGAAGAATGTGCGGATCCATTCAAAATCATTGGCTCCTGCACCCTCCTCTTCCGAGGCAGGCTCCAGCTCGACGATCATCAGCCCTTCACTTTCGTGAATAATGCTGAAGAAACCGGTCATCTCTCCTTCAACTTCAATCTTCAGGACAATATATTGTAAATCTGCAGTTTCCTTTGCATTCACACTTCGCTCCAGTAAGGCCTTAAGCTGACTATCGCCTACCAGCTCAGCCATAGAAGTTCCGAGCAGCGACTCTGCAGGAATTCCCAGCAGTACATCTGTGTTGCGGCTGGCCTGGACAATAAGATTGTCCTTGCCCTGCGTCACTGCCAGCAGCACGCCATGCGGCTGAATAAGCCCGGGAATATGGATCGGCTCCTTGTCACAGTTCGTGAGGTCCAGCGATTCCCTCAGTTCCAGACCGGTTTCGTTCAGCAGGGTGCGGTTGAGCGGATCATTTTCGTTATGGGCTTTAAAGTCTGACATGATGCGACGCCTCCAATGAAGTGAAAGATTTCCAAGCATTAATGATGCGTAGTTTCATTCATTTTATCTTATTTTCGGCAGAGTTAACAAATCGCGCAGTACGTTTAGGAACGACTCTATCTGGGAGGGCGGGTTATTTTCCGGGACAGATGTATACAAAAATCCCGCCAGTTCAGAACTGGCAGGACCGTTAGGAGTGTCCTTGGGGTAAGACTAAATCAGTAAACACTAATGTTTGAAATAGAATAATTATGTATAATATCTATGGATAGCGGAAAGTCTTAGGAGGTTAAATCTTATGGAAGAAGTACGGATTCAGAAGCAGGACCGCTCCGTAAGCTTCAGAGTTGCAGTAGATGCTGGGGAGTTTATCGTCTTTGATATGTCTCTTTCCAGCCCTACCCGTAACCGCACCCTATACAGCGGTACGGAGTTCAGTCAGGCTTGGGCAGCCGCAGAAGCGGTTCTGGGTAAAATCGCAGTCCCTGATGAACTCTTGAAATTTGCAACAACAGCCTGATGCCCCAGAGTTGACCCCTCCACAGGGGTCTTTATTATTCTTATACCAGGATGCTTCTGGTCTAACGTATCCCACTAATCCGAGGTGACCGTAATGAGTAAATATAAACGTTCAGGCAGAGACATTGTTTCTTTTCTGCTGGGATTAGCTTCTGTGCTGATCATTGCCTTCTTCGTTATCCGGTATCTTCTTCAGAATGTTTCGTTCGGGCCTTAGGGGTGGGCTGAGAAAGTCCTGTCACTACTTAGCTTTGAAATGTTGTACGTAATGCAACTTGGACTCATAGATATTAGGAAATTTGTAAGGTTTGTTGTATGAAATACAACAATTCCTCAGCTCAAAAGCTTCAACACAGGGAAATCCTGCCTTTTGTACAACATTTTTCGTTTAAGCTCAATTTCAAGAGAAGAATGTTGTATTTCGTGCAGGATTTTTTTGGATTCCTTCGTCATCGAGAAAGCATAGCTCCTATTCCAACGCAAAAAGGAGCATTGGGGGAATGCTCCTCTTCGGCTTGCATATACCGTCATTTGAACTGCGCCTCCGGCAAAAGTTAATCCGGAAGTTATATCAATAAGTTACCTTAAAAATGACAATAATACAAGTATTTCCTACTCCGTCCAAGAAAATAAGATCATCTAATGACTGTGCTTCCTTGTATAGCAGCCCATGCGGATATTTCGGCCGGAACGGACTTTGCCGACTGACGAGCACACCCGTTATAATGAACCTACTTTGCGCAGAGAGTAAACGAGAGAAGGTTATTATACTATGGATGCTAATCCCCCAATTCAATGCAGGACCGCACAATATTCCCATATCGTTACGGAAGGCACTCATTATGAGGTCGGCCGTGCCTTGGGCGCTCATTACAAGCATAATTCCGAGCTCATCTCATTCTTAACCTCGCCGTTCATGGGGGCTTCCCCGCTGCTGCCGTCTGCGGCAGATAGAGTTATGGAGAACTTCGAGAAGTATTGCCCCGGCATGAACGAAGAAATCAAAGGCTTCGCCGACGAGACAGGTATTGAACCCGGCAAGGTTGTGTTCTATTACTCCTACTTCCAGCCTTCCGGCCACTGCACGCAGGCTGTATACCGGACGGGCGGGCATACCTGTCATATGCGTAATTATGATTTTGGCTGGGAGGATGAGCCTTATAATCAGCTGCTGCTCAGTACAACACGGGTGAAGGGCAAACCTGCGCATACCGGCTTTGCGCTCCAGCTGTTCGGCCGTTATGACGGAATGAACGATGCAGGACTTACCGTAACAACTACATCGGGGAGAATCCGGCCGGAGATGACCGGGGAAGGCTTTATTTTTCCGGGAGTGGTCCGCGTCTTGCTCGATAACTGCTCCACTGCGGAAGAAGCGGCGCTGCTTATGCGTAGTATCCCCATCTCTGACTACCGCAATTTCCTGATCGCAGACGCCAAAGGCGATATCGTACTCGTTGAAACTGCCGGTACACAAAAAGAGGTCCAATATTATCCGGCAGCGGCTGGCGGGAAACGCAACCAGCTTGTCCTCTCAGCCAACCATTATACGCTTCCATCCATGCAGGTTCATAATCTGCAGGTAATGGGGAATTCGAGAACAAGGCATGAAGCGCTGCAGTCGGCACTTACGGACGAAGTTGCCCTCCAAAGCCCCGTGGCAGCCATGCAAGCTATCGCAGGAACAGAATACCCTAAGGGAGACTGCTGTCATCATTACAGTGAGGGCTTCGGAACGTTATGGTCGATGGTCTGTGATAACTCGGCCCGAGAGGCGCATATCTGCTTCGGTTCCCCGCAGCTGAACAGCTGGAGGAGCTTTGGGTTCAACGACCCCGCCGGAGTCCGCGAATATCACGCGGTTCTTCCTGACCGCCCTTCCGCAGCCGGGTTCTGGGATCGGCTGCCTTCTGCAGAATAGAGTGCACGAACGCAGTCTTCCCCTCACAATACGAATCAATATCATAACGATATTCTTGCGCGAGTCGCTGCTTAACCGCTTGATACTCCTCACGGGCAGACGGACGGTTGCGCAGATAATTGCGGAAAGCGATATGCTCAAGATATCCCTTCCCGTCCTTCGGACATACGTAAAGGTGGTATTTCATAAATCCGTCCTCCTTCACGCTCCGGAAGGCTTCCCTGCCCTCAATCCCCAAATTGCCCTGATGCTCATAACCGTACTGCTGTAATCTCCGGATGATCTCCGGCAGCCTCTCATAGCTCTCCATCACCAGATCGATATCGATAACGGGTTTGGCCGATAACCCCTCGATGGAGGTACTGCCCACATGCTCAGCCGCTATGATCAGATCTCCCGCGATCTCCAGCATCCGCGCTTCAATTCTGGCGTATTCTGCCTTCCAGGCCGGGTCGTAGGGAACCACTTCAACAACTTTTGTTTTCTCAGCGATGATCTTCCCCTCCTTGGTGAGAACAGTTTTTAGTAAATATATTATAGCGCACCTGTCAACGGGAGAGGATGCCTGCCTGCCAAGTATT
Organism: Paenibacillus sp. FSL R7-0312; assembly: GCF_038004445.1. Lineage (NCBI taxonomy): Bacteria > Bacillati > Bacillota > Bacilli > Caryophanales > Paenibacillaceae > Paenibacillus > Paenibacillus sp. FSL R7-0312. The sequence goes on along the minus strand of NZ_JBBORE010000001.1, from coordinate 4,841,536 downwards.
CTATGTTTCGTTAAGTCTGCCGGGATAAAATGCAAACCGCTATCTCATACTATCCATCAGATATGGAGGTGAACAGTGTGCCCAAGAACAGTGCAGATCCGAAGCATGACCGTGCTGATAACCGTGCCGATAAAAAGAACAACCAGCAGAATCACTCCAGCATCACCGAAATCCCCCAGATGGTGAATCCGGATAAAGCCGAAGATTATGTGCCAAGCTTAAATGGCGTGACCAAGAACGAAAGCTGAATGTAAAAGGACCGGGCTTCGCCGATGGAAACATTTGGCGGAAGTCCGGTCTTTTTTTATGTTTCCGATGAAATTCCAGATCTCAAGCACAGCCGGGAATCAGAATTCATATATGAATTAGAGTGTGTGAATCTGAACGGGCAATGTAGTGATAAAGTTAATGTAGTGATAGAATAATACAATCATTCTAATAATCACGGGAAGAGTGGAAATATGCGAATAGGATTTTTTGACTCCGGAATAGGCGGGTTAACGGTGCTTCATCAGGCACTGAAATTTCTGCCGCAAGAAGATTACCTCTTTTACGCAGACACTGCACATGTTCCTTATGGAGAGAAAACAAAAGAAGAAGTTAGAAAGTACATTCTAAATGCTGTAGATTTCATTGCTAAACACAATATAAAAGCTTTGGTTATTGCTTGTAATACTGCCACCAGTATCGTGATTGAGGAGCTCCGAAGCCGGTATGACTTTCCTATCCTGGGCATCGAGCCGGCTGTGAAGCCAGCCATTGAACAATCAGAAGGAAAACAAAAAAAGGTTCTGGTGTTAGCCACAAGACTTACGCTGCAGGAGAAGAAGTATCATGATTTAGTTCACCGTATAGATCATGGGGAAATTGTAAACAGTTTACCTCTTCCCGGACTGGTGCAGTTCGCTGAAAGCTTTGAATTTGATGAAAAGAAAATCATCCCCTATTTACATCAAGAATTGTCCCGGTTCAATTTGCAGCAGTACGGCACAGTGGTACTCGGATGCACTCATTTTCCTTATTTCGAGAATAGTCTCAAGAAGGTTTTCCCTGAAGACGTCGATTTCATCTCAGGAAGTATTGGAACAGCCAGGCACCTGAAACGGATACTCGAACACAAAGGTCAGGTTAACCAAGGTACTGGTGATATCATTTTTTTCAAGTCTGGTGTGAAAGTTGAGAATACCTGCACATTAGGAAATTACCATCGACTGTTTAAACTTCTGGATGAACTGTGAATTTAATTATGTTCAGCTGCTGATGATTACCGGAGAAAAGGAAGTGTATGACTTGAGCCACTATGAAGCGATCATGGGGAGATTACGCCGTAGCCCCCTGAAGAATATAACGCTGCTCAAAATGATGACCGCCTATCACAATCAGATTGACAGTACGCTGATCGAACAGCGTGATCGCTGGGGGGTGTTATTGCTGATGCCTGCCGTGACCTTCCCCTACGATCACAGAACCTATCCGGAAGCCGACACCGTTGTGCTTATGGACTACAGCAGCCCGGAGGTCTTCCCCGCCCTGCTGAAGCTGCTGCCAAGGGACGCCAGGCTCATATTTAAACTGCAGGAGGATGCTTACCGCCAGGCGCTGGAACCATATTTCACGCTGCATAAAGTCCGCAGTCTCTATTCTTATTCTACGGCCGAAGGCCAAACCTTCATCGCAGACGGGGCATGCATCGTAAGTGAAGCAATAGATGAACGGCTACTGCCGTTATGGATGGCAAACGATTATTCACAAGGGGAAATTAGTCAATATTTTCAGGAGGGGGCTTTCTCTGTAGCATTGTTTGAGGGAGACGTGCCTCTCAGCACTTGTTTTGTATTCCGCAATGAGGAGTCTGTCTGGGAGATTGGAGCTGTACATACGGCTGTTGCCGCAAGAAAAAACGGATTGGCGCAGCGCGTAGTCCGTACAGCGTTATACCACACTCTGCAAAGAGGATATATTCCGAGGTATCAGGTACTTGAAGACAATCTCAGCTCCATCCGTCTGGCTGAATCGATTGGGCTTACCCCCGCAGTGAAGCTTGAGCACTGGATTAACTATTAACGGTTATCTCAGCATTCAAAATAATATATACTGTTAGAAACAGGTATCTGTCTTTGGAGCCTCTGCTCACAAACTATGAAGGAGTTAACCTATGAGTTATCAACCCCCACCCTTTGGAGATCAGGAATTTTATCAACAGTTTCCCCCGCCGCCCCGCCAAGAGCGGACGAACGGCAAAGCGATCGCAGCACTGGTGCTCGGCATTCTCTCCATCGTAGTTCCTTATATCGGACTTATCTTCGGGATTATTGCGATCGTTCTGGCTGCACTCGCCTTCAAGGAGATCCGTCTCCGCTTTGAGCAAGGGCGGGGGCTGGCGATTGCCGGGCTGGTCTGCGGGATTGTCGGCACCATCATTTATGCTGTACTAATCCTCTTGTTTGTTCTTGCACTCGTGCTTTTTGGTAATATTGACACCGACACGGTGAATTATTTCAATAATTTAAACAGCTTCTAAATGGTGAAAAATTAATAAAAGGAAGCAGACACCGGTTTCGATAACCAGTGCCAGCTTCCTTTTATTGTTGCGGCGGAGTACCCCTGCTCATGAGTATGTTGATGCTCTCCTGCTGACGGTATTCCGTTGGTGTAAGCTGAAATTTCTTACGGAACATTTGCGTGAAGTGGCGCATGTCCTGATAACCGACACGTTCAGCAATTTCAGCCAGCTTCAGCTTGGGATTGAGCAGCAGCAGCTTAGCCTGCTCCAGCCGCAGGGAGGTTACATATTCCTTATAGCCCTGCCCCGTCTTCTGCTTAAACAGCTGGCTGAAGTACGCCGGATTCAGGAACACCACCGAAGCCATTTTCTCCAGAGACAGATCCTCGTAGAAATGCTCCTTGATATAGTGCAGCGCAACATCTATGGCCTTCTCCCCGCTGCCTTTCAACGGCTCCAGTTCAAGCGCCTGGGAGGCCGAAGCCTCCCGCATCCGCTTCACAACCTGCGGCACGGTGTTGAAGTCGTAGCTGAGCCCGGAGTGGATGATCTGGAAAGGAATCTTCAGATAATGCGTCAAATGAGCCTTGACCTCTTCCTGGAAAAGCTCCACCCGGACATTCTCACCCGGCGTTATAAGGCCAAGCAGACTCTGCCGGTCATAGCTGACAACGAATCCCCGTCCATGCAGGTCGATCAGCTCAGACAGCACATTCTCGACGATGAAATGCTCCAGGCGGACGCTTTTGTCACCCGGGTCCAGCTGGACCATTACCAGATAGAAGTGGTTGTAATCTTCAATAAAAGGCTCAATATCCAGATTCCCGATATCCAGCCCCGAAGCCAGCCGCTGGAATACCCCCTCGCGGAGGAATCTCAGACTGGCCTTCAGCCGCTCGCCTTGCCGCGAAATATTATTATCCTGCTGGATTTCCGTCGTTAGGCTATCAATAAGCTCCGTCAGCTTTGTTTTGCCAATCGGCTTAAGCAGATAGTCTCTCGCACCCAGCCGGACTGCTTCCTGCGCATAGGAGAATTCGCTATGGGCAGAGATGACAATCCATTTCACATACGGATAGCGGCGCTTCGAGATCTTCATGAATTCGAGGCCGTTCATTCCCGGCATCAGAATATCAGTCAGCACAATGTGGATGCGCTGTTCTTCCATAATTTTAACCGCTTCTTCCGCCCGCGCGGCCACGAATACCTGATGCTCCGGGCTAATCTGCCCAATGGTGCGCTTGATGCCTTCACGGATGACCCGTTCATCATCGGCAATAAGAATATTCACGTAGTCTGATCTCCTTCCACTGAAATCGGCAGCACGATGGCAACCTGTGTCCCTTCTCCGGGGAAACTCTGAATCTGCAGACCGTAACACTCTCCGAACATGAACTGCAGCCGGCGGTGCAGATTTTGCAGGCCGATACCGCTTTTGCCGCTCTCCTTGGGGCCCGGACCCGGATTGTCCCCGTTCAGTGAGCCCTGGAGCGTTTCCAGTTGCTCCTCATTCATTCCGTTTCCGTTGTCTTCCACAATCAGTCTAAGAACGGAACCTTCTTCTCTGGTATATACCTTCAGAATACCCTGCCGGCCTAGTGATTCCAGACCGTGCTTGACGGCATTTTCAATTACTGGCTGGACCGTCATTTTGGGAACACGGATGTCCAGCCAGCGTTCATCGATCTCCGTAATAATCTGCAGCCGGCCTTCCAGCCGGATCGATATAATCTTCAGATAATGACCAATCTGCTCCAGCTCTTCGCGCAGGCTCACTTCCGCCCCATCCTCCCACTGGCTGCTGTAACGGAACATCGAGGACAGGGACAAGACCAGCTCACCCAGCTGCTCATTGCCTTCCTCATCCAGCATCCAGTAGATCATATCGAGGGTATTGTACAGGAAATGCGGATTGACCTGGGACTGCAGCGCATGCAGCTCAGCATTCTTCTCACTGACGGACGAGAGCTTCACGCGCTCAATCAGCTCCTCGATCCGCCGGACCATCCGGTTGAAGGAAGCCACTAGAATATTAATCTCCTGATAGGAGGAGACATTGACCATTCCGCGGAAGTTACCGACCTCTACCTGCCTCATCTCCCGGATCAGCTTCTTCAGCGGCGAGGAGATGGTCTGAGATACGATCGAGGCAATCAGCGTTGAGACAATAACCAGTGCCGAGATGACGATCAACAAATAACGCTTCATCTCAATCAGCTCTACATTCAAATCCTTGTCCGGGGTAATACTCATCACCCACCAGCCGGAGAAAGACAGCTTGGAGGCTACGACCAGCCGGTCGCTTTGCTGCTCAACCATCACATTCTGCGAAGTCGGCAGCATAGGCAGATTGGAGACGTCCGGCGTCGGATCTGTAGCAGAAGTGACAAAACGTCCATCCGGAGACATCAGATACACCTGGCTGTGCTCACCGAGCTTCAGGTTCTCAAGGGCATCCAGAACCGGCTGCGGATTCGTCTCATACAGCACAATCCCGATCGGCTTATGCTCATTCAGATCATAAATCTGCCGGCCGAAGGCGAACACCGGGCTGTCTTCCACCTGATCGATCAGGGAATGCTGGTACACCCCGAGCCAGACCATTTTACCTGACGAGGCCTGCAACTGGTGATACCAGTCTTCATCGGCGTAATCCGGATCGACCACGTTCATATAATTCCCGTAATTATAAATCTTCCCTCTGTCTGTAATCACATGAATGCCCACCAGGTCATCCCGTGAGTAAAAAATCGAGCCGATGATATTCGTCACGGTCTGCTCATTAATATAAGCCACCGCCGGCCCATCGGTTTTCTCATTAATCAGACGAATCATCTCGAAGTTATTGCTGAGCGATTTGGACAATGCATCATAGCCCTTGTAGAGGAGTGTGAACAACCCTGCGGTCTGGGCGACGTTTTTTTGCGACAAATCACTGATCTTCTCATGCAACTGGTCCGTAGTCCGGTTATAGTACAGCAAGCTGACAATAAGCAGAATACTGGACATGCAAAAAAGAAACAGCAAGAACAACCGATGATGGATGGAATGAAAGCCGCTTTTCATAGGACTCTCTCCTTTCAACACCCTGTCCTGCCGTTTCCTATTATAAATCTAACCTAATTTTATATGCAACGCGTGAATTAATAATTCTGCAGATCAGCCTTTGACAGCCCCTGCCACCATGCCTTTAGTAATCTGGTTGGACAGGAAGAAGTAGATCAGGATAACCGGCAGCGCGCCCATAACGAGGAATGCACCGATGTTGCCGTAGTTGACCGAATACTGGCTGACGAAGGTGTAGACCCCGAATGGCAGGGTTTTGAGCTTCTCGGACGAGATGAACGTTGCCGCCAGGATGTACTCGTTCCAGATGTTGATGAAGGTCAGGATACATACCGTCATTACCGGTGGCACTGACACCGGAAGAATAATGCTGCGGAAGATCCGGTACACACTCGCTCCGTCGATGAACGCCGACTCTTCAATCTCATGCGGGATAGCTCTCATAAATCCGCTTAGGATAAAGACGGCGATTGGCGTGGAGAATGCGACATAAGGCAGAATCAGCGACCAATGAGTATTTAGGATATGCATGTTTTTGAAAATAATCATCAGAGGCAGCAGGGTGGCCTGCATCGGAATCATCATCCCCATCAGGAAGATGGTCATCACGAGATTACCGTATTTCCAGCGGAACCGTGAGATTGCATAAGCAGCCATTGAGGCCAGCAGGATGACACAGATCATCGTAAACGCAGTAACAAATACGCTGTTGGACAAGTATTTCAAGTAGCTGCCCGAGGTATAAGCCTCGTAGTAGTTATGCCATTGAAATTTTTTCGGGAAGGAAAAGAAGCTGCCGTCCAAAATTTCTTCATTGGTCTTCAAGGAGTAAAGAAGCAGCCATAACAGCGGGTATAGCTGGGTGACCACAGGGATGGCAAAAAGAAGATACACGATTCCTTTTTTTAATTTACGCATGATTCGCGCACTCCTTTCCTAGTTGTATTTTTTCTCAAGTTTATTGAAGATGGTATTGATCACTCCGGTAAAGATGAGACAGACAACAACCAGGAACGTTGCGATCGCACTGCCGTATCCATACTTGAAGGACATGAAGGAACTGTTATACATATGGGTTGAGATGACATCCGTCGCATGCGCCGGACCGCCGCCTGTCATGACCATGACCAGATCGAAGGCCTGCAGGGAGCCGATAAACGCCAGGATAATCGATATTTTGAAGATCGGAACAATCAGCGGAAGGGTAATATAACGATCCGCTTTGAAACCGTCTGCTCCGTCAATTTTGGCCGCTTCATATAGCTCATCAGGAATATTCTGCACGCCGGTATACTGGATCAGCAGATGGTAGCCGAAGAACTGCCAGAGGGATACCAGATAAAGGGAATACATGGCGATGTTCGGCTCGGTGAGCCAGTTGTGAGTCCAGCTGTCAAGACCCAGTGACACCAGCACGCCGTTCAGCATGCCTCCCATGGAAGTAGGGTTGTAGATGGTCTTCCAGAGTTGTCCAATGATAACAACCGACAGGATAACCGGTGTGAAGTAGATCGACACCAGTGTGTTGGCTTTTTTGAGATAACGGTTAAGCAGGATAGCCATTCCTAAGCAAAGTGGAATTTCCAGCATGGAAGCTACTGCATACAGCAGGGTTCTTCGTACGGAAGGCCAGAACACAGGATCATTGAAGAACATATCTTTGAAATTGCCTAAACCAATAAACTCCGCAGTAGTAAGACCGTCCCACTTCAATAAGCCCGTATATAATGATACCAGTATGGGAACAAACACAAGGCACACGTACAAGAGCAGACATGGCAGTATGAAGACGGCTATTGTGCGTGCTGGCACCTTAAGTACTTTCATCTTTCCCGCCTCCTAAACAAGCAGATTCTTTGTCTATTTACGATATTCACGATATTCACGATATTTACATTGAAAATCTTCATGATAAACTCGATGCGAAGAAGCCTGGATCAGCTTGCTTCGCATCGAGAAGGACAGCTTTACGGTTGCCTATAGCGTATGGCTTATTGCCTATTTGTTGGCTTCAAATGCAGCCTGGTGCTCTTTCGCCACTGCAGCGGAATCCATTTTCTGTACGAACAGGTTCTGAATGCTGCTGAGGTGAACTTGAGCTGTTGCAGGGTTCATCGTGTTATCGAACGCCAGGTCGCCGCCTTTAACTTGGTTGAACAGGCCGGCAATGTTAACAGCCAGATCAGAGTAACCGGCAGCTTTGAGGTCGCCGTCTACCTTTTGACCGATACCTACAGCATTTTTCAGTTCAAACTGTTTCTTAGGATATTCGGAAGCGAAGTAGTTCAGGAAGTCTTTGGTTTCTTGCAGGTGTTCGCTGTTTGCAGATACGGCAAATGCGCTGCCTGGTGCAAGCATGAATTCGTTAGGATCGCCCTTGCCGTTCACTGTAGGGAATTGGAAAGCTCCAACTTTACCGGCTACAGGGGATGCGTCAATTGCGCCTGTTTCCCAAGATCCGATCGACCACATGGCTGCTTTACCTGTTTTGAAGATGTTACCGCCGGCATTGGCATCAATGGAGGTAGCTCCATCCGGGAATGCACCAGCTTGAACCAGTTGCTGGAATGCTTCTACAGCTTCTACGAATGCAGGATCTTCGAAGGTTTTCTTGCCGTCAAGCACATCCTGCAGGAATCCAGGGCCGCCGTTGGTGCGGAGCAGGATGTTCATGAACAGGAACGAGCCGGTCCAGGAATCTTTTTCACCGATAGCCAGTGGGGTAATTCCCTTATCTTTCAGGATTTTGACATCCTGGAGCAATTCTTCAAAGGTTGTCGGAGGAGCAGCAATTCCTGCCTGTGCGAACAGGTCTTTGTTGTAGTACACGACTTCGATGTTGTTTCCGTCAGGCAGCGCATACACATTGTTGTCGAAGCTGTAGTAGTCGAGCAGGCCTTCCTGATAAGTGTCCTTCAGGCCGTTCTGTTCGAGCATATCATTCAGCGGTGCGAATAATCCTGCATCTACGAAAGGCTTCATTTGTGCAGCCGGGTTAACGATGGTGATGTCCGGCACTTCTTTGGAAGCAGCCTGTGTCTTGAGCTTCACCTTCTGCTGGTCTGTGTTTAGCGTATCCAGTTCAATTGTTACATTCGGATGGTCTTTCTGATACTGCTCACTCAGCTCGTTGATCATTTTGTAAGCTGGTGTTGCAGGGTCAGGATAGATGTTCTGGAAGGTAATTGTTACTTTCTTATCGCTTGGTGCAGTTGTTGCTGCGGCATTTCCGCTATCTGTTGTGTTCGGTGCGGCGTTGTTCTTGGCGCCGTCGTTTGCGTTATTGTTCGAGTTGCCGCATGCTGCAAGGCTTAACGCCATAACTGCGGTGAAAGCGATGGTAGCGGATTGCTTCATTTTTCTGTTGACCATTAATTGATGCCCCCTGTGTTCGTGATATGTTTATTATCAACCGGTGAAGCGTTTCCAACAAGGTAGGAACTACAGAATAAAGGTTTGTTTTTTCTAGGTATGCCCCACTTAAGCACCCTAATCGTCTAACCTTTTCTCTAACATCTGCTCATCGTCGGAATTGGCGAATGATCCGCGTATTCATTCCAAATTAAGTTCGAGCTTGTCGGCCTTGCTCATGGAGCCAGCGTCCATCATGAAATGCAATGGCTGGTGAAGGCCGGGTTCACACAGAGTCGATATCCCCGTCAAACATTTAAGATATTGACCGCCCTCGACATGCTAAGCGAATGATGAGGGCGGTTATTTTCCGTCCGAATACCCGGTCTTTATGTTTTCTTGAGTTCAGCAATGCTACATTATTAGTGCTTTTGGAATATTAAGGGTTATAATCGTGGCAAGTTTTAGTATAATGGGTTACAAGCGGGAGACAATTCATATTTTCTTAGGAGGTGGTTGTATGAGTGAAAGCGATATTAGTGATATTACCCCGATTATAAAATCAAAAATTAAAGGGAGATGCTTTTATGAGTTACAACCCCGAAATTCCAAGAAGCCGATATGATAACTATGGTGACCGTGAATGGACACGACTTGAAAAAGATGGGCATGGCGAACTTTTATATCAGGTGCATTTTGATATTTTGAAGCGTTACATTAAACTAACCAATAAGGTTTTAGAAATTGGTGCGGGTTCAGGAAGATATACAAAGGATATCGTTCAAATGTGTGCTGAATTGACTGTTACAGATATATCTAGTCATCAAATGGAGTTCAATAAGTCCAAAATGCTCGAGCTATCACTGATTGACAGAATAAAGGCATACCATGTACTAGATGTTCTCGATATGAGTGTTTTTGAAGATTCTTCTTTCGATTGCGTTGTCTGTATAGGTGGCGTAATCAATTATCTTTTGGACAAAGAGAAAGATGGAATACAAGAAATTCTAAGAGTATTAAAACCGGATGGTGTACTGATCGTTGGGTCCATGAGTTTCATTGGAGCTTCGCTTTATTATCTTGAAGGTATCAGGTATGAAAAAGACCAATTCGGGCTTGAAGCTACAAGATGGATTTTTGATACAGGTATTCAAGACGAAGAACATTATCCCGTTGAAAGCAAGCATTACATCCATATGATGAGGAGCACCGAAATGGATGCTTTATTTGCTCAGTTTCCTGTAAGAATTCAAGAGAGAAGCTCCGCTGGTTTATTTACGCAAGCAGGAGATTCTGCTTTAGAAAAGGCTCGCAACGACAAAGATTTTTGGAAGCTAATTGTCGAACAAGAACTTGCGTTTACCAAATTACCGGGCACTCTTGATTGTGGAATGAATCTCATCTATGTGGTGCAAAAGTTATAAATTTCGCCACTAATTGTTCAACAGAAGCAGCCGATCACGTTAGGATCGGCTGCTTCTTGTTGTATAAATGAGTTACCAATCAGCCCCCCCTTTGCTTTGGGCTACAAGAAAACCAGTTTACCTCCGCTATTTGATTATTACTATATCAATTATGCTGGCGGCTGCTTCCACTGTTTAATCACGCTAAGCAATCCCGGAACATCCAGCCCATCGAGCGAAAAAGCTTTGCGCAGCAAATCATGCGGGATGAATTCATCGTATTTGCCGAGGTAAGGTGCCTCATCCGGTCCGAGCAGGGAAATAGCATCCGTAGCTGCGGCGGTTTCGGCAATAATCTCTTCCTCCAGCGTCTCTGCATCCGCCTTGCCGGCGACAACCATATAATAAGGTTCCATCGGTACGACGGACCGCAGACCAAGCGGTCCCTTCAGATTGTTCTTCAGCAGGCGCTCCAGCGTACGGAACTGCCGGCTGCCCGCCCATGGGAGGATGAACATGGAGTCGCCTCCGGCAGGCAGGACAGAACGCGTCAGCAATCCGCTCTCTTTGGCCAGCCTGCGGGCCCGCTCCAATCTGGCGGCCGCGCTTGGCGCAAGATACGGATACAAGGCTGTCGATCCCAGCACTTCGCGGATCTTCGTCATAATCCGGGTGTGGACATCTCCTCCGGCTCCAAGCCATAAGGTGTCTACCTTGCCCCGCGATCCTTTGACATAGACCGCCTTGTGGCGGTTATCTACCTCTTCCACCTTCCACAGCTTGCCGGCCAGGGTGAAGCAGTAGCCCGGAGGTGGCACTGTAGTAATTGAACCGATTTCCTCGGTGCCATTATAGACGACATGCTCTTCATCGTCTTTGAATACCGCATAGAAACGGAAGTTGTTGACGATCTTCTCCCCCGCCATGCCGATCAGCAGACTCCCCTCATCCATCTTCTCAATGTGGCCCATGCCCTGCATGTATTCCATGAAGGCGTCATAATCAGCGGGATCAATACTGCGGAAGGACGGGAGGCTCAGCACCGCCTCTTTCAGATCCTCCGGCTCCGCCTCCCCCATGCTCTTCAGGATGCTCATCGTCTGATGATAGAGCAGCCCGACCGGCAGCTGGCGCACGACCAGCGGCTCGACCCATTTCTCGCGCACGTACAGCTCGATAACGGCAATGGCCCGCAGCAGCGTCCACGGCATCCGCGCAGGCAGCTGCGCTTCCTCGTCCTCCTCCTCGGGCGTGACGAAGATCATCTCGGAGGCGGCGTCCCCGCGCCTGCCCGAGCGGCCCAGCCGCTGCACGAAGCTCGCGCAGCTGTAAGGCGCGCCGAGCTGCAGCACCCGCTCCAGCTCGCCCAGGTCAATCCCCAGCTCCAGCGTCAGCGTCGCTGCAGCCACAGCCGGCCCCGCACCCTGGCGGAGCGCGGCCTCCGTCTCCTCGCGCAGCATCGCGGAGATGCTTCCATGATGCACATGGAAGACATCCCGCTCGCCGCGCTTAGCGGCAATGCGCCGCATCTCCAGAATCGCCTCCTCGGCGTCCGTGCGGCTGTTCGTGAAGATCAAGGCCTTCTTCACATGCGTATGGTCGTAGATGAAGCCGTAATAAGCCTGTCGCGCCCGCTCCAGGTGTTCGGCTTCTTCCTCATTCCGCGCATCCGGGAAAGAAAAGTGCTCGACGCTCAGGCGCAGCCTGCGCCCGCCCTGCGGTGCACTGACCTCCACGCTCTCCCGCGTGCCCGCCGCCAGCCACTCCGTGACGGAGGCGTAGTCGCTCAGCGTTGCGGACAGACCCACCCGCCGCGGATGACAGCCAGCCATCCGCGAGATCCGGGCCAGCTGGCTCAACACCTGAATGCCGCGGTCTGCCCCCATGAAGGCATGCACTTCATCGATTACGATGAAGCGCAGATCATGGAATAGCGCCGGGATGGCATTCGGACGGTTCATCAGCAGACCCTCCAGCGATTCCGGTGTAATCTGCAGCACCCCGGAAGGGTTCTGCATCAGCTTCGTCTTATCCGCCTGCGGCACATCGCCATGCCAGTGCCAGACCGGAATATTCCCTTCGCGCAGCAGATCATTTAACCGTGTGAACTGATCGTTGATCAGCGCCTTCAGCGGAGCGATATACAGAATACCTACCGATGCGGACGGACGCTCATACAGCTCCGTAAGCGCGGGGAAAAAAGCCGCCTCTGTCTTGCCCGAAGCGGTCCCGGAAGCGATAAGCAGATGATGCGGTGTGTCAAACAGCACCCGGCACGCATCTACCTGGGCCTCACGCAGCGTATCCCAGCGGTTCTTGTAGATGAATTCTTTAATGAACGGAGCGAGCCGGTAGAACGGGTTATCACTCATAGGTCAAACTCCGCCAGGAATCCGTCCAGTTCATTCTGCCCGGTCTCGGCAGGCCGCGGAGTCCGCTCCCCGACCAGCTTCTCGAACGACATTTCCGGATGCTGGTTCAGCGTATGCAGCAGATCCATGAAGTCTCGCACGACCTCACGCGCGGTAAGCAGCTCATCTGCACCCAGCCGGTTCACAGCCTCTTCCATGAAATGCACCAGCTGCTCCTGCGTCAGTCTGGCTTCATACCCGTAGTGCAGCGCGTGAATGTCCCGCAGCTTCTGCAGCAGAATCAGAATCTCCTCATGGGAGAGCATGTCCAGGGCAATGATCGGCCCGGTGAAGTTGTTCAGTCCGGCACCCGCATACCGCCCGGCTACCAGCCTGGAACGGAGTGCCTCATAGCTGAATAAGCCGCGCCGGTGGTCTTCTACGAACTGCGGTGTGCCGCCGACGAAGATCCCCAGCCGTTCTGCCTTGCCCTGCATCGTATCGTTGAACATAGTCAGCAGCTTCTCATAATTGCTCTGGCGGGAAATGCTGTTGGTTATCTTGTAGAGGTTGACTCCCTCATCGATGAACAGCAGCAACCCCTTATAGCCGATAGCCCCGGTGAATTCCGCCCATAGCTTCATATAATCATACCAGTTGTCGTCATCGATAATCACGCCCACGCCCAGCGCCTTGCGCGCTTCAGTGCGGGTTGCGAACTCGCCGCGCAGCCAGCGCAGCGAATCCTGCTTCAGTGCGTCATCGGCCAGCTTATGCCCGTTCCAGTAAGAGGCCAACACCTTCGCGAAGTCGAAGCCATGCACAAGCCCGCGCATCTCGGAGGCAACCGCATAGATCCGCTGCTCCACTTCTTCACCAAGCTCCAGCGCATCCGGCCCGTATCCCTTCTCCTGCATGACGGCCTGCTGCAGAGACATAATCCACTTCTGCAGCATAATCTCCAGTGCCCCGCCATCGGGGCGCGTCCGGGTCGACAGATGGCTCATCAGCTCACGGTAGGTGGCAAGCCCCTGCCCCTTCGTACCCACGAGCCGCCGCTCCGGCGACAAGTCCACATCCGCGACCACGAAGTCTCGGTCCATCGCGTAATTGCGGATAATCTGCAGCAGGAAGCTTTTGCCGCTGCCGAATTTGCCCGTAATCAGCTTGAAGGCGGCTCCGCCCTCGGCTATGTTATCCATATCGCGGAGAATGGCTTCAACCTCCGGCCGGCGGCCGACGGCAATATATTCAAGACCGATACGCGGCACAACTCCCGCTGTCAGCGAGTTGACGAGCGCGGTGGTCATCCGCTTCGGTATTTTGAGTGGGTTCATTCCTGATTTCACCTCTTTATATAGTGCAGCATGGATATACATTCTTCGGTCAGCTCTTCACCGTCGATGACGAGATCCCCCAGACTATCCATAGCAAGTTCATTAATCTCATCGAACAGCAGCTCTGCCATGGTTCCGCCGCCCGCTGCCAGCCGGTTCACCTTCGCCAGGCCTTCATCCTCCGCCAGCGCAAGCAACGTTTCCCGCTGCAGCAGACTCAGTTCAGAAGCGAAGGACGTCCAGCTGTCCGCTTCGCCATCAATATTTGGCAGCGGAGAATCTGCTTGTCCTTGCACAGCAGGTTCTTCCACAATAATGTCCAGCTTCTCTTCGTCACTTACTCTAACCGCTGGCTCTCCTTCACCCGCTGTCTCCTCTGACCTGGAACCAGCCGCAACCGCGACACTTCCCGGTTCAGCTTCGTCCAATGTCTCAATGCCCCAATCCGTTCCATCATCCTTCTCCAGCGCTTCCTCCACCGTGAGCAGCGAACGCACCACCTCGGAGTCATTCTTCAGCTGTTCCAGCTTCCGCTGATCAATCACAACTGCCGGACCCTTCTCCTCCTGCTCCGCCTTGCGGAATTCACGCTGCAGGAACTTGGTCACCAAGGCCTCCATGTCAGCATCAACTTTGACATCCTTGAGCCGTCCGCGATAACCCATAAGCGCCCGCAGCTTGTTCTCGGTCAGCCGGAATAAGCGTGTAATCAGGCTGCGCAGCGGAGGCGATTTGCTGATTCGTACGACAGGTACAAGAACAGAGTAGCCATAGAGTGAGATATCATATACTGCGCTGCGGAACAAATACCGCTCACGGACAACAGGAGGACCGGGCGGGAACATTGTGATCAGATTCGAGCCGTGCTTCCGCGCGACATACGTATCAATTAGAGCCACTACTTGGGGGATGTACTTTTCCGCAGCAGCTTTTCCTTCACCAGTATAGAATTTCGATTTGCTGATATCATAATCCGACATCACACTCAGTACCTCGATGCTAAGCTGCTCCGGGGCAGCAGACAGGCAGCGGACAAGCTCAAGCTCGGCCAGATCCCCTGCAAGCCCGCGTGTACGGATGACAATCTCCGAGAGCGGGATATCCAGCTTATGCACGAATGAGAAATCCGCAATCCATCCGCCAAGGTATTGATCCAGACGTTTATACTTGTCACGGTAGGCTTCCCAGAGCAAGCCGAGCTGACGGCAGCCATCCTGCGGCTCGTCCCAGCCCACACCGTTAATCAGCTCATATATATGCAGAAAAATATAGGAGAGGTCGGTCTTCGGGTATCTTCCTTGCCGGACTTCATCCCGCCAGAAGAAATACCACCGGCTCTGCGCACCTGTCATATGGCCGTAAGTCGGCCAATAGCTCTTGAACGGGACAAATAAAGCCGCAGGCTCCTTATGATCCGCAAGCTCCCGGGCCCGCTGGACAAACTGGCTCTCCGTAGTGGTTACCGGCTCCTGCGTCTCTTCCATATCCCATAACTGGAGCTGTACTGTATTATATTGAGACGTTTTTTTCTTGCCCGGACCTTCCGGAGGCTTCGGTATAACCGCTTCTGCAGAGCTGCGCGGCGGAACTTCCATATTCTGCTCCGTGCTCTCCCAGACCAGCTCCGTGAAATGCAGGCCCTGCCTGTCTTTAGCCATACTTACCCGCTCCATTTGTGTGCCATAATAATTTTTACCAGTATACCATATGACTTATGACGGTGATGCAGCACACTCCGTCAAATGGCAAGCCGGACTGAAAAACCGCTATTTGAACAAATTAAGCAAATTTGACGATGAAGCGGACTCAGAATCCCTTAAATGAACGGCCACCCCCCATTTAAGGATCGAATGAACAATATAAGCGCTTCTCAGTCCGCTTGGGCAGTTTTACGTGGTTTTTTGATGAAATAAGCGCTTCTCAGTCCGCATGCGAGGTAAAGATTTATAACTCCCTGAATTTCCCAAGCATTAGGCAGAAACTGCTTCTCTGCGTTCTAAGGGATGGTAACCGCCGTTTCGGCAGGCGTAAACATATCCATGCTGGCGTATATTTCAAAAAAGACCTTGAGAGACTGGCTGCTCAAGATCCTAGATTAGAGTGTCTGTCACCGCACTGCCGGACAATGAGAACGTTCGTTTGTGTCTTCCTTAAGAATATACTATATTCACCCTATGGGCTGCAATAGTGGAGGATTCCCTATACCCGCATAGCGGGTGGTTTTTTGTATCGCGCGTTTCACGAACTTAACTGGCTATAACCATAACAAAGGCCAGCCGGAAGCTCCGGCTGGCCTGATTGGAGTATAACTCCTGATGATTTTTCAAGTTAAACTTAGAGTAGCTCTGTACCCTTCGTTTCCTTCCCCAGGAACAGCACGGCCATTGCACCAATGATAATCGTCACGAAGAACAGCATGAAGATCGTGCTGATCGCGACCGAATTCCCCACCATCACCCCGACCAGTGTAGGTGCAATAATACCCCCGATCCGTCCGAAAGAGGTTGCAAGTCCTGCACCTGTTGAACGGATGGTAGTCGGATATAGCTCCGGTGTATATGCATACATCCCGCCCCATGCCCCCAGGTTGAAGAAGGAGAGGCAGATCCCGGCTGCCATTAGCATACCTTCGGTTGTGGAATTCCCGAACCAGGCCGCGCTGACCGCTGTCAGCAGCAGATAGATCACGAGCACGAACTTCCGGCCGAATTTCTCGATGAAATAAGCGGCGGTGAAATATCCCGGAAGCTGGGCGAGCGTCATGATCAGCACATACTCGAAGCTTTTGACCAGACTGAAGCCCTTAAGCACCATAACTGTCGGCAGCCACAAGAACATGCCATAGTAGGAGAATACAACCGTAAACCACAGAATCCACAGCATAATCGTTGAACGGCGGTATTCCGCTGACCAGACTGCCTTAATCCGGTTCCGCAGAGATACCGGAGCCTTCTTGATCTCGGCGAATTTCGGCGAGTCATCAATCGCCTTACGCAGGTAGAGCGCATAGAGCGCCGGGACTGCACCAATCGCGAAGGCAATCCGCCAGCCGTAATCCGGAATCACGAAATAAGCGATCAGCGCTGAAAGAATCCAGCCCACCGCCCAGAAGCTCTCCAGCAGCACGACGGCCCGTCCTCTTTCTTTGACCGGCATGCTCTCCGACACCAGCGTGGAAGCAACCGGCAGCTCACCGCCCAGCCCGAAGCCGGCAATGAAGCGCAGCACACACAGCATTACGTACCCTGCGGCGAATGCCGACAGGCCGCTTGCTATGGAGAAGATCAGCAGCGTCCACAGCAATACGGATTTGCGGCCGAACCGGTCCGCAAGAATCCCGGCCGCAGCCGCTCCCACCGCCATACCCACCGAGTTAATACTGGTTAAATATCCGATCTTCTCCGGTCCCAGCGCCCACTCCTTGGCCAGCGCAGCCACCACAAAAGAAATCATCCCCACATCCATCGCGTCGAACATCCAGCTGAGTCCTGCACTGAAGAGCAGTTTTCTTTGCTTCGGATTCTGCAGCATCGACATTTGGTTCATCATAACAAGCACCCTCTTCCCTGATTCCCGCTAAGTCTCGGAGTGAGACTAGTGTCACTTACACATTCTAGAATCGGACGGTTCAAAAATCAAGGAATAACACCGCATTGAAATATTGCCGGGCCATCGCCTGAAAATAACAGGTCTGAACCGATATGGCAGCGATCAGGAGCATATTCTGTACGGCATCCCGCTGTGATCTGGTCAGATGGCTGAGCCGCTTCATCATTCCGTCCATCGCCGATTTGAGCGCACTGTCGGATTTCAGCAAATACTCTTTGGGGTTACCAGGCTGAGCTTGTCCCTGCACCATCGGGGAACGGGTCTTGATCTCTTCGAACAGCTCTGCATACCCGTGATACAACTGTGCCGGTTCAACCAGATCATCATCAT
The DNA here is from genome assembly GCF_038004445.1 of Paenibacillus sp. FSL R7-0312. Taxonomy (NCBI): domain Bacteria; kingdom Bacillati; phylum Bacillota; class Bacilli; order Caryophanales; family Paenibacillaceae; genus Paenibacillus; species Paenibacillus sp. FSL R7-0312. The sequence continues at coordinate 4,823,586 of NZ_JBBORE010000001.1, read as the reverse complement.
CGCGCTCAGGTGCGAGGAACAGCATCCGGAAGAGCTGGCGGATACTCTCGAAATCGAGCGCAGCCTTGAGATCATCAATTATAAATAGAAGCGCAGCCTGATTAATGGAATACTTCTTCCCTTCACGCGGCGCCCCGAGATATTCCTTGAAGTCACGCTTTACCCAGTTCTGCATAGCCGTAACAGATAATGTGGAATACTCAATCAGACTGCCGAGCGAGGCGATTTCACCAAGGGATAACCCTTTGATGCCGCTGCCTTTGATCAATTTCTGCAGGATCGGGGGAATATCCGTAGAGAGAAAAGCCGGCAATGACGTCCCCTCCCTCACCTCTTCACGGTGGAACTTGATCCAGGCTTCCTGCAGAATATGGAGCGGCTTCCGCTCCGAGTTTTGGCTTAGAGACAGTAGTAGTCCGGACATCTCTATCCGGCTAAGTGTAAATGCTTCCATAGATGGCAACCCTCCACCATTTGATATTTCACCCAAAAGTTCGTACAATAGGTTCATGTGAACTCATAATATGAGTATAACCTATTTTAGGGACGAAAGGGATGGTAAAGATTATATGGGTATAGGACTTAGTTTGACGCTCGTGGCAATTTTGATTATTTTAACCGCATTTTTTGTAGCAACGGAGTTTGCAGTAGTGAGATTAAGAGGAAGCCAGGTAAGCCAGATGGTACTCGACGGGAAGAAGAATGCGCTAGCAGTACAGCGGGTATCTGCTAACCTCGATGGATATCTGTCTGCTTGTCAGCTTGGAATCACCATTACTGCACTCGGGATCGGGGCGTTGGCAGAGCCTGCATTTGAGCAGCTGCTGATACCATTGTTTGACCTGACGAACCTGAGCCACAGCGTTAGTGAGCCTATTGCTTTTGCACTGGCCTTCATTATCGCCACATTCCTGCATGTCGTTGTCGGTGAACTTGCACCGAAGACGGCCGCTATAAACATTCCGGAGAAAATCGGTCAGATTACCGCACCGCTGATTATTTGGTTCTACAGAGTATTGTACCCTTTGATTTGGATCATGAACGGTTCCGCCAACCTGCTCGTCCGTATGTTCGGAATGAAGCCGGCCAGTGAACATGGCGATGCCCACAGTGAAGACGAGATCCGCCTGATCTTGTCCGAGAGCTATGAGAGCGGCAAAATCAACAAAGCGGAATACGGATATGTGAACCGGATCTTCACCTTTGATGAAATGCTGGCCAAAGAAATTATGGTTCCCCGGACGGATATGGTATGTCTATTCACCGACCACTCGCTGCAGGAGAATATCGCTATCATCCGCAAGGAGCAGTATACACGTTTCCCTGTGGCAGACGGCAGCAAAGACAATATCATCGGCATGATCAATACGAAGCAGCTGTACCTGCAATATGACAACAATCCTGATTTTGATTTCAAAAGCCTGATCCTGCCTCTGCTTACCGTATCGGAAGTCACGCCGGTGAAAACCCTGCTGACCCGTATGCAGAAGGAGCGCGTGCATATCGCCCTGCTGCTGGATGAATACGGAGGAACCTCCGGCCTAATTACGATCGAAGACATCCTTGAGGAGATCGTCGGTGAGATCCGCGATGAGTTCGACGGGGATGAACGCAGAAATGTGGAGAAGCTGAGCGAGACTCATTATCTGTTCGACGGCAACGTGTCTCTCCTGGAGATCAAGGATCTCACCAAGCTTGATTTCCACGACGACGAAGTCACTACCATCGGCGGATGGCTGTATAGTCATTTGGAAGAGCCGGTTGTCGGCAAAAGCCATGTGTATGAGCATGTCACTCTGACTGTGCGTGAGATGAACCGCCATCGTATTCGTAAGGTTGAGATTCAGATTGATCTTCCGGTCACCGAAGATTCCGCAGTACACAGCGACTAAAGCGGCTAGATACGCTGCAAATAATACAGAAAGGCGCTTCCCCAGGGAAGCGCCTTTCTTGCATAGTTTAGTGAATACTAATGTAATCACACCCATAATTAATACCATTAACTATATAGAGGCGGGGTCAAATATTTTACTCATATAATATTCGTCTACCCATTCCCCATCCACCAGCAGTGACTTTTTCTTCACGCCTTCAATCTCAAACCCATACCTCGTATACAGCGCTATAGCCCGCTTATTATGCTTCATTACCGTAAGCTCCAGACGTACAATACCGCTCCGCTTCGCCCACAAATCTATCTCATGGAATAATGCGCTGCCGATTCCCATACCCTGATATTGCTTCAGGATGCCAATGACAATATAGGCACTGTGTTTATTGCGGCTGACGCTTCCTCCTCTGACCGACAGGTAGCCCGCCAGCTCACCGTCTGCTTCGGCTCCGATTAGGATAGAAGTATGTGCATTCCCGAAGCTTGCAATCATCTCTCCCACCTGCGGAATTCCGGTCTGCCTCTCTCCGGATGCAAGCAGCATGTACGAAGTTTCCTGATCCAGCCGGTGCTGCAGACTTAAGAGTGCGGCGGCGTCTTCAGGAATCAGTTCCCTCAGTGTAATGTCCATGTCATTCCTCCTGCATTTAGACCGGTATGTATTTTTTGAAAAGCTTGCTTCCCTCTCCGTCGTACCCCAGACGCTCGTAGAAGCGGTGGGCATCCGTGCGGCAGCTCTTGCTGGACAGCATCACCTTTAGTGCACCCCTGGCTGCAGCAGCTTCCTCGGCGCATTTCATCATGGAGGCACCTATTCCCTTACCGCGCAGCTGCGGGGCAGTTACAACACGCTCTATGACCCCGAACGGGCGGTCACCGCTAAGCGCATCCATGCACAAGTGCAGATGTAACGTACCTGCTACCTCCCCGTCTTCTTCGTATACGATCAGCAGGCTGTCCGGATTATTGGCAATTTGACTAATTCTTTGCGGTGACACTTGGATATCTGTGTGCTCCGGCAGCAGAATCCGGTACAGCTTCTCTAAGCCGGAGGCATCCTCCGGTGTGGCTTCTCGTATCATTCACAATACTCCCTGTATTATAATTAACAACATTAATTAATATAGTTAATTCAATTAATTAATTGATTAAACGGCAAATCATCAGCACATTTCCGTCCGGATCTTTGAAATTAAACCAGTGATCATGTTCAATATCTGTAAGAATCTCTGCTCCACTGGCTTTGACATAATCAAAGGCAGCATCAATATCGTCGGTAAGCAGATGGAAGGACGGCACCTTCAGCACAGCCTCGGCTGTAAAAATTCTGCTGTCCAGCACGATTCCCGGACCCTGCATTGGCACGTCATACAGATGCCCGAACAAAATTTCACCGTCAAGCGGCAGTCCAAGCAAGCTGCAATACCAGTTTTTGGACCTTTCGATATCACTAACCGGGATGAAGACAGCGCCAACCTGATTCCTTATGGGACTTGTCACAGCAAGTAGAGCCTCCTCTAAAAGTACAGTAGTAGGTAGAGCCTTTAATCATTTCGATAAAATATGTCAATTTCCTGCCGCTTTGATGACGGGAATATAAGTTATGCTATAATTTTGTCAGATCCTATCCAGATGTCAGGAGAATGAGACTTGGCTAACTTATCCTTTGGGTATCTCAGGCTGACCCCGCCCAAAATACTATCACTCGGGTTTATGGTGCTGATCGCTGCCGGCACCCTGCTTCTGTCTCTTCCGGCAGCCTCTATCAGCGGGAGAATTACTTTCATTGATGCGCTGTTTATGGCAACCTCAGCTACCTGCGTAACCGGACTTGCTGTCATCGACACAGGAACCCAGTTGACGACTTTTGGACAGGTCGTACTGCTTGTCTTGTTCCAGTTCGGCGGGCTTGGATTCGTGACAATGGCAACCCTGATTACACTAGTGTTGAACAAACGGATCTCGCTGAAAGAACGCTTGCTGCTGCAGGAGTCCATGAACCAGAATTCAATACAAGGTATCGTGAAGCTGATCCGCCGGGTGCTGATCTACTCGCTGGTGATTCAGCTGACCGGGGCCGTTCTGCTGGCCGCGAGATTTATGATGGACATGCCTTTTGGCAAAGCAGCGTATTACGGAGTATTCCATAGCATTTCAATCTTCAATAACGCGGGGTTTGATCTGTTCGGTGATGTTCATGGCCCCTTCAGCGGACTAACCCGTTATGTAGAGGACCCGATTGTAAATATCACCTCGATGCTGCTAATTTTCCTCGGAGGTATCGGCTTTATCGTATTATCCGACGTGATAGACTTTCCCAAGCGCAAGCGTCTGACACTCCATTCCAAAGTGGTGCTTACCACTTCTGCTGCACTCGTTCTCATCGGCGCGGCTATCTTCTTCTGGCTGGAGCTGAACGCTGCGCTGAAACCGCTGCATGCCGGAGGCAAGATTATGGCCTCCTTCCTTCAGGCCATAACGCCCCGCTCCGGCGGCGTGACGACCATTGAGATTCCGCTCCTGCGTGAATCCACACAATTCCTGATGATTCTGCTGATGTTTATCGGTGCAGCTCCGGGCTCCACCGGCGGCGGGATCAAGATCACCACCTTTGCGATTCTGGCCAGTACCGCTTACGCCAAGCTCCGGGGCAAGGATGATATTGTCATGTTCCGGCACCGGATCTCGAAAGAGAATGTCTACAGGGCAATTACAATAACCTTGCTGTCACTGATGCTGGTGCTGATCTCTACCATGCTTTTGTCGGTGACGGAGAGCGCGGACTTTCTGACTGTGCTGTTTGAGGCGGTGTCCGCTTTCGGAACTTCAGGTATCACTATGGGACTGACTACGGAGCTTACGTCAATCGGTAAGATACTGGTGATCATTCTGATGTTTGTCGGCCGGACAGGACCGCTTACACTTGCTTATGCACTCAAACCTAAGAACAGTAAGGAACTCTACCGGTACCCTGAAGGCAATATTACCATCGGCTAAACTCTGCGTTACCTGTGAAATGTGAAATGCGACCCTGTGCGGCAAAGTTATTCTGCCGGAACGGAGTCGCATTTTTTAATGAAAGGCTGTACATAGAAAGGCTATTGTATGACAAGGCTATCCGGAAAAGGTTCTAAGCTTCTTCCTCCGGAATCTCCTGAGTGTCGAGTGCCGCGTCCAGCAGCTGATTGTAAACATCGTCATCATTCTCCAGCAGGGCATCCACCTCCAGGAACTGCTCCTCACTTCCCGGTTCACCGGCGAAGCTCAGGCTGTAATCCCATTCGGTTCCCCGTGAACTGAAGAAAGTGATCTCATAAGGGGAGCTGTGATTCTCCAGTGTAAACACCGTTCTCCCGACAAAACTTCTATCCTCTACGCGTTTCATTTCTGCCTTGGTGATTTCTAGGTTCATACTCTTTCCTTCCTTTCATCTGATCATGCCCACAATATTCAGTATAACATTGATATGTAAGCAATTCCTTTCCTTTTGCGCTGTAATTGACTTTTTTCATCCGGCGGTTAATAATTTAGTACAATGCTTATTCCGAGCTAAAATTATGGTAATGGAGGAAATTGCAATGACTCAAACAGAGCTTCAATCCAAGCTAAGTAAATATGCTGATCTGGCTGTGCAGATCGGTGTAAATGTTCAGCCGGGGCAAATCCTGGTCGTGAACGCTCCGATTTCTGCAGCCGAGTTCGTCCACCTGATTACCGCCAAAGCATATGCCATCGGCGCAAGCCAGGTCAAGGTTAACTGGAGTGACGAGTTCATTACGCGCCAGCAGTTCGAGCATGCTGCACCGGAAGTGTTCACCAAGGCTCCAACCTGGTACGCGGGTGAAGTAACCGAATTCGCCGAGAACGGCGCTGCATTTCTGAACGTTATTGCCGAGAATCCTGACGCGCTCAAAGGCATTGATCCTGAGCGGATTGCCAACTTCCAGAAGACCCGGGGGGCTGCACTTACGAAATACCGCGAAATGCAGATGTCCGACAAAGTCAGCTGGAGCATTGTAGCCATCCCGTCCCAGCCCTGGGCAGACAAGGTATTCCCTGACGTACCTGAAGAAGAGCGCGTAGATAAACTCTGGGAGGCAATCTTCCACACCGTACGCCTGGACCGCGAAGACCCTGTAGCCGCCTGGCAGGAGCATCTGGATACACTGGAGCAGAAAGCGGATGTTCTCAATGCAAAGAAATACAAAAGCCTGCATTACATAGCACCTGGAACCGACCTTAGTATTGAGCTGCCTGAAGGCCATCTATGGGCCCAGGGCGACAGCATCAATGCTAAAGGTCATTCTTTTGTCGCCAACATGCCAACTGAAGAAGTGTTCACGGCTCCGAAGAAAACCGGCGTTAACGGTACTGTCAGAAGCACGAAGCCGCTCAGCTACGGCGGAAATATTATTGACGGCTTCTCGATTACCTTTGAACAGGGCCGGATTATCAGCGTAAAGGCCGAGCAAGGCCAGGAGGCCCTGGAATATCTGATCAGCCTGGATGAAGGCGCCAAGTACCTGGGTGAAGTCGCACTTGTGCCGCACAACTCGCCGATCTCCGACTCCAACATCCTTTATTTCAACACCTTGTTTGATGAGAATGCGTCTAACCATCTGGCAATCGGCACCGCATATGCCTTCTGCCTCGAAGGCGGCAAAGAAATGAATCAGGATGAGCTGATCGCCCATGGACTCAACACTAGTGTAACCCATGTCGATTTCATGATCGGCTCAGCAGAGATGGATATTTATGGTATCACGGCTGACGGTACGCGTGAGCCTGTATTCCTGAAGGGCAACTGGGCATTCTAATGCCTTTTCTACTCCATATTACAAAATAGAAGATAGTGAAGGGAGCTGAAATCATGCTGGATTTCAAGCAAAAGCTCGAAAATTACGCCCTGCTCGCTGTAAAGATCGGCGTCAACATTCAGCCCGGTCAAACGCTTGTAGTCAATGCGGATATCGTCTCCGCAGAGCTGGTACGGCTCATTGTACGCCAAGCCTATGAAGCAGGAGCGAAGCTGGTAAAGGTTAATTATACCGATGAGTTCGTCACACGGACACGTTATGATCTTGCTCCATCCGAGAGCTTCCTCGAGCCGCCGAAGTGGCAGGCGGATGAGCTGGAGGATCTCGCACGGAATGGCGCTGCGTTCCTGACCATTATCTCGGCTAATCCGGACTTGCTGAGCGGGGTAGAACCAAGCCGGATCTCTGATAACCAGAAGACTGCCGGCCAGGCTATGGCTCCTTACCGGGAGATGATGATGGCTAACCATGTCAGCTGGAGCGGCATCGCCTTCCCTTCTCCTTCATGGGCCGCCAAGGTATTCCCGGACGCTGCGCCTGAGCAGCAGATTGAACTGCTATGGGATGCAATCTTCAAAGCTGTGCGAGCAGACCAGGAGAACCCTGTTGCAGCCTGGAGCGCCCATCTGGGCGGCCTCAAGCAGCGCTGTGATCTGCTGAACGCCAAGAAGTACCGCAAGCTTCACTACACAGCACCGGGCACTGATCTGACGATCGAGCTGCCTGAAGGCCATATCTGGTGTCAGGCCGGTGCGGTGAACAGCCGCGGCATGACCTTCCTGGCTAACATTCCGACCGAGGAAGTGTTCACCGCCCCGCTGAAGACCGGTGCTAGCGGCAAGGTCAGCAGCACCAAGCCGCTTAGCTACGGCGGCAACATCATCGACCGCTTCACCTTGACTCTGAAGGATGGCAAGGTCACAGACTTTACCGCAGAAGTCGGCCAGGAGGCCTTGGCTTCCCTGCTGGCTATGGATGAGGGGGCGGCATACTTCGGCGAAGTGGCCTTGGTGCCTTTCCACTCCCCGATCTCGGAGAGCGGCATTCTCTACTACACCACGCTGTATGACGAGAATGCTTCCTGTCACCTGGCGCTTGGTGCTGCTTATGCTTTCACATTGCAGGACGGCATCAATATGACCAAAGAACAGCTCGCTGAAAGAGGCATGAACCAGAGTCTGACACATGTAGACTTCATGATGGGTTCCCCAGAGATGAGCATTGACGGAATTGCCGATGACGGCTCTGTTGATCCGATCTTCCGTAACGGGGATTGGGCTTAAGCCTTTATTGTAGGTTGAGGATTGAGATTTGATGTTTGTTAATGAATTGTGGTGGCCCCGCCGTTCCCCATATGGGAGAATGGCGGGGTCTTTTTGTATATGAGAGCTAGCCCAAATTTGAAGATAGTTAAAAGAATATTCACAATATTGTTGAATTTAATTCACAAATATGTCACAATACAATTAAGGATAGTGTTTACAAGTCCCGCACCCAAAGTTATTACGAAGCTTCTGATGCCAGAACCTGTGAAGCGACTCTGGAAGTTTATGCTTACCAAACACTTAGGAGGGAATCCTGATGAAAGAATCTTTTAATCAAGAAGTGGATTCGACTGAACCGGAACGTCTGGAAGTCCAGGCCCCCAAAGACTTAAGTATTGTAGCCTCCGATGCAATCAAGTACACAGCCTATATCATGCTGCTGTTCGGGTTTTTGTATTTTCTGATTGCATACCTCGCCCCTATGCTATAAGGCTGCTTCAATATATACGCTTTCCCGTAAGCGCTTACGGCCGGTCTGTTCCTGCGGGAAATGGATTAGCCGTTTTATTTTGTAGACAGGGGTACAAAAAAATAGTCCCCGCTAATCTCGAGGACTACCATGATATGCTTATTTCCAGACCAACGCCTTGCTGATCCAGGCTATTGCTTCCGGTGTCCAGCTCCCGTCCATTCTCGAACGCAGCCACGCCACCGCCTCTTCTCTCATTCCTTCAAAAGTTTCGATTCCCGCATCATTCATCCAGTGGCCCGTTGTTTCAAAAGAGGTACTGTTCCACCCGTTCGGCTCACCGTCCGCATTCAGCCGTTGCTTAACTCCAGAGATTACAATATCCAGAGTGCCTTGAAGCTCGGTTACCGCGTTGTCAAAAGCCGTTTTCTTCTCTTTGGCCTTCATATCAGCCATAGAACGCAGCTGGCGTGTCTCTATGCCTTCGTGCTCCCGGATGATCTGCAATAACGTTAACGCTTCTCTGGTAGCAAGACCGCTGTCATACCGCTCCTCCAGGGAACGCGGACTGCCCGCCGCCGCCAGGTAAGCGGGAAGCCACTCACGGGATACCAGAACGGCTTTTTTCTTAATAAACTTACCGTATCCGGCCAACCCTTCTCCCGGAAATCTCACCCGCCAGCCCCAGGGGTCCAGCTCGGAACCGGTATGCCAGTTCTCCGCCAGGGTCAGCCCGTTCACAGAAGGATGCCCAGGGATCAACGAGGCCAGCGGTACGATCCCCAGCTTGGCCACAACTTCAGCCATCTCCTCAAATGTTGTAATACTCTCTAGGCTTTCTACACTACCCACTCATTCCGCCTCCTTGATGTAATTTCATTCAAGCTCATCTGCTCCCTCACCCATGCAGCGGATTCCGGCAATATAAGCGCGGATCAGCCGGGTAAGACTTACATTCAAGTCCAGCGGCATTCCGAAGCCGCCTTGATTCTCAAGGGCAGAGAACCCGTGTAGTATGCTGCGCAATCCCCGGACTGCGTGCAGGTTCCCTTCCTCATCAAGCCCAAAGCAGGACAGGACTTGAATAATCAGCGACAGGACCTTCCCGCCCGCAGCCTCCAAAGAAGTATCTCCCTGCTCTGGTGCTCTTAATGTTGTTTCATACAATCCCGGATGTTGTCTGGCGAATCTGATGTAAGCCTGACTCAGCGCATGGACCGCCTGTTCTCCCTGGGTGCCTTCCGCTGCCGCTGACATGGCATCATAGAGCTGTTCCAGCCCATGAATCGCCAGTAGCGTCCGCAGACCCGCGAGTCCGTTAATGTGATTGTACAACGACGGGGGGCGAACGCCCAGCTTGGCCGCAAGTGCAGCCAGCGTCACCTCCTGAACACCCTGTGCGTCAGCCAGCTCTGCTGCTGCCAGCACCAGAGTATGTGTGTCCAAACCGGCTCTAGCCATGCACTTTCCCTCCATTCACCAATAGCCTGCCCGCCTCTGCTGCCGCATGTTTCATGGCTTCTACCGGGTACCTCACCAGATTTCCGTGTCCTACAGCCAGCACTGAAGGCGCTAGATCAATTAGCTTATAGGCACTGGCCAGTGCCTGCTCCAGACTCCATGTCGCCATAGCCGGAAAAGGAAACAACGGTACCTTCTTGCCGGACACAGCGGTTGCCCGGAAGGTCTGGAACGCATCCCCTACAATTAGTGCGCCACTGCGCTGATCCCGGAAAGACATAGATCCCGGAGTATGCCCGGGCGTACTTATGGCCGTCAGTGAGCCGATGGTATCCCCTTCGTACAGCAGCACATCGGGCTTCGTTGCTATCTTGGCAGGTACACTGCCCTTAATCGGGGTCTGAAGCTCACCTGCCCTTAGCGAGCGGTCACCGGCCAGCAGCGCCGCATCGCGTTCCGAGATATAGACCTTGGCCCCAGGAACAAGCTTCTTGAGCGCATCCAGCGCCCCGACATGATCCATATGGCCATGGGTTAGCACGATCCGGGTAAGCGGCTTCTGAAGCCTGGCGGACTGTTGTAGGATACCTTGTAAACTATAAGGCATGCCTGCATCTATTAGAGTAAGCTCCTCTTTTTCTTCGACCAGATAACAGTTAACGGGAAATAAGCGCGGCAGCCAGGTTAGCTGGTGCAGATAACCTTCTTGAGTTACTCTCATAAGGATCCTCCTCAAAACTAATGTTATTAGTTAAATAATAAACTAATAACATTAGTTTTGCAAGAGGGAACTGTATTTTCTACATTTGTACTGAGAAAAACGAGGGTTATATCCCCGCTGATTGCGGATTCTTCCTAGTTCTCCGAGTCCAGCATTTTGTCGGCATTTTTATTGGACCGCTTGATCATTAGCCACTGCAGCGCGGTAATTCCTAAGAAGAATATAACTGCTCCAGCCCCGTTACTCATTATGCTATTTGACAGATCCATCGGATCACTGTCCAACAGATCATAGCTGAACATAAGAGAACCCCACACCACAGAACTGAACAAGCCGCCAATAAGATTTATTTTCTTGAAGCGTTTCAGCTCCCCCTCCTTAGGCGGCAGCTGATAGAGTCCTGCACGGATTCCTCGAATAACGACATATAAACAAGCCGCCATCAAGATCAGAAAGGTATCCAGCCATAATTTTATATCCCAATTCAGTATAAATACTTTCACCGCGAGGCTAATCATCAGTCCTGCAAAACAAATCGCGAATCCATGCGAATTAAGCTTTTGAAACTCGGTAATGATCCGTTCATCCTTAATTCCCCGATGCTTCATTCTTCTTCCTCCCAGAAAATATCGTTAAGCGTTGTACCCAGCACTCTGCAAATGGCAATACACAATCGCATCGTCGGGTTGTAGTTTCCCGCTTCGATCAGACCGATGGTCTGTCTCGTTACCCCTACCGCATCTGCCAGCTGCTCCTGCGACAGGTCTTTCTGCACCCGCGCCAGCTTCAATTTGATGTTCTTATGCTCACCCACCCGGAATCCTCCTGGAATGATATGTATTTCCACTACATTGTAATCTATATCAACCATTATGTACATTATATATTGCATTCAGGGTATAAAATAAACACCATTCGCAAGGAATGGTGCCTATGGCTCCTGTAACTATTGTAATGCCTGTCCGTCAGCCGAAACGGCCCATAATATATTCCTGGGTCATCTGATTCTCCGGATTGCTGAAGACCTTCTCGGTCTTGTCATATTCCACAAGCGAGCCCAGATAGAAGTAGGCTGTATAATCCGAGATCCGCGCTGCCTGCTGCATGTTATGGGTAACGATTACGATCCGCAGCTCTTCCTTCAGTTCCTTAATCAGCTCCTCCACCTTGCCTGTCGATACAGGATCAAGTGCTGAAGCCGGCTCATCAAGCAGCAGGATCTGCGGGTTAACCGAAAGTGCCCTGGCAATACACAGACGCTGCTGCTGTCCGCCAGACAATGCCAGTGCAGAGTCCTTCAAGCGGTCTTTGACCTCATCCCACAGGGCGGCGCGGCGCAGGCTGCTCTCCACGATTTCATCCAGTGCTTTTTTGCCCTTAATTCCATGATACTTAGGACCAAAGGCGATATTGTCATAGATGGATTTGTAAAAAGGATTCGGCTTTTGCCAGACCATGCCGATTTTTTGGCGCAGCTTGATAACATCTGTTCCGGAAGCATTGATATCTATACCGTCAATCCAGATGCTGCCTTTGGTAGTCGAGCCGGAGATATCATCATTCATCCGGTTAAGGGAACGCAGAAAGGTTGATTTCCCGCAGCCGGAAGGGCCGATCAATGCTGTTACCGTATTCTGGGCGAAGGGAAGACTAATTCCTTTAACCGCCTCATAAGTGCCATAATAAATACTCAGATCCTCAGTTTGAAATGATTCGCGTACCACCGGTTCCGCTATGCCCATCTCTTACTCCTCCTAAAAGTTTGGTCAGCATCCGCTTTCTGAGTCTTCTACGCAAAACTCGCTTCAAAAGCGTAAACTCTCTTTGTCTTATTAGCCTAGTTCATTCTCTTGGAAGCGGTAAGCTTGCGATAGATGAATCTGCCGAAGAAACGGGCAGCCAGGTTGAAGATTAATACGGTCAGCACCAGCACTGCCGAAGCACCTGCTGCGATCTGCAGCGCATCCGGCGCCAGACCTTCGCTGTTGACCTTCCAGATATGAACCGCCAGTGTTTCTGCCGGACGGAACGGGTTAAGCGGTGAAGAAGGACTAAGCGGATTCCAGTTGCTGAAGTCCAGACGCGGACTGCTCATCCCCGCCGTGAACATCAATGCTGCCGCTTCACCGAAGACGCGTCCGGCGGACAGGATCGTTCCCGTAATGATCGTTGGCAGAGCTACCGGGAGCAGTACCGAAGTCACAATCTTCCACTTGGATAAACCAAGCGCGAAGCCCGCTTCCTTCTGCTGCTTAGGCACCGTGCGGAAAGCCTGCTCGGTGATACGAACCATCAGCGGAAGGTTGAAGAAGGTAAGCGCGAGTGCTCCCGAGATCAGGGAGAATCCGAGATTGAAGGTATTGACGATCAATAAGAGACCGAATAGACCGACGATGATGGACGGGAAGGAAGATAACACTTCCACAACCAGACGGATGAAGTTAGTCAGTCTGCCGGGACGGGCATATTCTGCCATGAAGATCCCCGCTCCAAGTCCAAGCGGTATAGTAATAATCAGGGTCAGCACCAGCAGGAACAGGGAGTTGAAGAGCTGAGGTCCTACCCCGCCTCCTGCACGGATCTTCTGTGGTGCCGAAGTCAGGAAGTCCCAGCTGATATGACTCATCCCGCGGATGAGGATATATCCAAGCAGGCCAACCAGAATAGCTACGATAAGCAAAGCGAACGTTACAATGATAGCAGTGGCAATTTTGTCTGCTGTTCTCGGCTTCAAATTTTATTTCTCCTTTCGAGCATTCTAACAAGCAGTACGAATACAAATGTCATCAGCATAAGCACGAGAGCCATGCTCCATAGCGCATTGTTCTGCGGTGAACCCATCGTCGTGTTCCCCATACCCAGCGTAATAACACTGGTCAGAGTAGACGCGGATTCGAACAGCGAACGCGGCACAAAAGGCGCATTACCGATAACCATCTGTACAGCAAGTGCTTCACCGAATGCACGGGCCATCCCCAGTACCACCCCCGTCATAATAGCCGGGAAGGTCGTCGGGAGAATGACACGGGAGATCGTCTGCCAGCGAGTGGCACCGAGCGCAAATGAGGATTCTTTCAAGTTTTGCGGCAAAGAAGCAAGCGCGTCTGCAGCCACGCTGGTAATGGTCGGCAGGATCATCACCGACAGCACTAGCGCGCCTGCAGCAACCCCGATGCCCTGTCCGGGCAATGTATTCCGCAAAAAAGGTACAATGACACTTAAGCCAACGAACCCGTATACGACAGACGGAATACCTGACAACAGCTCGATAACCGGCTGCAGCAGTTTTTTGCCCCAACCAGGGACGATTTCAGTCATAAATAATGCGGCACAGATGCTAAGCGGACTTGCGATAAGCGCGGCAAGCAGTGTTACCAGGAAGGAACCGGCTATAAACGGAAAAGCTCCATAAGAAGGCGTATCCGCTTCAGGCGACCACTTCGTGCCGAACAGGAAATCGGAAACCTTAACCTCCCCGCTTACAAAGTTCGCAATTCCTTTAGAGGCTACGAAATAAACCATCGATACAATGATTACAATCAATAGCAGTACACAAAAGGACATATAAGCGCGTCCGATAAAATTCTCTATATGATGTTTTTCAAACCGCGTTTTCTTTGGTTTTACCCTCAAGATGCTCCCTCTTTCTAAAGTGAAAAGAGAGGCAGAAGAAATCCGCCTCTAATCACATGAAGTTCTAATGGATGATACCTGTGAATGAATCTGTAGTACTTACTTAGGTGTTACAGTTCCTGCTACATCGCGGGATACCTGCATCTGCGAAGCCGGAATGTAACCAAGCTCTACTACATCTCCTGTCTGTACTTCATCAGTCATCATGAAGTCCAGGAAAGCTTTTACTGTTTCATTCGGCTCACCGTTAGTGTACATGTGCTCGTAAGCCCATACCGGATATTTACCGGCAATTACGTTGTCTACAGAAGGTTCAACACCGTCATAGCTCAAGGTTTTAACGGAATCATCCAGGTAGGACAGAGCCAGATAACCGATAGCTCCCGGTGTTTCACCGATAATTTTCTTAACAGTACCGGAAGAATCCTCTTGAATCGATCCTGGAAGATCATCCGTTTTGGTGCCAAGCGCGAAGCTCTCGAAGGTTGCGCGTGTACCTGAGCTTGCAGGACGGTTGATGATCTGAATCGCCTGGTCAGCACCGCCGACTTCGCTCCAGTTCTTGATTTTGCCAGTGAAGATGTCAACCAGCTGCTGCTTAGTCAGTGTATCTACACCTGCATCCGGATTGCTTACTGCTGCGATAGCTACAACAGCTACCTGATGATCAACGAGTGCTGCCGCTTTTTCAGCATCAGCATCTTTCAATTTCTCTTCTGCGAAGACGTCGGAGTTACCGATATCCACTTGCTTCTCAGCAACTTGTGTCAAGCCTGTTCCGCTTCCGCCGCCTTGAACCTGAATATCGACGCCTGCATTAGCATCCATAAATTTCTCTGCTGCCTGCTCTACGAGCGGCTGCAGTGCTGTGGAGCCCGAAGCCAGAATAGATCCGCTTAATTCGGCGCCGCTGCTGTTTTGTGTATTTGTTGCAGCTGCATTGCCTCCGTTATTGGTTGCCGCATTATTTCCCCCGTTGCCACATGCCGAAAGTGCTACTACGCTTGTTAAAGCCAAAGCCATGATCCAAGATTTTCTGAATTGCATTGTTTTTTTTCCTCCTAAAGGTTTTGTGAGTGTCTGCTTCATTGGTCTGCTTCGTACAAAACTCACTTTGGAAGCATTTCTGTGCTCATGTCAGCTTCTCTTCTGACTCTTCTTATTCTAGGGCTCGTTCGTTATGTAAAAGTACTGAGTTTGTAAAGCGGAAGATAAAAGTTATAATAGATTTTGAATAATGCCATAGATATAATCTATATATAAGCAACAATCGCTAATTTATCGCCATCTAACCGGAGGAATCAGCATGAATCTTGTGAAATTACAAATCGTAGTCCTGATTGAAAAATATAAAAAGGTAACGGACGTAGCCGCCGAGATGGGGCTTAAGCAGCCGACCGTTTCCTTCCATATGAAGAGTCTCGAGAGTGAGCTTGGCGCTTCACTGTTCCAGTTCCGGAGCGGCCGGGTGCTGCTGACCGATGCCGGACGGGCCCTGTATCAATATGCTGTGCGGATTGTATCGCTGACGGCAGAAGCAGAGCGGACAGTTAAGCAGTTCACCTCTCTGGCGTCGGGGAATCTGGAGCTAACAGCAAGCGACATCCCCGGTAATTATCTTGTGCCTAAACTGCTGTCCCAATTCACTGGCCTGCATGATGGAATTGATGTGTTCCTGTCCATATTGCCGGATGATGCCGTCAGGGAGCGTCTGCGGAGCCGTGAGATTCAGCTGGCCGTGCTGCACAGTGCGGACGGACAGGATGATTCCTTCCATACTCAAGTGATTGCCAGAGATGAAACGGTGCTGGTTTTTGCGCCTGGACATCCTTTTGCCGGAGCGGAGGAAATTACGGTAGAAGCGGCAGCACGAGAGCCCTGGGTGCAGCATGAAGCCGCCTCCTTCCTGCGCGGAATCTCCGACAAGTGGACGCAGCTCAATCATGTGAAAGTGTGGAACCATGCCGTACTCGGCTCGCCGGAGGCGGTCAAACGTATGATTAGCGGCGGCGGGATGGTCGGAGTATTCTCCAAATCAGGGATTGAGGCCGAGGTGGCGGCCGGAAGTCTGGCCTATGCCCCGCTGCCGGGACTTCATCCCGGAGATGGTGCATTTGTGCTGGCCTGGCGCAAAGACTACACCCTCTCCCCGTTACAGAAGGCTTTTGCCGGAATGGCAGGTGGTGGCAATTTACAGGAGGAGGACCAGCGCGAAGATCCGGTACCCAGTAAATAGTTGGACTTCCGGGCGGCGGATGTCATCGCAGGAATATCCAGATTATCCGCAATCCTGAGCAGGAATCCGGTAACTTTATATAAAATCCTGCCCATAATACAACATTTCCCTCATTATATTGACCCTAAACTAAAATTTTGTAAAAAAGGCAACATTTCATCTTTTCCAAGCGGCTTAGCAGGATTATTCTTGTAATTCATACAACAATCCTTCTGAACACCTGGCTACCCATACATCAAAGTTGTAAAACATACAACACTTATGTCTACAGTGCGGCTTTATTTACATTTACATAACAAAACGGTATCCCTTAGCGCACGAACGTAACCGCGCTTCAAGAGATACCGTTTATATGACTTCTTAGGTTTCACACTATAAATTACTGCTATTTCCCGCTGAAACGGCTTTGCTGTCTTTAAAAAGGACTGCAAAGCCGTTTCCACTTCGTTGATTATCTTTTCTGCGCCACCAGAGTGAAGGTCTTGGGAATTCCCTTATCATATACATCCGACGACAGGTTCGGCTCTTCCACCAACTCCTGAATAACAAGCCCGCTGGCCGCAGCAGCGGTTACAATCTCGCCGAGTGTCCAGCGCCGCCAGTAGACAACATTAGGTCTGTCTGCCCCCGCTGCTTCTCCGGAAGAAGGCATATACTTGGAGTAGGATACCTGCTTCTCTTCCAGTGCCGTATCGAAATAATCACCGCTCACTTTGTGCTTGCGCACCTTGGCGGTTGAACCCTTGGAGGAGATCAGCTTGGTCGTTACCGGGTGGAAATCGCGCAATACGAACTTCCCGCCGGGTGCCAGCAGCCGGTATGCGGTAGTCATAAACGGAGCCAGGTCGGTGAAATAGTGGACAATTCCCATCTCCGCAAACACCAGGTCATACGAGCCGTCCAGTTCTGCTTCAGGCAGTCCCAGCACATCTGAGACGATATAATTCAGCTTCACTCCAGCTTCCTGCGCCAGTTCAGCAGCATAACGCCCATTCGCCTCCGAGAAATCGGCAACGGTGACTTCCGCCCCCAGCAGGCCGAGCGCTACCGCCTTCATGCCGTTCGAACCCATCAGGTTCATAATCTTACGGCCCTTCACATCGCCCATATATGCATTCAGCGGGAACAGCCTCCCTGCCGGATCTTTGGCCAGCTTCTCTGCTGCCTCGGCTGGTGATCCGAACCGGCTTGTCCATGCCGCATAGGTATCCTCATTCCACAACTCCTCACTGGAAGGAGCGGCCCCGCCGTTTAGACCTGACGGTTCGTTCTGATCATGTTCATTCATTACGTTCGTTACCCCTTTATATATGTTCTGTGAAAATCATGTCATCGCTCGACCATTCTAACGCATTATGACGCATTCGGCAGAGGCTCCTGAAGCTTAAGCGCCTTCCTGCGTCCGGAATACAGATAGACCCCGAGGCCGGCCATGACCAGCACGCCTCCTGCCCATTGTAAACCGCTCAGCTGTTCACCCAGCAACAGGAACGCAAGAATGCTCGCGCCGACAGGCTCTCCCAGAATATTCATCGAGACTGTAGTCGCAGATGCATACTGCAGCAGCCAATTAAACAGAATATGGCCGAATACGGTTGGCACTACCGCCAGCAGGACAAAGATGCCCCATTCCCGGGCCGGATAAGCGAAGAAAGGTGTACTTGTTACCAGATTATAAACAGCAAACACAACGGCCGCAGAGATGAATACAATCAGGCTGTACAAATAGGAAGGCATACGCGCCACCAGCTTCTGACCGATTAGTAAATGTGCGGCTACAGCTACGGTTCCCCCAACCGACAGCATGTCACCCTTCAGGTTCTCGGCGGACAGTCCGATATCACCCCAGCCGATAAAGACAACCCCAAAGATTGCAATAGCCATACCCAGCATAGCAGAGGCGCTGTTGCGCTCTTTATACAGTATGTACGCACCGAGCATAATGAATAACGGCTCCAGAGCCATGATCATCGTCGAGCTGGCCACTGACGTGTAATTCAGCGAACCCATCCAGAGCAGGAAATGAAGGGCCAGCATCACACCGGAAGCACCCAGCAGCAGCCAATCCTTCAGGCGCAGAGCCCAAGCGGCTCCGCTGTAACGGCGGGCGAACGGCAGCATTAGCAGCGAGGTGAACAGCAGCCGGTACATCCCCTGAACCGACACTGGAGCAGACGACCATTTAATGAAGATAGAAGAAAAGGATATGGCCACAATTCCGATCACCATCAACAGCGGTACGGGAACGGGCGGTTTTTTGGGAATCATACGTAGTCGCCCCTTCGTGTTTGGTAAGACTCATTATGTTAATTTAACGCAAATTGCAGAAAAAAGCAGCATTTTTCAATAAAAGAGACATAGAATCCGTCTTTCAGCGGGTTCCATGCCTCGTATGAGCCTTTACCAGTGCTAATAAGCATCTGTATCTATGGCTTAAGCACAACCTTGATACAGTCCTCTTCCTTCTCCTGGAATACCTGGTACCCATGCTCCGCTCGACTGATCGGCAGGCGGTGGGTGATGATATCTGTGGGATCGAACTTATTCTCCTTAATCATCTTGTAGAGGGCCGGCATATAATGAATGACCGGAGCCTGTCCCATCTTCAGCGTAATATTGCGTTCAAACAGATGACCGAGCGGGAACATATTATAGTTCAGCCCATACACCCCTACAAGCTGAATTGTACCGAACTTGCGGACCACCTCTGATGCGATACGGAACGCCCCTAGTGAACCGCCCTGCAGCATCAAGGCTGTTTCTACCTTTTCTACAACCGTCTTCTTGGCGTCGAGACCTACACAATCAATGACCACATCGGCACCGCCGCGGGTGATCTCCTTCAAGTGCTTCTCAAAATCCTTTATTTCCTCAAAATTTAATATCTCCACGTTATTCGTCAGCTTCGCATGCTGCAGCCTGTATGGGATATGGTCGACGGCAATGACCCGGGACGCGCCTTTCATCCAGGCGAATTTCTGAGTCAGCAGCCCCACTGGCCCGCATCCGAGCACAATTACGGTATCTCCGGGCTTCACGCCGGCATTCTCAACCCCCCACCAGGCGGTCGGTACAATGTCCGAGAGGAACAGCAGCTTCTCGTCTTCCATTTCAGCATCCTCCGGAACGACAAAGGGGCCGAAATTGCCGTACGGTACACGCAGCAGCTCGGCCTGCCCTCCGGCGAAGCCGCCGTAAGTATCTGAATAGCCCAGATAGCCGCCGGTATCCTTGGCTTCATTCGCGTGGTCACATTGGCTCTCCATCTCGTGCTGGCAGAAGAAGCATTGCCCGCAGGCTACATTAAAAGGGATAATGACACGGTCACCCTTCTTGACCTTGGTAACCTCCGGTCCCACATCTTCCACAATTCCCATAGGCTCATGGCCGATAATGTAATCATCATGCATGCCGGGGATTTCGCCATTATAGATATGCAGATCCGATCCGCAAATGGCGGTTGAGGTAATGCGGACAATGATATCATCCTTCTTCTCAAGCCGCGCATCAGCGACTTCCTTAACCTCGACTTTCTTCTTGCCTTGATAGGTTACTGCCTTCATGTTGAGAGTCACTCCTTCAGAAGTAGGGTATGGACATAACAGGCTGTAAAATCACGCTATACTATGTTATAACCCCAAATCCTCCGAATTTATCCGTGCAGCAGCGGAGAATACATCATCAGTGCATGATTCTCGGCGACAGCCTCATCACCCGCGAGCTCCCCTGTATGGGTAAGCACCCTGCGTCGGATAGCGTTACTGCGTACATATCCTCCCCACGGTTCCAGGCTGATCATATGGCCGTCTTCATAGACCTCATAATTGTAGAGCTGCCGGCTGTCACAACGCCATTCCCCGTGCAGATGGGTATCATCCAGATGAAAGCAAACATTGCCTCTTGAACATCAATGATCAGTAATGCGGCTGACATCATCAATTTTCATTCCCTCCTCCATATGCTGTACCCTAGCGTTTCGGCACGAATACCCCCAAATATTATAACTGATAATTCACTCTGGAAGCTTATCCGAGATCACCAAGATGAAGGTAGCTAATGGTCCCAGCAGCAATGACAGCAGAAACCAGTTTAATCCGCTCCGGTTTTTCCCCTGGGCAATTCCCGCATTAATCAGTGCCAAGGTTCCCCAGCCTGCGTAGTATCCGTTCTCCATTTCAATTCCCCCTCGTGCTTGATCATCCATCAAGTATATTACGCCTGGAAGGGGTGATTCTCCTCCGCTTGTTACAGAAATCCTAATAATTACATTAAAAGGAATTGGATGTGGTCACCCCGAAGGAAGAGCCGGTGGACCGGGGACTACACCAAAAAGACCGGACCTCCGCATCGCAGAGGTTCGGTCTTCATTCAATATATAATGCGCAAGCCTTACTTGCCCCGCTTATTATGCCAGATTAGTGCGTGAAGCTGCGGCAGCACCCGCGCCTTGTTCATCTGCGGGTCGGCAATTACCAGATTAAACAGCCACTCCAGCCGGCCCAGCAGGCGGCCTGAAATGTCGCCTTCCTCGGTGACATTATCGTTCCCCGGCTGAAGAAACAGCGGGACCTCCGGGTACCTGAAATGTACCTTCCGGGCATACTCATAATCCTCCTGGTTAAATACAACTACCTTCAGGCTATGAGCCGCCTTGCCGTTGTTACCGACTCTAACCATGATCTCGTCCAGCTTCCCCCAGTCGGTCTTCATCCCGGAGCTTGGCGGCTTGGGGCTAATCGTCAGCACATCGACATCACTGAACCAGTCCTGCCAGCGGCTGCCCTGTGTCTCTATAGCCGCCTGGATACCGCGTTCGTGGAGCAGGGCGATGAATTCACCCATGGCTTCCCCGATAAGCGCCGGATTGCCTCCGGAGATGGTTACGCAATTGAAATTATCTCCTGCCAGCTCAAGCAGCCCGGCGAGAATCTCCTGCGGTTCCATCAGGATTACTTTATCCTTCGCCGAACCATCCCATGTAAAGGCTGAATCACACCAGCCGCAGCGGTAATCGCAGCCGTAGGTGCGGACGAACATCGTTTTGACACCGATGACCGCCCCTTCCCCCTGAATCGTCGGGCCGAACATTTCGATTACCGGTATTTTACTCATGGTCACAGCCTCCGTACAGACGGTAAGACGGCCCCGCTTCCGGAATGTCTGCCGCCAGCACCTCCGCCCAGGAGGTCGGAGTCTCCCACAGCTTAACGGAATAGACCGGCAGAGAAGCCTGCTTCAGCTCATAAGCGATGTATGCTGACATGTTCTCCGCCGTCGTACGGAACGACAGCAGTGCTACCTTAGAGCCTGTAGATGTAAGTGTCTCCAGCACAGGCTCATTGCCCATTGCCAGAAAAGCATGATCCAACCGGTCGACTACAAGCTGCTTCACGATTGTTTTGATGTCACTGAAATCGACAACAAACCCCTCGTCCGATTGACCCTGTGCGACAGAAGGTACACCTTTCAGCACAACCTCAAGCTTGTACGTATGCCCGTGCAGATTGCTGCATTTCCCCTTGTGCCCGATCAGCTGATGGGCGGCATCGAAGGTGAAGATTTTGCAGACAGATATTTCGCCAAGCATTATAGTCCAGCCTCCTGACGCTCCGCCTCATATTGCTCAAGGCCGCGCTGGCGGAGCAGACATGCCGGACAGGTGCCGCAGCCGCTGCCGATCATCCCGTTGTAGCAGGTAAGCGTCTGCTCACGGATATAGTCGAAGTAGCCAAGCTCATCGGCCATTTTCCAGGTTTCTTTTTTGTCCAGCCACATCAGCGGAGTATGGATTACGAACTCAACATCCATCGACAGATTAAGTGTAACATTCAGTGATTTCACGAACACATCCCGGCAATCCGGGTATCCGCTGAAGTCCGTCTGGCAGACACCGGTGATGATATTGCTATAGCCCAGCTGCTTGGCCAGAATCGCTGCAAAGGACAGGAATAGCAGGTTCCGTCCGTCTACAAATGTACTCGGCAGCTCCGCGCCCTCCCCGGCAGCGATTTCGATATCATCCCGGGTTAGCGCGTTCGGGGCCAGCTGATTCAGCAGTCCCAGATCGAGAATATGCTGCTTCACCCCAAACTTCGCGGCAATCTCCTTGGCGACTTCAATCTCTGCCGCATGGCGCTGATTATAATTAAAAGTAACCACCTGAACCTCCTGGAACTGCTGCAAAGCCCATACCAGACAGGTGGTGCTGTCTTGGCCGCCGCTGAAGACGACCAGTGCTTTTTTATTCATCGTAAGTTCTCTCCTCCTTATTGTTCTGTGTGCTGCAGATCTCCCGGATTAACGGTTATCCACTTTCTCGGGATACAGGTCGTGGTTCATCAGCCGGTGCTCGGCCATGGCCTCATATTTCGTTCCCGGACGCCCCCAGTTGCAGTAAGGATCGATGGAAATGCCGCCGCGCGGCGTGAATTTACCCCAGACCTCAATATAGCGGGGCTCCATCAGCGAGATCAGATCATTCATAATAATGTTGACACAGTCTTCATGGAAATCCCCGTGATTGCGGAAGCTGAACAGATAGAGCTTCAGGGATTTGGATTCAACCATTTTGATATCCGGAATATACGAGATGTACATCACGCCGAAATCCGGCTGTCCGGTAACGGGACACAGGCTGGTGAACTCCGGGCAGTTGAATTTGACAAAATAATCACGGCGGGGATGCTTGTTATCGAACGCCTCCAGAATCTCCGGGTCATAGCCGAAATTATACTTCGTACCTTGATTTCCCAGCAGGGTAACCTCCTGTATTTCCTCTTTCAGTCTGCCTTCTGACATGACAAAAAACCCCTCTCTTTTCCCTAGGCTCCTGGCCTGAACTGGAAAGAAGAACGAGATTTCGAAAACCTGGCTCTACTAAGTTGAGACACGCGCGGCATAACAAGAAATAAGTACAGGCAAATGCCCGTACTTCTAAAGCCCCCGGATATCCGGAAAGCTGCTCATGCCTGTAGCGGTCTTAGTTTTTTATAGAGGGAGTTTGCGAACCTCTCCTGCGCTTGCGCACGCAGATTCCTTCTTTATGCTGATAACTGTACATATGGTGCGTCTTGAACTATACCATGATTGCCGG